>CBDBDI010000003.1:0-3241946 GCA_965203895.1 Dehalococcoidia bacterium | reverse complement strand
TGCTTGCGCTGGTGCTAGGCACAAGCCTAACCACGATGGTTATCGTGCTGGCGGTGCTGACTTGGGCGGGCTTTGTGCGAAATGTGCGCGGCGAAGTGCTAACACTGCGCGAGCGCGACTATGTGGCGCTCGCACGCGTAGCGGGCGCTTCATTGCCTCGACTACTGCTATTGCACATACTGCCGGGCGTCATAAACACCGTGCTGGTCATAGCCACATTGCGCTCCGGCCAACTAATCCTGGCAGAATCGTTCCTGAGCTTCTTGGGCGCCGGCATCCCGCCGCCCACGCCCACTTGGGGCGCGATGATAGCCGACGGCCGCAACTACCTGCGCGATGCGTGGTGGATTTCGTTCTTCCCCGGCCTCGCCATATTCTTCACCGTCATGGCGCTCAACTTCATGGGCGACTGGCTGCGCGACAAGCTCGACCCGCGTTTGCGCCAGCTGACCTAGCGGCGCCCTTGCGCCCTTGCGCCCCTGCCCGTTGCGCCCTTGTGGTAATCCCCACCGCAAGGGCGCAATGCTGTCCCCCGACATAAAGCGCCCGCCGCCGCCAAATCCCATTTCCCAATCCGCGCCTTCTCTGATACACTTTCGGCTGTTATGACAAGAATGCAGTTTGAGCGATTGGTCAGGCAGGCGCTGGATCGCATTCCCGAAGACATCCTAGCGCGCCTGGACAATGTTGACATAGTGGTGGAAGACGAACCCTCCCGGGCGCAGCTTGTGGGCGCGGACATCGGCGATGACGGCTTGCTGCTGGGCTTGTACGAAGGCTTGCCGCTCACCGAGCGCTACGACTACGGCATGGCGCTGCCGGACAAGATAACCATCTTCAAGACGCCCATCGAGTCCATATGCAGCACCGATGAGGATGTGATGCGCGAAGTGCAGGACACCGTCGTCCACGAAGTAGCGCACCACTTCGGCATAGACGATGATCGCCTGCATCAGTTCGGCATCTGACCGCCCATTCGCGCATTCGCATAGCCCGCGCAACCCGCGGGCGCAGGAGTTTCGCATTGAAAATCAAGTCAATCAGAGCCGTCAGCATAGACCTTTCCCCCAATATCAAGACGACGCCGCGCGTTCCAAAGCTGCAGACGCCCGACTGGGTAAGCCCGATGATGGGCTACGGCGAGTTCGGCAAAGCGGATTGGAGCGCGCCTTGGGGCAGAACCGCCTGCGTGGTCACCGCCGAAAACGGCGCTTGGGGGCTTGGCATCACCATCAACAGCGCGCCCGTCAACAGCATCATCAACGACCACTTCGCCCCCGTGCTTGCCGGGCAGAACTGCATGGCTACCGAAAAGCTCTGGGATATGATGCAGCGCATCTCCACGCACTACGGCAATGTCGGCTTGGCGAGTTACGCCATAAGCGCCGTTGACAACGCGCTGTGGGACTTGAAAGGCAAGCTTCTGGGCGTCCCCGTATATGAACTGCTCGGCGGCCCGCAAAAGGACAAGATATTCTGCTACGCCAGCAACACCGATACCTCATACGGCGTCGCGAACAGCATCGACTGGTTCTTGGAGTTGGGCTTCAAGGCGGTCAAACTATTCGTGCCGCACGGCCCGCAGGAAGGCATAGAGGGGCTGAACAAGAACGTGGATCTTGTGGCGCGGACGCGGGAACAGATAGGCGACGACGTTGAGCTTATGCTGGACGCATGGATGTCGCTGAACACCGAGTACGTCGTGCGGCTGGTCGAGGCGCTCAAGCCCTACCGCCTCAAGTGGCTTGAAGACTACCTGCCGCCCTACGACACGGATAGCTACATCAAGGTGCGCCGGCGCGTTCCATCGCAGACGCTTGCCACCGGCGAACACTGGCACACCATCCATCCGTTTGCGCTTGCGGCGGGGCAGGGGCTTGTGGACATAATGCAGCCCGACGTGGCATGGGTTGGCGGCGTAACCGCGGTTGTGCGGATATGCCATATCGCGGAGGCGCACGGCGCAACCGTCATCGGACACGGCGGAATGAACTACCCGTACGGACAGCATCTAGCCTACGCAATGCCCGCAATCGCTTGGGGCGAGCGCTCCGAGGGCGTGTCCCCACCGGGCGTGCCGCTTGAAGAGACAGTGGCACTGCCCGGAACCCCGGTCATCAAGGACGGCTATCTTGCGCCGAGCGACGCCCCCGGCTTCGGCTTGGAAATCACCACCGATTGGCTCGAAGCCAGGTCGATTTAACGCCGCCGTCGCGTCGCCATTCCTGCGCTGCGCCTGCGGCAAGCGCGCTTACTCGCTGACCTTGCGCACCGCGTCGCCGGGGCGCACCGTTCCCGGACGGATAACCCAGGTGTTGATGCCGCGCAGACAGAGTTCGCGACCCACGGCGGAGTTCACGAACTTCATTGCGTCCGCGCCGAAGCGATGCACGAACTTGCCGCAGCCCGTGTGCGGCTTGGCGGACACCACCAGCACGGCGTCTCCAATCGCAAGCTGCGTACCGGGCGGCAGGTTTTCGCGGCTTATGTCCATATCCACATAGAGTTGGTCGCCCGCCAGATGCCAGCGCGCCCTGTCCTGCGCCACAAGCTCGGCGACGCGCGAGTTCATAATCGTGATTTGGCATTCGGGATCGGCTGAGCCGTCGGGCATGGCGGCGCTGCCGCGCTCGCGCCAGTTATCGCCCACAAGCCCTTCGGCGGCGTCCAAGCGCCCTTCCGCAAGCGTCTCGCGCTCGCCCGTCGCCGGCCGGCGCACAACAAGCAGCAGCGCGCCCGCATCCTTAGGCGCCTGCCGAACATCGTCAAGCCCTGCCTCCAGTTCCTGCGTAGATAGATGCCTTACTGCGGCGGTAGTGGTCATAACGCGCTCCTTTGCGGGTTAGTTGGATATTTGGATAGGGTTAGAGATTAGTTAGGGGCGGTGAATGGCGGCAACCCGTGAGTAAGTGTACACTAACGCATCTATTTTGTGTGCTGCCGCTTCCCAATTGTCCAGGGCAATCGCATATCTTGTTATCCTTGCCCGTTGTCATTGCCGTCTCAATTCTGTGATTCGGCGCATTAGCATCGACCACAAGTTAGGCGGAGACGGATCGCTTCGCAGATACACGCATAGCCCGATGACGGCGACGCCCATTAGCGCTATCGCGAAAAACTTCGCCGTGCCTAATGTAACAGCGCCGCTCATCCATATGAAGAAAGCGCATAAGAACAACGCCACCATTCCCGCGAATCCATATGCGGCGGCGGTAAGTTGCCCTCTGCTAGGATACGAAGCGGAAAGCGCGACTGCCGCAATTAGAAGAGCGAAGACGCAAATCCCGACAGTGAGACTGTCTAAAATTCCCTGTCCGTAGATGGAATTCACTTCATAGTTCACTAGCGCATAACCCACCATAATGAACGGGATTATGGAAAATACCGCGCCGATTACTTTGGTCAAGGTGCGCTTGTAGCAGCCGGCAAATAGCAACGCCAGCATCGTGAGCGCCGCTGACAGCGTCAACGCCATAGCCACCAGATTGGGATGCGTCAACACATTTTTAATCCTACCGAATACAGAAAGATCTATCGGTTGAAACCTGCCCACGCCCTCGCGCGTCCACTTGCCGTTTGCCGTGCCGACCACTACGCCCTGCAGCCCCATCGCCGCCACTACTTCGTCGCTCTTGGGCGAATAGTAAATTGAGTGCGGATTTATCGTTACTATTCGAAAAGCGTTGTCTAAAGTTTTGGCGGTCGCCGCTTCTATGGCGATAGTATCGGCGCGCTTGTTGAACACCGTTGCCGTGAACGCCGTCTCGGTTTCGCCGCCAAAAGTTCGCACTATCCTATCGCCTTGTATCCTGAAAGTCCCTCTAGGCGTTTCGACTTGGTTTCCCCCGCACATTGGCGTCTCTTCTAACACTACACGAGTATTAGAAGAGTCCTCTTCAAACTGCTGCTGTTTAATTTTGAATCTGACTTCCTCTTCTAAAACTATACGAGCATTGGAAGAGGACGCTTCCCAACCCTTAGCGTTGTCGCTGTGGCATATAGTAGTAATTCCATGTATGGGCGGGGCGTAGCTTGTAGCAACCGTAGCCAGTGACGCTACAACCGCCGTAAGCGCGCTCAATCGCAGGCGCAGGTTCGGCTTGGGCGCGGTGGCGCTGCGCCGCCATACCCATAGCGCAATGCCGACGCCAAACGGAATGACCACCGAATCGGTGGGGTCGAACGGGGATGCTCCGGCCGTCCCGCGCGCCAGTGAAAAGGCGCTCATTACGGCGTCGTGCAGCGGCGCTATGCTGTTGTACGCGAGATAGAGCAGCGGCAGCCCGATATAGGCGATGCGCCAAGTCCAGCGCTGCGCCGCAACGCTGCCGCGCGCGGCGAATGAGAGCGCAAACGCAAGCAGCGGCGCAGCGAATACAAGCCACGCAAGATCGCTCAACTTGCCCGTGAGCCATGCGCCCTGCCATATCCACTTCAGCGCCAAATCGTTCAGCAGCAACGTGGCGAGCGCGATGAACGTCGCCGGATGCGTGAGCGCCGCTTGCGCTCGCTCTCTATATGTCATAATCCGCCCAATATATCATATCCGCCCTTATGTGATACGCCCCCAATCCTAGCATACCGCGGGCCCGAAAAGCAGATCGGTTTCGCGCTCCACCTGCGCCCTGAGTTGGGCGGCGTCCACGAAGCCGAGTTCGCGGTACGATTCGGCGCTGCCGTATTCGCGCGTCTGTATGACCACCGGCATGGGCAGGGCGTGTCCGAATGCCAGCGCTTGGCGGTTGGACTCCAGCCGCGCCAGCACGGCGCGAAGCTTGCGGCTGCCCGATACGCCCGATAGCACGGCGTCGGTATCCTTTTCGTTGTCAAGCAGACAAGCGATTTTGGTTCCTAGCTGGCTCATAATTTCGTCGTCTATGCCGCTGGGGCGCTGGTCAACCACCAGCAGCGTAACATTGTACTTTCGCATTTCGCGCGCTATGTTGCCGAATATGGTGTTGCGCGCTATGGCGGGGCTGAGGAACTTGTGCGCCTCTTCGATCGTGATGACAAGCGGGCGCGGTTCTTGCGTGACATCGCCGCTTGCCTGCTCGCTTAGGCGCACATACCTATCGTGGATGCGGCGGGTCAGCAGGTTGGCGACCAGCAGGTAGGCGTCTATGTTGCTGCCGTATCGCCCGAACTCCAGCACAACATGCGCGCCGCGGTTGAGGTATGTCAGGATTTCGTTGACGGAGTTGCGTCCGCCGCCTTCGGTTATGAAGTCGAAGCGCTGCAGGCGGGAAAGGCGGTTTCGCAGCGCGCTCAGCGTGGAGTGCTGCACATTCATTTCGCGCGCAAGCTCGCTGAACGGCTCGCCGCCCTCATACGCCAGGAATTCGCTCAACCAGCGCGGGCCCAAGCTGCGTTGCAGCGAATACGCCGTGTCCGCCGCTACATCGGACAGCCCCCAACTATCGCGAAGTATCTCAACGTCTTCCGGCACTATGTCGTCGTAGCCGATGCTGACATCGTAGTCGGGCGTAAGTCCGCGACGGCGCGCGCTCTCCGGGTCGAGCGAAAACACCGCCACTTTGGAGCCGAAAAGTTGCTTCAGCCCCTTGACTTCGTTGGTGTGTTCGCTGGAGCCGCGCCAGCCGTATTCGCCGTGCATATCGAATATGAGGTTGCTCGCCGCGCCGTGCTGCAGGATGCCTATCAGCAGCAGCCTAGTCAGGAATGTCTTGCCCGTGCCGCTTTTGCCGAACACGCCGTTGCTGCGCTTCACAAGCTCTTCTATGTTCAGGCACAGGCGCGCTTCCATATCCATCGGATTGCCGATGTAGAAATGCTTGGCGTCTTCATCGCCGAACACCGCTTGGATGTCTTCTTCGGAGGCGAGCGATACGCGCGAGAAGTGCGAGGGTATGGTCTTTGCGGGCTGCGGGCCGTCCGGCATATCCACGCCCATCGCGAGCATCGGCTCTACGGTGATTGCGCCGTATGTGGTTGTGCCGGACATCACTTGTTGCAGCAGCGGATTGGACATATCGGGCGGCGCTGCGGATATGCCGTCGTCCGTGGATTCAAGTTCGATTTCGGTCAGCACGCCCAGAAAGCGCTTTTGATTGCCCTGTATGTTGATGAATGTGCCAACCTTGACGTCCTCAATGCTCACGCCGTCGTCCAAGCGAACTTTTACGCCCTCGGCGAGCGAACCGGACACCACCATACCCAGCGGCATGCGTCCGTGATGCGGGTAGTCCAAGCCCTGCTGACTGCCGTTAACGCCGTTCACTGCAACCTCCTCAGTATTTCGCTCAATCGGTGCGTTTGCCCGCCTAGCGCCGTCGCCAAGCTCTTGCCCGCGCTCACAAGGTAGGCGTCGCGGTCGGGCTGCGTTTCGCTCGCCTGCCGTAGAAACGCCGCGATAACATCGTCTTGCGCGCTTATGGGGGCGGCAAGCAGCAGGGGCATGAACTCCGTGGCGCTGCTGAATTCCGAGAGCTCAGCGGCGGCGCTGACGGTCACGAATGCGTACATCCGCGGGGCGTTGGGCGGCAGGTAGCGCTTGAGTGCGCCGTGGTCGCGGTAGCCCACGATGACGGCGCGAAAGCGCGTGTATAGCAGGCGCTCGATCTGCGGGTTGCTGCGAAACACGCCCGCTTCGTCGGGTTCGGCAATGCCGCGCGGGATGGTGTGGCGCGCCGGGTCGAGGCTTTGCGTGGCGGATTCGCAGACGATAGCGTAGATGGGGATGTCTTCGCCGCAGCGCACAAGGCTTCCCAGCGCGGGCGCTTCGTAGAGCCGATAGCACTGCGCCGTGAACTCGGTGGTGGACGCCTCTATCACTTCGCCGATGCGGGCCGCATCGCTTTGCCGACTTGCGTTTAGCGTCATACGCCTACTCCCTCAAGCGCGCCATATGATAGGCGTCCACATACTCGCCTTCGCGAAACGCCAAGCCTTTGCGCACGCCTTCGCGCACAAACCCGAATTTTTCGTATAGGTGAACCGCCGACAGGTTATCGGTGTACACATCGAGTTCCACCCGACGGATGTTTAGCCAATTATCGGTTAGATCCAGCGCCGCCTTCATCAGCGCCGTTCCTATGCCGATGTTTTGATAGTCGTCGTGGACTGCCATACCGATGCTTGCCACATGCGCGAGGCGGTTTCGTTTGCGGCTGATGTCTATGCTGCCAACCACTTTGCCGCCCAGTTCGGCTACAAGCGCGTAGTTGTCCGCGCCAGAGTTTTGCAGTTGGGCTTTGCGCTTGTCCAAAGACACATACGGAAGCTGCAAGGTGTTTCTGACCACGCCGGGGCAGGCGAATAGTTCGTAAATATCATGGCAGTCATCCGCCCTGGCGGCGCGGATCGTAACGGCGTTTCGCATAGCGCTATAGCCACCTGAATCGCTTTGAGATGTTCTTTTCGGACGAATAGACGGGCAGGGAATTATCGGTCAGCGCCGCCTCAACGAGTTCAATGAAGTATTGGCGGTCTGCGCCGGTTACGACGGCCTGTTCGTGCGCCTCTTTGAGCGCGACGGGATAGCCCGGCCCAAGCCTGCACTGCTCCACCACCAGCGAATGCGCCAGCGCAAGCAGCGCCTCGTCGTCCGCCACCCAATCGGGGATCTCGACGCGCCCGATTTCCTCTTCGGTTCGCAGGTAGAAGAAGGCTACGCCGTGCTGCCCGTAGTGGTCGCGCACGATGGGGGCGCTGCTGTGGAACACGGGGGAGCGCTCGCCGACGCTTAGGGTGGCGTCGAAAATTTCCCTATCCATAACGCCGCCGACTTGCAGATCGCAGGGACGCTCTCCGGCGCGGGTTGTGCCGCACTCGCGGACGCAGTGGGCGACGGAATACGGGCAGACGCTGAGGCGCAGGGCGTTGACCAGCTCGGCGCTGCGGGGCAGGCTTATGTAGCTTGCGATTGCCAGCATGCGTTGCTGCGCCATATCCCGAATATCGTCCATAATCTTGACGAAGCCTTCATCTATCAGTTGGCGCACAACAAAATCGGGGTGGCGGTGCATCCCGAACATAATCAGCGAGCCGTCCATTAGCCCTAGCGCCGGGGCGTCAGCGGGCAGTCGACGGAGTTCGTCCGCAAGCCCCTGCAACTCTTCCACGGCACGCTTGGCGTCCAATAGCGCGCCGCTTATCGTCTCTTCGCGGTAGGGCGCAAGCGTATCGCGTATGACGAGTTCGTCGTCGCTTGCGTACAGGCGGGGGGCGCTGAACGGCGCTGCGTTGTGCGGCGTTCCGTACTGAAGCGCGATGCCGCCGATGTTTATCAGGTAGCAGCGCGCCGGCAGGTGTCTGCTCACATCGATATGCGAGCCGTCGACGCCCACAACGGCGTAGTTGGCGGGCGGCGACGGCGGGGCGTATCGAGCGCAAGGGTTTTCGGGAACGACGGGCAGCGTCCAGTTGGGTTGCGCGCCCGGCTGCGCGCGCTTCGCTTCGTATGCGTCGGGGGCGAACGCATCGGCGGCTACGCGCGCGCTTTCAAGCCGCATACGCTTATCGCCGCGCCGCGCTCTGAGCGCATCCGCCATATCGTCGATCTGAAGCGCCGTGCGCGTTAGGTCAAGAGCCATAGGCTATACTCTCGGCGATGTATTGGCGATACACTAGGGGCGGCGCCGATTGCCGATGATTAGGGCATCCAATTCGTAGGATATGCGATATGCGTGCGGCGGTCTAGCGGCGGCTTGAGCGCATTTGCGGGCGTTGCGAAACTTGCGCGCGGCGTTGGCGCAACGGATTAGCGCAGCACGCGCGCATCGCCTACGCGCCGCGTGATGCGCTTGTGGTCTAGGTAGTCCATAAGCGCCAGGGCGTACTTGCGGCTTGTCCCCAGAATATCGCGCACATTCGCCACGGAGATTTCGCCGTGCCGCCTGATGTGCGCCGATATGAGTTCCACCATTCGCTCATAGGCGGACACGGAGAACACCACCGATTCGCTGACCTTGACCACCTTGCCTTGTTCGTCGAGCAGGTTCAGCACTTCGGCGTCGGGCGGCGCATCGGTGGGCGGCGAAAACGGGTTGGCTTCCAGCAGCTCCAGGTAGGCGTCGGCTTGCGCTTGTTGCGCCGCGTTCAGCGTGGGTTCGTAGCCGGGCAATCGCGCCAGCGCGCCGTCTTCGAGGACTACGCCATCTTGTTGCAATCGTGGGAACGCCAGGTTGAATACCTGCGGCGTCAAGCCTAGCCTGCTTCGGAGTTCTTCTTTGGGGGCGCCGCGCCGCAGCGGGAACTGCCGATAGAACGCATCAAGCGATTGGCGCGCCTTTTGCGATAGCGCGTTCCATCCGCCGGTGCTGAATGTGTAACTGCCCGGGCCGATGCCGTCGCCGAGCGGCGCTATGCGTCCATCCGCCGCCATCGCATCGAGTTCGGACTTCACGGCGGCGGCGCTCATATTGGCGCGGTTCACCAGATCCTCAAAGCGGCTTGGTTCGTCGCCCTCGATGGTTTTGAGCAGGATGTCTTGGGCGGATCCCAGCTCCATCACGGCGAGGCGCTCGATGGTGGGGGCGTGCATTCGGCGGTGGCGCTTGGCGTGCGTTTCAACGATGTTGCCGCCGCCTAGCGTGGTTCGGTTGGAGCGAATGACATAGTAATCGCCCTTGACTGCCGCAAGCGGGGCGTCCGTCTTGATTTGCGCCCAGGTGGTTTCGCCGGGTTCGGCGACGTCCTTTTCCAGCAGACGCAAGCGGCCGATAACTTCGCTGCTGCCGGTGTGCGCGGTGATGTACATGTTGTGGCGCAGCGGATGCGGGGCGTCGGGTATGACACGCAGACGCACATCCACGGCGTCGGTGGGCTTGAGCCAGCCGTCGGTGGTCAGCACTTCGCCGCGGGCGACGTCGTCCTGCGAAACGCCGATGAGGTTGGCGGCGACGCGCGTTCCCGGCTGCGCTTCGTGCTGCCCTTTCTTGTGCGTCTGTATGCCGCGTATGCGCGTGGACTTGCCCGAAACCGCAAGCATCATCTCTTCACCGACGCGCATGCTGCCGTCTATGAGCGTGCCGGTTACCACTGTGCCGAACCCGGATATGGTGAAGGCGCGGTCTATGGGCAGGCGGGGGCGTCCCACATCGCGCTTTGGGGGCGTATCGTTCAGCATAGCGTCAATCGCGGCGATGAGCTGCGGCAAGCCTTCGCCGCTTAGCGCGGACACGGGGTAGATTTGCGCGCCCTCAAGCGCGGTGCCTTCAAGCGCATCCTCTACATCGGCGATTACGAGCTCAAGCCAGTCGTCGTCAACCAAATCGCGCTTGGCAATCGCCACAAGCCCATGCCGAATTTGGAGCAGGTCGAGTATTGCGAGATGCTCGCGCGTTTGGGGCATCACGGATTCGTCGGCGGCAACCACCAGCAAGCCTAGGTCGATGCCGCCCACGCCCGCAAGCATATTGTTGACGAAGCGCTCATGCCCCGGCACATCCACGATGCTGACTTCGTTGCCGCTTGGCAGACGCAGCCACGCAAAGCCTAGGTCGATGGTCATGCCGCGCTCTTTCTCTTCTCGCAGCCTATCAGGATCGATGCCCGTCAGCGCCTCCACCAGCGTTGATTTGCCGTGATCAACATGCCCCGCCGTGCCGATGACATACATAGCCAACCTCGCATTTAAGGCGTATAAGCCTACGCAAAGGGTAGCGCAGGACGGGGTTTGCGTCAATGCCGGGGGCGCTGATGCAGGTTAGACTTGCCGGCGGATCTGCCGTATCTAGTTGCCGTCGGAGCTACGGCGTTTTCTTTGGGCGGATGCGTTCCCAGCGCTCTTTTGCCCAGTGCCGACGCGATGCGAATGTTTCCTTGATTTCGCGCATGCGGGCAGGCGTCGCGATGCGTCCGGCAGCGTGCGCCGCATGGATTGTCTGCGCGGGCGTGAGCGTGTGCCGCTTATCGCTGTTGCAAGCCACACACGCCAGCGCGCGGTTCCAGCAGTCGTCGTTTGTGCCGTCGCGGGCGTTGGGCTCGACATGGTCAAGCTGAAGCTCGCGGCGGTCGTTCATCTTCTCCGCGCCGCAGTACCAGCAGGTTGTGCCGTACTGCTCGACGAATGCGTCCCATATCTGCCTGTCCGTCTCAAATGCGCGTACCTTGTACTTGGGCCTAGGCAGCGGCGCGCGCGTGGGGGAGTCGTCGCGTTCGGCGGCGTCTGATGGCGTGGGCAGTTCGTGCGGGCCGCGCACACGGATGATGCGGTTGGCGGTTTCTAGGCGCGTCTCCGCTTCCAAGCCGTTGCAATCGGCGGCGAGTTCGCCCTCGGTGAGTATGCCGAGCTGCGGATGCTTATGGAACTGCCGCCGTATGACCGTCCAAGCGCGCGGCGACATATCGCAGGCTATCCAGCGGCGGCCGGTTAGTTGAGCGGCGACCGGCACATAGGCGCAGCCGGCGAAGCAGTCCAGCACCAGATCGCCGGGGTTGCTGCTTGCCTCTATGATGCGGCGGGCAAGCGCCTGCGGCTTCTGCGTGGGGTAGCCGGTGCGCTCTCTAGCTCGTGAACCGATTGGATTGATGTCATCCCAGTTGGCTTGCAATGGAACGCCCTGCATTTCGTCAAGATACTGCTTGACGCGCGGCACCCTGCCCTTGGGCGGCCAATAGATGTAGCCGTGTTCGTCCAACAAGTCCAAGCGCTCGTTGATAGAGAGGCTTTGTCCCTGTTCCCCCGCGAGACGCTCGACGATTCTGCGAGGAATGCTCCAAGTTCTGCCGCTGTCCGAGGGACTGTACCCGCGCCAGCGTCCGCCCGATTCGCCCGCGCTCACGCCGGGGCCGGTCAAAGTAATGACCTGGAATTTCCCGCGATCGTCCTCATACCTGAAAAAGTCCCTGATGTACTGCTCCGAATAGCCTGCGTACTGAACATTCCAAGTATAGTTATCGGTTTTGGCGTAGAATAGGATGCTGTCCTGAATCCGTCCGAAGCGCTTGGGGTCGTTGTGGGCGTAGGTGCGCCGCCAGGTGATTTCGTTCAGATAGTTTTCGTCTCCGAACACGGCGTTCATCATTTCGCGCAGGTAGGCGTTGGCGGTGTCGTCGCAGTGCAGATATACGCTGCCGTTGGGCTTGAGGATGCGGTGTATTTGCAGCATGCGCTCCGCCATGAAAGCTATGTATGCAGCGGTGGAGTCGCGGTGTATGTAGCGCGCGGTCTCTATGAGCATCGCCAGTCCGGGGTTGCGCTCGCCGATGCTGTCCATCCAATCCTGGTAGACGTCGCGATCGAAGCGAAATATGTCCCTAAACTTGGCGGTTCTGCCGTCTTGGTCGGGGTATTCAATGCCCAAGTTGTAGGCGGACTCTTCGTCGAACACGCCCCATTCCTCCATCAGTTCGCGTTCGATGCGCTTCTCTTCCTCGTTGAGCGGCGGGCGCAGATTGCCGGTGAAGGTTTCGTTCTTGGCGAATGGCGGGTCGATGCACACCAAGTCCACGCTTTCGGTGTCGAGCGATTTGAGAAATGGCAGGTTGTCGCTGATGAAAATCGTTCCGTCTAGGTCGGCGGCGTTGGATGTCGTCATTGCTCTATAACCTTTGCGGGCTGAAGCCAAGCATCGTTTTCGCAATCATACCACAGAAGGCGGTCAATAGTATCGTTGTTCTATACCTTGATATTATCCAATTATAGGGCTTACACTTCAGCGATGAGCCTTCGAATGCACGGGCGCGGACGGTATTGGGCGGCGGCTTGCGCTATCGCAATCGTTGCTATTGCGCTGACGGCGTGCGGCGGCGAGCCGATCGACGATGCGGCGCTGAGCGTCCCCCAAGCGCCTCAGACCATAGCCACCGAACAGGGGCCGCGCGCGCTGGCGTTTGACGGGACGCACCTGTGGGTTACGCTGTACGGCGTGCAGACCGTAGCCAAGTACACGCTTGACGGCGAGAATGTGGGCAACTACAAGGCGGGCGCATTCCCGCGCGCGCTGGCGTTTGACGGGACGCATATGTGGGTTGGCAACAGCTCGGAGAACACGATAACCAAGATGGCGCTTGACGGCGAAGCGCTGCAAACCGTCAGCATTGGAACGCCCGATACATCGCCCTCTGCGCTGGCGTTTGACGGCGCAAGCATCTGGGTAGCGGCGTCTTGGGGCAACTCCGTCAGCAAGGTGAACCTAGACGGCAGCGTTGTCAAGACGGTTCGCGTGCCGGGCTATCATCCGTCGCCTTGGGCGCTCACTTACGACGGCAGTTCGGTTTGGGTGGCGAGCATGGGCAGCAATATGGTGGACAGGTTGGACGGAGCGGGCGAGCTGACGGGTTCGTTCAAGGTGGTGGATCTGAAAGAGAACTTGCAGCAGGCGTGGGGCGGCGGCGGCACGGCGCTTGCGTTTGACGGCAGCCATATTTGGGTTACGGTGAGTTCGGCGGACAGCGTGGTCAAACTCACCACGGACGGCGTTGTTCAGGACGTATATGATGTTGGCAGATGGCCCACGGCGGTGATTGTGGCGGGCGGCAGCGTTTGGGTGGCGAATTTCCTGGATGACACCGTAAGCAGGCTTGCGCCGGACGGCAGGCTGCTGGACACGCTGAGCGTGGGCAAGGGGCCGCATGCGCTATTGGCGGTGGGCAAGGCGGTTTGGGTGGCGAACTTTCAGGGCGATTCGCTGACCAAGCTGCCGTGCGCCGAGTGTTGACGGATAATAGATTAACGGGAAAGATATGCGAACCACACTCATACTAGGGACGGCGGCCATAGTTATCGCCGCGCTGGCGTACATCGGGGCGGCGCTTGCGATAGACAGGTTCTGGGTCATCGGCTCGAAGGGGACTTTGCGGGTCTCGCTGCAGTCGTTCAGCGCCGAAACGTTGGATCCGTCTATGGACAACGCCGACGGGCTGCGCTATCACGGGCATATGTATGACCATCTGATAGGGGCGGATCCGGAGGGCAGGATTGCCATGGAATCCGGATACGGGCTCGTGTTCGGTTGGGCGACTACGGACGCATCGAATTTCTTGCTGACGCTGGCTGCCAACGTCGAATGGCATGACGGCGAGCGAGTTACTGCCGACGATGTTCGCGCAAGTCTCGAATACTATTTTCGCGAAGGAACGGCGTGCGGCGTGTGCGGCATTCTGAAAGACAAGATACGGGAAATCTATATCGTCGAGGATGATTACGACATCTTCGTCGAGTTGCGGCTTGCCGAACCCGATGTGGCGTTCCTGGGCTTGCTTGCCGCCGTAGAGGGCGATACGCCGCTGCTGCCTCAGCATGCGATAGAGAGGGGTCCCGCCGCATTCGCCGAAAACCCGATTGGCAGCGGTCCGTGGCGCTTTGCAAGCCGCGCGCTGGGGGACTATGTGGAGTACGAAGCCAACGCTAACTATTGGGATCCTGACAAGATTCCGTCGTTCGACACGCTGAGAATTACGAACGTCCCCGGCGAAGACGCCATCAACGCGTTGCTCCAAACGGATATGGTGGATGTAGCGCCAATTAGGGCGGACGCCGTCGAAGAGGCGAAGCGCATGGGCTACGGCGTGGATGGTCCCAAGCATGTGGTCTCTACTACGCTGCGATTCTTTATGAGTTACGACCCGGATTTTCTGACATCAAGCCTAGAATTCCGCAAGGCGCTCGCCGTTAGCGTGGATATGCCGCAGATAGTAGGGTCGATCTATCCGCCGGAAGCGGCGTCGGTCGCCACGGGATCCGCGCTGTTCACGCCCGTATCGCCGGGCTACATCGCCGATCTGCCGGGCTACGAGTACGATCCGCAAGAGGCGCGGTGGCTCTTGGCGCAATCGGGCTACGCCGGCGAAACGGTCAGCCTGCTATCGCTGGTGGCATACGGGCTGGCTGAGATGCCGCGCATCAACGATATGATAGTCGATTACTGGCGGGATGCGGGCGTCAACGCAGATGTCATCGCAACCGAATGGCCGGCGGTGCAGCCGTTGTTTATGGCTGATCCGCAGCAGTTTGACGCATACGCCCCGGCGCCGGTGTTGCACGGCGCTGCGCCCTCGCGTCCGGGCGGCGACGTCAACGGCATTCGGCGCTACATGAGCGGCGCGGAGGGCGCAATGCTGACCTACTTCGCGCCGAATGTTGGGGATGGAATGCTGGCGCAGGTATCGCTGACCGCGAGCGACGCCGAGCGCGCAATCGCGCTCAAGGCATTGAACCGCAAGACATACGGCGAATACTGGGCAATCCCGATTATGTGGCGGCACGATACATACGCCGTAAATCCCGCGCTCATCGGTTGGCAGCCCACAAACGGCACATCGTCCGATTTGCACTTCGAGACGCTGCGCCCGGCGCAGTAGTAGTAGGGCAGAGGGTAATACGGATGCGATGCGCGCGCAGTCCGATATGCGATATGCGGCTATCCACCGTCGGCTTCAGGCTCGACGATTTCAAGCGTTTGGTTAGCGTCGATGCCGCGCAGGGTTTGGCGGCGTCCGCTTGGCCAGCGCACTTCGATTTCGTCTGCGTCGGTTGCCTGCCCCAAGCCGAACTCGAGGTCGATGCTGTCCATCGATAGGTAACTGGAGCCGGCGCGCGCCTCTTGGACTTGCCTGCGCCCGTCTGCCGTCAGATAGACGCGCGCGCCGATGCCGTCGGCGTTGCTGCCGCTGCCGTCTATCGCCATGCGCCCTTTGAGCCTGATGTTTAGCCAGTTGTTGTTGCCGCCGGGATTTATCCATACGAACAGCGGCCCGCCCGCTTCGCTGAAGCTCACCTTGCGCGCGTCTTCCCACAGGCTGCCCTTGCTGTTCGTGCCTATGAGGTCGGGGTAGCCGTCGCCGTTGAGATCGCCGTGCGCCAAGCCCTTGCCGTTTTCGTGGTATTCGGGACTGATGCGGTGAATGCCAGCGTTGTATTTGGGGTTTTGCGGGTCGATCTTATCGTAGCGGGCGCGCGCAATGTCCAGCAGCTGGGCGCGCACGGTGATGTCTTCGAATGCGCCCGTCCCGGTGTTTCGCATCATTCGTCCCGCGGCGGGGAACACTTCGCCGCCGGGCGCTTCGCCTCTGTCGACCGTGGAGCCTAGCCAGTACAGATCTTGATCGCCGTCGTTGTCATAGTCAAAGAACGTCGAGCCAAAGCCGAAATCGTAGGCGCTCAAGCCTGTTGGCACAACCTGACTGGGGTCTATCAGCGCGGCGTCGAGAGAGTCGGGCGGCATAAGCGGGCTGGGCGTTACGGCTATCGTGGGCGCGGCATTATGGAATAGCCCAACAGCGCCTACCGCCGATTCGCGAGCGCCATCGTTTCGCAGCAAGTAGTGGAGGCAGCTTCCCCAGTCGAAGCGCTCATGGTAGGCGCAGTAGGGCATAGGCGAGTCTGGTGCGGGATCGAGGCGCGGATGGAAGCCCACATTGGCGATGAATATGTCGAGATCGGCGTCACCGTCGTAGTCGCCGACGGCGAAGCCCATCCATGCGCCAACCTGATCCACCCCCATGTGGCGCGCCACATTCGTGAAGCGCGCGCTGCCGGGCGTGGAATCGTTGCGGAATATGTGAAGCCTATCGCCGTCGTTGGCGACCCACAAGTCCATATCACCGTCGCTGTCATAGTCGAAGAACGCAACCGCCTGCGTCTGTCCACTGGGATCGCCTACGCGGCTGCCAAGGTCGTCGCGCAGGTTGGGATCGTATCCTTCGAACTCTTCGCCGCTCTCTGCGTCGGTGTACATAACCGGCTTGCCATCGTGTTGGCGCATCCATATCTGCGGACCCTGCACGCCCGCGCTGCGCGATACGTCGGTGAATGTCAGATCGCCGTTGTTGCGATACAGCACGTTGAACTGGCCGTTTTGGAACGGAACGCTCATCCCTCGGAAATCGTCTTCCGCGAGGTTGCCCACGTAGATGTCCACCCAACCGTCGTTGTCCACATCGGCGCAGGCGACGCTCATAGCAGAGCGCATATTGGCGGCTGCGCCAAACGCCGCTTCGGTGACGTCGACGAAGCCGCCCTTGCCGTCGTTGAGCAGCAGGCTGTCCCTGTTCTGCCCGCCCTCCGCCGGCGAGCGGTAGTCAAGCCTGTCCGTGAGGCTGCCCTGCGCGCCTACATACAGATCTTGGTAGCCGTCGTTGTTGACGTCGCAGGCTACCACGCCCGTGCCGTGCGTTTGGCGCAGCGCAGCGCCCGCTTCGTCCGCGACATTGGTGAAAGCGCCGTCCCCTTCGTTGCGATACAGCCAATTGCCGTATTCGTAGGCGTTGGTGATGTAGAAGTCCATATCGCCGTCGCGGTCGTAGTCGAAGATGACCACGCCGGGGCGGATATTCCAAGACTCTTTTAGCCCTTTGAGCGCGCCGCTATTGGCGATGTTCGTGAATGGGCGGATTTCGGCGGCGTCATCGGCGGGGGATTGGCGCAGCGAGGATATTTGCTGACAAGCGGCAGAAAGAGCCGCCGCCGCCAAAAGCACGATGACGGCGGCGCCTCTCATAAGCGCGGGCGTGGGCGCGTTGCGCGGCACGACTCTGACTTAGTCTGCCCCGCGCAGACGCGGATCAAGCATATCGCGCAGCGCGTCGCCGAATATGTTGGAACACAGCACCACGATGGTAATCATCAGTCCCGGCGCATAGACCAGATGGGGGTTGTCCGTGAAGTAGCTGGCAGCGCGGATAAGCAAGTTGCCCCAAGAGGATGTGGGCGGCGCGATGCCGATGCCCAAGTAGCTGAGGGAAGCCTCAATGACGATAGCGTTGCCTACATTGACGGCGAGCATGACGATCCAGGGCGCCCACGAATTGGGGACCATGTGGCGCAGTATGATGCGCGGGTTGGACGCTCCGATGGCGCGACTCGCTTCAATGTACTGCATGCTACGCAATACAAGGGCGTGCGAGCGCAACAGGCGCGATGCGTATGGCGATATGCCCACAGCAATCGCAACGATTACCCATATCAGGTCGAACCCTAGCGAAATTGTGATTGCCATCGCTAGAACTAGGCTCGGAATTGCCATAAGGGTATCGGTCAGGCGCTGTATGATGAGGTCGGTCATGCCGCCGAAGTATGCGCCGGTGATGCCGCAGAGCGCGCCGAAGGTTATGCCAACGGTGGGCGCTACCAGCCCGACGATTAGGGACACGCGCCCGCCGTAAAGGATGCGGGTGAAGAGATCTCTTCCTAGGGTGTCCGTGCCCAGGAAATGGATGCCATTTTCTTTACCGGGCGTGAAGACGTCCGCAAGCCGAATTCCATAAGGCTTGTTCGGCTCAAAGGGCGTTATCAAACCAGCGCCTATTGTAGCCAATAGGACTATGGAAAGTACGATTAGGGCAACGGACGCCGACGGGTATCGATGCCAAAATCTGGCTATGAATCTCCCTGCGCTTCGGCTCATGGCGCCGGCGCTAGGTCTGGAAGTTGGGTAGGTGAGACCGGCTGAGCTCATTTATCGTATTCTCCTTGTAGGGTTGTGGAGGGTTGGCGTCATGAGTATCTGATGCGGGGGTCGACAACCGAATAGAACAAGTCGGTTATGAGTATCCAGCCGGCTAGTATCACGGTGAGTATAACCACAATGCCTACCACCATGTCGTAGTCTCTGGCGAATATGGATACCAGCACCTGCTGCCCTAGGCCGGGGATAGAGAACACATTCTCTATAACCACCACGCCAGATAGGATGGCGCTGAAATGATAGCCGGCCATCGTCAATACGGGGATGGATGCGTTGCGCAACGTGTGGCGCAGTATCACCAGAAATTCGCGCAATCCCTTGGCGCGCGCGGTTCGCACATAGTCTTCCCGCAACACCTCCAGCATCATTGAGCGCACCAAACGGCTCAGTATGGCCGATGAGGTAAGCCCAGTAGCGATGATGGGCAGAAAGAGCTGCGCCATATTGCTGCCGGGGTCGGAGAAGAACGAAGTGTACACTACTGGCTTGCTCCAATTGAACACCCGCGAAGCGAATATGATGAGCAATATGCCGAGCCAGAAGGATGGCACTGCCAGCGATAATGCGGTGAATATGCGTATCCCTTGGTCCCACCACGATCCGCGTTTTACGGCAGATATTATCCCAAGTGGGAACGCCAGCGCCAGTGAGAATATCATGGCGAATATGGCGAGCGTGAGCGTGGCTTCAATCTTGTCTTTGACAATCTGAGTCACGTATCTGTCTTGGTAGTGCGAATAGCCTAGGTTGCCGTTGAGCGTACCCCAGAGCCATCTTCCGTATTGAACAATCATAGGATCGTTCAGTCCGAGTTCCTGTCTCAGTTTCGCCTTCGATTCCTCGGTGGCGCCGCCTTCGGATGTGAGGGTGCTTACGATGTCCCCGGGCAGCACGCGCAACATGAAGAACACCAGGGTGCCGGCTAGGAAGACGGTGGGGATGATGAGTATCAACCGCCGAATAATGTATTTCCACATATGTTAGCCTCTTCGCATTCCGATTGCTGCCGCGCGCTCTTGACTAGGGTTTGAGTGTATGCGCATCCCGCCATGACTGATTGACACCCAAGGCGGGATGATTCGCTATGTCGCTAAGGTGAGGTTTAGCAGCTTGGTCCGGGGTTGGGCGCGTCGCAGTCCAGCCACACATCCTCGAACTTGTTGTTGCTGAAGATTTCTTGCACAACGAGGTTCCAGTTGTGCACATAGTTCCAGTGGAACTTATTCTGGTTGACTGCGCCGTAGGGAACGCTGGGCACCCACTCTTCCAGCATTATGCGGTGCATCTCTGCGAAGAGCTCGTTTCGCTCGGGGCCGTCGACCAGTGTGCGAGCCTCGTTCCAAGCGGTGAGATAGTTCGCGGGCGGATCCCATCCGCCGTTTCGTCCGCCTTTTTCGCTGTACATAATGTCCGCGAGAGGCACGACGCCGCCGTAGCTAGGCGCTGTGCCGCCAGTAGCGGCTTGGTAGCGGCGGCCTTCCACCGCGGCGACCATCGCCGTCCAGTCTAGCGGACGCACATCGACTTCGACGCCGATTTGCGCCATATCAGCCTGTATAAGTTCGGCGTGGGCGGTTCGCGCGGTTACCACTACCAGTTCAAACTCCGTTAGCCCGCCACTTTCGGCGAACTGGCGCGCCATTTCGATCTCTTCATCGCGATTTTCAGGCTTGTAGCCCGGCACGGTGTCAATGATCTCTTGGCTGGACGGGAATATGTAGCTGAACCAGCTTATCGGGTAGTACGGCGCTTGCTCGCCCTCAGAGTCTATGATGCCCTGCTTATAGACACCGTAGAAGACGGCTCTTCGCGCGTCTATGTTGTCGAACGGGGGCGACTGATTGTTGAGTTGGATGCTTGCCACATCCACGAAAGGCTCTGCCTTGAAGGTCGACTGACCGGGGAAATCCCGCTCTATCACGGCGTATTCGGTGTGCGGGATGTTAATGGGTTTGGTGGCGTCCGCCTGCTTGGAGCGCAAGGCTGCTACTGCGGCCTGTGGCTCGACTATGGTTATCGATGTGACATTGTCCAGATATGGATACGGCGATCCGTCCGGCGCGTCGCGGAAGTAATCTACATTCTTTTCAGAAGCGACGGAGATGCCGTCCTCTGCATCCGTAATCCTGTAGGGTCCGGTGCCAATCACATCCTGCCAGCGCGGGATTGTGTTCTCATTGGCTTCGAGTATGTGCTGCGGTATTACGGCGTGCCACTGGTTCGCGGACTCAGCGATAAAGTCCCCGAAGGATTCGCTCAGGTTGATTTCAAGGGTAGTGTCGTCAATCTTCTCCATGTTCTCAACGAGGTTGAAAGCGCCTACCCTAGGCTGGATGATGCCTTCGGGCGGATTCTTCCACCTGTTGATGGAGTAGATTATGTGGTCAATGTCGAACGGAGTTCCGTCGTGCCACTGCTGCAGATTGGGGTTTATTTTGAAGGTGAATGTCTTGACGTCGTTGCTGACTTCCCAAGACTCCGCCATGTCGGGCCAGATCTCGATGCCGTCGCGCGGCGAGAACTGCAGCAGTCCGCTGTACATTCTGCCGCCGTAGTGGAACAGCGAAATCCAAGTGCTTGTTTGGGAAAAGTCCCATTTTGGCGGGAATGTGCCGTTGATTACACGGATGTGTCCGCCGCGTATCGCTTCGTCGCCAGCCATGGCGGGTGGCGCTTGCGCGGGCGCTGCTGTGGAAATCGCGGGCGGCACAACCGTGGGCGGGAAAGTCGCCGTAGCCGCAGGTTGGGCTGCGGGCGCCGTCGTCTGGGCATCGCCGGAAGGCGCGCTGGAACACGCCAAGCCGATGATCGACGCAACCGTCAATAGGAGGCTCATCCATATGAGCCGACTTCCTAGCGTTGATAGCATGTGTTGAATCCTCCTGATTTGTGTACGGCGGGAGCTTAGCAGCCGGAACTGGGCGCGTCGCAGTCTAGCCACACATCTTCGAACTTATTGTTGCTGAAGATGTCTTGAGCTACCAGATTCCAGTTGTGCACGTAGTTCCAGTAGAACTTGTTGTGGTTGTTGGCATAGACCGGCACCATAGGCATCCAGTCGTCCATCATTATGTTGAACATCTCGTCGAAGAGAGCGTTCTGCTCCGGCCCTGGCTGCATCGTCCTTGCGGTATTCCACGCAGTTAGCCAATCGGCGGGCGGATCCCAGCCGCCATTTCGACCGCCGCCGGGCGTGTACATGATATCGATGATAGGCACTACGCCGGCGTAGCTTGGAGCAGTGCCGCCGATGGCAGCCTGATACCTTCTGCCCTCTACGGCGGCTATCATAGCCGTCCAGTCTTGTATGTTGATGTTGACCTGCACATTGCAACAATCCATCATATTCAGCGCCAGGAGTTCGGCATGCGCTACGCGGCTGGGTATCCAGATGAGGTCGAACTCGGTTAGCCCGCCTCTTTCTGCGAATTCCTTTGCCATCGCCACTTCCTCGTCGCGCTTAGACGGGTCGTAGCCGGGAATTTTGGATATTTCGGACGGCGAAGGATGTAGGTAGCTGAACCAACTGATGGGGAATATCGGGTTCTCTGCGCCGTCAATTTCGATGACGCCGTTCTTATCGAAGCCGTACATTATCGCCCGTCGATTGTCGATGTTATCGAACGGTGGCGCTTCGTTGTTGAGCTGAACGCTGTCGACGGTGGCGAAGGCTTCGGCAAGGAATGTGCCGTTGTCTGCATCCGCCATTTCTTTGAATTCGAGATGGCTTGCGCCGGTCCAAGTGGGCTTGGTTGCGTCTGCGTTCTGCGTCCTGAGCGCGGCGACAAGCGCTTGCGCTTCGATTATTACCACCGAAGTTACCTTATCCAGGTAGGGATACTGGTTGCCGTCAGGGTCGGAGCGGAAGTAGTTGGCGTTCTTTTCCATTGCGACGGATATGCCGTCTTCAGCGTCCACTATCTTATACGGGCCTGTGCCGATTATTTGCTGCCATTCGGAGATAGTGTTGTTGTCGGGGTCTAGGGTATGCTGCGGGATGAACATATGCCACTGATTGGCGGCTTCGGCTAGGAAGTCTCCGAATGGCTCCGACAGCTTGATTTCCAGTGTGCGGTCGTCCAACGCCGTCATCGTATCTATGAGCGTGAACGCGCCCACGCGCGGCTGGATGACGCCTTCGGGCGGGTTCTTCCAGCGCTCTATGGCGAAGGTTACATCTTCGATACTGAACGGCTCGCCGTCGTGATATTCGGTGAGGTTTTCGTCTAGGTTGAAGATGTAAGTCTGGTTGTTGTCCTTGACCTCCCAGCTTTTCGCCATATCGGGCCAGATCTCAACGCCGTCCCTGGGAGAGAACTGGAGCAACCCGTTGTAGGCGCGCCCGCCATAGTGGAACAGCGAAATCCAGGTGCTGGTCTGCGTGAAGTCCCACTTGGGCGGGAAGCCGTCGTTAAGAACGCGGAGATGTCCGCCCATCCGTATATCGCCGCCGCTCATTGCAACTGCGGGGGCGGCGGGCGCCGCGGTGGGTTGCGCGATTGCAGGAGGAATCGGCGTCGGCGGGAAGGTGGGCGTGGCTACCGGCTGCGCCGCGGGCGCCTCGCCACCGGATTCGGGCGCGCTGGAGCATGCCGCGGCAAAGAGCGTCAATGCCGCCAACGCGACAATTGCCCAGATGAACTTGTAACTCAGTCTTGTCCGCATGTCGGCTACTCCTTATTAGGTTAATTCGGTTTAGTGGGTAGAAGTGCGCGCCCTCGGTTTAGCAACCCGCGCCGGGGTTGGGGGCGCCGCAGTCAATCCACACGTCCTCGAACTTATTGTTGCTGAAGATTTCTTGGGCTACCAGGTTCCAGTTATGGACATAGTTCCAATGGAACTTGTTGTGGTTGGCTGCCAGGTAGGGAACGGAAGGCACCCAGTCGTTCAGCATGATGTTGAACATATCGTCGAAGAGCGCAGCTTGCTCGGGACCCGGCTGCATGGTTCGCGCCGTATTCCAGGACGCAGTCCAATCTTCGGGCGGATCCCAACCGCCGTTGCGTCCGCCGCCTGCGCTGTACATAATGTCGACGATGGGAACTATTCCGGCGTAGCTAGGGGCTGTGCCGCCGGACGCCGCCTGATAGCGCCTGCCTTCGACGGATGCTATCATCGCTGTCCAGTCTTGTATCCTGATGTCTGCCTGCACATTACAGCACACAAGCAGATCGTTGGCAAGCAGTTCGGCGTGTGCCGTGCGGAATGGCACGAATATAAGCTCAAACTGCGTCAATCCCGCCTGCTCTGCGAAATCTTTCGCCATCGACAGCTCTTCGTCTCGCTTGGAAGGATCATAGCCGGGAATTTTGGAGATCTCGCTCGCAGAAGGATGGAGGTAGCTGAACCAGCTTATAGGGAACACAGGGTTCTCTGCGCCTTCAGCGTCTATGACTGCCTGCTTGTTGAAGGCGTACATGATGGCGCGCCGGGCGTTTATGTCGTCGAATGGGGGAATTTGGTTGTTAAGCTGGATGCTCGCGACATCGGCGAAAGGTCCGGCTAGGAAAGTCGCCGCGCCGCCGCTTTCCTCTACTATATTGTTGTAGTCCACATGGCTCACTCCGACGAAGGTGGGCTTGGTGGCGTCAGCGTTCTTTGTTCTGAGCGCGGCGAGGATAGCCTGAGGCTCAAGGATGGTTATGGAAGTTACCTTGTCTAGGTAGGGATATGAATTGCCGTCGGCGTCGGATCGAAAGTAGCTGGCGTTCTTCTCCATCGCGACGGATATGCCGTCTTCGGCGTCCACTATCCTGTACGGCCCCGTGCCTATGACCTTTTGCCATTCAGGGATGGTGTTTTCGTTGGCTTCCAGGATGTGCTGCGGGATAAACATGTGCCACTGGTTGGCGGCTTCCGCGATGAAGTCCCCGAACGGCTCTGAAAGCTTGATTTCCAGCGTGCGGTCGTCCAATGCCGTCATCGTGTCTATAAGCGTGAACGCGCCCACGCGCGGCTGAATTATGCCTTCGGGCGGATCCCGCCACCTGTCTATAGCATATATGATGTCGTCTATGCTAAACGGCTGTCCGTCGTGATATTCGGCGAGATTTTCGTCTAGGTTGAATATGTAAGTCTGGTTGTTATCCTGAACTTCCCAGCTTTCCGCCATATCGGGCCATATTTCAATGCCGTCCCTAGGGGAGAATTGAAGCAGTCCATTGTATGCGCGGCCGCCGTAATGGAACAGCGAAATCCAGGTGCTGGTCTGCGTAAAGTCCCACTTGGGAGGGAAGCCGTCGTTAAGAACGCGGAGGTGCCCGCCCATCTGTATATCGCTACCACTCATTGTTGTCTCTGCCGGAGCTGCGGGGGCTGTTGTGGGTTGGGCGATTGCGGGGGGAATTGGAGTCGGAGGGAATGTCGCCGTCGCTTGCACTTGCGCCGCGGGCGCTGCCTGACCGCCGCCGTCGCCCGCATCAGGGGCGGCGGGCGCGCTGGAGCATGCCATTGCCATTAGCGCTGCTAGAGCAAGGCTCACTAGCGCAAGTTTGCCAAATAGTTTTGCTTGCATATTTCCTCGCTTCCTCCTTGTTTGTTGATTATCGGCGTATGCCGCCGAACAAGCCACCGCATTCGCGCAGCACCAAACGACGCGCGCGAATACACAGGCATTATTTGAGCGCATTATAATTGATATTAGATTTCTGTCAATAGCCTATTGGGATTTTGCGCGGCATCGCTTGCATACGTTTAAGCAATGGAGCAACCCGTCTTTGCGAATGGTGTATGCGTGCGGTGTGAAAGGCGGACTGCCGGGAACTTCGACGAAAGTTCCGGTTCACAACCATCGGCGGCGGGCGATAGCGTGAACGCGCAGAAAGCGCGCTAGGCTTCCAGCGCGGCGAAGCAGGCGGCGACGATGCTGTCGACGTCTATGCCGTACTCTCTGTAAAGATCAGATGGGCTGCCGGACTGCCCGAATTCGGTAACGCCGAGCGGGATTATGGTAGCGCCGAGCGCGCCGCCGAGCCACGCCAATGAGTGCGGATGCGCGTCGGCGACGGCGACTAGCGGCGCTTTGCGCTCGTCGGCGGACAGGATGTCGGACATGAAGGCGGCGGCAGGCTCGCCTTTGAGCGCGGCGCGTATGCCCGTCTGAAAGTGCGCGTAGAGCTGGCCCGGCCCCGTCAGGTTGATGATGTTGGCGAATATGCCTTCGCGCTGCATCCGCTCGCCCGCTTCCACCGCCTCGGGGATCATTGCGCCGCAAGCCATGATGTGAACCACATTCTCGCCCGGATTGTAGCCCGCTTCCGTCTGCCGTCCCACAAGGCGATATGCCCCGCGCAGAACTTGGCGGCGCAACTGCTCGCGCTCCGCGCTATCGGCGGGCAGGTTGAACAGCGATTGGTCAACGCGCTTGCTGGTGAGGCGCAGGTAGGTTGAGCGCTCGCGCTGCCGAATTCGCTCCAGCGCGTCCAGCATAATCCACTCCACTTCCTTGCCGAAGCAGGGTTCGTAGAAGGCGAGCTCCGGCATTTCGGCGCCGATCGAGGGCGTGAGCAGCGACTGGTGAGCGCCGCCCTCAGGCGCAAGCGTGATGCCGGAAGGCGTTCCCACCAGGATGAACTTCGCGCCCGAATAGACGCCGTATGTGAAGGCGTCAAGCCCGCGCCGGACGAATGGGTCATAGACCGAACCGACGGGGAACAGCAGCTCGCCGGCGGATTCGTAGGACATCCCAAGCTGACCCAGCATCATGAACAGGTTGTTCTCAGATATGCCCAGCTCGATATGCTGTCCCTGCGGCGATTCGCTCCAGTTCAGCGCTCTGACGACGTCTTCGTCGGGCAGCGTTTCCGGCTCGCGGCGCGCCCAAACACCCGCCTTGTTTATCCAACCGCCAAGTCCGGTGGAACTCGCCACATCAGGGCTTACGGTAACAACGCGCTCTGCTATCTGCGGCATATTGCGCGCAAGATCCGTTAGCACAAGCCCGTACATCTGCAGCGTGGACATATTGCCGTAGTAATCGTGGTCGAGATCTGTGGGCAGCGGCGGCGTCTGCGCGGCGGCGGGGCGCTTCTTGGCTATCGCAAGCCGCTCGGCCACTTCGGCGCACAGCCGGCCGGCGGGCGTGTCCGCGGGCAGCGCAGACCATACATCGGATTCGGGCAGGTCGATTCGCGCGCGCAGTTGCTCCATCTGCTTCGCCGACATCAGGCTGGAGTGGTTGTGCGGGTCGCCGATGGAGGGCAGCATCCAACCCTTGAATGTGTATGCGAACACCACAGTGGGCCCCTGCAGTTCGTCCGCCTGCGTGAAAGCGTCTCTGAGCATAGCGAAATCGTGGCCGCCCAGGTTGCTGAAAAGGCTGTGCAGCTCATCGTCGTCCCACCTGCCGATTAGCCGCCTCAGGTCGCGCGGGTAGCGGCTGGCGTTTGGCAGCCACTCGCGCAGCGTCGCCGGCTCCACGCGCAGCAGCCGCTGATACACCTGATTGGACATTTCGTCGATGCACATCCGAAGCAGTTCGCCGTTAGGCTCCGCGAATGCGCTTTGCAGCCGGCGGCCGTACTTCACATCGATGACGTTCCAATCGTTGGCGGCGAACATATCCCGCCACGAGCGCACCTTGATGCCGGGTATTACGCGGTCGAGGCTTTGGCGGTTTAGGTCGACAACCCACAGGATATTCTCCAAGCCCTCCATTTCGGGCTCTGCTATCGCCTCCCATATGGAGCCTTCGTCAAGTTCGGCGTCCCCCACAAGGCTAATGTAGCGGTGCGTGTCGCCCTTGAACGAGTACAAGTGCGTCTTGAGATACTCTTCGGTCAGCGATGCGAAGTTGGGCGCTACCGGGCCCAAGCCCACCGAACCGGTCGAGAAGTCCACATAGTCGGGGTCTTTAGTCTGGCTGGGATACGCCTGCAATCCGCGAAAGGCGCGCAGCGTCTTGAGATACTTGCGGTCAAGGTTGCCCAGAAGGTATTGGATGGCGTGGTACACCGGCGAGGCGTGGGGCTTGACCGAAATCTTGTCGCCGGCGCGCATGTAGTCGAAGTACAACGATGTCATTACGGTTACCACGGACGCGCTTGAAGCGGGATGCCCGCCGACCTTGAGAGCGTCCGGGGATTGACGCACATTGTTGGCGTAATGCACCATCTGCATCGCAAGCCACAGAACACGCTCTTGGATCTGGGTCAGGATAATATCGCGGTCGTGGTATTGGTATGAGGCAGGCTGCTCTTGAATCGCCGTAGCCATAGTTAACCTCCGCTGCTGTTCACATCGTTGGCGCGAAAGTTCATCTTGTTCGGCATTACGCCGGCGTTAGCGCGCGCTTGGCTGCGCCGTTGGCTATATGAAAGGCGCAATCCAACCCAGCCCTTCGGCGGTTGTTGTGGCGGGGACGTACTCGCAGCCGATCCAACCGTCGTAGCCAATATCGTCAAGATAGCCGAACAGGTAGGGGTAGTTGATTTCGCCGCTGCCGGGTTCATGCCGTCCAGGGTTGTCCGCAATCTGGATATGGCGGATTATGTCTTGGTGGCGCTGGATGTTGCGCGCCAAATCGCCTTGCATAATCTGCATATGATAGAGGTCGTGCTGCAGGAACAGGTTGTCCGAGCCGGTCCGTTCTATGATGCGGCGCGCTTGATCCGGGTAGTTCAGCATAAAGCCGGGGATGTCGATGGTGTTTATCGGCTCAATAAGCAGACGCACCCCGACGGACTTGAGCCGCTCCGCCGCGAATGCCAGATTGTCGATTAGCGTGGCTTCCGCTTTGGCGTCCGAAACATCGGCGCCGGGTCTGATGCCGGCGAGGCAGTTCACCTGCGCGCATCCTAACGCCGGGGCGTACTCCAGCGCTTTGCGGACGCCGTCGCGGAATTCGTCGATGCGGTCGGGAGGGCATGCGATGCCGCGCTCGCCCGCCGCCCAATCGCCCGCCGGCAGGTTGTGCAGCGCAAGCGTAAGCCCGTGCCGCTCAAGCCGCTCAGCGATTTCGGCTTTATCGTAATCGTATGGGAACAGGAACTCCACCGCCTTAAAGCCGGCGTTTGCGGCGGCTTCAAAGCGGTCGAGAAAGTCAACTTCGTTGAACATCATCGTCAGGTTTGCGGCGAACTTGGGCATTTTCTATCCTCCTAACCGGCGGTTTGAGCGATAGTATATCTAATCCAACCACTTAACTATGCGAGCGCACTGCAAGCGCGTTAATTGACTTGTAACGCCTAAATATGCTACCTTTGCGCCATAATTTCCCGTTGGAATAGGCGTCTCAGTTACGCTAATTACGCTATCAGATAAGAGCGGCGGCGTTCAAGCGTTCAAGAATGATAAGGCGCATCCGCCGAGTTCAAAGCGCCGCATCACCGCAAGGGGAGGAGCAACCTATGCCTCAGCGCAGAGAGGCCGCAATAGTCGGCATTCACGAATACCCGCTCAGAGTGGTGGGGCCCGGCACAAGCGCGCTGCAAATCAAGGCGTCGTCGGCTATCAAGGCACTGGAAGACGCCGGGCTGTCCGGCAAGGACGTGGACGCCGTCTATGACACTGGAACTCACCAGGGCATCGGCGGGTTGGGCATATCCGAATACCTTGGGCTGAAGCCGCGCGTCATAGACAACACGGCGGTCGGCGGGACTTCGTATGAGTTCCAGGCAAACCACGCCGCCAAGATGATCGCCGCGGGCAAGTGCAATGTCGCGCTGCTCACCTACGGCTCCACGGCGCATTCCGATAGGCGCAACATCGGCACCGCGGGCGCAACCGGGCTGGGGCAGGCGACGCCGGCGTCCAATATGGAAGATTCGTGGGGACAGACGCTCATCGCCAACTATGGGATGGTCAAGAACCGCCATAAGCATCAATACGGCACCACGGACGAGCAGTTCGCCGAAATTTCGGTGGTAACGCGCCGCCACGCTATGCGAAACCCCGAAGCGGTGAAGGCGATGACCGATCTGGCATTCGTGGGCGTGAACGAAATTACGGTTCAAGATGTGATAGATTCGCGCGTCATCGCGCATCCGCTGCATCTGCTTGAGTGCTGCATGATTTCGGACGGCGGCGGCGCAGTGATAATCGCATCTCCCGAAGTGGCCGCCAACTGCCGCAAGAAGCCGGCGTGGATTATCGGCACGGGCGAAGCTACCAAGTATCGCGAAAACGGCGGCGATATAACCGTGAGCGCCGGCGCTCAGTCCGGCCCCATAGCATTTGCGGACGCCGGCGTTTCCCCCGACGAAGTGGATGTGCTTATGGCATACGATTCGTTCAGCATAACGGTTATGTGCATGATCGAGGACTTGGGCTTCTGCAAGAAGGGCGACGGCGGCGATTATGTGAGCCAGCGCCATCTTGGGTTCGACGACCCGCGCAAACCCGCTATGAACACCGACGGCGGCGGGCTGTCATCCAACCATCCGGGCGAGCGCGGCATATTCCTGCTCTTGGAAGCGACGCGTCAACTTCGCGGCGAATCCACGGCGCAGGTACAAGACCCCAAACTTGCGGTTGCGGTGGGCAACGGCGGAATGCTCGGATCGCGCCACGCCACCGGCGTAACCATTCTGGCGGCCGACTAAGCGGCGGGGCGGACATATCGCATCATCAATCCGCGCGCTCAACAAGGCGCGCATAGAGCAGGCGGCGTCAGCAGCATACCAGGAGAATGAACGATGGCAGGTCAGCGACCACTACCCAGATTTCCGGAGCCGGACACCGAGCCGTTCTGGGAAGCCACCAAGCGGCATGAGCTCGTGTATCAGGTGAACGACTGCGGCGATGTGGTATTCTACCCGCGCAAATACTGCCTTGCGTGCGGCAGCGAAAACACCGATTGGCGCGTGTCCAAAGGCGAAGGCGAAGTGTACACCTTCAGCGTGGTGATGCAGAGCCGCCATCCGGCATTCGCGGACTTGGGCCCGTATGCGGTGGCGTACGTCGACCTTGACGAAGGCTTTCGCATTATGACGAACATCGTGGGCGTCGCCAACCCCGTAGAAGACATTCACTGCGGCATGCGCGTCAAGGTGCGCTGGGAAGATCAAGGCGAAGGCGAAGTGTCCCTGCCAATGTTCGAGCCGGCGTAGCGAATGCCCGCATATCCGCGCGCGTCGACGGCGTGGGCGCATAGTGGCAAGGCGCGCCGCATATTTGATATGATTAGACAGCCCTCACCGCTTTGAGGGCGCAGAATTGGCGAAGCGCCAAGGGAATGCTCTGCGCCGCTAATTCTGCGCGCATTCACAGCCCCATATTACGGACGGGAGCACAACAGGTATGGCAAACAGCAACGGTTCAGTTACGACAATCAGTCAGATTGCGCTATCCGCCAACAGAGAGCGCACGCCCATTGAACTGCCGGAGTACGATAAGCGCCGAATGGAGGATGTGGGCTTCCTCACGGCAATGACGCTGGTGCTGCTGGGCAACTACTCGCAGACCGGACACTTCGGCGGGCCGCTGGCATACACGCCCTACACCGTGGCGCTGCACTTGGCGGGGCCGGAGATGGGCGGCCTGCGCTATGACTACCGCCATCCGAAGCATCCCTACGCCGACCGATTTATGCTTGCGGGCGGACACAACGCCCCCGTTACCTATGCGCTGTGGATGATTATGGGCGAAGCGCTGGCGCGCAAACACGCCAAAACCGGCGATCCGCGCTACGCCGTTGACCATAACCAAGGCATGCTCTCGATAGACTGCCTCGGCTTTCGGCGGGGCAGGGGTGCGCTGGACACGCTGCTGAACGACTTCGACCTCGCGGACCATCCCGCAATGGCGCAGGCGAAGATACGCGGCATCCGCTCGCTGGCCGGACACTCCGAAACCACCGACCTGACCAACGATGTGAACGGCGGCCCCTCCGGCATCGGCATCGCCACAGCGGCGGGCAAGGCGGCGTTCTGGGACATGATGGGCGCGCCCGACAGCCTCAAGATTATGGCGATCGAGGGCGAATTCGCGATGACCTCAGGGCATTCGCAAGAGATGAAGACCCAGGCGGTAGCGCAGCAAGTAGGCAAGCGCCTGCGCATCCTGCTGTCGTACAACAACGCCGGCATCGACGACGAACTCATCGGCGGCGTCATACAGCCTCAGTACGACGGCTATCGCATTGAAGACCAGTGGGCCGCCTACGGCTGGAATGTGTTCGCCATAGACAACGGCAACGATTACGACCAAGTGATGGGCGTTCTGAAGGCTATGGAAGACTGGGATCCGTCCGACGGCCGCCCGATGGTTGTGGTGGGACGCACGGTGAAGGGCTGGTGGCCCGCGGCGGTCAACGGCAGCATCCCCGGCTACGGCGACCAAATCGTCAGCTACCACAGCCACCCCTACGGCTTTGCGCTCAACGGCGACTACTTCCAAGCGCTCGCATCCACCTTCGAGCAGCGCTTCGGCATAGAGTTCGAAGGCATACGCGGCGGCGCAGTGTCAGACACGCGCGAGCGCCTGCTACAGTTCAAGCGCAACATCGACGCCGCAATGTCCGCGCTCGATCGGGACGGCTTGGGCGATTGGCTCGCCGACCGCCTGGTGGAAATCGGCGACAGCGTTGACGACGACCTGCCGCTTCGCATCAACCGCAATGTAGATCCCTTCCTAGACGACCGCCTCAAGGTCAAGAACCTGCCGGTGGAGCCGCAGGCGGTCAGCGTCGCCAACGCAACCACGGGCGAAGAGAAGTCGGTCTCGATCAAACTCTTCGAAGAGCCGGGCAATGTGCGGGGGACGCGCCGCGCCATATCCGAAATCGCCAAGTACATGAACTATGTAACCGACAACCGGTTCGTCATTATCGCCGCCGACCTCGCCGAGTCCATCAATGTGGAGCCGGGCGGCTTGTGGGGACACTACGATCCTGTGCATAATCCCAGCGGCACGCGCCTGAAGGCGGCGATCCAGGAAGCGGGCAATGTGTCCACCGCGGTCGGCTTTGTGGGGCAGTCCGCATCGCTCGACCCGGACAAGCACGTCGGCGTATGGGCTATCAGCGGCACATACGGCGCATTCACGCCGCTGATGTATCTGCCTGCGCGCGTTTGGAGCCAGCAAAACCAAGACAGCCCCTTCCGCGTGGGCGTGCTGAATGTGCTTGCCGGCCACTCCGGCCCCGAAACCGCCGCCGACGCGCGCACCCACTTCGGCATTTTCGCGCCGCAAGTCTGGAAGCTCTTCCCGCGCGGACAGGTGATCACCCTCAGCTTCTGGGACTACAACGACGTCGCCCCGGGCTACTTCGCCGCCGCCGAAATCGCGGCGCGCGATCCCAAAGTTGGCGTCATCGTGCTGGAAGTGGCGCGGCCGGACTTCCCCGTCGCCGACAGATCCACATTCGCCGATACCGACCTTATGGCGGCGGCGAAAGGCTTTTATGTGATACGCGACTTTGCGCCGAACAAGCCCAAGCACGGCTATGTTGTGGTGCAGGGTTCGTCCTCCACGGTCAACCTGGTCTCGGCGCTGCCGCGCTTGGAGGCGGACGGCGTGAATGTGAAGGTCGTCGCCGCCATCAGCGAAGAGCTCTTCGCGCGCCAATCCGACGAATACAGAGCGTCCGTGCTGCCGTCCGAAGCCATCTACGATATGATGGTGGTGTCCACCGGCACCCGCCGAATGTGGCCCGTGCAGAACGCCGGCCCGCTCACCGACGAGTACTCCATGGTGTCCGACTGGGACAACCAGTGGCTCACCGGCGGCACCGAAGCGGATGTGATTGCGGAAGCCCGCCTCGACTCCGATTCCATATACAACGGCATCAAGCGCTTTGCGCTCGACCACGACAGCCGCATAAGCCGCCAATCCGCGATGGTGGCCGCGCTCAAATAACCCGCCGTCGCAGCCAATTCGCGGATTTCGGCGCTTACATACGCCGCCGCGAATGTGCTATGATGGATATTGCAGTGGGGACGCGTGGGTTCGACAGGGGATTGTCTCAGCAGGATTGCAGGCCGAGGCGCCATACACCTCGTTAAAAGTGGCAAAAAAAGTAACTGGCAACGACAGAGAGTTTGCCCTAGCCGCCTAACCGCGGCTACATCCACCGCCCCTTCCCTCCGAGGGGGGTGATTGGGTGCCATATCATCGGAGGAAAGCCTGACGGACGCCGATACGAAAAGGCTTAACCCATCGGCTGGCTCTGACAAGTTGCGCGTCGGCAAGCGCTTGGACGGAGCAAGACTCAATTGCCGACTATGCCTGTAGCACATCCTAGTTTGGGAATCTTCTGGACGGGGAGTTCGACCCTCCCCCGTCTCCACCACTATCACCCTTTCGGCACACACACAACGGGCGTCATTGCGGCGCCCGTTGCCTTTTGCGCCGCGCGCTGCCGCATCCCCAATCCCGCATCCCCCTTGCGCATTAGCGCCTTTGCGGTGAAAATAGCCGCATACTCATTTTGAAGATCCCCTACGGAGCGCAAGCATATGCCTATCATCAACCGCGATGACGCCGCCGATGTAGAAGAGCGCTTTGAGCGCATATTCCAAGCGCCGCCCGAACAGCGCGCCCACGAACTCCGCCGGCTGTTCGCAGAAGTTCTCGATTTCAACACTGCGCTGGGCGACGTCCCGCTTGATGGCGCATCGCCCGCCGCCGCCGCCAACCCCGCGCTGCCCGCCAACGCCGAGCGCATCGCCCAACTCGACGGCGTCCAAGCGCTCTATGTGCCGCTTCAGCATGCGCCCATTGACGGCAGGCGCGGCGCCGACCGCGTCCGCAAACAGGACGTAGTCGCCGCCGCCCGCCGCATCGCGGATCGACTCGGCGACGACATGCTGCTCGTGTTCGCCAACCGCTCGGCGTCCCAGCTCCACCTCATCTACCCCAACTTTGCGGGCGCGCAGCCCACCCTGCGCCGCATGGTGGTTGAGCGCGGCATCCCGCAGCGCACCGCCGTGCAGCAGGTCGCCAACATCTATTGGAACTACACCGATACGGGCAGCATCCGCCAAGCGCTGGACAACGCCTTCGATGTAGATCCGGTCACCAAGCAGTTCTTTACGGAATATCACCGCATATTCAACGAAGTGGAGCGCAGCATCCGGGGCTTTGGCGCAGGCGCTGCCGAACTTGACGCCAAGCGCACATTCACGCAAACCCTGTTCAACCGCCTTATGTTCATCTACTTCATGTCCCGCAAAGGCTGGCTTGCCATCAACCGCGACCGCGACTATCTGAACGCCTTGTGGCGAGACTACGCCGCCGCCCACGGCGAGCAAAAGAACTTCTACATTGACCGGCTGCGCCCGCTGTTCTTCGCCGGGTTGAACAACCCCAAATCGCAAGACCATACGCATCACGATTCGGCGCGCGAGCTGATAGGCGATGTGCCGTTCCTCAACGGCGGACTGTTCGAGCAGACCGCCCTCGATCGGCGCGCTGAACACGGCGGCGATGATGCCGTAACCGTCCCCGACGACGCGCTGCGCCGCATAATGACCGACCTGTTCGACAAGTTCAACTTCACCGTGCAGGAATCCACGCCCTACGACGTCGAAGTTGCGGTTGACCCCGAAATGCTGGGCAAGGTGTTTGAGGAACTTGTGAACGACCGGCACGGCTCCGGCTCCTACTACACGCCGCGCGCCGTGGTGTCCTTCATGTGCCGCGAAGCGCTCAAAGGCTACCTCGCCGGACGCGATGCCGCGCTCGCGCCCGCCGCCATCGCCAAGTTCATTGACGAACGCGACGCATCAGGCATACCGCTGGCGGACGCCCGCAGAGTGGGCGAAGCGCTGGCAGCCGTTGCCGTAGTCGACCCCGCATGCGGTTCGGGCGCATACCTGCTGGGTATGATGCAAGAACTCGTAGAACTCCAAACCGCCCTCTACAACGCCGGCGTCGACCCCAAAGGCGTGTACGAACTCAAGCTGGACATCATACAGCGCAACCTCTACGGCGTGGACAACTCCGACTTTGCGGTCAACATCGCAATGCTGCGAATGTGGCTTTCGCTGGCGATAGACTACGAAGGCGAGCGCCCCGAACCGCTGCCCAACCTCGACCTCAAACTGGTATGCGGCGACAGCCTGCTAGGCCCAGACCCAAGCGCCGCAGCATACGGCGACCTGTTCCGCGCGCTCACCGACAGCCGCAAACTGGGCGATGCAAAGGCGGACTACATGCGCGCCACCCACGGCGACGAAAAGCGGCGCCTAAAAGCCCATATCATCGACATACAGCGCGAACTGCAAGACGCCTTGGGAGACGCCGCCGTTCCTGAGAACATAGTGGACTGGCGCATCGCATTCGCCGAAGTGTTCGCAGACACGGGCGGCGGCTTCGACATCGCAATCGGAAATCCGCCGTATGTGCGTTCTGAAGCAGGTGATGCGAACCGTGAACTGCGTAATCGCATCGTAGCCAGCGGGCAATACCAAACACTCTATGAAAAGTGGGATTTGTTCATCCCGTTCATAGAGCGGGGCTATCAACTAATCAGAGAAGGCGGCATTACCACATTCATCGTTTCTGACGCATATTGCCACGCGCGATATGCCAAGAAATCGCAAGAATGGTTTTTGAAGAACAGCCGCATCGTAAGGCTCGACTTCTTCGGGAAACTTCAGTTGTTCCAAGCGGGTGTTCACAACATCACCTACGTGTTTCAGAAAGCGGATGGCAAGCGCAACAAACCGGAGCGTTGCGTACACTACCCCGACTTCGGGAGCGTCAACCTGTTACCTACTGACGAACAACGCAACCTGACACATCGCGTCTTCTTCCCTGAAGATGCTGAAGCGCAGGCGTTTTCAGCGCCCACTCTGCCATTGTCCCAAGTATGCTACATCAGTTACGGACTTCGCCCTAGCAGTAAGCCCAAGGCGTTGGACAAGTTCGTTACTGCCGATTTGACATCGGACACCCGCGACGAAATTCACTGCAAGCCTTACGTGGATGGCAAGCATTTGGGCTATTGGCTTCCTGCCACGAACCTTTGGCTTGAATGGGGAACTGAGCGTAGTCCGTCTCAGTTCTACGCTCCAACCTTCCCTGAGTTCTACGAAGTGAACGAAAAGTTGTTGCTTCAAAAGAACGCTGGTACAAACCCTAAGGCTTGCTATGACGAACTGCAATTCGTCTTCAGCGCAAGTGTAATTGGTGCTGTGCCATGGCATAGGCTATCGGGCATCCGAAACAATTCAATCCGAAAGCAAGCGCGTTATGGGTATGAGAAACGACATCCCAGTTTGCCTAGTCGCGAGAGGCTTGAAGCAAGCAGCATCCGCTTTGATGCGAAATTCTTGCTTGGGGTGTTGAACTCATCCGCGGCGAAAAATTTCATACTGGCAAATCGCCGCCACAATGTGAGCATATACCCTGATGATTGGAAGAACCTGCCAATCCCCGATGTTTCGCTCGAAGAGCAAGCCCCGCTAGTGGACGTCGTGGAGCGCATCCTAGCCGCCAAGCGCGCCGACACCGCCGCCGACACGCGCGAGTTGGAGTGGCGGCTAGACGAGCTCGTCTATGCGCTATACGGCCTAACCGAAGCCGAGTCCACCGCCATAGAGCGCAGCCTAGGCCTGATCCACGCCACCGACGCGGCGGAGGATGCGGCGCTGCTCAAGTGGATGCAAGAAGGCAGAACCGGCGAATATGTCAGCCGCGAAGCCGTGATGAAGACGCTGCGAAACCCCGATGCAAGTTAGATTCGACGCCGGCTTCAACCGCGACCTCAGACGAATACGCAATGACGCGAACCTGCGCCGCCGAGTAGAGCGCGCAATCGCCGGCATAGAGTCAGCGCCAACCCTATCTCAAATTCCGGGCATCGCAAGAATGACCGCAAGCGGCGCCTACTACCGCATCAGAATAGGCGACTATCGCCTTGGCTTTGAAGTCGAAGGCGATATAGCCATACTGCTCGGCTTCGGGCATCGCAGGGATGTGTACCGCCGCTTCCCGTGAATGGGCGTGATGGGCGTGTGGCTATGCTTGGCGCGCTATGCTAGACCGCCGTCTGCCGCGTGCGCGTAGCGTGTGATGTTCCAAAATGATGGGATATGCGCTCCAAGGTATAGGCAACTTGACCTCAGTTAATCAAAATTGCTAAAATATACCCTAATTATACCTTGACAACCAGTTGATGGCAACTGGCGCAGGAGTCATAGCACGAATGGCTGAACAGACCTTGTTGGATGAGAGATTGCTTTCGTCAACAGCGTTTGTGCGAGATTTCGAAGTGCTCTTGAACCTGTCGGCGGACGCATTGCTCGCAATATCTAAATCCGACGACGGGCAAGACGGATTTATTGGGCATGGGCATTCTCGCAATCTGAATGCGCGCTTCAATATCCCTATTGACAAGGCGGCGCGTGTTCTGCGTATAGTTGAGCATCTCTACAATCGCGTATCGGCACTGGACTTAGACGTGACAGCCGCCGTGGATCAAATATCCTCCATTGCGTCAGAGCTGGAAGCCCCAATTAAGCTTGATGATCAAAAAAGGGATGCTCTCAAAGCGGTTCTGTCCTTCAATCGCGCTTACGAGCTGCCAATGGCTACCGCCAAGGCGCTTGATAACGTTCCCCATTATGGCGGTGTCGCCGGTGAATGGAGCGTTAAGCCTATTCGTATCCGCGACGGAGAAATTGTCAAAGTCCCCGTCGTAACGGTAAGCGTGTATTGGCATGATTCGACAGCCAATCATAAGCAGGCTTTTTTCTACATGTCCGACGCGGACTGGGATGAATTTGTTTCCAAGGTGGAAGCAATTAAGGATAACCGTAAGGACATAGAAGATTTACTTCAATAGTGGTATTCTTGTTGCCTCACACAATCCGGCGGAGGTCTCAAATGGACTTTTTGAATATGTTTGCCATTGCATTGGCTTTAGTAAGTCTGTGGCATGGATGGCGTTCTGACAATAAAACTAAAGAAATTCTTGAAGAACTCCGAAATGCGCATAGACGTGAATCCGACCGCGTGGATAAGATGCTTGAACATCTGATAAAAACCTCACAAGGCAACTCCAAATGAACATAATCTTCCCCATAATCGCCGCCATCATCGTGGGGATCGCCCTGGCGTTGATAGTTGCCCGGGTTAGGGAGCAACGCAAGATCAAAGCTATTGCGGGAGATATTCAGACGTCCCATTGGCGATTCTCAGAAACGCTAGATGAGATTGAGGAGTTCGTGTTTGACACGCGGAAATCGCCCCCGCCTGCTTCCGAACTCCCCAAAACTTCGGCCAAAGTCGCTTCGCCGGCAACATCGGCGAAGCGATTAGACGGAAAGTTAATGCCGGCGCATTGTAGCTGGCATAGTACGCGAAGCGTGCCGTCAGCAAGATTCTACTATAGGGAGCATGGCGGGTACACAAGCAAACCAGACGATATGCTTCGTGGATATAACGTGCACGCGCCTGATGAATTCTATTATGAGGATGAGTCGTCGCTAGTCGGCTAAACCTTCTTCAAATCGTTGGGCATTCTCGACGCCTTTGGGCTAACGGCAAGCTGTACGTCGCGGGCAATAAGCGCGCCTGAACAAACGCTGCCATCCCCGCAACCAACCGGAGGCGTCCCCCAATGCCCAACCCTACACCCCCGTCGGCGCAAAGCATACTGGCAAAGATAGCCGCCGTCCCCGCCGCATCGTGGACAGACGACCGCTGTCGATCCGCAATCCTCGACTCAACCCTAGCCGCCTGGCATTCCCGTCAGACCGGCGCGCCAGCCGCCGAACAGCGCCGCGAGCACAAGCCGCCGCCCGCTGAACGCATCCCCATCCCCGAAATCGGCTTTGTCGAGCAGCGCCCGTTCATCCACTTGTATGCCGAAATCCAAGCCGCCAAGCGCAAAGCCGCCGACACGCGCGAGTTGGAGTGGCGGCTAGACGAGCTCGTCTATGCGCTATACGGCCTAACCGAAGCCGAAGCCACCGCCATAGAGCGCAGCCTTGGATTGCCTCCAAAGACATCGCGCCCATCCAAAACCGCCGAGGCGAATGGACAAGACATCGTCGCCTCTCGCGGCCAGGCTATCTACGACGAAAAGATACGCAAGTGGGCAGAGCCTAAGGAAAAGGGGAAGTTCGCGGTGATTGATGTGTACGGCGGCGATTACGAAATAGACGCCAGTCATTCCGCCGCGGTGAACCGCCTAGTGGAACGCTACCCCGAAGTAATCACCTATACGGTAAGGATAGGCTACCCGACCGCGTTCAAGATGGGACTTAGGTCATACATAGTTAAACAATGATAACAGGCAACGTAAATCAGGCGCTGGATCCATCAATCCCGATAGACATTGAAGACGCTAACGGCAGCTTTCATTCAACCGAAGTTGTCCTAGACACAGGATTCAACGGCGAGCTGGCATTGCCGTTTGACGCCATCCGACGCCTTGGACTGACTTATAGAGGTCAAAGCGCGATAAGTTTGGCGGTTGGCGAAGCGCTGGCGCGTTACTATGACGGAACGGCGCTATGGCACGGCAGGCGCCGCGACCTGCAAGTTCTGGAAACGGACGGCGAGTCATTGATTGGAATGTCCCTTCTGGAAGGCAGCGTCATCACAATACAAGCGCGGGCAGGCGGTAGCGTTCTGATAGAGGAAGACGCGCCGTAATGAGCGCGTATGAACAAGTGCTGCCATCCCCGCAACCAACCGGAGGCGTCCCCCAATGCCCAACCCTACATCATCCCCGTCGGCGCAAAGCATACTGGCAAAGATAGCGTCAGTCCCCGTCGAGGATGCGCCGGACAACCGCTATCGCTCCGCAATCCTCGACTCAACCCTGGCCGCCTGGCATTCCCGTCAGACCGGCGAGCCAACGGCCGAACAGTGCCGCGACCGCAAGCCGCCGCCCGCTGAGCGCATCCCCATCCCCAAAATCAGCCGTGCCGAGCAGCGCCCGTTCATCCGCTTGGTTGACGAAATCCTAGCCGCCAAGCGCGCCGACCCCGCCGCCGACACGCGCGAGTTGGAGTGGCGGCTAGACGAGCTCGTCTATGCGCTATACGGCCTAACCGAAGCCGAGTCCACCGCCATAGAGCGCAGCCTAGGGCTGATCCACGCCACCGACGCGGCGGAGGATGCGGCGCTGCTCAAGTGGATGCAAGAAGGCAGAACCGGCGAGTATGTCAGTCGCGAAGCCGTGATGAAGACGCTGCGAAACCCATGATGCGCCAACCGCCAAGCCGTGCTGCATGAGTTTGTGTCAAGGCGCGGCATATATGTTAGAATGCCATAAGCAAGCCAACAACCGGAGGTGAACCGCAATGCCCAAAGACAAAAAACGGGATGACTTCCAGACCTACTGCGGCTATTATAGGAAATCAACTGTCACGCTTCCCAAACCCAAGGGCAAGTTCGTGAATCTCTTTGAAGAGATGAGAAAACAGAACGAAAAAGCCGCCGCTGAACGCTCACGGAAGAAAGACGCCCCGGAGAAGTAAGCGGCGAATGGTCAACTCAATCGTCGTCTTGGCAATAATCGTATTGCCGGGCTGGATCTCCATAAGCGCGGCGCAACTTCATCATCCAAGAGTGGTTGACAGAACAACCCTTATGACTTGGGGGATGCTGTTTTACCACGCCGCCGTAGTTCACGCGATAGGCATCGCAACGGTTGCGCTGATAACCTTCGCGTGGCAAGGGTACTTTCTAGGCGCGCTTGCGCTTGACCGCATACTGCTTGACGGCGCATACGCATTCGCAAAGGAATCGCCCGGAACCGCCTTCGCCGTGTTCGGGCTGTACTTTCTATGGATGCTCATCGGCTCCGTAGTGTCAGGCATTATAGACCTGCCCGCGAAACTGACTTACGGAGTAAGCCGCGCTGCCCGAAAAGCCAAACTTGCGCCCGAACCCGTTCGCGACGAACCCGTCTGGCACGAGGCATTTACTTCGGACAGAAGAGAGGCGGGCAAATCCTACGTGCAAGTAACCATTCGTATGAAGGATGGCACCCTCTATGTAGGCGATTTAGAGGCATATACGACATTGCCGGATTCCGTTGAATCAAAAGACATAAGGCTTGGAGACGCCGTGCTGTATCCCAACGGCGATGTGTCTTCCCCGGTCGATCTGAACTTCAGTGATTTCGGCGGCGGCGGCGTGCTTCTGAATACGGCGAATATATCCAGCATCCACTACATGTTTCACGACGACTATAATCGTCAGCCAAGCCCGTCAAATGCGAATGACGATGAGGCATAACCGCATTGCCCGCTATACGCGCCTCATCGCCGCAACCCCGTGAACAAGCGCTGCCATCGCCGCAAACAACCGGAGGCGTCCCCCAATGCCCAACCCTACATCCCCGTCGGCGCAAAGCATACTGGCAAAGATAGCCGCCGTCTCCGCCGCATTCAGCCGCGGACTTTCAACTCCGAGCGTCTCTTGAAATTCGCCTGTTCCATAAGGTCACGCAACTCATCTGCGATTTCCGGCGGCGGATCTTTGGCGAGCGCGGCGGCGGCCAACTGCTCGGCTTTGCGGAGCTGACCGCAGTGCAACGCTATCGTTCCCGCGCTGCGATGCAGAACGGAGAATGTGGGCTCAATCGGCTCGTCTAGCGCCGCGATTGCCGCCAGTTCGGCGTTCAGCGCATCGCTGAATAGCGCAACCGCCTTCTCGTTATTGCCGCGCATCCGCGCCACGAAGGCAAGTTCAGCCAAATCCATAGCTTTGTTATGGAACTCGTTAACAGCGCTCATCTCTTCTGCACCTCGGCAAGCGGACTTCCGAACTCAACTACGATTACATAGACGGGCAGCGAACCGGCGGAGCGTTCCGTCTGTCGTAGTTTCTGATTTACCCGCGCTTTGACCGCCCGTTCTACATTGTTGCCGCTCGCTTTAAGAATGCCTGATATTTCCAACCGCGCCTTGTTCAGGAAGGGCGGCGCGCCGTCGTCATCGCCCAGCCAATAATCGATGCCCGTTCCTTTGGCGGAACGCTCAATTACCGAATATCCGATTTCCTTTCTGGATAACAAAACCGCGATAGCCATCGCTCCAAGTTCGGTAGTTTCCTGCAAATCGTTCCGAGTGCGGCGGGTTTGGTCGGTGATTGTAGGCCAATAAAGGCTATAGAGATTGCTTGCGTAACCTATGACTCTAAGTTCTACACCCTGTATATGACCTTGCGACTCCAAGCATACGCCTGCTGCCTCTGCCAGCGCTTCGCCATAAACCGGCGTGATGGCGGGCATGCCTTGCGTCAGTTCGTTCAAATCAAGCATTTGCGCGTCCAAGAATGATGTGCGCCTCCTACAACGATGATCATCTTGTAGCAGTTGTAATATGGGGAGTCAGTGTATCATAATTCGGTGAATATGCATTATCGGCGGAAGATGTAGCGCTTGGCTTGCAACAAGCGATGCCATCCCCGCAAACCACCGGAGGCGTTCCCCAATGCCCAACCCTACATCATCCCTGTCGGCGCAAAGCATACTGGCAAAGATAGCGGCCGTCCCGGTCGAGAATGCGCCGGACAATCGCTATCGCTCCGAGATACTCAACTCAACCCTTGCCGCCTGGCATTTCCGTCACACTGGCGCGCCAACCGCCGAACAGCGCCGCGAACACAAACCGCTGCCCGCATCCCCATCCCTGAAATCGGCTTTGCCGAGCAGTGCCCGTTCATCCACTTATATGCTGAAATCCAAGCCGCCAAGCGCGCCGCCGTCGACACGCGCGAGTTGCAGTGGCGGCTGGACGAGCTCGTCTATGCGCTATACGGCCTAACCGAAGCCGAGTCCACCGCCATAGAGCGCAGCCTAGGGCTGATCCACGCCACCGATGCGGCGGAGGATGCGGCGCTGTTCAAGTGGATGCAAGACGCGCTTGCGGAGCCAGGGGAGCGCAGGCGTTGACGAAATGATGTAGATTGAAACCACCCCCGCATTCACCCGCGACCTCAGACGCCTGCGCGACGCCGCATTGCGCCGTTGCGTCGACAGCGTCATCACAGAAATCGAGGCAGCGGCGTCTCTAGCCGAAATCGCCGGCGTCCGCCGCGTCGTTACATCCGCAAGCGGCCGCTACTATCGGATACGGATAGGGCAATACCGCCTTGGACTCGCAACACGCCGTCCGCTTTTTCTTGCAGTCGCCGCGCTTGTACATCTGTTGACCGCGTGTGTCCGTCTTTGGGTATCCACCAATTGGAGCCACAGTGTCGGCATCTGACATCGTGCCGATAAACCCTTGCGCGCGTTATAATTCACCCCATAAGAAAAGCAGTTTAGACGCCGTTATATCTATAATATAACTCAATTTTAAGAAGACTATCTGACTGGGATGATTGCAAGCGAAAGCGGGGCTGTGGTATTCTCAACGAAACGCATTGATGGCAAAGACAGCCTAGTAGAGGAGCGCCGATGATTAGTTTTAGCTGCACCTTGCAAGAGGGCGTGATACCCGACGAGCTTCGGCCAAAGTTGGCGTCCGAGTTGGCGCGCATAAGCGCTTCGGTTTTGGGCGGGTCGGCGGCCGATGTTAAGGTGGATTTTCGCGAGGTCAGGAACGGCTACGGCTTCCGTGGCGGCGAAATCTCTACTACGTCGATGGTGCAGGGACAGCTAGCGCAGGCTTGCGAGCAGTCCACGAGGGTTGAGCTGCTGACGCAAATCTGCGATATGTGGCAAGCCCTTACGGGCTGCACTACCGAGGAACTTGTGGCGTCGGCGCGCGATCCTCGGTAAGACGGATCAGCAAAACGGGCGCAGGCAAAGACGGACTGGACGGATTCAGACAGATTAAAGGAGATTAAGCATATGCCATATTACCGCTGTATCGTTCCTACCGATTCGGTGCCGTTGGACAAGCGGCAGGAAGTCGCGACGGCGTTCACGGACATTCACTGCGGCAGCACGGGCGCGCCGCGCTCATTCGTGCATGTGGAGTTCGTCGAGACGCCCATGGGCGGCAAGTCCGAGTACGGCTCCGAATACTATGTGGACGGGCGCAACCGCGCGGGGCGGCCGGAAGAGGTGAAGCGGAAGCTGCTCGCCGACCTGACTGGAGCATTCGTGAAGATAACGGATGTGTCCGCGGAGCGGGTGGACGGCCGGATAACGGAAGCGCCGGCGTCGTGGACTATGGAGGGCGGGCATGTGCTGCCCGAACCGGGCGAAGAGGGGGCGGAGTGGTACGCTCACGCCGCAAACTAGCCCGCGCGCATAGCCGCTAGTTCGCTCATCAGAATGCGCCCGATCCGCGGATCGGGCGCATTATTTTGTTCCGCTTATTCGCGTTGCGTTGTCTGCGCCGCCCGGTGTTTCGGCTACTGTCCGCTTTGGCTGCCGGCGTGAACCATGTTCTGCGGGATTATGTATGTCCGCATATCTAGCGCGGCTTGCACTTGATTGTGTTCGCGGTCTAGCCTGAGAGTGGGGATTTCCACCATTCGGCGCTGGTATTCGTCGAAGCGCTCATAGGATTCTTTGATGAAGAGCTGCTCGTGGTTCACGGCGAGGTCTAGGCGCTCTTGTATGTCGCGGCGCTCCAGATGCACCGCCCAATCCTGCCGCGATATGTTGTCCACTAAGTAGCCGAATGTGATGTACGGGCGGGTTCGCTCTAGGTGGTCGCTGAGGCGCACGATGTTCTTGATGTCGTCCAGGGGGAGATGCACCGGGCCGGGCGTGTAAGTCACCGTCGCCCCGGACACCTCATACTGCTGCGGCGATGGCTGCGCGGCTACAGTCCAAGTATCCGGTTCTTCGTCTTTGGACCCCACCGGCATAGCCCAGTCCACCATATCTTTGGTCTCGATTTCGACGTAGCCCTTGTGTCGGGCGTGCAACATCATCGTCTTGAACTTGGGGAAGCCCATGCCGAGTTGTATTTGGTCGAAGTCGGGGATTTGCTGCACAAGCACCTGCTTGAGCGCCGCAAGCAGTATAGGCGAGCCTTGCTGCTCTTCCACGACGCCCCTGATGGCTTCGTACACGCTCTCTTCGGAGGGCGGCTCGGCGGCTTCGGCGCTGGCGACGGCGTCAATGCGGATGGGCTGCGCGTCGGCGTCGGCGTCCTCTACGGGGTCTATGACTCTGTCATAGTATTTGACTACGTCGGCGCTTCCGATAAGTCTGGTAGATGCAGACCAGCTTAGAGTAACGATAACGATTGTCTTGCCGTGCGGCTTGAGGGCGTTGACTAGGTGAATGAAGTCGCCGTCGCCGGTGACCAGGATGTAGATATTGATGTCGGGGTAGCGAAAGCAGACGTCCATGCAGTCGGCGGCGAGCTTCATATCAACGCTGTTCTTTTGGGCTATGCCGCCGGTTCTGCCGAACACATAGACGGGTTCGACGCCGACTCTGTACAGGTTTTCGGGGACGACGCGCATGGTCTGGTAGCTGAAATCGGCGTATGCGCGGGCGATTACGACTTTGCCGAAACTCTCCGCCTCTTCCATTAAGGCGCTGATGTTGGGGGAGCGCTTGACCTCCTGCAATCCTAGATGGATGTTTTCCCAGTCCATCAGCAAAGCGACTTGGCTCGATTTGGTATCGGTGGTATCCATAGATTGTATCCTTTCTCGCATTCAAAGCGTTTTGAAATTCTAGCGCGAAACTATATCTTTACCTTGTGTAACATATCCTATAACAATAGTCCATATAACAACAACTGCGCAGCGAATATGCGCGCCGTCGGGGACGCTGCGGGGCGGCGATTTGAAATAATTCGGTACTGTGTATAACATATCCCCTTGACAAGCCGTTAAATCATAGCCAATGGCCGCATATGAGCGCGCGCTGGTTGGCAACGCAATTCGCAAGACAACAAGACAAAGAGAGGTTTCACGAATGAAGATAACCGATGTGAAGGTAACGCTGTTCAATTGGAAGCACGAGCCGTGGTTCACGAACCCAAGCACGCGCTTCGGCGGGGATACGCTGCTGGGCATTCTGACGGTTGAGACGGACGCGGGCATTGAGGGACACGCCTTTCTCGGTTCGTCGAGCCAGGGGGCGGACGACTATGTTGGGCCGCTGATGAAGTTCCTCAAGCCGCTGGTGGTGGGCAGGGACCCGATGGACAGCGGCGCTATATGGTGGGATATGTGGCGGCAGAACCGCAGGGCGTCCACCAACGCCATCGGCGCTATCGACGTGGCGCTTTGGGACATCAAGGGCAAGGCGGCGGGGCTGCCCATCCACAACCTCATCGGCACATGCCGATATAGCGTGCCGGCGTACTCAAGCACCGCTTGGCACGATACGCCTGAGGAGTACGCCGAAGAGGCGCTGCACTTCCAGTCGCTAGGTTGGACGGCGCACAAGATACATCCGCAGGGCAAGCCTAAGACGGACATTGAGATATGCAAGGCGGTGCGCGAGGCGGTGCGCGGCGATATGACGCTGATGCTGGACTCGATGTGGTCGTACTGCTATGAGGACGCCGTGCGGGTCGGGCGCGCGATAGAGGATCTGGACTTCTTCTGGTATGAAGATCCGCTGGTGGAGGAAGACATATACAACTATGTCAAGCTCCGCAGCAAGATGGACATACCGATAATGTCCACGGAGTACGCGCCGGGCAGGCTGTACGGGATGGCGCACTGGATCCAGAGCTACGCTACGGACATTCTGCGCGGCGACGTGGCGGTAACGGGCGGGATAACGCCGCTGATAAAGATAGCGCACATCGCAGAGGGCTTCGGGATGAAGTTCGAGATACACCACGGCGGCAATTCGCTGAACAACGTGGCGAATCTGCATGTTACGATGGCTATCCGCAACTGCGACTACTACGAAGTGTTCCCCTGCACGGGCGCGAACAAGTACGCCCTGGTGAACGATATCGAAGTGGACGACAAGGGGTTGGTGTACGCCCCCACGGAGCCGGGACTGGGCTATCAGATCGACTGGGATCTGGTGAAGCGCGAATTCCACAGCGTCGTGTCGTAGGCGGCGCGCGATGGCGGACGCAACGAAAGGCGCGGCGATGGATCTGGCAAAACGTATGCGGCAATCGCCCTATCACCGCTGGCTGGGCGTGGAGCTGACGCGCGTCGAGCCGGGCGATGTGGAGGTGCGACTGCCGTTCCGGGAAGAGTTCCTTGCGTCCGACGACCGCGCGAATGTACACGGCGGCATCATATCCACGCTGGCGGACTTGACGACGTGCTTTGCGATGATGAGCAGCACGGGCGGCGACGCGCCGAATATGAACCTGCATGTGGACTACCTGCGAATGGTTGGGCCGGATACGGACTTGATAGCGCGGGGCCGGACGGTGAAAGCGGGGCGCACGGTGGGCGTGGCCGATGTAGAGATACGCACGGACAGCGGGCGTCTTGTGGCGGTGGGACGCTCAACGCTTGTGAACGGCGCGCCGCCGCGCGAAACGCTTACGGGCGGCAGGAAGGCGCAGGTTTGAGGCGATAATGCGCGCTGTGGTGATATACGAACACGGGGGACGGGATAAGCTGGTGCTGGACGATGTGCCGGATCCGACGCCGGCGCGCGGCGAAATCCTGCTGCGCGTGAAGGCGGTGGGGTTGAACTACCTCGACGTGTTCGTGCGGCGGGGGATGCCGGGCTTGCCGATAGATCTGCCGCGCATATCGGGCGGGGACATTGCGGGCGAAGTGGCGGCGCTTGGGGAAGGCGTTCAATCGGTCGAAGTGGGGCAGCGGCTGCTGATCGATCCGGCGGTGAAAATGCCCGACGGAACGCTGGGGGCGCTCGGCGAAAGCACAACGGGCGGGCTGTCGGAGTATATGACCGTGTCCGCCGAAAACGCCATCCCGCTGCCGCACGATGTATCATATGAGCAGGCGGCGGCGCTGCCAATCGCATACGGCACGGCTTGGCGCATGCTGCGGACGCGCGGCCGGGTTCGCGCCGGCGAAAGCGTCCTTGTGTTGGGCGCAAGCGGCGGCGTGGGAACGGGCGCCGTGCAGATAGCCAAGATGATGGGCTGCGTAGTGTTCGCGGCGGCGAGCTCCGATGACAAGCTTCAACGGCTGAAAGATCTGGGAGCTGACTATCTTGTGAACTATGCGGCGCATCCTGAGTTTCACCGCTATGTTCGCGGGCTTACGGACGGCGAGGGGGTGGATGTGGTGGTGAACTACACGGGCGGCGATAGTTGGGTGCGTAGCCTGAAATCGGTGAAACACGGCGGGCGCATCCTGACATGCGGCGCTACGGCGGGATTCGATCCGCCGACGGATATTCGCTATATCTGGCGCAAAGAGATGGACATAATCGGCTCCGACGGCTGGCGCAGGCAGGATCTGATAGATCTGCTGGACGCCGTGCGGGACGGCAGCATAACGCCGGTGATAGGCGCGGTTCTGCCGCTGGAGCAGACGGCAGAAGGGCATAGGCTTTTGGAAGAGCGGGAAATTTTCGGAAAGGCAATCGTGAAACCATGAGCGTACCTAAGCATCCGTCAAGAAATTTCGGCGAGCTTTTCTGGCGAGCGGCGCTTCTGTATCCCAACAAGATAGCGATACGGCAGGGCGATGCCGCGCTGACATACGCCGTCCTAGAGAATCGGACGCAGCGCGTCGCGGCGATGCTGCAACGGCTCGACATTGCGCGGGGGGACAAGGCGCTGCTGCTTATGCCAAACGATTATCGGTTCGTGGAGTGCCTGCTCGGGACGATACGACTGGGCGCAGTGGCGGTTCCGATGAACATCAAACTGGGCAACGACAGCCTCGCGTACATAGCCGAACACAGCGATTCGCGCATTCTGATAGCGCACTCCGACCTTGCGGACAAGGCGCAGGCGATAATGGACGCAGTCCCCGGCGTGGAACATGCGCTGGTCATCAGCGGTGATATGGGCGGCGGCATGCGGGATGCGCTAGACTACGATGCGCTTCTGTCCGCAGAGCGCGACGGCTTCCAAACGGCGGCGGTTGACGACGACGATGTGGCGATGATGATGTACACATCCGGCTCCACCGGCAAGCCTAAGGGGTGTCTGCTGAGCCACGCAAGCAAATGGTGGACGGCGCTGTCCAATGCGCGCGCGATGATGCACACCGAGTCGGACAGGGCGCTGGTGGTGGGGCCGCTGTATCACGCAAACGCGCTTTGGGGCAGCCTAATGCCGATGCTGTACTGCGGCGGCTCCGCGGCGATACTGCCGGGCTTTGACGCCGTGCCGGTGATAGAGGCGATAGACAGATACAAGCCCACTTTTATGTCGGGAACGCCGTCTATGTACAGCCTTATGCTCGCCGAGCGCGGGGCGCTGCAAGCCAACGATGTAACCTCAATAGAGTTTCTGTCATGCGGATCCGCCCCCGTGCCTGAAGAGTTGATGCAAGAGATGCAGCGCGTATTCGGTTGCGAAGTGGTGGAATCATACGGGCTCACGGAAGCGGGCGCCAATGTGCTGACGCCGCGCTGGGGCGTGAAGAAGCTGGGAAGCTGCGGCTTGCCCGTGCCGGATGTGCAGGTGCGCGTGGTGGACTTGGAGGACGATAGCCGCGACTGCGATGCGGGCGAAATCGGCGAGCTTTGGAGCAAGGGTCCGCCCAACACGCTTGGCTACTACAAGCAGCCGGATGTTACGGCAGAGAAGATCACGCCCGACGGCTGGGTGAAGTCGGGGGACTTGGTCTATGCCGACGAGCAGGGGTATATCTACTTCCAAGGGCGCAAGGACGATATGATCAACTGCGGCGGCGAAAATGTGTATCCCAAAGAGGTTGAAACCATCATCCTGACGCACCCGGCGGTCGCGGATGTGAGCGTGGTATCGGCGCGGCATCAGGTCAAGGGCGAAGCGCCGGTGGCGTGGGTTGTGCTGCACAAGGGCGAAACGGCGGACGAACAAGGGCTGAAGCAGTTCTTCTTTCAGAAGGGGCCGGCATACGCTCATCCGCGCCGCATATTCTTTTTGGACGAAATACCCGTTTCGGGGACGAACAAGATCGACCGCAAGTGGCTGACCGAAGAGGCGGCGCGCCGCATCCCGCAAGGGCTGAGCGGCGGTATGGGATGACTTTCGCGCTTGTCAATGGCGCTATCGCCAATCCCCCGTCGCCCACGCCTTAATCAGGTGGTGGGCTATGGCAATCGGGGCGGGCACCGTCAGCTTATCGCTCTTGCCGTCGAGCGCGCGCAATACCTCTGATCGGTCAAACCACTGGACGTCGGTCATCTCTTCGTCGTCCATATGGATGTCGGTTGTGGCGGCTTCCGCTATGCAGCCTATCATCAGCGATGACGGAAACGGCCACGGTTGCGACGAGTGGTAGCGCACGCTCTTAACCTTGATGCCCGCCTCTTCCATCACTTCGCGCGCCACCGCTTCCTCAATCGCCTCGCCCTGATCCATAAATCCCGCAAGCGCGGAGTACATCCGCATGCGCGAAAGCCTGCCGCGCGACTGCCCAAGCAGACAGCGGTCGCCGGCGGTGTCCACAACCACGCTGATGACCACCGGATCGGTGCGAGGGAAGTGCTGCGCCTTGCAAGCGGGGCATTGGCGCGCCTGCCCGCCGCGCCGCATAACGGACGGCTGCCCGCACACGGAGCAGTAGCGGTGCGTGCGATGCCAATTCAGCTGCGCGCGCGCCTGCGCCACGATGCCCGCTTCCTGCCCGGACAGCATTTCGCCGGCGGTTCGGCAGTCCTCAAAGCGCATATCGCCGCGCGCCTCGATCGCAGCGGCAGCGGCGGCATCGTCGGACAGGTCAACCGCGAAGCGCGCCGTATCGTTCAGCATTCCAAGCAGAACTGCGGCGGCGAAGTTCGGCGGCAGGTCGTCGATAGAAAGCCAAGCGAGCGCGGGCTGCGCCGCGCCGTAAAGCAGTACATTCAGGTCGTTGAACGGCAGGAATTTGCTCTGCGGGTCTTTGGCGCGCGCGCTGATCCACCCTTCGCTGCGGCGCTCGCGCTCTCCGCGGTCCAACGGATTGCCTGCGAATATGTGCGGCTTTCTCAACGGCTGTCTCCTGAACTCTTAGTTGCGCGGTTTGTCTGTGGTGGCATGCGGTTTGGCGGGGCTTGTATTCGGTTGCCAATCCCGATGTGCGGTTTGCCGACGCCGGATTGGATGCGGCTTAGGGTGCGCCGATGTTCGGCTTGTCAACGCTGATGGGATGCGGCGTAGTGTGCGCCGCCCAAGCGATTATACATAAGTGAAACGGCGCTGTGCTATAATCGGGCGCGCAAGCCGCAAGCGAAAGGGGACGCGCGTATGGCGTTGGAAAGCCTGCTTCAGCTAGTGGAAACTCTGCGTGAACGCATTAACCTGCAACCCCCGATAATCAGCAGCGAGTGGCAAACCCGCTACGCTTTGATTGATCCGTTGCTGCGAGCATTGGATTGGGACACCGCAGACCCAACTATGGTTGTGCCTGAGGGCGGATCGGGCAATGGACGCGCCGATTATCTGCTGCAAGCGGACGGCAAGACTTGTATGGTAATTGAGGCTAAAAGGCTGGGCGCATCTCTACGCGACGCCCAAAGACAGGCGCTAGATTACGCGATGGATCCGTCAAGGCAAGCGCGCTACTTCACGGCAACGAATGGCAAAGAGTGGATGGTATATGACACGCACAAGCCGGCGGCTTCCATGCTTGTCATGTCGTTTGATTTGACAGCGGGATCGCTTGCCGAAGCCAGCCTCAACGCGTTGGCGCTATGGCGTCCAGGAATAGTCGAAGGCGCGGTTAGCGCGGGACATCAGCCCATCGGCGGCAGTGAAGAGCCACAAAGGCAAGGCATAGTTCAAAGTCCGTCGCGTCCTAGCCCGACGGTTGCATCGCCTGCAGCGCCAAGTCCGGCTGCGCCGATTAGCCAAATATCTGCCACTGCAATCGACGCTAGGGAATGGATACCATTGACGGAGTTGATCCCTAAGGGGCGCAAGCCTAGCGCGCCTTCAGAGATGCTGCTTCCCGACAACAGACGGGTTAGGCTAAACGCCTGGAATTCTATACTTATTGAGACCACTAACTGGCTCATAAACAATAACTTCCTGAACGAAAGCCACTGCCCTGTGTTTATAGGCACAAAGCGTTACATAGTGGCTTCTGATCCTGTTCATTCCAGCGGCACTCCCTTCAAGGAATCCAGACAAGTTGGCTCACTACATCTTGAAGTGAGTCTTACAGCATTAGAGATAGTCAGATATACACCGCATATCATCGAGCGCACAGGACAGGATCCGTCTCAATTCAAAGTGCGCTTCTAATTGCCAAACTTGCGTCAAGACCTCTGCGCCGCAGATTGAAGAGAAGTGAATATGCTAATCAACAATGAGCGCAACCATACACACGCTAGATTGGAACGGGCGGTTGGACGGCTGAACGGCAAAGCCAATTTGCTGATAGCGTTGGCAATCGCCACATTCGCGGGCACTGCGGCGATGCTTGCGAGCCAAATCTTTGGGTGATAGGCGCATGCAGTCTAGCTAATCCCCGTTCTAGGAAAAGGACAACTCACGATGCACGAACCATTCTCAGGCAGCCATACCGTACTTGCGACGCCGTTCACGCCCAACGGACGCAGCGTCGATCCCCCTACCCTGCGCCGCGTGGTGGACTGGCAGATAACGAGCGGCTCGCACGGGCTTATACCGCTTGGCAGCACGGGCGAGTTTCTATCGGTTACGGACAGCGAGCGCCGGGTGATTGCCGAAACGGTGGTGGACGCCGCCAACGGGCGCGTTCCGGTGCTTATCGGGACGGCGGACGAGTGGACGGACAAGGCGATACGCTATTCGCGCGAGGCGCAGGCGATCGGCGCCGACGGATTGATGATAATCCCGCCCTACTACGCCAGCCCGTCGGACGATGAGTTGTTCGAGCATTTCAAGCACATCGACGAGGCGGTGTCCATACCGATTATGGTCTATAATAACCCCAACACCGCCAATGTCGACCTCAGCCCGACGCTTATCGCGCGGCTGGGGACGCTGCCGAATGTGCGCTATGTCAAAGAGTCCAGCGGGGATATTTCGCGGGTGCGCGAGATACATCGGGTCAGCGAAAACGGCGTGGCGGTGTTTGCGGGCTATCATCCGTATGAGTCGCTGGCGGCGGGCGCAAAGGGCTATGTGTCGGTAATCGGCAACTTCTTGCCGGCCGAATCGGCGGCGGTCTGCAACCTGATGGACGCGGGCAAACGGGAAGAGGCGCTGGCGCTCTACAACAGGATGACGCCGCTGCTGAACGCTATTGCGGGCGACCGCTATGTGTCGGCAACCAAGTGCGCTATGGCGGCGGTGGGAATGCCGATAGGCGCGCCGCGACCGCCGCGTCTTGCGCTGCCGCGCGCCGACGCTGAGCGGCTGCAGGGGCTGATAGCCGAATTCCGTCGGGGGGCGTCCGAGGATGGCGACGTATGACGCAAGCGCGGGCGTCTAGTTTGCGCTGCCGCCGTTCATGAAGGTAACGCCGTGCGCGCCGTAGAGTTCTTCAAGCACGGTGGGCGTGAACGCCTCTTCGGGGGCGCAATAGGCGCACACATGGCAGTTGATGCACAGGAGCTTGTCGCAGCGGCGCGCCAGACTGGTGAGTTCGTGGGTTGCCATCAGGATGGTCTTGCCTTCGTCGCGCAGGCTTAGCAGCACGGCTACTAAGCCCTCTTGCGACGCTACATCGACGCCGCTGAAGGCTTCGTCGAGCAGCAGCATATCCGCCTCTTGCGCTAGGGCGCGCGCCACGAATACGCGCTGGCGCTGCCCGCCCGAAAGCTCACTGATTAGAGCGTCGCGCCTGTCCCACATGCCCACGCGCTCCAGCGAACCGCGAACTATGTCGCGGTCGCGGCGGGACGGACGCTTGAGCCAACCGATGCGGCGGTTTCTGCCGAGCGCCACCACTTCCAAGGCGGTTACGGGAAAGCGCCAGTTGATCTGCTCGCGCTGCGGCACATAGGCAATTCTGCCGCGCACGCTGCGGGGGGATTCGCCGAATATGCTCACCTGTCCGGACTGCGCCGCGGTTAGCCCGATGATGGTGTTGAACAGGGTGCTTTTGCCGGCGCCGTTTGGGCCCACAACGCCGATAAGCGCCGCCTCATCTACGCAGAAAGACACGCCCCGAAGCACTTCCGCGCCGCCGAGATTGACGCTGACATCATCCACCACTAGCGGCATCTTCGAAACGCTCAAATTGCCTCCCTGCCAGCGGGCCTATCCTGCACAGACATTGTTTGCGTCGCTTGTGATATAGGCATAACGGCTTATTTTGATACAGTGTATCATAAAACGCTGCGGACAAGCAATAGGCGGATTAGAGATTTCGGGTTTGGCAGTTGGCGCGCTGCGGGCTTGGTGTAGATGCGCGCGCTGCGGCATGCGCGGGATGTCTGCGTTACGCCGCTAGATTAGGCCGTCGGGCAGGTCGACGAGCATGAGGTTTTTGGCGAGGTCGACATCCAGGACTACATCGGGGATTGCGGGTATAAGCACATCGCGCCTGTTCTGCTTGGCGATTACATACACATCGTTGCCGCCGGTGGTGATTATCTCTTTGACAATGCCAAGCGGCTCGCCGTCGCGGGCGCTCACCCGCATGCCGATTATCTGGAAGTGGTAGTACACGCCATCAGGGAGCGGCTCTAGTTGGGCGGGCGGCACGGTGAGTTCTTCGCCGCGCAGGGCGTCGGCCTGGGTGCGGTCGTGGACGGCGTCCAACTTGACCAACAAGCCGCGCTTGGAGCGGCGGGAACGCTGAACGCGCGTAGGCTTTCCCCGGAGATGCAAAACGCTTCCGGGGTCGAAGCGCGTGGGGACGTCGGACAGAACTTCCACGCCAACATCGCCGCGCAGTCCCCAAGCGGAGCGTATCCTGCCTACAACAATGTGAGCGTCGTGGGGATTGTTATGAGGCATTGCGCTAGACCGGGTGTGATTGGCGGATGGCGGTTAGCGGCAAGAACGGCGGCGCTTTCGGCGCGCGGCGGGATTGCGCGCGCTTCGAACGGTTGCACGATTTCGGCGAGTACGCTTTCGTATGGGGACGGACGTGGGCGCAGGGGAATAGGTTGCGGCTAAGCGGCTAGTCGATCTTGAGGATGGCGCGGCTGCCGTCTTTCACGGCGGCGACGCGCATAAGCGCGCGAATGGACTGCGCTACCCTGCCCTGCCGCCCGATGACCTTGCCCTTGTCGTCGGGCGCAACCTCGAGTTTGAGGATTACCAGGTTGCCGTCGTGTTCCTCGATAACCTGCACTTCGTCGGGGTGTGAGACGATGGCTTTGGCGATGTACTCTACGATGTCTTTCATTCTGCCGACGCCTCGGTTTCAGCGGCGGACGGCTCCGGGGCGTCGTCCATCTTGTCGATGATGCGCCGAACCGCGTCGGAGGGCTGCGCGCCGACGCTAAGCCACTTGCGCGCCTTTTCGGCGTCTATGACCACGGTGGGCGGTTCGGTGCGGGGGTTGTAGTGGCCGAGGTGGTCGACGAAAGCGCCGTCGCGCGCGGCGCGTGAATCCGCCACCACGATGCGGTAGCTCGGCTGATTTTTAGCGCCGACTCGTCTCAATCTCATTCTGAGCATCGGTTCTCTCTTCCAAAGTTAGGTGAATGTTGCGCTTCGCGCAACTGCGGCGCCAGTAGCGGCGCAACCGCGCGGCAACACATATCTACACAGGGATTTTAGCCCGCGAATGCAAACGCTGTCAACGAAGGGGGCGGCTAAGCGTCGCCGCGCGCCTTGTTGAGCTGCTTCATAATGCGGGACTTGCGGCGCGAGGCGTTGTTGGCGTGCAGCACGCCCTTTTGGGCGGCCTTGTCCAATGCGATGAAGGCATCGCGCACAGCGTCCTCTGCGGCGTCAAGGTCGTTGGCGGCGATTAGGGAGCGCGCCTTTTTGATTTCGGTTTTGGCGCGGCTACGCAGCGGCGCATTGCGCCGGCGGCGTCTTTCGGCTACGCGGGCTGATTTTGCGCTAGGCAATTGTGTTGTCCTCCTGGATTGGATTGAATTATAAGCCGCAGGCATTAGCGCGCCGGCGGCGATAGATTAGGCTCTGGCTCTGCTTACCGAATCGACTCCGCGCACGGCTTCCATCTTGGAGAACAGGCGGTTGAGCTGCATTATGCCGTCAACCGATACGGTCAGCGATATGATGGATATATCGCCGCTCTCTTCGGATACGCAGGAATCTATATTAACGCCTTCTTCGGAGACAAGCGATGTAATGTCCCGCAGCAAGCCTACGCGATTGTGCGCTTCTAGGCGCACGCGCACGGGATAGAGCGGGTGCGTTCTGCCCCAACCGACCGCGATAAGCCGCTCTCTTTCGGTCTCCGCGAGTACATTGGGGCATGTGCTTCTGTGAACGGTAACGCCGGAGTTGCGGGTTACATAGCCGCTGATGCTGTCGCCGTGAATGGGCGAACAGCACTTCGCCATGCGCGTCAGCAGATCGCCTACGCCCAGCACTTCGACGCCGGACGCGGGGCTGCTCGCGGGCAGCGCGGGACGGCGCTCGAAGTCCTCATCGGGCGGGATTTGGTGATTGGTGATGCGGTCGACTACCTGCTGAACGGTGATGTCGCCGCCGCCAAGCGCCGCAAGAAACTCGTCGGCGCTGGCGAACTTCAGCATCTTGGCGATGTCTTCATCGGCTATCGTGGTGTGCAGGCGGCGAAGCTGCTTGCGGAATATGTCCCTGCCGCTCTCGATGTTGACCTTGCGCTCTTGGCGGTTGAACCACTGCCGCACCTTTGTGCGCGCCGAGTTGGTGGTAACATAGCCTAGGTTGGTGTTCAGCCAGTCTAGGCTGGGGCCCTTCACCGCCTTGCTGGTCATTATCTCGACGGTGTCGCCGTTCTGAAGGCGGTATGTGAGCGGCACAAGCTTGCCGTTCACTTTCGCGCCGATGCAGCGATAGCCCACATCGGTATGGATGCGAAACGCGAAGTCGAGCGGCGTCGCGCCGGTGGGAAGTTCTTTGAGATCGCCTTTCGGTGTATAGACATATACTTGATTTTGAAATATGTCGGTTTTGACGCCCTCAATGAACTCTTCCGCGCCGTTGACATCGCGCTGCCAGTCTAGGATTTGCCTGAGCCAGGTCATGCTCTCTTCGAACTCGACGTCGGCGCTGCGTCCCTCGCCCTCTTTGTAGAGCCAGTGGGCGGCGACGCCGTATTCGGCGACGCGGTGCATTTCGGTTGTGCGTATCTGCACCTCAACGGGGTTGGCGTCCACGGACAGCACGGTTGTATGAAGGGATCTGTACAGGTTGTCTTTGGGATTGGCGATGTAGTCGTCGAACTGTCCATGCAGCGGGCGCCAGTTGGAATGCACCACGCCCAGCGCCAGATAACAGTCTTTCACATCGTCAACCAGCACTCGCAGCGCGAACAGGTCGTAGATGTCCGCCAAGCCTAGGTTTTGGCGTCTGTACTTTTCGGTCTTCTTGTGAATGCTGTAGATATGCTTGGGACGGCCGTTGACTTCGGCGGCGATGCCGGCTTCGTCGAGGTATGCCTGCAGTTGGGAACACACCGCTTCGATGTACTCTTCGCGCTCGCGCCGCTTGGAGTTCAGCATGCGCGAGATTTCTTTGTAGGCGCCGGGGTTTAGATGCTGAAAGGCGAGATCTTCGAGACGCCACTTGATTTCCCAAACGCCAAGCCGATGCGCTAGGGGGGCGTATATCTCAAGCGTCTCTTGCGCGATGGCGCGGCGGCGCAGCGGGGACAGCGGGCTTAGCGTGCGCATGTTGTGCAGTCTGTCGGCGAGCTTGATTAGCACAACGCGCACGTCGGACGCCATGGACACAAGCATCTTGCGTATGCTCGCCGCCTGCGCCAAACCGTCGTCGGGTTCTTGGGGAAAGCCGCGCCCCGTCTCTTCCATAAAGGCTTCGGTCTTGGTGAGCTTGGTAACGCCGTCCACTAGGCGCGCTATCTCTATGCCGAACTGCCGCTCAATGGCGTCAATGCCGACATCGCAGTCTTCGACGACGTCGTGCAGCAACGCCGCGGCGAGCGCGTTGGAGTCCAGGCGCAGGTCGGCAAGGAACAGCGCCGTTTGGAGCGGATGCTCGATGAACGGCTCGCCCGACTTTCGCACCTGGCCTTCGTGCGCTTGGGCGGCAAAGCAGTACGCCTTGTCGATGATGTCCAGGCGGTTTTCCGGCAAATAGGTTTTGGCTTTTTCCAGCAGAGCGTCAACCATAACTTCCCCACGCGTCAACAAGCGTTGCCTCATTAAGCGTTACCCGTTTGATATAGTATATCGCGATAATGGCATATGTTACAATATGCGCTATGCAAGTCTGCGCTGCAAAAGACATTTCGCAGCATACGAATTGCGTCCGATTTATATCTGCCTTATATCTACAAATATCCACAAGGAGCGTGGCGGTTGAATGTGCGCTGACCAAAGCGAGAGGATAAACGCAGGGCCCATAAGCGGCTTCCCGGAGTGGTCGCCGGCTGAGCGGATACTGGAGCAGCGGATGCTTGACCGCATTCGCGAGGTGTTCGAGCGCTTCGGGTTTTCGCCGATCGAAACGCCCGCCGTGGAGCGCAACGCCGTGCTGACCGCAAAGGGCGGCGCTGAAACGGAGCGGCAGATATACGGACTGACCGGGCTGCATCCGCAAAGCGGGGATGAGGCGCGCGACTATTCGCTGCACTTCGACTTGACCGTGCCGCTTGCAAGGTATGTGGCGCAGCGCAGCAACGACCTGGCATTCCCGTTTCGCCGCTATCAGATGCAAAAGGTTTGGCGCGGCGAGCGTCCCCAGCACGGGCGCTTTCGCGAGTTTATGCAGTGCGATATAGACATCGTGGGCGACGGCAAGCTTAGCCTTATGGCGGACGCCGAAATCCCCGCGGTTATCTACAATGTGTTCACCGACTTGGACATCGGCGCATTCACCATCAGAATTAGCAATCGCAAAATCCTGACGGGCTACTTAGAGAGCCTGGGCTTCGGCGAGCGGGACATTGCCGACATACTGCGCGAGGCGGACAAGATAGACAGGCAGGGCGCCGACCCGCTGATGGCGCATTTGGAAAGCCTATCGGCGGAAGCGTCCGTGGCCGAAAGCGTCTTGTCGCTGATTGAAATGGAAGGCAGTTCGGCGGAGATATTGGACAACCTGACTGCGATGCGCGATGTAGGCGAGCGGTTCGCGCTGGGGGTGGATGAACTAAAAACGGTGTTCGCGCACACCGCAGAGTTCGGCATACCGGACGCTAATATCGCCGTCGACCTGGGCATAGTGCGCGGGTTGGACTACTACACCGGCACGATATACGAAACGCAGCTCACGGCGCATACGCATTTGGGCAGCATCTGCTCCGGCGGGCGATACGACGACCTTGCGGGCTACTTCATCCGCAAGACGCTGCCGGGCGTGGGCATATCCATTGGGCTAACTAGGCTGTTCTCTCAGTTGCTGCATGCGGGGATTGTCGAGCCCGGCGCGGCGTCCGTCGCTCAGGCGCTTGTCGCGATACCGGACGCAAGCATGATGAGCGCCGCCATTGAGGCGGCAAGCGCAATGCGCGCCGCCGGCATAAACACTGAGATATTCTTTGAAACGGCGCGGCTGGGCAGGCAGCTTCGGTACGCCTCGCGCAAGGGGTTCAAGTTCGCCGTCATACCGCTGCCGGACGACGTCGAGCAGGGGCAGATACGGTTTCGCGATATGAGCGCGGGCGAAGAGTTCATAGCGCCTATCGCTGAGCTTCCGAGCCGAATCGCCGCCCTGCTCGCCTAGGCGTTGCCGATACACTCACGCATACACCGCATACGAAAAGCGAACAGCGAGCGCAATCTCATATGACGATGCTAGACAGGCTCGAATCGGTCGAGCGGCGCTACGCCGAACTGGACGCGCTTATGGCGGATCCGGCGGTGTCCGCCGACTACACGCGCATACAGGCGCTCGCCAAAGAGCAGGCGTCCATACGCACGCTGGTGGATCTTTCGCGCCAATATCGCGCCGTTCTGCGGCAGATCGAGGATGCGCAATCGCTGATGCGCGAGGAAACGGACGCCGATATGGCTGCGCTTGCGCGGGAAGAGGAGCAGGAACTTCAGGCGGACAAGGAGCGCGTGGAAGCCGAACTGCGCCTTGCGCTTATACCGAAGGATCCGAATGACGAAAAGAACGTCATATTAGAGATACGCGCGGGCGCCGGGGGCGACGAGGCAGGCTTGTTCGCATCGGATCTGTATCGGATGTACACGCGCTACGCTCAGCGCAACGGGTGGCATACCGAAGTCATAGATGTGAACCAAACGGGATTGGGCGCAATCAAAGAGATTGTGTTTGAGCTTCGCGGGCGTGGGGCGTACAGCCGCCTCAAGCACGAAAGCGGCGGCCACCGCGTTCAGCGCGTCCCCGTAACCGAATCAAGCGGGCGCATTCACACATCGGCCGCAACCGTGGCGGTGCTGCCCGAAGCCGAAGAGGTTGACATCGACGTCAAGCCCGAAGATCTGGACATCGATATCTTTCGCGCGGGCGGACACGGTGGGCAGAATGTCCAAAAGGTGGAAACTGCCGTCCGCATAACGCACGTCCCGACAGGCATTGTAGCCACATGCCAGGATGAGCGCTCTCAGCTCAAGAACCGCGAAAAGGCTATGAGCGTGTTGCGCTCGCGGCTGCTGGCGCGCGAGATTGAACGGCAGCATCAAGAAGTATCGGCGGCGCGGCGCTCGCAGATTGGCAGCGGCGACCGATCGCAGCGCGTCCGCACATACAACTTCCCGCAAGGGCGCGTAACCGACCACCGCGTCAATGTCAGCAGCTACAACCTTGACCATGTGCTTGACGGCGATCTGGACGATTTCATTGGCGCGCTGATAGAGCGCGAGCAAGCCGAAATGCTTGCTCATCACGAAGGCTGATGAATCTGCGCCAAGCCGCGGCGCAAGCCGCCCATACGCTTGCGCGCCACCGCATCCCCGACGCTCCCATCGAAGCCGAAGCGCTGGTGCGGCACATCCTGCAGTATGACCGCGCGCGCTATTTCGCATCGCTGAACGATCCGCTGGACGGCGGGCAGCAAGCGCGCCTCGACTGCCTCATCGAGCGCAGGGTTGGGGGCGAACCGCTGGCGTACATCACCGGCCGCCGGGAGTTCTATGCGCTGGACTTTATCGTCAACGCCGATACGCTAATCCCGCGCCAAGAGACCGAACTGCTGGTGGACAAGGCGCTGGAGTGGGCGCGCGGGCAACGGCGAACCGCGCTCACAATCGCAGACGTGGGGACGGGCAGCGGCGCAATTGCGGTAGCCTTGGCGCAATCGCTGCCCGACGCAAAGATATACGCCACGGACATATCCGCCGCCGCGCTCGAAGTGGCGGCGCAGAACTGCCGCAAACACGGCGTCGCGGACAGGGTCGCGCTTATGCGGGGCGATCTGCTGACGCCGCTGCCGCGCAAAGTGGATGCAATCGTGTCCAACCCGCCGTACATCGCTACTGAACTTATGCCTAGCCTGCAGCGCGAAGTACGGCGCGAACCGCGCATCGCCTTGGATGGCGGCGCAGACGGAACGGGCGTGATACGGCGGCTCATAGCGCAGGCGGCGCAGCACCTCAATAGCAGCGGCCTTATGCTGATAGAGATTTCGCCGGAGCAGGCGGATGATGTGGAGGCAATGGCGCAGGCGCATTTCGCGGACGCGGCGGTATCGGTGGCGGCGGATATGCTGGGTTTGGCGCGGTGCGTGGCGGTATCATACGCTTGACCTAATCTCAATAGGCTTTTATTATAGGTTATGCTGTTGCCGAACTAACTGGGTTCTGGAACAAAGAAGGAATTATGAAGGCTAACGAAGTCGAATTTCAAAGCCTCTTAGACGGCAAAATCCAATATGTTGTGCCATTGTTCCAACGCCCATACAGTTGGGGCGAGGAACAATGGGGCAAGCTATGGGATGACCTCATAGAGGTCTATGAGATGGCTGAACCTGCAAACCACTTTATCGGTTCGGTAGTGACGCAGCAAATCACTACTTCACCGGAGGGTGCCTCGCGGTACACATTGATCGACGGGCAGCAGCGGATGACGTCCCTCTTCATACTTCTAAGTGTCATCCGCAAGGCTGCGCAAGAACGAGGAGACGACTCCGATATTGAACTTGCCGAAGAAATCCTAGACTCTTCTTTGATAAACAAGTTCGTAAAAGGGGAGGGGCAAAACAAGCTACTGCCGACTCAAAGAGACCGGGAAGATTTCTTTTCGGTGATGAATGGACAAGTCCCTGAGTCTGATTCCGCAATCGGCAAAGCGGCAATATATTTCCGCCAAAAGTTGGATAGCTACAATGCAGAAGGCAACGAATTGTGCTTGCGCACATTGTATCGTTGCATCTCGGAACGTCTAGATATGGTGAGCATACATCTAGAGAGTAACGATAGTCCGAACAGGATATTTGAGAGCCTAAACAACACGGGGTTGCCTCTAAGTGTTGCTGACTTGGTTCGCAATTTCTTCCTGATGAATATACCTGATGCAGGGCAACAAGAGGATGCCTATAGCAAATACTGGCTTCCAATGGAAAGCCTTCTTTCAGGTGACTCACGGGACAAATCGCCTGACTTCTTCTGGCGATACCTGATGATGGACGGAAGTCTTCCGCGCATAGACGACACATACGCCGAAATCCAAGAGCGTTTCAGCCATGATTCAAATCCGCAGAAAGCGGTTGACGCGCTGAAAAAATTCAATCGGTTTGCACGCCATTACGCTCAGATTGCGGATCTGTCCCATCTCAATGCCGATGAAAATGTAATGGCGGGGATGCGGCGGTTGAATCAGTGGGAAGTGGATGTCGCTTATCCGCTCTTGATGCGACTGTTCGACGCTCTCGAGGCGGGGCTAATAACCAGCGGCGACCTCTGCGCCGTAATGGGGATGATTGAATCTTTCGTTGTTCGAAGGATTGTGTGCGGCGTTCACACAAATCAGCTGCGGCGTATATTTGCGCAGATGTCAGGGCAAGCGAAGGACCGTTATGACCACATAACCGATTTCGCGCATGACCATCTATCAAACAACAGATGGCCGAGGGACGACGAATTTCGCGCGAAGTTCGTAGATTTCCGTCTCTACATCCGAGGACGCTTGAATCGCACAAGGCTAGTCCTGGATTCGTTGGAGCGCTCATTCGCTCACAAAGAAACGCCGGAGTTGACTTCCAACATAACAATAGAACACATCATGCCTCAGTCTTTGTCGGACTGGTGGAAAGATTCTCTAGGTTCCAATTACTCAGAGATACATGAGCAATGGCTTAACACCGTCGGAAATCTGACGCTGTCAGGATACAATCCTGATATGGGAAACAGCCCATTCCCGGAAAAGAAGAAAATGCTCGCGAACTCTAACTTTGCGTTGAGCGATTCCATTCAGACCGTAGAAAACTGGCATGCCGCTGCAATCAAAGAGCGGGGCGAGTTGCTGGCTGATCAAGCGTTGCTGATATGGAAACGTTAAAGAGCAAGGCAAGACATATTCGCCCTGCCCCGCTCTTTTCACACATCGTTGACCTGGAACACGCCGTCGGTTTGCGCTGTCCTTACCCTACTCCATCCCCAGCTGATAGTGCTTGCCTTCGGTTTTGATGGAGGGCGCTACCACCACTTCGGCGCTGTGCATCTCTTGGATGGTCTGCGCGCCTACCATTCCCATGCACACCTGCAGCGCGCCCATCAGGTTTTGCGTGCCGTCGGTTACGGATGTGGGGCCGAATAGGATTTCCTCAAGGCTGCCGTTGATGCCCACCTTGACGCGCGTCCCCCGCGGCAGCGCCGGATGCGGGTTCGCCATGCCCCAGTTGTAGCCCTTGCCGGGCGCTTCCTGCGATTGCGCCAGCGGCGTGCCAAGCATAACGGCGTCCGCGCCGCACACGAATGCCTTGCACAGGTCGCCGCCCGTCCTGATGCCGCCGTCGGTGATTATCGGCACATAGCGGCCGGTCTCGTCATAGTAGTCGTCGCGGGCGGCGGCGCAGTCCAGGGTCGCGCTGACCTGCGGTACGCCCACGCCGGTAACCTCGCGTGTTGTGCATGCCGCGCCCGGGCCGACGCCCACCAGAACGCCGTGTATGCCCGTTTCCATAAGTTCGCGCGCCACATTGTAGCCCACGCAGTTGCCCACCACTACGGGAATGTCCACCATCTCAAGCAGTTCGGGGAAGCGCAGCCCGCGCTGGCTTTTGGAGATATGGCGGGTGGTGGTTACGGTGGACTGCACCACAATCATATCGGCGCCCGCTTCGGCGGCTACGGGCGCAAGCCGCTTGGTGTTGGCGGGCGTAACCGAAACGGCGCACGCGGCGCCGTCTTTCTTTATCTCTTCCACACGCTCCCCCACAAGTTCGCGGCGTATCGGAGCGGTGTAGAGTTTCTGAAGCAGTCCGGTAACCTCATCCTGAGGCGTGGTTACAATCTGGTTCAGCACTTCGTCAGGGTCGTCGTAGCGCGCCTGAACGCCTTCTAGGTTCATCACGCCCAAGCCGCCGAGTTCGCTCATCTTGCGCGCGAATGCGGGGGACACCACGGCGTCCATAGCGGACGCGAGCACCGGGGTTTTCAGCGTCATGCCATCAATCGGGAAGTCCGTGCCGGTCAGCTCAGGGTTGACCGATACCTCGCCGGGAACGATGGCTACCTCATCAAATCCATAAACTCTTCGCAATTCTCGAATCCGAGGCGTTGCCATATTCAAGACCCCCTCTTTGATGAATTCTATGGACTATATCAAAGCGGATTATGTTAGTTCAAGCGATATTGAGGGCAGGGTATTCTCAGTAAGTGCATGCGTGTTAAATCCAGTCCAATTTCAACTATACTAACGCAGGTGACAAGGTCAGCATTCCATCTATCGATGTTGCCCTGCTCGCCGCGTGAACGGGCGCAAAAGCGAGCGTTGGCAGAGCCCCGTCTGATAACTGCCCGTCGGATTATATGTCCGCCCTAATGTAGGCGTCAATCGGCATTCCTTGCACTTGCAAGCGCGCTGGAATTAAGTTGAAGTTGACGCCTAAACTATGCTCATAGCAAAGAGGCATCCAAGTCAAAGAGTCCGACGATACGCAATGTCGCCTGCCACGCAACTTGACTTTCATAACCACTGGCATATAATTGATATACAATGATTTCTACCTTTCGTGAGGAAGAAAGAGAATCCGATATGCGATTCACTCCATTCAATTCCAAACCCGCCCTCTACTCCCTAGCAGCCATCGCGGCGGCGGCGCTTCTGCTGTTCATCCTGCTATCCAACTCCGATAGCGCGCGAGCCCAGCAAGCCGGCAACCACGCCGCTGAGCTTGCAAGCGCATCCAACGCAATGACTTTCAGCGCCATTAGCGCCATGCGGCATTATACCTGCGGACTGAGTGGAGACGGTTCGGCGGTATGTTGGGGGCAGAACAGATACGGCGAGACTCGGCCGCCGTCGGGCGAAACCTTCACATCTATAGGCGCCGGCGGAGTGCGTACCTGCGGGTTGCGCGCGGATGGCGTTGCGGTGTGCTGGGGCTATGGGAGTAGCAATGAAAGGTTGGCGACGCCATCGGGTGAAACCTTCACATCCATAAGTGTCGGCTGGGCTCATACTTGCGGACTCCGCGCTAACGGCACGGCGGTGTGCTGGGGGTATAACCGCTATGGTCAGTCGACTCCGCCATCGGGTGAAACCTTCGCATCCATAAGCGCCGGCACGTCTCATACCTGCGGACTGCGCGCAAACGGCGCTGCGGTATGCTGGGGCGATCACTACGGAGAGCCTTCAGCGCCGTCGGGTGAAACTTTCACATCCATAAACGCCGGTTGGTATCATACCTGCGGACTGCGTGAGAACGGCACTGCGATGTGCTGGGGAAGTAGAGGGCACGTTGCCTCAAAGCCGCCTGCGGATGAAACCTTCACATCCGTAAGCGTGGGCTATGCTCATGCCTGCGGACTGCGCGCAAACGGATCGACGGTGTGCTGGGGCGACAACCACTATGGACACGCTTCACCGCCGTCAGACGAGACGTTCTCATCCATAACCACCGGCATGTATCATACCTGCGGACTGCGTAAGAATGGCGTTGCGGTATGCTGGGGAAATGCCGCTTACGGTCAGTCAACGCCGCCAACCGCGTACACGCCCACCCCCACGCGCGCGCCAACTCACACGCCCACGGCGACGCTTACCGCAACGCACACTCCGCCGCCCACGCTTACGCCCACTGCGACGCGCGTTCCGGCCACAGCGACGCACACGCCCAAGCCAACGAGCGTTCCCGCCGCAGCCGAACCTACGCCCACGCGCGCGGCAACACTCACGCCCACGCCAACCATAGCGCAACAAGCGGCGCCGGAACCTACTTACACGCCTACGAACGTCCCGCCCACGCCGACGGCAACGCACGTTTCTGCCACGGATGAGCCTACGCTTACGCCTACGCCAACCACAACGCGCGCAGACGTACCGACGCCCACGCCCATCATAGCGACGGAAGCGCCGCCGCAACCTACTCACACGCCCACGGCAACGCCCATAGGCGATGAAAGAGCAGGCGTGTTTGAAGAACAAGCCGAAGCGCTGCTAGACCAGGCGGGAACGTTGAAAGAAACGGACACGATGCGGCGGCTAGTCCAAACGCTGCAATCGCTCATCAACGCGCTGAATAACAGATTGGCGGCGATCGACGACGCATCCCCGACGGCAACGCCAACCCATACGCCCACGCCTACGAATACGCCGGTGACCGTGCTGGAAACCACGCCTACGCCCACCGCGACGGCAACGTCCATACCTACGGCAACGCCCACGCGCGCATCAGCGTCGACATTGACGCCCGGCTGCATTCGCAAGACCGGCTTGGGCTGGCTCACCGGCACATGGAACGCCGATTGCCTGTCCGATAAGACGCCCGCCACCGCAAAGGCGGGAACCCGCTATGCGCGCTTCTACACCTTCACGCTGGACACGGCATCAAGCGTAACCGTTAGCATCACATCCGACGATGTAGCGGACACCTACCTCTACCTGCTAGAGGGCGTAGGCAACGCCGGCTCCGTGGTGAACCGGGGCGACTCGCGAATAACGGAGCAGCTGCAGGCGGGCAGTTACACCATAGAGGCTACTACCTACAACTTGGAAACGGGCGGCAACTTCATGCTGACGCTGGACATCTCTACTGCAAGCGTCTCGAACTAATACAACGCTGCCCTTCCCTGCAGTTCTTTGCGGGGGAAGGCAGCGCCTACGCTATAACCGCGCTTGACGGCGTTTCCTCACATTGGAAACGCCGTTTGCGTTCATCCACTCTAACGTCCGCCGCATCCCCGCGTTCTATGATTGCGTCATTCTGCGCCGCTAATCTGCCATAATCGAGATAGCGGCGCGTCGGCTTGGTTCGCCGAAAACCGCCCCGCTTTGCGCTCTCTATGGCGTTTGACATAGACGCCGCTGGTTCATATACTTGACAAAATACAATTCGGCTAATTCTGCGCCGGCGATTTGCTGATTGCATCGGACATATCGCTAGGCTGTGGACGCTTAAGAAGGCTGCCCTGGATTGGGCGTGAACGATAGAGATAGGAGGCAGGTTGATGTCCCACCGAGATGACATTGCGCTGATGGCGCACCTGATGCGCCGCGCCGGATTCGGATCGACGCACGACGAACTGGAGGCGTACGTCGCCAAAGGCTACGAAGCCACCGTAGAGGAATTGCTGAACCCCGAAGCGCAGCCCCCGGTCGACAGGTATGAGCTTCTGCGCTATCACCCGTGGTCGTGGAAGCCCGGCACCATACAAGGCACCGGACACGCCACCTGGCTTTACCATATGGTCAACACCAAAGCGCCGCTCCAAGAAAAGATGGCTATCTTCTGGCACGGCATATTCGCCACCGGCGTATCCAAGGTCGACCACTGGGACGAAATCCTGGATATGGTGGATATGCTGCGCGAAAAGGGCATGGGTAGCTACAAGCGAATACTGATGGAAGTCGCCCAAAACCCCGCGATGATCTACTGGCTCGACAACAACGAAAATCACGCCGACGCGCCCAACGAAAACTGGGGCCGCGAACTGCTGGAGCTGTTCAGCATGGGCGTGGGCAACTACACCGAAACCGATGTGTTCGAGTGTTCGCGCGCCTTTACCGGCTGGACGATAACGCCCAAGCTCCCGCGCTTCCCGATGGGGCGCTTCGACTGGTCGTTCGAGTACCGCGACGACGACCACGACGAGGGCGAAAAGTCGTTCCTAGGCTACACGGGCAACTTCAACGGCGAAGACATCATAGACATCATCTGCCGCCAGCCCGCCACTTCGCGCTTCGTGGCGCGCCACCTGTACAACTTCTTCGTGGCGGACGAAGCGCAGGTGCCCGCGTGGCAGCGCGTCGCTCCCGGCGATCCCGACGCCATTCAGACGCTCGCCGACGCCTTCGTGGAGTCCGAATACGATATGCGCTCCGTGCTGCGAGCGCTGTTCAACTCGGACTTCTTCAAAGACGCGCGCTTCACTCGCATCAAGAGCCCGGTCGAGGTTGTGGTCAACACGCTGCGCTTCGTGGGCGGCCACGAATTCCCCGCGCCCGGCATCGGCAACCTCGGCAGGCAGATGGGATACATGGGGCAGGAAGTGCTTAACCCGCCCAGCGTAGAGGGCTGGCACACCGGGCGCGAGTGGATCAACAGCGGTTCGCTTATGCGCCGCATCAACTTCGTGGCCGACCTGGTGGGCGATACATCGCTGCCGGGCGTGCAGGCAATCGTGAGCAAAGTTCAGGACGCCGGCGAGCTTGCGCCCGACGAGTTCGTGGACACATGCCTAGACCTGATGGGGCCGCTTGACCTCGACCCCAAGACGCGGCAGGAGCTCATAGACCACGCCGCCATAGACGGCAGTCTGACTTGGGTCGACGCCGACTTCGCCGCGATGCGGGTCAGCGAAATGCTGCAGCTCATCGTATCGCTCCGGGACTATCAGTACGCATAGCGCTGGCGCGCATTAGGCGGACGCTTGCGGGGGAGTTCACGGCTACTTCAACTTGCTTGGATGGCGCAAGAATTTCCCCGCAAGCCAACTTATCTTACAGAGACAACGGCAATGCCCAACGCTTTCAATGCAGTCAACAGAGGCGTCTATATCGCAGACAACCTAGCGTTTCTGCGCGCGCTCAACGACGAGTGCATCGACCTTGTGTGCATCGACCCGCCGTTTGCCAAGAACGAAACCTTCACCGGCGACCGCATAAGGCCCCCGCTCACCGATTCGGAGCTGGCGATAGAGCGGCGTCTGCTCTCAAGCTGGGGCATAAATACCGCCCAAGAAGCCGACGCCAAGGGGATTACCTGGCCTGAAGACATCACGCGCGGCGGCTACACCGACATATGGTCTTGGGAAGCGGACATTCACGAAGACTGGCTAGAAAGCCTAGAGTCGGACTATCCCGCCATATACAGCCTCATAGACACAACCCGAATCATCCGCAACGACGGCGTAGCGGCGTACTTGTGCTACATGGCTATTCGGCTGGTTGAAATTCACAGGGTTCTGAAGCCGACCGGCAGCCTGTACTTGCACTGCGACAACACTGCGGGCGCGTATCTGCATATGTTGCTAGACGCTATATTCTCCAATGAGAATTTCAAAAGCCAAGTTGTGTGGGAGCGAACATTCGGACGCAGCACAGGCAATATGTGGGGCAATACTCACGACTACATTTTCTACTACGCCAAATCGGATTCGTCCGTTTGGAACGACATCCTTATTCCGCCAAGAAATGCGAAAACCGCTTCGAGAGATCTTACGGCGGCAGGAACAACAAGAATCGGCGAATCCGGCCAGCCGTGGAGGGGTTACAATCCTACTGCAATAGGCCGCCATTGGGGCGTTCCCAGAACCGGCAGGTTTGCTGAATGGATTGAAGCCAATGTAATAGAAAATTACACAGGAATAATCAGCATTCACGGTAGGCTTGACGCCCTAGATGAAGCAGGGCTGTTAAAATGGTCGGACAGCGGCAGACCGTCGGTGCAGCGTCCCCCTGAGGCGAGCGCCGGCGCCAAAGTGAACGATCTGTGGACGGACATAAAACGGCTTTCTTCCACTTCGCCAGAGCGCACCGGCTACCCCACGCAAAAGCCTGTTGCGCTTGCGGAACGCATCATCCAGGCAAGCACGAATGAAGGCGATGTAGTGCTGGACTGCTTTGCGGGCTGCGCCTACGCCGGCGTCGCCGCAGAACGCCTCAATCGCCGCTGGGTTGCATGCGACTTCAACCCGCGCGCGTGGACGGTGTTCAAGCGCCAGTTCAACAAGCCCCGGCTCATCGTTCTCGACTGCGAAGACGAAGTTACCGGACAGGCGGCGCTCACCAAAGACAAGACGGTAACCGTTCACGGCCCCGACGAACTGCCCGTCCGCGTAACGCCCATCGTCGACGCCGCCCCGAAAGAGTTCGCATTGCCGGAACGCGAATTCAAAGTGCCGGCAAGCGATATTCCAAACGCAGTTATGCTTGAAACGCTGTTGGAATGGTCGGGCTATATGGCTTGGTGCTGCGGCTTCGCCAACCGCCGCCCCGACGGCAGCATTGTGGAAACTACCAACAACTTCCATCTTGACCATGTGGATCCCAAGTCCAAGCGCGGCTCCAATCAGATATGGAACCGCGCGCCGCTCTGCCCAACGCACAACATTCGCAAAGGCAATCAGCGCATCCATCTAGCCGACTACCGCGTTCAGATAGCCGACGCCGGCGAAATGCTTGTTGACACGATGGGCGCGCTTGTTGATTTGGCGGAAATGGAAGAGCGGGCGCATCGCTTTCATATGGACTACCTGTTTCGGCGCGGCTATCAGCCATCCATGGACGATTAAGCCGCGCCTTCACGCAATCAATCAAACGCCAATCCGATTACTACATCACTCTGCATCCTAGCAGATAAACTAAAAATTAAAACTGGGAAGGAGCAGCAAAATGACCACCGCGCAGAAAGATCCGGTTGTGGTTGTTGTTCAGCTTTCGGGCGGCAACGACTATCTCAACACCGTCATCCCCTACAACGACGAACTCTACTACGACAACCGCCCCACGGTCGGCATCCCCCAAGAGCAGGTGCTTCACCTTGACGACAAGATAGGGCTGCACCCGCAGATGGGCGCAATCCGCGATATGTACAATCAGGGCAACGTCGCCATCATCAACGGCGTGGGCTACGAAAACTCGCCCCGCTCTCACTTCCGCTCTATGGACATCTGGCACACCTGCGAGCCGGACGACGTAGGCACCGAAGGCTGGCTCGGCAAGGTCATTCAAGAGATCGACCCGCGCAAAGAGAATGTGGTAACCGGCGTAAGCTTCGGCCCCAGCATGTTCCGCGCTATGGCGGTGCCGGGCGTGCCGGTGGCGTGCGTGGAAGACCTGAACAACTACGGCTTGATGCCCGGCATCAGCGCCGAAGAGCAGCGCCAAAAGATACTGAACCGATTCTCGCGCCTATACGGACAGGCGATCGGCAGAGGCCCCGTAATGGAGTTTCTCGGACAGACGGGCTTGGACGCCCTGCAAGGCGCGGACATCCTGAAGGTTGCGCCGGAACGCTACTTGTCCGATGTTGAGTACGCCGACACCACGCTCGCCAAGAAGCTCAAGGGCATCGCGCAGGTGCATATGGCGGACTTGGGAACGCGCGTGTTCTACTGCGACCACGGAAGCTTCGACTCGCACGCCGGCCAGCCCAATATGCTTTCGGCGCTGTGGGACGACCTCTCCACCGCCGTCAACGACTTCTTCGACGACCTGCGCGCGCACGACGCCTCCGACAACGTCATAATGCTGCTGTTCTCCGAGTTTGGCAGGCGCACACACGACAACGGCTCCGGCACCGACCACGGCGCGGCGGGCGCTGTGCTTGTCATAGGCGACCAGGTGAACGGCGGGCAGTACAACGACTACCCGTCCCTGCGCGCCGAAGACCTAGAGCAGGGCGATGTTGTGCCTTCCCTAGACTTCCGCAGCGTCTATTCCACCATCGTGGAAGACTGGATGAAGATGGACTCAAAGCCCATCGTGGGCGGCGACTTCGAGAAGGTTGGCTTCATCGCGAACTAACCGCAAGCCTTTCTGTCCCCGCCGCGTCCAATAATATCGGCGGGGGCAGCGCTGGCGTTCGACAATTCTGCCGAACCCGTTGCCTATACACACCCAAGCAGATGCAGAGAGAGGCGAAACTATGCTGACCACCGTAGCGGCCGGACGCACCTTTGATTTCAGCCACGCCGTCGGGGGGCTGTACATGCCCCAGCCGATAAACGTCGCCGTGGGCGAAGGCGATATGGTCTATGTGCTGAGCCGCCAGTACGAACAGATACTGGATGTCCCCTGGAACAAGACCGCCACCGCAGCGCAGCTCAACAAGTTCACCGTGCCGGCCGCGCCGTACGACGAAGAGTTCCTCGGCCGCATAAGCAAGTACGGCGACTCAGAAGGCGAGCTCATCTGGCCCGCCGGACTTGCGCTCGACTCCGACGAAAACCTGTACATCACAGACGAGTGGATGAACCGCGTCAGCGTATTCGACAAGGACGGCGAACTGCTTGGCGTATGGGGCTCTGCCGGCGACGGGGACGGCGAGCTTAACCGCCCTTCAGGCATCGCGCTCGACTCCAACGATGACGTATATGTTGTGGACAGCCTGAACCACCGCGTTCAGAAGTTCAACAGGGACGGTGAATACATATCGCAGTTCGGCGGATTCGGATCGGACGAAGGCGAATTCAACGCCCCGTGGGGCATAGCCTGCGACGCAGATGACTGCGTGTACGTCGCCGACCACAAGAATCACCGCGTCCAAAAGTTTGACGCAGACGGCGATTTCGTCGCGGCATTCGGCAAATACGGCAAAGGCAGGGGGCAGCTCAACCGCCCCAGCGACGTTGCCGTTGACCCGGACGGCGATGTGTATGTGTGCGATTGGGGCAACGACCGCGTGCAGGTATTCGCTGCCGACGGCGGATTCCTCGCCAGCCTCGTCGGGGACGCGCAGCAGCTCGCCAAGTGGCACCAAGAGCAGGTGGACGCCAATGTGGATGTGATTAAGGCGCGCCGCCGCGTGTACACGCTCGAACCCGAATGGCGCTTCGCAATGCCCACAGCCGTAACCTTCGACGCCGCCAAGTCGCGCCTACTGGTCGCAGACACGCAACGCGGACGCCTGCAGATATACAACAAGGTGAACGACTACATGGAGCCTCAGTTCAACCTGTAAGCCTGCGGCAATGGACGCTCGCTTCCGGGGCGGACTGACAGCATCTTCCGCAGTTTCCCATGGCAAGCGAACCTACGGTGGCGTTGCTATGGGAGACAACCGAACTTTGTGGCGCTTCTTTGACGGCTCATCGGCAATCAGCGCCAGCATGCTGGTAGCAGTGCTGATAAACGGATGCGGCGACGTCTGTGTCGATCTGTGGGGCATTCGCGTACTCAAGAATTTGACACAACAGGAAGCGGGCGTCATTATACTGGCGACGCTACTGCTGTTCCCCACAACAACCCTGCTTTACGGAGGCGCAAAATTGATTTTCGCAGCAAAAGAAGCCGTCGAAAAGAAGGCAGAGCAAAAGGGACGCGCACAGGGACTTGAAGAAGGTCAAGCCAAGGGGCGCGCAGAAGGACTCTCAGAAGGTCAAGCCAAAGGCCGCGACGACGAGCGCAAGCGTATCCGCGCGCAACTCGAGCAGAGCGGCAACCTTACCCCTGAGCTTGCGCGCATACTGAGCGACGAAGACGATGGAAGCGAGGCGTAGCCGTTGATGCGTTTCCCCAACACTGCGCCTGCGCTTCTCTTTACGGAGGATGCCAAATTGATTTTTGCAGCAAAAGAGGCCGTTGAGCGAAAATCCAGAGAAAAGGCGCGCATAGCGGAAGAACAGAGGCTGCTGGAAATCAAGCGCGCGGAAGAGTTCAGACTGGGTTTGAAGCGCGAAATCATGGCCGACTTCACCCAGCATCTGAAGCGAGACTTCATTGAGGATTTCAAGAAAAGTTTCATGAATGAGTTCATGGACGGCTTCAATCAAGGCTTCGCAGAAGGACGCGCCGAAGAGCGCAAGCGCATCCGCGCGCAACTCGAGCAGAGCGGCAACCTCACCCCTGAGCTTGCGCGCATACTGAGCGACGAAGACGATAGAGGCGAGGCGTAGCCGTTGATACGCGTTGCCTAACCCATCCGATTCCCCCAAATACTCGCACCTGCAATCCGATTGGAGACGCCGTTATGACCGCTCAAACCGACTCCCGCCCCAATATCATCATCTGCTTGGTGGATGATTTGGGCTTTTCAGACCTGGGTTCGTATGGCTCAAGTCTGCTCACGCGCAACATTGACAGGCTTGCCGAAAACGGCTTGCGCTGCACGCAGATGTACAATTCGGCGCGCTGCTGCCCGTCCCGCGCCGCGCTGCTGACGGGCTTGTATCCGCACCAAGCGGGCGTCGGGCATATGACGCAGGACTACGGCATCGATAGCTACCAAGGCTATTTGAACGACAAGTGCGTTACCATCGCCGAAGTGCTGCGTACTGCCGGCTATCGCACGCTGATGTCCGGCAAATGGCATGTCGGCGGCAACTACCATCCGCCCGCCCCGGAGTACGGCTGGCCCACCGGCGAAAGCGGCTACCCCACGCCCCGGCAACGCGGCTTCGACCGCTTCTACGGCATTTGGGGCGGCTACACTTCGTTCTTCAATCCCGACTCGCTTGGACTTGACGATACGCCCGTCAAGGCGGAGTCGACTGACTACTACCTGACCGACGAGATTACCAACCACGCCCTGCAGATGATTGATGAGAGCGCCGCGTCGGACAACCCGTTCTTCCTGTATCTGGCATACACCGCGCCGCACTGGCCGCTGCATGCGCTTGAAGAGGACGTCGCCAAGTATGAGGGCGCATTCCGCAATGGATGGGATGCCGAGCGCACCGCGCGACACGAATCCCAAAAGGCGCTGGGACTGCTCGACTCCAAGTGGGCGATAGCGGCGCGCGACGAAGACGCCCCGGTGTGGGACGAAGCGCCCAATCACGACTGGGAAGATCTACGAATGGCGGTGTACGCGGCGCAGGTCGACCGCATGGATCAGGGCATCGGCAGGGTTATGGACAAGCTTCGCGAGTTGGGCGAATACGACAACACGCTGTTTATGTTCCTGTCCGACAACGGCGGATGCTCCGAATTATTCATGGAAGACGGCGATCTGCCGCAGCCCAGCGTCTATTCGGTGAAGACCGTGGACGGCAGGCAGGTAACCACCGGCAATAATCCCCGCGTCAGGCCCGGCCCCGACGACACCTTTATGAGCTACGACCTGCCTTGGGCGAATGTGAGCAATACGCCGTTCCGCTTGTTCAAGAGTTGGATACACGAAGGCGGCATATCAACGCCCTTCATCGTCCACTGGCCCAATATGATTGCGCAGCCCGCCGTCAACCATAGCCCGATGTACATCACGGACATCACCGCCACCTGCATAGACGCCGCCGGCGCAGCCTACCCCGCCGAATATGAGGGCAGGCGGATTACGCCGATTGAGGGCGAAAGCTTCATGCCCATCATTCAGGGCGGCGAATGGACGCGCCAGAAGCCTATCTTTTGGGAACACGAAGGCAACCGCGCGGTGCGTATGGGCGAATGGAAGCTCGTCGCCGAACACAACGCCCCGTGGGAGCTCTTCAATATGACCGAAGACCGCACAGAACTGAACGATCTTGTGGCGGGAGAGCGCGATCGCGCGCAGCGGATGACGCGCCTATACGAAGAGTGGGCGGAGCGCTGCCAGGTAGCGCCGTGGACCGCCAATCCGCGCGTGAACATACGGCACAGATTGACGCGCGGCAAGCACGACTACATCGCATAGCGCGGTGAGCGCAATCGACGGCTTGCTTATTCGCTGACTATGCGAACCTCATTGCCAATCTCGATGCGCATCAAATCGCGCCCTATCGCAATATCGCCGCCGTAGGTTGCGCGCGTGCCTTCAAGTATCTCGGCGTCGGCTTCCGGCCCGCCGATTACATGCGAATAGACTGCCAGCGCGGGGTTTATGCGGCTGAAGATTTCGCCCGCCTGCTGCGGCGTGGTGTGATGCGCCACCACCTGCCGCCGATGATGGTCGGTCATATGCGTGCGGCGCGCCATAAACCACTGCGGCGCGATGACTTCATGGATAAGCAGATCCGCGCCCTGCGAATGCTTCACAAGGTTATCGCTTGGGCGGGTGTCGCCGGACAACACAACAACCCTGCCCCCGTACTCGATGCGATAGCCGAAAGCGGGCGTTACCGGGCGATGATCGACGTCGAACACGCTGACCGCAACGCCGTTTTCGCGGTACTCGAACCCTTCTGCAATGTCCTGCGCCACAACATCGATGCCCGACTGAGGCAGCAGCTCGTCCAGGTCGCGCCGAATGTGAATGTCCGCCGCAAACGCCCGCTGCAGGTGCGCCATCATATCCGCGCTGCCGCTCGGACCCCAAACCCTAAACGGCGTATTGCGCCCCATAATCCAACCCGTCAACCACAGGTCCGGTATGCCGACTAGGTGGTCGGAGTGCAGATGCGTCAGAAACAGCCTATCCACGCGCGGATAGTCCGCCCCGAGCTGGAACAGCCGCTGAATTGCGCCGCGCCCGCAGTCGAAGAGCAGCCTTGAGCCCCCCGCCTCTATGAGCGTGCTCATCCCAAAGCGCTCAATCTGCGGCGTGGGCGAACTTGTGCCAAGCAGGGTTGCGCGGAAGTTGGCCGTCATCGGACGCTCCTCGTGTGCGTGGTTCGCGCAATTCAGTTAGTTTTGCATCACCTCAAGTAAAGCGCAGTAGCGCCCCCAAGTCAACAAGCAACACGTCGGACATTCTCAAAGTTGAATGGCATTAAGTATAATGGCGCCCAAACTGCTGTATAGACGGGGGCGCGTTTGCCGAAATCGAAACTATCCCCTTTGCGCCTTTGCGTTAAGTCCCGACGTCAGAGGCGCAATGGTGATTTTGGGTTAAATTCACTGCGATGCGGCGGCTACCTGCCCCGTGAAGCCGGTCACATGGCGCGTCCATACACCCGCGCTTGTGGCGTAGTACATATAAAACCGCAAGTACATGTTCAAATCGTCGGATGTGGGCGTGTAGCGAAGCCCCCAAGCAGCGCCGGGTCCATGGATGTAGCTGCAATCGGTGTGCGGCGCAGTCACGTTCGGGCAGCGCTGCCACGCCACGCGCGCGTCCACAGCCCCAGTCGGCCTAGGATCGGACGCCACTATCTCCGTCCCCACGCGCGGGCTTGCGCTGCCGCTTACGAATGCGATTGCCGTCCCCGCCGCTGCGCCGCTTGCGTTCTTGACCCGACCGCCTAACGCGCGCGTGTAGGCGAAGCTGTTGTCTGATAACTGCACTTTGGCGCGCAGGTAGTGGTTCACATCTGAGGTTGTGGGCGTGTATTCGTAGGTGGGCTGCCGCCAGCCGCTGATGGTTTCCCAAGTATCGCCGTTGTCGGACCTTTCCCATATCCATGCGCCATTGCGGTTAGGAAAGGTTGCGGCGTTTAGGCAGACGCCCACGAGCTCGCCCACGATGGGGGCGTTCCAGTTGTCCGGGACGCCCATTGCTTGGCCGCCCTGCGGGTCTGTGCTCATGCCTTTGTAGTCGAGCATGGGGTATTGCATCTTGTTGCCGAATGCCCAAGGGTCGTCCTTGCCGGTTGCTGTGTTGCTATCGCTGTCGGCGTTATCAAGGTCGATGTTCCAGTTGGCGTAGATGCCGGTGTATGAGGTAACGATTTGGAGCTGTCGGGTGGTTTTGCCCGTAACGCCGCTGCCGCCGGCGCTTGTGGTTTGGCCGCTGGTGGAGGTGTCCCAGTAACTGTTGGACACTGTGCCTGACGCCGTCGCGCGGCTATCCCCTATCAAGCCGCCGATACTCGTTGCCGTTCCGCTGGAGCGGGCAACCCGGCCGGTGGAATAGGAGTTCGTTACACTGCCGTTATACCGATAGCCCAGCAAGCCGCCGATTTGTGAAGGTCCACTAACATAGGCAGTGGAGTAACTAGAGGCGATGCTTCCTCCGAAGATGGATCCGGCTAATCCGCCAAAACGGCCGCCGTTGCCTGTAACCTTGCCGGTGGTGTAACAGGCTGCAATTGTGCCGCCACGAATGACGCCAACTAGAATGCTGGCAATGCTTTGTCCTGTGACATTGGCGTTGGTTACGCCGAGCGTTTCTATGCGGCCAGTGGCCGCTCCGAACAACGCTTGATCTAAGGCGTTACGGTTGATAAACAGGTTATTGATAGTGTATCCGTTGCCTTTGAAATTGGCGGTATATCTGACGGAATCAGAGCCGATGGGTTGCCATCCGTTACCGCTATTGTAGTAGGCGTCGCCGGAGTCTGTGCCGATATTGCCGTCGCCGTCGGTGTCCAGGTCAATGTTATTCATAAGTTCGTAGCCCGTGCATGTCCCGGATGGGCAGCCCATTCGTCCCGATGAGGTGGTAATGCGGTTGGGGAAAGCGGCGACGTAATCGGCGTGGGTAGCGTCGCCGTTGCCGTCTAGATCGTGGCGGATGGCGTTGAGCTGAGCGTGGGTTTTCACGTCGATGTAGCCATCGTTGTCCATATCATAATCGACGGTGGATTGGGCGGCGGCGGTTGCGCTGAGGGATAGCAGGGCGGCGAGCGCTAGCAAGACGCTAAGAGCGGTTACGCCTGCGGTTCGGAGTGTTGTTCTTGCGCTAGACTTTTTTAGATTTCTACTGCGCGGGGGGGGGGGGGGGGGGGGGCAGAGAGTAGGTTGTATGTTTGCATGGGTTTCATTTGCGCCATCCGTCCTCCCGCTCAGATTAGTAGGTTGGAGTATATTTTAACGCAATGGCGCAGTGGGCGCAAATGGGTTTTGCTATCGTATAGCGGCTGCTGTGATACAATCAATCGGCATTAGGGTAGCATAGGGTTGGCATCACTTTAGGAAAGGGCGCAACGATGAGTTTTCAGGGATATGACATCGCGGTGATTGGGGCGGGGATAATCGGGCTTGCGACGGCTATGCGGCTGGCGCAGGAATACCCGCGCCTCAGGGTTGTTGCGCTGGAGAAGGACGGCGAAGTGGCGCAGCATCAGACGGGGCATAACAGCGGCGTCATTCACGCGGGCATATACTACGCGCCGGGTTCGCAGAAGGCGAATTTCTGCTCCACGGGCGGCAGACTGCTGCGCGAGTTCTGCGATGAGCGCGGTATCGAATATGAGATGTGCGGCAAGGTAATCGTCGCCACCAACGACGAGGAAGTGCCGCGCTTGCACGATCTGTTCGAGCGCGGCACGGCCAACGGCGCGCAGGGGCTGCAGATGGTCGGGCCGGAGCGGCTCGCCGAGCTTGAGCCGCACGCGGCGGGCGTGAAGGCTATCTTTTCGCCGAACACCGGCATAATCGACTTTAAGCGGGTATCGCAGGCGTATGCCATCGAGTTCGGCGAAAACGGCGGCGATCTGCTCACGAACACGGCGGTTCACGGCATAGCGCGGCGGGACGGCCAGCTCTACTTGGAAACCTCGCGCGGCGAAATTCGGGCGCGGCACATCATCAACTGCGCCGGACTGCAAGCCGATCAGGTGGCGCGGATGATGGGCGCGGATCCGGGGCTGCGCATCATCCCGTTTCGCGGGGAATACTTCTCCATACGCCCGGAGCGCCAGCACCTTGTCCGCAGCCTGATATACCCCGTGCCTGATCCCAAGCTCCCGTTTCTGGGGGTACACTTCACCAAGCGCATAACGGGCGGCGTGGAGGCGGGGCCGAACGCCGTGCTCGCCTTTGCGCGCGAAGGCTACGCCAAGACGAGCTTCAACCTGGGCGAGGCGCTGGGGACGCTGACATACGCCGGGTTTTGGAAGATGTCCAAGACCTATTGGAAGACGGGCTTCGACGAACAGCATCGCTCGCTGCGAAAATCGCTGTTCTCGCGATCGCTGCAGACGCTTGTCCCCGAAATCGAGATGGACGACCTTAGCGAGCCGGGCGCCGGGGTGCGCGCCCAAGCGGTGGACAACAAGGGCAACCTGCTGCAAGACTTCGCCATATCGGAGACGGAAAACGCAATCCATGTGCTGAGCGCGCCTTCGCCGGGCGCTACATCGTCGCTGACGATAAGCCGCTACATCGTGGATATGGCGGCGGGCGCGTTTGGACTGGAAGGCTAATGATACGGCGGCGCGAGATAGCATTCGCGCAGGCATAACCGCCGCAACGCATACGCTACCAGCGTTGGACACGGCGGGCAGATGATAGTCGATTACGGACAATTACACAAAGCGATAGCGCGGCTCACGCCGCAGAGGTGATAGACAATGAAAATCGCATACGCGTTTCGGCGCAGCACATACTACCCGTTTGTATCCGGCGCGGCGTGGGAGCTTCCGGATGAGCGCGCGCTGCCGGACTATCTCGGCAAGGTGCGGGACATCGGCTTCGACGGCGTTGAGCTCGGCATAGACAACTTTTTGTCGAGCGCGTCCAACACGCCGAACACGTCCAACGGCGGGCTTGCGGTGGACGATGGGCGGGTGGAAGAGATGCGAAAGCGGCTTGACGGTGAAGGGATGCCGTGCGTGGCGATTCGCGCGGGCGGGGCGCTCTGCTATCCGCATACGGCGGCGCATAACCGCAAGCGCTTGGAAACGGCGGTCGAGATCGCCGACGCGCTGGGGGCGGACATCGTGAACACGGCGCTCAGCAGTCCGCCGCTCAACCGAATGCTGGACACCGGCCCTTCGGGCGCGCCGGAGTCGCACGGCTCCAGCCAGACGGCGTCGGAAGAGGATTTCGTCCGCACGGCGCAGGCGCTGCGCGAAGTGGGCGCTATGGCGGGCGATAGGGGCATCAACATCACCGTAGAGGTGCATCAGCATTCCATCGCGGACAATAGCTGGGCGACGCTGCATCTGCTTGAGCTTGCGGACAGCCCGTTTGTTCACGCCAACCCCGACCTCGGCAATGTGCTATGGAACTACGATGTGCCGGAAGAGTCGACCGAGCAGTGCGTATCGGCGCTTGCGTCGCGCTCCAAATACTGGCACTGCAAATCGCTCAACCGCGTTCACATCCCTGAGATCGACCACTCATACTACATCCGCGTGCCGCTGCCGGACGGCGATATCGACTACCGCTTCGCCATCGGCGCAATGGTGGACGCGGGATACGACGGCTACCTCGCGATAGAAGGCGCCAACGCGGGCGATCAGCTCTACAAGGACAGGCGCAGCGTGAACTATGTGCGCGGGATATTGGGGGAGCTGGAGGCGTAGGGGTGAGCGAGGTTCGGGCAGCGGCGCAGTAGATAGACGGTTGGGGCAACCTAGTCGTTTCTTATGTCCAGTAACACGTAGATGGCGAAAGCGCGTCGGTCGGCGCGGGAGGCTTTGTTGAAGCGCATGATGGCGTCTTCCGCTTCGTCGATGTCTTGGATGACATCGGATTTGCGGAATGTGGCGACCGGGTCGTAGTCCGCTCTGTGGCGCTTGACCTGCGTAGAAACGAATAGTTCAGCGAAATCTTGTATCACAGCAGGAAAGCGGTTGATGGTGTCTCTACGGCATCGGCGGCGCGCGGTTGTGTGCTGCAGGGCGCGGTAGGTCTGACGCCACGCCGGGCGGCTGCGGTTAGCCTGAACGCTGCCTGCCAACATATTCGCGCAACAGTCCGCCAAGCAGTGGAAGAGCGCGTAGTAGGTGGTACTCACTGCGCGGCGCAGGTTGACTTCCCGGGGGCGGCCTCTGCCTGCGGCATCGACTAAATCCCTTGCCGCTTTGGTGAAGTCAAGCGGTTGCATAATCCTCCAACCTTCCCCACTTCTTCATGTGCCGTTCCATGGACTTCCATTCCGATTTTACGACGAATGACGGGACGGGGAATTCCTCTATGCCTGCGGCTATTAGGTGAGGGCGTATGCGTCCTATGAGAGTACCCGTCCAGCTCGGATCTAGGTTAGCCTGATCGCCGTCAAAGACGATGATGATGTCGAGGTATTCGAGGTAGTCGTCGCTGTAATCGTCGACTTCGGGGATTACGACTATCGGGTCGAATATGAAGTCGTCGGCGAAGCGCTTTTCGAGCGCATTGCGGACGATGGCTTTGACCTTTTCTTTCGCTTCGGCTTCCATTGCGGCACTCCCGTATGTATGGCTAGTGGTTGGTGTAGATTGTCGGATTAGTATAACAGAGATTCCGATGAGATAGGGCGGGGGAAGATGAATCGCCAGGTCAGCGTGTTGATTGCACGCTCTAGGTCTGCCTTAGTTGCCAAGCGCTCGCGGCGGTCTGCGGGTCGGCTTGCTTGATGCGCCATATCGGTTTGTCCTTCCGAGCAGTGGGCGTCGACGGCGTTATTGCGGTTAGCCGCTCCGCTGATGCGCTTGGCGGCGGGCGTCGTCGGCGAGGTTGTGTCAGGCAGGGCATATTCGGCGGCGGTGCTTCGAGCGTTGCTATCGTATCATACGCTTGCAGGCATTTGAGCGGCTTGGCGGCGGATTTTGGGCGTATTCTTAAAATTGGTTGAATAAAGGGTTGACAGGGCGGTTTGGGCAAGTGTAGGATAGTGGTTACCGCAATTTGGCGGCGGCACCTTAACAACTGGATAGTGGAAGGAAACACACGTTTAGAGTTTGATCCTGGCTCAGGACGAACGCTGGCGGTGCGCTTAATGCATGCAAGTCGGACGGGCAAAGGGGCTTCGGCCTCGGCGCTAGTGGCAGACGGCTGAGTAACACGTAAGTGATCTGCCCCGGAGCGGGGGATAATCCGGAGAAATTCGGTCTAATACCCCGTACGTTGAGCGAGTTAAGGCTCGCTGAAGAAAGGCTTCGGTCGCTCCGGGAGGAGCTTGCGGCTTATCAGGTAGTTGGCGGGGTAAAGGCCCACCAAGCCGAAGACGGGTAGCCGATGTGAGAGCATGATCGGTCAGAGGGGGACTGAGACACGGCCCCCACTCCTACGGGAGGCAGCAGCAGGGAATCTTGCGCAATGGGCGAAAGCCTGACGCAGCGACACCGCGTGAGGGAAGAAGGCCTCAGGGCTGTAAACCTCTTTTATGAGGGAAGAGATAGGACGGTACCTCATGAATAAGAATCGGCTAACTACGTGCCAGCAGCCGCGGTAATACGTAGGATTCGAGCGTTGTCCGGATTTACTGGGCGTAAAGGGTGTGTAGGCGGCACGGCAAGTCTCATGTGAAATCTCCCGGCTCAACTGGGAGGGGTCATGGGAAACTGCCGAGCTTGAGGGCAGCAGAGGAAAGCGGAATTCCGGGAGTAGTGGTGAAATGCGTAGATACCCGGAGGAACACCAGAGGCGAAGGCGGCTTTCTGGGCTGTGCCTGACGCTGAGACACGAAAGCGTGGGGAGCAAACCGGATTAGATACCCGGGTAGTCCACGCCCTAAACGATGGATACTAGATATGGGGGGTATCGACCCCTCCCGTGTCGGAGTTAACGCAATAAGTATCCCGCCTGGGGAGTACGGCCGCAAGGCTAAAACTCAAAGGAATTGACGGGTCCCCGCACAAGCGGCGGAGCGTGTGGTTTAATTCGATGATAAGCGAAGAACCTTACCTGGGCTTGACATGCGTCTGACGGTTCGCGAAAGCGGGCTTTCCTTCGGGACAGGCGCACAGATGTTGCATGGCTGTCGTCAGCTCGTGCCGTGAGGTGTTGGGTTAAGTCCCGCAACGAGCGCAACCCTCGTCGTTAGTTACTATGTCTAGCGAGACTGCTCCTAAAAGGGGAGAGGAAGGTGGGGACGACGTCAAGTCGGCACGGCTCTTACGCTCAGGGCTACACACACGCTACAATGGTCGGAACAGAGGGTCGCGAGGGCGCGAGCCGGAGCTAATCCCAAAAATCCGGCCTCAGTTGGAATTGCAGGCTGCAACTCGCCTGCATGAACGCGGAGTCGCTAGTAATCGCAGGTCAGCACACTGCGGTGAATACGTTCCCGGGGATTGTACACACCGCCCGTCACGTCATGGAAGTCGGTAACACTTGAAGTCGCTGGGCTAACCGCAAGGAGGCAGGCGCCGAGGGTGGGACTGGTGACTGGGACGAAGTCGTAACAAGGTAGCTGTACCGGAAGGTGCGGCTGGATCACCTCCTTTCTAGGGAGAAACCGCGCGGCGAATGCGCCATACGGCGCGCCAACCGCAAGGTCTTATCCCAGGTCGTTCAGCAGACGGGGCGACCACGGCGGCGAGTAGAGCCGGACCTCGGTCAGCCGAGGGGAGCTCCTCAAAAGCCCGAAGCGCCTCCCTGAGAAAACCTGCTGTTTTGCAAACTAAACTTTTCCTTCCACTATCCAGCGGTTAAGGTGTTTCTGCGTATGGCGCATACGCGCTTGGCGGCAAGATGCGCTATATGCGCTGCGCGCGTTAGACAGGGCGCTTCCGCTATATGCGACAGCGTCGACTTCAGACGTTTTCGCGATATGCGCCGCGCGCCGCCATCACGCTTGCGGCGTATGCCGATGTGGGGCTGTAGCTCAGCTGGGAGAGCGCTTCCTTTGCAAGGAAGAAGTCAGGGGTTCGAGTCCCCTCAGCTCCACCAAGTCCGCCAACGGCTATGCGCCTATTAGCGTGTTTCCGGGTTAAAGCGTAGTTGGTGGGTAAGAATGAAACACAAGGACCGTGGGGGACGCAAAGAGCTGGGACTGCGCGTATTCCAAGCGGTTGGTATTTTCCGAACTTATTATTGACGCGCGCGGCGGTTTTGTAATAGCCTTTGTTTATGTACTTGATAAGCGTATTCAATATATCCGCACTCAGATGGTTGCTTCCGGCGGCGTTTGTTGCCGTTTTGTTGACGGCGTGCAGTTCGTTGGCGGGCGCATCGCTGTCCGTGCCGCCGCCTTCAGATGAGCAGGTTGGGGATTTTTTACCCCCCCCCCCCCAGATACAAAGGTTCTGATACAACTCCGCCGATGCGGACGCAACTGTTGGAGTCATTAGGACTGCTGGCGCAGGCGTCGATGGGCGATTCGCAAGCCTGCGGTCTGTTTGGGGACGGGACGATGCTCTGCTTTATGGGCGAGAACAATCCTGAGCCGGGGACTGCCTTCGTTCAGTCGACTTCGGGCAAAGATTTCGCGTGCGGGCTGCGGGATGACGGAACGATACTTTGCTGGGGCGAAAACTCTCACGGACAAATCAATGCGCCCGATGGACGCTTTGTGAAGGTGGACGCGGGCAAACGGCATGCCTGCGCGCTGGACGCCGACGGCGCTGCGGTCTGCTGGGGATGGGATAAGGACAACCGCGCTGATCCGCCTTCGGGCGAAACATTCGTTGACATCCAAGCGGGCGGCACTCATAGCGGCGCTCTGATATGCTGGGGCAACGAGTACGATGACCGCGCCGTTTCGCGCATTGGGCCTTACAAGGGGTTGGCGGTTGGACTGACGCATACCTGCGCGCTGCGAATGGACGGCACGGCGTTTTGCCAGGGCGGCAACGAATACGGCGAGTCCACGCCGCCGCAAACCGTCTTTACGCAACTCAGCGCCGGCAGCAACTACACCTGCGGGGTTGCCGCCGCTGATGGGGAAGTGGAGTGCTGGGGGATTGGCGCATCGCCCGCGACGGCGTCAAGCTTCACGGCGGTAAGCGTGGGGCATGAAGAGACGTGCGCCATTCGGACGGACGGCTATGTGGAATGCTGGCGCAATCACTAGGGAGTTACGCCGGCATAAGTCGTCTGTCAGAAATCGCTTTGCCCTGTTCTATCCGTTCTTTGCGCCGTTTGCGTCGGACGCCCTGTACGCAGGTGCCGAAAGCCGCTATCCCCGATGTCCGCCGATTTTGTTGATTTAGCGCCCAATTTCTGACAAACTTTTAGCGCCCGCAGTCGCAGTTATCCGCAGTTCGCGTATGTTTGGGCGCATATGGTCAGGAAGGGAAGGCGCATGCCGATGAATCAACTTTCGCAGTCCGTTGGGCGGCTGGTGAACGCGCCCGCCTTTGAGTACAGCATCATTGCGCTAATCCTAATCAACGCGGCGCTGCTGGGAATGGGGACTTCGCCGCGGCTGGTCGCCGAGTACGGCAATCTGATTAACCTAGGCTATCAGATTGTGCTGGGCGTGTTCATTGTGGAGGCGCTGCTGAAGATGATCGCGCTTGCGCCGCGGAGTGACAGGTACTTCCGCGAGGGCTGGAATGTCTTCGACTTTCTGATAATAGTGTTTTCGCTGATTCCGGCGACGGGGCAGTTCGCCACGATTGCGCGCCTCGCGCGGCTGCTGCGGGTGCTGCGCCTGATTTCCACCATCAAGCAACTTCGGCTCATCGTGGAGGCGCTTATGCGCTCCATACCGGCGGTGGGGCATGTGATGATCCTAATGAGCGTGGTGCTGTACATCTACGCCATCATCGGCTATCAGCTCTTCAATCAGCACGACCCGGAGCATTGGGGCAACTTGGGCATATCGGCGCTCACGCTGTTCAGGGTTTTGACCTTGGAGAGTTGGACGGAGATTATGTACACCGCGATGCTGCTGCATCCGCTGGCGTGGCTATACTTTTTGAGCTTCGTGGTGGTCGGCACTTTCGTGGTGATAAACCTGTTCATAGCCATCATCATCAACAACCTGGACGAAACCAAGCTGGAGCGCATGCGCGAGCAACCCATATCGCAGGCGGAGCTGCTGAACGAGCTTCGCACAACCCAGGGCATGCTGCGCCGCCTGGAATCGCGAATGAACGCCACCGCGCAGTACGCGCCCGAAGAGCAACAGGACGCCGATGCGCGGGATGCGATCGAAGAGCGGTTGGACGATGCGGCGCGGGATGCGATCGAGGATAGGGCGGACGCCGTCGCGCGGGATGCGCCGAAAGAGCGGTAGGGGGCGCGTCGGCCGGCTACACCAGCCGCCCGTCGGCGGCCTGCTATCGCTGAACGCCGCTGAACGCTGCCGCCGAATGCCCGTGCGCTCACATATCGGCGAAGAACGCCACATCGTCGGCAAACGGCTTGGGATACGCCGCCGAACCGACAAGACCTATCTGCCCTCTGCCGGTTACATTCTGCTTTGCGCCGTCCATAATGGGATCGGCGTAGCGGTCGAACCAGCGCAGCAACTCAGCGCGCAACGCCTCTGCTCTGACGGCATATGCGGCGTCATCTATCAGGTTGCGCGTCTCAGACGGATCGGCGGCGAGGTCGTAGAGTTCGTTGGGGCCGTCGAGATGTCGATGCACATACTTCAGGTTGCGCGTGCGTATCATCCGCGTTGGCCCGTACTCGTCGAACACGAACACCGGCGTTTCGCCGCCCAGCGATTCGCCGCGCAGAACCGCGGAGAAGTCGCGCCCCGGCAGCGAATCGGCGTAGGGGTTGGCGATGCCCAGATAGCCCAGCAGCGTAGGCATGAAATCGTACTGGCTCAACAGTTTGTCGCACACAAGGTCTTGCGGGACGGCGTTGGGGCGCGATACAAGCGCAGGTACCTTGACGGCGGTGTCGAACATATTGGGCGGATAGGTGCCGTTGCCCTTGCCCCAGATGCCGTGATGCCCCATGTTCATCCCGTTGTCGGCGTTGAACACCACCAGCGTGTTTTGGCGCAGTCCGTTGGCTTCCAGCCAGTCCAACAACCGCCCTATGTTGCGGTCCATTTCGGTTATGGCGGCGAAGTAGCCGCTCAGCGCGGCGCGGCGGTTTTCGGGCGTGTCGCCTATCGTGGCGGCGGTCGCCTCTTTCGCAAGCTGCTTGGGATGCAGCGGCTCCACGGGCAGCGAATCGAAAGCGCAGTTGTCATAGAAGTCGTCGTACACGGCGGCGGGATGATGCTCTCGTCCCCAAGGGGCATGCGGCGCCGTGTAATGCACGTTCAGCGAGAACGGGGCGTCCGAATCGCGCTGAGATTCCAGGAACGCCAGCGCGTTGTCGGTGATGACGTCGGTTACATACTCGTCGGGTTGATAGAACTTGCCGTCCACAATCATGGGCGCTTCGTAGTATGCGCCGCCGCCCGCCGCATGCACGTTCCAGAAGGCAAAGCCCGCCCGCTGCAATGCGGCGTGTCCCAGATGCCACTTGCCGCTTAGCCCGCATTCGTAACCGTTCTGCGCCAGCAGTTCAATGTAGGTAGGCTGCCCGGCGATATAGTCGATTTCGGCGTCATCGTTGGGCAGAAAGCGCGAGTTGCCGCTTCGCAGGAAGTCTTGAACGCCGTGCTGCGATGGGATGCGCCCGGTGAGTATGGACGCGCGCGCGGGGGAGCAGACGGGCGAGGCGCAGAAGAAGTTGTCGAAGCGGACGCCGCTCGCCGCCAGCCGGTCGAGGTTGGGCGTAACCATCTCATCGTTGCCGGCGCATCGCATCGCCCATGCGCCCTGGTCGTCGCTCAGAATGAACAGAATGTTGGGTCTTGCGGTGTCCCTGCTTGCCATAGGGCAATTCCTCCGTGGGTTATGGTGGTGGCCAGTTTATGGGTGTAGGTGGTTAATTGTGGCGGGTGTTCGTGCGTGTGGACGTTGTTACAGGCTATCATCTCAGAGTATTGTATGCGATGGAGGTGTATGTTGCATCCTTGCGGTATAGCGGAGTGTCAGGTATTGGAATAGTCGTAGCTAACTGCTATAATCCGCTTAAGCGCGGCTGAGTGAGAATAGACAATCACGCTTTGGGATGAAGAGATGCAAATAGAGAGCATTGGAATCAAGAACTATAGGTGCTTTCGGGATGTGAAGTTGAGCGATCTGCCGCAAATGTCCGTTGTTGTTGGCGCTAACGGATCGGGCAAGTCGACGCTGTTTGACATATTCACATTCCTCAAAGACGCGCTGACTCGAAATGCGGCAACTGCGGTAGCGCGGCGTGGCGGGTTTCGCGAACTGGTGAGTAGGGATACGCAAGGTCCGATAGAAATTGAAGTAAAGTTCCGTCGAGAGAAAAATGCCCCGTTGGTAACCTATATCCTAAGAATCGATGAAGACAACGGGCGCGTGGTGGTGGATCGGGAAGTGCTTCGCTATCGCAGAGGGCGTCGTGGGCAACCATGGCACTTTGTGGACTTTCAGCGAGGGCAGGGCAGAGCAGCGGTAACAAATGAGTCTGTGTACGGCGAAAAAGATGCATGCGCAGAGCGAGAAGAGTATGCGCTTGATGATCCTAGCATTCTCGCCATAAAGGGCTTGGGGCAATTTCGCGCATTTCAAGTCGTTTCGGAGTTCCGCAGCCTGATTGAAAACTGGCATATCTCCGACTTTCATATAGCGGACGCGCGCCCAAGCTCGGAGGTGGGTTACGCTGAACATCTGTCAACCCGCGGCGATAACGTCGCTCAGGTGGCGCAATTTCTGTATGAGAACCATCGCCGAGAATTTGGGCGTGCGCTTGAGGCTATGAAACAACGCGTTCCAGGCGTGAGCGACGTAGAGGCTAAGCCTACGGAAGACGGTCGACTCGTGCTTCGCTTTCAAGACGGCAGTTTCAAAGACCCGTTCATCGCGCGCTATGTGTCCGACGGCACAATCAAGATGTTCGCCTACTTGGTGCTGTTGTACGACCCAGCGCCGCATCCGCTGTTGGCGGTGGAAGAGCCTGAGAATCAACTCTACCCGCAACTTCTGTATGAACTCATCGAAGAGTTCAGAGATTACGCGCGTCGTGGCGGGCAGGTGTTTGTTTCCACTCACTCGCCCGACTTCCTGAACGGCGCGCGACTTGATGAGATATTCTGGTTGGTCAAGCAAGACGGGTTCACCACGGTTCGCCGAGCGTCTGACAGCGAATTGCTACGAGATTTGGTGGATGAAGGCGATTTGCCTGGCGCGCTTTGGATGCAGAGCCTCTTTGAGGAGACAGCGTCCATATGAGCAGAATTGTTTTCCTGTTGGAAGAACCCTCTATGAAAGTTTTGCTCGATGGGTTGTTGCCTCGCATTTTCCCTGAAATGCAATTCGTATGCGTTCCTCACAGCGGCAAGAGCGACTTAGAAAAGAGCATCCCGCGCAAACTCAAGGCTTGGCAAGAGCCGGGCGTGCGCTTTGTCATCATGCGCGATAAGGATAAAGATGACTGCATAGTAGTCAAAGAGCGTTTGCGGAGGCTTTGCGTTCAAAGCGGAAAACCGGATGCGCTTGTGCGGATTGTGTGCGAAGAGCTTGAGGCATGGTATATTGCGGAACCTAGCGCGCTTGCTGAAGCATTTATCGACATCCGCCTGCACAGAATTGGGCAAATGGCGCGGTTTCGCGACCCGGATGCCGTGCGACAGCCATCCGTTGCCTTAAACGAACTGGTTCCGGAATTTCAGAAAATTGCCGCCGCAAGACGAATGGCTCAATACCTGTCGAGGGAAAGAAACATATCGACTAGCTTTCAAGCGCTGCTCACTGGACTTGATAGACTAATTACGCAAACACGCAGCCGCAGTTAGGGTAGAATAAGCCACCAATCATTTTGGTATATTCACTTCAACTGCCAACTGAACTACACGGAGCAACCACATGAACGGCGTACACGACTTAGGCGGGATGCACGGCTTTGGCGCTATCGAGCGCGAGGCGGATGAGCCTGTGTTTCATGAGGCTTGGGAAGGGCGAGTTTATGGAATCGTTACGACTATTCGCGAAGAGCGTGATGCGTATGCGCCCTACGGCTCGCGCCACTACATAGAGAACATCCCGCCGGCGCGCTATCTGGCGGCGAGTTACTATGAGAAGTGGATGCTTGCGCTTGAGGCGGCGCTTTTGCATAGCGGGCTGCTTGCCGCCGACGAATTGGATGCGCGCACGCAGCGCTATCGCGACAATCCGAATGCCGCCGTTCCGCGCCGCGACGACCCTGCGCTTGCGGCGCGCGTCCGCCGCCGAATATACTCGGCGCAACGGCCGGCGGATCCGCCGCATGCCGCGCCCCGTTTCGGCGTGGGCGATGATGTGCGCGCCCGCAATATCAACCCGCGCGGGCATACCCGTCTGCCGCGATATGTACGCGGCAAGCGCGGCGTTGTTGAGCGCATCTACGGCGCGCAGGCGTTCCAGGACGATCCGCCCAACGCCGACGCATCGCCGCAATCCGTGTACAGCGTCCGCTTCGATGCGCGCGAACTTTGGGGGGACGCCGCCGAACCCAATCAAAGCCTCTACATCGATATGTGGGAAAGCTACCTTGAACCCGCTTGACCGCCGCCTATGAACATATCCATCATCTACTATTCGGAGACGGGCAACACGGCGCAGATGGCGGCGCTGGTGGCAGCGGGTTGCGGCAGAGTGGCGGGCGTCAACGCGCGTTGCATGAGCGTCGACGAAGTTGACCTTGAGTTCGTGGCGCAGTCCAGCGCCGTGATATTCGGCACGCCCACGCACGGCGGCAATCTGAGCTGGCAGCTCAAGCGCTTCTTGGAGGAGCTGGATCAGACCGCGCTTGCGGGCAAGCTGGGCGGCGTGTTCGTATCGCAGAACTGGGCGGGCGGCGGCGGCGCAAGCTTCGCCGAACTGAGCATAATCGCATCGCTGCTGGTCAGGGGAATGCTGATATACTCCGGGGGAATGCCCGCCGGCGATCCGCCGCTGCACTTCGGCGCTGTGTCTCACCGCGCGCCCGACGAACCGCTCTACCGCAATCGCTGCCTAAAGCTCGGCGAAAACATAGCCAGCAAAGCGTCGGAGTTGTTCGGCTAAACTGCGCCGCGTCCCGCCTATATCCGATCGCCGCTATACCCATATGCTCCCATATAATACTCACTGAGAGAAGCAAGCCTATGAGCGAACCGCATAGCCATAACGCCGAACACGCAACGCAGTCCTATCCCGCGCTGCGCACAATGGCGATAGAATCGCTGCTCATCGAGAAGGGGCTAATATCCAGCGACGCCATAGACGCTAGGGTGCAGGCGTATGAGCGGGACATCGGCCCGCTGAACGGCGCAAAGGTGGTGGCGCGCGCATGGACGCATCCCGAATACAAGGCGCGGCTGCTGGCAAACGGAACCGCCGCCATAGCCGAACTCGGCTTTGCGGGCTCGCAGGGCGCCGAAATCGTGGTGTTGGAAAACACGCCGCAGGTTCATAACCTAGTGGTCTGCACGCTTTGCTCATGCTACCCGTGGCCCGTGCTTGGGCTGCCGCCGCGCTGGTACAAGTCGGACGCATACAGGGCGCGCGCCGTCATTGAGCCGCGCGCCGTGCTGAAAGGGTTCGGGCTAGAGTTGGACGAATCGGTTGAAGTGCGCGTCTGGGACAGCAACTCGGACATACGCTATATGGTATTGCCGCAGATCCCGGATGGCGCTGATGGCATGAGCGAATCTGAGCTAACGGCGCTGGTCAGCCGCGATAGCATGATAGGCGTCGCCAAAGCCGATGCCCCGTCTGCCGCCGGCCGAAAGCGGGCGCTATGAGCGAATCCGTGGGCGAGCGCGCTTCCGATATGCAGGGCGATTTGGCGCTTCCGCGCGTCAACGGCGAGCTGGCGTTCGATGCGCCGTGGCAGGCGCGCGCTTTCGGCATTGCGGTTGCGCTGAACGAATGCGGCGCATACGATTGGCGCGACTTTCACCGCCGCCTTGCCGCCGCCATATCCGCGGACGGCGTGGGCGATGCGGCCGACGAATACTATGACCGCTGGCTCGATTCGCTGGAGCGCCTGCTGGTAGAGCGCGGCATTCTAACGCCGGATGAGATCGATGCGCGCGCCGACGAATGCGCCTATGATGCGCACGCAGATACGCACGGATAGCAGGTGAATATGGCAAGCGGCGAGATATATCTCATAGGGCTTGGCCCCGGCGATAGGGCGCTGCTGACGCCCGCCGCCGCCGATGCGCTCGCGCGCTGCGATGCCGTGATTGGCTACAAGGGCTATGTTGAGCAGGCGGCCGACCTGATAGGCGGCAAGCGGGTTATCGCTATGGCGCTGGGCGAAGAGATGGCGCGCGCCGCCAAAGCGGTTGATGCGGCGATATGCGGCGGATCCGTGGCGCTCATATCGTCGGGGGACGCCGGCATATACGGGATGGCGGCGCCGCTCTTTCAGCATCTTGCCGCAATCGGCTGGGACGGCGAAAGCCCCGCCGTGCATGCAATCCCCGGCGTATCAGCGATGCAGGCGGCGGCGGCGATCCTGGGAGCGCCGCTTATGCAGGATTTCTGCGCCATAAGCCTCAGCGATCTACTGACGCCGTGGGACGCCATCCGTCGGCGGCTCGAGGCGGCGGCGCTGGGCGATTTCGTGATTGCGCTCTACAACCCGCGCAGCCGCAAGCGCCAAACGCACATAGTCGAGGCGCGCCAAATCATACTGCGCCATCGCGCGCCCGAAACGCCCGTGGGCATCGTCCGCAGCGCATCGCGCCCGGATCAGCGGGCGGCGCTCACAACGCTGGGCGATCTCGAGCAGCGCTATGACGATATCGATATGTTCACCACGCTAATCATCGGCAACTCGACTACCTATGTTCACGCCAACCGAATGATTACCCCCAGGGGATACGCCGTCGACAAGCCCTAATCGCGCTAAGTTCGTTAAGTTCGGCGCGGCTTATGTAGTTTTCAGCGCCGTATCCGCGCTATGCGTAATCGCTATGCGCTATCCATACTATCTATGAGAGAGACGCAGCAATGACCGCAACCGTCGTGCTGGCGGGAACGCGCAGCGGCACGGGCAAGACCACTATCGCCGCCGGCATAATGGGCGCGCTTGCGCGGCGGCGCTTGCGCGTGCAGCCGTTCAAGTGCGGCCCCGATTACATCGACCCGTCATATCACAAGTTGGCTTGCGGCGTCCCAAGCCGCAATCTGGACACCTGGCTGTTGCCTCACGTCGCCGCGCTGGAGCTTTTCGGCAGGGCGGCGCAACGCGGCGACGTCGCCGTTGTGGAAGGCGTGATGGGGTTGTACGACGGCCACGCCAACCTGACGGAGCAGGGATCCACCGCAGAGGTAGCCAAGCTTCTTAATGCCCCTGTGGTATTGATTGCCAACGCCGCTGGCGTAGGGCGCAGCATCGCTGCCGAAGTACTGGGCTTTCGGAGCTTCGACCCCACCGTGAACATCGCCGGCGTCATACTCAACGGCATCGGCAGTCCGCGCCACCTGGACTTCTGCAAGCCGCCCATAGAGCGCGCGACCGGTCTGCCCGTGATTGGCTACCTGCCCCGCCGCGACGAACTCAAAGCGCCGGAACGCCACCTTGGGCTTGTGCCGACCGTAGAAGGTCCGGTGGCGGACGAATGGCTGGATACGCTGATAGCGCAGGTGGAACGGACGATAGACCTCGACCGCCTGCTAGAGATTGCGGCGCGCGCCGATACGCCCGTCGTTGCGCCGCGCCTGTTCCCGGCGGAGCGCGCCGCAGTCCCCGCAAGGGCGCGCATCGCGGTGGCTCAGGACAAGGCGTTCAACTTCTACTATCAGGATTCGCTGGATCTGCTTGAGGCTTGGGGCGCTGAGATAGCGCCGTTCAGTCCGCTGGCGGATGAGGATCTGCCGCGCGGCGTGAGCGGCATATACATCGGGGGCGGATTTCCCGAACTCTTCGCGGCTGAGCTTGCCGCCAACGAACCGATGAAGCGCGCGCTGCGAGCCGCCCACGCCGCGGGAACGCAAATCTACGCCGAGTGCGGCGGGCTTATGTATCTCGCGGAAGCGCTGACCGATTTCGATGGCAAAACCTATCCAATGGCGGGACTGATAGCGGCGCAATCGTCAATGAGCGGCGGGCGGCTTACGCTGGGCTACCGCGAAGTCGAGGCGCTGGCGGACGGTCCGCTGCTTGCCAAGGGACAGCGCGCGCGCGGCCACGAGTTTCACTGGTCGATCGCCGACGCCCCCGCCGATAAAGCGCGCGCCGCCTACGCCGTGCATAGCCAAGACGGGCGGCTTGAGGGCTTCCGATGCGGCAGTCTTTGGGCGTCATACATCCATATGCACCTTGGGAGCGCTCCGGGGATGGCAAGCCGCTTCGTTGAGATATGCGGTAAGCGGACAGCGCGCTGACTGCCTAATAGCGCCGGCGAATTTGCGCCTAAAGATGCGGCGGCCTGAAGCCTTTGGCAACCGCTTCGCCGGCGCGAATGCTCGCCTCTTGGATGAAGTGCTCCAATTCGGCAATGCGCTGCGCCGTATCGCATTCCATAGCAGTTTCGCACGCCTTTAGCGATGCAAGCTCCGATTTTGCCTGCGCTATCTTATCGGTGATGGTGAGCGCCTCAAGCTCGGACTCCGCCTGCCGCCGAATTGACGCCAGATGCTTGCGCTGCGCCTGAACGTCGTCTAGCCGCTCTTGTATTTCGCCCATCAGGTTTAGGGTTGCGTCCAACGGATTGCCGCCTTGGATAGCGTAGCGCGGCGCGCGATTGAGTTGGCGCTGAAACTGCCGCGCCAACGCCTCAAGTTCGTCTTCTTTGGCGATTATGGACGCTAACAGCAGCCTCAGGTTGGAAATCGTCTTTTGCATCTGCGGCATAGTCATATGCAAGCCTCGCGCAGTTCGCGCGCTATCCATTCGGCCGGGCATTCGCTATCCGCCGATGCTGTGAGTTAGCGCAGAACGCCCAACTTGTTGGATGCGCCAAACCATACGCCGACACGCGCGCTCGATGGTTCGCAACTGCCGCATTCTTGCGCGGTTAGCGGCAGCGCTCGCGGCTGTTGATGAGGAAGAGCGCTTCATCCGCGCTCATTCTGCCGATGGGCCCTGATGCGTATAGCGAACCCAACACCGTGCCGCCACGTCCCAAAATAAACTCTGTAGGCTGTATGAAGCCGCCTCGATCGTCCGACCACCAGCTTCCCACAACGGCGGCGTCCGCTTGCGTAACGCCGTATGCCACGGGGAAGTTGACGCCCGCCTTGCGCTGCATCGCTAGGGCGTTGTCGAGCGTGTCCACGCTTGCGGCGATAATGCTGCATCCCAAGTCCGCGAGCTTGGCGCTGTTGGCTTCCCATTCGGCTAACTGCCGCGCGCAGTATTGTCACCAGTGGCCGCGGTAGAAGAGCAGCGCCAGGTAGCGCGTGGGCATTTCGTCGGGCAGCCGAAGCGTCTCGCCGCTGACCAACTTCAGCGTGAGAGATGGGAACTTGTCGACTTGTTGCAGCATTGGCAGATAGTCCGCGCGTATCGAGTTTGGGTTCCGGTTGTGAATGTCTATCGTGTCGGCAACGGCAGAGACGATAAGCGTAAGCGATATGGATGCGTTAGCGCTCTATCCGCGCGAACCTACGGGCGGCGGAAAATCGTCGTCGTCATCGTCTATGCCGTCGTCGGGATCCACCTCGTCGTCTTCATAGTCGTCGTCATCATCGTCGGGGACTTCGAGGCGCTCGCCTACTTCGTGCAGGAACTGCTCTACGCCGGGCGATAGGCTGATATGCTCTTCGGGCGGTTCGGGTTCGGCGTGCGTGCGGTCATAGTAGTTTTCGAGCTGCTCTATGAGCGCGCGAATTTCGGGGTTGTTCTGCACCGCGCGGTTTATCTCCCCGTACTGCTGCTCGCCGCGCGATGTGTCGACGAGCGAATCGGGCAAGTCGTACATGGCGCACAGCACGCTCATAAGGCGGGAAGCGCCCATGTGGTCTTCGTCAAGCTGAACATACTGCGGCAGATGCGCCATTAGGCTTACGGACGGCGTTTCGGACTTTATCAGCGATTCGTGGACTAGGTTCACGATGCTTGTCGGACCCTGGTATGTGCTGCCGCGCGTTGAGATAAGCCCTCGCGCGCGCTGCTCCTGCGCGGGCGTGAGACTGCCGGTTACCAGCACCGGGCGCGTGTGCGGCACGGAGTCGTACATCCCCCCGATGCGGCAGTATTCGGACACGCCGAAATGCTGCAGCAAACGGACGATGGCGTCGGTGTAGTCTTCGCCCAATGCGTGCGGTTCGCGGATGTGCAGGAATAGGTAATCGTGGTCTGTGGCGCGCGCATAGTGGACGATGGTGTTGGGCGTGGTGAACACGCGCCGCCCCTGCACGGTTCGCATTCGCGGGCGGTAGCGCGTGAAGTCGAAGAACATCCCGGGCTTTGCCAGCCTGCCCAGTTCGCTTGCGCGCATATAGCGCTCCAAGCGGTTAAGCACCAGCGTTCCCACGCGCCCCACGTCCACCCATGGGCGCAGCATCGCTATGGCGCGCACATTGCGCAACTCAGGAACCGGCTCGCGTATTTCGAATTCGCCTATTCTCATTATCACCACCTTAACTATCATATTGACAGAATATAGGAATTAGTTCAAGCGCAATTGCGGTATAATTGCCGTAAGTTGGCGGCAATCGGCTATAGACGGCGCTGTTTGGGCTTATCGTCGCCGATCATCGGCATAGCGGCGGCACATAGAACGCGCATAGCGCGGCATAGCAAAGGGGGACGCAAATGGATGTTACGGGCAAGACGGCAGTGGTAACCGGTGGCGGACGCGGCATCGGGCGCGGCATAGCGCTGGCGCTGGCGCGCAACGGCGCGGATGTGGCGGTGGCGGACATTATCGCGGATAACGCGCGCAGCGTCGCCGCCGAAGCGCAGGCGCTGGGACGGCGCGCCACTGCGCTTAGCCTGGATGTTACCGATAATCAGTCGGTCGAGGATATGGCGGCGGCGGCGCTGGCGGAGTTCGGGCGCATCGACATTCTGGTGAACAACGCCGGCGTTATCGGCGCGGCCGGCTGGGAACAGCGCGATACGCCGAATGAAGAGGATTGGGACTTCATCTTCGAGATAAATGTGAAAGGCATAGCGCGCGCAACCGACGCCGTAGCGCCGCACATGCGCGAGCGCAAATCGGGCAAAATCATCAACATCGCGTCAATCGCCGGCAGGCAGGGCACCGCCCGCAACCCGCCCTACAATGTGTCCAAGTCGGGCGTGATAAGCCTCACGCAGTCGCAGGCGCTTGCGCTTGCGCCGCACAACATCAATGTGAACGCCATCTGCCCGGGGTTGCTGTGGACGCCAATGTGGGAGCGCATCACGGCGCGCGAGGCAATGACGCCCAACCCGCAAGGCAAGACGCAGCGCGAACTATTCGACGAGCATGTCCAGGCGCAGATACCGCTGGGCAGAGCGCAGACGCCCGACGACATCGGTAACCTAGCGGCATTCCTGGCGTCGGACTACGCGCGCAATATCACCGGTCAGGCGATCAATGTGAGCGGCGGCCTGTTTATGAACTGACGCAGCGCGCGCCGCAAGGCGGTTTTCTCAACCCGCCAAAGGCTTGCCGAAATCGGCGCTTGGCAAGCGGTCAAACTATCGTCTGTTCACATAACAACCCTATTCACATAACAAGGCTGCCACAAGGCAAGCGATGCGCCAGAATGCGCGCCGCTTGCCTTGCCACGTTTGCGGCGTTTAGAGCGGCGCGATATTCGGGATTTTCAAGCGCGCCAGGCGTTCTATCGGGGACGATGCAAGCGCGCAGATACGCCAATTCGCAAGCATTGGGCAAGGGTTGTTGACAGGGCATAGACGCTGGCATATTATCGCGCAACAACGGGCGGCATTCGGGCGTCAGAAGTCAGCCGGATGGCAGGAGGGAAACTATGCGGTACGACTATATCGTAATCGGCGCGGGCTCGGCAGGGTCTATTATGGCGACGCGGCTTTCGGAGGATCCGCAGATATCGGTGCTGCTGCTTGAGGCGGGGCCGGACTACCCGGACATCGACAGCCTGCCCGACGAAGTGCGAAACGGCTACGCCACCGGCATCGATGTGATGACCAGCGACCACAACTGGCAGTTCTGGGGACAGCCTACGCCCAAAGCGGAGCCGATGATGGTGCCGCGCGGCAGGGTTACGGGCGGCTCAAGCGCCATAAACGGGCAGGTGTTTCTGCGCGGAATGCCGGAAGACTACGACGCCTGGGCGGCGCTTGGGAACGACGAGTGGACTTACGAAAAGGTGCTGCCGTTCTTTCGCAAGCTTGAGACGGACACCGATTTTCACGACGACTTTCACGGCACGGACGGGCCGATAATCGCGCGGCGCTTCAGCAATGCAGCAGAGTGGCCGCCGATGCAGACGGCGTTCTACAACGCGGCGAAAGCGGCGGGCTACCCGGACGGGCCCGACCAGAACAACCCCGACGTCACCGGCATAGGGCCCACGCCCTACAACAACCCCAACGGCATCCGCTGGAGCACGAACATCGGCTATCTTGGGATGTCCCGCCACCGCCTCAACCTCACCATCCGGCCGAACTGCACCACGCATCGGGTGATCATCGCCGACGGGCGCGCCACCGGCGTTGAAGTTGAGAGCAACGGCGAAAGGTTCATCGTTGAGGGCGAAGAGATAATTCTCAGCGCGGGCGCGGTTGCGTCGCCGCAGCTGCTGATGCTGTCAGGCGTGGGCCCGGCGGCGCACCTGGCGGAGCTGGGCGTGCCGGTAGTTCGCGATGCGCCGGGCGTGGGGCAGAACCTGCGCGATCATCCGGTGACTTGGGTCACCTGGCGCACCAAGCCGGAGGTGGATCTCGAGGCGCTGGCGCTTGAGCCGCGCAGTCAACTGATGCTGCGCTACACCGCCACGGGGTCTGAGCTCCGCAACGATATGAAAATCACTATGGCGAACTTCGCCACCGAGCGCATCAACCGCGGCGGCAATCGGATGATTCCCATCGGCGTGCGAATGTCCATAATACTCGACCTAGCCGTAGGCTCCGGCGAACTGAAGCTGGCGTCCAAAGATGTGGGCGAGCAGCCGCTTCTGAACTACAACTACTTCGCCGAAGAGTTCGACCGCCGGCGCTCGCGCGAAGGCATTCGGCTTGCAATCAAGCTGGCGGATCACCCCGACTTTGCGGACATCCTGGCAGAGCGCCTCGAGCCGCTGGACGCCGAGCTGGACTCGGATGACGCGCTGGACGATTGGATGATGCGCGAGGCTACCACAGGGCAGCACATATCCGGCACCTGCAAGATGGGCCCGGCGTCCGACCCGATGGCGGTGGTCGACCAGCAAGGCAGAGTGCGCGGCGTAGAAGGGCTGCGCGTGGTGGACGCCTCCATAATGCCCGACTGCATCCGCGCCAACACGAATGTAACCACAATGATGATAGGCGAGCGTATCGCCGATCTTGCGCGACGGGGGTAGGGGGATGGGGGATGCGTTGGCGGCCCCGCACAGCGAATCGCCGACGCTATCCCCCCTTACACATAATACCTACGCGCTCCAAGCCGCCGCACCGCCTAGCCGATAACCCGCCGCGCTGAGAGAAAATGATACACTGAATATCCCATTACACGGGGAAATCTCGCACATAACAGAGGTGAACGAACAATGGCGATACGGGAACTGGATCGGAATGCAGATCTGGGCGCGGCGGCGCTTGCGCGGCAGACGGGCTGCGGCCCGGCGATATGGCTCGCGGGCGATCCGGCCGACCTCAAAGAGTGGATGCCCCTGGGCGCGGCGGGCATCGTTACCAACACCGTCGTGCTTAACGATATGGTGAAGAAGTACGGCCCGCTTACTGAGCTAATCAAGCGCTACCTGGACATCACGGACAAGCCCGTCGTGGTGGAAATAGACGGGCATTCCACCGATGAGCTCATAGAGGTGGGCGAAGTGTTCACCGATATGTCCGAGCAGGTGATACTGAAGATCCCCTGCACCGCATACGGACTTGGCGCGTTTCGCTACTTCGCCGAAGAGGGCGTGGAGACTTTCTGCACAACGGTGTTTTCGCTGCCGCAGGCGGCGGCGGTGGCGCAGGCGGGCGTTGACCACATCCTGCCGTTCTGCGAGCCGGTGAAAGAGATGGGCGGCGATCCCACTCAGCTTGTGCGCGAGTGCGCCGCGATGTTCGGCGGCTGGCAGCGCCGCCCACTGATAATGGCGGCGCTTGTGCGCTCCGTGGAAACGGCGTATGCCGCGTTGCGCGACGGCGCCGACGAAATCGTCATATTCTGGCCCGTCTTCCGCGATATGCTGTCCCACCCGCTCACCGATACCTGGAACAAAACCTTTATGGACGAGTGGCAAGAGATGAACGCCGCCGGCAAACTAGCGGATCTGCCGATTAGGTAGTTTCTTTCCCCGGCGGCAATCAACGGGCATCCGCATCCGTAAGCCGTATCAGCAAAAAGCGGCAAGCGGTTGCCCGTCGGTCAGATAGCGGCGGCGCATATACGCGCGGCGGCGTGTATCCGCCTTGGTTCGCAATTCCCAATTCGCAGTTCCGACGGATTATGCCATATACATGGCAATACACACATAAGAGAGGGGGCGCTATGAGACTGGAAGGCAAGGTCGCGATTATAACGGGCGGCGCAAACGGGATGGGCGCTGAAGAGTGCCGCATATTCGCGCGCGAAGGCGCTAAGGTGGTCATAGCGGACATCCTGGAAGACGAAGGGCGCAGGGTGGAAGCCGAAATCGCGGAAGCAGGCGGCGACGCCGTGTTCATGCGCCTGGACGTCACCAGCGAGTCGGACTGGCAGGCGACGGTCGACGCCACCGTAGCGCGCTACGGCAAGCTCGATGTGCTGGTCAACAACGCCGGCATCGGCGGCTCGCACAGTGCTGAAGCCTTGACCGCCCAACGCTGGGACGCCTTTATGAACATCAACGCCAAGGGCGTGTTTCTGGGCATGCTCTACGCCATCCCCGCAATGAAGGCGGCGGGCGGCGGCGCTATCGTCAACATATCGTCTATCAGCGGCATCGTGGGACAGGAAGCCGTCCATATGGGCTACAACGCCTCCAAAGGCGCGGTTCGCACGGTCACCAAGTCGGCGGCCGTGCAGTACGCCCAAGACGGCATTCGCGTCAACTCCGTGCATCCGGGCTTGATGCCGCCTATGATAACCACCGCGCTCAGCTCCGATAGGCGCGACGAAATGACCGCGAATGTGCCGATGCGCCGCGCCGGCCGCCGCGAAGAAGTAGGCTACGCCGTGCTATTCCTGGCATCCGACGAAGCCTCCTACATCACCGGCGCTGAGCTAGTGGTGGACGGCGGCTTCACGGCGGCTTAGCGCAAAGACGCAGGGGCGCAAAGGGAGTAGGGGAGGACTTATGAAACGCGCATTCGCGGCAAGCGTATGGCAAGAGGGCGAATCCTATGTGGCGCAGGCGCTAGAAGTCGATGTGTCGAGTTACGGCGATAGCGCTGATGAGGCGCTGGATGGCTTGCGCGAGGCGTTGGAACTCTACTTCGAGCCGCCCACGCCCGAATTCGCTCCGACGATTTGCAGCGTCGAGGTCGAAGTAGATGCCGCTCAGACCGCTGCCCTATCGTGAGGTTGAGCGCAGGCTCAGAGCGTCCGGGTTTGTCAGAGTCAGTCAAAGCGGCAGTCACGTTAAGTTCGTGAAATCCACCGATGAAGGGACGCGAACAACGATTGTGCCGCGCCGCCGCAAGGATGTACCCGTCGGAACGATTGGCTCGATTTTGCGCCAAGCGGGATTGAGCCAAGCCGAGTTTATGGAGTTGTAAAGCGCTAGACATAGACTTATCCCCCAATGCTGATATACTGACACCCTAACAATCCCGCGGACGCGCCCAACCCCGAAAGGAGCACCCCAATGACAACCGCAACCGACAACGAACTCGCGCAAATCGCCCATCTGATGCGGCGCGCGGGCTTTGGCTCCACTAGAGCCGAACTCGAGGCGCTGGCGTCCAAAGGCTACGAAGCCGCAGTCGACGACCTTGTGCATCCGGAGCGCTTCCCCGAAGTGGAAGAGGACGTCATCGAGCGCTACTACGGCGGCGAAGGCTACCCCATTTTCGCCGGCATATGGATGTTCCGCATGCTCAATTCCCAGCGCCCCCTGCAAGAAAAGATGGCGCTCTTCTGGCACCATGTATTCGCCACCGGCGTAACCAAAAACCAACATGTGATGGCGTCCGTCAACCAAATCAACACCTTCCGCCGCGTGGGAATGACCAATATGCGCGACATACTGGTGGAACTCGCCAAAGATCCGGCGATGATATTCTGGCTGGACAACAACGAAAACCGCAACGGCGAACCCAACGAAAATTGGGGACGCGAGCTGCTTGAGCTCTTCTCCATGGGCGTAGGCAACTACACCGAGCGCGACATCAAGGACGCCTCGCGCGCCTTCACCGGTTGGACTTTCTCCCAGCCCATACCACTCTATCCGCACGGCTACTATCCCGCCAACTTCATCTACGACGCCGACGACCACGACGACGGCGAAAAGACATTCCTCGGCCAGACCGGCAACCTCAACGGCGAAGACATCATCCGCATCATCGTCAAGCAGCCCGCCACCGCGCGCTTCATTTCGCGCCATATGTACAACTTCTTCGTCGCCGACGAACCGCAAGTCCCCTCCTGGAACACCGTTCCGCCGCAAGACCAAGACGCCATTGACATGCTGGTGGCGGCGTACATGCAGTCCGACGGCGACATCCGCGCGATGCTGTCCGCCCTGTTCAACTCCGACTCATTCAAGAACGCCCGCTTCAAGAAGGTCAAAAGCCCCGTAGAGCTCATAACCGGCGTCATCAAGCTTGTGGGAACATATCAGTATCCCGCCCCCGGCATGGTGGACTACTCCAACACCGCGCGCCTGATGGGACAGCAGCTCTTCGACCCGCCCACCGTGGAAGGCTGGCACACCGGCCACGAATGGATAGACGGCGGCACCCTGAACGAGCGCGTCAACTTCGCGGTCAACGAAGTGGGCGACCTCACCAAGCCCGGCATAAGCGACCTGATAGACCGCATGGGCGCGCAGACCGAAGCCGTATCCCCGCAGCGCTTCGTCGACGCCGCCCTGGATCTCGCCGGCCCCGTGGAAGTAGGCGCCGACACCCGCAGCGGACTGCTGCGCTACGCCGAAGCCGCCGGTGCCCTGGCGTTCGACAGCCCCGCCGCCCGCGAACAGAGCGCCACCCACATAGGCCGAATGCTGCAGCTCATCGTCAGCGCCCGCGAGTATCAGATGGCGTAGGGGGCCGCCGCCCTACTGCCTGTCAAGATAGCGGTTAGGGTTCAAGATGACGGCATCGCGGGGAGCGGCTTGAGATAACCTGCCTCTGCGATGCCGTGTACATCATAAGATAGATAAGTATTTACTTGGAGCGCAATAGTGAACGCTCTAAAACTCATCAACGAAACGGGCTACGAAGCGCTTCAGAGCCTAGCCCAAAGATCGCCCAAACTATTCACCGTGCCTGACATAGATCTGCTGCAGGCGTCAATGCTCACGGAAGTCGGAACGTCGGACGTTTGGCGGCAGACTATTGTGTTGGAATGTTCGCTGGCCCCGCTCAATGGCATTGAAGAGAAAGGTCCCGGATCTGACGCCCGCTATTCGAAAATCATTCGTCAAGCGCTGTCGGGTATAGATATTGCCGATGGGCCGGATAAGTCGCTTTGGGCGTCAATCAACTGCTTCGCCATTGCGGACTATGTGCCGATAAGATGGGAAACGAGCAACATTCGCCACAGCAACCCCGAAGGCTTCGTCAACAAGCATTGGCTCAAATCAGGGTCGTCCGCGCGCCAGGATAACGCTGCGGCAAGGCTATGGTGGCTTGGCGAAATATCGGAGCGTGTATCGCGGCATTCAAAATACTCCGCCGATGACCTGCTTGACGCTATGGCAAACAATGTCAATCTATACCATCAGACGCTTTCACGCCCGCGCCTTCTTGCGAATTCCAAACTTGTGGCGGTGATATACGAAAGCGCTATTGAAGGCAACGCGCATCTCTATCAAACCAAGTATGCAAACGCTATGTACAAATCGCTCAATGCGCGCTACAACGCGGCAACCCTTGCGTCTATGAATCTTAGTGAGCTTCGGGCTGTTGTGGCGGATGCGGTTCCGGCGGAGTGGTGAGTCAATCGCTTGATCGACTGCCTGTTGTGTTGCGTGTGCTATGCTTGACTTGTAATGCTATCAATGGTAATCCAGGCTGTAGTTATCTGTGAGCGTTGCTGATGCAGCGAGGTATATTGGGATGGGCGCAAATGGATGGAACGAAAGCATTTTTAGCGTGCGCGATTAAGCCTATCCCAGATAGAACATCCTAGCTTGTGGCGTGTGGGGTCTAAGAATTGGGCAACCCACAATGTCATTGTACTTGAATAGCCTATCATCGTAGGTGTGAAACTCGTCCACCGTTATACCTACATCCAATAGCCACTTTGCGGTTGCCAAATGGATTGCGTCAAGAGGTTTGAGACTCCATCCATTTGTGATAGCGTCGCGCATTAAGTCTTTTGCAATCATCCCTATCACTTCTTGGTATTCAACGGATACTACGGATTCCGAATCCTCCCAGAGAGCGCTAATCTGATCCTCCACTTCTGGACTCAACTGTTGTTGTCTTCGTTCAGAGGCTGCAAATGCTACCTCGACTTGGGATAGAGTTGAAGTGTACAGTTTGATTGTACGGCTACTGCCTGAGCTACTCTCCAGCAACTCTTCTAGTATCGGCATTTTGTCCTCTTCATTGTTAACATATGAGAGGAATACACAGGCGTCCCAGTATATGTTCGTGACGGTATTAGGCATCTCTTAATTCACGAATGACTTCTTCAGCCCTCTTATCCCCCGGCTTCCAAGGAATAGCGCCTCTAGCGCGCTTATATGAACCCGGCGTTGCCTCCTGAAGTGTCTCTACACGCAAAATTTGCCGTATGGCTATTGGCCTACCCGTGTTCGTCTCGCGCGTTATTGTGCCGCTAACCCGCGCGCGCCTGCCCCAAGCTTCGCGCATGAGTTCTTCTTGCCCTTGAGCCAGATAGCACGCAACCGCTTTATCGTGGATGGTATCATATAGATTGAACCTCGGAGCGCCTCTGTTGCTCAAAGTCTGTATTCTTCCCGTAATCGCTCCAATGCTGATAGACGTGACGGGGCGGCTGTGAATTTTTTCATTGTCGTAGATGGTATGCTCAACGGCCGGGGTTTGAAAACGCACGTACTCCATAGTTTCAGTTAGGAGCATAACCGCATTGGCAGCGTTTGTTATCCGGCTGTTGCGCGTTGGCACGTCTTCGTTATGCGCCAGCGCATGACCGATCTTTTCATAAGCGGTTACTATTTGTTCTACTTCAGACAAAACGTCGGCATCGCCGCGAAAAGTTACTACGGCACTTCCTGCTTGCAAATCCTCAACATGCCAAGCAACGCCCGTCTTTTTGGGGGTCAATGCGGTTATAAGACGTCGAAACACGCTAATGCCCTTTTCAAACTCTTTGATGTCGATCTGTCCACCGAACTCAAATGTTATCGTAGTCTTAGGCATTTCCTCGTCCCTGTGAACCCATCAAAGTATCGTAATGTCCCTAAGTCCCTAAAATTGCGCCGTTTAAGTAGAGTTTCAGCGCTTCCCGTGCTTTGTGATGGTCATGCCTTCTGATCCGATACAGATTGTTAGCAGTGACAATGAGTTTCGTGAACTGTATCGCGTGTTGGATATTAAAAGAAATCTTGCCAATGGTCAAGCACTGTAATCGACGATTTCCGAACCATCCGCAACGCTAAAGTAACGCCATACCGGATTACTGACTGCCGACGCCTGAATACCCCCGCTATGAGGGTACTCAGTCTTGGTGGTGGCGTGCAAAGCACCGTGATGTGTCTGCTTGCCGAGCAGGGCGAATTCGGCGGCGTCAAGCCCGACTACGCCATTTTCGCCGACACAAAGTGGGAACCCCAATCGGTATATGACACGATCGAGTGGCTCCAGTCGCAGGTGTCTTTCCCCGTCATCACAACCGACAACGGGCGCAGCCTGCGGCAGGATGTGATTGACGGCGTGAACGCGCAGGGACAGCCGTGGATGACCCTGCCGGTGTATCTGGCGGACGCCAACGGCGATTACGCCGGCCTCAACTGGCGTCAATGCACCAAGAACTACAAGCTCGACCCCATACGCCGCAAGGTGCAGGAACTGCTGGGCGTCCGCCCTCGTCAAAGCCTCTCCCCCGAAACGCATATCGAGATGTGGCTCGGCATCACCACCGACGAAGCGATGCGCGTAAAGCCCAACCGCAACTGGTGGATAGTCAACCGCTACCCGCTTATAGACGATTTGCCGATGACCCGCCAAGAATGCCGCGAATGGTTCGCCGAGCGCTACCCTGACCGCAAACTCACCCGCAGCGCCTGCATAGGCTGCCCATTCCGAAGTTCGTCAAGCTGGCTCGACATTCGGGACAACGAGCCGCAACTCTACTCCGAGGCGGTTGCGATAGACAACAAGCTCCGCTCCAACGGCCACAACGCCAACCGAATGTTCCGCAAGCAGGCGTATCTGCACCACAGGCGCATCCCGCTTGACGAGGCGCTGAAGCTTGACCTGCATGAATATGAGACGAATCAGTTCATCAACGAGTGCGAAGGGCATTGCGGGTTGTAGCGCCCACAGCGATAATTGCATCTCGCGTCGGCGGCGTGGCTATCTTGGCTATGCGCGCCCTGAAAACAGCTTCGTCGGACAGCCCGTCTTTGAGGTAACTCAGTTCAATCGCGACCTGATCTATGAGATGCTGCTCTTCAAATACGGCATCCCACGCAAGCGAAATCACGCGCTCTTCAAGCGCATCAATGCCTATATCGCCGTCTAAGTAGAGTTTCAGCGCTTCTTGCACATTGTTGATAGTCATAGTCATATGCCTTCCTCCAACGCCGAACCCGTTCATATCACTACCGCTGACGCCGACCGCCACGAACTCTATCGCGTGTTGGATATTAGAAGAAAGCTTGCCACAGGTCAAGCGTACATAGAAGTGGGCAGGGTATCGTCTAAGCCTCCGAGGGGCAATTTCCCGCTGGGAACGCGCAGCCGCATGGTGCGCATCAAACTCACGGTCAACGATTGGTTCCTGTGCTACGCTCATCAATATGTGAACGCCAACGGATCCGACTATACCGGCCCCGATCCCAAGTGGATCCGAATTGACGATGTGATATTCAAGCAGGGCAAGCCCAACTCATAGCATCTCTACATCCTTAATTTTAGCAAACCCCGCTTTGATTAGCCTTCATTCTAGCGCGCTATCGCATATCCCGCAGCCCCCCTTGACCCGCACGCCCCCGCAACGCTAAAGTAGCGCCATCATATCCGATTGCCAACCGACGGATCGCACGCCAACCGCTAATCCCAATACGCTCACAATCCCAATACCACTACGGAGGCGCTATTATGGCTAGACCTTACGGACTTTTGCGCTGCGGGTTTCCCTATGTGAAGACGCTGGGAATGCGCCGCCTCACCAACTATCCCATCGATGTGGCGCTCGGCGGCGAAGACCGCATCTATGTGCTGTGCCGCGCCGACAACGCCGCCCTCATCCGCCGCTATAGCTACGCCGACGAAGACCTCGGAACTATCGGCGCTATGGGCAAAGACGACGGGCAGTTCGTCTGGCCCGCCGCCATCACCACCGATGCAGACGAAAACATCTATGTGTCCGACGAGTTCATGAACCGAATCAGCGTGTTCAACAAGGACGGCGAGTTCATGGCGAAGTGGGGCGCGTCCGGCGACGGCAAGGGCGAGCTGAACCGTCCATCCGGCATCGCGCTTGACGCCGAAGGCAATGTGTATGTGTCCGATACGCTGAACCACCGCATCCAAAAGTTCAGCGGCAGGGGCGAGTTCATGGCGGCTTTCGGCAAGTTCGGCAGCGGCAAGGGCGAGCTGAATATGCCGTGGGGCATCACGCTGGACGATGAGGGCAGCGTGTATGTCGCGGACTGGCGCAACGACCGCATCCAAAAGTTCAGCGGCGAAGGCGAGTTCATAACGCTGTTCGGCGGTTCGGGCTGCGGGGACGGCGAATTCAATCGTCCCACCGATGTGGCGGTGGACGCAGACGGGGACATCTATGTGGCGGACTGGGGCAACGACCGCGTGCAGATGTTCAACCCGGAGCCGCGCTATGTGCAGAAGTTCCTAGGCGACGCCACGCTGTCGCAGATTGCGCGCGACTACATGCTCACCAACGCCGCGCCTAACCGCCTGCGCGATATGTCCAACCTCGAGCCGCAAAAGTATCTGCGCCGCCCCAAATCGGTCATCGTAGATGACGCTGGGCGCATGTTCATATCCGACAACCTATCCTACCGCCTGCAGGTGTACCAAAAGGAAGTCATCCGCCTGACGCCCGACCAGTTCGGCCCGCCGGTGCGCTCGCCCACGCTAAACCAGGAATAGGCGCGCGCGCCGCTTGGCGCAGGGGCGGCTAAAGCTAAATGCCTTCTACATTACCGCCGCCTTGATCTGGAACGCCTTCTGCGCGCGCGGTGCCTAAGTCTGAGTTCGCTGTGGGGGAGCTTGGGGTTAGGTGCCGCGCCGTCATAGTCGTCGGCGGGTGGCCGTCCTATGGGTAGGTAGCCCAGGTTGGCGGGGACGTCCAGTTTGCGGACCGGGGTAGTTGATTTCGAGGCTATCGTCGCCGAAACGCTCGTGCAGGCGCATTATGATTTCGTGTCTGAGAGCGAACATACCGACGCGGTCTGTGGCGCGGATCACTAGGTGGAGACGCGCCGTTTTGAGTTCACGCCGCGCGCATAGGACTTTAATGCAAGGATGGATCCTTTTGCGCCCTTGCGTTGGATTTTTAACGCAAAGACGCGAAGGCGCAAAAAGTGCGGAGACGCTGGTGAATCTGCTTGCTTTGGTCTTCTGCGCCAAGCTCAAACTCAATGCCACTTAAGAGCGCGAATACCAGAGCGCGAGTGAGGAGCGCTGTTGCGCTGCCTGGGTCAGACTGCGTCGGGGATAAGTGCCCTATCCACTGGCGCGCTTTGCCACGTTAATGATGTGGCTGATGCCCGACCGTACATCTTGACTACGCGCAAACAGACTTGCGCCGTCTGGGCTAGTTAGTCCTGCGTCTGTCATCAGTCCGTGGCCGCTTCTGCGGTCAATAAGGGCTTTACGGATAAAATTGGCAAGCGGCAGCCAATCTCTGCCTTCAGATTTCCAAATTTGGTAGCAGCCTGCCAATACGCGGACGAATATAACGTTGTACGCGAACGAGTTGGCGCGTAGTTGGGGTATTTCAGAGTTGTCAATGCTGCCGTCCAGCAATCCGCTATACTCTTCCCTGGCGGTGGGTAGGAACTCGTCTGCCCAAACGCGGCAACGCTCATATAGATCGTCCTGATTCAGCATATAGGTTTCGTTGAGTTCTCGACTGACCCGTCTGTCATAACCGACCTCGAGGCTTTTCAGCAACGACGCCAGCTGATTGATTGCCACGAGGTTTTGACTGGAAGCCTTCACTGAAGAGCGCTCCATTTCAACCCTTCCTTTGAAAATAAGGCTATTTTCGGCAAGTCTGACGGCAGTTATGTTAAAAGCGTCGCGCTGGTCAAACCTTGTAACCGTGCTAGCCTCGATGCGTTTGGTTTTTGATGCGTCAACGAACATTTGACGCAAAGTTTTGATGTCATCCTCTGCATACAAAATTATGGTTAGCGAAGATTTTCGCAGATCTTCCAGTTTGTCGGCATGCCGCTCGTCGTATGCCAGCGCCGCAAGCGCTTCTTGTATGGCGCGGCGACGGTGTTGACCGTCGAATATCCGCATCGTGTTCATCCGATTGGTGCGGACGCGCAGTTCGCCAAAGTTCGGTGTATCTGCCTCACCTTCTTCATTAGGATATGGTTCGAACTCCACCGCATCCTGGGCAATCCCCAGCATCAGCGAACCCAATAGCCAGTCCTTTTTTTCATTCAGATATTGCTGAATGTTTCGGGCGTGGCTAGGCATAAGGCGGCGGTTGGCATCCCGCACCACATCGTCCTCTACTCTCTGTGGGAGCGTGCCGTCGATGGTATCCAGCGTGAGCGCGAAATAATAGACATCACGCCCACCTTGTTGGAACTTGTGAGCCGGAGCAGTCATGCTGTACTGATTGTTGGAAGTTCTTACGATGGGTGGCATATCGAATCTCCCATTTGCGGTTGCAATTCCTGTTATTTATCAAGTGTCTTTTCTGCTTGTCGCACTATGTATTCAATTGCGCGTTTGACAAACGTCATTTTAGCATCCGGAGAAATTCCACCTGGCGGAACTACCCCTGCATCCACAAGCAAAGAGCCTGTGGTAACCCCGGGACGCAGTGAAGCGCCTTGCAGAAAGTCGGACAGCGGCTGCCAGTTGGCACCGCGCTTTTTAAGCCATTCGTGGTAGCAGGCGGCAAGAATTCGGATAAGAGTAGTGTTGTACGCCATCGTTTCGGCGCGCTTCTCCGGTATTTCCGAGTTGTCAATCTCCCCGTTCATCAGATTGTTGTACTCATCTCGGGCAGTAGGCATAAAGTCGTCCGACCATTCGAGAGACCGCTCACATAGCGAATCGAGGTTATCCATATAATCGTCGTTGCGGTCTTTGCTGATGCGCCCGGTGTAGCCGACTTCCAAGGTTTTCAGCGTAGTTGCGAGCTGGTTTATGGCGATGATGTTGGGGTTGCTTCGCGCAACGGACGCGCGCTCCATCTCGACGCGCCCGTTGAACAGGTCGCTGTTTTCCTCAACCCACAGCGCCGCCAGATTGAAGGCGTCCCGTTGGTCGAAGCGGGTTACCGTGTTTCGATCGACAGATCTTGTCTGAGCGGCGTCCGCGAACATCTGCCGCAGGGCGTCTATGCTGTCCTCGGCGTACAGCATAACGGGCATGGATGCGTTTTTGAGGGATGCGAGCTTTCTGGCGCCTGCGGTGGTGCGCGAAAGATCAGCGAGAACATCTTTGATAGCGCGGCGGCGGTGCTGTCCGTCGAACATCTTCATATCGGCTGCGCCGTCGGGGTAGATGGTGAGCTCGCCCACGGCGTCGTCTGCGTCGGAGTCCGGGGTATATGACTGAAACTCCACGCCGCTGGGCGACACGCCAAGCAACAGCGCGCCCAGCAGCCAGTCGTTTCGCTCGCGCAGGTATTTCTGAATGTCCCTAGCGTGTTCAATTGTCAGCGGGCGGTTGGCGTCTTTCACCACGCTATCGTCCACTCTATCCGGCAGCAGTTCGTCGAGGGTTGGCAGGTCTATAGAGAAGGCGTACACATCGCGCCCGCCCTGCCGGAACTTGTGCGCCGGCGTCTTGAACGGGAGCAGCTTCGCCTTGATAGTGTTCACCGCCGCGCCCTGTTCGGAAGAGTTGACGGCGTTGAGCGCGTTGGCGACGGCGTCCAGGTAGCCGACGGCAACGTCAAGTTCAACATCCTGCGTTTCGGGATGGGACACTTTGTTGCGCGCTTCGGCGACCTTGTACAGGTTATTCCGAAAATCCTCGCTATTCGAAGATGCGCTGCGAAACACTTCGTTCCAATACGAACTCACGATTTTAGGGAATTCGCCGATGTCTATCGCATCTTCTACGCTGCGCCCTTCGGATATGTTCTGCATAAAGTAGTTGTACTGCGTATCGTGTAGCGCGGATTTTATGGCGTCGTCAACCTTCCTGCGCGGGAGGCGCTTCAGATTGCGGACTATGAAGCCGCGCATCTCGTCGCGGTAAATATCCAGCGCGTCAATCAACGCTTGCCTGTTGGGGCGCTCAATAGTTGTCATGCTGACCTTTCTGTGTTTGAGATACGCTATACCCGCTTATTCTAAACGCTTCATAATCACTTTGTTAAGGCATTTAAGAAATAAAATAAGTTGTTGTTTTAGAAATTGCATAACGATTAAATTAAGCCGTAGATATGAGTGACTGGAGCCTATTTTGCGCTATGCTACCCCGCCTGCTACCATACGCGCAACTACATCGAGACTGAACGAGGTTGCGCCAATGCCCCCACAACCCAATCCCCAAACCACCGGTTGGGGCCGGCATAGTGCGGAGCGATAAACGACGGAGGCGCGGCATGACCCGTAGCGCGATATGGCTTGCAACGGCGGCGCTGATTGTGGGCGCGGCATTTCACGCCTTCACAACAAAGGCGAGTGCATGCACGTGCCCTCTATTAACGCCTGAAGAGAAATTAGAACGGGCGGATGCGGTATTCTTGGGCGAATTGGTGTCGATAAGGCGTATTGGACAACTCCCAAGTAATAATTACGTTGCTAATTTTCTGGATGTCCTTGAATTCAAGGCAACCGAAATCTGGAAAGGACATCCCCATGAAACAATATATGTACACACGTATCCCGAGGTTTGGGATCAAAATATCAACCGCGGCGGCACTTGCGACGGCGGCTATCTGTTCTGGGGAGGGGAAGGCGAACGTTTTGTCGTGTTTGTTACTAATGACAGCGTAAGCTTAAGCTTATGCGGAAGCTCAGAGCATGAATCCCAAGCGCTAAATCATTTCGCAGTGTATGGCGTAGGAAGGCCGCCTGAACCCGGATCAGTCGGACCTATGCCATCGCCACCTTCGGACATCTCCGCGCCATCAGTAAGCAGATGCGGGTTGCCGTTGCGTTTTGTTTCAAACTACGGCGATGCGGCGGCGCTGATTATGATTGTAGGGTTGCCCGGGCTTGCGCGTTTAATATCAAGGCGAAGAACTCGCAAATCAAGTAGAGACGCATAGAGATTTCGACGGCAACGCCGGCCAATGGCGATTCTCACAAATCGCATTTAGGACAATAAGCAGCCCATGCCCCCACAACCCCATCCCCCAGCCACGCCCCCAGCGCCATCCGCCGACGGCGCCGCCCGCATATGGCTTGCGGCGGGCGCGCTGTTCGGGCTGCTGGCGGTCGTCGCGGGCGCGGCGGGGACGCATGCGCTGCGGGATGCGCTGGACGCCGATGCGTTGCGCGTGTTCGAGACGGCGGCGCGCTTTCAGATGTATCACGCGCTTGCGCTGCTTGCCGTAGGGCTGCTCGCCATGCGCCTCCGCTCGCTTGCGCTCAACGTCGCCGGCGCGCTGTTCGCGCTGGGGACGCTGCTGTTTAGCGGCAGTCTGTACGCGCTCGCGCTGAGCGGCGTAGGCGTCTTGGGCGCGGTTGCGCCTGTGGGCGGCGTGTGCCTTATGGCGGGATGGGCGGCGCTTGCGATTGCGGCGCTGCGGCGGCAATAATTAAGGCAAGCGATTTAGCGCAAAGACGCAAGCGCGCAAAGCGGGGCTTTCGTATGGCAAATTCTAGGCGGCGATATTCCACCAACACGCCTTGGGAGGCGATAGGCGGCTATAGCAGAGCGGTGCGCGTGGGCGAGCGCATTCTGGTTTCGGGCAGCACGGCGAGCGGCGCAGAGGGGGCGTTGGGGATAGCCGACGCCGCCGAACAGACGCGCGCGGTGTTGGAAATCATCCAATCCGCCGTGGAATCGCTGGGCGGCCGCCTATCGGATGTTGTGCGGACGCGCATCTATGTGAAGGACATTGCGCTGTGGGAAAGCGTGGCGCGCGTTCACGGCGAGTTCTTTGCGGACATACGCCCCGCATGCACGCTGGTAGAGGCGCGGCTGGTGGACGATTCGCTGCTAGTTGAGATTGAGGCGGAAGCGGTTGTGGGAAGCGGCGATGCGGTTTAGCCTACGCCTCAACAACGACCTCACGCTGCCGCAGTATGTCGAACTGGCGCAATTGGCGGAAGCGCAGGGCTTCTATCAGTTCTGGGTAAGCGGCGACCTGTTCTTTCGCAGCGCGCCGGTGATACTCACGGCGGTTGCGCTCAGCGCCAAGCGCATCGGCATCGGAAGCTGCGTCCTCAACCCCTATACGATGAACCCGGCAGAAATCGCAATGCTCGCGGCGACGCTGGACGAAGCTTCCAACGGCAGGTTTATGCTGGGAATATCGGCGGGCGCGGCGGAGTTTTTGGGCTGGATCGGGCTTCGCCATCGCAAGCCGCTTGGCGCATTGCGCGAATCGGTTAGCGTGATAAGACGGCTGCTGAACGGCGAGCGCGCTGCCTGCGGCGGCGAGTTTCTGGCTTGGAGCGCTGACGCCTACCTGCGCTTTGCGGTCAAGCGAGATATTCCCATATACATCGGCGGGATGGGGCCGAAGATGCTGGCGCTGGCGGGCGAAATCGGCGACGGCGCGCTGCCGCTGCTGTTCCCGCCGGAGCGCTACTATGCGGCGCGCCAGCACATCGGCGGCGGACGGGCGTTGCGCGCTGACAGCGGCGGCGGCTTTGACTTGGCGGTCTGCGTATGGGTTTCGGCGTCGCGGGACTATCGAGCGGCGCGCAGGGCGCTGGCTCAGAAGATCGCCTACTACGGCGGCGCTATGAATGCGGCGCTGCTCGCCGATATGGGGCTTGCCAAGTCCGATTTCGCGCCGATAACAAGGGCGCTTATCGCCGAAAGAGACGAAGCGAAGGCGATAGACCTTGTTACGGACGATATGCTGCGAATTGGCGTTGTGGGCAGCGCATCCGCCATCATAGAGCGCCTTGAGCCGCTTGCGGCCGACGGCGCGACGCACCTGAGTTTCGGGCCGCCGCTGGGGCCGGACTTGCGCGAATCCGTCCGCATTCTGGGCGAAGTGGCGCGGCATTTCAAGCGCGGCAACGAGTGAGGGAGCGCTATGGCGGCAATGGGGGACTACACCCGCGTTCTTGTGGTTGCGCTGAATGAGCGCAGAGCGGACGAACTCGCGCAAATCTTGGAGCGCAACGGCTGCATGGTTACATCCACCGTCAGCGTAACAACGGCGCTTGACCTTGCGGGGTATTCGGAATTTGAGGCGGTGGTGGTTGCCGAGGACATCCCGCCAGCGGATCGAAGCTACCTTCGAACGCAGGTTGCGCTACGCCTGCCGCAAGCGGTGTTCGTTTCCAATCGCAGCTCGCGCTCGGTGATGCTGCAGCTCACCCAGGCATTCAAGGAAGCCCGTCGCTAATCGGCCGCGAAACGCCAACCGGCAGGCTTTGGCATGTGCGCTTTGACATAACCGCGCGCCTTCTTGCGTTTCAACATATGTTCAACGCCGTATAAAGCGGTTTTAACGCGGCGTTAATCTTCCGTTCACATCTGCGCCGTATCGTGTTTGTAGTCGATTTGTGGACTAATTCCAAACGAATCGACGGCGATATACGGACACATGACCAAGGGAGGCAAAACTCGGAAGGCTATGTCAAAGTCAACAGGTTTTCCCAACATAAGCGGGGCAAGGCGAAGCGGCGCAAAGGGGATTGCGGGCATCCTGGCCCTGCTCGTCGCGCTTGCGGCGCTTGCATGCTCATCGGCGACGCCCGCCGCGCAATCTCAGTCGGCGCAATCAGCGCCCGCAATGGCGGCGTCCGCCGATCTTAGCGGCACGATCGAGATAGACGGCTCAAGCACGGTGTTTCCCGTGAGCGAAGCGGTGGCGGAAGAGTTCCATAAGATCCATCCCGATGTGCGCGTCAATGTGGGCGTGTCCGGCACCGGCGGCGGCTTCAAGCGCTTCACCGCCGGCGAAACCGACATCAGCGACGCATCGCGCCCCATCAAGGACACGGAAGCGCAGGCGGCGGCCGACAACGGCATCGAATACTACCCTCTGCGCGTGGCTATGGACGGGCTATCCGTGCTGGTCAGCCCCGATAACGATTTCGTGGAGTGCCTATCCGTGGAGCAGCTCAAGGCTATCTGGGAACCGGGCAGCGCCGTCAGCAACTGGAACGATGTCGACCCGGCGTTCCCTGACAAGAAGATTGTGCTGTACGGCCCGGACACCGACTCCGGCACATTCGACTACTTCACCGAAGAGGTAGTTGGCGAAGTTCAGGCGAGCCGCGCAGACTACACCGCAAGCGCCGATGACAATGTGCTGGTGCAGGGCATAGCGGGCGGCAGGTATTCGCTGGGCTACTTCGGCTACGCCTACTACGCCGAGAACGCGGACAAGCTGAAACTTGTATCAGTGGATGCGGGCAACGGCTGCGTAACGCCGACGTCCGAGACCATAGAGAACGGCACATATGCGCCGCTATCCAGGCCGCTGTTCATCTATGTGAGCAAGCAGAGTTTGGAGCGCCCTGAAGTGAAGGCGTTTGTGGAGTTCTACTTGGACAACGCCGCGGAGTTGGCGCAGGAAGTCGGCTATATCCGCTTGGGCGAAGCCGAATACGCCGCCAACCGCGATATGATCAAGTAGCCGATAGCGCTCAAACCCAGTCTAGCCCCCCAGCCCGACGGCGCGCGCGGCTTCCCTCACATGCGCGCCGTCAATTCGTTTTGGTTCGGTTGGGACAATGCGATAAGGTTGTGAGATTGAACGCACAAGAAGCGCAAGGGCGCAAATACGCAAGAGATGAGTAGCGTTTTCGCGCCACGCCTATACGCTTGGCAGCGGCGCGTCGTCGCCGGTCTGCTGCTGCCATATGCGGATGCGCGCCGCCATATCTATGACGAGGTCGCGCTGCGCCGGGTCGTCGAACAGGTTGTTCATCTCATACGGATCGGCGTTCAGGTCGAAGAGTTCGCCCGCGTCGCCGGCGCAGAGCGCGAGCTTCCATCTATCGGGCGTGATGATGCAGCGGCGGGGCAGCGCGTTCATCCTGTTGATGGCGGCGCTGCCTAGGAATCGGTCGGGCAGCCGCTCGCTGTTGCCGTTCCACTGGATTATCACTTCATTGGCGCTGAGATCGCGCTCGCCCGTCAGCGTCGGCGCAAGGCTTTTGCCCTGCAGATGCGGCGGCGGCGTTTGTCCCATCAGGTCAAGCAGCGTCGGCACAAGGTCGATGTGGCTTGCGCTGCCCTCCAGCATCGTTTGTTCGCGGGACAGCCACGGAACGCGCATCGTCAAGGGAACGCGCGACGCCTCTTCGTAGAAAGAGCGCTTCTCCAGCATGCCGTGATCGCCCGCCATTTCGCCGTGTTCGCTGGTGAATACCACGATTGTGTTATCCGCCACGCCCGCCTTGTCCAGCGCATCGGTGATTTTGGCTACCATTCGGTCAACCAGCGTGATGTTGGCGAGGTAGTGCGCGCGCAGCGTGCGCCAACCGAGTTCGGTGGTGAGGTCTTGACCGCTTGCGGGGTTGTGGGACATATACGGGTCTTGCGCCGGATCGCCGCCCTCATACATGTATTGAGTGTAGTATGCGCCACGTACCCTGTTGTACATCGATGCGCCGTCCGGCCGCTGCAGGAACGCAGGGCCGACGGGCAGCGTGGCGGGATCGTACATATCGTTCAGCGGCCCGTTGTAGGGCGGATGCGGCTCGAATGTGCTGACATACAGCGCGAAGGGTTGGTCGGAGTTGCGCTCTATGAAATCGGCGGCGCGGTCGCCTAGGAAGGACGCCATCTGAAACTCTTCTGGCAGGCGCGAGCGCGCGGCGGGCGAAAATATGAACTTGCCGGGCATGCGCTCCAAGTCCGGCTCAAAGCCGTTGTCGACTAGGTGATGCCAGTAGCTGCTGAATTCGTTGCGGTATTCGCGGCGGGTGTATTCCGGCAGATGTCCGTCTTCCGTACTGACCCACTCGTCGAAGCCGTGCTGCCGAATGACGTCATCCCCAAGATGCCACTTGCCGTAGTAGCCGCAGTGATATTCGGCGGGCAGCATCTCGGCGATGACGGGTATATCGCGCGACATCACAAGCTGATTGACCAGCATATTGGCGGCGTGCGGATACAGCCCGGTCATAATGGAGGCGCGCGCCGGCGTGCATACGGGCTGTGTAACATAGGCGTTTTGGAATACGAAACTTTGCGCCGCCAAAGCGTTGAGGTTGGGGACGTTCAGCCAATCGTTGCCGTAGCACGCCATAGTATCGGCGCGCTGCTGATCGCTGAATATGAAAACCAGGTTGGGCGTGCGTGTCATCGTAATGCGCTCCCTTCAATAGCGTTGTTCGGCGTGTTAGCCGCGCGTCGATGTGTGGGCGATCTTTATGGCGGCGCAGCAGCCGGGGCAGCCGCACGCTCCCGCCATCATTGCGATTGCGCCGCTGTGATTTGCGGCGGCGTCCGCGCGTATGCCGTGAGTAGCTATATTGCGCCCGTTCAACGGCTGCACGGGGCGTTTGTTGGCGGCGCCGCCGGTGAGCGCGGCGAGCCGCCGTACCTGATCCGCGGATACCTGCAGCGCGTCCGCCATAACTATCCACTGAACGCCCTCGGTGTAGGGCGGCGTGGTGAGCGAACCGTCGTAGGCGTAGTAGCCGCCGCTTGTGGGCAGATAGTCCGTTGCCTTATATCTTGGCGATGGCTTGCGGCGCGCTATCGCACATTCCGCAACCGCGGATCCAGCACATCGCGCAGCGAATCGCCGAACAGGTTGACCGCCAGCACCACTATCGATATGGCGAGGCCGGGCGCAACCGCAATGTGCGGCGCAAGGTCGAAGTTCAGCTGAGCGCGCGTCAGCATATTGCCCCAAGACGGGATTGGCGGTTGAATGCCGATGCCTAGGAAGCTCAGCGCCGCCTCTGCGGTGATAGCGGCGCCCACGCTGACCGCAATCAGCACCATAGACACCGGCAGCGAGTTGGGGACTAGATGGCGGAATATGATGCGGGTGTTGGAGCTTCCGATAGCGCGAGCCGCCTCGACGTACTGCATGCTGCTGAGCGTGAGCGCGCGCGACCGCACCACGCGTACAGAGCTTGCGCTGTAGCTGACGGCAAGCGCCATTATGACCACCGGCACGGTAAAGCCGAAAGCCACGGTTATCGTCATAGCCACCACGATGCCGGGCAGGATTAGCACGGTATCGACTATGCGCTGCACCAGCAGATCGAACCATCTGCCGAAGTAGGCGCTGGCTATGCCCAGCACGGTGCCTATCGCCACGCCGATGAGCGGGGCCATAATGCCCACGAATATGGACACCCGCCCGCCGTGCAGCAGCCGGCTCACCACATCGCGCCCAAGTTCGTCGCTGCCGAACCAGAGCGTCCCCTCTTGCAACGTGGCGTCGGCGAATGGCGGCAGCAACTGGCGGGCGACGGTTCTATCGTATCTGAACGGCGATAGCACGTTCGCCAGCAGCACCATAAGGATGATTACGCCCAGGATAGCGCCGCCGGCCGCGCCGGTGGGATGCGATCGGCCGAAAGCGCCAAGCGCCTTGCCCATCCGCGCAAGTCGCGCCGATACGCCGCGTTCAAGCATTGCTTCCGGGGCAGCGGTTTGCTGCAACTGCTGGCTCCTGCAATCCGATGGATGTTTAGGATTTAGGCTTGCTTAAGGGTTGTATGCGCTTATCCGCGCGCGCCTATTCGTAGCGGATGCGCGGGTCGATCCAGGCGTAGAGCAGGTCGATTATCAGAATCCATATCATCATAAAGAGCGCCAAAATCAGCACGATGCCTTGCACCATAACGAAATCGCGCGCGCTTGTGGCGTCGACTATCTGCTGTCCCAAGCCGGGCAGCGTGAAGATGCGCTCTATGATGACTGCGCCGTCCATAAGCGCCGCCACAAGCAGCCCCGCCATCGTCAGCACGGGGATGATGGCGTTGGCGAGCGCGTGGCGCATGGTAACCACATATGGGCCCAGCCCCTTGGCGCGCGCCGTGCGGATGTAGTCGTCGCCGATTACCTCAAGCATCGTGGAGCGCGTCATTCGGCTTATGGTGGACGCCGAGCGGAAGCCGATTACCAGCGCGGGGAACAGCAGCCGCTTCAGCGCGGTTATCGGCTCGTCGAAGATGCTGACATGCTGGATCGGCGGGATCCAGTTGAAGAACTTGACCAGAAACAGCAGCAGCAGTATCGCCACCCAGAAGTTGGGCATTGCGATGCCGGCGGCGGTGATGACGCGAATGGTTTGGTCTATCCAGCTTCCGCGCCACAGCGCCGATATTATGCCGAGCGGCAGCGACCACGCCAGCGCCACCACAACCGACAGGAACGCCAGCGATGCGGTTACCTCGATCTTGCTTGCCAGCGCGTCCACCACCGGGCGGTCTGCGTAGCGCGAATAGCCCAGATCGCCCCGCAGCGCATCCCTGAGCCAGCGCCAATACTGAACATACAGCGGATCGTTCAGTCCCCACGCCTCGCGAAGCTTCTCCAAGTCTTCGACCGACGCTACGGACTCTTCGCCCGATGTGATGAAGAGCGCCTCGTCGCCCGGCAGCACGCGCAGCATAAAGAACAGCACCGTCGCGAGCAGGAAGAGCGTGGGTATTATGAGAAGCAGTCGTCGGAGAGTGTATTTCCACACGGCGAACTCACACAGCATCGCGCCCGAAAGCGCGGCAATCGCATCCTAATTGGCAGGGTTGTTTAGCCGATTGTTGATTGATGGCGCAATCGCGCGGCGTATGTTTATGCAGTAGGCAACGCTGGCGCTAGGGCGATCGTTTAGGCAGTCCGCTAATCGCCGTCGGGGGCGTTCCCCTCATCCTAACCTTTCCCGTTCTCTATATCTATAGAGGAAAGGGATATACGGATTGCGACGGCATTAGCGTATGAATGGGTAGTCTGATGTAATCGGATGATATGGCGCAAGCGGCCGGGCAGAACGCCGTCGGCCGCTTGCGCCGCGTTGACGGGGTTATCGGGCGGGCGCGCTGTCGTCCAGCCACACGTCGTAGATGCGGGTTTGGATGAACTTCATTGCGGGTATGGGATCCCAGTTGTGGACATACGCCCACGCCAGCTTGTACTCGTTGAAGCGCAGCGTGGGGACTTTGGGTATCCACTGCTCGCGCAATATCGTGTCCAATTCCTTGAACTGCTTGTTGCGCTCCGGGCCGGGGAATGTGCGCTTAATCTCCGCCACCTTGTCAATGAACTCCTGCGGCGGCTCTGCGTTGTGGTAGAAAGCGCCTGCGCCGGGCAGATAGAACAGGTCGATGAAGTTGACCGGATTTGCCATAGCGACGGCGTGGCTGTCGAACATCACTTCGTAGTTGCCGTCCTGCCCCATTGCGCGCAGCGGCGCTGTCTCGAAAGTCTCGATGTTCATCTTGATGCCGATGTCTTCCAGCTGCTGCACGATGAGTTGGGCGCTGTCGTTGTTTGCGCCAGTGATGCCGCTGTGCGCCGTGAACTCGGTTACGCCCGCCTCTGCGAACAATCGCTTCGCCTCTTCAAGCGCTTCTTCGCGGGTGCCGGGCGCATAGCCGTAGTAGCCCATAACGTCGCTCAGGTTGGGATCGGCGGTGCCTAGGTAGCTCACCTGCACAAAGTTGGCGGGCAGTTCGGCTATGGGCGTAGATAGCGTTGCCTGAATGGGCGCGCGGTTGACGGCGAGATAGAGCGCTTTGCGGGCGCGGATGTCGTCGAACGGGGGCTTTTCGCCGTTCATTGAGATGTACATAACGCCCGGACTGAATGCGGCCTCAAGCACAACTTGGTCGCCTAGCTGATCCTTGACGCCCCATGCCTTCGCCAGATTCATCGGCGCTGACAGGTCGATGCGCCCGGTGGCGAGCGCCGCCGCCTGCGTATCCCAATCGGTGAACTGAATGGTGGTTACTTGATCGAGATAAGGATACGGCGCGCCGTCGGGTCCGTCGCGGAAGTAGTCGGGGTTGGCTTCGGACAGCACAAAGCTATCGCGCTCCGTGTTCTTGACGCGGAATGCGCCGGTGCCTATGAGCCGTTCCGGCGAGTTTATGCCGCCTTCCATTTCAAGGATGTGCTTGGGCAGCATGATGTGCCAAGCGTCGGCCAGATCGAGCAGGAAGTCGGCGCTTGGCTGCTTCAGAGAGACGCTGAAGGTGACGTCGTCTATCTTATCGGTGCCGGCGATGTTCTTGAATCCGCCAACGCGCGGCTGCGGGATGCCCTCCGGCGGGTTCGCCCAGCGGTTGAGCGTGAACGCGATGTCCTCCACAGTGAGCGGGTTGCCGTCGTGCCACTGAACGCCGTCAACAAGGTTGAGCGTTATTTCGTCCACGGCGTCGGCGAACTCCCAGCTTTCCGCCAAGTCGGGCAGCACATCTATGCCGTTGCGCGGGTTGAACTGCAGGATGCCGCTGTAATGGCGGTTGAAGTGTTCGGTGAAGTGCCAAACGCCGGCTTGCGTCATATCCCATTTCGGCGGGAATGCGCGCGGGCCTACGCCCCAGATGAGATGGCCGCCGCGCTTGAAATCGCCCTCGCTCATAGCGGCGGGCTGCGCCGGAGCGCTGCGAGCGGCGGCACGCGTGGGCTGCGCGATAGGCTGCGCCGGGGCGGGCAGCGCCTGGGATTGGAACCCCTGCTGAGCGGGCGCGGCCGGGGCCGGCTGAGCAGGCGCCGCCGGCTGCATAGGCGCGGGCGCGGCGGGCGCCATTGCGGGCGCGGGCGCGACGGCAGGCGCTTGCGGCGCAGGCTGCGCGGGCGCGGCGGGCGCAGAGCTGCACGCCAACGCGGCGACGGCTATAATGGCGGTTATTGCGACAACGATAGGGGATTTGAACGCTTTCATCGTATTCACCCTCTAATCTGAAGTATGCGCCGCTTGCGGACGGCGGCAATGTCGGAACGGCGGCGGCAAACCGCATCGCGCATCTGCGCCGCCGAAAGATTGCGTGAACTTTAAGGCAAGGCTTGCAACAAAGTCAAGTGGGGGGGACTAATGCAGGCTTGCCTAACTATGCCTATATGAATTGATGCGATATATGCGCTTATCCTCTACAATTCTCTATAATTAAGGTAGAGTTACGGCGTCAGTTTCAACTTAATTGCAACGCGCTTGCATGTGTTGAGAATGCCAACCGACATTAGATATTGTATCAAGGTGCTTGTTAGGGTAAAATACGGCAATTATAATGAAAAGGTTTTGATACTGAACCTAATTCACGGATAGACGCTTATTCCAAGGAGAAGTGAATATGGCAAGCGATGTCGCGCTGATTGCCCATCTAATGCGCCGCGCAGGCTTCGGCGCCGCTAGGGCTGAACTGGAAGAGATGGCGGACAAGGGCTATGAGCGGGTCGTGGAAGACCTGCTGACCCCTGAACGCTTCGAAGAGATGCAAGAGGACGTCTGGAAGCGCTACAACCTTGAGCTGAGCTACACCGATTCGCTGCCGGCGCACGCTGGACGCTGGGTGTATCGGATGGTCAACACGCAGCGCCCGCTTGAAGAGAAGATGGCGCTGCTATGGCACCAGGTCTTCGCCACCGCCTGGTACAAGGGCGAACACGTGCCTTCCATCGTGCAGCAGATCGAGACGTTCCGCGATGTGGGGATGACCGATCTGCGAACCATCTTGCTGGCGCTCGCCAAGGATCCGGCGATGAACTATTGGTTGGACAACTGCGAGAATCATAAGGGCGAGCCCAACGAAAACTGGGGGCGCGAACTGCTGGAGCTGTTCTCTATGGGCGTAGGCCACTACTCCGAAGAGGACATAAAGAACGCCTCGCTCGCCTTTACCGGCTGGACGTTCACGCAGCCCATCCCGCTGTATCCCTTCGGCAGCTACGACGCCGAGTTCAAGTACGTCCCCGAAGATCACGACGAGTCCGAGAAGACATTCTTGGGCGAAACGGGCAACTTCAACGGCGAAGACATCATCGACATCATCGTGAAGCAGCCAGCAACCGCCGCCTTCATATGCAGGCATCTGTACAACTTCTTCGTCGCCGACGAGCCGCAGGTGCCGGCGTGGGAGCTTGAGCCGCCGCGCGATCCTGAGGCGATGGAAACGCTCATCACCGCCTACTTCGAGCATGACGGGCAGATCCGCCCCATCCTGCGGACGCTGTTCAACTCCGATTTCTTCAAGGCGGCGCAGTTCAAGAAGGTGAAAAGCCCCGCCGAACTCGTGGCCGGCGCAATCAAACTCGTCGGCACATACAAGTTCCCGGATCCCAAAGAGGGCATCGGCGCGCTGGGCAGCGCCACCACGGTTATGGGGCAGCAGCTGATGAACCCGCCCACGGTCGAGGGCTGGCACACCGGCCACGAATGGATTGACGGCGGCACGCTGAACGAGCGCGTCAACTTTGCGGTCAATCAGCTCAACGACGTGTCCAAGCCCGGCGTGCGCGACATCATATCCCGCATGAGCGCCGAAGGCGGCGCGCTTTCGCCCCAAGAGTTCGTGGATATGTCCCTCGAACTTGCGGGCTATGTGGCGGTCGGCGACGACACCAAGGCGGGACTGCTCCGCTACGCAGAGGCGGCCGGCGGCTTGCGCTTCGACTCCGACGACGCAGCCCGCAGCAGCGCTACCCATATCGGCAGAATGCTGCAGCTCATCGTATCCACGCGCGAGTATCAGTTCGCATAGCCGCGCATAAGCGGCGGGCGGCGCGCGAAATTTGCGCCGCCCAAACTTAACCCCACAGCGGGGCAAGCCAATCATCATAAGGAGGCGCACCGATGCCAGCCAACGGTAACGGAAAAGACCCGGTCCTAGTCATTGTGCAGCTGTCGGGTGGAAACGACTTTATGCACACGCTCATCCCCTACAACAGCCCGACCTACTACGACAACCGCAAACTGGTCAGGATCGAGCGCGAGGATGTGCTGCCTATAAACGACACGCTCGCGTTCAACCCCAACTTCAGGCCCGTCAAGGATATGTTCGAAGAGGGCAAGGTCGCCATTGTGCAGGGCATCGGCTACCCCAACTCCAACCGCTCCCACTTCCGCGGCATGGACATCTGGCACACCTGCGAACCGGACAAGGTGGTAACCGAAGGCTGGGTCGGCAAGACGCTCAGAGAGCTCGACCCCAAGGGCGAAGACGAACTGACGGGCATCAACTTCGGCGTCGGACTGCCGCGCGCTATGGCGGTGCCGGGCGTGCCGGTCACCTCGGTCAACGATCTGGACAACTACGGCTTGATGACCGGCATCGGCGAAGACGAACAGCGCGATCAAGCCCTTCAGATATTCAAAGATATGTACGCCCAAGCGATAGGCACGGGCCCCGTGATGGAGTATCTCTCGCGCACGGGCATGGATGTGCTTCGCGGCGCAGACAGGCTGAAGGCGGCGCCATCTCAGTACGCCTCCAATGTGGAGTACGGCGATTCCGCCATCGCCAAGAGCCTGCGGGACATCGCCAGGGTGCATACCGCCGGGCTTGGCACGCGCATCTTCTACACCAGCCACGGCGGCTATGACACGCACGCCAACGAAAACCCAACCCATCCCAAGCTTCTGCAAGACCTGTCCGGCGCAATCCGCGACTTCTTCGACGACCTCAACGAACACGACGCCGCGGACAATGTGGTGATGTACGTGTTCACCGAGTTCGGGCGCAGGATCAAGGACAACGGCAGCGGCACGGATCACGGTTCGGGCGGCGGCGCATTCATCATCGGCGAGCCGGTGAACGGCGGGCTGTACTCCGAATACCCGTCCCTCAGCTCGGACAAGTGGGCGAAGGGCGAGGATCTGGAGCATACCATCGACTTCCGCGGCATCTACGCCACGCTGCTGGAGCAGTGGCTCGGCGTTGACGCCCCCGCAATAGTGAACGGCTCTTATGAGCAGATAACGCCGTTCAAGTAACCATCCGCCAGGATGCGGCGCGCGGTCGATTCGTCTAACCTAAAGACAAATCGACCGCCGAAAACCGCCATCCTGCGGCGACGAAAGAGGTGCGATATGAGCAGACCTTACGGCTTGCTTAGGTCAGGCTTTCCCTACTATATGACGCTCGGCATGCGGCGCGTTACATCCAACGCCGTTGACATCGCATTCGGCAAAGAAGAGCGCATCTACATACTTTGCCGCGGCGGGCTTGGCACGGAAGTCAGGCGCATAAATTGGGCGGACGACAACCTTGGCACAATCGGCGCGGGCGCGTTTCAGTGGCCGTCCGGCTTGCTCTGCGACGAAGATGAGCGCTTGTATGTCTCCGATGAGGCGCACAACAAGGTATTCGTTATGGACAAGGACGGCGAAGAGATAGCGCGCTGGGGCGAAGAGGGCGACGGCGAGGGGCAGTTCAACCGCCCCGCCGGCATTACCTTCGACCCGGAAGGCAACATCGTGCTGTCTGACACGCTGAACCACCGCGTACAGAAGTACAGCAGAGACGGCGAATTCATCTCTCAGTTCGGCGAAGAGGGCGACGGCGCTGGTCAGCTCAATATGCCATGGGGCGTCAGCGTCGACGACGCCGGCGATGTCTATGTAGCCGATTGGCGCAACGACCGCGTGCAGAAGTTCTCCGCCGACGGCGAATTCGTGATGAGCATAGGCGCTCCCGGCGACGGCAAGGGCGAGCTTGACCGCCCGACCGGCGTCGCCGTCGACAAAGACGGCGATGTCTATGTAGCCGATTGGGGCAACGACCGCGTCCAGCTCTTCGACGCAGAAGGGCGCTTCGTGGAGCAGTTCATGGGCGACGCCAACCTGTCCCGCTCTGCGCGCGAATACATCCTCGCCAATCCGGTAACGCTGCGCCTGCGCGAAATGGCGGATCTGGAGGCAACCAAGCGCCTCAGAGCGCCGCTCACCGTGCGCGTGGACGACGACAGCCGGCTGTACATCACCGATTTCGGCTCCCACCGCATTCAGATATACAAGAAAGAGGCATACCCGCTCACTGAGCAGGATATAGCGCCGCCGATGCGAAACCCGGTGCTGTTCACCACCTAATCGCGCTCAATCCGCTGGACTATACACGCAGAACGCACAGGGGCGGGTTCTAACACCCCGCCCCTTATTGTTTGCGCTTGCCTGCCGTTGCCAAAACCGCCGCTATCGGCACAAGTTCGCCACCTACGCTATCCGACGCGCGCGCATTCGCCCACTAAATCGGTTGACCTAACGAAACAGGATGCTACGCCCCGCCAATGCTTTCAGCAATCACCGGCAGGCTGCCATTCGCAGCGCATCGGCGCGCGCAGCGGCGCATCACGCTCGCCGACATCGAGCGGCGCACGCAGCCCCGCCTGCGGGACAAAGCGCGTTATGTGCTGCGCCGCTGGCCCGTGCTGCCCATCCTGATAATCGGATCATTGGCGGTTGCGGCGGCATTCGCGGAATCGATAGCGCCGAACCTTCCCAACCGCCAAGCGCTGCTCGACCGCACGGCGGCGCCCTTCTGGTATCCGCAATGCGCCCCGGAGCAGAAGCCCTATATCACCGATGTGTGCAGCCGCGGCGGCAAGTACATTCTGGGCGCTGACCCGCTTGGGCGCGATATACTCACGCGCATAATCTACGGCGCGCGCGTATCGCTGACGCTGGCGTCCATAAGCATAACCGTGGGAATGCTGATAGGCGCCGCATTAGGGCTTGCGGCGGGCTACTTCGGCAAATTCGTGGACGAGTTCGTGATGCGCCTCACCGACATCGTTACCGCAATTCCCTACCTGCTGCTTGCGCTGGTCATCGTAGTGGTAGCCGGGCAGAAGTACATCGTAATCATAGGCGTGCTTGCGCTGGCGAGCTGGCCCGAAATCGTGCGCCTTGTGCGCGGGCAGACCTTGCAGCTCAAGACGCTGGACTATGTGGCGCTGGCGCGGGTGTCTGGCGCATCCAACTTTCGCATTCTGCTGCGCCACATCCTGCCCGGCGTGATGAACACCCTAGTTGTTGCCACCACGCTGCAGGTCGGCTCCATCATCCTAGCCGAATCAATCTTAGGCTACCTAGGCGCGGGCGTGCCGCCGCCAACGCCCGCTTGGGGCTCTATGGTAGCCCACGGGCGCGACTACCTCGCCAATTCGTGGTGGGTGGCGTTCTTCCCCGGAATGGCGATATTCCTGACGGTGCTCGCCTTCAACTTCCTAGGCGACTGGCTGCGCGATCGCTGGGACACGCGCCTGCGGCAGATACTCTGACTCCCGTTAGCCGTTGATGCGTCGATGCCCCTTGAATGGATGCTGGCGTGGGTAGATCTAGCATTGCCCATAGATGCCCGTTAGCCGTTGACACGCCGCCCGCCCCTGTGTAGAATAAATGTTCGCTATCACTCTATACAGGAGGCAACGATGCTTATCAAGCATACCCCGGACACCTTCGAGAAACTCCACATCCTAGGCGGCATGGCGAGCGACGACATTCTATCACGCCCCGTTCCCGGCAACCGCCCGCCCGCACCCTACACTTCGGCGCGCCGCAATCCCGTCCCCGGCGTGTACAAGGCGGCTATGCCCAACGGCAAGTTCATCAACCTTATGCGCGTGATGTTCACCGATTTCTGCAAGATGGACTGCCACTACTGCCCCAACAGCCACTGGGTTCCCCGCAAACGCTACGCCTTCAAGGTGGACGAACTCGCCAACGCCTTTATGGAAATGCGCCACCGCCATACCGTCGACGGGCTGTTCCTCAGTTCGGGCATTGCGGGCGACGGCTCAAAGACCACCGAGCGCCTGCTCAAGGTGGTGGACGCCATCCGCAACAAGCACGGCTTCAAGGGCTACATCCATATGAAGGTTATGCCCGGCGCAGACTATCCGCTTGTGGAAGCGGCGCATCGGCTCGGCACGCGATTGTCCGTGAACATCGAGACGCCCACGATCGAGATGATGCAGCGTCTCAGCAAAATGAAGGACATGCAGCGCGACATCCTGGATCCGATGAGTTGGGTTGCCAGTCTAATACGCGATAACTCGGAGCGCAAAGGCGTAACCGTGGGGCAGGCGACGCAAATGGTCGTGGGCGCCGCCGACGAGTCCGACTGGGACATATTCAAGCGCATCGACCAACTCTACGGCGAATGGAACTTCAAGCGCGTCTATTATGCGCCGTTCCAACCGATCCGCTACACGCCGCTGGAAGAGCATCCCCAAACGCCGCCCGTGCGCGAACACCGCTTGTATCAAGTGGATTGGCTCAAGCGCGTGTACAAGTTCACCAACGCCGAACTTCGCCTAGCCTACGATTCCAACGGCTTCTTGGATCACCACGAAGATCCCAAGCAAGCCATCGCCGTAGAGAACCTCGATGCGTTCCCCCTGGATGTGAACGAAGCGCCCCGCGATAGGCTATTGCGCGCGCCGGGCATCGGCCCAACATCCGCCGAGCGCATAGTTCGCAACCGCCGCTTTCACCGCATAGACAACTGGCGCGATCTGCAGGCGATGGGCGTAGTTCGCAAGCGCGCCTGGCCCTTCCTGCGCTTCCCCGGCCACCGCCCGCCGCGCGCCAAGCAGCTGAAGCTGAACCTGTTCGGCGAAGACGCCAAGCGGCGGCGCATAAAAGAGACTGCCGCCCTATCCACGCAAACGGCCGCCGCCTACTCCCCAGCCACATGCGGCCAAGCCACAACCTGCGCCGGCTGCCCCCTCTACGGCGCGCCCGGACACCCCGGCAGCGTCGGCGGCTAACCCTCGCGGCGTTTCTCCATCCCGTTTGAATTCGCAAGCACGCCCATCCTGCGCTGCGCCGTTCTCTTTCACGCATATGTGATATGCTTGCGGCGCAGCGCATTTGCGGGACATGCGCATACGCTATCGGCGTCGACCGCCAAGCGTCGCCGATAGCGTTGCGCCGATGCCCCGCCGCGTTGCATTTCTGCCCATACCGAATAGCCGCGCGTTGCCCCGCCGCCCGATTGAACGCGCTTGCCCGTCTAGCAACGGCGGCGGCTTTGCGGTTATAATCGGCGGCGGGCTTTTGCGAATTAGCGCCGAACTCACGCTTGGAGATTGAATATGCCATCAGCTGACGGCAAGGGCGCGCTTGCGCCGATTCGGATATGCGACTTCTCCGGTCAGCTTGCGGGCGCAGGCGCAACCCGCTTCTTCGCCGCTTTCGGCGCGCAGGTCATCCGCATAGAAGATAGGCTGACGCAAGGCGGCTGGGACATCTTTCGCGGCAACGGCCCGTATAAGGATGAGCGGCGCGGCGCAAATTTGGGCGGCATGTTCAACAATCACAACGTCGAGAAACTTGGCATCACGCTTAACGCCAAGAGCGAGCGCGGCAAAGACCTGCTGCGCCAAATTATCGCGATAAGCGATGTGGTCACCGAAAACTTCAGCGCGGGCGTGATGGAGCGCTGGGGCTTTTCATACGAAGCGATGCGCGCCATCAAGCCGGATATTATCTATGTGTCCAACTGCGGCTTTGGGCATTCCGGCCCATACCGCCACTTCAAGACATGGGGCCCGGTTGTGCAGGCGGTATCCGGGCTAACCTTTCAGTCCGCATTGCCGAACATGCCGCCCGCCGGCTGGGGCTTTTCGCATATGAACCACACCGGCGGCTACTTTATGGCGATTGCCATTCTCTTGGCGCTGTATCACCGCAACAAGACGGGCGAAGGCCAGTACGTCGACCTGTCCTGTACAGACGCCGCGCTGACGCTGAACGGCCCGGCGCTGCTCGACTACACCGTCAACAAGCGCCCGCTGCGCCGCGATGGAAGCCCGCACAGCAACCGCAGCGCCTATCCCCCAATGGCGCCGCACGGCATCTATCGCAGCAAGGGCAAAGACCGCTGGGTGGCGATAGCCGCGCGCCACGACGCCGACTGGCGTGCCGTCTGCGATGCGATCGACCGAACCGATCTGCTGACCGACGACCGCTTCGACACGCTGGCAAACCGCATGCGCCATCAGGATGCGCTTGACGCCATAGTGCAGGCGTGGACGATAGAGCATACGCCCTCGGAAGCGATGGACGCGCTGCAGGCTAGAGGCGTTCCCGCCGCCGCCGTGCAGCATCCCCAAGAGCGCATGGACGAAGACGCCAACACGCTGGCGTGGGATACCTTCCCCGAAGTCCAACACGGCGAAATGGGACGAGTGCGCGTCGAAGGAATGCCGATGAAGCTCGCCAAAACGCCCGCGCGAATCGAGCGCGGCGCTCCCCTGCTTGGGCAGCACAACGACTTCTTCTACGACGACATACTGATGCTGGACAAAGCGGAACAGCGCGAATTGTACGCGGCGGGGGTTATCTAAATGGCATCCGTTCTGGACGATGTGCGCGTATTGGAAATCGGCGGCGAAATCGGCGGCTGGTGCGGCAAACTCCTAGCCGATATGGGCGCATCCGTAATCAAGGTAGAGCATCCCCGCGGCGACGAAACCCGCGCCTATCCGCCGTTCTACCGCGACGAACCGCACAAAGACCGCAGCCTCTACTTCTGGCATTACAATGTCAACAAGCAAAGCGTTACGCTCGACATATCCAAGCCGAAAGGGCGCAGCCTATTCCTGCGACTTGCGGCAACCGCCGATGTGATAATCGACAGCGGCCCGCCCAAGCGCTTGGACTCGCTGGGCGTGGGCTATGCGGCGGTTTCGCAGGCGTCCCCCCAAATCATTATGGCGGCCATAAGCCCGTTTGGGCAGGATGCGCCGTACAGCGATTTGGCGTCCACCGACCTCACCGCGCTGGCATTCGGCGGCCCCGTATGGAGCTGCGGCTACGACGACCACACGCTGCCGCCCGTGCGCGGCGGCGGCAATCAGGCGTATCACACCGCTTGCCACTTCGCCGCAATCGGCATTCTCGCCGCGCTTGTGCATCGCCAGTTCACCGGGCAGGGGCAGTTCATCGATGTGAACATGCACGCCGCGCAGAATGTAACAACCGAGGGCGGCGCATACAACTGGCTTGTGGCGAATCAGACCGTTCAGCGCCAAACCGGTCGGCACGCCTCCGTAACGCCCACGCCCGAAGTGCAGATGCTTTGCGGCGACGGGCGCTATGTCAACATCGGCTTTCCCGCGCGCACCGAAGAGCAGTGGTTCCATCTGCTTGCGTGGCTTGACGAACACGGACTTGTGGGCGATCTGTCCCAGTATCTCACCCCGCCAAGCAGAGAAGCGCTCGCCAAAGGCGACCCCGAAGCGATACGCCAAATGAACGAAGTGATGCAGGCGGTAAGCGCGCTCTGCCAACAAAACGCCGCATACGATATATTCATACGGGCGCAGGATCTAGGCTTTCAGTGGGGCATAATTTACTCTCCGGAGGATGCGCTGGAAGACAAGCACTTCATCGAGCGCGGCATGCAGGTATCGGTGGCGCATCCCGAACTCGGCGCTGAGGTCATATATCCGGGCGCCCCCTACCACTTCAAGGCAACGCCGTGGCGCATCGACCGCCGCCCGCCGCTGCTCGGCGAACACAACCACGCCGTCTATGCGGACGAACTCGGCATCGACGCCGCTGAGATTGCGGCGCTCAAAGACGCCGGCGTAGTCTAGCGAGCCCGCCGCGCGCCATGCGGCGTTGTGAGGTTGCCCGCCGATAGCATATAATACAACGCAACGCCATTCGGATATAATGGCGATAATAGGAGGGACAATATGGTTCAACAGCAGCCTCAAATCTTGCGCCCCGAAACGCTTGTGGAAGAGTTTCGGAAGAACGGCGTAACCCATGTGGTTACCATCCCCGACAGCGAAACCAACTACCTCTACGAACTTATGCTGGATCAGGACTGGCTGGATGTGGTGCCGGTAGCCCGCGAAGGCGAGACGATGGGCGTCGCGCTCGGACTGAATGTAGCCGGCAAAGTCCCCGTATGCCTCATACAGAACACCGGCATGATGGAATCGGGCGACTCCATTCGCGGGATGGCGCTTGACGCCGGATTTCCCCTGGTGATGGTGGTAGGCTACCGCGGCTGGACGCGGCGCGGCAAGACGCCCGACACCGCCGCCACCTACACCGAACCCTTCCTGAACGCGTTTCGCATCAACTACTACCTAGTCGAGCACGATGCCGACGGCGACCGCATAACCGAAGCGTTCGACGAAGCGCGCGCCACCAAGCGCCCCGTTGTGGTGCTTGTCGGCGACGAGTATCACGGCTTCAACCGCTAGGCTTAGCGGCCCGCATCGATTGCGCCCAATACGCTGCGGCGCAAAACCGATGCGCCGCCTTCAAACCCGAACTCAACTTGCGCGCAACGCAGCCCGCATACGCATCACATATCACACACCGCACCACACAAGGAGACACCTATGCTAGACGCTGCCGAAGTATTCAGGGCGTTCAAGCCGCACAGAGGCGACGCCATCGTTACGACAGCAGGCACCGCGGGCAGGCATTGGCCCGATCTGAGCGACAACCCCAACCGCGACATAACGCTGGGCGGCGCAATGGGGCATACCGCTTCGGCCGCCTTCGGGCTTGCGCTTGGACTGCCGGACGAAAAGGTTGTGCTGTTCGACGCCGAAGGTTCGCTGCTTATGAACCTCGGCGTCCTCGCGAGCGTTGCAGGCAAGCAGCCCGCCAACTTCTACCATTTCGTCTTGGACAACGAATGCTACGCCACCACCGGCGGCCAGCCCGTCCCCAACTCCGCCGCGATCGACTACGCTACTATGGCGGCAGGCGCCGGCTACGCATCCACCCACCACTTCGACGACCTCGAAGAATTCGCCACGCAGATAGAGGATATTATGCAGGAACAAGGCCCTGTGTTCATATCCGTCAAGATTGCGCCGGAAATCCAAAACCTGCCCATCGGCCTCAGAGAGCGGCGGGTAACCCGCAGCCGCGCCGAAACCGTCAACGACCTGCGCGCCGAACTGGGCATCGAATAGGCATAGCGCTGCCGCCGTTACTCGACCGCTGGTGAATGGATACAACAATCTATGCGCCCCGCGATATGGACTGCGATCGCAGTATGTATTGCGGGCGCATCGCTATTCGCTTGCCCCGGCGTTGTGTGCGTCCGATTGGTCTGCTAACGGCCGCGCGCGATAGTAGATGCCCCAGCGCTGCATAATCGCGTTGAGTCGCTCGTCGTCCAACTCCACCATCTCGCGAAAGAAGCCCGCCAAGGCGTGCGCGTGCAGCAACTCGTCGGAACATACCCAGCTCGCCTCGCCGCGCACCACATAGACAAGCCCGTTCTGATGCTCGCACTGAAGCTCAATGCGCTTGCCGTCCGCGCCGTGTTTGAGGTTTAGTCCGTACTCCGCCACCTAGAACACCTCGTCGATCTTGAGCGCAAAGCCGCCCAGCGTGGGCGAAACAAGCGTCTGCCCCACGCCGAATACGCCCTGCGACTGATATTCTCCGCCGCGCAGCAGCAGCAGTTCTATCGTGCGTCTTGCGGTGTCCACAATCCAGTATTCCCTTACGCCGTGCCGCGCGTACAGCCTGCGCTTGGCGATCAAGTCCCGCCGCGCCGTGCTGGGCGATAGTATCTCGATCGCAAGATCCGGCGCGCCGCGTATGTTGTCCGGCGTAATGATATGCGCCCGCTCAGGCGAAACGAACATCACATCCGGCTGCGCAACGTCGTTGTCCGTCAGTATCACGTCGAAGGGCGCTGCATAGACATGCCCGATGCCGGCGCGCTCTATCTCATAGTACAGCGTCGACGAAAGTTTCAGTAACGATTTCTGATGCGCCTCTTTGGGCGATGGTACCACGACTAACTCCCCGTCCAAAAGTTCATAGCGCTCATCTTCGGGCGCATTGCAGTAGTCTTCGTATGTGAGTTTAGTTCTGACCGCTTGGGTAACCATATCCGCCCTCCCTCAATTGCATGGGCGCATAGATAGGCGAAATTCGCGCAACCGATTTCGCCGCTAATTATACACCTAATTATACGCATCGGGGGACGCTTTCGTCATTTGGGTTTGACGCGCGGGCGCAGACTGATATAATCCCAAAAGCGAATCTACACGGCGCATATGCGGTTTGAGGAGGGAGCGATGACACCCCATTTCCAAGACGATAGCGTTACTATCTATCGGATAAAGTGCGGCCCCTACGACAACAACGCCTACCTGGTGGTTTGCCCCAAGACAAACGAAAGCATCCTGATTGACACGCCCGCCGAGCCGGACAATCTCATTGAGATGGCGAAGACCACGGATGTGAAGGCAATTCTGATAACGCACAACCATATGGACCATCTGCTGGGCTTCGACGATGTTACGGCGGCGATTGACGCGCCCGTGGGCATCGGCCCGGACGACGCCGACGCGCTCTCGCGTCCCGCCGACTTTCTGCTGAACGACGGCGATGAGGTTTCGGCGGGCAGCGTTACCCTGAAGGCGGTGTTCACGCCCGGACACACGCCCGGATCCACCTGCCTGTATATGGGCCCGCACCTGTTTTCGGGCGATACGCTGTTCCCCGGCGGGCCGGGCAAGTCCGGCTCGCCGGAAAAGTTCGCCCAACTCGTTGAGAGCATCACCACCAAGCTCTTCCCCTTGGGCGAGGATATGTATGTGTATCCCGGGCACGGCGGCGACGGCGATTTGAGGTCGTCCAAAGCAGAGTACGCCGTTTTCGCGTCCAAAGAACACCCGGCAGACTTGCACGGCGATGTGCTGTGGACAGAGAGCTGAAGTCCCCGCCGCGCGCGCATTGCAGACGCACTGCCGCCGTCGCAGCGCCAAGCCGCGCCCGATATGACGCAGCTCCAACCTAAACGCGGCGGCGTGTTCGCGCTGCCGTCGAACGGGATGAACGGATTGGACGCAGCGCCTTGGCGTGTGCGGGACGCCGCGTTTGCCGGCGCCGCCATAATCGTATGCGGACCGGGCATCGGCGTGGCGCTTGCGGCGCTTGTGGGCAGGGACAACGCCGCGCTCCCCACGCTGCTGATAGCGCTGACTGCAGGCGGACTGCTGTTCGGCGTATGGCTGTTCGCAGCGCGCCGATACGCCGACGGATGGCGCTTGCTGGGCGTGCGCCGCGTTGCGCTGAAACCGATGCTTGGGCTGTCCGCGCTGACGCTGGGCGCAAGTCTGCTGTTCGGCGGCGTATATGCCGCAATCGCGCTTGCGCTGGGCTTGGACTTCCTGCTGCCATCGCAAGACATCGACGAAATACTGGGCAGCGGCGCATTTCGGGCGCTGAACTTCGCTATGGTAGGCAGCATAGCGCCGTTTGCCGAAGAATTGTTCTTTCGCGGCTTTCTGATGGCGGCGCTGATTCGGTTGATAGGCGCAGCGCGCGGTATCCTGGTCAGCGCGGCGATATTCGCAGTGGTACACATCGACATCGGCGCAATGATCCCGATATTCGTTACCGGCGCGCTGCTAGGGTGGTTGTACATTCGCAGCGGATCCATATGGCCGCCCACCTTGGCGCACGCCGCGCAGAACATACTGGCAATGACATTCGCCAACAATCAAACCATATCCTTTATATCTACATCCTACATTTTGAATTGAACTAAACCCTCAAGCGAACAAGGGCAACTTATGGCAAATCGGATTGACACAACGCTGGCGGCGCTTCGGCGGGCGGGAAAGCCTGCGCTTGCGCCGTTCATAACCGTCGGCTTCCCGGACACGCCCACATCCGAGGCGCTGGCGGAGGCTATCTTGGACGCGGGCGCCGATATGCTGGAGCTGGGCATTCCGTTCAGCGATCCGCTGGCGGACGGCCCCACTATACAGATGACCAGCTTCCGCGCGTTGGAGCAGGGCGTTACCCTGACGAGTTCGCTGGATGCGCTGCGCCGTCTTCGCGGCAGGGGCGTTGATGCGCCGCTGATATTCATGGGCTACCTGAACCCGCTGCTGCGCTACGGCATAGATCGCTTCGCCGCCGACGCCGCGGACGCCGGCTTGGACGGCATCATTATCCCCGATTTGCCGCCCGAAGAAGCGCCGCCGTATCAAGCGGCTTTGGAAGCGCGCGGCGTCTATCTCATCCCGCTGCTTGCGCCCACCAGCACGGAGGCGCGCATCGCGCAGGCTTGCAAACAGGCGCGCGGTTTCATATACTGCGTTAGCGTTACGGGCGTAACCAGCGCAAGGGCGGAAATGTCCGCCGGCGTGGCGGGCTTGGTGGCGCGCATACGCAGCCATACGAACCTGCCCGTGCTGGTGGGCTTCGGCGTATCGCGCTATGAGCATATGCGGCAGATAAGCCAATTCGCGGACGGCGCGGCGGTGGGCAGCGCCCTGCTGGACGCCATAGACCGAGCGCCCGCCGGGGATGAGGCGGCGACGGCGCAGCGGTTCATACGCCGTCTCAAGGGCGCTGACAAGCAGTCTAACTAGATACGCAGAGTGGGGTTGAATGTCCAAAGTACGCGGCATAAGAGGGGCTACCACCGCCGAAAGCAACACGCGCGAGGATGTGCTGGCGGCGGCTACCGAGTTGATGGAGCGGCTGATTGAGGCGAACTCGATCGATGCGGACGATGTGGCGGCGGCGTTCTTCACCACCACGCCGGACTTGAACGCAGAGTTCCCGGCGGCGGCGGCGCGGCTTATGGGCTGGACTTATGTGGCGCTGATGGGCGCAAGCGAAATCAATGTGCCGGACGCCCCCCCGCTCTGCATTCGCGCGCTCATACTCATCAACACGGACAAGCCCCCTCAGCAGCTAAAGAACATCTACCTGCGCGGCGCAACAAACCTACGCAAGCGCGGCGTTGAAGACGCCTAACTTTGCGCTCACCGTTCTTATATCTCATATCCCATAATCCGCTGTATCGGTATTCTCACTCTTCAGTGTTATCGGATATAGTGGCGTCCAAATTGCTGTTTAGGATGTGAGTCATGACTCGCGAGCGGTCATATCGGCACGATGTCGGATGCCGCCACTGCGGCTCCAATTGGATGCCCAAAGACGGACGCGCACGCTGTCAACAGTTGTACAAGCGCGGCGACTGCAAGAGGAAACAGGTGGCGGACGCCGAGCATCGGCGCTTCCCTGATCATGTCAAACGGCAGGCGGTACAGATGCGCATATGGGCGCCAGCATATTTGCGGCGGCGCGCGTAGTGGGCGCGAGCGTTACTGCGGTGAGCCGTTGGCTCGGAAAAGGGGATTTGCGCGTGAACGGATGAGCGCAACGAGCGCTAGGCGCGCGAGCGGCAGAGCTGCGTCAATCGCATCGTCAAGGATAACGCTTGACGAAATGTGGATATATGTGAGTGCTAGAAAAGCAGAAAAGCGCAACAGTGGACGGCGGTGGTGGAAGAGCGCGACGGTAGCAGATGGATGGACTTTGAGGTGGGCGGCAGGGACGAAGCCACATTCTTGCGGTTGCTGGAGCGTCTGCCGGACGCGGAGCGCTACGAGACAGACGCATACGGAGTGTATGGGCGCTGCCGGTCAACAAGCATTGTGGTTGGGAAGCGCGGCGCGGTGAACTGGAACGAGGGATTGCATTCGATGCTGCGCGGCAAGTTGAACCGGTTAGCGCGTCGGACAAAGGGATGCGCAAAGAGCGTGGATATGCTGGTGAATCTGCTTGCTTTGGGCTTTTGCGCCAAGCTAAAACGCAATACCGCTTAAGAGTGAGAATACCCTACCGCGCGCTTTCATTCACCCGCCTAGCCCGGCTATGATATAGTTCTAGCGATGCCGCTATCTGACTGATGCGGAGGCACAGCATGGCAACAACGCGCGTACCCGTCAGAACCCTCCCCGACATCTTCTACGAAGACCCCGAACCGGTGGAGGACGATATGCTACAGGCAAGACCGATTCACCGCATCGCCGGTCTGCTCTACGAATACTACGAAGATCGCCCCGACGTGTTCGTCAGCGACGGCGGTTTCATTATGTACAACCGTAGGAAGGGCAACGCTCGCGTCTCGCCCGACTGCTACATCGCCTTCGATGTGGACGTCGCGCGCATCGAAGAGATGGCTAACTTCTGGGTATGGCGCGTGGGCAAGCTTCCCGACTTTGTGATGGAGATGGCGTCGCCTAGCACGGCGGCAAACGATCTGGGACACAAGCGCGACCTGTATGCGCGGATTGGGATAACCGAATACTGGCGTCTCGACCCCACGGGCGGCGAGTTGTACGGGCAGCCGATTACGGGCGAGCGTCTGGTCGACGACGCATATGTGCCGTATGAGGTTAGCTCTGAGGCCGACGGTTCGGTTACATCCTACAGCGAGTTGCTGGACTTGATCTTCAGTTGGGACAAAGCCAGCGGGTTCGATCTACTGGATCCTGTTACGCGCAGAACAATAGATAAGGTTGTGATAGAGCGCGCGGGGCGTCTAGTGGCGGAAGCGCGCGCTAACACGGCTGAGGCGCGGGCTGACGCCGTCGAGTTGCAATTGCGCGCGCTCCAAGACGAGCTTGAGCGTCTGCGCCGTCAGCAGCCCGGGCAATAGCGGGACAGTCTACTTTTGATTGCAAGCCCGTTCAAACAACCATCGGCATATGCAATCACTGAACCTGTCCCCCTCACTTTGCGCCCCTGCGCCTTTGCGTTAAAACGCGCAGCAATTCGACCTTAGCCCAGCCGCCCGCTAATCGTGGTGGCGCAGAATTTCGCGCTTGCCAATCCCATACCCATAGTAGCCGTCGTGCGCCGCCCCGCTATGCTCTTCTAGCGCCACGATTACCACCCGATACCCAAAGTCGGACTTGCGCATCAGACGCCATACGCGCTTTGCTTCAGGCTCCGGCAGTTGATTTGTCAGCGCGCTCAGCTGCCCCTTCACATACGCCTCGTCGTGCGCCAGCATCCGCTTCAACGCATTGGCGCTCGGTATGCGTCCCTTGTCGATGGCGCGGCTCGGCATCTCTACCGAATGCGCCGTAAGTACGATGCCCATATGATCCGCCGACTTAGTGAGATGATACTGAAGCCGAATCACCACCCGTTCCGCATCCTGCAGCCGCCCTCTGGCGATAAGCTCGCCCATCTCGCGTCCCCGCTCGCGCGCATGCCGCGCATGCACCTGCGCCTTGCTTTCGGCGGAGCGCGCAATCCGCTCCTCGCATATCTCGCGCGCGCTCTTGACCCAGTACAGCGGCTCCCCCGGAACGCTATCGGACGACGCCATCGTTGTGCCGCCCGCCGCCACGATTGTCAGGAATACCACCGCAAACGCCGCCGCTATCGGCACGCTTATCGGACGCGGAAGCAGACGCGCCATATTCGGCAGGCGCAGCCCGAACCGCCGCCGAGCATGCCGCGGCCGGTTCGCAAGCGCATCATTCATTCGCGCAAGCCCGCGCGCCTTCGCCTCTGCGCTCGGCGCAATGGAGCGCGACAGCCGCATCGTGGCGCTCGCCACCCGCAGCAGCGGCGCAAGCTCAGACGCATGCTCCGGATATGCCGCCAAACACTGCGAAACATCCTGCCCCGCAGACAGCATCTCCAAGCATTCGTTCAATACATTGTCAAAGTCGGAAGCGCTCATCTCAGCCCTCTGACAATTCCCTCGCCGTTTTGCTTTCGCTCGCTCGAATGAAGTGAATATCCGCCAATGCCGATGCGCTATCGCCGCCAATCGCCTATCTTGCCAATCACCTATCGCTGCGCGATGTTGCGATGTTATGAGATAGAAGCCAGCTAATTCGTTATGCCGATGCGCGCCGGGGCGTCGGCGACTTCGGGACACAATATCCGTCGCAGCTTCTTCAGCCCGGCATGCTGCAGCGCCTTCACCGCGTTGTCTTTGCGCCCCACCGCGCGCGCCGTCTCGGCGACCGACAGCCCCGCGCCGAACCGCAGCATAATGACTTCGCGCTGCAACGCCGTCAGGCTTTCCATCGCCTTGCCCACTTCGTCCAGCGTCAGTTCCATATCCATATGCGCGTCCGCGTCAAACGCCGCCGCCTTCAGAATGGGGGATGTGCTTTCTAGTGAGACCATCTGCTTCCTGCTCCTTTTGCGATAGTGGTCCACTACAAAGTTGTGCGCGATGCGAAACAGCCACGCAGAGAACGGGTAGCCCTGCCACTTGAAGCGGTTGATGGACTCTATCATCCGCACGAACACCTCCGCCGTTATATCCTCTGCGTCCGCGGGGTTGCCCGTCTTGAAGGACACATAGCGAAAGATGGAATCGTAGAAGTGTTCGTACAGCGCGCCAAAAGCCGAAGCAGCCCCGTCTTGGGCTTGCCTCACCAGTACCGCAACATCTGCCTGACCCTGCTTTTCGGCTTGCATCGCCGCCTTTCCTGCCGTGAGATACGCTCGGCGCGCGCATCGCGAATTCGCCTTGTCCACCATTATAACGCCGCATGCGCCGATTGGTTAGCGCCCGCCGCGCATAATCGCATAATTGCGCTCGCCCGCCGTTCATTCATACTAGCCAAATCCGTTGATATGCTAGAATACGGGACATCTACACCCAGGCCAAGCGCGATGAGCGGCACGATGAGCGCAGTTCACAACCCAACGCCCGCCAAACTGATGCCTTATGCACTGCGCCCAATGATCCCGCAGGACTTGGCGCAAGCCGCCGAAATCGAGCGCGACGCCTTCCCCACGCTCTTCCCGCCTACGTCGTTTCGCCGCGAACTCAAGAATCGACTAGCGCGCTACATCGTGGCAGTCCAGCGCGACGACGATCTCTGCCAACCCGCCGAGCCGCCGCTAGAAGCCGTGCCCAAACCTACGCCCGCCGCCCGCGCCACGCGCATCGACCATATCGATCGCATCATCGACGGCGCGCGCAATCTTTGGCAGCGACGCCCCGGCGCTTGGCAGCCGGGACAGCAGTACGTCGCCGGCTTCCTAGGCGCCTGGCATATTCACGACGAAGCGCACATCATCGCCGTGGGCGTCCGCAGTCCGCACCGCAGCCAGGGCATCGGCGAACTGCTGCTTATCGGCGCTATCGAGCAGGCTATCGCCCGCCGCATGCAATCCGTTACCCTAGAAGTGCGCGTCTCCAACTACATCGCGCAGAACCTCTACAAGAAGTACGGCTTCAAAAGGCAGGGCGTCCGCAAGGCGTACTACGTCGATAACCGCGAAGACGCTCTCATAATGACTGCATCGGGCATCCGCAAACCGCTCTTTTCGCACGACCTGCGCCTGCTTGTCCGCGCGCACCGCCAACGCTGGGGCGCATCCGATAGAACGCTCTCATAACCGCCCATAGCGCCTGCATTCCTATACCTGCTATTGCCTACTATCTATCACTCATCCCGATAAATACCGCCCAAACCCTGATACACAAGTCAAGCGAGTTCAAATGTCAATACTGGTCAAAATCGGCATATTCCTAGTGGTGTTGCTGCTCATATTCAGTCTCATAGCGCCGCTGCTGGGCCCGTTCTTTCAGAGGCAGGTCATCCCCCGATTCGGCGGCGGCCCTGAAGCGCCACTAAACGGCGCGGCGGAGCGGATGCGCGAACCCGCCGCAGCGCAAGACTATGAGATAATCACGCTGTTGGGCTTCGACGCCATTCCCGCCATACTGGCGCCCGAATTCGTCGCCCCAAGCGAAGCGCGGCAGTGGATGTCCCCCGACGAGCAGGTGATAGGCTTGTCCGTCAACGGCGACCGCCGCGCCTACTCCGTCCCGACGCTCAGCCGCCACGAAATCGTCAACGACACCGTGGGCGGCGAACCGGTTGCCATCACTTGGTGACCGCTCTGCTATTCGGCTATAGTGTATAGCCGCCAAGTCAACGGCGCGGCGCACACATTCGGCGTATCCGGCAAGCTCATAATGAACGCCCTGGTGATGTACGACCACCAAACCAGGACGCTTTGGAGCCAGTTCCTGAGCAAGGGCGTGGAAGGCGAACTCGCCGGCGTTGAATTGGATATGCTGCCCGCAACCCAAACAACTTGGGCGGCGTGGCTTGAGCTTCACCCCGACACCAAAGTCCTCGACAAGGGCGGCGGCGCGCGCATCGCGGATCCGTATGCGCTGTACTACGAAGACGGCCGCGCCGGCGTCTTGGGCGAAACCAACCCCGACGACCGCCTTCCCGCCAAAGCGCTAGTGGTGGGCGTCAGCATAGACGGCAACTCCAAGGCATACACGCTGGATGCCCTAAGCGGCGTCAATGCGCTCAACGATACTTTCGCCGACCAAGATGTGCTGGCATTCTACGACCACGCCACCGCCACCGCGCTCATATTCGACCGCAATGTGAACGGAACGCCGCTCACTTTCAGCGCGCAAGGCGTCCCCAACGGCGTACAAACCATTCTTGTCGACGACCAAACCGGCAGCCGCTGGTCCGCCTTCAGCGGCAGAGCGCTCGACGGCGAACTGCAGGGCGCGGCGCTCAAGCACATCCCATCGCACCTATCGTTCTGGTTCGCCTGGTCAGACTGGCATCCCCAAACCCATCTCTACGCCGAATAGCCCCGCCCGTTACGCCTTTGCTGTGATGAATGGATTAACGCAAAGGCGCAAGGGCGCAAAGGGGGTTTTAGGGGGCGGTTGATGGTATAATGCGGCGATGATGCTAAGAACGGAAATGCCTGCGGTCGTCGATGTCGACGCTGGTGCGCCTACGCTGCTGCTTGAGGGGACGGAGTCGCTGGGGATACGGCTGACGGACGCGGCGGCGCGCGGATTTGCGCGGTACTACGCCGAACTTGTGCGCTGGAATCGGCGCGTGAACCTGACGGCGATAACCGAATGGGACGCGGCGCAGACTTTGCATTTCGTAGATTCGCTGGCGGCGGCGGCGGCGCTTCCGCAAGCGGCGCTTGAGGTCGGCCGGGTGGTGGATGTGGGCAGCGGGGCGGGATTTCCGGGCATCCCGCTAAAGCTGGCGTATCCGTCTATGCGGCTTGAGCTGATTGAGGCGCGCGGCAAGCGGGCGGCGTTTCTGCGCGAAATATGCGATACGCTGGGCTTGCGGGATGTAGAGGTTCGCGCGGGACGGGCCGAGACGCTGGCGCATGAGCCGGATCTGCGCGAGCACTTCGATGCGGCGCTGGCGCGCGCGGTGGGCGATACGGCGGTTTTGGCTGAGCTGACGCTGCCGTTTGTACGCGTGGGCGGGACCGTAGCGCTGCACAAGAAGGGGGACATCGCGGCCGAACTCGATCGCGCTGAGGGCGCTATTGGCGCGCTGGGCGGCAGGCTGCGCGAGGTCAAGAGGGTCGCGGCGGCGCATCTGGACGACGGCAGGGCGCTTGTGGTATTGGACAAGGTTGGCGCTACGCCGTCGAAGTTTCCGCGCCGACCCGGTATGCCCGCCAAGCGTCCGCTGAGTTGATTATGATTAGGCGCTGTCTAGCCGGCCTATCAAGTGAGCGCTGCCGTATATGAAGCGATTTTTGCCGCGGTTGAACAAGACGCGGGACGCCGCGAATGAGGACGCGCCGGCGCTGACTAGGCGGGGCGTATTTTCGCTGCCCACGCTGCTGCTGTTCGCGATACTGGCGGCTTTCGCATACTTCCTTGCAACGCGCTTCGATATGGACTGGCGCGCCACATTCGACAACATTCGCCATATCAACCCGTGGCTTTATGCGCTGGGCTTCGCGGCGTACTACCTGTCTTTCAGCGTGCGCGGACAGCGCTGGCGTATGCTTGCGCGCAACACGGGCGAACTGGACGGATTAGCGCAGAGCCGCTTGCCGTCTATGGCAAGTTCGGCGGCGTACATAATCATCGGCTGGTTCGTGAACTCGGTGACTTGGCTGCGGTTGGGGGACGGCTACCGCGCTTGGCTTTTCGCGCGCCACAGCGGGGGGAGCTTCTCTTGGAGTTTGGGCGTAGTGGTGGCGGAGCGCGCGCTTGACATAGCGGCGATGGCGATACTGCTGCTGCTTGCGGCGGGCGCCGCGCTGCTTGCGGCGACAGCGGGCGGCACCGCTGAAACGGCGCTACTTGTGGCGCTGACAACGGCGGGCGTGGTGGCGGCGATGATATGCGCGCTGCTGCTGATGCGCGTATGGGGGGAGCGCGCCGCGCGGTTTCTGCCGTCCCGCATCGAGGCGGAATATCATCGGTTCGCGAGCGGCACATTGGGCAGCATGAAGCAGCTCCCCGCGCTGACATTGGCGGGCGTTGCGGGCTGGCTGCTGGAAATAGCGCGGATGTATCTGGTGATAGAGGCGCTGGGATTGAGCGCGCCGCTGTCGCTGATAGCGATTACGGCGTTGTGCGCCGCCATACTTAGCACGGTGCCGATACCGGGCGGCGTGGGATTTGTGGAGCCGGGCATAGTGGGGCTGCTGCTGCTGAGCATGGGGCGGCAGGACGCCGTGTCGGTGGCGCTGGTTGACCGCTCCATAACATTCGTGAGCGTCATCGCAATCGGGGCGGTGATATTCCTGGCGGTGCAGATATGGCAGGGGCGCAGCGCGCGCGGCAAGCCGCCGGCGGCCGAGGGGCGCGCTTGAGGCGGCGCTAAACGCAACGGCGCAGCGGCGCAAAGATGGTTAGTTGGACGGCGCAACGCCAAGCGGGATTGGAGGGCGGGGCAGGATTTCGTATGCGTTGGCGTCTTCGCGGATGCGGATGTGGGCGTTCATCGGCACGTCGGCGAATGTTTGGCGGATGTCCGTGGCGGGCCAGTGAACCTCCAGCGAGATGATGGGCTGCGCCTGCCCAAGCCCGATTTCCTGCGTAAGCGTGGATGCGCCGAAACTGCCGCCGCTGCCCACAAGCGCATGGACGCTGCGCTCGCCGCCGTCGGGTTCGGCGAGAGTGAGCTTGAGGCGCGCGCCTATCGCCGCTCGATTAGATTGCGCGCCAATCAGTTTGACCGACAGCCAGCGGTTGGGGCCGCCGGGGTTGCGGTACAGCGCGTTGACGAAACCGTCGCCGGGGTAGAAGCCGCCTATCTGCGCTAATATGTCTTGGTCGCCGTCATTGTCCAAGTCCCCGAATGATACGCCGTGTCCCTTTTGCAGATGCCCGAAACCGCCCGCAAAGGTAACATCCTGAAAGCGGATGCCGCTATCGTTGCGGTACATAATGTTGGGCGCAAGCGCGTCATATGCGGGATAGCCCGTGCCAAGATAGAAGTCTAGGTAGCCGTCGTTGTCCAGATCGCCGAAGTTCGCGCCCATCGCAAGATGAACGCCGTCCAAACCGACGGCTTGCGTGACGTCCTGAAAGCCGCCGCCTGTGTTGCGGTATAGGCGTGGGCGGGCGCCGTTATTGGGCAAGCCAAGGTAGTCGGCGGCGACATCTGCGATGTTGTCGCCGTAGCCGGCGGCGAATATGTCAAGCCACCCGTCGTTGTCATAGTCCCAGAACCAGACGGCGAAGCTGTCTATCGGATGCTCAACGCCTAGTTGGGGGGCGACGTCGGTGAATGCGCCGCCGTCATTGCGATACAAGCGGTTGGGTTCGCCGAAGTTGGATATGTAGAGATCCGGATCGCCGTCGTTATCGTAATCGCCCCAGGCGCTGCCCTTGCAGAAGCGCATATTGGCGACGCCGGCGCTCGCCGTCACGTCGGTGAATACGCCGTTGTGATTGCGAAACAAGCGGCTTGGGAATATGAGAGCGCCCGCCTCTACGCCGGCTTCGGTGGCGGTTTCGCTGCAAGAGAACAGGTCTAGATCGCCGTCGCCATCGTAGTCGGCCCATGCGGCGCTCTGGCTTGGATATGCGGGCAGCGCTAGGCCGGCGGCGTGCGTGACGTCGGTGAAGGCGCCGCCGCCATCGTTTCGCAGCAGGGACATTCGCATCTGCCCGCGCTGGCGCATCCAACCGCCGCGCATAATCAGCGCGTCCGCAAAGCCGTCGTTGTTGTAATCAGTTTGGACGATGTTCAACCCGCCCAGCTGCCCGCCGAGTCCTGCGCGCTGCGTGTAGTCGGCGAACCGTCCGTTGCCTTCGTTGCGGTAGTAGGCGATTGGGCGGCAAGGGTCCCAGGTGGATGTCATTATGTCGAGCAAGCCATCGTTGTCGAAGTCTTCGATGATGCTGCCGCCGGCTGTGTTGACGGCGTATAGGCCGGCGTAGGGCGCTATCTCGTCGAAGCGGCGCATTCGGTATTGGGGGGACTGCAGCGCGGCTTGCGGGACGCGAAAGCGCGGCGGGACGGCGTGCGGGTATGTTCCAAGCGTCATATGCGCGATATTGAGCAGCCATTGGGCGCGCAGATTTTGCGGCTCAAGCTCCAGCAAGCGGGTAAGACGGCGGACTGCGCTTGCGGAGCCGCGCTTGTCGGCGTGCGCTAGGGATGGATCGAGCGGCAGCGCGCATATGAGGCGGCCTTCGGGACTGACGCAGTTGCGGAGTTCGCCTTCTTTGAGATGCGCCACCGCCAGGTCTTGCAGCAGATCGGCTTCGCGGCTGCCGTCGGATTGCGCGCTCAGTTCGGCGTCTAGCGCGTCGGATAGGATGCGGATTGCGTCGGCGGTTTCGCCAAAGCGCAGGTGGTCGCGCGCTAGTTCGCGCGCAATGGATATGCGCCACGAATGGGTATCGTATGAGGGGGCGCTGACTTCGGCGAGCAGGCGTTGGCGCTGCTGCGTTCCAAAGAACGGATCTGAGCTTTGGCGCAGCGCGGGGCAGTAGGCGGCGATGTCGGCGGGCGCTGTGGACGGCGCTGGTTCGGGCGCGGGCATAGCGGCGCGGTGGCAGGCTTGGAGCGCGGCGGCGGCTAGGCATAGCAGCGCGCAGATGGGGATATTAGCGCAGAGGCGCAAGCGCGCAAAGCGGGGCGGCAAGGCTAGGGTCTGCCCATGCTGTAGTATTCGAAGCCTAGTTTTCGGACAGCGGCAGGATCCATAAGGTTGCGGCCATCTACAATGATGGGCATGGACATTTTGCCGCGCACGGCGCGCATGTCCACCTTGCGATAGCGCCGCCACTCGGTCAGCACAAGGATGGCGTCCGCGCCTGCGGCGGCGTCTTCGGGGGAATCGGTGTAGGCGATTTGCGGCGGATTTTGCGGGAAGCGGGCTTGGAAGGCGCTCATAGCGTAGGGGTCGTGCAGGCGCAGCAACGCGCCTTCGTCCGCGAGGCGCTCCACGACGGATAGGCTTGGCGCGTCGCGGATGTCGTCGGTGCCGGGCTTGAAGGACAGCCCCCAAACGGCGACGGTTTTGCCGCGAATGACCCAGAGCGCCTGCCGCACTTTCTTGATGAAGGCGTCTATACGGCGGCGGTTTATGAGATTGACTTCATTCAGCAGCGAAAAGTCAACGCCGTTTTCGGCGGCGGCTCTCTCAAACGCCTTGATGTCTTTGGGCAGGCAGTAGCCGCCGAAGCCGATGCCCGCCTGCAGGAAGTAGGGCGCAATGCGCGGATCCAGCCCGAGACCGTGCGCCACGTCGGTGATGTCCGCGCCGGTGGCTTCGCACAGATCGGCTACCATATTGATGAAGGACACCTTGGTCGCAAGAAAGGCGTTTGAGGCGTGCTTAATGATTTCGGCGGTGTTGATGTCGGTGATGACCATCGCTTCCTGCGGCGATTTGGCGGCTCTCTCAAAGAGCGGGCGGTATATCTTGGACAGTAGATCGGCGGCGCGTTGGCTGCCGATGCCGATGACTATTCTGTCGGGGTTGAAGAAATCGTAGAGCGCGCTGCCTTCTCGCAGGAATTCGGGGTTGACGGCGATGTCGAAGTCGGGGGACGCGGCGGCGGGGTCGTCGGCGTCGGGCGCAAGCGTGGCGGAGTAGCGGCGTATGCTTTGGCGCAGGCGCTCGGCGGTCTGCACCGGCGTGGTGCTTTTCTCCACGATGAGCTTATAGCCGTTGAGGTTGGCGGCGATAGTTCTGCCGGCGCGCTCAATGTAAGACAGGTTGGCGCTGCCGTCTTCCTGCTGCGGCGTGCCTACGCATATCATCAGCACGGACGCCTTGCGGACCACGGACGCGCTGTCGGGCAGCGCTTTGAATTGGCCGGTGTCGAGATGCTTTCGCAGAAGTTCGCGCAGACCCGGCTCGAAGAAGGTGGGATCGCCGGCCGCGATGCGTTGCGCTTTGCCGCTGTCGTCGTCGGCGCCGAGCGTCTGCCAGCCGAGGTCGGCGAGCCCCAGCGCGGTCGGCAACCCCACATGGCCGAGGCCGATTACGCCGATGGTAAGATTGTTTGGGTCAGCGCTGTCAGTCAAAACGGGGTTGTCCTTGCTTCTCTGGCGTTTGGAGTAATTCTAAACGCAAAGGCGCAAAGACGCAAAGGGGTTGTTGTTGGTTGCCATACTATCGCGGTTTAGGCGCAAAGGGGCGGGATTAAACCGCCGCTTGTCTAATGCTGCGATGTTCGCTATGCTTATCGCAATCCGCCGCAGTCCATTCTGCGGTCTATCCCAGTCTATCCCAAAGGGAGGAGTTCGGATATGACTACTGCTACTCTCACATACGCTCTGGACGAGTTCATCTACGATATGTCTAGCCTCGTCGACGAGCGGCCGGACGAGTCGACCTTGTTTGACCGCGGATCGGCGTATCTGGAGCGCCTGATTAACGCGCCGTCTGCCATACCGCAAGAGTTCAGCGTGCCGATGCCGGGCGCGAATCACGGCACATATCTGCTTCACTACGGGGACAACGGACTGCTGGTCACCTCCGTTGTGTGGGGCCCGGGCGACCATATCGGCCCGCACGACCACCGCACTTGGGGGATGATAGGCGTCATCGGCAACGGCATCACCGAAACGCGCTTCCGCCGCGTGGATGACGGCGAAAGCGACGAGTACGCAACGCTGGAGCGCGACCGCGTCAACAATGTCAAGCCGGGCGATATATCGCTGCTTATCCCCAATGTGGACGAAATACACCAAATGGACAACTACACCGACCGCCCAACGGTGGAAATCCATGTGTACGGCAACGACCTGCGTGGGCTTGAGCGCAGCAGTTACGACCTCGAGACGGGCAAGATAAAGCATTTCGCCACAACCCGCTTCAGCAACTGCTAACGCGCGTACGCTAGACGCAAATACGCAAGCGCGCAAAGCCGCAAGGGGACAGGTCGCGAATAGTTGCCCCCTATGTGAAAGGGTGAATGTATGCCGTCCGAAATATCTCCGCAGTCGCTGGATCGGCTGCTGAAAAGCGATGCGCGGTTTGCGCTGATAGATGTGCGCGAGCCGGGCGAATACAACAGCGCGCACATTCCGGGCGCAAGCCTGCTGCCGCGCCGCGACCTGGAGTTTCAGACGGCGCTCGCCGTGCCGCATAAGGCAACGCCGGTAACCCTGTGCTGCGACGACGGCCGCCGCTCAGCGCTCGCCGCCGCCACGCTGGAGCGCATGGGCTACGCCGATGTGTCCACGCTGGCGGGCGGCATCAACCGCTGGGTAACGCAGGACTACCCGACCGAGTGGGGCGTAAATGTGCCGAGCAAAGATTTCGGCGAGCGCGTAGAGGTGCAGAACGGCGTACCCGAAATCGACGCCGTGGATCTGCGCCGCCGAATCGAGCGCGGCGACGAAATCGTGATACTGGACACGCGCACGCCCGAAGAGTATCGGCGCTTGTGCATACCGGGCGGGCGCAGCGTTCCGGGCGGCGAACTTGCGCTACGAATTACGGACATAGCCGACGAACTGAGCGACGAAGCCACCGTAGTAATCAACTGCGCCGGACGCACGCGCAGCATCATCGGGACGCGCGTCTTGCAGCGCATGGGCTTGCCGAATGTGGTGGGCTTGAAGAACGGCACCGCGGGTTGGACGCTTGCGGGCTATGCGCTGGAAGAGGGCGCGGATAGGCTGGATCTGCCCGAACCCTCCCCCGACGCGCTCGCCGCCGCCGAAGCCTATGCCGACCGCCTAGCCCAAGAAGACGGCGTGCGCTGGCTTGACGCGGCGGGCTTGGATGCGCTGATGCAACGCCGCGCCGCCGAACCCATATACCTGATCGATGTGCGGACTGCGGACGAGTACGCCGCCGCGCATATACCCGGCTTTCGCTGGTTTGCGGGCGGGCAGGCGGTTCAGCGCTCCGACGATGTTGCGGTGGTGAAGAACTGCCCCATCGTGTTCTGCTGCGATGGACGGGCGCGCGCCGGCGTTGCGGCATCGTGGTATCGGCAGATGGGACACCCCGAAGTCTATGCCGTGCGCGGCGGCGTAACCGAATGGCGGCACTGCGGCGGTTCGCTGGCGCAGGGACACCCCGAACCTGCGCCATACGGCTTGGATGCGGCAAAGGCGGCGGTCAAGCGTATCAGCGCCGCGCAGCTCCAAGCGAATGCCGACGCCGCAGTCATATTCGTCGACACAAGCAGTCGGTTCGCCCAAGCGCACATCCGCGGCTCGCGCTGGATCCCGCGCGGCTGGCTCGAATTTCAGATTGCCGATATTGCGCCCAACAAGGCGTCGCCGCTGATAATAACCTGCGCCGACGGCGTATCGTCCACGCTTGCGGGCGCAACGCTCGCCGATATGGGCTACGCCGATGTCGCGGTGTTGGACGGCGGCGTGAACGCTTGGCGGCAGGCGGGCTTTGAGGTGGAACAGGGACTTGCGGGCGTGATGTCCCCGCCCGCCGATGCGCTGCCCGCCGGCACAGACCGCACCACCGCCGATATGATGAACTACCTGCGCTGGGAAATCGATCTGGGCAGGAAGTACGAATAGATCGGCGCTCACAGAGACGGGCTATGCCGGGCGGGCGCTCTAAGCGCATCGCAATGGCGCGCAGGCTCAAGAACGCAAAAGGTGGTAGAAATACGCAAAAGGCGGCGGCTATGAAATTCGGAGCGATAACCAATTCGTGGCGCGAACATCTGGCGAGCGCAAGCATCGACGCGCTTGTGGGCGAGGCGGCGGCACTCCATGCGCCGCTTCGCCCACAAGTCCTAGGCGCGGGCTGACCGCGCTACGGCGTCTGCCATCCCCAGCACACCGCTGTGCCATCCTCGCGCAGTCCGCAGGTGTGATACCCGCCGGCGCCGCCGGCACTTAGAGATGTGAAGGAGCCGGCGGTTTCGGTTTCGTAGGGCGCGCGCTCCGATGAGGTTTGCCCACGCCTAGCGGTCATCCCGATTCGCGCGCGCCTCCGCCGCAATTATTGAAGCCTGGTCAGTTACCGCTGACGGCGGCTTCTGATGAACGCCTAACGCTCCCCAAACTCGAATGTGAGCGTGAAGTTGCCGGCGGTTTCCAGGTCGTAGGTGGTAGCCTCTATGGTGTATGCGCCTGGCTGCAGGCTCTCATCTGCCACTGCGTCTATCCGAGTGTCGCCCCTCTGCACCACGGAGCCGGCGTTGCCCACGCCCTCAAGCAGGTAGAGGTAGGTGTCCGCCACATCGTTGGATGTGATTTTAACGGATACGAATGAGGGGGCGTCCAATGTGAATGTGAAGAAGCGCGCATATCGGGTTCCCGTCTGTGCGCCGGGCGGCGTCTTATCCGATAGGCAATCGGCGTTCCATGCGCCGGTGAGCCAGCCTAAGCTAATGCTCCGAATGCAGCCGGGCGCCAATGTCGACGCTGATGCGCGCGTGGGCGTTGCCGTAGGTATGGGCGTAGACGTCGGCGTGGGTGTAGGCGTGGTTACCGGGGTGTTCGTCGGCGTGGGCGTTGCGGTAGGCGTCGTCGACGCGGAGCCGCTGTCGAGCGCGTCTAGTCGGGCGGTTAGCCTGTCGATGAGCGAGCTCAGGGACGCTATAAGGCCGTTCTGGGTTTCTACCTGGTTTCGCAGCGTCGTTATCTGTTCTTGCTGCGCCCTTGACTGGGCTTCAAGATAGGTTATTCTGGCGTTGGCGTTTCCGGTTGCGGGCGTGGGTATGCGGGTTGCGGTGCGGGTGGGGGTTGGCGTGGGGACGTCGGCGCGGGTTGTGGTCGCCGTGGGCGTTGGCGCGCCGCTGTCGTCGCGCGTTGTGGTTGCCGTGGGCGTAAGGGTAGGCGTTGCTGTAGTTGAAACGCTGGTGGGCGGCGTCGACTGACCCAAGGTGTTATTGCCCCAACACACCGCAGCGCCGTTGGAGCGCAGGCCGCAGTCATGCCGAACGCCGACGCTTATGGATGTGAATGCGCCCGTCGGCGGCGTCGACCGACCATCGGCGATAGAGGCGCCCCAACACACCGCAGCGCCGTTGGAGCGCACGCCGCAGGTGCGCCCACCGGAGTTGATTCCACCGCCGGCGCTTATGAATGTGAATGCGCCCGTCGGCGGCGTCGACTGACCCCAGTAGTTATCGCCCCAACACACCGCAGCGCCGTTTGCGCGCAGGCCGCAGGTATGATCATAGCCGGCGCTTATGGATGTGAATGTATCCGTCGGCGGCGTCGACCGACCATCGCTGTTATATCCCCAACACACCGCAGCGCCGTTTGCGCGCAGGCCGCAGGTGTGATTGTCGCCGATGCTTATGGATGTGAATGTATCCGTCGGCGGCGTCGACTGACCATGGAGGTTATAGCCCCAACACACCGCAGCGCCGTTGGAGCGCAGGCCGCAGGTATGCTGAAAGCCGGCGCTTATGGATGTGAATGCGCCCGTCGGCGGCGTCGACTTACCATAGTTGTTATCGCCCCAACACACCGCAGCGCCGTTTGCGCGCAGGCCGCAGGTATGGGAACCGCCGGTGCTTATGGATGTGAATGTACCCGTCGGCGGCGTCGAATTACCATAGCTGTTATCGCCCCAACACACCGCTGCGCCGTCCGCGCTCAGCCCACAGGTATGCCACCAGCCGACGCCTATGGATTTGAATGTCAGCGCGCTTGTGGGTGTGGGTGTGGCGGTCGCGGCTTGCTGGGCGCTTGCGTTATTCGAGTTCGGCAGCAGGATTAGGAATAGAAGCGCCGCCGCGGCTAGGGCGGTGAGGAAGTAGAGCGCGAGTTTAGAACCTATGAACGGGGGGGGGGTAAATCGTATGTTCGGCATGATTCTACTCCATTCGCTAGGGTTTTGAACGCTTAGCGGCAATGGTATATCGCGAATTTATGGAAGTCAACCCCCTGCAGCAAATTGCAGGAAATAAGGAATTGCCGAAAAGGCTGTGAGCGCACAATTTCACGGCAGCAGTTCGCGCAGACGTCGCAGTTCGGCTTCGGCGGCATCGGCGCGCGCGGCCTCGGCGTTGGCGCGGATAGTCTCAGCCGTTGCGCGGATTGCCGTGGCATCCCGCTCCTGCCGAACATCGGTGTAGCGGGACAGCGCTTCGCCCGTCCGCGGGTCGAACAGCGCCAGCTCGCCGGCGTCCCAGCGCAGCCCTATGTCCAGCGCCGCGCTCACGCCCTCTACCACGCCCGGACGCGGCGAACTCAGCGGCATGCTGCGATACTCGCCATCCACCAGCAGGTCATACGCAAGCGGCGCATCGTGATACTCGCCGCCCGTGCGGTCAAAGCGCCAGTATTCGCGCACGCCGTACTCGGCGTATATCTCGCGCTTTTGCAGGTAATCCCGCCTTCCCGTGTGTTCCGACGCTACCTCTAGTACAAAATCGGGCGGCTTGCCCACGCTCCGTATCTCATAGCCGTTCCTGTCCATTACGGCGTCGGGGTCAACGCCGAGCGCCACCACGCAGTCGGGGACAACCCAGTTGGAGCGGTCGCGCCGGTCATAGCACAGGTAGCCGTTGCTGCCAACCAATACATCGGGGCGGTCGGCGAAGTGGTCTTCCAGGATGTAGCAGGCGTAGATTATGTGCGGCATCTGTTGCATAGCGTCAAATCGCTTGGGAGGGTCGGGAAACGCCCAATCGGGCTTGCCCTCTCTGATTATGGCGGGCAGGGTTGCGTTTAGGGTGGTCATATCTTGCCTCGCTGTGGGCGGTTGGGCTTGTGATGCGGCAATGCGCTGGCGGGGACGCGCGGCTACCTTGCTACGCGGTAGGCGATGCAGTTCACAATCTCGATGCTCAGCGGCTTTTGCGCTAACCCGGTGGCGCCGATGACCGCTCTGCACGGCGGATTGGGCATGAACTCGCGATACACCTGGTTGAGCAGAGGCCACTTGTCCATATCGGTTAGGAACACCACAAGGCTAACCACGCGCCCGAAGTGCGTCCCCGCGGCATCCAGCGACGCCTGCGTATGGCGAAAGGCGGCGCGGTACTGCTCTTCGTCGCTGTCCCCCACGATTTCGCCGTCGAAGCCGGACGCGGTGGTGCCCCTAACGAACACCTTCACGGCGCGTACCTTGAGCATGCGCAGCATATCTTCCTCGAAGTAGTCGCCGTATAGCCCGACGCGGTATGAGTCGAGCGTAGTGGTTTGGCGGCGGCCGTCTGCGATAATCAGGTCGAGCAGAGCGTCGCGTTCTTCGAAGGGAAGGGCGTTTGCCTCTTGAATGCTCATACCGTCCAGCCGCGCGAGCGCGTTGTTCACATCATCGTTCATATCTATGCGCCGTCCATCTCTTCTATGCGGGCGAACTTGCCCTCGCAGTACACTAGCGGAGCGCCGCCGTTGAGTTGGATATGCTCCACTTCGCCGATGAAAATCGTATGGTCGCCGGCGACCTGTTCGTTCACCACGCGGCAGTCCATAGACGCGATGCTGCCGTCTATGAACGCCGCGCCGCTTTCGGTGAAGCTGAACGCCACTTGGAAATCGGGACTGCGCGCCTCCGCCGGCCCGGCGTAGTGCTGCGCTATCCGCCGCTGTTGTTCGCTGAGAATGTTGATGGCGAAGCGCCCCGCCCGCTTTATGAGCGGATATGAGTTGCGATTGTGTCCGACGCAGACCAGAACCAGCAACGGATCTAGGGACACGGAGTTGATGCCGTTGGCCGCCATCCCGTGAACATTGCCGCCCGCCTCTATGGATGTGACCACGGATACCCCTGTGGGATACTTGCCCCATGCTTGGCGAAATGTGTCTTGAGCGTCCATGCCTCACCTCACGATACTGCAAGTTCTAGCGCCTACCTATCGTAGTCTATCATAAACGCCTAGAAGACAATCGGGCGTGTAACTCGTCCGATTGTCTTATGGCTTGGCTGCCCGGTTGCCGACGGCGGGGATTGTTGGATGGGCGTATGGCAGAGCGCGTGCGGTTTGAGGACAGCGCGCATCAAATCGCACGCATGGACATCTTAAATTCCGTTACCGCCGCCATGGACAAGCGCGTTGAACCTCGGCCGCCATCTTCTGTGTGAAGCCGTTTGCCCCCTTTTTATGTTTATGCGACGCTCCCGCCGCGCTTGGATGCGCCCGAATTATCGTACTGTCAATTATCAAATGAACTTTCTGCATTTGTATTCGGACTTGATATGCAAAGTGGGTGTTCTTTGAGGAAGGCGTATATCTTTGACCATTGGCGTGGAGTTAGCATTTGTTGTGTCATAGCAATGGTTTAACATTTTTGCCAACAAAACCTAGCGCGTTCTTACGGTGTATGAACGCTTGCCTGATGCGAAGTTGTATCCATAGTTGCGGCTTACGCCATGTATCGGCGCTTTCCCACAACGGGCGTAAAGTTGGGCAAGGGCGACGCAGCGAATTGGGACAAAGGGTTGCGCCTCAATGCTTTCGTGGTAAGTTGAATGGGTTACTGATGGATACCGCAAAGAGCGCTAATATGTTGGTGAATTCGCTTGCGCTAGTCCTCGCTTATGCGATTAAATTTGTTGCTACTGAAAGGATGGGAATATCCTTCGACGGCAGACGCTTTGCGCCGCATTCGCCGCCCATACGAACACGACCACACCGCGCATTCACGCCAAAGGCCGCATCAATGAAAATCGGACTGCTTACCGATACGCATCTGCCCAATATGATTAGAGACCTTGACGAGCTTGGGCCGGAACCCGCCGAGTTCTTTTCGTCCGTCGACCTGATACTGCACGGCGGCGACCTCATCTATACGCGCGTGCTGGACTGGCTGGAGCAGTTCGCGCCGGTTGTGTGCGCCAATGGCAACAACGATCCGTACGACGACCGCCGCTCCAAAGAGGTGCAGACGCTCACAATCGAGGGTTGGCGCATTGGGATGATACACAGCCTAGAGGGCGAACATCGCCCTATGCGCGAGCTGCAAAAGGCGTTTCCCGCGCCGGTGGACATTATGGTTGCGGGGCATACGCATCAAGAGGCGCTGGAGTTGCGCGACGGCGTGGTGCTGCTCAACAGCGGCAGCATCACATTCCCGCGCCATAAGGAGCTTCGGCTGGGCGGCGTAGGGCTGCTGGAGCTCGCGCCCGCCGCGCTGCATGCGCGGATAATCCCGATAGGCGAAACGCCCGGCAGACCCAACCCCTGCGCGGCGCTGGCGCTGGATGTGAAGCGCGGCGACGGCTAAATGCGCCCTACCGCGCTGTATCGCAAAGGTTATCGCGCAAAGAGGCGGCACTCGATCTATGCGAGCGCCGCCTTTGTGGTGTATCCGCGCATCCGTATCGGATTGGGCTGCGTCGGCGGGACGATGGGACGCAGCGTCCGTTATGAGCGCATTAGCCGGCGGCTTGGTTGGCGGCGCTGACTGCGGCGTCGAAGTCGGGGAGCTGGGCTATCTGCGGCACATACTCCACGTGGCGCACCACATTGTCCTTGTCCAGCACGAACACTGCGCGCGCCAGCAATCCGTTCTCTTTCACATGCACGCCGTAGCTATCGCCGAACTCGCGCGTCTTGAAATCGGACGCCGTCTCCACCTTGTCAACTTCGTGCGCGCCGCACCAGCGCGCCTGCGCGAAAGGCAGATCCATGCTGATGGTCAGGATAACGATGTCGTCGGACAGCGCCGCCGCTATTTCGTTGAACTTCTGCGTCTCATCGCTGCAAACGCCCGTGTCCAGCGATGGCACGGAGGCGATTATCTTCACCTTGCCCGCAAAGTCGCCCAGCGACACCTGCTTCAGTCCCGCGCCCGACGCCGTGAACCCCGGCGCCGCATCGCCCACCTTCACTTCCGGCCCCAGCAGCGTCAGCGCATTCTCGCCCGCAGCGAATACTCCTGTGCGTTCTTCCATATGCTTATCTCCTCATCATATCCGTTTCGTATCTCAGCAGTTCATTGGCAATCGGCAACCGCGGCCGACGCCTTTTGCTGCGTCCAAAGTCTAATTCATTCGGGCATAGGTTGGCAACTTAACGGATTAGGCGCTCGGTTGCGCATGGCGCGGGCGCATCCCTTTCCCCGGCAACTAACTGCAGGGGAAGGGATGCGCTGCGTTGGCGCGAGGCGCTTGCGGCAGAGGCGTCTAGCGCGTGGAGATGACCACCGTCAGCCTGAAGTTGCCGCCGGTGTTGAGGCTGCGGGTGGTTGCCTCGATGGTGTATGTGCCCGCCTGCAGGGAGGTCGCGCCTATGGAGGCGCCGCTGTTCACCACGGAGCCGCCCCTGCCGCTGCCTCGGAGCAGGTAGAGGTAGGCGTTCGCGGAGGATTCGATTCTGACGGTTACGGTTGAGGCCTCCCTCAGCGTGAATGGGTAGTAGCCCGCATAGCGGGTTCCCGCCCTTGCGTTGGGCGGCGTCTTGTCGGACAGGCACCTGCTGTCCCATGAGTCACTAAAGCTCGATGTTATGGTACGGGCAAAAATGTTTCTCAGGTTGAGCCTGCTGGCGTCAATGCAGCCGGACGCCAACGCCGGCGCTGAAGTCGCGGTTGCCCTGGGCCTAGGCGTGGCGGTTGGCCTGGGCGTCGATGTCGGCCTCCGCGTCGCCGTTGCCCTGGGCGTGGCGGTTGCGGTAGGTTGGGATGTGGTGGGCGTCGCCGTGGACGGAGCGCCCGACGGCGGCGTTGACTGACCATAGTTGTTACGGCCCCAGCACACCGCAGCGCCGTCTGCGCGCAGGCCGCAGGTGTGAGCGCCGCCGGCGCTTATGGAAGTGAATGCGCCCGACGGCGGCGGCGACTGCCCATAGTCGTTATCGCCCCAGCACACCGCGGCGCCGTCTGCGCGCAGGCCGCAGGTGTGATGGCCGCCGGCGTCTATGGAGCCGCCGGCGCTTATGGAAGTGAACGCGCCTGACGGCGGCGACGACTGTCCAGCGCTGTTACGGCCCCAACACACCGCGGCGCCGTCTGCGCGCAGGCCGCAGGTGTGATAACCGCCGGCGCTTATGGAAGTGAATGCGCCCGACCGCGGCGTTGACTGACCATAGTCGTTTCTGCCCCAGCACACCGCGGCGCCGTCTGCGCGCAGGCCGCAGGTGTGATAACCGCCGGCGCTTATGGAAGTGAATGCGCCCGACCGCGGCGTTGACTGACCATAGTCGTTTCTGCCCCAGCACACCGCAGCGCCGTTTGCGCGCAGGCCGCAGGTGTGACTAAAGCCGGCGGCGCTTATGGAAGTGAATGCGCCCGACGGCGGCGACGACCGCCCAGAATCGTTACGGCCCCAGCACACAGCGGCGCCGTCTGCGCGCAGGCCGCAAGTATGCGAATAGCCGGCGCTTATGGAAGTGAATGCGCCCGACCGCGGCGACGACTGCCCAGAATCGTTACGGCCCCAGCACACAGCGGCGCCGTCTGCGCGCAGTCTGCAGGTGTGAAAGACGCCGGCGCTTATGGATTGAGCGGTGGGGGCGGTTACAGAAGTGGCGGTTGCCCTGGGGGTTGCGGTAGGCGTTGCGGTAGCGATTGGGGATGCGCCGTCACGGGCTGATATTATGTTAGTCAGCGCGTTGACAAGTCCTTGGAGGGTTTGGACAAGCCGCTGCAGGGTATTTGTTTGCAATGTTTCCGCTTGTTCTAGCAGCGCTTGGGCTTGTTCTTCAAAGTCGTCTGCTCTATCGGCGCCGGTAGGGGTGTTAGTAGGGGCGGGTTCGCCCGTGCGCGGCGTGTTAGTAGGGGTAGGGTCGGGCGTCGAGGTTGTTGTAGGCGTAGGCTGCGGCGCTCCGTCGTTGGCGCTGGGGAGTTTGGCGAAGCCGTATCCCCAGGTGATATTGGGGACTGCGCCGCGCGCTTCGGCGTTGGACTTGAGGTAGTTCGCAATTTGCGTAGGGGCGTAATTGGGGAAGCGCTGTTTGACTAGCGTCGCGAGTCCGGCTATGTGCGCTGACGCTTGGCTTGTGCCGGAGAACCAGCAGCGCTGCCCGTTTGAGCGTATGGATCCGGAGGCGATAGAGACTTGGGCGCAGTCGGCGCCTGTGATGTCGGGTTTTGTTCTGTCGTCGGGAGTGGGTCCGCGGCTGCTGTAGGATGCGATTGTGTTCGCATCCCAGTAATGCGCGGCGGCGGCGGCGAGCATGCCTGGGTTGGCGCTTTCGGCGGGATTGTTGATGCTGCCTCTTTCTGTGTAGTGAGCCAGATTTTCGCCTGAGAACGCTTGAAGCTGCACCCATCCCGGCGGGGTCCCCGAATATGACTCCACCCAGAGATAGTATGTTCCGCTTGTAGCGGGGGTGAATGTCAAGAATTCGTATGGAATGTGTCCAGATCCGCCGTACTGGAGGTCGATGCTATTCGCGACGTCGTCGCCTGCAGCGTTGGACAGAAACAGGTCGAGGTCTCTTTGAGCGCGCGGCCAATTGTCTTGCCAGCGCAGTTGGGCTCGGAAGGGTTGCCCGGCCTCGAGTTGTACGGCATTGTAGTTAACGCCGCCCTGGAAGTTCAGATAGTCGTTTCGGTCCGGATCCGAGAATGCGCCGAACCAGGTGGTTTTGGCTCCATTTCCTGCGGCATTTATCCATGTCGCGCCGCCGCTAACGGCCGTATCCACGCTTCTGAGCGGGCTAAAACTGAATGGCGAGGCGCCGTTGCCGGGGCCGTCCCAAGTCCCGCCGATAGGCGAATTGATGACATCCACATCCTGCGCGACCAGCCAGTCGACGGCGGTGCGGATGTCGCCTTTCGTTTGTGGATTGGCGATGTAGAGCGTTGCGTCCGGGGCAATGTCAAGCAGGGTTTCGGATGACGCCGTGCCGTGCGCGCGACCATTTTCGCAGTCTGCGAGGTTTGAGGTGAATACGCCGATGTCGGTGTAGCAGCGCGCGGTTACATTGGCGGGCAGTTCGCTTCCCATAAGCGCGCTGAAGCCTTGGAAACCTGTGTCTATTACGCCCACCTTGACGCCAGCGCCGGTATAACCTGCGGTATGCCAAGCGTTAGCGGCGTGCGCGGCGACGCCTTGGCTTATGACGTCGCCTTTGCCTGCCGGTTGCTGCGGCGCTATTGCTTGGACGCGCACAACATTCGGTTGTTCGGAGGCGTCCGCCAGCAGGCTCACGGGGACATACGCTTCGACGTAGTCGTCGCCGATATTGCGCGGATCGCCGCCGTTGGCGCGCAGGAACGCCAGCAGTGGGGCTGTATCGCCGTTGAGATAGAAGGTAACCGCGATCGAATCGGCGGCGTGCATAGGCGCTTGGGAGGCCGCGTCGTGCGCGGTGGAGTAGCCGTCTTGGACGTTCGAGGCTAGTTGAGAGAGCATAGAGTCGAGGTTGCCCAGCGGCGGCGTGCGCTTCGGCGCTGCGGGCGGGAGGTCGGGCGTCGCTGCGGCGGGAGAGGGCGTAGCGGTGGCGTCGGGCGTCTGCTGGGCGCTTGCGTCGTCCGCATTCGCGAGCAGGGTGAACAGCAGGAGCGCCGCCGCAGTGAGGGCGGTGAGGAGGTAGAGCGCGGGTTTAGAACCTATGAACTGGGGGGGGGGGGGGGGGGGTAAATCGTATGTTCGGCATAATGCTACTCCATTCGCTGATGTTGAGGACTTTGACGCAATGATACAGCGCTAATTAGGAAAGTCAAGGGGTGCGGTTCGCTGTGGCGCTTTCAAATTGACAAGCGCCACAGCTGCAAGATAAGCGTACCCTAACCCCCAATCCGCTAGTCAGCGCTTGCGGCGCGAATGTACAATAGCATCCTACAATCCGATTGCCGCCCGCTATGGCGATAGCCTTTCTGAGGACTGCTCTTTGACCGCCAATCCCCTGCATCAAGCCACGGCGCATATCGCGTTGGACGACCTGCGCCTGATGCCGTTAGAGCCGGACGACCTGCCGCCGCCGTTTGAGAACTACGAACCGTCGCGCGAAACGGCGCTAGACAACCGCACGATGGCGCAGCACGGCTTCCCCGGCAGCAGCGAAGCGCGCTTCCAAGCGGTTGGGCGCATCGGCGGCTATATGCGCGAGATGCTGTCGTCGGTGCCGTCTTTCGGCAGCGACGGCGCCGACTTTATGCTGGCGACCGTGGCGCACCTGTTCGAGACGCCCGACGGCGTCTATAGTTGGATGCACGACATCTTTCTGCGGGACTTCGAGGCGAACGTGGGCGCAGACCTGGGCGATGACCAGCGCCTCGTCGGAGTCGAGCGCCTGCAGCCGGAGGGCTTCTACGATGAGGCGGTGGCGCTCAAGGCGCTGCACAACGACGGCGGCAGGCTCATATCCGTTACGATTGTGGACTTTCGCGTTGGGCATGTGCTGGGCGTGGCATTCGTCGGCACGCTGGGCGACCATCGCCGTCTTGAGCGCGCCCAGCGCCTCGCCCAAGCGCTAGAGCAGCGCATCGTCAGCGTGGCGCTATCGTAGGCGCATCGTCGCCGATGGGAATGTGTCAACGGATATGCCGCCGCCCAATTGCGCCCGAATAGATACTGTTAGAACGCCATAATCGCGCGCCAATCGGGTTGCGCGTCTTGCGCTTCCGCCGTGTGTCAGGCGTATCTCAAACGATGCAAAACCCTTGACACCGCTAAATGCCCTGTGATAATTTTCACCAAGATTTTGGGCGGGCGCTCTACGGCGTCGGCGCATTCGCGAACCGCCCCGCATCCGCATTGCGCGGACGGGCGGCGCGCCAAGATTTGTTTGAGGGTAGCGAATCGATGGAACCCGCCCCGCTAGGCATACCGGAGTGGCAACAAATCAGCAGTCTGCTGACCGCGCTGTGGATGGTGGTGCTGTTCATTGTGCTGTTCGCGGCCAATATGATAGTCGGCCACAACCTCATCCCATCGTTTGTAGCCTCGCGCCATGTGCCGCAGTCGTGGCAGCGGTTGCGCCTATTCTTCTACGCCGCCGCGATTGTCTGCTTCGCCATAGCCGTGTACTTCCTTATAAGGACGATCGACCTCGCGGGCGTGCTGCGAAGCTTCTGGGCGGACTACTGGATCTAGGCGGCGTCAAGCGGCGAACCATACCAACAGGACAAACGGAATTTGATACCAGGCGATTTTCAGGTTTCCAAGCCTAACCGCAGGCAGCTCCTGAAACTAAGTGTACTCGGCGTTGTGAGCCTTGCGGCGCTCATCGGGATTGCGCTCGGGCTTACTTTCGTCATATCCGCGTGGCTGGGAACGCCCGTCATATTCGGCTACGACGAAGGCCCCGACCAGCCGATAGCCTTCCCGCACACCAAGCACGTCGACGAACTGGGGCTGGACTGCGTATTCTGCCACCGCAACGTCAACAAGGGGGCGGCGGCGACCGTCCCATCCGCCGGGTTGTGCCTCACCTGCCACCAAGTCATAGGCGACGACCTGCCTGAGGTGGAAAAGCTGCGCGAAATGGTAGCCGACGACCGCCCAATAGACTGGGTGCGCGTCCATAGGGTCCCCGACCATGTTCACTTCGTACACGAAGCGCACATACGCTTCTTCTCCGAGCGCGACGGCATCCCCGAAAGCGCCGTTTGCGCCACCTGCCACGGCGACGTGGCGCAAATGGAAAAGGTCGAGCAAGTCCTGCCGCTCAAAATGGGCGACTGCGTGGAGTGCCACCGCGATAACGGCGCCCCTACCGACTGCTCAACCTGCCACTTCTAAAGGCTGAACACAAGTATGGCTCTGACGCGACGACAATTCCTAACTCTAGCCGGCGGCTCGGCGGCCGGCGCTATCATCTTCCAAGCCTGCGGCGTGCCGGAAGACGAACTTCTGGTGCAAGCCCCCGTGGAAATGCCCGAAGACCTTGTCACCGGGCGCGATAACTGGTACGCAACCCTCTGCCGCCAGTGTCCCACCAGCGAAGGCATCGTTGTGCGCGTTATGGAAGGGCGCGCCAAAAAGGTCGAGGGCAACGTCGACTATCCCATAAATCAGGGCAAGCACAGCGCGCGCTGTGAGGGCGGCCTGCAGGCGCTCTACCACCCGGACAGGATACGCGGCCCTATGGTGCGCGTGGGCGAGCGCGGCGCAAATCAGTTCCGAGAAATAAGCTGGGACGACGCCATCGGCCGCCTCACATTCCAACTCCAAAACATCAGCCAAGCCGGCCGCCAATCATCCGTAGTTCTAGCCACCGATCCGGTCAACGCCCATATGGGAATGGTCGTCGATAGCTTCGTGTCCGCATACGGCGCAAGGCATATGACCTACGAACCGCTTGAGCGCACAACCTTGCGCGCCGCTATGCGCCAGGTGTTCGGACAAGACACGCTGCCCGACTTCGACATAGCGCACGCAAGTACCGTGCTGTCATTCGGCGCGGATTTCCTGAATACATGGATGTCCCCAGTGCGCTATTCGCGCGGCTACGGCGAATTCCGCGATACCGGACACGAGCGCGGCGAACTCATACATGTGGATTCGCGCTTTTCTATGAGCGCCGCAAACGCCGATAAGTGGATATATGTCAAGCCCGGAATGGAAGGCGTGCTGGCGCTCAGCATAGCGCAGGTCATCATAGCCGACGGGCTTGCGGACGCGGGCGCGGCGAATGCGCTGACCGCAAACGGCGCATTCAACATCAACGCCTACGCCCCCGAAACCGTCGCCGCCCAAACCGGCGTCAGCGCCGAAAAGATACGCTCCGTGGCGCACGATTTCGCAGAGCATCGCCCAGCCATCGCATTCGGCGGGGGATCCGCGGCGGCGCACACCAACGGCATGTTCAACCTCGCCGCCATCTACTCCCTCAACTACCTTGTGGGCACCGTCAACGCCGAAGGCGGCGTCATATTCAACCCGTCGCCGCCTATCGCAGACCTCGCCGTCGAGCGCAACGCAACGCCGTTCTCGGAATGGCACAGGCTCGCCGACGAAATGTCCCGCGGCGAAGTGCAGATGCTTATGGTGCGCGGCGCCGATCCCATATACGGACTGCCCGACGCCGTCGACTTTAAGATCGCCGCCTACGACGTGCCGTTCATCGTCAGCTTCTCCGACGTGATGGACGACACCACCGCCGTAGCCGACCTTGTGCTGCCGCAGCACAACTACCTCGAGGATTGGGGCAGCGACGTCCCTGATCCTGCGCCCGGCTACCAGGTCATCGGCTTTCAGCAGCCGGTTGTGCGCCCCTTCTTTGAGGCGCGCGGCGAACATCTGGGAACCCGAAACTTCGCCGACGTGCTGCTCGCCGTAGCGCAGGGCATAGAACTCGACCTAGGCTTGCCCGGCGAAACCTACCGCGAGATACTCCAAGACGGCGCATTGAAACTCTACGAATCCGGCAGCGGTTCGGTGCGCGCCGCAAGCTTCAACGCATTCTGGAACGGCGTACTGCAGCGCGGCGGCTGGTGGGACACCTCAGCGCGCGCAGACAACACAACGCCCACGCCGCCCGCACTGCCGGCGGCGCAGCAGCCGTCCTTCACAGACGGCGAGTTCCATCTGATGCCCTTCACCACCACCGGCATCGGCGACGGCAGAGGCGCGCCGCTCCCCTGGATGCAGGCAACGCCCGACCCTATCTCAACCGCCGTGTGGCAGACCTGGGTTGAAATCAATCACCGCGTCGCCGAACATCGCGGCATCAGCGAGGGCGACGTCGTCAGAATCGAATCGCAGTACGGGACGATATACGCGCTGGCGTTCCCAAGCCCCGCCGTGCCGCCCGATACGGTATGCGTTCCCGTCGGGCAGGGGCATTCCGCCGGCGGACGCTACGCCAAAGGGCGCGGCTCCAATGTCTATTCCATCCTGGCGCCCAACATCGACAGCGCAACCGGTGCCCTCGCCTGGGCATCCACCAAAGTCAACATAAGCAACACGGGCGAATGGATACGCCTGCCCAAATTCGAAAACACCGTTACCGAATTCCCGCGCGACGAGCATCAGCATGTCATCAAACTGACCACGCTGCACGGCGGCAACGGGGACGGGCATTAAGCCTGTTTCAACAATACTGATAATGATGGAGCGTGAAACTAAAACTGAACCGAAAAGTTACACTGCCAATAGCGGGCGCGGTTGTAGGGCTGTTGTCCGTACTGGCTATATGGCATTACTTTGTTGAGCCCGACTTGGGTCCCGAAACCGTAGTGTCAGAGGTGGCATTCAGGGGATTCAATTCCGTAGAAGGCTTGGCGGATCAATCCGATGTGGTGGTGGTTGGCAGCGTCAAAAAGGTTTTGGGGCGTGAGGTTGATACCGGAGGGGATGCGCCTCAGATTCCCGGGGTAACGCCATCCGGGATACCGACGATCTTCTATGAGGTTACGGTACACGAAAGACTGAAGGGCGAGCCGGGGGACACCATCGTTTTGGCTCGCACCGACCCTGCGGAACAATATAGTCAACACGAGAAACCCATTGAGATTGGGCAGCGCGTTTTGCTGTTTCTGCTATACAGAACCGGAGATGCGCCCGGGTTCAGGAGGTTTAGAGATACCCAAGATCTCTATGTAACGATAGGGCTTGACAACGGGGTGTTTGAACTATCGGAAGATAGCATTGCCAGCCCGCGTTGGCCGGACAAGTTCAGGGTTGTCGAAGGAAGAGATGACGATTCGGCATTCAAAACATCGTTCACTATGGACGAAATACGCGCCGGCGTGGCGGTGAACGACCTGCCAAGCGGCTCCGACGACGATGATGTCCCCGGTGGGTTGCTCGAAGAACCCCCGCCTTCGGCATCGCCGATTTCGGTGAACTAAGCAATCTATACGATAAGAGCGAACTACAAACCTGTGATGGCAGTCGCGCCATCTAGCGATAATGAGAGGCAAGTCAAGAAAAATAATGCTGCCCGCGTTAGGCGGCGCACTGGGATTGGTTCTAGTGCTCGGCTGGTGGTTCATCGTGAGAGAACCCGCCCTAGGCCCCATTCACATATCGGGTTCACAACCGGGCTACAAGTCCATAGAAAGCCTGTCGCGCGCCGCCGATGCAGTCGTTATAGGCACAGTCAAGAGAGTGGCGGGGCGCGAACCCTACTACACAGGATCCGGCAGCGGCGATATTGGCATTCCCAGCGTGTTCTACGAAATAGAGGTGAACGAAACCCTGCAGGGCAACCCCGGAGACACAATCATCGTGGCGCAAATTGATAACGCCGCTACGGATGTTATAGTATCCGATGCGGGAAGCGCCCTGAATATAGACGAGCGGCTGGCGCTGTTCCTCTCGCATAGAGCGGGCGATGAATACGGACTGAAGGAGTTCGGGGATATTGACAACCTATATGTGATTGTCAGCGATGACAACGGCACGTTCGATGTATCGGCGGATGAAGTGGCTACGCCGCGCGCGCCGTACATGTTTAGAACGCCGGGAAGTCCTGATACGCCGACATTCACGCTTGACCAAATACGCGCCGGCGTGGCGGTGAACGACCTGCCAAGCGGCTCCGACGACGATGACGATGCCCCCGGCGGGCTGCTCGAAGAACCCTCGCCTTCGGCATCGCCCATATCGGCGAACTAACCCAATCTATACGAAATATACGATACGATAAATCAGCGAACTCCAGCCCAAGGAGAAACATATGGCGGACGCTCAATGGGGAATGGTGGTTGACATAGACAAATGCACAGGCTGCCAAGCCTGCGTGGTCGCATGCCAATCCGAAAACAATGTGCCTATCAACGAAGAGGGACACTTCAATCAGCGCCGCGCTATCGAGTGGATACGCGTCGAGCGCTACTGGGAAGGCGAATTCCCCGATGTGAAGGCGCGCTTCATCCCGCTGTTCTGCCAGCAGTGCGGCGACGCCCCCTGCGAACCCGTCTGCCCCGTCTATGCCACCTACCACAACAGCGAAGGCTTGAATGTGCAAGTCTATAACCGTTGCATCGGCACGCGCTTCTGCGCCAACAACTGCCCCTACCAAGTGCGCTTCTTCAACTTCTGGGAACCGGCTTGGCCCGAATCCCTCAAGAATCAGCTCAACCCCGATGTTACCGTCCGTAGCCGCGGCATTATGGAGAAATGCACTTTCTGCGTACAGCGCATCCGCCGCGCAACCCGCGACGCCGACAAGGAAGGCCGCGAAGTCGAGGACGGCGACCGCGCGCTCAGCCCCGCTTGCGTCAACGCCTGCCCCACGGAAGCGTTGATGTTCGGCGACCTCAACGATCCTGACTCCAAAGCCGCCCAAAAGGCAAAGGACGAACTTCGCAAGTCCGGCCCGGCAGGCGAGGGCGGGCGCGGCTATCACCTGTTCGACGAATTGGGAACGCATCCCAAAGTAGTCTATCTGAAGAAAGTTGACAACGAAGCTGAGGCAGTCGAAGCGCATGGCTAGTCATAACGGCAACGGTCACCACGCCCCGCGCGAAGGGCTATACGTCCCCTTCCATACGCAGGAGGAAGTGGCGAAAGACCTCATAGGCAAGCACGATAAGCCCAGCGATAAGTGGTGGAGCGGCGTCGCGGCGGGCGCGATACTACTTGTGCTCGGCATAATCGGCTTCGTGTTGCGCCTCTCCGACGGCGTAGGCGATCGCCTCGTCTGGGGCTATTTCGCGATGATGTTCGCATTCGTGCTGACCACCGCGCAAGCCGCCCCGATGGTTGCCATAGCGCCCCGCATCGCCAACGGCCACTGGCGACGCCCCATATCCCGCGCCGCCGAACTTTGGACGGCCGTCGGCCTCTTCAATATGCTGCTCTTCATCCCGATGCTGTGGATACTGCCGCCGCTGTCCGACGGCAGACGCAGCCTTTGGTTCTTCGACCCCGACGACCCTTTCCTAAGCAACGTCCCGACCTACTCGCCGCACATATGGGCATCCGCCGGCATGCTGGCGCTGGTCATACTAGGCGTGATGCTGCTATGGCTGTCCGCAATGCCCGACCTCGCGCTCATACGCGACAACGGCGCTCCCGGCTGGCGGCAGCGCTGGGCGGCGCGCCTTTCCCGCAACTGGATCGGCACCACCGCGCAGTGGAATATGCTGCATCACCGAATGGGCATCTTGGGCGCGTTCTACTTCATTATGCTCATATTCGTTCACTTCCTAATATCCGTGGACTTCCTGATTGCGCTTGTGCCGGGTTGGATAGACGCCCTATTCCCCATCACGCACGCCGCAAGCGCATTGCAGGCGGGCGTGGCTACGGTCATACTCACGATGGTCGTGCTGCGGCAGTGGGGCGGCTACAAAGACTACATCACGCTAGAGCAGTTCTGGGGCGTCAGCAAGCTGCTGTTCGCGCTGTCCCTGCTCTGGTTCTGGTTCTGGTTCTCAAGCTTCAACGTATTCTGGTACGGCAAAAAGCCCAACGAACAAGCCGTGCTGGATATGCTGATGGTAGGCCCATACCAGGCGGCGTTTATGGCGGGCTTCGTCCTCTGCTTCCTAACGCCCTTGTTAGTGATGATGTGGAACCCCGTCCGCAAAAGCATCTGGGGCCCAACCGTTATGTCCGTGGCGGTGCTGGTCGGCACGCTCTTCGACAGACTGCGCCTCTACGTCGCGGCGTACTCCATCCCCGGCATAGGCGATCCCAATGTGGACAAGCACGCCCTCCATCTCGACGAAGCCGGCAGACTGCCCCTCGCAATCCGCGGCGCGCACCTACCCGACATCCCCGACATTATGATGATACTGGGCGTAATCGGAGGATCCGTGCTAGTCTATCTGCTATTCGCCCGCCTAATACCGCCCGTCAACATCTGGGAACAGAAAGAGTTCATGCTCTACAAGATGCACAAGGCGTATCACCGCACGCAGGTTTTCGTGCTGGGCAAGCCGCGATAGCGCGGGACGGCGGGCGCGCCAAACCGCCGCCGCAAATCCCACAATCAGATAACAAGACAACAGGCAGCAGATGCAAGAACATATCCAAAAGACCCAAAAACAAGTCAACAACGACCTGCTTGCGGGCGTGCTTGGCATGCCCAAATGGTGGCTGGGTTCCGTCGCCTTTCTGCTGCTAGTCATCTGCGCCGGGCTAGGCGCTTACGGCTACGAAATCAACAAAGGCATCGGCGTCGCCGGCCTAAGCCGCCCCGTGCTGTGGGGCTTCTACATAACTAACTTCGTCTTCTGGATCGGCATCAGCCACGCCGGCATTATGATCTCCGCCATCCTGCGCCTCACCCAAGCCGAATGGCGGCGTCCGGTAACCCGCGCCGCTGAGGTTATGACGCTCTTCTCCCTGGTAGCGGCGCTGTCCAACATCATGTTCCACGTCGGGCGTCCGTGGCGGCTGTTCTGGGTGTATCCCTACGACTTTTCGCGCGACATCTTTATGAATGTGCGCTCCCCATTCGTATGGGACCCCAGCGCCGTTATGACCTACCTCATCGGCAGCTCGCTGTTCGTATTCGTGGCGCTAATCCCCGACCTTGCCGTTGTGCGCGACCGCGCCACCGGCAAGTACGCCCCCCGCATCTACGCCTTCCTGTGCCTCGGCTGGCGCGGCACTCCCCGCCAATGGCGCTTGCAGGCTATCGCCGGCATCCTGCTGTCCGCGCTTGTGCTGCCCGTGTTCGTATCCGTCCACAGCATCGTGTCATGGGACTTCGCCGTCGCCATCGGCGTAGAAGGCTGGCACTCCACCATATTCGCGCCCTACTTCATCATCGGCGCTATCCACTCAGGCGTATCCGCCGTCGCGATGATAATGGCGCTAATCGTCTGGATGTGGAAAGTCGACCACTACATCCGCCCCGACCACTTCGACGCCATCGGCAGGCTGCTCATCGTGGTAGCCACCACTTGGTTCTTCTTCTTCGTGCTGGAGTGGATATTCGCGCTCTACACGCTTGAGCCGCCCGAACTCGCGCTGCGCGAACTGCAGGTGTTCGAAAACCCCTACTGGTGGCTTTTCGTCATATTCCTGCTGACATCGTTCTTCATACCGGTCCCGATGTGGCTGTTCAAGAGCGTCCGCCGCAGCGCCGCCCTGATGTTCTTCACCACCGTGTTGGTCAACATAGGCATGTGGCTGGAGCGCTTCCTAATCATCATACCGGCCTTGGCCCGCCGCACCCCGCTCACATTCGACTGGGGAACCTACCATCCCAGCATCGTCGAAATACTAATCGTCGCCGAAACCTTCGCCTTCGTCGCGCTGGGAATGCTCATATTCGCCAAAGTATTCCCCCTCATCCCGCTGTTCGACGTCAAAGAAGGCATGGTGTTCCGCGACGAAATCAAGATAGGCCGACGCATAGTCCCCGCAAGCATCAGAGAGACGCCGTAGCATACGGCGCAAACGCAACGCATAGACCGAACTCAAACACAAATCAGCGCATCCGAAGAGGCATTTTATGGCAAAGAGAAGCGTGTTGGGGCTTTTCCCCGAAGAGCAGGTTGACACCGCGGCGGACGCAATGGACGCCCTGGCGTCCGCCGGATACACCGACAGCGAATACGAAGTGCTGACCGGCACTCCATACCCCGAAGGCACTTTCGGCGAACACGAACCCGTCCACAAACTCTTCCGCTGGCCCCTTATGGGCGCGGCGTGCGGCTTCGTCGTCGGCTTGATGGTTACCGCCGGCTCCCAGCTCGCCTATCCCCTTGTAACCGGCGGCAAGCCCATCCTGTCCATCCCGCCTATGGCGATTATCCTCTACGAAGGCACTATGCTTGGCTCTATCATCTTCGCCGTCATCGGCATTATCATAGAGTCCCGCCTGCCCCGTATGTTCATGGGCGCATACGACAAGCGCATCACCGAAGGCTACATCGGCGTTACCGTTACCGCCGACGAAAGCAGAATGGCCGACGCGGAACGGGTACTGCTAGAAGCGGGCGCCGAATCGGTCAAGCGCGGCTGGGAGAACAACTAGCAGATGAGCAAGCCTTCCCCGAATGCCACGCCCCTTAGCGCTAAGCCCGCGCATCGGCGGCGCCCCGGCGCTATAGCAAGCCGCAGCGCATTGCTGCTTGTGACGTTGCTGCTTGTATTCGCAACTCTCGCCTGCTACAACACGCGCACCGGCCGCGTGGACGTCGGCGGCTCGATAAACTTCAAACTCCCCGCATTCCCGCAGACGGGCAGCCACGCCGTCCAAGCCTTCACCGAAATGCACTACCAGCCATCCTACCGCGTGCAGGAAGGCCCCCGCCTGCTGCCGCCCGAAGGCTCCGTCCCCATCACTGGCAGAGAAGTCGAGTACGACACCGTCGAAGAGTATCAGGCGCTATCCGTCCCCGGCGGCTTGGCGTCCGACCCCCAAACCGTCAGCCGCGCGCGCCACACCTACACGATTAACTGCCAAGTATGCCACGGCTCCAACCTGCGCGGCGAAGACGGCGACGCCCCAATACTAGGCTACCTAGGCGAAGCCGGCGCACGCCCCCGCAATCTCATCGACGAAAAAACCGACGCCAACGGCAACCCCGTCATAGGCGCAGCCAACACCTCCGACGGCGAACTCTACGCTTGGATAACCTACGGCGGCCAAGCCGGCTTCGCCTCCGCCCTGCGCGACCGCCCAACATCATCCTGGATGCCCCCATTCGGACGCCTGCTCACCGAGCAAGAGCGCTGGGAACTTGTGATGCTAATCCGATCCGAACAAGGCAGGTAGCCTCCGCGATGCCGCAACCCGTTCACAACCCCTTTCTCCATTCGGCACAGAGAAAGGGGTTTATGATATAACCCGTAACACAAGCCGACCGCAAGCCCCGAATGCCGCCTACTGACACCCGGAGAATTGCATATGCCCGCCCAATCCATCGAAACCGCCTACACCATAGACACATCCGCCATCAAGTTCGGCCCCGGCGTAACCCGCGAAGTGGGCTACGAAATGAATCGGCTAGGCGCGCGCCGCGTTATGGTTGTAACCGACCCGCGTATGGCAAGCAGCGAAGCCGTCGCCAGCGCCCTGCAGTCCCTGCGCGCCGAGTCCATCGACACCGTCCTGTTCGACGCCGTAAGCGTAGAGCCCACCGACGCATCCTTCAAGGAAGCGATTCGCTTCGCCGTCGACGGCGCGTTCGACGGCTTTGTTGCAGTTGGCGGCGGCTCCAGCATAGACACCGCCAAAGCCGCCAACCTCTACGCCACCTATCCCGCCGATTTCCTGACCTATGTCAACGCCCCCATCGGCGAAGGCAAGCCCGTCCCCGGCCCGCTCAAGCCCCTAATCGCCATTCCCACCACATCCGGCACAGGCAGCGAAACCACCGGCGTCGCCATATTCGACCTGCTGGAGCTTGAAGCGAAAACCGGCATAGCCCATCGCGCATTGCGCCCAACTATGGGCATCGTCGATCCGCTCCATTCGCGCACCTTGCCCAGCGAAGTAGTGGCGTGCAGCGGCTTCGACGTGCTCTGCCACGGCTTGGAATCCTACACCGCGCTGCCGTTCAGCCAACGCGAAGCCCCCGAAAACCCTGGCTTGCGCCCCGCATACCAAGGCTCAAACCCCATCAGCGATGTATGGGCAACCCGCGCCGTTGAAATGGTTGCCGCGAATATGGTCAGAGCGTACGACGACTCCGACGACATAGAGGCGCGCAGCCAAATGATGCTTGCCGCCACTTTCGCCGGCGTAGGCTTCGGCAACGCCGGCTGCCACCTGCCGCACGGCATGTCATACCCCGTCTCCGGCATGGTGCGCGAGTTCACGCCGCCCGGCTACCCGCAGAACGCCCCGCTTGTCCCGCACGGAATGTCCGTGATACTCAACGCCCCCGCCGTGTTTCGCTTCACCGCCCCCACCAACCCGCAGCGACATCTGCGCGCCGCCCGCCTTATGGGACAGGACGTCGGCGGCGCATCCCCCGAAGACGCCGGCGACCTGCTATCCGACGCCATCGTAAGCCTTATGCGCCGCGTCAACATGCCCAACGGCTTGAACGCCATCGGCTACTCCACCGCCGACCTGGACAGGCTTGTAGAGGGAACGTTGCCCCAGCATCGCGTCGTCAAGCTCGCGCCCCGCCCCGTCGGCGCCCCCGAACTGCGCCGCCTATTCACCGACTCCATGACCCTCTGGTAACCCGCCCCCAAACCGACGCAACATTCGGCGCGCCATCTCAGTGCCGCCCATACAGCGCCGCTATGCCATTGCCGTCTATGCGGCGCTGCTCCGAAATCCAACCGGCGCTTGCCCCCTTTGAGTTTAAGCGCATCGGCATTCACGAATAGATTGACATCATATTAACTATTCCATAATATAATGAGAACTATGCGAGGGAGGCGTGATAAGTTGACTTCTGAAATGGCGGAAACCACAACCATTCGCGAAGCCTTGGAAATGTACGTCCGGAGCCTCAAACCCGACGGCAAGCCCAAGGCCAAAAGTCCCACCAAATCCGGCAGCGCCGACAAGCCCGTCGACCTGAACGCGCTCCAAGACTTCCTGCGCTCATTCGAACACCGCAGCGCTCTGAGCGAACTCACCCCCAAAGAGATTGGCGCATACGCGGACAAGATCAACGGCACCGGCACCACCCCGCAAGCCGCCGAGCGCCTTCAAGCGGTCAAAGACTTTCTCGCATACTCCAACAAGACCGCGAAACTCACCGACGAAAACCTCGCCCGCTACGTCCGCATCAAAAAGCCCCGCAACCGAAAGGGCGTCGCCGTAATCTCAAACGGCGCGCAGCCCATCGAACTCACATCCGAAGGCCACGCCCAACTCCAAGCCGAGCGCGATAAACTCGCCGCCGAAATCGAAGTGCTCGCCCGCGACATCCACAAAGCGCGCGCCGACGGCGACGTCACCGAAAACTCGCCCCTAGACGCCGCCCGCGAAGAACACGCCCACAAAGAGGCAAGAGTCCAAGTCATCAGGGCAACGCTCGAAAAGGCGGTCATCATCGACCAATCTCAGACGCGCGAATCCGAAATCGTTAAGATAGGCGCGAAGGTGGAAGTCCAAGACATCGCCAGCGGCAAACCGATGAGTTACACGCTTGTCAACAGCACTGAGGCGAAGCCGCTCGAAGGGCGCATCTCCAGCGATTCCCTAGTAGGCAGCGCGCTGCTCGACAAGACCCTTAACGACCAAGTGGAAGTCCAAACCCCCGGCGGCGTCAAGCGCTACAAAATCGTAAGCATATCCTAACCGATAACCGCGCTTGCGCTCCCTGCCGATAATCGCCCAACTCCGCCGTTGCCCATCGTTGCGCCTACATTGCGCTTGCGCCCAACCCTGCCCAAACAACCCCATCCGATTGCGCCCATCCGACGGCTAATCGATCGCCGCATTGTTGCGCCCTTGCGTCGCCCGCCGCCATCTGCCGCGCGCCAGCCGCGCAGTGCTGAAAACCACACGGAGTGCCACCCTTGACCGCCAATAACAACCGGGCGATCTACTGGACAACCATAGCCATACTGGCCGCCGCCGGCATCCCCGGCATACTCATGCGCTTCTCGGGCATCCAACTGCCGCCGCCGTTTGACGCGCCGTTAGCGCAAGCCCTCATATTCGGCATCGGCATCATCGGCGCCGCATTCCTGCTATCCTGGGCAGCCGAAATCGCCCAAATGGACGTATCCGCCTCATTCGCTATCGCGATCCTCGCGCTCATCGCCGTGATGCCCGAATACACCATTGAAGCCGTATTAGCGTGGGGCGCCGGCGTTTCGTTTATGGCAGAGGGCATGCCGTCCGTTCCCACCAAAGAGATGCAGCTCACCGCCGCCAACGTCACCGGCGCGAACCGCCTGCTAATCGGCGTCGGCTGGGCGCTGGTCATCATCATATTCTGGCTCAAGCGCCGCTCCACGCTGGACATGCGCGGCTTGCTCAACCTCGAACTGCCGATGCTGGTCGTCGCCACTCTGCTGACGCTGGCGGTATTCGCATTCAGAGCGATCCCGATTTGGCTTGCCGCCGTATTCATCGGCGCGTACATATTCTACCTATGGCGCAGCTCCACGCAGGAAGCCGAAGAGCCTGAGCTTATGGGCGCAGCCGCTATGATAGGCGGCTTCCGTCCGCTATATCGCCGCCTATGGGTGCTGGCGATGTTCATATTCAGCGCCGCCATCATCCTGATAGCCGCCGACCCTTTCGTGCATAAGCTTGAAGCCGCCGGCGCAGAGTTCGGCATCAGCGAATTCCTGATTATCCAATGGATAGCCCCCCTAGCGTCCGAATCCCCGGAGATAATCGTAGCCGCCTTATTCAGCCTACGCGCGCGCGGCGCCGACGGACTCACCACCCTCATATCATCCCAAGTCAATCAACTCACCCTGCTAGTCGGCAGCGTCGTAATCATATTCAGCATAGCCGCCGGCGGCCCCTTCAACTTCCCCCTAGACTCGCTTCAGTCCAGCGAATTCCTGCTGACCGCCGCCACATCCGCATTCGCCATCCTGCTCATAGCCACCCGCCTAGTCAAAGCATGGCACGGGCTCGTCTTGCTGACGCTATTCGTGGCGTACCTGATACTGCTGCTGGCGTTCTTCAGCGCAGACATAGGCAACCCTAGCGTCCGATACGCATACTCCGCTCTCACATTCGCGCTAACCGGCCTGATGGTAGCCCTCAACTGGCGACGCCTCATATACGTCTTGCGCGGCGTTCCCCCCGACCAAAACGCCGCATAACGCCCGCCCATCATTCCCCCAAACCTGCCCAATGCCTGATACAATCCCTATGTGCTATCCCAACCCGTGTACCCCACTCGGAGGCAGCGGCATATGACAACCACAAAAGCGAAACTTCTAACCGCCGCCGACCTGCTGCGCCTAGACAGCAAAGGCATCCGCGGCGAGCTCATCCGAGGAGAACTGCGCGAAACTATGTCTGTAGGATTAGAGCATGGCGAAATTGTAGTAAATCTGGCAATCGAGTTGGGCGCTTTCATCAAGCCCCGTCGATTGGGAAGGATTGCCGCCTCCGACATAGGCGTCATCTTGGAGCGCAACCCGGACACCGTCCGCGAACCGGACATAGCCTTCTTTTCCACAGAGACGCTTCCGTTGGGTATAAGAGTCAGGGGCTATGCAGAAGTAGTCCCCGACTTGGTGGTGGAAGTGGCATCTCCCGGCGACAGCCGCCGCGAAGTCAACGCCAAAGTCCAAATGTGGCTAAGCTACGGCGTGCGTCTAGTATGGGCAATATATCCCGCCACCCGCACCGTCGAGTCCCACCCCCTACACGGCTCGCCCGCCCTGCTCACCGACATCGACACGCTAGACGGCGGCGAAGTCTTGCCCGGCTTCACCTGCAAACTCAGCGACATCTTCGACGACTAACCACGATCTACCCCAACCCTGCAGCCCAACGCACGCTATAATAACGCAAAAAACTGATTAGTTCGCGAATAAACCCCTTACCCAATAAATGCGCCCATATCCCGCCAGGAGGCAGCGGCATATGACAACCACAAAGCAAAAGATCCTAACCGCCGACGACCTGTTGCGCCTATACAGCAAAGGCATCCGCGGCGAGCTCATCCGAGGAGCGTTGTACAAAACTACGTCTGCTGGAGTGAATCACGGCAAAATCGTAATAAATTTGGCTAGCGAATTAGGCGCTTTCGTCAAGCCCCGCCGCCTAGGTTCGCTAATGGCGTCCGATACCGGCATCATCTTGGAGCGCAACCCCGACACCGTCCGCGAACCCGACATAGCCTTCATATCCGCCGCCAAAATGCCGCTCGGCATAGACGTCCCCGGATACTCCGAAGCAGTCCCCGACCTAGTAGTCGAGATAGCATCCCCCAACGACAGCCGCCGCGAAGTCAACGCCAAAGTCCAAATGTGGCTAAGCTACGGCGTGCGCCTAGTATGGGCAATATATCCCGCCACCCGAACCGTCGAGTCCCACCCGCAACACGGCGCCCCCACGCTGCTCACCGAAGCCGACGCGCTAGACGGCGGCGACGTACTCCCCGGCTTCACCTGCAAACTCAGCGACATCTTCGACATCTAACCCCAACTTTGCAGTCCCAATGCACGCTATAATAACGCAAAAGGCTGATTAGTTCGCGATTAAAAACCCATTACCCAATAAATGCGCCCGCATCCCGCCAGGAGGCAGCTGCATATGACAACCACCAAGCAAAAGATCCTAACCGCCGACGACCTGTTGCGCCTATACAGCAAAGGCATCCGCGGCGAGCTCATCCGAGGAGAACTGTGCGAAACTATGTCTGCAGGAGTAACCCACGGCAAAATCGTAGTAAATCTGACCATCGAGTTGGGCGCTTTCGTCAAGCCCCGCCGCCTAGGTTCGCTAATGGCGTCCGATACGGGCATCATCTTGGAGCGCAACCCCGACACCGTCCGCGAACCCGACATAGCCTTCATCTCCGCCGCCAAAATGCCGCTAGGCATGGACATCCCCGGATACTCCGAAGTAGTCCCCGACCTAGTAGTCGAGATAGCATCCCCCAACGACAGCCGCCGCGAAGTCAACGCCAAAGTCCAAATGTGGCTAAGCTACGGCGTGCGCCTAGTATGGGCAATATATCCCACCACCCGAACCGTCGAGTCCCACCCGCAGCGCGGCGCGCCCACCCTGCTCACCGCCGCCGACGCGCTATACGGCGGCGACGTACTCCCCGGCTTCATCTGCAAACTCAGCGACATCTTCGACATCTAGTGCCTACCCTCGCCCCCCATTCCCCGAAACCCGCCGCCATCCAAACCCAAGCGCGCCTAAACCCCCGCCAGCGCCCACTACCGCCGCCGCTATCTGCCACTGCGTCCCTTATGGCATTGCATCCCCCCGCCTTTCTTTGAATCCTCGCCCCAAACCAGTTATCCTATTAAGACGCAGCTTTGCGATTAAACCCGCTTTGCGATAAAATCCAACGCTTGCGCTATCACCCGCTATCTGCGCCGCCACGCGCTTTGCGGACTTGAAGGGATACGGAAATATGGCAACCGCAACCACGCTGCGATCCGCCCCAGCCGCCGACGCGGACACGCGAGAACTGGTAGAAGATCTAAACCGCCGCGTCGACGGCGAAGTGCGCTTCGACAAGATGACGCGCATGCTATACAGCACGGACGCCAGCATCTACCAAATCGAACCCGTCGGCGTAGTATTGCCCAAGAACGCCGACGACGTCATCGCCGTCGTCGAAACCGCCCGCCGCCACAACGTCCACGTCCTCCCCCGCGGCGGCGGCACCAGCCTCGCCGGCCAAACCGTCGCCAACGCCATCGTCATCGACTTCTCCCGCCATATGCGCCACATCATCGAACTCAACGCCGAAGAAGGCTGGGCGCGAACCCAGCCCGGCATCATCCTAGACGAACTCAACCACAAGATAGCCCACAGCGGCTTGTTCTTCACGCCCGACCCCAGCACCAGCAGCCGCGGCAATGTCGGCGGCGCGCTCGGCAACAACTCCTGCGGCGCTCACTCTATCATGTGGGGCAAAACCGTCGACAACGTCCATTCCCTCGACGCAATCCTGTCCAACGGCGACCCCGCCCACTTCGGCCCCATAGACGGCGCCCAACTAGAAGCCAAAATGCGCGGCGAATCCCTAGAAGCCGACATCTACCGCAGCCTGTTCAGCATCGGCGAAGCCCACCGCGACGAAATCCTATCGCGCTACCCCAAAATCCAGCGCCGCGTATCCGGCTACAACCTAGACGAATTCGTCGGCGGCAGCGCCTTCAATATGGCGCGCTTCGTCGTCGGCTCCGAAGGCACCCTCGTCACCATCACCGAAGCCAAGCTCGCCCTAGTCCCCCGCCCCAAGCTTCGCGCCCTATCCGTCATACACTTCGACAACCTGATAGAATCCATGGAAGCCACCGTCGCCACCCTCGAAATGGATCCCGCCGCCGTAGAACTCATCGGCAGCATGATTATTCGCCAAGCCAAAAGCAACCTCGCCTACTCCCGCATCACCGACTTCATCGAAGGCGATCCCGAAGCGCTGCTGGTCGTCGAAGTCGTCGCCGAAACCGAACCTGAGCTTATGTCCAAGCTGGAGCGCCTTGAGCAGCGCATACGCCGCGACCGACTCGGCTACGCTATGCCGCGCCTCATAAAGCCCGCCGACCAAGCCAAAGTCTGGGACGTCCGCAAAGCCGGCCTCGGCCTTATGATGAACGTCCCCGGCGACGCCAAGCCCCTCCCTTTCGTGGAAGACACCGCCGTATCGCCCGAAAAACTCCCCCAATTCGTCCAGCGCTTCGACGAAATCGTCCAAGCCCACGACACCGAAGCCGGCTACTACGGACACGCCAGCGTCGGCTGCCTCCACATACGCCCGCTCATCAACCTCAAGCGCCAAGACGGCGTGGACAAGATGGTGTCCATATCCGACGAAATCAGCGATCTTGTCCTAGAATTCGGCGGTTCCCTCAGCGGCGAACACGGCGACGGCCTAGTCCGCAGTCCCTACAACGAGAAGATGTTCGGCAGCCGCATCTACCACGCCTTCCGCGATGTGAAGCGCGCCTTCGATCCGCAAGGCATCATGAACCCCGGCAAAATCGTGGACTCGCCCCCCATGACCCAAAACCTGCGCATCGGCCCCGAATACAAGCCCATCCAAATGCAAACCGGCTTCGCATTCGCCCAAGAAGGCAGCTTCGCCCACGCCATCGAAATGTGCAACGGGCAGGGCGCTTGCCGCAAAGTCTTGGGCGGTACGATGTGTCCGTCATATATGGCAACCCGCGATGAAGAACACTCCACCCGCGGCCGCGCAAACGCCCTCCGCGGCGCAATGTCCGGCGCGCTTCCCCCCGAATCCCTCACCAGCGAGCGCATGCGCCAAGTTATGGACTTGTGCCTAGAATGCAAAGGCTGCGCCGCCGAATGCCCCTCAAACGTGGATATGGCGAAACTCAAGTACGAATTCCTGGACAAATACCACAAAGCGAACGGCCACTCTTTGCGCGATATGCTGTTCGGCAACATCGCCGCCGTCAACCGCCTAGCGTCATTCTTCGCCCCGCTGTCCAACCTGCCGCTCAAATCCGCGCTCGGCAAGCAGCTCCTAGAGCGCTACGCCGGCATCGACAAGCGCCGAACCCTGCCGCCCGTCGCAAGCCAAACATTCGCGCAGTGGTTCAGAGCCACCGGCGGTTCCCCCCCATCCGACGCCAAGCTCGGAACCGTGCTGCTGTTCGCGGACACCTTCACGAACTACAATCATCCAGAAATCGGCATCGCCGCCGTCAAAGTTCTGCGCGCGCTTGGCTACCAAGTGATACTCCCCCGCGCAACCTGCTGCGGACGCCCCATGCTCTCCAAAGGCTACATGGACAAGGCAAAGGCAAGCGCCCGCGCCAATGTGGACGGCGTCTATCCCCACATCGAGCGCGGCGCAAAACTCGTCGGCATAGAGCCGAGCTGCATACTCAGCTTCAAGGACGAATACCCCGACCTGCTAGGCGACGACCCCAAGGCGAAGACCATAGCCGCCAACACGATGCTCATAGAAGAGTTCCTGCTCTACGCCCAAGAGACGCATGGCGCAACCCTGCAGTACGCCAACCCGCCCCGCAAAGTGCTGTTTCACGGACACTGCCACCAAAAAGCGCTTGTAGGCACACGCCCCGCAATGCAGGCGCTCAACGCAATCCCAGGCTGCGAAGCCAGCGAAATACCGTCCGGCTGCTGCGGTATGGCAGGCTCTTTCGGTATGGAAAAAGAGCGCTACGACATCTCAATGACCATCGGCGAAATGTCCCTATTCCCCGCCATTCGCGCCCAGCAAGGCGACTTTGACCTCGTAATGGAAGGCGTATCATGCCGCCAGCAAGTAGAACACGCCTGCGGCAAAAAAGCCAAGCACCTAGTCGAACTGCTCGCCGACGCCCTCTAAACCCTAACCCTTCTGCTCAAAGAAGTCGAGGTCTATCGCAAACGCCGCCGCCAGCATCAGCAGCCGAAAATCCTGCCCCAACGCGCTCTGATTGAACTCTACCCGAAATGTATCCGCGTCCGTGAACATCTCCCGCCCTATGCCGCCCCACTGCTTGGTTATCCGCCCCATCTCATTCCCCTGCGCCCCGCGCGCCACGAATGTGTACGGACGAAACACGCTGCCCTCCAGCGACGCCAGCGCGCGGTCGTTGGCGTCGTTCACCGTGAACTTGCGCTTTACCACGCTAAGCTGACGATTGAGCGTTCCAACCCGCCGGCCGCCCTCGCTCACCCGCAGATGCGACTTGAGCCAATAGAAGTCGCGGCTCGCCTCGATGACAGGACTTCCCCCGCCGTCGACCACATGTATGGACAGCGGCCGATGCGTCCCCATAAACTGCCGCCGAATTGTCCCCGACTCTTCATAGGCATACAGCAACTGCGCCCCATCCGGCGTTTGAACGCTGTACTTGTTCTCCGTCTCAAACGAAGTGAACACCTCCACCATCTCCCGTTCCTGCCGAACCACAAGCTCCGAATGCTGCGTCAAGTCAACCATAGCAATGTCCTTAATCTAGCCCCCATTGAGTAACGCCCCTATTATATGCCATCCCCTAACGCTTGTCAGCATCCGTCAATCTCACCCCTTGCTTTGCGCCCTTGCGCCTCTGCGCTGAAAATTGCCTACAGATTTCCCCTAAATTCCCCATTCCACCCCTTGACACACCCGTTCTGTTTATTATAATAGAGCGCATAATCACATACAATCCCTTCCCACTCAGCGGAAGGCTAGGACGCGGACAACCCCGCACCAATCGCTATGACCATAGACGCAACCATTCAACGCCTCACCGGAGACGGCGAAATCATCGCCCAGTTCCTTGTAGATACCCTGCAAGGCTACACCCACGACGCCACCGTCAGCCACCGAATCAAGTCTGCAGAGTGGCTTGCCATGTTCGGCCGCCTCATCCCCGAAGACGCCATCCCCAAGTACGCATCCGTCCGCCCGCGTCCCAAATCCGAACCCAAGCCGGCAAAGACGGATAAGCCGGGTAAGAAGCCGAAAGTTACCGAAAAGCAAATCCTGCACTTCGACATCGCCCGTCTTATCAAACAAGAGACCAACGACGGCGAAACCATCATCGAGTTCCTAATCAGGGTAATCTCCAAGATCGAGGAAACAGGCGAAAACTTCACCCCCGCCGTCCGCATGCGCGCCGCCCGCGAGCTGCTAATCAGAGGATTCGGCGGCACAATCCCCGGCGTCCGCCGCATCCTATCCGGCAAAACCGAAGAACTCGACTCATACCTCTCCAAGATTGTGCGCGAATACACCAACTACGGCGCGGACTCCATACGCTTCCTAGTAGAGACGATGGAAAACAAAGACCCCGAGGCCGAATCCAGAGGCGCCGCAAGCTTTATCAAGCTCATGCGCATGCGCCCCAGAACCAAGCCCGCCGAAGGCTTCAGCGCATCCCACCGCGTTTGGGCCGCATGCGAACTCTTGCGCCGCGCCTACGACATCAAGACCGACCACATCACCTACGAAGACATCCAGGCGTATTGGAGCGCCCGCACGCACGCCGACGCCCGCAAAGACGACCCCGGCAGTCCCGCCGCCAGCCTCAAGGGTTTCACCCCCGAATACCTCGAAACCCAAGCAGCCAAAATGCGCGACGCCGACGAGCAACCCGCCGCCGCCGAAAAGCCCTATGTTGCCACCGAACAGCGTGATGCCGACAAGCAGCCCGTCGGTAACCCCGGACCCGCCGACGGTGAGCAACCCGCCGCCGACGCCGAAAATATCGCCGACGCCAAGCAGCCCGACGCCGACAAAAATCCCGTCGACGCCAACACGCCGTCAGACACCCCTAGCCGCGCTGCCCGCCGCCGCGAACAGCGCGCCGAGCGCAAAACCCTAAAGCGTATCCCACTCTTCCCAAATCGCCGCCGCACCCGCGAAGATGTAGCGGAAATGTTAGCCTTCAAAGCCGAACTAGAATCCAGGCGCCCCGCAGCCTTCGAATTCCAACGCCGCCAATCCGAAAAGCGCAAAGCCGCCGCCGCCCAAAATATCGCAGTCTCAGAAAAGAGCGCCGCCGAAAAGCCCGATGCTGCCAAGCAACACTCCGACGCCACCGAAAAGCGCAACGCCGACGCAGAAAAGCCCGATGTTGCCACCAAACAGCCCGATGCCGACAAGCAGCCCGCCACCGCCGAAAAGCGCAACACCGACGCAGAAAAGCCCGATGTTGCCAAGCAACCCGCCGCCGATGCTGAAAAGCCCGACGCCACCAAGCAACCCGCCGACGCCGACAAAAATCCCGCCGACGCCAACACTCCGTCAGCCAACCCCGGCAACCCTAGCCGCGCCGCCCGCCGACGCGAACAGCGCGACGCTCGCAAAGCCGAAAAGCGCGCCGTCAGTGAGCAACCCGCCGCTGCCGCGAATATCGCCGCCGTCAAAGAAAAGCCCAAGGCCGCCACCGAGCACCCCGCCGCCACCGACCGGAATATCGCCGACGCCAACACGCCGTCAGCCAACCCCGGCAACACGGGCAGAGCCGCACGCCGACGCGAACAGCGCGCCGCTCGCAAAGCCCAAAAGCCCGCTGCCAGTCCCGTCGGTGAGCAACCCGCCGCTGCCGCAGAAAAACGCAATGCCACCACCACCACGCCGTCAGCCAACCCCGGCAACACGGGCAGAGCCGCACGCCGCCGCGAACAGCGCGCCGCCCGCAAAACCAAAAAGCGCAATGCCGCCGCCGCCAACAACCACGCCAACGGCAAGCCGCGCGGCAACGGCAGCGCCAACACGCCCGCCGCCAACGAAAAGAACGGAAAGGCGCAAGACAACCACGCCACCAACGGCAAGACGCCCGAAGGCGCCGCCGCCATAATCCTCGATAGCGAACCCCTATCCATAGAAGAGTGGAAGCGCCTGCGGAAAACCCTCGCCCGCCCCGACAACATCCCCGCAAACGCCCGCAGCCCCTAAACCCCTTTGCGCCAAAATCCTACCCGCCCCCTTTTGCGCCCCTGCGCCTTTGCGTTAAAAACCTTGGGCAAGCCCCTTGCGCCCCCGGCGTTAAGCGTCAACCCACGCTTGACTTATCCCCCCATATTCCCCACAATGAACCGCGGACGCCTCACGCCGAACCCCTGAATTCGGAGGAGCCCGCAAGTGGACGCTCTCATCACGCCCTACGGCGGCAGCCTAGTCAACCTCATCCAAGCCGACGCCGCCCTGACCGCCAAAGCGCAATCGCTGCCTTCCATCGCCATATCCGACAGAGCGCTCTTCGACCTGGAACTGCTCGCCAACGGCGGCTTTTCCCCGCTCAACGCTTTCATGTCCCAAGCCGACTTTGAGTCGGTTGTAAGCGATATGCGCCTTGCGGACGGAACGCTCTTCCCCATTCCCATAACCCTGCCGGTAGATGATCCGCCCCCGCTCGACAGCGAAATAGCCTTGCGCGACGGCCGAAACAACCTGCTTGCCGTAATGCGCGTTGCGGAAGCCTATCGCTGGAACCGCGATGAGACGGCTATGGGCGTATGCGGAACGCGCGACGACCGCCATCCGCTTGTGGCGGAAATGGCGGGCTGGGGCAAGTACAACATATCCGGCCCAATACAAGCGCCGGCGCTGCCCCGATACGCCGACTTTCGCGAGCTGCGCCTAACGCCCGCGCAAACCCGCGAGGCGCTGGAACGCCGCGCCGCCCCCAATGTGGTGGCGTTCCAAACCCGCAACCCCCTTCACCGCGCCCACGAAGAACTCACCAAGCGCGCAATGGACAGGCTGAACGCCACCCTGCTGCTGCATCCCGTAGTCGGCATCACCAAGCCCGGCGACACCGACCACTACACGCGGGTTCGCATCTACAAGACGCTTGTCCAAAATCACTACGCCGAGGGCAGCGTACTGCTTTCGCTGTTGCCCCTCGCGATGCGAATGGCGGGGCCCCGCGAGGCGTTGTGGCACTCTATCATCAGGCGCAATTTCGGCGCGAATCACATCATCATCGGGCGCGATCACGCCGGCCCCGGCGCGGACTCCAACGGCAAGCCTTTCTACCACCCATTCGCCGCCCAAGAGCTGGCAGAGGCGTATGCCCACGAAACCGGCGTCAAGCCCGCGCTGTTCTCCGAAATGGTCTATGTCCCGTCCCAAGACAGGTATATGGAGACATCCGAGTTGGACTCCGATACGCCCACGATGTCCATATCCGGCACGCAGGCGCGCGAAGACTATCTGAACGCCGGCAAGCGCCTGCCCGAATGGTTCACCCGCCCCGAAGTAGCCGAAATACTTGCCGATGCCTACCCGCCCAAGTTTCGGCAGGGCATCTGCCTATGGTTCACCGGGCTAAGCGGCGCCGGCAAAACCACCACCGCCGATGCCTTGAACTCGGCGCTGATGGAGTACGGGCGCAGCGTAACCCTGCTAGACGGCGATGTAGTCCGCACCAACCTATCCAAAGGGCTGGGCTTCAGCCGCGAAGACCGCGATGCCAATGTGCTGCGAATAGCATTCGTGGCGGCAGAGGTTGTGCGGCACGGCGGCATAGCGCTGTGCGCCGCAATCAGCCCCTACCGCTCCACGCGCGCGCTAGTCCGCAGCCGCTTCCCCGAAGCCCAGTTCGCCGAAGTGTTCGTGGACGCGCCCCTAAGCGTCTGCGAAAGCCGCGATGTGAAAGGCTTGTACACCAAGGCGCGCGCCGGCGAAATCATCGGCTTCACCGGCATCGACGATCCCTACGAAGCGCCGCTCAACCCTGAGATAGCGCTAGACACCGCCGCCCACAGCGTTGACGAAAATGTGGCGCTGATAATCGCCCAACTGAAGGCGCAAGGCTATCTGCGCTAACGCCAACTAGCGACTGAAGGCGCAAGGCTGCCTGGATAAGCGCACGGATTGCGCGTCGTCCAACCGCTAACGCCAACCGGCAGACCGCGCTTGTTGGCGTCAGACCGCGCGCGCAATCCCGCCCTTGGCGTCAAGACGCGCGGCGCAGCGGCTGTCCCCGGCGGTATGTGGCGACGCGCCAGAGCCACTCCGCTGGGCCGAATAGGAAGCGCCCAAGCCACGCCTGCGACCACCAAAGCTGCAGCGCCCACACCGCGAACACGAACAGCAGCAGCGTCGCCCGCCCCACGCTATCGTTATCGCCCAGCAAAGTGGTAAGCACGATAACGCCGAATAGGGTCTGCGTCAGGTAGTTGGTGAGCGCCATCCTGCCCACAGCGCGCAGACGCCGCTTGAGCCAAGCGTCGGCGCGCGCATCCCACAAGATTATCAGGCTCATATAGCCCAGCGCGGCGGGAATCGTCCCCAGCGTGTTCGGGATTTGCCCGATGAAGGCGACCTCGCGCGAATAGCCGTTCAGCGCGGTTACAATCACGCCCAGCGTTGCGAGCGGCAAGCCTATCGCAAGCCCGACGAGCGCCGTCTTGCGGTAGGCGCTTGCGGACATTGCGCCGCTCATAAAGCCGATGCGGTACAAACCCGCGCCGATGAGTATCGCGCCAAGCGCCCGCAGGAAGAAGCCGGACAATACCACTAGCGCCAAGCCGCTTTGGTCGTCTATTTCGCCCGGCGTCCACAAGCCCGCTATGGATGCGTTTGCGCCGTCGGCGATGTACTGCGAAAGCAGCGCCAGCGCGGCGGACAGCGCGAACAGCGCCGCCCCGATTGCGATAAGCCACCCGTTGGGGAGGCGGCGCAGCGCCAGCAGGAATACCGATGATACGGCATATACGGTCAGCACATCGCCGTCCCACACCGCCAAATGCAGGATGCCGATGAGCAGCAGCAGCGCATTGCGCCACATGTTCAGCAACACGGCGCGGCCGCCCCTGGCGGCGGCGCGGTCGATGAACAGGATCATGCTTGCGCCGAACAGCAGCGAGAACAAGCCCATGAACTTTTGGTCGACGAAGATTTCGCCGAATACGCCAACCGCCCAGTCGAGCCAGTTGTTCGAGCCGTCGGCGCTCAGGTTGAAGTACGCCGCATCGTCCAGTTTGAACGATACGGCGTTCATTAGCAGGATGCCAAGCACGGCTACGCCGCGTATCAGGTCGAGGCTTGTGATGCGCGCCGTTTCGCGCACGGGGCCGGAATCGGCGGGCGGCTGCGCGGCTGACATATGGGCGTACTCCGGTGTTTTAACGCAAAGGGGCGGGGGCGCAAAGTTAAGTATATGCGGTTTATCCCCGCGTGGGCGGGGGAAACCTGTAGTGCGCTCCCAGCGCCATCCAGTAAGCTGGTCTATCCCCGCGTGGGCAGGGGGAAACACGCCCTTCTCCACTTGTCCGACGCTCGGCTAGGGTCTATCCCCGCATTGACGGGGGAAGCCATCCGCTACACTCGGCGCAGGCGGCGTTGAAATTCTGCTGTCCATAGCGTTCACCATGGCATTGATGGCGGCGTCAATGGTCTATCGCGGTTCGCTCACCAGGCACACGGTATTCGCTGATGTAATGCTGACGGCAGAGAGCGGTAATCCGTCCGTTTATCTTAGCCGTATATCGGGCGCGGCGGCGGCACTGCCGATTGCGTTTCACAAGCCACGCATCGCACTGCGCCATACCACGCTTTCGCCCTGTTTGTGATGGGGCTGGCAAGACATCGGCGTCAAAGGAAGCCTGTTCACGCGTCATAGCACACTCCTTTCGCCGTGCTTGTGATGATATGTCCCCGCGTGGGCGGGGGAACTCACCAGTGTCGCCATTGTCCCCTTTATCACCAGGTCCATCCCCGCTTGGGCGGGGGAAACCCACTGCCGTCAGGGTTGCCACCGTAGTACTCAGGTCTATCCCCGCTTGAGCGGGGAACCGTAGGGTCATAGGTATCGCCAGAACCGTCGGGCGGTCTATCCCCGCGTGGGCGGGGGAAACCCGCTACCGTCAGGGTTGCCGCCGTAGAACTCAGGTCTATCCCCGCATCGGCGGGGGATGGCGCTGCATATGCGGAGCATTGCGGTGATGCGGGGATAGATAGGGGCAGACGGATGCGGGTTTAGCGAGGGGGGCCTCTGCGGGCGCCGCGGTCTCGGCCGCCGCGATCGCGGTCTCGGCCGCCGCGATCGCGGTCTCGGCCGCCGCCACCACCGCCGCGATAGCCGCCTCGGCCGCCGTCTCTGTCTCGGCCGCCGCGGCCATCACGGCCGCCGTTGCGGCCGCCGCGGAAGCCGCCGCCGCCTCGGCCGCCGCGCGCGGGGCGGCCGCCGCCTACGGGCTCTCTGCCTTGCGGCGAAATCTCTTCGCCGGTGAGCAATGCGCGCCGCGATAGGTTGATGCGGCCAAGGTCGTCAATCTCTATGACGACTACGGTGAGTTCCTGCCCGATTTCAACGGTTTCGGCAACGGACGGGACATGCTCATCCGAAAGTTCGCTGATATGCACCAGTCCGTCTTTGCCCGGCAGGATGTCCACGAAAGCGCCGAAGTCCATTATGCGGCTGACTTTGCCGGTGAATATGTCGCCAACCTTCACTTCGCGGGTGAGGTCGTCAACCATCTGCACCGCCTTTTGCGCGGCGGCGCCGTCGGGCGATCCGATGATGACGGTGCCGTCGTCTTGGATGTCTATGGTGGCGCCGGTTTCTTCGGTGATGCCGCGTATGGTCTTGCCGCCGGGGCCGATGACGGTGCCTATCTTGTCCACCGGCACGCTGATGCGCAGCATGCGCGGCGCAAACGGGCTGAGGTCTGTGCGGGCGTCGCCGATTGTGTCCCGCATATGGTCGAGGATGAACAGGCGCGCCTCTTTCGCCTGCTCCAAGGCGTCTTGCACAACATCGAAGCTGATGCTGTTGACCTTGATGTCCAGCTGAATGGCGGTGATGCCTTCGCGCGTGCCGGCTACCTTGAAGTCCATATCGCCGACATGGTCTTCCATGCCTTGGATGTCGGTTATGGTGGCGTATTCGTCGTCATCGCCGGCGATTAGGCCGATGGATATGCCTGCTACGGGGGCTTTGATGGGGACGCCGGCGTCCATAAGCGCTAGGGTTCCGGCGCAGACGCTTGCCATAGATGTGCTGCCGTTGGAGCCGAGCGCTTCGCAGACGATACGCAGGGTGTAGGGGAACGCTTCGGCGCTTGGCAATACGGGGGCGATTGCGCGTTCCGCCAGCGCGCCGTGTCCGACTTCGCGGCGTCCGGGCGATCCGATGCGGCGCACTTCGCCGACGGAGTAGGGCGGGAAGTTGTAATGCAGCATGAACGGCTTGGTCTCTTCGGGGGTGAGCGTGTCCAACTTTTGGGCGTCGCCTACGGATCCGAGCGTGGCCACGCCTAGGATTTGGGTTTCGCCGCGGTTGAACAGCCCGCTGCCGTGCGCGCGGGGGAGCAGTCCGACGGCGCTGGATATGGGGCGGATTTCGCGGCGCTCTCTGCCGTCGGGACGCTTGCCGCCTTGCATGACATTCCGCTTGAACGCCTGCTCTAGCTGCGCCTCGAATGCGTCTCTGAGGTGATTGGCTTCGTAGTCTTCGCCGTAAGCGGCGGCTACGTCGGCGCGCATTTCGTCGAGCTTCTCATAGAGATCGACCTTGCCGGTCGATGTAGCGAATGCGTCCGTAAGCCTATCGCCAAGCGTATCGGCGAGCTTGTCGTCCAGTTCGGCGGGGTAGGCGAATGAGTCGTAGGACGCTTTGGGCTTGCCAACCATCGCTTCCATATCCTCTTGGAAGGCGATGAGTTTCAGGTTGACTTCTTGGGCGCGCTTGATGGCGTCGAACACCACTTCTTCGGAGAGTTCGCTTGCGCCGGCTTCCATCATAGTTACGCCGTCTTTGGAGCCGGAGACGATGATGTCCAGTTCGCTTTGGGCAATCTGGTCGTAGGTGGGGTTGACCACAAGTTCGCCGTCGATGCAGCCGATGCGGGTGGCGGCGATTGGGCCGGAGAAGGGGATGTCGGATATTGTGAGCGCCGCGGACGCCGCGGTCATAACCAGCGTCTCGAAGGGCGTTTCCATATCGATGGACAGCGGCGTAACCACGATTTGGACTTCGTTGCGGAAGTCGGCGGGGAACAGCGGGCGTATCTGCCTGTCGGTGAGGCGCGCCATCAGGATGCCGTGGGTGCTGGGGCGGCCTTCGCGCCGAAAGAAGCTGCCGGGGATTTTGCCTCTGGAGTAGAGGCGCTCTTCCACGTCGATGGTGAGGGGGAAGAAGTCGATGCCTTCGCGGGGCTTGGACATAGTGGCGGCGACGAGCAGGGCGCAATCGCCTTGCTTGACCAGCACCGAGCCGTTGGCTTGCAGGGCGAGCTGCCCCGTTTCCATGACTAGGTTGCCGGATTCGTAGACGTGTTCAAATACGGTAAGCATAAGATAGTATCTCCTCTACGGGGGAACGCGAGAAAAAGAAAGGGCAGCCGCAAACGCGCGGGCGCGCGAAAGGGCTACCTTCTCAGACCGAGCTTGGCTATGAGCGCTCTGTAACGGCTTACGTCTTCCCTGTTGAGGTACCTAAGCAACCGGCGGCGCCGTCCGACCATTTTCAGTAGGCCGCGGCGGGTGGACTCGTCGTGTTTGTGGACTCTGAGGTGCTGCGTGAGCTGGAGGATGCGGGTGGTGAGAACGGCGACTTGGAGTTCGGTGGAGCCGGAGTCGTTCTCGTGTGTGCGATGCTCTGCTATTACGGCTTGCTTTTCAGCCTTATTCAATCCCTTCTCCCGGGAATTCCCCTGTTTCTGTTGATGTTCCTTTTCTCACGCGCAATTGTAGCACAGCGGGCGCAGGGGGCGCAACGGATAGGGGGGAAGCGCGTGTTCTCAGTGATGAGCGGCGTTGAGTTTGAGATTGGGGACAGAGGGGCGAATCGCGCATCGGATAGGCCGGTTGCGCATAGCGCGGGCGCATCCCTTTCCTCGGCAACTAACTGCGGGGGAAGGGATGCGCTGCGTTGGCGCGAGGCGCTTGCGGCGGAGGCGTCTAGCGCGTGGAGATGACCACCGTCAGCCTGAAGTTGCCGCCGGTGTTGAGGCTGCGGGTGGTTGCCTCGATGGTGTATGTGCCTGCCTGAAGGGAGGTCTCGCCTATAGAGGCGCCGCTGTTCACCACGGAGCCGCCCCTGCCGCTGCCGTTAAGCAGGTAGAGGTAGGCGTTCGCGGAGGATTCGATGCTGACGGTTACGGTTGAGGCCTCACTCAGCGTGAATGGGTAGTAGATCGCATAGCGGGTTCCCGCCCTTGCGTTGGGCGGCGTCTTGTCGGACAGGCACCTGCTGTTCCATGAGTCTGTAAAGCTGAGTGTGAAGGTACGGGTGAAACGGGCAAAGAGGAGCACGCTGAGCTTGCTGTCGTCAATGCAGCCGGACGCCAACGCCGGCACTGAAGTCGCGGTTGGCCTGGGCGTCGATGTCGGCCTCCGCGTCGCCGTTGCCCTGGGCGTGGCGGTTGCCCTGGGCGTGGCGGTTGCCCTAGGCCTAGCGGTTGCCCTGGGCGTGGCGGTTGCGGTTGGTTGGGAGGTGGTGGGCGTCGCCGTGGACGGAGCGCTCGACGGCGGCGTTGACTGACCCCAGCCGTTATTGCCCCAACACACAGCAGCGCCGTCCGCGCGCAGGCCGCAGGTGTGAGAAAAGCCGGCGCTTATGGAAGTGAACGCGCCCGACGGCGGCGTCGACTGACCCCAGCCGTTATTGCCCCAACACACAGCAGCGCCGTCCGCGCGCAGGCCGCAGGTGTGAGAAAAGCCGGCGCTTATGGAAGTGAATGCGGCCGACGGCGGCGTTGACTGACCCTCGTCGTTATACCCCCAACACACCGCAGCGCCGTCCGCGCGCAGGCCGCAGGTGTAATAAAAGCCGGCGCTTATGGAAGTGAATGCGCCCGACGGCGGCGTTAACTCACCATCGTCGTTATACCCCCAACACACCGCAGCGCCGTCCGCGCGCAGGCCGCAGGTGTGTCCCCAGCCGGCGCTTATGGAAGTGAATGCGCCCGACGGCGGCGTTGACTGACCCTCGTCGTTCAATCCCCAACACACAGCGGCGCCGTTTGTGCGCAGGCCGCAGGTGTGATCACCGCGGGCGCTTATGGAAGTGAATGCGCCCGACGGCGGCGTTGACTGTCCGTGTTCGTTATCGCCCCAGCACACAGCGGCGCCGTCTGCGCGCAGGCCGCAAGTATGAAACGTGCCGGCGCTTATGGAAGTGAATGTGCCATCCGGCGGCGTTGACTGACCCGCCCAGTCAGTGCCCCAGCACACCGCGGCGCCGTCTGCGCGCAGGCCGCAGGTGTGTCCCCAGCCGGCGCTTATGGATTGAGCGGTGGGGGCGGTTGCCCTAGGCCTAGCGGTTGCCCTGGGGGTGGGGGTTGCGGTTGCCCTAGGCCTAGGCGTGGCGGTTGCCCTAGGCCTAGCGGTTGCCCTGGGGGTGGGGGTTGCGGTTGCCCTAGGCCTAGGCGTGGCGGTTGCCCTAGGCCTAGGCGTGGCGGTTGCGGTAGGCGTGGGGGTTGCCCTAGGCGTGGGGGTTGCGGTAGGTTGGGAGGTGGTGGGCGTCGCCGGAGATCGCAGCAGGACGAACAGCAATACGGCCACCGCAGCGAAAGCGGTCAGGTAGAAACCTATGAAGTACAGTACGGATTTAGAACTCATATTCGGGGGGAGGGGTAAATCGTATGTTCGGCATATTGCTACTCCATGCGCTAAGGCTGAAGGCTTTGACGCAATGATACAGCGCTAATTAGGAAAGTCAAGGCGCGCGGCTACAATCGAAGTTGCGCCATCCCTGCCTCGCTATGCTGAGGAAGGCAAATCGCATATCCGCTACCCCAGTTATGCTTAGCGCAAACGCATTGGCGCGAGGCGCTTGACGCGGATGCGCCTATCGGATGCGCGAAAGACTGGCGACGTCGAAGGTGAGCGTGAAGTTGCCGCCGGCTTCTAGGGCGTAGGTGGTGGCCTCTATGGTGTATGCGCCCGGCTGCAGGGTCTCAGATATTTGCGCGTCGCCCTGGTTCACCACGGAGCCGTCCGCGCCTCTGCCGTTAAGCAGGTAGAGGTAGGTGTTATCTACATCGTTGGATGTGATGTTGACGGTTACGGTTGAGGGCGCGTCCAGCGTGAATGTGTAGAAGCGCGCGTAGCGGGTTCCCGTCTTTGCGGCGGGCGGCGTCTTGTTGGACAGGCAGTCGGCGTTCCAGGTTCCGGTGAGCCAGCCCAGGCTGATGCTGCGAATGCAGCCGGGCGCCAATGTCGAGGCTGATGCGCGCGTTGGGGTTGCGGTGGGTATGGTTGTAGACGTCGGCGTGGGTGTAGGCGTGGTTACCGGGGTATTCGTCGGCGTGGGGGTTGCGGTTGGCGTGGCTGCCGTGGGTCCGCCGTCAAGCGCCGCCAATCTGTTAGTCAGCGCAGTAATAAGCCCCTGCAGCGACTCGACAAGCGTTTGAAGCGTTCCCAGTTGCTCTTTCTGCGCCTCTATGAGTCCTTGCTGCGTCTCTAGTTGCTGTTGCTGCGCGTCCACCTTGTCTTCAAGGCGGCTCATTCTGTCGTCAGCGCCTTCGGGGGTGGATACGCGGGTTGCGGTGCGCGTGGGCGTAAGGGTGGGCGTCGCCGTGGACGGAGCGCCCGACGGCGGCGTTGACTTCCCATATGCGTTACTGCCCCAGCACACAGCAGCGCCGTTTGCGCGCAGGCCGCAGGTGTGATAATCGCCGGCGTTTATGGAAGTGAGCGCGCCCGACGGCGGCGTCGACTTCCCATATGCGTTATGGCCCCAGCACACAGCAGCGCCGTCTGCGCGCAGGCCGCAGGTGTGATAGGTGCCGGCGCTTATGGAAGTGAATGCGCCCGACGGCGGCGTCGACTGACCGAACCTGTTATACCCCCAACACACAGCAGCGCCGTTTGTGCGCAGTCCGCAGGTGTGTCCCCAGCTTGCGCTTATGGAAGTGAATGCGCCCGACGGCGGCGTTGACTTCCCATATGCGTTACTGCCCCAGCACACAGCAGCGCCGTCTGCGCGCAGGCCGCAGGTGTCCTCCCCGCCGGCGCTTATGGAAGTGAATGCGCCCGACGGCGGCGTCGACTGACCCTCCCAGTTAGCGCCCCAACACACAGCGGCGCCGTCTGCGCGCAGGCCGCAAGTATGCGAATAGCCGGCGCTTATGGAAGTGAATGCGCCCGACGGCGGCGTTGACTCATCGAAGAGGTTATCCCCCCAACACACAGCAGCGCCGTCTGCGCGCAGGCCGCAGGTATGATAGCCGCCGGCGCTTATGGAAGTGAATGCGCCCGACGGCGGCGTTGACTGATCGAAGAGGTTACCCCCCCAACACACAGCAGCGCCGTCTGCGCGCAGGCCGCAGGTGTGATCCTCGCCGGCGCTTATGGATGTGAATGTCAGCGAGCCGCTTGTGGATGTGGGAGTGGCGGTCGCGGGTTGCTGGGCGCTTGCGTTGTTCGAGTTCGGCAACAGGATTAGGAATAGAAGCAACGCCGCGGCGATGGCAGTTAGGAAGTAAATCGCGGGCTTAGGAAGGGTAAATGGCATATCGGATTCTTTCACTATATTCGGGGCAACAATCTACACTATACACCATTATAGGAATCGAGGCGTGGTTGGGCATTCTGTTGGTCGGGGCGACTGGACTTGAACCAGCGACCTCCACGTCCCGAACGTGGCGCGCTTCCGACTGCGCTACGCCCCGACACTGTTGTATTGTAGCCTGGTAAGGCGCATTAGGCAAGGGCAATGAATGCGCCAGCGTTCTCAATGCCGCTTAACTTTGAGAATACCGAACACGTCCAACGCAAGGTTTTCGCGCTTCCGTGTAAGCGGCTGAGATTCGAAGCGCCGCTCAATGCGCCTTATTAGTCCGCATCAATCCGCTAATTAGGGTAGGGATATAGGATGTGAGGGCGATGGCGCCGCCTATGCGCTTGGCGATTGGGCGGCGCTGTGTCGTCTGCTTGCCCCGGGCCGTTTATGCGCCTTCCATTGCGCGCAGGAGTTCTTCGCCGTTGGACTTCCACCAGCCGTATAGGATGGCGAGGTCTGTGCCGATGGAGAAGTGGCGCACGCCCATATCCAGGTAGCGCTTGGCTTCGTCGGGGGATTGGATTTCGGCGCGCGGCGGGACGCCCATCTTGATGGCGGTCTCGAAAGTCTTTTTCTGCGCCGCCGCGACTTCGGGCGCATTGCGCTGGCCGGGCTTGCCGATGCTCATGGAGAAGTCGGAGCCGCCCCACTGCACCATATCCAGTTCGGGTATCTCGAGTATCTCTTCGAGTTCGTCCACTGCGCCTTTCTTCTCAATCATCACCGCCATAACGATGTCGTTGAGCGAGTCGACGTACTCGGCGGAGCCGCCGTAGCCCATGTAGGTGTTGCGGCGGGTAGCCACGCCGTACATGCCCTTGTCGTTGGGGGTGTCGGGTTTCGCTTGGCGGATGCACTCGCGCACATCGGCGGCGCTGCGGCAATCGGTGAACAGCACGCTGCCGAAGCCGGCGCCGATGCCGCGCTGCGCCAGGAAGGACTGGTGGCTCTGGTCTATCTTAATCATGGATCCCATGTTGTGGAGTTCGGCGGCGCGGCACAGGTTGTCCAAGTCGTGCAGGTCGAACGAGCCGTACTCTGCCACGAACTCCACATAGTCGTATATGCCGGTGTGTCCGATGGCTTCCACCACCGAGGGCCACGCCGATAGGATGTGCGTGCTCAGCGTAGATTCGCCGGCGTTCAGCTTCTGCCTCAATATGTTAGGTCGCATTGCAATTCCCCCGCATTAGCGTTTCAGGTTGGCGTTTCATTGGGTCGGTTGACTGACGGCAGGTTGGGTCAGCGTAGCAATTCTACCACAAGCGCAAGGGAATTGGGGAATGGGGGCTTGCGGGTATGCGCCGAAATGCCTATGCGAATTTGGGAACGGGGGCTATGCGCCGAAATGCTTGTGCGAATTGGCGAATGGCGGTTTTGCGGCTATGTACCGAAATATCTATCGCCGTAATCGCCGAGTCCGGGGACGATGAACTTGCGGGCGTCCAGCGTTGGATCGACTGCGGCGAGCGTGATGTTGGCGCGCGGGATGGCGGCCGCTAGGCGGTCGATGCCTTCGGGGCAGCCGATTACGCCGCTGAAGTAGATGTTTTCGGGCGCGCAGCCCGCTTGTGTCAGCAGATCGACGACGGCGCAGGCGCTGCCGCCGGTGGCGAGCATCGGGTCCAGCACAACGGCGCGGGCGGGCAGTTCGGGCGGGAGCTTCTTGTAGTACACGCCGGGCAGCGCGGTGGCTTCGTCGCGCTCAACGCCTATGATGGCTACGGGGGCGTGGGGCAGCATATCCGTGAACGCCGGCAGGATGGCGATGGCGGCGCGGAGTATGGGCGCAAGCAGCACATCGCGCGGCATAGCGATGCCGGGGGCGCTGCCCAAGGGCGTCCGCAGCGCGAGGGCGTCGCCGCCCAGCTTGGCCAGGGTTTCGGCGCCCAGCAGGCGCGCCAGGCGGTCGGATGCGCGCCGAAAGGCGGCGGTGGGGGAGCGCTCGTCGCGCAGGACGGATAGGTGGTGCGCGTAGATGGGATTTTCGTGCATGGGGTTCATGGGGTTATAGGATACTAGATTGGCGGGTTCAGCGAAATGCTTGGTTAGGATAGCGCAATGGCGCGGGGATGCGTGAGGGTTTTAGCGCAAAGGCGCGGGGGAGCAAAGGGGGGATGGGGTTAGAGTTAAGCGATGACGTTTGTCCACCACCCGGACATTGACCGCCCCCGCCCGATTATGTACTAAACACAGACGGATAGCACATTATATCTAACCCCACCGAAGGGGCGGCGCGATTAGTCCAGCAGCGCCTCCCGAACATAGTTCGCGGTCAATTCGGCGTTGGGAATTGTCTCGAAGATTTTCGCTACTAGCGGCAGTTCCATGCCAAACGAAACGGCCGCGTCTTGCCTGATGTCTTCCAACAGATTGACGGCGAATATCAGCCGTCGAGTTTCCTCTAACGGCGATTCTCTTGGATCGGTTGAGAGAGAACCGTCGTCTTTTGCATGCGCGCTGACATAATCGGAAGCGTCTAAGACCGCTTGTCTGAGAACCTGCGTCTCGTTTCGCTTGATGTCGGCGCATTTGAAATACAAGAAATCAAGCGCGTACATGAAGCGCGCGAAGTCTATCGAGCGCATATCATCTCTGAAAAATGTCAGCAGATAGACCATCCAAACGCCCGGAGCGTCCGGCTCTTTTCCAAGTTTGTCTAGCAGATAGCAGACCTGATAGAAGCCTTCCAATGTGCGGGGGACGATTCTGAATAGGGTTTCGTCATCCACGACTTGCTGCAGCCGATTGGAGAGTTTCCAGCTTTCGCTCTCTAGAAAATCATGCTGAAACTCAAGCAGGCCGTTCTTGTCGTCGACGCTTTGTATGACATCCCGCAGACGCTCGCCGCCGTCCACAAACTGCGCCAAGAACACATCGCCCGGCACGCGATACGCCCAGCTTCGCCACGCGGAAACAAAGCCGTATTCGCCGTTTCTCATAATCCATTCGGGCGTGAAGAAGGCGTATCGGCTTTCGTCTTTGACGACGTAGAAGAATTCGCGGTCAGCGTGCGGCCGCCTATCCCGCTCTGCTGCGCCCCTTGGCTTTCTGCCCACTTTGGACACCTTGAAGTCAAAGTATCGCAACCCGCCCGTTTCGGCTATCTGAAATTCGTACAGGAAGCGCTCACCCGTCGATAATCGCGCTAGATAGTCCGGGGCTTGCGTTACATTGCCGCCGGAGCGCGCGAACCACAACATCGCATCGCCGCCGTGCTTGCTCACTTCCAAGCCGGCGTCCCCTCGCCGCTCTTTGAGAAGTCCCTCCAAATATGGCAGGAACTCCAGCTCGGCGATGCCCTTTTTCTTCATATCCCGTCGGTACTCTAGATAGGTGCGCGATCTGATGTCGCTGGATTGGGCGTACACCATTTTGGGCGAGCGCATGGTCATAGCAACGCCTCCCTCAACCGCCTTTCGGCTATGGCGCAGAAGTCGGGGTTGACGTCGTAGCCGATGCCGTTGCGTCCGTGCGCCGCCGCCGCTACTAGGGTGCTGCCACTGCCTAGGAATGGGTCGATCACCGTCTCTCCGACGAAGCTGTACGCCTTGATTAGGCGCGCGGGGAGCTCAGTCGGAAACGGCGCGGCGTGGCTGCGATTGTCCCCGCTCTTTTCGGGCTTCATCAACCACACATCTGAGTTCTTGAGGGACAGCCAGAACTCTTTGTCCAGCTTGGACGCCGCGCGCTGCTCCGCGCTGACATGGGCGTACTTGGGGGCTTGGCGGCGCATCGGCTTTTCAAACTCAAGTATGAATTCGTGCATATGGTTGATTAGGATGCCGCCGGGGTTGGGATATGTGCCGAAGTGCGCCCGCACGCCGTTGGTCTTGTGCCAAACGATGTCCCGCTTGAACACGAAACCGAGGCTTTCGCACAGGTCAACGCTCTTGCCCGCAAGGTTAAGCGTGCGAAACGATTTGTTTTCGCGCACGGGCAGGTTCATTATGTTCAAAAAGAACTTGCGCCCCGGCTGCAAGACGCGATGGACTTCACTCCAAACCTTGCCCACCTGCGCCAGCCATTCGTCCAAGTCGTGCAGATTGCCCAAGTCGTCGGGCGCATCGGAGTACATCTTGGCGTTGAAATAGGGCGGCGAAGTGATGGCGAGATGCGCGCGCTCATCGTCCACATCGCCGGACATATCGCGCGCATCGCCTCTTATGATGATCTGCCGCGTCCCGCCGTTGTCGACCGCGACGGGCGTTTGATGCGAATGCGGCGCGTCATCGGCGGACGGACGGGCGGCGGCGCGCAGGTGCGTTACATCATTTAGCCGAAAGCGATACTGCCCGCCGGCGGACTTGAACGCCGCCAACTCGCCCGCCTTGACCCGCCGATGGATTTCGCGCACGGGCAAGCCGGTGTAAGCCGCAACCTCCACCACGGACAGATAATCGCGGTTGGCGTAATCGGACGCGGCGTCTCTGACAATCAGCATAACGCCTACGATTATGTTTGAACGGCGGCGCAAGTGTCAATCGGGCGGCGGGCGTGAAGTTGGCGGGATGGGGATGGTGCGACAATTCCTCAATAGTCCGTAGTCCGATAGCTGCCGGCGGGACTTGGGCGCATCACACTTCAGGGGCGCTTCCGCTCACGCCGTCAGCTTGCCATGGACGTCGCCATGGCAAGCCGCATCTGCGCCGCTCATGCCCGCGTGTTCCCCCGTCATCTTTGCGCCCCCGCGCCTTTGCGTTAATCCGCGCCGCCCACTGCCCCCGCATCCCCCTACCCCACCCTGCCGCCGCTCGCGTTTTCGCCGATTAGGAAGCGGCGTATGTCGTCGGCGAACTTGACTTCGGAGTCGTCCTGCGGTTCGTAGCCGAGTGCCTTGCGCGCGCTTGTGAGCGACCAGAAGGCGCGCGTGTTATTGCTGATGCCATATACAACCTGCCACGGGACGCCGTGTTCGTTCTCGATGTTGGGCGCTTCTATCGCCTTTTGGAAGAGCTGCGTGATGTCGCGCGGGCTTATGTACGCCCCAAGGTCGCGCTTGTAGTTTTCGGGATCGCCCACATAGGCGGCAAGGTCAAGCTCGCGCGGCGCGCCGATACGCACCATCACCACGCCGGTTTTGCGTATCTGCGAAACGCCGCCGGTGTGCCGCTGCCTGCCGCCGTCGTCCGCGAAGCCGCCAAGTCCGCACGCGAACAGAAAGCCCAAATGCTCATATGTAGCCTTCGCCCAGCCGTAGAAGTTGTCGGACAGCGGCAGACGATAGGGGTCGAGCGATTCCATCTTGCGCGTATGGATGAGGTTGTGTTCATACCAGTCGGCGGCGTGGTTGGAGCTGGCGATAGCCAAGCGCGGGACGCCGGCGTCGTATGCGGAGCGCAGCACATTGTACGCCATCGCCACATTTTCATTTTCGTCGAAGAAGTGGTCTAGCGGCTCGCCCGCTCTGCGCTTGTAGCCCAGATGCACCACCGCGTCCACGCCGTCGAACAGGTGGGCGTACTTGGAGCGGTCGGCGTCTATCAGGTCGGCGGTTACCACGCCCTCAACCTTTTCGCCGCGCGGGTTTTCCTGCTTCACATCCACCAGCACCATCTCGTAGTTCTCGCGGAATGTGGGCAAAAGCTGATTGGCGATATAGCCCGTCGCCCCGGTCATAAGCACTTTCTCTACTGCCATATTGCGATTCCTTTCTTCAATGGATTTTGAGTTTTGGGCTATGCTAATCGGTTGTCAAGCGCGGCGATATGCGTCAAGCGCGGCGTCGAGTTTCGCATATACGCCGATTGCTGATAAACTGACTGCCGTCCGCTGACAACCGAGCGCTGACGATTAAACTGAATTGAACTGAGGTGATGCTGCTATGCAAACTCCGCTTACGGATGCCGAACTGGAAGCGCTGCGCCAAATTGACACGCCTACTATAGCCAACGCGATAGAACCTTTCAATGTTCGCAGCGACACGGACGGGTTTATGGGCTGGGATATACGCTGCATGTTCCCGGAGATGGGCGTAATGGCGGGCTATGCGGTTACGGCGACGCTGGACACCACCACGCACGGCAGGGTTCACGACCGCGAGGCGCGCTTCCAACTATTCGAGGCGATAGACGCATCGCCCAAACCCGTGGTACTTGCGCTCAAAGACCTGAGTTCCAAGCCCAAACACGGCTGCCACTTCGGGGACGGGCTCGCCACGGTGTCCATGCGGCTGGGCGCAATCGGGCTGGTAACGGACGGCGGCGTGCGCGATGTGGACACGGTGCGCGATATGGGCTTTCACTACTTCGCGCCGGGAATGGTGCCGGCGCACGGCAACTTCGGCTTTATGGAGGCGCAAGTTCCGGTGCGCATCAGCGGCGTGCTGGTGAACCCCGGCGACCTGATCCACGCCGACGCCAACGGCGTGGTAACCATCCCGTCGGAGATAGCGCGCGATGTGATAGCGCAGGCGCGCGAAGTGCTGGCGCGCGAAAAGGCGCACCGCGACTGGGTGAACGGCGCCGACTTTTCGCTGGCGAAGCTGCGGGAGCGGTAGGGGGTGTTGCGATAAAGGATTAAGTGTTGTAAAATGCCTTGCAACGAAATGGGTTCAATCGCTTCGCGTGAAATCATAATGAGAATAAACCTATTTTCTGCAAACGCGGCAGCGCTAACCTTGCATGGCGAGATGCAGCTGGAAGGCGATATACTCTCCGCTTGGAGAGAAGTCGGCTTAGACTACGACGAAAGATTGTTGAGCGAAAGCCGTCATAGTATACTCTCTACCATTGCGGGCTACATATCTGGTGGGAATGCCCATCAGATATTGTTCACATTAAGCCGTCACAGCCACGGAGACTCCGACGATGCTCCATGGTATTTGCACCTTGACTATGCTTGCCCAGCAGTAGAAGGTAGAGAGCTTCGCCGACCTCCACGCCAAGCGAGTGAAAACACTCGGAAGATTGAGGCTTTGCTTGGCGAAAGCGCGCTTTCGGGGGCAACGTCGTATTTTCATTTCGACTTGAGCTACACTTTCGAGCAGGACTCCATTGAAACCATAATCGCAATTCCACTCATCCAGTTCAACGACTCTTCGTTGCCATTTACCAATATCAGAGGTTTGCGGCTAACCAAAGAATCGGAAACCGGCAGCGAATACGAAGTTATGTTGAACGTTAGGCGAAACGGCGTAATACACATAGACGTCAGTTTTCATTCAACTGAGACGTTGAACACGCGGTTGCCCAATAGGCTGCTATCGCAAGCTAACGGCATTATGACTAAATTCATCAAGAAAAGGGATAGCAATTGATGAATCAAGAGGAACGACGCACGCCTCACGCTGAATCAACGCGTTTCGCCAGCCAGCGGCGAATACATCCAGAGCCTGTCCCCGACTGGGATGTGCATCATGGGCCTGTGTTTTGTGCAGCGACAGATGCTCTACACCCTCATCCGGCGCATAGCGCTGCTCAATGGACGGGCATCCTGCGATCAGGGTGGGGGGCATTCCGCCCAACGCATAGCAATATACAGATACTGGAATCTGATCCAGCATACACACCCCAATCCCAATACGAACTGTACGAACTGAAACAGCAAGTAGAGGAACTTCAGCGCAATCTTTCGGATTGCCTTGACTTGCTAAGCAAATTGTCCGACTACGCCTCCGATGGCGTTATCCATCGCACCGCCGCGATTAACTCAATTATCGTGGACGATACGGACATCATCCTAAAACGCCCTCTGTTTTTCCTAATCGAAGAATACGAAGGCGATGATGAGGTGGTGGCGCGGATACCGGAACTTCAAGTCGACGGGTTCGGCCAAACCGAAATACAGGCAATCAACGAACTAAAGACACTCATGGGAGAGTTGTATCAGGATTTGATAGAAACTCCCGATGAGAAGCTCGGCAAACTTCCATCACAATGGAAGCGAATTTTGCAGGAAGTCATAGGGATAAATGCGCGAAAGAAGCTACAGCGTTAGGGAAGTAGAGCAAGGAATCGGCAAGCTTACTCGCCTATACCGCCAAGACAACTCCAATGGCTTTGACCGCAGAATGAACAGGGAGAAATACGGCTGGTATTATGTCGACGGCAAACGAAGGTTCCGAATTTCGTCTAAATTGCCGACAAGGGGTTCCGTAGGCAAAGGTAGGCTCAGAGCGTTGCGAAATTACTTGCGCCTTAGCAGAGAGCAGTTCGACGATCTGTGTCGTTGCCCTCTCAGCGGTCCGCAATACCACGACATCATTACGGCGATGCTAGAAGGCGGGGAGTTGTAAGACTGTCCCATTGCCCCGCCTTGCCCCGCAACATCCCTAACGCCTCTACCGCCGCAAGGAGCATCCCAATGCCCACCGCCGACAACCATATAGCCTTAAACAATCATATATCCCTCGACAAGGGCGATACCGCGCGCCCGCCTACCGGCAGGCCGGTGGTGTATGGCACGCAGGGCGTCATATCCAGCGGCCACTACCTGACCTCTATGGCGGGAATGCGTATGCTGCTGGACGGCGGCAACGCCTTCGATGCGGTGGTTGCGGCGTGCTTTGCGGCGGGCGTTACGGAGCCACTCGCCAACTATTCGCTGCTTGCGGAGGGCGTGTTTATGCTGTACGACGCGCGCAGCGGCGATCTGCTTTCACTGAGCGGGCAGGGCAACGCGCCGGGCAATGCGAGCGTGGATTTCTACAAGTCGCGCGGACACGACGTCATCCCAACCGGGCCGGGCAAAGACGCCCCGCTGTCGTTCACCGTGCCGGGCATCGTAGCGGCGCTGACGTCGATGCTGGAGCGCTACGGCAACAAGACGATGGGCGAGGCGCTTGCTCCCGCTATCCACTACGCCGAAAAGGGCTTTCCCAACTACGAATATATGCTGCAGCGGCTGGACAACGCGGGAACGCGCGAGCAGTTCGATCTGTTCCCGCCGGGCGGCAGGGACATCTTCTTCGACAACGGACGGCCGCCTAAGGCGGGTTCGCTGCTGGTGCAGCCAAGCCTTGCGAATATGCTGAAGCGCATGGTTGCCGCCGAAAACGCCGCGTGCGGCAGCCGCGCCGACGGCATTCGCGCCGCCAACGACGCTTTCTACAAGGGGGACATCGCCAAGAGCGTCGCCGCCTATTCGCGGCAGGTGGGCGGCATTCTGAACGCCGACGACCTCGCCGAATACAGCGCCGAATATGCCGAACCCGTCGCGTCCACATATATGGGACACGAAATAAGCAGCCACTCCACTTGGACGCAGGGCATAATGACGCTGCAGATCCTGAATATGCTGGAGCGCTTCGACTTGGCGGCGATGGGACACAATTCGCCCGCCTACATCCATACGGTTCTTGAGGCGTGCAAGCTGGCGTTTGCGGACCGCGAGGCATACTACGGCGATCCCAACTTCGCGACGGTGCCGATAGACGGGCTTGTCTCCAAAGAGTACGCCGCGGAGCGCGTGCGCTGCATCGACCCTGCGCGCGCCTGCCCCGAACTGCCTGCCGCCGGCGATCCGTGGAAGCATTCCAACGTTAGCAAGCCCGCGGACGCCGCAACGGCAAGGCTTGCGGGCGTGGGCGCCGGCGAGTCCGGCAACAGCGGCGGCACAACTCATATCGCCTGCATCGACCGCGACGGCAATCTGGCATGCGCCACGCCAAGCGGCGGTTCGTTCAGCAAGGGCGTGTTCTTCCCCGAACAGGGCGCCGCCATCAGCACGCGCATCGAGATGTTCAACTTCATCGACGGGCATCCCAACCGATTGGAGCCGCGCAAGCGTCCGCGCACCACGCTCATAAACTACATCGTGTCCAAAGACGGCGCGCCGATTATGACGGTGGGCTGCCCCGGCGGCGATCATCAAGCGCAGGCTAATGCACAGCTTATGCTGAACACGCTGCTGTTCGGGATGAACCCGCAAGAGGCGGTTGAAGTGCCGCGCTTCGCCACCGAAAGCGTCCCCGATTCGTTCTATCCGCATGTGTATTATCCCAACCGCGTATCGCTGGAAGACGGCTTCCCGGCGCAGACTTGGGACGCGCTGAGAGCGCTGGGACACGGCGATATTGTACAGGCGGCAACCTGCGGCATGGGCGCTACCGTGGCGCGGCGCGATCCGCATACGGGCGTGCTCAGCTCGGGCGCCGATCCGCGGCGCGCCTGCTACGCTATCGGCTGGTAATGCGCCGCACGCCAAGCGCGCAGACGATAGTCCGCCAAGTTGAACGAATTTATGCAAGCCGCTGCGGCCGAAATCCAAGCGGCTTGCCGGGGAGCGATAATTGCAGCCAATACTGAGGGACAGCGCTTCAGCAGCGAATAGCCGCGTTTAGGCGCGCAGACGGCTTGTGCGTATCGCAGCGAACAAGTGGCTTGGGCTGGTGGCGGCGTCGCTCGGTATGTTTCTGTGTTCGCTCGACCTCGCCGTCAATGTAGCGCTGCCCAACATCACCGCCGATTTGGGCGCCGATATACGCAGCGTTCAATGGATAATCGTCTTGTATGTGGGCGGCTCTACAAGCCTACAGCTGGGCTTGGGCAGCGCCGCCGACGTTCACGGCTTACGGCGCTTCTACATCATCGGCTTATCGGCATACGCGCTTGCGGTATTGCTGATAGGCATAGCGCCCACGCTGACGGCGGTTCTTGGTCTGCGCCTGCTGCAATCGGTGGGCAACGGGCTGATAATGGCGTCAGCTCCGGCGCTGGTTACCGCCATATTCCCGTCCGAGCAGCGCGGCAGGGCGCTGGGGATGATGGCGGGCATAGCCACGCTTGGGATGATAGTAGCCACGCTTGGCGGCGGCGTTCTGGTGGACGAATTCGGATGGCGCGCCATATTCCTCGCGCGCGTCCCGCTGACGCTGCTGACGATTGCGCTGGCGCTGGCGCTGCTGAGCGAGCATCGCGCCGAGTTGAGGCGGCGGTTCGATATGCGCGGGGCGGCGCTGTCATTCGCGGGATTGGCGTCGCTTACGCTGTGCCTCACGCTGGGCGGCAGAAGCGGCTGGCTTTCGCCCGCGACGCTGGCGCTGGGCATTGCGGCGGCGGCGGCGTTTGCGGCGCTTGCGCGGTGGGAACGCATTGCATCCCATCCCATACTAGACCCCAAGATGCTGACGCACCCCGTTCTTGCGCCCGTAATCGCCGCGTCGTTTCTGCTCTTTATGGCTACTTTCGTTAGCCTGTTCATCCTGCCGTTCTATGTGTCCGATGTGCTGGGGGTGGACGCCAAGGCGCTAGGTTTTCTGCTGATGCTGTCGCCGGCGGTGGCGGGCGCGGCGGCGCCCATCGGCGGCTATCTGTCCGATAGGATGCCGCCCGCATACCTGACTACGATTGCGCTGGCGATAGCGGCGGCGGCGATGCTCTGGTTCGGTACGCTGACAGCGACGTCAAGCGTATCCGATACCGCGCTGCGAATGGCGGCGGCGGGCGTGGGGATGGGGCTGTTCCAGGCGGCGAGCGCCACGCTGATAATGGGGGCGGTTTCGGGCGATCGCTTGGGGACGGGCGGCGCGCTGATAGCGATTTCGCGCAGCCTGGGCATCGTAACAAGCGTGGCGCTGATGAGCGCGCTGTTCGCCGGGCGGCAGGCGTTCCACGCGACAGCGGCGGCGGACGAAACTCAGGCGTTTGCGCTGGCGTTCAGGGACGTGTACATCGTCGCCGCAATGCTTGCCGCGCTTGCGGTCGTCGTATCGGTGAGCTACTGGCCGCGCGCATTGCGCTATCGCAGCCGACGCGGCGCGCGCTAACCGACGGCATATCGGCGCAGACGCCAGCGCTTGCGCTTAATCCGCGTCTCTGCCTCTTACCTCGACGCCCAGGGTCTCTTCGGCTATCTTGACGGTGGCGGTCTGGTCTTCGTTGCCAAGTCCTTTGCCCATGGCAAGCGTCTGCACTTGGTAGGCGGCGGAGCCTATCATATTGGACGCGCCCAGGCTCGCCGCGAGCTGCGCCGCCAAGCCCAAATCTTTGTGAGACAGCGCGAGCTTAAAGCCCGGTTCGAAGTTGCGCGCGAATGTCTTGGTCTTCAGCGAATTGCGCCCGTGGAGCGTATCGGCGGCGGTGTTGTTCATAACGTCGCGCAGGGTTTCGGCGTCCAGGCCGGCGGCAACGCCCATAGCGGCGGCTTCGCCGAGCAGCGTGGCGACGGAGCAGGACACAAGGTTGTTGACAATCTTGGTGGTAACGCCGGCGCCGAGTTCACCGCAGTAGAACTGCTTGCTGCCCAGCGTGTCCAGCACATCCTTGCAGGCTTCCACGTCGTTGGCGTCGCCGCCAATCATCAGCGTGAGTTCGCCGCCGGCCGCCTGCGGCGGGCCCATGCCCACGGGGACGTCCAGCATACTCGCGCCCGCGCGCTTGACCGCCTCGCCCACCCTGCGCGTGGTATCGGGGTCGATGGTGCTCATATCTATGTAGATCTTGCCAGCGCTCAGCCCTTCCACGATGCCGTCGGGGCCGGTGGCGGCGTCTTCCACGCTACGCGGGGTGGGCAGGGACGATATAACGATTTCGCAGCGCTCGGCGACCTCTTTGGGCGATGCGGCGGCGCTCGCGCCTCTGTCCACCAGCGCCTTTACCGCCTCAGGGCGCAGATCGTACACCACCACATCGTAGCCGCTTGACAGCAGATGCGCCGCCATTCCGCCGCCCATATTCCCCAAGCCTATGTAGCCGATTTTGCGATTAGGCATTGCCCGCCTCCTGAAATGTATGCTGTCCGGTCAGCGTGTTACTCTTGCGAAGTGATGGGAGCCAAGTTAGGGTCTATAATATACACCTTTCCATCAAAGGTAAGGATGTATAGAAGTCCGTTCCGTTCCAGGATGTGTGTGATGTATGTTCGGATGTCTCCGAAAATCCGCGTGGGCGTGAATGTTTCGTAGTCGAATCTATCCACGACGAATCTATTGTTTTCAGCGTTTCGATACGCCACATAGACGCCGTCTTCGTTGGCGTGCGCCACCGTGGAGGATGAGCCGTGCAGAATCGCCACCGGCTCTGTGACGTTCTCTTCTGGCGGCGCTTCGTTAGTTCCCCAGAACGGAAAGCCGTAGAAACCGCCCTTCACTATGGCATTCAACTCTTCTAAATGTCCTTTCGTTGAAAGCCCGTCTGACTGGTCGTTATCCCCGCCGTAGATTGTGCCGTCGGGCGCTACGGAGATTTGGTAGGTATTGCGAAGTCCGCTTGCGAACACTTCCACTTCGCCGTCAGGGGGGCGAAAGCGCGCAATAGCGCCCATCAGCTCCGGTCTGAGTCCGTTTGCCGCGAACAGCTCAGCATTGTGGTTGAACAGATTGTTCGGGCTCACCGTTCCATTCGGATGGCCGATGCTGGCATAGACATATTCGCCATCGTTGGCAAGTCCATTCGGAGCGTGGGCGCCGTCTATGGTTATAAGTCCATCCACAGCGGTTTGCCTATCGCTGAGATTGCCCGATTCGTGAACGTGGTAGGATAGGATTCTGGCCTGATGTTGAAGCACGAGTCTCGTTATAAGTTCATCCTTATCGTGCATATCTTTTATCCGTTGAAAATAGCACCTTTCCAGATACCTCTCACTACCATTTTCGAGGTATTCGAGGTATTCGTACATTCGATTGCAAACATCCCCCATCTCAGATATGTAGAGACGCCCGTCCAAGACGGTCATTCCGCGGGGTATACTCAAGCCGTCAAGCACTGTTCTCGTTTCTCCCGTCCTGATGTTCAGAAGCCGTATTCTGCTCTCGCGGCGCGCGGCGATGTACATATGATCATCGTCGAGCCAAGCAGCGACGGTAAGCTCGCCGCCCGGCTTAAGCAGTTCATACTGCGGCTCAGGAGTCGGGGAGGGAGTAGGCGGCACGGGCGTGGCAGTAGGCGTGGGCGTAGCGGTAGGCGTAGGCGTAGGCGTGGGCGTAGCGGTAGGCGGGACTGGCGTGGCAGTAGGCGTAGCGGTGGGCGTAGGCGTGGGCGTAGCGGTAGGCGGGACTGGCGTGGCAGTAGGCGTAGCGGTGGGCGTAGGCGTGGGCGTAGCGGTAGGCGGGACTGGCGTGGCAGTAGGCGTAGCGGTGGGCGTAGGCGTGGGCGTAGCGGTAGGCGGGACTGGCGTGGCAGTAGGCGTAGCGGTGGGCGTAGGCGTGGGCGTAGCGGTAGGCGGGACTGGCGTGGCAGTGGGCGGTACGGGCGTAGGAGTAGGTGAAACGGCGCGGGCTACAGAAACGTCAACTTCATACCTCTGCGAGGCGTCGTAAATGATGAGCGACAAAGTAGCCAATACTACGCAGCCAACAAGAACTTTGGCGGTCAGTCCACTTTGGAAGAACGAATTCATTCAAAACCTTTGGGGGCGAGTTTGCGGATTTGTGTCAGTGTCTAATTATACACGATGGAGCGCCGATTTTGCGTAAATCGCGGCGTCAAGCAGTCAAGCGGGGCAGTTAGATATTGGCGATTTCTCTTGCGAGCGCGAATACGCTGGTGGTCAGCACAATGGCGACTACGGCGCGCCGCCATATGGCGTCGGTTAGGCGCTGGGCTATCTTGTCGCCGAGCAGCGCCGCAAGCACGGCGGGGACGAAGGCGAAGGCTATCAGCGTGAGGCGCGGCGGCGTGAAGAGCCCGTTCATCGCGTAGCCCGCCAGAAGCGCGCTTACCATAAAGACGAAGAACAGCCCCATCGAGGCGCGTATGGACTGGCGGCTCCAACCCTGCGACAGCATGAACAGCACCAGCAACGGGCCGCCGACGCCCGCGGCGGTGATGAACAGCCCGACTAGAAAGCCGGAAACCGGCCCCGCAATTCTTGGGTTGGGCTTTGGAAAGGGCATCTTGAACATGCCGCCGATGGTCAGCGCGATTATCAGCGCCAAGATGACGATGCCGAAGAGCCGTCCGTGCGCATCGACGTCCAGCGCGCCGAGCGCCCGCGCGCCTATGAGCGCGCCGATTATGCCGGCTATCGCTATGGGCAGGACTACGCGCGGCTGCAGATGCGCGCGGTTTCGCAGCACAATCACCGCCACTACGGGCGCCGCCATCACATTAAGCAGGATTATCGCGGTGGTGGGGTCGAACAGCAGCAACAGCAACGGTATGCCCACTATGCCGATGCCGAACCCCAGCGAGCTGAACACGGCGCAGGCGAAGAACACCACCGCCACGGCTGCCGCCAGTTCAAAAGCGCTAAGGGAATATATCAAATCCGTTCCTGTTCAAGGTTGAGGACAAGCGGCGGCGGGGCAGTGTCAGAAGGCTATCCGTTAACGGCTTGATGCGCCGATTGGGAAGCGCCAAGCGCGCGCAGTGAACGGGCGTATCGGGGCGCATCCGCAAGGGGCGCTTGGCTGGCGGCGGCGTTCAAGAGAGCGTCAGAGGTTGGGGATGTTGAGGAAGGTTTCCTGCTGTTTCATCATGCGGCGCATCTTTTTGCTGGCGCGCTTGGCGTTGCGCTTGCTGCCCTTGCCGGTGGGAGCGCCCATCATTTGGCGCATCATCTTTTGCATCTGGCTGAACTGGTTGAGGAGCTGGTTCACATCTTGGGGCGTGCAGCCGCTTCCGCGCGCAATTCGGCGACGGCGGCTGCCTCCGATTATTTGCGGACGGCGGCGCTCTTCCGGGGTCATGGAGTAGATTATCGCTTCCGTCTTGTCGAAGTGGCTGCCGTCAAGTTCGTCCATCGCCATCTTGCCCTTCATCGCGGAGAAGCCCGGCACCATATCTAGCACCTGACTGATTGGGCCCATCTGCTTGAGCTGCTGTATCTGGGACAGAAAATCCTCAAGGTCGAAGTTCGCTTGGCGGATTTTCTTTTCCATTTCGGAGGCTTCGGCTTTGTCGAAGTTCGCCTGCGCCTTGTCGATCAGGGTGAGCATATCGCCCATGCCGAGGATGCGGGACGCAAGCCTGTCGGGGTAGAACGGCTCTAGGGCGTCGGAGCGCTCGCCGGTGCCGATGAACTTGATGGGGACGCCGGTGACGGATGTGATGGACAGCGCCGCGCCGCCTCTTGCGTCGCCGTCCATTTTGGTCATAATAAGCCCGGTCAAGCCGATGCGGTCATGGAACTGCTTGGCGGCTTCTACGGCTTCCTGCCCGGTCATAGCGTCCACGACGAGCAGCGTTTCGTCGGGTGAAACGGCGTCTCTGACGGTTTCCAGCTCGCGCATAAGGTCGTCGTCTATCTGAAAGCGGCCGGCGGTGTCCACGATAGCCCAGGCGGCGTTCAGTTCGGTGGCGCGCTTTACGCCGTCCTTGGCGACTTTCGCGGTGGGGCGGGATGCGCCGTCCTGATAGACGGCGACGTCAATCTGCGAACCCAGGGTTTGGAGCTGCTGGATTGCGGCGGGGCGCTGCAGGTCGGCGGCTACCATAAGCGGGGTTTTGCCGGACTGCTTCAGGTGATGCGCGAGTTTGGCGGAAGCGGTTGTCTTGCCTGCGCCATTGAGCCCCACCATCAGGATGACGGACGGCTGCTTGGGTCCGGGCTCAAGCTTATGCGCGCCACCGCCCAGGATGTCTATGAGGGCGTCGTTGGTTATCTTGACTACCTGCTGTCCGGGGGAAAGGCTTTTGAGGACGTCGGAGTGGAGCGCGTTTTCGCGGATGCGCGCCACAAAGTCGCGCGCCACGCGGAAGTTGACATCGGCTTCCAGCAGCGCCATACGCACTTCGCGCAGCGCTTCGTCCACATCGCGCTCTGTAAGCCTACCCTTGTTGTTAAGGCGGCCGAACACGCCGTTCAGTTTTTCGGACAAGGTCTCGAACATAAGTGTATCTCCTCAGTGCGGGCGCTGCGAATGCGGGCGCATATGCTTGCGGTTACGCCATTCGCATGCTTTCGAGCAGTTCGTTCATAGCGGACGACATGAACTTGACGCCCGCCATAGTTTTGAGGTATTCCATGCGTGTGGGGCCGACGACGCCCACGGCGCCGACGGCGTGGTGCGGCGCGCCGTACTGGCACACGACCACGCTCATGGGGGACAGCATATCGTCGGGGTTTTCGTGGCCGATGATGACTCTGACCACGCCGCCTTCGGGCGTTTCGGACAGGATTGTCTGCGCCAGGCTACCATCTTCGACGCTCTGCACGATGGCTTGGGCGCGCTCGTTTTGCGCGAACTCCGGCTGCGAAAGCAGGTTGCGCATTCCGTCGACATAGTGATCGCGGTACACCGCCTTGTCTTCTTCGCGCAGCACAACGGCGGTGGCTTCCACCAGTTCTTCTTCAAACGGCGTTAGGCGCATGACCTGGGACTCGATCTGACGGCGGTTCAGTCCGGTTATGAGCGCGCGCAGGCGGGCGGTTGCGTCTTCCATCTCAGTGACGTCAATCGGGGCGGCTAGGCGGATGAGTTGGCGGCGCAGGCGAGCTTGTTCCAACACCACAATCAGCATCACCAGCACATCTTGCAGATGCACAAGGTCTATATGGCGCACGCGGGATTCGCGCGCCTTGGGGAAGGTTGCGATAGCCATATTGCCGACCAGGCCGGACAACACGGCCGCCGATACATTCGCCCAATCGTCGAGGTTTTGCAGGATGTTCCTGAGACGGCGCTTCGCCGTTGCGCGAACCCGGGGCGGTATTGCGCTATCGGCGGCGGGCTCCAGCGATTCAACATAGAAGCGATAAGCCTTGTCCAGCGGGACGCTGCCGGCGGATGAGTGGGGATGCGTGATGTAGCCTTCGCTTTCCAGCGCGGCGACGTCGTTGCGAATGGTGGCGGGGCTAACGCCGAGCGCGTGCTCGCGCGCCAGCGCTTCGGACGCGATGGGCGCGGCGGTACGCGTGTAGTCGGCGATTATGACGCTCAAAATCAGTTCTTGGCGCTTGGTAAGCATAGGCATACGCATCGCTATGTCAAACGGGGTTTGGCAGTATGTCCACATTCTACATTCGCGCAAGCCGCCTAACAAGGGGATTGGCGCTCAATCCGCCACTCAAAGCCGATTAGGGCATGCGCGATAGTTGGGATGCGCAGCATAGGCGCACTGCGAAATCGCTATGCGCCTGCAGACTGGACGCGCGCTCACAAAGCGCAAGACCCCACGCCGTTAGCAGCGCGAGGTCTTGGCTATTATGCAGCCCGCCGAGGGGATAGGCGCGGCGGCGGGCTTGGTTTGCGGCTAACGGCGGGATCGGCGACGGCTGTGGGCGTACTTCGCGCCGCCCAGCATCACTAGCGGGGCTATGAGCATCAGCAGGTTGCCGGCGGATTCGCCGGGCGTCAGCGCGCGCGATGCGCTGCAGGCGCCGCCGCCTTCGTCCTCGGTTTCGGGCGTGGACGCTACTACGGGCGCCTGGGTTGGCGGAACCGCGGTAGGCGGCACGGGCGTTGCAGTGGGCGGCACGGGTGTCGCGGTAGGCGGCACGGGCGTTGCAGTGGGCGGCACAGGCGTTGCAGTAGGCGGCACAGGCGTCGATGTGGGCGGCACAGGCGTATCGGTGGGTATCGGCGTTGCAGTGGGCGGTAGGGGCGTCGACGTCGGCGGCACGGGCGTCGCGGTGGGTATCGGCGTGGGCGTTGTCGTAGGCGGCACGTTCTGGAATACCAGAGATATGTTGTGCGTACTGCCCGGCTCGAAGACGCCGTGCGCGGGCGGGGTTGAAGGCACGCCGTTCAGGAAGAACTCTACGGGCAAGCCTATCACGCTTTCGTCGGTGGGGGCTATCACTAGGCCGATGAAGCTGCCGCTGCCGTCGGCGAGGATGGCGGCGGGCGCGGTCTGATACGTGGTTCCTAGACGCGCGACTAGGGTCATATCGGGGGTTACCGCGAAGCCTGCCACTACTATGTTGCCGGCGTAGATTGCGGGCAGCACCGGCACGGGCGTGGGCGTGAGGGTGGCTTCGGGTATTTGCGGGAAGGTGAGGTTGAATTGGAAGTGGGCGGTTCCGGGCTGGTGGCGTATGCGCTCATTCGCTTCCACGCCTTCCAGGAACAGGCTTACCTCTTCGTTGATGAACGCGGAGTTGGGTGGGGCGATTTTGATGAGATAGCGGCCGTTTTCGATAACGGCGGCCTGGCTTTCGTATGAGCCGATGCGCGCCACTAGGCTGAAGCCGTCGGGGGCGGATGCGGCTTGCCCTGAGAGCGTCATGGGTATGGGCGGCACGGACAGCGCCGGCCGCGGCGTGGGGGTGGAGGTGGGCGCCTGCGCTTGGGCGGTGTCGGTCAGCGCCGCAGCGCCCAGCGCAAGCAGCAGCGCCGCCATTATGCCTGTGAGAATCCGTCTTGTCTTCATATGTTCGCGCTCCGGTTATCCTTTCCGCTGATGGGCGTATGAATATGTAAGGCATTGCCGTTTCAAAGATGCGCCTCCCGGCGGCGCTTGCTGTGCGCGGGCGGGAGGCGATTGAACATTCGCCAAAACTATTTTAGCACATTGGGCGTTTGGGGATAAGCGTTAGGGGGCGTTGGTATTCTCAACTATGTGTCCTGTCAACATCCCATTCATTATGAAAGACAACAAGGCAATGTCCGCATGTCATATCGTTCACCTCATCAAAATTATAAGATGTCTTTCGACTATGCCCTAGATTGATTCTAACGCTTATGCCATTATATCAACGAAATGATAAGTTTTCACAATAGATACATTTCCTAATTATCCTACACGAATTCGCTCCATATCCCCACTTGCGCTACCCTATAGTATAGTCCCACAATAACCATCCATGGAGCCCCCAATGCCCGCCATCCCCATCACCCTCAGCGTGGTTGACCAGTCGCCCGTCCGCAAGGGCGGCACGGCGCGCGACGCGCTCACCGAAACGATACGCATGGCGCAAGCAGTCGAGGCGCTGGGTTATTCGCGCTTTTGGGTGGCGGAGCATCACAACCTCGCCAATTTCGCAGGCACAAGCCCCGAAATCCTCATCGGGCAGATAGCGGCGCGCACGCAGTCCATTCGCGTAGGCAGCGGCGGCGTTATGTTGCCCCATTACAGCGCATTTAAGGTGGCAGAGGTGTTCCGCATGCTTGAGACGCTGTTTCCCGGCAGAATCGACCTAGGCGTCGGACGCGCGCCCGGCAGCGACCAAATGACCGCCGCCGCGCTCTCATATCCACGCCCGCAGCTGGATGTGCGCCACTATCCCCGCGTAGTCGACGATCTGCTGAACTTTCTGCACGATAGCGTTGACGAAGACCATCCTTTCGCCGCGCTGCACGCCGGCCCCGGCGAAGGCGGCGCGCCCGAAGTGTGGCTGCTCGGATCGCGCGCCGATAGCGCTTCTATGGCGGCGGAGATGGGCTTGCCCTTCAGCTTCGCGCACTTCTTTGGGCTTGCGTCAGAGCATGGGCCGACCATAGCCGAAATGTATCGCCAAAACTTCAAGCCGTCCGCCTATCTGTCGGAGCCGAAGGTCAATGTGGCGCTGCAGGTTCTCTGCGCCGAAACCGAAGAGCAAGCGCAGCGCCTCGCCGCAAGCCGCAACCTGTCGCGCGTCCGCTCCGTGCAAGGCATGCGCGAAGGCGTCCCGTCCGTGGATGAGGCGCTGGCGTATCAGTACCGCCCCGACGAGTGGGCGTACCTGTCCAAGCTGAAGCAGAGCTACATCGACGGAACGCCCGCGCAAGTCAAAGAGCGCATAGAGGCGCTTGCCGACGACTACAAGACGGGGGACATCGGCATCGTAACGATATGCTACGATTTCAGGGACAGGGTACGCTCTTACGAACTTGTGGCAGAGGCTTTCGGGCTTACTGCCGCCGTAAGCGCGCCGCGCGGGAAAGCGAGCGCTCAATGAAGAACAATCACGCGGACGCATCGGCCGTCATCGACGGCATCGTAGCCAAGCTCAGGGCGGAGTACGCGCCGCTGGGCATCGTGCTGTTCGGCTCGCGCGCAGAGGGCAGGGCGCGCCCGGACAGCGATATCGATCTGCTTATCATCATGGACTTGCCCACTCCCAAGCATCCCATTGACCGCATAAGAGAGGTTCAGCTCCTTCTCCGCGATGCGCGCAACGGCATTCCGCTGGACGTCATCATCAGCACGCCGCAGGAATTCGAGCGGCGGCTCGCCATCGGCGATCATTTCTACCAAGACATAGTCCGCAGCGGCGTCCCCGTCTATCCCAAGTCCATGAAACTGAGGAACAAGCATATGAACCCTGACAATTCGCAGTACGTCCAAGAATGGGTTGCCCGCGCCAAAGAGGATTGGGAAATGGCAGGCATTTTGTTGGATGCGGACAAACCTGAAGGCGCCGGCTACTTTCTTCAGCAATCGCTAGAAAAGCTTTTGAAAGCCTACCTGATAGCGCGGGGTTGGCGGCTTGAGCGCACGCATATCTTGGTGGAACTGCTGGAAGAAGCCGAACTCCACGACGCCTTGCTCGGGGATTACTCCGCTACCTGCGTAGATGCCGCAACCTACTACTACTGGGATAGATACCCGCAGCAATATCCGCCGCCCGACGAAGTGGCGCACCGCGCGAACATCCACGATACTTTCACGCAGGCGGCTGAGCTGCGGGCGCGGCTGCTCGACGGACTGACAGACGCGCAGCGCGGCGCATCAAGCGGCAGCCAATAGCCAAACCGCTGTGTATGTGATATGAATAGGCCACAAACTCAAAGTCAAAATGGGCGGTTACGCAGTAGATAGCATGCAGGAAGGGGGCGCTATGCGCTGGGCAAGATACAGAACGGGCGACGGCGTCTCATACGGCATCGTGAGTGCCGACGGAAACGCGATAGAGGAAGTGGAAGGCACGCCATTCGGGGACTACGCCAAGACTGGCGCGCGTCGATCGCTTGACGATGTGCGGCTGCTTATCCCGTTTGAGCCGAAAACCTTCTATGCCGCCGGCGTCAACTACGAAGAGCATGTGCGCGAAGCGGCGGCGCTGCTGGGGCGCGAACCGGACATCCCGCAAAAGCCGGACATCGGCTATCGCGCCAACAACGCGCTTATCGCTCACGGCGAACCAATCGTGAAGCCGGCCGACTCCACTGAGCGCTTTCAGTACGAAGGCGAGCTTGTAGTGGTCATCGGCAGGCAAGCCAAGCATCTGTCTGAGGAAGAGGCGCTGTCCTGCGTGCTTGGCTACACCATCGGCAACGATGTCAGCGAGCGCACGTGGCAGGCGGGCGACCGCACGCTTTGGCGCGCCAAGAACAGCGATACTTTCAAGCCGATGGGTCCGTGGATAGAGACTAATGTGGACTTGGACGCGCTTCGCACCACCGTGCGGCTCAACGGCGATGTGATGTCCGAATTCGCCACCAACAATATGGTGTTCGGCGTGGCAACCTACATCAGCGCAATGACGCGCTACCTCACGCTGCACCCCGGCGATATGATATGGATGGGCACCGACGGCGCAACTCAAGATATGAAGCCCGGCGACGTGTGCGCTGTCGAGATAAGCGGCATCGGCGTTCTCACCAACCCGATTGTGGGCTAATAGCGCGGGGCAAACGGCGAACTGCCGCCGCTTATCGGCCTATCAACTACCTGTCAACTAGTATGAGCCGCATTGCCGGCGGATGCCGTCGAAATCGGCATAGCGCATCGGCATTGGGCGTATGTGAACAGGCGTACAACGGAGGCATCGGATATGGCGATTATCAACTCGGTTCTGGGCCCGATGGACACGGCGGATATGGGGTTCACGCTTTCGCATGAGCATGTGCTGGTGAGCTCGGCCGGCATTCAGCAGATCTACCCGGAGTTCATCGACCGCGACGGCACAATAGCGCGCGGCATCGCAGACCTGAAGGCGGCGCATGCCGAGGGGCTGCGCACTATCATCGATGTAACCACGATAGACCTAGGGCGCGATATTCGGATGCTTGAAGAGGTATCGCGCGGCTCCGGCGTCAACATCATCTGCGCCACCGGCACTTGGCGCGACATCCCGCGCGTGTTCTGGACGGCGACGCCCGGCGACATCGCGCCGCTGTACATCCGCGAAATCCAACAGGGCATTGAAGACACCGACATCAAGGCGGGCGTTATCAAGGTAGCCAACGATATGGGCGGCGTTACGCCGGAGGGCGAAATCATCCTGCGCGCCGCCGCCCGCGCGCACAAGGCTACCGGCGTCCCAATCTCAACGCACACATGGGCGCCGGAGCGCGTGGGCGAACAGCAGGTAGCCGTATTCGAGGACGAAGGCATTGACCTCAACCGCGTCTATGTCGGCCACAGCAACGACACCGACGACTTGGACTATCTCATAGGCTTGCTGGAAAAGGGCGTGTGGATTGGGCTTGACCGCTATCCGGGCAGACCCGAAGTGTTGGACTGGGAAGCGCGCACGCAGACGGCGTATCGGCTAATCGAGGCGGGCTACGCGCATCGCATAATGCTGGGACACGACTGGTCGGTGGCGTTGCTGATTGCGCTGCGCGAAGCGCGAAAGGCGCGCGACGAAACGAACCCCGACGGCTACCTGTTCATTACCCGCCGCGTGCTGCCGCGCCTCAGCGAACTCGGCGCGTCCGACGACGACATATACAAGGTGATGATAGACAACCCCCGCCGCTTCTTTGAGGGCAGGCAATAGCGCGCGGTGTGTGCAAAATGCAAAAGAGAAGGGCATCCCCGCCGAAGCGGGAACGCCCCTCTCATCTGTAGAAGATGCTCCAAGGAACACCTACCTGGAGCGCCTCCTCATACTACTGTCCAATGCAGCAACCTCCTTTCTGGAGACCCGCCTCTGTAAGCTTTCGGCCACCGCCCAATAGTCTCCAAGTCCGTATTATACACTATATCGGCAAAGAGTGAAGGCGCAATTCAAACGGATTTGCGCCGATTGCATCGGGATTGCGCCACGAAATCGCATAGCGCAACCGGAATGAACGCATCAAAGGCAGGCTAGACGATGATAGAAGGCGTGGCGGGCGTGATAATTTGGACGGACAACTTGGCGGCGATGACGGCGTTCTACCGCGATACGCTGGGGTTGCCGCTGCACTCCGAGCGCCCGCATTTCGTAGCGTTCGAGTGGGGCGATATGCGCTTCAGCATCGGCGCGCATACCGAAGTGAGCGGCAAAACGCGCGAACCGCACCGCATCATGATCAACCTCGCCACGTCGGACATACGGGCGCTGCACGCGCGGCTTGCGGCGGCGGGCGTGCGCTTCATCCGCCCACCGGAGCGCGAACACTGGGGCGGGATGGTAGCCACATTTGCGGATCCCGACGGCAACCTGCTTCAGCTGCTGGAGCAGGCGGGGGCGTCAGACGATTAGCCGCGCCCCCGCCGGCCGCCGCTTGCCCCCATGCACCGACGGCTCCGCGCACCACTTGGCGGCAAGCATCCGCACGCCTTCGTACACAGCGTCGTCGAAGCCCAGCATATCGCAGACCACGCGCCGATCCAGCAGCGCGCGGTTGGCGTCGGCGTCCGCGAGATACGCCGGTTGCAGCTCTAGGTCGCGGAACTCGTCGAAGATTTCCTGCGCCGTCGCGAGTTGCGCGTCGGTGAGGGCGCGCAGGTCTAGGATGGGGAGCGATTCGGCGGCGCGTATCGTGATGTTTGCCTTGCTGGATTGCTGGCGGCTGGAATGCCACCAGTAGCATAGCAAGCCAAGCGTACTATTGCCCCAAACTGTGAAAGCGTAATCAAAACGCTTGTTGTCGAAAATTACATTGGGCCATGAACTTCCGCCCATTGAATCGTATTCTGTGAATGCGACTGCGAGCGGTTGTGAACCGAATGTGAAATTACGGTTCAGATGAGCGCGGCTTGCAGTAGCCCATGCAGCAACAACCTTGGCTTCCATCCCTGTGCGAGCATGCAGTTGCGAATCGGGTTCGCAAACTATCCTGGTTTCCTTCGGGGCATTGTGGTTCCACAAGGCAGGATAGGTAGCCGTTGGGCTAGGTGCGATCTTATTGAATGGTCCACGGGGCGGCTTTCCACGCCCGGGCGATGGCCCGATTATGTCACGATCTACCAACCCGAGCTTGCTCACATTTCCGAGCTGCTCTACCTTTAGATCCAACTCTGTATGATGAGTTGGCAACCATAGTTTGGATTGGCTCAGGGCGTAGGCAGTTTGTGTGAGGGAATAGTCTTTAATGCGAACCGCTCCCCAACCTTCGCCGCGCTTTAGACCTGGCGCTGACGCTTTAATCAGTTCGCCCAATTGTTCCGTTCCTGCATTTAGGGGCGCGCCGCCAAAGGGTCCGTCCTCAATTCCACGTACATCACCGGCATCGAGAATGTTCTTCGCAACAAGATCGGCTTGTAGAAATCCGTCCGGGCGACGAGTCAACGATGCGAATTTGACATCGCTTATAGGCTTTTCATCCACCCGTCGTTTGCGCGCTACGACGAGGCATTCCGCCATTCCGGTGTCAGATGAGAAGGACATATCCTTGCCGTTGGCGGCGATGCTGCACACTTCCAAATCGGTGTACTCGCGCGCAAGCATTTGGCGAAACTTTTGCCAAGATGTGCCTGAGGCTGCGGATAGCGGCAGCACAAACGCCAGCACGCCGTCCGGCTTGAGTTTGAGATTCGCCAAAGCCACGAATGCGGATGCGATTCCCGCGTTGCCGTGATAGCAAGTCCCTTTGCCGTGCGCGTTAATCTTGTTGCCCATATCGGTCTGCGCTTCGTAGCTTGCCTCAAACGCCGCGAATGCGGGATTGACCACATCGCGGTGCGCGCCTTCATGATTGGTCGCGCGCGTGAACGGCGGGTTCATTATCACGATGTCGAAGCCGTCGGTTGGGAACTCTGTGGTTGTGTATGCCGCCGTCTCTTCCCCCATGCTGCCGGTTCGCAGCGCGGGGTCGTTAGTGTTGCTTGCCAGTTCCAACTGCTCGTTTTGCAAAAGTTCCAGCGAACCGATTTGCGCATCGCCGTCGGGTTGGCGTCCATACGGCATTGTGTACAGCCGCGATAGGTTAAAGCCCTCTTGAGGTTGGACGCCCGACAGCGTCGCCCCCGTGATATGGATTGCGCTGGGCATTACATCGCATCCGTACAGAATATCCTCCATCAGCGGCTTGTGCAGCGCGGCGGCATCACCCCCGGCGCGCTCGTGGCGGTTGGCTATCTGCTCATACACGGCAGACAGCAACGTGCCCGTGCCGCATGCGAAATCGGCCACGCGAAGTTTGCCGATAGCGTCCGCGTCCGCCCAGTCCACGCCGCTCAACTTAGCTACGGCGATGCGCGCAAGCAGCGCGGCCGACGTAGGCAGCGTATAGAAGGTGGCGAGATATTTGCGGTCGGAGATGAGCCGTTGGAATATCTGTCCCGTAAGGTCGTGGGAGTTGGTTACGCCCAAGGAGTTCACCTCGCCTGCGGTGAACTCCAAGGTGTTCAGGATGCGCGCGGCGTTGTGGGCGTCTATCTGCTCCAGCAGATCCATTGCGATGGCGAATATGGGCCAGTAGTTGATTTTCAGAATTTCCGCCCACGCGTCCAAGGTTTCCACTTGGGGATTGGCGACATTGTTGCCGCACACATGGCGCGGGCGTTTGACTTCTTGGTGAATGCTGGCGATGCGCTCTTGGAACACAAGGGCGTTGGCGAGTATGGCGCACGCCATTCGGCGAGTCTGCGGCACATTCACCATACCCAGCCGCTGCGCTATGGCGGCGATTGCGCCGGGAGCGCCGGCGTTCATTTCGTCCATAATGGTAGCGACGCGCTCGATGCCCTCTTGCAACTTAGCGGCGGCGGCATCCACTTCGCTCTGCGATACGGACACCAGGCGTATGAGGTCGGCGAGGTCGGACACGCCGCTTTCAAGCCAACCCGATGCGGGAAAGCGGCCGCCGTCTTTGTAGTGAACGCAATGCTCGAAGCGCGCGGCTTTCAGCGCTTCGGCTATATCGGATGCGCTCTCCAAGTCCTCCGGATATCGCAGCGCGATTGCGGCTTCTATGACGCGCGTATCGCCCACTACGGGCAACCCCAAGCGATCCACGGCTTCGCGTTCCACTGAGCGCGCCGGCGCGTACTCGGCTTCCACCACAACGGGCGCGCGCTGCGGGCTGTCCGTGATGATGATGTCGGGGCGCAGTCCAGGATGTCCTTCGATGACCTGCGTATTTTCGTAGCGCACGTTAGCGCCGCGCATCATCCCTTGCAGCAGCGCGCCCAGCATGGCGTTGGCGCTGGATTCGGCTTGGCGCGAGGTGGTGGTCATCGAGTTTCCTTATACGCAGACGTCGTGTTTGTTCAGTGTCGATGTTGGCTATTGTATGGGCGCTTGTTCTATGGCGCAAGCGGTAAAGGTATCCGAATTCCGATGGGTTGGACGAGGTTGGCAAGCGCGGCGGTTGGCTTTGGGGGCGTTACGCTCTTGTCAAAGTGGTTATCAGATTTTACTCGAACCGGCCGTCGACCGGGGCGCTTTCTATGGCGCGCCAATCCAGATGAATACGGCGATTGTGTATTCGCCAATCTCAACTCGCCGCGAAAGCGCATTGACCGGCATCTCCGGCGCCAAGACTGCATTGCTACTCGGCGACGCCCAGTTGTGGTGCGGCGGCGCTCTCAGCGTCTTGCGGCCGCTCAGCCGCGCTAGGCTGGGATGCGGCGGCGTGCTCAGCATCTTGTGGTTGCTCTGCCGGCGCGTCTTGCGGCGGATGCTTGCCGCGCCATTCGTTTAGGAAGTACATGAATATCTCTTTGCTGGCGGCGGTGAGCGGCGGGCCGAGTATTATTCCCCAAAGTCCCGCAACCTCGCTGCCTATGATAAGCACCATCAGTATCATAACGGGATGGACGTTGAGCGCTTGGCTCTGTATGCGCGGCACAAGCAGCGAGTTTTCCAGAAGCTGAACGCCCAGATATACCAGCGCTACCCATATGAGTTTGTCCGGGGCGGTGGCAAGCACAACCACTATGCCGGGAATTGCGCCGAGCCAAGGGCCGATGATGGGGATGAGCTCGAAGATGCCGGCGACGAGTCCGAGGACGGGCGCGAATGGGACGCGCAGCAGCGTCAGGCAAATGAACACCATAACGCCCACCACTACGCCCAGCAGAAGCTGCGCCCTCACATATGAGCTGAACACGCGGTTGAGGATGTAGATGATGTTGCGGGTATGCAAGCGGGGTTCGGAGGGCATCGTATCCAGGATGCCTTCGATGATGCGCTCGCGGTCTTTGAGGATGTAGAACAGGAACAGCGGGACTGCCGCCAAGCCGATTACTACGGATAGCGTGCGGGAAACCACGCCCAGCGTCCTGCCCGCGAAATCGCGCGCCGCGTTCACCAGAATATCGCCGACGCTTAGCGTGGAGTCTTGCACAAACGCCCGCATCTCTACGGGAATGTTTTCGGATATGCGATCGCTCCAGCCCTCCACTGTGGTGCGGGACTGGCGTATCAGATCGGGCAATGCGTCAATGAAAAGCCCGATTTCGGTGATTATCGTGGGAATTACGACCAGCAGTATGCCCGCCACCACCAGCGCGCCCACAAGAAACATAATCAGTATGAGGATTATGCGCTTTAGTTCGTGGCGGTCGTTTAGCCAGGGTATGCGGCGATCCAGCCAAGATACGGCGGGGTCGAAGATGTACGCCAGCGCGCCGCCGACTATGAAGGGGATTAGCGCGCCCCTGAGTTGATACAGCAGCAGCGCCACCACGATTATGCCCAGCAGAAGCCAGACAAAGCGGTTAATCCTGAACGGCGGCGTGGGGGAAGTCATTGCGGCTAAACTCCGATTGCGTCGCGCGGTCGGCGGGCGTTGTGGCGCTCATTATGAACGCATAGCCCGCCAACCGCAAGCGAGCGGCCGCATATGCCGTCGATTGGGCAGTATCGGCAAGACGCAACGGATGGGCAAACGCGTCTTTCGCGCCGTCAAAGCCTCAAAGCGTTATCGCTACGACGACCGTGTACACAGCGCGTCTTTCACGCCATCAAGGCGCTAATGCGGCATTGCCAAGCCGCGCGGGCCGGGCGGCGGCTAATCGGGGTGGATTACCACGCGGCGGTTGTCGCCGTAGCCGTCGCTTTCAGTGAAGACGTCGTCGCGGTCGGCGAGCGCCATATGCACTTGGCGGCGCTCGTCGGGGGGCATGGGCTCCAGCGATATTGCCCTGCCGCTCTGCGCGACGCGCTGCGCCACGCGGCGGGCGAGGTTGGCGACGGAGTTGTAGCGGCGCTGCTGGTAGCCTTCCACATCCACGAACATATTGGTGCGGCTGCCGAGCCGGCGGCTCACGATGAAGCTGGCGATGAACTGCAGCGCGCGCAGGGTTTCGCCGCGCGAGCCTATGAGCAGGCCGGAGTCGTCGCCTTCGATCTCAAAGACGGGGCCGCCGCGCTCATCGTTGTGCGCCTCTTTGAGATACACTTCGGCCGACACTTCCATCTTGTCCAACAGCGTGTTCAGCACGCTATAGGATACTTTGACGACTTCGGGAGCTTCCTCGACTTCTTCGTCGTCTTCATAGGCGGAGTCGAGTTCTTCGTCATCGTCGAACTCGTCGCCGTCGTCGAAGTAGCCGAGATTGGGTGGCGCAAAGTCGGTTAGCCCGGCGGGTTGGGGTTCGTCGTCGACAAAGTCGTCGTCATCGGGCGGCGCTTCGTCGAGCAGGGTAACGCGCACCACGGCGGGTTCGCTGCCGATGCCTAGCAGGCCGCTTCTGCCTTGGTTAACGACGTCTATTCGCACCTCGTCGCGATCGGCGCCGAGTTGATTTAGGGCGGCTTCGATTGCCTCTTCGGGGGTTTTGCCGGTTGTCTCTATCGTCCGCATCGTTAGTAGTCTCCTCGGCGGGGACGGTTGCCACAGCGGTGGCCGCCGCTGCGCCTGCCACTGCGGGGACAGGCTCCTCGCGCTTAAATTTCAGCATATCTACGAGCGGCCCCCAGCCGGTGACGAAGCCCTGAATTACCATCCCGACGAAGTTGGACACTATCCAGTAGAGCGCCAGTCCGCTGGGGAATGTGGTGGTGAAGAAGCCGAACATAATCGGCATCATCCAGAGCATCATCTTGCTGGTCTGCGCCTGACGGGGATCGGCGGAGGGCATTGTGGTGGTCTTTTGCATCAGGAACATAGACACGCCCACCAGCACGGGCATAACGGGCAGCGTGTCCGGCTTGGCAAGGTCAAGCCATAGGAACGAATTGTTGATAGGTATGACGTCGTTTACGAAGGGCATCCAAGGGTAGAGATGCCCGGACAATCCCACAAGGCGTTCCGGGGTGGATGGCAGCGTTTGGATTACCGCCTGAAACAGCCCTATCCATATAGGGAATTGGATGAAGAGCGGCCCAAGGCAGCCGATTGGGTTGACGCCGTTTGCCTTGTAGATCGCCATCGTCTCGCGCGAAAGCCGCTGACGGTCGTCGGAATGCTTCTCTTGGAGTTCCTTAAGCTTGGGCTGAAGTTCGGTCATCTTCTTCATCTGGCGGCTTTGGCGCACGGTGAGCGGGATTAGCACCGCGCGCACCAGCAGCGTGAATGCGATGATGGCGACGCCGAAGTTTAGGAAGAACACGCTGTACAACAGCACAAGGCTGTTTATCATCGGTTGGATGATGAGCAGGTTCCAGATGTCTATGAATATCTGCATTTGTCTTTCAGTATATCAGTATGGCGGGCGGTTGTGGGCGCTCGGGTTCAGCGCATAAGCGCGCTTACCCGCTCGACGAAACGGCGCACCTTTGGACGATCAGCGTTTATTTGGAAGTCTTCCATAAAGCCGTGGTAGAAGTTGGCGTGGAACTTTTCGGCATCCGAAAACCCTGCTGCAATTATCGGCTCATCGTGCTCATTTGCGAGGCGTTCAGCGGACATCTTGAGCTCGTAGTGGGTGCCGAACTGCCAGCCGCGTTGCTGTGCTATCGCCATAACGGAATGCGCGGCCGCGCCCCAAAGCTTCTCTGAGGCTTGCAACGTCTTGCCTTCGGCGAACTCGCGGTCGGACTCTTGCAGGAAATCCTGTGCGGTGTGTATATGCTCTTGCTGCAGCATTTGCCATTCTCCGTTAGGTTTGCCATCCCCTTGGGCGGGCGGATGGACGCTTGTTTGGGTTCATTGCGCCGAATTCGGGTAGCGGCGGCTTGGTAGCGCAATTGGCGGCTCACTACACCAGCGCGTTGATGCGCTCGACGAAGCGGCGCACTTTTGGGCGATCAGCGTCTATTTGGAAGTCTTCCATAAAGCCGTAGTAGAAGTTTGCGTGGAACATTTCGGCTACCAAAAACCCGCCCGCAATCATAGGATCGTCGTACTCGTCGGCAAGATGTTTCACCGCCATCTTAAGGTCGTAGTGGGTGGCGAACTGCCAGCCGCGTTGCTGCGATATCGACATAACGGCGTGTGTTGCCGCGCCCCAAAGTTTGGCCGACGCTTCCTGCGTCTTGCCTTCGGCGAATTCGCGGTCGGCTTCTTGCAGAAAATCCTGCGCCGTATGTGTATGCTCTTGCAGCAGCATCAGCCGTCTCCGATTGCGCTTAGCCCGTCCGTTAGCAGTCTTCCACGCGCCCTTTTACGACGGGGTTTTCTTCGTCCGGATTATGCACCCACTCTTCGTCGGGGTTGCCGTTAGTTTTGACCTTGAGCGCGCGGATGGTCTTGTCGTGAGCGCTCAGGAACACCACGCCGTCTTTGACCGCCAGTGAAGAGCGAACCTGCGTGTTCATATTGCAGGCGTCCACCGGATTGCCGTCGCTTAGGCGGACGATGTGAAGTTTGCCGTCGTCCGAGCCTACGGCTATCATATCAAAAACTACGGCGGGTGAACCCACAATTGGGCCCTCGGTTGCGAGCGTCCAGCGAAGCGCGCCGGTGCGCTTGTCCAGCGCGTAGAGATTGCCGTCCAACGAGGGGGCGTACACGCTGTCCCCATACACGAGGGGCGTTCCCCAGTACCAGCCGCTTGCGCCGTTGAATGTCCAAGCGCGGCTGCCGTCGGCGGCGTTGACCGCGTAAAACACGCCGTCGAACGATCCCACGTACACCCTGCTGCCGTCGACCACGGGCGTGGACGCTATCGCGCTGCCGGTGGCGAACTGCCAAATCTTGCTGCCATCTTCGAGACTGAGCGCGTAGATATTCTTGTCCAACGAAGTGGCATATACCACGCCGTCGGCCGCGACAGGGGATGACCATACCTTGTTGCCTGTCTGAAACGCCCAGCGCAGCGACTCTTCTTGATGGTCAAACGCATAGATTTTGTAATCGTCCGATCCCACCAACACAACGCCGTCCGCGACGGTGGGCGCTCCCACAATGGGGCCGCCTACGGGTTCCTGCCACTGCTCCACTAGGTCCGGCGTAGAGAGCGCGTACAGCATGCTATCGTAGCCGCCCACGTAGAGCGCGCCGTTATGCAGCGCGGGCGTGCCATAGACGCCGCGCAAGCTCTCTTCGCCGCGCAGGATGAAGCGGTCGAGCGTTTCGCCGTTCCTGGTGTCGATAGCGCGCACATCGCCGGCGCGCGTGCCTATGTAGAGGGTATCGCCGTCCAGCGCGCCGCCCGACCAGCCTTCCGGGGTGGCGATGCGTCCGGCGCATGCCGCCAGCGTCAGCAGCATTAGCGAAAGCAGCGCAAATAGCGTCGCTTGTTTCGCCGTGATATGTTTTGTGAATGGTCTTATGCGGGCATCTGTAGCGGGTTTAATCAAAACTTTGTCTTTCGGCGCGCTTTGCGGCGGCGCGGCGGTTGCAGGCGTAGATTAGGGGTAGGATAGGCGTGGGTTATGGAACGGGATCGTAGCCGCTGCGTCCGCCGGGCCGGCAGCGCGCGATGCGTCTGACGCCGAGCCAAACGCCGCCCGCTATGCCGTATCGGGCGATGGATTCGTAGGCGTATGCCGAGCAGGTGGGATGATAGCGGCACATTCCGGCGGCGATATAGGGGGACAGCGCCTTCTGATAGAAGCGAATGGCTGCCAGGGCAAGCGTTTGCATCATTTATCTCTATCGGCAACGGCGGGCGGCGCATCCAGCACTTTCGCCCGTCTAAAGAGCCTCATCAGCGATCGGCTAAGCCGTCGGCCGTCTGCGTCGGCCGCGTCTTTGCGCGCTATGACCACAAAGTCCCAGCCGCCTTCGATTCGCGCCGCCGCTTCTTGGCGCGCCGTTTCGCGCAGTCTGCGCTTCACGCGGTTTCGCGCAACGGCGTTGCCCACGCGTTTGCTGACCGAAAACCCAAAGCGGCAGGTTTCGCGATCGGTGCGCCGCGCGATAAGCACCAGAAGCTTATCCGACCAGCTTCTGCCGCCGCGCCGCGCCGCCGCAAAATCCCTCGATTTCCTGAGGCGCATCTGCTTTCGCATAGCGGTTTCACAACGAAGGTCGACAAAACGCGGATAGATGGGATGCGCGGGTACGCCAAATGCGCCGTCGCCTTGCGGCCTTGCCGCGTTATTGGGACAAAGGCGCTCAAACGGTGAGCTTATGGCGTCCCTTGAACATGCGGCGCTTCAGCACATTGCGCCCGCCCTTGCTGCTCATACGCGCGCGAAAGCCGTGCACACGCATTCGGCGGCGCTTTCTGGGTTGGTAAGTTCGTTTAGGCATTGCTAATCTAGTCCGATTCGCCCGCGTATCTGCGATTTGACGCCGATTGCGCCTGAAATGCGGCTGACGGGCGTATAAAAATTGCGAAAGTCTAATAACCGATTATACCGATTTCTAAAAAGCAGGTCAATTGATAGTTGGTATTCTCAAAATTGAGCGCATAACCCGCCAAGCGTGTATCCGCTAATGCGCGCGTCATAGTTTCCTAGTAGGTTTCAGTCTGATAAGCGCCGCAATGCGAGAATGCCAAAATGCCCGCGTTAATGTGTTGACATTGCAAACCCACTTGCGTTACACTTTTACCTGTCGTCTATACATCTACCCTAACCAATAAAAAGGAGTGTCCCAAAATGTCGAATATACGTTTTACCCCCCCCCCCCCCCCCCCCCGAAAAATCGAGATAAGTTCAAAAACTTCCGAAACGTAAAGACTGCTCTCCGCGCCTCGACGCTCGCTGCACTGGGGCTCCTACTCGCGCTCGCCGTTCTGCTCCCCAACGCCGCGGCCGAAGCGCAGACCTCGCCCGCATCTACGGCCACGGCTACCGCCACCACAGCGCCCACCACCACCGACTACGACGACGATAACGACGGCCTCATCGACATCAAGACCCTCGCCCAGCTCAACGCCGTCCGTTACGACCTCAACGGCAACGGCGACGCAACCCACGCCGACTACATCGCCGCATTCCCCAACCGCGACACCACCGCCACAGGACGCATGGGCTGCCCGCTCACCGACCACGACGACGATGCCACCACCGACAAGCAAGCCACCTGCAAAGGCTACGAACTGATGCGGGACATAGACTTCGACGCCGACGGCAACGGAATTGTGGAAGACACAGAACTCTATTCCAACTGGACACCCATCGGCACAGCGACATCCGCATCTACTCGGTTCAATGCTACATTCAAGAGCAACAGCGCCGACGCAATCGCCACAATCTCCAACCTCACGATAAAAGACAGCTCAAAGGAAGTGGGGCTGTTTGGCGCAACGGGCCCAAACGCGCGCATTGAACGCATAGGGCTTGTGGACGCCTATGTGAAACCATCCGCCGCTTTGCCCCGAGACGCAAAGATTGGCGCGCTTGTGGGGGACAACAAAGGCAAGATAATAGCGTGCTACTCCACAGGCGCAATAGACGCCACCGCAGGTTCCGGAAGCTACGCCGGCGGACTGGTTGGCTACAATACCGGAACCATAGACGCCAGCTTCTCACGCGCCACCGTCGACCTAGAGATGGAAGAGGGCGCCATTGGCGGCAGTACGAACATCTATGCCGGCGGACTGGCAGGGCATAACGAAGGAACGCTGACCGCCACCTACGCCGCGGGCGCAGTCAAGGGCAAGGGCGGCGACGACAGCTACGTTGGCGGGCTAGTTGGATACAACATAACGCCATCAGACGCAACAAGCGCTACAAAGACGATAGTCGCCAGCTACTCCATAGCGCCCGTTACTTCCGTAGCGTACACTACTACGGCAAACCCGCCCAACGAGCCCAAGATCGGCGGTCTGACAGGCTACAACGATTCCCCTGCCAGGATAACCGCCAGTTACTGGGACTTCATAGCAAGCGGGGTACCCGACGACTCGGACACCGATATGCCTGAGGGGAAAACTACGGCTGATCTTATATCGCCCACATCCGCCAGCGGCATATACGCGGGTTGGGACAAGCTGACGATTGACGGCGCAGTTGATCAAGCACCGTGGGGCTACAGCCGCGGTACTCAGCATCCACAGTTGACATATGGCGGGCACACCACACATATATCGGGCAATCAACATTTTGCGTCGCTCGGTATTGGCAGTGCGTACTACAGACAATCCGGAGACACGGGGCAACCCAGAGAGGGCATGACCCTTAAAACAAATAGAGGGCCTGGCCTAGCCAATATGCGCAAGGGCAACTGGATATGGGAGAGCTCCACTGACGGCATCACTTGGACTACGCTTGCCCCGCTGTCCAATGTCGGAGGATACAGCACGCTCACCGGCGCGATTAGTAGCTTCCGCTTCGTCCCTAGATCAGAGCATGTAGGCAAATACATCCGCACTAGGCTTCTGTTGACGACGGACGATTACGCCATCTCTAGGTCGATAGGCAAAATAAAAGCTGCCACTAACGCCACAGCCATGCTGAGTTTCGCCAGCGGCCACAACCCGCCTCACGTTGGAACGCCGATAACGGTCTCCGCGCTGCCATCGGGCGCTACGGACGCTAAGGGACTTTGGTATCGCTGCGATACCAACGGCGCCAATCCGTCAGGGTGTGAGTTGGTTGGGAGCCTTACTTCATACATACCAGGGGCTTTCGACCTAAACCACCACATCCGCGCCTACATCTACTACAAGAAAGACGGCATATGGACGCGCGCATCAACCGACATCACGCAACAAGTGCGCGATCGTTCATCGCAGTGGCGGCAGTGGCGGAATGAGTAGCGAAATTTAATATGGACGCGCGGCGATTTGATGCGCTGCCATCAAACCGCACGCGCTCCGCCATATGCCTAGGGCATACCTAGCCAGCAATTCCAACCGGCAACAACTAACCCTGCGGCAATCGGATACATGCGTTCGATTGCCGCAGGGCTTTTCGCATCATCGCCGGCGGCGGTTTGAGCGCGACAGGCATTCTCATAGGCAAGGCGCATTAGATATACGGGCGCAATCGCATTTAGGCAGAGCGAACTCTGAGTCAGAGCGCATTCGGTTGCATAACTCTGCGCGACTCTCGGCGGCGTATAACAAGCGTATAGCGGATGACGCCGCGCCATTCGCCCATCCCGTCCGTTGCCGTTAGCCTTGCCGTGATATAATGCGCAGAAAATTCGGCGTTGCAGGGCGAAACGGAAGGTGATTGCGCTTATGAAACTGTTGCTGAAGGCTGACAGACTTATCGACGGCACGGGCGCAGATCCCGTTCCAAACGCCGCCGTCCTGATTGAAGACGGCAGGATAGCCCAAATAGCGGCGGCGGACGCCATCCCGCTTGCGCCCGATGATGCGGTGGATGTGATTGAGGTGAGCGGCGGCAGCATTATGCCCGGCTTCATTGAGATGCACTCGCACATCCATTGCAGCGCCGAGCTTGACGCCTACACGCACATCACCACCGAAAGCGACGAGGTGTTTCTGATGCGCGCCGTGGGCGCCGTGCGCGCCGCCCTAGCGTCCGGCGTTACCACCATGCGCGATTTGGGCGCGCGCAATCAGGTTGCCTTCCCCATCAAGCAAGCCATCGATGGCGGCATCATCCCAGGCCCCCGCCTCATCGTAGCGGGAACGCCCATAACCACCACCGGCGGACACTGCAACTCATTCGGCACGGAGGCGGACACCACGGCCGATGTGGTCAGAGCGGTGCGGCAGCAGTTCAAGCTCGGCGCGGGCTACATCAAAATTATGGCGACCGGCGGCGGCTTCACGCCCGGCACCAATGTGCGCGCGCCGCAGTATTCGGCGGAGACGCTCAAAGCCGCCGTGCGGGACGCCGAAAGGCTGGGACTGCGCGTCGCGGCGCACTGCCACGCAAGCGCCGGCGTCCGCAACTGCGTAGAGGCGGGCGTCCACAACCTTATCCACTGCTCTTGGCTCGCCGAAGACCCGCAGCAGATGTACGACTACGATCCTGCCGACGCCGATATGATAGCCGAAAAGGGCATCTGGGTGGACCCCACGCTGGCGCTGAATCGGCTCAATCGGCTGCGCGGCAAGCAGACGGGCGGCTCCGCGATGTCCGACCCGCAGCGCCGCTTTGAGATACTGCGCGATATGTGGGACAGGGGTGTGAAGTTCGTAACCGGAATGGACTCCGGCATGACCAACGCGCGCTTCGGCGATTTCGCATACATCCCGCAGGTGATGGTGGAAGAGATGTGGATAACGCCAATGGAAGCGATAATCTGCGCCACGCAGACCTCCGCCGAATGCCTAGGCATCGCAGACGAAACCGGCACGCTAGAGGCGGGCAAGTCCGCCGATGTGGTCATCGTAGAGGGCGATCCGTCCGCGGACATAACCGCACTGCACAATGTCAATACCATCGTAGCGCAAGGGCGCGTGGTCAAGCGCGCAGGGACGCTGGGGATATAGCGAAAACTTGCGATTCCGGGCTTTCTAACAGCCCGGAATCGGCTCGCCGTGCTTGATCATGCTCTCGACATACGCCTGTATAGCCTCCGTGATGTTGGCGACGGCTTCGTCCGTATCCGAACCCTGCGAATGGCATCCCGGCAGCGCGGGACAGCTGGCAACGATAAAGCCGTCCTCATCCTCTTCAAGCGTTATCACAAACTTCATATATCCCTCCGATTTCGTCTTGAATCGACGGCATTTGATTGGCGGCGGCGTTAGCGCGCGGCAACCCCTACTCCACCAACGGCTGAAAGTCCGGACCGGACATTGGCTCGTGGTCATTATCCCAACAGCCTTGCATTTCAATCAGGACGCGATGATTCGACGGCACGGGCATTGGATTGACTTGAACCACGCGCGCCGAATAATCGGGCTCGGGCGACTTAGCCATTGCCGCGACTAAATCCCACACTAGATAGCGTGGCGCCCATCCAACCATATGGTAGTCCGTAGTTTGGATTTGTACTGCAACGAGTGTAGCGGGGTTGGTCAGCTCCAGCGTCAGATATAGCGGTTCGTCCGGCTTCAGCGTCTTAATGCGCTCTTTCGCCGCCTCGCTCACATGACGCCATCCGTGCAGAAAAAAGCGGCAAGTGAAGCTGCCATCCGGCCGCTTATTGATTTTAGGGAAAACCCCAAAGTTATCGGTTACGCGCCGCCCGCCGCTGACAGCCAGAATTTCTATTGGGTTAGCCGTTTGGGCGAGCCCGAGACTGCTTATGTACTGCGCGAAATCCGGCCTTTTGTCAGACATAACCCGATTCCTGAAAATCGGGAAGAGCGCCGACGAGCAGTAAGCCTTCTTCGGATTGGGGAACTCGAAGAGCGGTTGGAAGCCCGCTTTGTCTTTCGCCTTCATTACTCCCTCTATGTAACGAAAGCGGTAATGCGGCCGTTCCATATCAGCGTCGAGCCGGCCGATAGGGAACCACCGACGCAAGGCTTCCCTTTCGTCTTGCCAGGTTAGAAACAGGGTTTGTTCGCTCATTTGAGTATCTCTCGCAGTTCGTTAAGGTTGCGCAACAACAAGACTACGGCAAACTCGCGCGCGGGCGGCGTCATCCAATCTTGAGGAATTCTTCGGACGATGCCGTCGAATGAGTTTTCATCCAATTCTTGTATGCGCGCCTTTGACGAGTCAAATAGAGATGGATAATCTTTTGCAGCCCGTCGCACAAGTTCCAGCGGACTAGGAGCATGCTCATCACTTGACCAGTAGATGCCGCCGCTGCCCCTTCTGCCGGATCGCGCGACATACGCCGCTAGCCGTCCTTCAGATAGCAGCGAGTTGCGACGCCTATCATGTAATCCGTGTCCGAGAGACGACGCATGATCGAATGACGGGGCTATGAAAATTCTGAAATCGCTTTCGTCGTATCTTATTATCAAGCCCCAGTTTTCATGATGGCGGTCGGTGTTGCCAATTAGCGCGTCCAGCGTCAGATATTCCGAAAACCGCCTTTTCGCCGCCGTATTTTCTGCAGTATTTGAAAATACATCGTCAAACACTGACCAAATGTTGTTCAATGTATGATGCGGCTGATGAAACCTAGTTGCTTTCGCATCGTAATTTGGCTCTACCAGACGCAAAAGCTCGTTGCCGTGAATTAGACGGTCGTTTTCTTCCGTAAATTCTTCCGATACAGAGCCTCTATATCCCACGCGAGAGGCAAGTTCATTAGGGGTATTTTCAAAGGCGGCAAGCTCAACTCGCGCGCATGAGACGCCAAGTAACCCTGCCACCTCTGCGCATATCTTTTCTGCCCAATGCTCGCCTGAGTCTCTTTGGATAGGATACTTGAATAGCCATCTCCTCCGAATGTTGGATTGAAACCAGAACTTAGGCTTGCTGCCCATATCTTCGAAATTCATCGATCCAGGGTCTTGCAGCCATTCTGGTCTCACATTTATGACCAGATACGGCGCAGGCGTTTGGGGCATCGCATCCACGCCGCCTACCCCACCCGCTCGAATATCGTCGCTACCCCCTGACCGCCGCCTACGCACATCGTTACCAGCCCCAGCTCATCGTCGCGCAAGCCTATCTCTTCCATCAGCTTCACGGTCATTATCGCGCCCGTAGCGCCTACGGGATGCCCAAGGCTTATGCCGCTGCCGTTCACATTGGTCTTGTCCATGTCCATATCCAGCTCGCGCATGCAGTAGAGCGCCTGCGCCGCAAACGCTTCGTTGAGCTCGATCAGGTCAATGTCGCCGATGTTCATCCCGGACTTGGACAGCGCCTTGCGGACGGCGGGAACCGGCCCCGTTCCCATTATGGCAGGCTCCACGCCAGCCACGCCGCGCGTATGCCAGCGCAGTTTGGGCCGCAAGTCCAACTCCGCCGCCTTTTCGGCGGACATAATCACCACCGCCGCCGCGCCGTCGTTGATGCTGGATGCGTTGCCCGCCGTTACGCTGCCGTCGGGCTTGAACACGGGGCGCAGCGATGCGAGCCGCTCGATCGTAGTGTCTGCGCGCGGCCCTTCATCCTGCGAAACCACGACGGCGTCGCCGCGTCGCTGCGGCACGCTGACCGCCGCTATCTGTTCGCTGAAGCGGCCGTTTTGGATAGCGGCAACGGCGCGTTGGTGGCTCATCAGCGCCAGTTCGTCCTGGTCTTCGCGGCTGACCTCAAAGCGCTCTGCCACATTCTCGGCGGTTACGCCCATATGGTAGCGGTTGACCGGGCAGCCGAGCCCCTCGATCAGCCCGTCGCGCATCATGGCGTCGCCCATTCGCAGCCCGTCGAAGCGCGCGCGATAGTCCAGCATATAGGGCGCTTGGCTCATATTCTCGGTACCGCCGGCTACCGCGATGTCCACTTCGCCGGTGCGCACAAGCTGCGCCGCCATATTGATGGCTTCCAAGCCGGACGAACACTGACGGTTCACCGCGATAGTGGGTGTCTCTTGGGGAATGCCCGCCTTCAGCGTGGCGAGCCTTGCGGCGTAGCCCGCTTCCGCCGCCTGCAGCGCATTGCCCAGCACAACCTCTTCCACCTGATCCGGACGAATGCCCGCGCGCTCCAACGCCGCCTTGATTGCTTCCGCCCCCAAATCCGGCGCCGCAACATCCTTGAACGCGCCCCCGAACCGGCCCACCGGCGTGCGCGCGCCGCTAACGATTACCGCATCTTGCATCGCATCTCTCCTGAATGTTTTGGGTATATGAGCGTGTCTTTGGTCAAACGGCGTCTTTGCGCGGTCGGCGAATTCGCGATTATCGCCAATTTTCTAATCAGTCTGATAGCCTTAACCCGCTTTGCGCCCTAGCGCCTTTGCGTTTAGAGCCGTAACGCTTGGCTACTCGGCGGTGCGCCCGCCGTCTATCACAACCTCGCTGCCCGTGATAAACGACGACTCGTCGGACGCTAGGAAAAGAACGCCGTATGCCACTTCCTCAGGTCTGCCGTGGCGTCCCAGCGGCACATCCTCCGGCCTGCGCGCGCCCGGCGCCGTCCTGGAATACGCCAGCATATCGGTTGCGATTGGGCCCGGATGAACCGAGTTCACGCGAATGTTCTCAGCGGCATACTGAATCGCCGCCGCCTTTGTGAATATGCGCACCGCCCCCTTGGACGCGTGATAGGCGGTGTTGCGCGCGCTGCCCGTGATGCCCGCGCCCGACGATATGTTGATGATAGAGCCGCCGCCCGCCTTTCGCATCGCCGCTATGACCGTCTTTGTTCCAAGGAAGGTTCCCTTGGCGTTCACATCCATAACCTCGTCCCAAATCTCTTGGGTGGTGTCCAACAGCCCTTGAACGCGCAGAACGGCGGCGTTGTTCACCAGCACGTTCAGCCTGCCGAAACGCTCCACGGCAGCGTCAACCGCGCGCCGCCAGCTCGCCTCATCGGTGACGTCTAGCTTCACGAACAGCGCATCGCCGCCGTCGGCGTCAATGTCCGCCGCAACCCGCTTGCCCTCAGTTTCCAGCAGATCGCCGATAACCACCTTGGCGCCCTCGCGCGCGAACAGCCGCGCCTCCGCTGCGCCCATGCCCCTTGCGCCGCCGCTTATAAGCGCAACCTTGCCCTCAAGCCGCATATCCCCGCCTTCCTATTAGTAAGAGTAGAGATACGCAAACACTAACACCGCCCTTGCGCTCAGTCAACCTTGAGGCGCGGCCGCTCATCGCCCGACGCTGACCAACGCCTACGATAAGCGCTAGAATACGAAACCAATCCCACGCCGTTGGGGGACGACAACGCTATCTGTCAACACATTCGATTCAGCAAATTCACGGCGAATATCGACGATACAAACTTAACCACGCAAAGGGTGTGAGAATATGACCACGCAATACACCATCTACTACGCAGGCGCGCTGTTTGACCATAAGCATTTGGGCGGCAATGCGCTATTGGCGGCGCGCATAGAGGAACTCTCCGAGGGGCGATACCGCTGCATATTGCCGCAGGATTTGGAGCAGACGGGCGCAAGGGCGGTGGATATACGCAATCAGGATTTGCGTATGGTGATGGAGTGCGACCTTGGGTTGTACAACTTTGACGGGGCGGACCTAGACCCCGGGCAGATTGTGGAATATGTCTATGCCAAGATGCTGGACATCCCCTGCGTGATACTGCGCTCCGATTTTCGGCACGGCGGCGACCAGGAAAAGGACGGCGATCCGTGGAACCTGATGGCGTCCTTCTTCCCGCGCACGCGCATCCTGCATCTGAACGGAATGCAGTGGTATCAGGAAGCGCACAGACAGGGCGGCGGCGCAGACGAAGTTACGGCGCGCTTTCATCGGCGGATTGCGGCGGCGGTCATAGAGCTGCTGGACGACGTGCGCCAAGATGCGCCCGTGTTGGACGGCGTAGAGAGCGCCGATGTCCAGCGGCTATATCGCTGGGCGCTGCGTTTCCCCGGCGGCGGCTTGGCGGACACCATCCCCGACGGCGCATCCCCCGCCGACTACGTGCAACGGCTGATAGCCGACAAGACCGCCAAGCGCCTGCTGCCCTAGATTGAGGGCAAACGGCGCGGCCGCTACGGCTTGGCAAACTAATGCCTACGCAGCGCCCAAACCGAATGGCGCATCCCGCCGCCAACTGGTATATTGTCCATAATCCGCATTCAACTTACGCTCTACGCATACAACCTACGCTTACAATCCGCGAGAGGTCGGCGATGGCCGCGAAAACGATTGCCCGCGCCAATCGACTACACAATCCCCAAACCGATCTACTATGAACTCTGTTGAAATCTCCGAATATGCCGATGAGCTCATCAGCGCGCCGCGCGGCCGGCTGTGGCTGACGCTGACGCAGGATGATGAGGGCGTAACGCTGTCATATGAGGGGCGCTTGCTTGCGCGCTGCCGTCTGACGCAGGAAGGGATGATGGCGGGCGGGTTTATGGCGCAGGCGCTTGGGCTTCGCATACCGGCGCTGGGCGAGTCCGCAGAGGCGCGCGTGTCCAGCGGGGTGCTGTTCAGAGTGCTGGGAATTGCGGGACTGGACTATTCCAACGACGCTTCGTTTGTGCTGCTGGAGCGTATGCTTGACGAGGCGCGGATGCAGCGGGGCGAACCGACGGACGGCTGAAAGCGCTCTATTCCTATGCGCTGCCATTTGAGGTTTATGCCATTCCTTCACATATTGCCAGTGCGGGATACCGCCCTTTCTCAAATATAAAATATGGTTGGATGAAGTAGAAGGGCTTGGCGGGTATTTTCTTGCGCCGCGGGCTGTCCGCGTATCGGTTTGAAACGCAGTTTTCTCAAAAAAGAACAAAATCGGCAATAAGCGGCATCAAAATGCGGCAGATATATCTAAGTGCGCATCAGACACACGCATCCCAAACTGATACATTGCTCCGCGGCAGGCATTCTTAAAATTAAGCGCAATTGAGTGTATGATCCGCGAAGCATTCGTTAATACAGCACTTCCTAAAAAATTTCAAACTGATGGGCGCTTCAATATGAAAACACCTATTTTCGGTATTTTCGTAATTTGCAACTCAGCTTTGAGAATATCCATGCCGCGCTCAAACCACAGCCGCCCGCGATAATGCGAAAAGCGCTGCGGCAATCGGATACATGCGTCCGATTGCCGCAGGGAAGTCCGGTTGCCGCCGACGGGAATTGTTGGTTAGGCGTATGGCGGAGCGCGGGCGGTTTGATGGGCTCGCCTCAAGTCGCATACCGCGTGGTCAAGTTCGTTCCGTTACCCCTACCGCCACGGTCTGGCTCGTTGAACATCAGCCACTTGCTGCGTGACGCCGGGGGACGCGCGTTCCCATACGCCGACGTCCTTGTAGTAGATGTAGGGGCGTATGTAGTGGTTTAGGTCGGCGGCGCCCGGCGTGTATGAAGTAAGGCTTCCGACCAACTCACACCCCGGACCCGGCGGCGCGTCGTCGACGGCATCGCAACGATACCATAGCCCCACCACAGGGGCGTTACTAGGAGCGTTAGGCAACGTCGCAAGCGCTATCGGCGTTCCAATGCGAGGCGGGTTGTGGCCGCTTGCGAAGCTCAGCGCAACGGTGTCGGTGGTACTGGCGGCCTTTATCTTGCCTATCACCCTAGTATAAGCATAGCCGCCCGTCGACAGCGGCACCCTAGCGCGGATGTATTTGCCTACATGCTCCGTCCTAGGGACGAAACGGAAAGTGTTGCCCGCGCCGAATGATGCCCAGAATGGTACACCGCGCATAGGGGCAAGCCCGGACCAAGTGATGCCGTCGGTGGATCCCTCCCATAGCCAGGTGAGGGCGTAGCGGGAGTCGCGGGCGCGCAGGCCACTGAAAGCCCCCCCATATGACCCCATATTAGAGTACAAGTCCATTCCTTCGCGGGGATATACTGCGTCCCCGCCGTAGCTGCTGCTGAGGCCGATGTTCACAAAATTTTGATTGCCTGATCGGTTTGTGGCGGTGTGTCCGCCGTATGTCAGCAGTGGATGGAATCGGGCGGAGTTGAAGACCCACGGCGCTGGAACAACTGCGCCGTCGATCGTCAGATTTTTCCAACCCGCGTATATGCCGCTGGCGTCTCTGGGCGATATAAGGTCGTGCGTAGATTTCCCCTGCGGCATCGTAGTGGGGGCGTTGTCGTCTATGTCGCTCGCTATGTAGTCCCAGTAACTGGCGGTTATCGTGTTAGTGGTGGTGGAATCGGCGCAGCAGCCTGTCAGCCCTCCGACTGTGGGCGTGGCGACGGCGGCGGCAGTCATGCCCTCAGCGGTAACGGGCGCGATGGAGTAGCTGGCGATTATCGTCTTTGCGCCGCTTGCTGCGTTTGTCGGCGCCGTGTTGAATCCAACTAGACCGCCGACGTAACTGTTGCCGCCGCCCTTGCCCTTGACCGCGCCCGCTGCGTAGGTGGCGGTTAGCGTTCCCGTATTGAGCCCTGCCAGACCGCCGGCGTGGATGTTCATATTGCCGCTAGTGACGCCCGTATCCATCGCCATATCGACGATGGCGCGGGAGAAGCCGGCGGCTATGGTTCCCGTATTGATTCCCACAAGCCCGCCGGCGTCGCTTTCAAAACCTGCGCTGGCGGTTATTGCGCCGGTGGAGTAGCACGCGATTACCTTGCCGGCGTTGCGTCCCGCTAGCGCGCCGATGCTTGTATAGTTGGACGAAGTGGTTATGTTCACTTTGGCGTTCACAAGCCCTACGCTTTCAATGCGCGCGGCAGCGCTTGTTGCGCCGAACAGTCCCACTTCCGTTGAGGCGACACCGCTACTTATTGAGGTTATCGTAAGGTTGGAGATTTTGGGCATCACGCCATTGGTAAGGCTGCCTTTGAAGGTGGCGTTGAACTTATTGGCTGCCGTGCCGATGGGCGTCCAGTTCGGGTAGGTATCGCTTGCGTCCACATCCCCGTCGCCGTTGGTGTCGAAGTCCAGATCCATCATCAGTTCGTAGCCGGTACAGTTGGGTTGCGGGCAGCCCATGCCGGACACGGCGTTGAGGAAAGCGGTTGTGTATGTCGCCCAGTCTGAGGCGCTGACGGAACCTCGCTTGCCATCCCCGTTGAGGTCGTATCTAACGGCGTTGAGTTGGGCGATGGTTCTGATTTCGATGAGGCCGTCGTTGTCGACGTCGTAGTCGGCGTTGGGGGGCGCTACGGTAGGCGTAGCGGTGGGTGTAGCAGTTGCCGTGCCAGTTGCGGTTGCGGTAGGCGTGGACGTCGCATCCGGATCCGGGGTAGCGGTTGCGGTGGGCGTAGCGGTTGCCGTGCCGGTAGCGGTTGCGGTAGGCGTGGCCGTCGCATCCGGATCCGGGGTAGGCGTGGCGGTTGCCGTAGGCGTAGCGGTTGCGTCGGCGGGGGCGGTTTGCGTAGCTGCCGGAGCGCTGGCGAACATTACGGCCGCCAATGCGATTATGAGAAGCAACGCTATCAGCGTTGATATGCGGCGAAAATCAAAGAATGTACGCAACATTGGGAATACACCCCCCTCAAGTTTAGGCAGTTTGGGTTTGGGCGCATTTTAGCGTAGAGGCGTAAAAACGCAAGTGGCGGCGCAATCTTGCGATGACGCCAAGAGCGATAACGCCTGCGGTTGGGTATTCTTTGCGAACATTTGCGCCGCCAACATTTGATTTCGTCTAGCCAAAATGCTAAAATAAACCCAAGAAAACCTTGCCCCAATCCCGCTTTATATTGTCCCATTCAAGTGGGCTTTATTGCGTAAATCGCGCCTTTTCGACGCAGCGCGCGTCTCTTAATTCGCTACGGCTTTGCGCGCGCTTGCGCCCAATAGCCCAAGCGATTCGATGTTTGGGAAACGGCGCTGAACGCAGCGTTAGGAGAAACATATATGGCAACCGCCAAAGAAGTGGATATGTACACCGCCGGCGATATTCAGGTGCTTGAGGGCATGGAAGCCGTCCGCAAGCGCCCGGGCATGTACATCGGCAGCACCGACCAGCGCGGGCTGCATCATCTGATATATGAGATTGTGGACAACAGCGTGGACGAGTTCATGGCGGGATTCGCGTCGCGCGTGCGAATCCACATCCTGCCGGACGGCGCCGTGCGCGTGGAAGACGACGGGCGCGGCATTCCGGTGGACGTCCACCCGACCACGGGGATGACGGCGGTCGAGACGGTGATGACCACGCTGCACGCCGGCGGCAAGTTCGGCGGCAAGGCGTACACCGTCTCCGGCGGTCTGCACGGCGTAGGCGCGTCCGTGGTCAACGCCCTATCCGACAGCCTTGAGGTCGAGGTGAGCCGCGACGGCCTTATCTACCGTCAGCAGTTTTCGCGCGGCCGCCGCCTGTCCGAACTGACGGCGGAGCCGCTGCCCAGGGGCGGCCGCCGCCAGACGGGCACCGCCGTGGTGTTTATGCCCGATGTGGACATATTCGAGGACTTGGCGTATGACTTTGGAACGCTGGCGCAGCGCTTCAAAGAGATGGCGTACCTGAACAAGGGCCTAGAGATTTCGTTCCGCAGCGACTGGCGCTCACACGATAGCCTTTGGCCCAACAACGAAGCCACCTACTACTTCGACGGCGGCATATCCAGCTTCGTGCGAAGCCTGAACCGCAAGCGCGCGGTAGTCCACAAAGACCCTATCTATGTGGAAAAGCAAGTGGACAACACCATAGTCGAAGTGGCGATGCAGTACAACGATAGCTTCACCGAGTTCGTTCACTCGTTCGCCAACTGCATCAACACCATAGACGGCGGTTCGCACATCACCGGCTTTCGCAGCGCGCTAACCCGCGTGGTCAACGACTACGGGCGCAAGCAAGCCCTTATCAAGGAAAGCGACGCCAACCTTGCGGGCGAGGATGTGCGCGAAGGCTTGGCGGCGGTTATTAGCGTCAAACTCACGGAGCCGCAGTTCGAGGGACAGACCAAGACGCGCTTGGGCAACCCTGAGGTTCGCACGCAGGTAGAGAGCGTAGTCGCGGAGGCGCTTCAGTATTACCTTGAGGACAACCCGCAGGACGCCAAGCGCATCATAGAGAAGTGTCTCACCGCGCAGCGCGCGCGCGACGCCGCCCGCAAAGCGCGCGACCTCATCATCCGCAAGAACGCTATGGACGGCGGCGGACTGCCCGGCAAACTCGCCGACTGCTCCGAAAAGAACCCCGCGTTCTGCGAAATCTACCTCGTCGAAGGCGACTCCGCAGGCGGCACCGCAAAGATGGGACGCGACCGCAAGACGCAGGCTATCCTGCCGCTGTGGGGCAAGATACTGAACGTCGAAAAGGCGCGCGCCGATAAGATGCTGGCGCACGACGCCATACGCTCCATGATTACCGCCATCGGCGCAGGCTTGGACGACGACATAGACCTCAGCAAACTCCGCTATCACCGCGTCATCATTATGACGGACGCCGACGTGGACGGCTCGCACATTCGCACGCTGATGCTGACATTCTTCTTCCGCCATATGACGCCGCTCATAGAACATGGGCATCTCTACATAGCGCAGCCGCCGCTCTACAAGATAAGCGCGGGCAGGCGCTCATACTACGCCTACAGCGAAGGCGAGCGCGAAGGCATAATGACGCAGTTGGACGGCAGGCGCAACATCAACTTGCAGCGCTACAAGGGCTTGGGCGAAATGAACGCCGAGCAGCTCTGGGAAACCACTATGGACCCTGAGAAGCGCACCCTGCTGCAGGTGTCCATATCCGACGCGGCCGCCGCCGACGATATGTTCTCGGTGCTGATGGGCAATGTAGTCGAGCCGCGCCGCAACTTCATCCAGGCGCACGCCCTCGAAGTCCAAAACCTGGACGTATAGCGCGCATAGCCGCCGCTCCCAATCCCGCGCGCCGCCGTAGTTCGCCATAGTTCGCGCGCCTAAACCCTTGCCGTTTAGACGGCAGGGGCGGGCGCAACGCAATGGGCTAACGGACTTATCCCTAACGCCAATAAGCGCGCGCAGAATACAGGATATTCGGAATGCACGCGCAGGATAACCAAGCGTTTGAGGTACCGCATTGATTAGCATTGATCTTATACGGCATAGCCCGGACGATGTGCGGGACGCCTTGCGCGCGCGCGGCGAGGATGCGCCCATTGACCGCATCGTGGAGTTGGACGCAGAACGCCGCGCCGCCATCGTGGAGGCGGACGAACTCAGAGCGCGGCGCAACGAAGCGAGCCGCCGGATGGGGCGCGCGAAAGAGCGGCCGCAGGCGCTAATCGACGAAATGCGGCAGGTGGGAGCGCGCGTGCGTCAGCTTGAAGATGCCATTCGCGGCTTGGACGCTGACCTAAACGCGCTGCTGCTCAGCCTGCCGAACATACCGGCCGATGATGTGCCGCCGGGCGCTGATGAGCGCGATAACGTGGTTGCACGCGTGGTGGGCGATGCGCCGCAGTTCGATTTTGAGCCAAAACCGCACTGGGAAATCGGGGAACGCTTGGGCATCATCGACTTTCAGCGCGGCGCGCGTATGGCGGGTTCGCGCTTTTTCGTGCTGAAAGGCAAGGGCGCGCGGCTGCAACGGGCACTGATAGATTGGATGCTGGACACGCACACGCAAGAACACGGTTATGAAGAACTCTACCTGCCGAATGTGGTCACCACCGAATCGGCGACCGCGAACAGCAACCTGCCAAAGTTCGCCGATACGATGTACCGCGACGACGAAGACGACCTGTGGTTGCTGCCCACCGCTGAGATGGCGATAACGAACATGCACCGCGGCGAAATACTGGCGCCGGGGACGCTGCCGCTGCGCTATGTGGCGCATACGCCCTGCTTTCGGCGCGAAAAGGCGGCGGCGGGCAGAGACACGCGCGGCATAAAGCGCGTTCACCAGTTCGAAAAGGTAGAGATGTACAGGTTCGTAGAGCCGCATGCGTCCGAAGACGCGCTGCTAGAACTGCTGGGCGAAGCCGAAACGATTTGCGCGCGGCTGGGCGTGCAATATAGGGTACTGCAGCTCTGCAAAGCCGAGCTTGGGTTTCAGTCCGCCAAGAGTTTCGATATAGAGATGTGGGCGCCCGGCTGCGACGAGTGGCTTGAGGTGAGTTCGTGTTCCAACTGCGCCGACTTCCAGGCGCGCCGCGCCGCGATCCGCTACCGCGCGGAGCAGGGCGGCCGCACACGCTTCCTGCATACGCTCAACGGCTCCGGGCTTGCGCTGCCGCGCGTCATCATCGCCATACTGGAAAACTGCCAGCAGGCGGACGGAACGGTTGCAGTGCCGGAAGCGCTGCGGGCATACACCGGGTTCGACTTCATCGATTAGGTTGCGCGCCGATGCTTAGGCATTGGGGGCGGTCTAAGCGTAAAGGCGCAGGGGCGCAAAGATTCAATGACACGCCTGCCGCCAACTGGTATATTTTCCACAATACGTTTTCAACCTACGCCCTAGCATTCAATCAGCGAGAGGTCAGCGATGACCACCAAAACGATTGCCCATCCCACGACAACCACGAACACAAACGGGTTGCTCAAGGCAAGCGATGCGCTCAAGACAAACGGGGCGGCGCTCGCGCAGTTCCCTGAGTTCCCGCCGCGCTACGATATGCAGAACATAGACATTCTCCACGAAATCGGTTACGTCCCAACCCTCAAACGCCATTTCGGCGCGCGGGACACGACGCTAGTGTACGGCGAAGTCCCCATAGGCACGACGTTGAGCGTTCGACTGGGCCTCCGCATACCCGACCTCATTATCGCGTTTGACTGCGACCCCGAGCGCGCGATAGAGCGGCAGGGCTATGACATAACCGAACAGGGCAAGCCGCCGGACTTTGTGATGGAGATAGCGTCCAAAACTACGGGCAGAGTCGACTACACTGAGAAGCGCGTTGACTATGAGCGCTACGGCATACCTGAGTACTGGCGGTTTGACGCCACCGGCGGCGATTACCACGATGCGGCGCTGGCGGGCGATAGGCTTGTGGACGGGCACTATGAACCGATATTGATCGAGCGGATGGACGGCGGCGTCCGTGGGTACAGCGAGACGCTGGGGCTGTATGTGTGCTGGTCGGACGGCGATCTGCTCTGGTATGACCCTCGGACAGATAGTTACCTTCTCACCTCTGACGAAGAGGCAGACCGCGCTGATAGGGCGGAGGAGCGCGCGGCAAGGGAAGCCGCTGAGCGGCAGTTGGCGGAGGAGCGCGTGGTGCGCGAGGCGGCGCGCGCTGGGCGGGAATCCGAAGCGCGACGACGTGCGGATGAGCGCGCTGAGCAAGAAGCAGTTGCGCGACGGCAGGCGGATGAGCGCGCTGAACAGGAAGCGGCGCGCGCAAACAGAGCGGAGGCGGAGCTGCGCCGCATCCGGGAACGCCTAGGGCGGCTCGACGACGATGAATAAGCGGCGGCGACTGCTCGATCTTTGGCGGCGCTGTTGATTGCCGCGCCAAACATCTGCGCGGCGCATGCTTAACTTGAACGGCGCAAACCTAAGCGCAATTGCGCTACTGAGGCTGTGTTGACTCCGAAATCTTTGGACATCGTTATTCCGGTATTGAACGAAGAGCGCGATTTGCCGCCGAATATCGAGGCGCTGCATGCGTTTATGAGCGCAAATCTCGGCGCATACGATTGGCGCATCGTGATTGCGGACAACGGCTCGGACGACGCCACGCCTGAAGTGTCGCAGCGGCTGGCGGAGCGCTTCGAGCGCGTGGCGCCGCTGCGGTTGGAGCAGCGCGGGCGCGGGCTGGCGCTCAGAACGGCGTGGACGCAGTCGGATGCGGACATTGCGGCGTATATGGATGTTGACCTTGCCACCGATCTTGCCGCGCTGCCGCCGCTGGTGGGCGCTATTGCGGACGGCGGCTACGACGTCGCTATCGGCTCGCGGCTCATCAAGGGCGCGCGCGTGGAACGGCGGCCGCTCAAGCGCGAGATAACTTCACGCGGCTACAGCGTCCTGTTTCGCTCAATGTTCTTCACCGGCTTTCGGGACGCGCAGTGCGGCTTTAAGGCGGTGAGCCGCCGCGTGGTGGATGATATTGTGCCGCTGGTGGTCAACAATCGCTGGTTCTTCGACACCGAACTGCTGATATTGGCGGAACGCAACGGCTTGCGGATACGCGAACTGCCGGTTTATTGGACGGACGATCCGGATACGCGCGTCAAGATACTGGGGACGGCGATAGAGGATGTGAAGGGGCTGCTCAGGCTGCGCTTTGGGGGCGTTCCAAAGATCGACTGAGGGAACTCTCTTTTGAACGCAAAGGCGCAGGGACGCAAAGGCGGGGGTAAGGGATATGAGCGCCTGCCCAACGGCTATTGCGGGCGCGGCGGGCGTGAATGTAAGATGGCGTTAGCGCGGCGGCGTTAGCGAAAGGGGCGATGCGATGGCTAATGTGCTGCTGGTAACCGATATGGTGGCGGGCTTCCTTGAGGCGGGGCATAACTTGTATTGCGGGGATGAGGCGCGGCGCATCATTCCGGCGGTGCAGCGCCTCATCGAGGCGGAGCAGGCGGCGGGCGGCAGCGTGATTTTCGTGTGCGATACGCACGACCCGGACGATTTGGAGTTTCAGATGTTTCCGGTACACTGCGTCCGCGGCACGGCGGAAACGGAAGTCATCCCCGAACTGAGCGGCTATGAGGGCATTCGGCTTCCCAAGCGGCGCTACAGCGCATTCTTCGACACCGAACTGGCGGCGCTGTTGGACGAACTCAAGCCGGATAGGGTTATCATCTGCGGCGTCTGCACGGACATATGCGTAATGCACACCGCCGCCGATGCGCGCAACCGCGACTACGCGGTGGACATTCCAACGGACTGCGTGGCGTCGTTTGATGCGGCGGCGCACGCCAACGCGCTGCGGCATATGGAGACGATACTGGGCGCGCGGCTTATCACCGCCGCGTGTGATTGACGCCGCTGTTCGGGGGACGCAGAGCAGCTTCAGGCTTTAGCGCAAAGGGAATGGCGCAGCATCGCTTGACAACTTGACAAGTGGGCGCGCTTCTTTGTAATAATAGCAGTCCGTTTCATATCCGCTTCCGCCTCTCAACAAATCCGATCAACTCGCCAAACCGCCAAATTCAGAATTGGAGTGATGTATGCTCATCGACTCGGTCAAGTTCAATGAGAAGGACGTCAGCGAATATCGCGGCGCCGACGGGGCGCTGCTACCAGTGTATTCGGACGCTATGGCGGCGCTGGATACGCTGGGCGTCGATGCGATGGCGCAGCGCTGGCGCGAGGCGAAGCGGCAGGTGGCGCTGGACGCATTCTGCTTTCCGCTGGATCCGATGGACTTTCGGCCGGTGCCGACGGACTGGATACCGCGCTTGGTGGCGAAAGGCGAATGGGATGTCATCAGCGCGGGCGTGGAGCAGCGGCTCAAGGCGCTCAACCAGTTTCTGCTGCATCTGTACGCCGGCGAACAGAAGGTTGTCCCCGACGAAGTGGTCTATTCCTGCCAGTTCTTCTATCCCGAATATCAGGGCTTTCGCCCGGCGAAGGATGTGTTCGTACACATATACGGCATCGACCTTGTGCAGGTGAGCGACGGGCGCTATGTGGTGCTGGAAGACAACCTGCGCATCCCGTCCGGCATTGCCTATCAGATGAAGGCGGTGGAGATTGGCAATGAGGTCATGCCCGAAATCGGCGCGAACTACGACGTCGTTCCGTATGACATCAAGGCCACATACCTAGATCTGTTCGCATCGCTGTGCGATAAGGCGGATCCTACCTGCGTACTGCTGACGGACAGCAAGTTCGGCTCGGCGTTCTTTGAGCATCGCTACCTCGCGGAGTTGCTGGACATACCACTGGTGGAAGGCTCGGATCTGTACATAGGCTACGAAGGCGATGTGCAGATGCGGACGCTTGACGGCGATGTGAAGGTGGATCTCATATACCGCCGCGTGGAGGATCTGGAGATATTTGTGCCGGGGCTGACGGACGCCTATCTTAACGGCAAGGTGGTTCTGGTGAACGGGATGGGAACCAGCGTCGCGGACGATAAACTGGTGTTCCTGTGGGTGCCGGATATGATACGGGAATACCTGGGCGAAGAGCCGATTTTGCATCAGGCGGTCAGTTACGACCTTGCGGACGCGGACAGCCGCCGCTATGTGCTGAACAACCTGGACGATATGGTGCTGAAGACGCGGCAGGGCTACGGCGGGTTGGGCGTGTACATAATGACCGATCTGGGCGGCAACTACCATACGCAGATGACTCGCCAGATTATCGAGAACCCGCGCGCGCTAATCGCGCAAGAGACGCTTGAGTTCTCCAAGCACATCGTCTTCGACGACGAAACCGGCGAATTCAGCGACCGCTACATAGACTTCCGCGTGTATGCCGTGCAGAACGGACGCGGCGAGGCAACGGCGTTCCCCGGCGGGCTTACCAGGGTGTCCCGCCCGGACAACCGCGTTACTAACAACTCTTCAGGTGGACTATGCAAGCCGACTTGGGTGGTTCGGTAGGCGATGCGGGCGTTGCGGCAAGCTACATATACGCCGCCCGCTATCTGTACTCCGACGTTGTGGTAGTCAACGATAACTTTCTGCGCCTTTCGCCGTGCGAAGACGCATATCAGACGCCGCTTTCGTCGGCGGTGAAGACGGATCCTGTCGCAAGGCTGATTCAGTACAAGGATCAACTGGGCAATCCCACTCACCGCTTGCGCCTTACATCGCCTCACACGAAGCTCATAATACTCGCCGTGGGCAGCGTGCGCATCAAAAGCGCGCCCGCCGCGCCTGACGATGTGGCATTGGACGCGCTCCAATACGACGACTTCGTGGAAGAGTATCTGCTGCCGTCGCCGATGGTTCACCCGGACAGGCTAGAGGATGCGGCGCACGCGGCGGCGGCGGGCGCCGACAGCCTGCTGAATGCGGTCGAGAGCGTGGTGGGATGGGTGCATTCCAACATTCGCTACATTCCCGGCAGCACATCGGTCGCCACAACGGCGGAGCAATCGCTGGAGATGGGCTGGGGCGTGTGTCAGGATATGGCGCATATATCGCTGGGGATGCTGCGCGCGCTGGGCATACCTTCGCGCTACTGCAGCGGGCTGCTGAGCACGGCGGTGGGCGAAACGCACGCATGGCTGGAGTTCTTGCATCCGCAATTGGGCTGGCTGCCCTCGGACCCTACGCGCGGGATGCGTATAGCGTCGGACGCGGCGCTGGTTAAGTTCGCCGTGGGGCGGGACTACAATCAGGCGTCGCCGGTGGAGGGTTCATTCGTATCCACAGGCCACGGCGGGCTGGACGTCGCGGTGGCGCAGGTCGTCCAATCGCCGGAGCTGATGTCGTTTGAGGATGCCCTAAGCCTGTTGGAAAGCTCCAACGGCGATTGACATTCGACATCGGGTTTCCATTCACATTTTCAGAACTTTGCGTCTTTGCGTTAAATTCTCGACCATAAGCGCAACCCAAAACCGATTTGGCGCTATGGTATATTGTCCCCATACGAATGCGCCGTCAAGCGCCGCCAAAGCCTAAACATAGAGGCAGCCGAATGACTACAAAGCTAATCGCGGTTCCTAAGCAAGATGTTCATCAGCAAGCCGAACAAAACGGACATCTTGCCGTATTCCCCGAATATCCCCCGCGAGGCGATATGAACAACCCTATCTTCCTGCACGAACCCTCGCATATGCGCTCGCTTGCCATCCACTTCGGCAACTACGAGTCCACCTTCGTACTGAGCGAAGTCCCCATATCGCCGTATGCGACCATACGCCGCGAAAACCGCAAGCCCGACCTCATAGTGACGTTCGACTGCGACCGCGACCTGCTCATACGGCAGAAAGGCTACTCCATACTGTCGCAAGGCAAGCCGCCCGATTTCGTACTGGAGGTGGCGTCGGAAAGCACGGGCGTGGTGGACTACACCGACAAGCGCCGCGACTACGCCAACTGCGGCATCCCCGAATACTGGCGGTTTGACCCAAGCGGCGGCTTCTTCCATGAAGTAGCGCTGGCGGGAGACCGCCTAGTCGAGAGCGAATACCAACCTATCGATATACAAATGGTGGGCGATCGGACTTACCGCGGGTACAGCGAAGTCTTAGGCTTGTGGGTGTACTGGGATGAGCGGCAATTGCGCTGGTTCGACCCCGAGACGGGCCAATTCCTGCGGACGCACGACGAAGAGTATCGGCGCGCCGAGCTTGAGGCGTATGAGCGTCAGCGGGCGGAGCTGCGCGCCATCGAAGCCGAAACCCGCGCCGAATCCGCCGAAATAATCGCCGAGTACGCCGAACAGCGCGCCAACCAAGAAACGCTCGCGCGCCAGCAAGCCCAAACCCGCGCCGAGCAAGCCGAACAGCGCGCAGAGCAAGCCGAAGCCGAAAACCGTCGTCTGCGCGCCGAACTTGAAGCGATAAGGCGCAGGATGCAGTCCGACGAAGAGAATTGAGCTAAGGCTTGCAATGGATTATCCCAAAGCCGGCGAGTGTTTCGCATAACAAACTTGACTTCTAGCGCAGGCAAACCCGGATGGGTGGTTTGCCGACGAAACTTAACCGAATTAGATACTGAAAGGCAGGCATTTATGGTTGAACCGCGATCGATGAGCGTGGCAAGGGACAACTGGCTGACGGATTCTAGGGCGTACAACCTCATCTGGCTGGGGCGCTGGCTGGAGCGGGCGGAGAGCGCGGCGCGGGCGTGCGACACGGCGGCGAAACGGGCACTGCGGGACGGCGGCGATAGCGATGCGCTGGTGGACTCGCTCTGCGATACCGCAAGCTCGCTGGGGATAACGCCGCGCGATAGGGCGGATGTGGCGGCCGAGCTTTTCCTTCGCAACGAGGCGTCATCGGCGCTGCAATGCCTGTTCAAGGCGCGGCTGACCGCCACGCAGATAGCGCCGGTGGAGCTTATGCGCGCGCTGACGGAGGCTATCTCCGAAGTGGAAGCGCTGTCCCCGGATGCGCTGCAATCGCCGCAGCAGGTAATCGACGCGGCGACTGCGGCGATAGGGCGGCTGGCGGACATGGGACACCTTATCGAGAACGAATGGTTCGGGCGCGAGGCGCTGAGCGACGAAGAGGTGTACAGGCGCTTCGCGCAGCAGCAGCAACAGCAGCAGTAAGCGCCGCCAATTCGGTTGGCGTTCCGCAGGCGCTGTGAGCCGAAAGGCTTGTATGCAGGTTTGTTGACGCGGCAAGCGCCGCCAATTCGGTTGGCGTTTCGCATCCAGTATCCTACGCATCCCGCGTGCGTCAACGCTAACGCCGCGGGTGGGCGAACAGCGCAATGGACGAAATCGCACGCTACAACAGAGACCGCTGGGAGGCGCTCGCGCAGGCGGGCGTGGAATACTCCATTCCGTACCTTGATTTGACGCCCGAAACGGCGCGCCAAGCGGTCGATCCGAATGGGATGCTGCCGCAGATTGCGGGCAAGGATGTGCTGTGCCTGGCGAGCGGCGGCGGGCAGCAGTCGGCGGCATTCGCTTTGCTGGGGGCGTCCGTAACCGTGTTGGACATCACGCCGACGCAGCTGGAGCGAGATATGCGGGCGGCGGCGCATTACGGCTTGCGGGTGAATACGATGCAGGGCGATATGCGCGATTTGTCGGCGCTGGGCGAGGACGCCTTCGACGTGGTTTGGCACGGGCATTCGCTAAACTTCGTGCCGGACGCGCGCCAAGTATTCGCGCAAGTGGCGCGGGTTTTGCGGCCGGGCGGCATGTATCATCTTTCGTGCGCCAACCCGTTCACGCACACGCTGGCGAAGGAAGATTGGGACGGGCAAGGCTACCCGCTGCGCCACGCATACGCCGACGGGGAAGTGGTTTATGACGACCCGCATTGGGATGTAGCCGCGCCCGACGGCAGTATGCGGCGCGTGGTGGGGCCGCGCGAGTTTCGGCATACATTGCATACGCTCATAAACGGGATGGCGGCGGAGGGTTTTGCGCTGCTGGGCGTGTGGGAGACGGTGAGCGCGGAGGCGTCGCCTGCGCCCGGCTCATGGGAGCATTTCAAGTCTATCGCGGCGCCGTATCTGACGTTTTGGGCGCGGTGGGGGGCAGAGTAAGGGTTGACGCTGTACGCATCTTCCCTACTCGATCCTAATTCTCCCGTAGTCGGCGACTTCGATAGGTTCGAGACATTCGTTGCATATGAGATCCGACAAATCATTGTCGTATGTTTCGGAGCGCAGATAGACGATTTTGTCGTCCTCTGCCCGAAAAACCGGGTATGAGTCCGGCTCCCCTCTGATTTCGTCTGAGCCGCATATGCGGCATGCGTATTGGGGCAAGGGGTCGTTGCGCTGAGAAGTCATTTCACCACCTTCCTGATACGTACTTTTTCTCTAGTTCGTCGATGTCCATAAACTTCACGCGCTCTCGAATTTCATGGAAGGTGTCCAGTTCGATGCGGTCGGTGAAGTAGTCTTTTCGGCGGGCGGGCGCTACGATTTTGAGTTCGGTGTAGAAATCGCGCAGTTCGTTGAACTTGGTCAGCGAGTTGAGCATGTCGGTGGACATTTCAATCTCGAACATCTCTTGGGGCATGTCGCGGCGGTTGAACCATATGACGTCGATGGTTCTTGCTCTACGCATAAAGCACTGGTAGCCGAACTTGGGCAGTCTTGTTATATCGCAGACATCGCCAAGCCTTTGATTGCCGAAAGTGCGGTTCTTGTCTTGGGCGGGGACATAGGTCTTGTAATGGCGCGCTTTGCCGATTTCAACCAGAAGTCCCTGATAATACCAGTGATTGCGCCTCTCTACGCTTGGCGGAATATCGCCGTGCGAGGGAAGGTTGTACTCTCTTTCAAATTTATCCGCAAGTTCGCGAAGGCAGTACAAGCCCGGCTTGACGGGATGGAAGTAGTCGGACTTTTGGCGCACAATTCGGCGTATAGTGGCTTCCGGCGTTTTGGTCTGCCAGCTCGCGCCGTCCCCGCCGGGAGAAAGCAGGGCGTTGTTCAGCTGCGATAGCGTGGCAATGCCGCCCAACGCCTTGAGCGCAGATAGAACTTGCATCCATTGGGAAGTTCTTTTCACGGACTTATCCTTAGCGGGACTGTCTAATTTGCGGCTAGGTTCGCTTCAACCATCGCAGCGCCTTCATTCACGCTGCCGCCGTATTGCCGTTGGCGTTCCAGCATCTTGCGTTGGATTTCGGCTATGGCGGCTTGGTCTTCAGGCGTTTTGCAGCGGCTGAGTTGGGCGGGATTGCGGTACTCAGGCTCGATTGCGCCGTCGTTTCGCAGACGGCTGGCTATCATTTCGCAGTAGAGCGGCTGAAGTTCGCAGGTTAGCCAAGTCAAGCCTAGGTTGTTCGCCTGCACGACTTCCGAACCGCTGCCGCCGAATAGCACGAATACGCTGTCGCCGGGAAGGGCGCAGGACTTGAGCAGCAGTTCCGAAAGCTCATCGGGGATTTGGCAAGGGTGGCTGGTCTTTTGGCGGGATACATTTTTGACTAGGTTGAAGTTCAGCCAAGAGTAGGGCATTCTGCCTTTGTGTCCGTTCTTGAGGCGCTGTTTGATGCGCGGGTCGGTGGGGTTTTTGTAGGGCTGCGCCACCCGTTCTTTGTAGAAGCGGTTGTGCTTGGACTTGGTGGCGTGAAGTATGGAGCGGTGGGCGGTTGTGAAGCGGCGCGGCGAATGTCCGATGTTGGTGTTATAGACCCACACATAGTCGTGAACCGAATAGGCGCTGTCGTCAAGATACTTTACCCTGAGGTAGGCGTTCTGCTTGGGATAGTTGATAAAGAACAGATTGCCGTCGGGGCGCAGAACGCGCATGCACTCTTTCGCCAAGCCGATGTACCAGTCGACGTATTCGTCCCAAGACGATGTGAACGCTTGGCCGTCGTAGCTAACGCCGACGTTGTAGTCTGGATCGCCGTATATCATATCCACGCAGTCGTCGGGCAGTTCGCGCAGCACGGACATGACATCGGCGTTGACGATGCGGTTGCGGTATTTGTGGGGCAATACGGTCATCGTTCCACCAACTCATATTCGGCATTCCGCACAAGTTGGATTGAGCCGGGGTTGCGCGGGTCTTGGAATCGGTAGAGATACAGGCGCAAGCGGGACGCTGACCGAAGCAGATAGCAACAGTCTATTGAGACGCCCTGCGCGCCTTGCGTTTCCCTGAGATAGTAGCGATACGGGTTGAACAACTGAAACACGTTGAAGTCGGGCGGTTCGCCGTTCTTTGCCTCGAATACGGTGATAGCGCCTTGACGCTCCATCGTCATATCAATCTCAACCTGCACGCGGCTAACGCTGATTCGGTCGTCGCCGATGCGGTAGTCCAAGGGGATGTGCGTGCGATTGGAGCCATAGACTTTGGGCGCGGCGGCGATGTCTTCGTATAGGAAGTCGTGGATAATCCGCTGATTGTAGCCTACGGACAGGATGTTGCTTTCGCTTGTGTTGATGTTGTTCAGTATGCTGCGGCGATACTGCCACTGAACCTTGCCGCTATCGGAGATGGGCTCAAAGCGGTGATAGCCTGCATCAATGCCGCGCACGAACTGATGCCTGCCGCCGCCCAAGTGAACCACAAAGACGTCGTCCTGCCTCATTGCGTCGGGCAGTGCCGCTGATGAGTCGATTTTGGTTGCGTCGAAGTGATTTTTGAAACCTACTTGGGCGCATATTTCCCTGACAAGGTCGTTGTCGAACACAAAGCGGCCGCGGGCTTGGCACTCTTTGTACAACCTTTCTAGAGCTTGCTTCTTTTTGCTTTGAGGGCGTGGCATAATCGCTGCTCCGCTTACATCGGTTGGCGCAAAGGTTTGCGAATGTTAACACTATATCAACTATATCACACTAGCGAAAGTTTGATCTAGCGATTTTGAGGGCAAAATCACGCATATTCAGCGCAAAATCCGCGCATTTGCGACGCTCGACGCATATCGCCCCCGTCGGGGATGCTGGACGGGGGCGGTGATGGTGGCGCGGTTTGGGGCGAGGCTTGGCTACTCTTCTAGCGAATTTAGGATGCGGGATAGTTCGTAAGGGGTGTATATGTGGATTTCGGCGTTTCGGAAACCGCGGCTGTCGCGTGTAACTATGCAGTCAATCTTTGCCAGTCGGCCGGATTCGTGGATTACCGCATCCTCATAATCGGGCAAAGCCAATCCCAGCGCTACTTCTAATATGTCTCTTCTCACGGGCGCTATGGCGAAGATGTCGAATAGAGCGCGAAGCCGATTGCGCGTTTCGTCTTCGCTAAATAGTTGAGACGCAAAGTAGTAAATCGTGGTTACCGTGGTAGCGCACAACACCCCGTCAATCCGCCCTTGAGCTACGCTTGCAATCAGGCGAGACGCTGCCGGGGCATGCGGCTGTCTTCTCAGCAAGGCGTCAAGGATGATGTTGGTGTCGAACAGGATTTTCATAGGTATCGCTTCTCAAGCGCGCCGTCGTAGCCCATCTTGTCGTAGCCCTCAAGCATGCCGACGAGTGAGCGCACTTTGGGGGGGAGGTCCGCTTCGTCTATCTCTTCTATCGGCGCGTCCATTAGCGCGAAGTAGTCTTCTACGGTTTGGGATAGCGTCTTGCCGCGCTTTTGGGAGTGGCGCTTGGCGCGCTGGATTAGGTCTTCGTCGATGGTGAGGGTTAGGCGCTTTTTCATTGGATTGCCTGCCTTTCGGTGTGTTTGGCGGATGGGGGCGTTGGAGCGCTACCATATCCCCCGTCCTAATCTTTTTCCTTAGCGGGCAATGGATGAAAGGGATAGACGGGGCAGGGCAAGTTTAAGGCGACGGCGCATGTGAAAACGCTATCGCCTTCAGGCAACGCCCGTTCACCGCGCGCTACTCTACGCCTCCGCCACCACGGGGTTGCTGAGCGTCCCCACGCCCTCGAGTTCCACTTCCACGGTGTCGCCGGCTTTGATTTGGCCGGGCTCGCCGGGCGTGCCGGTCATTATCACATCGCCCGGCTCCAGCGTTACGACGCTGCTGACGAACTCGATGATGCGGCGGCAGTTGTGCGCCAAGTCGTCGGTGTTGGACTGCTGTATCACCTCGCCGTTAACGCGCCCGGTGAGCAGCAGGTTGTCGGCGTCAAGCCCGGTGGCTATGTACGGGCCGATGGGGCTGAATGTGTCGGATGACTTGGCGCGCCACCACGATAGGTCGTTGCGCTGCCAATCGCGCGCGCTCACATCGTTGCCGCAGGTTACGCCCAGCACATAGTCCAGCGCCGTTTCCTGCGTTGCGCGGCGGCAGCGCCTGCCTATCACCAGCGTCAGCTCGGCTTCTTCCTCGACCGCCACGCCCTCTTCAAGCGCCTCGCGCGGGATGACGATGGCGTCGTTGGGTCCGATGACCGACGAGGGCGTCTTGAAGAAAGGTTCGGGGACTTTGGGCAGGTCTATATCGCCGCCCACCAGGGACGCCGAGTGCGCCAGGTGGCTCACATAGTTTCTGCCGATTGCGATTATCTTGCCGGGCATCACCGGCGCAAGCAGCTTCACTTCGGACAGCGGCAGCGTTTCGCCCGCGCGCTCGTGTTCATCGTAGGGGGCGGCGCTTATTCGGCTCACGCCGTCGCCGTCCACCACACCGTAGGATACTGCGCCGTTGTGTTCGTAGCGCGCATATTTGGTCATTGCGTCAAAGCCCTCCCGTTGATTATGCGATTATGGTTATGCAGATGCAGCCGATTATGCGATGCGGTAAGTGTACTCCAAACCCGCCGGGCGCTGCCACATTTGGCTTGCGGCGGCGGCGATGTGCTACCATTGCATTCGCAAATCTACAGCCAATCGCACACTTACACATTTCACGCATCACACATCGGGGGGCGCAGAATGCGTATCACCAACATTGAGGGCTTCAACCTGAAATCGCCGCTTGAGCGCGCTTTCGGCTGGTCAAACGGCTGGATCGACGCCCGCGTGGTGGATGTGGTGAAGATCGAGACGGACGAGGGCATAACCGGTTGGGGCGAGGGCTATGTCGGGGCGGGCGGCGGCTTTGTTATGCAGCATTTCGGGGATGCGCTCATCGGGGCGGATCCGCTGAACCGCAACGCGCTGTGGCAGCGGATGCTGGCGCGCGTCTATAACGGCAACAACGCCGGCGGGTTCGCGGGCAGCGCAATGAGCGCCGTGGACATCGCGCTTTGGGACATCGCGGGCAAGGCGGCGGGGCAGTCCGTATCAGAGCTGCTCGGCGGGCGCATTCGGGACAAGGTGGCGGTGTATGCAACCGGCTTGTACTACACCAAGGGCGAATTCCCCACGCGGCTGTTGGAAGAGGCGGCGGGCTATGTTGAGATGGGCTTCAAGGGGATGAAAACCAAGGTGGGCGGGCTGCCGATGCAAGAGGATGTGTGGCGGGTGGAGGCGCTTCGCAGGGCTATCGGCGACGACATTCGGCTTATGGTGGACGCCAATCAGGCGTACAACGCTGCATCCGCCATACGCATAGCGCAGCGGCTTGAAGCGCAGGACATCACATGGTTCGAAGAGCCGGTCAACGCCAAGGACATCGAGGGCTATCTGCAGGTCAAGGCGGCGGCGCCTATGCCCGTCGCCGGCGGCGAAAACCTGCGAACACGGCACGAATTCAGCGCATTCCTCGCAAGGCGCGCCTATGACATAGCGCAGCCGGATGTGGTGAACGCCGGCGGCATAACAGAGATGCGCAACATCGCAATGACCGCCAACGCAATGGGCATTCAGGTCAACCCGCATGTGTGGGGTTCGCCGATAATGATAGCGGCGAGTCTGCACATCGCGTCCACCATACCGCCCTGCCCGACGGCGCACAATCCGCGCCCGTATGAGCAAGAGCCGGTGATGGAGTTCGACCGCACGCCGAGCGGGATACGCGAGGGGCTGACGCCCGCGCCGTTCGAGCAGCGCGACGGCTTTGTGAGCGTCCCCACGGCGCCGGGGCTTGGCGTGGAGATAGACGAAAGCGCGCTGCGGCGGCTCGCGACGGCGGAAGCGATAGCGCCGATTGCTTAGGCCGGAAGGTTGGCGCTTGGCGGCCGGTTTCGGCGGTATTCGGCGAGCGCATTTCGGCCGGCGGCTTAGCGGGACTGCGTGCGCCGCGCTCAGTTCACAGACGGCGCAACCGCGCAGGGTTAATCTGTGATACATTAGTGGGCATAGTGTGGGAAACCGTTGGCATAGGAAGGCAAGGTTATGGTTACAAAGACTGCAGCGCGGCGAAAGTTGGACTTGGAACGGGTAGAAAAGGCGCTGGATGAGACGTTGACCAACTTTGTGTGTCCTTTCTCAGGGCACAATACTTGGACGATAGCGAAAGAGTTGGTAACCGTCGTGCCGCATAAAAGCCATGCGCTTGTGATGGGAAACTCCTACCCCGCCGTTATGCTGGCATGCACCGGCTGCGGCTACATGGCGCTTTTCAGCGCCAAAATCCTGGGTCTCTATGACGAGGAAGAAGATGACGAATAAACCGCCTGCGGGTGGGGAACCGCGGGATAGAGGTAGAAGGGAGTATTTCCCCGTCGAATTTGAAACCCCCGTTCAGCAGCAAGGTTTCATCGTAACCCACCATCAGTGGAATCGCATCAAAGAGCGCGTCCGCAATATCCGATCTCGCGAGAGTAATTGGCTATCAGCGTTATATGCGCTTTTGTCCATAGGCGTTTCGTTTCTGATAGGCGCGCTATCTCTGGCGCAGCTTGAGGGCGTCGCGCTTTTGGTAACGGTAGGCTTCTGGATGGCAGTAGCGATAGGCTTCACCGGCGCAATTGCTTGCCTGATTGCTTATATGGGAAGCAGGGGACGCCGCCAGGACGACATCAAGGTTGTGATTGAAGATATGGACGCTATAGAGCGGCTTTATGAAAGATAGCCGACGCCGCGGAAGCTTATGCACGCCGTTGTTGAAAATCGCTATGTATCGCATGTATGGATAACGAATATCAAGCCGCCTTTGCCCTTGAAGCGCGCGGCCTCCGCAAATCCTACGGGCGCACGCAGGCGCTGCGGGGCGTGAGCCTGCAGGTGGGTTGGGGCGAGACGCTGGCGATTTTGGGCGCTAACGGCTCCGGCAAGACTACGCTTATCAAGACGCTGGCGACGCTGACCAAGCCGGACGAGGGCGAGGTTCGCATCGGCGGGATGTCCACGCGGCGCAACGCAAAGCGCGTCCGCCGCATCATCGGCGTCGTAACTCACGAACCGCTTCTGTACGACGGGCTCACCGGCGGCGAAAATCTGCGCTTCTTCGCGCGAATGTTTGCGCTTGACCGCATAGACGAGCGCATCCGATCAGTTGCCGAGCAGATGGGCGTAACGGATAGGCTTGGCGATAAGGCGGGGGCGCTGTCGCACGGCTTGCGGCGGCGCTTCAGCATTGCGCGCGCGCTGCTGCATTCGCCGCGAATGCTGATTATGGACGAACCGGACAGCGGCTTGGATCAAGAGGCGCTGCGTCTGCTCGACGCCGTAGTGACGGACAAGAGCGTTCCCAACCGCGCGGTGCTGCTGACTACGCACAACCTTGAGCGCGGCATTGCGCTTGGCGACCGCGTGGCTATCCTGTCGCGCGGGCGCATAGCATACGAAGACGCGGCGGATTCGCGCAACTCCGATGCGCTCAAGGCAATGTACTTTGAGCATGCGGCGGCGGATTGAACGGACAAAGTCTTCCGCTGCGAAACACGAAACGAAATTGCGAATTGGCGCGCCTATGAGCGAACTGAAAGGCTTCATCCTGCCCGCAACGGCAATCCTATGGAAGGACGTGGTGCTGGAGCTGCGGGCGAAAGACATAGTGGTATCGGCACTGGTGTTCGCGCTGCTAGTCATAGTGGTGTTCAACTTCGCCGTCAGCCCTACGCCGCAGACGGTTGCATTCGTGGCGCCGGGCATACTTTGGATAGCGTTCACATTCGGGGGCGTTCTGGGGTTGAACCGCTCGCTGGCGCTGGAGAACGAAAGCGGCGGGCTGCAGGCGCTGATGCTGGCGCCCGTGGGGCGGGACGCGATATTCTTCGGCAAGATGCTGGGCAGCGCGCTGTTCATGCTGCTGGTAGAGATTGCCGTCTTCCCCGTGTTCGCGGTTATGTACAACTTTTCGCTGCTGATGCCGGGGCTAATGCTGGTGGCGGCGCTGACCACGCTGGGCATAGCCGCGGTGGGGACGCTGTTCGCGGCTATGGCGGTGCGGACGCGCGCGCGCGAAGTGATGCTGCCGCTGCTGTTCTTCCCCGTGGTAACGCCTGCGCTGATAGCGGCGGTCGAGGCTTCCAGCGCCGTGATACAGGCGATGGCGGACTGACGCGCTGGATCCCCTTCCTGATTGCGTTTGACGCGCTGTTCCTGGTGGTATGCCCGTTTGCCTTTCAGTTCGTAGTAGAGGAATAGCGGTCAAGCGTCGAAGGTTCGGATGATAAGGCTTGTGGGCGGTGTAAGAGAGTAGAAAGCGCGGCAATCGTCTAGCGCCGAAACTCGATGCGCTTGAACGCTTCGGCGTACTGAATGCCTTTGCCGATGCCGCGCTCGCGCCGCCAGCGCCGCATCATTTCGCTTGCCCACGCTTCATCGCGCCCGTTCATCTGCGACTTGTGCTGCATCAGCGCCGCCACCGATGTGCCCATATGCTGCGTAACATCGACGTACAGGTCAGGTGCCGGGTGTCCGATTATCCACACTTCGGCTACCTTGTGCGGCTCGAATCCCGCCTCTAGCAGGTCGGGGAATGTCATATGATCGCGCGCAGTGGGGAACACGGCTTGCAGCGCCGCTTCGCCCGCCGCCATATGGTCGGGGTGTCCCACGCCCCAGCCGCCGTCAAGGTTGCGCATCGGATACATCGTGATAAGCACATCGGGCTTGTGGCGGCGTATCTCGCGCGCTATGTCTTTGCGAAGCGCCAGCGTGGGCTGCAGCATGCTGTCTTCATAGTCGAGAAAGACTACATCTTTCAACCCAAGCGTCTTGCCGGCGTTCTGCTGCTCTTTGCGGCGAATGCTCGCCAACTGCCGTTGCGTGATTTCGCGGTCGCTGCTGCCCTTGCTGCCGTCGGTGCACATCACATACACCATCTCCCAGCCGGCGGCGCAGAGCTTGGCGACGGTGCCCGAACAGCCGAACTCGGCATCGTCGGCGTGCGCCACCACCACCATCCCGCGCGAAAAATCTTTGTCGACGCCGTCAATGCCGCTGTCTTTGCCGTCGATTCTTTCTGCGGTTCTATCCTGAGTCATAAGCCTTCCTAGTATAAGTAGATGTAAGCAAGCGGTGTAATTGGGGCGCAATCCGTCCGCATTCAATTGGCAAGACTGCCGAACCCGTTGATTGCGATATTGCTAGTCCATAGTGAAAGTGTACTCAACGGCGGCGTGGTAGTCTAGCGATTGCGGTTTGGTGCGTATGATGTAGCGGGCATAGCGGCGGTGATTGGGGCTCAACGCTTGCGTCCAATCGCTGCCCGTATCCTGAATTTTCGGCGTATCCGACGGCATCGTAGGGGGCAGCGCCGCCATCCTGAGGGACGAGATGCGTTTGACAGCATAGGCGCATCGGCTTAACATTCGGTTAGCGCATTGCGCGCGCGACTCACAAACTCTCACTGAAAATCGCAACTATCAACAACTACCAAACCTGAAACCGATAAACCGATTAGGAGGTTTGCTATGGGGGATGTTTCACAGGTCAAGGCGCTGACTTTCGATGTGTTCGGCACGGTGGTGGATTGGCGCAGCAGCATCATGCGCGAGGGCGAGCGGCTGGCGAAGGCAAAGGGATTGGCGGCCGTTGACTGGGCGAGTTTCGCCGACAGATGGCGCGGCGGCTATGGGCCGTCGATGGAGCGCGTCCGCAGCGGCGAGCTTCCGTGGACGAACATCGATACGCTGCATCGGATGATCCTTGATGAGCTTCTCACAGAGTTCGGCATAGACAGACTGACGGAGCCGGAGAAGGTAGCGTTCAACAAGGCGTGGCATCGGCTTGACCCGTGGCCGGACTCCGCCGCGGGGTTGACGCGCCTGAAGAAGGGCTATGTCATCGCCACGCTATCCAACGGCAATGTGGCGCTGCTGACTAATATGGCGAAGTGGGGCGGGCTGCCGTGGGACTGCATCCTGTCCGCTGAGCTTTTCAAGCGATACAAGCGCGACCCGAAGGTGTATCAGGGCGCGGCCGATCTGCTGGGCTTGCCGTATGAGCAGGTTATGATGGTGGCGGCGCACAAGTTCGACCTGAAATCGGCGCAGGAAGCGGGGCTCAAGACGGCGTTTGTGCCGCGTCCGGGCGAGCATGGGCCGGATGCAGCGGTGGACACGACCAACGAAGAGTGGCTGGACGTCTATGCCACCGACTTCAACGACTTGGCGATGAAACTAGGCGTGTAGCGACGGAGGCTTTTAATGGGCAGACTCGACGACAAGGTAGTAATCGTAACGGGCGCAAGTCGCGGCATCGGCAAAGACATAGCGCTGCTGTTCGCGGCAGAGGGCGGCAAGGTGATATGCGTGGCGCGCACGGTGGAAGAGGGCAGCCATCCGCTTGAGGGATCGCTGAACACCACTATCGCCGAAATCCGCGCGGCGGGCGGCGAGGCTACGGCGGCGGCGGCGAACATATCGCTGCCGGGCGACTGCGAGGCGCTGGTTCAGACGGCGCGCGATACCTACGGGCCCGTGGATGTGCTGGTGAACAACGCCGCGCTCACCTACTTCATCCCCGTGAAGGACTATGCGCTCAATCGCTGGATGCGCTCGTGGGCGGTGAACTTCCATGCGCCGTTCATCCTGAGCCAGCTTGTGCTGGAGGATATGATGCCGCGCTGCAGCGGCAGCATCGTGAACATATCGTCGGGCGCGGCGATAGGCCCCGGCCGCGGGCCATATACCGATGTTCCGCCGAACAGCGGCGGCACATGCTACGGCGCAGAAAAGGCGGCGCTGGAGCGCTTCACGCAGGGGTTGGCGCAAGAGGTGTATCGCTTCGGCATATCGGTTACGGCGGTTTCGCCATCGCAGGTGGTTCCCACGCCCGGCACCGTGTTCCACAATCTGGTTTCGGGCATAGACGACCCTCGCGGCGAACATCCGGAACTTATGGCTAAGGCGGCGCTACTGCTCGCATCGGAGCCGCTAGACGACGTTACGGGGCGCGTAACCTACAGCCAGCAGATCCTCAAAGAGTACGGCTGGCTAGACGAAGCCAAAGGCACCGGCGTTCCCGGCGGCCGCCCCGGCAGCGGCTACAGCCAAATATAGCAATTCGGTTGGTCAGCGCATCGGTTAGCCGACGGATTGCGCGGTTGCCGCGCGTCGCCGCTCTTTGCGGCGCAATGGCGCATAGCGATAGCGTATAGGGATGACGCAATAGCGCCGACGGATATGCCAATGCCCTGAAGCGAGCGCCGATGCGCTGACCAACTACCAACTCAATCAAAGAGAGGTAAATATGACGGACACAACGGACGCACACGACGACAATCAGTCTATGCCGATGCACAACGACAGCCCGTTTTACGGCTACGATGTGGACGCGATACAAGAGCAGTACGCGCTGCGGGAAGCGCCGAATGTGGCGGCGTTCTTTCTGCCGCATCTGAAGCCGGGGATGAAGGTGTTGGACTGCGGCTGCGGCCCCGGCACCATCACGCAGGGCTTGGCGCGCGCGGTTGCGCCGGGCGAGGTCATCGGCTGCGACCTCGAGCCTGGAATGGTGGCGCGCGCCGCGGCGCTGGCGGAGCCGGCGAATTTGCCCAACCTGACCTTTCAGACGGGGGACATACTGAGCCTGCCGTTTGAAGACAACACCTTCGACGCGGCGCTGTCATGCGCGGTTACGGAGCATCTGAGCGAGCCGGTGAAGGCGATGAGCGAGCTTCGGCGGGTGGTGAAGCGCGGCGGCGTGGTGGGCATCACACGCACCGATTGGAGCGATCCGATGGTGTCCCCGCCGTGCGATGCGCTGACGCGCTTCTTTGAGCTTTTCGAGCGGGGCTTTCGGCTTCAGGGCGGGTCGATGAACAGCGGACGACATCTAGGCGCAATGCTGCGCGAGGCGGGCTTGACCGTCATAGACATGTTCGGGGCGTACAGCAACGCGTCCACGCCCGAAGCGGTGAACAATATGGCGGGCGGCTGGGCAGAGTGGATCGAGAACCTGCCGTTGTTCGACAGGGCGATCGAGGAGGGCTGGGTCGAGCGCGCCGAGCTGGACGCTATGGCGGCCGAGATACGCGCGTGGGTGGAGCGGCCGGGCGCATTTTGCGCTACGGCGGGCTGCCGCGCGGTTGCGCGCAAAGACTAGCGCCCACTACAATGGCGGCATCGGACGGCAATCGCAAGCGGGGCGGGCTGCTCGACATATTCGAGAGCAGACGGTTGGCGTATCTCTTCGTATTCGTAATTCAGATTGCGACATACGGAGGGTTCGCCGCCGCGCACGCAGTCGCGGATGGCTGCGCCGGCGTCGACCGATGCGCAATGATGGCGGCGCGGGACACCGGCGGCGTGGTGATGCTGGCGCTGGCAATATCGGTAATCGGCGTCGGCTTCGTGTTCGACACCTCACAAAGAGGATGGAGGTTTATCATGGGACTGTTCATCCGAACCGTCAAAGAAGTCGAAGAAGATATGAGGGCAGAAGCGCGCGCAGAAGGCAGGGATGAGGGCATATCAGTAGGCAGGGAAGAAGGCATCGCCATCGGCGAGGCGCGCGCAATGGAACGCCTGATGGCAAACGGATCGGCGCAGCCAGACGCCAACGGCGCTACGCACGGCGCAGAAGCACTTGATTTGCAGCTCTTCAAGATGCGGTGCGAGCTTTGGTATGCCCACAAAGAGAACGCCGAACTGCGCGGCGAACCCTTCGACGAGCCGCCGCCGTGGAAAGACTGATCAGCGGCGGGTTGCGCGCCAATCCTGCTTTGCGGCGGCGCGGCGATGCCGTCGTTGGCAATATCGGCAGATGGCGTCGGCTTCGTGTTCGACATCTCATAAAAAGGGCGCTGACGCGCATAGAGAGCGTAGCGTTCCAGCCCAGAGACCGGGCATTCTCAGCTTGTAGAGCCTATCAGTTTGAAACCATCTTTATACCCCCATATCAACGGCTGCTTGCCGCACTATCCACTCAGTTTTGCGAATGCCCCGTTTTCACACGCCCGCCGCAATTGTAGTGTATGATGTGCTTGCGCCAAGCATATTGCGCCGACGGCTTGTTCGGCGTGGGCGCTTATTCGCAACTGCAAAGGCGGCAATGCTATGACTACTTTCAGATACTACCGATGGGACGGCAGCCAGCATATCTTCGATGTGGACGCCGACGACCTGTTCAATTCCATATCCGACGACATTCTGGAGCACGGCGATCCGAACCGCGCGCTTCGCAGCCTGTTTCAGCGCGGCGTGGAGGATTCGCAGGGACAGCAGACGCCCGGACTGCGCGATCTTATGGAGCGCCTGCGCCGTCAGCGGCAGCAGCAGCTGGAGCGCTATAACCTCGATTCGGCTATGGACGACGTCAAAGAGCGGCTGCAGGACGTCATAGACACCGAGCGGCGCGGCATAGAACGGCGCTTGGACGACGCCCGCCGCCAATTCCAAGACGCCGGCGACGACGCCGAGCATCTGCAAGCGCCTATGCGGATGCTCGAAGAGCGCGCTCAGCGCAGCAGCGAAACGCTTGACACGCTGCCCGAAAGCGCCGGCGGCAAGGTGCGCCAACTCCAAGACTACGATTTTATGGATCCGGAAGCGCGCCAAAAGTTCAACGATTTGCTGGACACGCTCAAGCAACAAATGATGCAAAACTTCTTCCAAGATATGAAACAACAGATTCAGCAGATGACGCCCCAAGATATGGAAGGCGTCAAGAATATGCTGCAGGCGCTCAACCAAATGCTGCGCGACCGCGCTATGGGCGAGGATCCGGACTTCGAAGGCTTTATGGAGCAGTACGGCGAATACTTCGACCCCAACCGTCCGGCAAGCCTTGACGAACTCATAGAGCGCCTTCAGCAGCAGATGGCGGCAATGCAATCGCTTATGGACAGCATGTCCCCCGATATGCGCAGCGAACTCGAGGGGATGCTGGGCGCCGCGGTCGACCCTGAGATGATGCAGGAACTCGCCGAACTAGCGGGAATGATGTACGACATGTTCCCGTTTGACGATATGGCGGGCGAGTATCCGTTCATGGGCGATGAGTCCATCACGCTGGATTCGGCTATGGAGCTTATGGGCGAACTGCAGCAGATGGATCAGCTGGAGCAGCAGATACAGCAGGTTATGCGAAAAGGCAATATCGAAGACCTGGACTTGGACAACGTGGAGCAGGTTATGGGCGAGGACGCGCGCCGCCAATTGGAGCAGCTGCAGCGCCTGATACAGCAGCTTGAGGAAGCGGGCTATCTGAAGCGCAAGGGCGATCGCTTGGAACTGACGCCGCGCGGCATCCGCAAACTGGCGCAGCAGGCATTGCGCGAGGTGTTCTCCGAACTGAAGAAGGACAGGATGGGACGCCACGAAGTCTATTACCGCGGCGACGGCGGCGAGCGCACCGGCGAAACGCGTGAGTATGAGTTCGGCGATCCGTTCGACATCGACCTGCACCGCACGCTGTTCAACGCCGTGCTGCGCGAAGGGCCGCAAACGCCTATCCGAATGAGCCCCGCCGATTTCGAGATACACCACACCGAGCATATGACGCAGACGGCGACCGCGCTGCTCATCGATCAGAGCCGCTCTATGGGAATGTTCGGCAGCTTCGCCGCCGCCAAGAAGGTGGCGCTGGCGCTCTACTGGCTCATCCATAGCCAGTATCCGCGCGACTACCTCTACATCATCGGCTTCTCGGACTACGGAATGGACATAGCCACCGACGACCTAGCCGACCTGACTTGGAACGCATGGGTGTCCGGCACGAATATGCAGCATGCGCTGATGCTTGCGCGCAAGGCGCTTTCGCGGCAGAAGGTAGCCACCAAGCAGATATTGATGATAACCGACGGCGAACCCACCGCGCACCTGGAACACGGGCGCGCCTACTTCAGTTATCCCCCAAGCTGGCGCACAATCGAAGAGACGCTGAAAGAGGTCAAACGCTGCACGCAAGAGGGCATCACCATCAACACCTTTATGCTTGAGGCGAACTACTACCTGATGGACTTCATCGACAAGATGACGCGCATAAACAAGGGGCGCGCCTTCTACACCAACCCAAGCCAGCTGGGGCGCTATGTGATGGTGGACTACCTCCGCAGCCAACGCAAGCGCATCGCCTAGCCCGCGACGACGGACGCCGCCACGCCCTTGCCATACGGAATACGCAAGCGCATATGGGGTATGAGCGGGTTGGAATTGGGCAAGATTGGGTTAAGGCAAGCGCTACCTTGCGCCAAACGAGTCGACGCTAAGGCGTCAGCGGCTTAGGCTTTGGGTCAGCGATGCGCTTTCGGCATACGGCTTGCGATACGGCGCTAACGGGAGGCAGTTATGGCTAGATGGTGGCTCATCGGCGGGGGCGCGGCGCTGGGGGCGCTGCTCATAGCGAGCATTGCGCTGGCGCTGACGAACCGGCCGACGGAATTTGCGCCGGGAACGCCTGAGGCGGCGGTGCAGGCGTTGCTACACGCCGCCAACGTCGACGAGTTCGAGACGGCTTACGGCATGCTGGCGCAATCCCTGCGCGAAGAGTGTCCGCTGCGGCATTTCGCAGAGATGAACTCCATGTACGGGTATGGATACGGCGGCGGAGTTCCCGATATTGAGGCAAGGCTGCATAGTTCAAGAATAGTGGGCGAAGACGCATTCGTAGTAGTGGATGTAACCGAGTACTACGGTACCGGCATATACGGCAGCGGCGAATCTTCGCGCAACGAGCGCTATTCGCTGCAGCGCGAAAACGGCGATTGGAAGTTCACCAACTACCCTTGGCCCTACAGCTACTGCGATAGATGGGACCTTCCGGGCGTTCCTTCGCCTACGCCCACCCCGACGTCCACGCCCATACCCGTACAATAAGAGACGATGCGTTGAGCGAATGGACTGCCGCGCCCGCTTTGCCCGAACTCATAGGATCGGGGAATGAGCCGCCCGCCAACCTCGAAGCGCCCGTCGGCGCGCTGAGAGCATAGGCGTGTGATGCGCCAATCCAGCGGCGCAAACGGCGTATCGGCCGCGAACCTGATTGCCGGCGCTGACACCAAGCTGACGGGGATGAGCGCAAGCCGCGGGCGCAAGATATTCACGCCAATCGCGAACCCATACGCTTCACCCTAGGCGATAAGCCGCCCGCTTTTGTCTAATCCGGAACGACGACGGCTATCGGCGCAAACTCCAACCCGCATACTGCAATCTGACTGAACTGAGAGGATATATCTATGGATGTACTGTTTATGGTTTTCTACATCGCTATGGCGTTTTTGCCCCTTGTGGCGGTTGGGCTAGTCGCGTGGATCGTAGTCGTATGGCTGCGGCGCGGCAAGGACGGCGCATCCGAAGACGGCGGCAGCATCGTGCGGCGGATCTACTTCTATGTGGTGTCATTCGCATCGCTGATGATGTGGGTGAACGGCGTGGTTTTGCTGGCGCAGTTCACGCTTGACGGCATATTCGGCGGCGCTCTGATTTCCGCATCCAACACAGGAATCGCCGCCGGCATAGCCATCACCGTGGTCGGGCTGCCGCTGTGGGCGTTTCACTGGCGCTCCATACAGCGCGCCGCCGCCGATGCGCCCGCGGAAGTGCGCTCCATATTCCGCAAACTCTACATCTACATCACGCTCGGCGTATCGTTGGCTATCGCCGTCTATGCGGCGGTGCGGCTGCTGCGCTGGGCGCTGGGCGTGGACGATTTCAACGGCTACTACTTGGCGGCGGCGGCGCTGTGGGCGCTGGTGTGGGCGTTCCATTGGCGCATAGAAGAGCGCGAAGGTCAGCAGACGACCGATGCGCTGATAATCCGCCGCCTCTACATATACGCCGCATCGCTGGCGGGAATGGTCATGCTTGCGCTGGGCGTGGGAATGGTGGCGTATTACATCCTGCTTGAAGGCTACAACGTCGTGAGCGGCGCCGAGATACTTTCGGGCGAGCGCGGCTTGTGGCGGCCGGCGCTGCGCGGGATGCTGTGCGTGGCGGTAGTCGGCGGCGGCGTATGGTGGCTGCACTGGCTGCATATGGCGCGCCGCGACCGCGGCTCTGAGCTGCGGCAGGTCTATCTCTACCTGTTCGCAATTTTTGGCGGCGTCATAACAAGCCTATCGGCGGCGGGCGTTATCATCCGTCAGACGCTTGTATGGATATTCGAATCGGTAGGCGGCGGGACGCAACCGCATCACTTCGACTTTCTGCCGGGGTCGATCGCCGCGCTGAGCGTGGGGGTTGCGCTGTGGGCGTATCACTGGCGCACCGCGCGGGATGCGTCGGCGGCGTCCACCGATGCGGTGAATTCGTCGCAGCGCATCTACAACTACATACTGGCGGGCATAGGAACCGCCACGCTCGCCGTAGCTGTCTATATGCTGGTGAACACGCTTATCCAGCTCATTCTGGCAATATCCGAAAGCGTAATCGTCGGCAGCGATCTGTGGGCAAGCCCAATCGCGAACATCATCACGCTGGGCGCGCTGGGCGTTCCGATATGGGGCTACTACTGGCGCAAGATACAGCGCAGCGCAGCGCGCGATGCGAATGAACGGCGGGACATAGCGCGCCGCATATTCATATTCGCGGCGCTGGGCGTGGGCGTGTTGTCGCTGCTGGGCAGCGTGAGCGCGCTGCTGTTCGTGTTGCTGCGCGATCTGCTGAACGCCGATCTGTACATAGAAACGCTGGACGCCGTCGCCGTACCGCTCGCCATAGTCGCCGCAACCGCGGCGTTCCTGCCGTACTACTGGGCGGTATATGCGCAAGACAGAGCCGCCGCGCCCGAAGCGACTATGCCCGAAACAGCGCCGCTTGCCGACGCCGCAGCCGATTCTACGGATATTCCCGCGCCTACCAAAGAAGTAACGCTGCTTGCGGGCGGCGATGCGGACGCGGACGCTCTGGCGCAAAGACTGCAAGCGGCGCTGGGCTACCCCGTGACCGCGCTGCGCTGGGCGGACGCAGACGCCGCAACGCCGACGCTGTCCGACGATGCGTGCGCGCAGATAGCGCAGCGCGTCGCGGACGCCGCCGGCAGCCGCGTGCTGCTGACGCCGGACGGCGATGGATTGCGCGTCTTGTCTTATGATTAGCGGCGGCAAGGGCGTTTAGACGCGGCGGGGCGCCGCCGACAAGTTCGGGCATTCGCAAAACTCCCCGGGGCATGCCAAGCGCTTCAGATGCGCATTATTGAGGGCGCGCTGAGGCTGCGCCGCTGCGTCTATTGGAGCGCCTGCCAAGCGCGGAGCGATACAAAACCGATGCTTACGGCGTGTATAAGGCGCTGCGGTCAACAAACATGTAGCTGAGAGACGCGGCGCTGTGAACAAAAACGATATGTTGCCATCGCTGCCGCGCGGCAGATTGAACCGGCTGGCGCTGCGGACAAATGGACGCACAAACAGATTAGAGATGCCGGTGAAGCCGCTTGCTCCGGCCTTTCTGCAACAACCTCAAATTCAACGCCGCTCAAAGTTAAGAATGCCCCCGTTGACATTCGCTTTCCCACGCTTTATTTTGACTTAGGCTATGAAGTCAAAATAAGAAATTCCTTATTACGACTTTTGGAATAACTTGGAATAACGAAACGGCATTTGGGGCGTTGATATGCGGCGCGGAGAAACCGGCAGATACATCATAACTAGCGGCGGCGGCGAACAAGTCTGCGCTTTCGTTCCCTATCCGTTGCCGCCGAACCCGCCGATAGCCTTGGATGGGCGTCTGCAGCAATCGCTCGAAACGGCGCTTATCGCGCTGGGACGCTTGGACAGCATATCAATCCTGCTGCCCGAACCCTCTCTATTCATCTATATGTACCTGCGCAAAGAGGCGGTTCTCTCATCGCAGATTGAAGGCACGCAGTCGTCGCTCTCAGATCTGCTAATGTTTGAGCTCGATCAAGCGCGCGGCGCCCCGATTGACGACGTCACTGAGGTTTCCAACTATGTCGCCGCTCTAGAACACGGCTTGGAGCGTCTGCGCGGCGATTTCCCGCTGTCTAACAGGCTAATTCGCGAAATCCATTCGGTTCTGCTTTCGCGCGGCCGAGGAAGCGACATGTCCCCGGGTGAGTTTCGGCGATCGCAAAACTGGATCGGCGGCTCGCGCCCCGGCAACGCCGCATTCGTGCCGCCGCCGCCCGGCGAGGTTGCCGATTGCATGGGCGCGCTGGAACGGTTCCTGCACGCAACCGACGACGGCTTGCAGATGCTTGCGCGCGTTGGGCTGGCGCACCTGCAGTTTGAGACCATACATCCGTTTCTGGACGGCAACGGGCGCGTGGGACGCTTGCTTATCACATTCCTGCTTTGCCACACCGGCGTTCTGCGCGAACCGCTGCTATACCTGAGCTTGTATCTCAAACGCCACCGCTCAACCTACTATGCTCTGCTCAACGATGTGCGCCGCAGCGGTGATTGGGAAGAGTGGCTTGACTTCTTCTTCCAAGGCGTGCGCGAAACCTCTGAGGACACGGTGTCAACTTCCCGCCGCCTTATGGACATATTCGAGGAAGACCTAATCATCATTCGCGATACCGGCGGACGCCGAGCAAGCTCAGTCTTGCGCGTGCATCAGGCTTTGAAGAAGCGCCCAATCCTGACAATCGAAGAGGTTCGCAAAGCGGAATGGATGGCGTTCAGCACCGTGTCCGCGGTTATGGAACTGCTAGGCGAACTGAACATAGCGCGCGAGATAACCGGACAGACCCGCAATCGCTTCTTTGCGTATGACCGCTACTTGTCCGTCTTGCGGGAAGGGACGGAAGTCGAATGAACCACTTGCCATATCCTAAACAACCCGCGGCGCCCGACAATTCGCCGATCCAACCCCGCAACCCGCAATCACCACCCATCTGATACGCTTGAGGATTCCCGCGGTTGCAGGCTAAACGGATGCGCAAAACTCATATGCGCTTGCTATAATAGGCTAATCGGCGCATCAATAGAGACTTGTGGTGTAGTACGCTTGGATTACTCACATGCGCCGGGATAAAATATGCGCCAAGATACCGACTACAGATTTACAATCGAGCAGATAGCAAGACTCGAGCGCATCCTGCTGACAACGCGCCAATCCGCCGTCGGCTCGCCCTATACGCTGGATGTCATCGCGCGGATCCAGTACCAGGAAATCGCCAGGATGAGGGCAGAGCTGGACGCCGCGCTTGGATTCGACGCGAATGCAACCAAGCAGTCAATCCCGAACAACACGCATCCCCGAAAGGACGCCTGCCCCCAAATGACCGCCTCCCACGCCCAGGCAATCCTAGACCTTGCCAAGCAAAGCGGCGCCCTTATGTTCGGCGAGTTCCAGCTTTCGGCGGGCGGCGCAAGCTCATACTACTTCGACGGGCGCATCGTTACGCTCGACCCGCGCGGCGCCTATCTGGTGGCGCAGGCGTTCCTGCCCATCCTGCGCCAATGCGGCGCCCACGCCGTCGCCGGCCCCACGCTGGGTGCCGACCCCATCGTCGCCGCGGTCGCTATGGCGAGTCACATCGACGGCGGCGCAGCCATCCCCGGCCTGATTGTCCGCAAAGAGGCCAAAGAACACGGCGGCAAGCGCGCCATCGAAGGCCCGCTGATGCCCCCCGGCGCGCGCGTCGCAGTGGTGGACGACGCCTGCAGCACCGCCTCAAGCCTGTTCCACGCCATCGAAGCGGTCGAGACTGCCGGCTGCGAAGTGGTGAAGGTACTTGCGATACTCGACAGGCGCATGGGCGGCAGCGACGAACTCCGACGGCGCGGCTACGATTTCGCGGCGCTGCTTGAGGCCGATTCCGACGGCAACATTGCCCCCGCCAAAGCCGATGCCGACGGCAGCATCACTCCGGCTAACTCCGATGCCTAGCCGATTTGCGGACACCGCCCCATGCCCCTAAACCCCGCCGCCGCGCGCTGGCTATTCTTCGACCTAGGCTACACTCTCATCAACGAAGATGCGGCCGCCGCTGAGCGTCTGCGCCAGCTCTCCCGCGCGCTCCGAACCCGCGGCATACACGCCCCGCCCGCCGATATTCGCGCAGCCCTAGAAGCCGCCGCCACTCGCTTCGACCCCAACCCATTCGGCAACGCCATTCGCGCCTTCACGCAGGACGACGACATCATCCAATTTGCCCGCAACTCAGGGCGCTACCCCAAAGAGCTTGAGACTCCCTATCCCCAAGCGCGCCCCCTGCTTGAGCGCCTATCCCAGCGCTACATGCTCGGCGTCATAGCCAACCAACCGCCCGGAACCGCAGAACGGCTTGCCGCCTATGGACTGGCGCGCTACGTCGCCGTATGCGTATCATCCGGCGATGCGGACGTGAGCAAGCCCGATCCCGCCATATTCCGCCTAGCCTTGGACGCCGCCGAATGCGCCCCCGCCGATGCGGTGATGATAGGCGATAGGCTCGACAACGACATCCGTCCCGCCAAAGCGCTTGGCTTCGCCGCCGTGCGCCTGCTGCAAGGCCCCGGCCGCCTGCAGCGCCCGCGCAGCGCAGCCGAGACCCCAGACGCCACCGTCCCCGACCTAGACGCCCTTGCAGCGCTGTTTTAGTGTACAATGCGCCTACGCCTCGCTATGAGCGCCGCCGCGCGATAGCCGATGATGATGGCATTAGCGGCGCTGCGCTTGATAGGCGTTTGGCGCATACGGCGCATACGCCTGAGGTCAGCGCCCCCGCAGTATGAAGCGCTAATGAAGCGCGAGAGTACGAAAGGACAAACCTATGGAAGAGAGACACGGCTGGGAATTGGCAACCTACCCGCAGCGCGTAATCGCGTTCCTGCTGGATTTTGTGCTGATCCCTCTGACGCTGGTAATCGGCTACATAATATGGTGGCTGATTGTGCTGGGCAGAGCGCAAACGCCCGGCAAGCAAATCGTTGGCATCCAAGTAGTCAAAGACACCGGCGAACCCGTAGGCTGGGGCTATATGTTCCTGCGCGAGTTCGTAATCAAGGGCTTGCTGGGCGGCTTCCTGTCAAGCTTCGCCGGCATATACTTCGTAGTGGATCACATCTGGCCGCTCTTCGACGACGACAAGCAGACCATCCACGACAAGATGGTCAGCACCCTAGTGGTGAAAAAGCAGTAACCGCCCCCGCGCGGCACATGGCGCAATCGGACGCAGCCCCTTTGCGCCCCTGCGCCTTTGCGCTGCCCCACAGAGCCACGGCATACGGCGCATTCACATATCATAAGGAATCATACATATGGCAACCGAAACTAGACCGCCCATGCCCGAAACCGACGAAGACCTGCTATCCCGCTCTCCCGCCCACGACGGCGTAGCCACCCAGCGCGATCTACGCGAAACGGAACGCTACCTTGTAGCCATATTCGACGATAGACTCGACAATGCGGAAGGGCGCATGGATACCCAATTCGGCCGCCTGCACGCCAAGATCGACCGCCTAACTTGGCTTATCATAGTAGGATTTAGCGGCGTATCGGCGCTGGCGATTGCGATTGCGATTGCGCTTCGAATTTGAACGCATAAGCGTCGGCTTGCTACAATCACGACAACCCTTGCGCCTTCGCGTTACCTCATATCTCATATAAAATGAGCATACATATGGCAACCGAAACCACCCCCAGAACCGAAACCGACGAAGATATGATAAGACGCGCCCCCGCCCACGACGGCGTAGCCACCCAGCGCGATCTGCGCGAAATGGAACGCTACCTTGTAACCAGATTCGACGCCAAGCTCGATAAGTTGAACGCCAAGATGGACCGCATGACTTGGATTATCATCGGCGGACTCGGCATCGTAGTGGCGTCCCTAATCGCGATTCTAGTCCAGGTATGAGCGCATCCTCCCCGCATTGCCGCCAATCATCACAACCCCAATCCTACAACTCTTTGCGCCCTGCGCCTTTGCGTTTCCCCATCATATAGAGATACTAAAGATACTGAGCATACGCCAACCGTCGCCCAACCTGATATACTAATCCCCCCGACATCCTGAAAACCCTGAAAATCGGAGTTAACCCTTTGGCACGAACCCGCGCCGTCCCCGTGTCCGCCGATGTGCGGCGCGGCAGAAACAGGCTCGCCACAACCGTAGTCCTCGGACACGCCGTCAAACACATCTACAACTCAGGCTTGCAAAGCATCCTGCTCGCCGTCATCAAAGACGACCTAGGCCTAAGCGGCGCCCAATTCGGCTTGCTCTCAACATCTGGCCGCGTCACCAGCGGCGCAACCACCATGGTCGCCGGCTACCTAGGCGACCGCTTCGCCAACCGCTCCGGCATCATGCTCATGCTCTCCCTCAGCATGATGGGCATATCCTACTTCCTGCTCGGCAGCGCCCCCAACTTCTACCTCATGCTCGCCGCAATGCTGCTCGTAGGCATCGGCCCATCCCTCTACCACTCGCCCGCCATAGCATCGCTGTCCCGCAAGTTCCCCGACAAGCGCAGCTTCGCCATATCCCTCCACGGCACCGGCGGCAGCATCGGCGAAGTCGTCGGCCCCGTGCTGACCGGCGGCCTCATCACCGGCACATACTTCGTCGCCTTCGAGTGGCGCGAAACCCTGCAGATAAGCGTCCTGCCCGCCCTCATATTCGGCTTGCTCATCTACCTAATGATGCGCAACATCCCCACCGTCAGTACCGAAACCGCATCGCTCGGCGACTACTTCGCATCCCTGCTTGCCCTGCTAAGCCGCCGCGCGATGATAGCCTTGGTGGTCATAACCGCGCTGCGAAGCATGGGGCAGGGCGCGATAATGGCGTTCCTGCCCGTCTATCTGCTGGAAGACCAAGGCATATCCGCCGTAGTCATCGGGCTGTTCATGGCAAGCATCCAATTCGTAGGCATACTCGCGCAGCCCGCGATGGGCTTTCTGGCGGACAACTTCGGCCACAAGATGGTGCTTGTGCCGGCAACCGCCGCGCTCGGCATCCTGATGATAGCCCTCAGATTCGCGCAAGCCGACGACACCCTGACCATCGCGCTTTGGCGGCTGCAAATCACCACGCCCGGCATCCAATTCGGCATCATCGGGCTGTTGATGGGCGCATTCCTCTACGCCCTGCACGCCATCTACATAGCCGCCGCCATAGACGTCGCGCAAGGCGAAGCGCAGTCAACCGTAGTATCCCTCATATACGGCGCCTCATTCCTAGGCGCCCTCTCCCCCTTCATAGCCGGCGTCATAGTCGACCTCACCGACACCTCCAGCGCCTTCGTCTATGGCGGCGTAATGGCGCTCGCCGCAACCCTAATCCTAGCCTTCACCCACTTGCCCAAAACCCTCAGCCAACTCAGCCGCGGCTAGCCGAATAGATCGGGACGGCGCGCGCCCTTGCGCTATGAAACGCCAACCCCCGCCATCCGCCCTTTGCGCACAACTGCCCCACCCCACAATGTTCGCGGCTTGCGAAAATAATACATAACCCAAACAAAGAGAGGAGATGCGCCATGCTGCGATTTGCCCTATCGCCCAAACCCGCCCTCTACGCCCTAACAACCCTCGTTGCGGCTGCGCTCCTGATTGCCGTCATGCTGTCCAGCTCATATGGCGCAAGCGCGCAGCAGTCTGCGACCGCCACTCCCACATCCACAAGCGCACTGACATTTCAATCCATAAGCGCCGGCGGTGGCCACACTTGCGGACTTCTGACGGATGGCGCTGCGGTATGTTGGGGTTTTAACCAAGACGGTCAGTCGACGCCGCCGTCGGGTACCTTCACATCCATAAGCGCCGGCCGTTACCACACTTGCGGACTACGCACAAACGGTGCTGCGGTATGTTGGGGTATTAACTTCTACGGTGAGTCGACGCCGCCGTCGGGTACCTTCACATCTATAACCACCGGTTGGGAACATACCTGCGGACTGTACACAAACGGCGCTGCAGTGTGTTGGGGCAATAATAATAGGTCGAGGTCGTCGCCGCCATCTGGTACATTCACATCCATAAGCGCTAGCTTTTTACATACCTGCGGACTGCGTGCAAACGGCACTGCAGTATGTTGGGGAAATAACGAATATAGTGAGTCAACACCGCCGTCGGGTACATTCACATCCATAAGCGCCGGACGAAGGCATACCTGCGGACTGCGCACAAACGGTGCTGCGGTGTGTTGGGGCGATAACTACCACGGTCAGTCGACGACGGCGTCCGATACATTCACATCCATAAGTACCGGCGGTTGGCATACCTGCGGAATACGCGCAAACGGCGCTGCAACATGTTGGGGATGGGACGGAAAAGGTGAGTCAACGCCGCCTACGGGTGAAACCTTCACATCCATAAGCGCTGGCGGGGCGCATACCTGCGGACTGCGCGCAAACGGCGCTGCGGTGTGTTGGGGCTCTAATTACCACGGTCAGTCAACGCCGCCGACCGCATCCACGCCTACACCAACCGCAACCACAGCGCCCACGAATACCCCCACGCCGACGAACACGCCGCCCACTGCCACGCCCACGCTGACACCTACGCCAACGACCGATTTGACAACAGGCGAACCTACGCTTACCCTCACGCCAAGTTCCACAAGCGTTTCAGTCACAGACGAACCCACGCCCACGCCCACAAGCACGTCGGTCACGCGCGAACCCGCGCTTACACCCACGCCGACGCTCACCGCAACCCGCGTGTCCACGCCCGAAGGCGCTGATGGCAGGATGAGCCGGCTTGAACGCAAGGTGGAATCGCAGCAAGAACTCATAGAGGCGCAGCAAGAGCAGATAGAAAGGCTTCAATCGCTTATCGACGCAATGAATGGCAGATTAGCGGCGCTTGAGGGCGCATCCCCGACGGCAACGCCCGCGCCAACCCATACGCCCACCGCGACCAATACCCCGGTAACCGCGATCGAATTAACGCCAATCGCAACGCCCACATCCACCGCCATACCCACGGCAACGCCCACACGCGCATCAGCGTCGACATTGGCGCCCGGCTGCATTCGCAATATCGGCTTGGGTTGGCTCACCGGCGCATGGAACAGCGCCTGCCAGACCGCCAAAACGCCCCCAACCGCCAAAGCCGGCATCCGCTACGCCCGCTACTACGCCTTCACCCTAGACACGCCCAAATCCGTAACCATCAACATCTCATCATCCGACGTAAGAAACGCCTACCTCTACCTACTCGACGGCAGAGGCGCCCAAGGCAACATCGTCAGCCAAAACGACGCCCAAATACAAGACGACCTTCCCGCCGGAACCTACACCATCGAGGTAACCACCTACAACACCGAAACCGCCGGCGCCTTCACCCTAACAATGGACATCTCCACAACCATCCCCGTCCGCTAACCCGCCAACCGCATCCCCCGCAGCGGGTTGGGCTGCGGGGGATGCGCCGCCCGCGCTCCCTACGCCCAGTGCCTAATCCCCGCGCGCGGCTTGCTGTAGCGCGGACATCGGCGCGCATCGGCGCAATGCGTATGCTACAATGCGCCTATCATTAAACAGAACAAGGGGGGCAACTATGGGAACTTTCTATGTGAAAATCGAGGTTGGCGACATCCAAGGCAAGCGCTTCGAAGAAATGGAAGCGCTTGCCGACACCGGCGCCGTTACCACCGTAGTCCCCGCATCCGTACTGCATCGTCTAGGCATAGCCCCCACCAAGAGCAAGACATTCGAGTACGCCAACGGCGAGCGAGTCGAGCTCGATATGGCGCCCGCCACCGTTCGCGTCGACGGCGACGCCACCCCCACCTGGGTCATATTCGGCGCAGAGCAAGGCGGCGTAATGCTCGGCGCGCACGCCCTAGAAGGCTTGCTGCTAGGCGTCGACCCCTACGGACAGCGCCTCATCCCCGTACACGGCTTGCTCAAGTAGCGGCGTATCCCCCAACCCATCGCACGGCATACAACGCATATTGCATACCTGCCGATTGCCGGCGCCACAACCCCCTAAGCCCCAATCAACACCACATCCCGCTGCATCTGCGTTGTAACCCGCGGCCCCTCTTCCCCCATAAACACATCGATCTCCGAGCGTACCCCAAACTCCCCCGGCAGATACACGCCCGGCTCGATCGTAACCGCCACTCCGGGTATTAGCGCCCGCGTGTCATGCGTCTCCCACCCGTCCAAGTTGACGGCGTTGCTATGTACCTCCCGCCCAAGGCTATGCCCCAGCCGATGGTTGAAATACTTGCCGAAACCCGCCGCCGCGATATGCTCCCGCGCAACTGCGTCAACCTGCCAACCCTGCAGCGTCTCTCCCCGCCGATGCGCCCGCTCCAGCGCGTCAACCGCCGCGTCCCGCCCCCCGATGACCGCATCGAACACTTGCCGATGGCGCGCCGGTACGTTGTCCCCCACATACGCCGTCCATGTGATGTCCGCGAACATAGCGTCCGGATGCGTCTGCCGCGTCCACAAATCGATCAGCACCCAATCGCCCCGCCGTATCGCCGCCGTGTTCGCTTCCGTAGGCTCGAAGTGCGGATCCGCCGCATGCGCGTTGGCGGCTACCACCGGCCCGTCCGTAACCGCCATCCCCTCTTCCGTGAAGCGGCGGCGTATGAACTCCGCTATCTCAAACTCCGTCGGAGCATCGTCAATCGTGTCCCCGATGCGCCGAAACGCCTGCTGCGCAATAACGCCCAGCGCATCCGCCGCCGCGATATGCGACCTCAGCTGCGCCGCATCCCACCGCTGCGTAGCGTACTGAAGCAGATCCGCGGACGACGCCACCTCAACCCCGAATGAGCGCACAAGCTCCAGCGTCCCGCCGTCTATGCGGGACACGCGCGGCAGCGCCCCCTGCGGCGAATACTCCATCGCGATGCGATGCGCCCCCGCCAGCATCCCGCCCAGTTTGGCGCTCATATCCGCGCGGCTCACGAACAGCGTGGTGTCTATCCCCAGATGCGCGAACCGCCCTTGGTCAACATAACTCACCAGCAGGCGCGGCGCGCTGTCCGCCGCAATCCAAAGCCAGCACGGGCGCGTCACATGCGTAACATCCCCCACCGTATCCCAAAATATCGGATTCATCCCCCGATAATCGTACAGAAGCCACCCGCACAACCCCTGCTCCCGCAAATAAGCCTGCGCCTGCGCCGCCACATCTTGAATCGCCATTGCAGCCCGCCTCCGCTACTACAGTGATTGCGACGAGTTCCACCGCAAGCGTCAATTTTAACGCAAAGGCGCGGGGGCGCAAAGGGGTTTTGGTTGGGGCATTTGCAATCATAGGGCGTAGGTGCGGGGGGAAATCGGGGGAATTAAACGGCCAAGGGATCCTTGGCAAGGGAAAATCAAGTGAATATGATGCTTACACATTCCACAACCTAGGGGTTTTCCTGGGGGATAGCAGCGTCCTATTGCCGAATTCTATGATTGCGAAAGAGCAGCCGCAGCCGCCCGCGTTGGGTTCGCCCGCTTTCCCTACGGCGGATTGCCTGGTGATACTTGCGAGCGATGAGGCGTCGACTGCCGCTAAGAAGGCGGCGATGGCGTCTATCGGGCGCAAGCGGGATATAGGGAATAAGTGGGCGCTGCTGCATTATTCGGAGGATCATAACCCGGAGGTGGCGCTGCAGGCGGTGCGGGGGTTGCTTGCGCTGCGGCGGCATAACGACGACGCTATCGCCGCGCGCTTGAATGCGCTCTGCAATCATCCCAACGATATGGTGCGCGATGTGGCGCGGCACGAAGTCTATGGGGCGCAGGCGCCGGCGGAGGGGCCGCATGCGGAGTCGCCGGATTTTATGAAAAATCTGGTGGTTCACGGGGATGTGTTGGATACGCTGAAGCATACGCCGTCGGCGTCGGTTCATCTCACATTCACATCGCCGCCGTATTACAACGCGCGGGATTATTCCATATACATTAGCTACGAAGAGTACTTGGATTTCCTAGATGATGTGTTCAGGGAAGTACACCGCGTTACCAAAGAGGGGCGGTTTTTCATATTGAACACATCGCCCATCATCATACCGCGGGCGGGCAGGAAGTATGCGAGCCGGCGGTATCCGGTGCCGTTCGACATACACGCGCGGCTGACGAATATGGGGTGGGAGTTCATCGACGACATCATCTGGGCGAAGCCCGAAAAGAGCGCAAAGAACCGGGTGGCGGGCTTTGAGGTGAACCGGAAGCCGCTTACCTACAAGCCGAACCCGCGAACCGAATATGTGATGGTGTATCGCAAGAAGTCGTACAAACTGCTCGATTGGAACTTGCGCCAATACTCGACTGAGAGTATGAACAAGAGCAGAGTCGATGCCGATTTCGAGCGCTCGAATGTGTGGGACATTCCCCCTGTAACGGATAGGGTTCATAGCGCGGTGTTTCCGCTGCGGTTGTGTCAGCAAATCGTGAAACTCTACTCATTCGCGGGGGATTTGGCGTTCGACCCGTTCGCCGGCAGCGGCACATTGGGGAAGGCGGCGCTGATGTCCGGGCGCTACTGCTTTTTGACCGAGATACAGGATAACTATGTGGAGCGCATTCAGCAGAACATAGGGAAGTTGGGGTTGGAGTTTGAGCGGCCGGTGCGGGTAATGCCGGTTGGGGAATACATTGAGACTGCGAAAGGATGGGGGTATGGCGATAACTTTGCGCCCTGAAACCGTGGTAGATGTGGTTAGGCTCGCGTTGCGCGGGGTCGATCACCGCGTCATAGTTCACGACTTGATCGACGCTCTATTCGTTGACCAAATGGTCGATTTCCTGCGCCAAGTGGTCGAGGCTAAATGGAACAAAGAAGACATCACCCTTGGGTGGTATAGAGAGCATTTCTTAGACGTATCCCTACCGCCAAAGGACATTGCCTTGAACGCGGGCATCAACGAAAAGACTATACAAAACAAGCGTAAGTCCAAAACCAAAGAGATAGTCCTCGAAGAAGCGGCTGAACACTTTGACAAGTTTGAGAAGCTAGTCGAAGACCTGATAGATGAGGGGCTGGACGTTGACCTTGCGTTGACTTTCAGGGATGTAACGGTTCACCTGACGCTGAACGAAACTCTGATAGTGGTCAATGCGCTTGCCGTTAGACGCGCCAATTTGCGCGGCGGGGTGTGGAGTACTGCAGGCAAGCAGGTGGAAGTGCCGCTTATGGAAGCGCTGTGCCATATGTTCAGCGTAAATCCGAATCACTTCACACCTTCGATAGTGGGCGGCAGTTCGTCGCGTGAAGTTGACTACTACCTGCAGCAGCCGAGTGGCAGTTATGCGAGTTGTGAAGTCAAACTTATGGGTGCTGGCAATCCCGAAAGCGCGGACGGGGCGATAGCGCGGGACAGCAGGGTGTTTGTAGCGAGCACACTTTCGAACTCCGTCAAGAGATTGTTGGACGGACACAACATTCTTTGGACGGAACTGCAAGCCGACAACGGCTTTCTGCGCTTTGGGGATACTCTGGCGCAACTGGGCATTCCGCATACGCCGCTGTCCGGCAAGGCTGACTACTCGGACGATATCGAGCGGGCGATTCAAGCCACATTCGGTTCGCCAAGTTAATCCGGGGAGAGTTGAGCGGGGGGTAACGGCGTGGGCGAGCGCGGGGGCTGCGCTGAGGGGCAAGCGCGTGGGGGATGGGCGCGGTTAGGTTACGATGGTTGTGTGGACGGCGGCGGCTTGGGCGTGTTGGGTTTCGGGTGGGGCGATGCGCTGTCCGACGGCGACGGGGAGGGCGGGTTCGGCGAATACGGCGGCGAGTGCGTCGGCGGATTGGCGGGCGCGGTCGATGTCGTCGCGGTGGATGGAGACGGATGCTTCGACTGCGATCCAGATCCATGCGCGGTCGGATTTGCGTTGTGCGCGGATGATGATGTCGGTTTCGGTGATTCGCTCGCCCTGGCTGTCGGAAATCAGGTTTTCTTCGACGGCGTCTTCTATCTGAGCGGAGATTTCGGGGGGCATGCGATCTACCGCGCTTCGTATGGTTTGCGCTCGGCGCAATCCGATGCGCTGGCTGAGAATTGTGGCTAGGTTCTTGGCGAGTCTGGCTTCGTAGTCGCGGCCGGATAGATCGCCTACGGTGTTGTCGAGGCGGTGTACGGTGGCGTCGAGGCGGTTCACCGTGTTGTCGATGCGGTCGACGGTGGTTTCTAGGCGGTCGAGGCGTGTTTCGGTGCGCTGCTGCCATTCTTCTAGCCGACGCTGTCCCGCTTCTAGGCGGTCGAGGCGTGTTTCGATGGCGCCTATGCTGGCTTGGATGGAGCGGAGGGTCTCTTCTATGCCTTCAAGGCGCACGGGGATGCCTAGGAATTCGCCGGTTAATAGCGCTTTTAGGAGCATGTCCTGGGCGGCGGGGTCTGCGCGCAGTTCGGCTATTATGCGATTTACTAGGGTTTCGGAGTCGGTTTGAACGGGCGTTGCTGTGGTGGTCATATGGGTATTGTACCATATTTGCGGCGGGTAGGGGGCGATTTTAACGCAAAAGGGCAGAGGGCGTAGAGGGGGATGCGCGGCTATTCCATGATGATTATGTGGACGCCTAGGCTTTGGGCGTATTGGGTTTGGGCTTCGGTGATGCGTCTGCCGGCGGCTACGGGGAAGGCGGGTTCGCCGAATATGGCGGTGAGGGTGTCGGCGTATTGACGGGCGCGGTCGATGGCGTCGCGGGTGATGTCGCCTGAAGCCGCTCCCGCGATCCAGATCTGCGCCATGTCGGATTTGCGGCGTGCGCGGACGACGGTGGCTTTTAGGAATAGTTGGTTGTGTTGCGATACGGTTATGACGCCTGCGTCGGCGGCGTCTGCCGCAGGATCGCTGAGTTCATTGCGGAGGTCGTCCGGGACGCGAGGTCCGCCGCTGCTTATCATTATTTGCTGGCCGACGATCCTGATTCCCTGAATTCTGGGAATCGTTATCACCCTTTCGAGTCTCTCTTGCAAGTATTTGTTTTCCAGAGACGTCAGGTGGTCTTCGAGCGATGGACAGCTGTCGGTTTGGGCGGGCGTTGTGTTGGTCATATGGGGATTTTAGCATATTTGGGGCGGGCAGGGTTAGGGGCATTTTAGCGCAAAGGCGTAGAGGGGACGGTGGACGGCGGTTACCATTTCATTAGGTTGATTTGGTCTATGTTGACGGATGAGCGGTTGCGGTAGAGGCGGAGGATGATGGCTATGGCGAGGGCTAGTTCGGCGGCGGCGATGGTGATGACGAAGATGATGAGGACTTGTCCGAGTGCGCGCTGGTCTTGGGTGAAGTCGCCGAATGCGGCGAAGCCGATTAGGTTGATGTTGACGGCGTTGAGCATGAGCTCTATGGACATGAGTATGAGCACGGCGCTGCGGCGCGCGAGTACGCCGTAGATGCCGATGGCGAATAGGGCGGCGCCTATGACTTGGAAGTGGGCTAGTTCTAGCATTTGCGCCTCACGGGTTGGGTTGACTGTCGACTCAATTGTGGCTTCACGGATTGCGGCGTCGATGGTTGGGCTAGTTCTATCATATGCGTCTCACTGGTTGGGCCGATGTGCGGTTCAATTGCGGCTTCACGGGTTGCGTCGACGATGGGTAAGGGGTTGTGCGGTTCAATCGCGGTTTCATGGGTTGCGCCGTCGAGCGATAGGGCTTAGGGCGGTTCAATCGCGGCCTCCGGCGCTGCGCACCATTACTATGGCGCCGATTAGCGCTACTAGCAGCACTAGGGAGGCTACTTCGAAGGCGACTGCCCAATCGGTGAATAGGCTGCTGCCTAGCGCGGCGAAGCTGATGCCGGCGCGCTCGGTGGCGGGCGCTGCGGTGGCGGCGATTGTGGCGGCGATTACGCCGAAAACGGCTATGGCGACGAGGGCGGCGATGGGCCATTGGGGATGGTCCGATAGGCTTTCGAAGTCTTCTATGCGGGTGAGCATGAGCGCGAATAGGATGACGATTACGACTGCGCCGCCGTATATGAGGAGCTGGGCGAGCGCTAGGAATTCGGCGAAGGCTATGAGGAATAGCCCGGCGACGCCGACCATTGACGCAAGCAGTCCGAATGCTGCATAGACGATGTTGCGGCTTATGACGACGACTAGGGCGCCCGTAAGAGTGAGGGCGGCGACGACGTAGAATAGAATTAGGGTTGGGGTTATCAAGGGTGGGTTAGTCCTTTAATAGTTATTCAGTAGTCCTTCAATTGGGGTTTGGGCGGGATATAGGCGGGATTTGCGGGCGTTAGGGATAGAGGGTTCTGCAGCATTTGCGGGGCGGTTAGACGCCCAGCGCGAGTTCGCGCGGCGTTAGAAGGCGCTCGATCGCCGCTTTTCGCTCTACATCGATCGGCAATTCGCCGACTAGCCTAATCAGCGCTTCGCTTTCGTTCTCTCTGGCGGCTTCGCCGACTAGCCTAGCGCGGGCGTATGCAATTTTGCGCCGCCCTTCATCTTCGAGCCAGCCGTCCCGCTTGTTCACCCGCACAAGTCCGCTGATGGTCAAGATAGCGCCCTTAGCGCCGTTGCATGGACTGCACAGCATCACGCGGTTGTCGATAGTGTTGGCGCCGCCTTCGGACCTGGGTAGCATATGATCGAGTTGCATAAACCGAATGTGCAGCGCCCGCCCGCAGCCGGCGCATACGCCGCTCTGCGCCGCATATAGTATATCGCGCATATCGGCGTGGGACAGGCGCATCCACGGTTCGGCTTTGCGCTGACGGCGATTGACGCTAGGCAAACTCACGCCTGCATCGGCTTCATCGTCGGTTCGCGTGGGCGGCTCGCGGCGGGCGTGTACCGGAAAGCCGATGCGCTGCTGCAGGGTTTCGGCGGCGTGTTCCCAGAGGTCGATGCCTATCCAATGGCGGTTGAGCGTTTCGGCGGCGATAAGGGTTGTGGCGCAGCCGCAGAACGGGTCAAGCACTAAATCGCCTTCGCTGCTGCTGGCGGCGATTATGCGCTTGTACAAGGCTACGGGCTTTTGCGTGGGGTAGCCGACTTTCTCTGTGTTTGACGATGTGAGAAAGGGGATGTCATCCCAAGTCGTTCCCGCGGGGTAACCCTTATGCTCGTGTTCATACACTCGCCGTATCAACTTGCCGTCTTTAATCAGCACACGCCCGGCGTCCCATTCGGCTTGCATATTTTCCTTAGATATACGCCAACCCGCCTTGTGCTTGGGCGTAAAGCCTTTGAACTCATAGCACAAGTTTGGCCGGGCGCCTTGCGAAGGGCGGCGCTCTAACTCGCCGTTATCGTGGTATCGCTTGCCGTCGGCGTCAATAAGGTCGAAGCGCTTGGCAAGCCATTCCTCTTTGGCGGGCTTGTAAGGCGCGACGCGAACCGCCTCGCTCTTTGCGTAGAACAGAATGGTATCGTGAGTTGCGCCCCAACGCTTGGGCTTGTGTTGGCTTATCTTGCCGCCATAAGCGCGCTTCCAAACAATCTCATTCCTGAAGTTTTGCGCCCCGAACACGCCATCGAGCAGCGTCTTGATGTAGTGGCTTGCCGTCGGATCGCAATGCAGGTATAGGCTGCCCGTCGGCTTCAACACGCGGCGCATCTCGATCACGCGCACGCCGAGCCAGCACAGAAACGCCGCCAAGTCGTCGCGGCGCTGCCCATTCTTGACCAGGTCGATCAGTTCGTACAACGCCGGTTGGTCGTCTTTGATGCTGTCAACCCAATCGGGATGGACGTCGGCTTCCCAGCTCCAGCGGTCTTGAAAGCGCGCGCCCGCCGCGAGGCTATCCGGCGTGGCGTGAAAGTCCCGCCCCTTGTTGAACGGCGGATCGGTGGCGATAAGATCGATGCTTTCGCTGTTCATCCCGCGCAGGATGTCTAGGTTATCGTGTATGTAGAGGGTTCGGTTGTCCATGCCCTTAACCATTTACTGCCCAGCAATGTTACAGAACCGGATAGGGGTGTTGGCGGTTATTCGGATGCGTCGGCGGCGTTGGGCTTGGCGTCGTCGGATTTGGCGGCGTCGGCATTCGGCTTGGTAGCGGCGGGCGGTTCTGATGCGTTGGCATTCGGCTTGGCGGTGGTGGCGGTCGGCGCGCGTTTGGGTTTTGGGGGAAGGGGGACGCCGCTGTTCTTTTGGGGCTGCTTGGGCTGCCATTGGGTTTTGGCTTGGTACGCTTTGCCCATATCCAGCAGCAGGGGCAGGTCGGCGCGGTTGTCGTTGCGTTGGTATTTGCTGAGTTCGTGTTCGTGGCTCATTTCGATGGCGTCGAAGTTGCATACATCTACGCAGATGCCGCAGAGGATGCAGCGTCCTAGGTTGATTTCGAATTCGTCGATGATTTTGCGGCGGCGGCTTTTGCCTTCGGCGTGCAGGGGGTTGTCCTTCATGTTGGCGGACATACAGAGGGTAGGGCAGTTGCGGATGCAAACCATGCAACCGGTGCAGAAGGGTTCGCTGACTTGGGCGTCCCAGGTGAGGGCGGGGAAGCCCATGTAGCGGTCTTGGACTTGTAGGCGCTTGGCGGATTCGGGGTATTGGGCGGTGACCGGCTTGCGCCGGGCGGTTTTGAGGGTGGTTTTGAGTCCTTCGAGGAAGCCTAACATATTGACTGCGCTCGCTGGGTTGTGGTGGTGGCGCTTATTGCCGATGCTTGCTAATGGCGCTACGTATTGCTAATGGCGCTGCGTATTGCTGATGGCAGTTGTCGCTTAGTTCGGTGCGCCGGGGGATGGGCGCATTTGGCGCTGGCGGGTTGGCTTGCTGGCGGTTACGCCGGGAAGAAAACCGACTTGGTTATTATAACAATAAGGAGGGCAACGCATATGGCGGTTAGGGCGTATATCGCTCTGAATTGGAGTTTGGCGGTTTTGGCGCGGCGGGCTTCTTTGCGGGCTTCACGGGCTTCGCGCGCTTCGGCTTCGCGCATATCGCGGCGGGATTCTGCGCTGTCCATGCGCTCGTTCATGATGTTCATACGCTCGTCCATGCGCGCCATGATGAGCATCATCTGGGTTTGCATTTCGATTATCTTTGCCAGTCCTTCGGCGAGGCTGTCGAGTTTGGCGGAGTTGGCTCTGACTTCTGCGGCAAGCCGTTCAAAGGCTATCGCTAGGTTGCGCAGTCTTTCGTTGCAATCGGTTTCCTGCGTTGTCATAAGCAATCGCTCCGTATCGGGTTGGCGGCGGGCGCATTGGTTGGCATATTGCCGGCGGCCCCGCATCAGCGGCGGAGGCTGGCGGCTGAGTGGACGGTTATGGCGCTGCGCTCGGTGGTTGCGCGGGCTTTTCGGGCGATGATGTAGAATGCGCCCGCTAATGTTATCACAGATAGCAGGGTTAGCGTCCAAAGGGGCAGGCGGTAGAATAAGACGATGCCCACAAGCGTGATGTTTAGGAATGAGAGCGGGACTAGGAGTTTCCAGCCGAATGCCATGAGTTGGTCTATGCGGAGGCGGGGGTATGTGCCGCGTATCCAGAATATCGCTAGTATGACGGCGTAGGTTTTGAGCATGAACCAGAGTACGGATAGGGCGGAGTGCAGCGCGCCGTCGAAGGGCATTGTGGGGAAGCGCCAGCCGCCTAGGAATAGCAGCGCTGTGAGTGCGGCGATGGTGAAGGTGTTGATGTATTCGGCGAGGAAGAATACCGCCCAGTGCGCGCCGCTGTATTCTACGAATGGGCCGCCTACCACTTCGGATTCGGCGTGATGGATGTCGAAGGGGGTGCGTCCGAGTTCGGCGAGTCCGGCGGTTAGGAATAGGAATAGGCTTAGGGGCAGGATTAGGGCGTAGGGGAAGGCGGCTTGCGCGTCCACGATTTGGCGCAGGTTTAGGGATTGCGCCGCCATCGCCACTGCTAGTATCGCCATAATGAAGGGGATTTCGTAACTGATGAGCTGACCGGCGGCGCGCAGTCCGCCTAGCATGGCGTACTTGTTGGCGGAACTCCAGCCTGCCATCACAAGTCCCATCACGGATAGCGTGGATACTGCTACGATGTAGAATAGGCCGAGCTCTAGGTTGCTTAGCGCTATATCGCGGGCAAGGGGGATGGCTGCCCAGAGCAGGAATGCGGGGATGAATACCGCGAGGGGGGCAAGCCAATATATGCGCCTGTCTGCCCAAGACGGCAGGATGTCTTCTTTGGAGACGAGTTTGATTGCGTCGGCGATGGGCTGGAGCGCGCCGTGAAAGCCAACGCGCATGGGGCCCATACGCATCTGTATGCGCGCGAGGGCTTTGCGCTCGAGCCAGGTGAGCGCCAGCACCATGAGGGACAGGAACGCGAGCAGGGCGGCGGCGGCGAGGGCGGTTTGGAGTAGGGATTGGGGGGACAATTACTCACCTATGCAATTGTATTTGTCCACTTAACAAAGATATTGCCCTTTATGTTAGGGTGATTCGAACTTTGCTTTTGGAAATGGAGCCGTCCGTCCGGATAGAAGCTTGATAAAACTCAAACTCATCGCGTCCATTGGTTTCACACTTTCGTTTGATAACCTCTATGATGCGATGCCTGTCCAAACGCGAAATCGCACTGCCAAAAATAATGCCTTTCAAAGTTTGAAAATCCCAATGCGCGAAGCAGACATCCTCTTGGCGGCCATTAAAACCTTGATGTTGGATCACGCGCCATTCGTCTTCATACTCCCAGCACTTGGATTTCTCGGTTAAGGCGTTGGTTAGCGCGCCCCAGTAATTTTTTCGCCACGTGTCTTTAACAGCTTCGCCACCTGTAATATGTGAGGCGCAATTCGACCATTGACCTTTCGAATCTTTATAAATGAACCGCTCCAGCATTGAGTAAGTTGTATTGCCGAAGGAACGAAAGCCATCTATTGGGCGGCGCGTGTCCGAGTAAGAAACTTTTCGAAGTTCTAGTGTCTCGTTTGTCAGGGGGAATTTGTTCGGCTCAGGCACTTCAAATATCAAGCATGCCCCACGATGACCATCCGCATAATGCGCCCACATGAGGGGGTTCGCGAAATCGCCCGAAAGAGATGTGATATGAGAATCCCATACAATTAGCCTACGAAGAATATCCCGCACAAAGATTTCGGGAAATTCCCAGTACAAAAGAGCGATGTTTTCCATGGGAACGGAATTGCTACGTCCGTTTGTGAAAAAGCCGGCGCTCAAGGCTTCATCGTAAGTCGCCAAATTAGCCGAAATAACCGATTCAAATACGTCAACAAATTTGGGAACGTCGTTTGGATCATCAGCAAGAGCGTACCCATCCAAAATTTTGGATGGACCTGTGAAATCTATTTTATCCGCGCCTGACGGAATTTCCGTCTTGCGCCAGAAAGTCGGGAGCTCATCCGCCGCAATATCAAGAATGCGCACATGAATGAGTTGGAGATACTGCAACAGCTCCCGGGAACTGATGCCACGATTCAAAGCAGCGAGACCGTCAATGAACTTAGAAAATCCATTAAGCGAAGAGACTCGCTCCCACACTTTGTCGTAAGCCTCCCTCCCAATAGGGGCAAGAAGTCCGTCGTACGACTCGAGAGCGTTGCAGAACATCCGAATATCCAAAGGTTTATCAGATATAGCTACATACCTCACAAGATCAGAAACTGAGTACGCATAAAACCTGAACAAATTTGTCCAGACTATCTTGTCTCCGCGCCACTCGAAGTTGTATGACATTTCCAATGGATCGTTCAATGCCATCGCGTTGGAAAACGCCAAAACTTGTTCACCAAGTTCAGAGCGGATGGCGTGAGTCGTGCATGAGTCGCAACCCTGGCAGGGCGCGCCTAGTAGAGACTGGATAGACCTAAATCGGTAAAGTTCCATTGCAAAACCTCATACACCTACTTTGGATTATATCCCGAATGTTCCTCATCTGTCCACCTCGCCTAGGATGATGTCTATGGAGCCTAGGATGACTACGGCGTCGGCGACGTAGGCGTGGCGGAGCAGGTGCTGCAATGCCTGCAGGTTGGCGAATGAGGGGGCGCGGACTTTGACGCGATAGGGTTTGTCGCTGCCGTCGCTTACTAGGAATACGCCGAAATCGCCGCGGGGGGATTCGGTGCGGACATAGACTTCGCCTTTGGGGGGGCGGGCTATGCGGCGCACGTTGGCGGCTATGGGGCCGGGCTCTATGCGCGCCATCGCCTGCTCGATGATGCTGAGGGATTGGCGCATCTCTTCCACGCGGACATAGTATCTGTCCCAGCAGTCGCCGTATGCGCCGACGGGGATGCCGAAGTCGAATTCGTTGTATATGGAGTAGGGTTCGGATATTCGGACGTCTTCGGGGACGCCGCTTGCGCGCAGGGCGGGGCCGGTGACGCCGAAGTCGAGTGCGTCGGCGGCGGCGATGGCGCCGATGTGGCGTGTGCGGGCTAGGAACATTTCGTTTTGGGATAGGAGTTCGTCGCACTCTTGGATGCCCTGCCGAAGCTGAGCGGTGAGGCGGTTCATGCGGGCGGTGAAGTCGGCGGGCAGGTCTTGCTTGACGCCGCCGACGCGGAAGTAGTTGTGCATCATGCGGGCGCCGGTAACGCTTTCGAATAGCTCTTGGATGCGCTCGCGCTCGCGGAAGCCGTACAGCACGGGGGTCATAGCGCCTACATCCAAGCCATAGACGCCGTAGAAGAGCATGTGGCTTGCGATGCGGTTGAGTTCGGATAGGATGACGCGGATGTATTGGGCGCGTGGGGGCAGTTCTATGCCCATGAGTTTTTCTACGGCAAGCACAAACGCCAGCTCGCAGTTTAGGTTGCCGACGTAGTCTAGGCGGTCGAAGAGGGTGATGACTTGGCTGTAGAGTTCGGCTTCGCAGAGTTTTTCGGAGCCGCGGTGCAGGTAGCCGATATGGGGTTCGGCGCGGACGATGCGCTCGCCGTCGATCCAGATGACGATGCGAAAGACGCCGTGGGTGCTGGGGTGCTGCGGTCCCATGTTGACCATAAGGTCTAGGGCGTCGGCTTGTGGGGCGGGCTGTTCGTGAAGTTGCATTGGCGTGGGCTTGGGGCTGGTTTGGGTGTATAGACCGGGGCGGTGCGCGTATCGTTCAAATGCGGTGTGTTGGTCGATATGGGTATTGTACAAGTTTGGGGTGTGTCAAGTGGTGGTGTGCGTATCGTGAAAATTCGATATGTCAGGGGGCTTTGTTTTCGCTAACGGGTTCATGCCGTCCCTAGGTATGCCGCTATTTCGGCGCGTATCGCTTTGATGCTGGGCTGCGGGTGTGCGCTTACCTGTTCGTCTGCGCCGGTGTGCTTGTGGTGCGGGGCCGTATGCAATTCAGGATAATGCCGCGAATTATCGTAGCGGAATGTGGCAACGCCTTGTTCGGTCATGTAATGGAACGAATAGTAACGCCATTTTGGGTAGTCTATCAAGCTAGCGACAGTCAAGGCTACTTCCAATCGACTGCCGTCATTGTATCCGATTGACGCCACAAGCGAAAACTCGTCATCGCCTTCCTCTTGAAAATATAGGCTATCAATCGCGCCCGCATCAACGGACGCTAGAATGAGCAGCGTCCTGTGCGCGTGGCGCTCTATGTGAAAGATATTGTCCAACCGAATTATCCTGCCTTGCGTTCTTTGCGCTCCGCCTCGCGCATCTCGATTTTGTACGCTACATAGCAGAGCCAAGACCAGCGCATCAGCTCATGGTTTTCTTCTTTGAATCCGTAGGTGTTGTATTTGACGAGGAATTCCTGTGAAGTCATGCCGTATTTTGCTTCGAATTCGGCGAGTTCGCGCTTTATGTCCGCGTGGGAGAGATGCGTTACTGTGCCGGTTCCGCCGCCCTTTAGGGGGAAGGTGTAGTTTCTGGGGTCTTCGGCGGGCGCTGCGTTTGGGTCGGCGGGCTTGTAGGGGCGTACATGCGCGGTCTGCTTGCCCATGGTGCGCTTGCCCGGGATCCAGACGTCGCCGGCGTTCTCAAAGCCGGCGTCTTCGAGAACGGCTTCCAAGACGCCGTCTCTTTCGCATACTTGCAGGTAGCCGTCCACGCCGTCGCGCAGACGCTCGATAGCGTCTTCTGCTGTGTTCCCTATTCTGACGATGTTCAGATCGGGGGTTAGAGCGGTATAGCGTCCGTCTGACGGGAATAGTTCGGTGCGGTAGGTTACTTTGGTCATGATGGCGGTTGTCCTTTCGGGGCGGTTTGGGGCTGTGTTTTCGCTGATGGGTTCACGCTGTTCCTAGATAGGCCACTATTTCGGCGCGTATCGCTCTGACGCTGGGCTGCGGATGGGCGATTACCTGTTCATCCGCGCCGGTGTGCTTGTGGTGCGGCGCCGTATGAAAGTCAAGATGGTGCCGCGAATTGTCGTAGCGGAATATGGTGGCGTTGTTGTCGGTCATGTAATGGAATGAGTATTCCTCTATGAGTGGACGCTCATCAGAGACGCGTATCAGCATCCTCACATCCAATTGGCTCTCTTGAAACTTTATAGCGGCGAGCAGGCGGATGCCGTTCTCGCCTTCGTCTCTGATAGCTAACCTTTCTATTTCTTCACTGCCCGCCGTCAAAAGGACGTCTAGCGCCCGTTCCAAGTAATCTTCGATTAGTGGATCCAGTGTCTATACCTCACTCTATCTTCAGCTCTTGGACGTTGGCATGGATGATTTTCAGCGCTTCAACGCCCTTTCTGTACATGTAACTGCAGTTTCCCGCCCAATTGAAGTAGTCCATAACGGCGCAGTCCAGTTCGCCGCGGTTCCATTTGGCGGCGAACTCTTCCGAACTCATGCCGTACTTTGCTTCGAACTCGGCGAGTTCGCGCTCTATGTCTTCGCTAGATATACGGATAACCTGTACACAGTGGCCTTTCGGCGTCCGTATTGTGTAAGTCTTATCTTTTGCGTTAATCATAATTCACCCCATACATCCGAATGTCCGTCAGCCGCGCGCGTCTAATCGCGATTTCGTCGTCTGCCGCTTGCGTCTATTCTAGCATCTACCACTCGTCGTAGTCGTGGAAGGGGAAGTTTTTGCGGCCGGGGAAGCCGTCGAAGCCTTCGTATAGCAGCAGGGGGGATAGGTTGGGGTGGCCGTCGAATATGACGCCGAATAGGTCGTGGGCTTCGCGCTCGAACCAGTCTGCGCCGCGCCATACGGATACTACGGACGGCACATTGGGCGCATCTGGGGATACGCTTGTTTTCACAACGAACTTGTGGCGCTTGTCTAGGGAGAATAGGTGATAGTTGACCTCAAGGCGCTCGCCGTAGTCCACCACGGAGAGGCAGCGCAGGTAGCCGCAGTCGATAGCGGGTGTTTGGCGGGCGATGCGGCATACTAGCGGCACATCTTGGGGCTTGACGGCGAGGGTGGGTTCGTCAACGGCGGCGGCGATTTGGGCGTCGAAGTCGGCGTATGCTTGGGTCAGCAACGCGGACAGGGCTTCGCCGCGCGCGTCGAGCGCAACGGGGGCGGTGGGTATCTGCGGCTCGCGGCGCGGGCTTTGGGGGCGTTGTGGGCGGTTGGGCGGGGTTGTCATGGCGTATCCATCCTCTTCAATTCTAGTTTCACACAATGCTCAATTCGGAATATATCCGCGCTCCGTTGATGGCAGAATTATTGACTTGACCACGCCAGTCCCATTGTGTAAATTGATTATGCCAAACACGTTATCTTATCGCGCATTCCTTGACTTGTCAGGAAAAGCAGGTGGCATCCTGCCCCTGAGTGTCCTGACAAGGATAGGTAGCGTGTTTGGCGATTCGCAACCTGTACACGAAGGGGCATCCTTATGTTCAAGTTTATCGCCATCCCCAATACCCTCTCAACCCTCTCATCAAACCTGCGCTATGGTTTGGCATTGCTGATACCGCTCTTGGTAGCCTGTGGGGGTGGCAACCAAGAGAGTGTTCCCAGCGCTCCTACTGCTGTACCCAGCCCTACAGCAATAGTTATTCCTACATCGGTACCGACTCCCGTTGTAGTGAGCAGGGGGATAGGTGTATCGAGATCTGATTTCTCACCGTTCGTAAGCATGGACGTGTGGAGCTTTACCGCAGAAGACTCGCCTCTGCGTGATGGTAGAGAGCGGTTGATACTCACGTCGCCAGACGATAATACGATGGTGGAGCTGATTGGTCCATCTGACGATCTTACCCAAGCTACAATCATAATTTGGGATCCTCAGAACTCGGTATCCGCTCTCTATATGATTGGATTCATATCAGTTGCCGTTCCAGGATGGGCGGAAGGATCAACTTGGCTTACAGATAACGTGGGCAAGCTGCTTGCTGATCCCAGCACCTCCATCCATGCACAGTATGAGAATGTCAAGATACAGTACAGCTACACAGAAGTGTTAGGCACGCTATCTGTCACCGTCGATTCTAAGTAATATAGCCTACTCACGTTAGCCCCCGCGTGTGACGTTTATAACCGCGCAATTAGGCAACAAGGCGCGCGGTTGCAGCGGGGGTTATCGCGCGTCGTCGGCGGGCGCATTGTTGGTCGGCGGCGTATCAGATGCGCTTGTGGCGGCGTGCGTATCGGCGGCCGGCGTTGCATCGTTATCGCACGGCGGGGATAGTGGGGCGCTGACGGCTATGATGTGGCTGGCGCCGGGGCTGCGGTTGCCGGCGTCTTGGCGGATCTTTTCTTGGAGCTGCATTAGGCCGTACATCAGCGCTTCGGGGCGGGGCGGGCAGCCGGGGACGTAGACGTCCACGGGGATGAGGTGGTCAACGCCCATTACGACGGAGTAGGAGCGGTAGTAAGGTCCGCCGTTGGTGGCGCAGCTTCCCATCGCGATAACCCACTTGGGGTCGGGCATTTGCTCATAGAGAAGCTTGATTGGGTCGGCCATCTTTTTGACTACGGTGCCGGCGACAATCATCACATCGGCTTGGCGGGGCGAGGGCCAGGTAACGATGCCGAAGCGGTCGACGTCGTGGTGGGACATGTGGGCGCTTATCATCTCAATGGCGCAGCAGGCGAGCCCAAACGATAGCGTCCACATGGAGGATTTGCGCGCTAGGGCGAAAAGCTCATCGGACTTGGCGACGAGGGCGTTGGGCAGCGCGCGGTGCAGCACGCTGTCGGCCGGGGAGTTGCCTCTGCCGGGTTGGTAGCCTACGCCGAGCGGCTTTATCTCCAATGCAGCGCCCCCTTGCGCCAGCCGTAGATGACGCCGAAGAACAGGATGGCGATGAAGATGAGCATTTCGTAGAACACGGCGGGGACGGCGGTCAGGAAGACTATCGCCCACGGGAATAGGAAGACGGCTTCCACGTCGAATATCAGGAATAGGATGGCGAATACATAGTAGCGGATTTGGATTTGAGACCAGCGAAAGGGGGCTGGTTCGATGCCGCATTCGTAGGGGATGTCTTTGGCGGCGGAGGGGCGCTTGGGCGCGAGCAGGAACGACGCCGCGAACATGGCGATGACGGCGGCGGCGCCTATGGCTGCGACGATGAGGGCGGCGGTCCAGTTGGGGGCGTATGCTTCGGGCAAGGCGGGTTTCTCCGTAAATACGGGGCGATAGCGCAATAGCCTTGGCGCCGGCTCTATGCTTAGATCAGTCTTTCCCAAATACGGGCTGTGAGGGGCTAGACTATGCGAATGTCCCACCTGTCGGAGCTTGTGCGGTGCGCGAGAATGAGATTCTTTCGCAAGCCCATCCATTCGGACTTTTCATGCTTTACAGGCTGACAGACCTCAAATGTATCGCGCTCTTGGCGGAATACCAACCGCTTGGTTTCGTGTCTGACCGACGCGTTTGCGCCGAGGTTGACCGGAAATTTGGCATCCATCTACTGCGCTACCTCATATATCTCGAGCGCGCCGTCGGATGTGAATATGATGTGATATGTGGCATCCGAGAGTTTGACGGGATAGACGGTGTCGTAGAGCATCGCTTTTTCGTTGATGCGAATGGTGTCGTTTTCGACGGTTATGGGGGTGGCGCTTTGGGTCTGCTGGGTTGTCAGGCGTGGATGTTTCGCAGTAATGGCGCGCTGCCCCCTTTCAGGCAGTAGGGTTTCACCGCCTAGGTTGGATTTTAAGATACAAGACGATGGGGGAATTGCGCAACTTATTTGGGAGCGCTGACGGGAATGAAGCGATGTTTCCCGCATTGAACATTTCCAATCCGGCTTCGGTTCAATTACGCTCGATGATCCCCTCCACCCCATCCATACCATCCCAATAAACTAAACTATGGTGGCGAGTGAAAGGTATATGCGATGACGAAGCAGCGTACAGGCTTGCAAAAATCTGATGGCAATGAAACGCCCGTCTGTGGAGGCGGGATTGCGCAGCGCCGTGGCAGTCAGGATGCTGACGATGTGAACGCCGCCGCATCTAGTTGCGGGCTGCGAACTGCGTATCTTGAACCGGTTTTGGCGGCGACGAAATCGGACGCTTCTTGCGCGAACTCGGTTTCGGGGCGGAAGCCTTCCAGCACGTCGGCGGCGAGCAACTCAAATAGGCCAACAACCGATTGGCTGTCAGAATCGAAGCTCGGGTCGTTCCAGTCCACGCCCGCAATCCATTCGCAGAAATCGGACAGCGATTTCCGTTCCGAAAGATACGTCGTCAGAACATCGGATAGTTCGCCGCTTATAGCAGCATTCATCTCTTGCCTGCCTTCAATCTTAAACTCGCTGAGGCGCGCGCTGCGCCGATTGCAAGCCTTGCGCTTATTATAGCAGACCGATCACTCGCGCACGCTTTTTATGAAGCGGAAGCGGAAGTCGGCGCCGATGCAGTGGGCGCCGTTGCGTTTGCGCTCGCCGATGTTGTCCACGCTCATAAGCCGGCCGTCGTCCACTTTGCCGCCCCAGGTGGGGTCGGCGTGAACCGCCGCTTCTATGCTGCGCGCGCCGGTCGGTTCCAAGAACGCATCCAGCGCCTCCGATGTTTGGGCGGCGTGGGCGCCTTCCACCAGTACTTCTACGGTGATGCAGCCGCGCACCGCGCCGCCGCTGAGGGTTTCCAGCGCTTCGCGGGACTCCAGGCGCACTATCGCAGCGGGGAACTGATTCACCGCTTGCGCCGTGTAGTCTAGCACGCGCAGTCCGTCTATGCGGCGCAGCATCGACATCAAGCCATCTTTGGCTCCACCGAATTCGTTTGCCATATCGCTGTTTTCCTTTCATGACGCTCTTGATGCGCTTTCACGATGCGGTGATGTGCCGCCGCGCGCGAGTGGGCGGTTCCGGCGCACAAGGTAACCCAGGACAAGACGGCGCGTGTGCCGCCGCGCGCGAGTGGGCGGTTCGCTAGTGGGCAAAGCGCGGTTAGGCGATGCCTAGGGCGGGCTTGCGGTAGGGGCCGATTAGCATCTCTATGTCGGCGTCCAGTTGGGCGCAGGCGGGGTCGGCGAGCGCGCCCTGCCATAGGCGCGCCGCAAGCAGGCGGGCCGCCTCTACGATTGGGGGCGGGTACTCATATATGTCGACGGCGCTGTTGGCGGAGTGGGCCGCCGCCGTAGATCCGTTTATGGCGCGCGCAACGGTTAGGGCGTCATCGGCGCGCTTGCGCACATACACTTGCTCATCGTCGATCAGCAGGGTATTGCCGGCCGAAATCTTTGCTAAGCCGGATGCCGTGCCGTGTAGCGCAATGGTATCGGCGGCGGCGGCAGTTTCGGCGCTGACTTGCTCAGCCGCGCGCCGCAAATGCTGCTGCCATCCCCATACGCCGGATACCTGAGTACGCGCGCTACTTGCGGGGAAGCGCCTGCCGTTCAGCGCTTCTATCTGCGTGTAGGGCTGCGACGCGGGGTTGCCTGCAGATGCGGGGTCGGCGTTGAGCGGCAGCAGGCGGTAGTCGGCGCTGTCCCATGCAGCTGAGAATGCGCCGTCGAACGATTCTGTGCGTATGCCTTGGGCGTCGACGCTAATCAGATCCGGCACAAGCAGTCGATTTGCGCCGTTGCCGTAGAAATGCAATGCGGCGCGGCGGGCGAAGAAGTGGCGGTTGCAGCGGCGGTCGATTACGCGGCTCGCCGCTTCCGCCAGCGCCAATAGGCGGTCGTCGTAGTCCGTTCCCGCGATGTTGAGCGCCGATGCGTCTTTGAGTATGTCAAGCGATACATATGCGTTGGTCATTGGCTTGTCCTTTATAAGCGCTTGCGTGGCTGCGGTTGGTTGAGCAAGCGCGCTTTCGGCATGCGCGGCGATGGCGGTGATGCGGGAATATCGGGATAAGGGGAACTTAGGCGGTCGTCAAAGCGCTATATGTAGCAGTTTAAGGCGGCGCTATCGGGGCTATTGGCGCTATCGCTGTTCGGCATATTCGGCATAAGGAAAGCGTAGGCGCTGCGAAACGGATAGCCTGCGCTTTCCTTATTACTACTGCCGCTTCCCATTCTATTAGCGTAGTATGGTTGCGCGGCGGCGCGCGGTTCGCTGAACGCCGCCGCGTGTGTGTTGCGGAGGTTTAGGTCAGGGTGATGTTGTACTGAAGTCCGGTGTGGGTTGCGGCTGCGCGGGCGCCGCTGCGTTCCGCAAGGGCGTGGCGGAAGCTGACGGTGATGACTGTTTGGCGCTTTTGCGTGTCGCGGTGGACGTCGAGCATGAGCTCGCGGCGGAAGCCCTGCGCCCACTGAGTTCGGTTGACCAGCAGCGCGCGTCCCTTGGTGTTGGTGGCGCCGCCGTCGGTAACCTTGCCGTCGGCGTCCGCAAGGCGCATCTGTTCGGAGACGATGACGGGGATGCCTTCAATCGCGCCCAGCATGCCGGTCAGCAGGGTGGCGTTCGGGCCGAGCTTGTCCATCGTGCGAAACTGCTCTATGGACTGCGCGCGGATGAAGGTGTTGACATCCATAATCCACGCCAGTTGCGAGGGGCGCGCGCCGTACTTGCCCAGCAGCGCGCGCAGTTCGTTGAACATATCGTCGGACACGGCGGCGTTGTGATTGTTCGCCTGCGCCGTGTTGTCCACAAGCGGCAGATGCAGGATGCCGTCGTAGCCCAGCAGCCATTGCGCCTTTCCCGCCGTAGAAGCCGCTATGGTTGCGCCGTCGGCGTTGATGTTGTTGGTGGCGGTGGCGTCGGCGTTCAGGATGATGTCGTCCAGCACTTCCGCCACATTGCGGATAAGCCCGGCGCGTATTTCGGGCAGCATAGCGATAACGCCGTCTTCCTCAAGCGTGAAGCTGTACGGCACCTGCCCAACGAGTTCGTATGCCGTCAGCGTGGTCTTGCCGGTAGTCAGCGCGGTGTCGGATGCGGCGGTGTTTTCGGCGCCGGGGTAGAAGCTCACATCGCCGAGTTGGCGCGGCACGTCGAACGGGTTTGAGGGCATGGGGAAGGTGGGGATGATAGGCGCAACCAGCGTTTGCAGGTTGACGTCGTGCCAGAGTTCGCGCGCCTCAAGCGTGGCGACGAGTTCGTCGCCGGAGCCGGCGGTTACGCTGTCCATAGCGGCGCGGGTCATAGAGCCTAGCAGCGCGCGGCTGAAGGCTTGGAACTGCCCGGTGTCGGCGCTGCCAACGCGGAACCAGTTCGCCAAGCGACGTTCGGCCGCGGCGTGGGACGCCTGGACGTCGGCGTGCGAGATGCTTGCCGCGAGCAGCCGTCGCGCCTGCTCTGCGCGCTCTATCCATGCGGGGCCGAAGCTTTCGCGGCGCTGGGAGTGGGCGAAGCCGCGTATGAGCGCGAGGTCTAGGATGTCCATGCCGGCGTATGCGCCGGACGGGACGCCGGGCAGCGCGGTCTCTTCGGCATAGGCGGTCAGGGCGCTGCGGCGCAGGTTGCGCTCGCGCTGCGCTACGCCGTTCAAGTCCTGCTTGATGCGGTCGGTCTCTTCGCGCAGCAGTCCGACTTCGCGGCTCACCGGCTCAAAGCGCTCGCGCACAAAGGCGTTGATGTCCACCAGATCCTTGCGGATCGCTTCCATATCGGTTGTGGTCATTGTTCTTTCTCCTTATGTATTAGGATGTATTGGGTATTTGGCATTAAGGGGTATTGGGCGTTGAGATAGGTTTTCGGCGGGCGGTTGGCGGCCGGCGGGTGATTGGGCGCATTTACCCGCCGGCCGCAAGCCGTTTGGTGTCCGCGGCAAGCGCGCGTATTACCGCGAGCGCATCGGCGTGGGCGGGCGGCGATACGTTGGCCTGGGGCGCAGCGTCGGCGGCAGCGCGGGATGGATCGCATATGCCTTCTACCGCCTTGTTCAGCGCCGTTAGCGCGGCGGTCATGCCTTCGTAGGCGCTGGGTGAAATCGCAAGCGCGCTTCCGTCGGGGGACAGCGGCGGCGTATCGGTTGCGCGGGCGTGGTCGCTCAGCAGCGAGTTCAGCATGCGGCGGTGGGATTCGCGCAGGGCGTCCGGGTCGGCGGGCACGGGTACGATAGACCACTCCAGCAGTTCGGATCGGATGTCGCGCAGTCCGCCGTTTGCCGCCGGGCGGCTCTCAAGCGGCAGCCAGCTTATGGACGCCGCCTGCAGAAAGCCTTTGTCCCATGCGTTGCGGATGCGTTGCGCGAAAGGGTCGTCGTCCAGAAACTCGAACTCCGCCACGATGCCGCCGTCCGTTGCGCGGCCGATGCTCAGCGTGCGACCGATGGGCAGGCCGCCGGATGGGGAGCGTCCGACGGCGTCGTGCGCCCACATCACGACGGGATTGCGGCGGTAGTTGTCGAAGCGCAAGCCGCGGAGGTCAAGCTCAGGCGTGGCGCGCGCGCGGTTGTTCGCGGCAATGGTAACGCTGCGCCGATTCGCGCCCGCCGCGCTGCACTGCACAATGTCCATACTCATAGAGCGTATTTGTGGCTCCATCGTGTCCCCCTTATTATGTTGCTACTGTGGGCGGGTTTTCCTGAAACGCAAAACGCCCCCGATCGGGATCCGTCTTCGGATCGCAATCGGGGGCGTCTTCGCCCGCTGTTGTGTGTGGCGGCTCTTTCGCGGAGCGGCTATGCGATTAAACTAGCACTTATGTTTTGATTTGTCAAGCGGTATTTTCTCGCGCGCCGTCAATCTGTTGGATGATTGTCATAGCGCTTCACATCAAGGCGATACTACTCGGTTGTTACGACCTGAGTGTTGTGGCGCACCAAAATGAAGGGATCGCCTTCGGGCGTGTAGGCGGGGTTGCCGTTGGCGTCCAGCACTCTGAACATTCGCAGGACGGATGTCTTGAGGCGAACTCGTCCGCCGTCCAAGAGTTTATATTCGTCCCACTGCTCGTTCTGGATTTCAAAATCCAGTTCGATCGCGTCGCATTCCTCGCCGTTTGCAAGCTGCACTTTGGTTACGCGCGCCACTATGCACCTCTGTCAGGTTCAATGAAAATCGGTTTAACAATAAGCGTTGTTGGAAATTCCGTCAAGCCAAGCGGACGCATATGAGGCGGCAAGCGGGCGAGCGCCGTGCCGCGCCTGTCTTTCTTTTGCGTAACAATGCCCAATGAATGTAAAATGCCCAATTGAATATCTTGAATATCATATGAACATCGCAACCCGTTCGGCTGCCGGCGCAGCGCCGATTGCAAGCCCTTATCGCCGCCTTTACCATTCCGTTATTCGCAGGAGTTTGGCAATGAACATAAGCGAACTCATCCGCACGGCGCAGGCGCTGGTCGCGCCCGGCAAGGGCATTCTCGCCGCCGACGAGAGCGCCGGCACCATCAAGCGGCGCTTCGATTCCATCAATGTGGAGTCCACCGAGCAGTCCCGCCGCGACTACCGCGAGACGCTCTTTCGCACGGCGGGCGTCAGCGAATTCATCGGCGGCGTCATCTTGTTCGACGAGACGCTGCGGCAGCGCGGCGCAGACGGGGAGCCGCTCATAGATTTACTGACGCGGCAGGGCATCATCCCCGGCATTAAGGTGGACAAAAGCACAAATCCACTTGCCAACTTCGAGGGCGAGCTGATTACGGACGGCATAGACGGGTTGCGCGAAAGGCTTGCCGAATACCGCGAATTGGGGGCGCGCTTTTCCAAGTGGCGCGCTGTCATCACCATCGGCGAGGGCATCCCAAGCCAGTACTGCATTGACGCCAACGCGCACCTGCTTGGGCGCTTCGCCGCGCTAAGCCAAGAGGCGGGGCTTGTGCCTATCGTGGAGCCGGAGACGCTTATGGACGGCGCGCACAGCATTGAGCGCTGCGGCGACGTTACGCTGAACGCGCTTCGCCGAACCTACGCTGAGCTCGCCCGTCAGCGCGTCGATCTGCGCGGGACGCTGCTCAAGCCGAATATGGTCATATCCGGCAAGGACGCCGCCAATCGCGCGCCCGCCGATGAGGTGGCGCGCCGCACGCTGGACTGCCTTATGAGCGCCGTTCCCGCCGCGGTGCCGGGCATCGTGTTCTTGTCCGGCGGACAGACGGACGATGAGGCTACGCTGAACCTGCACGCCATCAACCGCGCCGCCGCCGATATGAATGCGCCTTGGGAACTGAGCTTCTCATACGGACGCGGATTGCAGGCGGCGCCGCTGCGGGCATGGGCGGGCCGGGCCGCCAACGCCGAACTCGCTCAGCGCGAATACTACCGCCGCGCCAAGCTCACATCGGCCGCCCGCCGCGGCGAATACGCGCCTGCATCGACAGGCTGATCGTATGCGCGCTGCCGCATCCGCTGCCGCAGCGCGTATCGCCGCGGACATCGCCGCGCTGCCTAGGCGTACTACTGCGGCCGTGCGCGCGGTTCGGCGTAGGCATTCGCAACGGATAGGTGCTGTTCGAGTTGGCTTTGCAAGTTGGGCGCGCGGAGTTGTATATTATGTTGCATCGGCAGACGGGCGTTGTGGGCGATGGCGCTTGTTTGTTTAGATAGGGTTGATATAGCGCAGGCCGTCATTTTGAAGCATAAATATCTGTACATAGCGGCGCTAGTCTTATGCTTGGCGGCGGCATTGGCGCAGGGTTGCGTCGGCGCGAATGACGCAAGCGATGGTGACTTCGAATTAGAGCCGCCCGCGGTAGTGAAGACGCGCACTGCGGAAGCGGCGTTTCTGCCCCCGCCGATGTCGCCGCGCAATCTGGCGACGCCGGTTGCGCCCGCTGCCGCGCCGCCCGTTCAGCCGGCCCCGACGGCGCCGCCTGCAGCGGCAAGTCGAGCCGCGGCGGCGAGCGCACCCACTCCCATCCCCACCGCTGCGCCTGCGCGACGGGCGGTTGCGACGCCGTCTCCGTCCCCAATTCCCGCGGTTGTAACGGTCGTGGTTCTCGTAACGCCCACGCCGCTGCCAACCGCTACGCCCACGCCAATCCCTACGGCAACGCCGATTCCCACCGCCACGGCTACGATCGATAGGTCGCGCTTTCCCGTATGCACATACACGCAGATTGTGCTGATAAATGCGGGCAACCCCACGGAGCCGTGCAACACGCCCACGCCCGGGCCCAATCCGACGGCGACGCCGAGCGTGCGCCTGCCGCCCACGGCAACGCCGAGCCCAACCCCGGATGCGGACGTCTGCCGATACCCTGAGCGCAACGCAGACCTTTCGGGATGCGATCTTGCTAAGAGAGACCTTTCGGGGCTGGATCTCTCCGGCGTCAACTTTTCAAGCGCCAATCTGACGGATGCCGATCTGTCGGACACATCGCTCAATAACGCCACTTTGCACAACGCCATCGTGATAGGGATAAACCTCAGCAAGGTCGATCTCACCAACACGGCGCTGACCAACATCGAGTCGTTCGAGGGCGCTACTTTGCGGCGGACGATATTCCCGCACGGCATTCGGATGCAGGGGATGGTCTTTTTGAAGGCCGATCTTACATATGCCGACCTCAGGAACGCCTATCTTGACGACGCCAACTTTTCGGGCGCTAACTTGTACGGCGCAAAGTTCGACTATGCGTCTATGCGACGGGTTACCTTCCGGAACGCCAAGGCGGCCGAGTCGTCTATGTTGGGGACGGATTTGCGGGATGCGGTGTTTGCGAACACCGATATAGACGAGGTGATTTTTCATAAGGCAAACCTTCTAGGGGCGTCGTTCAAGAACCTGGTGCGGCCGCGCAGCGCGGAATTCTTGGGGACTATCTGCTCGGACGGCGTTGTGAGCGATGCGTGCTACGAAGAAAATCGGCTTCGGGAATAGACAGGCGCAATCCGATATGTGATAATTGCGCGCAGCCTAAGCATACGGCAAAAGGCTTGGCTTCTTGTGGGTTCATAGAGCGAAAGGGAGTGATTCTATGCGTGTAGCGGCGGTAGTTGTTCTTGCGGTCGCGGCGATGTTGGTCCTGTACAACATTGTGCCGAAGGGCAATGATGCGGTTGACGAAAACAATCCCGGCAAACTCACGGTGGAAGCCGCCAACGCGGCGGCCGGCCAAGCGGGCGCCGTGATGGAACTGTTCAGGGAAATGAACCCCACGGGCGGCAAGGCGCATGCGTCGACCGCCAATGCCAGCCTTGCGGCAAGCGGCGGCGCATCCGCCGGCGGCGCAGGCTCAACGCTCGACAAGGCGGCGGACAACGGCGCTTCGGCGTCCTCTCAGACGGGCGGCGAAGCCGAAACTCCGCCTGAAGCCGAACCGGATATATGGCCCAGCGACGCTTACATCAGCGAGACTACTTCCGATGTGCAGAAAGCCTATGAGCTGATGAAGCAGTACAGCGAGCAGGGCGGCGTGGAGAACGATAAGTTGGTGCAAGCCGCGCGCGACCTCAGAGAGGCGTGGGAGCCGCTGTATGTGCAAGCCCACAAGGACTACAAAGTTCTAAACACGCGGATTGAGCTTGCGAAGTCCACATCGACGGACTATTTCGCGCAGCAGTCGGCGCTCACCGACAATATCAACGATCCTGATCTCCTCAAACGGATGCGGCAATCCGACCTGCGCGAGCAAGAGATATTCGACTCGTGGGTAGCGAAGGCGGACGATATAGCGGCGTTGGCATACGATGTCATGCGGGATATGGAGGATGTGGACACCTACATAGCAAAGACCAATCTGTCGGCGCACTTTGCGGCGCTGCAGAGCGCCACGGGCAGCCTGCCCATTTCCTTGGGGCAGCTTGAGCTTCAGCTTGAGGATTTCGTCACGGCTACGGATGAGCTGAACGCAACTATAACCGGGCAGAGCGCTGTTACGACCAACTAGCCCGTTCTGCGCGCTCATATACGGATGGGCGCAAACCTTTCGGCGGAGCGCCGCTCCGGTCAGCGCCGCCGCCCCGTGATGATATAGCGCAGAGGCGATGTCAGTGGGCGTTGTACGAACTTATCGTGCAGCGCCCATTTTGCCATTCGCCAATTCCTGGCAGACCACGATGCGCAACTCGCCGCCCGCGTCAAGCGCGAAGTCAACCATAAACTCGCTACAGGGTTGAAAAGCCCGCGCCGTCCTTCAACCTGTATGCCTACCTAATAAAGGAAAAGGGATGTGAATATGAACGCCAATGCCAACGCTCACACACATGCTTGCGCTGATGCGATTGACACGCCGCCCAACGCGCTGCTGATAGCCACCCACAACGCCGGCAAACTGGCCGAACTTCGCAGCTTGCTCGGCGCCGTTCCGTATGCGCTGGTATCGCTTGCCGACGTCGGCATCCGCGCCGATGTTGAAGAGACGGGCGCTACATTGGAAGAGAATGCCGCGCTCAAGGCGACCGCATACGCGCGGCTATCCAGGCTGCCAACGCTTGCGGACGACTCCGGGCTTGAGGTGGATGCGCTGAACGGCGCGCCTGGCGTCCGGTCGGCGCGCTACGCCGGCAGCGGCGCAACGGATGCCGACCGCATCGCGAAACTGCTCGCCAACCTTGCGGCGCATCAACCGCCGTGGACGGCGCGCTTTCGCTGCGTCATAGCCATAGCGCTATCGGACAGCAGCGTGGAACTGCACGACGGCGCATGCGAGGGCGTCATCACAGCGCAGCCGCGCGGTGACAACGGCTTCGGCTACGATCCTGTGTTTCTGCTGCCCGAATGCGGCAAGACGATGGCGGAGCTATCCGATGCCGCCAAGAACCGCATCAGCCACCGCGCAATCGCAGCGCAAAAGGCGGCGCAGGCGCTCATACGCCGCGGCATCGCGTCGTAACGCCCGCCGTAACCCGTCTTTATACGGAATGATATGAAGCGCAGTTCCGCCTCAAGCGGTAGCGCAGCGCTGACGGGCTTGGCAGGGATTGACAACATATCAGCGCCTGCCAATAATGAAACTAATGAAACGCAGAGGTTAAGGTGAAAGCAACAATACCGAACTGGGTGAGAATAAGCTCCATCATGGTGTTCGCGCTGTCATTCGTGATAGGGATGGCGCTGGTGTCGTGGTACGAAATAGGGGAAGTGCAAGACGACACCGCATTGGCGACGACAATCGCCATTATAGTCAAGGGACAAGCGGTTTCGGTATTATCCACTGCGCTAGGCGGCGTGATAGAAGGGAGCGCGTACATAGTGGTAATCGCAACATACATCGTACAGAAGAACCGCGAAGAGGGACACGCCGAAGGGCTTGCCGAGGGGCTGAAGCAAGGGCGCACTGAGGGGCTCACTGAGGGCTTGGAGCAAGGCATCAAGCGAGGCCGCACCGAGGGGCGCACTCAGGGCATAGCCGAAGCATACGCCGACGCAAACGCCAGGAACGCCGCATATTTTCGGCGCATGAAAGAGGCGCTGGAGCGGGGCGAGGACTTCGACGAGCCGCCGCCTACTTTCGGGGACAAGCCCGACTAGGCGAGCCATCCCCACACGTTCGGAAACAGTGCATACCCGCATCGGCGCTATGGACGCTGTGGGCGAGCGCTCTACACGTTCGGAAGCAAGCAGTAAGCAGCAGCTGTTCGATTGCGCAATCCGGCCGTCCCTTGCCTTGTCGACAAGCCAGGCTAGGCGCCTACTCACATTTGCCCACAAGCCCCATTAAAGGCATACCATGACCACCACAGACGCAACCACAGCCACAAACGCCGCAAACGCAGCCACAAACCCCATCGCAGTCGAGGACAAGTTCCGCCGCCCGCTGCGCGACCTGCGCATATCCGTTACCGACCGCTGCAACTTTCGCTGCACCTACTGCATGCCCGCCGAAATCTTCGGCGAGCGCTACCAGTTCCTGCCGAAATCCGATCTGCTCACATTCGAAGAGATAGCCCGCCTCACGCGCATATTCGCGGCGCTCGGCGTGGTCAAGGCGCGCATCACCGGCGGCGAACCGCTCGTCCGCAGCGAAATAGAGAAGCTCGTCGCGCTCCTAGCGCCCATCCCCGGCGTCGACGACCTCACGATGACCACCAACGCATACCTGCTGCCGCAGAAAGCCGCCGCGCTGCGCAGCGCCGGACTGCACCGCCTCACCGTTAGCCTTGACACGCTTGACGACGCCATATTCCGCCAAATGAACGGGCGCGGCTTCGGCGTGCAGCGCGTCCTTGACGGCATCTCCGCCGCCGAAAACGCCGGCTTCAGCCCCATCAAAGTCAACGCCGTCGTCCAAAAGGGCGTCAACGACCACACTATCGTCGACCTGGCGCGCTACTTCCGCGATCGCGGCCATATCGTCCGCTTCATCGAGTATATGGACGTGGGCAACCTCAACGGCTGGCGCTTGGATGAAGTAGTCCCCGCCGACGAAATCGTAGCGCGCATAGACGCTCATATGCCGCTGCAGCCCGCCGGCGCCAACTACCGCGGCGAAGTCGCCAGCCGCTACCGATACGCCGACGGCAGCGGCGAAATCGGCGTCATCGCATCGGTAACGCAGCCCTTCTGCGGCGACTGCACGCGCCTGCGCCTATCGCCCGAAGGCGCGCTCTTCACCTGCCTATTCGGCGCAAACGGCACAGACCTCCGAACCCCCATGCGCGCAGGCGCAACCGACGCCCAGCTCGCAGACATCATTTGCGGCGTATGGAGCATCCGCGCAGACCGCTACTCCGAACAGCGCGCATCGCTCACCGACGAACTCCGCGCCCGCCGCAAGAAAGTGGAAATGTATCATATCGGGGGATAGTGCAGGGGCAAGCGGTAGTAGCCGAACTGCTGAAACCCGCGCAATGCTAATCATACCGGCGACGGTGGTTCGTGTATAATCTGATAACCACCTTGGCAAGAGCGTAACGCTCCAAAGCGCGCCGCAAGCGGAGCGATAAGTTGCAAGACCATACAGACCTATACGCCGAACTGCAGGTTCACCATTTGGCGGAGCCGGAAGTCATAGAGGCCGCCTACCGGAGGTTGGCGCGTATGTATCACCCCGATGTGAACAAATCCCCCGACGCAAACGAGCGGATGAAGCGCATCAACCTCGCGTATGAGGTCTTGAGCGATCCTGATAAGCGCGCCGAGTACGACCGCCGGCGCGCCAATCGCAGATCCCAGGAAGCGCCGCCGCAGCCTGAACCCGAATCGACGGGATACGGCGCAACCCATGATGTTAATACAAGGGATGAGTATGGCAACACGCCGCTCCATCGGGCAGCCTACCAGGGACACATTGAAGAGGTTCATGCGTTCATATCTGCGGGGGCGGATGTCAATGCGAAAGATAATTATGGACAGACGCCTCTCTACACCGCGGCGTGGGAAGGACATGTCCAAGTAGTTGACGCGCTCATAGCCGCTAACTCAGATGTTGATATAAAGAACAACAAAGGCAGGGCACCTATTTACACTGCGGCATGGAGCGATCGTATTGAAGTAGTTAAATCACTCATAGCCGCCGGCGCAGATATTAACGCAGCAGATGACTACGGCAGGTCGCCCCTCTACACTGCGGCATGGAGCGATCGTGTTGAAGTAGTTGACGCCCTCATAGCCGCCGGCGCAAATCTTAATGCAAAAGATAACGGCGGCATGACGCCCTTGCAGCGAGCAATGGCTAGCGGAAGCGCTAGAGCGGTTCAATCGCTCATATTAGCCGGCGCACATGTTGACGGCGCATAGCGAACTACGGCATTCCTGTGCAGTATCGGACGCTGCGGCTTTTTCTGTGAGTAGGATAATATCCACAAATGCGCTTGCGATTCACTCGTCGATATAGATAATAAGCAGCAAGGTTGCTCCCCCATGAACTACTGGACTAGCCTAAGCATAGACTACGCCAACGGGCGCAATTACTTGGATGAACTCTTTCGGGTGTATCCCACTATCCCGGAAGGCGTCAGAGATATTGACGCCCAAATATGGGAAGGCGTTGAGCGCGCGTTTGAAAAGCGAAACAACGCAGACTTGCTTGAAAGCCTGTTGAAACTTGACCTTTTCCCGATAAAAGATTCGTATGTGGCGTATCTGAAAAGGGACAAAACCGCGTTAGAGCGCAACCCCGAAACCGTCAATCGGCTTTGCGGACGGCTCTACGAAATGGGGTTGAACGGCATCTATGAGCGCGCCTCACAACCCAAAGAGACGAACCGCCAAATCGGCCCGCATTTTCGCAGATGGCTGCAGAAAGGGGCGTTGGGAATAAAACCCGTCGGCATCGATGAGTTTGCCGCCACTGAGCGGAACGCCGTGTTAAACGCCGGCGATACGCAGGCAAAAGCGTTTGCCGCAGAACATCTCGGGTATAGTTTGGACAAAGGGCTGGATCTGATAGCGCGCTTCAACGGCAGATATGTCATAGGCGAAGCGAAGTTTCTTACCGACTTTGGCGGACATCAGAACGCGCAGTTCAACGACGGCGTAGCGCCGTTGAAGCTGCAGGGGCTCAACGCAATTCCCGTCGCCATTCTTGACGGCGTTTTGTACATCAAAGGCAGAAGCAAGATGTACAAGGAAATCACCACAAATCTGAAGAACCAGAACATGATGAGCGCGCTAGTCCTGCGCGAGTTCCTGTATCATATATGACATGACCGCCATCCAACTGCACTATCCCAACAAGCGGGACGCCGCCGATATTCTGGCGAATGCGCCCAAGGCGGCGCTCAAATCAGTGTGCGGCGCGAGCGCAGACAGCATGCTCATACAGGGCGATAACCTGGCTGCGATGCAAGCGCTACTCGACGACTATCGCGGCGCGGTGGATCTGATATACATAGACCCGCCATTCGCCACCAACGGGCGTTTTCGCATCGGCGACGACCGCGCCAACGCTGTCAGCAGCAGCGCCGCCGATGCCGTAGCCTACACCGATACGCTTGTGGGCGCCGAATACTTGGAGTTCCTGCGCGCCCGCCTCATATTCCTGCGCGAACTGCTCGCCGAACACGGCTCCATCTATCTACACATAGACTACAAAATCGGCCACTATATCAAAATCCTGATGGACGAAATCTTCGGCGCGCACAACTTTCGCAGCGACATCGCGCGAATCAAGTGCAACCCCAAGAACTTCCGCCGCAAGGCATACGGCAACATCAAAGACCTCATCCTGTTCTATTCCAAGTCCGATAGGCATATATGGAATGACCCCAAGCAGCCATTCTCGGCAGAAGACAAGCGCCGTTTGTTCGCCAAAACCGATGCCGATGGGCGTCAGTACGCCACCATTCCGCTGCATGCGCCCGGCGAAACCGCCAACGGCGTCACCGGCGGCGCTTGGCGCGGCATCGCGCCGCCCAAGGGACGGCACTGGCGCACCGATCCCAAGACGCTGGACGCTTGGGACGCGCAAGGGCTGATAGAGTGGTCTGCCAACGGCGTGCCGCGCAAGAAGATATTCGCGGACGAGCGGCGCGGCAAGCGGATGCAAGACATCTGGGAGTTCAAAGATCCGCAGCATCCCGCCTATCCCACGCAGAAAAGTCTAGCACTGCTCAAGCATATCATCGGGGCGTCATCCAACGAAGGCGGTTTGGCGCTTGACTGCTTCTGCGGCTCCGGCACCACGCTCTTGGCGGCGCAGTCGCTCAACCGTCGATGGATCGGCATAGACAGCTCGCCCGCCGCCATAAAGGCAACGCAAAAGCGCTTGGCGTCCCTGTCCTGCGATATGCTCCGCGCAAGCGCCGCATATGAACTGGTGAAAGCGGGGTGATGGGGGGAGAGCCGCCGCGCTTGTGGTGTAGCAACGCACCACCCTGAAGACACAGCGCGCCTAACCGCCAATCCTAACCGCACCAGTCTGTCCCTCATAGACCATCGTGAAGTTTTGCAGAAAAGTTCTGCCCAGCAACGCGAAATGCCGTTGCCCGCCGGCGAGCAAGCTAACCCCGGCAATCTGCTCATAGATTGTATGGTTCAATGACGGAATGTATATCTGAGCGAGATAGGTATTCGCCTCGCTGGGGCCCTGAACTCCGGCTATGCGTTCTCGACCGATGATTGGCAGATCAAGCGCCATAGCGAGTTCTATATCTATGGCGTTGTCGCTTGCGCCCGTATCCACCAATACAGGAAACTCATGCTCAGGCAAGTTCGGGTGAGAACCGCTTCCATCCCGAAAGTCCGCGTCGAAACCGATACGCGCAAACAGCGTCGGCCCGCGAGCCACCAGCGTATCAGGACGGTTCTCAAACCCGCAGTCAATCATCGCCATCAGCGCAATCCGTAAGTGACATACGACCCCAGCCGCAGCTCCTCTTGCCCAACCCGCTTTATCAGATACGGACCCCTGCCGAAGCGCGTTACCGCGCTATTCGCCGCGTCTTGGAAGTCGTCGAATGTCCCCTCCAGCTCCCCATCATAGAAGACAACCCACTGATCGTTATAGTTGTCTTCCAACTCATCCCGCATAAGCCTGTACGCCAGTATGTTCCTCTCCAATGTTGCAGGCATGCGCTACCCCCTTTCATATCACCCTTAGCGCATTAAGTCCCGTTACTCTATAATAACATACTACGGAACGCAAGCGCCTAGCGTCCGAATGCCCATGTTCTACCCAAACGCCGCCTGCTGCCCCTGACCGCCACCGCCCGTTTTGTGTATAATCCTATAAAGCCCATCCCATTCAGAATACGCCCTAGTCGAAGCATTCCCTCAAAGTGAACCCCATCACTCACTCACTCACAAAAATCCAAATCCACACCGACGGCGCCTGCTCCGGCAATCCCGGCCCCGGCGGCTTTGGCGCAGTCCTGCAGTTCGGCGCGCATCGCAACGAACTCAGCGGCGGCTTTCGCAAAACCACCAACAACCGCATGGAACTGCTCGCCGTCATAGAGGGCTTGCGCGCGCTTAAAGAGCCGTGCGAAGTCGCGGTGTTCACAGACTCCAAGTACATCGTGGATGCCGTGAACAAGGGCTGGGCGCGCCGATGGCAGGCTAACGGCTGGCGCAGAAATCCGCGCGAAAAGGCGCTCAATCCCGACCTCTGGGCGCAGCTCCTAGCGCTGCTGGACACGCACGCCGTAACCCTGCGCTGGGTCAAGGGACACGCCGGCAACCCCGGCAACGAGCGCGCCGACGCCCTAGCCGTGGCGGCGTCCCAATCCCACAACCTAGCGGTCGACGAAGCATACGAAGCGCAAGCCTAGAAACGGGTGAACCCTATGACGCAATCCGCCGATCCCGCGCTGACGCACATAGACGCCGCCGGCAAGGCGAGCATGGTGGATGTGGGCGCCAAGCCCGCCACCGAGCGCATCGCGGTTGCCGCCGCCGCCGTGCATATGCGTCCCCAAACCCTGCGCCTCATCCAAGCCAACGCCTTTGACAAGGGCGATGCGCTTGCCGTAGCCCGCATCGCCGGCATTATGGGCGCAAAGCAGACCGCCAACCTCATACCGCTGTGCCATCCGCTGCCGCTTACCCGCATCGCAGTGGACTTTGAGATAGACAGCGCCGCCAACGCCGTGCGCATCGCCGCCGAAGCCAAGACCACCGCCCAAACCGGCGTAGAGATGGAAGCGCTCACCGCCGCCAGCATCGCCGCGCTCACCATCTACGATATGTGCAAAGCCGTGGACCGCGCTATGCGAATCGACGGCGTGCGCCTCATAAGCAAGAGCGGCGGCCAAAGCGGCGACTATCGCGCCGACGAATAGCCCTCTTTGCGCCTAGCCTTTCCCCTGTTGCGCTATTGCGTCTTTGCGTTAAAAACCGCTATTGCGCCAAGCCGCGATACGCCCTATGCCAATCGCTGGAGAACACGCCGTCCGGGTCATGCCGATCTTTGAGCGCCAAGAACTCCGCGAACTGCGGATAGCAGGCGCTGAGCTGCGAGGGCGTGGCGTAGCGGTTGTATGTCAGAAAGTAGCTTCCGCCGCGTTCCATCGCCAAGTCGATCAGGCAGCGCAGCGCCGATGCCGCCGCCGCAACGCCCGCGTCCGTATGCTCCACGCACAGGTTGAACACGATGCAGGCGTATCGCCGCCGCGCCCAGTTCAGGAATGTCTCGTCGTCCCGCTCGATCAGCCGTATCGTGCCGTATATCACATTCGCGTGCCGTCGCCGCAGTTCGCGCGCCGCCGCCGCCATAAAGTCCGCAAGCGCGCTCAGCGGCACATACAGTTCGGTTATCGTTTCGCTGCGACTTGCGCCGTCCGGCCGCCGCGCGTCTAACTCGGCGTGATAGTCGTCGATGTACATGCTGAGCTGAAAGGTATCGCTGTCATACACCTGCCCGCCGCTTGCGGTGTAGAAGGCGGCGTATTCGCGAAAGGCGCGCGCCTTGTCCGCGTGCGAAAGCTGCAGCAGCGCCCGCCAATCTTGCTCGGTAAGCATATAGCGCGGCGGCTCCGACGGCGCTTGCTCGTCCGCCGCCAACGGGATGTAGCAGGACAGCACGCCCTCGCGCAGAAAGCCGTCCGCCGTTTCGTCCGTCATATATTGGAAATCGCCGTAGGTGAAGCCCGCCGCTATGCGCTCCGTGAACAGCGCCTCAAGCCGCTCAACCGTGGTCAGCTCCACCACACGCCGCAGGCGATGCGACGGCATAAGCCGCAGCGTCGCCGAGTAGATAGCGCCGAACAGCCCGTATCCGCCGATGGCGAGCCCGAAAAGATCGGCGTTCTCACTGCGGCTGCAATGGCGCAGTACGCCCCGCGCATCCACCAGTTCAAACGCCTCTACATCCTGCACGATAGGCTTGTACCGCAGTCCCCGCCCGTGTCCGTTTGCCGCAAGCGCCCCGCCGATGCTGAGCCTATCAGCGCCCGTCTGCTTCTGAATCACGCTCCAGCGTTGCGCCCGCCCGCGCTGCATCGCGCGCAATCCCGCCACAAGATCCGACCAGAGTATCCCGGCCTCTACGCGCACCAGTCCGCGTTCTGCGTCCAGATCGAGGATGCGGTTTAGTCGGCGCATATCCAGCAGCGTCCCGCCGCCCAGGAACTGCTGCCCGCCCATAGCATGCCGCCCGCCCGCTATGCTGACGGTTTCGCCGGCGTCGGCCGCCGCGACAATCGCTTGGCGCAAGCCCTCTAGCGTGTTGGGCGCGACAGCCCGCCGCATCCGCGTGGCGTTGAGCTTGGAATGGATGTCGTTGAGAAGTATCCCGCCGTCCGTCGCCATACGCCCTAGCCCTCTGGTTCACAACCGCGGTTCACAGCGCCGATTTGCCGCAGTCCAACCGCTTGACGCCGATGCTTGATATGCGCCAAGACACGCCGATACGCCCTAATCGGCTATCACGCTATACGGCGCAGTTGGCGCTGCGTTACGAATATCATCGCCGTTACCGCTATCAGTCCGGCGCCCATCATCCCGATGACCGCCTGCCCGCCGAGGTAGTCTATCATCAACCCGGCGGGGAATGTGCCAAGCGGCATAAACCCGAAGTTCAGCATGAATATGCTCATGACGCGCCCGCGATATTCGTTGTCCGAAAGCTCAATGAGCAGCGCTTGGTTCAGCGACATCCGTCCCGAATCGCCCATGCCCAGCACTATCATTATCAGCGCCGCCGCCGAGTATATCGGGATGAGCGCCACCAGCAGCAGCCCCACGCCCGAAAGCATGCTTGATATGATGAGCGTCAGCCCGCGGTTCTTCCTGCCGACCGCCGCCACATACAGCGCCCCAAGCATTGCGCCAAGCCCCATTATCGCCAGCAGCAAGCCCATCGAGTCCGCCTGCTGCCGATAGATGTCCACCACGAACACCGGCAGGATGAAGCGAAACGGCATCGCAAGCACGGTGGTCAGCAGTCCGACGACCAGCAGCACAACGAGTATGCGCCGCCGCGCGATATAGGTTATGCCGTCCACTATATCGCCCAGCATCGCGGTCTGTTTCTTGGGCGCGGCGCCGCCTGCGGGCTTGACTAGCATCATCAGCAGTACCGCGACGAAGCTCAGTGCCGCTATGATGTAGTACAGGTTCCATGCGCCCGCGCGGTCATACAGGAACCCCGCCAGCGCCGGCGCCGCCATCGTCATCGCGCTCATCCCCGCGGCGTTCAGCGCCATCGCATTGGTGAGCCCGCTCTGCCCCACCAGCTGCGGGATTATCGCTTGGCGCGCGGGCATCATAAATGAAAACAGCGCCCCCTGCACCATTGACGAAATCATCAGATGCTGCCAGCTTATAACATCCCAGTCCACCAGCAGCCCAAGCGTAAGCGCAAGCAGCGCCGCCGTCAGCTGAGCGCCTTGTATCAGCGCCTTGCGGTCTATCTTGTCCGCGAGCGCCCCGCCGAACAGCGGCACGGTCAGCAGCGGCAGCGCAATGCCCAAGTTAATGTAACCCAGTATCGTGCCGCTGCCGGTAATCTCATACGCGAGGTAGCCCTGCGCCAGCATCTGCATCTGCGTTCCCGCCATCAGAAACAGCATGCTAACCCAGAGCAGCAGGAAGTTGCGATTGCTCAGCGATTCGAATGTACGCCGAAAGCCCGCCGTGAACGCGCTTGTGCGCGGCGCAACCGCAACCCGTCGTCGCGGAACCGCGGACGGAACAGCGCTATCGGCAGGCATCCCTCTGCGCCTTTGCGTTAAAATTTGCGCCCCTACTCTTCCGCCGCTTCCTCGCCGCCGGCAGCCTCGTCGACACCTTCCTCATCGTCCGCCGCCGCGAAGTCATCCACTTCAACGCGCGGCGGGCTGACGCGCGCAACGAACTCGTCGCTGTCCGTCAGCACCGTTACATTCGCCGCCACCGCTATATCGCTCACCACGATGGACTTCTCGAAGTCGTCCAACCCCGATACATCCGCCTCGATAGACGCCGGAATGTTCATCGGCAGCGCTTCCACCAGCAGCGTAGTCAGCGGCTGCAGCAGCGTGCCGCCCTGCTGCGTGGCGGGCGCAACGCCGGTCAGCGTGATAGGCACTTCGGCGCTAATCGTCTGCGTAACGTCCACGCGGATGAAGTCTATGTGCAGCACATCCTCCGTAACCGGATGGCGCTGCACCTCGCGCACAAAGCAGATGTTCTCTGCGTCCGATCCCTCGACTTGCACCGAAACCGGTATGTTCGTACCCACGCGCGGCAGCAGACGCCGCAGCGCAGCGCCGTCCCCTTGCAACGCCTGCGCCTCTATGCCGCTGCCGTACATATGCGCAGGCGTTATGTCCTGCCTGCGAAGCCGCTTTACCTTCTTGCCCAACACTGAACGCCGCGACAGCGCAAGCGTTTCGCTTTCCATTGTCATTGCTGAGATGCTCCTGAACTATGCTTATATTCGCCGCCCGCCCTAGCGCGGCAAGGCTTGCCCGTCCGTTTGCGCCAATGCGCCGCCGCCCAAGCCGCCCAATACGAAGAGCGGCGCGCTATTGCCCAAACTTCGAGCACCATTATTGTAGCATAAAGCGCATATGCGGCGTGTATAATGCAAGCCGTACCGCGCTGAACACGCAGGGATTTGCAATGAACGATGCAGCGATTGACTCCACTATCGACGGCAAGTATCGGCGCATAACGCTGAGCGGCGCAGCACTAAGCCCAAGTGCGGCCGCCGCCGTTAGCGCGCTGAACGCCCAGTTCAACCCCGACGACTTTTATGTAGCCGTAAACGGCGGCGATGAGTTGGAGATATGGCTGCGCCAGGTCAACCTGCGCCGCCTATCCCAAGCGATTGAGACGGCGTCAAGTGGACACGCCGCCGCCGAGCCGCTGTCCCGCATACTGAACGCCGTGGAGAGCGTCCGAAGCTACGGCGTGAACGGGGACAAGCGCCTCTATGTGGGCTACAACGCCGAGCGCAAGGTGGCCGACCGCAAGCTCAAAGCGCTGCGCCGCGGCAAGCACTACTACGCCAACGACCACGATTTCGCGCGGCAGAACAACGCGCTGCCGCCGCAGTGGGAAGACCGCATCGTTTGCGACGACAGCGAAACCGCGCTCAAGCGCTTGCCGGACAACTGCATCGACCTGATATTCACATCGCCGCCCTACAATTTCGGCTTGGGCTACGAAACCGACGACGACGCCCACGATTGGGAATCCTACTTCGCTAAGCTTTTCGCCGTATTCGACGAGTGCATCCGCGTTCTCAAATACGGCGGGCGCATCGTGGTCAATGTACAGCCGCTCTTCTCCGACTACATCCCAAGCCATCACATCATCTCCAACTACTTCATTGAGCGGCGGCTAATTTGGAAGGGCGAAATCCTTTGGGAAAAGAACAACTACAACTGCAAATACACCGCTTGGGGCAGTTGGAAAAGCCCGTCAAGCCCGTACTTGAAATACACTTGGGAGTTCGTAGAGGTATTCTGCAAGGGCAGTCTAAAGAAGGCGGGCGCGTCCGCCGACGCGGACATAGACGCCGAATCGTTCAAAGAGTGGGTAACCGCGAAGTGGTCGATCGCCCCGGAGCGCCGCATGCGCGAATTCGGCCACCCATCGATGTTCCCTGAGGAGCTCGCTCGCCGCGTGCTGCTGCTATTCAGCTTCCGCGGCGACGTAGCACTAGACCCCTTCGCCGGCGTCGGAACAACCTGCGTCGCCGCCCGCCGCGCCAACCGCCGCTTCGTCGGCATAGACATAGCGCCCGAATACTGCGCGGCGGCGGAGCGAAGGTTGGGGGATGTTCAGCTGAGAGGGTTGTGAACAATGACTTATTCGGATGCGCCCGCAACGCGGGAAGAACTTATTCGCGCTTACAATCTGCTCGTAGGCGGCATAGACGAATATGCCACATCCGATGACGATAGGGCATATGGCGGCATAATACGCGCCGTCAAAGGCAAACTCGTCGAGTCGATGGCTTATCACATAATCCGCTTGGCTTGGCAGGAACTCGGCGCATCGCCGACAAGGCTCTCTTTTGAGGATACCAAGACTTACCGCGTGCCTATCCAACCTCACTACATCGAAAGCCTGCCGATAGATGTAAGAGATTACATCGAATCCGCGCAAAGCGATTACTTCTATCGCGTACAGGTTGATAGGCATGTATTCGTCGACGATGTATTCGTCATGGGCGTAGAGTGCAAGTCATACACCGAAAACGCAATGCTGAAGCGAATACTTGTAGATTTTCGCTTGCTGAAGTCTTTGCATCCTGGGTTAGTCTGCTGCTTGCTGCAACTTGAAAATATGCTAGGCGGCGACTACTCCAATCCGTTGGCAGCCCCTCAGTTGGGCAGCGCAAGTTCGCATACGCTGATGTCGCACTTCCCTGAGGTTAGCCTGAATGTGATAACCCTGCTCAGCGGCGACAGAAAAGTCAACCGCCCAATCCATAACCCCGAATACTTCAAACCGATGCGCCTTGAATATCTCGAACGCGCCATAAGCCGTTTCGCTCAACTGCTTGCGCCGTTTGCGTAAGCGCGTTATACTGCGTTGCCAAAGATAATGTCTTGAAAGACTGGTTCAAAAGGCTGGTTCCCAGAGATAATATCTTGAAAGGCTGGTTCTAAACCCTGGTTTTATCTTTGCATTATTATGGTTCCAGTGATATACTGCGTACATTAAGGCAAGTCAATCAAAAAGTATTATTTCCCCAACAAAACCACGGGAACCCACACAGAAAGGCGGGATGGACGGTATGCAAAACGCTAGGGGTATAAGAATTGCCTTTACTGTCAGCGTCTCACTAGAGGACAGGGGTGATTACTGGGCGGCATACATAGAGCCTTCGGGAATGACCGTGTACGGCGACACAAAAGCTGCCGCAATCGACAGGGTGGATCAGGCATTGGACTTCTTCATGAAGAACTATGCCAAGGGAGACGACGGCTTGCAAAAGCTCAGAGCCTACCTAGACTGGCACGGCGTTCCGAGCCGTGTCATCTATTCCGATATGCCGGAAGATGATAAGGTAAAGCGCATGCAGTACCCCGTAGGCTTCCCTTTGGAGGCTGCGGCAAGTGTCTGACGTTTCCCGAGAGCAAGTGCACCGTGTCCTCCTCCACATGAGATACAAACTTATTGCGGAGGAGGATGGGCTTGTCAGATACATGGACACGGCATATCCCGGCGATCCTGAGTTGCCCTTGGAGTTTGACTTTTCAATGGGCTCTATACCCTGGCGCGACGTCCAAAGGCAGCTCGAATACGAAGGCACTAATCCCGATGTGTTCTTTGCCGAACTAGAATCCCTCTAACCCATCACCTTTGCGTTAAAAACCCGCCCCCCTACCGCACCCTATACCCCGCCAGCGCCCCAAAGTTCGGCGTGAACCCAAACCCCGGCCTATCCGGCGCAACCACATGCCCGTCCGCCACCTCCAGCGGCTCATCGAACACTCGCCCGTGCATCGGGTCGAACGCCGCCGCGTAGTACTCCAATATCAGCCCGTTGGGGATCGCCGCCGCGAGGTGGATGTGAACCTCTTGCTTGCCGTGCGGCGCTATCGGCAAATCGTGCGCCGACGCCAGCGCCGCAACCTTCACGAACTCCGTTACGCCCCCCATTATCAGCGCGTCCGGCTGTATGATTGCGGCGCAGCGGTTGTTGATTAGATCGCGAAAGCCGTAGCGCGTGTATTCGTTCTCGCCCGTAGCGATTGGTATGCTTGTGGAGCGGCTTATCAGCCTATGCCCCTCATAATCGTCCGGGTTCACCGGCTCTTCGAACCAGTACACGTCGTAGCGCTCCGCCTTGCGCGCGATCTCGATCGCTTCGTAGTAGCGATAGGCGCAGTTGGCGTCCATCAGCAGCTTCACATCCGGCCCAACCGCCTCGCGCGCTGTGCGTATGCGCTCCACATCCTCATTTATCGGCGCGCCGCCTATCTTCATCTTCACCGCGTTTGCGCCCATCTCGACCGCCGTCTCCATCTCCGCCGCAAGATCGCGCAGTCCCTTGCCCTCTTCATAGTAGCCGCCCGCTATGTACACAGGAATCCGATCCGTGAACGCCCCCAGCAGTTTATGCACCGAGCGGTTCGCCGCCTTGCCCTTGATGTCCCAAAGCGCTATGTCGATCCCGCTTATCGCGCGCGTGGACACGCCCCGCCTGCCCACCAGCTTCGGCTGCCACATCTCTTCCCACAGCCGCTCATTGTCGAACGGATCCTGCCCGATGACGAACCGCTTCATATTCTCGAACACGCCCAGCGTCATATCATCGCTCACATGCTCCCCGCCCATATACCCGTATCCCGTGATGCCCTCATCCGTGTCCAACTTGATGAGGTTAAGCGCCACCGTGGGATAGGTATAGCGCCCGTTGCGTATCGGCACGGGCCTATTCCAGCGGTATATTTCCATAGACGCATTCGTGATTTTCATTAGACTTGCCCCCGTTTCGGTTTCAAATCGCGCCAAAAAATCGCGCCGAAAGCATACCACGAATGGCGGCGCTCTGCCCAAACCGCCCGCCGTCCCGCCTGATTTTGATACTAATTAAACCCAAAACAGGCAGGAATTCTGCCCAATTCAATGATATGATGCGCAACAAGTGGCATTATTGGCATTACTTGGTATTATAAGCGGCACATACACGGTAGCATAGCCTTGCGCTTATAGCGTATGAGCGCCAAGCGTATGCGCCGCCGTCCAACCCCGTGCGAACAAGCGAGGCGATCCGATGACAAACCGAATGGCGCTCTTGGCGGTATGCGCTATCGTTATTGCGGCGGCGGCAGTCGGCGGCGCGATTCTGAGCCGCAGCGCAGGCGCCGCCCCCTTTGGCGCATTCACGCCCGAACCGCCCCAAGCCGCCGCCCTGCAGACGCTCGCCGCCGGCGTCGACGCCGTCAACCATCCCATCACCTACCAAGGCATCCTGCTCGACGAAGACGGCGCATATCTCACATCATCCAACGTCACCCTACACTTCGCCATCTACGACTCCGTCGACGCCAACGCATCCCTTTGGGGCGAAAAGCAGCGCGTCTTCCTCGACGACGGGCTATTCACCGTTGTGCTTGGACTCGCCGAGCGCATTCCCCCTGAGATATTCCACAACAACCCTCAAGTTTGGATGGGCGTGCGCGTCGACCGCCAGCCCGAACTGCGCCCCCGCACGCGCCTCACATACGCCCCCTTCGCCATGCACGCCGTTACCGCCGGCGAAGTCATCAAGCCGCAGCCCAATCCGCTCAGCGTAGCAATGCTGCATTGGCACGAAGCGAATAGTTCCAACATCACCGTCGAACTACGGCAGCGCCCCAAGGCTATGGGATTCGACGGCAGCCACATTTGGGTTGCCGCCGCCAGCAACGCATCCAGCAAAACCGACGAAGTGTTCAAAGTCGATCCCCAAACCGAGCGCATCGTCTTTGACTTCGACGTCGGCCTCGACCCATCCGCCGTCGCCTTCGACGGCCGAAAGATCTGGATCGCCAGCCGCGGCGACAACAGCATCACGCGCATGCGAACCGACGGCAGAGAGCGCGAAACCCTGCCCCAAAAAGAGCTGCGCGGCAAGCTCGTCCACGACGACCAAGCGCTCCGCCAGCCCGTAGCGCTCGCATTCGACGGCACTTATATGTGGGTTGTCAACACCGCCTCAAACAACGTCATGCGCATGCGCGCGCACCACCAGTTCAGCAAGCAAGTCCCGCTCGACCGCATCCGCGAACTCGAGCGCGAACTAGACGATGACGACGACCTCAGCGCAAGAGATCCCGACAGGCTATCCGCGTCCGAGCGCGCCGAAATCCAAGAAGAGATAGACTACAACCGCGATCTACTTAGATCCGTGCTTGACACCATCAGCGTAGGCTCCAACCCATCCGCCATAGCCTTCGACGGCGCGGTGATGTGGGTGCTGCACAGCGGAACCAACAATGTAACCCGCATCCGCGCGTCCGACGGGGAAGTGCTTGGCACCGTCAAGATAGGCAGAGGCCGCGACGACATCGTGTTCGACGGCACATACATGTGGGTAGCCGACTCCCGCCACAACACTGTCTCACGCGTGCGCGCAGACACGCTAGAGGATGCCGGCTCTTTCATCGTGGGCAGAGATCCCAAATCCATCGTCTTCGACGGCAGAAACATATGGGTAGCCAACAGCGCCGGCAACAACGTCACTATTCTGCGCGCATCCGACGGCAAGAAGCTGGGCAACTATCCCACCGGCGAAACCCCGCTCGACCTTGTCTTCGACGGTGTCAATGTCTGGGCCGCCAACTACGACGACAAGAACATTATGCAGAAGTAACCCCCGCGCAAGCGAAGCGATGGCGAGTTTCTAATGAGAATACGGCGAATAGCGGACATCCGCGGCGGCGCTAGGCAATGGGCGAGAACGCTGATTGCGGCGGCGCTAGTCTTGGCGCTTGCGGCGGCGGCGTTCAACGCGGCGTACGTCGCCGCCCAAACGCCCGTGCAATCATCCGACGAAACCGCCAACGCCGACGAAGACCAAGCAGACCAAGCGCCCCAAGTAGCCGCGCTATGGGGCCACTTCACCGGCGGCGCATCCACCGCCACAACCCGCAACCACCTGCTCAAAACCGGCATCGCCACCTACGGCGACTACGATATACACGATGTAGATGGCGACTACATCCATATGTCAAGTTTCATGCGCGTGCTTGCCGCCATGCGCTCCCAAGCCGCCGCCGCGCTTGCCATAGCCGAAGCGCAGCCCATCGCCACGCCCGCCGCAGCCCAATAACCCAACATCCCGCTTTGCGTCCCTGCGCCTTTGCGTTAAATCTATTTGCCCAAACACGCCTGTGCGTTAAAACGCCCCCTCCAAAACAGCGAAACGGCGCTACCCAAGCAGCGCATCCACCGCAGCGCTCACGCCGATAACGAACAGGCTGTCCCCCGGCTGCAACCGCACATCCCTATGCGGAGCGGCCGTCATGCTGCCGTCAGATCGCCGCAGCCCGATAGGCTCCATATCGCCCGCCCGCATCACATCGTCGATCGCCCGCCCCGCAAGCGGCGAGCCTTCCGTAATGTCCACTTCCGCGAACCGCAAATCGGCGTGGCTGCCGGCGCCGCTCATCAGCGACTCCATAAAGTCCACCGCAAGCGGGCGCACCGCCGACATCGCAAGCCGCCGCCCGCCTATCTCCATCGGCGATATTACCCGGTCGGCGCCCGCGCGCTTCAGCTTCTCGGCGTTTGCAATATCCGCCGTCCGCGCAACCACTTGCAGCGCTCCGTTTAGTCCGCGCGCCGTCAGCGTGATGAACACATTATCGCTGTCATCCCCGGTCGCGACCACAAGCCCGCGCGCCCACTCCACGCCCGCCGCGTTCAAAACCGCATCCTCCGTAGCGTTCCCCTGCAGGTACGGATAGCCCAGCTCAACGACTTGCGCTATCGCGTCGTCGTCTTGGTCGATCACGATGAACGCCGCCCCTTCCGCGCTGAACGCCCGCGCAACCTCTTTGCCCACGCGCCCGAACCCGCACAAAATATAGTGCCGCCGCATCTTTGAGAGAGTAGTTCGCATCCTGCGCCTCCGAACAAACACCTGAAACAGTTCGTCTTCAATAATGCCCTGCATCAGGCTTGTCAGAAAATACAGCATCACGCTGACGCCCAGCGCCATCAGGAATATCGTGAAAACCCGCCCCGCCGGCGACAGCGGCCGAACTTCCTGAAACCCCACCGTGGTAAAGGTGAGGATGGTCATATACAGCGAGTCCAGAAACCCCCATCCTTCAAGCGCGATATAGCCCCCCGTCCCAATGACGAGCAGGACTGCCAGCGCCGCGAGGCTTCGTAGAATTCGCTTGTGCATAGCGATATTATGCGCCCGCCGCCAATCATACGGCAAGCGCCGCCCGCCCTTTTGCGGCTCTGCGCCTTTGCGTTAAAATCGCTAACGGAAAAGCGTGGAAAAAGGAAATAGCGCGCTTACGCTACGCTATTTACGGGGGAGAGATTGCAGCGTATGTTTCGCGCAACCGGCGGTCAAGCGGGCGAAAGTATCGTCAAATACCACACCACCATTATCATCGACAGCAGAATGAGCGCCACCGACCGGAAGTAGCCTATCGCGATGATGCCGCCCAGCAAGTCTTTCGCTATCGTCAAGCAAAGCAAAAGCGTTTTCAGATACAGCTTCATCGTGTACAGATACAGCAACTCCGCCATAAGTTTGAACTGTTCTGCGATGTGAAAGAGAAGTTTCATTTCTACATACGGGACATACAAATGCGGACGCTTTCGCCCTATCAAGCCGCTTGATGCGTCCAATTCGGCGCGCGCCGCCGCGTCTTTGCATTGATGCGCTGACAAACGGCATTGCGAACCGCCGCCGTCGTGGTCGGGGAGACTGGATTTGAACCAGCGGCCCCCTGCACCCCATGCAGGTGCGCTTCCAAGCTGCGCCACTCCCCGACGCTAAACAGAATACCACAGCCTAGCGCCGTCTTCAAGTCCAATCCGCCAGTCCCCTTTGCGCCTTCCCAGCTTTGCGTTAAAATCCTAACACAAACACGCCTTTGCATTACCCCCTAACTCAACTACCCGCCAAACAGCCGCGCCACATCTATCGCGCGCATGAACGGCGCGTCCGTATGCTGTTGGATATGTTGGATTAGCCTTTCTAGCATTCGCAGGCGGCCGGGGCGGGCTATGGTGTGCGGGTGCATGGTGAGCATGAAGGAGCGGCCGTAGTGATGCAGTCCGTCGAATGCGGCAGTCCAGACGCTATAGACATGATCGGGGGATGCCGCCACGTTTCGCGCGCCTAATGCGGGGGCGTAGTTGAAGTACGGCACATCGTCAAGCTCCCAGTGGACTGGGATTTCTATGAGGTCGCGCCCGTCGGCATCTACGATGTAGGGGATGTCGTTTCCCATCAGGCTGGAGTCGTAGATGAAGCCGCGCTCGGCGAGCAGCGCCAGCGAGGATTCGCTGAGTTCCCAGCTGGGCGAGCGGTAGCCCAGCGGCTTTTCGCCGGTGATGCGCTCCAAGACGGCGCTGCCCCTGTCCAACACATCGGCTTCCTGCTGCGGCGTGAGGGTTGCGGGCGGTTCGTGCATGTAGCCGTGATGCCCAATTTCGTGGCCGCGCGCGCTTATGTCCCGCACAAGCGCTTCGTGCGTTTCGGCAACATAGCCGGGGATGTAGAAGCTCGCCTTGATGCCGTACTTGTCCAGCAAGTCCAGGATGCGGGGCGTCCCCACGCTTGGGCCGTACTCGCGCATGGACATAAGACTGGGCAAGCGCGCGCTGTCCGGGTTTTGATTGATTGCGCCGGATACGCCGTCCACGTCAAAGGTCAACATCACGGGGCAGCGCATATCGCCGCGCCATATGCCGCTCATACATCACCTCCAAGCAAGCGCTATCATCGCGTTTGGGCGCGCGGCGGGTTTGAATCGCAACGCTCTTTCGGGTTAGCATAACATACGCAAAGGGCGGCATACCGCCTGCGTTTCGGATATGCGCGGATGCGGCAAGGCTTTCGGAGGCGTGAATGGAAATAGCGGTCGGCATAGCGGCGGGCGCTGCGATTGCGGCGGCGGCGGTTCTGATATACGGCGTGTATCTGTCCAACCTGATATACGCCGGCAGCCTTAAGGTGAGCCGCGAGCGGCGGCCGCTCGATGTTATCGCCGAAAGCGCGGGGGACGGGCGCATAACCTTGCGCGCCGCCAAGCCGGACGCAAGCTTCGGCAATTGGCGGCATCCGGGGATATTTTGGATTGTGAGCGCAAACGGCTGCGGACGGATTGGGGACATCGTCGAACTTGGGGACGATTACGCCGTGCGCGAGTACACGCCGCTGACCGCCGCGATAGGCGCTGCTGAGGCGGCGCGCATAGACGCATATGACTATGCGGGCAATCCGCAGACGGCGCACGGCATCGCCTACCAAGATGTGCGTTTTGCGTCGGAGCTGGGCGAATTTCCCGCATGGCGCATAGACGGCGATTCGCGTACATGGGCGATATTCGTGCATGGGCGGGGGGCGCATCCCAACGAAGCGCTGCGCATCCTGCCCACGCTGACGGCGGCGGGGCTTACTACGCTTTGCATAACTTACCGCAACGATGAGGGAGCGCCCGCAAGCGCCGATGGGCGGCACTGGCTTGGGTTGACGGAGTGGCGCGAGTTGGAGGGGGCGGTTCGGTATGCGCTGCAACACGGCGCAGCGCGCATCCTGCTGTACGGGTATAGCATGGGCGGCGGGATATGCCTGAACTTCCTGTATGAGTCGGCGCTTGCGGACAAGGTGATAGGCATGGCGCTGGATTCGCCGCTGCTGGACTTCGAAGGGACGCTGGACTATGCGGCGCAGGCGCTAGGGTATCCGCGCTTCATCACGCAGTACGGCAAGCGGTTCGCGGGGATGCGCTTCGGCATAGACTGGGAGCGGATGAACTATCTTGCGCGGGCGGCCGAGCTTCGCGCGCCGATGCTGCTGCTGCATGGGGACGCGGATGCGCTGGTGCCGGCGGAGACGAGCCGCCGCTTGCAGCGCGCCCGTCCGGACATCGCGCGCTATGTGGAGTTCGCGGGCGCAGGGCATGCGCTTTCGTGGAACGCGGACAGCGCCAAGTACGAAAAGGCGGTGCGCCGTTTTCTGCGCGAGGCGATGGCGACGGAATGCGTTAATCGGTCAACAGCGCCTTGATGGCGGCAACTGCTTCGTCGACGGCAATCAGCGCGGCGTCGGGTTCGGATCGGCACTTGACTTCCACGATGTTCTGGCGAATGTTGCGCTGGCTGACCACTAGGCGCACGGGCAAGCCTATGAGGTCTGCGTCGTTGAACTTGACGCCGGCGGATTCGCTTCGGTCGTCGTAGAGCGTCTCTATGCCGGCGTCTTGGAGCGCCTGATAGAGGTCATCAGCGGCTGCGGCGACGGCGGCGTTTTGGGGGTTGAGCGCAATCAGCGATACGGCGTAGGGCGCAATGGCGGGGGGCAGAATCATGCCGTTGTCGTCGTGGTTTTGCTCAACGGCGGCGGCTAACAAGCGCCCGACGCCGATGCCGTAGCAGCCCATAACGATGGGGCGCTGTTCGCCGTTTTCGGCGGGGTAGTAGGCGTTCAACACTTCGCTGTAGCGCGTTCCAAGCTTGAAGATATGCCCGACTTCGATGCCACGCCGCGCCGAAAGCGCTTCGCCGCACAAACGGCATTCGCTGCCTTCCTGCGCCATAGCGATGTCTGCGATGATGTCGGCTTTGAAGTCGCGCGGGTGGTTGGCGTTTCGCAGATGATAGTCGGGCTTGTTCGCGCCCACGACGAAGTTCGCGCCTATGTCGATGGAGTCGTCGGCGACGATGCGTATGCCCTGCAAGCCGACGGGGGAGGCGGAGCCGGCGACCAAGCCTTGCCGCTCGACCTCTTCGGGGGATGCGAGGCGCAGTCCGGCAACGCCGCCTAGCGCGTTGGCGAGCTTGACTTCGTTGACTTCCAGGTCGCCGCGAATGACCACGAACACTATCTCATCGCCCGCCGCATAGAACACCGCCTTGAGCGTCTTGTGATGCGGCACATTCAGGTAGGCGGCGATTTCGTCGATCGTCTTCATGCCCGGGGTATGGATTTCTTCGATGGGCAGCGGCGGTTCGGTTTCGGGCGTGGGTTTGGCGAATTCGGCTTTTTCGGCGTTTGCGGCGTAGTCGGCGGCGGGGCATATCAGCACGGTGTCTTCGCCGGCGTCGGCGAGCAGGATGAATTCGCTGGAGTCTTTGCCGCCGATAGCGCCGCTGTCGGCTTCCACCGCGATTACATCGAGTCCGCAGCGGCGGTAGATGTTTCGGTACGCCTGCGCCATTGCGTCGTAGCTGAGATCTAGGCCGGCTTGGTCGACGTCGAAGCTGTAGGCGTCCTTCATATCGAATTCGCGCACGCGGATGAGTCCGCCGCGCGGGCGGGGTTCGTCGCGGAACTTGGTTTGGATTTGGTAGATGATAAGGGGCAGGTCGCGGTAACTGTTGACGTTCGCTTTGACCATGTATGTGAGCAGCTCTTCGTGCGTGGGGGCAAGCACAAGGGGGCGGTCGCGGCGGTCGCGCAGGCGAAAGAGTTCGCTGCCCATAATGACGCTGCGGCCGGATTCGTCCCAGATTTCCTGCGGCTGCGCAACGGACATGCGGATTTCCTGCCCGCCGGCGGCGTCCATTTCTTCGCGGATGATCTGCTCTATTTTGCGGAGCGCGCGCCACGCCAGGGGCAGGTAACTGTACACGCCGGCGGCTACTTGGTATATCATCCCGGCGCGCAGCATAAGGCGGTGGCTCGCCAATTCCGCTTCGGCGGGGTCGTTGCGCTGCGTCTTTCCGAATAGGCGGGACATTCGCATGGGTTTGCCTCTCTTAATTAGTCGGCTATCTAGGATTGCATAAACAATTGTTGTCGACCGCGATTTGCGCTATCAACAGGATTTATGCCGATTTGAAACCCGAATATAGCCGATTTTTACCTAATTTAGGGGCGAATACATTGACATTCGTTAGTTAAGCGTTCAGGTGTGGGCTTGAGCGAAATCGCATCGCGCCGCAAGCGGTTTGAAGGATTTGCAGAGTTCTCAGTCCACTATCTCTATTCCGTCGGCGAGGTTGCCGCTGTCGGGGCAGGTGAACTTGCCTTGGCGAAAGCGGCCGGTATTGACCAGGTGGGCAATTACCTCAGCGGTGGCTTGCGCGGCGTCTTTGTCTTTGGCGAAGCGCTTGCGGAGCCACATATCCAGGGAGTTGGGCTGCGTGTGGTTGGCGTATGAGGCTGGTTGCAGTCCTTGGATGATGTAGTTTCGGCCGGCGCTTTGGATGCCGTCTATCAGTTCGTCGATATGGAAAACGGCTTCGGTTCGGCTGTTGGGCAGCGGGATGACTTTGCTCATATATTCATTCCACTTGGCGTCTTCAAGTATATCAGCATAGGCGCCGTCGTCGTGCAACAGGATGCCCTGATTTATGATGTTCATAGTGCGGGCGCAACGGCACGCCGCCGCTTCCGTCCAGAACATAATCTTGTCGGTGAATAGGTGGTGGATGGGCGCTATGTTGGCGAATTCGGCTTGAACTTCATCGCAGATCGCCTCCATGCGACGCCGCGTGTCCGATGAGTCTTTGGAGATGATGTAGAGGTCGATATCGCTGCTTTCGGTGGCTTCGCCGCGCGCCACCGATCCGAACAGAATGACGGCGTGAACTTCGTCCGCCATTGCGCTCAGCAGACGCTGCGTGAGCGTATCGGCGATATTGCGGTTTCGCTGCGAAATGGTCATTGCGGCTAATCCTCGCTATCTCTCGCTATCCCGCGCGTTTCGCATTCAAGCGCTTTCGTTTAAGCGAGCCGTCTCATCGCGTCGACTATATCATTTATACCGTTGCGATGAATCCCGGTAGCGCCGTCTGCTTATGCGCCTATTTCGGCTTCGGCTTGGCGCACTTCTTGCATGAGGGCGGCGAGCATATCGGCTTCTTCCACGATGCGCGCCTTTTTGCCTTTGCGGAATATGATGGCGCGCCCGGCGCCGGCGGCAATGCCAACATCGGCGTCTTTGGCTTCGCCGGGGCCGTTGACTTCACAGCCCATCACTGCGACTTTGATGGGCGTCTTGACGGCTTTGAGCATATCGTCCACGGAGTTGGCAAGCGCGCGCACATCAACATCCGCCCTGCCGCAGCTTGGGCATGCGACGAGTGTAGCGCCTTCTTTGCGGAGTTCAAGCGCCTTCAAAATCTCAAAGCCGGCGTATATCTCTTCGCAAGGGTCGTCGCTGAGGGATACGCGGATGGTGTCGCCGATGCCTTCGTACAGCAGCATGCCCAGCCCAATGGCGCTGCGGATGCTGCCGGATTTGGCGGTGCCGGCTTCTGTTATGCCAAGGTGAAAGGGATACGGCACCATCTTGGCGAGGCGGCGGTATGCCTCAACGGTGGTGTCTATGTCGAAGGCTTTGAGCGAAATCTTGATGAGGTCGAAGTCTAGGTCTTCCAGGATGCCGATTTCCCATAGGCCGGTTTCAACCATATGGTCGACGACGGTGTATTCGCCTTGCGCCGCATCGCCGTGCTTAGGCAGCATATTGACGCCGTCAGTGTGGCGGGACAAGCCGCGGGTCATGCCGATGCCGCCGACGGGGGGAAGGCTGCCGAAGTTGACGCCGATGCGAATGGGGATTTGGCGGGCTTTGGCTTCGCGCACAACGGCTTCGACTTTTTGCCTATCGCGAATGTTGCCGGGGTTGAGGCGCAGGCAGTCCACGCCGCTTTTGAGGGATTCGAGGGCGAGCTGATAGTGGAAGTGGATGTCGGCGATGAGCGGGATGTTGATTCGCTTTTTGATATGGGCGAGCGCTTTTGCGGCTTCCATATCGGGGACGGCGCAGCGGATAATTTCGCCGCCGGCGCCTTCCACTTCGCGGATTTGGCGCACGGTTGCGGCGACGTCGCGCGTGTCGGTCTTGGTCATGGACTGGACGCTAATGGGAGCGCCGCCGCCGACCTGCACATCGCCGACATAGACGGGCTTGGTAACGCGTCGTTTCTGCATTGCGCTGACCGCTCCTTGTGATGGGGGTTATGGGGACGTCGGTGGGGACGGGTGAATTCGATGGGATGCGGCTACGGTTCATTGGAGCGCTTCTTGCCGTTCGAACCGGAAACAAGAAGGCGTTCCTTTGGCACGCTCAAACTAGCCTTGCCCTTTCGGGAAAACTTTCCCCACGAATTAGCGAAATGTTCGTCAAACCTATCGGTCGACGCTTCCTGTTCGGTGAGCGTGGTTTTCAGGCGGCCACCGATTTCGCGCTTCAGGTCTGTTAGGTTGTCGAACCTTCGCTCTTTTTTCAGAAGTTCCAGCAGTTCGACGTCTATCATCTGGTCAAAGCATACCTGCGCGATGAATTCGTTGCCTTCGGATTGGGCGTCCGCATATTCGCTGGCATAAGCCAACAAAGCCTTGCTGAATTCGCCCTCTTTTTTGAGAACGAAGGGGTTTGCGTTTTGGGAATTAGATGGCATTGCCGACCTCAAACTATGCTTATCTCTAGGCTCATTATATCGTACTCATCGCGCTGGCGTATAATGATCCCTATGATATAGCACGAGTAGGCATTCGGGGCAATTGCCGCCACGTTGTAGGTATATTGTAGCAAGCCGGGAACGGCTCTCTTCATCTGCGATACGATATTTTCTTGCTGAGTTGCTTTGACTTGAATCAGCGCGTATTTTCTGGAGTTGGACGCGGCGCTTTGGAAAACCAGGTCAACGCCCTCGCCAACGGGACGCGCTAGAGGGCGCAGTGAGCGCCTTTCCATATACCAGCCGGCAAGCCCTTCGCCAATGACTGATATAGCGGTTACGCTTGGTCTTACATCGCCGGGTCCTATGGAAAGCGGAGAAAGTTGGGTTGACAATCCGCCTGAAGTAAAACCTCTGGCGCGCGCTATCTGAAAGTAGCGCCGCAAATCGCCAACGGCGTCTTGCGTTACTTGCTCGCCGTAGAGATCAATGTAAGCCTGTAAATCGCGGGGAGTAGGCGCTATGGCGGGCGGCGGCAATTGGTTCAGCGGCGATGTTATCCGATTTGCGAGGCGGCTTTTTCCCACTCTGATATTGAGCGCTGCCCCAAGCGCGCTTAATGTTATCTGTCTTGACCATTCGTAGATGTTGACAGCCATAAGAAAGCGCCTACTTAGGGCAGTACGCCTTCGCCGTTTATGAGGCGCAGGATGTCGAAGTAGCTTATGACTACTATGAGGCTTATCAGCACTACGAAGCCTACCATATGCACCAAGCCTTCGCGGCGGGGCGATATGGGCTTGCCGCCGCGCAGCCATTCGATTATGACGAACATTAGCCTGCCGCCGTCCAGCGCCGGGATGGGCAGGATGTTGATGATGCCTAGGCTGATGCTGAGTATCGCGGTGAGTTGCAGCAGCGGGGATATGCCGCCGCTTTCGGCGACTTCGCCGGTTATGCGCGCTATGCCCACGGGGCCGGACAGCCCCGGATCCGGGCCGCCGCCTATCCAGCGCGCTATGCCGTTGCGCGTGATGACCAGGATGTCCCACATGCGTTGGAAGGACATCGGCACCGCCTCTATGACGGAGTAGCGGCGGGTTACCGTCTGCGCGTCGACCGTGCCAATCAGCACGCCTATCGCGCCCTGCGTGAGCGTATCGCCAACCTGCAGGTTCGTCTGATAGCGCCTTGCGTCCGATAGCGCCACTTCACGGGTTGGGTCTGAGACGCGGTCGACCACGGTCAGGTCGGGCGGGTTGACGCGCGGCGTTAGGGTGATGATTTCGGAGCCGCCGCTAGTGGGCTGCGGGGAATCGCTGCCGGTGACGAACACGCCGCGCCGAATGGTCAGCTCAGTGGGCGAGCCTAGGCTTGCCATAATGCGCGGCACAAGATTGGCGTGCGTGTCGATTTCGTTGCCGTCGACCGCGAGGATCATATCGCCGGAGGTTATGCCGGCTTGCTGCGCTGGCGAATTGGGGGCGACGCCGGTTACCACGACGGTGCCGCTTACCGCATCGTGGGGCAGCGCGAACATCGCGGCGAACAGCAGCAGCGGGAAGAGCAGGTTCATGAACGAGCCGGCGCACAGCACAATGACGCGCTTTAGGACGCTTTGGTCGCCGAAGCTGACTTCGTTGGGCGCAATCGCGCGTATGCGGCGGTCGTAGTCGGCGCGGCTTTCGGCGTCGGATAGTTCGGAGTAGGCGTAATCCACATAGCGGCGCATCCCGGCGGGGTTGTCCAACTTGTCCCGCTTGCGTTCTATGAGTTCCAGGAACTTCTTGTACTCTTCGTCGATGCGCTCTTGGGATGCGTCCATCGGCACGCCGAGCAAGCCGTAGTAGTCGGGCGGATCGGCGGGTTCCATCTCTACATCTTTGATAAGCTCATCGTATTTGGCGCGCGTTTCGGGGTTTGAGAGCTCGCCGTAAGCGCTCTGAAGTCCGTGCAACAGCGCATCGCGCTTCTCAGGTCGCCTAGACTCGACTAGCTCAACAAGATCCACGTACGCTTTGCGAATGTCTTCCTGGGATGCGTCGCGCGGCACGGCGAATATGCCGTACAGGTCGGGGATGTCGTCGGTTCGGCCGCGCAGCAGGATGACGTTCTTTTCGGGGCCCTGACGCGCATAAGCGCCTTCTTCGACGCCTTCGCCGTGTTCGCCCACCATACGCACGAAGCCGCCTAGCGGGATCCAGTTGAGCGAATATATCGTGCCGCCGGGGGAGAGGCGAAAGCCTATGAGCCGCGGCGGGAAGCCGAAGCCGAACTCTTTCACCGTGATGCCGAACCACTTGGCGGTTAAGAAGTGTCCGAGTTCGTGTATGAATATGAGGAAGCCCAGCACGGGGAATACCAGCAGCCAAGCGGGAAGATCGAACATTGCGCCTACACCTCTACTGCGCCGGCGGCGCGCCGTTTGGCGGCGGCAGCGGCGTCGATTGCATCTTGCAGCGTGGGCTGCGGGGTGTCCGTGTGGTCGCGCAGCGCCTCCGCGATGACTGCGGGAATGTCCATAAAGCCGATTTCGCGCGCCAGAAAGCGCTCTACGGCAGCGTCGTTCGCGCCGCATAGCGCCGCGGTCCATGTGCCGCCGCGCCGCGCCGCATCCAGCGCCAGGTCGAAGCAAGGGTAGCGCTCGCGCTCCCACGGCAGGAATGTGAGCGCGCCGGACGCCACGGGGTCGAAGCGGCTTATGCTGCCGTTGCGGACGCGGCGGGGATGGAAGAGCGCGTACTGAATGGGCAAGCGCATATCGGGCGGGCTTATCTGCGCCTTGACGGAGCCGTCAACGAATTCAACCATGGAGTGAATTAGGCTTTGCGGGTGAATGACCACTTCTATATCGTCCCAGGGAACGCCGAAAAGCCAGTGCGCCTCTATCACTTCAAACGCCTTGTTCATCATCGTTGCGGAGTCTATGGTGATTTTGGCGCCCATCTTCCAAGTGGGATGCTTGAGGGCTTGTTCGGGCGTGACGTCGGGCAGGCGATCGAGCGGGGCGCTGCGAAACGCGCCGCCGGACGCGGTGATGATGAGGCGCGAAACAGGCTTGTCTTCGCCGCGCAGACATTGCCATATGGCGTTGGGTTCGCTGTCGAGCGGCAGCAGGGACGCGCCGTTTTCGCGGGCGGCGCGCGTTAGCAGTTCGCCGGCGATGACCACGGTCTCTTTGTTCGCCAAGGCTATGCGCTTGCCGGCGTCTATGGCGGCGAATGTGGCGGGAATGGCGACGTCGCCGGTGGTGGCGGCTACCACGATGTCCACGTCGGCGGCGGCTACCATTCGCTCCATGGGGCATTCGGCGCTGCCGCATTCGGCGATGAACGCCTTTTCGGCGGCGCTGCCTTCGCAGTACGCCAATGCGGGACGGAACTCGCGGAGCTGCTGTTCCAAGAGCCGATGGCTTCGGCCGGCGGCAAGCGCTACCACGCTGAAATCGCGGGGGAACGCGCGCGCGATGTCCAAAGTCTGCGTGCCGATTGAGCCGGTGGAGCCTAGGACAGCAAGCCCCCGCCCTCTGATTGTATTTCCCATATCACGAAATAATACACCGCCGGCAAAGCGAACACAATTGAATCTATGCGGTCGAGTATGCCGCCGTGTCCGGGTATAAGCCAGCCTGAGTCTTTGACTTCCGCGTTGCGCTTTATCCTGGATTCCACTAGATCGCCCAGCTGCGCCATTACGCCCACAATCGCGCCCAAGATAAGTGCTTCCCATATTATAACGCCCAAGCCCATAACAAGGGCAGCACAGGTTGTGGCGGCGATTGCGCCCAGAAAGCCGGCGGCGGCGCCTTCGCGCGTCTTGCCGGGGCTTATGGTCGGCGCAAGCGGCGTCTTGCCGATGGCGCGCCCCACCAGGAACGCAGTCGTGTCCGTCGCCATCACCGCTATCAGTACCAGCAGCGTCCATTCCATGCCCTGATCCAAGCCGCGCAGCAGCACCGCATACGAAAGAAAGCCGCCGACGTATATGCAAGTGCGCAACGCGGTTACGAAGCCGAGTTCGCGCATCATGCCGGCGTCGAACGCCAGCCGCGACGCCGCTATGTAGCATGCCGCAAGCATCACATACTCGAAGTTTATGAAGTCCAGGAAGGGTATCTGTAAGGAATACGGCTCGCCGGTGAGGGCGCGCGTGTGAGCGCCCGTAATGAAGAACGCCGTCAAAATCAGCGTGAATGCGAGGCAGAGCTTGTTCTGCAGTATGCCGGCGAGGCGCATCATTTCGAGCGCGGCCGCCATAGCCACGATGAATATGAATGCGCTGTACCACGGCAAGCCAAGCCATACGGCGGTTAGCAGTATGGGCAGGCCGATGGATGCGCTGATGAGTCTCTTGCTCACGCTGCCGCCTTGTGTGATGCTGTGCGCGGCGCGCGCCGGCTAGGACAGCCTGCCGAAGCGCCGCCGCCGCTTGGCGTATGCGGCAAGCGCCTTCACCACTTCGCCCTCGTCAAAGTCGGGCCAATAGACGGGCGTAGAGTAGTATTCGGCGTATGCCGCCTGCCATATCAGGAAGTTGCTCAGCCGCAGTTCGCCGGATGTGCGTATGATGAGGTCGGGATCGGGCATGCCGCTAGTGTAGAGGTAGCGATCGAACAGCGCTTCGCCGACGTCTTCGGGCTTCACGCCGTCCGCGATGATGGAGCGCACAGCGTCCAGGATTTCGTCCCGGCCGCCGTAGTCGAATGCGATGCAGAGCGTCATGCGGGAGTTGGCGCGGGTGAGTTCGACGCTTTCGCAGATGGCGCTGCGGAGTTCGGGCGATAGGCGGTCGAGTCTGCCTAGGTGCCGCAGGCGCACGCCACGGCGGTGAAGTTCGGCGACTTCGGTATGAATAACCTCTTTGATGATTTGGAGCAGCGCGCTGACTTCTTCGCCGGGGCGTTCCCAGTTTTCGGTGGAAAAGGCGTAGAGCGTCAGGTATTGGACGCCGCGCTTGGCAAACGCCTCGATGATATGGCGGATGTTGGCGGTGCCTGCGCGGTGTCCGTAGGAGCGGTCTTTGCCCTGGTTCGCCGCCCAGCGGCCGTTGCCATCCATAATTATCGCCACGTGAATGGGTGCGGCGCACGGCTCGGATGCGTATTCGGATATGTCGGCAGAAGCGCTCAATGCCACGATTTCGCCCCGCGCTGTGGGAGGTTTGACATATCAGACCTCCATTACTTCCGCTTCCTTGTCCTGCTTGAGTTGGTTCATCCGATTGCTGAAGGCGTTGGTCATCTGCTGGAGTTGCTCTTGGGCGCGGCGGCTTTCGTCCTGAGAGATGTCCTTGCCGCGTTCCATCGAGCGAAAGTCTTCCATGCTGTCGCGCCGAATGTTTCGCAGCGCCACTAGGCCGTCTTCCACCTTGCGCCCGACTAGCCGCACAAGTTCGCGGCGGCGTTCTTCGGTGAGAACCGGGATGTTGATGCGAATGGCGCTGCCGTCGTTGTTGGGCATAAGTCCGAGGTCGGATGTGAGGATGCTGCGCTCAACGTCCTTGATGGACTGCTTGTCCCACGGCTGTATCATCAGCACGCGCGCTTCGGGCACGGATATGGAGGCGAGTTGATTCAGGGGAGTGGGCGCGCCGTAGTATTCCACCACCATATTTTCGACGAGCGCGGGGGACGCTCTGCCGGTGCGAATGGCGTTGAGCTCGCGCTGCAGCGCTTCCACGGATTTTTGCATTCGGGAATCGGTATCCGCAAGAACTTCTTCCGGTGTGGTTGGCATAATCAAAACTCTCCGGAGCGGCGCAAGGCGTTAGGCGGGGCGGCTGGACGCCACCATGGAACCCGTTTTGCCGCCTGCGATGATTTTCTGAATACTTCCGTTTTCGAACAGGTCAAACACTATTATCGGCAGATCGTTGTCCATACACAGCGAAAGCGCGGTGGAGTCCATAACGCGCAAGCGCCGCTCTAACGCTTCCTGGTGGGTGATAAAGTCGATTTTGGCGGCGTCGGGAACGATGTTAGGGTCGGATTCATAGATGCCGTCCACGTTGTTCTTCGCCATAAGCAGCGCCTTCGCTTCGATTTCCACCGAGCGCAGCGCCGCCGCGGTGTCGGTGGTCATAAACGGGTTGCCTGTGCCGCCCGCGAATATGACTACGCGGCCGCGCTCCAAGTGGCGTATTGCGCGCCGCCGAATGTAGGGTTCGGCTATCTGCTGCACGCTGATGGCGCTCTGAGTGCGAACTTCTAATCCGTGATAGCGCTCTAGGGCGTCTTGCAGCGCGAGGGCGTTGATAATGGTGGCGAGCATCCCTGCGTAATCGGCGGTGGCGCGGTCCATGCCTTGCGCTTCCGCCTGCCAGCCGCGCAGGATGTTGCCGCCGCCTACTACAACGCCGATTTGGACGCCAAGTTCGCATATCGTCCGAATTTGGCGCGCCATATACGCCACGGCGTTGGAATCAGCGCCGTAGCCGCTATCGCCGGTGAACGATTCGCCGCTCAGCTTCAGCAACACTCGGTCGTATTTCGCGTCGGCGGACTGCAAGGGCTGCTTCACTCGCCCAGGGAGAACCTGGTGAAGCGGCGCACGCGGATGTTTTCGCCCAGCCTGCCGATGCCTTCGTTGACAAGGTCTGCGATAGACTTGGTGGGATCTTTGATGAATGGCTGCTTCATAAGCACGATCTCTTGGCTGTCGGCGTCTTCGCCTTGCGGCACGTCGGCGCTGTCCACATATTCGGGGGACATAGCGGCGATTTGCATAGCGAGGTCGTGCGCCAGCTCCTTGAAATCGGGCGTGCGGGCCACGAAATCGGTTTCGCAGTTGACCTCGACAAGCACGCCGATGCGTCCGCCGCTGTGGATGTAGGACTCCACGATGCCCTCTTCGGTGGAGCGGGTAGCCTTCTTGACGGCGCTGGCGATGCCCTGCTTGGCGAGGATGTCCGCCGCCTTGTCAAGGTCGCCACCCGCCTCTTCAAGGGCGCGCTTGCAGTCCATAATGCCGGCGCTTGTGCGCCCTCTGAGTTCTTTTATGGTAGTAGCGCTGATTTCCAACTCGCCTCCTAAGTGGATGGTGGGATTTTTTGTATTTGTGAATGTAAGCTTACGCCGGATTAGGGTTATGCTGGCTTATGGTTGCGCGCTTTGTTGGGTCGCGTCGTCGGTGTCTGCGTTAGGAGCCAGGGCGGATTCGGGCTGCGGCGTCTCATTAGCGGCCGGTGGCGCATCGGGGGTTGCCGGCGTCGGCTCAGTGGCGGCCGGCACTTCAGCGGTGGCCGGTTGCGCTGACGGCATCTCAGCGGCTTGCGGCGGCGCAGGTTGCGGTTCAGCAACGGCCGGTTGCGCCTCAGTAGCTTGCGTCGACGCGGGCAGCTCAGTCGCCGGTTGCGTATCGGCAACGGCGGGCGGCGCTTCCGTTGTGGGCGCAGGGGCCTGAGTTGGCATAGCGGCCTGCGGTTGCGCGGCAACGGCCGGAGCGGGCGCGGCGGCCGTTGCCGGCATAGCGGCTTCGCTCACCTCTTCGTACTGCAAGGCGGCTCGGCTGTTCACGCCTTCCACGATGGCGCTGGTGATTCGGCCGGTGACTAGCCTGATGGAGCGAATGGCGTCGTCGTTGCCGGGGATGGGATAGTCGATGAGTTCGGGATTGCAGTCGGAGTCGACCAGCGCCACGATGGGAATGCCCACGCGCCGCGCTTCCGCCACGGCGATGGCTTCCTTGCCGACGTCGATCACGAACAGCGCGCCGGGCATTTCGGTCATCTCTTTGATGCCGCCCAGATAGCGGTTAAGGCGGGATATGGAGTCTTCCCGCTTGAGCGCTTCTTTCTTGGGCAGGGTCTCGAACTCGCCCTTCGCCTTGCGCGTCTCGAGGTCGACGAGATAGTCGATGCGAGACTGAATCGTCTTGAAGTTGGTGAGCGTTCCGCCTAGCCAGCGGGTGGTGATGTAGAAGGCGTTGGCGCGCTGGGATTCGGTGATGATGGTGTCCTGCGCCTGCTTCTTGGTGCCGACCATCAGCACCTTCTTGCCGTCCGCCGCCACTTCGGATATGAAGCTTGCCGCCTCTTCCAGCATTCGCAGCGTCTTCTGCAGGTCGATGATGTGAATGCCGTTGCGGTGGGTGAAGATGTAGCGCCGCATCTTGGGGTTCCAGCGGCGCTTCTGGTGTCCGAAATGGACGCCCGCCTCGAGCAAAGACTTCATCGTAATCTGAGATGGATCGCGCTCCACAGGCGGGCGCTCCGCGGGGGAACGCTGAACCACAACGCTGGCTTCGGGCGCAACTGGTACGGCTTGCTGCATATATGCCTTCCTAATGCTGTTTGAAAGTTTGGAATTTTCTTAACCTATGCAGTATAACACAACGCCATATAACGGGCAATTCGGGCTTGATTGAACGCAAATCCATCATATTGCATCCCTTGCGCTGTTGGCTTTGCGCTGTTGGTTGAACGCAAATCAATCCCCTTGTATCCCTTGCACGCCGTTCACTGCCGCCGCCCTTGCGCGCTTGCGCTTTTGCGTTAAGATAGATATATGGGGACGAATTGTGAACGCAGCGAGCAACGCCTATGGACGCAGAGATACGGACGCTTGACGCCGACGACGCCCCGGCATACCACGCATTGCGGCTGCGGGCGCTGAGAGAGCATCCCGAAGCGTTTTCGCAGTCGTATGAGGCGCAGCTCGCCACGCCGATTGCGGATGTAGCCGAAAAGTTGCGCGCAACGTCGGAAGCGCCGCACGATTTCGTTTTGGGCGTGTTTGTGAACGGCGCGCTGAGCGGGATGATGGGCTTTCGGCGCGAGCGCAGCGCCAAGCGCCGCCACAAAGCGGAGATATGGGGCGTCTATGTGGCGGCGGAAGCGCAGGGACGCGGGCTCGGCAGACGGATGATGCGGGACGCAATCGACCGCGCGTCCCGTATGGCGGGGCTGGAGCAGATCAACCTAGCGGTGGTCAGCGGCAATGCGGCGGCGCGGCGGCTGTATCTGTCGCTGGGCTTCGAACCCTACGGGCTGGAACGGCGCGCGGTATTCGTGAACGGCAGGCACTTGGACGACGAGTTTATGACGCTGTTTCTGCGCCGCTAGTCGATAGAATGGTTGTGCATCCGCTAGTCCGCTAGTTCATTCTCGTTCCGCCGTTGACGTTCAGCGCTTGGCCGGTGATGTTGAGCGCGTCGTCGGATGCGAAGAACGCCGCCGCTTTGCCGATGTCTTCAGGCGTCTGTTCGCGCCCCAGCGGGCAGCGTTCCCGTATAGCGCGCTCGAAGATTTGGCGAGGGGACAGGTTTCGCATTTCTGGATTGTTGCGCTTGGAACGGACGGCGATGCGCTCCCACATCGGCGTCCAAATGCTGCCGGGGCAGATGGCGTTCACATTGATGTTGAACGGCGCAAGATCAAGGGCGTATGACTGCGTTAGGTGTATGACCGCCGCCTTGGATGCGCCGTAAGCGCCACCGCCGCGGGAGCCGCCGCGCCCGGCGTGGGACGCGATGTTGATTATCTTGCCGAATCGCCGGCGCTTCATATGCGGGATGACCGCATCGCACGCCAGCGCAACGCCTTTGACATTCACATCGAAGGTAATGTCCCAATCCTCCGCGCGCGACGAAACGGCGTCCTCAAAGCCGGGGGCGCCGATGACGCCGGCGGCGTTCGCCAGAATGTCGATGCGCCCAAAATCGGCTATCGCCTGCGCCGCAAGCGCGTCGAGCATATCTTGATCGGTTACATCCACCGCATAGGCGCGCGCATCGCCGCCGTCGGATGCGATGGCGGCGGCGGTTTTGTCAGCGCCCGCCACGTCGATGTCTGCAACCGCGACGGATGCGCCGCGCTGCGCCATAATCGCGGCTATTCCCCTGCCCAAGCCGCTTGCGCCGCCGGTTATCAGCGCAACCCTGTCCGAAAGCTGCATGCTTGTCCCTCCTTAATATTAAGATATTAAGATTAAGCATTAAGCGTTAGAAAACTAAGTATCAGAAAGTGCCAGAAAATCAATGAATGTCAATCAGTGTTGTAGATATTCGATACGGCTTGAGAAAGGATAGTCCGTTTGAGTCGACGCGCGGCGATTGGGCGCTGCCGTAATCAACCGCTTTGGCTTGCGCGCTGACGGGGCGGATGTCTAAATGTGCCGTTGGCGTTCAGCGCTCAATGTTCAAGTGGGGCCGATTGGTTGGCGGCGGGACTGCCGAATGAGCGGTGCGGAATGCCCGGGTATAGCGAAAAGTGGATGTGAACCGCAAGCCATACGCCGCCGCGCCGCTCGAGTATAGCCGTCGCCCTGCCCGGCCGATAGAACGGCTTGCGCTTGCCGTCGAAGCCGATGGATGACCAGGTGGCCGCCCCCCATGCGCGATTGCCGCAGCCGACGGCGTGAATGTTGCGCAAGTCAAACTTGAAGTTGCTGACGGTGTCCCATACGCCTTCCCATTCGCACTTTCGCAGCGCCCTGCGCCCGAATGCCACTTCCATATTGATGTCGAACCAGACCACGTCGTCCGCGAATATGCGCTCTGCAGCATCGTAATCGGCGGCGGCGCAGCAGCTTTCCATAAGCGCGAACCAGCGCCTGACCGCATCCACAGGGTCGCGCGTGGTGATTCGGCACGGATCGGCTTGGCTCATTCGGGCGGGCATATCGGGCATATACAGGGGAGTTCGCTGAGCGCGCGGGACAAGCGGGCGGCGCTACCTTTGGCGCATCCAGTCCGCGATGCGCTCTGCGATCATTATAGTGGTGACGTTGGTGTTGGCGCTGATGACGTCGGGCATGATGGAAGCGTCCACCACGCGCAGCCCGTCTATGCCGTGAACCCTGCCGCGCTGATCGACCACTGCCATCGAGTCGGACGCCGGCCCCATCTTGCAGGTGCCGGAAGAGTGGTGTTGCGTCAGCACATTTCGCAGCAGCCATTTATCGAGAGCGTCGTCGGTTGCAAGATCGCGGTCTGTGGGCGATACTCGCGTTAGAGCGGCGCTCTCGAATTCGGCGCTTTCGCTGAGTTCCACGCAGAGCCTCACTGCGCCGCGCAGCCGTTCCCTATCGTATGCGTCGGTCAGATAGCGGTAGTTCAGATACGGCTGTTGGCGTGGATCGGCGGATTGTAGTCGAAGTTCGCCCGACGAGACCGCCTTTTGCAGCGCGATGCTGAAGCCGGTGGGCGTGATGTCGCTCTCTATGTCGAAGTTGATAGGCATATGCTCCGTGCGCACATGCAGCGGGCGGAGCTGCATATCGTTTCGGAAGCGCGAGCCGGGCGTGGTGTAGCGCATGCCAACTTGCAGCGCGGGGGCGTCCGCCGGGATGGGATTGGCGCTATGGAACAGCAGGAACACGGCAGGATGATCGCGAAGGTTCTGCCCAACGCCCAGCAGGTGATGGCGCGCGGGAATGCCTACATCGGCGAGATGGTCTTGCGGGCCGATGCCGGACAGCATAAGCAGTTGGGGCGAGTTGATAGCGCCGCCGCACAATACAACCTCATCGGCTTGGACGCGAAAGAGTTCGCCGCCGCTTTCCGCTTCTACGCCCACCGCTTTTGCGCCGTCTAGGATAACCCTATGCGCCAGAACATTCGGCTTTATCGTCAGGTTGAGGCGGTGGCGCGCCATAGCGAGGTATGTGAGCGCCGTGCTCATCCGTATGCCGTCTATGCGGTTCAGCGGATAGTATCCTACGCCCGTTGATTCGGGGCTGTTCATATCAGCGGTGAAGGGAAAGCCGGCGGCTTGCGCTGCGTTCAGGAAAGCGTTGGGAATGGGTAGAAGTTCATCGGAGTTGTAGCGGCGCGCGGGAATGGGTCCGCTTGATCCGTGAAAGTCGTCGCCCTGAAAGTCCAGGTCGTTCTCCAGCTTGCGAAAGTACGGCAGGACTTTGAGGAACGCCCATTCATCGTTACCTTGCGCCGCCCAGTCGTCGTAATCCTCAGGGATGCCGCGAAAGAATACCTGCCCGTTGATGGCGCTTGAGCCGCCGGTTACCTTGCCCCTAGGCAGGCGAAACGGCGGTCTGTCGGGCGTTGCGTGCGCTTCATATCCCCAGGTGTGAGCGTCGCTGTTCGCCTGATGGTACCAAGGCAGCACTCCGTACTTGATATGGTCGGGAAGACGCGCGAAATCGGGATAGTCCGGGCCAGCCTCAAGCAGCAGCACGGAGCGGTTGGCGTCTTCCGAAAGCCTGCTTGCAAGCGCGCTGCCCGCCGAACCCGCGCCGATTATCGCGACATCGTAGCGCATACCCAACTCCCTGCTTGATGGATACGAAAGCCGTTTGGGTGGCATTATACACGCCCATGCACAGGTTGGTGCGGTTTCGCCGTTATTGCAGACGAAACGAAATATCAGTCCTGCTTATCCCCGAAAGTAGGCGGCGGCTCGTCGAAGTCTTCGCCCCGCTCCAGCGCCTCTTTCATTCGCCGGAAGTAGGCGGCGTTCTTGGCATTCGCGTCGGCATATGCCTCGGCTATGCCCTCAGTACGCCCCTGCTTCAGCCCCTCGGCAAGTCCCTCGGCGTGTCCTTCTTCGCGGTTCTTCTGTACGATGTATGTTGCGATTACCACTATGTACGCGCTCCCTTCTATCACTCCACCTAGCGCGGTGGATAATACCGAAACCGCCTGTCCCTTGACTATGATAGCGATTGTCGTCGCCAAGGCGGAGTCGTCCTGCACTTCCCCTATCTCATACCACGATACCAGCGCCATCCCTATTACGAATGACAGCGCGAACACCATGATAGAGCTTATTCGCACCCAGCTCGGTATTGTTGATTTCACCTTAACCTCTGTGTTTCATTGGCTTGATTATTTATACGATGCACGTTGCGATTACCATTATGTACGACTCCCTTATATTAAGCATATATTACACAGCCCAACGCTGCAGATAGTGATACTACTGATACCGCGGCGTTCTCAAAGTTGAGCGGCACTGAGTTCGAACTTACTGCAGAATGTCGACGAAAGCAGGTTCACCAGCATACTTTGAGCATCCAAATTGAGCCTCCACGGAGGAATATAGCATCGTGTCAATATACCATTGCGCGCCATAGATCCCATCCTAGACAATGGTTTGAACGCCACTATATCTAATGAATCTCGACTTTGAGAATATCTCAACGGGGGCATTCGTCCACTATTCGCCCCCAGCGTACAACCCCTCAGCCCGTATGTACGCCTCCACGGCCGGCGGCACGCGGTAGCGCACGGATTGGCCGGACGCTATGCGGCGGCGGATGTCGGTGCCGCTGATGTCGATCAGCGCGCCGTTCACGATGCGCAGGCGGTCGGACGCGCCGGGGATGGCGGCGTTTAAGACGCTGGGGTCGAGCGACGCGCCGGGGCGCGCCATTCCCGCCACTTGCGCCATTTGGAATAGACGCCGCGGCTGATGCCATCGGTCTATTTCGCGCAGCGCGTCTATGCCTAGTATCACGAATAGCTCAGCGGCGGGGCGCTCATCGCGCAGTTGGGCTAGGGTGTCCACGGTGTAACTGGGGCCGGAGCGCGCTATCTCGATATCGGTGGCGCTGAAATATGGGTTGCCGTCTATTGCCAAGCGTACCATCGCGAGCCGGTGATGCGCGGGCGTGATGCGGCGGTAGGATTTGAACCACGGCTCGCCGGCGGGGACGAACAACACTTGGTCAAGCGATAGCGCCGCGCGGGCGTCTTCCGCCACTATCAGGTGTCCGGCGTGGATGGGGTCGAATGTGCCGCCGAATACGCCCAGCCGCACGGCTACTGCCACTCCCACTCGACGTCGCCGAAGCGCACGGTGTCGCCGGGCGCGGCCCCCGCCTCTTCCAAGGCGCGCACGATGCCGGCGCGCTGCAGGTAGCCTAGGAATTGCACGCGCGCGTTCCAATCGGATTCATCTAGCAGCGCCGCTATGCGTACTGCGCGCTGCGCCTGCACGATGAACGCGCCGTTGCGCTTTCGAACAACCGGACGCTCTCGGCGGGGCTTGGGGCGCAACACGGGCAAAGCGTCATCGGACATATCGGATACGGCGGGCGCTGCATATGCGGTAGATACATCGGGCGCTGCAACATTGGGCGCATCCTTATTCGACACATTGGGCGTATTGCGCGCATTGGGGCTGGGCGTTGCCGCGGCATCCGCCTCTGATAGCGCGATAATCGCCTTGTCTAGCAGCGCTTCTATGTTGCTGTGGGTTACCGCCGATACGAACAGCGCGTCTATGCCCTCAGCCGCAAACGCCGCTTTGAGTTCGGGCTGCCGTTGGCGCACTTCGGTTATGTCCGTCTTGTTGACGGCAACTATCTGCGGCTTGGCGGCTAGATCGGCGTTGAACTGCGTCAGTTCGGCGTTGATTTTGCGGTAGTCGTCGAGCGGATCTTCAGTTGAGCCGTCAACCATATGAACAAGCGCGCGCGTGCGCTCGATGTGGCGCAGGAAATCGTGTCCCAGCCCAACGCCTTCGTGCGCGCCCTCTATTAGGCCGGGGATGTCCACCATCACGAAAGTCTGCAGCCGATGCTCAACTACGCCGAGCGCCGGCTCAAGCGTGGTGAACGGATACGCCGCCACTTTGGGGCGGGCGGCGCTGACAACGGACAGCAGGCTTGACTTGCCGGCGTTGGGCAAGCCGATGATGCCGATGTCCGCAAGCAGTTTGAGTTCAAGGCGCAGGCGCAGCGATTCGCCCGGCTCGCCCTGTTCGGCAAGCAGCGGGAATTGATTTGTGGGGGACGCGAAGTATGCGTTGCCGCGCCCGCCCCTGCCGCCGCGCGCAAGCGTAACCCGCTGCCACTCCGCCGCAAGGTCGGCGAGCAGTTGCGGCGTATCGGCGTCGGCGTTCCATATCTGCGTGCCGACGGGGACGCTGATGCGGACGTCGTCTCCGTCGCGGCCGTGCTTGAGAGCGCCGGCGCCGTTGCCGCCGTTGTCCGCGGCGAAGCGACGCTTGTATCGGAAGGCGAGCAACGTGTTGATGTTGGGATCGCACTCTACGATGACGCTGCCGCCGCGCCCGCCGTCGCCGCCGTCGGGACCGCCGCGCGGGACGAACTTTTCGCGCCGGCCGCTTACCGCGCCGTCGCCCCCGTTGCCGCTTTTGATGTAGATAAATACATTGTCAATCATAGGATTCTTCAGGTAATAATATCATCAATAATAGCGTACATAGAGTTGATAACCTGCGCTCTGTGCGTATGGCGTGCGTAATTTTACCATAGACGTATGTAGATAAGCGGCAGGACTGCGTAGATGGACGGCGGGCGGTTGTAGATCGACCTTTTCCTAAATCTTTCCAAATATAAGTTATGTACACAAGCGCCTAGTTATCAACGCAAATTGGCGAGTTATCTACAAATCGGGGGCGGGAATGTTCATTCATTGTTCATTCAAAAGCCTAAAAGGGAATTAGGATAACTCAGAAAGGCGCACAAAAAGTTTGTGCGATTGGCGTGGGATATGCCGAGTCGATGCGGGAATTTGAGTAGGATTAGGGCGTTTGGCGCAAGGGGTTTGGGGGTTAATCTTGGGCAGAGCGATATGCTGAGTGGGATGGCGGCTCTGCGGCTGCAGGCTTTGGGGGCTGACTAAGCGAATATGCTAAATTGAGCGCATTCATAAGCCGCGCCGGTTCTGTAACATTTGCGGGGTAGTATAGCATATAATAGCCGAATGGGGCATTTATAAGGAGTTGAACGCCAATGAAGCATATCATACTTGCTACCGCAATCCTAATCGCAGCAATCGGATGCTCGAACGCCGAACTCGAGACTGCACAAGCCGAACTGGCGGAGGTGAAGCTCGAACTGACGGCAACGCAAGCCGAACTGGCGGATGCGCTCAACTGGGTTGCCCACTATCGCGAAAATGAAAATTACGCGAAGGAACAGGTAGCGCAGCTCGAATCGGATGCTAAAGATGCCGCCTTGGTGCAATCCGAATTCTATCACAGAGGGGTAGAGGAGGGTTTGGGGTGGCGCGGCGTAATGTACAACAAAGTCCGGGCCTGCTATGAAAACGGGGACTTCGCCCTGCAGAACAAGTTTTGCGATATTTTGCAACTGTCTGCCTGCAGGTATTCGGAGGCGTTAGTCGAGGCGGGACGCCCGCCTTTCTGGGAAGGCGCAAATATCGGCAACTGCAATACCCACCTTAAGCAGCGCTAACACGAACAAGCGGGCGGGCGCTCATTTGCGCCCGCCATAGAAAGGGTGAACAATGAAAGAGGACATCAGGCCGACGTCCCCGTTTGATATGCCATATTCGGCGGGCTTTGCCGGGGGCAGAGACAAGGATACTGACATACTCATCTTTGCGCTTGTGCGCTATGCGGATGCGAAGGGTGTCCGCATAGAAATCATGAGCAGCAGGAACGGCGGATTCACTCCAGATATGGCAGTGTCGGATTTGGACGAATCCTGTTTTATGGGTGAGGGGACTGCATCTGACTGGACTTTCGAGTTTGATAGTGCCGAACTCGATAGCGCAATGAAAGCCATATTGGAGTTCGCCAAATCGCGCGGCGTGAGTGACGAGGATTGGGGCTAACCGATGCCCTACCCCGCAAATGTTACAGAACCGCTGCGCCTGCAGTCTCGGGACGGCTAACCCTGCGCTAGGCTTTCGCGGATGCTGAGAATGTCGCGGCGAAGCTTGTCGTCCACATTTTGGCGGCTCTTGATGGTCTTGCAGCCGTGCAGCACGGTGGGATGCTTCTTGTCTAGCGCGCGCGCGATTGCGGCGCTGTTGAGGTGGGCGTCTTCCTGCAGGATGTACATAGCCACTTGGCGGGCAAGCGCCGTCTTCTTGTCCCGTTTGACGCCGCGCAACGCTTCGACGTCGACGCCGTAGTGCGCCGATACTGCGTCGAGCGCCTCTTGCTCCGACGGCAGGCGTTGTTCTACGGCGTCTTGCGCGTCGGCGGCTACTTGGCGCACAAGGTCTGCGTCTAGCGGGCGTCCGGTGAGTTGGGCGTATGCCGCCACGCGGTTGAGGCTGCCTTCCAGTTCGCGTATGTTGCGAAAGATGCGCCCGCCCAGCAACTCCAGCACATCGGGGCTTACCGCTATCCGCAAATGTTCGGCTTTGGCGCGCAGGATTGCCAGTCTGGTTTCCAAGTCCGGCGGTTGGATGTCCGCCACCAGGCCGCCGCTTAGCCGCGAGCTGATGCGGTCTTCCAGCACTTTGAGCGCGGTAACGGGGCGGTCGCTGGTGATGACGATTTGGCGGTTGGACATATGCAGCGCGTTGAAGGTGTGAAAGAAGCCTTCCTGCGTCTGCTCTTTGCCTATCAGGAATTGGATGTCGTCCAGCAGCAGCAGATCGGCGCTGCGGTAGCGCATGCGAAAGTCTTCGGTTTTGCCTTCGCGGATGGCGCTGATGTATTCGTTGGTGAACTCTTCGGTTGTGGCGTATATGAGGGACATTCGCTTGGCGAGCGCCTGCTGCCCGATGGCGTGAAGCAGATGCGTCTTGCCAAGCCCCACGTCGGAGTACAGCACAAGCGGGTTGTAGATAAGCCCGGGCTTGTCGGCCACGGCTTGCGCGGCGGCGTGCGCCAGTTCGTTGGACTTGCCCACGATGAAGCGGTCGAAGGTGTAGCGGGCGTTGAGCGCCGCGGCGCTGCGGTTTGGCGGCGGGTTCTGCGCCGGGGATTGCGCGGTGTACGGCGCGGCGTGTTCGTCGTCGGGCGGCGCATCTTCGCCGGCGGCTTGCGCGGCGGGCGGCGACGCGTCGTCGCCGGGGATTGCCACGCGGAATTGCACGGACACCGCTTCGCCGCAGACGCGTTCCAGCGCGCGCTCAATCAGCGGATACATGCGCTGTTCCAGCATTTCGGATATGAATGCGTTGGGCGCGCCCACGCTGAACACGCCGTCGGAGTATGCAAGCCCTTGCGTGTCTTTGAGCCAGGTCTCGAATGCGGGGCGCGCGACCTGCAGCTGGAGTTCGCCGAGCGCGGCGTCCCAGAGGCGGTCGGGGCGTTGGTGGGCGGTGTTCACAGGGCAATCCTTATGCAGTGGTGCCAGTTCGGGGCGGCGCGCAACGCTAAGCGCGGCTAGGCGCATATGCGAATTGTACTTGTGATGCGGTAGGTGGTGAAAGCGGGTTGGGGGTTTTGTTTTAGCGCAAAGGCGCGGGGGGCGCAAAGCAAGGGGGCATCTGCTATATTGTTGGGCAAGCGATTGGACGGCGATAGACCGTTGCGATAAGCGGCGGCGACGGTGATACGGATGAAGTTCGGGCTTTTTACGCATGTGCCTTGGCCGGAAGGTGTAGCGCCGTCGCGGCTGTTCGGCGAAGCGATCGAACAGGCGGTACTGGGCGAGGATCTGGGCTTTCATAGCGTTTGGATTGCGGAGCATCACTTTTCGCGCTACAGCCTCGGTTCGTCTTCGCTTGTGCTGGCGAGCGCAATCGCGGCGCGCACAAGCCGCATTCGCTTGGGGACGGGAGTGCTTATCCCCACTCTGCATAACCCGATACGGCTCGCCGAGGACACCGCTACGCTGGACTGCGTGAGCGGCGGGCGGCTGGACGTGGGCTTTGGGCGCGGCACATTCGGCTATGAGTACGGCGGCTTCGGCGTGGATGAGCGCGAAAGCCAAGCGCGCTTTCAGGAAAGCGTCGCCATCGTGAAAGGTTTGTGGACTACGCCGGAGTTTTCGCATCAGGGCGAATTCTACCGCTTGAACAAGCTCAACCTAGCGCCGCCGCCGATGCAGACGCCGCATCCGCCGATATACATCGCGGCGTCTTACACGCAAGAGACGCTGGATTTCCTGGTACGCAACGGGCATCGGCTTTGCATTGCGGTTGTGCAGGATACGCAGCGATCGCTGGAGTTGTGCGCCCGCTATTTGGCGCGCGCCTCTGAGTTTGGCGCAACCGCATCGCTATCGGATGTGCCGTTCTTTCGCTACTTCTATGTTGCCGAAACTGAGGCGCAGGCGCAACGGGACACGGCGGCGCATATCGCTTGGATTTTGGACATTATGCAGTGGCGGCGCGACTTTCGCGAGAGCAGCGAAGTGCCGTATCGCATCGCGGACTGGCGGCGGACGCGCGCCGAAACGCCGCTGAGCTACGATTATGTTCGCGAGAACCGCGCGTTTATCGGCACGCCGGACCAAGCCGCCGCCCAAATCGCGGAACTGCGGGCGCAGGGCATCGAGTATTTCGGCTGCAACTTCGCGATGGGCGGCATCCCGCACGAAAAGGTTATGCGCTCTATGCGCCTGTTCGCCGACGAAGTGATGCCGCGCTTTGCGTAGATTTTCGCCGCGCGCGTGTTGGGCTAAGCCAATCGGTGTACACCATGCGGGCATAGTCGCGCTTCGCCTATCGCGTAGATTTGGGCGGCGGCCGGCGGCTAGAATATGCGGTAGGGCATATCCTTTTCGGCGTCGTCGGTAACGATTTCCAGCAGCGCGGGACTGCCGCTTTCCACTATGCCCACGCAGCGCCGCACGGCGGGGATGATGTCTTGCGGCTGCGCAACGCGCTCGCTGTAGCCGCCAAGCGCCTCCGCCATCTTCACGAAATCGCCGCCGGTGGTCTTTGTGCCGTAAAGTTCGTGCGCGGTGGCGAAGTGTTCGGGGCGGTATATGCCCATAGACGAGTTGTTCAGCACAACGGTCAGGATGGGGATGTTCTCGCGCGCGGCGGTTTCCAAGTCGGTGCCCACCATCCCAAAGCCGTAATCGCCGATGACGTTCACGCAGAGCTTATCGGGGGACGCAAGTTTTGCGCCCATAGCGGCGCCTAGGCTGTAGCCGAGCTGAGTGGACTTGCCCCATGCGATAAAGCCGCGCGGCGCAAGGGTTTGGTAGAAAGGAATCATCTGGTCGCGCGGACTGCCGGAGTCGTGGTTCATTATCGTCCGCTTGCGGTCTATGGCGTTGGACAGGTCGTTGAGCGCGCGGTAGGGGTTGATGGGGACGGCGTCGGATTGCATCTTGGGCAGCCAATCGCGCATCCACTCGTCGCGCACGGCGGCGATTTCGGCGGCTACATCACCATTGCGCTCCACGCGGGCGGCGGACTTGGCGGCGAGCGTCGCCTCGATTTCGGTTATGAGTTGCGTCAACACAAGCTTGGCATCGCCCACAACCGCGGCGTCGGGCGAATAGTCCTTGTTGATGTCGGACTCGTCGTTGGTGATGTGAACCAGGACTTTGCGGTCGAACAGATCTGCGCCGTAGTGAATGCGCGTGAAGCTGCAGCCGATGCCGAATATGAGGTCTGCGCGGTCGAGGAAGTGCGCCACCATGCCGGTTGTGGTGCTGGAGCGCGTGCCAAGCGAAAGCGGATGATCTTCGCGAAAGGCGCTCTTGCCCGCCATAGAAGTCATAACCGGGGTTTGGGTGAGTTCGGCAAGCTGCTGCAGTTCGTCCCACGCTTCGGCGTAGAGAACGCCTTGCCCGGCGTGAATGACGGGGTTTTTGGCGGACAGCAGCAATTGGGCGGTGGCGCGCACATCCTGCGGATCGCCGGCGGCGCTGCGGCGCTTGACGGGCATATAGGCGTAGTCTGCGTCCGGCAGTTCGCCCCTGAGTATATCGCTGGGCAGTTCTAGCAGCACGGGGCTAGGGCGTCCCAATCGCAGTTGGCTGAAAGCGCGGCGCAGCGCGTTGGGTATCTCTTCGGGCAGTTCGATTCTGCCTGACCACTTGGCGACGGATTCGTATGTGCGGCTTGGGCTGAAAGTGGGATGAACGCCCGCGCGGTTTCGGGGCGCTGACGCCGGCAGCAGCAGGATGGGAACGGAGTCGGCGTATGCCTGCGCCACGCCGGCGAAGGCGTTTTCGGCGCCGGGGCCGGCTTGCATGGAGAACACGCCGGTTGATCTGCCGTTGGTAACGCGGGTATAGGCGTCCGCTAGGTTAACGCCCACGCGCTCTTGGCGAAATATGAGCGGGCGAATGCCGGCTTTGGCGGCGGCTTCTTCCAGTGAGTTGAAGGGTATGACGCCCATAAAGTCGACGCCTTCTTGCTTCAGGATGCGCGCTATGAGGTCTGCGCCGGTCATAGGTTTTCTCCTTGTATCGTGGGTATATGCTGGTTGCGTGATGTGCGTTGCTGGCGTGGGTAATCATATCAGGTTTGGGAGTGATGTTTCCCCCTGCCCACGCGGGGATAGCCACCTGCTATTTGCTATCCTAGATTTAATGCGTTATAATGAGGGTACGCAGCTCCAAAGCGTGGACACTGCGCTAACGGACGGAACGCGCGCAACATAGGAGGATGAGCGTGAGCAACATATTTGATAAGCCCGTTGAAAGGCTTATAGACAACTACGGAAAGAGCGGCAGAGAATATCGCTTGGAATTGTCTCGTGAAGACATATACCACGCTCTACCTCCGTTTAGCGATACAGGGCAGGAAGACTCTTGGGCATTCCCGCATATCCAAACAAAGTTTGGCAACGCTCTAAACGCGACGGAGCATATAGCCAGACTGCGGCATCAAGTCTTGGACGGGCTTATAAGGTCCTGCCAAGATATGCGTTACTGGGATTCTCTGAGCGCGCCTATTCCCGAACAAATCGCTTATATCATAGACGGCGTGTTAATTCAGTCTATACAAGCGCGCTCCAAGCAGGTGGATCTCGGCGATCCTCCGTACAAAGGAGAAGCTCTATTCACAAAACTGCTTCACGACGAGACTGGCAAATGGCGATTTCTATGCTCGATTGGAATGTTCTATGAACGCTTGCAAAATGCCCCTCAAGAGCAATATGCAGAAGTGTATAAGGATATAGAGAGTCGCTCTAACCCTGTACACAGGGAAGAGTTACTGAGGTTGTGGCAGTATATCTGCGCCGATGCAGAACTGCCTGCATACCTACGAAAGCGTTCTGCGTTCACCTTCCCGAATTCTTTTCCGCTTGCGTTTAACAGCGAAGGGGAACCTGACGAAGCCTCAGGGAACTATGGCATAATCTACGCTATCCAACCCGCTAACTACGAAATCACAATCTCAGACATTGCAGTTATCTTGCATCCTACTCAGGAAGGGCAAGAACTGCATATGTCAGTTTCTATGGCAGTAGAGGTGAACCCCGATAGTTCTCTCCGTCGCTTTATCATACCGCTCTCATAGGCAACCCAACAACCCGCCGCTCTTACACAGAGCGGCGGGTTTCGTTTGGAGCGGGCGCAGGTAAGTCCGTATATTGGCGCTTGCGCGGAATCCGCCGCTTTGGCGCAAGCGTTGTCAACTTGCGCCAAAGGTAATACACTTAACGGCATAGCCATAACTACGGGCGGATATGAAGGAGGGACATCACGATGGCAGATGCCAAGCCGTTTAGTTTCAAAGAGATTTTCGCCAAGAACGCCCCCGAGGGCAGGGACGCGCCGAAGGTTAAGCGCGGCAAGTACGATTTTGCCGTGGCATACCCGGATCCGGCGTCGATGCCGCTGGACGGCTTGGTGGATTCGCTGAAAGAGGCGCTCGCCGAAGAGGGCGGCGATCTCGCTATCTATGCCCATCAGAGCGGCTACGAACCGCTGCGGCAGTTCGTGGCGGATAAGCTGGCGCGCGATCGCGGCATCAACATCGGGGTGGATGACCTTATCATCGGGGACGGCTCCGGGCAGCCGATACATATGGTTTGCGAGGCGCTGCTGGATCCGGGCGATGTGGTTCTGGTAGAGAACTTCGTGTATTCGGGGACGCTGGCGCAGCTTCGGCGCTTCGGGGCGGACATTCGGGGCGTTCAGTGCGATACGGAAGGGATGCTGCCGGACGCCCTGGAAAGCGCTATCGTCAAGGCGGCGGGCGAGGGCAAGCGGCCTAAGTTCATCTATACCATTCCCACCTTTCAGAACCCTCAGGGCTGGACGATGAGCCTTGCGCGGCGCAAGGCGATGGTGCGGCTGGCGCAGAAGCACGGCGTCGCGATACTGGAGGATGACTGCTATGTTGACCTGCGGTATGACGGCGAGGATGTGACGTCCATCCATTCGCTTGACGATACGGGCAGCGTGATGTACGCCGCGTCGTTCTCCAAGATAATTGCGCCGGGGATGCGCTTGGGCTATCTGACGGCGCCGCGCGAGGTGCTGGATGTGGCGCGCGTAGTGAAGAGCGGGGGCGCGGCCAATCAGTTCGCGTCGTGGGCGGTGCATCGGTACGCCACCGGGAACTTGGACGAACACATCGCCGAGATAAACGACGTTCAGCGCGCCAAGCGGGACGCGATGCTTGCGGCGCTGGGCGAGAATTTCGGGTCGTCGGCTACATGGAGCCGTCCGGAAGGCGGGCTGTTCATCTGGCTGCAGATGCGCGAAGACGCCGACATCACCGCGATACGGGACAAGGTGCTCGATACGGCGGATGTGGGCTATCAGGCGGGGCCGCTGTTCGCGCCGGACGGGGTTTCGGGCAGGAACTACGCGCGCCTGTGCTTCGGCTACAACACGCCGGACGAGATACACGAAGGCATTGCGCGCCTTGCCGAGGCGTTCGAGAAAGAGGGCGTTCTCTAGCGTTCTCCGCTTCCTTCCCCCCTAATTTGGGAAGGTTAGGATGGCGAGCATCCCTTAAAACTAACCTGAGTTGGCGTTGGCGGCGGCGGGTTGTCGGCATAACGGCCGGGGCTGTTTTGGCGGCCGCTCGGCGCATTCCGACGGGTTGCGGCCGCGCGCCTATGACTGCGATTGACTGCGATGCGTATCTGTTCGTTTTTGCCTAGCGGCACTGAGATGATATATGCGCTTGGGCTGGGCGATTCGCTATACGGCGTGAGCCACGAATGCGATTACCCGCCGGCGGCGCGCGATAAGCCGAAGGTTGTTCGCAGCCGATTCGACGCGTCCACTATGAGCAGCCAAGAGATTGACCGCGTGGTGTCCGATATGTACGCGCGCGGCGAGCGCATCTATGAGGTTGACGAAGCGGTATTGAGCGCGGCCGCGCCGGATCTGGTTATCACGCAGGAACTTTGCGATGTGTGCGCGGTGTCTTATGAGGATGTGCGGCACGCCTCGTCGCGGCTTGCGCTGCCGCCGCAGGTGATTTCGCTTGACCCGACGGGGATAGCGGATGTGTTGGACGATATACGAATGCTGGGCGATCTGTGCGGCACTTCGGATGCGGCGGGGGCGCTGGTGTGGGAGCTGCAAGCACGCGTGGATGCGGTGCGCTCGCTGGCGGCGGACGCCGGGGACAAGCCGCGCATCGCTTGTATCGAGTGGTTGGATCCGCTGATAGCGGCGGGACATTGGCTGCCGCAGATGGTCGATATAGCGGGCGGCGTGGATGCGCTGGCGCTGCCGGGCGCGCCCTCTCGACGCATCAGTATGGATGAGCTGACAGCGGCCGCGCCGGATGTGGTGGCGCTGATGCCGTGCGGGATGGGCGTGGAAAAGGCGCTGCGGGAAGTGGCGCTAATGGGCAATCGGGACGAGTGGCGCAGGCTGCCGGCGGTCGCCAACGGGCGGGTGTATGCTGCGGACGCGGGGGCGTACTTCAGTCGCAGCGGGCCGCGGTTGGTGGACGCGCTGGAGCTTTTGGCGCAAATGCTGCATCCGTCGGTGTTCGGTGAGGTGGCGGATGATAGCGTGGCGGTGCGGTTGGACGGGTTTTAGCGCAAGCGGTGAAAGATGCGCTGATTGCGGGGGGCGTTTTAACGCAAGGACGCAGGGGCGCAAAGGGGACTTGCGCTAACGGTTATTGGCGGCTGAATTTGCTGCGCATCTCTTCGGCGACGCGTTGGCGCAGGATGTCTAGGTCGCGCTCCAGCATTCCGCGCTCGGCTTCTAGGCGCATTGCGGTAGATGGCTGCTCTAAGAGCGCCTGCTTTTCGGTGAGATCCAGCCTTAGCACTTCCGCTATGTAGTATGAGAGCGCCACGGGGTCGTTTGATGCGCGGGTTTGGCTTGACCAGCCGCCCTGCAGTCCGCTTACGAGGCTCATGTAGCGGTTGAGCGCCTGCTTGACTTCGCCCATCTGCGCGAGCGCCGCTTCGTCGGCGGGCGGCTCCGGCAGTATGTCCACATCGGCTATCATATAGGGGCGGTATTGGACGATGCGTATGATTTTGAAGCGGCTTTCGCCGGTTATCGCCACGAAGAAGCGGCCGCGTCTGATTTCGTTGACCTGCGTTATGTACGCCACGGAGCCCACGGGGTAGGGGATGGCGGGTTCGCCCGTTTCGTTGCCGGACTTGATGAGCGCCACGCCGAAGCGCATATCGTCGTCTAGGCAGTCGCGCAGCATTTGGGTGTAGCGGTCTTCGAAGATTTGCAGGGGAAGCGCCGCGCCGGGGAACAGCACGGTATTGAGCGGGAATAGGGGGAGTTCGCGTCTTTCGGGCAGGTCGGATTGCATCATAGGCTAAAGTATAAAGGCAACGGGCGCTTTGGACAAGGGCGCTTGACGGTGGGGCGGGTTTGGAGCGGGGGTTTTAACGCAAAGGCGCGGGGGGCGCAAAGATGGGGATGCAGTCGGATGAGTGTCCGATACATCCCCTGTTTTCGTTTTCACTTTGTTTTGGGCGGCGGTTAGATTTGCAGCTCGCTGTTTAGGCGCTTGGTTCGTCGGCGTCGTCTATGGGGACGCTGTCTTTGGCGGGCGCTAAGAAGCGGAGTTGCGGCGGGAGCTTGCTTCGGAGGCCGCTGAGTTCTACGGCGGCCGGCATATTCAAGAGTATCGGCAGGTTGAGTATGATGGCGGCGAAGGCGACGATGTCTTTGTGGCTGGCGAGGTTGGTGGAGAACTGCTTTTGGATGAAAAGCCCGGTCAGCGCCATGAAGGCGGCTAACACGATGTAGTAGTTGGGATGCTCCTGGTCCATGGTGATGAACAACTTCCAGAGGCTTCTCAGTATGAACGCAATCGCTACCGCCAGCAGGGCAAGTCCTACAATTCCTAGTTCGCCGGCCGTCTCTAGGAAGATGTTGTGGGCGTATATTTCCAGTCCCGAGGCGCCGTCTATTTCCATCCCCGTGGCGCCGGCGCCTAGAATCGGGTTTTCTCTGAACATGGCAATCGCTTCCCTGAACAACACAACCCGATTCTTCAGTGTATCTTCGGAAGTCCAACCGCTTATCGTGGTAGCGTCCACAAGCGTATCGAAGCGGTCTTGATTGGGAAGCTCGACTCTTGGAAGCTGAATTGGGGGAGCCGTTGGTTCAGGTTCGGGCGTGGGCATCGGCGTGGGCTCAGGCTCAGGCGTAGGTTCGGGCTCAGGCGTAGGCTCAGGAGTCGGTTCTTGGACTTGCGCGGTGGCTTGAGTCTGCGCGACGGGAGGGGCTGCGGTTGGAGTGGGAACTTGGGTTGGCGTGGGCGCTTCTTGGGCTGCCGCGACGGCTGGGGGCGGTTCCGGTTGTGGTTCGGGCTGCGGTTCCGGCACCAATGCGCCCGCGAAGGCGTTGTAGAATATGAAGCCGACGCCGCAGAGCGCAATTATCAGAACGGGCAGTTCCTTGAATCTGCGAGTGGCGAGCGCAGCCACGATAGCCACAATCAGCGCTCCGAAAGAGGCGACTATCGCGCCGCGCGTGCCTACGAGCAGCAGGGTGTAGAGCATGATGCCGGTTATCACTAGGCAGGGGATAGCCCATGAGATGCGTCCACGGCCGGCGGCAAGGCCGACGTACACCATCATTCCTATCATAATCGCCATCCCGACTGCGATGGGGTTGGCTTGCGCGAAAATCAGACGCTGCGCCCATTCGCTAGACTGATACGGCAACAGTCCCGCTATCGGCTGGGGCAGGAAGTAGGAGGCGAAGCCGCCGAGCGCGATGACGGTGATGATGGCGAGCGCGGTGTAGAGAAAGCGCTTGACTTGGCCGAAGTCCACCAGTATGTAGCGCGCAAGAAAGTAGGGAACAAGCACAAGCGCTATGAAGCGCGCGCTCTTGTCCATCCCCGCCTCCGAACCTCTGTTGACAAGCATCAACAGTGCCAATCCGACCAGCGCCAAGTCTGCCCAGATAAGCTGGAACCTGATTTTCCCGGTGGCGAGAAAATTGGCGATTATATGGACGGCGGCGCAGGCGATAGCAATCAGCAGAAACACCGGCGTAAGGTTTATAGAGCCAAATAGCAACGCGCCGCCTCTCAGCATGTAGGCGAATGTGAAGAGCGCCAAGGCTATAGAGGCGCAGTACATTGACAGATTTGGGACGCTGGCGTTGGAGATCCTTTCCGACAGCGATGCGTAGGTTGAGTTGAGCAAGACGATCCTCTGTTGATGGGTTGATGTTCCGCCCAGTGCGGTTTGGATTGGCGCGGGTTTCCGCTTTGCGTTTCGGTTTGCGCATTTATATTATCACACCGCTATCGGGCGTGAATAGATTTGCGGCGGAGGGCGGCGATGATGAACGGGACGAATGCGGCCGCGAACGTCAGCCAGCCGATGGTGTTCGCCCACGCCGCGCCCGATGCGCCGTAAATCGGGGCGAGCGTCAGTATCGTGGCTGTCATAGCGGTCAGCGCCAGGGCCGCGGCGGTCAGGTGGGGGATTGCGCGGCCGGTGGCGGCGGGCAGGATATAGACGGGCGCTATTACGGCGAATGCGAATGCGCCCGGGATTAGTGCCAGCAGCGGCAGGGCGGCGTCTTCGAAGGCGGGGCCGAGCATAACGCTTATGACGGGTTCGCGGATTAGCGCCAGCAGCGCGTAGCCGGCGAGCGCCAGCGCCAGCGCCAATAGGGTGAAGCGGCGGGCTATGCGGCGCACGGCGGCGGCGTCTCCGCCGTACCATTGGCGGCTGTATTCGGCTTGCACGCCTACGGATATTGTGCGAAAGGGGTGCTTGGTGGCGTCGATGATTTGGTGCGCCGCGCGGTATAGGCCGATTTGGCTTAGGCTTACGATATTGGCGATTAGGATGATGTCTATGTGCATAATGACGGCTTCGATGGATGCCCGCCAGAACGCTCCGACCTGAAAGGCGATGATTTCGCGGTCGGGGATGCGCGCGCGTAGGGAGCGCAGGAATCCGGGCAGGCCGGCGCGGCGCTCGGACGCGGCGGCGGCTATGAACAGCCCGATGCCGTTAATCACATCGCCGGCGACGTACGCCAGCGCCACCATAGTTAGGCCGCCCTGGGTTAGCCAGGCGGTCAGCAGAAAGGCTATGCGGGCGGCGGCGCTGATTACTGAGACGGCGAAGCCCAGCTGCAGACGGTCGGCTATTCGCAGCACGGCCATGCTTTCGCGCATGGTGGCTATGGCAATGCCGCCGATGCCGTAGAGCAGCAGCGCGGTGGCGTAGTCTTGCGCTTCGCCGAGCAGGCCGCTTACGGCGAGCGCCACGGCGGCGAGCAGGGCGTAGGATAGCAGGGACAGCGCTTGCGATACGATGAAGGTGAAGCGCAGGATGCCGGCGGCTTCTTGGATGCGTCCTTCGACGATGCCGCGTGTTACGAATGTGGTGATGACTTCGTTGCCGGGGAGGGATACAAGGCGGTATAGCAGGGATGTCAGCGCGATGATTACGGCTAGTATGCCCAAGCCTTGCGGGCCTAGGATGCGGGCGGATAGCGCGACCTGGGCGATGCTTGCGATGAATTGCGCGGCGGTTATAGCGCCTATCCAAAGGGTTTGGCGCGCGGCGCGTTGGTCGGATGCGGGGAGCAGTGATTTCATATGAAATCTTATATTAACGCAAAGGCGCAGGGGCGCAAAGGGGGGGAATAAACATAGCGCCGTTCCTACCCCAGTATCCCCCGCTGCCTCAGCTGCGTCCGCAGGTATTCCATGCTGCGGTTGCCTTTGACGGCGTTGCAGGTGTGGCAGAGCAGCTGCAGGTTGCCGGAGGCGTCCAAGCCGCCTTTGGAGCGGGGCGTTATGTGGTCTATCGTTAGCACATGCGGCGGCAGTTCGTATTCGCAGCCGATGCAGCGCCCCTGTTGGGCGGCGTACAGCAGTCGCTTTTCGGTCTTCAGGTCGGCGGGATACAATAGCGCCAAATCGGTGCGCGATTCGGGTTCGGTGCGGATGAACGGCGTCCAGTCTTCCCAGCCGCTGCCGTCGCCGTCGGCAAGCGGTATCTGCAATTCGCGCCGCGCTCTGTCCCGCAGCACATCGGCCGCCTGCGGCTCTTTGTCTATGCCTATCCATCTGCGCCCCAATTTCTCGGCGGCGATGCAAGCGGTGGCGCAGCCGCAGAACGGGTCTAGCACAAGGTCGCCGGGGTTGGAGGACGCCTTGATGATTCGCTCTAACAATGCAACCGGCTTTTGGGTGCGCCAACCGGTGTATTCCACGCTTTTGGCGGAGTAGTTGGTGAAGCCCATCGGCTCGGTGAACAGGTTTTGCGGCGGATTGCCCGTATCGGCGGCGGCGTAGCGCTTCAAGCCCGGCCACTTGCCCTTCTTGGGATGGTGTATCAAGCCCGGCCACTTGCCCTTCTTGGGATGGTGTATCAAGCCCGCCTTGTCCAGCGCGTCAAGCCTATCGTGAACGCCCGCGATTTGGCGATAGTTGGGAATGAACTCGCGCTCTATGTACGCCGCGTACTTGCCCGTCCTTGGCGCTGCCCAATGCCTGCTTAGCGGGGATACATCGTATCCCTTCCAAGGCTGCCCGGATTCGCCGCCGCTAACGCTGGCGCCCGTTATATTGTCCGAGCGATAACGGCCGCGTTCATCTTTTGACGGATAGGCGTTGCGTAGTTGGTCATCGTCTTTGGGAACTACAACCGCGTCGGCGTTCCATTTTGGGTTCGTCCCTTTGGCATAGAAAAGCAGATGGTCGAGTATGCGCCCAAAACGCTTGGGATCGTTGTGGGATGTGGCGCGCTTCCAAACGATGTTGTTGATGTAGTTCTGCGATCCGAACAGCGCGTCCATAACGCCTTTGAGGTAGTGGACGGCAGTGTCGTCGCAGTGCAGGTAGATGCTGCCCGTGGGCTTCAGAACGCGGTGCAGTTCGATTAGGCGCACGCTCATAAAGGTGAGATAGCCCGCCATGCTTTCGCCGTGCGCCAATTTCGCGCCGTTGATGAGGTGGAACAGCGATGGCATGCGGAGTTCAATCTCATCAATCCACTCTTCCTTCATATCGCCCAGCGTCCATACATCGTCGAACTCGGCGCCTTTCGCCTCGCTGTCGAGCGGGGCGGCGTAAGTCTGATTGGAGTTGAAGGGCGGGTCGAGATATATCAGATCGACGCAATCGGAGTTGATGCCGCGCAGGATGTCGAGGTTATCGCCGGTGAAGATGGTGCGGCTTGGCACATTGCATTCGTTGGGCATGGGCGAAACCCTTTCGTGAGTAACCAACCCGCTATAGGGGTTATTTTAACGCAAAGGCGCAGGGGCGCAAAGGGTATGCGGCGGCGGCGCGCTTACGCCGTTAGCTCAGATTCCAGCTCAGCGAGGGCGCTGTCCAGTGCGGCGGCGAGTTCGTCTACGTCGTCATTGGTGATGCAGAGGGGCGGGCCTAGCGTAATGCGGCCGGCGGGGCTGCAGCGCATGATGACACTCTGCCGTTGCATCTTGGCGGTGAAGCGCTTGCCTATTTGCTGCTTGGGGTCGAAGGGCGCTTTGGACGCGCGGTCGCTGACGAGTTCGATGCCCAGCAGCAAGCCGATGCCGCGCGCGTCGCCTACGATGGGATGGCGTTCTTGCAGGTCTTGCAAGCGGTCTAGGAAGTAGGCGCCTACGCTTGCGGCGTTCTGTACAAGCCTATCGCGCTCGATTATCTCTATGTTCTTGAGGGCTACGGCGGCGGTGACCGGGTGTCCGCCGAATGTGAGCGCCTGGCGAAAGATGTTGTCTTCGCCGGCGAATGCGTCGGCTACGGCGGTGGATGCGATTGCGGCGGCTAGGGGCAGGTAACTGCTGGTGATGCCCTTGGCGACGGTCATGATGTCGGGGACTACGCCGAAATGCTCCATCGCGAACATCTTGCCGGTGCGGCCGAAGCCGGTAACCACTTCGTCGGCGATGAGCAGAACGCCGTAGCGGTCGCATATATGGCGCAGGGTTTGCCAGTATTCGGGCGCGGGCGGCGCAATGCCGGACGCGATGGGTTCGGCTATGACTGCGGCGACGGTGTCGGGGTGATGCAGCAGGATGAGGTCTTCGATCGCCTGGGCGTTGCGGGCGGCGCACTCTTCGGGCGTGGCGCTGTTGAACTCGCAGCGATAGAGGTCGGGCTGGGGGGCGTAGAGCATGCCGGGCATAGCGGGTTCGTAGTCGGCGAGGTCGGCGCTAGCGCCCGTCCACATAACGCCGCCGGTAGCGCCGTGATATGAGCCGCGGCGGCTGATTATCTTGTAGCGCCCGTTGGCGCCGCGGCGCTTGTGGTAGGCGCGCGCGATTTTGAGGGCGGTTTCGTTGGCTTCGGAGCCGCCGCTTACGGGCCAGACGCGCTCTAGGCTGCCGGGCGCAAGTTCGCCGAGCTTTTCCACGAGCCGAATTAGGGGCGCTGTGGTCGTGCCTTGCGGGAAGTAGGCGAGCTTTTGCATCTGCGCGCGCATAGCGTCGGCGATTTCGGTATGCCCGTAGCCGGCGTTGACGGATGCGTATCCGCCGTGGGCGTCGATCCAGGTGTTGCCCTCGGCATCGGTAACGCGCACGCCTTCGCCGCTGACCATAATGGGCGGGCCGCCTTGTTCGGCGAGCATCGTCCAGTCGGCGTTGTGCATCCATAGGTGATCGAGGGCGGCTTGCCTGACGGCTTGGGTATCGGCGGCGATGGCGGTGGCGGTGGTTGGCATGGCGCTCTCCGAATGGCTTTATGGCGGGTTCGCTGCTTGGGGCAATTGTCTGATATTAGCGCATATTGGGGCGTTTGTGTATAGGGTTTAACGCAAGGACGCAGGGGCGCAGAGTGGTTATAGAGTTTGGCGGTATTGCCAGCCGCGCGCGTTGGCGGCGAGGGTCAAGATTTTGGAGACGCTTCTGATTTGCCCGGCGGTCAATCCGATAAAGCTTATGGAAACGTGCTCAGGATAGGGAACGCCGTCGGGTATAACCTGCAGTCTCGCTTGGGCGCATTCGGCCGGCGTAACGGACATAACGCCGCAAGACTCTAGCCCCAATTGGCTTGTGTAATGCAGCCACGAAACCGCGGCAGATATTTGGTCGCCGTCGTAAGTTGAGAGCATTCGGGCGCTCCCGAAAGGTCGGAATGCTTGCGAAGTAACGCGCGGCTGGTTTGATAGCGGGCTGGTTTGGATGAAGTTGGGGTTGATTTGCCGATGCAGCAATGTGGATGCGTTCATCCGGCCTGCCCCGAAAACCGAACAATCTGCGCGCCTATCCACTGCCAACTTGCGGCGGCTTCCAAGTTCAATTCGCGCTCATCGTCGGATAGCGTGGACATGTCAAGCCGATGCCATACGGATTGGCGGGTTTGCAAATCCACTTCAAGGCTGATTTCCTGCCCGCCCACAGACCACTCGAATTGGACGCCGCCGGACGGCGTTGGGTATGTGAACGGTAGCGGCGCGTTGTCCGGGTACCAGCGCTCGAAGGATTCGGCAAGCCAGTCTAGTCCAGCGCGGGCGGGCGCAATGCCATCGCCGTCCAGCCAGCCGTCTCTCATATTGCGGAATTCGTCCAAGCGCGAGGGGACGTCCAGCGGATCTAGGATGTTGATTTGCGCTATCTCTTGGAGCGCGGTCAACCGATGCTGTTGGTCATACTTGCCCACGCCCTCAATTGCGACACGAACCCCCTCTCTGTAGCCGTTGAATGCCTCCATAAAAGTTTCGTAGTGGTGTTCAGAGATAGTCCCCGACACTTTGCGCCCGAATGTCGGATGAATATCGAATGTCATATCATCTTGGTCGACTTCGGATACTGCGCCGCGAATAGTAATTTCTTGTAAGAGAGCGCTCACCTTGGAGGTTTGGAGTAGTTTCATGCGAGTCTTTTGGTCGAGTCGCGCCGCCACTTTGACCGATGGAGCTTGCAATTGAATGAATTCGTCTTCGCGTAGGCTGCGCCCAATCCTATTGAAGTGCGCGAGGTATTTTGGCGGAAGATAGCCGTTGTTCGAAGGCAAGAAGCCTTGATCGGCTGCGTCAATAGTTTCGATTATGCTTCCCACAGCACTGGTGAAGTATCGCTCATATGGCAAACTCCCTGCCAGTGTCGATTGGGGAGCGACTATGCTGATGACAGGGACGGCACTGCCGCGCTCCAGCCCTGTGAGTTGAAATTCTACGGATCTTGCGAACTTAGACGGCACGCGCCGGCTCTCTGTATTATGATGCAGAAAATGCCATTTGGCTACTTCCAATATCATCTTACGCAGATGCGCCAAGTCCTCAAGAAATTCCAACGGGATCGCGCCATCCTCGAAACGCCTTCCCACCAAACGAGGGCGAAGAATCTCTAGGCTAGCCATCACCCCTCCTGCTAGGTTCCCATCCTCGCTTCCTAATCCGACTTTGCATTAGGGATTTAAGCAGAACTGCGCCGCCGTGTAAAGGCGAAGGTCAAGCGGCGGCGCAAAGGGTTTAGGGATTGATGGGCGGTTGCGCAACGCAATTCCGATTGACGCAAGCGGTTCGGTGGTTGTAGGTTGTAAAATGGGGGAAATCGCTGTTGCCCGATTAAAAGGGCGAAAGCGCTTGTTGCGTCAGTGCGTCAAGGTAAGAGGCTTTGCAATGAGTTCGCAATCAGTGGGGCAGCTTCATGAGCATGACGCCAATCAAGCGATCGCGCAGTGGCTTAACGGCGCGGGGCGGGATTGGCGGGCGGACGCTGAGCGCGCGAGCGTGTTGGCGGACAGCGCCGCTAGGCCGGACATCGTGGTGCGGCAGGTCGATCGTATGCCGGTGATTGTGGAGTGCGAGTACGATAGCCCGGCGGTGGAAGACGCTAAGCGGCGGTTGGGGGAAAGGCTTAGGGGCGATAATAGGCCGTTCAGCGCGGCTATCGCGGTGGGGATTAGCGCGGACTGCCGCGGCGATTCGGCGGCGCAGTTCGCGCGGCGCTTGGACGCCGACGAACGGGTTTTGTCCATACGCTTGGTTTCGGGCGATAGCGCGGATGAGGCGCAGGTTTGGCCGGATGCGCCTATGGCGTGCGCGCCGTCGGATTTGGCGGCGTACTGCGAATATATGCAAGCGCCGCAGGCGACGATCGACCGCCAAAGCGAGCGCATCGCCGAGCGGATAATGTCTATGGGGGAGCATCTGCACGGCGAAATCGAGTTGACGGTTTCGCGCAGCGCCGCCACATTCGCCGAACTGCGCCGCGCCACGGGGACGGACAACGACTTGCAGGCGGCGCGGACGGCGTGCGCCATATGGCTTATCGCCATAGACTTGCAGAACGACCTCGCCAAGCACAATTCGGATCTGCAAGCCGTCGAACTTCAGTCGACCGACGACCTGAAGGCAAGAACCGTCTCTGCGGACATCATCCTGAAAGCGCATCTGCTTGAGGCTTGGCGGCTGATACAGGGCGTCAACTATCTGCCGGTGATGGAGTTGGCGATAAGCGCGCTGAACGCCGGGGAGTTGGGCGATCATTTCCCAAGGACGCTTGCCGAATTGGCGCAGCTCAGCGACGAAATCACCTCTACGAATGCGAAGCATGTCTATAACTTCGCGGGGGAGCTTTGGCAGCGGCTGGTTCCGGACCGCGAAGAGCGCGCCGCTCACTACACCCGGCCGGCGATAGCCGAGCTGCTCGCCACGCTGTCCGCCGCTAGGTTCGCTCGTATGGACGCCGATGAGTTGGCGGCGCTGAACTTGTGGGACGCGGCTTGCGGGACGGGGACGCTGATAGGGGCGGGTGAGCGCGCGCTGCGGCGCTTGCATTCGCAGAAGGGCGGCGCTGACCCCGAACTTCACCGCAAGCGAATGGAAGAGCATATCATCGCGTTGGATGTGAACGGCATCGCGGGGACGCTGACCGCCAAGCGGCTGACGGATTTGAACATCGCGCAGGATTACAATCAGAGCAAAATCGCGGTGGTAACGGACGGGGCGGGATCGCTGTTTCTGCTGGATCCGTCGCGCACCACGGTATCGGACTTTCTAGGCGGCGGCGGGCGCAGCGTAACGCCGGGGATGGACGGGATTAGAGGGCTATTCGGCATACCGCCGCGCAGCGTAGATTGGGCGCTTATGAATCCGCCCTACAGCCGCCCGCGCAGGGGACGGCAGCAAGCGGCTAGGGGATTAGCGCCCTTGCGAAACCGCGCGTCCAGGCGATCCAACGGGCGGGGCTACAATATGTCCAACGGGCAGGCGGGGCTTGCGTCGGATTTCAGCAACATCGCCAATATGCGCCTAGCGCCGGGCGGCGTGTACGCATTCGTGCTGCCGCTGACTGCCGCTCACGCCGAAAGCTGGCGGGCTTGGCGCTCCGAAATGGAGACGGACTTCCAAGACATAGTAGCCATAGCCAACGCCGGGCGGGAAGAAGAGAGCATGAGCGCGGACACGAATATGAACGAAATGCTGGTGGTAGCCACAAAGAAGGCGCTGCGTCCCAGCGATTGGCAGCCTACGCGCATTACGGCGGTCAATTTTCATCAAGCACCGTCGGCAATGGAACAAGGGTACGCCGCGGCGCAGGAAATCGCGGGAATAGCGCCCGACAGCGCGCAAGGGCGCATCACGCACGGCAACTATGTCAGAAGCGCCACGATTAGCGAGGGCTTCCCCTGGTTCGCGGTGGGCAACGCCAACTACGAGTTCACGGCGGTGATAGCGGCGCTACTCAACGGCAAGTGCTGGGATCCGCTGACGTTCGCGGAATTCGACTTGGCGCTGCCGATGGGGACTTTGGGGCAGATCGCAGAGGCGGGGCCTACGCATCACTTGATAGGGCATCGCAGGGGCAACGATGCGATAGGGGCGTTCGAGTGGTCGCCGATGGATGATTGGGATATTGTCCCCACGCATACGGCGATGTGGGCGGCGGAGGGCAAGCGTCAGACACGCATAGCGGCGCTGCCTACGGACGGCGGGCATGTGGTGGATGCGGCGCAGGCGGCTAGGCTGAGTCAGTCGACAAGCGGATGCTTCTTCAAGCGCGGACTGCGTTGGACATCGCAGGCGACCGCGGTGTGCGCTACCGCGAGCGCGGCTCACGGCGGGGCGGCGTGGAACGCATTGCAGAACATCAAGCGCGGCGCAGAACCGGCGATAGCGTTGTTCTACAACAGCATATTCGGCGCGGCGGTGCGGAGCGCCTACGGGCAGTCCACGCAGTCGGGGCGCTCAACGATACAGGTGAACGCGATTGCGGGGACGCCCTGCCCGGACTTCGGGGCGGATACGGATGCGGCGCGGCGGGCGCTCGATATCGCGGCGCGGGAGTTTGAGGCGCTGTCTGCGCTGGAGCTGGAACCGTTCGCGTACTGCTTCCGCGACGGCAATCGGCAGCGCATCGATTCGGTCGTGGCGGATATGCTTGGGCTGGATGCGGCGGACGCGGGGGTTCGGGCGCTGCTGGGGCGCTATCGGCTGCTGTTCGCGCGGGAGCCGAATGTGAACGGGCGCAATCGGGGGGTGTTGGGGGCGCTGGGACGGCTCGCTAGTCCATAAGGGGCGAGGGTTTTAACGCAAAGGCACTGCGCGTTGCTACCTACTGGGTTAGAGTTTTTAATGCAAAGGGGCTCTACCCGTTATCCGCTACCTAGGGTTTTAACGCAAAGGCGCAAGGACGCAAAGGGGGGATGCGTGGCGCAGGTTAGTTCACCGCGGCAAGCCAGTTCCAAATCTGCCATTTGTCCAGCAGCAGCGCTCCGAATCCTACGGCAAGCACAACGCTGATTGCGATGGAAAGCCATTGCTCGAATGCGCGGATCTGAGCGTCGCGGAACATAACGCCGTAACCGCCGTTCTTTATCTTTTTGAGTATTCCACTCACACGCTCGTTCTGCAGGTCGTGCGCATTGAAAATCAGGAAGATAATCACTGCCGAAAGCAGCACGGCAAACGCCTCAACGAGGAAGTTGTTCCAGTCTGACGCTAGAGCCGGGCGCGAAGAGAGCGCTATGAAAACGGTGATTATCGCAACGATGTAAAGCGCGGCGAGTTCGCCGAAAACGATGCCTTGCTGCTTGGAATGCACTAGGGCGTTTAGTTCGGCTTCCGCTTCGCTTAGTTGGGACTTGTGGGCGTCATCGTCGGAATTGGCTCTGGCGTCCGATATACATTTGCGCGTTGAAGCGTAGGCGTTTCGCAACGAATTAGGACGCCTTTCTGACACGTCGATGACCAACATGTACTTGCGAACATCGGAGCTGAGTATGCCGCGTTCCACTAGCGTATCGAGCTTTTGGAACAACGCAAAAGTCTTGTCTTCTTCGTCTCTGGTGCGGCTCACAAGGCGTCCTACGCGGAATGACAGGATTAGGGTGAATACGGTGGCAGCAAGCGTCAGCACGGAGAAGTACGCTTCTGCGCTGCCCACTGCCCAGTCTTGGATGCCGAACAGCGCGCCTTCGACCGGGCGCAGATACACCCATACGCCGCAAACCCACAGCGAGATAATCAGCGATTTGAAGCCCAGCCGCAGTTCCGCTTCGAAGTTGATAAGCAGGTTTGCGGTGATGATGGCGCCTGCGCCGATGAGGAGGAAGTCGATGCGGGCGACGTTGACTTGCGATGCGAGGAACAGCCAGAGCAGAGCCATAATTGGAGCCATATAGATCATAGAGTTGACGCCAAGATTATGAGTTACCAAATTTGCCTTTCGCAACAGAATGCTGGCTGAAGATTGGACAAAGATCCCCCCTAGAATACCGATTCCTAGTGAAGAGAGCGTTGTGGATTCACTACTTACGAACCCGGCTAGTCCGTTAATCGGAATTGAAATCAAGCTTCCAATGAAATATGCAATTACAACGCAGAATAGTTCCAAAGAAATCAGAGACTTGTTTTTGTCCACTACATTGGACACTTCATTGCCTACAAGCGCTCCCCATTTGAAAATAAATGCAGTGAGAGCGGCCGCAATTGCGCCGCCCAATGCTAGAACTGTGCCTATAACAAGCATAGGTGTAGATGTATTATTCTCCGATACTCCGGTTCCGAATTGACTGTTGACAACGAATGCCACGCCTATAAAACATAGAAATGACAATCCGACCATTTCGATTGTGATTTTCTTATATCTTTCCCCCAGCAGTCGCGCTACAAGAAAGATTAGGAAGATCGGCCATATCTCAATCAACACGGCGCTGATAGATACGTCTATGAAACGCAGCGACCAGGTGAACATTGTGAAGTCAAGATTTCCAATGACGGCAAACAGCATTGCCCAATTTGGCACTCTGCGCGCTATTATCCCCATAACCTTCTTATCAAAGATTAGTGAAGAGTGGAATGCTACTAGAAATCCCAGGCAACCTATGGCAACGCCAAACCGCCAACCCGCGTTGAATAGGAAGGGATTTGTTTGAGCATTACCCCAAACGAATAGCGTCGGTATCAGAGAACCAAGCACGACCGCCAGCAGCATATACCCCACTGCGGCGCGGTTGCGCTCTTCTTGCCCTTGTGTATCCATCATGTTCGCGCCTATGCTGTTGTCCATATCAGCGTGTCCATTATGAACCGCTTCATCAGTATGGCGTCGTTTGTGTTGCCCTGCGATGCCTGCGTCGATGCCGGCACTTTCGGAGGCGGCAATGAAGCTGGCCGGCGGCGTACGTTAGTCTATCACCACTCAGGCGCCTACGTCATGCGGGCTATGCCTATTTCGCCTTCGATTTCCCATAGGGATAGGTCGATGGCGTGGACGATTTCGTCCACTTCGGGGCGGGTGATGCAGAGGGGCGGGCCGATGTTTAGGATGGCGCTGTTGATGCGGAATATGAGGCCGCGCTTGCGGAATTTTTCGTTGAGGCGCTCCGGCAAACGGGCGTCTGCGGGGAAGCCGGCTTTGGTTTTGCGGTCGCCGACGAGCTCAACGGCGAGCAGCATGCCTAGCCCGCGCACATCGCCGACCAAGGGGTGGTCGACGGCTAGTCCCTCTAACTGCTCTTTGAAGTAGGCGCCTACTTCGGCGGCGTTTTGCACTAGCGCTTCGTCTTCTATGATCTGAATGTTTTTGAGCGCGGCTGCGGCAGATACGGGGTGTCCGGCGGCGGTGAATACATGGCGCAGATAGTTTTGTTCGCCGGCGAATGCGTCGGCTATTTCTCGCTTTACGATGGCGGCGGCTAGGGGCAGGTAACTGCTGATGACGCCCTTGGCGACGGTCATTATGTCGGGGGTTACATTCCAATGCTCTACGGCGAACATTTTGCCTGTGCGTCCGAAGCCGCATATGACTTCGTCGGCGATTAGCAGCACGCCGTACTTGTCGCAGATTTGGCGCAGCATGGGCCAGTATTCGTCGGCGGGGACAACTGCGCCTTGCGGTATGGCGATGGGTTCGGCGATGACGGCGGCGACGGTTTGGGGTCCGTGGAATTGGATTAGGCGCTCTATGGCTTGGGCGCAGCGGACGGCGAATTCGGACGGGGTTTCGCCGTCGTGGGCGGCGCGGTAGTGGTTGGGCTGCGGGGCGTGCAGCATGCCGGGGTAGGCGGGTTCGTAGTCGTGGCGCGGCTGGTAGGGGCTGCCGCCTAGCCATAGTACGCCGGCGGTCATGCCGTGGTATGAACCTATGCGGCTTATGACTTTGTAGCGGCCGGGTTCGCCGATGCGCTTGTAGTAGGCGCGCGCGATTTTGAGGGCGGTTTCGTTGGCTTCGGAGCCGCCGCTGACGGGGAAGACGCGCGATAGGCTGCCGGGCGTGATGTCGGCAAGCTTAGCGGCGAATTGCGCCGTGGGGATGGTGGTGGCGCCTTGGGGGAAGTAGTGCAGGTTGGACATCTGCTCATAGGCGGCTTCGCCGATTTCGGTTCGGCCGTAGCCTATGTTGACGGAGTTGTAGCCGCCGTTGACGTCGATCCAGGATTTGCCTTCGGCGTCGGTAACGCGCACGCCTTCGCCGCTCTCGATGATTTGGGGATCTCCTTCTTCGGCCATCTGCGTCCAGTCGCGGTTGTGCATCCATAGGTAGCGCAGGGACGCACGGCGCAGCGCTTCGCTTTCGCGTGTATCGAGCGTATCGGTTGCGGTGGTCATGTCGGCGCCTCCGTGATGTGGGCATAGTAGGGTATAGGGGCTTGGTAGCAACACTTGCGCTATGCCACCAAGTCAAGCCTCCATCTTATTTGCTTGCATAGTCAGTATTCCGCACAATCAGCGTCTCCACAAATACAGCCAATTGGTGCGCCGCTTGCGTCAAAATCAAGTTGATGATGCGCGTTGTAGTAGCCATTTGCTGACTCTTCTTCCGAGTCCACAGGAGCATTAGGCCTTTCAATGATTTTCCGATGGCTTGCGCACATAGGCCAGTCTTTGCGGTTTGGCGCAGATTGTAGATGTAGCCCGTCGGCCAATTTCCCGCACTGCTTGCCGCCTTTGACAATTGCCTTGCAGTAGCCGTTGCTTTCGGCGATGAGTTCGGCTCTAGATTGGCGACGCTGGTGGCGGGCGTGGATTTTGTCCAATTCACTGGGCGTCATCTCACCTTCAACTGCCTCTATACGGTCAAGGTCGTATAGCAGCATCGGCGCGCTGTTGCGAAAGCGCGGATTAGGTTTTACAACGTCGGGCTCGCCCAGATATTTATTTATCTGGCCGGAAGTCCAACCTCGTTCCAACAGCTCCGTTTTCGGCATTCGGCGCTTTCTTGCTTGGGACGGAGCCTCTCTGTACACCTCTTCCCAGTAAATGAAAGTGTTGCCTTTATGCTGTGCGAAGCATAAAGCGGTTTCAGAGTGGCAACCTTCACATTGAATATAAATGCGGATGCCGTTTCGTCGCTCAGACGGGTTATCGCCTTGCGGCCTGGAAAGTTCGCCCCGTGCGTCAACCATAACCCCGTCGCAGGGTATATCTTCACCTTCACGATTGAATACTTCTACGCCACCTTGATGCGTGTATTCAAAATCACAAATGGGGCATGCCAGAACGCCAACATCAACCCCAAAAGTGTCCCAGCTTATCTTAACGGGTACAAAGATCGGTTTTAGGATAGTCATTTTCTGCATCACTCTTTTGGTTGGCTCTCTCTATTGTTCACTATGTCCATTGTGCCATAGCAACCGTAAAATTATAAGGCTTGTTTGACTTGACGAATGTGGGCATATGGATGAGCTTGGGTATTAGGGCAATGTTATGGGGCAAGTGTACTCTGCGATTGGGCGCAAGGCAAGACGGGCGGCGATTGGGTTATACTTGGTTGGCGCTTGCGAAAGGGCGCTTGCAAGGCGTATTCGGCAGTTTGCGAAAGATTGCTTGCAGGATGCGGTTGGCGCATTCGGCATATCTGCGCACCGGCATACTTAATGGAGGCTTTGACGATGCGGTTCGGTTCGTTTGTATTTCCAGTAAGCCACAATCCGAGCGGGGACGGCGGCGTGATAGACGGGACGCTGCGCGAGATTGAGTTGGCGGACGCTGTGGGGCTGCATGCGGTTTGGCTTACGGAGCATCACTTTGACGGGGCGGTGGCGTACGCCGATCCGCTGGTGATGGGGGCTGCGGTGGCGGCGCGCACGCGGCGAATTCGGATTGGGTTCGCGGTGGTGGAACTGGCGCTGCATCATCCCATTCGGCTTGCGGCGCAGACGGCGCTGCTGGATAACATTAGCCACGGCAGGCTGATTGTGGGCATCGGGCGGGGCTCGGCGTTCAATCATTATGAGTACATCGGGTTCGGGCTGAGTATGCAGGACGGGATAGACCGCGTCGAGGAAGCCGAAGAGCTGCTAGTGAAGGCTTGGACTGCGAAAGACTTGCGGCATGAAGGGGAACACTGGCGGGTGGCGTTTCCGATGCTGCGTCCGCCGCCGTATCAGAAGCCGCATCCGCCGCTTGTGCGGGCGTGCATCAGCGAGGCTTCCACGACGGCGATGGCGCGGATAGGGCGGCCGGTGATGCTGGGGATAATGCCGCCGCAGACTTTGGCAAGCCGTCTTAGGGGTTATCGCGATGCGATGCTGAGCGCGGGGTTCGGGGAGCAATCGGTGGAGGCGGCGCTGGATATGTGCTGGGCGTCGCGCAATGTGTTCGTGGCGGAGACATATGGGGAGGCGCGCGAGATGGCGGAGTACGGGTTCGCGCGCGAGCGCAAGCACTTTGGGGACGCGCGGCGGCGCTATAATCCGGCCGAGTTCGCGCCCAAGCCGTCGGACAGCGATATAGCGCCGGCGTCGGATTCGGAGGATATAGGCAAGGCGTTTATCGCGGGGACGCCGCGCCAGGTGGCGGATGAGATAGCGGAGATGCGCGATGCGGGCGTGCGCAACCTGATGCTGAAGTTCAACACGGGCGAAATGGACACGGAGCGGGTACAGGCGTCGATGCGCCTGTTCGCCGATAGGGTGATGCCGTTGTTTGGATAGGCGGGATTAACGCAAAGGCGCAAGGGGCTAGATTGCGTTAATGCCCGCCATTAAGAGCGCGGTTTATAGCACGGCTTGGGCGATGCTTTCCAGTGCGGCTATGGCTTCGGCTTCGGGGGCGGTTTCAAGGCGCACCATAACGCGGTCGGCGCCGGCTTCTTGGAGTTGGGCTATCAGATCGCGGTCGGCGGGTTGGCCGAACACGGACACGTTGATGGACGCCGGATCTCTGCCCGCGGCTTGCGCGAGTTCGGTGATGGCGGCGCGGCCTTGCTTGACTTGCTGCGGGGTAACGCGGTTGGGCATCCAGCCGTCGCCGTAGTCGGCGACGCGGCGAAACACGTTGCGCGCCATGCCGCCTAGGAACACGGGCGGATGTGGGCGCTGCGCCGGGCGTGGGAACGAATAGACGGGCGGGAAGTCGTAATACTTGCCGTGGAATTCGCTCTCTACCGTTGTCCAGAGCTGCTTCATCGCCATAATCGCTTCGCGCGCCTGCGTCCAGCGGTGGTCGAAGTCGCCGCCCATAATTTCGGTTTCTTCGCGGTGCCAGCCGGTGCCGATGCCGAACAGGAAGCGTCCTTTGGAGTACATATCGAGGGTGGCAATCTCTTTCGCCAGCAGCAGGGGGTTGCGCTCGGTTACGAGGCAGATGCCGGTTCCCAGCTTCAGGGTGTCGGTAACGGCGGATGCGCGCGCCAGCGCCACGAATGGGTCGACGATGTCGGCATAGACTTTGGGTATGACGCCGTCGGGGGAGCCGGGCCAGGGGGAGTTGGCGTGAACGGGCAGGATGGGATGCTCCGGCACCCACAGGGATTCGAAGCCGAGCCGCTCTGCGCGCTTCGCAAGGGTGGCTATGTCAACTGAGTAGTCGGTGGGGAATGTGGATATTCCTATGTCCATAAGGGCAGCGTCTCCTATTATAAGGCAAGGTCAGCGGTCGGTCGGGGTTTTGGCTATTATATGTTGGGGGATGATTTTAACGCAAAGGCGCGGGGGCGCAAAGGGGGGCGGCGCATTTTGGCGCGATTTCAATGGATTTATAAGACATTTTCAAGTTAAATGTCTAATTTTGTATTGACATTGTTGGATACGGTATGCTAATTTAGTAGATACTCAAACTATGTGCCTTCTGAAAATAGCGCGCTTTCTATTGCTTACGCCGAACCGTAGCCGAGTTGCGCCCTTTTTCGTCCTCTTCGCTTCCCCTGCGTTTGCGCCGTAAAACGCTATATCTATGGCGGTCGTTCAACCGCTATCAAGCCATCTCTTCCGCTAAGGAGTGTGTGCGCATATGACCACTACCGCTATCGCCAAGCCCGCCGCCCACAACGGCAATGCCGCCGACGGTCGGCATTCGTTTGCCGCGACGACGACGATTATGCCGGTGCCGGACCTGCTTCAGGTTCAGCGCAGGTCGTTCGAATGGTTCATGGGGGATGGGCTGGAGGATCTCTGGGAAGAGATTTCGCCTATCCAAGACGCTCCCGGCAAGCGCTTTGAGCTCACATTCGGGGAGCATCACTTCGGCAGACACTACGGAGGGCGAGAGGAAGACGGCGTCGATCCGAAAGACTTCGAGGGCAGATGCCCAAAGGCGGATCTGGACAAGTCGGGCGATTACGCCATTGGGCCGCATAGCTTCATCGTGCCGGGCGAATGCCACAGGGAGTGCAAGGGGCCTAAGTACGATGAGGATGAGTGCCGCGAGAAAGAGATAACCTTCTCAGCGCCGCTCTATGTGGATGTCACGCTGGAGATAAAGGCGCCGGGGACGAGCAGCGGCGAAATCAAGGGGCAGGAGCTGTTCGTGGGGGATATACCGATGATGACCAAGACGGGGACTTTCGTCATCAATGGGGCGGAGCGCGTGGTGGTGAGCCAGCTTGTGCGCTCGCCGGGGGTGTACTTCACGGCGGCCGCGGATCCGAACACGGGCCGGAAGCTCGCCGCCGCCAAACTGATACCCTACCGCGGCGCTTGGATGGAGTTCGAGACTAGCAACCGCGATGTGATTTCGGTCAAGGTTGACCGCAAGCGCAAGACGCCTATAAGCACGCTGCTGCGCGCGATGGGCTATGACACCAATCAGAAAATCCTCGATCTGTTCGAGGATGTGGACACCAACCCTGAACACGAATTCGTGCGGACTACGATCGACCGCGATACGGCGGTCGCCACGCAGCAGGATGCCTTGGAAGAGTTCTACCGACGGCTGCGACCCGGGGAGCCGGTGAACGCGGATAACGCGCGCACGCTGATAGACAACCTCTTCTACAACGATCGGCGCTACGACCTTGGGCGGGTGGGGCGCTATAAGCTGAACCGCAGCCTAAGGGAAGAGGAGCCGTCCGAGCTGCGGGTACTGGAGCCGGAAGACATCATCGCGCTGCTCAGGATGATGATACGCATCAACAACGATGAGGTAACGCCGGATGATATAGACCATCTGGGCAACCGCCGCGTGCGCGCCGTGGGCGAGCTGATACAGAATCAGATCCGGGTGGGGCTGGTGCGAATGGAGCGCGTGATTCGGGAGCGAATGACAACGCAGATAGATCCGGACACCACTTCGCCGGCGGCGCTGATAAACATACGGCCGGTGGTCGCGGCGGTGCGCGAATTTTTCGGCGGGTCTCAGCTATCGCAGTTTATGGACCAGACGAATCCGCTGGCGGAGCTGACGCACAAGCGGCGGCTTTCGGCGCTGGGCCCGGGCGGGCTGTCGCGGGAGCGGGCGGGCTTCGATGTGCGCGACGTGCATCACTCGCACTACGGGCGCATCTGCCCGATCGAGACGCCTGAAGGGCCGAACATCGGGCTGCTGGGTTCACTCGCGACTTACGCGCGCACCAACGATTTCGGGTTCATAGAGACGCCGTATCGTCCCGTCATCACTGAGATAGCGAACGACGACCCGGACATCGATGGACGTGAGCTTCGCCAGGATATTAGGGGCGACGACGGCAGGAATTTGCTGACGGCGGGCAAGGTGGTGCATAAGCGCTATGTGAACCGCATAAAGGCGCTGCCGACGCAGATGATCAAGGTCAAGCCGTATGTGTCCGACGACCCGGATGCGATCGAGTATCTGTCCGCCGATCGGGAAGAGGGCGTCAACATCGCTCAGTCGACTACGAAGATCGATGATAAGGGGCAGTTCGTAGATGAGCGCATAGAGACGCGGCGGGGCGTAGACGTGGAGTTGGTGGCGGCTGAGAGCATCGGCTATATGGATGTATCGCCGATGCAACTGGTGAGCGTATCCACGGCGCTGATTCCGTTCTTGGAACACGATGACGCCAACCGCGCGCTGATGGGTTCCAATATGCAGCGCCAAGCGGTGCCGCTGCTGCGCCCGGAGCCGCCGCTGGTAGGGACGGGGCTTGAGGCGCGCGTTGCGCGGGACAGCGGGCAGCTCATCATATCCGACGTGGACGGCGTGGTTGCGGAGTCCACCGGGGACTATATCATCGTGGTGGACCGCAACGGCGAAACGCATACGCATCGGCTGCTGAAGTTCATGCGCAGCAATCAGGGAACCTGCCTCAATCAGCGCTCCATCGTCAGCAAGGGGGATGTGGTCAAGCGGGGGGACATTCTGGCGGACAGCTCATCCACCGGGCAGGGCGAGCTTGCGCTGGGGCAGAATGTGCTGGTGGCGTTTATGAGCTGGGGGGGGTATAACTTTGAGGATGCCATCATCCTCAGCCGCCGCCTGGTGAAGGACGATAAGTTCACATCCATTCACATAGAGAAGCACGAAGTCGAGGCGCGCGACACCAAGCTGGGGCCGGAAGACATAACGCGGGACATCCCGAATGTGGGGGAAGAGAGCCTGCGCAACCTGGATGAAGAGGGCATCATCCGCGTTGGGGCGGAGATTAAGACGGGCGATATTCTGGTGGGCAAGATAACGCCTAAGGGGGAAACGGAGCTCAGCGCCGAAGAGAAGCTGCTGCGCGCGATATTCGGGGAAAAGGCGCGCGATGTGAAGGACACTTCGCTGCGGGTGCCGCACGGCGAGCGCGGCAAGGTTATCGGCGTTAGGGTGTTGGACGGCACGAACAAGGCGGATCTGTCGCCCGGCGTCAAGAAGATGGTGCGGCTGTGGATCGCGCAGACGCGCAAGATAACCGAAGGGGACAAGATGGCGGGGCGGCACGGCAACAAGGGCGTGGTGGCGAAGATACTGCCGGAAGAGGATATGCCGTTTCTGCCGGACGGCACGCCGGTCGATATCATCCTGAACCCCATCGGCGTGCCTTCGCGAATGAACCTCGGGCAGGTGCTTGAGACGCATCTGGGCTGGGCGGCGAGCAACCTCGGCTTCAATGCGGATACGCAGGTGTTCGACGGCGCGAAAGACACGGATATCGAAGACGCCTTGGCGCGCGCTTGGATAATCGACAAGTCGGGCGCCGTGGATGTGGCGTCGGACGACGGCGGCGGGATGCGGCGCATAGATATGGGCGCAGTGCGCTCGTGGCTTGGGCGGCGAGGGTATGACTACGACGCCGTGTTCGGCGACGGCAGCGTCCCCGGCGAGGCAAGCAGGGCCTGCCTTGAAACCTGGCTGCGCGAGGATCTGGATCGCGAGGTTGAAGACAACTCGCTTGGCGCTATGCAGGAAGAGGCGAAGCGGTTGAACCGCGAGGCGCAGATAGCGGCGCCTACGCTGGGCAAGTCCGTACTCTACGACGGGCGCACGGGCGAGGCGTTCGATCAGCCTATCGCGGTGGGCTACATCTATATGATGAAGCTCATACACTTGGTCGAGGACAAGATACACGCGCGCTCAACGGGGCCGTACTCGCTCATAACGCAGCAGCCGTTGGGCGGCAAGGCGCAGTTCGGCGGGCAGCGCTTCGGGGAGATGGAGGTCTGGGCGCTTGAGGCGTACAGCGCCGCCAACAACCTGCAAGAGATGTTGACGCTCAAATCGGACGACGTCATCGGCCGGGTCAAGACCTATGAGGCTATCGTCAAGGGCGAGAATGTAACGCAGCCGGGCGTTCCCGAATCGTTCCATGTGCTGATGAAGGAGCTGCAGAGCCTTGGGCTTTCGGTGGAGCTGATGCACGAAACTTTGAGCGATCAGTTCGACGACCTGGGCGATATGGACGATTTCCCGCCGGCGATAGGCTCGGCGGACGATATGTTCGGGCCGACGTCGCTGTTCGCAACGCCCATAACGGATATGCCGGACGTCGCGCCCGCGTATGACGGCGGCGAACCTGTCGACGCCCCGGCGGCCGAATCGGACGGTGCTGATGCGGCCGCCGATACGGCGCTCAACGGCGCTGGCGAACGTAGCGATGCGCCCGCGGCCGTGGGTGACACGGACGACGTCCCCGGCACCGATGCGGCCGCCGATGCAGTGGCCGGCGACGACTGACAATCGCGCGAATAACAACCGGACGCACTTACACAATCGGATACGCTGAAGCAACTACGGAGGCGCTACTTTATGGCTCAAGGCGGCAACGACTTCAACGCGATAAAGATTTCCCTTGCTTCCCCCGAACAGATAAAGCTCTGGTCATACGGCGAGGTGATGAAGCCGGAGACCATCAACTACCGCACGCTGCGCCCCGAAAAGGACGGGCTGTTCTGCGAGAAGATCTTCGGTCCGACGAAGGACTGGGAGTGCTACTGCGGCAAGTACAAGAAGATACGGCATCGCGGCATCACCTGCGATAGGTGCGGGGTTGAGGTGGCGCGCGCCAAGGTGCGGCGCGAGCGGATGGGACACATTCAGCTGGCGGCGCCGGTGGCGCATATCTGGTTCTCCAAAGGCACGCCAAGCCGCTTGGGGCTGATGCTCAACCTGTCCCCCAAGAACCTCGACCGCGTGCTGTACTTCGCGCAGTACATCATCACGCGCTTGGACGAAAACGCGCGCGCGGACGCCGTGAATATGCGCCACAGCCACCTCGATAGGCTGGTGGATCGGATAGATCTGCCCGTGGTGGTCAAGATGACGGCGGAGCGGCTGGCGGAGCGGCTGAAGGCATTCGCGGACGACATCGACCCCAAGCTGGCGCAACTGGCCGATAACCTGGTGGAGTTCGCGAATGACACAACTTCGCTGATTATCGACGTGGCGCAGCGGGACTTCGAGGATGCGCTGCGCGAACTCGCCGCCGATATGGAGCGGCGCGCGGCCGACCTGGATAATCTCGCCGCCGATATTTACGCATCCGACGCGCTGACGGAGGAGCAGGCGGACGCGCTGCAGCCTATCCTGGACGGGCTGATCGGGTTCGTGGGAACGCCGCGGCAGAGCGCGGCCGATCTGCTGGACTCCGGGCTGACGGCGGAATACCGCAAGGCGGCGGGCGGGCTGCCCAAGATCGATGCGCTCAAGGCGGACTTCCAAAAGGTTAGGGCGCTGTTTAGCGGTTTCAAGCGGCGGCAAGACGCGGCGCGCAAGTTGCAAGACGGCGTTAAGGCGCTGCGCGAGGCAACCAAGGCGCTGAACGATCTTGCGAACAAAGCGCTGGGAATCAAAGAGAACCTGCATAACGCCGCGCAAACGCTGTCGGGCGACGACGGAGTGGACGCCCCCTGCCGAAGCTTGGTGAACGCGCTGCGGGACATCAGCGATCTGGAGTGGAACTACAAGTCGATAGCGGACGGGCTGCAGAAGAGCGCCAAGTCGCTGCCCGCCAAATACGCCAAGTCCAAAGATTTCAGCGTGGCGCTGACGCTCTACAAGGACGCGAATTCGGATGCGCTGAAGGCGATCAACGGCGAGGATCTGGAGCCGATCTACCGCGGCATGCTGCGCGAACTGCCGGACTTCCAAAGGCTCATCCCGCGCTACTATGAAGAGATACTTTCGCTGCGGGAAGTGCTCTACGATAACCCCGGCGGCGCGCGTCCGCTTGCGCTCGATGAGGGGATACCGGACGGCTTCAAAGACTGGAAGGAAGTGGGGCGTCGGTATGACCGAATCGAGGGCGGCTTCGCCGACGGGCTGAAGGAAATGGTAGCCGTCCTGGACGAATTGGGCGAAGACGATGCCGCCAAAGAGCATTTCGGCGACGAAGACTTTGAGGCGAAGCGGGAAGCGCTTGCCGAACAGGTGCAGGATTTCGGCAACACAAGCGAAGAGATCGAGAGCATAGAGGCGCTGAACCTGGGCGAGCTTCTCACCGAAAACCAGCATCGGACGCTGAACGGGTTTGCGGGCGGCGTGTTCGACGCCGGCATGGGCGCTGAGGCGATACTGGATCTGCTGGAGCAGGGCGATATGGACGCCGTCCACAACGCCGACGGCTACGACAACGGCAGCGACGAAATCGACGAAATCCACCCCAGCGCCGGGCGTCTCAGCATCCGCCATAGCCGCCATCGGCGCGATGTGAGCATCAAGATGTGCCACGAGCGGGGCGATTTCTGCAATTCGGTGAGCTGCCTGCACGCCGAAATTCGCGCAACATCCGGCCAGCGCCAAAAGAAGGCGTTCAAGCGGCTGCGCCTGATAGAGTCGTTTCGCAAGAGCGGCAACAAGCCCGAATGGATGATACTGGTGGCGCAGCCCGTACTGCCGCCCGAACTGCGCCCGATGGTGCAACTGGACGGCGGGCGCTTCGCAACCAGCGATCTTAACGACCTCTATCGCCGCGTCATCAACCGCAACAATCGCCTCAAGCGGCTGACGGATTTGCAGGCGCCCGAAATCATCGTGCGAAACGAAAAGCGCATGCTGCAGGAATCCGTCGATGCGCTAGTAGATAACGGGCGTCGCGGCAGGGCGGTTGCGGGCAGCCACAACCACAAGCTCAAGTCGCTGTCAGATCTGCTGCGCGGCAAGCAGGGGCGCTTCCGCCAAAACCTGCTGGGCAAGCGCGTGGACTACAGCGGGCGCTCCGTCATCATCGTGGGGCCGGAGCTCAAGCTTCATCAGTGCGGTTTGCCGCGCAAGATGGCGCTGGAGCTGTTCAAGCCTTTCGTGATGAACCGCCTCGTCTTGAACGGCTACGCGCACAACATCAAGAGCGCCAAGCGCCTCGCCGAAAGCGAGCGTCCCGAAGTTTGGGACATCCTCGAGAATGTGGTCAAAGACAGGCCGGTGCTGCTCAACCGCGCGCCCACGCTGCACAGATTGGGCATTCAGGCGTTCCAACCGGTGCTTATCGAGGGCAGCGCCATACGCTTGCATCCGCTGGTGACCACCGCGTTCAACGCCGACTTCGACGGCGACCAGATGGCGGTGCATGTGCCGCTTTCGCGCGAGGCGGTTTGGGAAGCCAAGAAGATGATGCTGAGCACCTACAATATGCTCGCGCCAAGCTCAGGGGAGCCCATAGTTGCGCCCACGCTGGATATGGTGCTGGGGTGCTTCTATATGACGCAGGCGCGCAAAGACGCGCGCGGCCACGGCAAGCGCTTCGCGGGCATAGACGACGCGCGGCTGGCGTATGAGCTGGACAAGATCGACCTGAGAGCGCCTATCAAGGTGCGCGACGGCGTATCCGCCAACGACAACGGCAAATCCGCCGACGTCGACGCCGATACGGACGCTTGGATGGAAACCACGCCCGGCCGCATCATATTCAACGACGCGCTGCCGTCGGAGTTGGGCTTCTACAACACCGTCATAGACAAGGGCGTACTCAAAGACATCACATCGCAGGCGCACGAACTGCTGGGCAGCGACGCAACCTCCGAAATCCTGGACAACATCAAGGACCTGGGGTTCGGATACGCCGCCAAGGCGGGCATCACCATCGCCATCAACGATGTTGAAGTGCCCGGCGAAAAGGCGGGGATACTCGCCGACGCCGACGAAAATATCGCCACGCTGGACACTATGTACAACGATGGACTGCTCACCGAAAGCGACCGCTATCGCCAAACGGTGGACATCTGGACTAGCGCAAACGACGACCTCACCAAGGCGGTTGAAGACAACCTCAGCAAGTACGGCGGCAGGCGCAGCGGCGAAGTCGCCGCCGATGACGATGAGTCCGACGGCGCGCTTATGAGCAACTCCGGCATCGGCTTGTACATGATGGCTACATCGGGCGCAAAGGGCAACATCGCGCAGATTAAGCAGATGGCGGGAATGCGCGGGCTTATGTCCGACCCCAAGGGCTTCATCATCGAGCGCCCCGTGCGGTCGAGCTTCCGCGAAGGGCTGAGCGTGCTGGAGTACTTCCTGTCCACGCACGGCGCGCGCAAGGGCTTGACGGACACCGCGCTGCGAACCGCGGACAGCGGCTATCTCACGCGCCGCCTCATAGACGTGGCGCAGGAACTCATCATCTTGGAAGAGGACTGCGAAACCGTCGAAGGGATGCTGATTGAGAACAAGCAGGGCGATTCGCTGCTGCCCTCATTCGCGGACAGAGCGAAGAGCCGCTACGCCGCCGAACCGGTCGCGGATCCGGACACCGGCGAAATCATCGTGGGCAGGAACGAAATTCTGACTTCGGACATCCTGGCGCGCATCGCGGCGGCGGACATTCCCGGCGTGGTGGTGCGCTCCGCGCTGGCATGCGAAGCCGAGCGCGGGCTCTGCCGAATGTGCTACGGGCTGTCCCTAGCGTCCTGGAAGCCGATAATGATAGGCGAAGCGGTGGGCATCATCGCGGCGCAGAGCATCGGCGAGCCGGGGACCCAGCTCACTATGCGCACATTCCACACCGGCGGCATCGCGGGCTCGGACATCACAAGCGGCCTGCCGCGCGTCCAAGAACTCTTCGAGGCGCGCATCCCCAAGGGCGAAGCGGTGCTGTCCGAAATCGACGGCAGCGTGGACGTCACCGAAACCACTGAGGGCAGAGTGGCGTCCGTTGTCAACATAGAAGAGTACTATGACGAATATCCGCTGCCGCCGAATGCGCTTGACAAGATAAGCCTGCAGGTAGCCGAAGGGGATATGGTGGAAATCGGCGATACGCTGGCGACGCTGCCGGAAGCGCCCGCCAACGAAACGGGCGATGCGTCCGCCGAAACCGCGCTTGCGCCCAACGACATCGTGGCGCGCGTGTCCGGCGAAGTGCGCTTCACCGAAGACGGCGGCATGCTGACAATCCGATGGGAAGACGAAGAGCGGCGCGAATATCAGATACCGGCGGCGGCGAACGTCATCGTGAACGCCGGGGAACACATAGCCGCCGGCGAGCCGATCACCGCCGGGCCCAAGAACCCGCAGCTCATACTCAGCCTGCAGGGCTTGGAGAAGGTGCGCCAGTATCTCATAGACGAAGTGCAGAAGGTCTATCGCTCGCAGGGCGTAACCATCCACGATAAGCACATCGAGGTCATCGTATCGCAGATGCTGCGCAAGGTGGAAATCGAAGAGTCCGGCGACTCCAGTATGCTGCCCGGCGACCAGATCGACCGCAAGACTTTCGACGAGCGCACCGCCGACGTGCTTGCCGAGGGCGGCGAGCCGGCCACCGCGCGCCCCATACTGCTGGGCATCACCAGGGCGTCGCTCAAGATGGACAGCTTCCTGTCGGCGGCGTCCTTCCAGGAAACCACGCGCGTGCTAACCGAAGCAGCCGTGAACGGCGAGAAAGACTATCTGCGCGGTCTGAAAGAGAATGTCATCATAGGCAGGCTCATACCGGCGCGCTTGGATCTGACCGAAGAGGGGCGCAACTTCCTGGATATGCCGGAGGAAGAGCCCAACCCGCTGAACCTGCTGGCGCGCCCGGTCGGGCCGCGGCTGGGCTTCAGCGCCGATTTCGAGACGGAGATGGCGCAAGGCCCGTTCGGCTTTGGCGTTCCGCAGCCGATAGAAGAGCATATCGAAGAGCAGGCGCCCGTGGGCGACGACTAGCCCCGGGTCTGCGCCGCAAAGCCAAAATCGCGCAGCGGGCGGTTTGCGATAATGCGCCGGCCGCCCCTGCGCCGCTGATGCGCTTGCCGTTATCGACGACGATTGCCCGCCGCTAGTTCGCAATTCAACACGCTGGCGCACGCAAGCCCAACACCCGCGCAAACGCCGTATAAGCCCCCGCATAATCGAGGTTTCCCGTGCCGCAAAAGGTTCACGATTTCCACGACGGCAACCTGTATCTGCAGGAACGGTTCGGCACGCGCCGCCTCGCCGAGCGCATAGCGCAACGCGCGTCGGAGCGCCTCACGCCCGAACAGCGGCGCTTCATTGAACGGGCCGATATGTTCTTCATCGCCACCTGCGACCATCGCGGACTGCCAACCTGCTCATACAAGGGCGGCGATCCGGGCTTCGTAACCGTGGTGGACGACGGCTGCATCGCATTTCCCAACTACGACGGCAACGGCAAGTATCAAAGTATGGGCAACCTGCTCAAAAACCCCAACGCCGGCTTGCTGTTCATAGACTTTGTTGAGCAGGCGCGGCTTAGGCTACAGGGCGTTGTGTCCATAGACGAACAGGATGCGCTGATGTCCGAATACCCGGGGGCGCAGTTCATAGCGCGCGTGGCGATAACCGAAGTCTATTCCAACTGCGCCCGCTACATTCACAAGTACGAACTCGTAGAGCGCTCGCAGTATGTCCCGAGTCAAGGCGTCCACACGCCCACGCCCGAATGGAAGCGCGAACTGAAGGACTATCTGCCGCCGGAGCAAGGCTGCTGAGCGGCGCAAGCGTCCCGTCCGCGCAAGCCTGCCCGTAATTCGCAATTGAAATCCCCGATGCGCCGTAGTAGGATTGGCGCATACTCGATTTACGCTGATTAAGCCAAATAAGAGAGATTGCAAAGTGAACATAAATGCGTTGAAATCCCTAAACGGCGCGGCGCTGATAGCAGGAATCGTAGGCGCCGTCGTGGGCTTTTTCCTAGCGGCGGAGCGCGGGCTTTCTCCGGCCGCCGACGGCAGCGAGCCGCTGACTGCGGTCGTCATAATCGCATTCGCCGCCGCAGTCGTGGGGCTTGCGGGCGGCATCCTGTCAATGCCCAAGCCCAAACTTGCGGCGCTGCTTATGCTGATAGCCGCCATCGTCATTCCTATCGGAGTTCAAGCGGCGGCGCCGGCGTCCGCCCTTCTGATATTGGGCGCGATACTGGCGTTCATCGCAAGCAGAAAGGCCGGCGGCGCATAGCCGCCCGCCCGCGAAAAGCCTAGCGTTGCGCCCCAAGCAAACGCCCTAATCCGGAGAACAAAAAATGTCCACAGCAAGCATCGACCATATCGCTATGCCCACCGCCGATATCGAGCGGCTTATCGCCTTCTACAAGCGGCTCGGCTTCGCAATAAACGATGAAGCCGAATGGCGCGCGGGCAAGGCGAATATCGTATCCATACAAGTCGGGGATTCCAAGATAAACGTTCATCCTGAGGGATACACCGCGGCGTTGCGCGGCCCAACGGCGGTTCCGGGCAGCGCGGACATATGCTTTGTGTGGGACGGCGCCGTTGAGGATTGCGAGCGTATGCTGCGCGACGCCGGCGTGCCAATCATAGCCGGCCCGGGCCCGCGCAAAGGCGCGTTGCGCCACCGAAACGCCGTCAGCCTCTACGCGCGCGATCCCGACGATAACCTGCTCGAATGGATGATTTATGACGCGGAGTAGCGCAGACGCAAGCCTAGCGCGCGGCTAATCCGTTAGCGTTGACGGCGCAGACGGGCCGCCGTCTAACTCATACCCACTCACAACCCGTTACTCTACAATACGCCAAACGCCAAGTACGCATTCGGAGGTTCGCTATGGGAAGGCTTGACGGCAAGGTTGCGCTCATAAGCGGCGGGGCGCGCGGGCAGGGCGCCGCCGAAGCGCTGCTGTTCGCAAGCGAAGGCGCAAAGGTGGTCATCGCCGATATACTGGACGACGACGGCAGGAAGCTTGAGGCGCAGATAGCCGAACTGGGCGGCGATGCTGTCTATGCGCATCTGGACGTCACCAGCGCCGCCGAATGGGACGCCGCCGTGCAGACCGCCGTCGACCGCTACGGCAGGCTCGATATTCTGGTCAACAACGCCGGCATTCTGCTACGCAAGGGCTTGGAAGAGACCAGCGTGGCAGAGTGGGATACGGTGTTGGATGTGAACGCCAAGGGCGTGTTTCTCGGCACAAAGGCGGCGATTCCGGCGCTGCGCGCTGCGGGCGGCGGCTCCATCGTCAACATATCGTCCATAGCGGGGCTGATAGGCAGCCGAAACGCCACCGCCGCTTACCAGTCAAGCAAGGGCGCCGTGCGGCTGCTCACCAAGTCGACCGCCGTGCAGTACGCCCGCGACAACATTCGCTGCAACTCGGTGCATCCCGGCATGATCGTTACCGCAATGACCGAAGAGATACTCGCCGACCCTGAGATCGAGCAAGACTACTACGACCGCATCCCGCTCGGCAGGCTTGGCAATGTGGATGACATCGCCAACGGCGTCCTGTTCCTGGCGTCCGACGACGCATCGTTTGTAACCGGCAGCGAGCTGGTGATAGACGGCGGCTTGGTGGCGCAGTAGGCGGCGCAATTTCTGCGCTATAAGCGTTTCGTTTACGCGATATTCGTATCAACGCAGGGGCGCAAAGCGTTGGGATGCCGGCGTCAGTGGGCGCAAGATGCTGAGGTATCGGCGTCGGCGGGCGCAAGATGCTGCGCTTCCAGCGTTTCGGCTAGGCGCAGGGTTTCGGGGGACAGCGCGCCTTCGTAGAGTTCGTAGCGGGCGGCGAATTCGGCGCGTATGGCGTCTATGACGGCATCGTAGTCTGCGCCGCCAAGTTCGTCTTCGACGCTGCCGACGGCATTAGGCCGCCAATCTATCCCAAGCGCCGCATAGACGGGATCCAGTATGTCACGGATGCGGCGGATGTCGCCCACCACCACAACGCCGCCGATGTGCGCCGCGTTGCGGATGAGGCGCTGTCCCACGCCCATAAGTTTGCGCTCGCCGCGCGCGTTGACGCTGTGCTGTCCGGGGCAGTATTCGCCCTCCACGGCGCCTATGCGCGCGTCCACGCCGAGCCGCCGCAAGGCGCGCGCCATAATGTCCGCCGTCTCTTCAAAGCGCGCCATAACTTCGGCGCCGGGCGAATGGGCGGGCATCGTCCAAGAGAATGCGATTGTGTTTGAGTGGAACACCGCCGCGCGTCCGCCCGCAAGCCGCTCTATCGCCTCAAAGCCGCCCTTGCGCGCCGCCGCCACCGCCGCAGCGTATCCGTCGGAGCGCGTGTCAAGCGGGCCGAAAGCCACCACGTCGGCGGGCGTGTAGAGGCGCAGCGTCTCCGGCTCAGCGCCGTCGGACACCTGCCGCAGCAACGCGCGCGAAACCGCCGTGTCCAGCGCCGCCCGGCGCCTGAAGCCCTCGCCGATAAGCCGTATCTTTCGCCCGCTCATGCGCCAAAGCATACCATATCGCGCCGCATCGCAAGCGTCGCCGATTGGACGCCGTCGGGCGGTTGGGATTGCGTCGATGCGCCGCTATGCGCCGTCTATGCGCCTTGTATTTATGCCGTGTATTTACTGCGTCTAAACTGCGCCTAAAAGCCATGATTTTGCGTTTGCAAATTAGCCGAAATTAACCTATGCAATGTCTAATATCTTTGCTAGAATTTCGTTCACCTGATTGATGGAAATCAGACGCGCAGGTTAGCTTAGCCAACGGGATTGGAGGGCAAAGTCAACATAAGTGAATAAGAACGGGTCTGGCGCGTTTCGCAAACCTGAAAGCTACACCTTACCTACGGACCTCAAACCTACTACCCCGCCGGACGCTGCAGAGCAGTCGGTCAAGAGCCTTGTCCCCGCAGAGGCGACGGAGCCGGCGGTTAGCCTGCAGCCCACGCCCGAACAGCAGGGCGTAGCGGCCGCCCATCCCGTGGGCGAAATCATAGTCGAGCCGGCGGACGCCGTATCAGCGCCCCTAGCGCCGCCGCGCCGCATTCGCCCGCGCGTCCCGCATCCGCGCATATCGCCGCGCGTTATGCGGCCGCATATCCCGCATCCCCGCATACGCGCGCGCATGCCGCATATGCGCCCTATGCGCGTGCATACCTTCGACTCGTTTCGCTATGTAGGCTACCGCTTTCTGTGGGCGTCCACGCTGTTCTTCAGCGGCGCTTTCTGGCTGCAGCAGGTGGTCATCGGCTGGCTTACCTATCGGATTACCGAATCGGCGCTGCTCACAAGCGTGGCGATGGGCTTGGACGCGCTGCCGATTCTGCTTGCCGGCCCCTTGGGCGGTTTGCTGGTGGATAGGTGGAACAAGCGCAAACTGCTTGCGGGCGTGTTCGTGTATCAGGCGCTGCTTGCGTCCGGCTTCGGGGCGCTGGCGCTGCTGGGCGAAGTGAACGCGCTGCACATATTCGGCTTCGTGTTCCTGATGGGCGTGTCGTGGGTGATAACCGATCCTGCGCGAATGACGCTCATACCCGCCACAGTGCCGCGCCACAATCTGGTGAACGCCTTTGCGCTGAACTCGCTGGCGTTCAGTCTGACGCGGCTCGCGATACCCGCGGTGGGCGGCGCGCTGCTTGCGTTTGCGGGCGCGGGCGCGGCGCTGCTGTTGGAGGGCGCGATAATGGCGTGCGCCGCCGCGGTGATACTGGGGCTGCGCGTTACGCCGAGCGTCCCCAAGTCCCGCCTAAGCGCGCGCGGCGCAATCGCCGACATTCTGGAGGGCGCGCGCTACATTCGCGAGCATTCGGTAGTGCTGGGGCTGCTGCTGTTCGGCTTTCTGCCGGCGGTGCTGGTGTCCCCTTTTATGCACGGGCTAATACCGGTGTACGCCGCAGAGGTGTTCGACGTTGGGCCTACGCGGCTTGGGCTGCTGATGTCCGCGGTGGGCGCCGGCTTCGTCATCGGGACGCTGACGCTGGCGTCGGTGGGTGACGTTGCGCGCAAGGGCTGGATCATATTCGGCAGCATAGCGCTGTGCTGCGCGTCAATGGCGGCGTTTGCGCTGAACCCGTCAATCGCGCTGGCGTATCCGTTGGCGGCGTTGGGCAGCGTGGGAACGATGGCGTTCTTTTCGGTTACGGGCGCAACGATGCAAAGCGTGCTGCCCGACGACATTCGCGGCAGGGTTTCGGGGATATACATCCTGACATTCGGCGCAATGCCGCTTGGCAGCCTTGCGGCGGGCGCTATAGCGCAACGGATGGGAGCGCCCGCCGCCACGCTGATAGCCTGCGCGCTGGTAGCCGTCGCCGCAATAGCGCTGGCGCTGAAGTTTCCGTCGATACGCAATCTGTGATGTGAGATAGGCAGGGTGGTCAGCGCGCGGCGCACATCGGATTATCGGCGGGCGTGAATGTCCGTTGCGTAACCGCTAATCGGCGGCGACTTCGGTCTTTGCCTGCTGCCACAGCGCCTCTTTGGCGTCCATTGGCAGCGCGCCGAAATCTTGGCCGCGCCGGCGGCATATGCGCTCCATTCGCTTGAAACGGCGGTAGAAGCGGGCGCTTGCGCGGCGCAGCGCATCCTCGGCGTCCAAGCCTATGAGCTGCCCCGCTTGCGCCGCCGTGTAGAGTATATCGCCCGCCTCGATGCGAAGCGATTCGCGCGAATCGACTTCGGCGGATGCGCCAAGCGCGCTAAGCCGATGCGCTAAGTCGAATGCGCGCGGCAGCGTTTGCGGGCGTTCCAAGGCGGCGATTTCGTCGACGCCGGCGGCGTTTAGGCGGGACTGAAGCGCTTGGGCGAATTGCAGCGCGCTGGTTGCGCCCGGCCGGATTGCGCTTGCCAGCGCCGGTAGGTCGGCGGCGGGCAGGGCGGCGGCGCTTGACGGCGATTCGGCGGCGGTGAGATTGCGAAAGCGTTGGCGGTTCCACTTGCTCAGCGCGGACTCGGCGTCTATGTCCAGCCATCGGACGGCGTTCACTACGGAGAAGAGCAGATCGCCGTACTCGGCTAGGCGCTCGGCGGGCGTAGCGGCGGCTTGGAGTTCGTCGATCTCTTCGGACACTTTGGATACCACTGCGGCATATTCATCCCAGTCGAAGGCAAGGCGCGCGGCGCGGGTTTGGAGCGCTTGGGCGTATGCCAGCGCGGGCAGGCTCTTGGGCGCGCCGTCCAGGGGCGATGCGTCGGCGGGCTTTTCGGCGCGCTTGATGGCGTGCCAGTTGGCGATAACTTCGCCGGCGTCGGACACCACCGCATTGCCGAACACATGCGGATGGCGGCGCACAAGTTTGGCGATGAGCGCGCCGAACACATCCGCCGCCGCGAATTCGCCGCGCTCTTCGGACTGCCACATAGCGAACATCACCGCGAACAGCGCATCGGCGACGGCTTCGGCTATGGGGCGCTCTTCGCCGTTCACAATGGGGTCAATGCTTTCCATAAGCGCATAGCAGGCGCGCCGAATGAGCGGCGCCAGCGCTTGGGGCGATGCGTCCATATGGCGCAAGCCGCCGCCCGCGCCGAAAGCGTTTGCGATAAGCGCCCAGGTCGCCGCAAAGTTGGGCTGCGGGACTGTCGTCGACTGGTGAGAAGGCGCATTGCGGGCGGTTGCGGCGTCGGCGTCGGCAGTTGCATCGTGGGCGGTTGCGGCATCTCTGCTCTGGTGTAGATAGACGTCGGGAATATCGCAGATCGCCGCGGGGACGGATGCGCCGCCGTATGTGCCGCCGCTTTCGCTGACGCGCGCAAGGCATTGCGTAAGGCGCTGTTGGACTATGCGAAAAGCGTCGGCTTGCGTGAAGGGATAGTGCAGATGCGCCCGTTCCGGCGCTACTTGCTCATATGCGGCGGCGCTCAGGCGTATTTGGAATAGGATATGCAGCAACACATCGCCCGTTTCTTCGGCCGCATCGGCGGCGCTGCCGGACGCAATGGCGTCGAGTAGTTCGTGGCACTCTTCGCGCAGCATATCGCGCAGGGACAGCGGCGTTTGGCGGCGATCCCACGGGCAGCCGTCGGGGGACAGCAGGCGTTCTTGGACGCTGAGTACGCCCTCGAATGTGGGGGGATATTCGCATTTATCCATATAATCGTTCATAGCGTTAACGCAAAGGCGCAGAGGCGCAAAGTCGGTGTAGAGATAGGCTGCTGCTGCGTATCAGTCGCACACCTCTTGGTTTTCTTTCAACCATTCGAGGATGGCTTCGGCCGCCCATTGGTGTCCGGTGGCGTTCCAGTGTTGGTCGAAATATCCCCGTCCATCCTCTACTTTGTGTCCTTGCCTGACTATGTAGTTGTAACGGTTGATTATGGGAATGCCGCGCGCTTCGGCAATGGCGCTTAAGCGGTCGAACTGCGGATCTCCCCGTCTTCCCATATGCGGAGTCGCTACCATAATTGCAAGCCGCGCGCCGTCTCGGTCGGCGCGTTGCTTGAACTGATCTATGCCGAAAACGGTGTATTCCAGCGCGTCTTCATAGACAGGCAGCAGATGTTTCGCCTTGAAAGAGTCTTCTATGCTATCTTTTCCGGCGTCCTGCCAGTCGTCAATGAATGATGCGCAACATGGACGCTCCGCTATCATAGCCATCCAAGCCATGCGCCTTGGATCAGGTCCAACGGGCGCTCCTATTCTAGCGCGCATTGCGTTAACTCTATTAACCACCCAGGCGTTCTTTCTATCCAGCCATGTCGCGAAGTACGAACTCTTAATCAGCCTCTTCCAAGCTCTGTTATACCAGGGACCGGGCGGCGGATACAGCCGGAAGCGCGCGTAGTCCGGATCCGGCGGGCGCAGATTCAGCGCTCCGTTAGTGGCTCTTTGAGCGGACATCCACAGCATTCTGTCAGGATCCATGTACTTTGTTAACGATTGAAGCACAACTGAGTTGTCTGTGAAGTCATTGAGGGTGAATACCAGAATCACCAACTTCGGGCTCAGATGCCGGGCGTATTCGTCGTAAAACGGAATCTGATTGATTGTGCCAGAGCCGTATATTCCGTAAGCCTGCGTGGTAATGTCCAAGCGCGGCAGTTCGCGCGCCGCCATCTCTTCCAGGCGCACCTGGAATTTATCAGCGATAGGCACCTGTCTTGCTTCCACATAGGAATCGCCGATGATGGCTATATGGCAACTCTCATCGGCGCGTTCAGGGCTTACAGGCTCGCGGTCGAGAAAACCCAGGCTGTTGGTGCGCGAAACGACAAAATTGTCGTCGTCCCAGTTCGCGTAGCGCAACTCGGCGTTGGGCTCCCGAATGCGCCCAACCCCGTCCACGAAATGAAAAGGGGTGCTGGATTCTAAAAACGGATTTGCCAGCCGCAGGTACACCTCCCCCACAAGCGCAATTAGGAGCAGTCCTGAGATGATTAACAAGACATTCCAAGCCGCCGCGCGCAGTATGCAAACATATTTGCGTGGAGGAAGAGGTTTTAGCGCATTAAGCCGAATAGAGCGGGGGTTCATAGTTTTGGGCTTTGAATGGACGAAAGGCATATGCCGGGAGCATATGCGATAAGACTTTGATGAGACTTTATGCGCGGATAATCATACGATAGGCTCTTGCGCGCGGGCAATGATGGCGCGAGGCTTTGCGGTCAGTCGCATACATCCTGGTTTTCTTTAAGCCATTCCAGGACGGCTTCCGCAACCCATTGGTGGCCGACGGCGTTCCAGTGTTGGTCATTACGCCACCGGCCGGACTCTGCGTCGTGTCCCTGCCTGATATTGTAGGCGTAATCGCTAATTATGGGAATGCCGCGCGGCGCGGCAATGGAGTTTAGACGGTCGAACTGCGGATCGCCCGGCGTTCCCATATCCCCGGTCGCTGCCATGATAATCAGATTTGCGCCGTCGCGGTCGGCGCGACGCTTGAACTGATCTATGCCGAAAGCGGTGTATTCCAGAGATTCTTCCAACACGGGCGGCAGATTTTCTTCCATGAACTGATAATGACTATACGTTTCAGTGGACTGCCATGTGTTTGGCAGCAATGCGCAGCAAGGATGCTCGGCTAGTATATCCTTCCATATCCGAAACTGAGGCTGAAAATCATGCCGCCATAACTTCTTTGTGTCTATCCATTTCGCAAAGTACGAAATACTAGCCAACCGCCCCCATGCTCTGACATACCAAGCCTGCGGCAGGGACGGCAGCCGGAAGCGCTCGAATTCCGGATCGGGCGGGCGCAGTTTCAGCGCTCCGCTTTCGTCTCTTTGAGCGGACATAAACGGCATTCGGTCAGGATCCAGGCCGGAATATAGCGATAGCAGCGCAGTTGAATTGCCGCCGAAGTCATTTAGGTAGAAGACTAACGCCACTAACTTTGGATTCAGGCGCCGAGCGTATTTGTCGTAAAACGGGAGCTGACTTATCTGGGCCGTGCCGCCCATTCCGTAAGCCTGCGTGGCAATGTCCAAGTGGGGCAGTTCGCGCGCAGCCATCTCTTCCAACCGCGCATGAAACTTATCGGCGATGGGCGCCTGCCGCGCTTCTACAAAAGAGTCGCCGATGAAGGCTATATGGCAACCCGCGGCGGCGCGCTCGGCGCTGACTGGTTCGCGGTCCAGAAACCCTTGGCTGTTGGTATGCGAAACGACAAAGTTGTCGTCGCGCCAGTTCGCATAGCGCAGTTCGGCATTGGGCTTCAGAATGCGCCCAACCCCGTCAACGAACTGATAAGGTATGCTGCGCTCTATAAACGGATTTGCCAACCGCAAGTACACCTCCCCGCCAAGCGCTATTAGAAGCAACCCGGATAAGATGAACATCGTGTTCCAAGCAACCGCCCGCAGTGTGCGAACATACTTTCGGGGGGGGTAGTAGAACTAAATAGCGCATTAGATTGAATAGAACGAGGATTCATAGGTTTCGCTTTCGATCTGCAGGGGCTGATCCTCTTTGCGCAGGAAGAAGTTGCCGATGGCGAGGCAGTCTATCTGCGTCCCGATGAAGCAGCGATAGGCGTCTTCGGGCGCGCATACGATTGGCTCTTCGTTGATGTTGAAGCTGGTGTTCACGATGACCGGGCAGTCCGCGCGCGCCTTGAACGCCTCTATGAGCGCATAGTAGCGCGGGTTGGTGTCGCGCTGAACCGTTTGCACGCGCGCCGAATAGTCCACATGCGTAACCGCCGGAATGTCGGAGCGCGGTGCTCCCAAGCGCTCAAAGCCGTCAAGCGCCTGATGCGCCGCCGCTATCGGCCGCCGCCGCTCCGCCCTCACATCCGCGGTCAGCAGCATATACGGGCTGGCGCGGTCAAGCTCGAACCAGTCGGCGGTGTCCGGCTGCAACACGCTGGGCGCAAACGGGCGAAACGATTCACGCTCTTTGACCTTCAAGTTCAAGGTCTGCTGCATCGTGGGCGAGCGCGCGTCCGCCAGTATCGAGCGGCTGCCCAGCGCGCGCGGCCCGAACTCCATCCTGCCCTGAAACCAGCCCACGACCTTGCCGTCCGCCAGCGCCGCCGCCGCCGCGTCTATGAGCTCGGCGTCCGAAAGCGCAGTGTAGCGCGCCCCGGCGCCGTCAAGCGCGCGCCGTATCCGCGCATCGTCGAACTCTGGACCAAGGTAAGCGCCGTTCATCGCGTCGCCGGGCGCTTCCTGCCGCCGCAACTCGTCGGAGTGGCGCGGCTCGCCGAACAAGCGGTGGCTCGCCAGCAGCGCAGCGCCCAATGCGCCGCCCGCATCGCCCGCCGCCGGCTGTATCCATATGTCCCGAAACCGCCCGTCCCGCAGCGCCTTGCCGTTGGCGACGCAGTTGAGCGCCACGCCGCCCGCCAAGCACAGATACGGTATGCCCGTCTCTGTTCGCAGCGTGCGCGTCAACCGCAGTATCGCTTCTTCCAACACCGCTTGGATGGACGCCGCCATATCCATATGCCGCCGCTCGATGGGCTGCTCCGGGGAGCGCGGCGGCCCGCCGAACAGCGCATCGAACTTATCGTTGGTCATCGTCAGTCCGGTGCAGTAGTTGAAGTAGTCCAAGTTAAGCCGAAAGCTTCCGTCCGCCTTCAAGTCGATCAGGTTGTCCAGGATGGCGTCGGCGTACTTGGGTTCGCCGTAGGGGGCGAGCCCCATCAGTTTGTATTCGCCGGAGTTGACCACGAAGCCGGTGTGATAGGTGAACGCCGAATAGAGCAACCCAAGCGAGTGCGGGAAGTGGATTTCGCGCAGCATTTCCAGTTCGTTGCCGTGTCCCACGCTGACCGATGTGGTAGCCCATTCGCCCACGCCGTCCATTGTGAGCGCCACGGCGTCTTGGAACGGCGAGGGGTAGAATGCGCTTGCGGCGTGCGACTGGTGGTGTTCGGCGAACAGCAGGCGGTCGGCCCAGTCCACGTCCGGGGACAGCGCCTTCAGGCGGCGGCGCAGCAACTCTTTTTGAAAGAGCTTCTCTTTCACCCAAAGCGGCAGCGCCATTGCGAAAGAGCGAAAGCCGCGCGGCGCAAAGGCGATGTAGGTCTCAAGCAGGCGCTCGAACTTCAGGAAAGGCTTATCGTAGAATACCACGCGGTCTATCTCATCGGCCGATATTCCCGCCTGCGCGATGCAGTACGCGATGGCGCGCTCCGGATAGCCGGCTTCGTTCTTGCGCCGACTGAAGCGCTCTTCCTGAGCGGCGGCCACGATGCGCCCGGAGTCCACCAACGCGGCGGCGCTGTCGTGGTAGAACGCCGATATGCCGAGGATGCGCATCGGCTAAAACAGCGTGTAGATGAACGGCGCGGCGGTGCTGCTGGTGGTGCTCAGCGCAATCAAACCGCCCAGCGCCAGCGCCATCACGATGACCGGCAGCAGCCAATACTTCTTGCGAACCTTCATATACGCCCACAACTCGAGCAGAACGGACATCGCCTATCCCCCTAAAACTGACGGTTCATAGATTCGGGATCCGGCCCGGGCGGATCGCGCTCAATCCAATAACTGCGCGCATTCGCGTCATAGCGCAGGTTAAGCAAGTCTTTTCGCAGCGCGCGCATAATCAAGCCCGTGGGCAGCACAACGCCGTAGAACAGCAAGCCCATCAACACGAATGTCAGAATGGCGTTCAGCACAATCCGAACTCTGTGCCAGACGCGGTTCAGCGGCGCGAGCGCTTGCGGCACGGCGATTGCCACCACCAGCAGCGCGGCGGCTATCGCAAACGCCCACAAGCGCGGCGATTCCCGGAATATCAGCGGGATAAGCCCGATGACGGTGAACACCACCGCGAATGTGATGCCGAATATGCGGTTGGAAATGCTCGGCAAAGGCTCTTGCGAGTCCAGACGTTCGTGATAAGCATCGCGGTCGGGCATCCCAAAACCTCCGCAGAACTAGCCCCGCTGATTGCATCGCATTATAGCACAAGCGCCGCCCGCAATCGCCGCCACTCAGCATTAAGACCGCTGCAGCCGCACATCCAGCGCCGCCGCAACGGTGTCCATATCCTTATCGCCGCGCCCGCTTAGCCCCATCAGGATTACGCCGTCCGACGGCAGCGTGGGCGCAAGCTGAGATATGTAATACGCCGCGTGCGCCGGCTCCAGCGCCGGTATGATGCCCTCAGTGCGGCACATCAGTTGAAAGCCCGCCAGCGCTTGTTCGTCGGTTACGCTCACATACTCGGCGCGGCCGCTGTCCCGCAGCCAGCTATGCTCCGGCCCAACGCCGGGGTAGTCCAACCCCGCCGATATGCTGTGCGTTTCCATAACCTGCCCGTGAGCGTCTTGCAGCAGGTATGACATGCTGCCGTGCAATACGCCCACGCTGCCCGCCGTGAGAGTGGACGAGTGGCGCGCGCCGTTCACGCCTTCGCCGCCCGCCTCTACGCCCACCAAGCGCACGCTTTCGTCGCCGATGAATTCGTAGAACAAGCCCATTGCGTTGCTGCCGCCGCCCACGCACGCCACGACGTAGTTCGGCAGTCTGCCTGCCGTCGAGAGCAGCTGCGCGCGCGCTTCAGCGCCGATTATCTTTTGGAAATCGCGCACCATCATCGGATAGGGATGCGGCCCCACCACGCTGCCTATGAGATAGTGAGTATCGCGCACATTGGTGACCCAATCGCGGATGCACTCGTTGATGGCGTCTTTGAGCGTGCGGCTGCCGGACGCCACGGAGCGCACTTCAGCGCCCAGCAAGCGCATCCGAAACACATTGAGCGCCTGCCGCCGAATGTCCTCTTCGCCCATATACACGATGCACTCTTGATTGAGCATAGCGCACACGGTTGCGGTGGCGACGCCGTGCTGTCCCGCGCCCGTTTCGGCTATGACGCGGTTTTTGCCCATTCGCTTCGCCAGCAGCGCCTGCCCCAGCGCGTTGTTTATCTTGTGAGCGCCCGTATGCGCCAAGTCTTCGCGCTTGAGATATATGCGCGCGCCGCCAAGTTCGGCGGTGAGGTTTTCGGCGTAATACAGCGGCGTGGGACGCCCCACATAGCGCGCCAAAAGCGTCCGCATCTGCGCCTGAAACGCCTCATCCGCTTGCGCCGCGGCGTACTCGCGCTCAAGCTCTTCCACCGCGCTCATAAGCGTTTCCGGCACAAAGCGCCCGCCGAAATCCCCGAAGCGCCCCTTGTCGTCGGGCAGCGCCGCCGTTGCGCCCATTGTGGTCATATCAACATCCCTTCCCTTGCGATGCGATTGGCTAATAACATTATCGCCCCTCGGTTGACCTTGCGCAATCATAATCATTAGAATGGGCATAAGGCGGGCGGCGGCGCATCGCGGCAGCGGCGGCGCGCGGCCGTCCCGCCCGAAACCCGATATGCTCTATACGCTGACGAACAGCATGCGAGGTTGTTGCAATGCCGATATACGAATACACCTGCGTAACCTGCGCCAACCGATTTGAGAAGCGCCGCTCAATGAGCCAAATGGACACGCCCGCCCCCTGCCCGGACTGCGGCAGCGAATCGCGGCGCGAGTTCTCCGTGTTCGCCGCCTTCTCCACGGACGCAAGCGGCCGGCCGAGCGCGGTAGCCGGCGCCGGCGGATGCTGCGGCGGCAGCGGCGGCGGATGCGCCTGCGCGATGGGGGCCTAGCCGCACGGATTGCCTGGCTACTCAAACGAATATGGGATAGAAAACTATGTCGACACCGCCCGAACCCGACCGCATCAGCCATCTTGAGGGCGCATACGAACATCTGGCGACGAAAGCCGACCTTGAGCGCGCCAAGTGGCAGATCATCCTGTCGGTTGGCGGCATAGTGGCGCTGATAACGCTGATCGAGCGCTGGTTGGGGTAACATCCGCATAGCGCGGTTGCGGGCGCAGCGTATCGCTGTATCCTTGCCAAGGCATTGCCCGCAAAATTGCGATGAATGCCTGGCTAGTCAAACAGATATGAGAGTGAAAATTATGGCAACAAAGACCGACTCCGACCGCATTAGCCGACTTGAGGGCTCATATGAGCATGTAGCGACGAAAGCCGACATTGCCAACCTCAAAGCCGACATCGAGCGCGCCAAGTGGCAGATAATCCTGGCAGTTGGCGGCATCGTGGGGCTGATAACGCTGATCGAGCGCTGGCTGGGCTAACGGGGATGCGCCGCATAGCCCCGTTAGGGTTAAGGTATGTTATGACAAAAACTAACTCAGACTGCGATAACCGCCCGCCCACAACCGCTCGCCCAAAATCACGCACACCATTAACCCACACACGGAGGCCACCATGGTTGTACAAGAAAAGCCCCGCACACGCATCACGCTCATCGACCCCACCACGCAGCCCATTGTGCCGCAGTTCGAGGGCGCTCCCCGCCTCGCCGACCTCGCCAACAAGCGCGTGGGCGTCATCGACGACAGCAAGGTGAACGCCAAAGAGTACCTCGCGCAGCTCACCGATATGCTCAACGAGCGCTTCGGCATCGCAAGCCTGAAGTACCACGCCAAGCCGTCCGCCTCCAAGCCCGCCGACCCCGCCGTGGTGGCGGAAATGGCGCAGGAGTGCGACTACATCATCGTGGGCGTGGGCGATTGAGGGTCGTGCAGCGCGTGCAGTGTGCACGACGGAGTCCACGCAGAGAAGGCGGGCATCCCGGCGGTTACCATATGCACCGACCGGTTCATCGAAACATCCAAGTCCATGGCGGCGATGTGGGGCGCTCCCCGCTATCCGGTCATTTTCACGCCGCACCCTATCGCGGGACTGAGCGAGGACGAACTCCGCGCTCACGCCGAAGAGATTTTCGACAGCGTGGTGGAGATCCTCACCGGCGATATGCAATAGCATAGCCGGCCGGCGGTCAGCAGTACGGCCGCCGCTTGTGAACATGCGATAGCATCGGCGGGCGGTCAATGGCGCGGCCGCCCCCGGCGCGCTTGCGAATATCCGATAGCGTAGCCGGCGGTCAGTGCCGCGGCCGCCCCTTGCGCCCCTGAGAACCGCCGCGCTTGCGAAAATATCCGATACGACGATATGCGATAACATCCCCGGCATGTAAGCATCAAGACACGCCGATATGAAAAGGAACCGCCCTTGACGCAGCCCTCCGCCGCATTCGCCGCCGCCAAAGCGCCGCCCGGCCCGCGCGGCTTGCCCGTGCTTGGCTCCTTGCTGAGCATCCGCAAAGCGCCCCACCGCGCCATTGACCGCATCGCGCGCAGATACGGCGACGTCTGCGCCATCCGAATGGGCAGCGTCCCCACCGTTGTCATCAGCCATCCCGAACTGCTGCGAACCGCCTTCGCCATGCCCGAACTCTCCGATAGGTGGGTGAGCGAAATTATGAGCGTGGTCACCGACGAAGGCAGCGATCTTGCGCTTGCGCCCTACGGCGAACATTGGCGGCGGCTCCAGCGCTTCGCCAACCGCGAACTGCTCAGCCACCGGCGCATCCAACAGGTGCGCCAACTCTACATTGAAGACGCCGTCAACCTGCTTGTGGAACGCGTGGGCGCGCTGTCCGACGACGCCGAACCGATGACGCCGCGCCTAACCCTGCCGCGCTCCAACGCCGGCATGATGTTTCGCTCCATTTTCGGCAAAGACAACGCCGACGGCGCGCAGTTCATTGACAAACTCGACGAACTGCTGAATGTGGTGTTCTGGATTTTCGGCAACGCGTCGGCGGCGAACCCGGCGGACTACATCCCTTGGCTGCGAATGCTCCCAAATCACGCCCTAAAAGAAGCTGTCCGCCACTCCGATATGATGACCGAAGTGCTGGACTATCTCGTCGACAGAGTCGAGACGCGCCCCGGCCTAGACTTGGACAACCCCGAATGCCTGGTCGAAGTGATGCTTACCAGCGAGCGCCGCGCCGAAATCACCCGCTCCACGATACGCAGTCTGATAGGCGATCTGCTCGTCGCCGGCGTGGACACCACCGCGCAAACTATGTCCTGGCTGCTGCTCATCCTAGCCAACCGCACGCATATCCAAGACCGCATTTATGCCGAACTAGAGCGCGCCGTCCCCGCCGATAGAGCGCCGGGCGTGGAAGACAAGCCCAACCTGCCCTACCTGTACGCCGTCATTTTGGAGAGCATGCGCTATCGCACCGTTGCGCCGTTTGGCTTGCCGCACCGCGCCGGCGCAGACTGCGAAGTGGGCGGCTTCGCCATTCCCGCCGGCGCGCAGATTTTAGGCAGCATCTACTCCATACACCACGACGCCCGCTTTTGGGACGCCCCCCACGAATTCATCCCGGAGCGCTTCCTGGCCGCCGCCGACGGATCGCCGCCGCTCGCGCTGGCAAGCCCCGCCTATATGCCATTCGGCGCGGGACGGCGCGGCTGCCCGGGACAAGGATTCGCCGAAATCGTAATCTGGCTGCAGGCAAGCAGACTGCTGCGCAACTACCGCTTCGAGCCGGCCGACACCCCTGACGGCGGCATATCCGAAGACGAAGTGTTCGGGCTTTCGCTAATGCCTCAGCCGTATGCGCTTAGGGTTTCCCGCCGTTAGCCGCCTGCCGCTCGACCCATCGCTGCGCTATTCGCGGTATTGCCACGCACAGCGCAGCCCCCAAGATGGTGAGCGCCGCTATCAGCATCGTTGCGTCGAAGAAGAAGCCCTGCGGGAACATCGCGATGAGATAGTCGCGGCGCGGGTCAAGCTGCCAAAAATCGTTGCTGAAGCTTATGAGATGGAACAGCAGAAACAGCCGATCGAAGCCCACAAGCGCCCCTACGCCAACCGCCCCCACAAGCGCCAGCGTAAGAATGCCCCCGCCACTCACGCACCGACCCAGCAGCGGAAGAAACGCCCTGCGCCGCAATCCGAACCCCACCGCCGCGAATGCCGCCATATACAGCGCCGCGATAATCTGCGCCGCGTACACGCCGCGCACAAGCGCCTTCACATCGCGCATATGGTGTATCTCGCGCGCGTTATACAGCGATTCGGTCAGAACGCCGCGCACGAAAACGCGGATGATAAGGTCTTCCTCATCGTTGTTGAAGTAGTCCCGTATCGTTGCGCCCGCCGCAATCAGATCGGCGCGCTCTATGCCGGTGTATTCGGCTATCCCATAGCGATCGAAGCCGTAGCTATACAGCGCCGGCAGATTGATGACCAGCCTAACGCCGCTCGCAATCAGCAGCAGCGGTACAAGCGCTATGAACAGCGCGACGGCGACGGCGCTTGCGGCGCGCCTTGTGATGTCCAATATGGCGGTCTTCTGCATTGTCCGCCAATGATACCATCTGCGGCGGCCGCCGGTCAGCGATTGCAACGCGGCCGCCTGCCTCGTCCCCCTATCTTGCGCCTCTGCGTCATTGCGTTAATGCGTAGCCTAACCTAAAATTGCCCGCGCGCAAGCCCCTATTATATGATTGCCCGCGCATAATGTCTCTTATCATACATACCCTTCGAATATGCCTTATGTTAATATGTTGATATTGTTCAAAAACGAAAACTATGAAGCCCCCGCCCCATTCAGCCTAATGCGCCAACTAATTCTACCTCTTGCCTCCCCAAAGTATGCCCGCGCGCTGCGGGCGGCAACTCGGACGGCGCTGCGAATGGCGGTTTGGAACGCCGCGGTCATCATCTCGGGGCTGCTTCTGATTGCGCTTATAGGGGAAGCGTACTTTCGGTTGACAAAGCCGTTTATTGATACCCGCATACCTTACTATTTCGTGGACAGGGTTGGGCTTGTCATGGAACCTAACTCGGAACTGCGCTATGCCGACTGGCGCGACAATGTCTGGGTCATTTCGCGCACCAACAGCCAGGGATTTCTCGACCGCGAACCCGTAAGCGCTGAACGCGCCGCTGAGAGCTGCCATATAGCCTTCATCGGCGATTCCTTTGTGGATGCGTGGCAGGTGCCTATCGCCGACAAGTTTCATGTGCGTCTGGAAGAGATGTCGGAGCGCGAGCTGCCGCACTTGGATATTACCACGCAGGCTTATGGAATATCCCATACAGGCCAAATCAATCAGATCCCGCTTTACGACGAATACGCCCGGCTTCTGAACCCGAAGTTGGTGGCGCTGGTATTCTATTTCAATGATTTCGCCAACAACTCAACTGCGCTGCGATCACTAAAAATTGGAGCGGATCCTGACAGAATGCCGTTCATGTCCGCTCAAAGAGACGCTAACGGGGCGTTGCGTCTGCGCCCCGCCGATCCTGAATACGATCTATTTCTGCGGCCGCCGCCATGGTATAACAAGGCATGGGGGCGTCTGGTTCAGCTCTCGTACTTCGCGAAATGGCTGGATACAAAAGGTCTGATATTGGTGGACTACCGCGCTCTACCAACTGAGGAGTGGGCGGACATGATAGCCGAGCGCCCCTGTTGCGCATGGGTGTTGGATGTCTGGCGTCCCGGCCGCGAATGGACTCATATAGGGCAGCCGTTCTTGGAGGAGCGTATGCCGCCCGCCTATGAAGACGCGCTGGAATACACCGCCTTCGGCATAGATCAGTTCAAGCGTCGCGCCGACCGAGACGGCGCGACGCTGCTAATCATGGCAGCCACCTCTACTACGGGAACGCCGGGCGATCCGCAGTTCGACCGCTTAATCGCGATCGCCGAGGCGCGCGGCATCCCCGCAATCAGCGATTACGACTACATCGTCAGGCAGGGATACAACGCCGAGGACGGTATCCTGCGTTTCGACGGACACTGGAACGCTACCGGCCACCAATGGGCAGCGGAAGCGGTTTTGGAGTGGCTTAAAGAAAACCAGGATGTTTGCAACTGAGCGACGTCTCATATAATTGCCCGCGCATAAGAGCATATTATATGATTATCCGCGCATAATAATATCTTATCGTGTGCGCTCCGAATATGCCTTTTGTCCGTTCAAAGTCCAAAACTATGAAACCATGCTCTATTCAGACCAATGCGCTACTTAGTTCTACCCCCCCTCCCCCCCCGAAAATATGTTCGGTATTTGCGAATGGCGGCTTGGAACGCCGCTTTCATCATCTCAGGCCTGCTCCTGATTGCGCTTGTGGGGGAGGCGTACCTTCGGTTGGCAAACCCGTTTTTAGAGACCAGCATACCCTATCGGTTTGTGGACGGCGTTGGACTTATACGGAAGCCCAACGCAGAGTTGCGCTACACGACCTGGGAAGACGATAACTGGGTAGTTTCGCGCACCAACAGCTTGGGCTTTCTGGACCGCGAGCCGGTCAGCGCTGAGCGCGCCGCCGCCGGCTGTCATATAGCCTTCATCGGCGATTCTTTCGTGGAGGCGATGCATGTGCGTATTGCCGATAAGTTTCATGTGCGCATGGAAGAGATGGCGGCGTATGAACTGCCGCATTTGGACATCACCACGCAGGCTTACGGAATAGGCAATACAAGCCAAATCCACCAGATCCCATTTTACGACGAATACGCGCGGCGTCTGAACCCAAAGCTGGTTGTGCTGGTCTTCTACGTCAATGATTTCGCCAACAACTCACCTGCGCTATATGCGCTATTAACCGGCGTGGATCCTGACCGAATGCCGTATATGTCCGCTCAAAAAGACGAACACGGGAATATGACGCTTCGACCTCCGGATCCGGAATACCGCCGCTTCCGGTTGCCAATGTCGCCGAAAGCTTGGCATAAGAACGCAATAGAGCGGCTAGTTGAGGTTTCGTATTTCGCGAAATGGCTGGAGGGTAAAGGAGTATATGGGAGGTGGGGCGTCAGGCGCGGCAATCCCGATCGCCCGGCGTGGGCGGATATGATAGCCGAGCGTCCCTGCTGCGAGTTGCTGGACATTGCGACTTATCGGGAAACTTCTGTTAGGGACGCGCATCTATCGTCCATCTATGAAGAAGCGCTGGAATACACCGCCTTCGGGATAGAGCAATTCAAGCGGCGCGCCGATCAGGATGGCGCGCGCTTGGCGATTCTGTCTGCAACCGGGGATATGGGAACGCGGGGCGCTCCGCAGTTCGACCGGCTGAGCGCCATTGCAGAGCCGCGCGGCATTCCCATAATCAGTGATTACGGCTACAATATCAGTCAGGGACATGATGCATGGTGGGAGGGAACTTTCGTTTTCGACAGCCACTGGAACGCCACCGGTCACCAATGGGTTGCGGAAGCCGTCCTAGAATGGCTTAAAGCGAACCAGGATGTTTGCGAATGAGCGCAACCGCGTGAGATTGCCCGCGCATAAGCGCTTATCGTATGATTATCCACGCATAATGTCTTATCGTATATGCCCTTCCGAAGACGCCTTATGTTGTTCAAAAGCGAAATCTATGAAGCCCCGTTCTATTCAGACCAATGCACCGCATAATAGTTCTACCCCCCCCCTCGAAAATATGTTCGCTCACTGCGAGCGGTTGCTTGGAACGCTCTGCTCATAATCTCATTCTTGCTCCTGATTGCGCTTGTGGGGGAGGCGTACCTTCGGTTGGCAAACCCGTTTATAGAATCTAGTACACCCTATCGGTTCGTTGACGGTGTTGGGCTTCAGAATGCGCCCAACGCAGAACTGCGCTTTGCGAACTGGCACGACGACCACTTTTTTGTTTCGCGCGCCAACAGCCTAGGATTTCTGGACCGCGAACCCGTCAGTGCCGCGCGCGCCGCCGCGGGCTGCCATATAGCCTTCATCGGCGACTCTTTTGTGGAAGCGAGACAGTCGCCCATCGCCGATAAGTTTCATGTGCGGTTGGAAGAAATGGCGGCGCGCGAACTGCCGCATTTGGACATTACCACGCAGGGTTACGGAATGGACGGCACAGGCCAAATCAATCAGCTTCCGTTTTACGACGAGTACGCCCGGCTTCTTAACCCGGATCTGATTGTGCTGATATTCTATGTCAACGACTTCTCCGACAACTCAACTGCGTTGCGATCACTGTATTCGGGCTTGGATCCTGACCGAATGCCGTTTATGTCCGCTCAAAGAGACGAAAGCGGAGCGCTGAAACTGCGCCCACCCGATCCAGAATTCGAGCGCTTCCGGCTGCCGTCCCTGCCGCAATCGTGGCATATGAATGCGTGGAAACGGCTAGTTCGGGTTTCGTATTTCGCGAAATGGCTGAATACAAAGTATATGCGGGACTATGGCAGTGGGTTACCCCAGCTTGCGGCATGGGCGGAGACGATAGCCGCGCGTCCCTGTTGCGCATCGCTGCTAGACGACTGGCAGCCCGTTGTATGGTGGAAGTTGGACTGGCAGTTCGAGAGAGAGTATCTGCCGCCCGTCTATGAAGAAGCGTTGGAATACACCGCATTCGGCATAGATCAGTTCAAGCGGCGCGCAGACCGCGACGGCGTGAATCTGGCGATATTGGCGGCGACGCGGATTATGGGAACCGAGGGCGATCCGCAGTTCGACCGCCTGGACGCCATCGCCGAAGCGCGCGGCATTCCCGTAATCAGCGATTACGGCTATAATCTCAGGCAGGGACACGACGCAGAGAACGGACAGTGGAGTAGCGACCTCCACTGGAACGCCACCGGCCACCAATGGGTTGCGGAAGCCATCCTGGAATGGCTGAAAGCGAACCAGGATGTGTGCGAGTGAGCGGCAGCCGCTGAGATTGCGATTGCCCGCGCGTTAGGCGTCGCCGTTCTCTTTGCGCTTACGCTCTTCGCGCTCGGCGGGGGACGGCTCGTCGAAGGGCTCGCCGGCGGCGGCGGCGGCTGCCTTGTTGGCGAACCATTCGAGCCATTCGCGGTTCGCTTCGGCGATGCCCGCGGCTTTGCCCACAGCGATGCCTACGGCTTTGCCTTCCTCTATCCCGACGGCTTTGCCCTCGGCGATGCCTATGGACTTGCCCATAGCCTTGCCTTCCTCTATCCCGACGGCTTTGCCCTCGGCGATGCCTATGGACTTGCCTTCGGCGATGCCCTCGGCCAGCCCCTCGGCTCTAGCTCTTGCCTTGATTTTGACCTCAAAGTGTGGCGCTAACAGCATGAGATACCTCGCTAGTTCCATTGCGACGACGGTGTAGGCGATTGCGGCTTGCGTCAGCGGGGACATGGCGCGCATGACGCCTACCATGTTGTCTTGCCAGTTGCGGTACTCCGGGAGTCCCGCTTCCAGGTAGATTGTGATTGACAGCCACCATATCAGCTGAGCGGTGAATGTCGCGAAGTACGCGGGGCACCAAGGGCGCGGGATGCTTAGCACCGCTTCGCGCTCGACGCGCTCTTCTGCATCGTATCTGTCGTATCTCATAATATAGCCTGCCTTTCGCGGTTTCACAAGCCCAATTGGCGGACTGATTAGCGCCTTGCTACCCTAGCGCCCGCGCTATCCCAGCGTCTTTATCGCGGCGGTGTGGTCCCACGGCTGTATCCATTCGTCGCGTATGTCCATACCGAAGCCGGGCGCGTCGGAGGGGACGATGAAGCCGTCTTTGGGCATGGGCATGCCGGGTATGGGGCAGACTTCGTTCAGGGGGACGCCGGGGTCTGAGCCCATCCAGAATTCGGCCATGGGCGATTCGGGCATTGCGAAAGCGAAGTGCTGGCCGTAGGGAGCGCCGGCGCCGGCGTGCGGTATCGTGGCGATGCCCGCCGCCTCTGCGATTGTGTATATCTTGACCGCTTCGGACAAGCCGCCGCACCACTTGAGGTCCGGCTGCGCTATGTCTATCGCGCGATGCTCTATGAGCTGGCGGAAGGCGTGCCGTCCGTGGTGGTCTTCGCCGGTGGCGAGCGGCACCCAGTTGATAGCCTTGCGGAGCTCGATATGCCCCTCTAGGTCGCCGGGGATAAGCGGCTCTTCAAGCCAGCGCAACCCGTACTTTCGCAGGCGCTCCGCCACGCGCACGGCGAACTCCACATTGAAGGACATTACGGGGTTGTACATAAGCTCAACATCGTAGCCCACCGTATCGCGCGCCTTGCCGATGTGTTCGTCTAGGATGTTCAGCCCGTCTATGCCCTCTTCGTAGTGAACGGGGTTGCTGACCTTGAAGGCGGTGAAGCCCAGTTCTTGGGACCAGTCCAGGTCGTCGGATGTGCAGTAGAGGCTGATTTTGTCGCGGCAGGGGCCGCCGAGCAGCCGATAGACGGGCTGATCCAGCAGTTTGCCTTTGAGATCCCACAGCGCGAGGTCGATGCCGGACTGCGCTACGGTGGCGATGCCGCCCGCGCCGAAGCGCTGCGTGGAGCGCCACATGAGGTCGTTGAGGAATTCGAGCGCCATGCAGTCGCGCCCCGCCAGCAGCGGCGCAAAGTGGTAGTCGACCAGCGCCGCCGTGAGTTCGCCGAAGCTGCACTGCCCAAGGCCGTATTGCCCGTTCTCGGCGATTGCCTGCACCCATATCTCTGCGCTGGTGTTGGCGCCCGGCATCTGTCCATGCATGCGGGGGAATTCGGGGTACTTGTTGATGGGCAGCGCGCGGCGGGCGTGGGTGTTCCAGTTGGGGCGGCGCGGCTTGGACTTGAGCGGCGTGCGCGGGATGTTCACGCTGACGGCTCTGATTTGCTTGATTTTCACGGCGTACTCCTTTTGCGTTGCGTGTGTGGGTTGCTGTGGGCATACTTGGATAAATGGGTAAATTGGATGTTGCATTCTAACTATATTATGGTATAATGCTTGCAACCACCCCTGCGAAGGCAGGGCAGCGAGGCCGCCGAAAGGCGGTCTTCGTGTATTTGGGGATAAATACTGGGCAAATTGGCGTAAATTGGTGTTGCATTCCAACTAGGTTATGTTATAATGTACTCATACCACCCCTGCGAGGCAGGGCAGCGAGGCCGCCGGAAGGCGGTCTTCGTGTATCTGTAAGGACATAAGGGCATATCTAATGTCAACTAATTTTTACATTGACGGCTTCAACCTATATTACGGCTCACTCAAAACTCGCTATCCCCAATATAGGTGGCTAGACATTCAGGCGCTCTGTGAAAACCTTGTGCCGAATCAGCGGGTCAATCGTGTCCACTACTTCACTGCATTGCTAAGTAACACGGCGAATGACGATCTAGTTGAGCTGCGTCAACAGACCCATTTGAGAGCGCTCGCCACTCTACCGAAAGTGGAAATTCACTACGGCAAGTTCGAGACGCGCAGGCGACGGATGCCGCTATGGGAGCCTGTGCGCAATGTCAATGCCCCGCAAATGGTGTGGGTTAGCCACACTGAAGAGAAGCGCTCGGATGTGAACCTTGCTACATATCTGCTGATTGACGCCTGCTATGACGACTTCGATGAAGCGGTTGTCATATCAAACGACTCCGATCTGGTTGAACCCATAACGGCGGTTAGGGACAGGTTTCATAAACGAATTGGCGTTGTCAACCCTAATGTTGCGCATAGACGCAGCCCGGACTTGCAGGATGCGGGAAGCTGGGCTTTCCCGACAATCTATAAGCGCTACTTGCGGGATAATCAACTACCCGATCGGGTTGCGGACGGCGGCGGCGAATTCGGCAAGCCGTCGCGGTGGCAGAGGCGCTGACTGCGGCGGCGTTGCGCGCGTGCCTATCCGGGCGCTAGGCATCGTGCGCCTTCCCGTTCATAGTGATTGCCGGCGTTGCGCGCGGCTTATCCGGGCGCTAGGGCATCGTGCGCCTTCCCGTTCATAGTGATTGCCGGCGTTGCGCGCGCCTATCTAAGCCATCCCGACCATAGCCGCCGTTCCACTTCGGCGCTGACGGATTCGGTGAGCGCGTCGGCGGCGGGGTTTAGCAGCAGTTGGCGCAGGCTGCGGCGCGGGCGTATGTGTACCGGCTTGCGCGGCGCGCCCGAAACTTCGGCGGCGATGTCCACCGCGCGGTCAAGATCGCCCAGCTCATCCACCAAGCCCAGCTCTTGCGCTTTCGTCGCCCAGTACACCTCGCCGGTGGCTATGCGGCGCACGGCGTCTTCGTCCATCTTGCGCGCAGTTGCCACTATGGACACGAAAGAGTTGAACGAATCGTCAATCAGCGCCTGCATCTTTTGCTCTTCTTCGGGCGTGGCGTCGCGCCAGAATGCGCCCATATCCTTGTATGCGCCGCTCTTGTTGACATTGACGCCCACGCCGATGCGGCGCAGCAGTTCTTGCAGCGCGGGGCGCGCCGATATAACGCCGATCGATCCCACGATTGCGGCGTGGCTTGCGACTATCTTGTGGGCGGCGCAGCAGATGTAGTATGCGCCGGATGCGCCCACGCCGCGGATGTTGGCGATTACGGGCTTCTTTTCCGCCACTTTCAGCACGCTGCGATACAGATAGTCGGACGCCGATACGCCGCCGCCGGGCGAGTCGACGTCCAGCACCAGCGCCTTGACGGAGTCGTCGCGCGCGATGGCTGCGAATATCTGCTCATACGCCGGGGACTTGATTTGCCCGCCGATAGCGCCGAAAATCTCCACGACGGCTATCCTGCCGCGCATAGAGCGTATAGACCGATTCGCTTTGAGTATAAGTATTTTGCGTATCCCTTCATATGCCCGCTTGATTGCGTCGCCGGGTTGTCTGTAAGGGGCGTTCATACTGACGCTGAGATGACGCCAAGCGGGTTTTGATTTGGTGTATATCGTGTATCCTGATGTATATCTTGATTGATGCAGCCGATGGGTATGCGCGTTTGTGAGAAACGGCTTAGATCTAGCCATTTCGGTTAGGGCCTTGACCTATTGCGGCCAAGATTCTGTCAGTCAATTGCTTACGCAGGTCTTCGGGGTTTTCCGGTTCCCAAAGAATATGGTAGAACTGACGGATGTCGAAATGCGCCTTGTCAATCATATCTTTGCGGCAGGTGAAAATCACGGGCAGGCCCAGTCCGCGCGCAAAGCCCGCTTCGTAGTACACGTTGCCCCTTACGCCGCCATCCCCGTGCGTGAAATCGGCGACTACAAAGCGCGAGCGCCTGATTTCGGCAATGATTTCGTCGTCTATCTTGCCTATGAGATCCGGCTTTTGGTCTATGCGCAAAGGCGTATAGCCTGCCGCTGCGATTGCGGCTCTAAAGCCTTTTTCATAGACGTCGTTCATGCTGCCGTCAAACCACATAGCGACGAAGCATTGGGAAGAGTCGGGATTTGTGGCTATTTCTTCGATGCGGGCATATCCTGGTACTTCTACCCTGCAGAGGTACAACCCACGGGCTCGGCGTATGCCCATCCCATCGTACATTTCCTCCCCGTCTTTTGTAATCCAACCTTGTTTTGATAAGTAGTCTGTGAGAGTCCCCAACTCTTCATCGGCAGTTGATTCTGACCAAGCCATGGCTGAATATGTAACTTTAAGTTCATTCCTGAATCCGCCAAGCCCCAGCCCTAGAGGGAAAATCTCCAGAACTTCGCCTATGCTGGACGACTGATTCGCGTTCGCGAGGAATCGAAGCAATCGTTCCGCTCTTTCGTGTACTGGAAGTGGTTTGCTTTCTTTGGCGCGCAGGACTTCATCCCTCGTTATTCGCGGGACTTCGACGCCTAGCATCCGTTGTTCGACTAGGAATGATGTGAGGCGCGCGCGCTCAGAATCATCCAAGTCTTTTATTACTGTCCCGCTAGCGATGGGAAAAATTTCGTAATCCCCGCCGGCTAGGAAGGAATCTTGTACAAGGTGGGTGTTCGTGTTTGCATTGAGAGGATGCACAATGCAATCTACTGCCCAAATTGGGCATATGGGCTCCATTAGCGCAACTCCTGTGTTGTGTTGTAGCGCTCAGGCGCATTGCGATGGCGGGCGGCGGCTGAGCGGCGGTTTGGGTTTGTTTTATCGTAGCATTATTTTGCGGGCGGCGGCGGATGGGGCGCTTGGATGAAGTCTTGGAGGGCGGCGAAGTAGGCGTCGCCGCCGGCTAGGTAGGTGTCGTTGTGGTCTGCGCCGTGTATGGCGTAGAAGCGCTTGGGTTCGTTGGCGGCGGCGTAGAGCGCGCGCGCCATCGCGATTGGGACGGTGGCGTCCTCATCGCCGTGCAACACCATTACGGGGCTTTGGACGCTTGCGATTTTGGAGAGCGAATCGAATTTGCTCTTTAAGAGCCAGTGGATTGGCACAAGACTTGTGAGCGGGCCGGTCGATTGCGCCATTCCCTTGATGGATGTGAAGGGCGCTTCCAGTATGACCGCCTTGACGGGGCGGCGCATCGCGGTCTCTACGGCTACGGCGCATCCAAGCGAGCGGCCGAACAGGATTATCCGGCCGGCGTCCACGTCGGGGCGGGACTGCAGGTATGTCAGCGCCGCATCGGCGTCGGCGTACATGCCGCGCTCCGACGGGCTGCCTTCGCTGCGTCCGTAGCCTCGGTAGTCGAATATGAACACATTCAAGCCTAGCCGCCGATTGAGCATCAGGATGTTGTTCACGCGGTAGCCTATGTTGCCGGCGTTGCCGTGAAACCATAGCAGCGTGTCAGCGCCCGTTCCCGGCGCGAACCAGCCGTGCAGCCGCGTCCCGTCGGCGGCGCTGAACGATATGTCTTCGTAACGCAGTCCCGCATCCGCCGGGGTTTGCGTTATCTCTTTATCGGGAAAGAATATGATTTGTTTGTCAAGCATCCGTGATTCCCTCAGCGCGAATAGCAGCGCGAATGACAGGGCAAGCGCGGCGGCGATGGCGGTCAGCGCTGTCAGCGGCGGGCGCAAGAACGCGCGCTTGACGGATGCCGACCGTTGCCGTGTATCCTGCCCGCCGTTCATCGTGTATCGCGGTGATGCGGCTAGGGCGTCTGCGCGCCGACGGCGTTGAGCGTGATGGAGTAGAGGGACTTGTCGGCGGTGATGTAGAGGCGGTTCTTGTCGGGGCCGCCGAAGCAGCAGTTGGCGGTGCGCTGTTCGGGGACGAGTATCTTGCCCAGCAGTTCGGATTGCGGGCTATACACCTGCACGCCGTCCCATGCGCTGGTGAATATGTTGCCCGCCGTGTCCGCGCGAAAGCCGTCGGATTTGCCGGGCGTAACTACGGCGAACACGCGACTATTCGCCAAGCGCGCCGCGCCGCTGACGCCGGGGTCTTCGCGCACGTCGAAGGCGCGGATGTGGCCGGGGGCGCCGGTGTCAGCAATGTACAGGATGCGCTCGTCGGGCGAAAAGCAGAGGCCGTTGGGGCGGTCGAAGTCGTCGGCGACAATCTCAAGCGCGCCGCTTTCGGGGTCTAGCCGAAACACAAAGCAGCCGTCAAGTTCGCTGTCCGCCTTGTGTCCCTCGCGGTCGCTGAGTATGCCGTAGGGCGGGTCGGTGAACCAGATGGAGCCGTCTGACTTCACCACAAGGTCGTTGGGGGAGTTCAGGCGGTTGCCTTCGTAGTTGTCGGCGAGGGTTGTGATGCGTCCGTCGGGTTCGGTGCGGCTGACGCGGCGGTTGCCGTGTTCGCAGCTAACAAGGCGGCCTTGGCGGTCGCGGTAGTGGCCGTTGGTGTAGCCGGCGGGCTGACGAAATACCGAAACGCCGTCGGCGTCGGAGTAGCGCATCATCCTATCGTTGGGAATGTCGCTCCATAGCAGAAAATCGCCCTCTGCGAAGTACACAGGGCCTTCTGCCCACTCCATTCCGGTGAAGTGGCGCGTCAGCTTGGCGTCGGGCGGCAGCATCGCGGCAAAGCGGTCGTCGTATATCTCAAAGCCGTCTTTGACTTCGGCATCGGGGCGGTAGGTGGTCATTTGCGGCCTCCTCTAATGGCTAATGGCGCTTGGTTGGGTTAGTGCTTGCGGGTTAGGATTTAGGGTTGAGGCATATAGGATATAGATATGGGCGGGCGCATACTTGCATAGCGTAGGGATGGATGCGCTCTTGGCGGTTATTCGGATGCGTCGATCTGTTCGCGCAATTGGGCTTGCTTGGCGAAATCGGCGGCTTGCTGATAGGTGAGTAAGAAGCCGTCATTCTTGTTGGCGCGCTCTCGCTCTTGCTTGGCGACGTCGATCAGTTCGTGGTAGGTGGGCAGGTATGCGCCTGCGCTGGGGTTGTGCCAGCGCCACTTGCCGTATTCCCAGCAGATATAAAGATCTAGCGCTTGGCTGTAGCCGCGGCAGCGCTCGGCGTCAAGCCACTCGATATGGATGGGCTGATACCTGCCGTTGACAAGTCTATCGCCTGCGAGCGTAGCGCCGTAATAGTCGCCGCCGGTGGGGTCTAATCGCCAGTATTCGGCTACGCCGTAGCGCTCGTAGTCGCGGCGCTGGTCGGTGTAGTCGCGCAGGTTCGAGGCTAATGTGCCGCAGTCGCGGTTAAAGTCGGTGATTAGCGGCGCTATGGTGAGAACCCAATCGGGCGGCTTGCCCTGTTCGTCAATGGCGTAGCCCCAGCGCTCTTTCACGCGAGTGGGATTGCAGTTGAATGATACGATGAGGTCGGGGACGCGCACGTCGCTGCGGTTGCGCGATGTTGGGCTTACGGGGGTTTCGCCCAGCACAAAGGTGGTGTCCCGCTTGCCGAGATGATACGAAAGCGCGGGCATATGGGAGTGTTCGTGAATATGCAGTACGTTCTGCATATCGTGGCGCTTTGGGAACCCAGGGAATTCTTTGAGCGTCAAGTCTATCGTTGGGCGGGCGGGCAGTTTGCGGGTCATCGCAGACCTCTCATATATCGCATAGGTTGGGCTAGATTGGGCGCGCGGGTTGAAGGCGGTTTGGGGATAATATAGCGCTTGGGGGGATTATACACTACGCAGGCGCTATAATTCGGCGCGGCGGCTATGGCAACACGGACGGATGCGCCGATTATCGGGCGGCGCATAGGCGGCAAGCATATGGCAAGCATCAGGCATAACGGGGGCGGGCATTTTGTTAATAAGCGGATTGTTGGATAGGCTCAAGGATGCGGCGGGCTTGGGCGGCGGCCGGACTGCGGTAGCGGATGGCGGCGAATCGGACGCCGACGCTATGCTGCGCGATATCGAGGCGCACGCCGTTGCGATTGCGCGGCATGCGGGGGGCATTCTGCGGGGACACTTTGAGCGCGCGCTGAAGGTGGAGTACAAGGACGATAAGCAGAGCGATCCGGTTACCAACGCCGATTACGAAAGCCAGCGCTATCTGCAAGATGCAATCGTGGCGCGCTTCCCGGATCACGGCGTATTGGGCGAAGAGGATGACGCGGCGCGGCGGGATGCGGCGGACAAGCGGCCGGCGCCGAACTTCGTTTGGGTGCTGGATCCGCTGGACGGCACGCGCAATTTTTTGTCCGGGCTGCCGCTGTACGCCTGCTCGATCGGGGTATTGCATAAGGGCGCACCGGTTGCGGCGGCGGTGTTTCTGCCGTGGCCCGCGAATGGCGGCGGCATCGTTTTGCACGCACGCAAGGGCGGGGGGGCGTATGCCGATGACGCGCCTATCAGCGTTTGGGCGGGGGCGGAGCCGGCGGGCAATCGGCTTGTAACGCTGCCGGGCGGATTTGGGGCTATGTTCAGCGCGCGGCCGGAGTTACGCCCTAATCTTGGGGAACTTCGGATGAGCGGCAGCATCGCATACGAACTGGCGATGGTCGCCAAGGGCGTAACGCAGTACACGCTGACCACCGCGCCGTTCTTGTGGGACGCCGCGGGCGGGGCGCTGCTGGTGATGGAGGCGGGCGGCGTGGCGCTGCAAGGCATTCGGCGCAAGCGGTTTGGACTTCAGACGGGCGCTGTTTCGTGGCAGCCGCTGGAGTCGTTTGCGCCCGATTGGAGCGATGGCAAGACTACGATGCGCGAACTGCGCGAATGGCGCGCGCCGCTGCTGCTGGGCAGTCCGGGCGTCGCGCGCTATGTGGCGGCCAATCTGCGCGGGCGGTCGATGATCGCGGCGAGGGTGCGACGGCGCATTCGGCGCAGACGGCGGGGGGCGTGAATGGCGGGTGGGCTGCTCACTGCTGCGCTATGCGCCTACGGTTACTGCGATGCGCTCCTTGTGTGATACGCGCCTACGGTTGCGTTGCTTGATGCGCACTTTGGGCAACGTTATGGATATGGCGTCTAGCACTTCGTCGATTTCGGGCTCGGTGGTGTAGCCTAGGTGTCCGATGCGGAATATCTTGCCATTGAGCGAACCCTGGCCGCCGGTGAGTATGACTTGATGCTCGTCGCGCAGGGTTGCCACAAGGCGCGCGCCGTCTATATCGGGCGGCACATTCACGGCGGTTACGGTGTCGGACGCTACGGCTTCGTCGGGGAATAGGGTTAGCTCAAGCGCCTTGACGCCTTCGCGGGTCTTTCTGCCGATGGTGGCGTGGCGCTCATAGATGCTGCCCATGCCTTCGTCGAAGATGCGCTTGAGCGCCACGTCCAGCGCGAACATTACGCTGATGGCGGGCGTGTATGGGGGCTGCCCGATTTCGTAGTAGCTCTTGTACATCGCCATATCGAAGTAGTAGCGGGGCATAGTGGATTGGGCGTGCGCCTGCCAAGCGCGCTCGCTGAAGCTGATGAACGCCAAGCCGGGCGGCAGCATCCAACCCTTTTGGGATGCGGTAGCCACCACATCGCAGCCCCAAGCGTCGGTTGCGATGGGAATGGATCCCACGCTGCTGATGCCGTCCACCAGCAACAGTTTGTCGAACTCGCCCTTGACCACGGCGGCGATTGCCTTTAGGTCGTTGGTAACGCCGGTTGAGGTTTCGTTATGGGTAACCAGAACCGCCTTCACATCGGGGTTGGAGCTTAAGGCATCGTGTATGGCGTCGGGGTCGGCGGCGCTGCCGAATGGGAAATCCAGGCTTATGACCTGCGCGCCGAAGCGTTCCGCGATTTCGCCGAATCGCATGCCGAACACGCCCACGCACACATTGACCACCTTGTCGCCGGGGGACAGCGTATTGACGATGGCGGCTTCCATAGCGCCGGTGCCGGACGAGGTCAGGATGTAGAGGTCGCTTGTGGTGTCGAAAACCTGCTTGACGCCCTCGGTGGTACGATAGAGCAACTCTTTGTACTCGGGTCCGCGGTGATTGATCATCTGCCAAGCCATTGGCTCTAGGATGTCGTCCGGCACGGGTATGGGGCCCGGTGTTCGCAGGTTCACTTCGGTATGTCCTCCGTATATTGTTGTGCTGGGAATTGACATTACTTAATTGTCACAAACCATTCTATTATATCACATGATTTAATTTTTGCAAACTATTTATCTCTAGGAATTTTTAGCACATTGGGGGCGCATTAGGCTAAACTTAAGGCGGCGCGCGGCGCAAAGCGCTGAACGGCGGTTGCTAAGCAGTGATTGCCAAGCAGTGATTGCCAAGCGGCGCCAATGACGGACGGCAAGACTCGTTTCTTATTCACTTACGCGGCGGGGCGATATGGGCAAGCGGCTACGGATAGCGATAGCGGGCGGGGCGCTGCTGCTGCTGCTGACGGCGGCGGCGCTGCTGTGGCAAGCGGACCGGCTGGCGGCGGCGCAATTGGCGGACACGCGGCGGCTTGTGGTGGTTGACCTTGTTACGCTGCGGGACGATGCGGACGGCAAGCGGCGCAGCATATTTCAGCGCGGCGCTAGGATGCTTGTGGATGTTCGCATCAAGGATAGGCGGGACGCGGATGACGGCGTTGAGGGCAGTCCGGATTATGAGAAGCGGTATGCGGTGGCGATATGGGTCAAAGATCCGGATGACGGCGTTATCTACGATGGGACGGCGGCGGCGGCGATGCGCGAGATTGCGCTCGCGCCGTCCAAGCGCGGCAGCGTGCGGTTTGAGTGGAATGTGCCATACGGCGCGCCCGACGGCAGGTATATTCTGTACGCCAGCGTGCGGAATGCTGACGATCCGGGGCGTGTGATACACCGCTTCGCGCAAGCCTTCGGGGTGAACGAGCGGCAGACCTATATCTACACATCCAAGCGGGCGATCGAGTTCGGCGATGTAGTGAAAGACGAAACGCCAACGGGAAGCCTGATTATAGCGCGGCGCAACCGCGATGCGGGGGATCTGGCGTGGCGGGTGGTGGACTGGCCGAGCGATTGGCTGGATCTGCTGGAGCCTGCGGTCGACCCGGATAATCCGGATCAGTCGGTCGAGGTTGTGAACACGGGGACGGTTCGGTTCGGCGTGCGGGCAAGCGCGCTTCGGGGGAGTTTTCGCGATGAGGTGGTTGTGCGCTCCAATGCGGGCGATTTGAGATTCGATGTTTCGGCGAACATAAATCGGCGGGCAAGGGGGGCGCTGGAGCGAGTGCGCGTTCAGCCAAGGGCGCTGGATGCGGGACAGGATTTGCGCGTTGAGTTTCGGATAGCGAATGAGGGCGATGCCACGGTGGACTATCGGGCGGTGTTCACGATTCAGGGGCCGGACGGCGCAATCGCGTATGACAGCAACAGGGCGGGCGAGGATGTGCTGATGCGCTTGGCGGCGGGCGAGCGCTCTGAGCTGCTGACATTTCGCTGGCAAGTCCCGTATGGGGCATACGGCGGCGAGTATCGGATTGGCGTAGAGCTTCGGAACGCGCATGAGTTCAACACGGCGGCGTTTGACGCCATCCGTGTGTATGACGATGATGACGCCGAGATATTCAAGGTGCGGGAAGGCGCTAGGCTGGCGGTGTCCCCAAGCGAATGGCGCTTCGGGACAATCACGCAAGGGGATGATGCGTCGATGGTGGTATTCAACCTATCCAATAGAGGCAGCAGGAAACAAGCGCTGCAATGGGAAGTTGCAGCCGTGCCGGATTGGGTCGAGATTGCGGGCGCGTCGTCGGGCGTTGGCGCCGGCGAATTGGCGGTGGGCGTCAGGGCGGGTTTAGCGCCGGGCCGATACGCCGGAGCGCTAGAGATCGCCTCCAACGGGGGGACGGCGTTAGCGCCGCTGATCTTGGCGGTGCGCGCGGGCCCGACGGCAACGGCAACCACGATAGTGCGGCCGTCATCTACGCCGACGGGGACGACGGTTGTTCCGACGGCGGCGGTGATGCCTACGATTGCGCCAACACGCACGTCGACGGTTACGATTGCGCTAACACATACGGCTACGATTACTGCGACGGCGGTTCCGACGGAAACACCTATGGTTAGGGCAACTGCGACGGTGGTTCCGACGAATACGGCGACGTTTGCGCCGACGAGTACGCCGGTTGCGCGCGCTACGTCGACGGCTACGATTGCGCTAACACATACGTCGACCGCTACGGCGCTTCCGTCGTCGACGCTTACGCCCACGTCGACGACTACACCGGCTCCGACGTCTGCGCTGACAAGTACGCCTACGCCGTTGGCTGTGGTTGTGGCTGCGACGTCGACGCCTGCGCCTACACTTACGCCCGTGGCTACATCGACGGGGTCGGTGTCGGCGGTTTTGAGACGCGAATCGGACGGCGCATCGGGCTCGACTGCCTGGGGATGCAGCGCGGGCGGTGGGCGGCCGCTTGCGGGGCTTGTTGTTTTGGGGCTGATGCTTGCGCCGGCGGTTGGGGGGCGTGTTCGGCGCAGGGTTTTAGCGCAAGGGCGCGGGGGCGCAAAGTTGGCGCGCGGTTAGGGTTGGTAGCGTTTTAGGACGATGCAGGCGTTTTGGCCGCCGAAGCCGAAGCTGTTGGAGAGGACGGCGTTGACTTGCTGGTTGCGTGCCTGGTTGGGGACGTAGTCTAGGTCGCAGTCGGGGTCTGGGGTTTCGTAGTTGATGGTGGGATGGATTTGGCCGGTTTGGATGGATTTGACGGACGCGACGGCTTCTAGCGCGCCGCCGCCGCCTAGCGCGTGGCCTATCATTGATTTGGTGGAGCTGATAGGGACTTGGTATGCGCGGTCGCCGAATACTTTTTTGATGGCGAGGGTTTCGACGAAGTCGTTTTTTGGAGTTGAAGTGCCGTGCGCGTTGATGTAGTCGATGTCGGCGGGCTGCATATCGGCGTCGGCGATTGCCCACCGCATAGCGCGGGCGGCGCCGGCGCCGTCTTCGTCGGGCTGAACGGCGTGGAATGCGTCGGATGATACGCCGAAGCCGGCTATTTCGGCGAGGGGTTCGGCGCCGCGCTTTTGGGCATGCTGTAGGCTTTCCAAGACGAATATGGCGGCGCCTTCGGAGGGGACGAAGCCGTCGCGGTTGGCGTCGAAGGGGCGGCTCGCTTTTGCGGGGGGGACTTCGCTGCGGCTGAGGGCTTTGATGACGTTGAAGCCGCCGAGTCCGAGTTGGCAGATGCCGGCTTCGCATCCGCCGCCTAGGATGAGGTCGGCTACGCCGCGGCGAATGGCTTCGGCGGCTTCGCCGATGCCTTGGGTGCCGGCGGCGCATGCGGTTATGATGGTGGATGTGTAGCCTTTGAGTCCGAATATGCGGCTGACGTTGGCGGCTGCCATATTGGGCAGGATCATAGGAATGAAGTATGGGCTGACGCGCATGCCGCCGCGCCGAAAGAGTGTGCGGGCGTTGTCTTCGGTGGTGGGAAAGCCGCCGTTGCCGTTGCCCATAACTACGCCCATGCGCTCGGAGTCTAGCGCTGCGAGGTCTAGGCGGGCGTCTTCGATGGCGAGCGCGGCGGCGGCTACCGCCATTTGCGAGAAGCGCGCCATTCTGCGGGCTTCGCGGGGGTTGATGTATTGGGCAGGGTCGAAGGTTTGGACTTCGCCGGCTACTTTGCAGGGGTAGTCGGTGGGGTCGGCGAGGGTCATGGGGACGATGCCGGACACGCCGTTGACGAGGTTTTGCCAGTATTCGTTGACGGATTCGCCTAGGGGGGTTATGGCTCCCATGCCGGTAACGACTACGCGATTCCTGGTGTATGCCATTTTGGGTTTTCTCCTTGGTGCGGGATGTCTAGCGCGCATTCATTATTGATTTTAACGCAAAGGCGCAAGGGCGCAAAGGGTTATAGACAAGGCGCAACGGGATGGCGGTTATTTGCGCGGCGGCGGTTTGATGTAGGGGTAGGTTTCGGGGGGGATGTTTTGGATTTCTTCGGTGATTTCGGCGGCGACGGATAGGGAGCCTGTGCCTAGCACAAGGTCATTGGGGCGGGCGATGGATAGGGCGTAGCGGGTTGCTTGGGCTACATCGTCGGACGCAAAGACGGCGTCGATGCCGATTTGAGCGGCGGTTTGGGCTATGGTTTCGGCAGCGGCGGATCTGGGATGGCGTGAGCTTGCGGCGACGAGTATGGGGGATAGGGGCGCTAGCGCTTGCAGCATGCCGGCGGCGCTGTGGCCGCTGAGCGCGCCGAATATGAGTATGAGGCGGTCGTAGGCGAAGTGGCGGGGCAGCGTTTTGGCGAGGCGCTCGATGGAATAGGGGTTGTGCGCGCCGTCCACTACAAGCAATGGACTGCCGTCGGCGTCGTCGGGCGTGGTTAGGATTTGTAGGCGGGCGGGCCAGTTCACGGTGCGGATGCCGCGCGCTATGCTTTGGGGGGATAGGGTTGCGCCCTGGGATGCTAGGGTTTCGGCAAGCGCTACGGCTACGGCGGCGTTCTCAAGTTGGTAGTCGCCCAGCAGGGGCGTTTCCAGGCCGTATGCGCGGCGGGGGCTTGTTAGGCGAAAGGCTTGGGTTCGGATGTCTGCGCCGGTTTGCCGCCGGGTTTGCTGCCAGGAAAAGCGGTCTGCGACGGACAGCAGGGGGGCGGCGCGCTCGGCTGCTATGCGGCGTATGACTGCCATCGCGTCGGCGGGTTGGGGCGCGACGATAACCGGGACTTTGGGCTTGATGATGCCCGCTTTTTCGTAGGCGATTTGGGCTATGGTGTCGCCTAGGGTGGCGGTGTGGTCGAGGCTTATGGATGTGATGGCGCAGACTTGGGGGGCTACGATGTTGGTGGCGTCTAGGCGTCCGCCTAGACCGACTTCTATGACTTGGAAGTCTGCTTGGATTTGGCTGAAGTGGGTGAACGCCATAGCGGTGAGCGCTTCGAATGTGGTAACGCCGCCGTAGCCGCCGCTTGCGCCAACCTGCTCTACGATGCGCCATATGCGCTGTACCACCGCGGCGAATTGGGCTTGCGCGATGGGCTGCATGTTGACGCGGATGCGCTCGGTGGCGCTGTGCAGGTGGGGGGATGAGTACATGCCGACGGCGTAGCCTTGCGCCGCTAGGATGGACGCTATCATGGCGGATACGCTGCCCTTGCCTTTCGTGCCGGCGATGTGGACGGTGGGCGTGGCAAGGTGGGCGTTGTCTAGGCGCTGCATTAGCAGGGACATGCGCTCTAGGTGGAAGGCGGAGTGGCCGGGGCTGTGCGTTGAGCGCTCGAAGTCGGCGAGGCTCATAACGCGCTTGAGGGCTTGGGGATAGGTTAGCTGAGTGTCCATTAGGGTATTTTAACGCAAAGGCGCAAGGGCGCAAAGGGTAGTTGGATAGGATTTTAACGCAAAGGCGCAGAGGCGCAAAGGGGGGTAAAGACGCAAAGAGAGGGACGGCTCTACTACAAGCCGTCCCTCAGTGTGATTAGGGTTTGGATGTTGGTTTAGGGTTTAGGGCATGAAGACGGGGGCGAGGCGCTTCTTGCCGTTTAGGGTGGCGCGCGGGTCGTCATCGGCGGCGTGTCCGTTGCCGTTGGACATAGCGGACGCCATCATGTCGCTGAAAGCGCCGTCGGATGGGAGTAGCCCGTTGACGCGCTGGAACATAGAGACGGCGCGCTCGATGGTTTCGTCGCTGATTTGGGAGCGCAAGAAGGCGTGGTTTTTGAGCAGGTAAGACGCCGGGCGGTATGAGTCGAAGACGCCGTCGGCGATGTCGTGCTGCTTGAAGTACGCCGATATGCGCTCGGCGATGCGCGGGTCTTTGGCGGAAATCGCCTTCATAGAGAGGCGCTCCGGAAGTTCGTCGGCGTAGGCTTCGTTGACGATGGACAGGTAGAATTGGGCGTCGAATATGTCTTCGATGCCGGCGGTGCGTATCTTTTGGACTTCGACCCACTTGACGGGGTTATCGCGCTGGATGACGGAGTTGCGGTTGATGTGTTCCAGCTTCTCTTTGTTCTTGGGCGTGACGTCCATAAGCACGGCGACGCTGACGTAGTTTTCGCCGAGCAGGGATACGAAGGTGGGCAGGTTGTCCGCGCCGCCCACGGGGATGACAACCCAGCGGGGGTCGAGGCGCTGGTAGCCGTTGGATGCGCACATTTCGCCGAGCACCTGCAGGTAGATGAGGTCGGACGGGGAGTTGACCATCAAGCAGTGGGGCGCGAGGAACAGGGTGTTGGCGAGGTTGTGTCCGAGCGCCACCTGCAGCGGGAAGATGGTTTCCTGGTCGTTGCTGAGCGTGTCGGCGCTAATGACGGTGCCGCGGTCGTCCACGTCCTGCACGGTGCGGATGCGGTCGAGGTGATTGAGGTTGATCATGAACGGCGAGTGGGTGGTATAGACAACCTGGTGCTTGGGCGCGAGGCGCTCGTCGATGAAGCGCAGGAAGTCGGCTTGCGCTAGGGCGTGCAGGTTGAGGCCGGGTTCGTCTAGCAGCAGCACGAGGTCGCACTTTTCCTGCTCTTCGATGCGGGAGAAGTAGGTGAGGAACGAGAAGAACCAGACGAAGCCTTTGGAGCGGTCGTCGAAGGGGACGGATACGCGGTGTCTGTTGTTCCAGATGCGTACGTGCAGGATTGTGCCTTCGTTGAGAGGGGGGATGTCGTTGGGGTCGGCGGGGGACAGGTCGAACTCAACGCGGAGCTGCTTGTTCTGCGCCCAGTATTGGAACATCTCGTCGGAGATGCTGATTGACGCCGATTCCAGTTCCGCCTTGAGGTATTCGTAGTTGGTCTCATTGGCGAGGTCAAGGGGATCAGCGCCGACGAGCGCGAGCAGGGACATGAAAGTGCGGTCGGACTCGTCGACTTCTTCGCCGGCTTCCACGCGGCGGCAGATGTCTTGGATGGAAATTCTGCCGCGCATGGTGCTGTATTCGTCGAAGTACACGAACTTGGGCAGCGCCGAATGCAGGAATTCTTCCACCTTTTGGCGGGCGGACTGCTGGCTGAACTGCTTGTAGAGGTTGGTGATGAGCCTGCCGACGGCGACGGGCTTGACGTCGAGCGCTTCCAGGACGCCGATGAGGCTGTTGATGGTTTGCGCTGCGCCGGCGTGTTCTTGGATTTCGGGGGGAAGTTCGGAGTCGGATAGGATGTGCTGCACCATGGCGTGTTCGTCCATCTCGAACTCCCAGCGGAACTGGTTCTTGTAGTTCTTGAAGACGGTAACGGTTTGGGATAGCAGGACGTCCTTGCCCATGTGGCTTGCGAGATCCGCCTTTTCGTCCGCCGAGAGGGTGAATACGGCGGTGATGGCGTCTTGGGGCGTGGCCTCGTGAACGCGGCGGTACTTGACGTAGCCCTTGCGGGGGTAGTCTTTGAGCTCGAACTCCTGGTCGTTGTCGACGGGGTTGAGGCGCTTGAGCGCGCCGAGGAACGCCGTCTTGCCGGACTCGTTCTTGCCGACCATAGAGGTAACTTCGTCTATGTCGACCCAGCCGGAGTCGTCAATGGATTTGAAATTGGTAACCCTAGCTCGAACAAGTTTCATAATTCCTCCATGAATGCCTGAATGGGTTGTGTGGCGTCCGTTGTTCGCGTAAGTTTGGATGCGCGGGGAGCGCCGCTTGCGGCTAAACCGGCTGCCGCTGCCGGGCGCAGACGGCAACATCCCGCGCATCGTAGGGCAAAGCGTATCCAAGCGGGGAAATGCTATGCAAGGCGTTTATGGCGCTTCTAATACAATGTTTAGCAAAAGTATAAATAACGCAAAGGCGCAGAGGCGCAAAGGGCGATAAGGGTTATAGGGCGCAAGGTTGGGAATTAGGGGCGTGCGATTTGGTTGGGGCGTGTTATAATTTGAGGCGCGGACGGATGGGGCCGCGAATCTTGATGCGAAAGAGGGCATTCCAATGACAAGAATCGGCATATCCGGGCTGCGGCCGCCGGGGGCGTCGTGGCGCGATACGCTGCGAATAGCGAAGCTGGCGGAGGAGCTGGGCTACGACAGCATAACGATGGGCGAGTCGTGGGGGGAGGATGCGTTCACATCGTTGGCGCAGATAGCGGCGGCGACGGATCGGATTCGGATAGGGACGAGCATAACGCCGATATACGGGCGGTCGCCCGCGAATATCGCAATGACGGCACTGAATTTGGATATGATGTCGGAGGGGCGCTTCTTTCTGGGGCTTGGCGCAAGCGGGCGGCTGGTGGTGGAGGATTTTCACGGGGAGCGGTTCCATAAGCCGCTGTCGCGGATGCGCGAATACATAAGCATCATTCGCAAGGCGGCGGCGGGCGAGCGACTTGACCACGAAGGCGAGTTCTTTTCGCTGAGTCGGTTTCATATCCGCTTTCGGGCGCATCGGCGGAATTTGCCTATCTATGTGGCGTCGCTGACGCCTGCGAGTCTGCGGCTGACGGGCGAATTGGCTGACGGGTGGCTGCCGATATTCCTGGCGCCGTCGCGGATGCAGCCGCTGCTGGCGGACTTGGCGGAGGGGGCAAGGCGCGCCGGGCGGCAGGTCAGCGATATTACGATAAGCCCGCAGGTGTCCATATATGTTACGGACGACGTGCAGGCGGCGCGGCGGCGGGAACGGCCGCATATCGCGTTCTACATAGGCGGGATGGGGGTGTTCTACTACCAGTATATGCACCGCATCGGTTTCGGGGAGGCGGTGGATCATGTGCGCGAGGCGTACTTGAACCGCGAGCGGGATGTGGCGGCGGAGCTGGTAACGAATGAGATGGTGGACACTACCACTATCATAGGCAATCCGCAGCAGTGCCGCGATAGGATGCAGGCGTTCTTCGATGCGGGGGTGGACGAGATACGGCTGGTGTTCAACGAGCCGGATGTGGAGTCGTATATCGCGGCGATGACGGCGGTGGCGCCTGGGGGGTGAACGCGCGCGGGGTTAAACGCAGAAAGGCGCAAGGGGATTTAACGCAAAGGCGCTAGGGCGCAAAGTGGGGAAAGGGTTACTCCCCCCGGTAGTGGGGCGGGCGGCGGTGTAGGAAGGATGCGATGCCTTCGGCGCGGTCGGCGGTGGATTGCAGGATGACGCTGAGGTCGGCTTCTAGAGCCAGTCCCTGCGATAGGGTCATGTCGGCGCCTTTGAGCAGCGTTTCTTTGAGGTAGCGGGCGGCTATGGGGGCATGCGTGGCTATGGCGGCGGCTAGGTTGGCGGCGTAATCGGCGGCTTGGGCGGGCTCGGCGGTGTGGTTTAGCAAGCCGATGTTCAGTGCTTCGGCGGCGTCTATTACGCCCGATGTGAGTATGAACTGCAGCGCGCGGCTCTGCCCGATTAGGCGCGTTAGGCGCTGCGTGCCGCCGTCCCAAGGTATTATGCCGGCGCTGACTTGCGTTAGGCCGAGCTTGGCGTGGGATGCCGCGATACGCAGATCGCAAGCAAGCGCAAGCTCCAAGCCTTGATCCAGGGCGTCGCCGTTTATGAGCGCGATGGTAGGCTTTTCTATGGCGGCGATGGCGTCGGCGGCTTTTAGGCGGGCTAGGTCGTCGGGGGCAAGCGCTTCGCCGTCGGCATCTGCGCCAACGCAGAATGCGGCGCCTTCGCCGGTTAGGATGGCGACGCGTATGTCGTCGTCTTGGCGGATGCGCTCGCATGCGTCGCGCAGTTCTTGCGCCATACGGTCGTTGACGGCGTTGCGGGCATCGGGGCGGGATAGCGTGATGGTGGCTATGCGGTCGGCTGCGGTTAGGCGCAGGGTTGGGGCGCTGGCGCTTGTGGCTGGCATTGGCGTTTGCCTCCGTATTGCGATTGCGGTGTGTGTTGGCGCGGCGGGATTGGGCTTGCCGGGGGCTATGGTTGGGACTAAGGGGGCGCTGGGATTGCGGCCGGATATATCGGATAACTAGGGCTGCGCCGCGTCGGCGACGACTATGCCGTAGCGCTCGAATAGCAGCGTGTTTGCCTGCGCCGCTGAGATTAGCGTTCCCTTAAGGCTTGCGGCTTCTATGCCTGCGGCGGATATGTACGCGCCGCGCAGATCTGCGCCGTCGAAGCGCGTCTCTTCGCTGACGGTTGCGCCGGTGAGGTAGCAGCCGTCAAAGCGGGCGTTGCTGAAATCGCTGCCGCTCAGGTCGGCTTCGGTGAAGTTGACGGACTTGAGCTTGGCGCGCGCGAATCGCTTGTAGCGCATAACGGACATGCTGAAGTCGGCGTGGTCTATGGTTATGCCGTCCATCTTCGCTTGGCTGAAGTCCACGCTTCGAAAGCGCGATCCGGTGAGGTCGGCGGCGAACAGGTTTGCGCCGTCAAGGTTGCATAGGCTCATATCGCAACTCAGTATGCGGGACAGGTTTAGGCGTGCGTCGCGGAATGTGGCGGCGGTGAAATCGCAATCGGTTAGCGTCGATTCTTGGATGTCCGCCTTGTCGAGGCGGGCGTTTTGGAGCGCGCAGGCGTTCATGCTGAGGGCGTCGCAGGCAAGGTTGAATAGGTTGGCGTGGCGCAGCGAACACTCTTCAAGGCGCATCTCTTCGGCGTGAAAGTCCTGCAGGTCGGCGTGGTCGAATACGCATGCGCGAAATAGGGTTGATTGGCGCAACATGTTGGCGAGTTGTTCGGCGTGGGTTATGATGATGGATTCGTGGGCGGTCATTGCGGTCTCTGTGGGGCGCTTGTTGTATGATACTTAGAGATTGTAATCGCAAAGGCGCAAGCGCGCAAAGGGGGTAGGGGCGTTATGAGCGCGGCAACGATAGCGAACTACGGGGCGTGGGAATCGCCGATAACATCGGATTTGATAGTCGAGGACAGCATAAGCATCGGGGATATTGCGCTGTTCGGGGACGCGGTCTATTGGAGCGAGACGCGGCCGGGCGAGGATGGGCGCAACGTGATTGCGTGGCGGGCGGCTGACGGATCGGGCGGGGATGTTACGCCGGCGGGGTATAGCGCGCGCACGCGGGTTCACGAATACGGCGGGGGCGCTTTTTGCGTAACGGACGGGGACGACGGCGGCAGCGCGGTCTATTTCAGCAACTTCGGCGACCAACGGATATATCGGCAGAGCGTCGGCGCTGACGGCAGCGTGGGCGCGCCTATGCCGATTACGGCGGCGGCGGATATGCGGTACGCCGACGGAGACATATGCGCGCGGCGGCAGCTGATGCTGTGCGTGCGCGAAGACCATACATCGGCTTGGCGCGGTGAGGCGGTGAACGCTATCGCGGCGATAGACCTGAGAAGCGGGGGCAGCCGCGTGGTTGTTTCGGGGCGGGCGTTTTACTCCAATCCGCGCATAAGCCCGGACGGGACGATGCTGGCGTGGCTTTCGTGGAATCATCCGAATATGCCTTGGGACGGGTGTGAGCTTTGGGTTGGAGCGCTGCGGGACAATGGAAGCGTCTCAGGTGCGCGGCGCATTGCGGGGGGCGTGGCCGAGTCCATATTTCAGCCGACGTGGTCGCCGGGCGGAACGCTGCACTTCGTATCCGACCGCACGGGTTGGTGGAACATCTATCGCTGTACGGACATAGCGGGCGGCGCTGTGGAGCCGGTGCGCAGGATGGACGCCGAGTTTGGGATGCCGACGTGGGTGTTTGGGCTCGCGACATACGGGTTCGCGTCGGAGAATCGCATCGTTTGCGCCTATATGCAGGGGGGCGTTTGGCAGCTTGGCGAGATTGACGCGGCGAGTGGTGCGCTTACGCCTATGCGCGATATGTACAATGCGGATATTGGCAATCTGCGGGTCGGCGCTAATTACGCGGCGTTCATATTGGGCGATCCTAGAACGCCGACGATGCTTATGCGCTGGGATCTAGCGGCGAACAGCGGCAGGATGATCCAGCAGACTAGCGATGCGCTTGATCGGCTTAACAGCGAGTATATGCGCTCACTGCGGGATCCGTATGATTGGCCGCGGGAAGGTGCTTATGGGATTGTAGATGCGCCAAGCAACAACCTGACATCGCTGCCGCAGGCGATCGAGTTCGGCACTACAGGGGGCAAGACGGCGCACGGCTTCTACTATCCGCCGACGAACAAGGGATTTGCCGCGCCGCCGGGCGAAAAGCCGCCGCTTATCGTGATTAGCCACGGCGGGCCTACTAGCGCGGCAAGTACGGCGTTGGATCTACGCAAGCAGTTTTGGACAAGCCGCGGGTTTGCGCTGCTTGATGTGAACTATGGGGGCAGCAGCGGCTACGGGCGGGCGTATCGGCGGCGGCTGAACGGCAACTGGGGCGTGGTGGATGTGGATGACTGCGTGAACGGCGCAAAGCATCTGGTCGAGCGGGGGCTTGCGGACGGCGCGCGGCTAATTATACGCGGCAGCAGCGCGGGGGGCTTTACCACGCTGCTTGCGCTGACCACGCGGGACGCCTTCAGCGCGGGCGCAAGCTACTACGGCATATGCGAACTTGAGGCGCTGATGCGGGATACGCACAAGTTCGAGTCGCGCTATTTGGATACGCTGATAGGCGCATTTCCGGAGCATCAAGAGCGCTATCGTGAGCGTTCCGCAATCAATCACATAGACGGCATATCGGCGCCGATGATTGTGATGCAGGGATTGGACGATGAGATTGTGCCGCCGAATCAGGCGGAGCTGCTGGTGAACGCGCTGCGGGAAAAGGGCTTGCCGGTGGCGTATCTGACATTCGCGGGGGAGCAGCACGGCTTTCGCAAGGCGGACAGCATACGGCGGGCGCTGTCCGCTGAACTATACTTCTATTCGCAGGTATTCGGCTTCGATCTGCCGGGTGCTGACGGGGACGCGGAGCCGCCGGTTCACATCTACAATCTGCGGGGGCGGTCTGCGCGATGAAGGCGGGGATACTGCTGCTGCTGTGCTTTGTGGCGCTGCTGTGGGCGGTGGAGCTAGTGAACTGGGCGCTTGACCACAGATTGAACGCCTACGGGATACTGCCGCGCACGCAGCAAGGGGCGTGGGGGATAGCGTTTGCGCCGCTGCTGCACGGGGGCGCATCGCATTTGGCGTCCAACACGCTGCCGCTGCTGATACTGGGCGGCTTCGTGGCGCTGTACGGCGGGATGATATTCGGCGTGCTGCCGCAGGGCGGGTTTGTGTCTTGGGAATCGCATCTGTTCGGACTGCTGGTGGGCGTAGTGGCGGGGTGGTGCGTGAGGCCGGGGCGGGGATACGGGGATAGGGTGGACTGAACGCAGAGGGGGTTGTGTGTGTGGGGGTTGACGCAAAACGGGGTTTGGATGGGATTTACCGCAAAGGCGCGGGGGCGCAAAGGGGGATTAAAGATTTGCGCGCGGGGCTACGACGCTTTTTCGGCGCGGTCGGACTTGGGCGGCGGTGCGAGTGGGGGGATTATGCCGTCGGTGCGCTTGGGCGGGTACGTCTTTATTCTGGAAGGACCGGGAAACCTGTACTTTCGGATCCTTCTTTGCGTAGGCACAGGTTCGGTTTCCGTCGGATGTTGTTCGGGCTTATGCGGGGCTCCTAATAGACGCTTGATTTTGGTCCACATTGGGTTACGCCTCCGTATCACCTATACACCTATTTAGTCATCTGCATGAATTATATCGTAGGCGGTGGTTCGAGTCCAACTGTGAGCGCCTTCCATTTCCCGCCATCGCAGCAGCCAATTTCGTTGCCTTGGCGCATGACGCGGATTGTCGTACGATTCGTCTATCTTGCCCATAACCCTTGTGTTGTATAGGTAGGTTGTTATGAGAACCGCATGAATGGTCTTTGGGACGATAAATTCAATCGTCAGCGCCGTGGTAGATCCCGGCTCTACGATAAGTCCGTCTTTGTCCCAAACGCTCCATAGTTCATCCAAGGTTTCCCATTGCGGGTCGTTCAGTTCTTCATTTGCGCTAACCGCATCGTCAAGGGATTGAGCGTATAGTTGGGTTACTTCGTCGTCGTTCAGCGGGGCTATTTTTTGCAGAATGAAAAGCCCGTCGCGGAATTCTACTTTGACGCGGGAGCTGTTATGCAGGGTGGCGGTTGCTATTAGGTGGGTGTAGCTTGGGCTGATGAACCTGTGCGTGACGTCGTGGGCGATGTTGATGTGGGGCGATCTGTGCCTGAATATGATGCCGTTGCGCCATGCGAATATGCCGGCTATCACTATCGCGATGATAGTGATGACGCTTTCGATCGTTATTGTCCAAAATTGAAAGGTGTCCATCCGAATGCGTTTCTGTGCGCCGCTCGCCGGCTGCGTTGTGTATGCGGGCAAGTGTCAGAAGGCGTAGACGTAGAAGGCGTGGCCTTCGGGGCAGGTGATTCGCTCATCTACTTCGTGGTGGTAGGCGTCGGGGTTGACTTCGATGTAGGGGAGCTCGGATACGATGAACGCCGCCTCTTCGTATGGCAGGGTTATGGCGGTGGGCGCGCCGCAAATCGGACAGGATATTATCTGAAATCCCATTTCCAGCATGCTCACCTGAGTCACTCACCTTTCGCCGCCCGTTCTAGTCGCGCTAGTCGCAGGGCGGGCATTGCGGCTTGACGAGGTTGCGTTATTTGGCGCATTGGCGCTGCGCCGATTGCGCGCGCTATCGCATTTGGGGGAATAGCACTACTTCGCGTATGGTCTTGTGGCCGGAGAAGAGCATCGCTAGGCGGTCGATGCCGATGCCGAGCCCGCCGGTCGGGGGCATGCCGTGTTCTATGGCGATTAGGAAGTCTTCGTCAAGGCGGTCGGTCTCTTCGCCCGCGAACTGGGAACGCAGCGCTTCCTGCTCTTCGAAACGGCGGCGCTGGTCTATGGGGTCGTTGAGTTCGGTGAAGGCGTTGCAGATTTCCATACCCGCCACAAAGCCTTCGAAGCGCTCCACAAGGCGGGGGTTGTCCGCCTTTTTCTTGGCGAGCGGGGACATTTCTACGGGGTAGTCTACCAGGAAGCAGGGCTGTATCAGGGCGTCTTCCACGCGCGAGGATATGAGCTTGTCCATTAGGCCGGGCCAACTCAATTGGCGGCTGACGTCGATGCCGATTGCCGCCATAGCGGACTTCATCGTCTCGATGTCGGGATGCTCTAGGAAGTCGATGCCGCTGTGTTGGCGTATTTGGTCGAGCAGGTCTAGGCGCGGCCATGGGGGCGTGAAATCTATCGTGTGTCCGTCGAACTCTACTACGGATGTTCCGAGAACTTCTTGGGCGGCGGCGTGAACCATATCCTCTACCATACGCATAACGTCGTTGTAGTCGGCGAAGGCTTGGTAGCTTTCCATTGAGGTGAATTCAGGGTTGTGGGTGAGATCCAAGCCTTCGTTGCGAAAGATTTTGCCGATTTCGTACACGCGCTCGAGTCCGCCGACGATGAGGCGCTTGAGGTGGAGTTCGGTGGCGATGCGGAGGTAGAGTTCGCGGTTGAGCATGTTGTGGTGGGTGGTGAAGGGATGCGCCATACCGCCGGCGGCAATTGGGACAAGGATGGGCGTTTCCACTTCTAGGAAGCCGCGTTGTTCCATAAAGCGGCGTATGGAGCTGACGATGCGGCTTCGCATAACGGCTACGCGGCGCGCGTCAGGGTTGGCGATAAGGTCTAGGTAGCGCTGGCGAAAGCGGATTTCTACATCCTGCAAGCCGTGCCACTTTTCGGGCAAAGGGCGCAGGGACTTGCATAGCAGGGTGAAATCGGCGGCGGCGATGGTTATTTCGCCGGTGCGTGTGCGAAACAGAGCGCCTTTTACGCCGATCCAGTCGCCGACGTCGAGGTCGCTCAGCATATCGTACCGGTCGTCGCCCAACGCATTGCGGCGAAATAGCGCTTGGATGCGCCCTTCGCCGTCGAGTATGTCGGCGAAGGACGCTCTGCCCATGCCGCGAAAGGCGGTCATTCTGCCTGCGACGGCTATTTCGTGGGAGGGCAGTGGTTCGCCGTCGGGTTGCTGCGCTTCGGCGTCTTGGAACAGCGCGATAGCCTGGGCGCTGGTGTGAGTGCGGTCGTAGGCGCGCGGGTAGGGGTCGACGCCGCGCTCGATCAGGCGCGCAAGCTTGGCGCGGCGCGATTGAATAAGTTCGTTCTCCGATTGATTCATTCTGTTGTTCCTGTGCGATATATCAGCGATTTAGCGGCAGATGGTTGATTGCGCGAATGCGCCGATTTGCGCGGCTTTCCCTTGATCGATGTTCTATGTTCGCGCTTATGGGCGGTTGTTTGGGTCAAGCGATTTTGGTGATGCGAAGTTTGACTGCGCCCGATGGGGCGGCTACTTCCACTTCGTCGCCTAGGGTTTTGCCGATAAGCGCGCGTCCGACGGGGGATTCGTTGGAGATTTTGCCGTGCAGCGGGGACGCTTCGGCGCTGCCGACGATGGTGTACTGCTGCGTCTTGCCGTTTGGGGCGCGCACGGCGACTTGGGAGCCGATGCCGACGACGTCGGGATTGGGAGCGCTGTCTGCGACCACGGCGTTGGCGAGGATGTTTTCCAGCTCTTGTATGCGGCCTTCCACGAATGCTTGGGCGCTCTTCGCTTCTTCGTATTCGGCGTTGTCGGATGCGCCGCCGGATAGGGTTGCTGCGTGAATGCGGTCAGCGATTTCGGGGCGGCGGACGTCGCGCAGTTGGCGCACTTCGTCTTGAAGGCGGCGCAAGCCGTCGGGCGTCAGGTACTCTTCTTTGCGCATCATAGGGCAATTCCCGAAAACTAGCGGCGGTGCCGTTCGCGCTGTGGCGGGTGGCGCGCCGATATGGATAGGTTGGCGCTAATTCTATCCCCAATGCGTCGTGTTGACAACAGCGTCATCGGCGGCGTGGCGCTCCAAGCGGCGGTTGGGGTTGGGGCGGCGCTGATAGAAAACCGCCGAATGCGCTTGCCGTCCCCCGTCTCTTTGGGTTGGGTGCGCTGATAGAAAACCCCCAACGGCGGCGTATCGGCGTCGGGGGCGTATCGGCGGTTGGGGTTGGAATTGGGGATTGTTATACGTCCAACTCCTCTTCGTCTATCTTGTGCCAAAGTATGGAGTCTTCGCCGCCGCCGTTGACGGCGTCTTTCAGGGCGTCGTGAATGCGAACTCCGGATACGACGGGATAGACGGGCTTGCCGGTGAAGCCGCGCAGGATGGCGGCATGGCGAAGCGCCCGGTCGGTGTCGTCTTGGTCGCAGGTGTAGGATGCCTCTACGGCGATGAAGCAGGTATCGTCTCTGTCTTGCAGGTTGTACGCCTCGATGATGAGGTCTGCCTCTTGGAAGCTGATGATGTGGTTGTAGGGGATGCGCGATATGTCGGCGTTCTTGGTAAAGTTGGACAGGTCGGCTTGTGTGAGAACGCGCTCGTTGATAAGGCGCTTGCCGATGGCGCTGCCCACCGCCATAGTAATGGACGGCGCCTTCTTGCGCGTGGTATTTTCGGCGAATTGTCCGCGGAAATTTTGGAAGTCGCTTTGCAGGCGCTTGGTGATGCCGTGCATTGCTCGGACGTCTCCGCGGAGTTCGTTGATCTCCTTGCGTATCTCTACGATGTCCTTACGTATCTCTACGATGTCCTTACGTATCTCTACAATGTCCCGTTCGATGATTTCGAAGCGGCGGTTGGTCGCGGCCACGAACTCGCGCATCTCCGCTACGAATGCGGCGTGCGCCGCCGGCAGAGCGAGCAGTTCCTCAGTCAGCAGCGTGCGGCGGATCTCTTCGCGCCACTCAGGATTGTCGCGCAACGCTTGGTTTAGGTCTTGCAGCGTGTTGATGGTTGCCATATTTCAGCGCCTCGTTGGTTGTTATGGGGTTCATTATAGCATAGCGGATAGGCGGTTTGTGAGCGGCGATAGTACGGCAATAGCGTGGGCGGATTGGCAAGCGGTTGGCGGCGGCAAGCCTATGGGTGAACGCGAATTTGGGCGGCGTTTGATGGGCATTCGGATGGCGATCGAATGGGATTAGTTTGGTTCTTTTCTCAAAAAGTGGCTAAAAAAGTCCTTTATTGGCAAGGGTTGGGGCGCTAATCTCGGTTGCAAGAGTTGGGAAGCAGTCCCCGTTTGCGCTTACGGGAGCGGGCAGGGGAACGGCTAGGATGGGGCGCAGTTGACGGTTCGGATTACGGGCGGCGTTCACCGCGGACGCAGGCTGAGGCGGCCCCGAAGCGCCAATCTGAGGCCCACCTCCGATAGGGTTCGGAGCGCCGTCTTCTCGATTCTGGGCGCTGACAGACTGCAGGATGCGCTGGCGCTGGACTTGTACGCCGGCAGCGGCGTTCTGGGGCTAGAGGCACTGAGCCGGGGGGCAGCGGGCGCTGTGTTCGTGGAAGCGGACGCGCGCCGCTGCCGCCATATTCGGGATGCGCTTGAGGCACTTGGATTGGCGGATCGGAGCAGCGTTCACAACGGCAGAGTGGAACGAGTTCTTGGAACGCTGAGCGGCAGGGGCTTCGGGGTTGCATTCGCGGATCCGCCGTATGCGCTGACGGACTGGCAACCGCTGATGGGGTTGCTGAACCGCGCGGGGCTGCTCGCCGAGGGCGCTGTGGTGGTCGCGGAGCATCGGCATGATACGGGGTTGGCGGACGAATACGGCGGGCTGGAGCTGCTGACGCGGCGGCGATATGGCGATACTGCAATATCAATATATGAGAAACGCGAAGGGCTGGAGCGAATAGATGGTTAGGGCGTTGTATCCCGGCAGTTTTGACCCGGTTCACAATGGACACTTGGACATTGCGACGCGCGCTTCCCGTCTGTTTGACGAGCTCATAATCGGGGTGTATGACACGCCGCCCAAGAACCTGATGTTCACCACGGAAGAGCGGGTTGGGCTTTTTAGGCAAGCGGTGGCGCATCTGCCGAATGTGAAGGTAACGCCGTTTGTGGGGCTTGCGCCGATAGCGGCGCGGGAAGTGGGCGCTGACTTCATCATCAGGGGGCTGCGCGCCGGACTGGACTTCGAGATGGAGTTTGAGATGGCGCTGATGTGGCGCAACATAGCGCCGGACATAGATGTGGCGTGTCTTATGAGCGCGCTGGAGTTTCAGTTCGTCTATTCAAGCCGCATCAAAGAGGTGGCGAGCCTAGGCGGGCGGGTGGACAATCTCATACCGCCGCCGGTATTCGAGGCGCTTATGGAGAAGCTTGCCGCGGCGTCGTGATGTGCGCGGGCGGCTTGTCATCAATAACGATATGGAAACAAGACACACAGAACGCAGGTTGGACGCAGAACCGCAAATCAAAAACACCGGGGAGGAATCAATGCAGAATGGACAGATAGCAAACGAACTGAAGGCGCTGGCGACCAACGGCACACGCGTGCCGGGTTTCCGGGGCAAGGTGATGGTTGAGATTGACAGCCTGATGATGCTCAGCAATGCGCTGGGCAATGTTACGATGCCGGATGAGCTTCGGGAGGCGTCCGAGGTTCTGAAGATGAAGGAGAGTATCCTGAATCAGGCGTACTTGGAGGCGAAGCGCATCCGCTCGTCCGCCGAAGAGGAAGCCAGCACGGTTACCACGAAGGCGCATCAGGATTACGCCAGCAAGGTTGACGATTCGGAGGTGTTGCGGCGCGCCGAAGAGATCGCCAAAGAGATGCAGGAAGAGGCGGGCTATGAGTCGCAGCAGATCTTGCAGGATGCGCAGCGCAAGGCGTATCGCATCATGAACGAGGCGGAGAACGCTGCGATGGCGCGGCGGGACGGCGCAGATAGCTACGCGCGCGAGGTTCTGTTCAACCTGGAAGAGCAGCTCGCGGATGTGCTGGGGCAGGTGCGGCGCGGGATCGATGCGCTGAACATCGAGGTAGAGGCGAGCAAGCGCAAGCAGGGGCAGAACGGCAACGGCAATGGCAACGGTGTTGCGGCAGAGGCGGCGGTGAACGGCGCCGGCGCCGCCAACGGGGTCGCCGTGGTCTAACGGATAAGGGATAGCGGCGTCCAAGGCGACGCTTGCTTAACATAATCCTGATAGTACGCAATAACGGGCGAGCAATCCGTAATGGGATGCTCGCCCGTTTTGCGTATGCGCGCTTGGGCTTGGGGTTTGGCGCAAAGGGTGCCGTTTTGCGTGCGCGCGGTTGTGGGATGATGCGGCGGCTAGGCGGGCTTGTACGCCTTGATGTTCATGCTGTGGACGCGGGACGCCCATTCTTCTTTGCCGCTCCAAGGCTTGTCGTCCACAATCTCGATGCTCTCAAGGCCGGCTTGTCGCATCCTGCCGAGATAGACTTCTTGGGGCTCTGCGCCGGATAGGCAGGCAACCCAGTTTTCGGCGTTTTCGGTGGCGTGCGCCGGCAGCGGAGCGGTCAGCAGCATGTCGGATATGAACATCCTGCCGCCGGGCTTGAGGATGCGCGCCGCTTCGCGAAAGACGGCGTCCTTGTCGGGGGACAGGTTGATGACGCAGTTGGAGATAATGACATCCACGGAAGCGTCGTCAAGCGGCGTGTTTTCCATTTCGGATAGGTGGAACTCTACGTTGGGCATGCGTAGGTTTTGGGCGTTTTGGCGGGCTAGGTTAATCATGTCGGGGGTCATATCGATGCCGATGACTTTGCCCTGCGCGCCCACCGCTTTGGCGGCGATGAAGCAGTCGATGCCGCCGCCGCTGCCGAAGTCCACGACGGTTTCGCCGGGGATTAGGCTACCGATGGCAGTGGGATTGCCGCAGCCGGCGGACGCCATGAGCGCTTCGTCGGGCAGTCCGTCGATCTGGTCGATTTCGTAGAGGGCGTTGGGGGTTCCGCAGCAGTCGTCGGCGCAGCAATCGTCGGCCGTTTGGGCGGCGGACTTGGCGATGTCGGCGTAGCGCTCGCGCACAAGGGTACGGACTTCGGAATCTGAGATGTTTTGCATTGGGGCGGCTCCTTTTGATTGGCATTGACTAACTAATAGGGATGTTCATAGATATTAGTTATGGGCTTGCGGGTTTGTCAAAGGTTTGTCAGAATGGGCGAATGCTTGTCTTTGTAGGGCATTGGGATGCGTGATAACGCGCTTGTGTTGGTTGTAGATGCGCGCTTTTCAGTTTTCAGGACGCTTTTCAGGATAGGTTTGGCGCAAGGGACAAGGGCGCAGTTGGCGGCTATCCTAGCGCGGTTAGTTGCGCGGGAGTTAGCGCCCATAGCAGGCGGGCGCGGCCGGACGGGTATATTTTCAGGTTGCAGAGCGCGCCCTTTTTCAGACGGATTAGCGCGGCAGGGCGGCCGGTTAGCGCGGCGGATACTAGGCTGCTTAGGTGGGGTTCGTGTCCGACTGCCATCACGCCGGCAAGGGTTGAGTGGCTTGCGGCGATTTCTTGGAGCAGCAGCGCGGGGTCTGCGGACGGCGTGAGCGCGTGGGATTGCTTCAGCTGGGGTGGGGCGGCGAGTTCGCTCCGAACAATGTCCGCGGTCTGAACTGCGCGCAGCAGCGGGCTTGTGATTATCAGATCGGGGCGTATGTTGAGCGCGTTCATGCCGGCGGCTTCGCGGCGCATCTTGGCGATGCCCTTGCGGGTGAGCGGGCGCAGGCGGTCGTCGGGATATTTGGCGCTGTCCCTATCGGCTGCTAGTCCGTGTCTGAGTATGTATAGGTTCATCGTGGGATAGCCTTGTGTGTCTTGGGCGCTAGGTTTTGGTAGGCAGTGGGTTTAATGCGGAGGCGCGAGGGGCGCAGGGGCGCAAAGGGGTGTGAGTGCGCGCTAGTCGGCGATGTATGCCTTGCTATCGGCAACCTCTGCATATGGGAGCGTACTCACTTCTAGTCGGATGCCTTCGCGCTTTTGGATTTTGCCGATGATTTCGAATAGGCTGCGGGCGGGCGGGTTGCCGTCGGGTCCGAACATATCCATAAGGATTTGGGGCGGTTTGTTGGTGAGCGCGCCAAGTTCGTCGAATCCGATGGCGGCTTCGATGTAGTGGCGCAGGAGCATTTTGCCGGCTTCCACTTCGCCTGATAGCAGACAATCCACGCCCTCTTTCAGAAGTCCTTCCTGAAAGGCGGGGTCGATTTTTGCGCGCGCCTGTACCGTCTCGTTGAAATCGCGGGTGAGCGGCATTTGCTAATCCCCCTATGCTTTACGACGCCTGTACTCTCGCCAAAGTCGTCGTGCGTTTTCAATATCGTTTTGTTGGCGGCTTTTTGTCCCGCCGCCGAGCAGAATAATTAAGGTATCGCCGTCTTTGCCGAAATAGATGCGATAGCCTGGTCCGAAGTGAATGCGGCGTTCTAATACGCCGCCCCCGACTCCTCTTACGCCCGATAAGTTGCCCGCTCCCATCTGAAATAACGCGGCTGCTACCTTGCTCACCGCGCTTGGATCTAGGGTTTCGAACCAGCGTCCGAAAGGGCTACGCCCTCGATCGGTGTATTCTCTAATCTCAATCATAGCGGAATAGTAACGGGAATGTTGCTACCCCGCAAGTTTGGGTTGATGGCGAGCAGCGCGCGAAAGGATTGCGCTACTCCCGCATGACGCCGATGGTTGCGGCTATGCCGTCCACGTTTAGGGGTTCGGTGTGCGCGCTGGCGGCGGGGGGCCGCTTGAGCAGATCGCGGGACAAGGTTTCTTGTCGGATGTAGTCGGCGTGGGCGGCTATGACGGGGTCGAGCGCGTCGCCTTGGTAGAATGCGACGATGTGGTCGGAGATTTCGAAGTCGGCGGCGCGGCGCATGTTTTGGATGTGATGCACTACTTCGCGCGCCTGTCCTTCCAAGCGCAGTTCGGGCGTTATGTCGGTGGACAACGCCACTGAGTAATGCTGCCCCTCTTCGGCGGCAAAGCCCGCGGGCGCCGATTTCTCTTCGAGTATGTCGAATAGTCCGGCGGCGGTGGCTTCGTCCGTGTCTGCGTCGGTGAAATGCGCCGACGCGCTTGGGACGTTGGCGAATAGGCGCGCGTAGTCTTCCTGGGACGCGCCGATCTCGATGGGGGGCAGCGCTGCGTCCGCGGATGGGATGACGATTTTGCGGTGGGCGCGCAGGTCTGCGACGACTTGGCGGGCGTCCATCTGCGCCAGGGCGTCGGCGATTTCGCGCAGGCGGCGGCCGTATTTGGGGCCGAGCGCGCGCATATTGGGGGATACTTTCCAATCCCAAAAGCCGATTTCGCCCATGCCGTCTTGGGCGGTGGCGCAGACTACCTGCACATCTTTGACATTGAGTTCGTCTCTGAGTTGGGCGGCGAGCGTCTCTACGGTGGTCTTTTCGGCTTCGCTGCCGACGAGTACACGGAGGGTTTGTAGCGGCTGGCGCACTTTGAGGCCGGCGCGGCTGCGGACTGCGCGTCCCATGCTGGATAGGCGCATAATCATGCGGGTTGCCTGCGATAGGCTTTCGTCTATGAGCGCGGCGTCGGCGACGGGGTAGTCGGCGAGGTGTACGCTTTCGCGCGCGTTTGGGTTCAGCGAGCGCACTAGGTTTTGATACATCTGCTCGGTGATGAATGGCATCACGGGCGCTAGTAGCTTAGTGAGCGCAACGAGGCATTCGTAGAGGGTGGCGTAGGCGGCGAGCTTGTCTGCGTCGGCATCTGCGCCGGCTAGGATGCCCGCCTTCCAGAAGCGCCGCCGGCTGCGCCGCACATACCAGTTGGAGAGATATTCCATGAAATTCTCTACATAGCGCGCCGCGCGGTCGGGCTCGAACTCTTCCATAGCGTCGGTGAAGTCCGCCACAACTTGATTGAGTTCGGACAGGATCCAGCGGTCGAGTTCGGCGCGCTGCGATACGGGCGGCGCGGGCGTTGCAGCGTCGTAGCGGTCGATGTTGGCGTAGGTTACGAAGAATGAATAGACATTCCAGAGTGGGATGATGAAGCGGCGGCGCACTTCGTCGGCGGAGCGGAAGCCGAAATTGATGTTGAGCGCGGGGTTTTGGCGCAGGAATACCCAGCGCATAGCGTCCACGCCCATGCGCTCGGCGGCGTCCTCGAACCAGATGGCGTTGCCCTTGCTCTTGTGCATCTCTTCGCCGTTGTCGTCGCGCATCAGGGCGTAGCTGAACACAGACTTGAACGGGGCAGTGTTTTCCAGTGTGGTCGCCATTGTGAGCAGCGAATAGAACCAGTTGCGGAACTGGCCGGGGAAGCTTTCCGAAATCCAGTCGGCGGGATACCACTTGCGCCAGTAGTCTTGGTCGTGGCGGTATTCCAGCGTTGAGAACGATACGATGCCGGCGTCGAGCCAGGCGTTGCCCACGTCGGCGATGCGCTCCACCACGGCGCCGCATTCGTCGCAGCATATCTTGACGGCGTCCACCCAGGGGCGGTGCGGCGAATTGCCTTCGAACTGCTGCCAGCCTTCGACGGCGCGCGCCTGCAGTTCGGTTTCGCTGCCGATGACGTCGAACCAGCCGCAGGCGGCGCACTTGTAGATTGGCAGCGCCAAGCCGTAGAAGCGCTTTTTGGAAATCATCCAATCGTCCATATTGCGCAGCCAGTCTAGTTCGCGGGCGTAGCCGAATTCGGGCTTCCAGCGGATGGTGTCCACCACATCCATAATCTGGTAGCGCAGGCTTTGCGCCTTCTCTTCGGGCGTAACCTCTGCGCGCGGCTTGTCGTGCTTCTTGCCCATACTGATGAACCATTCGTCAACAAGGCGGAACACCAGCTCGGAGTCGCAGCGCCAGCAGACGGGGTAGCGGTGGGAGTAGCGCTCCAAGTGGTAGAAGATGCCTTTGGACTTGAGGCTGTCATAGATGGCGTCGTTGACATCATAGACATTCTGCCCTGTGAGCCAGTCGAAGCCTTCTACGAAGTCGCCGAACTCGTCTAGGGGCGCTATTGCGGGGATGTCGTTTTCGTTGCCGAGCGCGAAGTCTTCGCGGCCGGCGCCGGGCGCGATATGCACCACGCCGGTGCCTTCGGCTTCGCTGACTTCGTCCCAGCCGACGATGCGGTGCCGCACGCCTTCCTGCGCGGTCAGTTCGGCGAAGGGCGCTTGGTAGCGGCGGCCGATGAGTTCGCTCGCGGGCAGTTCGCCGAGCAGTTCGTAGGCGCCGCGCAGGGTGTCGGCGCGCTCTTTGATGAGGTAGAGCGTCTCGCCGTTCTGCGCCGCCTTGATGTAGGTCTTGTCCGGATGCACGGCGGCGGCGGCGTTGGCGGTCAGCGTCCAAGGCGTAGTCGTCCATACCAGCAGGGATTCGCCGCCGCGCGCGCCGTCGGGGGACAGCAGCGGGAACTTGACGAACAGGCCGGGATGTACGATTTCCTTATAGCCTTCGGTAACGATTTCGTGTTCGGACAGCCCGGTGCCGCAGCGCGGACACCATGGCATCACATCGCGCCCTTCGTAGAGCCAGCCCTTTTGGTGGCAGGTTTTGAGGAAATGCCAAATGGTGTAGTTGTTTTCGTCGGACTTGGTGTGATATGAGTCGTCCCAGTCCATCCAGTAGCCTAGCCGAATGGACTGCTGGGTGATGACGTCGGCGAAGCGGTCGACGCGCTCTTTGCAGAGGTTGACGAACTTGTCCACGCCGAATGCCTCGATGTCGCGCTTGGACTTGAAGCCGAGCTCTTTTTCGACTTCCACTTCGATCCAGAGGCCTTGCCCGTCGAAGCCGTTCTGATAGCGCTGGTCGTAGCCTTGCATGGCGCGAAAGCGCAGGAACATGTCCTTGTATGAGCGCCCCCAAGCGTGGTGAACGCCCATAGGGTTGTTGGCGGTGATGGGTCCGTCGATGAACGAGTAGGTTTTGGGCGCGCCGGTGTTGCGGCGGCGGTATTTGGCGGAGATGTCGTTTTGGTTCCACCAGTCGAGGATGTCGCGCTCCATTGCGGTGAAGTCGGTCTTGGCGTCGACGGGCGCGAATGTGGGCGTTGCGGCGGCGGCGATGGATGCGGTAGTGGCGGGCATGGGTGTTTCACCTCATGGTAGTGTAGATTGCGCGGTTGGTGTGTTTGGGATATTGGGATAGATGGAGTTATGCGGCGGGAATGGGCGGCGGGCGCTTACGGGGGTTGGACTGCTTCAATGGCGACATCGCCGTCTTCCCAAGCGTCTATGACAAGGCGGCTTCCCCATAGCATCGCCATCCCCAATAGCGGTTCGCTGTCGGATTCGAATATGGGGATTATGCGGTTTTGGCCATCCCATAGAATTACGCCTACATATACGGGAAAGCGGCCTACCGAACCGTCTGCCAATGCAGCGCGGCGTTCAGTCCATAGCGGCAGCGCTAGTTGGCTGATGTGTTCCGGCTGCAGCGTCAAATGGACGGTGTTGCCGGTATCCACTACGGCGGTTATCGCGAGCGTCCGATCCGGCTCAAGGATGTTTGAGACGGTTAGATTCACGCGGGGCTTTCCTGTGATTACGGTCACGTCCCTTACGGGATGGACTTTGCCGCTAATCATTCGCGTCCTCGCTATCCGTGAAGGGCAGAAAGGTTCCCGCCCACCCAAAGGAGTGCATCGGCGGCTCCGGGTAGCCTACGCGCCCTGTCCATGCGTAGGCGTGGGGGCGGCGCTCTAGCAGGCGAACCATAGCGGCGGCTTCATCGATGTCGATTTCGTAGTCGCCGCTGTGGACGTCTATGTACACGATTTTGCCTTTGTCTTCGGGCTGCATTAGCGGCAGGATTTTGGATTTGTAGATGGCGCGGCCGACCTTTTCGGCGTTTTTTGATTCCTCAGTCTGCGGCGATCCCGGGTTTATGCGATACACGGCGGGGTAGCCTACGCGCTTCGTCCATGCGTAGCAGTCGGGGCGGCGCTCTAGCAGGCGGACTAGGCAGGTGATGTCGTCGCTGGAGATTTCGTAGTCGCCGCTGTGGATGTCTATGACCACGACTTTGCCCTTGTCTTCGGGCTGCAGGGACGGCAGGATTTTGGATTCGTAGATGGCGCGGCCGATTTCTTCGGCGTTTTCTTTGTGGTCAGTCATTGGGCGTACACCTCCGTTTCGGGGGGATGCGAGCCATCACGCAGACGGCGTAGTTGCGTAAGCAGTTCGTCCGTATCGTTTTGCAGGCTACATTCCCATATCACGAACACCGCCCAGCCCAATTCGTTCAATTTGGCTTGATTGGCGGCGTCTCTGGCGATATTGCCATCTAGTTTGTTGTTCCAGAAATCGGAGTTAGTGTCCGGGCGTTTCTGCCCTTTGCGGCAATGGTGTCCATGCCAGAAGCAACCTTGCACGAGTACGGCGGTTCGGTAGCGGCGCAGCGCCAAGTCGGGCGTTCCGGGAAGACTGCGAACATTTAGACGATAGCGAAAGCCTGCGCGCCAAACGGCTTGGCGAACATACAGCTCTGCCGCCGTTCCCTTGTTTCGGACACGGGACATAAGGGCGGAGCGGCGGGCTTTGGTTAGGAAGTCATTAGGCGTACCTCTCCGTTTCGATGAATGCCGATAGGGTTAGTGCGCGTCAAGGGCGCATATATGAAATGTAACAGGAATTGGCGGGATTTTCACTATTTGGGGGCGAGTATGTACAAATCGTACATACGAATGGCACATATGATTATACATATAAGGCTCTGAAAAGTGCTTAATGTAATTTGAATAAAGTTTAACAATTATATTAGATAAAATTCAAAACCATACGCAGACGAGGATGGGGGTTGCATAGTTCGCACGATTGTTCTATCCTGTAGTGGCGAAGGTTTGTTCTGCAAATTATCTCTTTCAGGAGGGCAATGGTATGGAACTACGCTATCGCAATGAAGACCTCGCTCTTTATAGGGGGGACGTCCTAGACGTTACCGAAAATCAAGACTACATCCCTGCTTCCTCCGTTGACCTAACCGTAACTTCGCCGCCTTACAATGTCGGTAAGGCGTACACGGGCGATGCTTCTGATGACGCTATTGCCTACAAAGACTACTTGGAGTTCACAAGAAGCTGGCTGAAGAACTGCTACTCATGGACAAAGCCAACGGGGCGGCTTTGCGTCAATGTGTCGCTTGACAAGAACAAGAACGGCAAGCAGCCCCTTTCGGCAGATGTAACCACGCTGGCAATGAAAGTGGGATGGAAATACCATGCCACAATAATATGGAACGAAGGAAACATCAGCCGTCGCACGGCTTGGGGGAGTTGGATGTCCGCGAGCGCGCCGCATGTGATAGCGCCTGTGGAGACAATCATCGTCCTGTACAAGCAGGAATGGAAACGCGAACGTCCGGGTGAGAACGACATATCCGGGGATGAATTTAAGGACTGGGTACTAGGTACCTGGTCGTTCAGCGGCGAGAACGGCAAGCGAATCGGTCATGAAGCGCCCTTCCCGCGCGAACTGCCAAAGCGGTGCATCAAGCTGTTTTCGTTTGTCGGCGATACTGTGTTCGATCCGTTCGTCGGTAGCGGCACCACTATGATAGAAGCGGTGGCAAACCGCAGGCAGGCAATCGGGCTAGACAAAGAAAGCAAGTATTGCGAACTGACCCTGAAAAGGCTGAGAGACGAATGCGAACTCAAATTGGATCTATCCTGACCGAAAAGACGGGGGACATCTACACATCCGTGTTGGATAGTGTAGAATCCTATCCCGCGGCGCCGCATGAGTTTGTGCGACAAATGTATGACAAATACTTGGAGTCTCACAAAAGCAATCCGTCGGTAAATGGCAGGATGTTTGAATTCATAATCTGCGAAACGCTTGTGCGTGAAGGCATCACGCCATTCTACTATCAAGCGGAATTCACACTCGTGCCGAATGCTGGTTTCGACATAGTCTGCTACCATGATAGGCGTCCGGTAGTTCTATCTGCAAAGGTTTCGCTACGGGAACGCTACAAGCAAGCAGACTTGGAGGGCTTCGCGCTGAGTCAAGTCTATCGAAACGCAAAATCCTATCTGCTAACTTTGCACGATGAGTACGTGCGAGTTCAGAAAAAGATACGGGAGGGCGATGTCACAGGTTTGACCGCCTGCATAAGAGCGGATTCGCCTGCTTATGATACACTGCTGAAAGAGTTGAAGAGGGAAACATTCTCGACAGCTCAAGCGATTATGCCAATCAAAGGCAAGTTGGTTGCATATAAATAGGGTGTTTGCGATCGACGAAAGCGAACAGTGAGAGATAATAATGACGCAAATAAAATGCGAAGCAGTGGTTTATGAGTCTGCCGGACGCGGTGGGTTGGGACATGCGCGGCATTGCCTTTTCACTCCAAAATGGAATGTTTCAGGTAGAATGTTCTGCACCATTCACAAAAACGTAGAGACTCGAAGATCTCGCAAATTCGAAGTTGAATCACTTGAACCGCATGCCCCCAACGCGCTCAAGACTGGTGAAGAGAAGCAAATTACCGAATGGACTACTGCCACTACTGGCAAGTCGTACAGGGTAATTCAGAATAGCGACGGCTACATTGTCGAGTTTCGCTATGAAACTCTCGGGCAGACAAGCAAAACTATATCATCGTTCAGAAGCAAGCATGCAGCGTTGCGCTGGGCAGAAGAGTGGGCAGGGATAGGGCTAGGTTAAATCTACATTCCGCCAGTGCCACAACCCAATCAACCAATTCGCCATTTGCTCAAACAACTTCGGCGGAACAGCGTTGCCTATCATGCGGGCGTTGGCGTCCATGCCTTTGCCGTGGAATTCGTAATCGTCGGGGAACGATTGCAGGGCAGCGCCTTCGCGGAGCGATAGGCCGCGCACTTGATCCGTATCGCAATGGCCGAAACGCCCTTTGGATACGCTGAGAAAGCCAGTTGTGATGGTCGGAGACGGGCGGTCGGGGTGCATTCGGGTGTACACATCCCCGAAACCGCGCGTTCCTTTGGACTCGAGTCTGCGATGGCAAGCAAGCGAAAGATCGCCGTATTTTGTTTTGGCAAATCCGAAGTTGGATTCGCCCGGCTTGACGGACATAAGCCGATTGCGATTAGTTTTGCTTAGATTCCTGCATACATGGTTGGGTATGACGGCGTGCGTTTCACCAGCTTCCAACCGCGGCAGATGCTTAATAGCGTCATACGCTGAAACTTCAGCTGCGTCGGGGGTGCTATGAGGTATCGGCAGGTCAAGCGCCGAATTCGAACCGCTTTTGCTTTTTAGCGCCATGATGACCGAGCGGCGGCGGCGCTGCGGCACGCCGAATTGTGAGGCGCAAACTATGCCGGCGCCGACGGCGTATCCTAGTTTTCGCAAATCCTCTTGGAAGGCATCCCATATATGCTTGTACTGCCCGCTGACTATGGCGGCTACATTTTCGGAGATGACCATTTCGGGTTGGAACTCTTCAATGAACCCGACGGTTTGCGCCAATAGGTTTTGGGAGCGCCGGCGGTCTTCAGCGCGCTCATCGGTCATGCTGCGCTGCACGAACTTGGTGAATGATTGGCACGGGGCGCATATGGCGAACAATAGCGGCACGTCTTGCGCCATTTGTTGGTAGCGCGGTATTAGTTCATTCAACGCGCCCCGAACTTCGCGGCGTTGCCCTTGCGGATAATCGTCTGTGGCGGGAAGCATATCCAGAGCCAAAAAGTCCGGTTCGGCACTGTCCAAAGTCGTGTTGCGATTGTTGCTCCGATAGGTAACCCTGCAGTCTTCGTCCTTGTCTATACCGGCTATGACATATCCGCCCGCGTCCAGCAACCCGCGAGTAGTCCCGCCGGCTCCGCAATAGAAGTCGACTGCTAGAAACTTCGGCTTATCTGCGTGATTAAGCATAGCGGGAATATACTACACTTATTTCGCTCATTCGACAAACAGCGGCTCCCCCAGCGTTATCAGGCGGCGCTCCGACGCTATGGCGCGGCGCAGGAATTTGGGGATGGCGAACATTCCGATGTGGGCGGCGCCGTCGTAGAAGCGCAAATCGGCGGCTATGCGCTCGGCTATGCGGCGGTCTATCTCGGACGCGGGCAGCGCCAGCGCCTCTGCGTCGGGCGCGCCTATGACGAATCCCCAAGTTGCGCCGAATGAGGGGATGAACGCCTCGCTCAATACGGCGGCGGGGAATTCGGCGGCTACGGTGTTCGCCACGGCGGAGAAGCACTGCTCGTAGAACGCCGGGCCGGTGGGGCCGGACTGCGCTGCCATGATGCCGCCGGGGTTGAGGCGGGCGCGCATCAGCCGATAGAACTCCTGCGTGAATATCTTGTAGGCGGGGCCGGCTTCCAGCGGGTCGGGGACGTCGATTATGGCGATGTCGAAGCGCTCATCGGCGCGCTCGATGTAGGCGAATGCGTCTTCGTGCAGCAGCTGCAGGCGCGGGTCGTCGAATGCGCCTTGGTGGTGGTTGGGCAGGTGTTGGCGGCAGAGCTGCACCACCAGTTCGTCCAAATCCACCATGACCACGCGCTCAACGGACTTGTGGCGCAAGGCTTCGCGGGCGGTAGCGCCTTCGCCGCCGCCGGCGATGAACACGGCGCGCGGCGCGGGGTGGGCTATCATCGCGGGCTGAACCAGCGCTTCGTGATAGACGAATTCGTCCAGTTCGGTGGACTGCGTCTTGTCGTCCAGCACGAGGCTTCTGCCGAAGCATGCGCCGTCGTGGATGCGGATATGCTGATAGCGCGAGTCGCCTTCGTACAGCACGCGGCGGATGCGCTCTGCCTGCATCAGGGCGGGCGTGATGTGTTCGTAGTGCCAATTGCCGTTGGGCGGCGTGTTCATATGCAAGCGCCTCTAGGGTGTGCGGGCGGATTGTTCATATGCGGAGCGCCTCTAGCGCGCGGGCGAGCCGTTTTTGTGGCATTAGACGGATGCAGCGCATAGCGAGCGCCTTATCGCGCGGGCAAACCCATACTTTGCAGATGCTTTCGTTGTAGATGTACGCGAGCGCCTCTATCTTTTGGGCGAAGCCGTATGCGCGGCAGTCCGCGCGCCGCCGACAGGCACTAGGCGGGCGGGCGTATCTATGGTAGCGCCGCGCTTGATTTCGGTGATGCAGTGGCGGTTGCAGCGCAGCGCTTGGACGATGAGGTTGGCGGCGGCGTAGGGCTTGAACGCCGCGCCGCAGGTGAAGATGTCCACGGCGGCGTAGGCGTATTCGGGCCATGTGTGAACGCTGATATGCGATTCGGCGATGGACAGGATGCCGGTTACGCCCACAGGCGAGAACTTGTGAAAGACCTCGCCGACTACGGTGGCGCCCGCTTCATCGGCGGCGTCCAGCAACGCGCGGCGGACGACGGCGGCGTCGTCGAGCAGCGCGGCGTCGCACTCGTTCAGATCCAGCAGCAGATGCGTCCCCAGCGGCGCGGCGCTTGCATCCAATCACCCACCCTCCGTATTGGCGTATTAGCCGCGTCAGCGGTCCGTCTAGGCATATCAACGACGCCGTCGGCTTGCATTAGCCGCGTCAGCGTTGTCAACAAGTCCGATAGTTCGATAAACGGATAATCATTATACAGCATTATGCGCTAATCCGTGCGTTAAGCCGTTGTGGGCGCGGCGTGGGATTGTTGTGAGCGTGGGCGTGCTATAATACATTCGTATGCAAAGAGTGGGATGATGGGTACTTTCCTCGAAGAATACAGACATTGGGTTCTTATGAACCAGGCTACTCGGCAGTACGAAGGTATCGCGCTAGATATGGATCTAGAGCCTGAGCGTCTGCTTACTCCCGCAGATCTAGTGAGAATGACAAGGTTGCCCGCGGCCGCTGACTACGACCAATCTCAGATTGAAATGTTCCGCGACTGCGATCTTGTGATAAAGGCGGTGGATCCGGAGACGGACGCCGATACCTATGTTGCGGTGCAGGTTTCCTACACGATAGCGCATACGGATGTTACGCGGGCGCGTGATTGCGCTGCGATGCTGGCGCGACTCACGGGCAGCTCGGCGAGGGCGGCGGTGTGCGGCAGAGAGGTCTCCAATCCGTCGATAGAGAGCAGACTGAACGGCGTGAGCTACTTCAGGCTCAGGGGCAGGCAGTTCAGCCCGCCTTAAACGGCGCTGACGGTCGGCGCGCCGGTGTGGTAAGATTTCGGCGCGCCGCTTGTGTCTGCGCTGCGGCGATACGCTAGAAATCGGAGAGCGCTCATATGACTGCATCCCATATACCCGACGACGCCCCCGCCGCGCGCCTGTTCCCTGAGTACGCCGATCTGTACGACCTAATAGTCCCTGAGGTGGACGGGCTGACGGACGCTCAACTTGACTGGACGTCAGACCGCTGGGAGTGGGCGCATTGGAGCATACGCCGCCAGACCAGTCATATGGCGTCGTTGCTGTTTCGCTGGCTTGTTGTGCGCTGGGGGGATGCGCTCTTCCCGGACGGCGATCACGGCGTAGCGGATGTGCAAGCGGTAGCGCTGTCCGCCAACGATAGGGCGCTGGACGCGCGCTATCACACGATGCCGCAGATACTGGGCAAGCTCAGCGATGGCATAGCGCTGGCGCAACGCGTTTTGAACGAGCGCGACGCCGGCTTTCTGCGCTCCAATGTGATTACGCAAGAGCATAGCGCAAGCCGCGCGCTCACGAACCGCGCGCATCCGCACGGCATAACGGTCGACGCCGATTCGGGCATAGAGACGATTACGCTTGAGTCGACTTTTCGGCATATGTACTTCGAAGAGACTACGCATCTGTACAACATACAGCGTCTCAAGCGGGCGCAGTCTTTGCCGACGGTGGCGGCAGTCCCGCGCGTGGGCTATTGGATGCTCGACGGCTGGGATCGCAGCGAACCTTAGCCTGCGTCTATGCCTATCGTGTCCCGAATCCGCATTGTCCAAGCGTCGCTTGTTCCTAGCGTGATATAGTCTTATTGCCTTTATCCTAACGGTGCGCCTAATCCCCTCAACGCTTAATTGAAGCTGCGGCTATTCTTCGGGCTGCAGCCGCATTATGGGCTTGCCGTATGTTAGCACATACACCCATCCGTCGGCGTCAATGCCGAAAGACAATATCCGCCGTTCCGTTTGCGCCAGCGCGCGCGTCCGCCAATTGCCCCGCCCGTCTTGTTCCAGCAGCCATACTTGGCCGCCGCAGTGGTCGCCAAACACGAAGCCGTTGTTCAGCCGCGGCGCCGTTACGCCTCCGATAATCACGCAGCCAATTTCTCGTCCGTATGTGTATATCGGCGCGGTGAGTCCGTCGTCGTCCGCTTCCACGCCGTCTTCGCAGGCGCTGCCTTCGCACATCGGCCAGGCTAGGTTAGCGCCTGCTGCGGCAAGAGACACCTCTTCTTGAGTCCCGTCCCCCACATCGGCTATGAACAGCCTGCCGTCGGGCGCGAAATCCATGCGCCACGGGTTTCGCAGTCCGTATGCCCATATCTCAGGGCGCGCCTTATGATTGTCCACAAACGGGTTGTCGAAAGGTACGCGATAGCGTTGTTCGGGCGTGGCGCCGCGCACGTCTATCCGTATGATCTTGCCGAGCAGCGTATCTAGGGATTGCGCTTTTTCGGCTGATCCGTTATCGCCAATGCCCAGATACAACATTCCGTCCGATCCGAAACGGATAGCGCCTCCGTAATGCCATTTGTCGGGCTGCGCCACATCCAAAATAGTCAACTCCGAATCCCTAACGGCTTGCCCGTCTTTCATGCGGAAGCGCGCCAATCGTCCGGCTATTCCGTGCATATCATCGCCATAAGCATGCTCGCTCACCGTTCTATAATAGACATACAGAAACGGGAATTTCTCAAACTGCGGATCCAAAGCTGCGCTGAACATTCCACTCTCGCCTTTGCAGCATATTGTCTTGTCAGTCAGATCTAGCATCGTTTGGGGCGGGGCGGCATTAGGATCGTCGGAGTGCGCCGCGATAAGCCCTTTGCGCTCCACAACCGCAAACCTGCCGCTTGGCAAAGGGAAGAGTTCCACCGGCTGCTCGAACTCGACTCCGCCAAACGCTTCGGATAGTCGATCTGTGGATGCCTGAATATCGGTCTGCTGCCAGCAGGTTGCGTATCCGTTGGGATTAAGGGCGCAGGAATTGCGCCAGCCGATGCTGACCGTCGCGAACTTGCCTTCGGGCGCGCTCAGGCGCTCGTCGGGCGCGCCGGGAACGTTGCTGCCCCAGCACTCTATATCGGACGCTTCGGTTATTCCGCAAGCGTGATACCAACCGCCGGAGATTTGGACGAACTTTGTGGGCGGCGGCTGCGAGCGCTGCGAGTAGTGATCTCTACCTTCCAAACCACAGAATACGCTGCCGTTAACTCTTATAGCGCAGGTGTGGTGCAAGCCTATTCCAATATCGGTAAATGGTCCGGGGGTGATTGTAAGTTCTCTGTCTTCGTTATTCAAACACGCCATATCATCGTTGGGCGTTAAGCCGCAAGTGAACGCATAGCCGGCCTGAATTGCAGAAAGCGTGGGAATTTCTTGGATAGCCTCGCCGCCGTCGGGGAAATCCCCGCCCCAGCAGATTAGAGCGCCGTCGTCCAGCGCGCATGCGTGGTCGCGCCCGGCGGCTATCTCATCGAAGCTGCCGGCGGGCGGCGAGGCTTGACCTTCATCGTTTTGCCCCCAGCAGACGATTGCGCCTTCGATGCGCAACCCGCAAGTAAAGTTCAATCCGGCGGCAATCCGACTTAAAGGCGTATTGCCGCCGGGGATTTCCAGGCTGCCGCTGACATTGCTTCCCCAGCACAGTGCTCTTCCATCGGACTGAAGTCCGCAGGCATGCCACTTGCCGACGGCTATCTGAGTGAACGGCACGTCGTCAATCAGCGGCACGAAGTTGGGGACGGGGATAGGCGTGGGTGTTGACGTAGGCGTAGGCGGCGGCGGAGTGGGTTGCTGCCGCGCAGGCGGTTCACTGCAAGAATAGAGCGCCAATGCGAGCGCTGCGCACGCAAACAACGTATATATTGCGCCGCCGCGGATCTGCGTCAATACACCCGCAAGCCCTGCAATTCGTTTCGCATTCATCCAGAGTATTATATCTGATTAAGCAGTGAATTGGCTGAATTAGCCGATGCGTCGGCATAGCGATGAAGGCTACTCGGCGGGCGGCTCATTCGGATGCGTGGATTGCCATTGAAATTGAAGATAAGGCTACTCTTCGCCGTCTATCTGCAGCCGCATTATGGGATTGTCTCTTGATAGCACATACACCATCCCGTCGGCGTTCATGCCGAATGACAATATCTGCCATTTTCTCTGCGCCAGCGTGCGCGTCCGCCAGCCTTCCCGCTTATCTTGTTCCAGAAGCCGCACTAGGCCGCTGCAGTGGTCGCCGAACACGAAGCCGTTGTTCAGCCGCGGCGCTGTTACGCCTCCGATAATCGCGCAACCGCTTTCTCTGCCATATGTGTATATCGGCGCAGTGAGTCCGTGGGCGTCCGGCGCTGCGCCGTATTCGCAAACGTTGCCTTCGCACATTGGCCAGCCTAGGTTAGCGCCCGCTGATGCGATCGACACCTCTTCTTGGCGCCCGCCGCCTACATCGGCAATAAACAGCCTGCCGTCGGGCGCGAAATCCATTCTCCACGGATTTCTCAGTCCGTATGCCCATATTTCAGGGCGCGTCTCAGGGTTGGCGGCAAACGGATTGTCGGGCGGTACACGGTAGGGCTGTTCAGGCGCCGCGCCGCGGATGTCTATCCGTATGATTTTGCCGAGCAGCGAGTCTAAAGCCTGCGCCTTTTCGGATAGATAGTTATCGCCAATGCTTAGATACAGCATTCCGTCCGCGCCGAATCGGATAGCGCCTCCATAATGATAGTTTCTGGGATGCGGCGCCTCCAGGATAGTCAGTTCCGAATCTCTAATCGCTTGCCTGCCTTTCATGCGGAAGCGCGCCAACCGTCTCGCTAATCCTGGCACATTCTCGCCATAAGCATGCCGGCTTGCCAATCTGTAATAGACGTACAGAAACGGAAATTCCTCAAATTGTGGATCCAGAGCGGCGCTGAACATTCCACTCTCGCCGCTGCAGCATACCGTTTCGTCGGTTAGGTCTAGTATCGTTTGGGGCGGCGCGGCATTGGGCTCTTCGGAGTATGCCGTGATAAATCCCTCCCGTTCCACTACTGCGAGCCTGCCGTCCGGCAAAGGGAAGATGTCTGTCGGTTGCTCAAACTTGACGCCGCCAAACATCTCATGCAGTTCTGATGGATTCTGAACATCCGGCTGCTTCCAACAGACTGCGCGTCCGTTGGGACGCAGGGCGCAGGAGTTGCGCCAGCCGATGCTGACCGCCGCGAACTTGCCTTCGGGCGCGCTCAGACGCTCGCCCGCCGCGCCGGTCACGCCGCTGCCCCAGCACTCTATATCGGATGATTCGGTTATGCCACAGGCGTGATGCCAACCGCCTGATATTTGGACGAACTTTGTGGGCGGCGGCTGCGAGCGCTGCGTGTGGTGTTCTAAGTCTCCTAAACAGAAGACGCTGCCGTGAGTTCTTATGGCGCAGGCGTGGTGCAAGCCCGTCCCAATATCCGTAAAGGGTCCGGGGGTGATTGCAAGTTCGCTGTCATGGTTACGCAAACACGCCATATCGGCGTCGGGCGTTAAGCCGCAAATGAACACAATGCCTGCTTGAATGGCTGAAAGCTGGGGGATTCCTTGGATGGACTCAGCGCCGTCGGGGAAGCCTCCGCCCCAGCAGATTAGAGTGCCGTCATTCAGCGCGCAGGCGTGGGAGTGACCGGCGGCTATCTCGTCGAATCTGCCGTCGGGCGGCGAGGTTTGCCCTCTATTATTTTGACCCCAGCAGACGATTTCTCCGTCGATGCGCAACCCGCAAGTAAAATTCAGCCCGGCGGAAATCCGAGTTTCACTCGGATTTCCGCCGGGAAGTTCCAGACTGCCGTTAATGTTGCGTCCCCAGCACAGCGCCGTCCCATCGGCTTGCAGTCCGCAGGCGTGAAATTTACCGGCGGCTATGTGAGTGAACTGCGCATCACTGGGCAACGGCGCGAAGTTCGGGATGGTGATGGGTGTGGGAGTAGGCGTAGGCTCGATTAGCGTCGGCGTGGGTTGCGGCGTCGGAGTCGCTACGGGAGTAGGCGATTGTGTAGGGCGTGATTTAGTTGACGGTTGCGCTGTCGGCGTGGCCTGCGTGGGCGGCTGCGGAGTTGCCGTGATGGGCGATTGTGTAGGGCGTGAGCTGATTGGCGGCGGCGTGGGCGCTGTGGGAACGGGGGTTGCGACGACGGTTGTCGGAGTTGACGGTTGCGGCGCGGGCGGTTCGCTGCAGGAATAGAGCGCCAATGCGAGCGCCGCGCACGCAATCAGCGCGTATATTGCGCTACCGCGGATCTGCGTCAAGCCGCGCGCAAGCTCTACAATCCGTTTCGCATTCATCCTGCGCATTATACCTAATCATCCGACGCAGTGGTAGGATAGAATTAGTCAGCGTGTAGGCGCGGCGCTGAGAGACGCTCTCGGCGGGCGGCGCATTCGAGGGGTGATTTGCGCTAATGGGTTGCGAATTTCGAATGATAGCGATTGCGCGCGAGTTGGATAGGCGCTAACTTTTAGCCGCGCCCGCAGTTATAGTGATTGCGTCTATACGCGGGATATTCGTTTGCGCGCCGCTGCAGGATAATGCGGCGGTAGCGAATTGCTTGCCCGTCTATGTCTATGCAGATTACAATCAAACTCATTGAAACAGCAGTTGAGAATTTGGGTAGCGCCGCAAGCGCGATACGCTCAAATTCTTGATTCGCATATAACAACGCCTAATTGAAAGGGTAAAGCCTAATGACATCCCAAAGCGCCATTGAGCGCGCGGCCGAATATCAGGCGGCGCAACATCGCGCGGGCAAGCCGCTCGACCTGATGCTGCAGCCATTCGCGCCCACCACGATGGCGGACGCCTACGCTGTGCAGGATGCGCTCGTGCGGCGGCTTTCGGATGCGCGCGGGGCGGCCGCCGGCTACAAGGTGGCATACACCAATGCGGTTATGCGCCGGCGCAGCGGCGTGCGGGAAGCGTGCTATGGACGCATTCCGTCCGGGATGGTTCACCGGTCTCCGGCGCGTATCGACAGCAGCTTATACGGCGGCGTGGGCATCGAGTGCGAAGTGGGCGTTATGCTCGGCGCAGACCTGTCCCCAGACGGCGCGCCCTATACACGCGACAGCATCGCCCACGCCATCGCTTGGCTTGCGGCGGCGTTTGAGGTTGTGGACAGGCGGGACGCGCCGTACCGCGAGGATCAGATGCCCGAAATTCGAACAATCGTAACGAACATCAGCAACGGCGGCGCCGTTCTGGGCGCGCCAGTCGAGGATTGGCGGGGCATCGATCTTGCGGCGTCGCGCGGCGTGATGAGCGTCAACGGCGCTGTGGCGGGCGAAGGCGTGGGAGCTGATGTGCTTGGGCATCCGATAGCGCCGCTGGTGTGGCTTGCGAACACGCTTGCGGCGCAGGGCAAGCCGCTCGCAAAGGGCGATCTGATACTCACCGGAAGCTTCGCCGCGCCCGCTACGCTGCAGCCCGGGGACAGCGCCGTCGCCGCCATAGACGGGCTTGGCGAAGCGCGCCTCACGGTGGAATAGCGGCGGCTTGCGGGCGGCAGTTAGGGGGACGGATACTGAACGCAGCGTCGGCGATAACGCAGAGGCGCAGCCCCCGTTCACCGATAATATCCGCTAGATTCAGGAGCGATGACGACTTGGCAAGAGAACGGCAATCAGACAACCGGAAGACGGGCTCGCGCCGTCGGATGTGGATTATGCTGGGCGTGGGCGTGGCGACCATCGCAATATCGGCGGCGGTCATCGCGGCGGCGGCGTGGAATATGGCAAGAAGAGGCGCAGAAATAGCGCCCGACGGAAATCTTCCCGAATACGCTCACATCATCGGCGACCCCGATGCGCCGGTAACCATCGTAGAGTATTCGGATATGCAGTGAGTTCACTGCCGCAATTTCGCCCTCGGGATAGGGCGACCGATAATAGAGAACTATGTGAACACAGGGCGGGCGCGCTTCGTGTATCGCCACTACTCGTTCCTCGGCGAAGAGTCCGTCTGGGCTGCCGAAGCAACCGAATGCGCCGCCGAGCAGGGGCGCTTTTGGGATTATCACGACATATTCTTCGAAAGGTGGACAGGAAACGCCGAGCGCGGGGGCAACTACGAATACGACTACCTGGTGGGATTGGCAACCAGCATCGGGCTGAACACGCCGCAGTTCGCGGAGTGCATGAGCGATAGGCGCTACCTGGACAGAGTGCGCGCCGATACCGAATATGCGTTTGACATCGGCTTGTCCACAACGCCGTCGGTGTTCATAAACGGCAAGCGCGTGCGCGGCAGCGACTACGAGACATTCAGCGTCGCGATAGACGAAGCGCTAAATGAGGCGTTGGGAACGCCGCAACCGCAATGACGATAGCGGCTAGGACGATATGCTGGGCGGCGACGGCGGCGCTGAGCCTCGCGGGGCTGGCGCTGGCGACCTACCTGTCCGTGGCGTATCTGACGGGCGAGGCGGCGTCCTGCAGCGCGGGCGGCTGCGGCGCGGTAACCACAAGCGAATATGCGCGCTTCGTGGGCGTACCGGTGGCGCTGCTGGGCGCTGCGGGCTATGCGGCGTTGCTGCTGGGCAGTCTGGCGGCGCTGGGGTTGCCGAACCCGCCGAATGCATTGCGCCGCGCGCTCGCTGCCGTGGCGGCGCTGGGCTTCGCATTCTCAGCGTATCTCACAGCGACGCAGGCATTGTTCATCGGTTCGTACTGCGTCTTCTGCCTCACATCCGCCGCGCTGATGACCGCCATAATGCTACTAACGCTCACCGCCGCGCTGCGCCGCGAATGACGGGCGCGCTGAGCATTCGGCGCAGGCGGCTTTAACGCAGATGCGCAAATGGGGTATAGGGTTGTTGTGAGCGGAGGATGCGCGCCGCTTTGCGCTAACTTGCTTCGACCGGGTAGCTAAACTCTTCGCGCAGGATGCGCTTTAGCACCTTGCCCATCGGGTTGCGGGGGAGTTCGTCGCAGAACACCACCGATTCGGGCTTCTTGAAGCTGGCGAGGCGCTGGCGGCAGTGTTCGGCGATGTCATCCGCGCTTGCGTTTGCGCCGTCTTTCAGCACAACTAGCGCGCGCACGCGCTCGCCCCAGTCGATGTCCGGCACGCCTATCACCGCCGCCTCTTCTACGGCGTGGTGGGACTGCAGCGTCTGCTCAACTTCTTCGGGCGAAATCATTTCGCCGCCGCGCTTGATGAAGTCGCGCGCGCGTCCCGCCAGGTAGATGTAGCCGTCTTCGTCCATATAGCCCAAGTCGCCGGTGAACAGCCAGCCGCCGCGGATGGTCTCGGTGGTCGCCTCATCCTGCCGCCAGTAGCCCTTCATCAGCCGCGCGCCGCGCGCCGCGATCTCGCCCACATCGCCCTGCCGCACCGGGTCGCCGTCTTCGTCGAAGATATTCACCTCTACATCGTCCAAAGGAATGCCTATAGAGGAAAGCCGCCGAATCTTCTTTTCAATCTCTTCGGCGCTACCCTTCAAGAAGTGGTCTTCGGGTGGAAGCATCGTGATGGTGGCCGCCGTTTCGGTCTGCCCGAATGCGTTGATGAAATACACGCCCGGGAATTCGTCTATGGCGCGGCGAATGACTTCGACGGGCATAGGCGCCGCACCGTAGGTGATGACGTCAAGGCTGCTCAGGTCGTGATTGCGGAATTCGGGATGGTCCATCAGCATCTTCAGCATAGTGGGCACCATCATCGCGCGGCTGGCGCGTTCCGTTTGCACAAGGCGCATCCACTCTTGGGCGTCGAACTGGCGCTGGATTATCAGCGTGCGCCCCCCGAATATCGCCGCCATAACCGATTGCACGCCCGCGATGTGATACAGCGGCACGGTCAGGATGTTGCGCTCTTCGTCGTCCGGATCGGCGGGGGACACGGTGCTGAGGATGTAGGTGGAGAAGCTGTCGTGTGTCAGCATCACGCCCTTGGGAAACTCCGTCGTCCCCGATGTGAACAGGATGACGGTCAGGTCGTCGCCGTCGCCTTCGGGGAAGCGCTCTATGTCGTCGCCCGACGCCAGCAGATCGGCGTATGAGCGCCAGCCGTCTGCGCCGTCTTCCAGCGCGATGTAATGCTCTACGGACTGCAGGTCGGCGGCGCACTCGCGCACGGTGTTGACATAGCGCCCGCCCACGAACAGCGCTTTGGGGGCGGCGTGGTTCAGCATGAATGTGAGCTCGTCGGCGCGCGCGCGAAAGTTCAGCGGCACATACACGGCGTCCAGTTTGGCGGTAGCAAAGTACGCCTCGATGTATTCGTTGCAGTTCACCTGCAGCATCGCCACGCGGTCGCCCGCGCTCACGCCCATATCCGCCAGCGCGCTTGCGAGGCGGTTGACGCGGGTCTGCAGCTCTGCGTAGGCGATCCGCTTGTCGTCGAATATCATAGCGGTTCTGTCCGGCACGATAGCCGCCGCGATAGTCAGAAACTCCGTTGTGTTCATATTCGCTGAAACCTCAGTTGAGCGTTGCCGCCGAGCGCCGCAAGGCGAGCGTAGGATATTAGAGTAGAAAGGCAGAAAGCCGTAAAGGGAATGTTATCACTTTGGGGCGTGGCGTTTCAAACAAGATTGGTTTGTTTCAGATCCGGCGCTGATATGCGGCGGTGCATCTGAGCGCGCTTGCAACTCAACTTATGCCCTATACACTATTACACTATGGCGGGCGCTGTGCTATGGTTTGGATACGCCAATGAACTTGGCGATGCGCATGCACATAAAAGGATTGCCGACATGGCTACTAGCGGCGTTAGACCGCATACTCATCCTGAGTTGCAGTCGGGGATAGAGACCACGCAAGCGATGATTGCCCAGTTGATAGCGGGGCAAGCCACGATATTGGACACGCTGAACGCCCAAGCCGAAAACCAAGCCCGTATGCTGGAAGCGATAACCGCGCTGATCGACTCTCAGGTCGAAATGCAGGCGGCTATCGGCGAATTGGCGGGCGGGCGGGCGGGCTGTAGTGCAGGCGGATGTGGCGCTGCTGCTGGCGCGCGATTCGTAGGCGAGGCGCTTGCGCTCAATTCCGTCGGCGCTCTCTGATTTAAGCGCTACTACGCCGCCCGAACTTTCGCAGTCGGGCGGCGTTTGCGCTATAGCGTGTCTTGAAGCGGCAATGTAGCGATGCGCTGCATCCGCACGCGCAACGCAACGGCTGCCCTATGCGCCGTGGCGAGCGGTATGCTATAGTTTGGATACGCCAACGAACTCGGCGATGAGCGTGTACATATGAGGATGACCGATATGACTACTACTACTATCAGCGGCGGAGCGCATACTCACCCTGAGTTGCAGTCAGGGATAGAGACTACGCAAGCGATGCTTGCCCAGGTGCTAGATGGGCAAGCCACGATATTGGACACGCTAAACGTCCAAGCCGAAAGCCAAGCCCGGATGCAGGCTGACATCAGCGAATTGCAGATGACCGTCGGGGAGATGAAGGCCGACATCAGTGAAATGAAGGCGGCTATCGGCGAACTGCAGACAAGCGTAGGCGAATTGCAGTCGACCGTCGGGGAACTGCAGTCGACCGTCGGGGATGTGGCGCGCGGGCTGGCGGTGGTGCAGGCGGATGTGGCGCTGCTGGTGGCGCGCGATTCGTAGGCGAGGTTATTGCGCTCAATACCGTCGGCGCTCCCTGATTTAAGCGCTACTACGCCGCCCGAACTTTCGCAGTCCGGGCGGCGTTTGCGTTATAGTGTGTCCCAAATCGGCGAATGGGAGGACTAACTATGACGGATAAGCAGACTAGGGTTTATGTGCTGGGAGCGGGGACGCCCACGCCTACGCCTGCGCGCTTCGGGTCGGCGTTTGCTATGCGGATTGGCGATGAGACGCTGATGCTGGACTGCGGCCCCGCCGCTACTCATAAGCTCGTGAAGGCGGGGCTTTGGCCCACCGATGTGGACTACCTGTTCTTCACGCATCACCACTTCGACCACGATATCGACTATCCCTGCTTTCTGCTGTGCCGCTGGGACCAGAGCGTTGGCAATGAAAATGCGCTGCAGGTGTTCGGGCCTACGCTGACGGAGCGCATCACGCGCGGCATCCTGGACGAAAACGAGGGCGTGTTCGCGCACGACTGGAAGGCGCGCGTGGGGCATCCGCTGAGCCAGCGCATCCATGTCAACAGGGGCGGAACGCTGCCGCGCAAACCGCCGGCCGTGAGCGCAAGGGATGTTGGGCCGGGTCCGGTATTCGCCGGCGTCGACTGGCAGGTTGCGGCCGCGCCGGCGGAGCATGTGCAGCCGTTCCTCGATTCGCTGGCGTACCGCTTCGACACGCCGGCGGGCAGCGTGGTATTCACCGGGGATACACAGCCGTGCGAATCCGTAACCCGCCTCGCCAAAGACGCCGATTTGATGCTGTGCATGTGCTGGGACGACCAAGAGGTTATGGACGCGGACGGCGAATCGCTCGGTCAGTGCGGCACGCTGGGCGCGGCGCGAATGGCGCAGGCGGCGGGCGTCAAGCGGCTTGCGCTGGTACATATCGGTCCGCATCTGTCGCAGCCGGGCGTAAGAGAGAAGGGTATCGGCGACGTGCGCCAAATCTACGACGGCGAGCTGCTCTTCACCGATGAGCTTATGAGCTTTGACTTGTAGCGGCCGGGCGGCGATTGGCGGCCTGCCGCGCTAACGCTAACTAACCGCTTGTCCGCCGCAAACCGCTATCATTTAAGCAAGCGCGGCAGGATGCGCGAACATAAGCGTGGCGGCAGTGTGCGCCGAACATTGAAAGGCGGTTGTGCGTTATGCGGCAAGACAAGGCGCTAAAGATACTCTCCGATAATCTCGAGGACATCAAGCGCGAGTTCGGCGTCAAGTCCATCGGCGTGTTCCCGTGGAGCGAAAGCCCCGCGCGCGGCTGCGACTGCGGTGGACTGCGCGCCAAAGAGATAGGCGTTGTGGTGGACTACAAGCCCGGCGTGCGCCCCGATTTGAGGTTTTTCACATTGCAATTTCGCATAGAAGAACTTTTCAGCTGCGGAGTTTTCTTGACGACGCTTAACGGTGATTATGACCGCACGTGGGAAAGCATTGACATGCTGCTAAAGGACGCCGTGTATGCCGAAGATTAGAGATTGGCAGGCGCGTTTCCAAGACGTCGCTAGAGAGCGAGCGTAGCATTAGGCAAAACCTGCTATCATTTAAGCGAGCGCAATTGGCAGGGTGTGAACATAAACGCGGCGGCGGTATGCGCGAACATTGAAAGGCGGTTGTGCGTTATGCGGCAAGACAAGGCGCTAAAGATACTCTCCGATAACCTATATGACATCAAGCGTGAGTTCGGCGTCAAGTCCATCGGCGTGTTCCCGTGGCGCGAAAGCCCCCCATGTGGCTGCAAATGCGGTTGCGATTGCTGCAAACCGCTTGCCAAAGAGATAGGCGTCGCCGTTACCTATAAGACGGGCATTCGTCCCGATTTGAGGTTCTTCACATTGCAACTTCGCATAGAAGAACTTTTCGGATGCGGGATTCTGCTTGCGAGGATTGACGTCAAGCCGGATCCACGCTGGAAAGGCGCTTACGATTTCGTGGAGAATGTCGTATATGCCGGATAGCAGATCTTGGCAAGAGCGCTTCCAAGACATCATAGACGCGGCGGATCGCATAGAGACATACATCGCAGGCATGAGCGAAGAAGAGCTTGACGGCGCTCCCCAAATCGTAGATGCCGTAGTTCGCAATCTGATTATCGTCGGAGAAGCGATTGCGCGACTTGACATTCACAAGAAAGAAAGCATGCCGAACATAGACTGGCTCGAATTCGTAATAAGGCGTAATTTCCTGGTTCACGAATACTTTCTGATAACTAATTCAGCAGTCTGGGACGCCGCTACACTAAGCCTGCCACATCTAGCCTCTCAGTTGCGCGCCGAACTCGATGCTGGGGAGGCGTCCGCTTGAGGCGCGCGTCGAGCCGTTGCAAGCGCTGAGGCGCATCGCGGATTGGCGGCCGCGCACGCCCTTCTACTACGGCTGGCTGATTTTGGCTATGTCGGCGGTCGGCACATACGCCGCTACGGGCGCAACGCAACTCGTGCTTGGCGGCGTGCAGAACTTCATCTTCGAGGATATGGGGTGGGAGCGCAGCACTATTGCCTATGCGGTAACCGCCGGCACATGGGCGTCGGGGCTGCTGACGCCGTTTGTGGGCAGGCTCGCCGACCGCTACGGGCCGCGCGGGCTTATGCCGCTGGCGGCGTTCATCGCCGGGGTATGCTTCTTCGCCATAGCGGGCATACAAGCCGTCTGGCACTTCTACACCGCATATATTATCGCTAGGGCAATTGCCAACCCGATGCTGGTGGGCGTGGTGCCGCGCACCGCGGCGGTCAACTTCTTCAGCAGGCGTCGCAATCTGGCGCTGGGCATATCCGCTATGGCGCGTCCGTTTGGCGGCGCAATCAACATACAGATATTCTCGCTGATTGCGCTGACCGCCGGCTGGCGCGCGGCGTATCAGGCGCAGGGCGTCATAGCGCTTCTCATAGTGGCGCCGCTGTTTCTGATAATGCGGCGGCGTCCGTCGGACATCGGCTTGCAGCCGGACAGCGCGCGCGCGCCCTCGCGGCCGGCGGCGAAACGCGCGGCCGGTTCGCAAGCCTCGGCGTCGGCGTCCGGGCAGCGCCGCGAGTTCGACTGGCGAGCGTCCGAAGCCGCCGCGACGCCCGCATTCTGGCTCATCGTGGCGGCGGAGGCGCTGGTCATACTCATATCCGGCACGATAAACTTCCAAGTCGTGCCGTACCTGCGCGATGTAGGCGTTGCGCCCGCTTTGGCGGCAGGCGCGCTCAGCGTCAGCTCGCTGCTGGGCTCGCTGGGCAACCCGTTTTGGGGATGGCTGTCCGATCTGTTTTCGCCGCGCCGGCTTGCGCTCATCACGCTTGCGCTGTCAGGGCTGTCGGTGTCGCTGTTCCTGGTGATACCTGAGGGCGGCATGAGCGTTGCGGCGGTGATTCTGTACGGCGCGATTGCGGGCGGGCTGAACATATTGGGGCATATGATAGTGGCGCAGTACTTCGGCAGAGCGTCTTTCGGCTCGATAACCGGACTGATGGGTCCGTTCCAAACGGGCGCGCTGGGGTTCGGCCCCACATTCGGGGCGCTGCTGTTCGGCATCACGGGCGGCTACCAAACGATATTCATCTGCGGTATCCTATCGTACATAATCGCATTCGCCTGCATACTTGCGGCGCGCCCGGCGCGGCTGCCCAAGCGCGCCGCCGCCGAAGGTTTTGTCGACAAAGACGCATAGCGTATGCCGTACGTATAACGCTACGCATAACAGATACGGATACACACGATACACGCAAAGGGGCATTGAGATGACAAGCGCGGGCAGGACAACCGATGTTGCGATAATCGGCGGGGGCGCGGCGGGATGCGCCGTCGCGTACTATCTGGCGAAGGCGGGCGTGAAGTCGGTGGTAATCGAGCGCGAGGGCATCGCAACGCAGGCGTCGGGATACAACGCCGGCGGTCTCAATCCGCTGCAGGGCGCCGGCATACCGGGCCCGCTCAGCGCGCTCGCCGCCGAATCGTTTGAGATGCACGCCGCGCTCGCCGATACGCTTGAAGACGAATCGGGCGTGCGCTACCACTACAAGCGCATCGCAGCGCTCACGGCGGCGTTCAGCGATGCGGACATAGCGCCGATGCAAGAGACGCTAGACTTGTTCCAGGCGGCGGACGGCTTCGAGGCGCGCTGGCTTGACGCTGACGAACTGCGGCGCTTGGAGCCGCGCATCAGTCCCGCGGCGGTTCGCGGCTTGTACGCCTACGGCAACGCCACGCTGCTTGGGTATGAATACACGCTGGCGCTTTGGCGCGCCGCCGAGCGGCAGGGCGCATCGCTGCTGGAGGGCGAAGCGGCGGGACTGCATACGGACGGCAGCCGCGTAACCGGCGTGGCGCTGGCGGACGGCGGCGTTCTTGGCTGCGGCGCCGTGGCAGTAGCGAGCGGCCCGTGGTGCGGCGCGGCGGCGAACTGGCTGGGCGTGAGCATTCCTGTGAAGCCGCTCAAGGGCGAGATAGTGCGGCTGCGGCTTGCGGGAACGCCCGTCGGCTATGACTGTGCGGGCGGCGGCGTAACCATCTACAACCGCGCCGACGGGCTGCTGTGGGTGGGCGCTACCGAAGAGTGGCGCGGCTTCGACAAGCAGCCCAGCGCATCGGCGCGCAAGACGCTGCTGGACGGCGCAACTACGCTGATGCCCACGCTGGCGGACGACGCGGAGGTCGCCAAGCATACCGCCTGCCTGCGTCCCGTAACCGCCGATTGGCTGCCCATCATCGGCGCGGCGCCCGGCTGGGACAACGTCTATCTTGCGACCGGCGCCGGCCGCAAGGGCATCCTAATCAGCTCCGGCATAGGCAAGGCTATCGCCGATCTGCTGACGGCGGGTGAGACGGCGCTGGCGGTGGGGGAATTTGGGGCGGGGCGGTTTGGCGACGGTTAGGGTTTTCTTAACGCAATGGCGCAGGGGCGCAAAGGCGTTAAATTCTACTCCACCAATTCCCAGCGAGTAACAACGAAACGCGGGCGTCCCTCAGCGCTCACTCTGCGCGCGCGCGCGCTGATGCGAACTTCTCGGTCAAGAATGGTGTTGATTTCGGCAACATCTGCCGCTTCGGATTCAGGCTTTACCTGGCATTTAATCACTGTCTCAATGAAGCGCTGCAGGAAGTCGGCTTCCGCATGCGCAATGCGTACTTCTGCCTGCTGAGCTTTTGGCAGAAATCCTTGGAATCGTCCTACAAGGCTTACATCGTCTTCTAGGATGTTGTCTTGACTTAGCCTGTTCGCGCTGCGCTGCACTTGTTCGACGTCGAAGAACTGGAACTTATCTCTTTGGAATTCCAAAGCGCATACGGCTTCGTTCTTAGCTACATTGAGTAGAAATTTCTCCACCGATTCCAAAGCGCGCGCGTCGGTACGTTCGATAGCCTCCGACAACTCTTCGTCTGTCCCCTTAGACGCTTCTAAAATTGCCTTGAATTTCTTGATGGCTGCTCCGGCATGAGTATCTTCGCCTTCCAAAGGCAATTGTCCTAAGGCTTCCTCTACTCGAAAGCCGAATGATCCGTGCGCTGTTCCTGCAATCAGAATTTCGTAGTCTGATTTATGAGGGGCTGGGCCTGTGGTCGACAAGGGATTTCCGCTTAGACTAGCTCCAATGTAATGTACAAGTGTGGCGAAGTTATCTAGCGCCTCACTAAAGAAACGCGCCGACATGCCGCGGTTGCCTACAACCGGTTTGCCGTGAAAGGTCAACCGCGCTTCCGCTAGTTGCGGCGGCGCCGCCTCGTAGGCTTCAAGCTCAGCTTCGACATCGAGCAGGCGACTTTCGAAGCTCTTCCTCGTAATCACTTCGTCCGGGGTGGTTTCTCTAATCAATTTGTTTAGAGTGGCACGTTCGGAAAGGAGGAAGCGGTAATTCCGGATATTCACGCCCGACCTCCATTTTCGTTGTTCATCCTGTCAAGGTTGGCTCTAGCGGCTGCGTCATTTCTGCCGTCAATATCCACTCGCACGAAGCCCTTCCATTGCCACTCGCGCGTGTGCGCCCATAGGCTATACCAATACCTGGTGTCTCTGACAATAGTTTCACTGGTAGTTTGATTCAACGGGACATAATGAGCATCTACATTAAAGTGTGCTTTGGTGTAAGACGGAACGAAAAGATTAGAATAAGCCTCAAATAGACTTCGCTGCGTGTGTCCCTCAGGGATGTAACAGAAAGTGACAACGTCGATGTCCGCGGGCGGGCGTTCTCTTAATTCCTCGACGTGTTCTACGAAGCTGCCATTGACCCACTGAAACCCTTGTGTCAACCCTGCTTTGTGTAGCTCAGCTCTATAATCCAGCAATCCCCCCAAGAGGTTACGCCGCTCCTCGGTATTCCCGAAAAGCGTTACTAAATCCGGAAGAGAAATAGGATATGGAGAACGTTCTTCGGAGGTAGGGTTGTCCTCATTGATGGGAGGCAGTATCCCGTCTGCGTTCCAATCAGGGATGGTGTCGGTATATTCGTTCATCATGGGGAAGCCGTTTTGCCGAAAGTTGAGGTTGTCAATATGTTTTGGGGGCTATATTATCGCAAAATTAGGGCTTGTGTCCAATTTTCAGAGAACCTAATAATGAATTGGTTAAACATTCACATTGTAGGCAGCAAAGAAGAGGCGGAGGCGCGGCTTGCGGCAGGCGCAAAGGGGGTATGGGTTTGCGGCGGGACGGTTCCCCGCCGCCCTAAAACAACCCCCGTATCGCGGCGCGTATCTCGTCCGTCTTGGCGTCGGTTAGCGCGCCGATGCGGGTTAGCAGCTCAGCGTTCAGGGTGTATAGGCGGTTCGGGCGCGCCCAACTCTGATGATGCAGTTCCCCTTCAAGCATATCCGCCGCCGCTATGGGGATGTATTCGCTTTCCGAACCGCCGTGAGTGGCTTGAGTTGTTATCGAGCAAACTATGTAATCGTCCATGCCCACTTCGGCGACTATTACCACGGGACGCCGCTTGTTCCGCCTCAAATCGGTGCGCGAAATGGGCGCTAACGCTACTTCGCCGACCACTATCCCAACCCCTCCTCAGCTTCGACTTCCTTGGCCATATGCGCCAGCGAAAGCAGCGCGAAATCGTCTTCTTCGCGGTCGTCGAACACTATCAGGTTGTCGCCGTGCCAGTATGCCATGCTGTCCACTATTTTCATTGTGGCGACGCTTACCGTGCAGACGCGCATCAGCAGGTCGATGACGCGCTCTTTGTGGGGGGCGAAGCGGTAGGCGTCGAAGCGCTCGCGGATGGCGGCGTCGCGGGGCTTGCGCTCTTTGTGCTGGTCTAGTATCCATTCCAGGGCGGAGCGGCTGCCCAAGCGGTAGCGCCACACCGACGGGGGGATGCCGCTGAGAGTGGTTTGGTCGTCGATGCGGATTACGCCCTGCTCTTTGTCTTTGGCGTTGGCGCGCAGCATTACGCGGGTGGGCGGGTTGGGGCCGTCGGCGCGCTGCAGCGGATACGGCGCGGCGTCCATGAAGCCTATGTGCAAGTCCAGCAGTTTGCGCCCTAAGCCCGCCCAATGCCCGAAATGGCGGTACAGCGGCAGGCGGGGGAATTCGCGCAGCAGGTCGACTTGGTAGTCGTGGCGATAGACGGGGTCGTGCAGCACGGCGTAGGCGTAGGCGAATATGTCCTCGGCGCCGATGCTTGCGCCGCCGGCCGCCGCCTCAAAATGACGCCCCCAACGCTTGCGATAGTAGGCGTTGACGCGCGCTATTCCCCAATCCGTTATGTTCAATACCCGCTCGCCTTCGTCCGTGTAGCGGTATAGCGGCAGACATTGCGTATCGCCGGTGAAGTGGAAATCGCTGGGCTTGTCCGTCGCCAGCGCATAGAAGTGCTTGCGGTTCACGCAAAAGTTTATAACCTTATTCGGGCGCTTCAAGTCAGTGCCGAACATTTCGTAGTGGTTTCGCGTAAGCCTATCGTTCATCGCCGCTTCCGCAAAGTGCCATTTGGCAACAAACGGCCGCCAGAGTGCTGTTATGCGGTTGCCATCGTTGAATGTAATGTCCTCGCCGCGCTCAAACCTGCTGCCAAGCGAATGGCTCCATTTGATAGTAGGTTCAGACGGAATTTCGTCTGTATCTAATAGTTCGTTGTATTTGTCTATAAAGAACAATGCCTTGTTCCGCAGGTTGGGAATATCAAAATCGTACACCCACTCGTCGCGGTTAGATTTAACTGCGGGCGGGGACAATTGAAACAGCGCTTGCTCTTTGAGACTGGACTTAGTATGCCTATTCGCAAGCGGCATCAGTTTGGCGAAGCGGGGGTTGGACTGATTGAGCCAGTTGTGGTTGTCGTCGGGCGTGATGTCTTGAAACTCAATGTCTGCGACATCGAGTGCTTTCAGTTCGGCGAGTTTGGCGGCCCCCGACTTTTCGTCCGCAACGGCGTAGTAATGGATATTGCCGTGTCTGCGCGCATTGGCGCGGCGCACGAACAAGCCTATCGCCACCCCGGTCATGATGTTGAATATGTTGCCGACCTTGCCGCTCTTGCGGATGTCGCCGCCCAAGTCAACGATGTACAGATCGCTGAACTCTTGGGACGCAATCTGCCGAAAGCCGTCGTCTTGTAGAGAGTCAATGTAGGAACGATTGGTGATGAATGCGATGATGCCATCATTGTCGAGCCTGTCCGACGCCCAGCGAATGAAGCGCTTGTACATATCGTACTGGTGCGTCCTCCGCGCTGAGCTGGTGGCGATGTATGTATCGCTGATTCGATTGTCTATGTCGGGATAGGCGCGGTTAGCGCCGCCATCCCCCCATAGCGCAGCGCTGTCGTTATACGGCGGGTTGCCGATGATGACGCTGATGGGCTTTTCGTTCTGCGCGTCCAGTCGCCCCAAGTTTTCTTCAGACAGCGCGCCTAGCAATGTCCCCTGCCGCTGCACTGCGCCGCCGGTAGCGCCTAGCCAGGACATGTTGTCCAGCGTGTCCACGAACACCAGATTGGGGAACTCTTTGTATGCGCCCATGCGCTCTTTGTAGGTGTACTCGATGTTGAGGTTGGCGATGTAGTAGGGCAGAATCGCCACTTCGTTGGCGTGCATTTCGTTGAGGTATTTGAAGGCTAGGCGCTCTTGCGGCAGGTGGTTAATGAGGTTGGTGATGAAGGTGCCTGTGCCGGTAGCGGGGTCGAGGATTTGCACGCCCTTGTCGGCGAGTGTTCGGTTGAAATGCTTTTGGAGCAGGAAGTCTGCGCCGCGGATGATGAAGTCCACCACTTCGTTGGGGGTATAGACAACGCCGAGTCTGTCGGCGGCGGCGGGGTTGTACGCCTTGTAGAAGTCTTCATAGACGGTTTTGAGGAACTGCTGTTTTTCGGCGTAGTCGGCGATTTCGTCGGCGGCGCGGCCGATAGCGCCGTAGTAGGCGCGCAGGCGGTCGATGGCTTGGCGGCGGACGTCGCCGGTGAAGAAGGTGCGCTCTAGGGCGTCCAGCTGCTGGGCGATGTTGTTTTCGCGGTGAAACTGGTCTTCGGCGAATACGCGCAGGAAAATGTCTTTGGTGAGGATGTGCTGCAGCAGCATTTCGCGCACGTCGTCGGATGACACATTCGGGCTGATGGTTTGATGGCAGACCGCCAGGAATGCGGCGGCGGCGGACTGGTAGTCGGGGTTTTGGGCGCCGGCGTGTGCGATGGTTTGGCGCAGGTTGTCCAGCACACTGGGCAGGTCTGCCTTGAACTGGCGCTGGGCGTGGCGGAACTCTTCGATTTCGGGGAGTTCGTAGTCTAGGAAGCGCTTGATGAGGCGGTGTAGTTCGCCCGGTCGGGACATATTGACGCGCATAGCGACGTCTTGGTTTTGGATGAGAACGGCGGTTTGGGAGTCTTCGAAGATGATGTTGTCGCGGGGATAGCCGCGGTTGAACTTGCGCTGGATTTCGGCGTCGAGGTTGTCTTGCGAGTCTTTGGCTTCCCAGTAGCCGCGCGCCATCCGCAGCGAGTCCTTGACGGTGCCGTCGGGAATGACGCCGGCCGGCGTGCGGAGTTCGGGGACGAGCGCCAGCTTCTCTTTGTGTTCGGCGCAGTAGTCGGCGAGGCAGTTCTCGAACGCGCGCCGAATGCTGAGTTCGCTGGTGGAGCCGCCGAATGCGACGAGTCGATCCAGTTCGGCGCGGTAACGCGCGATGTGGGGGTAGGCTGCGGCTGCGGTGGTGGTGGGCATGGTGGGCGGCTCCGCTGTTGGCTGATTGCGGCTAATCGATGGGCTGCTCGAGTGGGGCGTGCGCGCGCGTATCTGCGGTAGGCGCAGGCGCGGCGGGTTAGGCGTAAGCGGCTGCGTGCGCGCGTACAGGAATGCTAACGGGTAGGCGGGTGGGTGTCAATTGGGATTGGCGGGACATTACGCCTTGCGCCATGCGCTACGAATGCGCCATACTATCTTTACGAAACGCCATCTTTATGGCGCATCACCTTTATACACACTAAAAGGGAGGCGCAAGATATGAAGCGCACATTTACGGCGCGCGTATGGCCGGAAAACGGTTGGTTCATAGCGCAGGCAATCGAGATAGACGTCACCAGCCAGGGCGAAAGCGAGCGGGAAGCGCTGCTTAACCTGCGCGAGGCGATCGAGTTGCATTACGAAGCGTCGGACGACTGCGAGCGGGTTTATCGCCTAGATGTGGATGTGGACGTGGAAGTGGGTATGGATGTGAATGTGGAGGTAGGCGTTGCCTAGACCGCTTCCGTACCGCGAGGTGGCGCGCAGGCTTCGCGCGGCAGGCTTTAGCGAATACAGTCAACGGGGAAGCCACGTTAAGTTTGTCAAAATGACCCCTACCGGCAGAGTCAATACTACGGTGCCGCGTCATAGGGAAGTGCAGCGCGGCACACTTAGTGACATCCTGCGCTATGCGGGGCTATCCGTTGACGAGTTCGAAAACCTGTAATATAGCCCCGATACGCTAGGCGTACTCTGCTAGGAACTCCTCGAACCGCCGAAACTCAAGCGGCTTTTGGCGCATTTCGTTCAGCGCCGCAAGGTCTTCGGCGTCTTCCAAGCGCTCCAGCATCTCAATGTAGTCTTGGATGTCCAAGATAACGCCGCGCGGTTCGCCGTCTTCAATCACAAGGCGCACTTGGCGCTTTCTGCTTGTAGGCTCCATATCGCAAACCTCCCGTCGGGCTAAGCGCAGTTCGATAGCCTAATCCGCCGCATTCACGCCGACGCTCGACGCCGCATCCGCAAGCGCCGACGCATCGACGTCGGCCGCATCCCCGGCGCCGTTCACGCCTGCGTTATCCCCCGCAAGCAGCGGCGCAAGGTATTGCCCTGTGTGCGAGTGGGGCAGCAGCGCTATCTGTTCGGGGGTGCCGGACGCTATGAGCGCGCCGCCCTTGTCGCCGGCGCCGGGGCCTAGGTCTATGAGCCAATCGGCGCTCTTTATCAGGTCTAGGTGATGCTCTATAAGCACAACGCTGTTGCCGGCGTCCACAAGGCGCTGCAGCACGCCTAGCAGGTGGGCGCAGTCTTCGAATGATAGCCCGGTGGTGGGTTCGTCTAGGATGTAGAGTGTTCGGCCGGTGGCGCGCTTGGAGAGTTCTTTGGCGAGTTTGACGCGCTGCGCTTCGCCGCCGCTGAGTTGCGTTGCGGGCTGCCCCAAGCGTATGTAGCCCAAGCCGACGTCCTGCATCGTTTGCAGGCGGCGGCGCACGCGCGGTATGTTCTCGAACAGATCCAGCGCTTCGGTTACGGTCATCGCCAGCACGTCGGCGATAGTCTTGCCTTTCCACTCGATTTCGAGCGCTTCGCGGTTGTAGCGCTTGCCTTCGCATATTTCGCAGGGGACGGTTACATCGGGCAGGAACTGCATCTCAATGTTGATGTAGCCGTCGCCGCTGCAGGCTTCGCAGCGGCCGCCCTTGACGTTGAACGAAAAGCGGCCGGGCTTGTAGCCGCGCATGCGCGCTTCCGGCACGGTGGCGAATAGTTCGCGAATGGGCGTGAAAGTGTCGGTGTAGGTGGCGGGATTGCTGCGCGGCGTGCGCCCAATGGGGGACTGGTCGATGTCGACGACCTTGTCAATGCGCTCCACGCCGTCAATGGCGCGCACGGCGCCGGGGCGGTCGCGCGCCTTGTAGAACTGCTGCGCCAGCTTCTTGTACAGGATTTCGTTTATCAGCGTGCTTTTGCCGGAGCCGGATACGCCGGTTACGCATACCAGCATTCCAAGCGGGATTTCGACGTCTATGTCTTTGAGGTTGTTCTGGCTTGCGCCGCGAATTAGGATGCTGCCGCCGCTGCCGTTGCGCCGCTCATCCGGCAGCGCTATCTTGCGGCGGCCGCTGAGGTACTGCCCGGTCAGCGATAGCGGCGCGCGCATGATGTCTTCGACGGGGCCGCTCGCAACTACATGGCCGCCATGTTCGCCGGCGCCGGGGCCTAGGTCGACGATATGGTCGGCGGCGCGCATAATGGCTTCGTCGTGTTCCACGATTAGCACGGTGTTGCCGAGGTCGCGCAGGCGCTTGAGCGTCTGTATGAGCCGATAGTCGTCGGCGGGGTGCAGCCCGATCGATGGTTCGTCGCACACATACAGCACGCCCATAAGCCCGGAGCCTATCTGCGTCGCCAATCGGATGCGCTGCGCTTCGCCGCCGCTGAGCGTTGCCGCCATCCGCGACAGCGTGAGGTAGTCAAGCCCGATGTTCAGCAGGAAGTCGAGGCGCGCCTCTATCTCTTTGAGTATCTGGCTTGCGATAGCCTTTTCGCGCGCGGTGAGAACGGCCGGTTCGCCGCCGCCGATGTCTGCGACGGGCTTGCGGCGGCCGCGGCGCTTGGCGGCCGCGGCGGTGCGTTTGGGGGCGCTGCCATTGAGGGATGTCGGCGGCGCGAGCGATGATGCGGCCGCGTCCCCGCCGATAGCGGCGATCCATTCGCTTGCCTGCGCTATGGACTTGTCGGTAACCTGCATAATGTTCAAGCCGCACACGGTTACGGCGCGCGCTTCCGGCTTGAGGCGCTGTCCGTCGCAGGCGTTGCAGGCGCTGGATGACATATAGCGCTCGATTTCGGAGCGCACATGCTCGGATTCGGTCTCTTTGTAGCGGCGCGCTAGGTTGTTGATGACGCCCTCGAATGTGGTGCGCCAGCGGTATGTCTTGCCGCGCTGCGTGTTGTGGCGCACGTCGATCGCCTTGCGCTTGGTGCCGTACAGCACTAAGTCCAGGTCGCGCTTTCGCATCTTGCTGACGGGTATGTCTATGGAGAAATCGTAGGCGCGCGCCAATGACGCAAGCTGACTGTAATACCACGAACTCATAGCGCCGGAGCGCGCCCAAGGCTGCACGGCGCCCCCGGCGATGCTTGCGCTCTTGTCCGGGATTACCAGGTCGGGGTCGATCTCAAGCTTGTATCCCAACCCTGTGCAGGTGGCGCAAGCGCCGTGCGGGTTGTTGAAGCTGAATGTGCGCGGCTCAAGTTCGCCCATGCTTATGTTGCAGTGAACGCATGCGAACTGCTCCGAAAACAGAAGCTCGTCTTCGCCAGCCACATCCACCAGCACCACGCCTTCCGCCATTCGCAGCGCCGTCTCCACCGAATCGGCTAGGCGGCTCTGGTCGGCGCTTGCGCCCACAACAAGCCTGTCCACCACCACCTCTATGTTGTGCCACTTCTGCTTGTCCAGGTCGAAGGTTTCGGACAGATCGCGCACATCGCCGTTGACGCGCACGCGCACGAAGCCCGCCTTGCGCGCGCCATCGAACACCTCTTTGTGTTCGCCCTTGCGCCGCCGCACCTGTGGCGCAAGTATCTGTATGCGGCTGCGCTCCGGCAACGCAAGCACGGCGTCGACTATCTGCTGAACCGTTTGGCGCTCTACCGGACGGCCGCACTTGTAGCAGTGGGGATGCCCGGCGCGCGCGAACAGCAGCCGTAGGTAGTCGTATATCTCGGTTACCGTCCCCACAGTGGAGCGCGGGTTGTGCGATACGCCCTTTTGGTCAATGGATATGGCGGGCGAAAGCCCCTCGATGTAGTCAACGTCGGGCTTGTCCATACGCCCTAGGAACTGGCGCGCGTAGGATGAGAGCGATTCCACATAGCGGCGCTGCCCCTCGGCGTATATGGTGTCGAACGCCAACGAACTCTTGCCGGAGCCGGATACGCCGGTCATCACCACAAGCTTATTGCGCGGTATGGTAACGCTCACATCCTTAAGGTTATGTTCGCGCGCGCCCTGAACCACTATATTTTCCAACGGCATATGTCATCCCCCAATTGTGCGCCTGTCCCGCTGTGCCGCCTAGCCATCCGCCGCCGCAATCCCAACCCTAATTTTAGCATTGAGCGGGCTTTTTATGTTTATTTTTTAGGCGGGATAGTTTGCGAATTCGCGCGCGGCGCGCAGACTGGCGTCGGCGAAAGCGGCGCAACCGCGCGCTGCGAATGTGATAAGATTAGCGCGTGAACCCAAATCATTTGCGCCGAATGCGCGCATAGGCGTACACATAAACACATTGGCATACATTTAGGCATAAGCATATTAGGGAGGATTGCATATGACCACAGCTGAGATGCCGCGTTCTGAGACGACGGCGTACAACGTAGTAGGCACGCGCCCGGTGAGGCACGACGGCGTGGACAAGGTTACCGGCCGCGCGCGCTACGGCGCAGACGTGAACCCCGCCGGCCTGCTGCACGGCAAGGTGCTGCGAAGCCCGCACGCCCATGCCCGCATCAAGTCCATAGATACCGCCAAAGCCGAAGCGCATCCCGATGTGAAAGCGGTTGTAACCGCCGCCGACCTTGCGCCTATGGAACCGGTGCCGCAGGTGGCAAGGCAGGGCGTCCCTATCGCTGAGAACATTCTCGCCAACGGCAAGGTTCTGTACAAGGGGCATCCCATCGCCGCCGTTGCCGCCGTGAACGCGCATGTTGCGGAAGAGGCGCTCGCGCTCATCGACGTCGAGTACGAAGTTCTGCCCAGCGTATCCAATGTAGAGGACGCGCTCAAGCCCGACGCCCCCGCGCTGCATGAGCATTGGATTGAGCGCGGCGGCATCGGCGACGTCCCCCGCAGCAAGAACATCGCAGACCACGAACAGCACATATTCGGAGACCTAGACAAGGGCTTTGACGCAGCAGATCGCGTATTCGAGCGCGAGTTTCGCACAAAGACGGTGCATCAGGGCTACATTGAGCCGCACACCGCTACCGCGTGGTGGGCGCCCGACGACGACCGCTTGACGATATGGAGCAGCAGTCAGGGGCATTTCGCGATGCGGGACAGCACGGCGCAGGTGCTTGGCATACCCAATTCGCAGATAAAGGTTGTGCCGATGGAAATCGGCGGCGGCTTCGGCGGCAAGACGCTGGCGTACCTGGAAGCGGTGTCCGCCGCGCTGTCCCGCAAGAGCGGCCGCCCCGTCAAGTCCACAATGACGCGCGCGGAGGTGCTGGAGGCGTCCGGCCCCACCGCCGGCGGCTATATGAAAATCAAAATGGGCGTTACCAACGAAGGGCGCATCACCGCGGCGCAGATATACTTCGCTTTCGAGGGCGGCGCCTATCCGGGAGCGCCGCTGCCCGGTTCGTGTGCCGCCGTGTTCGCGCCCTACTTCATCGAGAACGCGCGCATAGACGGCTATGACATCGTAACCAACAAGCCCAAGACCGCCGCCTACCGCGCGCCGGGCGCTCCGATAGTCTGCTTTGCGTCCGAAAGCATCCTGGACGAAATCGCAGAGGCGCTGGGAATGAACGCGCTGGAGCTGCGTCTGCTGAACGTCGCCACGCCCGGAACCCGCCGTGCCGACGGCGTGATGAACGGACCCATCGGCGCGAAAGAGGTGATGGACGCCGTCAAGGCGCATCCGCACTACAATACCCCGCTTGAGGGCGCGAACCGCGGGCGCGGCATCGCTATGGGCTTCTGCCGCAACAACTCCGGCATGGCGTCCGCCATCGCCAACGTGCTCTCAAACGGCGCTGTCAGCCTCATCGAAGGCTCTATGGACATCGGCGGATCGCGCACCGCCATCGCGCAGATGTTTGCCGAAGTGCTTGGCTTGCCCATAAAGGACGTCATCCCCACCGTGGGCGACACCGACTCCATCGGCTACACATCCACATCGGGCGGCAGCGGCGTTGCCTTCAAGTCCGGCTGGGCCGCCGTGGAAGCCGCCAACGACGTCAAGCGCCAGCTCATCCGGCGCGCCGCCCTGCTGTGGGACACCGACGAATCGCAGGTGGAATACGCCGACGGCGGGTTGCGCCACAAGTCCGACACCGAACTCCGCATATCGTTCAAAGACATTGCGGCTAGGATGGCGGAAACCGGCGGCCCCGTAGTCGGCCGCGCCAACATGAACCCCGGCGGATCCGCCGGCTCATACGCCGCCAACATCGTGGACGTAGAGGTCGACCCTGAGACCGGCAAGGTGGACATCCTGCGCTACACCGCATTCCAAGATGTAGGAACCGCCGTGCATCCCAGCTACGTCGAAGGGCAGATTCAGGGAGGCACCGCGCAGGGCATCGGCTGGGCGCTCAACGAAGAGTACTACATGAGCGACGACGGCGCGATGCTCAACTCCAGCCTGCTCGACTACCGAATGCCCGTAGCGCTAGACCTGCCGATGATAGAAGCGGTGATGCTAGAGGTTCCCAACCCGGCGCATCCCTTCGGCGTCAAGGGCGTGGGCGAGGCGAACATAGTGCCGCCGCTCGCCGCAATCGCCAACGCCATACACGACGCCGTGGGCATCCGCATGTACGACCTACCCATGAACCCCCAAGCAGTAGCCGGCGCAATAAGCGGCGCCAGCGCGCAATAGGCATAGGCGCGCAGACATCCGCCGTAAGCATAACCGAGTAGCCAACGCACAAAGATATAGGGGACGGCCGCGCAAAGCCGTTCCCTATATGAAAGCGCGCTTTCTAGTAGGCAGTCCGGATGGCTGCGGCAAGATGGGCTACGACGGCGTTGCTAGTCGTCCTCATCCTGACCGTTCTGCTCCCAGGGCGGCGGTTCGTTGAACTCGCGGCCCTCCTTCTGCGCCTGCTGCATATCAGCGAACCAAGCGGCCGACCGCGCCGCCATGATTGCCTCGCCTTCGCGTCGACCGCGCTCTTCGCCCTCACGTCGCCCACGCGCTTCGCCAAGTGCTATGCCCCGCGCTTCCCCACGCTCCTCCCCTATCGCCTCAAACTTGTTCTTTACTGGTCCGAGTAGTATGCCCATAAGCTCCTTCCCTTTCTGATAAGACGCTTGCGTAACATCAACCACGATTACCGACGTCACCAGAGAGCCGTATGCCAGAAACGACATCGCTACGCCGCCGTCTATGATATGCTTGAGTAGCGGCGCATCGGGCGCGTACACCGCCTCATAGATTACAACCGCCGCCAGCCAAGCCGCAACCTGCGCGAAGTACAACCGCATATACCACGGGTTAGCCCTCAGTTCGGCGATTAGCCCCCTCATTTCGTCAGTTGCCAATAGCCGTTTCCTTTCCCCGCGGTTTCTTGCGCCGCCATCGTTCAACGCCGATGGCTTAATAATAGCGCATTGTTGGGATGCGCGGTAAGCGGTATGGATGGTTCGTTATTCAAGACGCAACGCGCCTCTCTACCCTATGAGAATGCCGAGATAACTGAGATCACGAATATGCCCAATGCCGATAGCCTAAATCGCACTGTGTTCATAAGCGATAATCTGCCGTTTCTGCAGTCTTTGGACTCGGCAAGCATAGACCTGGTTGTGATCGATCCGCCGTTTGGCAAGCGGCAGACGTTCAGCGGTCGACTGAAGCCGCCGTTGTCTCAGAGCGAGCGGCGCAGAGAACGCGCGCTGCTGGACGAATGGGGCGTATATGACGCCGCAAGCGCATACGAACTGGGCGTAGAATACCCTGACCAGTCGGGCGAAGCGGCGCTGTTTCGCGAGATGTGGCAGTTTGAGCGCGTGCTTGAGGAAGACTGGTGGCGGCGCATCGCCGATACGCCGGTATGGTGGCTGATAGAGTCCACGCGGCGGACGCACAGCGATAGCGCGGCGGCGTACATAGCGTTTATGGCGCGGCGTCTGCTTGAGATAAGGCGCGTCCTGAAAGCCACGGGCAGCGTGTATCTGCACTGCGACCAAGACGCCAACGCATACCTGCGCCAGCTTATGGACGCCGTGTTCGGGCAGCGGCAGTTCCGCGCTGAGCTCATATGGCATCGCTCCGCGGAAAACCTTTCGCGCAAGAAATGGCGGCGCGCATCCGAAACCATCCTGTACTACTCCAAAAGCTCACAATGGACTTGGAATCAGCAGTACGAAACGCTTGACCGCGAACAAGCGGAACGCGATTACCGATTCGAGGATGAGAATGGGCGCTACACCACTACATCTTGCACGAACAACGCCGACCGCCCCAATATGGTGTATGAGTTCCACGGCAATGTGCGCCAGTGGCGCTACAAGAAAGAGACGATGCAGCGCTACGAAGCGGCGGGGCTTCTTGTTTTCAACAAAGACGGCATCCCGCGCCGCAAGAAGTATCTATCGGAGTCCCCCGGCAAAGGCTTGACGAATGTCTGGTCGGACATCAACGTCTTGGCGAGCAATGCTAGTGAGCGCACCGGCTATCCCACGCAGAAGCCGCAGGCGTTGGCGCGGCGCATCATAGAGGCGTCCAGCAATCCGGGCGACATCGTGCTGGACTGCTTCGCCGGATGCGCCTATGTGCCGGTGGCGGCGGAGCAGACCGGGCGGCGCTGGATAGCCTGCGATATGTCCCCAAGGGCGTGGACGGTGGTGAGGCGTCAGTTCGCCAAGCAGCCCGATCTCGCTATGACCGTAGAGGGCGAAGAGAGCGAATATGAAAAGGCGTCGCCGCGCTTCGAAGGCAAGGGCGTTCTGAGAGTGCGCGGCCCGAACCGCCTGCCGCGGCGAAGCGCCCGCGATGCCGCCGCCGAGCGTCTGCCGCTTCGCGCCAATCTCGCCGAAATCCGCTTCCGCCAAAAGCCGCTGGAGTCCGGCGCTCAGATATGGCAAGCCTTCGTGGACGAATGGGGAACGGATTGCTGGTACTGCGGCCGCACGCAGGAAAAGAACAGGCGCGTCCTTCAGCTTGACCATGTAGAGCCGAACAAGGGCGACGGCAGCAACGACGACTGCTGGAATCGCGCGCTTGCCTGCGTGATATGCAACGGCGTAAAGAGCGCCAACCTCACGCCCGCGCAAACGATGGACAAGGCATTTGAGGACGGCTTCATACAGACCAAGGCAAGGCGCATCGAGATAAGCGCAGCCTTCAGCGTCCGCCGCGAATGGGCGCGCAAGCGGTGGGAAGCGTTGCCGAAAGCGAAGGGGTTTGCTATCTTAGACAAGTCAGAAACCTGATCCTCAAATACCGCTTGGGAGGTTTCAATGGCATCGCCTAGGTATGAGATTATAATATACTGGAGCGCGGACGATGAGGCGTTCATCGCCGAAGTCCCGGAGTTGGCGGGCTGCGCCGCGGATGGACTAACATATCAGAGCGCGCTGTCCAATGTGGAGATTGTGATGCGCGAATGGCTTGAAACCGCCAATGAGTTGGGCCGCCCTATCCCATTGCCCAAAGGACGGCTAATGTACGCCTAGCGCGCGCCTGCTCAACTAAGACGCAGCGCCGAAAGGCACGGATCTATTATCAGAGGAGGAACAATGGCAGAGATAGACGGCGGACGGCTGTTCGCCAAGGCATTGAAGAGAGAAGGCGTAGAGTATGTGTTCACGCTGAACGGCGGGCATATCTACAACCTCTATGAGGGCTGCGTGGACGAAGGCATCAAGGTCATCGACTTTCGCCACGAACAGGTTGCCGCCCACGCCGCCGAAGGCTGGGCGAAGGTCACCGGCAAGCCTGGCGTGGCCATCGTTACCGCCGGACCCGGCGTAACCGACGCCGTTACCGGCATCGCTAACGCCTTCCAAGCGCCCAGCCCTATGGTTATGATCGGCGGCAACGCCGGCATCTCCGACCACCTGCGCGGCGGACTGCAGGACTTCGACAGCGCTACCTTCCTGAAGCCCGTTACCAAGTTCTCCGAACAGGTCAAGCGAGTCGAGCGAATACCCGAATATGTCGCCATCGCCTTCCGACACGCAACCTCGGGCGTGCCGGGCCCCGTGTACTTGGAAATACCCATAGACATCGTGGGCGGCAGTACGGACGAAGCGGATGTCAAGTATCCCGCAAGCTACCGCACCGATGCGCGCGCATACGGCGATCCCGAATATATCCGCCAAGTCGTGGACATCCTCCACAACGCAGAACGCCCTATGGTGCTTGCCGGCTCAGACGTCTGGTGGAACGACGCATCCGAAGAGCTCCGCCAGTTCGTTGAGACGATCGACGCCCCTGTGTTCCTGAACGCTATGGGGCGCGGCAGCATCCCGTCCGACCATCCCAACCTGGGCAGCCTCGGACGCCGCTACGGGCTGGTGAAGTCCGACGCCGTGATACTCATCGGCACGCCCATCGACTTCCGTTTGGGCTACGGCGCGGACACGATGTTCCCGCAAAATCCCAAACTGGTCGAGATAATGATGGACGCCGGCAAAATCGGGCAGAACCGCGACATAGACGTCGGCGTAGTCGGCGATTCCAAGGCGGTGCTGCAGCAGATTATGGACGGGCTACGAGACACCGGCTACAAGTCCCCCGGCAAGGGTTGGGTCGAGGAAGTCATCACCGAAGACCAGTCGCTCAAAGCCGCAGATGAGCCGATGCTGAACAGCGATCAGTCCCCCATCCATCCGATGCGGCTGATGAAAGAGCTTCGCGATACGCTGGACAGCGACGCCACGGTCATCGGCGACGGCGGCGACATCGTAACCTTCGCCGCCAGGGTGCTGAACATCAACGAGCCCGGCCACTGGCTGGATCCGGGTCAGTTCGGCTGCTTGGGCGCGGGCAGCGGCTTTGCGGCGGCGGCGCAGCTCGCGCGGCCCGGCAAGCAGGTCTGCATCGTGTACGGCGACGGCGGCTTCGGACTGACCGGCTTCGACGTGGAAACCTACGTGCGCTTCAACCTGCCCATCGTGTCCATCGTGGGTAATAACGGCGCATGGAACCAGACCACGCAAGGCGTTGTTCGGCGCGGCATGCGCGGCATCGGCACATACCTTTCGCAGGAAACCAACTACGCCCAAATCATGGAAGGCATGGGCGGCTACGGCGAGCGCGTAACCGATCCTGAGCAGATCCGGCCCGCGCTGGAGCGCGCCTTCGGTTCAGGCAAGCCTGCGCTGCTCGACGTAGTGACCGACCCCGATGTGGCATACGCCGCTATGGGCGGGCGCTCAAGGCAGCAGCGCCAATACTAGACAACTGAGATAGCCTATGCGTTGGGCGGCCGGCCCCTGTAACAAGAATAAGCCGGTCGTCCAACGCATTTGCCATTGAGCGAAACAAGCGTGGCAGATATGAGCGCAAATCGCGAAACCAACGGCGGCCCACTCGCCGGCATGCGCGTTATCGACTGGACGATGTGGCAGTTCGGCCCCGTCTCTACGATGATGCTCGCCGACCTCGGCGCTGAGGTCATCAAGGTGGAATCGCTTGACGGCGATCACGGGCGGCAGTTCGGCACAGTGGCGGGCGTGCCGTCGGCGATAGAGGGCAGCAGCGCCTACTTCGAAAGCCTTAACCGCAACAAAATCGGCATCGCGCTGAACTTGAAGCATCCCAAGGGATTAGAGGCGATGTACAAGCTGGCGGCGAAGTCCGATATATTCGTGGAGAACTTTCGGCAGGGCGTCGCCGAGCGCTTGGGGTTGGGCTACGATGCTCTCACGCAGCGCAATTCGGCGCTGATATACGCCTCCGCAACCGGCTACGGACCCAAGGGCGATGACGCCGCCAAGCCCGCGTTTGCGTTGACGGGCGAAGCGCGCGCCGGCTCGCTCTGGTGGGCGGGACCTGACGACGGCATCCCCTACAACATCCACGGCATGGCGGACCAAATCGCCGGCATTATGCTATCCTACGGCATACTAGGCGCAGTGGTGGCGCGCGAGCGGTTCGGCGTAGCGCAGCGCGTCGACGTATCGCACCTCGGCAGCCTCATGTGGCTCGGCGGCATGCGCGACGGCATAGCGCTGCTGTCCGGCAAAGAGTTCGAGCGCCAGCCGCGCACCCGCGCAGGCAATGTGCTTTGGAACTACTATCGCTGCAAAGACGATAAGTGGATCGCCTTCTCAATGAGCCAGGGCGACCGCTACTGGCCGACCTTCTGCAAAGCGCTGGACAGGCCCGACCTTGTATCGGATGAGCGCTTCGGCAGCATGGCGGCGCGGCGCGATAACCGCGAAGAGCTCATCGCAATCCTGGACGGCATATTCATCACCGCAACGCGCGCCGAATGGGAAGCGCGCTTGGACGCCGCCGGCGACATCATATGGGAGCGCGTCCAATCCATCCTGGACTTGCCCAACGACCCGCAGGTAACGCAGAACAACTACCTGATTGACTTCGATCACGCGACGCTTGGCGCTACTAAATGGCACCAGACGCCGATTGAATACAGCGATACGCCCGTGGCGATGCATCGCCTAGCGCCAGCGCACGGCGAACACACGGAAGCCGTTCTCATAGACCTGCTCGGCTACGATTGGGACGACATCGCCGCGCTGAAAGACGAAGGCGTTATCCTATGAGCGCGCGCAAGGCTTGCCAATCGGCGCGCAAAGCGTCAGAATAGCGTTGCGTCTTTCGGACTTCAGGCGGGCGGTATGTGAAAACGAAAACAAAGGAGTACGCAATGGCAGAACAGCGGCGCAACCCCGACGAAGCCTACATCGGCAAAGACCTGGGCAGCAACGAATTCACGGCTACCAGCGACATCCTGCGCGACTACTTCGAAGGCTTGCAGGTTGACAGCGCGCCCTACAACGAGCAATCGCCCTACGGCAGGCCGGTTGCGCCGTCTATGATACTCACCAACGTCGACGGCGGCTTCAGCGGCGCGGGCTTCAACGACAACTTCGGCAACCTGTGGATTCGGCAGGAATGGGATATGCGAAAGCCGATGTATCCTGCCGAAACCTACAAGCGCACATCCAGCGTCGTGGACATCTACGAATGGCGCGACCGCACCGTGGTCAAGCAAGAGGTCAACCTCTGGGCCCCGGACGATGAGCTTATGGCGCGTGGGACGCACCACCAAAGCTACCTGCTGGGCAAGAGCCACCTAGGCGCCGTCAAACTGCGCGATCCCAAGCAAAAAGAAGGCGTCCGCAAGTTCAATGTGCCGGAGGGCGAAGCCATAGCCCCGATTGAAGCGGACATCACGCTGGAAATGTGTGGTTCGTTCTTCCACGGCAACAAGAACTACCACACCGACAAGCGCGCCGCCGAAGAGCTGGGCTTTGAGGAAGTGGTAGTGGGCGGCAGAATGACGATGTCCTACATCGGCGATATGATGGACAGGCGTTTCGGCAAGGGCTGGTACGAAGGCGGCAAACTGGACATCAAGTTCACGAACATCGTTTGGCCCGACGACCGCATCACCGCGCGCGGCGTCATCACCGACCGCGTTCCTGAAAACGGCGGAACGCGCGCCCATGTAGCCGTATGGATGGAAAAGCCCGACGGCACGGTGGCAATCGTAGGCACCGCCAGCGCGCTGGAATAGCGCCTGCGCTCAATCTATCGGCGCGGCAATCGCACGGGGCGGCCTTTGAATAAGCAAGCGGTTTCCTGTCTCCGCTTTTATGCTTGACGGGAAACCCGCTCGCCTTTGACATCAAGAGACGGAATATGACACTAGAAAAATCGAGCCCATTCACTCCCGGAAATCCAGTAAGAGCTGAGCTTTTCGCAGGACGGCATCAGCAGATTCAGGACGTCTCCAACTACCTTATGCAAGCCTCGTCCGGCAGAATGGAAAATGTGTTTCTTACGGGCGAAAGAGGCATAGGCAAAAGTTCATTCGCATCCTTTACCCTTCAGAAAGCCCGCGCCAACAACAACATGGTGGGCGTTCACATATTCCTAGGCGGCGTAACCACTCTCGAAGAGTTGGTGCGAAAAGTCATAGAGGAACTCATAAACGAAATCAGCGATCGCAGTTGGTATGACACTGTATCCGAGTTTCTCGGAGATTATGTACGCAAAGTGGGCGTATTCGGCGTTACTATCGAGTTCCGTCCCCCGATAGAAAATCTTTCGCACATCGTCGGAAATTTCCCGGATGTGCTGGGCGGACTCCTTGCGCGCATAAGCGAGCACAACGACGGCGTTCTTATCATCTTGGACGACATCAACGGCTTGGCTGAAACAAGCCTGTTCGCCAACTGGTATAAGAGCGTAGTCGACCACACCGCCACTCACTTTGGCGTATATCCCGCGCTCATTATGCTGAGCGGCCTGCCCGAAAAGAGAGACCAACTCGCAACTCAGCAACCTTCCCTACTCAGAGTATTCAGAGCGCTTGAACTTGGAAGATTGTCTGACCAAGAGGTCGAGTCCTTCTTTGGAAAAGCGTTTGCAAGCGCAGATATGAACCTAACCGACGAGGCGATGCGAGTGATGGTGCATTTCTCAAGCGGACTTCCTATAATGATGCAAGAGATTGGGGACGCTACATTCTGGGAAGATACCGACGGCGCTATAAGCGAAGAAGACGCAATCTCCGGAGTTGGCCGCGCCGCGCTTAACATCGGAAGAAAGTACATGAATCCAAGCGTCTATAATGCGCTTAGAAGCGACAGATACCAAGCCATCATCAGAAAATTAGCCGTCGATTCCATTCAACCAAGTTTCACTCGCCAAGAAGTGGCAAGCAGGCTGACGGACGAAGAACTCGGCGTGTTCGATAATTTCCTCAGAAGACTCCGCAAACTAGGAGTAGTGGAACTAGATCCTACGGGTGGAAGAGGATCTTACCGATACACAAATCAGATATTCCCTGTCTATATGTACGTAGAAGCTCAAGTATTTGGGCAGCAATAACCCGCGCCGCCACGCCCGCATTCCCCCAATCACCCCCGCAATGCCCAGCCTCTACATCATCGCAACCCCCATCGGCAACCTAGAAGACATCACGCTGCGCGCGCTGCGCCTGCTCAACGAAGTGGCGCTGATTGCGGCCGAAGACACGCGCGTTACCCGTCGCCTGCTGAGCCGCTACGATATTCACACGCCGCTCACCAGCTTCAACGAACACAATCAATCGGCCAAGATCCCGATGCTCATAGCGGCGCTGGCGGACGCCGACGTGGCGCTGGTTTCGGACGCCGGCACGCCGGGCGTGAACGATCCCGCGCAAGCGTTGGCGCTGGCGGCGCACAAGGCGGGTTGCGCCGTCGTCGCCGTCCCGGGCGCCTCTGCGGTTACGGCGGCGGTGGCGGTATCCGGGCTTGCGGCGGACGGGTTCGTGTACCTAGGCTTTCTGCCGCGCAAGCGGGGCGAGCGCGTCAATCTGCTGAAGTCGCTGGCGCATCAGCGGCGCGCGCTGGTGGCATTCGAATCGCCGCGCCGTCTGCGCCAATCGCTGCCCGATATGCTGGATACGCTTGGCGATAGGCGCATTGCCGTATGCCGCGAAATGACGAAATTGCACGAAGAGATATTTCACGGCAGCATCTCGGAGGTGCTCTGCCATTTTCGCGAGCCCAAGGGCGAGTTCACCCTAGTCGTCGATGGCGCGGCAGATACGAGCATTGACGCTGCGGCGGCTGAAGTGGAAGCCGCTAATATGCTCGACGTCCTGCGGCGAAGCGGCGTCCGCGCCAAAGAAGCCGTCGGCGAAGTCGCGGACGCTACCGGCTTGCCCCGTCGCCGTGTGTATCAACTATGGCTTGCAGCCGATAACGCCCCACCAAGCGATAATGACGCATAGGTTATCTTGCCTGCGCCGTTGTGATAGACTTGATGCTGTCAATCCTACATATAGGTGCATCGTGTTATGCCTGAACGCATTCTAGTCGCAGTTGCGTGGCCCTACGCCAACGGCTCTATTCACATAGGGCATGTGGCGGGCACATACCTTCCCGCCGACATTTTCGCGCGCTACCACCGCATCAAGGGCAACGAGGCGCTGATGGTGTCCGGCAGCGATGCGCACGGCACGCCCGTAACCCTGACCGCAGAGCAACAGGGCGTAACGCCGGAGGCTATCTTTCGCAAGTATCAGGCGGAGTTCCTGGATAGCTGGCGGCGCTTGGGCATAAGCTTCGACCTGTTCACCACCACGCACACCGATAATCATGCGAATGTGGCGCAAGACATCTTTCTCAAACTGCTTGAACGCGATCTCATCTACAAAGACACGATGGTGCAGCCCTTCTGCGAAGACGAGCGGCGCTTTCTAGCCGACCGCTATGTGGAGGGACGCTGCCCGCACTGCGCCTTTGCGGAAGCGCGCGGCGATCAGTGCGACAACTGCGGCCGAACGCTCGATCCCAAAGACCTAGCCGACCTCGCTTGCCGAATATGCGGCAAGACGCCCGTGTTTCGCGAAACCGAACACTTCTTTCTGAAACTCAGCGCGTTCGAAGATCAACTGCTAGAGTGGGTTCGCGCGCAAACGCACTGGCGCCCGAATGTGCGCAACTTCACCATCGGCTACCTTGAAGGCGGCTTGCGCGACCGCGCCATCACGCGCGATATAGACTGGGGCGTCCCCCTGCCGCTCGACGGCTATGACGGCAAGCGGCTGTATGTCTGGTTCGAGGCAGTCATCGGCTACCTATCGGCGTCTATTGAGTGGGCGAAGAGCTGCGGCAAGCCGGATGCGTGGCAAGACTTCTGGCAATCCGAATGCCGCGCCTACTACTTTATGGGCAAAGACAACATCCCGTTTCACACCGTCATTTGGCCCGCGATGCTGCTCGGATACGGCGGCCTCAACCTGCCCTACGATGTCCCCGCAAACGAATACCTGAACTTGGAAGGCGCAAAGCTCTCCACAAGCCGCAACTGGGCGGTATGGCTGCCCGAATACCTTGATAGGTATGAGCCGGACCCGCTGCGCTATGTGCTGGCGTCCAACCTGCCGGAGACATCCGATTCGGACTTTTCGTGGCGCGAATATGTGCGGCGCAACAACGATGAGCTGGTGGCTACCTACGGCAATCTGGTTCACAGAACGCTGTCTATGGTCAACCGCAACTTCGACGGCAAAGCGCCGCATCCGGGCGAACTCGACGACATCTCCAAAGCGCTGCTGGACGAAGCGCGGCGGCGTTTCGACGAAGTGGATCGGCATCTGCAAGCGGTGCGTCTAAGGCAAGCGCTGCAAGCGTCTATGGCGCTGGCGCAGGCGGCGAACCGCTATCTGGAACGAAAAGCGCCGTGGCATGCCGTCCGCGCGAACAAGGCGGACGCCGCCCAAACGCTATGGGTTGCGCTATCGGTGATAAACTGCCTCAAGACCACGCTCTACCCATTCCTGCCATTCAGCTCGCAGAAACTCCACGCTTTGCTGGGATTCGAGGGCGATGCGCAGGCAACCGGTTGGAAGTGGGATGCCCACGAAATTCAACCCGGCCAGGCGGTTCAAAAGCCTCGCCCGCTGTTCGCCAAGCTGGACGAAGCGCTCATAGAGGCAGAGGCGCAGCGAGTCGGCGAATAGTGTCAGCCCTTATTCCCTACAAGAGCGATAAGAGAGCGCGGCGATTGCAGTTAGTATCGTTTTACGAACCCGTCCAAGAGCGCCTTGACAGGGTTGGCGATTCCCTGAGGGATATGGCAAAGCGGAAGCATCCGTTTCTGGCGCAGCTCTTAGAGCATGTATTCGCGGTGCCCGGCAAGAACATCAGACCCGCCATCACGCTGCTGGCGTCCAACTTTCACCCGCACGACGAGGCAATCACCGAAAAGATGGCGGCGGGCGTGGAACTGTTGCACATCGCATCGCTAATCCACGACGACACCGTCGACGAATCGTCCCTGCGGCGCGGAATGGCTACCATCAGCAACCTTTGGGGAACCAACGCCGCCGTACTCGCCGGCGACTACATCTTCGCCGCGTCCGCAACGCTTGTATGCGACACCGGCAACATTCGGGTTATACGGCGCTTCGCCGAAACCATAATGGAACTCTCAAGCGGCGAACTTCAAGAGATGTCCGAAGCGCGCAATCCCAACCAAACTATGGAAGGCTACCTAGCGCGCATCTACGATAAGACGGCATCGCTGTTTATGACGGCGGGCGAATCCGGCGCAATCCTAAGCGGGGCGTCAGAGGCGCATGTGAAGGCGCTGCGCTCTTACGGCTACAACCTTGGCATGGCGTTTCAGGTGGTAGATGACATCCTGGACATTGACGGCGCAGAAGAAGAGATAGGCAAGCCAATAGGCAGCGATCTTGCCAACGGCGTGGTAACGTTGCCCACGCTGATTGCGATGCAAAGCGCCACGCGCAAGCCCGCAATCGAGCGCGCGCTCAAGCGCCCCGGCGACGAAACCGCGCTAAAAGAAGCGGTGGGCGTTATCCAGGATGAAGCGGTCTTGCGGGCATCGTATGAGTTCGCCAACAAGTATTGCGTCAAGGCGCTGAACAGCCTAGCGGCGCTCCCGCGCAACGCCTCGCGCGATTCGCTGGAGGAGCTTATCGGGCATGTGCAGGTGCGCCGAAGCTGACGCGCTTACGCTCGCCAAGCGATGCGCCCGCCCACTATCGTTATCGTTACATCTATTTCACCTAGTCGATCCGGATGGACGGCGATAGGGTTGGCGCTCAATACCGCAAGGTCTGCGCGCTTGCCGGGCGCAATCGAACCACGGTCGACTTCTTGGCATGCGGCGTATGCGGCGGCAGTTGTGTACATCCGCAGCGCCTGCATTGCGCTCACGCCCTCGCCTGCGTTCAGCATAGCGCCCGCTTGACCGCGGCGGGTTATGGCGGCGCGCATCGCCGTCAGCGGATCGGGGCGGCTCGCCGGCGCATCCGAACTCGCCGCCACAATCAACCCGCCTTCGATGAATGCCCCAATCCGATAGAGCCACCTTGACGCCGCGCCCAACTCCGCCAAATAGCGGCTTGCGCTTTCGTCTATAAAGCCCGGCTGCGTAACCACCACGGCGCGCGCCTTTCGCAGCGCCTCAAGCGTATGTGGCGGGCATTCGGAGGCGTGTTCTATGCGGTCGCGCAACCCCCGCGCACGGTTGGCGGCAAGTGCCTGGGCGGCGGCATCCACGGCGTCTGACTCGACGGCGTGGATTGCTACGGGAAAGCCGCGCGTGTGCGCCGTTGCCACGATGTCCGATAGTTCATCCGTCGATGGAAATAGCCTGCCGTCGGATTGGGTGAGCATAATCTTGGCATGCCCAAGCGTGAGCGCGCCGCCGCTGCCGTATGACAAGCCTCTATCGGCAAATCCGTCTATGCGATCCGCGCCCGCCATCATCACAACCGACGGCGTGAACTTGCCCGATTCGCGCAACCGCCGCATAGCGTCCCAGCGCTCAATCGAATTCGCGGGCGTTGCATCGTGAACGGACACAACCCCGGCGGCGAGCAATCGCCGATTCGCCAGCGCTACGCTCTTGTCAATCTCAGCGTCGGATAGGCGGGGGATGCGCTCATCAAGAAAATCGGACATCTCCAAAAGCAGCCCGTTGGGTTCGGCGGTGTCCAGGTCGCGCGCTATCGTGCCGCCCGACGGTTCCTCAGTGGCGGCGTGTATGTCGATGCGTTGCAATGCAAGGCTGTTCAGGACGCAGGCGTGGCCGGAGCGATGATTGAGGCGAACCGGATGATGCGGCGCGGCGGCATCCAAATCGCGGCGCGTGGGATGACGCTTTTCTTGCAAGTCGAATTCGCGGTAGCCGACGGCGCGGATCCAGTCGCCGCGGGGCGTGGACTGCGCCCGCAATCGTATAGCGTCCACAATATCGCTTATGGACGAAACGGCATCGGCACTGCAGTCCACCGCCGTCAGCGCCGATGCGTAGGCGAGGATGTGGCAGTGCGCGTCGATAAAGCCCGGAACGATGGTCTGTCCGCTGCAGTCGATGACCTGGGTATGCGGCGGCAATGCGGGCAACGATCCGCCGCAGGCGCCAACCCACGCTATTCGGCCGCCGCGAACCGCGATAGCGTCGGCGCGCGGCCGGGCGTGGTCGAGCGTGAGCGCATGGGCGTTGGTCAGCAGAAGATCGGGCGCGTCCATATCGTCCATATCGCCAACCTTGCGACGGATCAGGGCGTTTGCGCGCGAGCCGCTACTGAATGACGGACATAGGCGTCGACTCGAGGCGGCGCACAACTATCTTGTCGCGCTGCATCATATCGGGGATTTGAGGCGCGATTTCGTTCTTCCACTTATCGCTCTCATACACCGCTTCGTATAGGCGCTCGCGTTCCTGTTCGCTGGCAAAGCGGCGCACCCAGATGTACAGATCGCCCTCTTCCTCGCCCACGAAACTGCCCACGATTACCATCCCCTTGGATGTCTGGAAGGGTATGATTATCTCTTCCATAAACTTGACCCAGTTTTCGCGCTGTCCCGGCTGCGTGCGGTACTCTCTCAGTTCGAAGAACATTGTCCGTCTCCTGGTTTTGATTTGTCTTGATTTTGCGTATCCGTAATGTATTAGCGCGAATGCGATGTGTCAAGTTCGGGCGGCGCTAACTGAACCTGAACACCAGCGCGCTTGTTACGATGTACAGCCCTATGAGCGCCATGCCCTCATAGGTGAAGAACTTGTGCGGCCTGCGCCGTCCGCGTTTCGCCAAGCCCGCAATTGCCACCACGGTCATCAGGATGGCGAGCGCGGCGGTCATCAGATGGACGTCGGACACCGCCGTCCACAGCGGCTTGCCGACGAGCGCTACATCGTCAATGGTGAGCACGAACCCCATATTGAACAGGTTGCTGCCAAGCAGATTGGATATTGCGAGTTCAGGGGCGTTTATTCGCAGCGCCACAAACGATGCGGAGAGTTCGGGCAGCGATGTGCTGAAGGCGAGGAACTGCGTTCCCACGAAGCTGGTTTCCCAGCCCATAGCGTGCGCTATGCCTTCGCCCGTGTTGGCGAGCCACACGGCGGACACAACGATTACCGCGGCGGCGGCGGCGTATGTGGCTATGGCGCGCGGCAAGCCTCCCGATACGACTTGCTCGATCTGATGCTCTTCAGCGTCTGCCGCCTCCAGCAGAACGCCGCTGCGATAGACGATGTACATAGACACCACAAATATCAGGAATAGCGCTATGGTAAGCGGGCTAATGTGCCAGTCGGACAGCGAAACGTCGAGGCGGGAATGAAAGAGAACGGCAATCATCGTGGCGGCTATTAACACGATGCTCAATACGCCCACCACCACCGGCGCAACGCTCACGCTGTTGAGAATGGGGCCGTTGCGCCAGAACAGATCGAGTATGCCGATGATGAACAGATTGAATATGTTGCTGCCGAATGCGTCGCCCACTGCAAGATCCGGCGCGTCTATTAGGGTGATGGAGCTTACGCCCAGTCCCAGCTCAGGGAGCGATGTTGCGGTTGCCAGCAGCACAACGCCTATGAACGAGCGTCCCAGCCCCGTTTTGAGGGCGATGGCGTCGGCGGATTTAGCGAGGTAATTGGACGAAAAAAGAATGATTGCGGCGGCGATTGCGAGTTGCGTCCAAAGCCCCGCAACCGAATTGGGCAATTCTATCAATCCGTTTTGCCTTCCTTAATCCGTAATCCATATCCGTCTAATCGGCGCAAAATCGACAACGCCCGTCCGGGGGCGGCAGCAGACGGCGCTTAACGCGGCCGCGCTAGTTCGCGCTGCGGTTGCTGATGAGCAGATCGGCGCGGTCTCCCCACTTGTCCAGGAAGCGGCGGTAGTTCTTGCGGCTGAGTTCATCGCGCTCGGCTTCCGCCAGCTCGGACCAGACGCGGTGTTCGTGCTGGCTTACCGGAAGCGCGGGATCGGCGACTATGCGATAGCCGCAGTTTTTGAACTGGAAGCTGAAGTCCAGGTCTAGGTTGCGGTAGAAGCGAAACACCTGCCTGGGCATGCCCACCGTCTTGAGGCGGCTGCGCTTGAAGGCGAAGCAGTACGCCTGCATCGCATCCATATCGCCGGCTTCGCCTTCGCCGTCGTGGAAGTGGTGCATGTTGTCGGTGCGAAGCCCGAACGGACCCGCAACGCCCACGCTGTCATCCTGCAGCGCCTGCAGAATGGGCGCAAATATATCGCCGTCGACCTCAACGCTTGTGTCCAGCATAACCACCGCACTGCCAAGACATTGCTTGAGCAGGATGTTCTTTGCCGCGCCTTCGCCGAGCGTGTGGTCGGTGTGAATGACGCGCAGGCGGGCGTCTTGGGACGCGGCGTCCTCAAGCCATTCGGCGACGCCGTCGGTGGAGCCGTTATCCACAACCACCACTTCGGCGCTGCGCCCGCCAAGCCACTTGAGCGCGCTGTTCACGCAACGCTGCGCATCGCCAAGATAGTTGCAGGCGACGATGCCCACGGATATGTCCACGGCGTCCGCTTCGTCTATCAGCGACGCAACCTCTGCAGCCGACGAGTAGGAATGCCATCGCTCTTGGCGCTTTTCCCACGCCGTCTTGGGGCGCACGAATGTGGCGGCGGCGGCGTCTTGAACGATGAAGCCCGCCGCCGAAAGCCTGTCGCGTATGGAGTCCGCGACGGCGTAGTCTCGCGCGCCGCGCCGCTGGGAGCGGTCGGCGACGTCGTGGGTTATGCCGCTAGGCACGGCGTACATATCCGCCGCGGCGGTCAAGTCCAAGCCCAGTACCTCATCGCAGCGCGCCAGAACATCGAGTTTGAGTTGACCCGGCAGGTCGGAATGGACTAGATCCCAAATCAGCGCGAGCGCTCCGGGCATATCCAGGTTATCGTTGACGCGATCCATAAAGAGCGCATGCCAGCGCTGGGCGGTCTCTTCGTCGGGGGTGTCCAGGGCGGGCAGCATGCTCCACTGCCACGCCATATTTCGCAGTCTCAGCAGCGCGCGCTGCGCCGCCTTGAGCGATGTGAAGGTGAAGTTCAGCCGCGTGTTGTACTGCGCGGTGAGGCAGAGATAGCGAAACGCCAGCGGCTCGATGCCCTGCGCTTCGGTGTCGGCGAGTATGAACGAATTGCCCATAGACTTCGCCATCTTCACGCCGTCGGCGAGCAGGTGCTGCCCGTGCGTCCAAATGCTAACCACATCGCGGCCGGTGTAGCCTTCGCTCTGCGCGATTTCGCCTTCGTGGTGCGGGAAGATATTGTCCACGCCGCCGGTGTGAATGTCAAAGCGCGTCCCCAGATACTTGATCGACATAGCGGAGCATTCTATATGCCAGCCGGGGAAGCCTTCGCCCCACTTGCTTGGCCATTTGAGTTCGCGTCCCGGCTCCGCCGCCTTCCAAAGCGTGAAGTCGCGCGGATCGCGCTTGAGCGGATCCGCCTCTACGCGCACCGCTTCCAGCAGTTCGGCGTCCGCGATGTTGCCGGAGAGTTTGCCGTAATCGTCGAATTCGGATACGGCGTAATAGACATTGCCCTGCACTTCATAGGCAAGCCCTTGCTTTACAAGGCGTTCCGTGATTGCCAGCATTTCGGGGATATGGTCGGTGGCTTTGGGGAATTGGTGAGCGGGGATGATGTTGAGCTTGCGCTCGTCGTCGATGAACCTATCGGTGTAGAACTGGGCTATCTGAGCGGGCGTCTTGCCTTCGGCGATTGCGGCGGCGATTATCTTGTCCCCGCCCTGTTCCAAGACTTCTTGGCGCATATGCCCGACGTCGGTGATGTTCTTGATGTGAACGACCTTCAAGCCGTTGGCCTCAAGCGCGCGCCGAATCCAGTCCGCCAAGAGATACGACCTGAGATTGCCGATGTGCGCGTCGCGGTACACGGTGGGGCCGCAGGTGTACATCTTGACGACGCCCGGCTCGACGGGTTGAACCTCATCAATCCGCTTGGTCAGAGTATTGTATAGCCTAAGCACTTTGACTGCTCCCCTGCGGTGTTGCCGATAGTGTTCGTCAATTGTACATTGGCGCGCGCCGTTATGTCTAACGCAGAACGGGGGCAGACTGCGCCAGCGCTAGGCGCATTGCGGGCTTAGGGCGCGACGTTCATCACGCGCAGCAGGTTCGTGCTGCCCGGCACGCCTATCGGCAGGCCGGCCACCAGCACGATGGTATCGCCGTCGGAGACGCCGGGGATGTTGTGCGCCTGGTCTTGGCCGACTTCAAAGAAGTCTTCAATCGATTGGAGCGGCGATACGATTACGGGCATAACGCCCCATCGGATAGTCAGGATGCGGCGGATGCGCTCCGTGGATGTGAGCGCCAGGATTGGGGGTATCGGGCGATACTTGGACACTCTGCCGGCGGTCGAGCCGCTTTCGGTGAACGCCACGATGAGGCTTGCGTTGAGCTGATGGGCGGTGCGGACGGCGTTGTAGCTTATGGCGTCGTCGATGCGCAGGGTTTCGGTCTGATATGACTTAGCTGTCAGGATGTCTTCATACGGCAGGGCGGCTTCCGCCTCAAGCGATGCCTTTGCCATAAACTGCACGGCTTCGACCGGATATAGGCCGACTGAGGTTTCGCCGGACAGCATAACGGCGTCGGTGCCGTCGAAGATGGCGTTGGCGACGTCGGTGGCTTCGGCGCGCGTGGGCACCTGGGAGCGCACCATAGACTCCAGCATCTGCGTGGCGGTGATGACGGGCTTGCCGGCGGCATTGCACTTGGATATGAGATCTTTCTGAATGACGGGGACGCGCTCCAGCGGCACTTCCACGCCCATATCGCCGCGCGCCACCATAATGGCGTCGCTTGCGTCTAGGATGCAGTCGAAGTTTTCCAACGCTTCGGCGCGCTCGATCTTGGATATGACGAGGCATTCGGAGCCGTTGTCTATCAGGATTTGGCGCGCCTTCTGCACATCGGCGTCGGTTGTAACGGTGGATAGCGCCACGAAATCGGCGCCCTGCCGCGCGGCGAACACAAGCGCTTCTTCGGCGCGGGCGTCGGGGAACGGCAGCGATGGCGCTCTGCCAGGCGTGGTAACGCCGCGACGCTCGGTAAGCCGCCCGCCGACTACGACTCGGCAGTGGACGTCGGCGTCTTCGATTCGCTCTACTCTGAGTTCCAGCAAGCCGTCGTCCAGCATTATGGGGCGGTTCACGGCGGCGTCTAGGTGAATGCCGGGCGGCGCTACCGATATTATGCGCTGCTCGCCCACGACGTCGCGGCTGGTCAGGGTGATGCGCTCGCCCTGCCGTATCTCCAGCACGCCGGGCATCATCGGTCCGGTTCTGTACTTGGGGCCGGGCACATCCACCATAATGCCGACGGGGACGCGCAGCCGATCCGATACGCGGCGCACGCGCTCAAAGGCAGTGGTGTGCGTCTGCATATCGCCGTGAGAAAAGTTGAGGCGGGCGATGCTCATTCCATTTTGAACCAGCGATTCTATGACCGCTTCGGTTTCGGTGGACGGCCCAAGCGTGCAGACTATCTTGGTTTTGGGGAAGCTCTTGCTGATGTTTGAAGAGAGCATATGCGCCACAACCTCCATCGCGCGCGCATACGCGCTGCGGAGCGCGCGGCTTTCGTCGGACGGCAGCCTACTGCCAACGCTATCATACCAGTTTGGCGCGGCATAATGCAGTATCGGGCGGCGGGCAATCGCAGCGGCGCCTGAGATTGGCAAATCGCAAGCGCGCGCCAATGCGCCAAATTAGAACCTCACTTGCCTATATCCGCCGCCCCAAGAACGATTAGTATCGGTAATGCTGACGAAAGATCGCATATCTTATCTCGTCTTTGCGGATGAGCGGGGGATAAGCGCCTATGGAGTCGCTGAAACAACTCTACGAACTGCAGGAACTGGACTGGGCAAGGGCAGAAAAGCGTAACGCGCTTGCTGAAGTGAGAGAGGCGCTCGCGGGCGATCCGCAGCTAATGGCGGCGCAGCGGCGCATGCAACATATCGAGGCGCAGCATTCGGAGCGCAACGCGCAATGGCAGAGCGCGCAGCTCGCCGCTCAACGATTGGAAGAGCAGCTCAAGAATGTCGAGAACCGGCTGTACGGCGGCGCGGTAACTAACATTAGGGAACTTGAGGCGTTTCAGGAAGAGCAGGCGGCGCTGCAAAACCGAATTTCGGCGGCGGAAGACACGCTGCTTGAGCATATGATAGCCACGGAGGAGCTTCAGGACGCGCTTGAGGACGCTCAGCGAACCTTTGCGGCGCTGCAGGAACGGCGGCGCGAACTGCTGCCCCAACTGCAGCGGCGGGAACAGACGCTCGCCGCCGATCTCGATGCGCTGGATTTGGCAAGAGTCGATCTGCTGCCTCCAATCCCGCCGCGCACGCTGGCGCTATACGAATCGCTGCTGGACACGCGCGGCGGACACGCGGTAAGCAAGGTTGACGCCGGGCGCGGGATATGCGGCGCCTGCCGAATCGCGCTGCCCCGCTCGGATATGCAGCGCGTCAGAAACTCCGAAGGCATCGTGCAGTGCAACAACTGCCGCCGCATACTTTACTTGGAATAATGAGATTACAATGCGCGCAATCGGATACTACAGGCTTTCCGCCGAAAGCGAAAACGAACAACCGCTTGGCGAACAGATACAGTCGGACTTCGAGAACTACTGCGAGCGCTATATGCACCAGCCCGTCGCCGCATTCGTGGATGTAACGGACGCTGACGAGGCACGGCGCGGCGGCGAGCTGCATGCCGAATACCAAAATATGCTCGCCTACATTAAGCGGTCGCAGAGCAATTTCCTGGTGGTGGCGCCGGACGCCACGCATCTGGGCGATACGCTTGAGGATGTGGTTAGGGCGGTGATCGAGATTGAGTCGACCGGCTGCAAGGTAACCTGCGATGACGACGATTTGCCGGATCCGCTGCAGAACGCCCTGGATTCGGTGGGGGTAGCGGGCGTATCCAAAGAGCGCAGCAAGCGCATCAAGGAATCGATGCGCGAGCGCGCCGTGCTGGGCAAGGGCTTGGGCAAGCCGCCATACGGCTACCGCAACGGCCCCGACGGTTCGTTTGTGATTGTGGAAGAGGAAGCGCCCGTTGTGGATCTGATATACCGCAAGTACACGCAGGATAAGCTCGGGCTGCGGCTGATTTCGCAGCATTTGAACGAGCGCGGCATTACCACGCGGCGCGGCGGCCGCTGGAATATGGTTACCATACGGGACATCCTGAAGAACCCGACGTATATGGGAACCTACACCCGTTTCGGGCTGCGGTTGCCCAAGAGCCACCAAGCCATCATCCCCTCTGAGGTGTTTCGGGCGGCGCAAGACCAGGCGCGTGCGCGCAAGCCATCGAACAGATCGGTGAACGCAGAGCCGTTTCTGCTTTCGGGGTTGGCGTTCTGCGGCTACTGCGGCAACAAGATGATGGGCGTAACCCGTCGGCAGTCTTGGCGGCGCAAGGACGGCAGAAGCGCGCGCGGCGTGTATCGCTACTACCAGTGCCAGACGCGCAACAATCAGAGCCTATGCGGCTATCACACCTGGCGCGCGCCCAAGCTTGAAGAGCAGGTGATGTCTCAGCTGACGGACGGCGTCCGCGAAAAGGCGGGCGCCGCGCATTCGCCTGTCGACAATGTAAAGCGAAGCGAAGAGGTTCGGGCGTTGTGGGACGGGCGCATCCGCAACGCCGAGCGGCGTTTTCTGCAAAACCTCAAGCGCGCCGCGCGCGGCGAATTCGGGCTGGGCGCGCTTACCGAACATCTGGAAGGCTTGGACAAGGCGCGCAGCAGCGCTACAAGGCCGGATAGGCATATGGATGTGAGCAAGACGCTTCAGCGTTGGGACACGCTCGACCTTGTAGACAAGCAGGCGTTCTTGACGGTTCACATCATCAAAATCGTTGTGTGGGACGATTCGGTCGAAGTGATTGCATAGGGCGCTGACATAGCGCGCCTTTGCGCCGAATAAGCGGCGTCGAATCTACGCAAGGCAACGGCGTAGGCGCTACAATGGTATGCGTCAAGGAGGCCGGGCGGTCGCCGGTCTGCAATCGCAGGCGGGAGGAAAGTCCGAGCTCCACCGGGCAGGATGCCCGCTAACGGCGGGGCGGGGCAACCCGACGGAAAGTGCCACAGAAACATACCGCCGCGCATTGACGCGGCAAGGGTGAAAAGGTGCGGTAAGAGCGCACCGCTCCAATGGCAACGGCGGAGGCTAGGCAAACCCCATCCGGAGCAAGGCCTAATAGGGGGTAACGGGCGCCCGGCCCTTCTCCGGGTTGGCCGCACGATCCCGTCGGCAACGGCGGGGCTAGATAGATGGCCGCCGCCGCCGCGCCTGCGCCAATGCCGATTCGTCGGCAGAAAGCGCAGCGCGCGACGGAACAGAACTCGGCTTACAGGCCTCCTTGGCATTTTCCCTCTTCGTTACAAGAAAGCCTAGCCGCTTATCGCCGCCATTTCAGGCGCGCGTTACGATGAACGATTCGTCGGTGAACCACAATCCGCCGTACTTCTGCAGCACCTGCGCCGTAATATCAAGATAGCGCCCGTCCCGCATCACTTCGTCCAGCCGCTCATCCTCTACTTGCGCCACATAGACCGCCGCGTTCCACGCCGCCAAGATAGCCGATGTGCCGATTGCGCCCGCGCTCGCCGACTCGGATAGCTGCAGGAAATACCGAAACTCCGCCCGCGAATCCACATAACTTATGTACTTCAAATCGGGGCTGCGCTCGCCCACCTGCGTCCGCAGTTCGCGCAGCAGTTCCAAGCGCGGCGTCCGAAACGGACGCTCGCCCGCCCATATGCGGCGTATAATCTCCATCCCCGGATCCTTGCCCGTGGATTGGATGACTACCATAATCCCGCCCGACGCAAGTGATGACGCAAGCGGCGCAAGCACATTGCGCACCTTCGCCTCTTTGGGCAGCCGCGCGCGAAACGGCTGCGCCGCGATAATCAGGTCATACTCCAATGCGTCGGCGCTATTGCGCTGAGGAATTATCGGCGCAAGCGGCCACTGATGATCCTTGCGATAGATGATGAGCGCCGACGGGGCGTCGTAGATCGGGTTGCCGCTGCGCGCGCTTACCCGCGTCTGCCACCAGTCGCGAACGCGCCATTCCAGCGCCCTGATCTGTTCGCTGAAATCGTATGCGGTGCTGCCCTCCAGCGCGACTTCCAGCCAGTTTAGCCGCTCTCGATTGCGCCTCAGACGAGGGCGAAGCTGCGGCGCTTCCGAATAGAACATATTCGTAACCGCCAACACGGTCAGCGGATGTTCCACAAGGCGGTCGGGCATCTTTTCAAGGCTTATTCGCACATCTTCGTAGCTAATCTCTTTGCCCACAACCAGCATCGGCACGGTGGGGAAGCGGTGATGCAGGTTCATCAGCGCGCGCGTAAGCACGCTGCCGTCGCCCATGCCGGCGTCGAACACGCGCAGCGCGGGTTGAACCGGCTGCAAATACATCGTGTCCATCGCCACCCGCTCGGCTATAACCTGCTTTTCGTTGCAGGTAGTAACGAAAAGCAGATACTTTTCGCGGTTGTCAAAGAAGCGAAACGCCCCGCCGCCGTCTATGTTCACGCTATTGGCGTTCATGCCGCCCGTTGTCCCTCTACCCGCGCAGCGCCGCCGCAAGCGCGCGTATATGCCCCGGATGCGTCCCGCAGCAGCCGCCCACGATGTTGACGCCAAGTTCATCCACCAGGGTTTTGAAGCGCTGCGCCATATATTCCGGCGATTCGGGATAGACTATATCGCCGCGCCGCACGGCGGGAATGCCGGCGTTGGAATGCACCAGCAACGCGCCGTCCGCAGCGCTGCGAAGTTCGCGCGCCAGATCCAGCATAACTTCGATGCCGTTGCCGCAGTTCGCGCCTACGATGTGAGCGCCCGCATCCTGCAGCTCGCGCACGGCGCGCTCAGGCGTTACGCCCATCATCGTGAAGAAGCCGCGCGGCCCCTTGTCGAAGGTCATCGTCGCCATAACCGTCAGCGCGGGATGCCGCCGCGCCGCTTTCACCGCCAGCCGCGCCTCTTCCAGCGCAGTCATCGTTTCCACCACCACCGCATCCACGCCGCCGCTCACTAGCGCCGTTATCTGTTCGTCGAAGGCGTCCAGCATCTCTGCTTCCGATAGTTCGCCCAGCGGTTCCAGGAATTCGCCAGTAGGACCAACCGAACCCACCACGAAACCGCCCGGCGGCGCTTGACTGCGCGCATGCTCTGCCGCAAGGCGGTTGAACTCTTCGGCGCGGCGCTCAAAGCCGTACTTGCCCAGCATAAAGCGGCTGCCGCCGAAAGAGTTGGTCAGAACCATATCGGCACCCGACGCGAAATACTCGCGCGCCATCCCGCGCACGACGTCTGGATGGGTTGCGTTGAATTCCTCAGGGCAGCCGCCCGGCTCCAGCCCATTCTGTTGGAGATAAGTCCCCGTCGCGCCGTCCGAAATCAGCGTATCGCCGCGCGCAAGCCGCTCTAGGATTGTAGGGCGCGCGCCGTCAACCTGCGTCATAAGCGCCTCCAACGATTAACCCCGCCCGCTAGACTATGGGGCGGCTCTCATATTATCATTGGGCGGCTTGGAATTGAAAGCAGGCATAGGCAAGCATCCGTAGGGGGAACTGCAATGTCCGACAAGAAAAAGGTCATCGTAACCGGCTTTGGCGGCAGGATAGGCAAAGTGCTGCGCGACCATCTAGGCGGCAAGTACGATTTCAGCGGCGTGGATCGCGTGGCGCTGCCCGGCCTCGACTCGCTCGCCGCCGACCTCACCGACCTTGACGCCATTGCGCCTGCATTCGCCGGTAAGGACGTCGTGGTGCATCTTGCCGCGGAGCCGCGCCACACGCCCGACATCGGCTGGGACTTGCTTATGCCGGACAATGTGATAGCGACCGCCAATGTGTTTGAGGCGGCGCGCAGAGGCGGGGCGTCCCGCATCATCTTCTTCAGCTCAATGCACGTCAGCGGGATGTATGAGCGCGAATATCCGTATTCCGCCATAGCCGCCGGCGACTACGCGGGACTCGATCCCGCCGCAACGCCGCTCATCACGCACGATATGCCGGATAGACCCGACGGCCCCTACGCTGTCAGCAAGATATTCGGCGAGGCGCTGGGGCGCTACTTCTACGAAGATCACGGCATATCCGCAATCTGCATTCGGTTCGGCACCACAAGTCCGCAAGACCGCCCCGGCGATGACGCGCGCAGCTTCGTGAGCTGGTTCAGCCACCGCGACATAGCGGCGATGGTGGAGCGCTGCATAGACGCCGAAGACATCGGCTTCGACATATTCTACGGCGCGTCGGCGAACACCTGGAAGATCTACGATACGCCGCGCGCGTGGCGGGTTCTGGGCTTTCAGGCGCAGGATAATGCGGAGGCGTTCAGGTAGGATAGCGCGCGTTATGCGTGAAAGCGCTCTATCGGCAGGCGCGCAAGTTATTGCGGGGCAGCTCTGATGACAGGGAAATCGAACACGCTGAATGCGATTGACCTTTTCTGCGGCTGCGGCGGCATTGCCGCGGGGCTGAGAAGCGCAGGTTTCAATGTGGCTGCGGGAGTTGACATTGAACGCAAGCACATAGCCACGTTCCGACGCAACTTCCCCAACGCGGTTGGGTTGAATGCGGATTTGGTTCATTTCACGCCGACGGAGCTTATGACCGCCCTCGGCATCGAGCCGGGCGAGTTGGACATGCTGGCGGGCGGGCCGCCGTGTCAAGGCTTCTCAAAGAATGTGCCGCGCAAACTGCGCTTCGCAGACGATCCAAACAACCTTTTGGTTAAAAGGTTCCTCGACTACTGCGAGCGTATGAAGCCGAAAGCGATCCTTATGGAGAATGTCGCCGAATTCCGAAACGGATTTTCAAAACGCTTCAGCGACGAAATCAATGAACGGCTTAACAAAGCGGGATATGCGGTAACATCGGCGGTTCTTAACGCCGCAGAGTATGGCGTACCGCAAAAGAGGCGCAGAGCGTTCTTTTTGGCTTTTCGCGGCTCATCCGCGCCAACCGTTCCAACGCCTACGCACTTTGACAAGCCCAAGCAGCAGTTGGGTTTTGAGACTAACAACTTTGTAAGCGTTTGGGACGCGATTGGCGATTTGCCAAGCCTGCAGCATGGGCAGGGCGACGAGATTTGCGAATACGCATGCGATCCGTTTTCGGATTATCAGAAGGCGCGCCGAAACCCAAGCGGCCAGGTGCGAAATCATGTCGCGAGAGAACTGCGCCCATTGCAATACGCGCGGCTTGCCGCTTTGCAGCCGGGGCAGGGCATCAAAGATCTGCCCGAAAATCTCAGGGTGAAGGGCGGGTACAGCGGGGCATACGGGCGGCTGACGAAAGACGGGGTGGCTCCAACTATCACGCGCTGGGTGTTTCATCCCGGCTCCGGCCGTTGGGGGCATCCGGTAGATTTGAGAACGCTAACCATACGCGAGGCGGCTCGAATTCAAGGCTTTTCGGACGATTACGAGTTCGTGGGAAGCTTCGTTCAGCAAGCGGGGCAGATCGGAAACGCCGTGCCGCCGCTATTGATACGGCAGCTTGCCGCCGCAATGAAAGAGCGATTGTTATTGTTGTGAAGCATTGAGCAACCTTATTTTCGCTGTTGTCCTTATCCTGTCCACTTTCACCCCAGCATTGAACCTCTGCCCTATCCCCCAACCGCCAGCCGCCGCTCGCCCACATAGTCCGCCAGCGCATTGACCATATGTCCCATCTTGGGATACGCCGGCTCGCTGTTCGGCGTTACGCCCACCGCCGCCAGCGCCGCCGCGCAGGTCGGGCCCACTACCGCGACGATGGTCTGCCCGTTCAGCGCCTCGGATAGCGCCTGCTGCGATACGCCGATGTCCGCCGCTATGCGGTATAGATGGCGTATCTGAACCTGGCTTGTGAAGGCTATGGCGTCCACGCCGCCGCGCAGGAGCTCGCCCACAAGCGCCTTCAGCCCGTCCGTATCGTCCGGCAGCATCCATTCGTACAGGCATAGATCGTCAACCGTCAACGCGCCGTTCTGCCGCAGCGCATCTATCAGCGCGGCGTTGCGCTCGCCGTACTGCAGCGCCGTAACGCGCTTGCCCGCAATCGGCGCGGCTATCAGCGCCTGCACCAACTCATCGGTGGTATAGGGCGCGGCGACGCTCACCGAAATCTGCACGCCCGCCTGCTTCAGCGCCGCCGTCGGCTTTGGTCCGCGGCACACCGTCGTTATCCCGCGCAGACACGCCAGCAGCGCATCCAACCTGCCGAGCTTATCGGCCTCTCTGAACAGCGCTCTTGCGCCCACGCCCGTTTGGAACACCACCACATCCACAGCGCCCGCCTCAAGCCTGTCTATCAGGCGGCGCACATCGGCGGCGCAATCAATGTCCGCCTCGCGCACGGCGGGAACGCACAGCGCATCGCCGCCGCGCTTGGCGATAAGGCTTGCGAGCGCGCCGCTCATCCGCGCCTCAAGTATCGCAATCCGCATCCCGTCCAACGCCGCCATAGCCATCCGCCTTTCAAACAAGTTCGGTTGTATTGCAAATTCCGCAGCTAAGTTCATAGCATCTCCGAATGGATTAAGCGCAATCCAAAAAGAAAGCCGTCGTGAACCTAGGCTACCTAACTATCTAATCATAACCCTTTTGCGCAAAATTGACGATAGTCTCTTGGCGGCGTTCTGATAGATGAGCGGCGGATAAGCTTGCCGCGGCGCGTGATGTATGCGGGCCGCGGCGTTGTTCGTTTCGTTGACTTGACGTCGACGTTTCATGTTTAGGGGGACGATTAGGGGGCTGCCGCCATATCCACGGTGAGGGTGAAGTTTCCAGCGGTCTTTAGGTTGTAGGCAGTTGCCTCGATGGTGTAGCTTCCGGCGGGCAGCCGCGCGGCTATGCGGGAGCCGTAGTTGCCGCTTTCGGCGTCGATGTCGTCGTTTTCGTGCAGCGCAACGCCGTTTCTGCCGATGTCTGACAGCAGGTATAGGTATGTGTTGTTGACCGCTTGGGATGTGAGGGTAACGGTTACATTGGCGGGGGCGTCAAGCGTGAATGTGTAGAAGCGCGCGTAGCGGGTTCCCGCGGGGGCGTTTGCGTCGCTCGGCTTTCTCTCTGAAGTGCAGGCGCTGGACCATGAGCCGGTTATCCAGCCGATGCCGGCGATACGCCGGATGCAGGCGTCGGGGGTTGGCGTGGCGGTGGGCGCGATCCCGGCGACGAATGTGGCGGTAGGCGTGGGGGCGGCCACATTCGCAACTGATGTAGACGTGGCGGTTCGAGTAGCGGTTGGCGTTGATGCAGAGGACGATGCTTCCAGCGCCGCCATTCTGCCATCCAACGCGGCTATCATCGCCTTCAACGCCTCTACCAACGTTTCAAGCGCGCTCAACCTGTTAGGGATGTCAGCATCGCCGCCGGACTCGGATGTCGCCGTCGGGCTAGGCGTGTGCGTGGGCTGAGATGTGGGCGATGCGGTTGCGCCGGACACGGATGTAGGCGTGGCGGTGGGCGGCGTCGGCGGGACGGGCGCCGCATCGCAGAAAGGCAAGCCTAGATCGGCTAAATCTGCGTAGTCAAAAAGATCTCGCAGGGAATCGGGAATACATCCCGTGAGCTGATTTTCTCCAAGTTCCAATCTCCTTAGATTGACAAGGTTGCCCAACTCCGGTGGGATTATGCCAGTCAGTTGGTTACCCTGAAGATATAATCTTTCTAATTTGGCAAGGTTGCCCAGCTCTGGCGGTATTGTGCCAGTCAATTGGTTATAACTAAGGGACAATACCTCTAAGTTGGCGAGGATTCCCAATCCAGGCGGAATTGAGCCTGTTAGCTCAGCATTGATGTCCAATGTTTCTAATTTGGCAAGATTGCCGAGCTCCGGCGGTATAGCGCCGGTCAATTGGATTTCTTGAATTCGCAATTCTTCGAGGTTGGCGAGATTGCTCAACTCAGGAGGGATTATGCCCGTCAGTCGGTTGTCTTCGATAGCCAATGTTTCTAAGTTGGCAAGATTTCCGAGCTCCGGCGGTATGACACCCGTCAGGCTGGTTTCAAGAATAGACAAAATTCTGAGGCTGGAGAGGTTGCCTAGCTCAGAAGGGATCGTGCCTGTCAGTCTTTCTTCGTCGCGCCAAAGTCCTAACTCAGTCACACGATATGGCGAGTTGACATCCAATCTACCTATTCTCACGCCAAGCCAGCGATGAATGCCAATATCCGCCGACCAGTCCAATGCGTCGGCGTTCCCGCTGTCGCCTATGATTGCATCTCTTGCGGCAAGCAGTATGGCGCAATCCGCGACTAGGCCGGGGTTGTTCGCAGGGTCAAACACGGCGATGCCGTTGGAGCATTGCGCGGTGAGTTGCGGATTAGGCTGCGGCGGGGCGTTGTTGAGGGAAGCCGTGTTGAAGGCGTTGGCGCTGTCCGCCGTTAGCAGAAATGATAGCGCTATGACGGACGCCAGCGCGATTAGGGCGACGGCGGGGATGGCTTTGACGATGTGGTTGGGAATAAGTCGCATATGGTTATCCGTGGGCGCGTCATTGATGCGGGGCAGGATGTTTGCCCAGCTTTAGAGCGGACACATCATCCATTATCCACTTTTCTGGCCTTTGCTCATAATGCAATCATAGTCAGACGTGCAACCGATTGCAACACTCATTGCCCCTTCAATGGTTGGTATGCTGATTGGCTTGTTAGCGGGATGCTCCAAGGCGGCGACGGCGTTGGCGTTCTTGGACGCGGCACTTTCAGCCGCTAGACGATAACCCCTTGCCGGCGGAGTTCGGGCAGTTCGTCGGGCGGCACTTCCAGCAGCGATGTGAGGATGTCGTCGGTGTGTTCGCCGTACAGGGGAGCGGGCTTAATCTCAACCGGGGATTTCTCCAGCTTCACCGGGCAGCCAATCATCCGATAGGCGCCGCGCGCAGGGTCATCTACATTGACCACCATTTCGCGCGCTATCAGGTGTTCGTTGGACAGCGCCTCTTCGGGGCTGATGACCGCGCCGCACCAGACGCCCGCCTCCGCCAGCGCCTCCATCGCTTCGTATTTGCCGCGCTTGCTAGTCCATTCGCTCACGATTGCCAGCACATCGTCGGCGCATTGGGCGCGCGCTTCGTGCGTGGAGTAGCGCTCATCGCCAATCAGGTCGGCGCGCCCAACCACCGCAAGCACGGTTTCCCACAGCGCGCCCGCCATATGTATCATCACATAGTCGTCGGAGCCGCCGGGACTGCATGGGAATACATACGGCACGCCGCCGCCCGGACGATAGCCGGGGCGCACGTTGGGGTCGTCGGTGGACAGGCTGCGTATCAGGCGGTAGCGCATCAGGTTCAGGATGCCGTCCTGCATGGACACTTCTATGTGCTGCCCTTCGCCGCTTGCGTCGCGGTGGCGCAGCGCCGCCAGAATGCCTATCGCCATATGCAAGCCCGTGCCGGAATCGCCGGCGCCGATGGGCGAGGGTATGGGCGGCCTATCGGGGTAGCCGTTGGACGCCATAGCGCCGCCCGTCGCCTGCGCCGCAAGCTCAAAGCTTCGGTATTCGCTCCACGGGCCGTATTCGCCAAAACCCTTGATGCTTGCGTGAATGAGGCGCGGGTTCAGCTCGCGCAGCCGCTCATATCCGATGCCCAGCCGTTCCATCACGCCCTTGGAGAAGTTCTCCAACACCACATCCGCCCACAGCGCAAGCCGATTGAAGAGCTGCACGCCGCGCTCTGTCTTGAGGTTAAGCGTGAGCGCGCGCTTGTTGTTGTTGAATATCGTGTAATACACGCTGTCCACGCCGTCAATGTGCGCCTGCTCCCAGCGCGTATTATCGCCCCCGACGGTGTCTTCAAGTTTGATTACATCCGCCCCTAGAAAGCCCAGCAGTTGAGCGCATGACGGTCCCGCCTGCACCCTGCTCATATCCAGTATCTTGACGCCCGCCAACGCCTTGTCCATATCGTCCCCCCTGCATTTATGCCTTGCCTGAACTTGACAGCGATTATACCAGCAAGCGCGCCGCGCGCCGAACTATCTTGAAGCGCTGCCAACCGAATGCCGCCGAACTACGGATTGCCAAGCGTCGAGCCTATGAAATCGCCGTAGCCTATCACGAATTCCGATGCGCCGACCGCTTGCCGTCCCTCAAGCTGCAGCCGCCGCAGCGCCAGAACGCCTTCGCCCGTTACAACGCCTATGCCGTCGGGCAGCGCAATCACGCGGCCGGGCGGGCTATCGGCATCGGACGGCATCGGGCTGCATTCCAATACCTTGAGCAGCCGGCCGCGCCAATGCGTGAAACTGCCGGGCCACGGGTGATACGCGCGCGTCTGCCGCGCGATTTGCGCCGCCGTCATACGCCAGTCTATTGCGCCGTCTTCACGCGAAAGCAGCCGCGTGATAGTTGCCTTGCATTCGTCTTGCGGCGCGGGCGCAATATCGCCGCTGCGCCACTTGGGCAGGATGTCCGCCAGCAGCGCAGCGCCCATATCGAACAGCCGCGCCGTCAGCGCATCCGCCGTCTCTGCTGCGCCTATGGGCGTTTCGGCTTGCGCTAAGATTGGGCCCGAATCCATACCTTCGTCGAGTTGGATGACGGTCACGCCGGTTGCTGCGTCGTCCGCTAGTATCGCCGCCGCAACGGGGGACGGGCCCCGGTAGCGCGGCAGCAGCGATGGGTGTATGTTCAGCGCGCCGAGCGGCGGCAATCTTAGGGTTTCGGGCGGCAGGAACAGCCCATACGCCGCAACCACGATGAGATGCGGTTCTAGCGCTGCGATCTGAGCGCGCGCCGCTGCGTCTCTGCGAATCGACGTCGGCTGAAACACAGGCAGGCCGCGCTCCAACGCCGCCTGCTTCACCGGCGACGCCGCATGCCGTCGGCCGCGCCCTGAGCGGCGGTCGGGCTGCGTATAGACGCCCACGATGTCGCAGCCGACGTCCGTCAACGCCGTGAGCGCGGGCACGGCGAACCTCGGCGTCCCCATGAACACCGCTCTTATCGGTTCTAGCGGTTCGGCTTTGATGGCGCTCAATGCGCTTGCCCCCTTGAATGTCGGCATATCAGCATTTGGCGAACTCCGAGTGTATGCCGCGAAAGCGCACCGCGTCGCCTATCCGAATGCTGAAGCGCTGAATTTCGCCGGCGTTTATCTCGAATGTGTACGCCGCCGGCGCCGCCGAATTAAAAATAGGCAGCGCGCTGTCCGATGCGCCGGGTTCGGCGTTGGCAACCCGTTCCGTGATGTCCGCAACGCGGCAGTCAGCGCCTATCCAAACGAAGTCGAGCGGGAAGCGCATGCCCTTCATCCAAAAGGAAGTGGTGTGTCCGTCCGGGAACACGAACAGCATACCGCTTTGGGGGGATAGGCTATCGCGCTCGCCCAAGCCCTTGCCGCGCAGTTCGGGCGTGTCCGCCACTTCTGCGCCAAACGCCACGCCGCCGATGATAACTGCGGGGCTTGTGATCGACGGCGCAGCGGTGGGCGTGGGGGTAGGCGTTGTTGTTGGCGCTGGCGTGGGCGTTGATATGCGCGTGGGGATCGGTGTAGGCGTAGATGTGGGCGGTGGTTTGGGCGTAGTAGGCTTGGGGATGGACGTGGCGGTGGCGACGGCAGTAGGCGACGGCGCAATCACGATAGGCGGCGCAGATGCGGGCGTCGGCTTGGGGCTAGTAGTAGGCTTGGGGACGGATGCAGTGGCGGCAATAGCAGTAGGCGACGGCGCAACTGCGATACTCGGCGGCAAAACTGATGCGGTAGGCGACGGCGTTGGCGGCGCGGCGGGCGTATTGGGCGCAGCGCAACCCGCCGTTATCGCTAACACGATTGCGGCAATCGCAAGGGCGGATGGCAGCGCTGCGCTCATCACGGCGGCGCTACGCCAGCTGCACAAGGGTTGCGCCGTCGCCGCCGCGCTCACGCGCTTCCGCCTCGAATGATCGCGCAAGCGGATGGCGGTTCAGATGCTCGCGCACCGCGTTTCGCAGCACGCCCTTGCCCTTGCCGTGAATAATCCGCACCGAACTGAAGCCGTCGCGCACCGCCTTGTCCAAGAACTGCTCCAGCTGCGCCACCGATTCTTCAGCGCGCATTCCGCGAATGTCCAACTCGCCAGAATCCAGCATTGGGCCGATTTCGATGCTGACTTTCGCTTCAGGCTGATCCGGCCGGCTTTCCCTGCTTTCTATGAGCGATAGGCGGGACTGCTGAACTTGAATGCGTATGCTGCCGATGCCCACTTCTGCGTCGCCGCCGTCTTGGGGCAGCGATACTATCGTGCCGCTCAGGTTCAAGCCGCGCACATAGGCGCTATCGCCTACGGCAAGCGCGCGCGGCGGCGTGTGGAGCGCGGCGGTCGATGATGCGTTTGCGGTGGCCGCGGCCTCTGCGCGCTGTTCGCTGATTTCGCGGCGAATGCGCGCTATGTCCGCCTTCGTCGCGGTTGTGGGCGCGCCTACCCCGGCGCTCCAAGACAGCGCCGCTTCCGCGCGCTTGAGCCGCCGCTGCGCCTCATCGTATTGCGCCAGCGCCTGACGCCTCACGCTGCTCAGAATGTCTTCTCGATTCACTATGAGATAGTCGATCTGCTCGTCGAGTTTGCGGCGCTGCGCCTCTGCGTCGGCGCGCGTCCGCTCTGCGTCTATAAGCGTGGCTTGGAGTTGGCTGCGCTCGCGCTGCAGCTCGGTCAACCAGTCTTCGAAGCGCAGATGCTGCGGCTCCATCAGCGATTCGGCGTTTCGCATAATGGCTTGCGGCAAGCCTAGGCTGGCGGCGATTGCCATAGCGTAGCTTCGTCCGGGTATGCCAAGCGTCAGGTGGTAGGTGGGCGCAAGCGAATTGGGGTCGAGTTGGACGCTGGCGTTCATCATTCCGGGCGAAGTTTCGGCGAATGCGGCGACGCTGCGGTGGTGCGTGGTGGCTATCGTCGACACGCCGCCGCCCGCCAGATGATCCAGGATTGCCTTTGCCAGCGCCGAACCCTCTTCGGCGTCGGTGCTTGTGCCAAGTTCGTCAAGCAGCACAAGCGAATTGGGCGTTGCCGCCGCCAAAATCCGTATGACATTGCGTATATGCGAACTGAAAGTGGAGACGGACTGCTCGATGCTCTGCTGATCGCCCACATCGGCATAGACGCCGTCGAACACGGGCAGCGCGCTGCCTTCGTCGGCGGGGATCTGCAAGCCTGCTTGGTACATTAGCGCAAGCAAGCCCACCGTCTTCATCGCAACCGTTTTGCCGCCGGTGTTGGGTCCGGTAACTACCAACACAGACCATCCAGTCCCCACACTCACATTGACCGGCACGGCGTCTCTTCCAAGCAGCGGATGGCGCGCGTTGATGAGGCGCACGCACATATCTGCGACGACGTCTTCTGCGCTGCGGGGCGCTACGGTTGGAACGCCGCGAACTGCGTAGCTATAGCGCGCGCGCGCCATAATCAGATCCAGCCGCGCCGTCAGATCGTTTGCGCGCCGAATATCGTATGCCAGATCGCCCACCAGCGTGGATATATCGCGCAACACCTGCCTAATTTCGCGCTCTTCGGCAAGCGCAAGCTCGCGCCAAGTGTTGCCCATCTCGACCGTGCTGAACGGCTCGATGAACAGAGTTGCGCCGGTGTTGGACGCGTCATGCACGATGCCGGGAATGCGGCTTCGCATCTCCGCCTTCACCTGCACAACAAGCCTATCGTTGCGAATGGATATGACATTGTCTTGAAGGGCGTTGTCGGCTTGCGATGATTGGATGAGCGTATTCAGCGAGGCGGTAACGCGCTGATACGCCTGCCGTATCTGGCTGCGGAGCGCGCGCAAGGTGTGCGTGGCGTCGTCGCGCACTTCGCCGCGGCTGCCGATGCGCGCTCGTATTTGGCGCGCCAATTCGCGCAGATCCGGTATGCCCTCGGCGACGTCGGCGAGCAGCGGGGCGTGTTGGCGCACGCTCAGTATGCCGCTTCGGGCGCGGTGATGCACATCCAGCGCCGCCGCGATTGCCAGGAGTTCCATGCCGGTGAGGATGCCGCCGAGCGATGCGCGCGCCACAGACTCGTCGATGTCGGCTTCGCTGTACATATCAACATCGCCGCCGTTGTCCATTACGGCGCGTCCCTCGGCGGTCTCTTGCTGCAGCTCAGCCACTTCGCGGGCGTCCCACGCGGGCGTCAGCTGCAGCGCAAGTTGGCGCGCGGGGAAGAACAAAGCGCGCTCCGCCACCCGCTCGCGAATCAGGTGAAACTCAAGTATCTCTTGCGTCCGCGCGCGCAGGTCGGCCTGTCCGTCGGGGACGGATTGCCCGGAACCGGCGTCGGCGTTGCCGTATGCGTCCGCCGATTGTTCGGCGTTGTGGTGGTCGACATAGCCTTGCATTCTGCCATTTTATCAGGAATTGACGGATTGTAGAAACGCCAAGCTGTCTTACTTAGACAATTTGGGCGGCTAGCGCTGACGAAAAGCGTTGACGGCCTGGCAACCGCGCGGGTTTGACACGCTTATATGAGAGTGGCATACTCTTAACGCGATGCGGAGCGCGTTGCCCGACGATGCGGCGCACATCGCAAGATGCGCGCAATGGAGGGACGAATTGCAAGAACAGAGTAGCGACTCCGGCATATTCGGGCGATTTCTGCTGCCCTACAAGGACTGGTTCTGGGCGCTGTTCCGCGTCATATTCGCCATACTGGTATTGCTGCACGGTTTGCAGAAGGCGTTTCTGCTGTGGGGCTTTCCGTCGGGAGCGAACCCCAACGGGCTTGGCGCGCTGGTCGACCTTGCGGGATGGGTGGAGCTCATAGCGGCGCTGCTAATCGGGTTCGGCTTTCTGACCCGATTGGGCGCGGGCGCAGTTGCGGTAACGATGATTATCGCGTACTTCGGCGTACACGCCGCGCTAAGCCCGGTCTGGCCCTGGCCGCACCTGTACCCCAACCCGCCCGACGGCGGCAACGCATTCGTGGCGCACGGCGGCGAAGTAACGATACTCTGGTTCATCATCGCGGGCGTCATCGGAGTAATCGGCGGCGGCAAGATCGCGCTTGACCGCGTTGTCTTCAAGCGCGAACCGCTATAGTCCCGCGATGCGCGCGGCGGCGCTGACACGGCATAAGCGAATGAAGGGGCTGACGCGGCGGCGTTAGTCCCTTTCGTTTTGAGATTTCGAGCAACGGGAACTGCCGCCGTCCCCGGAATTGAGGTGTGCGGATGGTCGAAAATCGGACGCAGCGGCTTATCGTAGTCTCAAATCGCGTGCCGCCCGTCTCGGACTTTTACAGCGTGGGCAAGGGCGAGGCGACCGCGGGCGGGCTTGTAACGGCGGTGCGCGCCGCAATGAATCAGCGCGGCGGGCTATGGTTCGGCTGGAGCGGCAGAAGCACGCGCCGACGGCCGAGCGCCGCTCCGAGTGTAAGCGATTTCGGCGCGATAAAGCTCGCCACGATGGAGTTGTCCGAAGACGAAGTAAGCCTCTACTATTCGGGTTACGCCAATCGGACGCTCTGGCCGCTGCTGCACAGCTTCCCCGCGCGCGTGGTGGTTCGGCGGGACACATACCGCGCATACCGCCGCATCAATCAGCGCTTCGCCGATGCGCTGCTGCCGATGCTGGAGCCGAACGATCTTGTATGGGTACAAGACTTTCACCTGTTCCATGTGGGCTACGAACTGCGCCAACTGGGTTGGCGGGGCAAAGTGGGCTTCTTTCTGCATGTGCCGTTCCCGTCGGCGGACATTTTCGGCATACTGCCGTGGGCGCGCGATACGCTGGAGGCGCTGCTGCGCTACGACCTTGTGGGGGTTCACGACGGGCGCTATCTACGCAATCTTGTGGACTCTATGGACTATGAGTTGGGCGGGCAAGCGACGGTCGACGCTTCGACGGCAAGCCCGGACGATTATCAGGCGAAGGCAGGCGACGGCGATATGCCGCCGGACTGCTATTCGCGCGACGGGCATACGGCAAAACTGGGCGTGTATCCCATAGGCATAGACCCCGATATGTTCAAGCAGCATGAAGAGCGGCGCACGCCAAGCCTCGCAGACGAACTTTCGCTTGCGGCTAATCCCAATCAAAGGCTTGTGCTGGGCGTGGATAGGCTTGACTACACCAAGGGCATCCCCCACAGGTTGCGCATATTCGGGCGCATGCTGGAAAGACACCCCAGCCTCGGCGGCAATATCACATATGTTCAGATTTCCTCGCCGTCCCGCACGCGCGTGCCGGAGTACATCCAAGAGAAAGAGCAAGTGGAACGGCTTGTGGGGCAGATAAACGGGCAGTTTTCGCAAGCGGGCTGGGTGCCGATCCGCTACCTGTACCGCTCATACCCTCAGAGCGAGCTAGCGGGCTTCTATCACGATGCCGATGTGTGCCTGGTAACGCCGCTGCGGGACGGGATGAATTTGGTAGCCAAAGAGTTCGTGGCGGCGCAGGACGCGCGGTCGCCGGGCGCGCTTGTGCTGTCGCGCTTCACCGGGGCGGCGAGCGCTATGCGGGATGCGGTTATCGTGAACCCGTATGACATCGACGGCGCCGCGGAGGCAACCTATCGGGCGCTGCGAATGCCTATCGGCGAGCGGCGGCGGCGGCACAATAGCCTTATGGCGGTAGTTCAAAAGCACTCATCGCAGAACTGGAGCGATTCGTTCTGCCGCGCGCTGGCCGACCTTTGAGCGGCAAGCGCGGCTAACGGCTGTCCAAATAAACGGGCAGCAGCAGGTTGTCGACCGGCACAAAGTCGTCGGTAAGCAGCGCATTCGGCTTGCGGCTAAGCCATTCGTCCGTCTTATCGGCGGGCATGAACAGCGCCTCAGGGTTGCCGCGCCCGGCGGCGTGGCTCGCGAAATGCACGTCGGCGGACGAAAGCGGCCGTAGCGCGCCCGCCACCACGAAAGTGTAGCGCTCGTCATCGTCCCACAACCACTCGTCGCGCAGCACATAGACATAGGGGAAGGTCGCCCGCAGCGTGTTCACGAAAGCGCGCAGAAAGCCGCCGCTGTTGAGCTTATCCACCACATTGACGGCATACACGCCATCATCGGTTAGCAGGCGCTTGACCTGTTCGTTGAACTCCAGCGTGGTCAGATGATACGGCACGGACACATCGTTAAAGGCGTCGCCAACCACCATATCGTAGGACGCCGGCTGCAGGCGCGGTATCGTCATTCGGGCGTCTTCGTTGTGCGTGATTATGCTTGTGTCGAGCGGCAGCGCAAGGTATTCGTGCGCCGCCCGCGTAACCTCAGGGTCGATCTCGATGACCTCTAGGCGGCTCTGCGGGTAGGCGCTTTCCAGGAAACGCGGCAGTGTGTAGCCGCCCCCGCCGATGAACAACACATTGAGGCGCGGGTTGCGATGCGCCACGCTTACGGATATGTCCGCGAGTATCTTTTCGTAGGAATACACCAAGAAGCTAGGGTCATCCAAGTCAACATAACTATGCACAAGTTGGTCGAGCGTGAGCGTGCGCACGGTTCTGCCCTGTATCTCGCGCTCTCTGATTTTGATGCAGAAGTAGTTGCTCTCGCGCTGGCATTCGGATTGCAGATAGCCGCCGCCAACGCCCAGCGCCGCAACGCCGCCGAATGCCACCAGCAGCGCCGCGCCGCGAATGCGCAGCCGCCATAGCCCGCCGCAGCATATCGCCATTAGCGCCAGAAACACCGCGACGCCCAGCAGTATGGGGCGCGTGCCTATCCATTGGATAAGCACAAAGCCGGTGATGAAGACGCCGAATATGCTGCCGGCGGTGGATACGGCGTATATCTTGCCCACAACATTGCCCGTCTGCGACAGATCGCGCAGCCGAAGCTTGATGACTACGGGCGTTACCATTCCAAGTATGACGCTGGGCAGCAGGAATAGCGTGGATGTTATCAGCACGATGCGCGGCACGATTGGCAGCGCATCGTATAGGTTGGACACGACGTCCACCAGGGGCAGCACGCTGATGCTGGTCAAGCCCGCCGCCATCAGTATGATGCCCAACGTGGTGGGCGACGGAAACCGGTCTGCGATTACGCCGCCGATGTAGTTGCCGACGCTGATGCCGGCAAGCACAACGCCGATGATGCTCGTCCAAGTGAATAGCGATACGCCTATGGTGGGCGCAAGTATGCGGGACGCGACTATCTCGATTATCAAGCCGCAAGCGCTGGCGGAGAATACTATGAAGTAGGGCGCAATCGCCGCCGCTATGCGACGCAGGGTGTAGGTCATAAGTTATAGGCGGTCGGGCTTTGGGTTATAGGTTGCGGGCGGCGGCGCTAACGCAGCGGGATTGCGCGCCGCTAATCGACGGGCAATGCGCGCCGTTGCCCGCGCTCTAACGGGTGTGCGGGTTAAGCACGTCGTTCAGGGAATCGCCGAGCAGGTTCCAGGCCAGCACAAGCGCCCACGCCACGCTGCCGGGCGCTATCAGCAGCCAAGGCACTTCGCGCAGCGCGCTGAGACTGCCCGCCTGCAGCAGCATTGCGCCTAGGCTTGGGCGCGGCGGCTGTATGCCCAACCCCAGCCAGCTCAAGATGATTTCGGTGCCGATTAGCGCGCCCATTCCCATTGATACGCTTACCACTATGGGGCTTATGGCGTTGGGCAGCAGATGCACGAACAGGATGCGCGGCGTGCCGGCGCCGGCCGCCCTGGCGGCTTCGATGTAGGGCGTCTGCTTGAGATACAATACCTGTCCCCTGACAAGGCGCGCCATCCCAACCCAACCGAATGCCACCAGCGCAATGGACACCACGAAGTAGTCCACAACGCCGGAGCGCACGATGCCGTCGATTGCGGTGTTGTCCTCCACCCAGCGCGCCCAGTCTATGATGCGCGGCCTGAGGGCGTACGCAAGGATTATCACCAATAAGATGTCCGGGAACGATGCGAATAGTTCGCCGGTTCGCATAATCAGCGAATCCACTTTGCTGCTGAAGTAGCCGGCGATAAGCCCCATCGTGATGCCGATGAGCAGTCCGCCGGTAGCCATAGACACCACGGTTATTATGACGGTGTTCTGTATGCCCCACAGCACGCGCGTGAACACATCGCGGCCGGCAAGATCGGTTCCCGCCCAGTGCTGCAGGCTGGGCGGCTTGCGAATTGCGGTGTAGTGCGGCTCGGTGTAGTCATAGGGCGCAATCAGCGGCGCGAATATGCCGGCGCAATATACCACCAGCAGCGCTATCATGCAGGCGACGGCTATCTTTTTGCGAACAAGCCGCTCCATTGCGCGCCGCAGGTGTCCCTTGCTCTTTTCCTGCCGCTCTATAACTTCCGTGATTTCGGTCAGCGCCATCGCTCAAGCCTTTGCGCAGCGGTTTCTACTGATAGTGTATTCGCGGATCTATGAAGGCGTAGGCTATGTCCGCAAGCAGATTGGCTATGACGAATGCGGCGGATCCTAGAATGCCCATAGCCATTATGATGGGATAGTCGCGGTTGAACACGGAGTCTATCGTGAAGTGTCCCACGCCCGGAATGCCCAGTATGAACTCCACGATGAAGCTGGTGACGAACATTCCCGCCAGCGCGAATGAAAGCAGCGTTACGATGGGTATCATAGCGTTCTTCAGCACATGGCGGGAATCGACGGCGAACTGAGTTAACCCTTTGGCTTTTGCGGTGCGAATGAAATCCTGCCCAAGCACGTCCAGGGTGCTTGCCCGCATAAAGCGCGCCAAGCCGGCCACGCCGGGAATGCCCAGCGTCAGCGCCGGCACGATGATGCGCAAGTCCCAGAAGCCGCCCCATCCCGAACAGGGCACCCACTGCAGCTTGAGGCACAAGCCCCACAGCGCGACCGGTATGCTTATCATCACGGGGATGGACATCAGTATCAGCGCTATGGTAACCGCGACGGGGTCTTGCCAACTGCCTTGCTTATGCGCGATGTAGAAGCCAAGCGGCAGCCCGATGGCGAGGCTGACTATCATCGCGGCGGCGTTGACTTGGAACGATACCCACATCTTGGGGAAGAGAAGCTCAGACACCGGACGGCCGCGATAGCGGTAGCTTTCGCCGAAATCGCCGCGCATCACGCCCCACATATAGGTTGCGTACTGCACGCCGAAGGGTCTGTCCAACCCAAGTTGGCGGCGTATGTTCTCTGCCGCCTGCTCATCGTAGCGCGAGCCGAGTATTATCTCGGCGGGATCGCCCGGGCCGAAGCGCACCAGCGTGAAGGTAACAATGCTGGTTGCGAACAGCAGCACGGGCAGCCAGAGCAAGCGGCGGGCTATGAACACCCACATAGCGACCTCAGACCTCAGGGGCAATTAGTCGGCGCGGCGGTCAGTCCGACGCGGTTCACTGCCAGCTTCGATGCACCAGGATGCGCGACCTATCGGTGTCGGAGAGGTGCGGCTCTATCTTGCGCGCGAACTCCGCCATCGTCTCTTGCGCAGAGCGGTCGGTTGTGTCCAGCGCAATCTTATGGCGTATCGCGGAGGCGGCGCACGCTTCATCGTAGCGGCGCAGCATTTCGGGGATGTCTTCGGCGCGCAATTGGCTATGGGCGTGCGGGTTCGCCTGCATGCGCTGCGCTATCGCATCCGCCGACGCCTTCAGATGGACAAGCGCTATGTCCGGCGCAAACCGCAGTATGCTGTCTTCCACCTGCCGCGCCACCACTTTGCGGTCGTGGGGCATTCCGTCGCCGCCGTAATCGTAGTACATCGGGCTATAGACCGCCTCGTCTATGTGCAAGCCGATGGCGAGCCAATCGGGGCCGAGCCACGAATTGGGCTGAATGTGGTAATAGAGGCTATGGCGCTGCGTCATCTCTTTGAGTTCGGGACTGAGCGCAAGCACCTGTTGGCGCTCATCCTCGGACATATCGGGCTGCGGATGCCCGGATGTGTGCGGTATCTTCCAGTGGTCGTGGATCAGCGGGAAGCGCGCGCCGACGTTTTCGGCAAGCCAATCGTCTATGGCGAATGCCAGCGTGGATGTGCCGCTGTATTCGCAGCCCGCTATGACAAGTCTCATATCTCACACTCCCGTCTATTCGGTTATCGGTCGTCGGCTATCGGTTATCGGCGGCGGCGCATTGCGGTTGGAGGAAGCCGCCGTATCTGCGCCTTTGCGGGGCACTGCGATATTTCGGCTTCCTCAATGCAGCCATTTGCCGCGCTCTTACGGCTTGCAAGCGGCTTTTCACAGGAACTGCCGCCTACAATATGCCATATCTTAGCTTGGGTCAATATAGACATACCGAAGTTTGGGTATTGTCATTGGGGACAGCACATAGCCTTTGATGTGCGGCTTGAGCAGCAGATGGCGCTCGCCGGTGTACCAGAGCGGCACCCACGCCGCGTCGTCTATGATGAGCTGCTCCGCCGAATTGTACAACGCCACGCGCATTTGCGGATCCGTCTCTATGCGCGCCCGCTCCAAGATGGAGTCCACCTGCGGATTGGCGTATGCGGTGTGATTGTTTTCGCTTTCGCTGTGGAACAGGATGTCCAGGAAGTCTTGCGGATCCGGATAGTCTGCGTTCCAGCCAAGCACGAACACTTGGAACTTGCGCCGATTGAGGTCTTGCAGATAGGTTGCCCATTCAACCTGCTGTATCTCAACCTCAACACCCAACGTCCGCTCCCACATCTCCAAGATGACCTGCAGGTCGATGGCGATGTCGCCGCCGGTGCCGGACACGCTGACCACGATGCGCGGCCGCGTGGCGGGATCGGCGTACTTGGATTCTGCCAGCGCTTGCTTCGCCGCCTCTTCGTCGAATGTCAAGCCTTCAATGTCGTCGGTGTAGCCGGGGAAGCCGGGCGGCAGGATGCCGTATGCGGGGACGCGCAAGCCGGACAGCACTTCGTCGGCGATGAGCTGCTTGTCCACCGCCAAGTTCAGCGCGCGGCGGAAGTTCACATCGTCAAACGGCGGTTCGTTCACATTGAAGCCGATGTAGGACACGCTGAAGCCCGGCGGCGCTACATGAAGCTCGGCGGACAGCGGTTCGCTGGGATCCTTCAGTCGGTCGAGATCGAACAGGCTCACGCCCGCAATGTCTATTTCGTTGTTCTCATACATCGCCATGCTCTGCCCGCCGGCGAGGTTCATCACCACTTGGTCGACCTTTGCGGGCTCGCGGTAGAAGTAGTCGTTGCGCTCCAAGATGATGCGCTCGCCGATCCTGTACTCTTTGAGCGCGAACGGGCCCGTGCCGTTGGGGTTGTCCGTCCAAGTAGCGCCGCCCGCCTCTACATTTTCGCGGTCGACCACGAAAGCGGTGGGGTATGTGAGTTTGGCGAGGAAGTACGCCTTGGGGGCGTCGATGGTGATTTGCAGCGTGCGTTCATCGATGGCGGTTACGCCGCTGATCGAGTCGGCTTCGCCCGCCAGAACTTCTTTGACGCCCACGATGTCGTCGAGATATGTGCTTGCCACGGGCGAGGCGAGGTCCGGATCGGCGGCGCGGTTGAGCGAATAGACGAAATCCTGCGCCGTAACATACGAGCCGTTGTGAAACTTGGCGTCGTCCAAGATATGGAAGGTATAGACCGTGCCGTCTTCGCTGATGTCCCAGCCTTCCGCTATGTCCGGCACAATCTGCAGTTCTGGACTGAGCGTTACAAGCCCGCTGAAGACTTCCTGCACTATGCCCGCGGAGGTGGTGTCGGAAGTGGTGTGCGGGTCGAGCGTGGGCGGATCTGACCAGAGGCGGTTGAACACGCCGCCGGTGGGTTCGTCGCCGTCGCTGTCGCTATCCATAGCGGCGGTAGGCGCTGCAGGCGCCGGGCGTGATTGCGTCGACGTCTGAGACTGCGTCGCGGGCGCGGCGGCAGTGGGTTCGGGCGTGTCCGCCGCCGGGGGTTCGGTGGGGGCGGCCGCCGCGGGCGCGGCCGTGGCGGCGTCCGTTTCGGGGGCGGCGGCGCCCGGATCGGAGCCGCACGCCATCGCGAGTACGGCGATTAGTAGGATCGGCATCAGAAGGAGCTTTCGCATCGGTCAACCACCTGCGCTTTCAGATTTCGGGGGCGTTATCGCGCGCCCAACACTTGTTAAGATGAATTACACATCGTTTCCGATTTTCTGGGTCAGCCAGGATTTGATGAATTCGTCAATATCGCCGTCCAGAACCGCATCGGCGTTGGATGTTTCGCAGCCGGTGCGATGATCTTTGACCATCTTGTAGGGATGCAGCACATAACTCCGAATCTGATTGCCCCATTCGGGCGATATATGCTCGCCCTTGAGTTTGGCTATCTCGGCCGCTTTCTCAGCCATTTCACGCTCGATTAGGCGCGATAGCAGTATTCGCATAGCGATTTCGCGGTTCTGCCGCTGTGAGCGCTCGTTTTGGCAGCTGACGCGGATGCCGGTGGGCAGATGAGTTATGCGGACGGCGGTGGAGTTTTTCTGCACATTCTGTCCGCCGTGGCCGCCGGCGCGAAACACATCGATGCGTATGTCGTCGGGGTTGATTGACACATCCACGCCCTCTTCCACTTCGGGCAGCGCCTCCATAAGCGCAAACGATGTGTGGCGGGCGTGGTCGGAGTCGAAGGGCGACAGGCGCACAAGCCGATGCACGCCGCGCTCCGCCTGCAGGTAGCCGTATGCGAACTCGCCCGAAACCTGTATGACGGCGCTCTTTATGCCCGCCTCGTCGCTTGCGGACACATCCAGCACATCGCTCTTGAAGTTGCGCTGTTCCGCCCAGCGAAGATACATGCGCATCAGCATTCCCGCCCAGTCTTGGGATTCCACGCCGCCGGCGCCCGCGTGCAGCGCGATGATGGCGTTGCGCTCATCGTAGGGGCCGGACAGCGTGAGCCGAAACTCCAGCTCGGCAAGCACGCGCTGCGCCTCCGCAAGCTCAGTAGCGATAGTGTCCAAAAGCGAGTCGTCGTCCTCTTCGATAGCGAGTGATGCAATATCATCAAGGGACGCCGCCTGCTCTTCCAGTGTGCGCCAGTCATCTACCTTGGCTTTGAGGTTGGATAGCCGTTGCATCTTGCGCTGAGCCGCTTCGGGCGCATCCCAGAACTGCGGCGATGCCGCCTGCTCTTCCAGCGCCTCTATCTCCTTATCGTCCGAGGGCAGGTCAAAGACGCACCAGAAGTTCGGCGATTCGGCTTCTGATAGCGGTTATTCGACCCTTGATGTCTTGCATTGCGACATGCCCTCTCAATTGCTGCATTGCTGCATCGTTCAAAATCTGAAACGCATCCGTCGGAAACGGGTTAGCAAGCGCGCATTGGCGGCGCATTCGGCGCCTGCGCGGCCGCAGTCCGACGCGTCCGCAGGATTATATCAGCATAGCCTTGAACTTATAAAGTTATTGGGATGGCGCGCGCCCTGCAGCGCTTATCGGTTTGAAACCTTCGATGAAGCCCTGTATTAGCGGATACTTCGCGGGTTATGCACTCAATTGCGCTCAACTTTGAGAGCGCCGATGCGAAAGCGCTTCTGCGTCCGTTTGCGCGATGTGATACATTATGCCCATCGGATATATGCGTTAGGTTAGACAGATCCGAAATTGCTAGGCAACATTGCGCTATACGAAATGTACAGGATTGTGGAGGCGCACTTATGCTTGAATACAAGCCTAATATGGTTTTGGCGAATGAAGAGTTTCGGGTGGTGGGGACGCGCCCGGTGCGGCACGACGGCGTTGACAAGGTTACCGGACGCGCGCGCTATGCGGCGGATACGGCTATGCCGGGGCTTCTGTACGGCAAGATTGCGCGCAGCCCGCACGCCCACGCGCGCATCGTGAGCATCGACGCATCGCGCGCGCTGGCGCTGCCGGGCGTTCACGCCGTAGTTACCGCGGCCGATTTCCCGGAAGCGTCCGCCGAGTTCGTCGACCAAGAAGAAGGCGCTGCGGTGAACTACGGCTTTTTCAGCCGCAACATTATGGCGCGCGAAAAGGCGCTCTACAAGGGACACGCCGTAGCCGCGGTAGCCGCCGCAAGCCAGCATCTAGCCGAAGAAGCGGCGGCGCTGGTTGATGTGAAGTATGAAGCGCTGCCTCCGGCGCTGAACGCCTTCGACGCTATGCGCGATGACGCCCCCATCCTGCATGAGCGCCTGCTCACTATGGCAAGCCCGCTGTTTCGCTCCGGCGGCTACGGCGACGCCGAAAAGCCCACGAACGTCGCCAATCACTTCGTCTTCGAAGACGGCGATGTAGAGCAAGGCTTCGCAAACGCCGATGTCGTCGTTGAGCGCGAGTTTCACACCAAGGCGGTGCATCAGGGCTACATCGAGCCGCATTCGGCGACGGCGTACTGGAACCGCGACGGCGAACTGACCGTATGGTGCAGCACGCAGCAGCTTTTCGCCTTCCGTGACCACATCTCCGCCGTGCTGGGCATCCCGCTGTCCAAAGTGAAGGTTGTGCCGATGGAAATCGGCGGCGGCTTCGGCGGCAAGGGGATGGGCGGGCTGTACCTAGAGCCGGTGGTTTCGGCGCTGTCCCGCAAAGCGAGCCGTCCGGTGAAAATCGCTATGAGCCGCAAAGAGGTGTTCGAGGGCTCCGGCCCTACATCCGCCACGCACATACGCCTCAAGATGGGCGCAAGCAAAGACGGCAAACTGACAGCGGCGTCCGCAAGTCTGCTGTACGAAGCGGGCGCATTCCCCGGCTCGCCGGTGCCGTCCGGCTGCCGCACGATGCTGGCGCCGTATGTGATACCCAACGCCCACATAGAAGGCTACGATGTGGTGGTGAACACGCAGAAATCGGCGGCGTACCGCGCGCCCGGCTCGCCCGCCGCCGCTTTCGCCGCCGAATCCGTGGTTGACGAACTCGCGCGCAAGCTCGGCATAGATCCGGTGGAGTTTCGGCTGCTGAACGCATCCAAAGAGGGGACGCGGCAGCCGGCGGGGCCGGTGTTCAGACGCATCGGCAATGTAGAAATGCTCGAGGCGGCGCGCGATCACGCCCACTATCAGACGCCGCTTGAGGGCAAGCATCGCGGCAGGGGCGTGGCGAGCGGCGCATGGTTCAACGGCAGCGGCCCGGCGAGCGCGGTGGCAAGCGTCAACCCCGACGGCACGGTCAGCCTAGTCGAGGGATCCCCGGACATCGGCGGCAGCCGCGCGGTAATGGCGATACATGTGGCAGAGGTTCTGGGCATTGACGCAACCGATGTCAAGCCGGCGGTGGTGGACACCGACTCCGTGGGCTACTGCTCCGGCGCCGGCGGCAGCGGCGTTACCTTCAAGACGGGGCGCGCCTGCTATGAAGCGGCGCAGGATGTTCGGCGGCAGATGATCGAGCGCGCCGCCCGAATATGGGATGTGAGCGCTGACGACGTTGAGTACTCCGACGGCGTTCTGCGCCACCGCCAAGACGATGCGCTCTCAATGACTTTCGGCGAACTTGCCGCGCGCTTGAACGGCACAGGCGGCCCAATCGTAGGGCGCGCCACCGTGAACCCGGCGGGCGTGGGCAACGCCTTCGCTATGCACATCGTCGACGTCGAAGTCGACGCCGATACGGGCAAAGTGGATGTGCTGCGCTACACCGCGCTGCAGGATGTGGGCAAGGCGATACATCCGAGCTACGTGGAAGGGCAGCTTCAGGGCGGCGCCGTGCAGGGCATCGGCTGGGCGCTGAACGAAGAGTACTGCTTCGACGAAGGCGGCGCAATGCTGAACTCATCGTTCCTGGACTACCGCATGCCCGTTTCGCTGGATGTGCCGATGATAGACACCGTGCTAATCGAGGTCGCCAATCCCGGCCATCCCTACGGCGTGCGCGGCGTGGGCGAAGCCTGCATCGTGCCGCCCATGGCCGCCATCGCCAACGCCGTCAGCGACGCTATCGGCATCCGAATGACCGAACTGCCGATGACGCCCGCCAAAATCACGGCGGCGCTGGCGAACAAGAACGGATAACCACGACTAAAGCGTTCTGCGCCTTTGCGTCCGGGGACTTAACGCAAAGGCGCGGCGGCGCAAATGTTCAACAAAGATTCAAAGGTTCATAAAGAGAAATAGGGTTAGCCGATATGAGGTACTACACTTTTATAGACGCAGACGGCAATCGGCGTTTGATGGCGGAACCGCGCGAAGGGACGCTGACGGATCTGACCATGCTGCGGCCGTCGCTGACCGAACTGGCGGACTTGGCGCAGGCGGCGTGGCTTTCGGAGCGCAGCATCGACGAAGTGACGCTGCGGCTCATCTACAAAGACTTGGCGCGCAGCCTGTCGGATACGGAGCTCGACTTGGCGGACGCGCTGAGCGGCGCGGATGGCATGCGCGTGGCGCTGCCGTTTCGGCCGCCTGAGGTATGGGCCGCGGGCGTTACCTACAAGACCAGCGAAATGGAACGCCGCCGCGAAAGCGGAACGCCGGATGTGTATTCGCAAGTCTATAACGCTGAGCGGCCGGAAGTGTTCTTCAAGGCTACCGCGGATCGCTGCGTGGCGCATTCGGACGACATCGGCATACGCGCGGACTCCAACTGGAATGTGCCGGAGCCTGAGCTTGCGTTTGTGCTGTATGAAGGCGAAATCATCGGCTACACCATCGGCAACGATGTGAGCAGCCGCCAAATCGAGGGCGAAAACCCGCTGTATCTGCCGCAGGCTAAGGTATTCGATCGCTGCTGCGCCATCGGCCCGTGCTTCGCCAGCGCCGAGACCGTGGGAGACGCCCAAGCGCTGGCTGTGCGTTGCGAAATCGAGCGCGGCGGCGAGGTTGTGTTCAGCGGCGAAACGAACACCGCGCAGATGGCGCGCGCCTGCGCCGAGCTCGCGGACTGGCTGCAGCGCCACAACCGCGTGCCGAACATGACCGCCGTGCTGACGGGCACCTCCATCGTGCCGCCCCCGGACTTCACGCTTGAGCCGGGCGACCGGGTGAGCATCGCGATCGAGCGAATAGGGACGCTGGTGAACGGCGTTGTGGCGGTGTGAGTGGGGGCAATAGGCGCTCTCAATTAAGTATGAGTTAGCGCAAGAACCGTCTTATGAGCGGCGTTCCGATACGCCAAGCCAAGCAGCGAGCATTGCTGAGAAACTAGACTACCGCCGCCGTGTAGCCTATAATCCCATCAGGCGATTTCTGCATCGCTTGGCGCAGAATTGGGCGCACGGCAGGAATGCGTCCAATTCGCGCAAGAAGCGCGGGAACTGACCCGTTCTTTGGATTGAAAACTAGGAGCAGTTCGCAGATGGCAGACGATATTATCAGGATAGGTTTCGTGGGGGCGGGCGGCAACACCGAACTTCGGCATATTCCCGGCCTTCAGGCGATTGAGGGCGTGGAGCTGGTGAGCGTCGCCAATCGCAGCCGCGCGTCGGGACAGCGCATCGCCGACAAGTACGGCTTGTCCGATGTGTACGACGACTGGGTTGAGCTCATAGAGGCGGACGATACGGACGCCATCTGCATCGGCACATGGCCGTATATGCACCGCGATATGGTGCTGGCGGCGCTTGACAGCGATAAGCATGTGCAGACGGAGGCGCGCATGGCGATGGACGCGGCGCAGGCGCGCGAAATGCTGGACGCATCCCGACTCGCGCCGCATCTGGTAGCGCAGATTGTGCCTTCCCCCATGACGCTGCGGGTGGACAAGACGGTCAAGCGTCTCATCGCGGAAGGCTACCTCGGCGATGTGCTGTCCGTGAACCTCGTGGTCAACGACCGCACGATGCACCCCGCCGGCTTCGTCGAGCCGAGCGCGCCGTTCCATTGGCGGCACAACCGCGACTTCAGCGGCTACAACATAATGCAGATGGGCATCTGGTACGAAGCGATGATGCGCTGGGTTGGGCCGGCGCAAACGGTTCAATCGCTTACGCGCGTGCATGTCAAGAGCCGGCAGGACGCCAACGGCGACGCTCAGGTCATCACCATACCCGACCATATCGAGGTGTTGTGCGAAATGTACTCCGGTCCGCTGCTGCACATCCGTATGAGCGCGGTAACCGGGCATTCGCCGCAGAACGGCGCTTGGATTTTCGGCGCTGACGGCACGCTGTTCGTGGAATCGCCGGGAATGGCGCTCTACGGCGGGCGGCGCGAGGATAGCGAAATGACTGAGATCGACATCCCCGCCGACGAGCAAGGCGCTTGGCGCGTCGAGGAAGAGTTCATCAACGCCATTCGCGGCGAAGAAGAGATAACGCACACCAACTTCGCGGACGGCGTGCGCTATATGGAGTTCACCGAAGCGGTAACAATCAGCGCGCAGTCGGGCGAAAAGGTGCATCTGCCGCTGTAAGGCGCAAGCGCTTGGCGGGCGGCGGTGAATTGCCAATCGGTTGCGCGATTTGCGTTGCCGCCGCCGCCCGCCTGTTACTCGATCGCGCTATCGCCGGCGGCTAATCGTCGCCGGGCTGCGATGCGTAGAGATGCGTCTCTTCGGCGCTGCGCTCGCCGCTGCTTGCGCCCAGCCGCGCTATGGATATGGCGGGCAGCGTGGACGTCTGCAGCCCGGCGCGCGCTCCCAAATCCAACGCAAACCGCGCCATCGATTCGTTGTCGTCGGCGTCCATAATAGCCACGAAATCGATATCGCCCAGCACGGCGTACAGCCCCAAAATACGCGCGTCGCGCGCTCCGATGTCCTCTTCGGCGTTCAGGATGACATTGGAATCTTGCAGCACATTCTCCCTGCCTTCGGGCGTGAGGCTTATCAACACGATGTATCTTGCCATAGCAGCGTCCCCCTTGCATAATTAGCGCGCGCGCAGCCGAATACAATCGGCGGCGCTCATAATGCCACGCATAGTATCACGATTGGAGCGCTTAATGGACTATTCACAGTTCTTTTCAAACAATCTGCCCGCCGCGGTGGAAATGCCGGCCGGACTGGGCGCAGATGTGCCGCACATATTCTCGGTAACCAACGCAGTGCCGCAGTGCATCGACGGCGGCGCTTATGCCGAAGCGATGGGCAGCGTATTGGCGCGCGAGGCGAATACGCTTGCGGGCTATCCGGGGCTGAAGGGGCATGAAGGCTTGCGCGGCGTGATTGCGGACGAACTTCGGGACAAGCGCGGCGTGAGCGCCGACCTCAACGACATCTTTCTGACGGACGGCGCAGGCGGCGCTATTCGCAAACTGGTGGACGCATTCATAGATCCGGGCGATGTGGTAATCGCCGAAGAGTTCACCTACTCCGGCACGCTCAAGATGCTGCTGGAAAAGCGCGCCGACGTTGTACATATCGCATCCGACGCCGACGGAATGAATACCGACGCGCTGGCGGACGCGGTCAGAGATCTGACGGCGCGCGGCAGAAAGCCCAAACTCATATACACCATACCGGTGTATCAGAACCCCACCGGCTCCACGCTCAGCGCCGAGCGCCGCCGCCGCATGCTGCAAATCGCATCCGAATACGATATACCCATTATTGAGAACGAATCCTACGCCGATTTTCGCATAGACGGCGATCCGCTGCCGCCCGCGATGTACGGAATGGACGACGATGGGCGTGTCATCTATGTATCGTCGTACACTAAGCTTATGGGATGCGGGTTGCGCGTGGGCTTCTGCGTTGCGCCGCAGCAGGTGCAGGACGTCCTGGGCGGCGGCATGCCCAGCCATCTCACAACTATGATGATCTACGAATACCTGCGAAATCACAAGCCCTCGCATGTGGAAAGCGTGCGAAAGGCGCTGCTTGCGCGCCGCGACGCGCTGCTTGGCGCGCTGGGCGAAAACTTCCCCGCGCAATGCGAATGGACAACGCCGCATGGCGGTATGATGGCGTGGGTCAAGCTTCCGCAAGGCGCTGACTCATGGGCGGCGCTTGACGCTGCGGTCGAGGCGGGCGTGAAGTACAACCCCGGCGGCATATACCGCGCCGCCCGTGACCGCAATGACTACCTGCGCCTCACATACAGCCACAACACGCCCGAAGAGATCCGCGACGGCGTGGCGATACTTACGGATGTGTTCCAAAGCGGCGGCGTGTTCGGCTAAGCGCAGCGCGTTCAGCGCCGCCCAGCGCCTAGCATACGCCGGCATATGAGAGACGGGCTTTGAGATACGCCGCCGATTTGCATCTGCATTCGCCGTTTGCGCGCGCCACAAGCCGCCAGCTGACCCTCGACAATATGGCGCAGTGGGCGCATATCAAGGGCATTGACCTGCTGGCAAGCGCCGATTTCACGCATCCCGCCTGGTTCGCCGATACTAAGTGGACGCTGCGCCCCGTGGGCAACGGCTTGTATGAGCATAACGGCGCTCAATTCGTGATTGGAACGGAAGTGAACTGCAGCGGCGCGCAGGGCGGCAGACACCGCCGCGTTCATATGCTAATGTTCGCGCCGAACATCCCCACGGCGGAGCGCATCAACAAGGCGCTGGACGGCAAGGGCAACTTGGCGGCGGACGGACGCCCCACGCTGCATATGACGCCGCGCGATCTGCTGGCGCTGCTGCTGGACATTGACGAGCGCATTATGCTGATTCCGGCGCACGCTTGGACGCCGCATTTCGGCATATACGGCTCCAAGTCCGGCTTCGATTCGCTGGAGGAATGCTTCGGCGATCTGACGCCGCATATCTACGCAATAGAGACGGGCTTATCGAGCGATCCCGCTATGAACTGGCGCATCCCCGAACTCGACGGCGTCAGCATCGTATCGTTCTCGGATGCCCATTCGCTGCCCAATATGGGGCGCGAGCTTACCATCATCGAGGGCGAACTGAGCTACGAAGGGTTGCGCCAATCGCTGCGCCAACAGCGCATAGCCTACACCGTGGAGTTCTTCCCGGAGGAAGGCAAGTATCACCATTCGGGGCATCGCAAGTGCGGCGTCAATATGTCCCCGCGGCAAGCGGCGGCGGTGAACGGCGTCTGTCCCGTGTGCGGCAGGCGGCTTACGCCGGGCGTGCTTCAGCGCGTCGAAGAGCTGGCGCAGCGACAGGCGGACGTCGATCGGAACGGCATCGGCACGGCGCGCGGCGCTGCCGTCAGACCGGCGTTCAAGTCGCTGGTGGGCTTGCAGCAGATAGTCGCCGAAAGCATAGGCCGCGGCGTGAATACTAAGGGTGTGCAAACACAGTACCGGCGGCTAGTGAGCGATCTAGGCAGCGAACTCTACATCCTGACGGACGCCGCAATCGCGGACATAGCGGCGGTCGGCGGCGAGCGCATCGCCGAGGGCGTGCAGCGCGTCCGCAACGGGGACATCGTGATAGAGCCCGGATACGACGGCGTGTTCGGCAAGGTAAGCGTGTGGAATGCCGATGCTGCAGGCAGCGCGCAATCTAGCCTTCTGTGAGGCTAGAGCTGCCGTTTATATCGGCTAGGGGAATAGGGCGAACTGCCAATCGCTGGATAGGCCGCTTGTACGCCGTTGCCGTCGGCTTGGCGCAATGCTATGTTGCGGTAAAGCCGCCGTCTATGACGAGTTCGCCGCCGGTCATATATGAGGATTCGTCGGATGCTAGGAATAACACGCCTTTGGCGACGTCCTCGGCTCTGCCCATGCGCCCTAGGGGTATGTTGAGCGCGCGCGTTTCACGCATACCCTCTTCGGGAAAGACTAGATCCAGCATATCGGTCTCTATCGGGCCGGGATGCACTGAGTTGGCGCGTATGTTTTCGGCGGCGTGCTGAACGGCGGTCGACTTGGTGAGCAGCCGCACCGCGCCCTTGGATGCGTTGTAGGCGGTGGATCCGGCGCTGCCGATGATGCCGGCGACGGACGATATGTTCACGATGGAGCCGCCGCCCGCCGCTCTCATAGCGGGAATGACGGCTTTCGTGCCTATGAACACGCCCCTGCCGTTGATGCTGAGCATCCTGTCCCAATCGGCGGCGCTCGTCTCTTCCACATTGGCGCGCTGGTATATGCCGGCGTTGTTCACCAGGATGTCCAGCCTGCCGTAGGCGCTCACCACGGCGTCCACCGCTTCCGCCCACTCGCGCTCGCTGTTGACGTCGAGTCTGACGAACATCGCTTCGCCGCCGGCATCGGCTATCTCAGTTGCCAGCGCGCGCCCTTGCTCTTCTAGGATGTCCGCGATGCACACCTTTGCGCCCTCTTGCGTGAACAGGCGCGCCTCCACTGCGCCCATTCCGCGCGCGCCGCCGCTGATGAGCGCTACCTTGTTTGCGAGTCTCATATGTTTCTCCCTAATGGCGGATAGATAGCGGATAGCGGTCGGTTGAATGTACGCGGCCGCCGCGAATTAGCGCGCCGCGGCGTTGACGCTTGCGGCGTCTTCGTTGCCGAATATGCCGAATGGGTTGAGCGATCGCGGCGCATCGTAGATGTCCATCCGCTCAGTGCGCTTGAGCCAGCCCACGACCGCATATGTCAGCGGGGTTGCCGCGATTTCGTAGAGCGTCTTGACTATCCAAGCGGTAACCGCGCCGCCGATTGCGACCGACCAAGGCGCCGCGCCGGATACGCCGAATGCGATGGCGTAGAATAGGAATGAATCCAGCCCCTGCCCGACCACGGTGGAACTTATGGTTCGCAGCCACAGCATTCGCCCTTCGGTGGTGTTTTTGAGGATTACCATAACCGCGGCGTTGGAGAATTCGCCCACTATGAACGCCACGAAACTGCCCGCCAGCAGCCAGCCCGCCGAACCCAGTATGAGAGCGTATGCCTCTTGATTTCCCCAGAAACCCGCCGGCGGTATGCTTATCGCGATCCAGAATAGGATGACCATCGTGAGGTTGCAAGCGAAGCCCAGCCAGATTACGCCGCGCGCCACGCGGAAGCCGTACACCTCCGTAAGCACGTCGCTGATGATGTAGCCCAGCGGAAAGCAGATGACGGACACGGACACCACTATCTCTGAGCTGCCCAGGAATTGGAAGGGAAGATTGCCCAGCACAAGAAGCTTGCTTGCGATGATGTTGCTCACCAGCAGCACGGTTATTGAAAGGGCGATGATAATCACCAGTCTTCCTGAGAATTGCACTTTCAGACCTCCCTGTCTGGACTCCGCTTCGTTAGGATGGGCGCTATTTTGCCATTGAGCGCGCGGCGGTGTCAATGCCGTTTTGCGCTGCTTGCCGCCGGGGCACTAAGTCTAACGCAAAGGCGCAGAGACGCAAAAGAGATTGTACAAACCGCCCGCCGAATACTGTACACTGCCACTCATAACTCATACCATCCGTTATGCGCCGTGTGCGCGAAAGGAGCGTTGCAGTATGAAAGCAGCAGTCTATAAGGGGGAACGCCGCCTTGAGGTCGAGGATGTGCCAACGCCCACCGCAGGCGCAGGCGAAGTAGTCATACGCGTGCGCTACTGCGCCATTTGCGGCACCGACGTCCACGCCTTTATGTACGACGTAGCGCCGCCCGGCACGGTGATGGGACACGAGTATTGCGGCGCCATCACGCAAGTCGGCGAAGGCGTTACGCGCTGGCGGGTCGGCGACCGCGTAGTAGGCGGCGGCGGCATTCCGCCCGCGGGCGCCGTGGCGTCCGGAGCGCGCAGCCATCCGCGCTTCAACTACCGGACTATGGGCTTCCCGCAGAACGCCAAGCTTCGCGCATACGCCGAGTACGTGCTGCTGGACGAATGGGAACCCGTCCCCATACCCGAAGGCGTATCCGACGAAGAGGCGGCGCTCGCCGAACCCTGCGCCGTTACCGTGCGCGCCGTCCGATTGTCCCAAATCAAGCTTGGCGATTCCGTTCTGGTGATGGGCGCAGGCCCAATCGGGCTGTTCTGCATGCAGACCGCGCGCGCCGCCGGCGCCACATCCGTATTCGTATCCGAACCCGTCCCTGCGCGCGCCGAAGCCGCCCGCAGGCTGGGCGCAGACGCCGTTATCGATCCCACCAAAGAGGATGTAGAGCGGCGCGTGGTGGAACTCACCGGCGGCATCGGCCCCAACATCGTCTTTGAGTGCGCCGCCGTCCCTAACCCGTCCACGCTAGACCAGGCGCTCAACATCGTAGCGCGCGGCGGGCAGGTGGTGCTTATCGCCATCGCTTGGGAACCCACGCCGTTGGTAACGCCGGATTGGATGGCGCGCGAAGTGAAACTGCAGGCGTCATTCGGCACAACGCCCGAAGACTGGCGCGTGGCGCTCGACCTCATCAAGGCGGGGCGCGTCTCTATAGATCCGCTGCTATCCGACGCCAACTTCCTGCCGCTCGACGGCATACAGAACGCATTCGAGGCGCTGATGCAGCCATCGACGCAAGTGCAGATGGTGGTTAGACCGTAGCGTGGCGCTGCCCGTTTGATGAGCGCCATAGACTGCGCTGCCACTATGCGAATACATCGCTGCGCCCTTGCGTTAAAACGCCCTAACACGCGCTTTTGCGCCAAAGCCCCCTCTGCGTGTTGACACCGCCCAAAATCCTATGATAAAGTCAATGCAATCCAACGAAACGGGCATTATAAATACGGCTTTATTAAGAACCGTATATGCGGGCGTTAAATCCCGCGCGATAATGCCGCAACCCTAGCAGGAGGTTTGCTATGGCTGGCGAAGGCAAAATGGACATCGAGATCATCTACTGCGTGCCTTGACAGTACCACGGAGTAGCGGCCTGGATGGTCAACGAATTCGTGGAGGTAGGCGGAAACGCGCTATCCATTGAGGTTAAGCCCGGCGTGTCCGGCGTCTTGCAGGTCTATGTCGACGGAGACAAGATCTACGACAAGGCGGAAGAGGGCAACGAAACCCCGCACCTTAACCGCGTCAAAGAGCTGAAGGCAATCATCAAGGATAGGCTGGACAACATACTGGCGGCAGCGGCAGACTAGCCCAACCCCCGCCGGCTTGCGCTAAGCCTAAGCATAGCGGCCCTGCGTTCCATTGCGAGCGCGGGGCCGTTGCCGTTTATCCGCCAAAACTCAAACATCAAAATTGCCCAAACGCAGCGCCAAGCGCGCTAAGCCCATCGGCGGCGTTTCGGTGTATAATGCGCCTTGATTGGCGAGTGTGTGTAGTTCATAGACGGATGCGGACTCGCGCATATCAAGCGAACCCGAAAGCAGAGCGCATAAACGGATGGCGGCGCATTATGGAACTCTCCGATGCTTGGAGCCGGTTTGACGATATAGTCGGCGCGCCCGAAGACGACGGGATAGACTTGGCGCGCGCCGCGTTGCTCATCGCCGCCGCCGAGTATCCCGACCTCGACATCGAGCGCGAGCTGCAGCATCTCGACGCAATCGCCGCCGGCGTCGCCCACCGCCTAGACGACGACAGCCCCCTGTTTCAGGTCAACACCCTCAGCGAATACCTATTCGACGACCTCAAATTCGCCGGCAATCACACCAACTACTACGATCCGCGCAACAGCTTCCTGAACGATGTGCTGGAACGGCGCATCGGCATCCCCATCACGCTATCGCTGCTCTATATGGAAGTGGGCAAGCGGCTTGGCATCCCCCTGCTCGGCATAGGAATGCCCGCCCATTTCATCGTGCGCCACCGGGACGAAAGCGATGTGTTCATAGACCCATATCACGGCGGCATACTGCTATCGGAAGCGGAGTGCGCCCAGCGGCTGAAGCAGGCGACGCAAGGCGCTATGGAGTGGCGCCCAAGCTACCTTCAGCCCATCAGCGACCGCGCATTCATCACGCGAATGCTGCGCAACCTCAAGGCGGTGTATCTGCAAAGACGCAACTACGAGCGCGTGCTGTTCACCATAGACCGCCTGATAGCGCTTCAGCCGCAGGCGCCCGAGGAACGCCGCGACCGGGGCGTCATCAACTATCGGCTTGGCAACTACGCCGACGCGCTCGCCGATCTGCGCCTGTATGTGGTCTCCGGCACAACCGCGCCCGACCGCGCAACCGTGTACAAACTCATAGCGCAGATTCAAGATATGCTGGATCGCCGCCGCTAACCTAAATCGTCGTCCATGTGATATTATGCAATGTTGCAGCGAAACACGATGCTGCAGTGAAGCGCGATACGGCAATGAAACATATACACACAAAGGAGCGCGGCTATGCCCCGAACCATCCCGTCCGACTACCGCTGCAGCGTGCGAAAGCCCGACGACTTCGACGAGTTCTGGGGCGAGGCGCTGGACGCGGCGGCGCAGATCCCGCTCAACGCGGAGACGCTGCCGGACCCATTGCGTACATCCGACGAGTTGGAGACATTTCAGGTCTTCTACGATAGCCTTGACGGTGTGCGCGTGGCGGCGTGGTACTGCATTCCAAGGCGGCGCGAGGGCAGGCTTCCCGCCGTGCTGTTTCTGCCGGGCTATCAGAGCGATCCCGCCATTCCCAAAGACTGGGCGCGGCGCGGATACGCCGCAATCGCCGCCGCCCCAAGAGGCAAGCTTCGCAGCAACGCCCAGTTCAACCCCGGCTATCCCAACCTGCTCACGCACAACATCGTTGACCGCAACACCTACTCATATCGCGGTTTCTATGTGGATGCGTGGCGCTGCGTGGACTATCTGCTCGCGCGCGATGAGGTTGACCCCGACCGCATCGGCGTAGCGGGCAGCAGTCAGGGCGGTGGCTTGAGCGTAACCACCGCCGCGATGCGCCCCGAAGTGAAGGCGGCGTCCATCGGCGCGCCCTACCTGTGCGGCTATATGGACGCCATCGCGCTTACCCGCACATACCCATATCAGGAAATCAACGACTACCTGCGCCTCAACCCGGGCAGCCGCGCCGATGTCGAGAGCGCGCTGGCGTACTTCGACGGCATCAGCTTCGCCGACCGCATAACCTGCCCTGCTATCGTCAACATCGGGTTGCAGGATAATGTGTGTCCGCCCGAAACCGGCTACGCCCTATACAACGCCATCGGCAGCGCGGACAAGCGGCTGTACGCCTACGACGGGCATGGGCATGAAGCCGGCCGCTACAAGCATAACGCCGTCATAACCGAATTCTTTCGCAAGCATCTGCAGGATGCGCCCGCCTGACCAACCCGCAACTCACAGCGATAACCGATAGACCGAAAAGGCAGCGCCGATGACCGATACATCGCTATCCGACTTCCAAACATATTGGCGGCAGACGCTCGACGAACTGGCGCGCGTCCCCGCCGCGCCTGAAATCGAGCCGCTTCCTATGCGCTCCACGGACTACGCCGAAATGTACGCCGTAAAGCTGACAAGCGTAGGCCCGTACAGGTTGTACGCCTACCTCAGCGTCCCAAACGGCGACGGCCCGTTCCCCGCAATCTACTACACGCCCAAGTATCAGAGCGTCCTTGAGCCAATCCCGCAGGGTTCGCCCAATCAACTACGCAGCCGATTCGTAACATTCGCGCTTGCGGCGCGCGGACAACGCAACGCCGATAAGCCGTTTGCGGCGCAGTTCCCCGGCTTGCTGACGGAGCGCATCCACGATGCGGCGGCGTACATATTCCGCGGCATAGCCGCCGATAGCGCGCGCGGCTTGGAATACCTGCTGACGCGCCCCGAAGTGGACGCCGAGCGCGTGGCGGCGGTGGGCAACGATGCGGCGCTCATAACCGCCGCGCTATGCCCGGGCATAACGCATATCGTCTGCACGCCGGCGCTGTTCGTGGACACCGCCGATCTTGCGCCGCAAACCGGCGATTATCCGTTGGAAGAGATAAACGACTACCTCAACCTCTATCCGAACCGCAAAGACGCCGTGCGCGATACGCTGAGCTACTTCCAACTGAGCCGCCACGCCCCCGCGGTTTCGGCGCAAACGCTGCTGATGGCGGGCGCGGCCGGCAGCCTGCTCGACGCAAATGCGCTGTCAGCGGTATCGTCAGCGCTTGGCGGCGCGGTCGATGTATTCGAATCCCAAAGCTCAAGCTTCAAAGACGGGATGCACTCGGAGCAGTGGCTTGCGGAGCAGTTCGGCTTCGACGCCCCCATCCTGCCGGAGCATTGGCAATAGCCGCGCATTCGGCGGCCGCAGAACAGCGCCGCCGCACTTGCCGCAGTGCTGCGCCAAGAAATCCGCATTGCGCTTGATGGGAAAAGGCAAGGGTTAAGGCGAAACCTACGGATGCGCCGCCGCCCGTCCGATTGAAAACGCCGCCCGATAGATGAACGGGATTTGCGCTATGAGAAGCAGCCCGCCGAACGGCGCAAGCGGCAAGACTTATGTGGGCGTCCGCAAAGAGGATGGCGTGGATGTGCTTGTGATGGCAGACGGCATAGCGCATCCGCTGCCGGAGCGCCTTGACCTGCGCGAACACTCCGTCAACCTAGAGTGGGCTTACGGCATCGGCGGGCCGGCGCAGCTTGCGCTGGCGATCCTCGCCGACGCCACCGGCAGCGACGCCTACGCAGAGCGCCACTACCATTGGTTCAAGACCGATGTAGTGGCGCGGCTGGCTTGGCAGCGCTGGGAGCTGCCCGAAAGCCGCGTATGGGACTGGATAGCGCAGCATCACCCGCTAAAAGATCCGTAGCACCCAATCGCAGATTGACATTGTGCCATAGGCAGAAATATGCTTGGCGCGCCAAGCGATGCTATCAATTACCCAATCAGACAGGGTATATCCATACCCGACTCTTCTTCCAAACGCTCGATAAGTTCGCCTATCGACCTTATATCGCTTATTGCATATCCCACATCCAACATCGCCTTGCCGGGACACTTCGAGTTGGATATGGCGACATCCAAGATACGGCTGGATTCTTTTAGGCTGCGAACCGTGTCGCTGTCACCGGCAAGCAGGCGCTTCAGTTCATCGCGATTAGGCCAATCATCGCAAGGCGTAAAGAGCGCATGGCAGTCAACGCCGTGCAGCGTCTTTGCGCTGACGTCCTGCTTAATCACTACAACCCATTCAATTTGCTGCGGGCTTAGGACGTTGTTAATCAGATACAGCCCTAACAGGACGCCCCAAACCGACGCCCAAAGCGTTAGAGCGCCCGCAAGCATCAGACACCCCACGCCTGCCATCAGGATGCGGACGAATAGGCGCGCTTCTCTAAGTATGGAGTAGAGCATCTACTATTCCTGCCGTCGCGCTAACCCTAATTCATACGCGCAGATCTACACATTCAGAAATAGGCAGGGCATGGCGATGTCCGTGTCTTTCCTCTAACTGTTCGATGACTTCGCCTATGGCTATTAGACTGCCTCTGGCTGCGTACGCGGTGAGCAGCATGGGCTTGCAGTCGCGCTTTGATTTAGATGCAACGATTTGCGGCCACACATTGAGATCAGATAGGCGGCGGCGCGCTTCATCGTTTTCGGCAAGCAGGCGTTCCAACCCTTCGCGCGTCGTCTAGTTTTCGGGCATTATCAACACGTGTAGGTCTGCTAAATCCACCCCAACATCAGCCATACCAGCGCAACCGACAAGGTCAGCATTCCATCCGTCTCGGAGTAGCTTTTTGCGCGACGCGCAAGCCTACTCAACTTGCAGTGCAGTACAGAGTGCGGTCCCTCGTTCCTGTTCACTGCGCCGCCCTTGCTTGCCCTATGCTTGTTCGCAGGCAAGTAGCCATACACCCCATACGCGTCGCTACTGTAACGCTCCGTATCTGGCAGACCGCTCCAACAAGCGCAAGAATGTGGATTCGCTTCTGTCTCCCACCTCAAATGCCTTCCACTGATTGCCCATAGCGTCTTCCACACAGCAGTCAGCAGCCCATATCCAGCGCGAATTGCGCGCATCGCCCCGTCTGACGCTCACACATGTCCACATATCAGCAAGAGATATGATCTTAACTCCAACTTGCCGCTGCCTCCACGCGCATATTCGCCCGCCGCGTTTCACCTTCCATTATAGACTACTAGCCTATAAGAGAAACGGCTTCCGCTTAAAGCCGCTTTCGTATCGCGTTTCGCAGCAATGCGGGCGGCGGCAGGCGCAGCGCCGTTGCTATCGGCAGTGAGCGCAGCTTAATCGTCATCGTCGTCCGGATCGAGCGGGAGTTCGTCTTCCGGAATGCCGCGATCTTTCGCCCAAGCGCGCATCCGCTTGGCGCTCTGTTTGCGCCCCTCGGCAATGCCCTCTTGCCGCCCCTCGGCAATGCCCTCCTGCCGCCCCTCGGCGATGCCTTCCACGCGCCCCAGCTCTATACCCTGCTCCACGCCTGCCTCGTACTGCTTCTTTTTGACTATCTGCGCTAGTACCATAATTACCTCCGCTAGGATGATGATGGCGGTCGCATTCACCGCCGCGCCAATGCCGATAGGGCCGGACTCTTTGAGCGCTTCGGGTATTATAACCGCAAGATCGGCGTCCGCGCGCCGCCACGCCTGATAGCGGGCGGTCAGCATCAGCGCCATTCCCGGCGCATACTGAACCCAAAATATGACGAAGTACGCCCCAAGCATTTTGGGCGATATAGACAGCATCGCCACTCGCTGCCGAAAACTTTCGCTATCCGATGCTCTCATTGCTCAACCGCCCCCGTTAAGACTTATTGCCCGCAATTATGAAATGGCGTAGGGGCAGTGTCAATTGGGGCGGGCGCTTCGCAAACGCTACAGATTTATCCCAGCACCTCCAGCAGCGATTTCTCCAGCTCGTCCAGCGGCGCGAATGCCTCAAAGCGCTGATGTATGACGCCTTCGCCGTTCACCACAAACGACCATTCGGTGCTGGGAAGGTTCCACTCAACCACGGTTGGGGACACTTTGGCGCGCGTCAAGTCGCCCTGAATTTCGGTTGGGTTGTCGTAGAAGTCGATGTGAATGAAGTTCGCCTGCCCGGCGTACTTGTCCTGCAGTTCGCTCAGCACCTCGACCTGAGGCCCGCAGACGGCGTTTGTGCAGAAGGCGGGGCTTGCCATCACGATGACCGAGGGCGTACCCGACCGCACGGCGTCCGCGATGCTTATCTGATACAGGTCGAGGTCGCGCATGGAACCGGTGGTGAGTTCCTCAATGGCGGTGTCGTGAATCGTCTTGCTGACGCTTGCGACGGCGGGCGCTCCGATGGCGGGCGCGGCGGTCTGCTCCGCCACCTCAAAGCGCAACTCGGCCGTCAGCGTGTTGGCGTTTTCGTCCAACACCGCGATTTCCAAGCCCCAATCGCCCGGCGCATCGAAGCGCATCTGCGCCGAATACAGCCCGCGCGTCCCCAACGGGAATGGTCTGAACAGCGCAACCGCGCTCTCACGCCGCTCGCCCGTTGCCGCGCCGTCGGGGTAGTGGAACGATGTCAGCGTGGCGATGGGCGAGCGCACTAGACCCTGTTCGGATGTGAGCACCACGGCGATGCGCTGCTCGCCGGGCGAAAGGTCCGGCGTGGCGAATATCGCCTGCAAGCCATCCGCCGACACCGGACCTTTGATGAGCTCCACCTCAGTCGGGACGCCCTGTTCGGATGCGTCCGACGCCGCATCCTGCGTCGCCGCGGTTTGGCAGCCGAATGCGGCAATCGCAAGCAGCAGCGCCGCCGCAAGCATCCCCGCCATCGTTAGCGCCCTGAATATCATACGCAGTTCACCTCTATGTATCCGTTATGTATCCGTGTCCGTTTAGCGGGCATCGGACAGGCAGCCGCCCCTTCCCGTCTGCGCCGTTTGCGGGAGCGGGCGGGACAGGGACAGCGTATCCGAACATCCCCGCAAGACCAAGACGGCTTGCGCGCTATCCGTTGGGCCCCGTTGGCGCGGGTTCGCCGCCGCTGTATGCGCCGAATGTGTAGGCGAACAGCGTGAACTCCGCCGAGTTGGAGCTGAGCTTGAGTTCGTGTCCGCCGTACTCGGACAGGTTGACTATATTATACATCCGCGCCTCATCCACCACGATGTAGCCGTTGCCGTCGGCGTCGAACATAACGTCGTGTCCCGCCGCATCGCTGCCGATGGGCATATCGTCCAGCGTAACCCGAACCTGATATGCGTTTCCGTTCAGCGGCGCCATCACGGCGTTGACGCTGGTGGCGTTGAACTTCAAGCCGAGGTAGTCTTCGTATGCGTCCGTTTCGCGCGCGTGAACAAGCCGCTCGGCATCGTTGCGCCACAAGCCTTGAATGTACAAGAAGTGGTTCCGGTAGTCGCCCGGATCGGTGTAGAATATCTCGCTGCCCTCTTCCTCATAGTATTCGCGGTGCAGCACATAGGGCGTTGAGGACAGCAGCGCCCCGTAGTTGCGCTCATAGCCGGCGTAGATTTCGCGTGTCAGTCCGGTTTCCCGATCCTTTTCGCGCAGATTAACGGCGTGGCGCGGCTCAGGCGCCGTGTTGGCGGGTATGGCGCTCAGATCTGCGCCCGTCTCTTCCAGCAGCCCGCGGATCCAGAGTTCGGTTTCGTCATACGCCCCCTCGCCGAAGTGCGTGTAGCGTATCAGCCCGTCCTTGTCCACCAGATACTTTGCGGGCCAATAGCGGTTGTTGAACGCTCGCCAAGTGGTGAAATCGTTATCCTGCGCTATCGCCCACTCCAAGCCGAACTCTTCGGTGGCTTTCACCACATTCTCGCGCTCTTTCTCGAACTCGAACTCCGGCGTATGCACGCCCACGATGACCAGCCCCTCGTCGGCGTACTTTTCGTGCCACGCCTTGAGATACGGCAGGGTGCGGATGCAGTTGACGCAAGTGTATGTCCAGAAGTCCACCAGCACAACCTTGCCGCGCTGTTCTTCGAATGTCAGCGGCTCCGAGTTTATCCAGCTCTCTATGCCCGCAATCTCAGGCACGGTCTTTTCGTCGCCCGTGGGCGGCGCAACGATTAGGGACGCGTCCGAAACGGCGGATTCGGCGGCTGGCTTGGACGGCGGCGGAGTGGGCGTGTCCTGCGGCGCTGCGGTCGCGGCGGGCACTTGCGGCGGCGGCGCGACAGTGGGCGCGGCCGCCTGCGACGCCGGCGCTTCCGACGTCTGCGTCGCAGGCGCATCGGCGGAACACGCGATAAGCGCAAACGCCGCCGTTATTAGCAGCGCCAGCGCGGTCAGACTCTTCAGGCTCTTATGGACGCTTCTCATATGCCAACTCCTGCTGTCTCTATTTTCGGATGCGGTTGCCGCCGCCGAAGAACGCTTAATGGAAAATATAGGGTTTGCCATTTAGATGCTGTTATCGTAGTCGAGATTTTACCGCAAAGCCCCAACCCGCATATCGCATATCGCCTCTGCGTATCCCGGCAGTTCCCCGTTAGCGCGCGCTATAAGCGCCGCCCGATTGCCGACCGCCAATCGCTTTGATATACTCCTCCGCAGACGGGCTTGCGACGCTTTAGCAAAATCAGGGGAAGGTTTGTGAAGAATGGGGCGCTATCTAGTGCAAAGGCTGCTTGCCGCCATTCCCGTGCTGCTAATCGTAGCGGTTGTCACCTTTTCGTTGGTGCATCTGACGCCGGGCGATCCCGCAAGCCTTATGGCCGGCGACCAAGCGCTTCCCGAAGACATTGAGCGCATCAAAGAGAAGCTCGGCCTCAACCGCCCCCTCTATGAGCAGCTCGGCATCTACTTTTGGGACATCCTGCGCGGCGATTTCGGCGAATCCGTTTTCACCAAGTTTCCCGTAACTACGCTAATCGCGCAGCGCCTCGAGCCCACCATATCCATCGCCATATTCTCGCAACTCGTCGCCATAATCATCGCCATTCCGGCCGGCATTCTAGCGGCGTGGAAGGCGAATACATGGATCGACCGCGCGCTAATGATATTCGCCGTGGCCGGGCTTGCCATCCCATCGTTCTGGCTGGGCGCTAATCTGATTTGGTTGTTCGCGGTGCGCCTCGACTGGTTTCCGGCGCTCGGCTATGTGTCCATATCGGACGGCGTGCTGCCGTGGCTGCGCTCCATCACGCTGCCGTCCATAGCCATCGGCTTCATATCCGCCGCGCTGATAGCCCGAATGACGCGCGCCAGCATGCTGGAAGTGCTGCGCGAAGACTATGTGCGAACCGCGCGCGCCAAAGGCTTGGGCGAATACAAAATCCTGATAGCGCACGCCTTCAAGAACGCATCCATTCCGGTGGTAACGATAATCGGCATCGGGCTTGCGGGGCTGGTGTCCGGGCTGGTGGTTACCGAAGCGGTGTTCGCGATACCGGGCGTGGGGCGGCTGATAGTAGATGCCGTGCTGCGCCGCGACTATCCCGTAATCCAAGGCGTGGTGCTTATGGTAACCTTCGCCTATGTGCTGATTAACCTTGCGGTGGACATAATATACGGCTACCTTGACCCTAGGATACGCTACTGATGGTCGCCGAAAGACAAGACGCCGACGCCGCCATAGCCCGACGCAACGCCCGCGCGCGCAACCTAGAGCGTCTGGCGGAGTTTCGCCGCCTTATGCGGAACAACCCGAATATGGCGCTCGGGCTCGCCATCATCGCGATAGCCGCGCTTATGGCGATATTCGCGCCGCTCATCACGCGTATAGACCCTCAGGCGCTCGATCCGGTGAATCGGCTGCAAGCGCCGTCCGCCGACGCCTGGTTCGGCACGGACATGCTCGGCAGGGACGTGTTCTCGCGCACGATATACGGCAGCCGCTTGTCCCTCGCAATCGGCGCTTGCGTAACCCTTGCCACGATTATATGCGGCGTGTTCATAGGCGTGGTGTCCGGCTACTACAAGCTTGCGGACAACATCATAATGCGCTTTATGGACGGGCTAATGGCATTCCCATCGTTTCTGCTGGCGATAGCGCTGGTGGCGCTGCTTGGCGCAAGCTTCCAAAATGTGGTGATTGCGCTGTCGGTGGTGGAGACGCCGCGCGTTGTGCGAATAGTGCGCGGCTCCGTGCTCAGCCTGCGCGAGCGCCAGTATGTAGAGGGCGCGCTTGCGGTGGGCGCGCGGCCGTTGCGCATCCTGGCGTTTCACATATTCCCCAACCTAGTTGCGCCGCTCACCGTGCAGGCGACCTATGTGTTCGCGCTTGCCATACTGGTGGAAGCCGGCCTAAGTTTCCTAGGCGCGGGCGTGCCGCCGTTCATCCCAAGCTGGGGCAATATGATGGGCGAAGCGAAACTCTTCATGCAGCTCGCCGTGTGGACGATATTCTTCCCCGGCCTATTCCTATCGCTCACCGTGTTGGGCGCAAACCTAGTCGGCGACGGACTGCGCGACACGCTCGACCCTCGACTGCGCCGCACCGGATAGCGCCGCCCGCCCCGATTGCCAAGCGTTGCCAAGCGCAAACGCCGGCCCGCTTTCCTACCCCGGCGGCTCCACCACTTCCAAAACTTGGTTAGCCGCCACATCTTCGAGCGTCTGCGTTCTGCCGCTGGGCCACAGAACCTTAATCTTGTCCACAACCGCCGCGTCCCCCAACCCGAACTCGAGGTCGACGCTGTCCATCGACAGATAGCTCGACCCCGCGATTGCTTCCTGAACTTGCGTATGAGCGCCGTCATCCGCGCGGGTGGTAATGTACACGCGCGCGCCGATGCCGTCGGCGTTGCTGCCGCTGCCGTCGATCGCCATACGCCCCTTCAGGCGCAGCGTGAGCCAGTGGTTATCGCCGCCGCCGCTAATCCATACGAACAGCGGCCCCGGCGCCATCCGCGTGGGCGCTGCGCCCGCCGCCGGGTCGAACGGACCCGCGAACACTTCGCCGCTGCTATTGGTGGCTATCAGATCGGCGTAGCCGTCGCCGTTCAAATCGCCGTGCGCCACGCCCTTGCCGTTCTCATGCAGGCTTGCGTCAATCCGCCGCACCCGCCGCAGCACGGGGTTGTTCAGCGCCGCCTCGTCCTCCTCCAAGCCCTCATAGTTCACGCGCGATATGTCCAGCAGACGGGCGCGCACCGTGACGTCCTCGAATCCGCCCTGCCTATCGTTCAGCATCATGCGCCCCGCGCTTGGGAACACCTGCCCGCCCGGGCCTTCCCCCCGGTTCACGGTGGAACCCAGCCAGTACAGATCTTGGTAGCCATCGTTATCGTAGTCGAAGAAGGTAGCGCCGAAGCCGAAGTCATACGCCGCAAGCCCGGTAAGAACATGCTGCGCGGGATGCAGCACGGCGGCGTTCAGCGAGGGTGGCGGCATCCAAGCGCTTGGCGCTACATTCGTCGACGGCGCGGCGTCCACAAAGCTCCCCCCGCCGTCGTTTCGCAGCAAGAAGTGAGCGCAAGTCCCCCAGGCGAACCTGCCCGAATACTCGCAGTTGCCGCGAGGCTTTTCCACCAGCGGCAGCAGCAGCGGATGATAGCCTATGTTGGTTGCGAACACATCCAAATCGGCATCGGCGTCATAATCGCCCAGCGCGAAGCCCATCCACGAGCCCACGATGTCGATGCCCATAGCGCGCGCCGCCGGGGTGAAGCGAGCGCTGCCCCCGCCGCCGCGCTCCGAATCGTTGCGGAACAGATGCAGCCTATCGCCGTCGTTGGCTACCCACAGATCGGAATCGCCGTCATCGTCATAGTCGAAGAACAAGACGGCGTGCGTCTGTCCGGTCGGCTCGCCCACGCGGTTGCCCAGCGCGTCCACCGCCGCGGGATTGTAGCCCTCGTAGGTTTCGTCCGTATCGGGGTCGGTGTAGATAACCGTTGAGCCGTCCGAATCCGCCATCTTTATCTGCGGCCCGGCGACGCCCGCCGCCTGCGCCGTTTCGCTGAATGTGCCGTCCGCGTTGTTGATATAGAGCAGGTTGTAGTGTCCCGGATGGTGGTAATCCTCAAACACGCGGAAGTCGTCGTCCAGCAGATTGCCCACATATATGTCCAGCCAGCCGTCGTTGTTCACATCGGCGCAGGCGATGCCGGTGGCGGAGCGCCTGTTGACCGCGTCCCCGAAAGCGGCTTGCGTAACATCGGCAAAGCCGCCGGCGCGGTTGTTGCGGTAGAGGCGGTCGGCGCTGCCCTGCTGCGGCGACCGAAAGCCCAGCCCGTCCCCGCGAATGCCCCAAGCGCCCACATACAGATCTTGAAAGCCGTCATTGTCAATATCGCACGCCACCACGCCCGTGCTGTTGCTGTCGGCGGCGTCAACGCCCGCCTGCGCCGCCACGTCGGTGAAAGCGGCGTCCCCGTCATTGCGATAGAGGCGGTTCGGCTCGCCCTGCCGCGATGTGATATAGAAGTCCAAATCGCCGTCGCGGTCATAGTCGAAAATCGCCACGCCCGCGCGGTCGTTCCATATCTCATAGCCGCCGCTCAGCGCTGTGGGCGCAATGTTGGCGAATGGCGTAATCCGCGCCGCGTTGCGCGCCGGCTGATTCGCCGCGCCGCGCTCCGACGGCGGCCCGCCCTGAGCGCAGCCCGCAATCGCCCACGCCAAGCCAAGCAGCGCCGCCAAGCAAACCGCCGCCGTTAGGGTGATGGTGTGGGACTTTGCCATAGTGTTTGTGCGCAGGGGTTGCAACATAGTCGCGGCGTTTCGTCAAGCGCGCCGCCCTTAGCCCATCATGAGAAATCTGTGATATAGTGAATTATACGCCGGTTCGGGACAGGATAGCGGAGGTTTTCATATGCAAGGCGTTGCGATAATGCTTCTCAGCTTCTTTGCCATATGCTGGCTAATTATAGCTGTCTATCACTTGGGCTTCCTCGGCCAGCCTCAAGGTCCAGGGATGCTGTCGAGCGCGCTGATGGCGGCGTACGCGGGCGCGGCGTTGTCGGTGGTAACCGTGGGTGTGATTGTTCTTTCGGCACTCTTCTTCAAAAATGAAGATTGAGAAATTTGTGATATAATAAGCTATACGCTGGTTCGGGCTAAGATAGCGGGAGGTTCTCATATGCAAAGCGGCGCTGCGATAACGCTTCTGCTTCTTGGCTTCTTCACAGCTTGCTGGCTAACTATAGTCGTTTATCACCTGGGCTTTCTCGGCCAACCTCAGGGTCCGGGGATGCTGTCGAGCGCGCTGATTGCGGCGTACACGGGCGCGGCATTGTCGGTGGTAACCGTAGGCGCGGTTATATTTGCGGCGATATTCCATAAATGAAAGAGACTTTCAGCGCTCTCCTGGAAAGACTTCGTCGCAGGCTAAGTCCTGTTCCTAGTAAGCTGAGGCCTGTTTCCAATGACGTGGGAACCGTCTTTCTGGGAGTGGCGGTAGTTTTCTTCACGCGCTCAGTGCCATCGCTGGATTTCCAGGACATTGATGTTGAGATACTGGCACTAAGTATTTTGTTTTGCCTAATCGGAGTGTTTCTGCGGCTCTTTTACAGGCAAGAGAACGCGGACTAGGGCAACCCACGCCAAGGCAGTGCAGCGCCGCAAGACAGCGCTACACTACAAACGGGTTTATGCGGGAGCGGAATGGGCTATCTGGACATTCCGCCAATTGCAAGCCCAATAACACCAAAGACACCCAAGCCAGCGAAAATTCCGAATGGAATTGAGTAGTCTGTTTGTGAAGCTATAGCTCCTCCCAAAATAGCTCCCAAGACCACGCCGATGCCTGCCCCTATTGCCATGTTCATCCTGTTCCCCTTTCTTTCATTGATTAGCAGTTCCCGACGCCCCCAAGCAACTGCGCCTCAAAACGCCTCTTAGCATCGCGTAGAACCACGTCCGCTTGCGCGCGCAGACGGCGGGCTTTCTGGCGGCTGTTGCGTATTTCGGCAACGATGGCTTCTTGCGCCTCTAGTTCGGGGATTGGAACCAGCAGGTTCTCAACATCGTAGTTGGTAAGGCGTGGGTGCGTGTTGCCGGCCGCCATATGTGTAGTTTGTGCCAGTATAATCCGACTTCGCAGCGCGGCGGCAAGGTATTCGGGCAGCAACGCATTCGGATCATTGACTCTGAGGACGTGGAACTCGGTTGAGCAGCATCCGTTCATTTCGGCGCAATAGACTTTGTTCAGATAAGACCCTAGTCGAGCGAAAAGAACGTCGTCGGTTTGGAACTCAAAGCAGGCGCCGGCCGCCGTATTAGTTGACCCCGTATGTTCGCCCGTATGACTTTCAACATGCGTCAAACCCATATAGTTTTCTGTGGGTTCATTGATCTTTTCGCGCACAAAGCTCGCTGCATCCGCAAGTTTGGTTAGTCTTAAGTTAAGGCTTACCGCTTGCAGCGTTGACAGCGCGCTAATCCGCTCCGGGTGATAATAATCTGAATCGAGCCTGCGCTGAACGCCCAATTGCGACGGGCGCACCGCAAACGATTGCTTCGGTTCGTACACCAGCTTCGGAATTCCTAACGCATCCAGTACGAAATCATCCATACTCGCCATCAACGCATCAGCGTCTGCCAGCATTGCCTTGCGCGCAGCGCGGGCAGCGCTCATATCTTGAACTAACCCGTCTTGCGTCTCCAGCGATGCGGGCAATGGAATCCGTATGCTGCGAATTGCCGAATAGTCGAGAGCGGGACGCGTTCCCCCGGATACGCCGCGATTGGATAGTTCAAGCCCCGCCGGGCAGTTGAGCCATTCGCTAAGAAAATCGGGAAGGCAGCGTTTCGCGTCAATTCGCATTCGGACTATGTGCTGGTTGATGTTGGCGGGCAGGTGGCTTTCCCGCACAACCGCCGCCGAACCTACCCGTCCCGTTATCGTCATCAAGACATCGTCAGCGGCGAGTCGAGAACGGTTAAGCGCCTCATTGTGTACGGCGGCGGTGATATGCTTCGTATCCCGCTCTACGATTTCGCCGTCGTCTATGTTGAGTATTCGCAGAAACTTAATGCCGCTATCGGCGTAAAGAGACGCATCGCTTCGATGAGGCGTAGCGCCGCTGGAGATGGATTTCAGAAGTTCGCCTAGTTCGGGCGTGGCGATTTGAGCGGAATTCAGCCCTTTGTTCAATAGCCCGTATCTAGGATGATTGAACCTTGGATCCAGCCTTCGGATGATGTCCCCCCGTCTGACGGCGAATGTCCGCGCATTCGCAGCGTCAGCGGGGGTTATGCGAAAAAAGGCGTTGGGTCCCTGCGAAACTCCTGCCACTGCCCGACTAGCCCGGTGGCGGGGATGATTTCGCGGCGGCGCTCGCTCCAGCCGTCTAATTCGAAAGCCGCGCTGCTCCATTCGTAGGTAACCCGATAGTCGAACAGGTCGCAGCTATGCCGCTCCACTTTCTCGACGCCGGGCGTTTCGCTCTCTACGCTTACCGCGAATGTCTTGCGTCCGGTTGCGTCGTAGCCGATGTTGTCGGCAAGCGCCATGAATATGGGGGCGTCGTCGGACACGCTTTCGCCATCCGCTAGGCGGCGCAGGAATACGATGCTCGCCTTTACGCCGGCGTCATAGTGCTGAAATGCGAACTGCGGCAGGCTGACCACCGCCTGCAGTTGAAAGTGGTTTAGCATCCATTCGCGCACGCCTTGCAGCGAAGAGTTGGTGAGAATGCCGTCGGGCAGCACTACGGCGGCGCGCCCCACGCCGGGCTTGAGGAACGAATGGATGCGCTCCACGAATGCGATTTCCGTCTTGATGCTGGCGCGCTTTGTGGGACGCTTGCGCCTATCGTAGTTCACGCCTAGGTACTGCTGCAGATCGAACTGCTCAAGGTAGCCGTCCCCCTTCTCAGCGCGCTTAATCGTAGCGCCAAACGGCGGGTTGGTTAGGATGAGGTCAAAGCCGCCGAAGTTAATGCCCGCGTTTTGTTCAGAGATGTTTTCGGGGAAGTCGAGCGCATCCTGCCCGATGATGTTGGTATGCCCGTCGTCGTGGATAATCATATTCATCTTGGCGACGCGCGCCAGTTCATCGTTCACATCTATGCCGAACAGGTTCTTTTCGGCGAATTCGTGCCAGTATTGGAAATGCTGGATGCTGTTCGGGCTAAAGCGCGTATCCGCTTCACGCCGAACATGGTCTAGCGCATAGAGCAGGAAGCCGCCGGAGCCGCATGCGGGGTCTAGGATAAGGTCGGCGCGCTTGGGTTCAAGCATCGCCACTGCGAAGGCGATTAGCTCGCGCGGCGTGAAATACTGCCCGAAATCGCCTTTGAAGAAGCTGCCCATGAACTCTTCGAACGCAACGCCTTTGGTGTCAAGTTCGGTGCGGTCTAGCGATATGCCTTCCAGATGCTCTACGCACTGCGCCATTATCGCGGCATCGACGTTGATGCGGTCGGTGAACACATTCGGTTCGCGCTGCTGCTCGGCGTCATAGAGGCGGTTTATGCGCGATGCGAGAGTGGCGGCGGTTTCGCCGGCGCGCCGCTGAAAGGCGTAAGGCTCGCCGTTATCGCGATCCAAATTTTTCTCGTCGCGGTGCTTGATAAATACCAGTTTGGAGAACTCGCCGAAAGCGGCGATAGGGCTGCGCCGTCCGCCTTCCCAAAGCGTTTGGTGGCACTTGCGGATAGCGGAGCGCAGCTCTTCACGCGGAACGGCGGCTAAGTCTTGCCCGGTCTTGTTCTTGTAGAAGCGCCACTCCAGCGGTCTGCCGTAGCGAATAGGGATGTCGGCGAGGGTGTTCTTATCGCGCTCGCCGGCGGGAAATCTGTCGAAGCGCAATAGCCTACGAGTAAAGCCGGCGATTGCGCCGCAGTAGTGTGCGCCTAGGCTGGCGCGATTGCCGCAGGCTTGCTCTATCGCCTGATTGAATTGGGCGTCGGCCACATCCGCGCGTTTGCACTCGAACACAAAGTACGGATCTTTGAGTTCGTCATCGTTGTAGATAACCAAGTCTGCGTAATCGTTTGGCTCGCGGCGCGGGACGTTGACTTCGAAGCGGATGCGGCGCGGCGGATAGTCGTACTTGTAGATGAGCTCCGCCCAGAGTTCGGCGCGCACCTTTTCTTCGGGGTCAGACCATCTTTCGGAATGGTCGGCGGCGACATAGCGTATCCGTTCCGCTCTGCCTTCGCCGACAATTTCGGCATGCCCGTCGGCGAAAGCGCGATCGATGTATGCGCCGCTAACCGTTATCATAGGAAGCATTGATTCACGCCCTTAAACTATAGGCTGCGCGGGAGCGTCGGCGCTCTGCGGTTGCCTATGCCCCTACCTACCCCAGCCGCGCCAAATACTGCGCCGCTATGTCCACGCCCACCAGCCCGCTGTACGCCTTCGTCAGGCGATCGGTTATCGGCCCCGGAACGCCGCCGCTCCCTATCGCATTGCCGTTGAACGACGACACCGGCACGATGCAGAAGCTGGTGGATGTGATGAACGCTTCGTCCGCGGTGTAGGCGTCGTACAGGTCCAGATCCGCCTCGCGCAGCGGGACGCCCAGCTCATGCGCCAAGTCTATCGCCGTTTCGCGGCTGATGCCCGCAAGCACATACTGCTCGCGCGGCGTCAGAACCTCGCCGTCCTTCACCAAAAAGATGTTCGCGCCCGGTCCCTCGCACAGGTTGCCGTTCATATCCAACAGGATGGGCCAAGCGTCCGGGTTCTGCGCCTCCACCTCTTGCGTCGCCAGCACAAGGTTGATGTAGTTGTGCATCTTGGCGCGCGGGCTCATAGCGTCCGGCGGCGTGCGGCGCACCGACGGGACGATGACCGGCATTCCGTCGCGGTAGTACGCCGCGCGCTGCGCGAACGGCAGCGGCACGCACTCCACGATTACGGTGGGACTGCCGCCCGGCGCGCCCCGCGTAACCCGCTGCGTAACCCAGTAGTCGCCGCCCTCTTCAAGCAACGGCAGGTTCGCATCCAATACCTGCATCGTGATGTCCGCGAACTGCTGCTTGGTCAGCGGCGGCTCCATCCGCAGATAGCGCAGCGAGTTGAAGAAGCGATCCAGATGCTCGCTGAGCTTGAATATCCTGCCGCCGAATGTGCGCGTGGTGTCAAACACCGCGTCCCCGTACACGAACCCCCTATCGCGCACCGAAATCACGGCTTGGCTTTCCGGCACCATATCCCCGTTCAGATACACGATGCGTTCCTGCGTCATAGCGTTGCCTTTCTGTTCATGTCGGTATTATTGCCCTGCAGTAGTTTGAATGCCATTATATCTAATGCCGCTCAACTTTGAGAATACCGCGGCGGCATTTCAGCGCAAGGGCGCAAGGGGCGCAAAGTTGGGTTGGTTGACATAGCGGCGGCGTGTGTAGAAAATTGGCGTTGATTTGCGGGGGCTCGGTTTGGGATCGATGGTTTGCGATTGGCATAGATAGGGGGGCTTGTGGTTTTTCTGGCGCTGGAGGGGATTCGGGTTGTTGACGCTACTAGCGGGATAGCGGGGCCGTATTGCGGCAAGATGCTTGCGGACTGCGGGGCGGAGGTTATCAAGGTGGAACGGCCGCGGACGGGGGATTCGTCGCGCGCGGCGGGGGCGTTCCCGGATGATGCGCCGCATCCGGAAAAGAGCGCGCTGTTTCTGCATCTGAACGCCGGCAAGAAGGGCGTTACGGCGGATCCGTCCACGCGTGAGGGCGGGCGGCTGTTCGCCGGGCTTGCGCGTGATAGCGCGGTCGTGCTGGAGAGCTTCCGTCCGGGGCTGATGCGCGAATGGGGGCTGGGCTATCATGCGCTGCGGCGGGGGAATGAAACGCTTGTGATGACCTCTATCACGCCTTTCGGGCAGTCGGGGCCGCATAAGGACTATGAGTTCACGGAGTTGACGCTGTTCGCGATGGGGGGCGGGATGCACAGGGAAGGGCTGCCGGAGCGGGAGCCGCTGCGGTACGGGGCTGAGATAGCGCAGTATTTTAGCGGGACTACGGCGGCGGCGGCGACTATGACGGCGCTGTTCGGGGCGGCTATGAGCGGCGCGGGTGAGTGGCTGGACATATCAATGCAGGAGTGCATGGCGGGGCATCCGCATCAGATAGGGCGGCGGACGCCGTATGTGTATGGGAACGAGCCGGATCCGCGCAAGCCGCCGCGTCTTGCGGCCGCGGGGATGCGGGAGCCTTACGCGGTGGGGACTTTTCGGTGCAAGGATGGGTTTGTGAGCTTCCTGCCGCTGGGTTCGCGGATGTGGCCGCAGCTGGCGCGGATGATCGATATGCCTGAGTTGCTGGAGGATGCGCGGTTTCGGACGGCGGACGACCGCGCGGATAGGCGTGAAGAGCTGGAGGCTATTTTCCAAGCGTGGTTTGACGGGCGTACGCGGATGGAGGTGTTCGCGGCGGGACAGCGCGAGGGGCTGCCGTGCGCGCCGATATTGGACGCGGGGGAGGCGCTTGCCAACGAACAGTTTCGGGCGAGGGGGTATTTCGTGGATCTGATGCACGCGGACGCGGGGACGCTGACCTATACGGGGGCGCCGTTTCGGTTGTCGGACGCGCGCGAGACGGGGGGCAGGGCTGCGCCGCGGCTGGGGGAGCATAACGCCGAGGTGTATGGGGGGCTGCTGGGGATTGGGGCCGGGGAGCTGGCGCGGCTGCGGGATGCGGGGGTGATTTGAGGGCAAAGGGCGATGGCTGGCTAAGGTTTGAATGCAAGGGCGCTGGTCGGGTAAGGTTTTAACGCAAAGGCGCGGGGGCGCAAAGGGGGTTAGGATATGAGCGATATAACGAAAGAGATGCGGGATGAGATCGAGGCGCTGAAGGCGCTGCCTGACGAGCGGATTAACACCGACGATATGCCTGAGGTGTTGGACTGGTCGGGCGCTCGGCGGGGAGCGCTCTATCGTCCGAATGGTCGGGATGATGCGCGGGGGGACGCTGACGGCGATGGCGCTGGGGCGCAATAACAAGAAAGGGTTGGGATTATGAATAGGCTGCCGTTGGCGGGGGTGCGGGCGCTGGAGCTGGCGGAGATTTGGGCGGGGCCGTTTTGCGGGGCGCTGATGGGCGATATGGGGGCGGAGGTGGTCAAGGTGGAGGCGCTGCAGCGGATAGCGCGCGGGCCGATTAGCCCGCCGCCGAATACGCCGGGGTATCCGGACTATGAGCCGGGCGCGCGTCCGTGGAATCGGCAGGGCAACTTTAACGCGGTGAACCGCAATAAGCTCGGGCTTACGCTGGATCTGACTAGCGCGGCGGGCGTGGAGGCGTTTATGGCGCTGGCGGCGGTGAGCGATGTGGTGTTCACGAACTACGCGTTCGGGGTTATGGACAGGCTGGGCGTGGGCGAGGCGGCGCTGCGGGCGGTCAAGCCGGATCTCATCGTTCTGTTCACGCCGGGGTACGGCAATACGGGGCCGTATAAGCGGCATCGCAGCATGGGGATGGCGATAGACGCTATGACGGGGCATTCGGCGCTGCGGGGGTATCCGGATTTGGACTTGTCGCATAATTCGCTGGTGCATCATCCGGACGCGGTGGGCGGCGTAACGGCGGCGTTCGCGATATGCGCGGCGCTACACTATCGGGCGCGCACGGGCAAGGGGCAGTTCATAGACTTGTCGCAGGCGGAGGCGTTTATGCCGCATCTGGGGGAAGTGTTCTTGGAGTATCAGATGACGGGCAGGCGGCGCGAGCGGCGGGGGAACAGCCATCCGCGGATGTCGCCGCACGGCTGCTATCGGTGCGCGGGGGCGGACGAATGGGTTGCAATCGCGGTTCGGAGCGATGCGGAGTGGGAACGGATGCAAGCGGTTATGGGGACGGCGGCGGACGCGCGGTTCGCTACGCTTGAGGGGCGGTTGGCGCATCGGGCGGCGCTGGACGGCGTGGTCGAAGGCTGGACGGCGGGGTTGGAGCGCTGGGATGTAACGGAGCGGCTGCAGGCGGCAGGTATAGCGGCGGGGCCGGTGTTGGACTGCGGCGCCGATACATACGCCGACGAGCATCTGCAGGCGCGAGACTACTTTCAGTTGGTTACGCATGAGGATGCGGGGACTTATCCGATGAGCGGGCCGGTGTGGGGCTTCCTGTCGGAGCGGGGGGATGATGGGGATGCGGGGGAGCGCGCGCCTAGCCGGCACGATGCGGCGCCGCTGCTGGGGGAGCATAACGAGTATCTGCTGGGCGAGCTGCTGGGGTATGAGGCGGCCGAGCTGCGGCGGCTTGAGGCGGCGAATGTGATAGGGACCGTGCCGCTTGCGGGGGCCGACATGGGCGGCGTGCGGCGGGCGCGGCGGGAGGGGATGGCGTAGATACGGACATCCGTCCCTGCGCCATTGCGCCCCTGCGTCGGGGATTGACGCAAGGGCGCAGATACTCAAAGCGGGCTTGGGGTTGGGGATTACCGCGCTACGACGCCGGTGGTGAAGGGCGTTTCGTGGCGCGTCCACGTGCCGTCGGCGGTTTCGTAGTACACATACATTCGCAGGTAGTTGCCTACGTCGTCGGAGGTGGGGGTGTATTCCACCCACCAGACGTGGGGGATGTGCGAGCAGTCGGAGTGCGGCGCCGTGTTGTTGGGGCAGCGCTGCCAGCCGAAGCGCTCATCCACGGCGTCGTCGGGAGCGGGGTCGGTGGCTACGATTTTGCTTCCCACCTGCGGCGCTTGATGCCCGTATCTGAATGGGACTTCGTCGCCGGCGGTTGCGCCGCTGCTCGCGACTACGCGGCCGCCCAGCGCGCGGGTGGTCGCGAAGGCGCCGTCGGTCATCTTCACTTTGGCGCGGATGAAGTTGCCCACATCGGTTGCCGAGGGCGTGTATTCGTAGGTTGGCGGATTATCGCCGTCGCCCGCGCCTGTGATGGTCGACCAAGCGACGCCGTTTGTGGAAGATTCCCAGCCCCATGCTTCGTAATAGGTTTGGCCGGATACGATGCCGCGGTTGGGGAAGTCGTCGGGCGTTAGGCAGACGCTGAGCCGTTCGCCGGCGACGGGCGCGTTCCAGTTGTCGGGGATGCCCATAGCCTGGCCGCCCTGCGGATCGGTGCTCATTCCGTCGTAGTCCAGCATCGGGTATTGCATGTTGTTGCCGAATGCCCAGGGGTCGTCCGTGCCGGTTGTGGCGTCGCTATCTTCGTCGGCGTCGTCTAGGTCGACGTTCCAGTCGGCGTAGATGCTGCCGGTGGTGTAGTCGGTAACGGTTTGGAGTTCGCGGGCGGTCTTGCCTACGCCGCCGCCCGGGCTGCCCGTGCAGCCAGCGTTGCCGCCGGTTACGCAGCCGCTGGATGATGAGTCGTAGTAGCTTGCGGTTGTATCGCCTTGCGAGGAAGAGCCTATTAGCCCGCCGATTTCCGAAGCGCCACCGCTGATGCGGCTAATCAGGCCGGTGGCGTATGAGTTGGTCACGCTGCCGAACTTTTGCCCCAGCACGCCGCCGACATACTGAGTGCCGCTGACGGCTGCGGTACTGTAGCTGGAATGGATGGACGCTGCGTTTAGCCCCTGATAGCCGATTATGCCGCCCACGCGGGTGGTGCCGCTGACCGCTCCGGTGGTGTATGAGGCGACGACGGTGCCGTTGTTGGTGCCGGCTAGGATGCCGGTGTAGATGGATCCGGTGACGGTGGCGTTGGTTATGCCCACGGTTTCTATGCGGGAGCTGCTGCCAAAAGAGCTGAACAGCCCGACGTCGTTCGTGCCGGTGCGCCCGATGGTAAGCAGGTCGATGGTGTTGCCGTTGCCCTTGAAGTGGCCTGTGTATGCGCCGAGGGGCAGCCAGCCCATGTTGCTGTCCCAATAGGTTGGATCGCCGGTTTCGGTGACTTGACCGTCGCCGTTTTCGTCGAAGGTGAGGCTTGCGATAAGTTCGTAGCCCGTGCAGGTGGCTTGATCAGGCGTGCCTGAATTCCCGTCGTGGTCGGTGAGCTCGCAGCCCATTCGGCCGGCGGTGGTGGCGTCGCGCCAGCGGAATACGGTGTTGTAGGCGAGCAGGTTGCCGCTCGCGGGATCGCCGTTGCCGTCCAAGTCCCAGCGGATGGCGTTGAGTTGGGCGAGCGTCCAGATGTCGATATAGCCGTCGTCGTCATAGTCGTATTCGCCGCGGTTCTGCTTTGAGCGGTCGTGTCCTCCGTATTTCAGCGAGGGGTACCAGCCGGGGCTGCCGAAATCCCACGGGTCGTCGCCGCCGGTTTCGCCGTCTATGTTGGCGTTCCAGTCGGCGTATATGCCGGTGTAGCCGGTGGGGGTTTGGAGGCCGCTGGTGGTCTGCCCAGCGCCGCCGTTGCTGCTGGCGCGGCCGCTGGTTGTGGTGTCCCAGTAGCTTGCGGTTACGGTGGCGCTGCTGCTCTCCCCGATTAACCCGCCCATTGGGCTGTCGGTGTTGGTGACGCTGCCGGTGGAATATGAATTTGTTACGCTGGCGCTTACGACCCGCCCTACTAGCCCGCCGCCATTGCTGGCGCCTCCGCTGACGGACGCGGTGGAGTAGCTAGAGGTGACGGACGTAGTGTTTCCGTTCATTAAGCCTATCAGCCCGCCGACATCCGCTACGGATGCGCTCACCGCGCCGGTGGTGTAACAGGCGATGACTGGTCCGTAACTGGTGCCTACCAGAATGCCGACATATTCCCGCGCCGTTACATTGGCGTTGGTTACGCCCAATGACTCGATGGTGGATGCGCCGGAATTTGCGCCGAACAGCCCGGCGTCATCGCGGGTGGATCTATTGATGACCATGTTGTCTATGATGTAGCCGTTGCCTTTGAAATCGCCTGTGAACTGGCTGCCTGAGTCGTTGCCGAGAGGATCCCAGCCGCTGCCGAGGTTATAGTACTCATCGGCGGATGTATGGCTGCCGTCGCCGTTGGTGTCCAGGTCGATGTCGGCGGTGAGTTCGTAGCCCGTGCAGCCGCTGCTGGGGCAGCCCATGCGCCCTGCCGTGCCGGTGAAGCGCAGGGGGAACGCCGTGTTGTAGGCGCTTGCGCTGCCGCTTGCGGGATCGCCGTTAGCGTCCAAGTCCCAGCGGACGGCGTTGAGTTGGGCGTGGGTGGCTATGTCGATGTAGCCGTCGTTGTCCTCATCGTAGTCGGTCTTGCCGTACTTCAGGATGGGATACTGCGATGTTGTGCCGAAGTACCACGGGTCGTCGTTGCCCGCGACGCCGTCGATGTTGGCGTTCCAGTTGGCGTATATGCCGGTGTAGCCGACGGGCGTTTGGAGCGCGCTGGTGGTTTGGCCGGTAACGCCTGTGCCGCCGGCGCTGGTTGTGCAGCCGGCGGTGCCGCCGGTTACGCAGCCGGTTGTTTGGGTGTCGTAGTAGCTGTCGGTGCCGGCGCTCGTGCCGCCGGAGCCCATCAACCCGCCGACGGATGTTGCAGTTGAGGTGGCGCCGCGGGTAACCACGCCAGTGGCGTAGGAGTTGGTTACGCCGCAGTTTTGGCATGCTCCCAGCAGTCCGCCAATGTGATCGGATGATGTTCCGGTTCCGGTTCCGGTGGCGGATGCGGTGGAGTAGCTTGTGGTAATGGCGTTAGCGTTGTCAGACCAGCCGACCAGTCCGCCAACGACCCTTACTCCCGTAACGCTGCCGCTGGACCAGCAGCCGACGACGATGCCGCGCGAGTAGCCGACCAGAGCGCCGACGAAACCGGTTGTGTTTGTGCTAGTAACATTGGCGTTGATTACGCCGACGGACTCGATGCGGGAGGCGGCGGTGGCGCTGCCGAATAGTCCCACTCCGTCGTCGGTGCTGCTCATGGTCAGGTTGTCGATAGTGAAGCCGTTGCCCTTGAAGTCGCCCGAGAAAGCTGATGCGCCTGAGCCTGATCCGATGCGAGCCCAGTTGCTGTAGGTGGTTAGGTCGATGTTGGCGGTGAGTTCGTAGCCGACGCAGTTTCCTGAGGGGCATCCCATGCGGGTGGCGGCGTTGTCGTCGCGGTTGGGGAAGTCGTTGCCGTATGCGCTGGAGTCGGTGGCGGAGACAGCGCCGTCGCCGTTCAGGTCGAGGCGTATGGAGTCGAGTTGTCCGTGGTTGGAGACCTCGATATAGCCGTCGTCGTCGGTGTCGTAGTCGACGGTGGTTTGGGCGGTTACGGCGGCCGGGACGGCGGACTGGACAGCGCCCACGAGGGACAGGATGGCGGCGAGCGTCAGCAGGATGCCCAGCGTGAACAGGGCGGGCATGCGGCGGGCGGTTGTGGCGTTAGCGGCGGTTGCGTTAGCGTTTCTCATATTGGCGTATCACCTTGCAGCGTTGGTTGGATTGCGTGTCTTGTCTAGGGGATGGCTGTGTCAGCGGTTGGTTGGGGCGCTCTGCGGTTGAGGGCATAACGCGAATAACGGATTTGGCGCGGCGCGCGCGTCTTTGCAATGCAGTGGTATTGGGGGGGGGGGGTAGAAAGAAATATACCGGTTCTTGTTCGCGCATTCGGCATTATAGGCATTCGTTTTTCCTCGAATAGGTTGTTGCGCCGTACATTATAGCGATTGCGCCGTGAATTATATCACAGATTATAGACGATATGGATTTTATGCGTCGTGCATTTTAACGCAAAGGCGCGGTGTGATGCAAAGGGTTTTGTTGGCGTTTTGATAGCCCTGTTTGGGATATGTTAGGCGTAGGGGCGCAAAGGGGTTGTCGGTCAGTCTTGGTTGTCGGAACGGCGCGTTAGGGCGTCGAGTTGCGCGCGGAGGTTGCGGGCTTCGGCTTCGGCTTGTTGGCGTGCGGCGGCTTCTTGTGCGGCGCGGGTTTCGGCTTGTTGTGCGCGGGTTTCGGCTTGATCGGCGCGGATTTCCGCCTGCCGACGCTCATACTCTACTTGCAGCCTCAGATCGCGCTCTTCGTCGACGCGCAGTTCGGCTTGGATGGCGCGCAGTTCCGCCTGCCGCCGCTCATACGCCTCAAGCTCGGCGCGGTCATACTCTTCGTCGTGCGTGCGCAGGTATGCGCCCGCCTTGGCGTCATACAGGCGCAGCCGCTGATCCTCCCAGCACAGCCACAAGTCCAAGACTTCGCTGTATCCCCGGCGATTCAGCCCGTCCATCATTTGTATCTCTATCGGCTCATACCTGCCGTTCACTAGACGATCCCCCGCCAGCGCCGCATCGTGGTAGTCCCCGCCGCTCGAGTCAAACCGCCAATACTCCGGTATGCCGTAGCTTTCGTACTCGTCGCGCTTTTCGGTGTAGTCCACTTCGCCCGTGCTTTCGGACGCAACCTCTAGCACAAAGTCGGGCGGCTTGCCCTGCGTTACGATGGAGTAGCCGTTTTGGCTTATGAGCAGCTCGCGGTCGCAGTCAAACGCCACCATCAGGTCGGGGCGGCGATGCTCGCGGCGTATGGTTGCGGACGTGGATACGGGGACTTCGCTCATCACAAAAGTGGTTTCGTCCCTGCCAAAGTGAATGGCGAGCGAGCGCATATGCGAGGGTTCGTGCAGATAGAAGGGGTTGTTCATATCGCCTCGCGGTGGATACTCAGGGAATACGGCAAGATATTCGTCGAGTTCTACTTCGACTTTCTGATGAACGTCTTGCTTGGGAACGTCTTGCTGACGAACATCTTGCTTAGGAGCGTCGATTAGTTTAGTAACCATTGGCTTGCCTCCGCTTGCCAAGCCGCCGTGGTTTGGCGGCGCGCCTGTGGGGGTGATGAGGTGTATTTTAACGCAAGGGCGCAAGTGGCGCAAAGGGGGGTGTTGGCATTTTGATAGCGCTGTTTGGAGATATGTTAAACGCAAGGGCACAGAGGCGCAAAAGGGGGAAGATGGATATTGCGTTGGCGCAAGAATTCGCAATCCATAGATATGCGAACAGGTTTTGATGTACACTTTTGCTTGGCAAACGCGTCGGCAAGCGCGCGCCGCCCGCCCGAATCCGAAACGAGGGACAATGCCAAAGTATCCGCATCTGACCGCCACCAGCCAACTCGACAGAGCGCTCATAGAGTCGGTTCTGTTTCCGCTTGCCGACGAGCTTCGAGCGGGCAACGGGAACGCGTCGCCGCTGAGCGGGCGGGCGCTGTACTCGCTGTTCTATGAGCCGAGCCTGCTCACGCGCACATCGTTCGAGCGCGCTATGGGGTTGCTGGGCGGGCAGGTGTATCAGACCGAAGACGCATCGCAGTTCTTCCCGATAGCGAATACCGATTATGTGGACAACATCATCAACATCTTGGCGAGTATGCGGATTGATGTGGTGGCGCTGAGAAGCAGCGCGCCCGGCGTGGTGGAGCGCGCCGAGTTCGCGGATGCGCTGACGGTCATCAACGGGGGCAGCGCCGACGACCATCCCACGCAGGCGCTGGCGGATCTGTACACGCTGCGGCGGGAACTAGGCGGCGTTGACGGCGCGGAGGTGGCGGTTGTGGGCAGGCTGGAGCATCGCAATGTGAATGCGCTGCTGCGCGGGCTTGCGCTGTTCGACGGCGTGCGGCTGACGCTTGTGCCGGTGAGCGGCGGCGTGGATCCGGATACGCTGAGCTACTGCCGTCAGCGCGGCATGAGCGTCGGCGTAGAGAAAGGCATAGAGGCGGCGCGCTCGGCGGACGCGATCTACCTGAACGCGCCGCGCACGGTGGCGCATTCGCAGCTTCTGCGCTCGCGGGGGGCGTTCAATCTGCGGATAGACGCCGCATTTATGGCGATGCTCAAGCCGCGCTGCGCGATACTGGACCCGATGCAGCGCAGCGGCGATTTCGCGGTAGAGGTTCAGGATGATCGGCTGGCGTTCTATCGGCAGTCCGAGAATGCGCTGTATATGCGAATGGCGATACTGGCGCATCTGCTGAGGCAATAGGGCCGGAGGTTAACGCAAAGGCGCAGGGACGCAAAGGGGGATAGGGATAAGACGCAGGGGTTGTTCGCTACTCGTTGAAACGGTATGTGTATTCCCATATATGGGCGTAGCCATCTGCCGTGGTCGCATACTGCCCGGCGTGTATCTCTGCGATGGGGTAGTTCGGCAGGGATAGCGCAGCCCAACACTTCCCGTCGTCGGCGATTGCGCCGTAGTTTTCGAAGTTGAAGTCTATAGTTTCGTAGCCGCGTTTCCTGAGACGGGTGGGCAGGTTATTCTCGTCAGCGGGGAATATGTTCGCGAAGAAGCGTTCCTTAATATCCGATTGGCCGCACTGCGATTTTGCGTATATGAGGCTGCCGTCTATGAGATATACATCGAATTCGGAGCGGATAATTGGCTCACGGGATGCGGTTAGGTTGGCGAAGTAGGGTCTCAATGGCGCGATTTTGACTTGCGACGGCTGTCCGTCGCCGCGGGACAGAACGAGCTGGGCGACGCACATATTCGCGCCGCTTCGGTATAGGCTAGGCTCTATGAGTATCCGTTCACGCCTTTGATCGAGCCAAGTCCATACCAGCGGTTCGTCCTGCGCGCAGTCTTTGACGAATGCCTGCGCGGTTCTTCCCGCCAAGACTACCCCAACGCCGTCTGACAAGTAGTAGAATCGAGATTGGACGCTATCCCAGATCTGCCGGGAGTAGTCTATTTCGACATGCGTTTCAGGCGCGGTGGCGTATGTCCAGAGCGTAAATCGGTATTCACTATACGGATAATCGAGCGGGGCGCCTTGGAATATCACATTGTTCGGGGTTTGGTCGCGCCGTCGGCTGTTGGCGAAGTGGGTAATTCCGTAGCGCCGATAGAAGTCGAGGGCTTCCGGCTGTTGGGATGAGCGGGCGCGACGGTGGAGGGTAGGTCCGGCGCGAAGGTGGTCGTAGGAGTTCACGAGTCCGTCCAGGTTCACCACCGGAAAGCGCGAGAAGTAGCCTATGACGCCGGCGTCCCATGAGCCGATGACGCTGCCTTCGGGAAGCGCGCGGTTCATGATTTGCGCGCCCATGTAGGAAGCAATGTCCGAGTTGAGGTCGGTTGACGCGCTCTTGAGGTTCACCCATCTGAACGGCTCGGCGAAGCCTGCCGTTCCAAACAGAAGCGTCGCGCCGATAACAAAGACGGCTGCGCTCAACGCATTGGCGGTTATGCGCCGTCGGGGAGCGAGGAAACGGCGTATGAGATGGATTGCGATGTAGAGCCTGACGGGGATTATGAGCGCGGTCATTAGATACGCAGGGACAAAGTACCATATATGGTTTTCTATGTAATGCGTGATGAGAACGATTTGCGCGAACTTGGCGATATGTCCCGCCGCCAAGCCGAATATGCCCACCAGGAACGCCGTTAGCAGCCAGTCCCGTCGATCTTTGGAGCGCAGCGCAAGCCGCGATGCTATCAGCAGGTAGGCGCATATCTCAAAGGCGATCAGAATTTCATAGTCGAAGACGCCAATTTGCAGCGCGCCTCGGAGGCTTTCTATGAAGTCGTAGCCGCCTTCTCGCGCCCATAGGGCTTGCGACAGCGCCAGTTTGGTTGCGGCGCTGACGGGCAGGATGCCGCCGAACACTAGCCCGTTGTAGGCGAAATAGATCGGCATCCCCGCTATTGCGCCAAACAGCGGGATGTATGCGTGGCGAATGTTCGCTAGTTCGGATAGGCGCAGCGAGCGCCGCTCCTGGCGCGACCATTCGATAATGCACAGCGCGGCGGTAACGGAAAGCGATATGGCGATGTACTCTATGCGCGCCCAGGGCAGCGCGAATGCTACTGCGGCGAGAGTCCACTTCCAGCGCGGCGGGTCGCGCGCATAGAGGCAAACGGCGAGGATTAGCAGCGCAAGCGCGAACAGCGCGGCCGCCGTTTCCATTCCCCATAGCAGCTTATACGGGTAGCGATAGAGCGTCGGCAGGGCGGCGAACAGCAACGGCCACGCCAGGCGCGACAGCCACGCCGCCGTGGCTATGAGCGCTGCGCCGCCGGCGATTAGCATAATCTCAAGCGCCTTTATGCTGAGCAGCGCCGTTTCTTTGTCGAACAGCCAGTAGAATGGGGTGATGAGCAGCAGCCAGACGGGGTGGTAGCCGTTGGTTTGGGTGATGCCGCCGTCGAATGTGGAGAACTTGCCTTGCGATAGGTTGTAGGCTATTTGGAAGTAGTAGAAGGCGTCGTCGGCGTTTGCATTTATGAGGCTGACTAGGTCGAAGCTGGCGAGCATATGCCACGCAAGCGCGGCGCCGTATGCGAGCAGGGCGCAGGCGAACAGCGCGAAAGGCAGACGCCACTTTGCGGCGGATTGGCTTTTTGACCATATCCTTGCTGTCCGGAATTTCCAAGTTGGCGTTGTCTGCATTGCTACTCTAAGCGGTAAAAGCCTTCCCATATGTGTGTGTATCCGTCCATCGTTTCTACATACTGCCCTGTGTGTATCTCTGATATGGAGTAGTTCGGGAGCCTTACTCCCGCCCAGCAACTCCCCTCGTCGGCGCTTGCGCCGTAATCGGCGAAGTTGAAGTCTATAGTTTCATAGCCGCGTTGCCTGAGATGGGCGGGCAGGTCGGCGGATTCGACGGGGTATATGTTTGCGAAGAAGCGCTCCGCAACATCGGCTTGGTCGCATTGGCGCTTTGCGTATATGAGGCTGCCGTCTATGAGATGCACGTCGAATTCAGAGCGGATGATTGGCGCGCGGGATGCCAGCGTCTCAAAGTCGGGCTTCACGGCTACGCGGCGATCTACCGCGCCAACATTGTAAGAGGCGTCCCATATGTATTCATACCCATCCGCGAATTCTACATACTGCCCGGCGTGTATCTCCGCTATGGCGTAGTCGGGCAGAGCTAGAGCTGTCCAACAGTTCCCTTCGTCGGCGCTTGCGCCGTAATTTGCGAAGATGAAGTCTATGCCGTCGTAACCTCGCTGAGTCTGATTATTGGGCAGGTCATCCTCGTCGACGGGGTATATGTTGGCAAAGAAGCGCCCCTTTATATCCGCTTGGCTGCATTGGCGCTTTGCGTATATGAGGCTGCCGTCGCTGATATAGACGTCGAAGTTGGATCGGATGATTGGCGCGCGGGATGCCGTCAGGTTGGCGAAGTAGGCTTTCAATGGCGCGATTTTGATTTGGGATGGCTGTCCGTTGCCGCGTGGGAGCAGGCGTGAAGCGACGCACATATTCACGCTGGTTCGGTATAGGCTAGGACTTATGAGGAATCTTTCGTGATTTTGATCCCTCCAAGTCCATCCTAGGGATTCGTCCGGCGTGCAGTTTTTGGCGAATGCGTGCGCCGTTCTTCCCGCTAGGATTACCCCTACTCCGTCCGAGGCGTAGTCGAAGTGGGGTTGCAGGCTATCCCAAATCCACTGGGAATAGTCTATTTCAGCATGCGAATCAGGCGCGAGATCATATGTCCAGAGTCTAAATTGGCGGTCGCCCTGCCGATCATCGAACGGAGCGCCTTCGAATATCACATTGTTAGCGGTCGCGTTGAGGCCGGAATAGATCGGTATAGTTTCATCCTGGTCGTGGTAGAGCCTTTGATTGTTGGCGAAATGGGTGATTCCATAACGCCGATAGAAATTGAGGCCTTCGGTCTGTTGGACGGGGCGGGCGCGGAGATGGTCGTATGAGTTCACGAGTCCGTCCAGGTTCACCACTGGAAAGCGCGAGAAGTAGCCGATGACGCCGGCGTCCCACGAGCCGATTACGCTGCCTTCGGGGAGCGCGCCGTTCATAACTTGCACGCCCATGTAGGAAGCGACATTCCAGTAATTCCAGTCGAGTTTGGTTGCTCTACTTTCTTGATCCACCCATCTGAACGGCTCGGCGAAGCCTGCTCTTCCAAGCAGAACCGCCGCGCCGATAACAACGACGCCTATGCTCAACGCATTGGCGGCTATGCGCCATCGTGGGGCGATGAAACGGCGTATCAGCAGGATTGCGATGTACAGCCTTATGGGAATGATGAGCGCGGTTATTAGATACGCCGGGACAAAGTACCATACATGACTTTCGGTGTAGGGATGAACGGTGAGAACGGTTTGGACGAATTTGGCGATATGTTCAGCCGCCAAGCCGAACATGCCTATTAGGAACGCCACTAGCAACCAGTCCCGCATATCGTTGGAGCGCAGCGCAAGCCGCCACGCTATCAGCAAGTAGGCGCATATCTCCAGCGCGAACCGAAGCTCGTAGTCGAATATATTACGCCGTATGGCATATCGAAAGTTTTCTATGAAGATGTAGCCGCCTTCTCTCGCCCATTGGGCTTGGGACGACGCCAGTTTGGATGCGGCGCTGACGGGCAGAATGCCGCCGAATACTAGCCAGTTGTAGGCGAAATAGAGCAGTATGCCGGCTATCGCGCCAATTAGCGGGATGTACGCCTGACGCATGTACGCCAGCTCGGATAGGCGCAGCGAGCGCCGCTCCTGCCGCGACCATTCTATAACGCACAGCGCGGCGGCAACCGAAAGCGATACGGCGATGCACTCTATACGAACCCAGGGCAACGCGAATGCGATTGCTGCGACATGCCATTTCCAGCGGTCAGGGTCGCGCATATAGAGGCATGCGGCGAGGATGAGCAGCGCAAGCGCGAATAGCGCGAGCGCCGCTTCCATACCCCAAAGCAGCTCATATGGGTTGTGAAAGAGCATCGGCAGCGCGGCGAACAGCAGCGGCCATGTCAATCGCGCTACCCGCGCCGCCGCCGTTATAACCACAGCGCCACTGGCGACGAGCGCAACTTCCAACGTCTTGATGCCAAGCAGCGCGGTTTCTTTGTCGAATATCCAGTAGAAGGGAGTTATGAGCAGCAGCCATGCGGGGTTGTAGCCGTTGGTTTGGGTGATGCCGCCGTCGAATGTGGAGAACTTGCCCTGCGCTAGGTTGTAGGCTATTTGGAAATAGTAGAAGGCGTCGTCAGCATTCGCCACGCCTATTAGGCCGTCGACTAGGTCGAAGCTTGTGAGAAAATGCCACGCAAGCCCGGCGGCGTATGCGAGCATACCACAGGCGAATAGAGCGAAAGGCAGCCGTCCCGTTGCGATTTTTTGGCTATCAGACCAAACTCCGGTTATCCTAGCCTTCCAAATCGATGTTGCGGTGAGCGTTCTCTTCATAAAAGCCTTCCCATATATGAACGTACCCGTCTTCCAATTCTACATACTGCCCGGTGTGTATCTCTGCGATGGGGTAGTCCGGCAGATCCACCGCCGCCCAGCACTTCCCGTCGGCGGCGATTGCGCCGTAATCGGCGAATTTGAAGTCTATGCCGTCGTAACTGCGTTGAGCGTGGCTGTACTTTTCAAGCAGGTCATTTGCGTCAACGGGGAATATGTTTGCGAAGAAGCGCGCCTCGACATCCGTTTCGCCGCACTGCGATTTTGCGTATATGAGGCTGCCGTTGTCGATATACACTTCGAAGTCGGAGCGGATGATTGGCTCGCGGGATGCAGTCAGATTGGCAAAGTAATCGTTCCGGGGTATCATTTCAGCCTGGGCCGGCTGTGCGGCGCTGCGGGGAAGCACGCGGTTGGACACGCACATATTCGCGCGGGTTCGGTATGGGGCGACGTCTATGCTGACGGTTCTTTCATGCTGTTGTCCTCTCCAATTCCATATTAGAAGTTCGTCCTGAGCGCAGTCTTTGGCGAGAGCCTGCGCCGTTCTCCCCACTAATACAACCCCTAGCCCGTTCGCCGAATGGTCGAAGCGGGGTTCTATAGTATCCCAAACCTGCTGGGAATAATCTACTTCAATATGCGTTTCAGGCGCGGGATCATATGTCCATATCGTAAATATGCGCTCATCAAATCCTTGAGTATCAAACGGAGCGCTTTCGAACATCACACTTATCACATTGATTTGGTCGTCCAGCGGTCGATTGTTGGCGAAATGGGTAATTCCGTAGCGACGGCTGATCTCTACCACCTGCGGATCGGCTAGGCTTGCATACTTTCCCAGCACAAGCCCACGTTGCCGTATAATGTCAAAGTGGGCATAGGAGTTCACGAGTCCGTCCATATTCACCACGGGAAAGCGTGAAAAGTAGCCTATGATGCCGGCGTCCCACGCCCCGATTACGCTGTCTTCTGGGAGCGCGCGGTTTATGACTTGTGCGCCCATGTAGGAAGCGACATCCCAGTCGAGTTTGGTTGACCTACTTTCTTCATCCACCCATCTAAATGGCGCGGCGAAGCCTGCTCTTCCAAGCAGAAATGTAGCGCCGATAACAGCGGCGCATACGATCAGCGCATTGGCGGCTGTTCGCCAGCGAGGGGCGATGAAACGGCGTATCAGCAAGATTGCGATGTAAAGCCTTACGGGGATAATGAGCGCCGTTAATAGATACGCTGGGACAAAGTACCATATATTGCTTTCGATGTAGTGCATGATAAGGACCGTTTGGGCGAATTTGGCGAGGTGTCCCGCCGCCAAGCCGAACACGCCTACTAGAAACGCCACTAACATCCAGTCGCGCCGATCGTTGGAGCGCAGCGCAAGCTGCCATGCTATTAGCAAGTAGGCGCATATCTCCAACGCAATCATGAGTTCGTAGTCGAAGACGCCAATATGCAGCGTACCCTGAAAGCTTTCTATAAAGTCGTAGCCGCCTTCTCTCGCCCATTTGGCTTGCGCCCATGCCTGCTTGATTGCGGCGCTGACGGGCAGTATGCCGCCAAATGCCAAGCCGTTGTAGGCGAAATACACTAGCATGCCGGCTATCGCTCCAATCAGCGGGATGTACGCATGACGAAGGTTTGCCAATTCGGATAGGCGCAGCGAGCGCCGTTCCAAGCGCGACCACTCAATAGCGCATAAGGCGGCGGTTACGGCAAGCGATATGGCGATGTACTCTATCCGCACCCAGGGTAGCGCGAATGCGAGCGCGGCGAGATGCCACTTCCAGCGCTGCGGGTCGCGCATATAGACGCACAATGCTAGGATGAACAGCGCCAGCATAAACATCGCGGCCGCAGTTTCCATCCCCCACAGCAACTCGTATGGGTTGCGATATAGCATCGGCAGCGCGGCGAACAATAGCGGCCACGCCAATCGCGCAACCCGCGCCGCCGCCGCTATGACCACAACGCCGCCGGCTACGAGCGCAATCTCTAGCGCCTTGATGCCGAACAGCGCGGTTTCTTTGTCGAATATCCAGTAGAATGGCGTGATTATCAGCAACCAGATAGGCTGGTAGCCGTTGGTTTGGGTGATGCCGCCGTCGAAAGTGGAGAATTTGCCCTGCGCTAGGTTGTAGGCTATCTGAAAATAGTAATAGGCGTCGTCGGCGTTTGCGTTGATAAAGTTGACTGTGTCGTAGCTCTCGAGCGTATGCCACGCAAGCGCGGCGGCGTACGCGAGCAGTCCGCAGGCGAACAGCGCGAAAGGCAGACGCCATTCTGCGACTTTTGGGCTCTCACGCCATATCCAGGCTATCCTAGCCTTCCAAGTCGATCTAGTTGGCATCATCCGTTGGCTTATTCTCTGACGGATTGGCTAGTTCGTGGTTCGCAGCTGGCTGACCAGGCGCGCGGCAAAGGGCGCCGCTCCCGGACCCAGCGCCTTGAGTACGCGCCCTATATGGGCGTAGCGCAGCACGGACATTATGACGCTGCTGTGCCAGTCGAACTCTAAGTCGTCGCCGCCGAAAATCTCGGACAGCGCCTCGGCGCGCAGGAACTCTTCCATAAGGCGCTCGATCTGCGAATCGTTGAGCGCCTCAAAGAGCATGCGGGCGTAGTATCCGATTTGCAGTTCCCTGCCGAACAGCGGCTTCCAGCGCTTTTCGTATGCGTGGAGTTGTTTTGCAGAAAAGTCGCCGTTGTGGAATGCGCTGCGCGCGGTTTCGGCGGCGATGCGCCCGGATATGAAGGCGTAGTATATGCCGCCGCCGCTGGTGGGCTTCGCGAAGCCGGCGGCGTCGCCTACCGCAAGCGCCCTATCGCCGTATGTTCTGTCGAGCGGGCGCATCGGTATGCCCCAAGCGCGCGGCTTGCCGATTGCGCATCCCACTTTGCCATCCGACTGCAGCCGCCGAATGAAGGCGTCGGGCTGTTCCTTGGCGCGGCCGCGCAACGCCATTCCCGCCAATGCGCGCGAATCGGATAGCGGCGCAAGCCACGCAAACGATTTGGGCGCAACCTGGCTGCCCACATACACTTCGGTCTCTTGCAGCGCGCTTGCGTTCACTTCGGCTTGGCAGCCGGTCATGTACTCCACTGCGCCGCGCTCGCGCAGTCCCGCCATTCGCAGCAACGGCGTGCCGAACCCCGCCGCTATGATGACGAGCTTGCAGCGATATGTCTTGTTCGCCCCCCCGCTGACCGCGACGCTGACGCCGTCCGACGCAATGCGGATGCGGTTGACGCGCTCGCCCAGCATGTACTCTGCGCCTGCGGCTTGCGCCTGCTGCGCTATGCCGTTGATGTAGGCGATGCGGTTGACGATGTACGCCTGCGGCCGCGCTCTCTCGACGCGGTAGCGTCTGCCGGACGGCGCTACAAGCGTGGCGGCGCTCGCATCGCGGTAGATGTGCGCCGGATCGGGCGGGAAGAGCGCGGCGCATTCCCTGCCGATGATGCCGGTGCAGAGCTTGTTGCCGATGTCCAAGCGCGAATCTATCACGCCGACCTTGAAGCCCGACTGCGCCAGCTCCAGCGCCGCCATATTGCCGCCGGGGCCTGCGCCCACTACTATCAAGTCATACAAGTATGAAGTCCCCCATGCCGTTGCCGTATGGTTGCCGCGCGCCGATTGGCGTTGCGAATTCGCAGCGGCGCTCTACTCCGAAGCCTGCGCGGTTTCCGCATAGATAGCGTCCGTCTGTGCCGCCATAACGAAATCGTTGCGATGCAGCGCGCGTATCTTGTGCGTCCACCACTCGACGTTCACCCATCCCCATTCCACTACTAGGCGCGGATGGTGTATCTCTTCGTCAGACGCCTTGCCTAGTTCAACGGAAAACTGCATAGCGCCGTTAAAGTCTTTGAACCTGTATCGCTTCTGCAGGCGCGGCATTCCGTCGGCGTGCGCAATTTCCCAGCCTTCGATCTGCGAATGGAGTTCGGCGATTTCGGCATCGGTTGCGGGCGTGGTGTTTCGGCGGGTTACGGCGCACTTCTCTTTTGAAAGCGGTGTCATATCGGAGCGCCTCCTTATGGACGGTGATTATGATAGCGATATAGCGGGACTATGATAATCTATCGGTTAATTATCCCACTATCGGCAACGGATTTCAAAAATTTCGTTTGCGCTTGGCAACAGTTGCATCCAAACGCGGCGGCAAAGCGCCGGTATGGGCGGGACGGCGGCGGCGGTATTGACGGTTGCGCGCTGCGCTAATACACTGCGCCCGTAGGGATGAACGGGAATTCGCGCATCCGAAAGTCCGTTGTGAAAGCCTATCGTGAAAGCGCGAAAAGCGTGAAAGGAAGGCGAGCGCTATGCGCCAAAATCGCGTCAAGAACATTATGCGGCAGGGCGGGCTTGCGCTGGGCAAGTATGTGAGCCTCGCCGATCCGCAGGTGGTAGAGATTATCGGCATAGCGGGCTTCGATGCGGCGTTCATCGATATGGAACACACCGGCTTTGACCTGCGCCTTGTGGAAGAGATGATACGCGCGTCCGATTTGGCGGGCGTAACCTCTATGGTGCGCGTTCCGGACAATGACGCCAAACTGATACTGCGAATACTTGATATGGGCGCGGAGGGCATAATCGTGCCGCATGTGGACGGGCTTGAGGGCGCAAAGCGCGCGGTGGACGCAGTGCGCTATCCGCCGCTGGGCGAGCGCGGCGGCGCAGGCGGCACGCGGGCGGCGCAATTCGGCGCTGTCCCCTGGAACGAGCATGTGCGCCAATCCAACAATGAGATTATCCTGTCCGTGATGACCGAAGACGAGCGCGGCATAGCCGATATCGAAGCGATTGCGGCGCTGGACGGCGTGGATCTGGTGTCCATCGGCCCCACGGATTTGTCGCAGGCGCTGGGCGTAACCGATCCCGCCGATCCGCGGTTGCGCGCTAAGGTCAACGAAATGGCGGACGCCGTCAAGCGCATCGGCAAGGCGAAGCTTCAGATACCGCTGAACCACGCCGCGCTGCCGCTCACGCCGCAAGACCTGGTGGCGCTGGGCGTGGGCTACACGCATGTAGCGCCTGCGCCGCCCGCCATCCTGCTGAGTCAGATGCGCGAAAGCGTGAGCGGCATTCACAGCGCGCTGGGCAGGTAGCGCAAGCGAATAGCGATAGGAGCGAGACCGATGCAAGCACTGGCATTCGGAAGCGATAGGCAGTTCGCGCTGCGGGAACGCCCCGTGCCGGAGCCTGATGCCGGCGAGGCGCTGCTGCGCGTACACTATTCGGGCATATGCGGCACGGATCTTCACGCCCAATCGCTGGGGCATTACAGCGCCGATGTGGTGATTGGACACGAATTCGCGGGCGAAGTGGCGGCGGTCGGCCCGGGCGTATCGGGTTGGCAGATAGGCGATAGAGTTGCGGTTCATCCGCGCGGCAACGCCTGCGGCGAGTGCGCCGAATGCCGCGCCGGCTGGGTGAACCTGTGCGGCGATTGGGATACGCTTGCGCCGCCCGGCAGCGCGCGCGACGGCGGGATGGCGGCGTATGCGGCGCTGCCCGCGACGATGCTGCGACGGCTGCCCGACGAGGTGTCTATGCTAGAGGGCGCATGGGTGGAGCCGCTCGCGGTGGCGCTGCGCGGCGTAGCGCGATCAGGCTTCAGCGTAGGGCGGCGCGCGGCGGTCATCGGCGCCGGGCCTATCGGGCTGCTCACCACGCTGCTGCTGCGATACGGCGGCGCATCGCACATCGCCGTGCTGGAGCCGAGCGAACAGCGCAGATCCAAGGCGCTGGAACTTGGCGCGGACGCGGCGATCGACCCGCTCGCGGACGACCCTGCGACGATATTCGGCAGCGATCTGCCGCTAGTCGACTTTGCGCTGGAGTGTTCGGGCGCGCGCTCCGCCTTGGACACCGCCGCGGACATAGCGCGGCCGCATAACGCTGGTGGGCGTCGCCACGGGCGCAGTGGCATTTCATTCGCACAGAGCCATCAACAAAGAGCTGACGATACGCAGCAGCGCCAGCGCCGTCGAAGAGTTCGAGATTGCGATAAGCCTGCTCGCGCGCAAAGAGTTCGACGTCGGCGCGCTCACAAGCGATATTCTGCCGCTAGACAGGTTCGCCGAGGCGTTTCGGAGGCTCAACGACGGAAGCGCGGTCAAGATATTGATGCGGCCGAGGGAGTAGCCAAGAATTGGGCGCCGCTACTCGTGAAAATGATAAACGGCTTCCCAAGGATAATGGTAGCCGTCCCCTACTGCTACATACTGCCCTGTGTGTATCTTGGCGATGGGGTAGTTCGGCAGCGCAATCTTCGCATAGCATCCTCCGTTGGCTATCGCGCCGTATCGCCTGAAGTCAAAATCTAACGGTTCATAACCGCCCTGCCCGACGCGCGCGGACAAATCATCGCTATAAAGCGGGAATAGGCTAACGAAGAACTTCGCCTCAACATCCTCTTCGGCGCACCGCTCCTTTGCGTATATGAGGCTGCCGCCGATGATATGCGCATCGAATTCGGATCGTATGATTGGCTCGCGGTCTGCCAGCTTCTCAAAATCGGCAGCCATTCCCAAGCCAATCGGATAAGCGTTGCCTTCCCATAGATAACGGTAGTCGTCTTCGACTACTGCATACTGCCCGGCGTGTATCTCTGTTATGGGATAGTTCGGCAGCGCCACTTCTGCCCAACAGCTTCCGTCGGCGGCGATAGCGCCGTACTCGTCGAATTTGAAGTCAATGATGTAGTAGCCATTCTCTCTGGCGTAAGCGGGCAGGTTAGCGGCGTCGACTGGGATTATGCTTGCGAAGAAGCGCGCCGCCACATCCGCTTGGCTGCACTGTTGCTTTGTGTAAATGAGGCTGCGGTCGACGATGTACACATCGAAGTCGGAGCGTATGATTGGCTCTAGTGAGTCCAGTGGTTCTAGTGAGTCCGGCAAGTTGGTGGAGTAGGCATTCTGCGGCGTTATCATATCGGCTTGCACCGGCAGATGGGCGTTGCGGGGGAGTACGCGCGCGTCCACGCACATATTCGCGCTGCTTCGGTATGGGTTGATTGCCAGTCTGACGGATCTTTCATGCTTATGATCTTGCCAAGTCCATACTAGAGTTTCGTCCGGAGCGCAGTCTTTGGCGAATGCCTGCGCCGTCCTTCCCGCCAAGACAACCCCAACGCCGTCCGACGAATAGTCGAAGTGTGGATTTAGGCGTTCCCAAATCCACCGGGAATGGTCTATTTCAACAGGCGCGTCAGAGCTGGGGTATGTCCAGAGTCTGAACTGAATTTGGTATTCATCATACGGGGGGGTGTCGTCATACGGGGCGCCTTCAAATATCACATTCGGGATTCGGTCGAGCCACTGGTTATTGGCGAAGTGGGTGATTCCGTAGCGTAGATAGAAATTGATGCCTTCTATTTGTTTGATGGGGCTAGATCGAAGGTAGTCGTAGGAGTTCACCAGTCCGTCCAGATTCACCACGGGAAAGCGGGAGAAGTAGCCGATGACGCCGGAGTCCCACGACCCGATTACGCTGCCTTCCGGTAGCGCGCGGTTCATAACTTGAACGCCCATGTAGGAAGAAATCTCCCATTCGATGGATGACTCCCCGCTCACCTGATCCACCCATTTGAACGGCTCTGCGAAGCCGGCTCTTGCGAGCAGAACCGCCGCGCCGATAACAACAACGCCTACGCTCAACGCATTGGCGGCTATCTGCCGTCGAGTAGCGAGGAGACGGCGTATGAGATAGATTGCGATATAGAGCCTTATGGGAATGATGAGCGCCGCCATTAGGTACGCGGGGACGAAGTACCATATTCTATGTGCTTCGTTGGGGTGCATGATGAGAACGGATTGCGCGAACTTAGCGATATGCCCCGCCGCCAAGCCGAATACGCCCACTAGAAACGCCACTAGCAGCCAGTCCCGCCGCTCGTTGGAGCGCAGCGCAAGCCGCCATATCAGCAGCAGGTAGGCGCATATCTCCAACGCAATCAGGAGCTCATAGTCGAAGACGCCGAGCCGCAGCGTATCCCCAAAGTTTTGGATGAAGTCGTAGCCGCCTTCGCGCGCCCATTTGTTTTGTGACCACGCTTGCTTGGTTAGAGCGTTGACGGGCAGCGCTCCGCCGAATGCCAAACGGTTGTATGCGAAATAGACCAGGATGCCGCCGACTGCGCCGATTAGCGGGATGTATGCGCGCCGAAAGTTCGCCAATTCGGATAGGCTTAGCGCGCGGCGTTCTTGGCGCGACCACTCGATAGCGCACAGGGCGGCGGTCGCGGCAAGCGATACGGCGATGTACTCTAGCCGAACCCATGGCAGCGCGAATGCGACGGCGGCGACATGCCACTTCCAGCGTTCCGGGTCTCGTATGTAGAGGCAGACGGCGAGTATGAGTAGCGCAAGCACGAACAGCGCGGCGGCGGCTTCCAGTCCCCACAGCAACTCTAGCGGGTTGCGATAGAGCATAGGCAGCGCTGCGAACAGCAGCGGCCACGCCAGGCGCGCCAGCCACGCCGCAAGCGCTATGAGCGTCATGCCGCCGGCGACGAGCATTATCTCAAACGCCTTGATGCCGAAGAGCGCCGTCTCTTTGTCGAATAGCCAGTAGAAAGGCGTTATGAGCAGCAGCCAGACGGGGTGGTAGCCGTTGGTTTGGGTGATGCCGTCGAATGTGGAGAACTTGCCTTGGGATAAGTTGTAGGCTATCTGAAAGTAGTAGAAGGAATCGTCATAGTTCACATCGCGTAGGATGTTGACTAGGTCGAATGCGGTTAGCATATGCCACGCATAGGCGGCGGCGTATGCTAACAGTCCGCATACGAACAGCGCAAACGGCAGCCGCCGCTCTGCGACTTTTAGGATCTCGGACCATATCCTTGCTATCTTGGGCTTCCAAGTCGATGTTGTTGGGAGCATCCGTTGGATTATTCTCTAACGGGTTCGCTTATTCGGGGTTCGCGCCTGCGCTTCGCCGCCGCCGAGCGCCGCCTAGTACGGGTAGGGCATTACGCCTACGGGGACTTCGATGAGCGTGGGGGCGTCGGTTTCTAACGCTTCGCCTAGGGCGGCTTGCAGCGCGTCGGCGTTTTGGTCTTGCACGCGCACGCCTCTTGCGCCGAAGGACTCCGCCAGCTTCACGAAGTCGGGGTTGTGAAGCTTGGAGCCATATACGCGGCCGTCGAAGCGGTCGGTCTGGTCGCGCATCACATTGCCGAAAGCGCCGTCGTTGAACACCACCACCACGGCGTTGATGCCGTACATAACGGCGGTCGCCAATTCCTGCACGTTGTACATAAAGCCGCCGTCGCCGGAGACGGCTACCACCGCCTTGTCCGGGCAGGCTACTTTTGCGCCCAACGCAACCGGATAGGCGAAGCCAAGGTTGCCGAAATAGGACGATGTGAGGTATGTCTTGGGCTCATAGACGGGGAAGCGCGTGCGGCTGTAGTATCCCACCTGCGTCATGCCGGCTATGAGAATGCCGTCGTCGGGCATAGCGGCTCTGATGGCGTTGTTGAACGAATGCAGCGGCTCCAGTTCGCGCTCTTTGCCGAAAAATTCGGCGCGCACCGCTTCGATTTCGGCTTGGCGGCTTTCGCTTGCGGGGCGCATGGCGGATATGACGGTCAGCATCTCTTCGAGCGTGCGCTTGGCGTCGCCGGCAATGTCGAATGTGTTCTCATAGTTTCTGCCAAGTTCGGCTTCGTCTATGTCGATCTGCACGACGCGCTGTCCGCGCAGTATCTGCGGCGTCTGTATGCGGTTGCCCACCACCACTATGACGTCGTGGCTCGCCATATAGTCGTGGAAGGGATCGATGCGGCGCGGCACGCCCAGGGAGAGATAGTGGCGGTCTGAGATAGCGCCTTTGCCCTCGGCGGTCTCGATGACGGGCGCTTGCAGGAATTCGGCGAACTTTAGCAGCGCGTCGTTTGCGCCGGCCAGGTTGACGCCGCCGCCGGCGTATATCATCGGGTTGGATGCGTTTGCGATAATGCGCGCGCCTTCGCGGATGCTGTCTTGACTCGCGGCGGGGCGCTCGTAGCTGACGGGCTCGAGCAGTTCAATGTCCGCTTCTTCGGCGAGCGTTTCGGGCGGGATTTCCACCTCTACGGGGCGCGGTCTGCCGGACTTGAGTTGATAGAAGGCTTCGTGAACCGCTTCCGGCACATCTTTGGGATCTAGAATGCGCTGCGCCCACTTGGTAACGGGGCGGATGGTGTCAAGTTGGTCGTTGACTTCGTGCAGCACGCCCCTATCGCTGCCGATAAGGTCGCGCTCTACCTGGCCGGCGACGACCATAATGGGCGATGAAGCTGCATAAGCGGTTCCGATGGCGGCGGAGGCGTTCTGTAAGCCGGGGCCGGGGACAACGAGCGCCGCGCCGATTTCGTCGCCGGCGCGCGAGTAGCCGTCCGCCATATACGCAGTTGCCTGTTCGTGCCGCGTGGTGATGAATTTAATATCCGTTTCGTCGTGGAGCGCGTCTAGGGCGTGGTAGAGTTGCACGCCCGGCAGCCCGAATATGACGCGCACGCCTTCGCGCTGTAGTTGCTTGGCGAGCGCCTGTCCGCCGGTCATCTTTGGCATATTTCGCTGACACCTTTCTTGATGAATGTCTTGTTAATGGCTGTTATGACTATACGATTAGCGGCGTCTAAAATCAAACAAAACGCCCGCGTCTCAGCGACGCGGGCGTTTTGCATAAGCCGATAGCGGTTAGTTTCGCGCGGCGGCGTAGTCTTGGCGCGCCCGCTCCATTGCCACGGCGCGCGCCTCAAGCAGTTCGTCCTTTTTGCCTTCTGACCACGCCTGCGACTTGTCGAGGCTTTCCAAGGAGCCTTGGAAGTGGGGCATCACATAGCGGGCGACGAGTTCGTAGCTATGCAGCACCTGCTCGCGGGTTCCCCATTCCGTTGACTGGATCATAAAGCCGCCAAAGCCGCCGCTCTCTTCGTCGAGCCGCTTGATGGTGGCGATAAGGTCGTCGGGCGTGCCGACGCACCAGGCGCCGCGCTCGGTCATCACATCGATTATCTTGTCCCTGTCCTTGTTGCTGTTCACATCGAAGTTGAGCTGATGCCCCAGGGTTTTCACGAAGTAGTCGTACTGATAGCGGCCGGCGGCGACGCGCGCCTGTTCCATCGCCTCTTTCTTGGATTCGGCGAGGTGGACGTGCATAACAAGCCGCCATTCGTTGCGGTTCATCGCATTGCCGTGTTCGGCGGCGGTCTCTTCGGCGATGCGCCAGAAATCGGACAGGTTGGTGGCGATGCTGTCGCCGCGGGTTACGCTGACGGACAGCACGCCCGCGCCGTGTTTGCCCGCAAGCACCATGCCGGAGGGGGACTGCGCCGCCGCCACCGCGATGGGGAAGTGCGGCTTGGTGTATGGGCGCAGATGTATTTGCGCTTCGGCGAGTTCGAACCATTCGGCTTTGTAGGTAATCGGATCCTGTTCGGTGAGCAGGCGCATGATGATGGTCATAGCTTCGTCCATGCGCCGCCGCTGCACAACGGGATCGATGCCCAGCATAGCGGCGTCGGTGACCAGCGCGCCGGGGCCTACGCCCAGCATAGCGCGGCCGCGCGTAAGATGATCGAGCAGGACCATTCGGTTTGCCACCATAAGCGGATGGTGATAGGGCAGGCTGATGACGCCGGTGCCGAGTCGGATATTGCGTGTGCGTTCCGCCGCCGCCGCCATGAACACTTCGGGGGATGCGATGATTTCCCAGCCGGCGCTGTGGTGTTCGCCGATCCACGCCTCATCGTATCCCAGCGTGTCCAGCCATTGGATAGTTTCCAGATCTCGTTCCAAAGAGAGAGTGGGGTTTTCGCCCTTCCAGTGGAACGGCGCCATAAAGATACCGAATTTCATGCGCTCCGGCAGTGTCATATTGCAATCCTTTGCCTTGCTTGGCGTGCGTGTGATGGTGAGTTGAATGGGTTGAAAGCGTGTGTGTTGATGTGAATCGAAAGCGATGCTTGCGCGCAAGCGATTTTAGCACGGGGGCGTATGCGGGGGCAAATTGTGGGGGTTAGTCGAGTAGCCCCGGCAACTCTCGCAATACCAGCGCTACATTGCGGATTGTGGAGGGGATGTTTTGCCAGAACTCTTCGAGCGCGCTTTCGCCGGCGCCGTCGGAGATGCCGCGAATTTCTAGGAAGGGAATGTCGGCGAGCTGAGCGGCGCGCGCGCCGCCGGCGCCTTCCCACGCTACGGCTATTGCGCCGGTCGCATCGCTTATCTCTTGCGCGCGGGCGCGGTTGGCGACGCCTTCGTCGCCGCTCGCCACGCCGCCGAAATGCAGCGTGAACGGGAACGCTTTGCGCGCCGCCAGCGCCCTGAGCGCGTCTATGAGCGCGGCGTCGCCGGGGAATGTGGGCAATGGCAATGTTATGAGCGCGCTGCCGCGATTGAAATCGTGTTCCACGGTTTGGGTGGCAATCACCACATCGCCGCGATCGAGCGTGTCCGAAAGCGCGCCCGATGTGCCGGCGCACACCACGGCGTCTATGCCGCTCAGGTTGTCGAGCAGGTGCTGCGTTTGCACGCCGAACTGCGCCTTGCCAAGCCCGCCCTGCGCTACGATGAGCCTGCCGCCGTCGAACTCCGCCGCCGTCAGCCGTCCAACGCTGCGCTCTTTGGCGGCGTAGCCGAACTCCGCCATCGCCTCCATCATAGCGTCAAACTCTTGCACGATTGGTATAACCGCTAGGATTGTCATACGCGATTGTTTCCCGTCCGTTTCCGACTTGTTTCCGTATTCCGATTTGCGATTATCCGATAGGCGCTCTTTGCGGCTGCGGCTAGGCGGCTATATTACCTGCCGCTCTTTTAGGTTGCTTATCGCAGCGTCGTCGCAGTCTAGGAATTCGGCGAACACCTCATCGTTGTGCTGTCCCAGCAGCGGCGCGGGGTTGAAATCCACGGGGGAATCGCTGAGTTTGACGGGGCAGCCGGGCATAGTGAAGCGCCCGCGCGTGGGGTGGTCGACGCTGACTACCATATCGCGGCGGCGCAGGTGTTCGTCGGCGTAGATGTCCACGGCGTTGAAACAAGCGCTGCACGGCACGCCCATTTCGCCTAGGATGCGCATCACCTCGAACTTGGTGTGCCGCAGCGTCCACGCCTCGATGACGCCGTTTATCTCTGCGGCGAGCGCGGCGTCGTACTGCGCCGGATCCTGCAGGCGCGGGTCTTGTAGCAGTTCGGGCTTGCCGAGCGCTTCGGTGAGCGAGCGCCACATAGCGCCGCGGCCGGGGTAGGCTATCATATACACATAATCGTCATCGCCGCCAGGCGCGCAGCGGAATGTGCCTACGCCGGGGCGGTTTGCGCCGCCGCCGTTGCCCGTGCGCGGCGGCGATACGGCGCCCTGTTCGGCGCGGGTCATCCATGTGCGCCCTAGGTTCACTATGGCGTCCTGCATCGACACTTCGACTATCTGCCCCTTGCCGCTGGTCTGCCGCTGCCAGAGCGCCGCCAGAATGCCGATGACGGCGTGCAGCCCGGTGCCGGAGTCGCCGGCGGTTATGCCGGGCTTCATCGGCGGGCCGTCCGCCTCGCCGGTGGAGCAGAACGCGCCGCCCGCCGCCTGCGCCACGGGGTCGAAGCTCTTGTATTCGCTGTACGGGCCGTAAGTGCCGAAGCCCTTGATGCGCGCAAGGATAATGCGCGGGTTGGCGGCGGACAGCGCGTCGTAGTCCAGCCCCATACGCTCTATTGCGCCGGGCGACAGATTTTCGGCGACTATATCGGCTTGCTTGACCAGATCCAGCAGCATCCGCCTGCCGCTTTCGGATTTGAGGTTGAGCGTTACGCTGCGCTTGTTGGAGTTGTAGTGCAGGAAGTAGTTGGAATCCACATCGCCGCCGCCGATGGAGCGGCCGGGATCGCCGCCGGCAGGGTTTTCCACCTTTATAACATCCGCGCCGAGCCACGCCAGCATCTGCGTGCAGGAAGTGCCGGCTTCATACTGCGTCAGGTCAACCACTCGCACGCCGTTCAGCGCCTTGTCCATATGCAACTCCTTGCTCGCTAGTCCATAGGTTGTAGGTCAGCGGTCGGCGTCGGCGCTGATGGCATGCCGCAGCCAGTCTCTTATATCGTCCGCCATATCTTTGCGGCGCAACGCGGCGTACACGGACGCTTTCAGCATACCGATGGGCGTTCCGACGTCGAAGTGGTCTGCGTCGAAGCGGTAGGCGTATGCGCCTTGCTGAGCGCGCGCGGCGTCTATGGCGTCGGTGAGCTGGATTTCGCCGATAGCGCCGGGCGCCGCCCGCTCCAGCGCGCCAAACACTTCGGGCGTCAGCACATAGCGCCCCACGATTGCGAGGTTTGAGGGGGCATCCTCAAGACGGGGCTTTTCCACCATTCCCTTTACCCTATAGATATTGTCATAGACATTGCCCTGCGCATCGTCCGTCAGCGGTTCGGGGTCTATCACGCCTAGGCTGGGAATGGCTTCGTCGGGGACTTGCTTGACCGCGATTACGCTGGCGCGGCGCTCTGCGAACACGCTAATCATAGCGCCGATGGTGGGCGTGTCAGACCAGATAATGTCGTCGGGCAGGAATACCGCGAAAGGCTCATCGCCGATAGCGTCTTTCGCCATAAGGACGGCGTGTCCAAGCCCGCGCTGTTCGTCTTGATATACGAACTCGGTCTGCATCATAGAGGATATGCGGCGCATATCGTTCAGCAAGTCGAGGCTGCCGCGCTCTTCGAGCGCGCGCTCCAACGCCGTCGCCGGGCGAAAGTAGTCGTTGGTGGCTTCTTGGCCGCGCGATATGACGAACACAACCCGCTCAATGCCGGCGTCCGCCGCTTCCTGTACCGAAAACTGGATGGCGGGTTCGCTCAGAACGGGCAGCATCACCTTGGGGATTGCGCGCGTAACCGGCAGAAAGCGCGTGCCGAAACCTGCCGCCGGTATGACCGCTTTGCGAACTCTCAATGCGTTGCCTTTCTGAATGCTGTGAACTTGATGCGTGGATCTAATATGTGTACGCGGCGGCTGTCCGTCGGAACGCCGAATTAGCGCCATTATAGCAAGGCGCTGCGCTGGGTGAAAGCGGGCGCGCGCTCAATCTGTGAATTGGCGGCGAATTGCTATATGATAGCGGTTGCGGCGCGCATACTCGCGCTATACGAACAGCGGCGCAGATCGGAGGCAATGCGAATGAATCCACTTGACAGGGCGCAAATCGGATCTACGGATGTTGAAGTAACGCGCTTGGGCTTGGGCGGCGCGCCATTCGGGAGCATGCCGGCGGACGTCGCCGAACAGCGCGCCGTAGAGAGCATACGCAAGGGCTTGGAGCTCGGCATCGCCTACTATGACACGGCGCCGATGTACGGCGTTGGCAGAAGCGAGCGCTGCTACGCCAAGGGCTTGCGCGGCGCGGCGCGCGCGGCGTTCACGCTGTCTTCCAAGGTGGGGCGAGTTCTGAATCCGATCGGCGGCGGCGATGCGGCGGGCGGCGACGCGCCGATGGAATGGGCGTTTGACTTCAGCCGCGACGGGGTATTGCGCTCATTCGAGGAGAGCCTCAAGCGCTTGGATACAGACCGCATAGACATCGTTCTGATACACGACCCGGACGATTTTCACGAACAGGCGCTGAACGAGGCGTTTCCCACGCTTGCGGATCTGCGGGCGCAGGGCGTCATAGGCGCAATTGGCGCGGGCATGAACTTCTGCGAGCCGCTGGCGCAGTTCGCGCGCGAGGCGGACTTCGACTGCTTCCTGCTGGCGGGGCGCTACACGCTGCTTGACCAATTGGGTTTGGACGATCTGCTGCCGCTGTGTGAGCGAAAGGGCATAAGCGTGGTATTGGGCGGGCCGTACAACAGCGGCGTGCTTGCGTCGGATCTTGGGGAAGGCACAACCTACTTCTACAAGGACACGCCGACGGATGTGCTGGAGTTGGCGCGCAGGATAAAGGCGGTGTGCGACAGATACGCTGTTCCGTTGAAGGCGGCGGCGCTGCAGTTCGGGCTGGCGCATCCCGCGGTTGCCGCAACCATACCGGGCGCGGTGTCCGCCGACGAAGTGCGGCAGAACTTCGATATGGTGGGCTTTCCCATACCCGCCGATCTATGGGCGGAACTCAAGCGCGAGGGACTTCTGCCTGAGAACGCGCCCACGCCGTAGGCTGCGCGATATGGGCAACCAGATGCCGCAAATGTCGTACATCAGGGGGAGGCAACGATGAAATCGTTTGCGATGGCGCTAGATCTGCGGGACGATGCCGCCGCAATAGAGAAGTACAAGGAGCATCACCGCGCGGTGTGGGATGAGGTATTGGACGGGCTGCGCTCGATCGGCATCCGAAAGATGAAGATATTCCTGCACGGGCGGCGGCTGTTCATGTATCTGGAAGCGCCGGATGATTTCGACTTGGAGCGCGACTTCCCGCGCTATATGGCGCAATCGCCGCGCGCCGCCGAGTGGGATGCGCTGATGCGCGAGTTTCAGCAGCCCGTCCCTGGCGCAAGCCCATCGGAGTGGTGGGCGGCAATGGAAGAAGTCTTCGACCTTAGCGGCTAGGGGTTAGCCTTCTTACTTACTAAATAGGCGTCCGATTCCCAAAACGGCGCACAGACCGAACATCCACATCGCTGGCGCAGCTAATCTTCCTCATCATCCTGACCGTTTTGCTCCCAGGGCGGCGGCTCGTTGAAATCGCGGCCTTCCTTCTGCGCCTGCTGCATATCGGCGAACCAAGCGGCCGACCGCGCCGCCATTATCGCCGCGCCTTCACGTCGTCCGCGCGCTTCACCGCGCGCTTCGCCTTCACGCTGTCCAAGCGCTATGCCTTCACGGCGGCCTCGCTCCTCGCCGCGCGCCTCGAACTTGTTCTTTGCGGGTGTGAGTAGTATTCCCATAAGCTCCTTCCCCTTTTGGTATGCGGTTTGCGTGACGTCAACTATGATTACCGACGATACTAGAGAGCCGTATGCTAGAAACGATATTGTTACGCCGCCGTCTATGAGGCGCTTGAGCGGCGGAGCGGCGGGCGCGTACGCCGTTTCGTAGATTACAACCGCCGCAAGCCAGGCCGTAATCTGCGCGAAGTATAACCGCATATACCACGGGTTTGCCCTCAGCTCGGCGATTAGCCCTCTCATTTCGTCAGTTGCCAATAGCCGTTTCCTTTCCCCGCGGCCGTATGCGACGCCCCGCTTAATGCAGATGGCTTAATGATAGCGCATTGTTGGGATGCGCGGTAGGCAGGGTGGATGGTTCGTTATTCGAGACACAACGCCTCTCTAATACGGGGCCTAGGATTTTCGTAGGCGAGGTTGATGCGTATCATCGCTTCACGCGCGCCGGGCGTCTTGTTCACGTCGGGGGTGGTACATGCCGCTAGACTGCGATATGCGGCGTCTCCGATTGCGCGGCGGACGGATTTGCAGTGCCGTTACGCATCCGGACCTAGGCTTTCGTCGAGCAGCTCCAGCAGGTCTTTCGCCTGATGCGTGACTTGCTTCTCTTTTGTGCCGATGCCTTCTACGAACATTTGGAGGCAGAAGGGGCAGGACACGCCTACGGTGTCGGCTTGCGTTTCGAGATACTGGTCGGTGCGGACGTGGTTGACGCGGCTGCCGCGGCTCTCTTCAATCCACATATGCCCGCCGCCCGCGCCGCAACAGAAGCCCTGACTGCGGCAGCGTTCCATCTCTACAAGCTTCAAGCCCGGTATCGCTTCGGCTATTTGGCGCGGCTGGTCGTAGATGCCGTTGTGCCGCCCTAGATAGCAGGAGTCGTGATACGCCAGCGTGGAGTTAATCTCGACTAGCGGCTTGATGCGCCCGTCCGCTATTAGCTCAGACACCATTTCGCTGTAGTGAAGCACTTCGTATTCGCCGCCAAGGTGCGGGTATTCGTTCTTGATGGCGTTGAAGCAGTGCGGGCATATGGCGACTATCTTTTTGACATTGTAGCCGTTGAGCGTCTCTATGTTCTGCTGCGCCAAAATCTGATAGAGGTATTCGTTGCCCATGCGCCGCGCGGGATCGCCGGTGCAGTTCTCTTCGTTGCCCAGTATGGCGAAGTCCACGCCGGCGCGCTTCAGAACGGACGCCATAGCGCGCGCTACGCTTTGGCTGCGCTGCTCCAAGGCGGCGGTGCAGCCGACCCAGAACAGCACCTCAGCGTCGGGATGCTCCGACAGCGTCTTGACGCCGAGCCCGTCCGCCCAATCGGTGCGGGTGAAGGTTGTGCCGCGCCACGGATGGCCGCGCTGCTCCATGCTCAGCAGGGCGTTCATAGCGGTTTCGGGCATGTCCGCCTTTTCCATCACAAGGTAGCGGCGCATATCCACGATGGTGTTGATATGCTCCACGCCCACGGGACACTCTTCCACGCATGCGCCGCATGTGAGGCAGTCCCAGAGCGCCTCTTCCTGGATCCAGCGCCCTATGAGCGGCTTGTCGTCTTGCGGATCTTCGCCCGCGATGATGCCGGGGCCCGCCTCCAAGGTATGCTCTTTAAGGTTTTCTACGATGTGCATCGGGGATAGTATCTTGCCGCTGATGTTGGCGGGGCAGCTTTCGGTGCAGCGGCCGCACACGGCGCAGGCGTAGCCGTCCAGCAGTTGGCGCTGCGTGAAATCCTGCACTCTGTAAGCGCCGAACACTTCAGCGGTTTCTAGGTCTGCCGGCGTGGAAAGCGTCCCTCTAGCCTCAAGCGAGCGCGTGAAGAAGTTGATGGGCGCGCCTACCAGGTGCATGTGCTTGGACAGCGGGATGTATATCGCAAATCCCAGAATGACGGCGAGATGCGCCCACCAGAACAAGCCGTGCAGCAGATTGGCGGCGTCCACGCTGACAACGCCGATGAGCAGGCTGCCCAGCGCGCCGCCCACGGGCGCCGATGCGTGCGCGCCCGTACCGCCCGCCGCCACATAGAACGCCTCCGTTAGCAGTGTGAGCGCCATAAGCAGCGCTATCAGTCCGAGTATGACGCCGGATTCTTTCTTTTGCGTGAGGTCGAAAGACAACCTTCGCGGCGTGGCTACCCAGCGCCGAATTGCCGCCCAGGCCAGCGCTATCAGAAACACTACCGCCAGTATGTCGAGATAGGCGGTGAATACGCGCAGTCCGGTTTCGGTCAGGATTTTGGATGAGAGCGGATGCCATATAGAATCGCCGAATATGAACAGGATGTAGCTCAGGGAGAATGACAGGAATCCCCAGAATATGAAGAAGTGCGCCAGTCCCGCGCGGTCTCTGCGGATGCTGACGCGCTGCAGCACCTTGCGTTGCCCGAATATGAACGGCAGCGCGCCGATGAGCCGATGCAATGGGCGGTCGAAGCGATCGGCGGGCTTGCCGAGCAGCACCAATCTGAAGACCCGTTGGTATAAGAACCAGCCGGCGGCGGCGAATGCGCCAAGCGAAACGATGTACACGCCAACCCAAGTGGGGACTATTCCGAACAGACTGTCAGGCGGGACCATTGCCATCTCCCAAAGAGCGAATGAAGTGAAGCAACGGCGAGTTTATCATACGCTTTCACCACAAGCCAAACGCAGCGGCGACGGGTTGCGCGCGCTCGAAACGCGCATATCGGGGCGTATGGCGTATCGGGCGAACATAGCCATATCCAATACAGGCGCGCGCCGAAACGCTCACGAATAGAAAGCCCTTGTCTGCATACGGAAAGTTCGGCGCGCTGTATCCATCGGAAAAGCGGCTTTATGCGCGGAACATAGCCAGAACCGCCACCGCGCTTGCGAGCCACAGCAGTAGCGTCAGTATCAGCGCGCGGTCGCCTATGAGCAAGCGCTCCGGGTTTTCGCCATGCTCTGACGTCGCCGCCAACAGGATGTAGCGGAATAGGCCGAATGCCACAAACGGAATGGTGAGCATCATTGCGTTGTTGGCGGGCAGGTTGGGCGCGGTGAAGGTGTAGAGCGAATAGGCTATGAGCGACGCGGTGGCGGTTATGACGATGAGCTGATCGAGCGACGCCACGGTGTAGCGGCTCAGGGTGGCGCGCTGCCGCGCGGCGTTTTCGCCGGCGCTGGCAAGCTGAGTTCGCCGCTTCACAAGCGCAAGCAATAGCGCGACCAGCGCCGTGCAGAGGTAGAGCCACGGCGATATTGGCACCTGCATAATGACTGCGCCCGCAACCGCGCGCAGCACCATCCCGCTGCTTATCACGAACACATCCACAAGGACGATATGTTTTAGCAGCAGCGAATACGCCGCATTCGCAAGCGCATAGGCGCACGACACTACGCCGAACAGCGGATCCAGGGCGAATGAGCCGCCTAGCCCGACGACCGCCGCCAGCGCCGCCGCCGTCCACGCGACGGACACGGGCAAGCGTCCCGACGCCACCGGGCGATTGCGCTTATGCGTATGCAGGCGATCGCGCTCCGCGTCCAAGACGTCGTTCACCAGATACACCGCGCTGGTCAGCGCCGAGAATGCGGCGAATGCGAGCGTTATTTCGCCGAACAGCGCCAGCGCGGCGCGTACATCGCCGCCCGGCATCCACGCTTCGTTGACCGTGAAGAAGAATGCCAGATATATGACGAGGTTCTTATACCACTGCCACGGGCGCGCGCTGATTATCAGAGCCTTGGCAATGCTTATCGCTGATGCTCCCGCCGCTCCGCTTGTGTTTTCAACCATACGCCAATACTACGAACTAGGCTTGTATGCGGTCAAGATATGCGGTCAAAGCATATGTCCGTGTGTTGAAGGGGGCGTTTGTGAAGGGCGCGCTTATGCGTGCAATCTCTGTGGACTGCATTAGCGCTATCCCCTATAATTGACAATTGACAAAACTTAGCCTTGATGCTAATCTCACGATAAGATGATAAGGTCCATCGTTGTATCTAATAATAAGGCGGCTTGCGTTCTCAAGCCGAACTCATTAGGGAGGGTAGATATGGCAAAGTCCGAAGTTTTCTATATGGATGCCCATTCGGAATCCACAGAGACTAGCCTCGTGGCTAAGATGCTCACCGTCTTCGACGCCGCAGGGCTGGATGAGATGATCCGGCCTAACGATATGGTGGCTATCAAGGTTCACTGCGGCGAGTGGAACAACACCGCCTACCTGCGCCCCGTCTATGCGCGGGCGCTTGCGGACCGAATCAAGGAGCTGGGCGGCCGCCCGTTTGTGTGCGACACCACCACCTCCACCTATTCCCCGTGGGGATCGCGCTCCAGCGAACTGGACATCCTGCTCACGGCGGAGCGCAACGGCTACAACTCCGCTACGCTGGGCTGCCCGTTCATCTGCGCCGACGGCTTCATCGGCACAAGCGACTTCCGCGTGGACATCCCCGAAGGCTATCTGCTGAAAGAGGCGTATGTGGCGCAGGCAATCGCCGCGGCGGACGCGCTCATCACGCTGACGCACTTCAAGGGCCACGGCATGGGCGTCATCGGCGGCGCGCTCAAGAACCTCGGCATCGGCGCGCAGTCCAAGCGCGGCAAGCTAAACGTCCATATGGGTGGCCACCCCAACTACGGCTACGGCGCCGCCGCTATCTTCCATCCGGAGCGCTTCCAAGGCAAGGCTAACACGCCCGATTGGGAGATACTGGAAGACTGCTGCCCGTTCAACCTGTATCACATCAACGAAAACGATGAGCTGGAGTGGGACCGCGAGCGCTGCGCCACCTGCTTGGGCTGCTTCGGCGTTATGGGCCCGCGCGGGCTCGCCGAAATACCGCCGGTCAACTTCGACGCCGTGGACGTCGCCATCGCGGACGCCTGCTTGGGCGTAGAAAAGGCGGTGGGACGCGACAAGGTGGGCTACATCAATATGGCGATCGACGTGTCTCCCAAGTGCGACTGCGGCAATCACTCCGATATGCCCATCGTGCCGCACCTGGGCGTGTTCGCAAGCACGGACGCCGTGGCGATAGATATGGCGTGCGTGGACAAGGCGAAGGAATCGCCGGGCATGCCGGGTTCGGCGTCCGAGATGATGGAAGCGCACCATCCGGGCGACAACAAGTTCGAGGCCGCCGCCGCCACATTCCACGGACAGAGCGAAGTGGCAAGCATCAACACCGGCCACGAAATCGGGCTTGGCAGCCGCGACTACAGTCTTATCGTGGTGGAGCCGCAGCCGGCCGACAGGCACAAGTTCCCGTATGACCGCCGTCCCAGCCGCCAGCGGTTCAAGGATCGCTTCGAGAAGTTCCAACCGTTCCCGTATGACAGGCACGACGGCAAGGGCTTCAACCGCAACGACGAGGTGGACTTGGAGCGAATGAAGCGCCACTACGACCACACCGCCAACGGCCACTCCCCAAACGGCGTTCACCTGGACGTCGACCTCCGGGAGCTTCAGCCCGCCGACGACAACTAACCGCTCGCACAGGGCGCAATAGGCAATAACCCCAAGGGGACACGTACTTGCAGCGGCGTGTCCCCTTTTCTATGCCGCTTGTCTTGCATTCGGGCGTTCCTAAACGCAAAGACGCAGCGGCGCAAAGGTTCAAGGCATTTTGGGGCGCGCGGAAATTCTCTTTATTAGCGCCGCTTGGATGACATAAAATAGCGTACATCGGGCGCGCAACGGCGCATCTGAAATCGGCGCAGAGGCGCATCGCATTAAGACGGAGTAGGCGTTGATACTAATCGGCTTGGGGATGGTGTTCGCGACGGCGCTGATGGCCGCCAATGTGATTGCGGGCAAGATAATCGCCATTGGCGGTTGGGAAATGTCGGCGGGCATAATCGCCTATCCGCTCACATTCCTGCTGACGGACACTATCGCCGAAGTGTATGGGCGCAAGGCGACAACGCGCGTGGTATGGTTCGGCTTCGCCTGCAGCCTGATGATGACGGCGCTCATCTACTTGGGCGGCGCGCTGCCGATAGCGTCGGTATCCGCGGTATCTCAGGAATCGTTTGATGGCGCGCTAGGAAGCGTGCCGCGCATCGTGCTCGCCTCAATGCTGGCGTATCTGGTGGCGCAAAATCACGATGTATTCGCATTCCACTTCTGGCGGCGCAAGACCAATGGACGCCATCTATGGTTCAGAAACAACGCGTCCACGGCGGTTTCGCAGCTTCTGGACACCGCGCTGTTCACGCTCATAGCCTTTTGGGGCGTTCTTCCCGTCGATGTTGTGCTAATGATTTTCGTGGTGGAGTACATCGCCAAGATAGCGATTTCGGTCGCGGACACGCCGTTGGTGTACGCGCTGGTGGGCGCAATCCGCAGATACGGCGGCAAGATCGACGGCGCGATAACCGCCGATGGCATAGAGGGCGCGCCCAACGCGGCGTAACGGGCGCAGTGGGAATTCTTAACCCGTGGGAAGGTTAGGATAAGGGCTATCCCACTAGCGCATCCCCCCGCTTTCGCTGTATCATTGGCGCAGCGCATCAGGCGCGCGGAAGGGCGCGGCGTCAATACATTTTGGAACAATCCGCGCAGCGTATTACACACGCGAAACAGCAGCGCATCACACACGCGAAACACAGGGGGGGGAAGGCGCAATATGCGATACGATACTATCGTGGTTGGGGGCGGGTCGGCGGGCGCGGTGGTCGCGGCTAGGCTGTCGGAGGATCCCAACCGCGCCGTGCTGCTGCTGGAAGCGGGCAACGACTATGCGGACTTCGACGCTATGCCGGACGACATCAAGCTCGGGCTCGGCACGGGCGCGGACTTCTTCAACATAGACGACCGCCATAACTGGCTGTTCAGCGGCAAGGCTACCGCCGACGCCCCGCCTATGGATGTGCCGCGCGGCAAGGTTATGGGCGGCACTAGCGCCATCAACGGGCAGGTCTTTCTGCGCGCCATTCCCGACGATTTCGACTATTGGGTCTCGATGGGCAATCACGAATGGCGCTTCGAAGATGCGCTGCCGTACTATCGCAAGCTAGAGACGGATCTGGATTTTCAGGACGATTTTCACGGCGGCGACGGCCCCATCCTGGCGAAGCGGCACGCGATTGAAAGCCTGCTGCCCGACCAACTCGCCTTCTACAACGCCTGCATCGCCGCCGGCTTTCCCGCCAATCCGGACCACAATCACCCGGACGCCACCGGCGTCGGCCCCTATGCGCTGAACAATCCCAACGGCATCCGCTGGAGCACGGCGCTGGGCTACATCAATCCGGCGCGCCACCGCCTCAACCTCACCATCAAGCCCAACTGCGCCGCCCGCCGCATCCTGTTCGCGGACAACGCTGCGTCGGCGGGCGGCTGCCGCGCCGTGGGCGTTGAAGTGGAAAGCGGCGGCGAACTCTTTCGCGCAGAGGCGGACGAAGTGGTGTTGAGCGCCGGGGCGGTGGGGTCGCCGCATCTGCTTATGCTGTCCGGCATCGGCCCGGCGGACGAATTGCGGCGGGTGGGCATACCGGCGCGGCTGGATCTGCCGGGCGTGGGCAAGAACCTGCGCGATCATCCCGCCGTGCATGCGCGCTGGCGCTGCAAGCCCGATTTTCCCATCCCACCGGAAGGCGTGGGCGCTCAAAAGGTGGCGCTGCGCTATACCGCCGAAGCGTCCCATCTGCGCAACGATATGATAAAGGTTATGCGCTTCAACTCCGAAGAGCGCCTGCTGATTATGAGCGTGGGCATCTACTTGGCGCTGTCCGCGGGCGAGCTGCGCATCGCATCCGCTGATCCGGATACGCAGCCCACGCTTGACTACAACTATCTCAGCGATCCGTTCGACTTGGAACGGCTGCACAAGGGCGTTCACCTGTGTATGGCGCTCGTAGAGCATCCGGAGTTCACGCAGATAATAGACGCGCTGCACGAACCCACGCCGGCGCAGCTCGCCGATGACGATGCGTTGGACGCTTGGATTCGGCGCAGCGTCTCTACGATGCACCACATCTCTTGCACTTGCAAGATGGGGCCGGCGTCCGATCCGATGGCGGTGGTGGACCAGCATGGCCGCGTTCACGGCGTCGCCGGGCTGTGCATCGCCGACGCGTCCATTATGCCCGACTGCGTGCGCGCCAACACTAATGTGACCACGATGATGATAGGCGAGCGCATCGCCGATTTCATCGCCAACGGCGAATAGACGCATCCCATATCGCCGATAGCAATGCTTCAGCAATTCCGTCATCTGTACAGCGATTCCGTCCGCGCAGAGGCGCTGCGGCGTTTCGGCTTGCGCGCCGTTTCAACCGAGTCGATGGCGGACGCAAGCCATAGCTTTGTCTATGACTGCGAGCGCAACGGCAGCCGCTATGTGCTGAAAATCACGCATACACGCCACCGAAAGCCGTCGGATATTCTGGGCGAGCTGGAGTTCATAAACTATCTAGCGGACGGCGGCGTAAGCGTTCCGCGCGCCGTGCGGTCGATTGGCGGCGGTTTCGTTGAGACGCTGGAGGCGGCGTATCCGGACGACGGCAAGTTCATAGCGGTGGCGTATGAGAAGGCGCACGGCGCGCTTGTGGACTGGCGCGAATGGACGCCGCTTATGTTCGAGCAGTGGGGCGCGCTCATCGGCAGGATGCACGCGCTTGCGAAAGACTATGCGCCGTCGGACGAATCGCTGCGCCGCCGCTTTTGGCATCAGGACTGGGATTGGGATATCGACAACTCTATCTATCTGACGATGCCCGCGCTTCGCGGCAAGGCGCGCGCCATAAAGGATTGGCTGCTAACCCTTCCCACCGATAGGGACTCTTTCGGACTGATACATTCGGATTTGCATCAGTTCAACTTCTTCTACGCTGACGGCGCTATCCTGCCCTTCGACTTCGATAACACGCACTACGATTGGTTCATAGCGGACTTCACCACGGTGATAATCAATGTGGTGGTATGCCAGCAGTATCACTACGCGCGCGGCGAATACGATTATTGGACAGCGGGCGAGCCGATGGATGCCGCCGAATTCCTAGACTACTTCTTCACGCCGTTCATAGAGGGCTATCGGCGGCGCAACCGCTTGGCGGGCGAATGGATGCGGCGTCTGCCGGCGTTCCTGAACCGCCACTGGCTCACCTTCTACACGGACGCGATGCGCGATGCGGAGTTCGTGAATAGCGATGAAGCGGCGCAGGCGGCGAACTTCCCATGGCGCACGCTGCGGCGCTTGGAATCGGAAGTGCTGCGCGATTGGTGGGGGCGGTTCAGCTTCGACAAGTTCGCATAGGGCGGCGGTCAGCATTCGCGCTCCCAAAATCGCCGATTTTTTAGCGCCCATACCACTATACAATTGGCGCTTAACGGCTATAATGCCTTAACACATCCGAAATCCGATTTGCGCTCCCAAATCGCCGATGTCTTGGATGCGCCTGTGGTCAACCTTATCTTCATATCACGCATTTCGCGCGCAGGTGAGAAATGGCAAGTCAGATATACCCGTCCATATCGGATTACGGCTTAATCAGCGATATGCACTCGTGCGCGCTGGTGTCCACCGCCGGCTCGATAGACTGGTGCTGCTTCCCGCGCTTTGACAGCAACGCCATATTCGGCAGGCTGCTTGACTGGCAAAAGGGCGGCTACTTCCAAATCGCGCCGAAAGGCTCATACTCCGTCAGCCGGGAATATCTGCCGGGATCCAATGTGCTGCAAACGACATTCGACACGGATGGCGGCAAGGCGCGTCTCACCGACTTTATGCCGGTACACCACGATGAAGAGGCGCCTATCGAGCCGTACAAGGTCGGCGAATCCCACCAAATTATGCGCATAGTGGAGTGCATCGAGGGTAGCGTGGAGATGCGAATGGAGTGCCATCCGCGCTTCGAGTACGGCTCCATCGTGCCGCACGTGGCTATGGAAACGCCGAGCATCGGCTTCGCGCACGGCGGTTCAGCCGCCATATCGGTGTACTGCTCCCACGGGTTGAATCAGACGGATGGCGGCTTCCGATCCAGCCAAGCGCTGACAGCGGGGGACAAGTTCTATGTGGTGGTAACCTACGAATCGCGCTTTTCGCATGACGCGGATCTGCTCAGCGGGGCGGTGATAGAGAACAGCCTGGATGAGGCGGCGACCTACTGGCGCAACTGGAGCGCGGTGTGCAAGTACACGGGCAAGTACAGAGACCAAGTGCTGCGAAGCGCGCTGACGCTCAAGGCGCTCATCTACGCGCCGTCCGGCGGGATGGTAGCCGCTGCCACAACATCGCTGCCGGAAGAGATAGGCGGAACGCGCAACTGGGACTACCGCTATACCTGGGTTCGGGACGCCTCATTCGCCATATACGGGCTGTTCATACTGGGCTATCAGCAAGAGGCGAAGGCGTTCAGGAATTGGATCGAGTGGGCAACGGTTGGGCGCGCGCGCGACCTGAACATAATGTACGGGCTGGGCGGCGAGCGCCGTCTGACCGAGGTTGAGCTGACCGATCTGGCGGGCTACCGCGACTCAAGTCCGGTGCGCATCGGCAACGGGGCGTATTCGCAGTTTCAGCTAGACGCATACGGCGAGCTTATGGATTCGGCGCATCTGTATCGCCGCTTCATCGGCCCTATCGATGAGGAATACTGGGCGTATCTGCTGCATGTGGTCAACTTCGTGCTTGACCACTGGCGCGAGCCCGACGAGGGCGTCTGGGAGGCGCGCGCCGAAAGGCAGCATCATGTATTCTCCAAGGCGTGGTGCTGGGTAGCGCTTGACCGCGCCATCAAGATGGTGCGCGCGCTGGGACTGCCGGGCGATGTGGAGCGCTGGCGCAAGGTGCGGCGCGAAATTCGCGAACAGATATTGACGCAAGGCTTTGACGAGCGGCGCGGCGTGTTCGTACAGGCATACGGCAGCGAACTGCTGGACGCCGCCAACCTGATGCTGCCGCTCATCGGCTTCATCAAGGCGGACGACCCTCGGATGCTCGCCACCATTCGCGCCACGCAGCGGGAACTCACATCGCCGCAGGGGTTCGTGTATCGCTATCGGGGCTTCGACGACGGCATATCCGGCGACGAAGGCACCTTCAACATCTGCTCGTTCTGGCTGTGCGACAACCTGATACTGCTGGGCGAGTTGGACGAAGCCACCGAAATGTTCGAGCGGCTGCTGGCGCACACCAACGATCTTGGGCTTATGAGCGAAGAGATCGATCCGCACACCGGCGAGCAGCTCGGCAACTACCCGCAGGCGTTTTCGCACCTGTCCATCATCAACACGGCGGTGCAGCTGGAGCGGGCGCGGGCTAGGCAGCGGGCAGCGGCTAACCACTAAAGGGGGGCATATATGGCAGCGCAGAATAGCCAATCCACAATCGCAAAGGGCGATAACAAGAGCGAACTAGACGGGTTGCGCTCTGCTGAAGTGATAGCGGATGTACTCGAAGGGTTCGCGGAAATAGACCGTGGGGAGTATGTGGTTCTGACAAAGGATGAGTTGCTGGGGAAGATAAGGGATGCCGAAACTCGTTCTGGCTGAATCCGTACAGATGCTGCTGAACTCATATGACGCGCAAGAGGAGTTATACCTTTCGGCGCTTTACACGCTATACTCCATTCTTCTTGACCCATATGTTGATGACGAGTATAAGTTCAGCGCCGATTACTTCCCTAACCGCCCCGGCACGATCGAGTTCTCAGACAGCGATTGGTATATCGCATACGCTATCAGGGATAACGGCGATGTGTATATCGCCAGGATGTACCACAAGTCGACCTTGCTCAACCTCTGACGTTACGCTTTGCGATGCGCCGCCAACTCAAGTTCTTGGCGATTCAATGGCGGGCGGCAGGTTTGCGCTCACAGGATCGCCGTCAGCAGCCCGGACGCGATTAGCGTTATCGCCCAGATGCGGTCTAGGTTGAACCACGCGCGGCGCAGGATCGCCAAGCCAACCTTTTCGTATATCACCACAGCGGTTATGCCCATCACGGAGAACATCGCAAGCGTGTGTATGGACACGGCGGTTAGCTGAGATACCAGCGTGGCGATGCTGGGCGGCGCGCCGACGCTCATATATTCGGCGTGCGTTAGCAGGCGCAGGTCAAGCGCTTGGGCGGGCGAGCCGCTGAATATGGGCAGGTTCAGCATCACGGGGATAAGCATCAGCCCGGCGCCGTGCGCCGACGCCATCAGAAACGACCACGCCGTCAGCGAGCGAAAACCTACGCGCATGCTGACCCAGCGCGGATGCGACAGCGGGCGCAGCAGCTTGAACACGCCGAAGCCTATCACTATCGCCGCTCCGATAAGCTTGAGCGCCACCAGCGGCAGTATCACATTGACCAGCATCACCAGCGCCACCACGGCGGCGACGGACGCGGCGTGTCCAAGCGCTATGGGCGCGAATGCGCGATAGACGGCGGCGCGGCGGCGTTCCTGCAAGCCAAGCGCCACGGCGAACAGCCAGCCCATCGCCGGGTTGATGCCGTGATATGCGCCAAGCGCCGCAAGCGCCAGCCATGGGGCAAAGTCTGTGAGAGACAAGGGGCGTTAGTCGCGGTCAATGGGTTGATACGGCGGCTTCCCCATACCGGCCGCCTTGCCGCTGCGGGCATAAGCGGCGGTATGGGGATGATTTGCCGATTGTTCGGGCTAGTCCGAGTAGCAGAACGTGTCGGACGAAGCGTCGCCGCCCTGCAGCCGAATCTGGTGGACGCGGTCGGCGCCGAAGTCCATAAAGAAGTCGTCGGCAAGGGACATTTCGCCGTCTTCGGACACATTCACCTTTGCCGCCCAACCCTTTACGCCTTCGGGGTAGAACTGATTGTCCCACGCCACATAGAGCGAATTGGTGATGTAGATGCGGCGTCCGTCGCGGCTGACCTCTACCATCTGCGGTCCGCCGTTGAGTTCGCCGCTGTTCGGGTGGGACGCCTTGCGCGTGATGCCGCCCAGATAGACGGAGCCGATGTGCTTGGGATTGAACGGATCGGTGACGTCGTACTGCCTGAACTCGCCCGTTCCCCAGCATGAGACATACAGATACTTGTCGTCTAGGGACAGGTTGATGTCGGTGATGACAGGCGGCACGGCGCCGAAGCCCTTCAGCAGCGGCGGCAGGCCGTCGGCGTCGGCGGGTTCGGCGGGTATCTCGATGACCTTTTGCGCCGCCCACTCGTCGCCGCCGTTCTTGTGCCAGAGCCAAACGGAGCCGGACAGGTTCTCAACATTGGTGACCACGCCGGCGAAGCCGTATGTCTTGCGCGGATCGCGCGCGGGGCGCAACTCCAACACCATTTGGTTTTCGTCGCCGATGTCGATGGTCTGCTTTATCACGCGCTTGGCGAAGTCCCAGATGTGTATTTGATGGCCGTACTGCCTGCCCAGCAGCAGTTCAGGCACAACGCCGGACTCCACCATATCGGGCGTTCCCCACTCGCTGGTTATCATCGTATCGTAGTTGATGTGCCAGCCGAAATCGTAGGACAGCACCTGTTCGCCGCGGTCGGCTTCCCATGCGCCCTTGACGTCGAAGGTTTCGTGGTCGAGCGTGAAGACGCCGCCCGGGCCGCCGCCGCCGGGAACGCCGAGCCCGTTGATGTAGATGGCGTCGGGGCCGCAGTGGACGGTGTGCGGGCGGCTGTAGCCGGACTTTGCGGCGAGGTCGTCCGCCTCGATAATTTTGGAGATGGTCGGATTGCGCGGGTCGGGCTTGGTGTCCACGATGTAGATGCGCGATGAGCGCAGCCCGCAGAAGAGCAGGTAGCGGCGCTCCACATGCGGATGCGGCATATTCGGGCAGAGCGAGGCGCTGCAGGCGTTCCAACCGAAATGGTGCAGCTCATCGCCCACATTGGGGAGCTCCATTCGCCCTACCAGTTCGCCGTAGGTATCGGAGTCGGGGTTGACATCCATAACGCCCACAGCGTCGGGCTTGCCGGAGTCGGGCGGGCTAACGATGGCGACATAGGCGAGCTCCTCTTGGGGCGCTTCCATCGCCATCTTTGGGGACGGATAAAAGGTTGGGTCCGGTGTCCAAGTTACCAAGGCGGTTTCCTTTCTACTCTGCCTGCATTGTTGTCGGCATCGTTGTTGACTCGGTGGGTAGTTATTCTACACGCTTGTATAAACTAGCGCAATAAAAAGTATAAAAAGACGCTTGTTTGATAGCCCGTTAAGCGAATTAGCGCTTACGCAGTTGGGAAGGTTTCGAATTGGTAAGCGCTGCAATTTGAGAATACCCGCGTTAATGTGTTGACATTGCAAACCCGCCTGCGCTATGCTCTTATCCATCGTCTATATCAGCCACCCTAACCAACGAAAAAGGAGTGTCCCAAAATGTCGAAGAATATACGTTTTACCCCCCCCCCCCCCCCCCCCCCCCCCGAAAAATCGAGATAAGTTCAAAAACTTCCGAAACGTAAAGACTACGCTCCGCGCCTCGACGCTCTCTGCGCTGGGGCTCCTACTCGCGCTCGCCGTCCTGCTCCCCAACGCCGCGGCAAAAGCGCAGACCTCCCCCGCCTCTACCGCCACAGCCACGGCTACCACAGCGCCCACCACCACCGACTACGACTCGGACAACGACGGCCTCATCGACATCAAGACCCTCGCCCAACTCAACGCTGTCCGTTACGACCTCAACGGCGACGGCGACTCAACCCACGCCGACTACATCGCCGCCTTCCCCAACCGCGATGCCACCGCCACAGGACGCATGGGCTGCCCGCTCACCGACCACGACGACGATGCTGCCACCGCCCAGCAAGCCACCTGCAAAGGCTACGAACTTATGGCGAACCTGGACTTCGACGCCGACGGCGACGGAATTGTGGAAGACACGGAACTCTACTCCAACTGGACGCCCATCGGCACAACCGCCAGTCCGTTCACCGCCACTTTCAAGGGCAACAGCAACGGCGCAACTCCAAAGATCGCCACAATCTCCAACCTCACGATAAGCGACAGATCAACGGAAGTGGGACTGTTCGGCGCAACTAGCGCCACCGCCCGAATTGAAGGCGTGGGGCTTGTGGACGTCAATGTGAAACCATCCGTTTTGCCCCGAGACGCAAAGATTGGCGCGCTTGTGGGAAACAACGCAGGCAAGATAATCGCGTGCTACTCCACCGGCGCAATAGACGCCACCGCAGGCTCAGGAAGCTACGCCGGCGGACTAGTTGGCTACAATACCGGAACCATAGACGCCAGCTTCTCACGCGCCACCGTCGACCTAGAGATGGAAGAGGGCGCCATTGGCGGCAGTACGAACATCTATGCCGGCGGGCTGGCAGGGCATAACGAAGGAACGCTGACCGCCACCTACGCCGCGGGCGCAGTCAAGGGCAAGGGCGGCAGCGACAGCTACGTCGGCGGGCTAGTTGGATACAACATAACGCCGTCAGACGCAACAAGCGCTACAAAGACGATAGTCGCCAGCTACTCCATAGCGCCCGTTACTTCCGTCGCATACGCTACTACGGCCAACGCGTCCAAGCCCGAGATCGGCGGTCTGACAGGCTGCTGCACCGATTCCACCACCATCACTAACACGATAACCGCCAGCTACTGGGACTTCATGTCCAGCGGCATAGACGACGATTCTGGCGACGCGATGCCTGAAGGGAAATCTACGCGCGATCTCACGTCGGCCACGCTCACATCATCCTCCACTAGCATATACGCCGATTGGGACGACCTGACGATTGACGGCAAAGTCGTCGATCCGTGGGGCTTCGACTCCGCCCGATTTCATCCGCTGCTGACATACGGCGGGCACAACACGACAGACATGTCGGGCAATCAACTTTTTGTGAACGGCGGTATCAGCAGCCGCTACGGCGGGAACACAATACATCCCCAAGAGGGAATGACCTTGTATTCTAATATGGGGTCATATAATAAGGCTCTCAAAGGGCAGCGATATGGACGGTGGTGGGAATGGGAGAGCTCCACCGACGGCATCACTTGGACTACGCTAACCGCCAGACTTTCCAGTACGGGGAGATGGATATTCGTCCCTAGAGCTTACGGCACGGGTCTCCATTGGCTATTCGTCCCTAGATCGGAGCATGAAGGCAAATACATCCGCGCTAGAATGCTGTTGAGGTCGGGCGGCTACGCTTATACTAGGGCGATAGGCAAGATAAAAGTTGCTGGTACCGGTACCACCACCGCACTGGGCTTCGCCAGTGGCCACACCCGGCCTCGCGTTGGAGCGGCGATAACGGCGTCGTTGCCTTCAGGCGTTAACAAATCTAGAGCTGCGGCGCTGTGGCAGCGTTGCGACGATAACACTGCCACTCCGCAAGGGTGTGAGCTGGTTGGGAGCCTTCTTTCACATGTACCGGGAGTCGCCGACATAGGCCATCACCTCCGCGCAGACATCTACTACAAGAACTCCGACCACAACTGGGTGCGCGCCTCCACCGGCTTCACAACACGGGAGGTGGCGTCTGTTCATCAAAGCTTGCAATGGCGGGGGGATAATGACTAGCGGCACTTGATGTGTCCGAGCGGCGGTTTGAGGACAGCGCATCAAACCGCCGCGCTCTAGCATACGCCTAACCTACGCCTAGACAGCAATTCCCGCCGACGGCAACTAGCCTTGCGGCAATCGGGTACATGCGCCCGATTGCCGCAGGGCTTTTCGCATTATTGCAGGCGGCGGTGGTTTGAGCGCGGCAAATCTAGCATTCTCATAATCGAGGCGCATTAGATATAATGGGGAGGGCAAGCCGCTGCGGGCTGTGAAGCGAGTTATGGCGCGCGCTGTCCGATTGATGAACATATGATAACCGACGGATTCACGGCGTATATCGGCGCGCTCGAAAAGTACGGCGGCGCTGTGGTGTGCCGGGGCAGTATAAGCGGCACTTTCATGCAATAGACGATTCACCGATCCGATATGCGGCTGCGACAACTGATGCTATCTACAATGCTCAACAGCCGACGCCTAATCCTGCTCACTGCAATGGGCTTAGCGTTGGCTGCCGTTTTGACCGCAATCGCAATCGCGTCAAGGCAGGCGCTCGATACAAATCACGCGCAGGGGACGGCTTTCGGCGAAGCGCGCGTCAGCGCCGATGACGATGTGGTTTTGCGCGTCAACGGCTATCCAATCACCAACGCCGAACTGGTTGAAAGCAGGCTGCGATACTACCGAAACCTTGAGAGCATGCGTAGCGCCGCAGCGCGCGCCGTTCCCGCCGACCAATGGGATGAAGTCGCCGCCGATGCGGACTTTGCGTCCAACGACCCGCGCAGTCCGATTCACGAATATATGATAACCGACGGCTTCACGGCGTATATCCGCGCGCTCGAAAAGTATGGCGGCGATGTGGTCGGGCTCGCCGCGCTAATCGCGGATTACGCCGAATTCAGCGCTGCGATAGACGCCGGACACAGCGCTTCCGAAGCGGAAGTAGCCGAATATGTCGAGATGACAAGGGACGCGCTTAACCGGCAATCGGCGTCAGCGGCGTTCGATTGGGGGATGCTGCCCGAAATGCAGGGCTACATAGACGCCGTGGGCGAAAACAGGTTTTGGTCTGAGATCTATCCTGATCAGTTGGCGCGCGATATAACAATCGGCAAGTGGCACCAGGCGGCTATTAGCGAGTACAACGGCGGCAAAGACATAGCGCTTCACGCTAAAACGGCTGACAAGATACTCCACGAACTCACCCTTTCGGCGCTTGACAATGCGGACATAGAAATCGTTGACGCAGAAAAGGCGCGCGCCAATCCCGATGAGGCGCTGGCATACCTGCGCGAGCTGTACGCCGAAGTGTATCCGTTGGACTGGTCTGCCGGCGCCGAAAGCGGAGGCCGAGCGGCGGCGCTTCCCGGAGCATTCCAAGCGGCGGGCGACGCAGATGCGCGTTGAAGGCGATGGCATGGCGGCTGCGGCGCATAGGCGGGGGTCAGGGGGTTAGCGGGACGGACGCGTTTCCGGTGCAGATGTACATTCCGGCGCCGCGCCATACGATTTAGGATTGGCGGGTAGGCACCCCCCCTACACCACCAGCCGCGCCCCCGCCGGCCGCCGCTTGCCGCCATGAACCGACGGCTCCGCGCACCACTTGGCCGCAAGCATCCGCACGCCCTCATACACGGCGTCGTCGAAGCCAAGCATATCGCACACCACGCGGCGATCCAGCAGCGCGCGGTTGGCGTCGGCGTCCGCGAGATACGCCGGCTGCAGCTCCAGCTCGCGGAACTCGTCGAAGATTTCCTGCGCCGTCGCGAGTTGCGCGTCGGTGAGGGCGCGCAGGTCTAGGGTGGGGAAATGAGGCGCAGAACTGATTGTCATCCGTATTTTGGATGATTGTTGCCGATTTGAATGCCACCAGTACGATACTAAACCTAGCGTGCTATTGCACCATACCGAGAATGCGTAATCGTACTCACTTTTGTCGAACATCACATTCGGCCAGGAACTCCCGCCTAGCGTTTCCCTTTCGGTGAACGCAACCGCCAAAGCCTGAGAGCCGCAAGTGAACTCGGCGTTTAGATGCGCGCGGCTTGCGGTTGCCCAAACGGCGCGAGCCTGGTCTTCCATCCCCCTACGCGCTCGCAACTCCGAATCCGGTTCGCAAACTATGCGGGTTTCGTTCTTGGCGTTGTGATTCCACAGCGCGGGATAGGTAGCGGTTGCGCTGAATGCCGCCTTGGTGAAACAGCCTTGGGGCGGTCTGCCGATGATGCTGAGGTGATACTTGCCGAATTGGGCTATCTCGCCCAAAGGCGCCGTCTTTAGTTCAAGCGGCGCATTGCTTGCGGGAAGCCACAAGTTTGATTGGCTCAGAGCGTAGGCGGTTTGCGTAAGCGAATAGTCTTTGATGCGCACCGCTCCCCAAGCTTCGCCGCGCTTTGATTGTGGAAACGGCGTTTCAATTACTTCGCCTACCTGCTCAGTTCCTATATTTAAGGGAGCGCCGCCATAGGGTCCGTCCTCGATTCGGCGCAAATCGCCATTGGCGTTGAGAACGCTTTTCGCAATCAGATCGGCTTGTACGAACCCGTCCGGGCGGCGAGTCAGCGATGTGAATTTGACGGCGCTCGTAGCCGTTTCATCCGTCCGGCGTTTGCGCGCTACCACAAGACACTCCGCCATGCCGGTATCCGACGAAAACGCCATGTCCTTGCCGTTGGCGGCGATGGTGAATACTTCCAAATCCGTGTAGCCAATCATCAGCATTTCACGGAATTTCTCCCAAGATGTGCCGGACGCCGCCGCCAACGGCAGCACAAGCGCTAGTACGCCGCCGGGCTTGAGTTTTCTATCGCATATTCCCGCGAATGCGGACGCTATGCCCGCGCTTCCGTGATAGCAGCTATCTTCCTTGAGATAAGACATTCGGCCGCTCATAGCCTTTTGGTCGGCATCGGTGTTGCCGAAAGCGGCGAAAGCGGCGGCGAATGTGTCCGCATATGCGCCTTCGTGCGTTACATTTCTGGTGAACGGCGGGTTCATTATCACTATGTCGAAGCCGAAGTGGGGTATGTGTATGTTGAGCTGATGCGCGGTCTCTTCGCCCATGCTGCCGGTTCGCAGCGCGGGATCGTTGGTGTTGGCGTCTAGTTCCATCTGCTCGTTTTGCAAAAGCTCCAGCGAGCCGATTTTCACTCCGCCGTCAGATTGGCGTCCATACGGCATTGTGTACAGCCTAGACAGGTCGAAGCCCACTTGGGGTTGAATGCCTGACAGCGTCGCGCCGGTGATGTGAATGGCGGATGGCAGCACATCGCAGCCGTACAGCGCGTCCTCCATCATCGGCTTGTGCAGATCGGCGGCGGCGCCCCCGGCGCGCTCATGGCGGTTTGCGAACTGCTCATACACGGCGGACAGCAACGCGCCCGTGCCGCATGCGAAGTCCGCCACGCGCAACCTGCCGATGGCGGCGGCGTCCGCCCAGTCCACGCCGTCCAACTTGGAGACGGCGATGCGCGCAAGCAGCGCGGCGGATTCGGGGCGCGTGTAGAATGTGGCGAGATACTTGCGGTCCGAAATCAGCTGCTGGAATATGCGCCCGGTTAGGTCGTGGGAGTTGGTTACGCCCAAAGCGTTCACCTCGCCAGCGGTGAACTCCAAGTTGTTCAGAATGCGGCGGGCGTTGCCGGCGTCTATCTGTTCCAGCAGATCCATTGCGATAGCGAAGATAGGCCAGTAGTTGATTTTCAGGATTTCTCGCCAAGAGGCAAGCGTTTCGGATTTCGGATTGACAACGCCTTTGCCGCACACCTGACTTGGGTATTTGACGCCTTGGTGTATGCTGGCGATTATCTCTTGGAACACGAGGGCGTTGGCGAGTATGGCGCACGCCATTCGGCGAGTCTGCCGCGCATTCGGGATACTCAGCCGCTGCGCTATGTTGGCGATTGCGCCGGGCGCGCTGGTGTCCATTTCGTCCATAATGCCGGCGACGCGCTCTATGCCCTGCTCGAGGATGTCCGCCGCGGCGTCCACTTCGCTCTGCGACACGGACACCAGGCGTATCAGATCGGCGAGATCGGACACGCCGCCTTCAAGCCAACCCGATGCGGGGAAGCGCGTCTTGACCTTCTTGTGTTTGTAGAATACGGCGTATTCCAAGCGCGCCGATCGAATCGCGCCTTCTAAGTCGGGGGCATTCGCAATATCCGACGGATAGCGCAGCGCGATTGCGGCTTCGATGGATTTGCCGCCGTCTGCCAGCGTCAAGCCAAATCGCGCATTCGCCTCGTCCTCGGCGGCGTATGCGGGCATATACTCCGCTTCCACCACAACGGGAGAGTGCTGACTGTCCGTGATGATGATGTCGGGGCGCAGTCCTGGATGCCCTTCGATGACTTGCGTATTTTCGTAGCGCACAGCAGCGCCGCGCATCATATCTTGCAGCAGCATGCCCAGCACGGTGTTGGCGCTGGATTCGGCTTGGCGCGAGGCGGTGGTCATCCGAGTTTCCTTAATTCGCGGCGCATTATTCGCAGACGTCGCGTTTGCGCAGTTCCGATGCAAGCTATTGTATGGGCGCTTGTTCTATGGCGCAACGGCTGTGGCGTTCACTTTGCGCCCAATACATCAGCGCGCGCGTTGCGCTACGCGGCGCACGGCGTCCACCAGCGCGTCCACTTCGGCTTCGGTGGTGAGCGCGTTGAGCGCGCCTGCGCCGCCGGTTTGGAGCAGTATGCCTTCGTTTAGCAAGCCGGTGAACAGCGCTTTGGTCATTGCGCCGTCGCCGCTCAGCGCGGAGCGGTAGTCGGTGATGTTTTCGGCGGTGAAGTGTATGCCGAATAGGGATGCCACGCCGGTAACTTGCGCCGATATGTCAAGTTCGTCGAACACGGCGCGGAGCTTGGCGCGCAAGGTATCGCCCAAGGCGTTCATTCGCTCATACACTTGCGGCGTGAGGCGGTTCATCACCACTTCGCCCGCCGCCATCGTCATCGGGTTGGCGTTGAATGTGCCGGCGTGCGCCAGCGGCGTATCATGCGTGGGGTCGAATAGCGCCATCACATCGCGCCGCCCGCCCCATGCGCCGACGGGCATGCCGCCGCCGATTATCTTGCCGAATGTGGTCATATCAGGTATCACGCCGAACAACTGCTGCGCGCCGCCCGACGATACGCGGAAGCTTTGCACTTCGTCGAAGATGAGCAGGATGTCCAGCTCTTCAGTGAGCGCGCGCATGCCGCGCAGGAAATCGGCGTCAGCGGGCAGGTAGCCGAAACTGGATGACACCACTTCCATTATCACGCAGGCGAGGTCGTTCTTGTGGCGGCGGATTAGGCGCTCGCAGGTTTCCAAGTCGTTGTAGGGCAGCGTGATGACGTCCTCGGCGACGCTGGGCGGCTGTCCCGGATGCTCCGGCACGGGCGTTGTGCCGTCGGGGTCTAGCGCGCTTGCCGGGGGGCGCACACTGACGGATACATATTCGTGGGAGCCGTGATAGCCGCCTTCGAACTTGGCTATCTTGTGCCTGCCGGTGAAGGCGCGCGCGCCGCGGATAGCCATCATCGTGCCTTCGGTGCCGGAGTTGGTGAAGCGTATCGTCTCTACGGACGGCACGCGCTCGCACAGCGTCTTCGCCAGCCGAACTTGCGCTTCTGTGGGGCCGCTGAACGAGTTGCCGCGCGCCGCCTGCGCTTGTAGCGCCGCTACGATGTCGGGGTGAGCGTGTCCCAAGATGTGCGTAGTGGCGTTAATCATAAAGTCTAGGTAGCGGTTGCCGTCCACATCATAGACATAGTGGCCGGCGGCGCGGTCGACGAAAGTGGGATATGGCGCAAAGTACGCCGTGCCGCGCGAGCTTCCGCCGGGCAGGTAGCGCGCAGCTTCCGCCTGAAGCGCCTCCGATTTGGGCGTGGCGGCGATGAAGCGGTCGGTTTCGCGGCGTAGTTGGGATGCAGCAGGCATTGTGCGCTCCTTGTGGCATTAGGGTTGGGATGGCAAGCGATAGGTTGGGATGGCGTGTCGAATCGGCGTTTGATTGGGCAAGTGGGATTATACTTGCGGGCGGGCGTATGGGCAATCGGCGCAAGAACTCTGATCATCGCAAGTGCTATGAGACAAGCCGATAGCGCCGTATTAGGCAGCGGGAATGGTATATCAAACTATCCCCATCGAATCGGCAAGGGCGCACCAAGCCAATGCTGCAATTCGCGATTGGCAATCGAGAACGGCGCGCGCCTATGTCGCCATATCGCGCGGGGCGCGGGCGAAGCGCGCCGATTGGAGTTCGGCGGTGGTAACCTGCGGCGCTTGCGCCAGCTCAGCGTACAGCGCGGGCGGCGGCGTAACATCGCGCAGCGCCGGTATGACATCTTCGCCCATAAGCCGAACTGAGCGCATTAGCTTTTCGTGTTCCATGCCGCCGAACATCATCCAATTGCTAATGTGCGTCGCGCCTACGGCCGCCGCGCGCTTGAACTTCTCGATGACCGTTTCGGGACTGCCGAAGAATAGCCTGTCGAGGAATGCGTCGTCGTCCAGTTCGCCGTCGTAGGGGCTTGCGTCGACTGCGCCGTTCACGACGTCGTGGCGGTTGAGGCCGCGCTGAGCGCGGTTCTGCCAGCGCACATAGCGCAATGCGTCGCGCGCCTCTGCGTCGGTGGGCGCTACGTGTGTCATGCACTGCAAGCCTAGGGACAAACCGGTGGCGGGCTTCCCGAACTCGGCGCGGGCGTGGACTAGGGACGCCATTTGCTTGCGGACGCCGTCCATGCCCATCATGCTGGAGGACAGCGGCAGCATATCCAAGCGCGCCGCCAAGCGCATGGATTCTACGCTGGTTCCGGTAACCCAAAGCGGCGGGTGCGGCTGCTGCTTGGGCTTGGGGAAGACGGTTACGGGGTTATCGATGCGCACATAATCGCCTTCGTAGGTGAACGATTCGTGGGAAGTCCACGCCTTGAGCAGCACATCCAGCGTCTCTTCGAACTTGCCGCGCGATTCGCCCAAATCGCTGCCGAAACCCGCCATCTCATAGCCTTGATAGCCTCTGCCGACGCCGCACATCAGCCTGCCGTCTATGAGGTTGTCCAGCACGGCTATCTCTTCGGCGAGGCGCAGCGGCTGCCACACGGGGAGTATGACCGATGCCGTGCCGATGCGAATGCGCCGCGTGCGCTGCCCGATGTAGAGCGCCTGCATCAGCGGCGCGGGCGAATTGCCGTAGTTGGTGAAGTGATGCTCGGCGATTAGGCAGTAGTCAAACCCCAATTCTTCGGAGTATTGCACCTGCTCCACGCCCTCTTCAAAGAGCGTTTTCCAATTACGCAAAGTGGGGTTGGGCCACTCTAGAAACAAGCCGAATTGCATTCAAAACTTCCTTTGCTGTTCTTGTTGTCCGCGTTGTCAATAATCGTATGACGATTGGGGGATTGCGGCGTATGTCAGTTAAAGCGGCTCATCGTCTCTTGGATGCCTTCCGCAAGCAGGCAGGCAATCGCATCGGCGGCGCGCTCAACGGCGGCGTCCAATACTTCGCGCTCGTCGGGCGGCATTGGGCCGATGACATGCTCGATCTGCCCGGCGCCGTCCGCGGGCATCCCTACGCCTATGCGCAGGCGGGGGAAGGCTTGGGAGCCGGCCGCCTCGATGACGGACTTGAGGCCGTTGTGTCCGCCCGCGCTGCCCTTGGCGCGCAGCCGAAGCTTGCCCGGCGGCAGGTTGATGTCGTCGCACACGATAAGAAGCTTGTCCGGCGGCAGGGCGTAGCGCGCCTGCAGGTAGCGGATCGCCGCGCCGCTGCGGTTGACATAGGTGCGCGGCTTCACTAGCGCCACGGGGCGGTCGGCGATAACGCCTTCGCCGATTATCGCAGAGCTGCGCCGCCGTTCAAGCCGAATGGCATGCTTTCGCGCCAGCGCGTCGATGCACCAAAAGCCGGCGTTGTGGCGGGTGGCGGCGTACTCTGCGCCGGGGTTGCCCAAGCCGACGACCGCAAGCGCCGGCGGTTCGGGATGGCGATCGCGCTTGCCGCCAAAAGATTGCAATAGGTTGCGCATCTGCATAAATGGAGTGAGGCTCCGAACAGGCGTCAGAGCCTCAGGGCTGAGGTTCGGGTTGGCAGTTTGGGGCGATGGGTTACGGGACAAGCCCTATGATGGCGCCCACCACGCAACTCACCATAATAAAAGAAAGCCCTATCAGGCCGCCAACCATCCAGCGAAGCGTCGCCACCTTTGACTTCTCGATCTCGATCAGAAGGCGGTAATCGGACTGCTCTACCTCATTCGAGACGTCTTTGCGGATGCGTTGCTCGGACTGCTCTAGCTTTTTCGTGAAACGCTCTTCCGTTGCCTCTAGCGACGTCGTGAAGTCTTTGCGGATGCGCTGCTCGGACTGTTCTATCTCTTTCGTGACTTCAGTGCGGATGCGCGCCTCCGATGCCTCTAGCGCGGCCATGAAACGCGTCTCAGACGCTTCCATTGCGGTCGTGAACTCAGTGCGGATGCGCCGCTCAGTCTGCTCTAAAGCAGCCATGAAGCGCGTCTCAGACGCTTCCATTGCGGTCGCGAAGTCAGTGCGGATGCGCCGCTCAGTCTGCTCTAAAGCAGCCATGAAGCGCGTCTCAGACGCTTCCATTGCGGTCGCGAAGTCAGTGCGGATGCGCCGCTCAGTCTGCTCTAAAGCAGCCATGAAGCGCGTCTCAGACGCTTCCATTGCGGTCGTGAAATCAGTTCGGATGCGCTGCTCGGATTGCTCCAAAGCGGTCGTGAAATCAGTTCGGATGCGCTGCTCAGATTGCTCCAAAGCAGCCGTGAAGTCGGTTCGGACGCGCTGCTCGGATTGCTCCAAAGCAGTCATGAAGTCGTTGCGAGTGCGCTGCTCGGACCGATCCAACGCTTCCGTGACGGCGGTGCCGATAATCCGTGTCAATGCATCTAAGTCATCCTTAGTGGCAAATTCCGTTTGCGGTTGTGTCTGTGTAACCATTGCAGCCCCCTATCCATGGATTGTGTGTATCATACACCATTTGGGGATTGTTTGCGTTGCGAATTCGGGAGCGCGCTACCCTTGCATAGTTAGCATTAGTATTGCTCTCTTGTTTGTTAATGCGTTGTGAGCGCACTGCGATGCCGCCGCTTGCGCGCTATTCGCTTCTGAGGCTTGCGCGCATTCGCTCCCATGCTTGGCGCGCCTCTTCCACGGAGCCTTCGTCTTCGATGGTGGTTATGTCGCCGGGGTCTTGGTCAAGCACAACCGCTTTGAAGACGCGGCGCATTATCTTGCCGCTGCGCGTCTTGGGCAGCATATCCACGAAGTTCAGCTCGCTGATGACGGCGACGGGGCCGAGTTCGCGCCGCACCGCCAGCAGCAGTTCGCGCTTGAGTTCGTCGGAGGGGGCGTAGTCGTTTCGCAGTACCACGAAAGCGGATATGACTTCGCCGCGCAGTTCGTCGGGGCGGCCGGTAACGCCCGCTTCGGCGACGGCGGGATGCGTCAGAAACGCCGATTCCACTTCTATCGTGCCGATGCGGTGCGCCGCTATCTTGATGACTTCGTCGGCGCGTCCGGCGAACCATACATAGCCGTCTTCGTCTATGTGCGCCGAATCGCCGGTGAAATAGACCTGCTCGTCGGGTATGCGTCCCCAGTAGTCCGTTCCGTAGCGCTCCGGTTCGCCCCAAAGCATCGGCGTTAGGCTTGGGAATGGGCGCTTGACCACGAGTATGCCCTTTTCGCCGGTGGCGCAGGGTTCGCCTTCGGGCGTCATCACGGCGGCTTCTATGCCGGGCATCGGCACGCCGCTGGAGCCGGGCTTGATGGGCAGCATCGCCAAGCCGTATGGGTTGCCCACCAGCGGCCCGCCCGTTTCGGTCTGCCAGTAGTGGTCTATGACCGGTATTCGGTTTTGCAGCACATCTTGTTGCAGCCACTCCCACGCGGGCGGGTTTAGCACTTCGCCGGCGCAAACGATGCGCTCTAGCGTGGGCAGGTCGGACTTGGGCTTGCCTTCGTCGCCGTAGCGCATAAGCAGGCGCACGGCGGTGGGCGATGTGAACATGCCGGTTACGCCGAACTCATCGCAGAGCCGCCATATCTCGTCGGGATGCGGATGGTCGATCGCGCCCTCAAAGGCGATTGTGGTGCTGCCGGCGAGCAGCGGCGCATAGACGATATAGGAATGTCCCACAATCCAACCGATGTCCGATGTCGCCCACCAGACGTCGGTGTCGCGCAAGCCGAAACACCACTTGCCCATGCTATTGACGCCCACTTGATAGCCGCCGTGCGTATGCACCGCGAGCTTGGGCTTGGCGGTTGTGCCGGATGTAGCCAGGATGTAGGCGGGTTCGTTGGATTCCATCTCCACATAGCCGCCGTCGTGTCCATCGCCGCGCGCCAGGAAGTCGCGCCAGCCGATGTCGCGGCCGGGCGTCATCGGGGCGTCGGCTGTGCGGCTAAACACGACGACATGCTCCACGGCGTCGCCGCCGATTTCGAGCGAGGCGTCCACAATGCCTTTGAGCGGGATGTCGCGCCCTTTGCGATAGGTGATGTCGGTGGTGAACACTAGGCGAGAGCCGCTCGCTTGAATGCGGTCGCCGAGCGCGCCCGCGCCGAAGCCGGCGAACACTACGGAATGGATAGCGCCGATGCGGACGGCGGCGAGCATAAGCAGGATCGCTTCTACGGATACGGGCATGTAGATTGTGATGCGGTCGCCTTTGCCGATGCCCATGCCGCGCAGCGCCGCCGCCACGCGCTCAACTTCGTGCTTGAGCTGCGAGTAGGTGAGTACGCTGCGCTCGCCGCGCTCGTTGGCGTATGCGATGGCGGCGTGTCCGCCCCAGCCGCGCTCAACATGGCGGTCTATGCAGTTGTAGGCGATGTTGGTGGTGGCGCCGCTGAACCAGCGAAAGGCGGGGAAGTCCCATTGGAACACATTGTCCCACTTGCGAAACCAGGGCAGCGCATCGGCGGCGCGCGCCCAAAAGTCGTTGGGGGATGCGGCGGCTTCGCTGCGCCATCGGTTGACGATAGGGTTGATTGTCTGCATTGGGCTTGCCTCCAGTGTGTGTATGCGCGATATGCGCTTTGGCGGTTGTTGGCGGCTGATGATGTTTAGCCGATAGCGCTTGTAGTCAAGGACAATCCGCGTATCGGCGCGCTAATCCCCAACTAGCAGTTCGCTGATGTGCGCTTCGGCATGGGCGAATGGCTTGAGATTGCCGATATGCAAGCCTTCGGCGGGGGCGAATGCTTTGGCTTTGAGCGCCTCTATGAGGTCTGCTTCGCTGCGAATGTCGTCGTCGAACAGGGTTACGCATTTGCCGATGCCGTGCTTGGAGTGAGCGTCGCTGCCGCCGCTGCCGGTGAAGCCTAGGTGCCGCGCCACGTCCAGCGTGAACAGGTTTTCGCGGTCGGTGTTTGCGCCGTTGGCTACCTCGACGTCGTCGACCAGTTCGAATAGGGGATGCTTGGACGCCTCGATTGCGGTTGTGGGGCGGACGCCGTTGGCGCTTTTGAACAGCAGGTTGACATTGTAGGGCGGGCGGTTGAATAGGTTGCGGAAGGGGTGCGCCGAAATCATCACGCCGCCGGCGCGGTCTATCACTTTGCGCAAGCCGGCGGCGGTGTGCATGCCGCTCACATAGCGATGCAGTCCGAAGGCGAGAATGTGTCCCATATCGGTGTTGACCTCAAGCGCTCTGATGGCGGTCAGTCCGGAGCCTTTGAAGGCGCTTGCCAGCTCGGCGGCTTCCCATCCGCCGGAGTGTTCGGTGAGGCAAACTCCGTCAAGCCCGATGCGCTGCGCTTCTTGGATGAGTTGGTCGGTGGTGAGTCCGCTGTCGCTGCTGCCGCGAACCGTATGCAGATGCAGATCGAATATAGCCAAGTATCGTTACTCTTTCGTTAGGGGTTGGCGTGTTGATTGCGTGATTGTGTAACAGGGCAACAAGCGCGTTATGCAAGCGCAGCGCCGCATCGTCCGACGGGCGGCGCTGCGCGCGGAGCTACATCTGCACTAGCCCGGCGATTATCGTCCCCAATATCCCGGCCAAGCAGCCAATTACAGCGATTAGCAGGCCGATTATGAGCCAAGTCTGCCTGTCAATCTTGCTGCCAAGTCTGGTTTCGCTTGCGCGGATTTCGTTTTGGAGATAGCGCTCGGTTTCGCGCAGATCGCGTTGGGTGGCTACGCCGTCGTGCGCGGGGGCGCGGGCTATCAGGTCTTCGTCGGTTGCGCGGTCAGCGGTTGTTTGGCGCTGGGTTGTTTCGGTTTCGGTAGCCATTCTTTCACCTCGACTTTGTAAGCCTATTCGCATCCGTAGTATATGGGATGGGCAACGGATATTACGCAAGCGCTGCGCCGCATCGTCCGACGGGCGGCGCTGCGCTCGAAGCTACATCCTCACTAGAAGGGCGATCATCGTCCCCAATATCCCGACCAAGCCGCCAATTATAGTGATTAGCAGGATGATTATAAGCCAAATCACCCTGTTGAACTTAGCCTCGAACTTAGCGTCCATTCGCTCCATCGCGCTGTCCATTTTGTCGAACCTGGCATCTACCTTGTCGAACTTGGCATTGAAGTCAGATCTAAGTCTGCCTTCGCTTGCGCGGATTTCGCTTTGGAGATAGCGCTCGGTTTCGCGCAGATCGCGTTGGGTGGCTACGCCGTCGTGCGCGGGGGCGCGGGCTATCAGGTCTTCGTCGGTTGCGCGGTCAGCGGTTGTTTGGCGGTGGGTTGTTTCGGTTTCGGTAGCCATTCTTTTACCTCAACTTATTTGGTCAGATTAGCGGGCGGGCTTGTGGTGTATGGGCGGGCGATTGCGATATATGTTGCGGCGCTCAAAGCGATTTTAGCCTTGAACGGCGTATCGGTCAATTCGGGCGGGGTTTATGCGCCGACGAAGTAGGGGAGGAACCAGCCGAATAGCAGGATGAAGGTCAGCGTGAGCGCGAGTACGCCCGCCAGTATGGGGCGCAGCAGCAGCGCTATGGGGGCGGCGAGCAGCAATGCGCCAATCGTGACTGCCAGCGTGAACGCTATGTTGGGGCTGCCGATGCCGCCGCCGGGCGCCTGCTCTACGGTTATGCGATATATCAGCGCCAATGCGCCGCCAATCGTCGCCCAGGTGGGATGCGACGCGGCTACGATAATCATCGCAAGCGTCATGGGCGTGTACTTTTCGAGCATCGGCAGGGTTTGCGCGCGGCGGTTTTTGAGCAGCGTGAAGAGGCTTATCATGCCCACGGTAACGAACACGGATGCCATGAGCATGCCTAACATTGCGCCGTCTATGAATGCGTCCAGAATGGCGGTTTCACCTTGGCTTGGGTTGGCGTGGGCTAGACGCCGCCGCTGAGTTGCGCGTCAAGCGGCGGGGGCGTTACGGCGGACGCTAGATGCGCGTTCCAGCCATGTTTATGCTTGAGCAGCAGTTGGATTGCGGTTCCCACTTCGCGCTTGGGCATCAGGGCGTACATGGATGGGCCGCTGCCGGTGAGGTGTATCTCGCGCGCGCCAAGTTGGGCGAATGCGTTTCGGTAGCGCTCTATGCCGGGGTAGGCGGTGGGGGCAATGTCGTCGAAGGCGTTGAATAGGAATTGGGGGGGGACATCGCCGCCGCCGCGAATGCGCGCCTCAAGCTTGCGGGTGAGCATGCCGCCGGTGTAGTTGGCGGGTGTGAGCGTATCGTAGAGGGCGGCGGTCTTGCTTGCGCCGCTGCGGTGGGGCGTATCGGGCGTCAGCGCAACTAGCCAATCCACTTTGGCGGGCGGCAGGCGGCGGATGCGCTCGCCTCTGCCAAGCGCAATGGCGGTGCCGCCCTCTAATAGGAACGGCACATCGGAACCGATTTTGGCGGCGATGGCTTCCAGCTTCGGCGTGGGCATATCGAGATGCCAGAGGGCGTTCAGTCCCATAAGGGTTGCGGCGGCGTCGCTGCTGCCGCCGCCGAGTCCGGCCGATACGGGTATAGCCTTGCGGATGGCGATATGCGCGCCGCCGGTGTAGCCGCTTTCGGCGCGCAGCAGATTGGCGGCTTGGAGCGCGAGGTTGTCGGGCGTCTCAAGCGCGGGGTTGTCGCAGGTTAGGGTTAGGTCGGCGGCGGGCGATAGGCTCACGATGTCGCATAGGTCGATCGTCTGCATGATGGAGGCGATTTCGTGGTAGCCGTCGGGGCGCCGATCGATGACCTCGAGCGTCAGGTTTATCTTGGCGTAGGCTTTGAGCGCAATCATAGGCGGGCGTCTATATCGGGCAGGGTTGGCGTGCGCGCGTGTAATCTGCGCTAGGGTTGGTTAGGGTTCAGGATAGCGCAGGCGGTAGGCGGCGTAAAGGCGTCCCCAGTCGGGGATGCTGAGGGTTTGGGGACGGCGGCGCGGGTCTATATCGGCGTCGGACAGCATCGCTTCGGCGGCGGCGCGGGTGATGGACAAGCCGCGCTGCAGGCAGTTGTGTATCTGCTTGCGGGGGGCTGAGAAGCCGGCGCGCGCAAGGGTGAAGAAGGCGTCTATGGAGTCTATGGCGAGCGCGGGACGGGGCAGCACATCAAGGCGGACGATGGCGGATGTAACCTTTGGGGCGGGACGAAATGCGCGCGGCGGGACGCTGGCGATGATGCGGGGCTTGCTGTAGAGCTGAACGGCGAGGGACAGCAGGGACATATCGCCCGGCTGCGCCGCCATATTGCGGGCGACTTCGCGCTGGGTCATCAGCGTCATAAGGGTGGGCTTGCGGTCGGCTTCCAGGAAGCGGCGGATAATGGGCTGGGCGGCGTAGTAGGGCAGGTTGGCGATGAGCTTATAGGGGGCGTCGACGGGGTATAGGGCGGCAGGGTCTATGCAGCGGGCGTCGGCGTGAATGACGCGGACGGCGGGGTTGGCGGCGAACTCGGCGGCTAGGGCGGCTGCTAGATCGGCGTCGAGTTCGACGGCGGTGAGGCTTGCGGCGCTGCTTGCTAGGGGGCGGGTGAGGATGCCGCGGCCGGGTCCGATTTCTAGTATGCGGTCGTTGGGGGATACATCGGCGGCGGCGATGATGCGGTCGGCGATGCGGCGGTCGACTAGGAAGTTTTGCGCCAGCGATTTTTTGGCGGGCGCATAGCGGCGGGGTTTGGCGGGAGCATCGGCGAGGTTGATGGGATGCGCTCCGGGCGGGCTGCGGCTAGGTTGTTATAGGGTATAGGGTTGCCGCGCCTTTGGTTCGCGCTTGGTTGGGATGCGTTCCAAGCGGGTGGCGGGCTATGCCGGCGGGCGGTTGGCGCTAACCGACGCCGAACATGGATGCGCTTCAAGCGTGGCGGCTATAGCGCGCTCAGTTCGGCGGCGATTGTATCGTATGTATCATTGGGGGCGATGTTCGGCGGCGGATATGCGCGCAACTCGCGCAACTAGGGGTGGGATTGGTCGTGCACCTCCGATTCGATTCACACCCAAAGGCGTAATCGCAGCGGCGGCTCGGGTCAGGCGACCCTGCGGCGCCCGGAGTTGACCGCTTACCGCTGCTTCCTTCCGGACCTGACGGGGTTCACGGCATTCCGCCGCGCAGGACCCAACCGTCGGCGCCGGCCAACTGCGAACAGAGGCCCCGGATGAAAAAACCTCCGGGAGGAGTTCAGCCTCGCTAGAGCGGATTGCGAGTACAGGGCACCGCTATCTCCCCGCTTAGCACGACCGTGGGATTATGTTAGGGGAAATGGGCGTGTGTGTCAATCAATGCGCGGGATGATTTTGGCGCAAGGGCGCAAAGGGGGGATGGGGTTTTGGCGTTCTCAACGTGTATGTGTGCTAAATCCAGCCAAATTTGAGCCGCAATGTGGGCATTGGCATATCGTCGCGATAGGCTCTTTGCGTCTATGCCCCTTCTTGCTATGAGCATGATTTAGGCATCAATTTCTACTATAGTAGTCTTGCACGTTATGAGAATGCCACGCCGAAATTATTTATTGACTTTTGGGGGCGCAAGTCATACCCTATCTAATTGGCATTGATGCTGAGTGAGTAGGTTAGGCAGCAGGAACGAAACGGAGGTAAGAGTCCAGATGAGTCGGAAGATTTTTTTGGTAGTCGCGGCGCTGGCGACGATGCTGGCGGTGTTGGCGGCGTGTCAGCGGCCGGCGGATCCCGCGCCCGCCGAGGAGCCGGCGGCTATGATGCAGCAGGAAGAGACGCAGAGCCGCTTGGATAGGGTCAAGGCGCGCAATCAGCTGATTTGCGCCAGCAACAACAGCCTGGCGGGCTTTGGGCGCACGGACGACGATGGCAACACGGTAGGTTTTGACATCGACCTTTGCCGCGCAGTGGCGGCCGCCGTTCTGGGCAACGCCGACGCAGTGGAGTTCCGCCCGACCACCGCTGCCGCGCGCGGGCCTACGATGCAGTCGGGCGAAGTGGATATGATGTCGCGCAACACCACTTGGACGACGTCGCGCAATACCGGCTGGGGCAACTTCGCGCCCACGATGTTCTACGACGGACAGGGCTTTATGACTCGGAAGAGCGAAAACGTGACCAGCATGATGGAGCTTGACCAGGTTGCGGTGTGCGTGCAGCAAGGCACGACCACTGAGCTGAATCTGCAGGACTTCATCAATCAGACGGGGCTGGACATTAGTGTTGAAACCTTCGAGAACAACGACAGCACTCGGGAGGCTTATGAACGGGGTCAGTGCCAGGTGCTTACAACCGACCGCTCCGGTCTAGTCAGCACGCTCGCAGGCTTCACCGACGCGGACGACCATGTGATTCTGTCGGGGACTATCTCCGAAGAGCCGCTCGGTCCGGTTGTGCCGCACGGCGATGAGCAGTGGTTCGACATCGTAACCGCGGTGATGACCATCCTCATCTACGCAGAGGCGTTTGAGATACACTCCGGCAATGTGCCTACCGCCGTTACGGGCGACACCGGCATCGACAGGCTGTTCGGTCTTGAAGGCTCCTTCGGACAGGAAGAGATGGGGCTGGATTTGACCGTGGCGCAGACGGTTATACGGCAGGTTGGGAACTACGGCCAGATCTATGACCGCCACCTGACGCCGCTGGGCTTGGTGCGCGAAGGCAGCCGCAACGCGCTGTGGTCTGCCGCTCCCTGCGACAACTGCCCGAAGGGCGGACAGATCTACGCCGCGCCGCCGCGCTAACCGCGCACGGACGCTGCGCCGCTAGAACGGCGATAGCAGGATAACGATAAGGGGATGGTTCGGGATTTCGGACCATCCCCTTTATTTTGTTTGGGCGCAATGCTAAAGTGATGCCCGATAGCGCAATGGCGTATCGGCGTATCAGAGTTGAATAGCAAATATAGGGAACGGCGCAGTGAAGCGCCTTATAAAGAGGAGTACAAGATGAATAGGCGCGTCGTGTGTATCGCTATGGCGTGGCTGTTGCTGGCGGCGGCGGTTCTGCTCGCATGCTCGCAGCCTGCGCCCGACGGCGCTCAGCCGGCCGACGCGGGCGACGGCGCTGTCGCTGAGAGCCAGGTGAGCCGCTTGGATGCGGTGAAGGCGCGCGGGCGTGTGATATGCGCCAGCAACAACAGCATACCGGGGTTCGGCTACATCGATGAGGATGGCAACAACGTCGGGTTTGACATAGACTTGTGCCGCGCGGTGGCCGCGGCGACGCTGGGTAACGCCGACGCCATCGAGATTGTGCCGGTGAACGCCACCGAGATGGGCGCTACCATCCAATCGGGCGATGTGGATATGCTGGTTCGCACGGTTACGCGCAGTTCATCGCGGGACGCTCAGTGGGGGAATTTTTCGTACACGATGTACTATGACGGGCAGGGCTTTCTAGTACGGAAGGCTTTGGGCTTGACGAGTTCGGAGCAGCTTGCGGGTTCGGCGGTGTGCGTAACGCAGGGGACAACCACCGAGTTGAACTTGCAGGACTTTTCCAATCTGCACAACTTGGGCATAAGCGCCGTGAATTTCGAGAAGACGGACGCCGCCGTTGAGGCGTATCGCACGGGGCAGTGCGATGCCTTCACCACGGATCATTCGGGGCTGTACGCCTACCGAAGCAGTCTGCCGAACCCGGATGACCACGTCGTTTTGCCGGACACAATCTCGGAGGAGCCGCTTGCTCCGGTTGTGCCGCACGGGGACGAGCGCTGGATCGACATAGTGAACTTCACGATGTCCATACTTATCTACGCCGAAGCCTACGGATATAATTCGGGCAATGTTCCAACCGCGCTTACGGGCAATTCCAAGGTTGACCGTTTGTTTGGGTTGGAGGGCTCTTACGGGCAGGAAACTTTGGGGCTGAGCGCGACGGTGGCGCAGGATATTGTGCGGCAGGTGGGGAACTACGCCGAAATCTATGACCGCAATCTTGGCGCAGGCGGCATCGGGCTGCCTAGAACGGACGGGACGCGGAATGCGCTGTGGGCGGCCGCGCCGTGCGCAGACTGCCCCAAGGGCGGGCAGATCTACGCCGCGCCGCTGAGATAAGCGATTTCGCGGCAATGCGCGTTTGGATGCGCAGATGCGTACACATTGGCGCGCGATGTGCTAGAATCAGCGCTGTTCGCGGATAAGATGGAGCAGGGCGCAAGGTCTATATGGAAACGATACCTCGCTTTCTGACCTACCAGGGAATACCGATATGGCGGCATGTGGTCGCTATACAGTGGGCGCTGCAGATATTGTCGGCGTTTGCGGCGGTGTTTCTGGTCTCTTGGTTCTTCATCAACATTGAGAACGCCATACAAGATAGGGACATTCCGTTTGGGTTCGGCTTCTTGGACCGCGCCTATCAGACGCCCATCGGCGAGCATTTTATCCCGTATGAGTCGTCGGACACATTTCGCTATGCGCTTGTGGTTGCCATCAGCAACACGGCGTTGGTGGCGGTCATCGGGGTTGTGTTGTCCACGGCATTAGGCATATTCATCGGCGTGGCGCGGCTTTCGGACAACTGGCTTGTGTCCAAACTGGCGCTGGCGTACATCGAGTTCTTCCGCAATGTGCCGCTGCTGGTGCAGCTGCTGTTCTGGTTCTTCATAGTGCTGACGCTGCCGCCGGTGCGCGAAGGGTATGTGATTGCGGGGCAGCTTTACATAAACAACGCCGGCATATCGTTCACGGGGCCGTCGCCCACGGGAATGAGCGGCGCGCTGATATGGCTGGCGCTGGCGGTCGTGGGCGTCGTAATCGGAGTGCTTGTCCATAATGCGCTGGAGCGCCGAGAGGAGCGAACCGGGCAGGCGTCGTATCCGTTTTTGGCGGGATGCGCCGCGGCGATAGCGGTGGGGGCGGTGGCTTGGCTTGCGGTGAGCGCCGTTATGGGCGATGCGCCGTTTGCGCTGTCCACGCCTGAGCCGCAGGGGCGGTTCGGGCGGATAAGCGGCGGCCTTACGATAGACGCCGGGCTGCTGATACTGCTGATTGGGTTGGTGATATACACGTCGGCGTTCATAGCGGAAATCGTGCGCGCGGGGATACAATCGGTCAGCCGCGGACAGCGGGAGGCGGCGCGCTCGCTGGGGCTGTCGGGGATCGACACGCTGCGGCATGTAACCTTTCCACAGGCGCTGCGCGTCATCATACCGCCGCTAATCAGCCAATTCCTGAACTTGACGAAGAATAGCAGCCTGGGCGGGGCGGTCGGCTACACCGATCTGACGAATGTGGCGATAACGATGACGCAGACGGCGCCCGCGATTTCCATATTCGTTATGATTATGCTGGCGTATCTGGCGATGAGCCTGACTTGGTCGCTAATCGGCAACCTGTACAATCGGCATATTAGGTTCGTGGGGAGTTAGAGGGATGGCAGCGAATCCGGGCATGGCGCAACCGCCGATACTGCCGCCGCGCGCAAGCATGGGGGCGCTGGGCTGGGCGCGCGCCAACCTGTTTAGCACATGGCACAACGGCGCGCTTACGGTGGTGGTGGGCGCGGCGCTGGCGCTGGCGCTTTGGTTCGGGCTGCGGTGGGTGTTCCTTGACGCCAACTGGGGGACTATCGCGGTCATAGGCGGGCGGTTCATAATAGGCGGCTTCAACACGGATCAGGCGTGTCCGGGCAACAACTGCTTCTGGCGTCCGCAGGTATCGCTGCTGCTGATAACGGCGTTGCTGGGAATGGCGTGGGGGCTTATCGGCGGCAGCATAACGGCGCGAATCGCGATAGTGGTAGCGGCGGCGGCGGCGTTGTGCGCCTTCCTGCCGTATGGGTTCGATCGGATGGGATTGGATGTGCGGCTGCTGCTGCTGGCGAATTTGCCGGCGCTTGGGGCTGGTTGGGCGCTGGCGCGCTACACTTCGCTGGTGAGCGCGCGGCGGCTTATCATATTGGCGGTGGCGGTGTTCCTGGCGACGCTGATATTGCTGCGGGGGATCCCGGGCGTGCCGGGGCTGCAGCCGGTGGCGGTGCTGTACTGGGGCGGGCTAACGCTGAACCTGATACTGGCGGTGGCCGGAATCACGCTAAGCCTGCCCATCGGCATCCTGCTGGCGCTTGGGCGGCGCAGTCAACTTCCGGTTGTGAAGCTGCTGTGCGTGGTATTCATAGAGGTGTTCCGCGGCGTGCCGCTGATAACGCTGCTATTCATGTCGCAGCATCTTGTGCCGCTGGCGTTTCCTGAGACGTTCCCGCGCAATTCGCTGTTCAGCGCCGGCGTGGTGATAACGCTGTTCAGCGCGGCGTATATGGCGGAGAATGTGCGCGGCGGACTTCAAGCGCTGAACCCCGGCCAGGCGGAGGCGGCGCGCGCGCTGGGACTTGCGGGATGGCAGACTACGCTGTTCATATCGCTGCCGCAGGCGATACGCAATGTAATTCCGGCCATCGTGGGGCAGTTCATCGGGCTGTTCAAGGACACAAGCCTGGTCTATATCATCGGGATGGTGGATCTGGTGGAGGTCGGGCGCACATTCATACTGGGCAATCCCGAATACAGGATTAGCACCAAAGAGGTGTTCATCTTCATAGCGCTGGTATTCTGGGTGTTCACCTACGGGATGTCGTATGTGAGCAGGCGGGTCGAGCAGTACCTGGGCGTAGGCGTGCGCTAACGGCTTGTGCGTCGGGCAGGTTAATACGCTGTGCGAGGCGCAAGCGAAATGCTTGGAGGGTTCAAATGGCTATAAACGGCGATGCGGCGATGGACGCGTTGGACGAAGACATCATCATTTGCCGCGATGTGCATAAGTGGTTCGGCTCGTTTCACGCGCTCAAAGGCATAACGACTTCCGTGAAGCAGGGGCAGAAGATAGTGATTGTGGGGCCGTCGGGTTCGGGCAAGTCGACGTTCATCCGCACGATAAACCGCCTGGAAGAGCATCAGCGCGGGGACATTATCGTGGACGGCATAGAGTTGACGGAGGATGTCCGCAACATAGACGCCATTCGCAGCGAAGTGGGGATGGTGTTTCAGTCATTCAACCTGTTCCCGCACCTCACCGTGATGCAGAACATCACCCTAGCGCCTACCAGGGTGCGCAAGTGGCCGCGCGAGCAGGCCGAGGATGTTGCAAACGAACTGCTCAGTCGGGTGGGCATTCCTGAGCAGGCGAGCAAATTCCCGGCTGAGCTTTCGGGCGGGCAGCAGCAGCGGGTGGCCATCGCGCGGGCGCTCGCGATGCAGCCGCGCATAATGCTGTTCGACGAGCCCACATCCGCGCTCGACCCCGAAATGATTAACGAAGTGCTGGACGTTATGCGCGAGCTGGCGCACTCCGGAATGACGATGCTGATTGTAACGCACGAAATCGGCTTCGCCAGGGAGGTCGCCGACCGCATCATTATGTTTGACGAAGGCTACCTTGTTGAGGATAATGCCGCCAACGAATTCTTCGACAACCCTAAGAGCGAGCGCACCAAGATGTTCCTATCGCAGATACTCTAGGCGGCGGGCGAATGCGGCGCGGTCTGCCGGCGCGCGCCGCGGCGAAACGGCGACGACGTTCGGCGCGCTTGCATCATTTACGAACAAACGCCATCCGACCGCTTGAACACTCATATGTATGCTAGTATGCTTATGGCGGTAGGAAGCGCCTCTAATCCGAATGCTCGAATACCCGAATGTGTTTCGCTTTCGTTGCGAGGCGATATTATTCCTATGCGCCACTTTACACTTGTATTAAAATATGAATATAATAGTGGCAAAGCGATACTATAAGAAAGACCTGTGAGAGCCGTGACATCAAACAGCCCCGCCGAAGACCCCGATATTATGGCAGACCCCGCCGCCGCTGAAGTGCCCGCCGAACCTGCGCCCGATGCGCAGGATAGCCCGCCTATGCCCGCATCCGAGTCGACCGAAGAGCCTACTATGTCCATGCAGGACATCGAGGATCTTGACGATGAGGATATGGATGAGATGGATTTGGACGATGAAGCCGATCCCATGCAAGAATCCGAAGGGATGCAAGACATGGGCGAGCTTTTGGACTCCATGGATCCTATCAAACCGCTCCGCAGAGGCGAAGTAGTCGAGGGCGTTGTGATGCGCATCGACAGCGACGGCGTGCTGGTGAACATTGGACACAAGTCCGAAGGCATTGTGCAGCAGCGCGAAATGCGCTCGCTCGCCCGGGACGACGTGCCAAGCATCGCCGTCGGAGACCAGATAATCACCTATGTCATAAGGCCGGAGACGGCCGACAACGCCGCTATCCTGTCCATAGACCGCGCCTTGGGCGAAACCGGCTGGCGCGAACTCGAGAAGTCGTTGGAAACCAACGATACCGTGGAAGGGCAGATCCTCGGCTTCAACAAGGGCGGCGCTATAGTGGACGTGCAGAAGGTTCAGGGCTTCGTCCCGATGTCCCAACTGGTAAGCGTTTCGCGCGAGATATTCAGGGAAATCCCTGAAGGCGAGCAGAGTTCCGAAGCGCACGCGCGCCGCGCCGAACTGCAAGCGCAAGACAGTGGCAAGGTTCTGCAGCTGAAGATATTGGAGATAAACCGAAGCCGCAACCGCGCCATCTTCTCTGAGCGCCAAGCCGTGCAAGAGTGGCGGGACGCGCAGAAGGCGCGCCTTGTGCAGGAACTTGCGGTGGGCGAAACCCGCCACGGCGAAGTCACCGGCATCAGCAGCTTCGGCGCTTTCGTCGACCTGGGCGGCGCCGACGGGCTGATACACATCTCAGAAATGTCATGGGGCCCGGTAGCCAAGCCCGAAGACGTGGTGTCCATCGGCGACAAGATCGATGTGTATGTGCTCAGGGTGGATGTGGAAAACCGCAAGATCGCGCTTAGCCTGAGGCGTCTGCAGCCCGAGCCGTGGGAAACCATCCATGATCGGCTGCATGTGGACGACATAGTGGACGCGCAGATAACCAAGCTCACCAACTTCGGCGCTTTCGCGCGCGTTGAGGGCAACATCGAGGGGCTGATACACATCTCCGAGCTGTCCGACCGTGTCATAAGCCATCCGCGCGATGTTGTGCAAGAGGGCGACAACGTGCGCCTGAAGGTGCTTCGCATAGAGCCGGAGCGGCGGCGGCTGGGCTTGAGCCTGAAGCAGACTTTGGAGGGGCAGTTCATGAACTTCCAGTAAGCGCCGCAGGGACACCGAACCTTTCGTTCACGCAGAACTCCGCTTTTAGGAGAAGAGAATGGCAAGCAGATTTGAGAAGTTCACCGAAAGAGCGCGCAGGGTGCTATCGTTGGCGCAGGAGGAAGCCCAGCGCTTCAACCACAACTACATCGGCACAGAGCATATCCTGCTGGGACTTGTGCGCGAAACCGACGGCGTCGCCGCGAGAGTGCTCTCAAACCTTGGCGTGGAACTGCAAAAAGTGCGCGCCGCAGTCGAGTTCATCATCGGCAGGGGCGAGCGCACCGCGCCGGGCGAAATCGGGCTTACGCCGCGCGCCAAGAAGGTGATCGAGCTGGCGGTCGACGAGGCGCGGCGCCTCAATCACCACCACATCGGCACCGAGCATCTGCTGATAGGCCTTATGCGTGAAGGCGAAGGCGTCGCCGCAGGCGTGCTGGAAAGCCTGGGCATCAATCTGGACAAGGTCAGAGGCGAAACCAGCAGTATCCTGTCCAGCTCTTCCCAAAGCTCGCAGCGCAGCAGGCGCGAAAAGAACAAGAGCAAGACGCCTATGCTGGACAAACTGGGCATAGACCTGACCAAAGAAGCGAAAGCCGATAAGCTTGACCCAACGGTGGGCAGAAGCAACGAAATTCAGCGCGTTACTCAAATACTCAGCCGCCGCACCAAGAACAACCCGGTTCTGGTTGGCGAGCCGGGCGTCGGCAAGACGGCGATTGTGGAAGGGCTTGCCCAGATGATCGCCGCCGACGAAGTCCCCTCTACACTGCGCGGCAAGCGGCTGGTAACCCTGGATATGGGTTCGCTGGTAGCCGGCACAAAGTATCGCGGCGAATTCGAGGAACGCCTCAAGAAGGTCGTCGAAGAGATAACCGAGTCCGGCAACTGCATCCTGTTCATAGACGAAGTGCATACTATGGTGGGCGCGGGCGCCGCCGAAGGCTCCGTTGACGCCGCCAACATCCTGAAGCCGTCCCTTGCCAGGGGCGAGTTGCAAACCATCGGCGCTACCACTCCGGACGAGTATCGCAAGTATCTGGAACGCGACACCGCGCTTGAAAGAAGGTTTCAGCCGGTTCGCGTGGAAGAGCCTACGGTAGATGAGTCGGTCGAGATCCTCAAAGGCGTCAAGGGCGAGTATGAGGATCATCACAAGCTGACAATCTCCGAAGAGGCGCTTGCGGCGGCGGCGAATATGGCGGCGCGCTTCATATCCGACCGCTCCCTGCCGGACAAAGCCATCGACCTCATCGACGAAGCCGCCTCCAGAGTGCGGATAAACAGCACGGAGCAGCCGCTTTCGCTGACCGAAGTCAGAAAGATGCTTGAGCGCGTCCGCAAAGAGAAAGACGAAGCGCTGTCCACCCGCCAATACGAACAAGCCGCCGAACTGCGCGAGCGCGAAAAGAACCTCGAAGAGAAGCTGGAAATCCTGCAGTCCGATTGGGAAAACGAACAGAGCAACCAGCCCCCGATAGTTACCGAAGACGACATCGCCGAAGTGGTCAATATGTGGACGGGCATACCCGTAGCCCGCCTCGCCGCCACCGAATCCGAGCGCCTTGTCCATATGGAAGAGACGTTGCATCACCAGGTATCAGGGCAGGACGAAGGCATCGCCATCATATCCAAGGCGGTGCGAAGGGCTAGGGCGGGACTCAAGAACCCCAAGCGCCCCACCGGCGTGTTCCTCTTCCTAGGACCAACGGGCGTTGGCAAAACCTACCTCGTTCAGAAGCTCGCCGAGTTTCTGTTCGGCAGCGAAGAGTCCATGATTCGGATAGACATGTCCGAGTTTATGGACAGGCACACCGTCGCGCGGCTGGTAGGCGCGCCGCCGGGCTACGTCGGCTACAGCGAAGGCGGTCAGCTCACCGAAGCGGTCAGGCGCAAGTCCTACAGCGTCATCCTGCTCGACGAAATCGAGAAGGCGCATCCCGAAGTGTTCAACATCCTGCTGCAGATATTCGACGACGGACATCTCACCGACGCCAAGGGGCGCAAGGTGGACTTCCGCAACACCGTCATCGTTATGACAAGCAACATCGGCTCCGACCTCATTCGGCAGGATAGGTCGATCGGATTTTCGGCACGCGGCGCAAGAGGCGCATCCGAAGAGCAAGCCTATGCGCGTATGAAGGACAATGTGCTGGAAGAGGTCAAGCGCTTCTTCCGTCCGGAATTCCTGAACAGGATTGACGGCACCGTGGTATTCCATGCGCTAAGCCGCGAGAATATGCGCGAAATCGTGAAACTCCAGCTGCAGGATGTTTCCGGAGAGCTCATCGAGCAGGGCTTGACGATGGAAGTCAGCGATGCGGCGCGCGACTGGCTGTCCGAAAAGGGCTACGACCCGCAGTTCGGCGCAAGGCCGATGCGGCGGCTTATCCAAGACCATTTGGAAGACACGCTGTCCGACGCTATACTCGCCGGCGAAGTCGCGCCCGGCGACGTGGTGCTGATCGACATCAACGAAGACGCCGACGGCCTGTCCGTCCGCGCCAAGGACAAAGTCAAGGCTAAGACGGAAGAGATAGAAGAAGCGGTGCCGGTGGCATAGCCCGCGGCCGGTTGCGCCGCCGATACGCAAAAGCCCGACTGAGTAAATCGGTCGGGCTTTTGGCGTTATCGTCAGCGCTGCTATCTTCGCCGAATTCGTACTGAGTCGACTGCTTCTATTACGCGCCATCAAAATTCTTGCAAATAGATGTTGTGTTCTTTTAAGAACATATGATATAGTGTTCGCATCTCTCAAATAATCAGCGTTCAATCGCAAAGTCAGGAGATACGGACGATGACAAGCGCAAAGACCAAAACCAAGTTCGTGTGCGCATCCTGCGAAAACGAAACCCCCAAGTGGGAAGGGCAGTGCCGCGTTTGCAGCGCATGGAACACCATCATAGAGAAGCGGGACGCCAACCGCTACGGCTGGGTGAGCGGCGGCGCGCAAGACGCCGTGCATCTCGCCGACGCTTCTACGCAAGACCTGCCGCGCATCTCAGTCGACTCTGCCGAACTGAACCGCGTGCTGGGCGGCGGCGTTGTTCCCGGCTCGCTGACGCTTCTCGCGGGCGATCCGGGCATCGGCAAATCCACGCTGCTGCTGCAACTCGCCGCAGAGGTGGCGCAGCAGCCCGAAGGCGTGCTATATGTCGCAGGGGAAGAGTCCGTTTCCCAAATCAAGATGCGCGCGGATAGGCTTGGCATCGGCGGACAGAACATTCACATCCTGCCTCAGACGGGCATAGAAGAGACGCTGGCGTATCTCGACAAGAACACGCCCGCGCTCGCCGTTGTGGACTCCATCCAAACGATGTACGACCCCACGGTGTCATCGCAGTCCGGCAGCGTGGCGCAGGTGCGCGAATGCGCGCGCAAACTGCTGGAATGGGGCAAGGCGCACAATGTGCCGCTCATTCTGACCGGGCATGCCACAAAGGGCGGCGACATCGCCGGCCCGCGCATCCTTGAGCATATGGTCGATGTGGCGCTCTACATGGAAGGCGATCCCATCAGCTCTTGGCGGCTGCTACGCGGCGTGAAAAACCGCTTCGGCTCTACCAATGAAGTAGGCGTGTTTGAGATGACCGGCGCAGGACTTCGCGATGTGGAAGATCCATCGCACAGCTTCCTGCTCGACCGCCCGCAGGACGCCGTCGGCTCCGTGGTGGTGCCGGTGCTGGAAGGCAACCGCGCGCTGCTGGTGGAAATCCAAGCGCTCACCACGCCATCCACGATACCCACTCCGCGCCGCATATCAAGCGGCTTCGACAACCATCGGCTGCTGCTGGTCTGCTCCGTGATTACGCGCCGCGCCGGCATTCCGCTGTTCGACTATGATGTGATTGTGAATGTAACCGGCGGCTTGAAAATACTCGAGCCCGCCGCCGACCTTGGCGTAGCGCTTGCGATTGCGTCCAGCTTCCGCAATCTGCCGCTGAGCGCCGACTTGGCCGCCGTGGGCGAAGTAGGGCTTAGCGGCGAAATTCGGCGCGCGCCTCAGACCGAGCGCCGCGTGAGAGAATCCGCGCGCCTTGGATTCAGCAGATGCCTTGTGCCGGCGAACACCGAGGCGTGGGAATCCGACACTGAGGCGCTTCACTTCCAACGGGTCGACAACCTGTCCCACGCAATCGCCATATGCCTGCCAAACGCCAAGGTCCCGCATCTCAATGGGGCAACCGCCGCTTGATGGATAGCGCGCGGCGGCATTGCCCAAGAGCATAGCCTTTCTTGTTCGTAGATACGCCGTTCCATCCGTGATAAACTTGCGCTGACGGGAACGCTATCACACAGGAGGCTTTGCCTTGACAAGCGCATACTTTCAGTGCATCGGCGGCGCAAGCGGCGACATGATACTCGGCGCGCTGCTGGACGCCGGCCTCGCGCTCGACGACCTGCAAGACGCCATCGCGAAACTAGGCGTGGACGGCTACGCGCTCGAAGCCCGCAATGCGCGGCGCGGCGGACTCGACGGAACGCACCTCGTAGTGAACCTAGACGAGCGCGGCAGCAAAACTCACACGATACGGGATTTCGTCGACATTGTCGAAGCATCCGGGTTGCCCGATAGCGTGGTACAGAGATCGCGCGCCGTGTTCCAACGCTTGGGGGAAGCGGAAGCGGCGGTACACGGCACAACGCCCGAACAGACGCATCTGCACGAACTCGGCACGCTTGACACGCTTGTTGATGTGGTGGGCGGCGTCGCCGGCTTGGAGATGCTGGGGGTGGAGCGTATCTACTGCTCGGCGTTTCCAAGCGGTTCGGGCGTCATCAGATCTCAGCACGGCTTGCTTCCTGTGCCGTCGCCCGCTACCGCCGCGCTGTTCGCGATGGCGAATGCGCCCGTCGCCGCGCCGCCCGGCAACGCCCACAACACCGGCGAAATGGTTACCCCCACCGGCGCCGCAATCCTAACCACGCTCGCCGATTTCACCCATCCCCAAATCGGCGTGAAGCGCATAGGTTATGGGCTCGGCACGCGCGACTCAGCGCAATATCCCAACGCGCTGGCGCTATGGCTAGGCGATGAGAAACCCGCCGCTTACTCCGTCGGCGTGAAGCTTATCGAGACCAACATAGACGATATGAACGGCGAACTTCTGGGATATGTCCAAGAGCGGCTGCTTGCAATCGGCGCGCGCGATGTGTGGTTCACGCCGATTCAGATGAAGAAGAACCGCCCCGCCGTGACGCTCAGCGTCATAGCGTCCGCCGATATGGAAGCCGATGCGGTGGATCTGATTATGCGCGAAACCTCCACGCTCGGCGTAAGAGTGCGCCCCTTGGAGCGCATCGAAGCCGGACGGGAAGTGATGCGCATCGACACATCGCTGGGCAGCGCCGCCGTCAAACTCAAGCGGCTCAACGACGCCGTGGTGAGTGCATCGCCTGAGTACGAAGACGCCCGCCGCATCGCGCTTGAGCGCCGCCTGCCGCTGCAGCAAGTCTATGCCGTTATCCGGCGTGAAGCCGACGAGCGCTTCTTGCGCTAACCAAGAAGCGCCGCTACCGCCGATGCAATCGCCGCCGCCGCTGCCATCCCGCCGAACATCATCCCAAACAGCCATTTCACCAGCCGCGTCTCAATCGCATGCAGATCGGCTTTCGTCGCAAGATGCTCATAGCGCGTTTTAATCGCACCGTCTCTCGACCCTGTAGTAGTTGGCATTCGTCGCCTCAGTTTTCGAATATGGCATTCCATACTTGTTAGCCCGTGGCTCGCTGCGAAGACACATAAACACAAGCAACACAAGCCCCCCAAATGGAATGAAATATATGAGAAGCCACCACGCGCTACGCCCGGTATCGTGAAGACGTCGAACAGTCAGCGCAAGCCACGGAATAAGCGTAGCTAACCAATACACAACATACGCTACCCAAATCATCCCGCCGATGACATCAGGAAAGTCAACTCTTAAGACGATTATACTGCTTATGTAGATGAGTACCCAGACTAAAACGAAACTCCAATACTCAGATCGGGTAGCCCTTCCGCTGAATACTGCATACTTTCGAAAAGCCTGATTGTGCAAAGACATCATCTGCCGCAAGCCCCCCCGTTGACTATCGCAAGCCCAATATACCCAGCCACCCCCATGCTGTCAATCGCATGCCACTTGTCAATCCCCCCTTTGCGCCCCCGCGCCTTTGCGTTAACCCCCTATCACAAAATCAGCGCCCATTCCCCCAATCACGCATCCGTCAATACCTATTTCAGACGAAAACGCCCAATTATTCGCAGGTATTGACCGCCGCCGCAATGGTATAATCGCGCTAACGATAGCCATTCGCAGACGCGCGCATATGGACGCATACCTACGCACCGATGCGCGCGCAACGCACGGAGGTAGTTCGACTTGTTCACCCATCTCCACGTCCACACCGAATACAGCATGCTCGACGGACTCAGCCGCCTTGACGCGCTTGTCCACCGCGCCAAAGAGCTCGGCATGGACAGCCTCGCCATCACCGACCACGGCGGCATGTACGGCGCTATCGACTTCTATCAGATAGCCACAAAAGCCGGCGTCAAGCCCATCATCGGATGCGAAATGTACGTCGCCCCCGGCAGCCGCCACGACCGCGGCGCCAACAACAAATCCCCCTACCATATGACCGTACTCGCCCAAAACGAGCGCGGCTACGACAACCTTGTCAAGCTCGTTACCAAAGCCAACCTTGAAGGCTTCTACTACAAGCCGCGCATCGACCGCGAAATCCTGGCGCAGCACAACGAAGGCTTAATCGTGATGACCGGCTGCCCCAGTGGCGAGCTGCCCAAGGCTATCACCCGCGGCGATATGGACGGAGCGCGCGCCGCCGCATCCTGGTACAAAGAACTGCTCGGCGGACGCTACTTCCTGGAGCTTATGAGCCACGGCGACGTCCCCGAACTGCCCAAAATCAACCAAGGACTGATGCAGCTCCACAAAGAGTTGGACATCCCCGTTGTAGCCACCAACGACTCGCACTATACGCACAAGCACGACGCCCCGTTGCAGGACATCCTGATTTGCATCCAAACCAACACCAATATCCAGGATGAGCGCCGCCTGCGTATGGAGGAAGACTCCTACTATCTGCGAAGCCCGCAAGAGATGGCGGCGCTCTGGCTCGAAGTCCCCGACGCCATATCCAACACGCAGCGCATCGCCGAAATGTGCAACCTAGAGCTCGACTTTTCGCGCATGCGCCTGCCGCAATATCCCGTCCCGGGCGGCATCACCGCCGACGAATACCTCGCCAACATCTGCCGCGAAGCGCTCATCCGACGCATTCCCGACGCCGGCGACGCCGAAATCGAGCGCCTCAACTACGAACTCGAAGTCATTCGCCAAACCCAGTTCGCCGACTACTTCCTGGTAGTTTGGGACATCGCCAAGTTCGTGCGCCAGCGGGACATTTTCTTCGCCGTGCGCGGCAGCGCAGCCGCCAGCCTTGTTCTGTACTGCCTAGGCGTTACCAACGTCAACCCCTTGCCCTACACGCTGGTCTTTGAGCGCTTCCTCAATGTTGAGCGCAAAGAGATGCCCGACATCGATATGGACTTCCAAGACGACCGCCGCGAAGAGGTCATCAACTATGTGGTGGACAAGTACGGCAGACAACATGTAGCGCAGATAATCACATTCGGCACATTCGGCGCGAAAGCCGCCATCCGCGACGTCGGGCGCGCCCTGGCAATGCCTTACGGCGATGTCGACCGCGTGGCGCGCCTTGTCCCCACCCGCCTGAACATCACCCTAGACGATGCGCTCGAGCAGAACCCCGAACTCAAAGAGGCGTACGACGAAGAGGAAACCGTCCGCAAACTGATGGACACCGCCAAGGGGATGGAAGGGCTAACCCGCCACACCAGCACGCACGCCGCCGCCGTGGTCATATCCCAAGAGCCGCTTGACGACATCGTGCCGCTGCAGCGCCCCACGCGCGGCAGCGCCGACGACTCCGCCGTCGCAATGACCCAATACGCCATGGATCCCTGCGCCGAACTTGGACTGCTCAAAATGGACTTCCTAGGGCTGTCCAACCTCGCCATCCTCGCCAAAGCGCGCAACCTCATCGCCGAAACGCGCGGCATCAAGTTCGATCTCACCGAAATCCCGCTGCAAGATGGCAAAGCCTTCGATATGCTCTCGCGCGGCGATACCGTGGGCGTGTTCCAGCTTGAGGGCGGCGGAATGACGCGCTACATCAAAGAACTCAAGCCCACTTCGCTCAGCGACGTCGCCGCTATGATAGCGCTCTACCGCCCCGGACCGATGGAACACATCGGCGCTTTCATCGACTCCAAGCACGGGCGCGCCGTCCCGCACTACCCGCATCCCGCGCTCAAAGACATCCTGGAAGAGACCTACGGCGTCATCGTCTATCAAGACCAAGTGCTGCAAATCGTGCGAACCTTCGCCGGCTACTCCCTTGGCGAAGCCGACATCGTCCGCAAGGCGATGGGCAAGAAAATCCCCGAAATTATGGCGCAGGAAAAGCAGAAGTTCATCAAAGGCGCGCTCGATCAGGGCTACGCCAACGATATGGCGGAGCAGATATTCGCGCTCATAGAGCCCTTCGCCGGCTACGCCTTCAACAAGGCGCACAGCGTTAGCTACGGGCTTATCTCATACTGGACCGCCTATCTCAAGGCGAATTTCACCGCCGAATATATGGTGGCGCTGCTCAACGCCTACAAAGACAACACCGACAAGGTGGCGGGCGCGATCGCGGAATGCCGCCGCTTGGACATCCCCGTTCTGCCCCCAAGCGTCAATCACAGCGAAGTCGAATACTCCATCGAGGGCAACCCCGAAAGCGGCGCATCCATCCGTTTCGGGCTGTCCACTATCAAGAACGTGGGCGCGGCGGCGGTTGCCCCCCTGGTCAAGGCGCGCAAGAAAGAGGGCGCTTTCGAGTCCATGGAGCAGATGTGCCAGTCCCCCGAACTGGCGGGCGTGGGCAAAAAGGCGATGGAAAGCCTAATCAAGGCCGGCGCATTCGACCGGTTCGGCGACAGAAACGGCATGCTGCAAGTCATCGACCGCATCCTGGCGCTGGCGCAGAGCGAATCCGACCGCCAAAGCTCACAGCAGACGTCGATGTTCGATATGATGAGCGAGGCAATGCCCGAAGTCATGCCCAACATCGACATTCCCGACGAATCCACGACAGACGTCGAAAAACGCCAGTGGGAGCAGGATCTGCTGGGCGTGTCAACCTCAAGCAATGCGATGCTGGATCTGCTTGCGCGGCGCGGCGCGAAATCCAACGAAATCATCGCAATGAAAGACATTGACGCCGATATGGCGGGCAGGCGCGTCAAGGTAACCGGTGTAGTGTCCGATGTGTCCCGCCGCTACACCCGCGATCAGCGCCCATTCGCCATAGCATCGCTGACGCTTATGGACGGCGCGATAGAGGTGTTCGTATGGGATGACAAGGTGCAGCAGACCGAAGGCGTCTGGCAGGACGGCAAACTCGTCGCCGTTACCGCCAGCGTCCGCGTGCGCGACGACCAGGTCAGCCTCAGCTGCATCGACGCCCAAGAGATAGAAATACCGGCAACGGCCGCCGCTCAAACCGCCGCCGCGCCGATTGCCAAGCCCGCCACTGCCGAAAGCGCCGCGCAGTCGACGCCTAGCGCCCCGGCCGCCGCCGAACCCATTGCGCCGCTGTCCGCAAACGGCAACGGATATGCGCCCGCCGAACCCGAGCCCGAATATACGCCGGCGTCCGATACGGCAGTCTTGCCCAAAGTCGCCGACGCATCCCCCGCGGCTTACGCCCCTGAGCCCGCTACGCCCGCCGTCGAGCCGCCGCATACGAATGGCAGCGCGGCGCATCCCCCGTCCGAGCCGAGCCAAGCCGCCGCCGATGCCGACGATGAGCCGCTGCCCGCCGCCGAACCCGCCAAGTCAGCGCTGCCCCAAGCCGGCGTAAGCGCGCCCGCCGCCGCCAATGGAAACGGCGCTAACGGCGCAGTCTTGCCATCCAGCGAAGTCAACGGCAACGGCAGCGCGCATGCCAACGGCGGACCCACCGAGCGCCTCACCCTGCGTCTGCGCGAAACATCGCCGGACAGGGATAGGCGCTTGCTGTTCGATGTCAAGAACCTGCTGATGGACTACTCAGGCGAATGCGAAGTTACGCTGGAAATCGCCACCGCCGGCCACATCGTCGAGATGGAGTGGCCTATGGTGAAAGTGGATGCCGGCCCCAACCTAGTGGAGCAACTGCAGCGTCTGATAGGCGCATCCGGCGAAGCGCGCATCCACGCCGAATAGCCCCGCCAAGCCCTGAGCGCGTAAATGCGCTTGGGGCTTGGCGCTTATATCGGACTACGAACCGGCGCTATGTTCCAAGTCTAGCAGCCGCTGTTTGAGGTCGAGGCGCGTCGCCCCTTTGCCGTAGCCGCGCAGACTGCCGTCGCTGGCGATTACCCGATGGCAGGGTATCACTATCGCCAAGCGGTTCTTTGCCATAGCCTGCCCCGCGGCGCGCGGCGCAAGCGGATTGCCCGCCTGTTCGGCAAGCCACTTGTAGGTGCGCGTTTCGCCCTTGGGAATCGAGCGGCAGGCATCCCACGCCGCCCGATGGAACGCCGATGCGTCCTCTACGTCAAGCGCTTCATCCGCGAAACTCACATCCTCGCCGTCGAAGTAGCGCGTCAGCTTATCGCGCAGCCGCTCAAAGCGATCCGGTGATGGCAGCGCGCGCTCAAGCGCATCGCCTAGCTGCTCGACGCAATCCTCGGCATACGCCTGCGGCAGCGTTGTGCGCCGCAAGCCCTTATCGGACGCAACCGCGCCCATCCAGCCGGCGGGCGTCTCAAACACATCGTAATAAAGTTCGCTCACTGCTAATTCCCTCCCGGCAGCAATCGCCTGAACGCCCGCGTCAGCAGCGCGCCGCGTATGCTGCGCCAAGCCTGTTCCATATCGTCCGCTATCTGCGTCTGCGCGCTATCGTCTGCGCCGTTATCCGTATCGGATGCAGCGCCCGCCCCGGTGTAGCGCAGCGCCCCGAATGCCGCGCCGATGCGCTTCGCCGATACGCCGGCGTCGTCCAGCGCGCCCGCAAGCATCGCGGCGTACTCATTCGGCGTCTGATACGCCCCGCGCCGCATTCCCGCAAGCGTCCCCATGCGGTTCATCTTGGCATACGCCCGCTCCACCGGCGAAAGCCCGCGCAGTCCGGCGTTCCATATCCAGTACAGCAGCAGCCACACGCCGCCGATTGCGCCCAAGACTATGCCGCCGCGCGCCGCAATCGATAGCAAAGCGTCCAGCGAGAAAGTTCCCTGGAAGCTACTATCGCTCGCCAGACCGCCCGCGCCCGGAAGCCCAATCTCATTGAACGGATCAAGGAACTCCGATGTGTCCCCGGACATACCGCCGCTGCCGCCCGTTGGCAGCAGATCGGCGCCCGGCCCGGTGGTCATTCGCCTCACATGCACCGGCCATTGCGGCGTAGGCTCGAAGTCGATCCAGCCGTACTCAGGGAAGAACACCTGCACCCAGCCGTGGCTGTCGAAGTCGCGCACCACGCGCACATCGTTTTCGGCGTCATATTCGCCCGGCGCATAGCCCGCCGCCAAGCGCGTTGGCACGCCCACCGCGCGCATCAGCACCACCATCGTCGATGCGAAGTAGTCGCTGTATCCCGTCTTGGTCTCGAACAGGAAATGGTCAACCCCGTCTGCGTCGCGCGGCGGCGCTTCTATATCCTGCGAATAGGTGAACTCGTCGCTTCGCAGATATTCGGCTATGGCATTCGCCTTGTCCAAGGGCGTGGGCGCATTCGCGGTCAGTTCGGCCGCCTTGTCGCGCACCCGTTGGGGCAGCGTGGGCGGCAGCTGCAGGTAGTGGTCGGTGATGAAGGCGCTGTAATCGGCGCCCGCCTGCCGCAAGTCGTCGTCCGTGGCAACCGATACATAGGACACCATCGCATACGGATGATTTTCGGGCAAGCGCCGCGCGAACTGCCACGATGCGATTTCGGGCGCGGCGGCGCTCTTGCGCTCCAGCGTTACGCCGTCTAATTCCACAATGCCGGTCTGTTCATCCGTCTCGAACCTGACCGAATTCAGCACAATATCGCTTGGCAGCGCGCGCGATATGTACGATTCGGCGAAACGCTGCGGCGGATCGCCCGCCTCTCTCAGCGCCGCCGCTATTTCTTGTATATCGGGCGGCAAAACCTTGTCCGATTCGGTGTCCCGCATCCGTATCTCAAACTCTTTCGGGCGCAGCGTTTCCACAACCGCATCGTGGCTTAGCCAGTCAAGGTTGCCGCCCGCAAGAAAGCTATCGCTGGCGAAGTTGAGCTGAACAACCTGCTCCACGGACACCGTATCGCGCCACTCAGGGCGCGGCGGCGGGATGGTGTTCGGCCCCACCTCAAGCTCGGTAGTTTCGCCCGATTTCCAACCCTGCGATGTGTATTCGCTGTATGTGTTGGAGAGCCAGTATGAGGGGTATTCGGTTGTTGCCCAGAACACCGCTTCGCCGCCAAACGAAATTGCGCCGATGAACGGCAGCGTCTTGCCGAAGAAGCGCCCCGGCGCATCCTTGCGCGAGGGGATGCCCGCAAGCAGACGCTCAAACTCCTCTTCAAGGTTGGCTATCGGCGTGCGCGCGGTGTTCCACAGATACGCCAGCTGCGGCGATACATACACGCGCAGCGGCAGCATTGACGCCACCAGCATCACCGCTATCCCGAACCACAGAATCGAATGCAGCGTCAGCCAGCTGCTCACCATCTCGAAGCGAACTCCGCGCCGCCGCCAGTCCGTCTGCTTCTGCACTTCATTGACGCGCACTATGAGCAGCATCGACAGCAGCGTGAACAGGAAGAACTTGGACGAAAAGTTCAGCGTGGGCGGCAGGAAACTCAGGTTGGTCAGGATAGCGGTACCGCCCAGCACAACCGCGACCCAGGCGTTGCTGCTGCGAAACAGGAAGAAGGCGCTTGTGTATCCCACAACCCACGCCAGCGCCAAGATGCCGACCGTGAACGGCAGCAAGTCCGTGGATATGCCGTCCGACGTGGCGGCTTCATACCAGACGCTAAGCCTGTTCCAAATTTCCGGCAGCGCGGCGCTCAGCGCGTCGGCGTCCGTCTGCGACAGCGCGCGCCATATCACCAGCGCCGCGCCTATCGCTATGCCAATCGGATACAGTGCGATTGCGTGTATGGGCGCTCTCGCAAGCGCAAGCCCCGCAATCGCCGACCAGAACAGCAGCGTTGTGAGCCCGGGCGTGGGCACCCAGCTTCCGTCGGACACGGACATGCTCAGCATCAGCAGCGCGCCCAGCAGAATCAGCAGGCTGCTCCAGCCCTGAGCGGGGCTTAGCCTATCGTTGAGGCGCAGCAGGAAATGCCTATCGGTTTCGCCGCGCGCAGTTGCGCCGCGCTGCCGCAGTATCCGAAACGCCGCTTGGTTCGCGCTCACAGAAGCGCCTCCGTTTCGCTTAACCGCGTTGCCGCGTCCGTCTCCGCGCTTGTATAGACGCGGCTCAGCGCCACCGGAATGTCGTCGCCTTTGCGAACTAGATAGGGCGGGATGCCGGAAGTGTAGAGCTGCGGTATCAGGTCGACGGTGTTGAAGAAGCCGTCGAATGAAGCGCCGTCAAGCAGCGCCACCGCAACCCGCACGCGCCGCCGCGTCAGTTCGCGCAGCGCGGTTACCCACTCCGGGCGGTTGGACGGCGTTATCACTATCAGCGAGCTGTGATAGCCCCAAAGCTTCTCTTCGCGCGGCAGCAGCGCCTCAAGCGGGACGCCGCCGTCCGCCTTGCTCAGCGCCAGAAACTCCAGCGCGCGGTCAAACTGCCCCATGCCGGTGTCCGCCGGCAGGAAATAGCGCCTATCGCCTTGCGCTATCAAGCCGACGGGCAGTCCCGCCTCGATATACTTGCGAACAAGCGATGCGCCGATGGACACGGCGTATTCGTCGGTGCTTTCGTCCAACTCGCCCGCTTGCACATCCCTATGCAGATCGACTAGAACCCATACATCGCTTGACTGCCCAAGATCGAACTCTTTGGACATAAGCCGTCCGAGCTTGGCGGTGCTGCCCCAATGCACGCGGCTGATGCTGTCGCCAAAGGCGTATTCGCGCACGCTTGCGGCGTGGGGCGTAAGGTCGTGGGAGCGGCGGCGTGTGGAGCTTTCGCCGGACAGATCGGCGGCCGGTATGGCGAACTCCGGCAGCGGCTGCGTGCGCGGATACACGATGAGCTGCGCCGTATCCCCGAATTCGCGCTCGCGCCTGAATATGCCGAATGCGTCGGTGTTGGACACGCGCACCGGGCCCATCGTATAGACGCCCCGCCGCCGAGCCGGCGTCTGCGTGCGCCAAGACCGAAAGCCTTTCGAGTCCAAACTCACCGCCATCCCGCTTGAATAGCCGGGCAAATCCGTCAGGTCTTCCACCTCAAGCGTGGGCTTGGGGATAGCGCCCAGGTTGCGAATGGTGATGCGCTCTTCAACATTATCGCCCACCCGCACACGCCGCGAGCGCCGTTCCACGCTCACCTCAAGCGATCTCAGGCTTATCAGGTTCCATATGAACCCCAGGATGAGCGTCAAGCCTAGGATGTAGCACAATCGGTAGAACAGGCCGAAACCCGTGGCGGCGCCCGTCAGCGCCGTTACCAGCGCCAGCGCAATCACGAAATAGAAGCGCCGCAGCAGGAAGCCCGTCGACTCGAAGATGGCGCTACCTCCCGAACCAGCCGCGCGCCCTTGCGCCCGGCACGGGGATGTCGTCGGCTATGGCGTTCATCACTGCCGCGGGGTCGACGCCGCGCATTCGCGCCGCCGCCGATATGATAATCCGATGGCGCATTATCGGCACTATCAGCTCTTTCACATCGTCGGGCAGCGCATACTCGCGGCCGCGCAGCAGCGCCAACGCTTGCGCCGCCCTGAACAGGAACAGCGATCCGCGCGGCGATGCGCCCAACGCTATGTCCTCATGCTCGCGCGTGGCGCTCACGATGGCAACGATGTACTGCTTAATCAGGTCGTCAACATAGACATCGCGGGTAGCGCGCTGCATCTCTTCGATCTCAGCGGCGGTTGCCACCGGCTGCAGCGTCTCTATCGGATGCCCCAGCTGCTGCCCGTCTATCACCGCTATCTCTTCTTCGGCGGACGGATAGCCCAGCGAAATCATCACGAAAAAGCGGTCAAGCTGAGCTTCGGGCAGCGGGAATGTGCCTTCGTACTCGATCGGGTTCTGCGTCGCCATCACCATAAACGGCGCAGGGACGGCGTGCGTTACGCCCTCAACGGTTACCTGCCGCTCTTCCATCGCCTCAAGCGTGGCGGACTGCGTCTTGGGCGTGGCGCGGTTCACTTCGTCCGCAAGCACAATCTGCGCGATTATCGGGCCTTGGCGGAACTCGAACTCGCCGCTCTTTTGGTTGAATATGGACACGCCGGTGACGTCGGTGGGCAGCAGATCGGGCGTGAACTGAATGCGCTTGAAGCTGCAGCCGGCGGAGCGCGCGATGCTGCGCGCAAGCATCGTCTTGCCCACGCCCGGCACATCCTCGATCAGCGCATGCCCCTCGCACATCAGCGCAATCACGCCAAGCTCAATTGCCTGATCCTTCCCGATGATAACGCGCTTCACATTGTCCACGATAAGCTGAGCGATGCCCCGCGCCGACTCAATCTGCTGCAAAACCCTTGCCTCCAATCAATCCTGACGCCCCGCCGCGCTTCCTAAGTATGGACGCCTTCGCCTATATCATACTTGAAAATCCCAAGCCTGTCATTGACGGCATCGATTACCCGCTTTGCGCCCGCGCGCCTTTGCGTTGAAACGCGGTTTGTCCCTAAGCATCGGCGACGCATTGCATATCAATAAAACCCCAAAATACATTGACCTTCAAAGCGAATGCTAATCATAATTCATACATAATCTAAACAGGTTCCAATACTTTGGCGAAACTGCCATTTGCTTGCGGCAGCGCGCGGGATAGCGGCGCTGCAAGCCCCCCCATTCAAGCGCTGACAACAATACCATCTCAGGAGCAGCAATGAAATTCAAGACATTGGCAGCATTAGCGGCTGCGGCGTGTATGAGCGTGGCGCTTGCCGCTTGTTCGCAAGACGATGAGCCGGATTTGGTGGCATTGGGGGAGACTTCGCCGGTGGCGGCCGTTGCGCCGCCTACAGCCACGTCTGCGCCGCCTACAGCCACGCCGATGCCGCCCACCGCAACCGTTGCGCCGCCGACTAGCACGCCGGAACCCACGGCTACCAGGAGACCAACCGAAACGCCCGAACCTACCGCCACGCCGGCGCCCACGGACACGCCCGCGCCTACCGCCACCAAGCGGCCGACCAGAACGCCGATACCTACGCAGACGCCGCGGCCTACATTTACGCCATGGCCTACGCCCACGCACACGCCTACGGCAACGCTCATACCCACGGCAACCTATACGCCGGAGCCGACCGCAACGCCCGAACCTACCGCCACGTCCGTGCCGCCCACTGCCACGAACACGCCCGAACCCACCGCAATACCGCCCTGCTCCACATTCGGGCCGGGCGCCAACCTGAGCGGCTGCGACCTGAGAGAAAATGACTTCACTGAGAACGACCTGTCCGGCGCCAGTTTTGAAGGCGCGACGCTGACCAACGCCAACTTCAGTAAGGCGACGCTGACTAACGCAAACTTCAAGGGCGCTGACATCAAGGCCGCCAGGTTCAACGGCGCACAGATGCAGGGCGCTGACCTGAGCCGCACGAATGTAACCGAAGCCCAGTTCAGGGACGCCAACTTGGACGGCGCTATACTGACCGGCGCAACCATTCGCGCGAGCAGGCGGGCGCACAACACCCAGAAGTTTAGAGGCGCAACCCTCACCAACATCACATTCAGCAGCGGCGTCAACCTGTCCGGCGTGGGCTTCATCAACGCCGATCTGTCCAACTCGTCCCTCGTGAACGCCAACCTAGAGGATGCGGACTTTCGCAACGCAACCCTCAGGCGGGCGGATCTCACCGGCGCAAACTTTGAGAGCGCGGACTTGGGCAGCGCCGACCTGCGCAATATGAAAGCCGACAACAAGACAACCTTCGAGAAGGCGGATTTGGCGAAGGCGAACCTGACCGACGTGGTGTGGTCAAACGCCAATTTCGACGAGGCGGATATGAGCGGCGCAAACCTCACCAACGCCGAGTTTGAGCGCGGCAGTTTCAACGATGTGAACTTCTCCAACGCCGACTTGGAGGACACCGACTTCTCCAACGCCGACCTGGACAGCGCGGACTTCGACGGCGCGAAGCTGGACGACACCGACTTCAAGGACGCCGATCTCACCGACGCCAAGAATATGGAGAACGCGGAGGACATCCGCAACGCCAAGTGGGACAACACCACATGTCCCGACGGCACCAACAGCGACGACGTGGAAGGGGCTAATCCCAACGAGTGCTACCCGAACAATCTACAGCCGCGCTCCAACTAGCGGGTTCGGCCGCCGATTAGTTCATTGAAGGCGTCGCCTATTGCGCCGGGCGCGGGCGCGATGGCGACGCCTGCCGCTGCAAGCGCGCGCTCCTTCTCTTCGGCGCGCGCGGCGCTGCCGGTAATGACTGCGCCGGCGTGTCCCATACGCTTGCCCGGCGGCGCGCTGCGCCCGGCTATGAACGCCGCCATCGGCTTGTTGAACTCGCTGCCGATGTATTCCGCCGCTTCCTGCTCGCGCGTCCCGCCAATCTCGCCTATCATCACTACGCCGTCGGTCTGGTCGTCGGCGTTGAACATCTTCAGGATGTCCACAAAAGACGATCCGTTCACGGGGTCGCCGCCGATGCCAACGCAGCTTGACTGCCCGATGCCGAGCGCCGTGAGCTGGCTGACCGCCTCATAGGTGAGCGTGCCGCTGCGGGACACCACGCCCACCCTGCCGGGCGTATGGATGGCGCCGGGCATAATGCCGACCTTCACATTGGCGCCGGGCGTAATCATGCCCGGGCAGTTGGGGCCTATCAGCGTAACGGGCTTGTCCCTGATGAAGCGCTTCACCGCGATGGTGTCCATAATCGGGATGCCTTCGGTGATGCAGGCGATAGTGGGGATGCCGGCATAGACGGCTTCGATGATGGCGTCGGCGGCGAATGGGGGCGGCACGAATATGAGAGCGCAGTTCGCCTGCGTCTGCGTTACGGCTTGCTCCACGGTGTTGAACACCGGCACATCGCCGTCGAAGATCTGCCCGCCGCGGCCGGGGGTAACGCCCGCGACTAGGTTTGCGCCGTATTCGCGGCAGCGCAGCGCATGGAAGCTGCCTTCGCGGCCGGTAATGCCCTGCACCAGCAGCCGCGTGTTCTCATCAACAAGAATGCCCATAGTGTAGTAGTGTCCTTTCGCTTATTGCTCAGGCGTGTATAGAGGTAAAGCCGAATTCGGTTTGCGCCTGCCATAAATGCCGTAAGCCCTTAATCAGAAAACGGAGCGCGCGTGAAAGCCATGCCGAATTTGATAATCGCCGCCCGCAATGAATGCGCCTTTGCCTTATCGCATCGTTTCGCCCAAAAGCAGAAAGCCGAATTCGGTTTGCGCCTGCTGAAAATCCCTTTCGTCATACGATAGCGCAAACCCGCTCTGCCTTTCTTGGATGCAGACAAAGCTGGCGCAATCCACCACGCTCCAGCGCTTGTCCGAATGCGTTCTGAATATGTCAAGCGCCGCATTTTCGAAAGGGGCGGCGTTGACGACGAGTGTATTTGAGGTATCGATCAGGTTTAGCAGTCCAAGCGCTAGGTCGTGCCGCGCCTTTGCGCGGCTGTTCAGAAATGTCAGCGCTTCGTAGAGTGTCCAGTTGGTAGTTATGCGCCGCCATTCCACGCCTGAAGTGCGTCGCCAGCGGGCATGCGCATTTCCAAAATTTTGGTCGCGTGTATCCATGAGCGCAATCCAAAAACTGGCGTCAATGAACACTTCGTCCGCCACTAGAAAAGCCTTTCGATGTTTTGGTAATCGTAGATTATGCCGCCGGGCGGCGTGGTTTTCACGGCGTTCTTTTCGTATTCTTCATCCAGTTTTCTGAAGAAATCCTCCTCCCACCGCTTGGCTTCTTCGCTAATCGGGTGTCTTTCGTGAGGCGTGGTTTCCAATACCTTTATGGCGATTTCCGACTTTTTGAAAAGCCCCGGCTTGTATTCGATTAGGTCGGTCCTTATCGCTTCCACTTTCGCGACGCTGAAGCCGAATGCCTCAAGAATTTCGCAAACCTCTTGCTGGTTTAGGAGCTTATGCCCGCGCTGAATGAGCGCCTTCATTTGGACATTGGGCGCGCTCAGCACAAGCCCGCCGCTTTCGTGCCGCTCGTTCTCGAAGTCATAGCGCTTCTCTAGGTACTCGACCAGCGTGTAGGTTTCGGTGTATTCGGGTTTGGCGTCTTTGGGAATAAGCGGCGTTTCCTTGCGGATGATTTGGGTGCTCTGGTAGCGCAAGTTAGCGGGATATTCGCTTGGCGCATCCTCATCGTCCAGTTTCGCGAAGAAGTCTTTCATCCACAACGCAGCTTCTTCACTCATATTGCGCTTTTTACCAGCCACAGAATCCAGCAGCCACGTTCCGTATTCCCAGTCTCTGACAGGTTCGGGGTTGTAGTGGACGAGGTCTGCCCTTATCTCGTCTATCTCCGACGGCTTGAACGCGAGGGATGTAAGCGCTTGGCAGACCTCGTCGTCGTTCAGCAGCAGGCGGCCGCGCGGGATGAGCTCCTTGCGCGAAAGGTCGGGCGCGCCGATTAGCATGCCGTCTTCTTGGAGCGCGCGCTCAAATCCGTATCGCTTTTCGAGGTATTCGGCAAGGGCGTGGGTGAGTACGCCGGGCGGCTTGAGATAGTTGTCCATAGCATTGCCTCCGCTTGCTTTCATACGCGTTTGCGGGCGCATTATCCCTATCCCTGCGGCATATCGTAGCTTATCTGCCAGTTGACGCCGAACTTGTCCGCGCATGCGCCGAAGTATGAGCCCCAGAACATGTCCGCCATGGGCATAGAGACTGCGCCGCCGTCGGATAGGCTGGCGAACAGCGCATCGGCTTCTTGGCGGCTGTCGGCACTGACGGTCACCGAGAAGTTGCTGCCGAACACGGGCGGCGGGCCGAATGTGGACGGGGCGTCGCTGCCCATCAGAACGCTGCCGCCGATGGGGAGGGACACGTGCATGATGTTGTCCCGCTCCGCCTCAGGGATGCCCATATCGGAGGGGCCGTCGCCGAATGTTTGGATGATTTCGAATTCCCCGCCGAATACCGATCGGTAGAAATCGAACGCATCGCGGCAGTTGCCGTCAAAGTGCAGGTAGATGTCCAGGTTCATTGCGCCTCCTTGTTCGGGTCCGGGGTTCGGTGAATGTTGGGTTTATGAGTTGAGTTTATGAACAGATGCTATAGCTGCGGGCGCGCCACGCTTGTCTTTGCGAACCGGGCGCGCCCACAGCAGTATTGGCTATCTGTATTGGTCTATGCCCACGGTGGCGGCGCTTGGGCCGCTGGGCATAACCAGCGTCTTTGCCCTGTCCGCGCCGACGACCAGAACGTCGTACTTGTCCGCGCTTTCCAGCAGGGGAACGCTCATGTTGAGCAGCTCCTGTTCGGAGAGATCGCGTAGCCAGCGCCAGTGCGCGCCAACCCTAGCGTCGTCCAGCGGCATATATTGGATGAGCTTGCCGAGGCTTGCGTTGGCGTGCGTGTGAATGAACTCTTTGACGCCCTGCTTGGTGAAGCCTTCGCCGCCCACCGGCCGCGCCACATCGGGCGGCATAAAGATGAGGCGCTCGCCGCCGTTGCGGTCGCCAAGCCCGCGCGTGCCGAATGTTACGCCGTATGCAATCGTCTTGAGCAACCCCTCGGCGCCGGTATTGCCCTGGTCTTGCACATCCAGTTCGCCGTCGGTGATGAATATGCTGACGGCGCTTTCGTCCCGCCTGAAGCCTTTGTTGACATGATACGGCTCCCACGGGGACATATCTTCGTTTTCGGCGACGCAGTGAACGAATTTGCGCGTAGTGCCGATGGTGTCCATATCCATCTGCCCCGGATACCAGTAGCCGATGTTTCGCAGGCACAGCGAAAAGGCGCGCCCGATGGTGATGTTGACTTCGTTATCGCGCCCCGGACCAAGCGCAGAGCGCGGGTTGATGCCAAGTTCTTTGGCGATAGGCCCGTTCACCACCAGTATGGGCGCATGCGGGCTGGTGGACATCAGCAGCGATTTGCCGCCGTGTTCGCCCATCTCCGAAAGCGTCTTGACGGCGGCGATGATTACCGGCATATGCTCCGGCTTTGCGCCCGCCATAGCGGCGTTGACGGCTATCTTCTCCACGGTGGCGAGCCCAAAGCCCGGCGGCATATCGCACACCAGGTAGTCGGGCGGCAGGCTTGTGCCGCTCAGCAGCTCGTCCACCGCCGCGCGCGTCGCCGGATACAGCGGCATTGCGTCGCCCCAATCGCGCTGCAGGAAGTCCTGATTCATTCGCAGCACGGCGTCATAGCGGTCGTCGCCTTCGAAGCGGTGCGTCCCCGCAGTATCGGCGGCGGCGCGCGCTTCGGCTTCGCTGGAGGTTAGGCAGTCCACAAGGTCGTCTATGGCGAGTTCGGTTTGGCGTATGCACTCCGGGATGGCGAGGTTGCGGTATATGCGCGGCACGATGACGAACTTGATGTCCGGCATAGCGAAGGCGCGCGAGCTTGCGATGGCGTCCAGCTCGAAGCGCCCGGATACGATAGGCACGGCGGGTTTGCCCATCTTTTCGATTTCAATCATGTCGTGGACCATCCACGACGCGCACGTCCCTCAATCGGCGGTTGCGCCGATGACCACGTCGCACTCTTCGCCCGCCTGTCTGACGATATGCGGCGGCGCGGGATAGTTGCCGCCGGTGTAGAAGTTGACGCTGACGTTGCTGAAGCGCTCTTGCAGCATTTCGCCTGCGCGCTTGAGCGCCACATCGCCGCCGTGCGTGCCGGACCACAGCAGTCCCACAATCTTGTCATCCAGCGATGCGGGACGGGCGTTGATGGACATAGCCGTCAGCACGCCCCGCTGCTGGGCTATCGGGTTTAACACTTCAAGTAGGTGCATCTTGTATCCTCCTATGTTGCTGCTATGCCGTATAGCCTTGCGTTATGCCGTATCCGACGCCGTATTGTCTTGCGGTATGCTGGTTGTGATATGCCAAAAGTCGATTGGCGGTGCTTGGTGGATGCGCGCAGAGCACTAACCGCCGCGCTTGGGTTCGTCGCCTCTGAGATAGTCCGCATAGTCGGGCGGCGGCTCGTCGAAGGGTTCGCCCCTAGCCGCGAAATCCATGCGGCGGGCGCTCCATCGCCGCCATGCTGCGTTCACCCTAGCCGTACTTATGGCTATGCCTTCAGCCAGGCCTTGGGCAAAACCCTTCGCAAAGCCTTCAGCCCTAGCTTTGGCAAGTCCCTCTGCAAAGCCTTCAGCCCTAGCCTTGGATCTGATCTTTTGCCTGCCATCGGGTAAGAGAACCACAATGCGCCTCCCTGCATCTACGATAAATATCGTCGTAGCAATCCATAGCGGCATTAGCGCGCTCATCTTCAGCGCCACCGCTATGCGGCAGCTCAGCGCGTTGGCGTAGCCGCCCCGCGCTAATCCTTGCCGTTGAGTTCGTCGTCGAAAGAGTCGTCGCCGGGTGGCGGCTCGTCGAAGGGTTCGCCCCTGGCTTCGAACTCGAGGCGGCGGGTGTTCCATTGCCGCCACGCCGCGACTTTTGGCAGAACCTGGGCGCGGCCTATAGCCACGCCTTCCTCTACGCCGTCGGCCCTGCCTATGGCCACACCCTCCGCCAGACCCTCAGATCTGCCTTCAGACCTGCCCTCAGCCTTCGCTTTCGCCCTAAGCTTCTTTCGTCCGTCCGGCAGTAGAACCACGATACGCCTCCCTGCATCTACTATAAGTATCGTCGTAACAAGCCAAAGCGGTATTAGCGCGCTCATCTTTAGCGCGACCGCTATGCCGCAGCCAAGCGCGTTGGCGTGGCCGCCCCATGCCGCTTCCCACCACGTTATCGCCGCGCCCGACGCGAGTATCTGCGTAACCAGCGCCCAAAAGTAGTATGGGCGATGCTCGCGCAATATACTGAGTATATCCTCGCGTTCATTCGCAGCGTCTTGGTCGGATTCTATCATAGCGCCCCCGCCGTCGGCGTATGCCCGCCGCTATGCGCTCAGCGCCGCGCCCACCGCCGCCGCAGCGCCGCCTAGATCATCCACCAGCGTCACGTCGAGGCTTGACTCCGATAGGATGCGCCTGCCTTCGTCCGCATTCGTACCCAGCATGCGCGCCACCATCGGGCGCATCGCGTCGGGCGCGGCCTCCGCCGCAAGCAGCAAGCCGCGCGCCGCAACATCGCAGCGCAGTATCCCCCCGAATATGTTGACCAGCACTAGATCTACTGAGTTGTCCGACAGCACTATGTTGAGCGCCTGCGCCACCTTCTCTTCGTCGGCGCCGCCGCCGATGTCCAGGAAGTTGGCGGGCTTTGCGCCGCCCGACAGCACTACATCCATCGTCGCCATCGCAAGCCCGGCGCCGTTCACGATGCAGCCCACGGAGCCGTCAAGCTTCACATAGTTGATGTCATACTTGCGCGCTTCCACTTCGCCGGGGTCTTCCTGTTCGGGGTCGTGGAGTTCATTGAGCGCGGCGTGGCGGAACATAGCGTCGTCGTCGAAGTCGAGCTTGGCGTCCACAGCGAGCGCCCGTCCGTCGGTTGTGATGACAAGCGGGTTGATTTCCGCCAGCGAGCAGTCGTTCTCTTTGAACGCGCGGTACAGGTTTTCTATGAGCGTCCCCACCGGGCGGACGAGCGCCGCTTCTACATTCAGCGCATACGCCAGATTGCGCGCTTGGAACGGCTGCAAGCCCAATACGGGGTCAACCGCGGCGCGCAGGATTTGCTCCGGGTTGGATTCGGCTACCTCTTCTATCTCCATACCGCCCGCTTCGCTTGCGATTGCCACAACGCCTTCCGCCGCGCCGTCTATCACCATCCCCAGATACAACTCTTTGGCGACGTCGATTATCTCTTCCACCAGCAGGCGGCGCACAGGAACGCCCTCGGCGCCCGTTTGGAATGTAACCAGATTGCCGCCAAGAATGGACTCGGCGAAAGCCGCCGCCTCTTCGGGCGATGCAACCGGTTTCACGCCGCCCGCCTTGCCGCGCCCGCCGGCATGCACCTGCGCCTTGACCACGCCGCGCCCGCCCAGCTCGCGCACAAGATCGGCCGCCTCTTGCGCCGTCGCCGCCACGCCCCCGTTAGGAACGGGAACGCCGTACTGCGCCAAAATCCGCTTCGCCTGATACTCATGAATCTTCATATGTCATCCTACTCCGTGCATCATTCGCATTATGCGCCCTTGCGTGGCAGCCCATACCGCCTTGTAGGCGAGGGGAGGGCGCGCGCTTTCCATAATTTCACATTGCCGCCGCCCTCTGATTTGTTGCGTGATGAGCGCGGCGGTTTGTTTGGCGGAGGGGACAGGATTCGAACCTGCGGTAGCTCTCGCCACTCCTGTTTTCAAGACAGGCGCCTTCGGCCGCTCGGCCACCCCTCCGCTGCTGCGTCAATGCGCCAAAACGCTCCAGCGCATTGCCATTGCCGTAATTATAACGCCCAACGCGCTATCTAACCACAACCAGCGCCCAACCCCCCTTTGCATCCCGCCGCGCCTTTGCGTTAGAATACCCTTCATCACCCCCACAGGCGCGCCGCCAAACTACGGCGGCTTGGCAAGCGGAGGCAAGCCAATGGTTACAAAACTAATCGACGCTCCTAAGCAAGACGTTCAGCAGCAAGTCGAAGTCGAACAGGACGAATATCTTGCCGTATTCCCGGAGTATCCCCCAAGGGACGATATGCAAAACCCCATCTATCTGCACGAACCCTCGCATATGCGGTCGATCGCCATTCATTTCGGCAGGGACGAAACAACCCTGGTGCTCAGCGAAGTCCCCGTGTCCACGTCCGCATCCATACGCCGCGAGCATCGACGCCCCGACCTCATGGTGGCGTTCAACTGCGACCGAGATTTGCTCATAAGGCAGAAAGGCTACGCCACGCGCACGCAGGGCAAGCCGCCGGACTTTGTGCTAGAGGTGGCGTCCGAAAGCACCGGCGTGGTGGACTACACCGAAAAGCGCGACGAATACGCAAGCTACGGCATACCCGAATACTGGCGCTTTGACCCAAGCGGCGGCGTCTATCACAATGCGGCGCTGGCGGGAGACCGCCTAGTGGACGGCGAGTATGAGCCGATAGATATACAAGTGATAGACGGGCTGAGTCGCCGGGGATACAGCGCGGTATTGGGCTTGTGGCTATGCTGGGAGGATCAGCGGCTGCGCTGGTTCGACCCCAAGACGGAGGCATACCTGCGCACGCACGACGAAGAGTATGAGCGCGCCGAACTCGAGGCGTATGCGCGTCAGCAAGCCGAACTGCGCGCCATCCTGGCGGAAACGCGCGCCGATGAAGAGCGCGAGTTCAGGCTGCAGGAAACCGCCCGCGCCGACCAAGAAGCCCTCGCCCGACAACAAGAAGCCCACGCCCGCCAACAAGCCGAAGCCGAAGCCCGCAACCTACGCGCACAACTCGACGCCCTAACACGACACGCCGACAACCAAGACTGATTGATAAGCGGCCAGGTCTGACCGCCAGGCCTGGCCGCCCAACCTGAATGCCCCGCCAATATACCCTAACCCCCTTTGCGCCCCCGCGTCTTTGCGTTAAATTTCCCCCCAAACCCCGAATTAGCGCCAAAACCGCTTTGCATCCTACCACGCCTTTGTATTAAAATATGCCTTGCTTCCTATAACTAGCTTCCTACAACCAAATTTCCAATCTCATAATCGTTACTCAAATCATTGCAAGGTGAGAGCATCCGAATATGAAAACTGCCACATCCGCCACCCGCCGCATCCCCGCGCTTATCGCCCTGGGCATCCTGCTGACTTTGGCGGCAGCGCTGTCCCTCATCGGCGCCGTCCCCAACGCCGCGCCCGCAGCCGTATCCGCCGCAGTTCCGGCGCAAGCCACGGTGGACTACGACTCGGATAACGATAACCTAATCGAGATCTCCGGAAGCTCCGCGCACGCCCAACTCAACGTCATCCGCCACGACCTTGACGGCAACGGCTCCCCCACAAGCGGCGGCGCTACCGCATACAACACGGCGTTCCCCAACGCCGCATCCGGCATGGGCTGCGCCTCAACCTGCATAGGCTACGAACTCACCGTCAACATCGACCTGGACACCGACGGCGACGGCAACATCGGCTCCGACACCGGCGACGCCTACAACAACGCCGGCGCCGGCTGGGTCCCCATCGGCGGCTTCCCCACCGCCGAGAGATACACAGCCGTCTTCAACGGCAACGGACACACCATCACCAACCTGTTCATCAACCGCGGCAGCAACACCTTGCCCACCGGTCTGTTCACATTCGTGGGCGCAGGCGCGCGCGTAGAATCGCTTGGCATAACCGCCGCCAACGTCACCGGCAACAACTACGTCGGCGCCCTGGCAGGCTACAATACGGGCGAAATCGTCGCCGTTTATACTGCCGGCAGCGTAACCGCCAGCGCAGGGTCATACGCCGGCGGATTGGTCGGCCAGCAAACCACCAGCGGCACCATCCATTCAAGCTACTCCACCGCATCCGTCACCGGACAGGCGAACGTGGGCGGGCTAGTGGGCCAAGCAGCCGCCGGAACGGGCGCTTCCATAACCAACTCATATTCCACCGGCCAGGTTAGCCGCTCCAGCGGCACGGCTACCACCATCGGCGGCCTAATCGGAGCGGTGGCGAGCGGCTTCAGCGCGTCCGCAAGCTACTACGACTCCACCACCAGCGGCTGCGTAACCGGCGGCAGCAACGGCTGCACCACCAGCGCCGGCGGCAGCGGCGTCAGCGCCCGAACCACCAGCGCCCTCCAATCCCCCACAGGCTACACCGGCATCTACGCCGCCTGGAACGCCAACCTCGACGGCGTAACCGGCGCCGACGACCCCTGGGACTTCGCCGGCTCATCCGCATACCCAGCGCTGATATACCACCTCACCGACTACGATAGCGACGAAGACAACTATATCGAAGTATCCACCCTCGCCCAACTCAACGTCATCCGCCACGACCTTGACGGCAACGGCGCTCCCGCAAGCGGCCAAGAAACCGCATACGCCGCCGCCTTCCCCAACCGCATCACTTCCACCACAAAGCGCATGGGCTGCCCGGGCACATGCACGGGCTACGAACTCACCGCAAACCTAGACTTCGACGAAAACGGCGATGGACAAATCACCTCGGCCGACTCCACCTATTGGAACGGCGGCGCGGGTTGGACGCCAATCGGCTCCGACTCCGGCGTAACCGCTAGATACCAAGCCGATTTCAAAGGCAACGGCTACACCGTCAACAACCTGTTCATCAGCACCGGCGGCGACGACGTCGGGCTGTTCGGATCTACTCACAACACATCCCTCATCGAAACCCTCGGCGTAACCAACGCCAATGTCCGCGGAGACGAGTATGTCGCCATTCTGGTAGGCTCCCTTTACGGTGACATCCGCGCCTGTTACGTCACCGGGGCGGTAACCGGCACCGGCGACGGGATGGGACAAAACCGCGGGCAGGTTGGCGCGTTAGTAGGATATGCGGGCGTCAATGCCCGCGCTGCGACTGTCAGCTCTAGCTACTCCCACGCTTCCGTCACCGGAAGAGTGTCAGTCGGAGGGCTTGTAGGGTATGGGTGGCACATCACTTTGACAAACTCATACTCCACCGGGCGTGTTACCCGCCACGGCGGTGGGGCAGTCGGCGGGCTATTAGGATGGTTTAATAGCGGCACCGTAACCACTAGCTACTGCGACTCCGAGTCCACCGGCCAGTCCAACTGTACCAGCACCCTGAGCCCCATGTCCGGCGGCACCGCGCAGACCACCAGCGCGCTCAAAACCCCCACCGCATACACCGGCATATATTCCACTTGGACCGGCTACAAGAACGGCGTGGCGGACGACGACCTCCCGTGGGACTTCGGCGCATCTTCGGACTACCCCACGCTGGTGTATCACATCGACGACATCGACTACGACGCAGACAACGACAACCTGATCGACATATCCAACCTCGCCCAACTCGACGTTATTCGCTACGACCGCAACGGCAACGGCGCGAATGAAGCGTCAGGGGCATACATGGTCAGCGTATCCGATTGGGCAAACCACACCTCCGCCTTCCCCCGCCGCAAAGCCCGCATGGGCTGCCCCGCCACATGCGGCGGCTACGAACTCGTCGCCGATCTGGACTTCGACAGCGACGGAGACGGCGATGTGGACGCCAACGACCACGGCGGCGTATTCTGGGACAGCGGCGAGGGCTGGAATCCCATCGGCGCCATCGGCAGCAGCTCAGCATGGAGAACCACATTCAGGGGCAACGGCCACACCATCAACAACCTATACATCAACCGCCCCAGCACCCTAAACCAAGCGATGTTCGCCCATCTTTGGACCGAAGGCCGCGTCGAATCGCTCGGAGTAACCAACGCCGACGTCACCGGAGGCGACCGCACCGCCATCCTGGCAAGAACCAACAACGGCACAATCGTCGGCTGCTACGTCACCGGCAAGGTTACGGGGGGCGAATATGTGGGCAGTCTAGTCGCCCGTCTCGAGCGCGTCGTCCAGTCGTCCTACTCCACCGCGCAAGTCTCCGGAACGGATAAGGTCGGCGGCTTGGTGGGTCATATAAATCTAGCCAGTCCCAGAATATACAACTCCTACTCCACCGGAAGAGTCGTCCGCACCTCCGGAACATCGACGGCCATCGGCGGGCTGGTAGGAGCCCTAGGCGGCAGCGCCACCGCAGCCAACACGGTCAATAGCTACTGGGACACCTCAACAAGCGGCTGCGTAGCCGGCGGCAGCGACGGCTGCACTCGCAGCTTCGGCGGCGTTGGCAAGACCACCCGCGAGCTGCAGACCGTTACCGACTTCAGCGGCATCTACGCCAACTGGAACACCCAGCCCGGCAACGCCTGGACATTCGGCAGCAACATGCAATACCCGATGCTGAACTACGGCGGGATGAGTACCGACCCGCAGGGCGGCCAAGCGATGGGCATAGCGGACAACTGGAACGCGCCCGTAGTGGGCGAGCGCATCAACGTCGGCCTAACGCCCGACGAGAAGCCCAACCGCGGCACCGTGCCCGGAGAGACATACCTGGAAGCGTGGGTCTGGGAACGCTCCGCCGACGGAATAGTCTGGACGGTCATCCCCGGCGCAGGCGACGGCGACAACCCGCCAACCTACGAATACACTCCGGTAACCTCCGACGTAGGAAACTACATCCGCGCCAAAGTGAAGCTCACAGACGGCAGCTTCGCCACCACGCGCGCATTGGGCGGCCGCGTAGTCGCGGCAAGCGGCGCGGCCGAGGGCGCGGAAATCCCGTTCATCAGGGGACACACCGCCCCGTATGTGGGCCTAGAAATTATAGCGTCCAACCCCTTGCCGGCGGGCGCGGTGGATTCGCGCGTCGGTTGGCAGCGCTGCCAGAGCGACACGGCGCCCTTCAACTGCAAGAACATCCCGCACATCTGGTGGACCCGCTACACGCCCACCTCCGACGATGTAGGCAGTTACCTGCGAGTGTACGCCTACTACGAAACCGCCGACGGCACGTGGACGCGCCGCGCTACGTCCTTCACTTGGGCCGTAGTGGCGGCGCCGTAAGCCAAACCCAAAGCCCCAAACCCCTATGCGCCCTTGCGTCAAACCCCGATGCAAGGGCGCAGGGGCCGCCTTATCACTTGCGCCCCTGCGTCAAAGCCCCCGCAAACAGGCTTGCGCCGCATAGTAGCCGCACATCCCATGCACGCCCGCGCCCGGCGGCGTGGACGCCGAGCAGATGTACACGCCCTTCAACGGCGTGGCGTACGGGTTGAGGCGCAATGCCGGCCGCGCGAAAAGCTGGCGCAGATCGTTTGCGCCGCCGCCGATGTCGCCGCCCACATAGTTGGGGTTGTACGCCTCCAGCGCGCGCGGGGACATTGCGCTTCTTGCGATTATTCGCTGGCGAAAGCCGGGCGCGAAGCGCTCTACCTGCCGCTCGATGCGATCGGTCATATCGACGTACGAATAAGCCGGCACGTGGCAGTACGCCCAAGCGGTATGCTTGCCGCGCGGCGCGCGCGTTGCGTCAAACAAGCTCGGCTGCGTCAACAACACGAATGGCTTGTCCGGATGCTCGCCCCGCCAAACCGCCGCTTCCGCGTCTGCGATTTCGTCCAAGCCGCCGCCCAGATGCAGTGTCCCGGCATAGGCGCACTCGCGCGCCGCCCAAGGTATCGGCGCGTCCAACGCCCAGTCGAGCTTGAACACGCCCGGCCCGTGCCGAAAGCGTTCCAGTTTGCGCCGATACTCCGACGGCAGCCGCTCGCCCATTATCGCCGCAAGCGCGCGGGGGCTTGCATCCAGCAGCGTAGCGCGCGCGGGCGGCAGGTCGTCGGCGGATTGCACGCTAACGCCTGTGGCAAGTTCGCCGCCCAGCGCCATCAGAAACGCCGCCATAGCGTCCGCGATGCTTTGCGCGCCGCCCTTGGGCATGGGCCAGCCTACGGCGTGCGCCGCCGTCTGCAACACAAGTCCCGCCGCCGCCGAACCCGTCTGCTCCAGCGGCAGGATGGCATGCGCCGCCGTGCCGGCGAACAGCGCCCGCGCGCGTTCCCCGCGAAACGCCGACTCCGCAAGCCCGCGCGCCGAGCGCAGCGCCCGCATCCCGAAGCGCGCCATCGCCATCGGATTGCGCGGCAGGCGCAGCGGACCCAGCGCGCCCGCCGCTATCTTGTCCCAGTCCGCCACAAGCGGCATCATCAGCCTGCGATAGGCGGCGGCATCCACGCCCAAGCCGTCGGCGGTGGCGTTGACAGAGCGGCGCAGCAGAACGGCACTGCCGTCGTCCAACGGATGCGCCACCGGATAGGGCGCGTGAACCCACTCCAGTCCGTAGTTCGCAAGCGGCAGCGTCTTTAAGAACGGCGATCCCACCGCCAGCGGATGCGCCGCCGAACAGACGTCGTGCCGAAAGCCGGGCAGTGTGAGTTCGCTTGTGCGCGCGCCGCCGCCCGGCGTGTCCGCCGCCTCCAGCGTGAGCGTCGACCGCCGTCTGAGCGCCAGCGCTATCGCCGCCGCAAGCCCGTTCGGCCCGGCGCCCACTATCACCGCATCGTAGCCGCCCCGAAACCTGCGCCCGTCCATACTATCGCCCATATCGCTATCGCTTTGCGCCCAACCGCTGATCTCAGTATTATTGTCAGTGGCATTATAAACCCGCATCGCCAATCCGATATAGACGGAGCGCCAAATGTTTATCCTGATACAGAAAAAGCGCAAACTGGCGGGACTGCGCCGTTCGAAGCCCACGCATCCTTCACGCCGCCGCAAGCCGCCGATATTCTTGACAACCGAATGGCGCAGGCTTGCGATGCTCAACTATGAGATCGACCCCGCCGCGCTGGAGCCGCATATACCCGCCGGCACGACGCTCGACGCATGGAACGGCAAGCATTATGTCAGCGTGGTGGGGCTGATGTTTCTGAACACGCGGCTTTACGGCGTTCCCGTGCCGTTTCACCGCGATTTCGCGGAGGTCAACCTGCGCTTCTATGTTCGGCGGCGCATCGGGGATGAAGTGAGGCGCGGCGTGGCGTTCATCAAAGAGATTGTGCCAAAGCGCGCGATTGCGCTTGTGGCGCGCGCCGTCTATAACGAAAACTACGCCGCAATGCCGATGAGCCACAGCGCAGTGCGCGAGGGCGCGGCGTACAGCGTGGGCTATCGCTGGGGTAAGCCGCCGGCCGATAGCGGCATCCAAGTTAGCGTAGTCGGCGAACCGTCGTTGCTTAGGGACAACACGGAGGAGGAGTTCATAGCCGAACACTACTGGGGCTACGCCGCGCAACGGGACGGCGGCACGCTGGAGTACGAAGTGGAGCATCCGCGCTGGCGCATTTGGCGCGCCGAAAACGCCGCCTTGCGCTGCGATGTGGAGCGGCTCTACGGCGGCGAATTCGCGTCCGCGATAAGCGGCCCGCCGGCGTCGGCGTTCCTGGCAGAGGGATCGCCGGTCATCGTGCGCCGAGGCGTCCGCATCTGAAGCTCACTTGCCGATGATGGCATTCACCTCTGCCAGCTCTTGCGCCGTCAGCGTCCACGCCGCTGCCTTGGCGTTGGCGACGACCTGCTCCGCCCTGGTAGCGCCGGCGATTACTGAGCTGACGTCGGGGTTGGCGAGCAGCCACGCAAACGCAAGCTCAAGGACGCTATGGCCGCGCTCGGCGCAGAACGCCTCAAGCGCCTCAAGCAGGTCGAAGTTGGCGTCCGTGAACATCCCCCTATCGCCTTCGGCAAGCCGCGTCCCCTGAGGCGCAACTTGGCCGCGCTTGTACTTGCCGGTCAGAAAGCCGTTCTCAAGCGGGAAGTACGGCAGAATGCCCATGCGGTATTCGCGGCAGAACGGCGTGAGTTCGGCTTCAATCGCCCTGTCCATAAGGCTGTACTTGGGCTGCACGCTGGCAAACGCCGCGATGCCCAGGGAGCGCGAAGTCCACACCGCTTCGCACACCTGCCACGCCATAAAGTTGGAGCAGCCGATATAGCGCGCCTTGCCCTGCCGAACCAGATCGTCAAGCGCGCGCAGCGTCTCTTCTATCGGCACATTGGCATCCTGCCAGTGTATCTGATACAGGTCTATGTAGTCGGTGTTCAGGCGGCGCAGGCTGTTCTCGACTTCGGTCATGATGTGCTTGCGGGAGTTGCCGGCGTTGTTGGGCCCGTCCGCCATTCGCGAAGACACCTTGGTCGCGATAACCGCTTGGTGGCGCTTGCCTTTCAGCGCCCGCCCGATGTATTCCTCCGAGTATGTGCCGCCGTAACTATTGGATGTGTCAATCATATTGATGCCCATATCGAGCGCATGATTGATTACTACGGCGGATGCGGCGGCGTCCAGCCTGCCCCCGAAATTGTTCGTCCCCAAGCCTATGGCGGACACCTGCAGTCCCGACCTGCCCAGATAGCGATACTCCATATAGTTCATTCCCCTTATGTTGTGTATGCGTTATGCGTGTGCTGCGCTCAATGCGCGTTTCGGCTGCGCCGATGCCCGCCGTTATGCGCTCGGCGGATCGTGGCGGCGCGCTATGAGCAAGCCGTTTTCGCGCGCCACTTTGACGGCAAACGGGACGCTGTCTATTCGCAGCGCCATATCCCGGTCTTGCGGATGGAACTGCGGCTGTTGCGGATCGGCGTACTTTTGCGCTTCGGCGCCCGCCAATATCAGCGCGCGCACTGCGTCGCGGTCGGGCTGCCGCCCTTGCAGCAGGTTGCGCATATACAGCGCGCACTGCTCATCTTCGTCGGCGTGAACGCGCGCTTCAGCGCCCATCGCCACGATGGTAACCAGTTCGGGGGCTTCTCGCAGGATTGCGTCCGTTGTGGCTTTGGCGATTGCCAGCGATCCGGCGTATATGCTATCGGCGTTGACGGCGGCGCTCATTCCCACCGTGCCTGCGCGCGTGGATTGGATGAGCGTCTTGCCGGCGACGTCCGCCTGCGCCATCTCATACGGCGAATTGCCTAGGTCGAAGCCGTCCGGCCGTATGCCGTCCACTTCGCCCATGCAGATTTCGCCGACGCCCTGCGCTCTCAGCGCCAACGCCTCTTCCACTTCCGCCACAAGCGCAATCTTCGCCGCGCCGCGCTGAAATGCCACCGCCGCCGTGGTGAACGCGCGAAACACATCGATTATCACCACAACGCCGCGCGCATTGCGAGCGCCCTCATACAGACTTGCTATTCGGATTTCCATTGATTCCCCGACGATGTTTCGTTGATGTTCTGCTGATGCGCTATGACTTAACTATTTGACGCCGCCGCTCATACGCCGCAACTCGCGCGCCGCTGCGCTTATGACGCCGCGCGCGGTTATTCGGCTACCTAAGTTCGCGGGGCAGCACGAATGTTATGTCTTCGTCAGCGCCCTTCACTTCGATGACCTCATCCGGCTCAAGCGCCCGAATGACGGCTTGCACCAACTCTTCGGGGGTGGACGCCCCGGAGGTGATGCCCACGCTCTCTACGCCGTCGAGCCATTCCGATCGAAGTTCGTCTGCGCCGTTGATGAGATAGGCCGGCACGCCGCGCGCTTCCGCCACTTCGCGCAATCGGTTGCAGTTGGAGCTATTGTCCGCCCCTATCACGAACACCACATCCGAGACCTGCGTCAGATCCTTGACCGCCGCCTGTCGGTTCGTGGTGGCGTAGCATAGGTCGTTTCGGACTATGACATTGGAGAACCTGTCCTGGATGTCGGCGATGGAGCGCTCGGTGTCGTCTTCGGACAGCGTGGTCTGCGTCAGCACCGCAATGGGCGTTGCGTCGTCCCAATCCGGCAGATGCAGCGCATTATCGCCGTTGACTTCCCGGTCATCCACAAGATACATATCGGTCTGCCCCATCGTCCCCTTCACCTCTTGGTGTCCGCGATGTCCGACCAGGATGATGCGCCTGTCTTCGCGGTCATATCTGATGGCTTCGTTGTGAACCTTGGTGACCAGGGGGCATGTGGCGTCGATCACATTCAGATTGCGGCGCTGCGCCTTGGCGAAATCGTCCGGCGGCGAGCCGTGCGCCGAAAAGACCACATTGGCGCCTTCGGGTATATCGTCCACATCCTCGACGGTAACGGCGCCCTTGGATTCTAGGGAGTTGACCACATACGAATTGTGAACGATCTGATGCTTCACATAGACGGGCGCGCCGAACCGTTCCAGCGCTATTTCCACCAGGTCTATCGCGCGCACTACGCCCGCGCAAAAGCCTCTGGGCGTTCCAATGTACACTTTCATAGGATAAGCGCCTCCCATGCGTTACGGCAAAGCCGCTCAAAATGTCCGTCCAATCTTATCACACATCGCAACGGCGGTGTGCGGGTTGCTTTACCGCTGAGTGGGGGATGGGTTACACTGAATATAGAGGGGGGCGCCATATCCGCCAATCATCCGATTCTCGGCGCATATCATTGCTACTAATCTACGAAATCACGAATTGCTGCGAAACTTCTGCAGCAAGGCAAAGGGGGCGCTTGAATGCAAGTAGTCTTTAATGAAGCGGTTAGGCAGCTGGAGGGCGAAGCGCCGGTGGTGGTGGCTACGGTGATTGGCACGAAGGGGTCGACGCCGCAGAAGTCCGGCTCCAAGCTTCTGGTTCGCAGCGACGGCAGCGGCGTGGGGACGCTGGGCGGCGGCTGCGTAGAGGGGGACATCTGGTTCGCGGCGAGCGAGTTGCTCAAGCGCGGGGGGCCGGCCGAATACCGCGAGTATCAACTCAACGAAGATCTGGCGGCAGAGGATGGGCTGGTGTGCGGCGGCACGATGTTCTTTCTCATAGATCCGGTGTATCAGCCGGGCGAGTATCTTGATTTCGCCAAAGAGATCGAGGATGCCTACACCGGCGGCGCTCCGGTGGCGCTGGCAAGCCTTATACGCGGCGGCAGCGGCGCAACGGCTACGATTGGCGCTAAGCTTTTCATACGCGAGGACGGCTCCACGGTGGGGACGCTGGGCAGCGCGGCGCTGGACGCAAGCGCGGTCAAAGAGGCGTTTGAGCTGATGGTTCACGGCAAGAACAAGTATGTTGTAACCGGCAGCGGCGCAGAGTACTTTGTCGAAGCATACACCACGCCGCCCCAACTGGTTTTGTGCGGCGGCGGGCATGTGTCCAAGTCAATTGCGCCGCTGGCGAAGACGCTGGGCTTTCGGGTGTTCGTAACCGACGACCGCCAAGAGTTCGCCAACGCTGACCGCTTTCCGGAAGCGGACATCATCGTCGCCAAGAAGCCGGAAGACGCGCTTGACGAACTGCCCATCAATCCGAACACGTTCATCGTGGTGGCGACGCGCGGGCATCGCTATGACAATGTGGCGCTTGCGGCGGCGGCGCGCACATCGGCGAAGTATGTGGGACTGCTGGGCAGCAAGCGCAAGATAATTCTCATCTACGAAGATCTGATGCGAATGGGCATATCCAACCAGCGCATCCGCGAACTGCGCGCGCCCATCGGCTTGGACATCGGCGCGCGCACGCCCGAAGAGATCGCGGTCAGCATTATGTCCGAGATTTTGATGTTTCGGCTTGGCGGCAGCGGCAGCGTGATGAAGCTGGAAGGGCGGCTTATGGAGCGCATAGAGGATAAGCATAGCGCCGCCGCGGCGGTGGCGGACTAGCCTATGGCGGGCGTTTCGGCGATACTCACGGCGGCGGGCGAGTCCAAGCGAATGGGGCGTCCCAAGCCGCTGTTGGCGTGGCGCGGCGTTACGCTCATAGAGCATCAGATAGGCGCGCTGACGGACGGCGGGGCTGCCGAAATCGTGGCGGTAGTCGGACATAAGGCGGACGCCGTCGCGCCGAAAGCGGCGGGAATGGGCGCGCGCTGCGTTCTCAACGCCGATTATCGCGAGGGCAAGACGACGTCCATCAAGGCGGGACTGCGCGCCGTGAGCGCCGACGCGGATGCGATAATGCTGCTTGCGGTTGACCAGCCGCGCGCGGCGGCAATCGTATCGGCGGTGATAACGGCGCACTATGCGGGCGGGGCGCTGATAACATCGCCGCGCTATCGGGGACACGGCGGGCATCCGCTGATATTCGCGGCGACGCTGCGGGACGAACTGGCGCGCATAAGCGAGCGCAAGCAGGGCATCCGCGAGGTGTTTCAGCGCCATCGGGACAGCGTGTATGAGCATCCGATCGACGATCCGATGATACGGCTTGACCTGAACACGCCCGACGCCTACGAAAAGGCGCTGCGGGAATACGGGACGCTTGCCCGTTAGCCGCGAATTTTTAGCGCAAAGGCGCTGCGGCGCAAAGCGTCTGTCCATGCGTCGTCAAGAGCGCTCGCTCCATTCGCTCCATGTGCGCTCTAGTAGCGCTTGCGTGGCGGCGTACTCTTCGCCAAGGCGCGCGATGTCGGCGACGCTTTGGCGCTCCGTCGCCGTCCGGAGCGCGGCGTCAATCTGCGCCAGTTGCGTTTCCAATCCGGTGATGATGCCTTCGTAGTCGGGCGGGGCGTCGCGCTTTGCCTTTTGGCGGGCGGCAGCGGCGGCGCGGCGTCTTGCGGCGGGATTGCGCGGCTTGGGCGCTTGCGATTGCGCGGCGGCGTCTGCGCTTTGGGGCTGCCTGCCGCTTATCCAGTCTTCGAATCCGCCCTTGAACATACTGACCGCGCTGTCTTCGGCTACCCAAAGTTGGGTTGCCAGCGATGAGATGAGGCGGCGGTCGTGGGACACGAACAGCAGCGTGCCGTTGTAGGATTGCAGCGCCTGTTCCAGCGCCTCGCGGCTGGGTATGTCAAGGTGGGTGGTGGGTTCGTCAAGCACAAGCATATTGGGCGCGGCGATAAGCAGGCGGGCAAGCGCAAGCCGGCTGCGCTCGCCGCCGCTCAGTGCCGCCACGGGCTTGAAGACGTCGTCCCCGCGGAACAGGAAGCGCGCCAGATAGTTGCGCGCGTCGGGCAGGCGTAGGTTGCGGGCGTCAAGCAGCGCGTCTATGACGGATGAGCGCTCCGGCAAATCGCCGCTGCCCTGCGAATAGTAGCCCGGCTCTACATTGTGTCCGAGCCGCGCGATGCCGGAGATTGGGGGCGCTAACCCTAGCAGCGTCTCTATCAATGTGCTTTTGCCCACGCCGTTGCTGCCCACGACGGCGGTGCGGGAGCCGCGCTCAAGCTCCGCGTCCGCCACGCGCAGCAGAGGCATATCATATCCGTTTTCGCGGTAGCCTACGCTGAGTTTGGATGTTCTGAGAGCGATGTGTCCGGTGCGGTTGGCGGATACGCTCTGCAAGTGGATGCTGGCGTTGGATTGGGGTTTGGGGATGCGCTGCAGGCGTTCCAAGCGGGTTGCGCGTCCGCGGGCTTCTCGCGCGCGCTGTCCGGCGCGGTATCGGCGGATGAACGCCTCTTCGCGCTCAATGTACTCTTGCTGGCGCTCATACTCAATCTGCTGGCGGCGCAGCGCCTCGTCTTTCAGCGCGCGGTATTTGGAGTAGTTGCCGGGGAATGCCTGCAAGCGTCCGTTGTCCATTTCCAGGATGCGCTCGGCTACCTTGTCCAGGAAATAGCGGTCGTGCGATACCACGATAAAGCCGCCCGCAAAGCGCGACAGGAAGGTCTCCAGCCAGTCCAAGCCTCTGAAATCGAGGTAGTTGGTCGGTTCGTCCAAAATCAGAAAATCGGGTTCGGACAGCAGCGCGCGGGCGAGGGCGGCGCGGGTTCGCTCGCCGCCGCTTGCCGCGCTTGCGGGCGTGTCCAGGGTTTGCGGCGAAAGCGCCACGCCGTCGAGCACGCGCTCTAAGCGGTGCATGTAGTCGTAGCCGCCCAGCGCTTCGTATTCGCGCAGCAGCGCATCGTAGCGGCGCTCGGAACGGCGGCGGGCGTCGGTGTCCGTTACCTGAATGTCCAGGGCGCTTGCGGCGAGTTCGTCCTCGATTTGGCGCAAGCGCGTGAACGCAAGCATCACTTCGTCGCGCAATGTTCCGTGGGCGGTCCGCGCCGGCGTCTGCGGCACATAGCCGCGCCGCAGACCGCGCCGCCATACCGCGCTGCCGGCGTTGGGTTCGAGCTCGCCCGCCAGGATGCGTATGAGCGATGTCTTGCCGCCGCCGTTGGGGCCGACGATGCCGATGCGGGCGCCGTCGTCCAGCTGAAAGCCGACGTCGGCGAAAATCTCCACTTCACCGTAGAACAGGCTGAGTTGGGATGCGGTAAGGGCGGGCATAAGCTTGGGTTGGCGGTGAAAGGCTTGGGTTTCGCAGAGTTGGTTGCAGGCGGGGTTGCGCGGTATAACCGCATTTCCCTGTGTAAGTTGCGGCGTGTGAGCGCTTGGGTATGGATGGGAAATTCGTTGATTGGCGCATTGCGGTGCGTCGGTTGCGCCACATAAGCGCTTGGATATGATAACACTTTTAAGACGAGGGAGGCGGGCGCTTATCAATTCTAAACCTTCTACGAACCCTTGTATTAGTAGATACTTCGTTGGTTATAACTTAATTGCGCTCAATTTTGCGAATATCGGCAGTTTGCGGTGAAAGCCCTGTGCGTTTGTGTTGCAATTGTAAAGACGACGACAAATTGTATAACGTAATAACGATGCGATGCGGCGGCTTCGAAGATATGGTAGGAATGGCATGAATCAGAAACTGATAGCGCACAGAACCTCTTGGGCATGAACTACTGAGTGGGCAGAGTATCTGATCAAGCTGGCGGGTTGTGTGGAAAGGGCTTACCGGAACATATCAAGAACAAGCCGCTGCCGGAGGCGGAGCGATACGAGATGTGGGTGGTTACAGGGTGTATAAATGGCTGCCGCATAACAAAACATGTGGTAGGGAAGTACGGTGTTGTGAACTGAAACGAAAGGGCTACTTCAATGCTACGCGGTAGCTTGAACGGACTGGTGAGGCGGACGAAGGGATGCGCTAAGAGCGTGGATATGTTGGTGAATCTGCTTGCGCTGATGTTCGTGCCTAATCTGAACAATATCACTTCAGAGTGAGAATACCCAGAACTGATGTGACTATCGAATTGCCCTTGCCAACCCCGTTGGATACAATCAGCAATGTCAGACATATATGTTTAGCGAACTTAGGGAGTTTGCATAATGGCGACGCTTAGCGATACGAATACGGACACAGACCGCATATCCCGCTTGGAAGGCGCATACGAACACCTTGCGACAAAGGCGGACTTGGCGCAAATGGAAACGCGCCTGACTTGGCGGCTGATTGGCGCAGTGGGCGCGATTGTGGCTGCGATGGCGCTCATAGAGCGGTTTCTGTAGCAGAATCGGTTTCTATTCCCAGCAGGCGCGCGGCGTTGCCGCCCATCACGGCGGCTTGCTGCGACGCCGATAGCCTCGACGATCGAATCTGCGCTGTCAGCCATCGCGGACGCAGCAGAGCGTAATCGCTGCCCAATAGGATCTTGTTGGCGCCCACAAGCCCCGTTGCCGCATCGAACACCGCCGGCGTGTACAGGAACGGCGATGCGGCGGTGTCGAAATATACATTGCCAAGCGCCGCCGCTACCTCCGGCATTAGCGCGTAGAACGGCAGCCCGCCGCCCCAGTGGGCGCACACAATCGTAGCCGCGGGGAAGGCGCTTATGAAGCGCATCAAGGCCTGCGGCGTTATGCTGCCCTTGCCCGTGTACCGATGCCCCACAGGCTCCGAGGCGTGGGTTGTTACGATGAGGTTGCGTTGTTGCGCCGTGTCCATTAGCGGCGTCATAGCGCGCTTGTCTGCTAGGTCGTAGCCCTGATAGTCGGGGTGCAGTTCGCCGATGCCCCGCAAGCCGGCGTCGGCGCAGCGCTCGGCTTCGCGTACTGCGCGGATGCCCCAAGCGGGGTTGACGCCCGCAAAGCCCACGATGCGGCCGGGCCAACGCCGCGTCGCATCGATGATGTAGTCGTTTGCCTCGCGCGCCAATCCGTAGTCCGTCCAACCCAATCCCATCGCCACGGCTACATCCACGCCGTCGGCGTCCATTGCGGCAATCAGGTCTTCGGCGGATGCCGTATGCGCCCGCTCGTCGGCATAGAGCGCGCCGAATGTGGCGTCCCGCCGTAGCCAACGCTCACGCCGGTTTCGCGCGGACGGCGGGAATATGTGCGTGTGAAAGTCGATGATGGGCGGTTGCATTGGCGGGCGGCGCTTGCGGCTACTGGATTCGGCGGAAGTGCGGATATGCCACCGCGAATATGAGCGTCAGCGCGGTCAGCACTATGCCGCTGAAACTGAGCGCTTGCGCCGTGCCGATGACCTCCGCCGCCTCGCCAAACGGGATTGCGCCCAGCGGCATAAGCCCGAATGTCATCATGAACAGGCTCATCACGCGCCCGCGCTTCTCCGGCTCGGCGTATATCTGCGACAACGTCATATTCAGCGACATGTACAGCGAGCTAAGCAACCCATAGGCAAGCAGGAAGAATACCGCCGTGAAGAACTCCATCGAGAACGCCAACCCGACGACGGTTAGCCCCCAAATGCTGCTTATGACCAGCAGTATCATTCCCCGCCCGTTGAGGTTTCGCATTGACGCAAGCCCTATCGTGCCTACCAGCGCGCTGATGCCCATCACCGCCATTAGGTAACCTAGCTCGAATGAGGTTACGAGCAGCGTTTCGCTTGCCCACGCCGGCATAAGCGCAAAGAGCGTGTAGCCGAATGCGGCGGGTATGAACGCCATAATGATAAGCCCGCGCAGCGTGGGATCGCCGAGCGCGTAACGCATTCCCTCTTTGATGTCGCCCAAGACGCTCTTGCGCGCGTCGGCGGGCGCGACCACGGTCGACTTCAGGCGCACAACGGACAGCGCGGAGAACACATACACCGCCGCTACGATGTAGAACACAACGGCGGTGCTGAGATAGGCGATAAGTATGCCGGCGAGGGCGGGGCCGAAAGCGCGCGTTACATTCATAGATGCGTTGTTGAGCGCCACGGCGTTCATTACGCGGTCGCGCGGCACAATCTCGGATATTATCGACTGGCGGCTGGGCATATTTATGGCGAACATAGAGCCGTTCAGCACGCCCAGTATCATCACGCCGCCAAGCCAGATTATGCCGCTTGCGTCCAGCATGCCCACTACGAAAGTCAGCGCGGCGTTGCCCAGCTGACTGGCTATGATGAGATGCTTTTTAGGGACGCGGTCGGAGAGCGCGCCGCCCAGCAGCGATACCAGCGCCATCGGAGCGGCGAATGACACCATAGCCCAAGTGAGCGCAGAGGGCGAGCCGTCTTCCAAGCGCAGCACAAGCCAGCTTTGGGTTATCATCTGCATATTCATCGCGGTGAAAGACGCAAACGAACCCAGCCAGATCCAGCGAAAATCGGACAGCGTCAGCACTTGTCCGATGGGGGACTGCCTCAGTCTTGCGGCAAAGGGATCGCGCTGTGCGGCGGGCGCGGCGGCTGACGCCGGCGCTCTGAGAGTGGTTTGTGCCAAAGTCGTTCCTTGCGCGAATGCGGCGGGCAAGGGCGCAATATACTCGCGCCGAGCGCCATTCTATCAGACGCAGACGCGGCGGCGTCAATCGCTATAAGGCGCGCTGCAGCGTCGACTATCGGGCACGCCAAGCCCGCTTGTGGCGTTCAGATTTGGAACACCTCAAACGCCACGGCGTAATCGCAGCCGGCGCGCTCGCCTATCGCTGCGGCGGTGAACGATAGGAATGTATCGGGGTCGAAGTCCGTGCCTAGGTTGTCGATATAGACGCGGTGCTTTTCTAGCGATTGGATGCCTTTGTCTATAAAATCGGTGACGTCGACGGCGTGCGTGGAATTGGCGGCGCCGCCGGTCATCACGAAGCGCACGCCGTTCCACGGCTCATAGCCCTCTTGCAGCAGTTCGGGGAATATCCAGCGGTTGCCGGCGTCGCGCGCGGCGTCCAGCGACGCCAAGCCTACGGCGCGGTGATCCGCCATATTCAGGTTGCCGCCGCTCCACTGCAGCTCGAAGTTGTTGGTGAGAACCGCATCGGGGCGGTGCTTGCGGATTGCGCGCGCTATGTCGCGGCGCAGCGGCAAGCCGTACTCTATCACGCCGTCGATGTGGCTGAGGAACTCCACGGCGCTCACGCCCACTACGGCGGCGCTGGCTATCTCTTCCTGCTCGCGCAGCGCCCCCGTTTCCTGCGGCGGCATAGAGTCGATGCCCGCTTCGCCGCGCGTAATCATCAGATAGACGACCTGCTTGCCTTGCGCCGTCCAACGGGCTATCGCGCTGGCAGCGCCGTACTCCAAGTCGTCGGGATGCGCGGCGACGGCAAGCAGGCGCTCCCAGTCTTCGGGCAGCTCCGCCAGTCTATCGGATTGCATTCGGTTGTCTCCTTGTAATCGATAATCGGTTAGGGTTGTTTAGGCAAGCGGCGCTTACAGCAGCGGCTTCACCTTGTTCGCGAACCTGTCCATTCCCTTCAGGGTTGAGTCCAGCGAATCGGCGGGGAAGTTGAGCATCAGATGGTTGACGCCCATATCTTGGAGCCGCCGTATATCGGCCGCTACCTGCTGCGGATCGCCGGTTAGCAGTCGGCGATCGCCGTCGTCGCCTTGCTGCGCCTGCGTATCGTTGTACCAGTTGACGCTGTAGGCGAAGTCGAGCGTCGCGGGATCTCTGTCGGCGGCTTCGGCGTTGGCGCGCACGCGGCCCATGTAGCCGCCGAGTTGCGCGAATGTGCCGACGGGGAAGCGCGGGTTGCTGCATATGGGATACCACGCGTCGCCGAGTTGGGCGGCGCGGCGCAGCGCGGGCGGGCTTTCGCCGCCAATCCATAGCGGCGGATGCGGCTGCTGCACGGGCTTGGGCGCGAATGCGATGTTTGAGAAGCTGCAGTATTCGCCTTCAAACGATGGGTTATCGCTAGTCCAAAGTTCTTTGAAGGCGCGCAGGTATTCGTTGCCCACTGCGCCGCGCTCTGCGTATGGCGGCGCGCCTATCGCATCGAACTCTTCGCGCATCCAGCCTACGCCCACGCCCACTATGAGCCGCCCGCGCGACAGCACATCGATCGTAGAGAGTATCTTGGCGGCAAGCACCGGGCTTCGGTGGGGCAGCACCATAACGGAGGTTAGCAGCTTGATGGTGGATGTGATGCCCGCTAGGTAGCTTATGGTGGCGAGCTGCTCCATGTATTCGCCGGACGCTGAGCTGACGAACTCGCCGCTTTCGTTGTAGGGGTATATGGAATCGATGGTTGTGGGGACTACGATATGGTCGCTGACGCTGACTATGTCGAAGCCCATCCGCTCGCCCTGCTGCGCGAGGGACACGATGTTGTCTAGCGATGCCAACGGGCCGCGGCTTGGCACTCCGAATCCGAACTCCATTTTCGCCTCCTGCTTGTTGATGCCGTTTAGGGCGCTTCAGGTATAACTTTCGCGGGTGATGCGGTTGTTGCAATGCCGCTTGCGTGGATATAGCACTACGATGACCGCCATCTATCGCGCTGCGCTGCCGTAGGCTTGACGACGGCGCCGCGGTTCACGAATTGCGGTTGCGCTGGTGGGGCCCGATGTAGCCCACGATGACGCGCTTGGTTTCGTCGTCCCAGTCGAACGCGATGCGTATGAGATTGTTGGCGCTTCGCACTCTGCCCTTGCCGATGTGCTTGCGCAGGGCGTATCTGACGCCGTCCACGCTGGTGGTGTACCACTCCGGATATGTGTTGACGGTGATGTCCGTCTGGTCGGATGCGTATGACCAGCCGCTGCAAACCTGGCGCAGGGATACGTCCAGGTCTTTCACCCTGATTGCGCCGGTCTGCGTCTTGTAGTAGGTGGTGGCGAGCCAGTCCAGGGCGTCCCAGACCTCTTTAGGATTGCGGTAGAAGTCGGTGATGTCGGACTTCTTATTGAGGCGGATATGCAGGTTGTCGGCGTAGCGCTCTTTTGCGAGCTCAATCACCTGCACCATGCTTTCGAACTCAAGGGGAATAGCTTCCGGTGCAGACTCGTCTGTGCGCTCCGCAAGCAGCAGATCGTAGAGATTGCGCCAGTTTGTGGCGGCGGTTTCGCTGATATGCAGGCTGCTTTTGAGTTCGGAAATTTCGTCGTTGAGTTCCTGCTTATCGGAGTTCAACCCGTCGATTTCGCCTTGGAGCCGGACATTGTCGGCTTGCAAGTCTTCATTAGTTCGGGTGAGGTCGGCAATCTGCGTCTTCAGGTCTTCGTTGGTCTGCGATATGTGGTCGAGGCGCGCGGCCACATCTTCGTTTGCCTGCGATAGGTCGTCGAGCCGCGCTTGCATATCGGCGAGTGTGTCTTGTGCGGGCTGCGCCGCGGCGGCATCGGGGGTGCCTTGGGATGCGAGCGCCGCGCCGTCGGGCGATTGGGACGCTTCCATAATTTGGTTGACGCGGCTTGTGAGCGGCTCTATGGCGTCTTCGAGTTCGTGGCGCTCTTCCCTGCGAATGCGCTCTTCGGCGATGCTGTCCGCCGGTTGGCTGATGGGCTGATACTTGGCGAGCAGCGGTGTCAGCGATGCGATGATGCCCGCCGTTTCGCTGATATGCGCGCTGGTGGCGATTTTGGCGGTATTCCAATCGCGCGCCTGCGGGCTGAAGAACGCCAACTCGGCGGCGTAGGCGGTCTTCATATCCTCTAGGTCTGCGCCGAGGTTGGCGGCTTGGCTGCGCTCTTCCTGCTTTGCGGCGATTAGATCCGTTATCGTATTCGGGAACTGCGGGATCGCCTCATCCCACTGCGGCGCTTCCGCGGGCAAGACGTTCAGGCGGGCGATAAGTTCGGACAGCGCCTTTTGTATGCGCCCGAATTCGTCGGGTTCGGCCTGCGGCTTGTCGTCGTCGGATGGCAGGAGCCGGCCGGCGGTATAGCATACGGCCATCATCAGCAGGACGTCGGCTTTGGCGTAGTCGGCGTGTTCGGCGGCGAATGCGTCCGCCTGTTGCTCCCAAAAGTCGGGATCCACTTGATCGCTCTCAGCGTCAGGGATGTCCAAGCCTTTGATGTGAGCGCTCACTAAATCGCGGAGTTCAGGCTGCGCGTATGTCCAGACGTCGGTTACAATCGCCGCGAACTCCGGCATGTGTTCCATGCGCTCGACGATGTTCTGCTTCAGAATAGGCGGCGGCGCTCTGAAAGGGTCTTTGTTGAACCCGGGGATTGGCCTTCCCTTTTGCATCACGCCTTTGAACCTTTGGTTGATGTCTTTAGGGATGTCGTTCAGCGATCTGATAAGAGCGCTGACGACGTTGTCCCGTTGTTCGGCTGACATAACTTCGTCATATCGGACTGTCATTTGAGCGCCTCCGTATGTTCGCGCGGTTTGGGTTTCGCTTGCCGCCGCTAATTGTATAATATCAGATATGAGACGATATATTACGCACGCCCGTTCTGTATAAGGCGATACATGCGATATGTTGTTCTGCAGGCGTTCAACGGCGGTATCGGGCGTATCGTCAATGTATATGATGAAACAAACGAAACGGAGATGCGAGATGAAAGCAGTCTATATTACCGAACACGGCGGGCCGGATGCGTTGAAGTGCGGCGATTTGCCGGAGCCGTCGGTTGGGCCGAACGATGTGAAGATCCGTGTGCGAGCGTGCGCGCTAAATCGGTTGGACGTCTATACGCGGGCAGGCGCGCGCGGCACACGGATACGCTTCAACGGGCAGCCGCATGTACTCGGCGGCGATGTGGCGGGCGATGTAGTTGAGACGGGCAGCGAGGTGAGGCGCATAAAGGCGGGGGACAGGGTTGTGGTCAATCCGCGCATTACATGCAATCAGTGCCGCTTCTGTCTTGGCGGCGAAGAGGAGCTTTGCGTCAGCGCGGGGATGCTCGGAGCTACACTCAGCGGCGGCTATGCGGAGTATGTGAGCGTTCCGGCCGCCAATGCGGTTGTGATGCCGGACGCGCTGTCTTATGAGCAGGCGGCGTCGCTGCCCACGGTGTTCCTGCCGTGCTGGACGATACTGATGCGCAGGGCGAAGCTGCGGGCGTGGGAAACGCTGCTAATCCCATCGGCGTCGAGCGGCGTGGGAACGGCGGGCATACAGGTCGCCAAGAACGTCATCGGCGCTAGGGTCATCACCACTACCAGCAGCGCGGATAAGGCGCAGAAGGCTAGGGATCTGGGCGCTGACGCGGTAATCAACTACACGACGGAGGATGTGCGGGAGCGCGTGAAGCAACTCACGGACGGACGGGGCGTTGAGGTGGTGCTGGACCATGTGGGCGCTGACTTTTACCCGGCCGCGATAGCATCGCTTGCCATGGGCGGGCGCTACGGCATATGCGGCGTAACAAGCGGGTATAGAGCGGACTTGCAGATGGGGCTTATGTTCCTGCGCTACCATACCGTATTCGGCGTGTTCATGGGGCGCAAAGACGACCTGCGGCAGATAGTAGAGCTGGCGGGCAGAGGCGTTATACGCGGCGTGATACACCGCGAATACGCGCTTGAGGACGCCGCCCAAGCGCACGCCGATATGGAAGCGCTGAACTTCTTCGGCAAGCTCGTGCTTGTGGTGGAGTAGGCTGGCAGTTTATCGCAAGAGACCATCCCAAGCGGGCGTATTTACGCTGATAAGGCAGGATGCGCGGCGTATCTGCGTTGTCGGCAGGCTCTTGGGATCATTCCATGATAAGAACGTGGTCGAGCATGATGTGCCCCCAATAGCCGGATTCGTTGTCGAAGAGTTGGAGTTGCAGCGTCTTGCCTGCGTGTTCTGCAATCGGATAGATGACCGTCCTGAAATACTCCGTGTTCCGTCCTCGCCAGACTGCCACTTCAGCGCCGTCGACTAGAAGCCTCGCGCCTACGCCGTCCCCCTCCCCGCCGGCGATTAGGAATGCCAGATATTCGTCAGCCTCTGCAACGAACTTAGGCGAGATCGCGCTGCCCATCGGAATATCTCCGTCGGTAGGGTGGAAGCTGGTCAGGAAGCCGGGGCCGACGTTGCCGATAATAAACCGTTGCGCTAGGTATATCTCAAAGTGGGCGTGATTTGTAACCGCATCGCCTTCTATGCGCCATTCGTTCATGCCGCTCTCAAAGTCGCCGATAAACCTCTTGCCAAAGGACACGCTGCCGTCCGGATGAATAATCTGGTTGTCGGACAAAGCGGTTGGGTGCGTTTTCACAAAATTGTAGTTTGTTCGAAAGGTTTGCTCTGAAAAGCGGCTGATCGCCCATTGAGGGTTTGAGGCATCGAAGGGCATCCACAAGTTCGGGGCTACCTGTACGGCGTATTGCGCGATGGCGAGCGCTTGCTCTGCAGTGCGCTCCGCGCCGTGAACAATTATGTTGGCGCCTCTCTCTTGTAAGTAGCCTGGTGGCGGCAAGCGGTCATGCGCTAATTGGCGTCTTCTGTTAGATTTGTGCCTAATTGGAGTGCGCGCCACGGTAGCGTCGGTCAAGCCATGCATATCGATGGCTGTTAATTCCGGAAGATAATAGAACAGGATGCCGACTAAGTAATCAGGCATAACCGCATCTTCAGGGATTATTCCGCGTTCCATATTTTCATAAGGCTGATATTGCCGAATCCGCGAATCCGCAAACTCTCTATGCCCCGTGAAGCGCCCTCTTACGGCTTGGCGCTTAAGGTCGTCCCGCAGATCGTTGGATACGGCGGTTAGCGCCTTCATCCCCGGCGCCGCCAGCAGCCAGCCTGCGTTCTGTTCGTCCAGTTCTACATCGCCAATGCTATCATCAAACAGCAACGCCCCCTGCATAGCGTTTGCGTAAAACAACACGGGAACGAACAGCAACAACGCGCATAGATTCGCCCATATCGGGTTTGCCGAATGCGCCTGCGCTGAGTCTGGCGAAAGGTGAATCCGAAATACCCCCCCCTCCCGCATGTTTGTTCGCATATGACTCAGATTATCGGCGATCCATGCGCCCAAGCGCGCTATGCCTTCGGCTGCGGGAACTGCAAGCAGCGGCCAATAGAAGTCCATAGGGCGAAACTCGTAGAGATCGCCGCCGAGGCGCGCCAGATACAGCATATGCGCCGCCACGATTAGCAGTATCAGGGCGTATGCGCCGTCGCGCGCGTCCCGCCAGCGCGCTTTCATAGCGCACCACGCCAATGGCAGCAGCAGATACAGCCCAGTTTCCAGCGCCGCAGCCCACAGATACTTGAAGCCCGCTTCGTACCAGGGGCGTATATGCTTGGCGTAGTAGGTGTTCGGCAGCCATTCGCCGTAGTAGGCGTAGCGAAATAGAAAGTGCGCTCCCACTATCAGCGCAAACGGCGCGATTAGGCAGAGCAGGCCGCGCCAGTCTATGCGCCTTGCCGTTGCGTCGATTGCGGTTTTGACGCTGATGTCTTGCGGTTCAGAGGCGCGCCGCAAGGCGTTCAGCGCCGCCGGGAGCTGCAACGCTCCGAACCACGCGAAGCAGCACGCCGCTATCAGCGGACCCTCAGGGCGAGTCAACGATGCGAGCGCGAGGCTCACAGACGCCGCAAGCAAGCCCCAGCACCGATTGCGATATAGGATCAGGCAGACTACGGCTGCGATTACGAAGAAAGTGAACTGGCGAGTTTCGAAGCCGCCGCCTGATGTCCACACTGCGAAGGCGGCGCTGCCGCAGACAAGCGCAAACGCCATCCACGATACTAGCCCGCGCATCCGCAAGCGAGGCAGGCGCGCGATCCACCACAGCATCAGCGCGAGTGTCCCCGCAGTGAACAGCACGGACAGCCACGGGGCGGCGTGTTCGGGGTGTATGCCCAAGACGCTCCATATGGCGGCGAGCTCCAGCACCCAGAGGAAGTTGGAGTAGCCCTCTACGCGCTCGCCCACGTTGAACACGAGTCCGTGTCCGTTCAGCAGGTTGCGGACATAGCGGAAGCTGATGAATGCGTCGTCGGTCAGAAACCAGGATACGCTTGTCATCCACGCCAGCAGCGCAAGCCACGGCAGATGCGCGGCACCGAGCGCAATGCGGCTCGGTTGCAGCAAAGAGCGTATTCGTTCCCAGACTCTAGTATTCGTATCCGATGTTGTCATAACGAAGACGCGGCGTATCTGCGCTATCGCGCTATCGGCAGGCTCTTGGGATTATCGCAGGATAACAATGTGGTCGAGCATAATATGCCCCCAAGCGCCTGTTTCGTTGTCGAAGAGTTGGAGTTGCAGTGTCTTGCCTGCGAAATTTGCAAGCGGATGGATGACCGTTCTGAACCGCTCCGTGTTCTGCCCGCGCCAGACTGCCACTTCAGCGCCGTCGACTAGAAGCCGCACGCCAACGCCGTCTCCCTTCCCGCCGGCGATTAGGAATGTCAGATACCGATCAGACTCCACAACGAACTCGGGCGAGGTGGCGCTGCCGGTCGGAATATCTCCGTCAAAAGGGTGGTAGCTAGTCAAGAAGCCCGGGCCGATATTGCCGCTAACAGAACTTTGCAGATAGTATATGTCAAAGTCGGCGTGATTTGTAACCGCATCGCCTTCTATGCGCCATTCGTTCCGGTCGTCGCTCTCAAAGTTGCCGATAAACCTCTCAAAGGTCAGACTGCCGCCCGGATGAAGAAACCGGTTGTAGGACGGGGTAGTTGGATGCGTTTCAGCTAACCCAAGTTCATTGGAGTAAATGGTTTGTCCCGAAAAGCGGCTGAATGCCCATTGAGCGTCGTGGGAATCGAAAGGCATCCACAAGTTCGGGGCTACCTGTACGGCGTACTGCGCGATGGCGAGCGCTTGCTCTGCAGTGCGCTCCGCGCCGTGAATATCTATGTTGAAGCCTCTCTCTTCTAAGTAACCGGGCGACGGCAGGCGGTCATGCGCTAATTGGCGCTTGCTGTTGGATTTGTGCCTAAGTGGAGTGCGCGCCACGGTAATGTCGGTCAAGCCAGACATATCAATGGCCGTTAATTCCGGAAGATAATAGAACAGGACGCCGATTGAGTAATTAAGCATAACCGCATCGTCAGGGATTATTCCGCGTTCCATATTCTCATAAGGCTGATATTGCCGAATCCGCATATCAGTAAACCCGCGATGCTCTGCGAAGCGCACCCCTACGGATTGGCGGTCAAGGGCGTCCCGCAGATCGTTGGATACGGCGGTCAGCGCCTTCATCCCCGGCGCCGCCAGCAGCCAGCCGGCGTTCTGCTCGTCCAGTTCTATGGCGCCAACGCTATCCTTAAACAGCAACGCTCCCTGCATAGCGTTTGCGTAAAACAATGCGGGAACGAACAACAGCAGCGACGCGCATAGACTCGCCCACATCGGGCTTGCCGAATGCGCCTGTGCTGAGTCTGGCGAAAGGCGAATCCGAAATACCCCCTCCCGTATGTTTGTTCGCGTATGGCGCAGATTATCGGCGATCCATGCGCCCAGGCGCGCTATGCCTTCGGCTGCGGGAACTGCAAGCATCGGCCAATAGAAGTCCATAGGGCGGAATTCGTAGAGGTCGCCGCCGAGGCGCGCCAGATACAGCATATGCGCCGCCACGATTAACATTATCAGAGCGTAGCCGCCGTCGGATGCGTCCCGCCAACCTCGCCAGCGCGCTTTCATAGCGCACCACGCCAATGGGAGCAGCATATACAGCCCAGTCTCTAGCGCCGCCGCCCATAGATACTTGAAGCCCGCCTCATACCACGGGCGGACGTGCTTGGCGTAGTATGTGTTGGGCAGCCATTCGCCGTAGTAGGCGTAGCGAAATAGAAAGTGCGCCCCCACTATTACGGCAAACGGCGCGATTAGGCAGAGCAGTCCGCGCCAGTCTATGCGCTTTGCTATTGCGGTCTTGAGGCTAACGGTTTGCGGTTCGTGGCCGCGCCGCAAGCCGTTCAGCGCATCGAGAAACTGCAACGCCCCGAACCACGCGAAGCAGCACGCCGCTATCAATGGACCTTCCGGGCGCGTCAACGACGCGAGCGCGAGACTCAGCGACGCCGCGAGCAAGCCCCATCTCCGATTGCGATACAGGCTTAGGCATACCACGGCTAGGACTATGAAGAAAGTGAACTGACGGGTTTCGAAGCCGCCGCCCGAGGTCCACACGGCGAAGGCGGCGCTGCCGCATACAAGCGCCAACGCCATCCATGATATAAGTCCGCGCATGCGCAAACCAGGCAGGTGCGCTATCCACCACAGCATCAGCGCAAGAGTTAGCGCGGTGAACAGTACCGACAGCCACGGGGCGGCGTGTTCGGGAGGTATGCCTAACACGCGCCATATGGCGGCAAGTTCCAGCGCCCAGAGGAAATTGGAGTAGCCCTCTACGCGCTCGCCTACGTTGAACACGAGGCCGTGTCCGTTCAGCAGGTTGCGGACATAGCGGAAGCTGATGAAGGCGTCGTCGGTGAGAAACCAGGATACGCTTGTCAGCCACGCCAGCAGCGCAAGCCACGGCAGATGCGCCAATCCGAGCGCAATGTAGCTAGGCCGCAACAAAGAGCGTATCCGTTCCCAGATTCTAATACTCATATTCGATGTTGTTCTATGAGTTTGCATCTCATAGGATAGATCTACAGCAGAATTTGTTCGCGCCACTTAGCATAACGCCTGGCTGCGCGAACTCTGTTGTGATGTGTTAGCGGGGTTGCGCGCGGCTGCGCGTTTATGGACAGGATAGGCAATGTTGAATACGCGGCGCAGACGTGGCATCAGTAGGCTCTCGGACTATCGTAGGATAACAATGTGATCGAGCATAATATGCCCCCAAGCGCCGGATGCGTTGTCGAAGAGTTGGAGCTGCAGTGTCTTGCCTGCGTGCTTTGCAAGCGGATAGATGACCGTCCTGAACCGCTCCGTGTTCTGCCCTCGCCAGACCGCCGCTTCCTCGCCGTCGATCAGAAGCCTCACGCCTACGCCGTTGCCTCTCCCGCCGGCGATTAGGAATGTCAGATACCGATCAGACTCCACAACGAACTCGGGCGAGGTGGCGCTGCCGGTCGGAATATCTCCGTCAAAAGGGTGGTAGCTAGTCAAGAAGCCCGGGCCGATATTGCCGCTAACAGAACTTTGCAGATAGTATATGTCAAAGTCGGCGTGATTTGTAACCGCATCGCCTTCTATGCGCCATCCGTTCATGCCGCTCTCAAAGTCGCCGATAAATCTCTCAAATGTCAGACTGCCGCCCGGATGAAGAAACCGGTTGTAGGACGGGGTAGTTGGATGCGTTTCAGCTAACCCAAGTTCATTGGAGTAGATGGTTCGCCCCGAAAAGCGGCTGAATGCCCATTGAGCGTCGTGGGAATCGAAAGGCATCCACAAGTTCGGTCCTACCTGTACGGCGTATCGCGCTATGGCGAGTGCTTGCTCTGCAGTGCGTTCCGCGCCATGAATAAGTATGTTGACGCCTCTCTCTTGTAAGTAGCCGGGCGGCGGCAAGCGGTCATGCGCTATTTTACGCTTGCTATTGGATTTGTGCTTAGGTGGAGTGCGCGCCACGGTAATGTCGATCAAGCCATGCATATCGATGGCCGTTAATTCCGGAAGATAGTAGAACAGGACGCCGATTGAGTAACCAGGCATAACCGCATCTTCAGGGATTATTCCGCGTTCCATATTCTCATAAGGCTGATATTGCCGAATCATCCAATTCGTAAACTCGCGATGCTCTGCGAAGCGCTCCCCTATGAATTGGCGTATGATGCCGCCGCGCAGATCGTTGGATACGGCGGTCAGCGCCTTCATCCCCGGCGCCGCCAGCAGCCAGCCGGCGTTCTGTTCGTCCAGTTCTATATGAGTTGCCCAAACATATTTGTCAATCTTTTCGACTTCAAACAAAATCGTCCACTGAATGGCGTTTGCGTAAAACAATGCGGGAACGAATAGCAGCAACGTACATAGAAGACTTGCCCATATCGGGCTTGCCGAATGCGCCTGTGTTGAGCCTGCCGAGAAGCGAAGTTGTCCCCCATGTATAGTTGTTCGCGCCTGGCGCAGTTTATCGGCGATCCATGCGCCCAGGCGCGCTATGCCTTCGGCTGCGGGAACGGCAAGCAGCGGCCAATAGAAGTCCATAGGCCGGAACTCGTAGAGGTCGCCGCCGAGGCGCGCCAGAAACAACATATGCGCGGCCACGATTAGCAGTATCAGCGCATAAGTGCCGTCGCGCGCGTCCCGCCAGCGCTGCCGCATCGCATACCACGCCAATGGGAGCAGCATATACAGTCCTGTTTCCAGCGCCGCAGCCCACAGATACTTGAAGCCCGCTTCGTACCAGGGGCGTATATGCTTAGCGTAGTAGGTGTTCGGCAGCCATTCGCCGTAGTAGGCGTAGCGAAACAGGAAGTGCGCCCCCACTATTACGGCAAACGGCGCGATTAGGCAGATCGTCTCGCGCCAGTCGATGCGTCTTGATATTGCAGTTATTGCTTCTACGATACCGACGCCTTGCGGTTCGGAGGCGCGCCGCAAGGCGTTCAGCGCGCCCAGAAGCTGCAGCGCCCCGAACCAGGCGAAGCAGCACGCCGCTATCAGCGGCCCCTCAGGGCGCGTCAACGACGCGAGCGCGAGGCTTAGCGCCGCCGCAAGCAAGCCCCAGCGCCGATTGCGATACAGGCTTAGGCACACTACGGCTGCGACTACGAAGAAAGTGAACTGCCGCGTTTCCAAGCCGCCGCCTAAGGTCCACACGGCGAAAGTGGCGCTGCTGCACACAAGCGCCAATGCCATCCACGATACTAGCCCGCGCATCCGCAAGCGCGGCAGGCGCGCGATCCACCACAGCATTAGCGCAAGCGTCCCCGCGGTGAACAGTACCGATAGCCACGGGGCGGCGTGTTCGGGGCGTATGCCTAGCGCTCCCCATACGGCGGCGAGCTCCATTATCCAGAGAAAGTTGGAGTAGCCTTCTACGCGCTCGCCTACATTGAACACGAGTCCGTGTCCGTTCAGCAGATTGCGGACATAGCGGAAGCTTATGAATGCGTCGTCGGTGAGAAACCAGGACAGGCTTGTCAGCCACGCCAGTAGCGCAAGCCAGGGCAGATGCGCCAAGCCGAGCGCAATGCGGCTCGGCCGCAGCAAAGGGCGCATCCGTACCCAGCGTCTAATGTTCGTGTCCGATGTTGTCATTTGTCATAGATGCAAATTCGCCAGAATTTAGCCGTTAGCAGGTTGCGACGCCAATCTGCTTTTCCATCAGGTTATGCGCCGCCAACCTGCCGACGGCTGCCGAACTCCGCGTCGCTTACACGTTAATTGCGGGTTCGCGTATGGGCAGATTGGAGCGCACTTCGGGGTTGACCAGGGACATCGGGAAGCTGCCTTTGAGAACGCGCGCCGTTTCCTGTCCCACGCGAATGGGCGATGCGGTGCGCGAGTTGTTGGAACTGCCGGCAGAGTGCGGCGTAACGATGACGTTGTCCATCTGCAGCAGCGGGTTGTCCGACGGCGTGGGCTCTTCTTCGAACACATCGAGCCCTGCGCCTGCGATTTCGCCGTTTCGCAGCGCATCGATCAGCGCCGCTTCGTCCACGGTGGGGCCGCGGCAGGTGTTGATGAAGTATGCGGATGGCTTCATCGCCTTGAAGAACGCTTCGCCCAAGAGCTTGCGCGTTTCGTCGTTGAGCGGCGTGTGCATGGACACGAAATCCGAATCGGCGGCGAGCTCTTCCAGGGTGGCGACCGGCTTGACGCGGTACTCCTTGGTTACCCAGGGCGGGCAGTAGGGATCGTATGTGATGACATCCATGCCGAGCGCCTGCGCCTTGCGCGCCACGGCGCGGGCGATGTTGCCAAACGCCACCAGTCCGAGCGTCTGCCCGTCTATAGGCGCCATAGGCATAATGGCGTCGCGGGTTTCGGCGCCCCATTTGCCGGCGCGCACAAGGCTGTGCAGGATGGTGAGCTTCTTGGCGCATGCCATAAGCATCAGAATGGCGTGATTGGACACCTCTTCGGTGCAGAAGCCGGCGCTGTTGATAATCATCAAGCCCTGCTCGGTGGCGGCGATGTGGTCGATGTGATTGAAGCCGTGGCTGCCGACTATTATCGCCTGCGGCCCGTCAATCTGCTCTATCACCTCGCGCGGCATAGGCACGCCGCCGTTCAGGATGACGTCGGCGTCTTTGCACGCCTCGATAATCTCGCCCTGCGTTTCCACAACGCTGATGTCGATTTCGTAGTCGATGCCTTCCAAGCCCTGCTCGATGAGAGTGGTGTCCGGCTCCGATCGCCCGATGTATGCTACCTTCTGTGTCATTCGCGCAGTCCTTCCTTATTCGTTTTCATATTCATAACGCATTTGTTGATTGTTGGTTGTATCGGCAAATCCCCGCTTGTGAATTTTGCGCGTTATCGCAACTTCGACGAGGCTGCCAAGCCGTCTATTGCCCCGATTGCTGACGGCGTAGTCGATCGAGTTCGTCTTGGAGACGCTGAGAGGGTACGCCTGTTGTTGCCATACTTGCTATACATCCTGCGTCCGATAGCCGCATCGCTACGATTATACCATAGCGGGGCGGGCGGCCGAAAAACCGCCTGCCCGCTATGCGCCGCTGCCGAAGCGCTGGCGTATTTCGCTTTCGGCGCGCGCGCTGTGCTGCGCCATTCGCGCCACCATCGCATCGTCTTGCAGGTCGCGCGGCCGGATGCGCGTCATATATTCGCGGGCGACGCGGTAGCGCTGCGACTGCGTGTCCACCATGCGCACGCGCGTCCGCCCGGTTGCGGGATCGCGCATATCGTCGAACGGCATAACGCTGAGCCGCTCGCCGTCAAGGTAGATAAGCCCGCCGTCCGCAAGCGCCGGATCCGAGGGTTCGGACAGCAGCAGCCGCGCCGCGCCGTAGCCTAGGCTGCGCGTGTAGTCTATGTCGAACGATACGGGCGAGGCGCAGCGCAGTTCGTAGCCTATTGTGGCGTCCACCATCGGGAAGTTCACGCCGGCGTCTATGAAGCGCTGCTGCACGGCGCGCCGTATCATAGCCGACAGCGGCAGTTCGCCGAGCCGTATGTGTCCGTGCGGATCGCGCCCGATGTCCACGCCCGCCAGGTTGCCGAGTTCATCGGGATCGAAGCGCTCCGCCACGCCTTCCGATATTACCGCTATGCCGTCGTCCCGCCCTTCGGCGGCTTTGCGCTTCAGGATAGCGCCTTCCATCAACTTGACCACATCGTCTATCTTGATGATAGGGTTGGGGAACTCTTCGGGGATGATGGTCAGCGCGGCGGCGGCGGACATGCCGATGCCCAGCGCAAGGTGTCCGGCTTTGCGCCCCATCACCACCACAACATACCAGCGATTGGTCGCGCGGCTGTCGCGCGTCAGGTTTTGGACAAGCTCAGTTCCCAGATGGCGCGCCGTCTCAAAGCCGAAAGTGGGGATGTCGCCCGGCAGCGGCAGGTCGTTGTCGATAGTCTTGGGAATGTGCGCCACGCGGACTTTGCCGTCGGACGCCTTCGCCACATCGGCGGCGGACAGCGCGGTGTCTTCGCCGCCGATTGACGCTAGGCGCGTTACGCCCAATTCCCGCAGCGCGCTCACCACATTTCGCAGATGCGCCGGGTTGCGCGTGGGATTGGCGCGCGATGTGCGCAGGATGGAGCCGCCTTCGTAGTGTATGAGCGCCACATCCGCGGGCGTGAGCGGCATCGTGTACTGCGCGCTGCCCGCCATCAGATGGCTGAAGCCGTCTAGGATGCCGCAAACCGCCATCCCGTTGCTCGCCGCCTCTATCACGCAGGCGCTAATGGCGCTGTTGATGCCCGGAGCGGGGCCGCCGCCGACCAGAATGCCAAGCCGCCCGTTCTCAGCGTTCATATCATCTCCTCCAACTGCCGCTGCGCTTCAACAATCGCGCGCAGCCGAAAACCGCAGATGCTTTTCAGTATCGCAGGCAATCGAACTATGCCGATGCCGTTCGATAATCTAAAATCGAAGGCAACCGAAAACTGCCGACGCTTTTCAGTGTCGCGGGCAATCGAACTATGCCGATGCCGCCCAGCAATCGAGAGCAGCCGAACTCGCGGCCGACGGCGCAATTGTGATGCTGAGAGGTTATAATGAAACCTCTTTGTTTGCAATAATAGAGGGGCGTTGTTGAATAGAAACTTGAGCGCCAAAAAGGAAACCAGTTATGACTGCCAAACAACCCCCCAACTTCCCCAACCGCTCCCTGTTTGTGGGCGACAACCTCTATGCGCTGCGGGGGATCAATTCGGGGTGCGTGGATCTGATTTATCTCGATCCGCCGTTCAATTCCAATCGCACTTACAACGCGCCGCACGGGTCGCGCGCCCAAGGGGCGGCGTTCAAGGACACATGGACGCTGGACGATTGGGACGCGGCGCTAGAGGCGGAACTCGAGATCGCGGACAAGGGCGCTTATCACACTATCAACGCGGCGGGCGAACACCACGGCGACGGAATGCGCTCTTACCTCGGCTATATGTATGTGCGCCTCGCCGAAATGCACCGCATCCTGAAACCCGACGGCAGCCTCTATCTGCACTGCGACGACACCGCAAGCCACTACCTCAAAATCCTGCTGGACACCCTGTTCGGCGCTGGCAAGTTTCGCAACGAAATCACTTGGAAACGCCAATCGGCGCACAACGACTCAAAGGCGTTTGGGCGCGTCTCCGATACTATCCTGTTCTACGGCGACAACATCAACTCGGACGCCGTGCGCGTCCCGCTCGACTCGACGTATGTAAGCAGGACGTACCGCTACAAAGACGATAGGGGCGTTTATCGTTCAGACAACCTTACCGCCAAAGGCTTGAGCGGCGGCGGGTATATGTATGACTTTCACGGGCATCCCGGCCCTTGGCGCTATCCCGAAAGCCGCATGCTTGAGTTAGAGGCGGACGGGCGCATCCATTTGCCAAAGAAAATTGGCGGCGTTCCCGCGTTGCGCCGCTACCTGCACGAAGGCAAGGGGCAGGTGCCGGGCACGATTTGGACGGACATCCCGCCGGTATCGCGCAAAGAGCGCACCGGCTATCCCACGCAAAAGCCGTTGGCGCTGCTGGAGCGCATCATCTTGGCGTCGTCCAAGCCGGGCGATATGGTGCTAGACCCGTTCTGCGGCTGCGCCACAACCTGCGTCGCCGCCGAGAAGTTGGGGCGCGAATGGGCGGGCATAGACATCAGCGAAAAGGCGGTGGAGCTGGTCAATATGCGCCTGCGCGAGCATCTGGGCTTGGAGGGGACGCTGGCGGTAACGCGCCGCAAGCCGCCGGCGCGCACAGACGGCGGGGACAAGACGAAATCGCCCAACATCCGCGAGCTTCTGTACAGCAAGCAGGAGGGGCGCTGCGCCGGCTGCCGCGAATCGTATCCGCTGCGCAACCTCGAGACCGACCACATACACCCGCGCTCCCGCGGCGGCGCCGACATAGACGAAAACCTGCAGCTGCTCTGCGGCTTCTGCAACCGCACCAAAGGCGACCGCCCGCAGATATGGCTGCTGCGTCGGCTGGACGCGATGCGGCTTAGGGGGGAGTTGTAGGGGGGCGGGAAATCTGTGCTATAATGCAAATAGGAGATGAACGATGAGACTTCAAGGCGAACACCAGACAATCGGTTTCTTTGAATTCGTCGACGTCCAGTGTGAAGACGATTGCCCGTTCAAATGCTACAAAGATGAAATGGCTGGCATATTCCACATCGACGCTTTCGGGAAAATGGAGTTGCGTCTTCAATACACAGGACACGGACCCTGTCTCGATTTGTTGGGTGCCAAGCAAGCAACGGGGCGGGTAGGCGGTTTCAGAATGCACGGGTATCTCAACGAGCCTTTGTCCACACGAAAGCCCAGTATTGGCGTCGACAATTATGTCACTTTTGATGATTGTGTCATAACTACGTTGCTGTTCGTTGGACCGGCTGAAATTCCAATCAGCGTAGGCTACGCGATAGAACGCGAGCAGATCGATGGGGATATATCGTTCTCAGAGTTCGAAGTTGGCATCGATGGTTTGCTTCAATGGGTGCGCGTCAACTCAATCGATGTGCATCCTGATATGCAGAGACAGGGACATTGGAAAATAGAACCCAAATCTGCAGATCGAATTTCATATCAATTCGAAGATGTTCGGATTGAATTCGTTCCTACGATTGGGGGAGGTGCGGCGTCTGCCGCAATTCCCGAAAAGTACACTATTCGACAAGGAATGTTGATACGGTTCGTCTATAACGAGGGCGTCCCTATTAAAACTCTGATGGAATCGATGCGTGAGTTTCAAGACTTTTTGGCGTTTGCGCTACACCGTCCCGTGATGGTGCGCTCAGCAGTGGGGTTTTATCCGAAAGATGACTCCACTTCTGCGTTTAATCGAGCGCGACGAGTCTATTTCCCGTCGCAACAGCAACCTGAGATTGACACAATGGGAATATACAAAGGCGATCATAATAGCCTGTTCGTATATGACCAAATTGACGATTTCGCCAGTACATTCGCAGCATGGCGCAAACTACGATCCGAAGTAGGCGACCCTTTCTTTGGCTCCGTAGTTGATATGTATCTCAAGTGTTTGTACGGGAGTCGTTTTGCTCAGGATCTACTCGTAGATTATCTGAAGATAATCGAACTGACGCTGAGGCAGTTCGCAGAGATGGACGAATCCGAGCTTAGACAATGGAATTGGGACCTAGGACCTTTTCCACAAGAAAGAGACCTCATGGTAGCGCCTTACTGGGACAGGTTTTTCTTGTCTTCGTTAAAGGAGGTAGGGTATGCGTCAACTCCAAAAGAATTTGGCGAAACGGCGCGCAAGTTGCGTAACGCCGTTGTCCATCCTGTTGACGCCGCCGAAAACCTCGGAAAAATAGGAATAGAAAAGGGGGATACACGCGCTCTGTGGGAACACATTATCAGGTACGCTATGATGTACGAGCGGTTGGTGCAACTCTACCTAGTAACTTTTATAGGGCTTGACCCTATCAAACTTGGTGATGATAGCAACTTGTTCGCAAGCCGTGTTTTGGGTCCATCTCTCACTATTGGGGACATTAGAGTCAACTGAGTAGAGCGGGTAATTTGCCGGCATAACCGCCATCACACCGCCGCCAAACAACCATAAACACGATAGCGGCGCTAAACCCTAATCGACCAGGCCGCCGGCCGCTACTTGGGCGCGAACTCGGCTAGATGCTGGCGCAGTAGCACGCGGGCGCGGTGCAGGCGCGATTTGAGGGATGCCACGCTGATGTTGAGCGCTTCGGCGGCTTCGGCGTTGGACAGCCCGCTCACATCGCGCAGCACAACGGCGGCGCGCAAATCGGGCTGCAGCATGCCTATGCCTTCCTGTATCTTGTCCCCGATTTCGGATGTGAGCGCGGATCGCTCCGGGGCGTAATCCCAGCTAGGGACTTCCAGGTTTTCCACGCCCACCCAGGTCAGGCTGCGGGCGCGCTTTTCGCGGCGCAAGCGCATCAGCGCGGCGTTCATCGTGATGCGGTAGAGCCAGGTGGTGATGCGCGATTCCCCCCGAAAGCGGTCATAGGCGCGGTACGCCGACAGGAAGGCGTCCTGCGCCACCTCTTCGGCGTCGTGCGGGTTGCCCATCATCTTGAACGCCACATTATAGACATAGCCCGAATACATCTCTACGATGTCCTCGAACTGCGTGGGCGCCGCATCGCCTTGTCCCGTATCCGATTGACTGCTCATATCCATTGCCCGAACTTGTTCGGCGCGAAAGCCGAAATCATTCGCCGACTGCGCGCATCCAATTGTAAATCACAGCATCACATAAATAAAAGGCTATCACACAAAGCGATAGGGCGCTTACGCCGCGCCGCGCCGCGATAATGCGCCGCAAGGGGTGTTGACCGACGGGGGCGCATTTTATAAAGTGTTCGTTGGAAGCGGACTTGTGAAGCGAACTTGAAGTTTGAGGTCGCGCAGAAAGCCGAATGATTTCCCGCATACTTCGGATGTTCAGACGCAGCGGGGCGCTGCCGCCGCCCTGCGAAGAGGCGCGGATGCTCTCATCGGACTACATCGATGGCGAGCTTGAGCCGGCGCTGCGCCAAAAGATCCGGGCGCACTTGGCGGACTGCCCGCTCTGTACGGCGTTCATCGAGACGCTCAGGGCGACGATAGAGGCACTGCGCGGCGTCCCTGCGCAGCCCGTCCCCGACGGCTTTCGGCAGCGTCTGCGCCAGCATATCCACGAACACGGGACATAGCGCGGGCGCAAGGGCGGCGGCGTTTCGCTCGATGCGGCGTATGATGCGCTATATCTGCGGCATCGTTTCGCGCATCTAGCCACTCAGCCGCCCACAACCGATTATTGCATCTGGAGGCGCTTTTAGATGAACTCCCACAAACAGCGCATTGAAAAGATTGAGGAATACGGCGGCCATTACGAATTGCTGACCGCCGCCCTGCGCGAGCTGCCCAACGATATATGGCGCTTTAGGGACGAATGCGGCTGTTGGAGCGTCCACGAACACATCATTCACATCGTTGACAGCGAGGTCAATAGCTACATCCGCTGCCGTCGGCTGATTGCGGAGCCGGGCAAAGACCTGATGGCGTACGACGAAAACCGCTGGGCGGAAGCGCTGGATTATCACGAACAGAGCGTCGAGGACGCATTGGCGGCGTTCAAGTGGCTGCGTCAAAAGACCTACATGCTCATCAGATCGCTGCCCGGTGAGGTTTGGACGCACAAGGCGTATCATCCCGAAAACGGGCAGATGACGCTTGACGATTGGCTTGATGTGTATGTCGCGCATGTGCCGGAGCATATCCAATACATGCGCGAAAACTACGATGCGTATCAGCGCCAAGCCGCCGACTGACGCGCTAGGCAATTCCAAATGAAAATCGCGGTTTGCATAAAGCAGGTTCCCGTAGTCTCGATGTTGAAGTTCGACAATGAGACGCGGCGTGTTGTGCGCGAGGGCGTTCCCAGCGAGGTCAACCCGTTTGATGTGCTGGCGATGTCGCTTGCCGCCAACCTGAAGCGCGAACATGGCGCCGAAGTGGTGGCGTACACGATGGGTCCGCCGCAGGCGCGCGAGGCGTTGGTTCAGTGCCTGGCTATGGGGGCGGATAGCGCGGTTCACCTCAGCGACCGCGCATTCGCCGGCAGCGATACGCTCGCCACGGCGCGCGCGCTGTCTATGGCGCTGGCGGGACAAGGCTATGACCTGATTATCTGCGGGCGCAACAGCGTCGACGCCGAAACCGGCCAGGTGGGGCCCGAAATCGCCGAGCTGCTCGACCTGCCTCAGGTCAGCGCGGTGCGTCGCCTTGAGCTCGACCTTGCGGCAAACGGCGGGAACGGCGCGTTGACGGCGGAGCGCCTCACCGATGAGGGCTACGATGTGGTGCGTTGCGCGTTGCCGGCGCTCATAACCGTTACCGAAGATGCAGCGCCTGAGGTCTATCCCAACCGCGCGGCGCGGCAGGCGGCGCTGGACAAACCCATCGCCACGCTAACCGCCGCCGACCTCAGCGCCGACGCATCCGTGTTCGGGCTTGACGGCTCGCCTACATATGTGAACGAAATATACTCGGTCAAGCCGCCGCGCGACCGCATCATCGCGCGCCGGCTTATCGCGCGCGATGCCGTCGCCGAACTGATGGCGTATCTGCAGGCGCGCGGCGTCTTCGACGGCGCTAAACCCGACGGCGCATCCTCGGCGCATCAGCGCGGCGGGCGGCGCAAGCGCGGCGATATGGGCGCTATATGGGTGGTGGCGGAAACGCTTGGCGGCGAACTGCGCCCGGCGACGCTGGAGCTGCTTGGGCGCGCCTGCGAACTGGCGGATGCGCTGCATACCTGCGTTGAAGCCGTACTCATCGGCGGCGATGTAGCGCATCACGCCGCCGCGCTCGCCGCATACGGGGCGGATGGCGTGCGTCTGGCGCAGCACAAGCGGCTCGCGCGCTACGAAACCGCGCTCTACACCGAAACGCTTGCGGGGGCAATTCGCGCGCATGCCCCCTACGCGGTACTGCTGCCGTCCACGCTGAACGGCCGGGACTTGGCGGCGCGGCTTGCGGCGCGGCTATCGCTTGGGCTTACCGGCGACTGCATCGGGCTTGAGGTGGACGACGACGGGCGACTTGCGCAGCTCAAGCCCGCATTCGGCGGCGACATTGTCGCGCCCATCCTGTCCCGAACCCGCCCGTATATGGCGACGGTGCGCCCCGGAATGCTCACGCCGGTCGCGCCCGATTACGGCGTATCTGCGCCCGTGACGCCAATCCCCACGGATGCGCTGGGCGAAGCGCGCGTCCAGATCTTGCGCAGCGTGGCCGACGAGTCGGCCGCGGGCGCGGAACTTGACAGCGCGGATACAATTGTGGGCGTGGGCAAGGGCATAGGCGGCCCGGACAACCTGCCGCTGGTGCGCGAACTCGCGGACGCGCTGGGGGCGCCGCTGGGCGCAACCCGCGATGTAACGGAGCTAGGCTGGCTGCCGCGCCAGTATCAGATTGGGTTGTCCGGCAAATCGGTTGCGCCGAACTTGTATGTGGCAGTGGCGCTGCGCGGCGTGTTCAATCACACCGTCGGCATACAGAAGGCGGGCACCATCGTCGCCGTCAACAACAGCGCAAGGTCGCCCATATTCCAGGCGGCGGACTTCGGCATTTTGGGAGATTACGCCGAAGTGTTGCCCGAACTAATCAGCGCGCTGAAGGCGCAGCGCCGTTAGCGCCGTCGCCGTTGGGAGATGGCGGCATAGCGGCGTCAATCACAATTGCGAGAAAGCGAGAAGGAAGGGAGAATACGATGGCAGACACCACGGTAACCACGCGCAAGAACGGCCCCTATATGGTGCAGGGGGACATCAAGATAGTGGACGCGGACGGCAACGAGATTCCGTCGGAGGGGGATATGGTGTTCCTGTGCCGCTGCGGGGAGTCCGCGAACAAGCCCTTCTGCGACGGCACGCATCGCAGCTGCGGCTTCGAGGGATAGCGAACCCCATTCGGTCAGCGCCGTAACCTATAAGCGTCCCAACTTATGCTATCTCTTGCTATGAGTTGGGGCGCTGAATTTTGTCCAACGGCGCAATGGGCGCAAAGTCTAGCGCAAGGCGGCTACTGCGCTTGAGCGCCGTAGTCCGATGCTGTTTGAGCGCCGTATTCGGCGGCCGTCTGCGCGTCTTCGTCGTCAAGCGCGATGTACTTGGACGGGCATTTGACCAGCACATTTTGGCTGACGAACACACCATCCGCGCCGTATGCGCCTTCCAGTATGATTTCGGAATGCGGGTTGAAGAACAGATCGGGCAGCACGCCGTCGTACTGCGCGGCTACGCTTTCGGTCTCGTCGGTCAGCGTGAAATGCGCCAGCGTGGAGCCGTCGGCGCGCCGAAATGTATCGCCGATGAGGCTGCCGTTGACGCGCACGATCTTGCCCTGCGGCGTTGGCCCCAGCGCGTTGAGTTCGCTGACGGTGTATGAGTACACGGTGGCGCTTTGGAACGCCATAACCGCGAAGTAGCCCAGCGCGCCCAGCATCACGGCGGCGGCGATGATGAGCTTGCCTCTGCGCGCGAAAAGCCCGCCGGCGTCTTCATCCGGGGCGTCGGATCCCGTCGGTTCAGTCCGATCCGAAAGCCTGTCAGACATCTATATCGTTTCCTTCGATCGTTCGATCGTTTCCCCGCGCGTTGTTCGAACGCCGCTTAATCGCGTTCCGCAAGCGCGCGCTTGAGCGCCTCGATTTCGGCGCGCATTTCGCGCTGGCGGCGGGACATCACGAACACATAGCCGAAGAACGCCGCCCAAGTGATGATATAGACGGCGAACAGCCAAGGCAACTCGGCTTCGCCGCGCGCCTGCTGCTGCGCCGTCGAATCCGCGCTCAACGCCGTAGCCGCTTCGTATGCGCTTGCGTATCCGCTTTGCGTCAGCGCGCCCGCCGCAAGCAGGATAAGCAGGAGCGCCGCAGTTACAGCCATTCGCCGCAATGTTTCATCTCCGAAATCGCCGATGCGTTATCCAATCGGCTAGTTGATATGCGCTTTGTAGGGCGTTGTCCCCGTCCTGGCTTTACCCCGCAGGGATAGTTAGTTGGGTTGGATCGCCTTGACCGAAACGCCGTCTAACCGGCTTGGGCGGCTAACTCGGCGTGCAGTTCGTCCAGTTCGGATTCGGAGCGCCGCAGGGCGTAGCGCTCCACCAGCAGATAGGCGTATAGCAGCGTGAACGCCAGCGTTGAGACAAGCAGGGTATAGTATATGCTGCGCGAGTCAATGGCGTCGCGATCGCTTGCCGCCGGGCCTACATTCAGTTCGGGATGGGCGGTGCTCCACCAGACGGTTGCCATATAGATGATGGGGGCGTCTATCGCGCCGAACAGCGCAATCACGGCGGCGAAGCGCGAGCTCTGCGAGCCTTTGGGGGCGTAGGCGCGCACCATCAGGTAGCCGACGTAGATGAACCACAGCACAAGGGTTGTGGTCAGTTTGGCGTCCCAAGTCCACCACCAGCCGAGGTCGCCGCGCGCCCATATGACGCCGGTAATCAGTATCAGGCTTGCGAACACCACGCCCAGTTCGGCGGCGCTGTACGCCAGGGCGTCCCACTTTTGGCTGCCGCTTATGAGATGGGCTATGCTGGCGATTGCCACTACTACTATGGACAGCATCCCAAGCCATCCCAGCGGCACATGGAAGTAGAATATGCGCTGTGATACGCCAAGGTTGGCTTCGGTGGGCGCCCATAGGAATATCATCGCCAGCGTCAGCAGCATCAGCGCGGCGCTGACGATAAGCAAGCCGTTGCGGACTAGCGCATCGCGCCCTCCGCCGCTTGCGCGGGGATGCTGCGCCATATCGGTGTCGGTTGTGCGCGTCATATGTGTAATGTATCACAAACGCGGCGGGCTATTCCAGCAAATCGGCGCGCTAGGCGGGGGGTTTTGACGCAGAGACGTGGAGGGCGCAAATGGATGTTGGTGTCAGCAGATAAAATCCAATATCTTCATAATGTTACAAATGTCGTCTGTTTGCGCCCCTCAAAGCGCATCCAAAACTCTGTTCGGAAGCAGAATTCATTAAAAATTGAACAATGTTCAAAAACGAAACTTGCTGATATACTTTCTCTCTATTCATTGTTGGGCAGGGTGTCCGCATTGCGCGCTGAGCGGAAGCGTCGTCGACCGCAGTTGGCGAAAGCGTATTTGGGGACATTCTGAAAGCATTCTTTGGAGGGACTTGTGGAAGCATATTGCCTAAAGTGCCGCGCCTCTCGTGAAGTGAACAACCCGGAGCAGGTTACACTCAAGAACGGCCGCCCCGCCACACGCGGCAGATGCTCCGTGTGCAACGCCTCCGTGTTCAGGATCGGCAAGGCCCCTACTTCCTGATCCTATACCCGCGCGCAGAACGAAACTCGGCGTGCGTACAGCGCGCCGCGCCCGCATGCAGGTGAGGCGCAACATCGCGGCTTGGTTTGGCTTGCATCGTTGCTTCGCGCAACCCGTTTGCGGCTATCCCGTCGGAGCGCTCTTTGGCGAATGGATACACACGAGACGCCTCGAAAACTCTCTTTTCTTTTCCCAAGAGTAGCGAAAGGGCAGAGAAGTTTTCTATCTGTCCCCGATTTGACTACGGGGGCGATGTTCGCGCATACCGCATATCGGCGCGTCCAGGCGGCTAGGCTATTCATCCGACGTGCGATACGCGCGCATATCACCCGGTCGAATGCCGAATACTGACCGCTAACGGGCTGATTTGCGCGTCCACGCGGGTGGTATAATTGATATAATGGTGATATTAGGCTTGCCTGGCGCGCTGTTGCCGGGGAAGTCTTTGTGTGCGTTGCCGCCGCTGATGTCGCCGCAATCGGGCGGTTGTGGGCGCGTGTTCGGCTTTGAAATAAAGGGGAGTTTGGAAGCGTATATGTCGATTGAAGCGCTGCGCCGTCTGATGGATGATGCGCCGGAGTATTGCCGGCTGCGCGATGGGCTTACACGCCAAGGGGCGCATCTGACGGCGCAGACTTTGCCTAACGCCGTTCCGTTCACGCTTGCGTCACTGCGCCACAGTCTCGCCGCGCCGATGCTGGTGGTTGCGCCGCGCCCTGAGGACGCTCGACGGCTACACGAACAGATTGCGGCGTGGTGCGGCGGCGAAGATGGCGTATTGCATTTTCCCGAATCTGAGATACTGCCGTTTGAGCGTTTGGATTCGGACGCAGAAACATTGCATCGGCGCATCAGCGCGCTTGCGTCGCTGACGGAATACGCCGCCGGCGCGCAATCGCCTGCAGCGCCGCGCAGTCTAAACGGGCAAGCCGATGCGCGCGCCAACTGCAGCGTGTCCGCGGCGAATGCGGATGGCGTGCGTCCGTCCGATGCGCTAATCGTGGTTGCGTCGGCGTCGGCGCTGATGCAGCGCACGCTGGATAGGCGCGCTCTGATCGCCGCAGCGCACACATTGCGCCGCAATCAGCAGATAGATCTCAACGAAACGCTGGATCTGTGGCGGCGACTTGGGTATCAGTTCGAATCGGCGGTGTATGGGCCCGGCTTTGTGAGTCGGCGCGGCGGGATATTGGACATATTCCCCGTGGGCGCCGATCTGCCTGTTCGCATTGAGCTTTGGGGCAGCGAAATAGACAGCATCCGCCAATTCGACCCGGTTACGCAGCGCTCCGGGGCAATCGTGGACGCGGCGCTAGTGCCGCCCGCGCATGAGATACTGCCCGCGCTCGCGGACTACGATGCGCTTGAGCGCTTGGCGGCGGCGGTGGATGTGGGCAACTGCGATCCCAAGACGCAGCAGCGCATACGCCAAGAACTGGCGCTGCTTATGGAAGGGCAGGATGTAGAAGAGCAGGGCTTTTACGCCGGCTTCTTCAATCACGGCGGACTGCTGGACTATTTCACGGATGGGGCGCTGCTGGTAGCCTACAAGCCAGATGAGATTGCGGACTCGGCTTGGGAAATCGAGGAACGAGGGCATCAGCTGCGCGAAACCAAAGAGGGGCGCGGCGAACTTCCGCGAAACTTCCCGTCATCGTATCTTTCGTGGAACGAGGTAGCGGCGCAGTTTGAGCGGTTCGGCAGGCGGCTCGACTTGGAAGCATCGGCGGCGACGGCGTTCCCGTGGGTCGACGATGTGAACGGCGCAGTTGCCGCCCGCGCCCAAGCGAATGCCGCCGATGCCTCAGTCTATTCGCTGCCGCTGCAACCGGCTCCCGCCTACTTCGGCAACCTAGACAGGTTTGTGGAGGATGTGTGGGAGATGACCGAAGGCGGCGGCGCATCGATAGTAGCGGTTACCAATCACTCGCGCCGCCTATCGGAGATTATCGCAGACGCCGGCCTTGACGCCGCGCTGACCGATACGCTTGCCGATCTGCCTGCGCCGGGCAGCATAACGCTGATGCAGTCGGCGGCGGGCGGCCTGAGCGAAGGCTTTGTGCTGCCGCTTGACGGGCGGCGGCTTGCGGTGTTCAGCGATACTGAGATATTCGGAGTGGCGAAGCAGCGGCGCACGCGCAGACGCTCGGTTACGGCGGCGCGCGACGCCTTTTTATCTGAGCTTTCGCCCGGCGATTATGTGGTGCATATCGAGCACGGCATCGGCAGGTTCAAGGGCATTGCGCGCGGCGTGAAGGGCGATGCGGACGACGACCGCGAATACTTGCATATAGAGTACGCATCCAACGATAAACTCTATGTGCCGATTGAGCATCTTGACCGCCTAACGCCGTATGTCGCGCCGCTGAACAAGCCGCCGAGTTTGACGCGCTTGGGGACGCAGGAATGGCGCCGAGCCAAGCAGCGCGCCGAGCGCTCCACGCGCGAGATGGCGTCCGAACTGCTGACGCTCTACGCCGCGCGCGAACTCGTCGAAGGACACGCCTTTGTGCCGGATGCGCGCTGGCAGTCTGAGTTGGAAGAGTCGTTCCCATTCGAAGAGACGCCCGACCAACGCAGCGCCATCGCCGAAGTGAAGACGGATATGGAATCGCCCAAGCCGATGGATCGGCTGGTGTGCGGCGATGTTGGCTACGGCAAGACTGAGATTGCGCTGCGGGCGGCGTTCAAGGCGGTTATGGATGGCAAGCAGGTGGCGGTGCTGGCGCCGACTACGATATTGGCGCAGCAGCACTACGCCACATTCTCGCAGCGGCTGAGCGCATTTCCCACGCGCGTGGAAGTGCTGAGCCGCTTTCGCACGGCGAGCGAACAGCGCGATGTGGTGGAACGGCTCAAGCAGGGGCGGGTGGACATCTGCATCGGGACGCACCGCATCATACAGAAAGATGTGGAGTTCAAGGAGCTGGGGCTGGTCATAGTCGATGAAGAGCAGCGCTTCGGGGTGGCGCACAAAGAGCGGCTCAAGCGTATGCGCGAAGAGGTGGATGTGCTGACGCTGACGGCGACGCCCATCCCGCGCAGCCTGCATATGGCGCTTTCGGGCGTGCGCGATATGAGCACGATGGAAACGCCGCCGGAAGAGCGCCTGCCCATCAAAACCTATGTATCGGAGTTCAGCGACGCGCTCATCCGCGAGGCTATCCTGCGCGAAATCGACCGCCAGGGGCAGGTCTATTTCCTGCATAACCGCGTCTATAACATAGCCTACATATCGCAGTATCTGAGCAGGCTTGTGCCGGAAGCGCGCTTCGGCATAGCGCACGGGCAGATGCCGGAAGGCGAACTTGAGGATGTGATGCTGGAGTTCGCAGAGGGCGGCATGGATGCGCTGGTCTGCACTACCATAATAGAGTCGGGATTGGATATTCCCAATGTGAACACGCTGATAATCAACCGCGCGGACACGCTTGGGCTGTCGCAACTCTACCAACTTCGGGGGCGCGTGGGGCGCAGCGCGCGGCGCGCCTACTGCTATCTGCTGACGCCGCAATCGGCAAGCCTCACCGAACCCGCCGAAAAGCGGCTGCGCGCGATGCTGGACGCCAACGAACTGGGCGCAGGCTTTCGCATCGCAATGAAAGACCTTGAGATACGCGGCGCTGGCAACATACTGGGGGCGGAGCAGAGCGGCAACATCCACGCCGTCGGGTTTGACCTGTACACGCGCCTGCTGTCCAACGCGGTCGAGGAACTGCGCGCCCAACGCGAGACTAGGGGCGATGCGTCGCCTGCCGCGTCCATGCCGTCCGCAAACGGCAGCGCGCCCGCCGACGCTAGCGCCACGCCCGCCGAACCCATACTTGACATCGGCATTCCGGCGAGCATACCCGACGACTACATCACGGATTTACCGTCGCGATTGGCAATGTATCAGCGCATAGTTACGATGAAAGAGGCGTCTGATACGGCGGATATGGAAGACGAATTTCGGGACCGTTTCGGTCCGCTGCCGTGGCAGACGCGCAACCTGTTGTACGCCGCGCGGCTTCGGCTTCACGCAAAGCGCGCCGGCGTGCAGTCCGTAACGCGGGAGCGCAAGCGCATTGTGCTGCGATACGGGACGCAGATAGGCGGCGCGCGGCAGGCGCTGCGACGGCGGCTCGGCCGGGGCGCTGAGATCGGCAATACGCAGATACGGCTGCCGCTCGATGCGCTTGGCGGCGAATGGGAAAGCGCGCTGGAACGGACGCTGGAGCGGCTCGCCGATTTCACGCAGCGAATGCTGGAGGCGCAGACGGCGGGGGCTGCAGCGGGGTAGTATGCGGGCTAGGGCGTGGGAGCGGCGGCGCATTATGGCAAACCGTTGGCGAGCTTGATGCGCTGCTATCTGCTTTCGAGTTCTTGCAAGAGGCGGTCTATGCCCTCTTCGACGTTGTAGGCCGACCTTCGGGCGAGGGTGAATAGTTCGTATAGGCGTTCGAAGTCGTCGGATTGATCGGAAAGTGAATCTTGAGACGCTCCTTTGCTGTCCATCACTCTGCCGTCTTCGTTCAAAAACAGAAGTTCAAGGTGAGTTTCCTGACTCGTATCTCCGAACTCATAAACGGAGACGTCTTTTCTGATTAGGATGGCATACCGACTGAAACCCGCCACAAACTCGTCGGCGTTCACCGTGGGGTTCCACGATACCTTGCCTTCCTCGGTCTTTTCGACGAGTGTGGTTACTAGGCTCGTCAGTTTTTCGTTGATAATCATCGTCATATCGCTACTGCCCTCCCGTATCCAATAGACGCTTTTCAATCGCTACTCTTACTTCGTCCAAGGACTGCTGCAAGTCCACGAGTTCGTTGTTGAGACGCGCGACGGGGGCTTGTTCTCCGCGGGCGAGGGCTTGATTAGCCGCCTTTTCCATTTGCGTCAAACGGATTATAGCAGTAGTGAGCGCGCCGCGGGTGTCTTCCTGCAGGCGTGACCTTGCTTCGGTTATCAACCTACGCAAGAGAATGTATCTGTCAATTGCTCTCACCCATTCCCGATTTCGATGCAACTCCTTTACCTGCTCCATTTGGCTGACAATCTGCGACAGGTCAGATATTGAAGTTACATAAAGCGCCGCTTCGCGCGCGTCGGTTGCCGCCCGTTCCGCGCTTTCGGCGGCGGTGCGCGTGCGCCCAATCTGCCATATCGCTGCGCTGAAGCCGCCCAGCGATATGAACACCCCCAGTATGCCTATGACAAGGCTTGCGATGTCCATATCAGTTGCGAACTTGCCGGGCGGCGCATGCGCTTGTCTTTTTGCCTTTGCGCGCTGCCATCATTCGCCTTCGGGGGCGTCTTCGGGTTCGTCCACTGGGACTATGCAGTAGTTGGCGCTGTGTTCCAGCAGGCGGTTGATGACGTAGGGGGACAGGTTGCGCGGGTAGGCGGACATAGCCCAGAGCGACGACAGCGTTTCGCTCAGTTCGTCCGCGGATATAGGGCGGTTGCCCTCGGCGAGCATCAGCCTGAACAGCGCCTCTTTTAGCGGCGTGTCGGGCAGCAGATAGTCTTGCTGTTGGCTACTGCCGCTGACGATGAGATCTATTAGCGGCTGTATGTCCGAGTTGGGCGTGGGCGGCTCTTCAAGCGCTTGCTTCTCTAGGTAGCCCATCCTGTCCGCAATCATATTAGGCAGCGATGCGCCTACGCTTGCGGCGTATTCCGCTGAGATTATGAAGCGCGAATAGCGCGCCTCATCCCGCTGCGGCCGGTCTTGTGTCATCAAAATACTTCCTCCGTCCAATCTAGCATTTGCACATCAACCACTTCCCCAGCGTCAATGCGCGGCAGGTCTTCGGGGCAAATCGCAAGCCCGTTGGCGCGCGCCATAGAGGTCAGTAGGTTGGAGCTTTGGTCGCCGGTGAGTTCGGCGTGGTATGCGCCGTTCTGCCGCCGCACTACGGCGCGGGCATAAACTCTGCGGTTGTCGGTGTTATAGATGGGTTCGTCCAGCACGGCGCTTATGGTGGGCTTGGGGGCGTCCGGTCTGCCCAACATTCTGCGTATGGCGGCTCTGCCGAACTGCTCAAATGCGACGAGCGCGCTAACGGGGTTGCCGGGCAGCCCTAGGTGCGGCACCTGCCTGCCGTCGGGGGCGTTCAGCGCTCCGAAGGCGAGCGGCTTGGCGGGACGCATTCGCACCGACCAGAAGTCGATTTTGCCGCGCTGCGCCAGCACATCCTTCACCATATCGTAGTCGCCCTTGGAGACGCCCGCTGATGTGATGAGCATATCGGCGTCAAGCCCCTCGATCAGTTTGGCGTTCATAGAGGCCAGGTTGTCGCGCGCGATTCCCAGCAGTTTGGGGATGCCGCCGCAGCGAATTACGCTTGCCGCGATGCCGTAGGTGTTGCTGTCGTAGATTTTGCCCGGCTGATGCGGCTCGCCCGGCTCTAGCAGTTCGTCGCCGGTGGCGAGTATCGCCACAATCGGGCGGCGTATGACGCGCACGGTTTCATAGCCTAGGGACGCCAGCACGCCTATTTCGGATGGACGCAGCAACGCGCCTTTCTGCAGCACAAGCTGGCCGCGCTCTACATCCTGGCCCGCCGGTCGAATGTCGTCGCCCACGGATACCGCATAGCGCACGGCGATTTCGCTGAGGCTTGCGCCGGCCGCTCTGCGCTCGGTTTCGTCGGTGTCCTCAAACGGCACAATAGCGTCAGCGCCCTGCGGCACGGGCGCGCCGGTCATGATGCGAACCGTGGTTCCGGGCGTTACGGCTTGGTTTGGGAGCTCGCCCGCCGCCACGGCGCCGACCACGCGCAGCGTTACGGGCGTATCGGCGGATGCGCCGCGCGCATCGGCGGCTTGTATGGCGTAGCCGTCCATAGCGGAATTGTCGAGCGGCGGGATGTCGTGATTGGCGCGGGCGTCTTCGGCGAGCGTCTGTCCCAGCGCGTCAAGCAGCGGCTTGCTTTCCGTCGGGAGCGTGTGAAAGTAGCGCAGAATGCGTTCCAGGGCGTCCTCTACGCTGAGCATCGCTTCCCCGTAGTGGCGGTGGCTGTGTCCTTGTCCGTGCGTATGGCTGTGTTGAGTTGGCATAATCGTCCTCGGGATGCGGTGTGTTCTATTGCGGCGGGTTCATTTGTTGGCAAGGGCGTTGACGAATGAAAATGCAGCGCCCAAGTTCACACATAAGCGGGCTTATTGTCAATTGCTCAGTCGAAAATATCGCTGATGGGCAGACTAAAGCCCGGCAGCGCTTCGTCCAGCGTGAGAGTGTCGACTTCGGTGAGGCGCGTTGCCGCTCCTTGCGCGGGATGCTTAACTACGGTTCGGGTACGCGGGTCTATTAGTACAACTAGCAGCGTACCAGCATCTAGTAGCTGCGCCGCTTTTCGTTCCACCTCAGCATAAGCATCGGACGGCGATATGACCTCTATGGCAATATCGGGCGGGCCCGGAAAGAAGCCTTTGGGCAAGCCGTCGGCCGGGATGCGCTCTTTGCGGACGAATGACACATCCGGGGAAAGCACGGTGTCCGGATCTGTGCTTATAATGAAGCCGCCGTCTGCGCCGAATACCCTTCCCAAGTCATTCGCTTTGACGAACTGCCGCAGTTCCGCGCCGAAATCAAGCCCGATTGCGCTGTGTTCAGAACCTGAAGGCGCCATAGTTATCAGTTCCCCTTCAATCAGTTCGTAGCGGCAAGCGTCGCCGTCGGGCATAAGCAGCAGTTCGTTGGCGGTCATAAGCCTTGCGGCGGTTGCCATTCGTTTCCCCTTTCGTAGCAGTAGAGCGCAATTGCAGTGAGTGGATGCGGCTATGCGCGCAGTTCTGCGCCGAGTTCGCGTTGGAGTTGGCGCAGGATGTCGGATTGGAATCTGTCCACTTGCTTGGATGTGAGCGTGCCGCGCTCCGATTGAAACACGATGCGGTATGCCAGCGATCGCTTGCCCGCCGGGACGCCTTCGCCTTCGTAGATGTCGAAGGGGACGCTGCGAACCGCCATCTTGTGCCGCGCGATGATTGCCTGTATGCGCGCGGAAGTTACATCGGCGTCGACGATGAGGGCAAGGTCGCGGTAGGCTTCGGGGTAGCGGCTTGCGGCGCGGTGCTGATAAGCGTCCCGGGGCAGCGCGGCATGCAGCGCGTCCAAGTCCACTTCGAACAGCGCGGCTATATCGTCGGCTATATGAAATCGGTCTAGCGCCGCGCGGCTCACTTCGCCAACTGCGCCGATGCCTGCGCCGTTGCAGAGCAGACGCGCCGTTCTGCCCACTTGCAGGATGGCGTCATCGGCGTATGCCTCATACGATACTGATACGCGCAGTCCGCCGAAAAGCGTCTCAAGCAAGCCTTTGGCGTCGAAGAAGCCCATTTCGCCCGACGGCGCATTCCAGGATGCGGGAAACCTTGCGCCGCTCACCACGCCTACCAGCATCTCGCGCTCTTCAGGCAGATCGCGTTCCAGCGCCTCTTCTTTGGGCAGATACACGTTGCCGATTTCGTATATGCGGATGCCTTCGCTCTGCGATATGCGGCGGTTATTGGCAAGCGTGGCTAGGACGCTGGCGCGCAGGCTTGTTCGCAGGTGGGTGAACTCGCCGCTCATCGGGTTGGCTATGCGGAGCGCGTCGCGCTCGTCGGCTGCAACGCCTATGTTTCGCAGCATATCGCGGCTGACCAGCGAATACGATATGGTTTCGCGCATGCCCGCCGCCGCTAGGATGTCTTTGACGCGTTCGCGCAGCAACCGCGCCGGCTGCGGCCGTCCGTGCGGTATGGGCGAGGATAGCATCGTGGTGGGAATGCTGTCGTACCCGATGATGCGCGCCAATTCTTCTATGACGTCCTCTTCTAGCGCGATGTCGGAGCGCCAGTAGGGGGGCTTCATCCATATCACGCCATCGCTTTCGGGCGCGCCGCCTACTTCGAATGCCGCCATAGTGGGCATTATGGCTTCGGGCGCTCTGTCGCGCTCGAAGCCGAGCGAAATCAGCGTTTGCTCTATGCGCTCCAGCGTGTAGTCCACGCCGAGAATCTGGCGGATGCGCTGACGGCTTACCCGCACCGCCGCTTGAGGCTGCGGATTGGGATAGACGTCGATGATGCCCTTGGCGGGGACGCCGCCGGCGAGCTGCGTCATAAGTTGGGTGGCGCGTCGCAGCGCAAGCGGCGCAAGCTCAGGGCGTATGCCGCGCTCGAAGCGATAGGCCGCTTCGCTGTCCATACGCAGCGCTAGGCGTGTGCGGCGGGTGTTTATTGCGTTGAAGTTGGCGGATTCCAGCAGCACGCTAATGGTGGTATCGTCTATTTCGGTGTTTGCGCCACCCATAACGCCCGCAAGCCCCACGGCATCGCGGCTGTCGGCGATGACCAGCATCGGCGGGTCGAGCGCGCGCCGCTCGTCGTCGAGCGTAACCAGCGCTTCGCTTTCGCGCGCCGCCCGCACGATGATTGTGGCATCCTTGACCTTGCCGAAATCGAAGGCGTGCAGCGGCTGCCCGTACTCCAGCATCACATAGTTGGTAATATCCACAATGTTGTTGATGGGACGCAAGCCCGCTTTCGTCAGCGCGTCTTGCATCCACTGCGGCGATTCGGCTATGCGGATGTTGTGTATGAGAGACGCCGTGTAGCGATAGCACAGGTCGGGATCGGCGATTTCGACGCGCGCCTGCGATTCTATGGGCGCATCGCTCTCTGCGTAAGACAGGTCGGGTTCGCGCGCGCTTGCGCCGGTGAGCGCCGCTACTTCGTGGGCGATGCCTAGGATGGATAGGCAGTCGGGGCGGTTGGGCGTAACTTCTACATCCAGCACGGCGTCGCCGATGTAGTCGGAGAGCGGAACGCCTACGGGGGCGTCTGCGTCCAGAACCAGAATGCCGTCGTGGTCTTCGCCCAGTCCAAGTTCCAATGTGGAGCAGACCATACCTTCGGAGCGCACGCCGCGGATGGTGGCGGCTTTGAGCGCTTCCGTCTTGCCGGAGCGCGGGCTGAACAGCATAGCGCCCTCTTTGGCGAATGCGATTTTCTGTCCCGCCGCCACATTGGGCGCGCCGCAGACCACGGTTGCCGTCCGTCCGCCGCCGATGTCCACGGTGGGCAGGCGCAGGCGGTCGGCGTTGGGATGCGGCACTACGCTGAGCACATGGCCGACGACGATCTTGTCCGGCTCCCAATCGCCGCCCAGCCTGTCAACATCGCCCACTTCGTTGCCCGCCATCGTGAGGCGGTGCGCCAATTCCTCGACGGGCAGTTCAAGCGGCACATAGTTTTTCAGCCAAGATATGGGTACTTTCATACAAGTTCCTTGTGTGTATGATGCGTATGACTCAGTGATGGAATGATGGATTGGTGAATGCGGGGTTGGCGGTAAAAGTATGGAAAGGGTTAGGCAAAGTCTTTGCGGCGCTCAATCGGCTTTCGGCGGCGCTTATATCGGCGGGTAGTTTCCCGTATCAAAAGCCGTCAACGGCGGTTTGCGGCGGCGTGAACTAGAACTGCTTCAGGAAGCGCAGATCGTTGGAATAGAACAGGCGGATGTCCTCTATGCCGTACTTCAGCATTGCGATGCGTTCCGGGCCCATGCCAAAGGCGAAGCCGGTGTAGATGCGCGGGTCAAGCCCTACGCCCTCCAGCACCTTCGGATGCACCATGCCGGCGCCCAGGATCTCTATCCAGTCTTCATTACGGTTGATGGGGCGCTTGCCGGTTTTGGGATCTTTGAAGTTGGATATGGACATATCCACGCCCGGTTCTACGAAAGGGAAGTAGTCGCAGCGGAAGCGCACTTGACGCTCTTCGCCGAATATGCGGCGCGCGAATTCGTACAGCGTTCCCTTCAGGTCTGCGAATGTTATGCCCTTGTCCACCGCCAAGCCTTCCACTTGGTAGAAGTGCCATTCGTGCGTCGCGTCGGTGGCTTCGTAGCGGTAGCACTTGCCCGGCACCACCACGCGGATTGGCGGCTTGCGCTCTTGCATTGTGCGGATCTGCATCGGCGATGTCTGCGTGCGCATCAGCATAGGATAATCGCCGCTTTCGTCCGGTTGGTCGACCCATAGCGTCGCCCACATATCGCGCGCGGCGTGTCCTTTGGGGATGTTCAGCATCTCGAAGTTGTATAGGTCCCACTCCACTTCCGGGCCTTCCACGGTGTCAAAGCCCATCGAAGCGAATGCGTCGCATATCTCGCGTATCATCTGCGTTGTGGGATGCAGACCGCCCACGGGCGCGAGCCATCCGGGTAGCGTGACGTCGATAGCGTCGGGCGTAGCGTCAAGCGCCGCTTGCTTGAGGGCGGTTTGGCGCTCGGCTAGGCGTTGTTCCAGCAGCGCTTTGGCGCGGTTGGCGGCGCTGCCAATGCTGCGGCGATCGTCATGCGAAAGCGCGCCCACGCCGCGCAGCATCTGCGTTAGCCGGCCGCGCCGCCCAAGATAGGCGATGCGCCATGCCTCCAACATTTCGGGCGTATCGGCGGCCGCCAACTCTGCAAGCGCGGCATCGCTGACGGCCTCAATGCGGTTGACACTGATGTTTTCGGACAATATGAACCTCGCGAGGGGGATGGGTTGCCGCCAAAGCCTGCCAGGCTCTGCGCCTCTGGTATCCTGAACAAACGCTCCTCTAGCGTCTTGAACAAGAATAGGCGATAGTGCGCATCAATTATAGATTTGGGTTTAGAAAGCGGTCAAGGAAAGCGGGCGTAGGGTATTATCAATAGGCGCATGTACGTTGTGTTAAACTAGCGCCAATCTTACCACTAGACAGCTTGGCGGAGAACATTAGCGGACGCGTTTGGATGGGAATTATGCTTAACGGAAGCGGCGGTCAATTGCAGGGGCGCTTTCGGGCGAGAGGCGCTGGGCGGCGCTCTACTCAGCGGCGCATGCGCGATGCGGGTATAGACTGCGCCGCCGGGACGCAGCTCGCTTTGCATCAGGCTGACGGCGTTGGCGCTTATGGCGATGCCAGCGGGCAGCGGATATGCGGCGATTGCATCGGCGGCGCGGCGTCTGTCTGCGCGGGCGGCGCTGTCGCGCATTCGGGCGATGGTCAGGTGCGGGTTGAAGGGGCGCTTTTCGGCGGCAAAGCCCAGTGCCGCAAGCGTTTCGTCGACGTCGCGCTGCAAGTCGCGCAGCGGGCGCAGATCGCCGCCCACGCCTATCCATAATACGCGCGCGCGGTCGGCGTTGGGGAAGAAGCCGGGATCGGCCAGCGCGAGACGGAAGGGCGCATGCCGCGCCGATACGGCCGCCAAGGCGTTGGCGATGCGCGGGACGCGGCTTGCGTCGATGCTGCCCAAGAACTTTAGCGTCAAGTGCATTCCCTCAGGGCGCACAAGCCGCAGTCCGTCTATGCGCCAGCTGCGGAGCGATTGTATTAGGGCGGTTAGCGCGCGCTTGGCGTCGTCCGAAAGCTCAATGGCGACGAAGGCGCGCATTTGGGTATCCGACGAGGCGCGCGGCGGTCTTTGTGTGGCAGTGTTCATTTTCGCGCTCCGATAAGTTGGCGGCGCAGCGCATCCAGTTCGCGATAGCAGACGGCGATGTCTTCCAGCGAATATGCGGCGTTGGCGGCGCTTGGGTTTGGCGCTAGATACACCTTTGATTTGCCGATGGCGCGCGGCTGCAGTCCGAGGCTGACCGATGCGCTTACGCCCTCTGCGTATTTCAGATAGTTGCGGTACGCCACTGCGCCGTGAAAGCAGACGATTAGCGGCGAATAGCACTCAAGCTTCGCTTTCAGTACGGGCGCCCAACGGCGGTAATCGGCGGCGCGCAGTTCGGATGCGTTGCGCGTGGGGCGCATCACCACATCGGTCATTCCTATGCCGTGCCGAGGAAGCGTGTAATCGAGCGTGGCGTCCAACGGCTCGGCCAGGATGCCGGAGCGGTTGAGCGCGCGCCAAAAGCGATTGCGCGGCGATGCGAAATAGCGGCCGGCTTCCACCGACGGCAGGCTAGGGTTAAGCCCCACCAACACGATGTCTAAGTTGCGCTGCAGGTAGTCGGGCAAGGTATTCATAGCGGCGTCAGTACGGCATTTGGGTTTCGGGATGTTGGCGTATGTAGTTCACTTGGCGCACGCTGAAATCCTCTTGGAGTTGGATTGTGAGTCCGCCATCTACCACAAGGGCGTGGCCGGTGATGAAGGACGCATCGTCGGAGCAGAGAAATGCTACGGCGTTGGCGATGTCGTCGGGCGTTCCGGTGCGTCGGACGGGATACTGGTCTTCGAAGTAGCGCAAGCCGGATGGGTTGGCGTCCCAGCGCTCTTGCTGCTTTTCGGTAACGATGTGTCCCGGACATATGGCGTTGACGCGAATGCCCAGCGGCCCGAAGTCGATAGCCATCTGCTTGGTGATGCCGATGACGGCGGACTTGCCCGCTTCGTATATGAGTTTGCGCGGCGCCATAAGCAAGCCGTGAACGGATGATATGTTGACGATGCTGCCGCCGTTTGCCCGCATATGCGGGACGGCATATTTGGCGGCGAGGAAATGCGCCTTGACAAGCGTTGCCATCCCATTGTCCCACGCCTGTTCGCTGACCGTGATTGCATCGCCATCCACTCCGTCGGTTGGGCTGTAGGCGTTGTTGACCAGGATGTCCAACCTGCCCCAGAGTTCCACGGCGCGGCTCACCATAGCGGCGATGTCATCGTGGCTGCCGACGTCGGCGGCGAATGCTTCCGCAATGGCGCCGTCGTCGCGTATGCGGGCGGCGTTTGCCTGCGCTGCGGGCAGGTCGATGTCCGCCACCAGCACGCTTGCGCCGTCTTGAGCGAGCCGCCGCGCCGTGGCTCCGCCTATGCCCGCCGCGCCGCCGGTTACAATCGCCGCGCGTCCTGCAAATCTGCTCATTCTCAAACCTCCTAATTAGGATTAGTGGTTAGGATTAGTGGTTAGGATTAGTGGGATTATGCTGCGGCGCTATCTTTGGAATTATGCTAAACGCCGCCGCATTATAATAGCGCCAGTTCTGCGCGCCGCAAGTGAGATTTGCGATAGTCTGATAGAATAGCGCCAGTAAGCGGCAGCATAAGCGCTGCGTTTGAGTATGAGAGAGCGGCGGTTACATCCGTCGGCGGAGGGTGCGCTATGAAGTGGAGTTCAGCGGTATCGGAGCGCGAAACGCTGACGGGTGCGTTTGCGGAATGCGCGAACAAGGTTTTGGGCGAACTCGGCGGGTTGGAGGCGCATCTGATAGCAGCGTTTGTATCGCCGCACTATTCGGCGGAGTACGGCGCGCTGCCCGCGCTTGCGGCGGAGCGGTTCGGCAACGCGCTGCTTGTGGGCTGCAGCGGCGGCGGTGTCATAGGCGCATCCACCGAAGTAGAGAACCGTCGGGGATTCGCGCTTACGGCGGCGCATATGCCGGGCGTTAGCCTCACGCCGTTTCATATCGGCGACGAAGGGCTGCCCGACGGCGATGCCCCGCCCGACGAGTGGAGCGCGCTGACCGGCACGCCTATCGGCGAAGAGGCGCACTTCCTGCTGCTGGCGGATCCGTTTAGCGTGCAGGGCGAGCAACTTCTGATGGGGCTTGACTACGCCTTTCCGTACAGCGTCAAGATAGGCGGGTTGGCGAGCGGGGCGCAGCAGCCCGGCGGCAATGCGCTGTATCTGGGCGGCGATGTCCATACAAGCGGCGTGGTGGGCTTGGCGTTTGCGGGCAATGTGGAGATTGATACCGTGGTGGCGCAGGGCTGCCGCCCCATCGGGGACACGATGCACATAACCGCCTGCCGCCGCAATATCCTGCTTGAGGTTGACGGACGCACGCCGTTCGAGATACTGAAAGAGATATTTCTGAAGTTGGACGACCGCGACCGCGAACTGGCGCAGCATTCGCTCTTCTTGGGCGTGGTGATGGATGAGCTCAACGAACTGCCGCAGCTGGGCGATTTTCTGATACGCAACATCATCGGCATAGACGCGCAGCGGGGGGCGCTTGCGGTGGGCGAAATGCTGAAAGAGGGACAAACCGTGCAGTTCCACCTGCGCGACGCAGAGACATCGTCGCAGGATTTGAGCGCGATGCTGGAGCAGTACGCATCCGGGCTAAGCGCAATGCCCGCCGGCGCGCTGCTGTTTCAGTGTCTTGGGCGCGGTTCGTATCTGTACGGCCGCCCCGACCACGACACCGATATGTTCGGCGAAATGGTGGGTGGCTTGCCGCTGACCGGCTTCTTCTGCAACGGCGAAATAGGCCAGGTTGGGGACGCCACATTCCTGCACGGCTACACAAGCTCATTCGGGATTTTCAGACCGAAATACGCAGAGTAATGCAACCGGTCAGCGCATAGACGCAATAGCGGCGGCGGCTAACCAACATAAGTGCCGCAGTCTCGAATGCTAACCTTGGCGCGGCGTATCCTAACTTGCGCTACATTGCCGAAAGCGCTAACAATAGCGCCATATGGACGATAGCCCGGTAGTAACCCACAGCAAAGGAGCAAGACGATGACGGAACGCATCCCAACAATTGATTGCCAAGTGCATGCCTTTGAGCGAAACCACCCCGGACGCCCTTGGGCGGGGTTCTTGACGGGACCCGACGAGGTAACTGGCGACGATATGGTTGCGGCGATGGACGCCGTCGGCGTGGACGGCGCTTTGCTGGTTTCGCCGTTCTCGCTGTATCGCTACGACGCTAGTTACGCGCTCCAAGTTCACGCCAAGCATCCGCATCGGTTCGGGCTTATCAGACCGTTCGATCCGCAATCCGAAACTATCGCTACCGACGTCGCCGAGTGGACTGCTACGTCCGGCGTGGTGGGCGTCCGCATAATGCTTGCGGGACAGGAATATGAGGCAGACCATCCCGGACTGAACTGCATATTCGCCGCCGCCGCTCAAGCGGGCGTTCCGGTGAATGTTATGTGTTCGGGCAACTTGCCTCTCTTGGGCGAGCTTGCGCGCCGCAATCCGAATGCGCGCGTGGTGATTGACCACTTGGGATTGCAGCAGCCCTTTGAGCCGCCCGCTCCGCCGCAGCCCTTCGCCGACTTGGATAGCGTGATTGCGCTGGCGGCGCTGGACAACGTCGCCATCAAGATTTCGGGCGCATGCACGCTATCGCATGAGCCGTTCCCCTATACGGACATATGGCGGCCGTTGAGCAGGATATTCGCGGAATACGGCTTTGAGCGCTGCATGTGGGGCACCGATTGGACGCGCGCGGTGAAGCTGCTGACCTACGAACAGGGCGTAGAGGCGTTTCGCGTCGCCGATGCGCTTTCGGACGCGGAGCGCGCTGCGCTTATGGGCGGATCGCTCGCCAAGATATACAACTGGTCGCCCGGCGCTGGCGGGTAGGCGGGGTCTCACGCTCATAGGGGCGGTCTCATAGGACGGCTTCTGTAGCAGCAGTGGCTTCTATTCCTAGCTGGCGCGCGGCGTTGTCGTCCATCACGGCGGATTGCTGCGATGCCGCATAACAAGAAACGATACATCCAACAAGCATGCGGCAGCCGCTCATACACGGATACGCCGACGACCGAATTCATTCCCAACCCCTACGCGCATACGGATTGTTTGATTGATTGCCGCCTATCGCGCTATAATCATTAGCGCATTTTGGACATTTGATAGCCTCAAGCATATCCGATACATAATTTGAGTTTGAGACCGAGTGTATCATCGGACGACGGCATAGGCGTGCAGGCGTCTATTCGGATATGCGGCTTCTCAGGAAGGCTTGTCGGCGCGCGTAAAAGCGCAGCCGATTGGCGTTTCTATGGTATGAGCGATCCCGAATGAAAATCTCCATCGTGGTGCCCGTGTTCAACGATGTCAGGGTGAAACGCGCTCTGGAGTCCATTCTTGCCCAACAGCACGATCACGAACTTGAAATCATCGTGGTTGATGCGGGATCCACAGACGGCACTTTCGACATTTTGAAAGCGTATAGGGAGCGGCTGAGCGTTCTGATTAGCGAGCCGGATGAGGGCGTGTACGATGGAATGAACAAGGGCATTCAGCGCGCCACCGGCGATATAGTGGGCATTCTGAACGCCGACGACCAGTACAACGACTCGCTGGTAATCCGCGATGTGGCGGCCGTTTTCTGCAGCGAAGCGATTGATATTTGCTACGGCAATCAGATATTCACCACCCGCGCCGGCAGAGTAATCCGCTATTGGAAGGCGGGGCGCTTTCGCAGAGCCAAGTGGTATTTCGGATGGATGCCCCCGCATCCCACCTTCTTTGTGCGGCGGCGGGTGTATGAACGCTACGGCGCTTTCGACTTGCAGTATCCCATTGCCGCGGACTATGAGTTGATGCTGCGCTTTCTGTTCAAGCACAGAACATCGGTGAAGTATCTCAATCGAGTGATGGTGAATATGGCGCCCGGCGGCCTCAGCAACAGGTCGGTTTCAGCCATAGTCAAAGCGAATATCGAGGTAGCGCGCGCATGGAAGAACAACAACCTGCAAGGCGGGTTGTTCGTTCCGCTTCTGAAGCCCGCCTCAAAGGTATTCCAATACATGCGCCGCCCGTGAATAGGATGCGCCGATTTGGCATAGCGCCGCCCGCTCAAAGGCGCTCACAAGGGGAGAATTCAATGAACATCGTTGTTGCCGGGGCCGGCGGCTTTATCGGCCATCACCTCGTCAAGAGGCTGAAGTCGGAGGGCAACTGGGTAAGAGGCGTGGACGTCAAGCGGCCTGAGTTCGAGGATAGCGACGCCGACGAATTCGTGATTGCGGATCTGCGCCATTTCGAGGGCTGCCTGCAAGCCACAAGCGGTATGGACGACGTCTATCAGCTGGCGGCGGATATGGGCGGCATCGGCTATATCACCGCCAATCACGCCTTTTTGACGCGCAACAACACGCTCATCAACAGCCATATGCTTGAGGCGGCGCGAATGTCCGGGGCGAAGCGCTATCTGTACACAAGCTCAGCGTGCGTCTATCCCAGTTTCCTGCAAGGCGATGAGGATGTCGCGCCGCTGAGGGAAGCGGACGCCGTCCCCGCCGATCCGGAGAAGGGCTACGGCTGGGAGAAGCTTTTCGCTGAGCAGATGACTTCGTATTACCGCGAAGAGCGCCATTTGGACGCCCGAATTGTGCGCCTTCACAATGTCTATGGCCCGCTTGGCACGTATGAGGGCGGCAAAGAGAAGGCGCCTGCCGCCATATGCCGCAAAGTGGCCTTGGCAGAAGACGGCGCCGGTATCGAGGTTTGGGGCGACGGCGAACAGACGCGAAGCTTCTGCTACATCGACGACTGCATAGAAGGGCTGCGGCGCATAATGGAATCGGGCTATCACAAGCCGCTAAACCTGGGCACTGAGGAGCTGATTACGGTCAATGAGCTGGTGGACGCGGTGTGCGCCGCCGCCGGCAAGCGTCTGCGCCGCGACTATGACCTGACCAAGCCCCAAGGCGTGCGCGGGCGCAACAGCGACAACACCGTCTTGAATCAGGTTATCGGCTGGCAGCCGCAAACGCCCGTCCGCGAAGGCATCAAGCATACCTATCGCTGGATAGCCGCCGAGTTAGCCAAGCGAAACGGCGCATCGTGATGAAGCGCCGCACAACCGCCGTATCCGACGGGATGCACGGCGCAAGTTCGGCGGCGGCGCTTGCCGCTTTCAAGCGAATGGCAGTGCAGCAAGACATATACGTATCGCAATCAAACTAAAGGACGGGGAAGGCAGGCGGGAGAAATTACGATGACGAAATCGGATGAATTTACCCCCCCCCCCCCCCCGCGAATATGAATAAAGTATCAGTAATAATACCCACGCGAAACTCGGAAAACGATCTGTCCACCGCCATTGATTCGGCGCTGGCGCAGGACTACCCCGGCGCCATTGAAGTGATAGTGGCGGACGGGTCGGACAACGACGCCACGGCGGATATGCTGCGCCGCCGCTATCCGCAGGTGCGCGTGGTTCCCAATCCGGAGCATACCATCCCCGCGGGGCTGAACCGCGCGCTGGAGGCGGCCACGGGCGATATTGTGGTGCGCTGCGATACGCATTCGGTACTGCCGCCGGGCTATGTGGAGCGCGCAGTAGAGGCGCTGGCAAGGACGGGCGCGGCGAATGTGGGCGGCAGGCAGCACGCCGTCGGAACTACGCTCTTTGAGCGCGCGGTGGCTATGGCTACAACCACGTTCCTGGGCGTGGGCAACGCGCGCCACCGTTTGGGCGGACCCGAAGGCCCCACGGACACGGTGTATTTGGGCGCTTGGTATAGGAATACGCTGGAGTCGGTGGACGGGTTCGACCTGTCATTGCTGGCAAACGAAGACTATGAGCTCAACTGGCGGCTGCGTCAGAACGGGGGTGTGGTCTGGTTCGATCCAGCGCTGGTGGTGGACTATCAGCCGCGCAAGAACCTTTGGGGATTGGCGCGGCAGTATTTCGGCTACGGGCGCTGGAAGTCGGTGGTGCTGCGGGCGCATCCGGCGTCGCTGAAGGCGCGTCAGCTTGCGCCGCCGCTGCTTGCGCTGGGCTTGATAGCGTCGGCGGGCGCTACGCTGGCGGGGGTGTCGTGGGCGGCGCTGCTGCCGATAGTGTATCTGCTGACGCTGCTCGGCGGGGCGCTGGCGATAGGCATTCGCCGTCGGGACATCGCTTTCGCGCTGGTGCCGCTGGTCTTAGCTACGATTCACCTGAGCTGGGGGATAGGCATCTTTCTGCCGCCGCGCCGAAAGAAACGGACGGACTGACGGGATTGGGGCTTGGTTCGCAGCGCCAAGCCTTTCCCTTACTATGTCAGCGCCTTGCGTATCTATCCCACGGACTTAGGTTGCGGCGGGCAATCCGATAGCCGTTTCAGCGCCTTCACGGGTCAAGCGGACTTGGCGGTTGATCTCATCCCGCAGATTGAGCGCCGCTTCCCGAACTCTCAGATGCGCGGCTTCGTCAAACGCAATCTCGCCGTTAGCGTCTTTGGCGGAGTACATTATTTGGCGCGAGACGTTTATCGTGAAACCGCCGCCGCTGGAATTGAGGGCGCTGGACACCGTCCGCTCAAGGTGGCCGCCCTGCGCGCCCACGCCGGGTATGAGGAATGTCATCTCCGGGCATATATCCCTTACGCGCCGAATGTCTTCGGGATAGGTTGCGCCCACCACCAAGCCGACGTTGTTGTTTTCGTTCCAAGTGAACTCGGCAAGTTCGGCGACCTTTTCGTAGAGAAATTTGCCCGAATCCAGCCTTAGGTCTTGCAGATCGCCGCTGTTGGGGTTGGATGTGCGGCATAGGATAAAGACGCCGCGCTCGGCGCGTTCCAAGAACGGCTCCAAAGCGTCCTTGCCCATATAGGGATAGGCGGTTACCGCGTCGACGTTATACACATCAAACAGCGTTCTGGCGTATGACTCGCCGCATAGCGCAATATCGCCCCTCTTGGCGTCCCCGATAATCGGGACATCGGGGCATTCCCGCTTTATGTAGTCCAAGGTTTCGAACAGGGTGTTGTGCGCATCCTCGCCCAGCGATTCGTAGATGGCAAGGTTGGGCTTATAGGCGCAAGCCAAATCCGTCGTCGCGTCCACCAGCATTTTGTTGAGACGGACGACTTGATCCGGGGAAATCAGGCTTAGGTCAGGATCCAGCCCCACGCACAGGAAACTATCGTTTAGTCTGCGCGCATCCTCTAACTTTGCGTCAAAGTTAGTTCGAGTTGCCACTGCCATTTTGTTAAACCTTACTCAGATTATCTGCTTGTTACGCTTAATTTTCTGACTAAAGCGTAAGTTATGATAGGCGTTTGCAGGCTAGTTTTCAAGTTCATAAGCCCGAACTAGGCAACCGAACCCGTCGCCGGTGCGCTGATTGACTTATCGGATAAATCGTTCACTACTGCCGCTATATGCCCTTGAACCAATCGGCGAACTGCGCCGCCAAGGTTTCGTCGCCGGCGAGCGCGATGCGGCCGCGGCGCACGGATCGGCGCAGCGGCAGGCGTCCCATGCAGAACAGGATGTAGGTATCGGTATCGCAACTGAAGACAACGTCCGCGGGCGAATCGTCGGCGGGCGCGAGCCGAAAGTTGTCGCCGGCAACACGCGCGTCGTAGCCGCCGTCTGCGTCGGTGAGGTCGAAGCGGTAGCGTATGGGCGTATCGAGCGCGGCGCGCTTTTGGAAGCCGGTGCGAAGCCAGCGCCACACGAACTCCAGCATGAACGGCTTTGCGCGCGCGCTCAATACGGCGGCGCGGTCCAGAGGATAGCGAATGTCCCACGAATGAACCGCTAGCTCGGACGCCCGGATGTCTATCAGCCTATCTACGCTGATGATGAAGTAGGGATGCCAGGTTGGCAGCGAATACGCCGATTCGTCCAGCGATAGCAGCAACGTGTTGAAGCGCTTGCAGCTTGCGTTAAAATCGTAAAACAGGTCTTCATGGATGGCGTTGCGCGTGTCCACCAGGCGCGCCAGCCCATCCTCGGGCGTGGCGGCGCGGCTGAAGCCCATCGGCGGCGCGGTTACGCCCTTGACGGCGTTGGTGATGCTCAAGCCGAACACATTCGCGCCCAAAATCAGATGCGTAATCACATCCGCGATTTTCCAACCATCGCAGGCGCTGGCATAGACATCGGGTTCGCGCCAAATGTTGTCGGGCAGCGTATGCAAATACGCCGCAAGTTCGTTTGACAGATCGCGCACAAGTTGAATGCGCTCCCTAACCTGCGCTGCGTTGCTCATAGTTTCGCCCTTATCTGCGCCGCTATTTGGCGCTCGCGCTCTATGCCGACCATCGCTTTGGACGCCGCATCGCGCGACGGCGATTCCAGCGCTGTATCGCGCATAGCCGCCGCGCTCATAGCCCTTTGCCGGCGAGATACGACGCGAGGTCGGCGGTTCGGCAGCTGTAGCCCCATTCGTTGTCGTACCAGCCCACCACCTTCACCATATTGTCGCCGATGGTCATTGTGGAAAGCGAGTCTAGTATGCAGCTTCGCGAGTTTTTGATTATGTCGCTGCTGACAAGCGGATCTTCGCTGTACTCTATCACGCCCGACATCGCGCCCAGCGACGCTTCGAGATACGCTTCGTTCACATCGGCGGCGGATGCGCCTTTCTTCAGCGTCGCCACGAAATCGGTAACGGAGCCGGTGGGCGTGGGGACGCGCAGCGCCATGCCGTTCAGTTTGCCGTTCAGTTCGGGCAGCACCAAGCCCACCGCCTTGGCGGCGCCGGTTGATGTGGGGATGATGTTGACGGCGGCGGAGCGCGCGCGCCGCAAATCCGAATGCCCCTGATCCAGAATGCTCTGGTCGTTGGTGTATGAGTGGACGGTGGTCATAAGCCCCTGCTCTACGCCGAATTTGTCGTTCAGCACCTTCGCCATAGGCGCAATGCAGTTGGTTGTGCAAGAGGCGTTGGAGACGATGTGATGTTTCTGCGGGTCATAGCGCCTTTCGTTCACGCCAAGCACTATGGTTATGTCTTCGTTGGTGGCGGGCGCCGATATGATGACCTTCTTTGCGCCGTTCTTGATGTGCTTGCCCGCTTGCGCCGCGTCGGTGAATATGCCGGAGCATTCCAGCACGATGTCCACGCCCAGCTCGCCCCAGCGCAGGTCGTCGAGGTTGCGCTCCGTCAGCGCCCTGATGGGACGCTCGTTAATCACAATCAATTGGTCTGTCACTTCCACGCCGCCCGGAAAGACGCCGTAAGTGGAGTCGTACTTGAACAGGTGGGCATTCGTTTTCGTATCGACCGGATCGTTGATAGCCGCCACCTCAAGTATGTTGGCGTGGCGCTCCATAGTGGCGCGCAATACCTGCCTGCCGATGCGCCCGAATCCGTTAATTCCTATGCGAGTTGCCATATGCCGCGAAATTCCTTTCCTGCTGCATTCTGCCCTATATCCTAATACTACGCTATACGCATACTACTCTGTGCCGTGGATCTGCGTAGTACGCCTAGCCTATGCCTAGCGTCCGATTTGCTTGGCTTCAATTATATCGCTTAATGCGCCGCTATCACAAACGGGCGCCGGTATGCGCTACGCTGCGCGCTTACCTGACGGGCGTAGGCGCGCCTTTGTACTGCCGGCCGCGATTGGCGATGCCGCGCTCGCTGACGAAATCCATCACGGGAACGCCGTAGCCGCAGCTTGTGACGGTCTTTTCGATACGCACATCAATCACCTGGCGCATCGGCAGGCGCAATTCGTCCGCCGGGCTTTCAAGCAGCAAGTCCGCTATGGGCGAATCGGATATGGGAGTGGAGCGCGCATAGCCGTACAAGCGCACTATGGCGGCGTTGTCCGCCTCGAACGAACACACCATCAGCGTTGCCGGACTGCCGGCGTGTGAGTGGCGCGCGGTTTCGTTGCCGCTGCCGGTGTAATCCAAGTATGCGACGCGGTTCGGGCTGATGATATGCAGCGGCGTCCCGCCCTTGGGGGACAGGTTCACGGCGTCCGCATCCGCCGAGGCGGCGTCCGCCGTGGCTATGAAGAACACCGGGGCGCTGCGAATTAGCGCCGCTTGCTCGTCGGTTATGCAAGAATACGAAGTAGCCATATCTATACGCCTTTCGCTTGACCGCTTGACTGCGCCTATGCGCGGTTGCTGAGCAGGCGCTCATAGGCGCTGGGGCCGGCGAAGCGCGCGCTGCCGCCCAGTTCCTCTTCGATGCGCAGCAGGCGGTTGTATTTCGCTGTGCGCTCGCCGCGCGCCGGAGCGCCCGCCTTTATCTGCCCGGCGCTTGTGCCGACCGCCAAGTCCGCAATCGTGGTGTCTTCGGTTTCGCCGGAGCGGTGGCTTATCACCACGCCCCAGCCTGCGTTCTGCGTCATCCTGATGGCGTTCAGCGTTTCGGTAACCGTGCCAATCTGATTGAGCTTGATAAGCACGGCGTTGGCGGCATTCGTGTCTATGCCCTCGCGGATGCGCTGCGTGTTGGTGGTATAGAGGTCGTCTCCGACTATCTGCACGCTGTCGCCGATGCTTGCCGTCATCGCGCTCCAGCTCTGCCAATCGTCCTCGGCAATGCCGTCCTCGATGCTGATAATCGGGTAGTCCTGAATCCAGTTCTTGTAGATGTCGATGAGCATATCGGCGGAGTAGTTGATCTCTTCGCGGCGCAGGTTGTAGCGGCGGGGATTGTTTCGCAGGCGCAGTTCGGTCGCCGCCACGTCGAGCGCTATAAAGCATTCTACGCCCGGGCGATAGCCGGCGCGCTCGATCGCTTCCATCACCAGGTCGAGCGCCTGGCGGTTGGTCTGCAGCGGCGGCGCAAACCCGCCTTCGTCGCCCACCGCGGTGCCTAGCGCGCGGTCGCGCAGCGCGTCGGACAGCGCTTGATATATCTCTGCGCCCGCCTGCAGCGCCCGCTTGAATGTGTCAAACCCAAGCGGGACTACCATAAACTCTTGGAAATCGGTTGAGTTTTCGGCGTGCCGGCCGCCGTTGATGATGTTGAGCATAGGCACGGGCAGCGTAAATTCGGCGCTGCCGCCTATATGCTCATACAGCGGCTTGCCCTTGCTTTGAGCGGCGGCGCGCGCCACCGCCATGGACACGCCCAGAACGGCGTTTGCGCCCAGCTTGGTCTTCAGCGCCGTGCCGTCCAGATCGAGCAGCAGATTGTCCAGCGCCTCTTGATCCAGCGCCGAATGTCCCAGCGCGGCGGGCTTGATGCGGTCGTGGATATTGGCTATGGCATCGCTCACGCCGCGCCCCCGAAAGCGCGCCGCGTCGCCGTCGCGCAGCTCCAGCGCCTCGAATGTGCCGGTGCTTGCGCCGGACGGCACCAACGCCCGCCCAAGCGTCCCGTCGGACAGCGCCACATCCACCTCGACCGTGGGGTTGCCCCGCGAATCAAGAACCTCTCTCGCCCTCACATCGGAAATAGTCGTCATCTCAACCTCTGTTTGTCCGTTTGCGGTCAGCGAACCTTATTATAATACATATAATACACAGGCATATCATTGGCGCATCCAATAGCCGCGAGCTCAACGCCAATTCGCAATTCCCTCGCAATTCCCATCTGAGTTTTGAGCAATGATAGCCCAATCATCTTGTACATCTTGCGCGTCGTACTAATCAACGGCTGATAAGTTAGCGCCGCCCGCCGCCCTGAAATGTTGCTTGCTACTATTGAAAATGCGTCAACCGAATTGGCATAATATAGGGGTTGGCGCGCGTCCGATTGGGACGCCGCCGATACGCAAGCAAAACATATACTCAAAAGGAGAATGAGATGTCAAACAGACGCATACTTGCGGTTGGGCTTGTGATGCTGACGGGCTTAGCCGCGCTGTTCGCCGCCGCCTGCAGCCAGCCTGCGCCGGCGGGTCCGTCAGCGGATGAGATTCGCGCAATCGTGCAGCAGGAAGTGCAGAATGCGCCGCAGCCGGCTCCGGCTCCCGCGCCGGCTCCTGCCGGCCCGTCCGCCGACGAAATCGCGGCTATGGTGCAGCAGGCGGTAGCGGCGTCCGCGCCCGACGTGCCGTCCACGGCCGATATTCAGGGTATCGTTATGGCGGCAGTGGAATCCGCCGTGGACGCAACCTCAGAGCCGGCTATGACCACTGACGACGTGGAATCCATTGTGCAAAAGGCAGTTATGGAAGCCGCCGATTCGCAGGCGGAGCCGCTCAGCGCCGCTGAAGTCGAGGCGATAGTAGCCGCCGCGATAGATGCCATTCCCACGCCCGAACCGGCTATGATGATGATGGAAGGGCCTACGGGAGATCCGGTGAAAATCGGCACGCTGCTGGACTACACCGGCGCGCTCGCCACCTACGGGCCGCCCATACGCAACGGCGCAGACCTCGCCGCCGAGCTGCTCAACGATGCGGGCGGCGTGCTTGGCAGGCCGGTTGAAGCGGCGCACAAGGACAGCGGCACCAGCGCTCAGATAGCCACCGACGGCGCGCGCGCGCTGGTCAACACCGAAGGCGTTCAGGCTATCGTGGGATCGCTCGCCAGCGGCATCACCATCGCGGTGGCGAACTCGGTAACCATTCCCAACGAAATCGTGATGGTGTCCCCCGCAAGCACATCGCCCGCAATCAGCGTGCTGGAAGACGGCGACTATCTGTTCCGCACAGCGCCGTCGGACGCCGCTCAGGGCGTGGTGCTGGCGCGTCTGGCGCGCGAACTTGGCTACGATAGCGCCGCCACGCTGTATATCAACAACCAGTACGGCGAAGGGCTTTCCAGGGTGTTCTCCGAAAGCTTCGAGGCGGCGGGCGGCGCTGTTACCGCGCAGGTTCCTCATGAAGAGGGGCAGTCCACCTACCTATCTGAGCTTGGCAACGCCACCGATGGCAGCCCCGACGTCCTCATATCCATGAGCTACCCCGTCAGCGCAGAGGTGTATCTGCGCGAAGCGATCGAGGGCGGCATCATAGACACCTTCATGTTCGTGGACGGCACGAAGAGCCAAGAGATGTTTGACAACCTCGATCAGGCAGGCTTGGAAGGCTCATACGGCACTGCGCCGGGCGCCGAAGAGAGCGACGCCAAGGCGCTGTTCAACTTCCTGTACGAAGAGCGCTACGGGCAGCTTCCGTCCAACCCGTTCATCGGCGAGGGCTTCGACGCATTCGCCATAATCGCGCTCGCCATAGAGAAGGCGGGCGAATACGACTCCACCGCAATCCGCGACGCAATGCGCGAAGTGGCGGCGGCGCCGGGCATCAAGGTCGGGCCTGAGGACTTCGATCATGCCATCGAACTAATCCAAAGCGGCCGGGACATCAACTACGAAGGCGTATCCGGTTCGCACGACTTTGACGACAAGGGCGACGTGGTCAACACCATCGAGATATGGATGATCGACGGCGGTCAGATAACATCCACCGGCCGCTTCGAACTCCCCTAATCGAATACGCCACCTAATAATCCCGAACAATCCGCCGCCGTTCCCTTGTCGCATGGCAAAGGTTCGGCGGCGCTCTTATTGGCGTATCTGCGCCTTTCCCGTCGAATTCGCGCATTCGCTATTGAAAATAAGCGCGCGTCATTGGCACAATATAGGGCGTGATACGGCAAGATTATGTGGCGCACTGTTATGAAAATGAAAGCGTAGCCTAATCACGCCCAAGCGCAAGCCGCGCCATTCGCTATTCAATATCTGTCCAAACAATAATAAGGAGGATAGAATGCCCGTTAATCGCATATCCCTGGCAAGGCTGATAATGCTGCTCGGCGCGGTGGCGCTGTTCGCCGCCGCATGCAGCCAACCCGCGCCTGCGCCCGCTCCCGCCGGACCGTCCGCCGACGAAATTCGCGCTATTGTGCAAGAAGCCGTCGAGAGCGCGCCCGCTCCGGACCCGGCGCCCGCGGGCCCGTCCGCCGACGAAATAGCGGCTATGGTGCAGCAGGCGGTAGCGGCGTCCGCGCCCGATGTGCCGTCGACTGCCGATATTCAGGGCATCGTTATGGCGGCGGTGGAATCCGCCGTTGACGCAAGCGCAGAGCCGGCTATGACTACCACAGATGTGGAATCCATCGTGCAAAAGGCGGTTATGGAAGCCGCCGATTCGCAGGCGGAGCCGCTCAGTGCCGCTGAGGTCGAGGCGATAGTCGCCGCCGCAATCGATGCCATTCCTACGCCCGAACCGGCTATGATGATGATGGAAGGGCCAAGCGGCGAGCCGATAAAGATAGGCACGGTGATGGACTACACCGGCGATCTGGGCCCATATGGGCGCGATATGCAGCGCGGCATTGACCTTGCCGTCAAGCTCATCAACGAAGGCGGCGGCGTTCTCGGCAGGCCGGTGGAAGCGGTGCATAAGGACGGCGGCTCCAGCGCGCAGGTGTCCACCGACGCCGCAAACGCGCTGGTCAAGACGGACGGCGTTCAGGCTATCGTGGGCGGCATCGGCAGCGGCTTTACGCTGGCAATCGCCAACGCCGTTACCATTCCGTCCGGCATACTCCAAATATCGCCGTCCGCCACATCGCCCGCGCTCACCGTGCTTGACGATAACGACTTGCTGTTCCGCGCCGCCGTATCGGACGCATCGCAGGGCGTCGTGCTGGCGCGGCTGGCGCGCGAACTTGGCTACGACAGCGCCGCCGCCATCTATGTCAACAACGCATACGGCGAAGGACTCGCCAATGTGTTCGACCAAAGTTTCACCGAACTCGGCGGCACGGTAACCGCGCTTGTGCCGCAGGAACCCAATCAGCCCACCTACCTGTCTGAGCTGGAAAACGCCACCAAAGACGACCCCGATGTGCTTATCACCATGAGCTACCCCGTCAGCGCGGGCGTGTATCTGCGCGAAGCCATTGAGGGCGATTACATCGACACATTCCTGTTCGTTGACGCCACCAAGAACCAGGATCTGTTCGACGGCATCGGCGCCGACAACTTTGAGGGGATGATGGGGACGGCGCCCGGCACGCCCTTCACCGATGACACGCGCATATTCCAAATCGAGTACGAAAAGGCATACGGCTTCTACACCGCGCAGCCATTCGTGGGCGAATCGTTTGACGCCTTCACCATCGTGGCGCTGGCGATCGAGAAGGCGGGCGTGTATGAGAGCGAAGCCGTGCGCGATGCAATGCGCGAAGTAGCCAATCCGCCCGGCATCAAGGTCGGCCCCGGCGATTTCGCCAAGGCGATCGAGCTCATCGGGCGCGGCGAAGACATCGACTACGAAGGCGTAGGCGGTTCGCAGAACTTCGACGAGAACGGCGATGTGCTGAACTCCATAGAGATATGGACAATCAAGGATGGCGAAATAGCCTCTACCGGCCGCTACGAAACACCCTAGGTTCCGGCTAACCTGAGACGGGTTAGCCAACATACCAGAACTATGCGCCGCCGCCCATCGACTTATCGACGGGATGGCGGCGCTCTCATTCGCGCGCCTTGACTGCTAATCCGTCCGCATATACCCTAAGGCGCATAGCCTAGCCTACTGATTTGGCAGACACTATTAGCAATTCATTCGCAGTTCCCAACTGTGAACTATGTATGAGAGAGGCGACGCAATGACACTAACCGCCCTGCCCGAAACTCCGTCTGAGCTGCGCGCGCTGATGCGGCGCGGCGGTCTTGTACAGCCCACAAGCGGCATGGCGCCCGGCTATGTGCAGGCGAACCTCGCCATACTGCCGCGCGATCTCGCCTTTGACTTCCTGCTGTTCTGCCAGCGCAATCCCAAGCCTTGCCCGCTGCTGGAAGTGGTGGAAGCGGGCGATGGCGAGCCGCGCGAGTTCGCGCCGGGCGCCGATCTGGCGACCGATCTGCCGCTATACCGCGTCTATGAGCGCGGCGAAATGATCGCCGAAGTCGCGGACTTGTCCGAATTCTGGCGCGACGACCTAGTGTCCTTTCTGCTCGGCTGCAGCTTCTCATTTGAGACGGCGCTAATGCGCGCGGGCATCCAAATGCGCCATATAGAGAACGATACGAATGTGCCGATGTTCATCACGAACATTCTCGCGGCGTCGGCGGGCGCTTTCTCCGGCCCTATGGTGGTGTCTATGCGCCCCATCCCGCAGGAACAAGTTGTGCGCGCCGTGCAGGTAACATCGCGCTTCCCCGCGGTTCACGGCTCGCCCGTACACATCGGCGATCCGAACGCCATCGGCATAGACGACGTCCACGCCCCGGACTTCGGCGATCCGGTGGAGTTTCGCGAGGGCGAGGTTCCCGTGTTCTGGGCGTGCGGCGTAACGCCTCAAGCGGTGGCTATGAGCGTCAAGCCGCCGCTGATGATAACGCACTCGCCGGGTCATATGTTCATCACCGATAAGCGGGATGAAGATTTGGCGGTGCTTTAGGCGATTTTTCAATGAAATCGTAAATTCCTCAAAATTGGGCTTGACATACAGAACTTATGTACTATATGATGTAATCATCTTAAACAGGAGGTGGTTACATGGTTAACCATATTGACGACAGCAGGGAGCGCCCCGAAAGGGGTGTCAGCGACACCATTAGGGAGAAGGGAGGTTTTACGGACGACCCCACGGAGCGCGGGGATGTCAAAGCAATGGAAGACCTCAGTATCAAAGTTGGTTCTGGCGAGTTGCCGCCTGACAGAGAGAACAAAGACGACAAGGGCACGCACGTCAACGATCGCCGCAAAAGGCGCACCAATAATCGCCGCAGGAAGAACCGCAACAAGCGTAACAACAATACTCTGAAAACCGCTATTGAGCGGTCGGAAGACGCCGCTGACGCTGAGCGGTAGCCTTCAAGAAGCGCAGGTAACGAATCCGCGCCGTTGCCTGCGCTACATTACAACTGAATAACGCCCATGGATATGTGAAAGGGACGGTAGCAACTTGCCGTCTCTTTTGCTATTATGATGCACTAATCGGAAGTTTATACAACCCAGACATTCAAATGGCAGGAAGGTTCGAATGATTGCGTTCACTAAGCGTATAACAAAGCGAAGCTGGGATATTCTAGTTGCTTCCGCTCGTTTCGCGTTCAAGGCGCTGATGATGGTACTGCTTCCCAGTCCTGTAGAGCGTAAGACAGACAAAATATATCACGACACCACCCGTTGGACGCCGCGCGATGCCAGTATGAAATAGCAAGGAGAATACTGAATGAGCCGCCACGCAAAGCCCTTAAAGCGCGCGCCGTACAGACTTGCATGGACTAGCCGCGCGACAAGCCCAAGCGGGCGCAGGTTTAGGTTGCGCGTGAGCAGGCGTGGAGTGAAAGCCTTCGCGCTGTTTGCGATTAAGGGGCTATGGAAAATCCTGCGGTTTGCGCTCACGGAGCTTTACATCACCCTCTTCTTCAGTAGCAACGCCTCTTTGTCGAGGGATAAGGACAAGATCGCATCATCCCAAAGGGGCAGTTTTGGCGGCGGCGGCGGTTATGACGCGCGCGGCGGACACGGCGAAGTGGATCTGCCTTGGGTGAAACACGATAGGAAGTAGCGCCGCCCCTGCCCCCGCTTGCGCGCTTGTGTTATCCTGTTCCACGATACAACACAAACGCCTACCTAGTTCACGCAAGGGGCTGCTATGACCATCGAAGACATCATTCTTGACAGAGACCGGCGCGGCATATCGCAGTTGCGGCAGTATCTGCCCGCCGATTTCTGCGACCGCGCGGCTCGGCTGATTTTGGACAACCCCGGCGTTGCGCTAATCGCAACCGGCTTCTACATCCTAGACGCCGGCTTGGTGGAAACGGACGGCCCGCCCGGCGCAATCGCCATCGGCGGCGCGCTGGAAAAGTTGGGCTACGATGTGGTCTATGTAACCGATGCGCACGGTTTGGCGGTGATGGAAGGCACAAAGAGCGCAACGGCGCGCGTGGTGGAGTTCCCAATCGCCGACGACGCAGAGAGCGAACAATTCGCCAAACGCCTCATAGCGGATCTGAACCCGTCCGTTGTCATAGCAATCGAGCGCTGCGGCTTCACCGATGAGCGCAAGTTTCGCAATATGCGCGGTAGGGACATCACGCCGTACAACGCCCGCATCGACTACCTGTTCTCCAACCACCCGCGCAGCGTGGGCATCGGCGACGGCGGCAACGAAATCGGCATGGGCAACCTAGCGCAAGAGGTAACCACGGTGGAATCGCTGGTCAAAATCCCCTGCGTAACCCAAGTGTCCGAACTCATACTCGCCAGCGTGTCCAACTGGGGCGGCTACGGCTTGGCGGCGTCGCTGTCCAAACTCAGCGGCAAGAACCTGCTGCCGTCCGTGGATGAGGATATGGCGGTTATCCGCAAGACGGTCGATATCGGCGCGGTGGACGGAATGAGCGCCAAGCAGGAATACAAGGCGGACGGCTTTACGCTGGAAGAGAACGCCCAGACCATCCGCCAACTGCAGGCGCTGCTCGCCGCCGAAGGCATATCCGCATAACGCATACATAGCGCTCGATAGCGCCCGCAAGCCCGCGCATATCCGCCGCATTCCTGTTCGCCCGCTTGACGGGTAAGCGCCGACGGCATTTCGCCGTTAGCCCGCGCTTCCCGCAATGTGCTAAAATGCGCGCAGCAAAATACACAGGGAGGGCACGGGCTTGAAAATAGAGGGCGATTTCGTATTCGACGCCACACGCCAAAAGGTGTGGGATATGCTGCAGTCCCCGGAGACGCTCGCCGACTGCATCCCCGGATGCCAGGAATTCGAGCCGACGGGCGATGACGCCTACAAGGTCGTTATGCGCGTGGGTGTGGCGGCGGTGCGCGGCAACTACAGCGGCAGCGTTTCCATCGCGGACAAGCGGCATCTGCAATCGTACAGGATGATTGTGCAGGGCAGAGGCTCCGGCGGCAGCGTGCGCGGCGAAGGCATGCTCACATTCGCGGACGGCGACGGCGGCGCAACCCGCGTCAGCGTAACCGGCGACGCCCAAGTAACCGGCGTTGTGGCGCGCGTGGGACAGCGCCTTATGGGCAACGCCTCGCGCATGCTGATGAACCAGTTCTTCAACTGCCTCAAATCCAAAGTGGAAGCGCCGCAGCCGCTCTAAATCACAAGCGCGCTAAAATTCCAAGCGCGCGAAATCACCGCGCCTATCGCAAGACGGCGGCGCTCATATCCGCCAACCGATAACCCACCATTCGCAGCGGAGGCGATATGCCATACGATTACATAGACACGCAGGAAGTAGGCGGCGCGCTGGTCATCACGATGGATGACGCGCCCACTCGCAACGCCATAGGCGACGAGATGGCGGCGGAAATCAACGCCGAAATCGAGCGGCTTGAGGCGTCCCCCGACCTACGCGCGCTGGTGCTGACCGGGCGCGATCCGTCTTTCTGCTCCGGCGCGAATGTGAAGCGCATGAACGAAGCAAACGAAACCCGCCAAGCGGCGCCCATTCCCGCCGACCTGACGCCGTGGGAGTATCTCGAGCAGCAGTGGCAAGCGGAAGTGCCGGGCGCAAGCTACATGGACGGCGTGCGTTTTCTGCCGCTCACGCTGCACAATTTGCAGAAGCCCACAATCGCCGCCGTCAACGGCTACGCGATGGGCTTGGGTATGGGAATCGCGCTGTCCTGCGATATTCGCATCGCATCGGATAAGGCGCGCTTCTCCGAAACCTTCATTCGGCGCGGGCTTATTCCGGCCGACGGATCGTGCTGGCAACTGCCGCGCATGATTGGACTAAGTAGCACATTCATCCTTCAGTACACCGGCGACGCCGTGGACGCGCAGGAAGCCTATCGGCTGGGAATGGTCAGCAAGGTTGCGCCGCACGCCGGGCTTATGGACACTACGCTGGAGCTTGCAACGCGCATCGCGCAGGGGCCGACCTACTCTATGGCGATGATAAAGCGGCTTGTCCACAAATCGCTGCATACCGATCTTGCCGAAAGCCTGCGGCTCGCCGGGCCGGCGCAGAACATCGCGCGCCGCACCTCCGACCACCAAGAGGGCGTGCGCGCCTTCGTTGAAAAGCGCCAACCCCGCTATGTGGGCAGATAGGCTTAACGCAGAGGCGCAAAGACGCAACCGAAATGCAGGTTGATATGAACAACGATACCCCCGTACCGCTTGCCACCTACCCCAACGAAATCGAGGCGCACTTGGCGGCGCAACTTCTGGAAGAGAACGGCGTTGCGGCGTTTGTGCAGCCGTTGGGGTTCGGCTACGGCGGCGTGGGCGCAACGCAGTTCATACACCACCGCGTAGTTGTGCCGCAGCACAGCCTTGAGCGCGCCCAAGAGATTATCGGAGCGCCGCCGTCGCACACGGACGCTTAGCCCGACGGCGTATCCAGGGCATCCAGGAACCAGCGCGCCGTTGCCTCGAATGCGGCGGGCGATTCCTGATAGAACCAGTGGCCGCCGCCCTCAAGCTCTGCGAGCCGCGTATGCGGGTTGGTACGCTGCAGCGTCTCGCGCATGCGGACGGCTACTTCGTGCGTCAGCAGCCCGCTTTGGCGGCCGCGCACAATCAGCGTGGGGACGGCGATGCGCCGCCATTGCGCCCACAAATCCGGCCGCTCATACGCCGCAAGCAACCGGCGGTCGCGCTTCCACGCGCGGCGTCCGTCGGCGAGCGCGTATGTCATATGCGCCGCCTGATGCAGCAGCATAGCGTCCGTGGACTGCGGCTGCCGCCGGCGCAATCGCTCCACCACGGCGTCGATGGACGCCCACTCGTCCGGCTCGGCGTTATAGCGCGCGAACATGCCGGCGGAATCGGCGTTCACGGCGTCGGGGTCGATGTCCACCACCAGCAGCGCGCGCGCAAGTTCGGGATGCGCCGCCGCGAATGTGAAGGCGTAGCGCCCGCCCGCCGAATGCCCCACTAGCGCGAAATCGTTCAGCCGCAAATGCGCCGCGAGCGCCTCTACGTCTGCGATATAGTCGCGGAAGCCGTATGCGGCGTTGGGCGAATGGGCGCTGTCGCCGTGGCCGCGGCTGTCGAGCGCAATGACGCGAAAGCGGGAGCGCATCGCCGCCGCAAAGAAGTCCCAGCTTCGGGCGCAGTCCTGCAAGCCGTGCAGCAACAGCATAGCGGGCGCGTCAGGCGAGGGCGCGCCCCAATCGAGGTAGTGCAGGCGCAAGCCGTTGGCGTGGAAGTAGTTTTGCGTGGGCATCGGAGTTGCGCATTATGCGACGGGCGCTACAAGGCTACGAATTCGCGGACGCGCGGAGCCGCAGCGTCGGCATCTGACGTCGTGTCTATATGCCCTTGCGCGCGCCATAATTCACATCCCGGATAGTGGTTTGAAGCCATTATATCTAGTGCCGCTTAATTTTGCGAATGCCGCTGTTCGCCGGTATTTGCTAATTGCAACAACTTCAACTATACTACCGCGATATTAGCGCAATGCAGAAAGAACGCTGAAAGTGAGATTACAAATGAAAGTATTCATGCGGCGCATATCCTTGGCGCTAATCGTTGTCGGGGCAGTGGCTATTGCGGCTATCCTGCCATCCGTCATTGAAAGCGGCCCGAGCTGGGAGGAGCGTTTGCACGAATTGGAGCACGCATCCCCCTTCATCAGCGTTCACGACGAAGGTGGCTACTACAGCCAAAGCATCGACAAAGACGCCGCCGAAAAAGCCGGCATCAGCAAAAGAACGGTTCTGCTCGCCTACGAAATACTAGACTTCCAGAACAGACTGGCATTCGAAGCCTATCGCTCGGAAACTCTGGGCATCCCAATGGCAGAAGTTGAGCTTCGCGAGTTTCCAAAAGTGGATGAGTTCTTAGAAGAAGCGACTGAAAAAGCGGAGGAGGAAAAGGAAGCCGAAGAGCGCAGAATCGATGGCATAAGTTTTCAGATTGGTCCGCTTAGGATTGGCGGCGCAAGTGTGGTTACGGCTGCATCCAATTCTTTGCATCCCACGTCAGCGGCTTGCGGAGGATTCCTTAATCGTATTCCTGACGAGGATCCGCCGGAATCTTGGGTTCCACATCAAGACCCTAGGAATGCCCTTTTAGGCGCTGGCTTTCATCGCACCAGTCCAAAATACGCATGTCGCAAACGCGACTGTTCAAGAGACTACACCCGTCCCAGATCTTATACATCAAGATACGGCACTTGTAAGCACCCATTCTTTCGGAACCACGGATGGGTAGATACTAGCGAAAATGGATACTCAATGCAACAAGGCGAACCCAATCCCGAGACTGCGTTCACGAATCCGCTTACGTGGCCATACCGTAGTTGGGGGCTTTATGCTCTGTGGTGGCACGGCGTATACTAAATGCTCCACTCCATACTCCAAGAAGCGCGCCTATTCTTCCGCATCCTGCTGGCAGGCGTGGGGTGCCTGGTACTTGCGGGCATCATTATGCTTTCCATGCTCATATGGCTTCCATACATGATAGTTTATCTACTCCCTGTACTCCCGGAAGAACCGATAGACCGAGCATTGACGATTACGTCTGACTTGGTCGAGAAAACTTTCTATGGCGTGGATTGTGACGTGACGTGCGAAAACTGGCCCGAACGGGAAGCGTTGGAAGCTCTGCTTGCCAGCGACAGCGACACGCTCCGCAGGCTGGATGAACTTGCCCTGATGCTGGACATAGTTGAATCCAAAGACAAGTGTCCCGGCAAAACGATGCTGGATGTGGGATACGGCGGAATAGGCGACTTACGATCGATAGGCGAACTCCTCCGTCAGTTGGAAGAAGAGTCGGGCATGGACATACCCTGCATACTGGGCAATCTGTAAGCCGCCGCGCGCTATGCGCTTGGCGCGCGCGTGAATTCATAAATTGGCGGGATTGGCGGCGAGCATATCATCGGCAAAGCGCAATTCCCAGCGTAGCGCATCCCAATACACCGCCGCCAAACATGGGTTAGCGTTGCGTTGAGCAGCCTTGAGCCGCCGCCCTACGCCCCCACAACCTCTTCGTCGATCAGCGCCTGCACTTGGGCGTCGGAGTAGTTCAGCAGGCCGGTCAGCAGATCGCGGGTGTGCTCGCCTACGGTGGGGGCGGAGCCTACCACCATCGGCGTGCGGCTGAACTTTATCATCTTGCCGGTTACCCACATGCTGCCGGCTACGGGGTCGGGGACTTCCATCATAATTTCGCGCTCGTGGAGCTGCGGTTCGTTTGCCGCCTGCTCGGTGGTGTTGACGGGCGCGCAGGGTATGCTGAATGCGGACAGCGCCTCGTTTGCCTCTGCGGTTGTGCGCCGCTTGAGCCAGGCGCTGATGGCGTCTTCGAGCGCCGCGCCGTTTTGGGTTCGCAGCTCGCGGTTGGCGAAGCGCGGGTCGTCCAACCACTCCGGCTTTTCAAGCGCTTCGCAGATGCGCAGCCACATATTGTCGTTGCCCGCCGCCAGGATGATGTAGCCGTCGGCGGTTTCGTACATGCCGCCGAAGGGCGTGCCGCCGCCGCCTACCGCCGTATCGGGGCGCTCGGTCTCTACGCCGCCGCCGAGGTACGCCGATATGGGGATTTCGTTCACGGTGAAGCCGGTGTCCGCAAGGCAGACCTCAAGCGCCTGTCCCTCGCCCGATATTTCGCGCTCGCGCAGCGCCGCAAGCGCGCCGATGCAGGCGTGCAGCGCGGTTATGCGGTCTATGAGCGGGAAGTATGTCTTGATTGGCGGCAAATCGCCGTAGCCGGTCAGCGACATCAGCCCGCCCATCGCCTGCCCGATGGGGTCGAAGCCCACCTTTTCGCGGTTGGGTCCGTACTGCCCGTAGGCCGACACGTTTATCATAATGATTTTGGGGTTCAGCTTCTTGAGCGTCTCATAGCCGAAGCCCATTATGTCGATTGTGCCGGGGCGGAAGTTTTGCAAGAGGATGTCGGACACCTTGACCAGGTCGCGCAGCACCTCTTTGCCCTTGTCGGTGCGCAGGTTGATGGCGAGGCTTTTCTTGCCGCTGTTGTACTGCACCCAGTAAGCGGACTGCCCGCGCACGCGCGGCCCGTTGGCGCGGCTTTCGTCGCCCCGCACCGATTCCACCTTGATGACCTCAGCACCCATTCGCGCGAGCATCAGGGCGCAGCGCGGCCCCGCCTGATAGCGCCCCAGGTCCAGCACGCGGATGCCCTCAAGCGGCGAGTTCAGCTTCCCGTTGTTGTCAGCCATATTGAATACTTCCTTTTCACGCGGATTGTTCACGCGGGTTGATCGGTTATGCGTCTTTGCGCCCTTTGCGCGCGATGAAGTCGGCGAAGCCTTCCTCAACCGGCGTTGGGCTGAGCTTGCCCTTTTGCGCCTGCGCTTCGTTGTCGTACATCCGGCGCCAGCCTTCGCCCACATCGTCCATCATCAGCTCTTTGATGCCCTGCACCATGCGCGCGTCGTTGGCGGCGATGAGGCGCGCGATCTCCAGCGCCTTGGGCATAAGCTCATCGGCGCTTACCAGATGATTGAGCAAGCCGATTTGGAACGCCTCTTCAGCTTCCACCACGCGCGCGCTGAACAGCAGCTCTTTCGCCTTGGGCCAGCCTACTTGCATGGGCAGGCTCCAGGTGGAGTTGACGCGGCCGTATGACGCCGCGAGGAAGCGAAAGCGCGTGCGGTCGCAGCCGATGCGTATGTCGAAGCTGGACGCCATAACCGCGCCGCCGCCGTATGCCAGCCCGTTGAGCGCCCCGATGGTCGGCTTGGCGCACGCCGCGATGTGCCACGCCTGCTCCGGGCGGTTCGGATCGGGCGGCTGCGGATTTTCGGCGTCCCGAAGCTGCTCGTGAATGTCCGCGCCGGCGGAGAACGCGCGCTCGCCCGTGCCGGTGAATATGACCGCCCGGACGGCGGCGTCCGCCTCCATATCGCTGACGGCGGCGTCCACCTCGCGATACAAGTTCTTGCTCAGCGCGTTCAGCACCTTGGGGCGGTTCAAGCGAATCACGCCCACGCCCTCATCCTTGGTAACAACGATGTCCTGATAGCTCACGATTGAAACTCCAAGCACTATTGATGATGCGGTTATGTAGTAATGCGGTTATGCGGCGATACGGCGATACAAAAGTCTTTCGGCGGCAGACACGCCGCCACTCGACGCAATGCGCGCCGCGCGGACTGCGCCGCCGCCAAGTATAGTTCAGCGCAAGGGATGCGTCAAAAGGGGCGCTTGTCCCCGCGCTAATCCAGCGTCAGCGCCACGGACACGCGCGTCTCGTCGCCCACGGCGCGGGTGGTGTGTCCCTGTCCGGTGGTGTCTTCGGCGAGCATCATATCGCCGGCGCCCAGCGTGTACACCGTGCCGTCGCCCAAGCCGATTTCCACCTGCCCGGACAGCGTGATGATGTACTGGCGGCGCGGCGCGGGATGCCAATCGATGAAATAGCCCGGCGGCTGCCTGCGAACCACAATGCCGGTGGCGTCCTGCGTATCGGGCGGTTCGTAGCCTTCGTCCATATGCGACTGCCCGTCGTCCCCTGTGTAGAGCCTGTAAAACATATGCGCGTCTCGCTTGATTAGGGTTGCGCGTTGGATGGGGCGGGGCGTTGTCCCGCGGATGGCGCAATTTTACGCTGATGGGGGAGTGGTGTCAAAAGTGGGGGCGTTTGGAACGAAACGGACTTATGGTATAGTAATATGTGTTGTGTTACGCGTCGGGGACTATTCGCGGGTAAGAAGCGATCTGATGGCGATCTGGAATAAATTTACGGCTTCGGGCAGAGCGCGGGCCGCTTACGAGCAAGGCGTCGATTATGGGAGCAAAGGCGATTACGACAGCGCGATTAAGGCATTCAGCAGGGCGATCCAAATCGATCCGAACAATGCGCTTGCTCACACCGAACTAGGCGTGGCTTATGGCAGGAAAGGCGATTACGACAGCGCGGTTGAGGCTTGCAACAAGGCTATCCAGATCGACCCGAACTATGCGGCTGCTCACTACAACCTAGGCGTGGCTTATGGGGAAAGAGGTGATTACGGACAGAGCGATGAGGATTACGACAGCGCGGTTGAGGCTTTCGGCAGGGCTATCCAAATCGATCCGAACTTTGCGGATGCTCACATAGGCCTAGGTAGGGCTTATAGAAGCAAAAGTGATTACGACAGGGCGATTAAGGCTTACAACAGGGCTATCCAAATCGATCCGAACAATGCGGATGCTCACATCGGCCTAGGTAGGACTTACAACGACAAAGGTGATTACGACAGGGCGATTGAGGCTTACGGCAGGGCTGTCCAAATCGTCCCGAACTTTGCGAATGCTCACATAGGCCTAGGTGCGGCTTACGGGGGCAAAGGTGATTTGGACAGGGCGATTGAGGCTTGTAACAGGGCTGTCCAAATCGTCCCGAACAATGCAGATGCCCACAACAACCTAGGCGCGGCTTACAACAACAAAGGTGATGCGGACAGGGCGATTGAGGCTTCCAGTAGGGCTATTCAGATCAACCCGAGTTACGCAGAGGCTCACTACAACCTAGGCTTGGCTTACGAAAACAAAGGTGATTGGAACAGCGCGGTTGAAGCCTACATCAGGGCTATCCAAATCGACCCGAACCTTGCGGGCGCTCACAACAACCTAGGTGCGGCTTACAACGACAAAGGTGATTACGACAGGGCGATTGCGGCTTTCAGCAGGGCTATCCAAATCGACCCGAACTTTGCGCTTGCACACAACAACCTAGGCAGGGCTTATTACAGCAAAGGCGATTACGACGGTGCGATCGTGACTTTCGGCAGGGCTGTCCAAATGGCCCCGCAGGATTCGGCTGCACACAACAACCTAGGCAGGGCTTATCTCGGGAAAGGTGATTACGATAACGCGATTGAGGATTTCAGCAGGGCTGCCCAAATCGACCCGAACGATGCGATTGTTCAAGGAAACCTAGGCTTGGCTTACATCCGCAAAGGGGATTGGGACGGCGCGATTGAGGCTTACAACCGGGTCATCCAAATCAATCCGAGTGATGCGGCCGCTCACAATGGACTAGGCGCGGCTTATGGCAACAAAGGGGCTTATCACAGCGCGATTGAGGCATTCGGCCAAGCTATCCAAATCGACCCGAACTATGCGGATGCTCACAACAACCTAGGCATGGCTTACAACGACAAAGGTGATTACGGCAAGGCATTGGATGCGTACTTCAATCTAGGCGCCGTTTGTGAACGCAACCGCGATTACGACGGCGCGATTGAGGCTTACGGCAAGACTATCCAAATCGACCCGAACTTTGCGGCTGCTCACATCGGACTAGGAGCGGCTTACAACGACAAAGGTGATCATGACAGCGCGATTGCGGCTTACAACCGGGCTATCCAAATAGACCCGAACTTTGCGGCTGCCCACAACAAACTAGGCGTGGCTTATGGAGACAAAGGCGATAATGACAGCGCGATTGCGGCTTACAACCGGGCTATCCAAATAGACCCGAACTTTGCGGCTGCCCACAACAACCTAGGCGTAGCTTACAACGACAAAGGTGATCATGACAGCGCGATTGAGGCTTGCAACAGGGCTATACAGATCAACCCAAGCCATGCGGGGGCTCACTACAACCTAGGACTGGCTTATGCGCTCAAAGGCGATTACGACAGTGCAATTGAGGCTTACGGCAAGGCTATCCAAATCAACCCGAACTTTGCAGAGGCTCACATCAACCTAGGCAATGCTCACAACAGCAAAGGCGATTACGACAGTGAAATTGAGGCTTACGGCAAGGCTATCCAAATCAACCCGAACTTTGCGATTGTACACAACAACCTAGGACGGGCTTATGGAAGCAAAGGTGATTACGACCGCGCAATTGAGGCTTACGGTAAGGCTATCCAAATCAACCCGAACTATGCGGATGCTCACTACAATCTAGGACGGGCTTATGGAATCAAAGGCGATTACGACCGCGCAATTGAGGCTTTCAACAGGGCTATCCAAATCGACCCGAACTTCGCGGGTGCCCACAACGACCTAGGCTTGACCTATAGTTGGAAAGGCGATTACGACCGCGCGATTGAAGCCTGCAGCAGGGCTATCCAAATCGACCCGAACCTTGCGGATGCTCACAGCAACCTAGGCTTGGCTTACAGCGGCAAAGGTGATTACGACCGCGCGATTGAAGCCTGCAGCAGGGCTATCCAAATCGACCCGAACCTTGCGGCTGCTCCGCACAACATCCTAGGCGTGGCTTACAGCGGCAAAGGTGATTTGGACGGCGCAATTGAGGCTTACGGCAAGGCTATCCAAATCAACCCGAACCTTGCAGTTGCTCACAGCAACCTAGGCGTGGCTTACAGCGGCAAAGGTGATTTGGATGGCGCAATTGAGGCTTACGGCAGGGCTATCCAAATCGACCCGAACCTTATCCATACTCATGGCAACCTAGCCGAAGCTTATCTTGGCAAAGGGGATTATGGCAAGGCATTGGAGGCGTATTTCAGTCTAGGCGCGGCTTATTTCGGCAAAGGCGATTTGGACGGCGCGATTGGGGCTTTCAACAAGGCTATCCAAATCGACCCGAACAATGCGGCTGCTCACGCTAATCTAGGCACAGGTTACCTAGGCAAAGGTGATTTGGACAGCGCGATCGAGGCATTCAGCAAAGCCGTCCAAATCTCCCCGAACCATGCGGGGTTTCGCAACAACCTACGCATGGCTTATCAGCGCAAAGGCGGTTCATAACGCGGTTGAGATTTAGTAATCTCACCCAAAGCGTTCAAGGTTCCAAGAACCCCTACTCCGGCTCCAGCGCCGCCGTCGCCTTGGCGGCTATGCCGGCGTATTCGCTTAGCACGGCGTTGCTGAGCAGCGCGGTGGGCTTGGATGTGTCGCGGTATTCGGGGCGCAGCTCCAGCCTGCCCAGGAAGTCCAAGCCTAGTTCGCCCGCAAGCTCCTCGCCGGCGCCGCTGCCGAATATGTCGCCGGAGAAGTTTTCCACCACGCCAAGCACCTTGACCTGAAGCTTGCGTATCATGTTGATGGAGCGCTTGGCGTCTATCTTGGCGAGCTCCTGCGGCGTGGTTACCACGATGAAGCCGTCCAAGTCCAAGGTCTGCATCACCGTCAGCGGGGCGTCGGATGTGCCGGGCGGCAGGTCTATCACCAGATAGTCCAGCGTCCCCCAATCGGTGGTCTGCAGCAGTTGGTTTATGGCGTTATGCACCATTGGCCCGCGCCAGATTATCGCTTCTTCTTCGTTCTGCTGAAAGAAGCCCATGGACATTATCTTGACGCCGAAGCGCTCGGACGGCAGCATGCGGTTGCCTTCGCCGACCTGCGGGCGCTCGGCGACCTTCATCGCGCGCACCACGTTGGGGCAGTCGATGTCCACGTCCAGGATGCCCACGCTTGCGCCTTGGTGGGCAAGGGTAGCGGCGAGGTTGACGGCGACGGTGGTTTTGCCGACGCCGCCTTTGCCGCTGTACACGCCAATCTTGTATCTGATTTGCGACAGGGCGGCGGCGACCTGGCGCTTCTGCTCGAACTGGCGCTTCATCGCCTCGATGCGCGCGCGCGCCTGCGCAGTCTGCTGGGGGTTCATTGTCATCGGGGCGAACTCCATTCGCTGGCGTAGGATTTGCGTCGGTTATTCGGCGGGGCAGTCTGCCGAAAATGGCTAGTCCAGTCCCAGAAGCTTCTTGCCTTCGTCGGTGATTTCGTCGGGCGTCCACGGCGGGTCGAACACTAGGTCGACCTTGATGTCATCCACGCCTTCCAGTTCGGCAAGCCGCCACTCCGCCTGCTGCGCTATGTACGGGCCCATGCCGCAGCCGGCGAATGTGAGCGTCATTTCCATAGCGATGTTGCCGTCCACCAGGGACACATCGCGCACCAGCCCAAGGTCGACGATGTTCACCGGAATTTCGGGGTCATAGACATCTCTGAGTGCCTCATACACATCGTCCAGCGTAACGGTTGCGGTGTTGGTCATAGCGTCCCTCCATATCTTGGGCGTATTAGGTTGTGGGCGTATCACGGGATTTTGTGGCAATCGCGGGCGTATGTCGGCGTATGGTCTGCGTATCGCCGCGCCACGCGTCCGTCGTAGATGCGCGCGCCATCGGCATACGCTTGCATTGTATCACGCCCGAATTGCATTTCATAGGAACTTTCGGGACGGCGGCGCAATCGGCGCATCGCTGCGTATCCTAGACGCATCCCCCTTGTATCCCTTAGGGCGCGCAATCGGCTTGCGGCGTATATCGGGGCAAGCGCATAATATAGGCGGTGAGCGCGCGCAGGGGCGGCGTTCATTGGCGCTATCGCGGCGGCGCAACTCGCGAAGGATGGCGCAAAGCGGATCGAGGCAAGCGGGAATGAAAGACGCGGACAGGCGCAAGCTGGGTTCGGTGGAATACCATGTGGCGGGCGAGGACTACTTCGCGCGGCGCGGCTTGCGGCGCTACGCCGGAGTGTGGTCGCTCTGGGCGCTGGGCGTGGGCGCAGTCATATCGGGGGACTTTTTCGGCTGGAACTTCGGGCTTGGCGTGGGCGGCTTCGGCGGGCTTGCGATTGCCACCATCATCGTGGCGCTGATGTATCTGGGCATATGCTACTCCATCGCCGAAATGTCGCCCGCGCTGCCGCACACCGGCGGGGCGTACTCATTCGGGCGCACCGCGATGGGGCCTTGGGGCGGCTTCATCACCGGGCTTGCGGAGAACATAGAGTACATACTCACGCCCGCCGTCATAGTGGTTGGCATCGGCGGCTATGTGGGCGCGGTGTTCAACAGCATATTCGGCATAGACGTCCCCGCGCCGGCGTGGTGGCTGATTTTCTATGCGCTGTTCGTGGGACTGAACATCGTGGGCGTTGAGGTTACATTCAAGTTTTCGGTGGTCATAACCTTCGTGGCGCTGGCGATTTTGCTGGTGTTTTGGATAGGCGCAATACCGCATTTCAGCTGGGATATGGCGCTGAACATCCAGCCGCAGGGGGACAATTCGCGCTTTCTGCCATTCGGCTGGCTCGGCGTGGCGCAGGCGCTGCCGTTTGCGATATGGTTCTACCTCGCCATAGAGCAGCTTCCGTTGGCGGCGGAGGAGTCGCGCGACCCGCAGCGGGATATGCCCAAGGCGCTACTGTGGGGCATCCTGACGCTGATAGCGGCGTCGGCGCTGACGTTGCTATTGAACGCCGGCATAGCGCCCGGCGCGGCGGCAGTGGGGCAGTCGGACGAGCCGCTGTTTCTTGCGTTCACCACGATATTCGGCAGCGGCGCGGGGGCGTCGTTCTTGGCACTGGTGGCGGTCGCCGGGCTGGTGGCGAGCTTTCACACCATCATATACGCATACGGGCGCAACATATACTCGCTGTCGCGCTCCGGCTACTTTCCGCAGTGGCTATCGGTAACGCTGCCGCGCCGCAAGACGCCGTATGTGGCGCTGATAGCGGGCGCGGTAATCGGCTACTGCGTGGCGCTGCTGATAGAGTTCGGCGAGACGTGGTTCGGCGCGGACGCCCCTGTGGGCGCTGTGCTGCTGAATATGGCGGTGTTCGGCGCGGTAATCGCCTACATAATGCAGATGATAGCGTTTGTGCGGCTGCGGCTGCGCTTCCCGCTGATAGAGCGCCCGTATGTCAGTCCGCTGGGCAACGCGGGCGCGGCATTCGCGGGCGTCATAGCGCTTGCGACGCTGTGCTTCCTATTCCTGAACGCCGACTACCGCTTCGGGGTATATGGCTGCGCCGTATGGTTCGGCGCCGGGCTGCTGTACTTCGCGCTAGTGGGGCGCAAGCGGCTGGTGTATTCGCCGGAGGAGGATTTTGCGGTGCGGCATTCGTAGGGTAGATAGGGGGAACGCGCTTAGGGATGCGCCCATTCGTATCGCTCTTTAAGGCTGGTCAGCCTGTTATGCGGAATGAGATCCTCATGCTGCATCCTGCCCACGACTATGCCTGGGTGAACTCCGATTTGCGTCGCAAAATCTATCACATCCGCCGCATCGTTCGAAGGTTCTTTACTAGATAAGACAAGATGACGCAACACTCTATTCGGCTTTATCAAGGCTGTGGGCTCACTATGACTACTATGATTGATTTGCCAACACAACCTAGTCAATGCTCAAAAAGGAGTTTTGAAGCCTAGATGTCTTCGAAGTGGAACATTGCGCCGACGGATTCGCCGCTGTGGATGCGGCGGATGGCTTCGCCTAGCAGGGGGGCGACGGATACGACGCTGAGGTTGGCGCACATTTTGTTGGGGGGAATGGGCAGCGAATCGGTTACCACGAGTTCGCGCAGGCCGCTTTTGTTGAGGGTGTCGGGCGCTCTGCCGGCTAGAACGGGGTGGGCGGCGTAGCAGTAGATGGCGCGCGCGCCGTGCTTGCGGATGGTATCGGCGGTGGCGAGCACGGTGCCGCCGGTGCCGATTTCGTCGTCCACGATGATGGCGGTCTTGTTCTGCACATCGCCGATTAGGGTTGTGGATTCCACGCGCTCGCGGTTGCCGATGCGGACCTTTTCCACGATGGCTAGGGGGGCGTCGAGGCGGCTCGCCATATTGCGGGCGCGCTTGGCGTCGCCGGCGTCGGTGGCGACTACTACGATGTTGTTGGAGATTTTGCGCTCGCGGAAGTCGTGCGCCAGGAATGGGATTGCGCTGAGTTCGTCTAGGGGGATGTTGAAGAAGCCTTGTATTTGGCCGGCGTGGAGTTCTAGGGTTAGGATGCGGTCTGCGCCGGCGGTTTCGATGAGATTGGCGACGAGGCGGGCGGTGATGGGAACGCGGGGTTGGTCTTTCTTGTCGCTGCGGGCGTATGCGAAATAGGGAATGACGGCGGTTATTCTGCCGGCGGACGCGCGCTTGGCGGCGTCAATCATAATTAGCAGTTCCATTATGCTGTCGTTGACCGGATAGGCGAGCGGCTGCACTAGGAAGACGTCCTGCTGTCGGATGTTTTCAAGTATCTTGACAAAGGTGTTATCGTTGCTGAACTTGAAGACTTCGCAAGCGCCGAGCGATATGTCGAGGTAGGCGCAAATGGATTTCGCGAGTTTCGGATGGGCGTTGCCGCTGAACACTTTGAGATCTTCGTACAGAGCCATCGCATCCCTCTGACTGAAATGGGTTTAGCGCTAGGATGTCAAGTATAGCATACGGCGGCGGTTGCATTTCTATCGGCTTGGCGTTGCGTTTTTGCGATTTAACGCAAGGGCGCATCGGCGCAAGGGAAAAGCATCGCTAGAAAGAGAGGCGAGCGATTTGGCGGAGCGCGCGGTTCCTACGCATCCCAAAATTAGGCTTTTGCAGCCGCGGTTGGTGGAACATCAGGGGCGGCGGCTGATCTATCTGCACGATGATTTGGGGATAACGAAACAGGGGGCGCTGATACCGCAGCCGCTTGCGCCGCTGCTGGCGCTGTGCGATGGGACGCGCGATGTGGGGGCGCTGCGCGCGGGGCTGCTTGCGCGGACGGGGGCGGCGCTTCCGGAGCATGTCATATCTGAGATAGTGGCGCAGTTGGATGATGCGCTGCTGCTGGAGAACGGCGCTTTTCGGGATGCGGCGGCGCGGGTTATGCGCAAGTATCGGAGCGCCAAGCATCGGCGGGCGTCTCACGCGGGGGCGGTGTATCCGGCGGACGCGCGGCGGTTGAGCGCGGCGATTGCGGACTACTGCGCGCGGACGCCTGCGCCGAATGGCGGCGATGCGGCGGCGGCGGGTTCGCTGGCGGGGATGCTGTGTCCGCATATAGACTACGCGCGGGGGCATCGGACATACGCCGAACTTTGGCAGCGCGCCAAGCCTGCGCTCGCGGATGTGGATCTGGTCGTGATATTCGGGACGGATCATTCGGGCGGGCCGGGCGCATTGACGCCTACGCGCCAGAATTACGCCACACCCTACGGCGTTTTGCCTACGGATACGGCGCTTGTGGATGGGCTTGCGGACGCGCTGGGCGAAGGGGCGTATGCTGAGGAAATTCATCATACCAAGGAACACTCCATTGAGCTTGCGGCGGTGTGGCTGCATCACTTTATCGGCGGGCGGGAATGCGCGGTGGTTCCAATTTTGTGCGGATCGTTCCATCGCTTCGTCAACGGGCGGGGCAGTCCGGGGGACGACGATCGGCTGAGCGCGGCGGTGGCATATCTGCGGGACGCCACGGCGGGCAGGCGCACGCTGGCAATAGCGGCGGGCGATTTGGCGCATGTGGGGCCGGCGTTTGGGGACGCTCAGCCGTTGGACGCGGCGGCGCGCGCTAAGCTGACGGCGGACGATAGGGCGTCGATGTCGGACATATGCAAGGGGGATGCTGAGGGCTTCTTCGAGCGCTCTCGCGGCGAATTGGATGCGCGCCGGATATGCGGCATATCGCCGATATACCTTGCGCTGAAGTATCTGGAGGGCGGCGAACTGCGCGGCGAATGGATGGGGTACGACCAGTGCGCGGCGGATCCGCAGGGCGGCTCGGTGGTGTCTATCGCGGGGGCGCTGTTATATGAGGCGTAGGCGGGCGGCGGGGATCTGAGGGCAAGCGGCGCGCAATCCGGTGAGCGCGACATACCGCTGAGGGACATCATCACGCATCGGTTTTCGCTGGACAAGGCGAAAGAGGCGTTTGCGCTGTTCAACGGCGCTACCACGGGCAAGGTGGTATTCAACTGGGACTGAGGGCGATGCGCTTGAGTCCCAAGGGCTATTGGCCGCGCTGTGCGTTGCGCGCCGCGCGGCTTTGGCGAATGGACAGATCCGCGGCTAACAGAGCGACGGCATTCAGTCAGAAAGAAAGAGGCATTAGATCATGGAAGGGCCTTCTCATGTGGACATAGGCAACTATGAGACGCTTTCACGGGGCAAAGGAAGGGGAAGGGGCGGCTGCGGCGGGCGGGTGGTGGTTCTGTTTCTCTTGGCGGCGGTAGTCATGTTTGCGGCAGTCGCAGTGTGTTTTCCGACTCAGCCCACGCCATAGGCGGCAAAGAGCGCCGTCTTGTGCTAAAATCCGTGTGCTTTCGCGCTCAAAGATTTGGGCGCGGATGGCGGGTTTGCAGACACTAACGAACAACAAGCAGATAGATGAGGTCTTTCACAATGCGTCCAATAACAGATGTAGCCGCTGAACTAGGGCTTGACACAAATGCGATTATCCCGCATGGCAAGTACAAGGCAAAGATACCGCTGGACGCCATTCGGGCGGACGGCAAGCGGGGCAAGCTCATAGTGGTTACGGGGATCACGCCTACGCCGGCGGGCGAGGGCAAGACTACCACGACGGTGGGAATGGCGCAGGGTTTCGGCCGGCTGGGCAAGAAGGTCGTCGCCACGCTGCGCGAGCCGTCGCTGGGTCCGATATTCGGCATCAAGGGCGGCGGCACGGGCGGCGGGCTGTCGCTAGTGGAGCCGCAGGATGAGGTGAACATACACTTCACGGGGGACGCGCATGCGGTCGGTTCGGCGCACAACCTGCTGGCGGCGCTTACGGACAATGTGGCGCAGCGCGGCGGCATTCCGGGGTTCGGGCCTACGGGCATCACCTGGCGGCGCGTAACCGATGTTGAGGATAGGGCGCTTCGCACTATCGTTACCGGCATAGGCGGCTCGCCGAATGCGCCGATGCGCGAATCGGGCTTCGACATAGTAACCGCGTCGGAGATTATGGCGGTTCTTGCGCTGGCGTCGGACTTGGAGAACCTGCGCGAGCGGCTGAGCCGAATCGTGGTCGGGCTTACGGACGACGGCGATCCGGTGACGGCGGCGGATGTGAACGCCGTGGGGTCGATGATGTCGCTGCTGCGGTATGCGATTCAGCCGAACATAGTACAGACCACCGAAGGGCAGGCGGTGATAGTGCATGCGGGGCCGTTCGGCAATATCGCGCACGGATGCAGCTCAGTGGTGGGGGATAAGGCAGCGCTGGGATATGCGGACTATGTGCTGACGGAAGCGGGGTTCGGCGCGGATCTGGGCTTCGAGAAGTTCATGCACATCAAGGCGCGCTTCAACGGACTGGAGCCGAGCGGCTGCGTCATCGTGGCGACGGTGCGCGCGCTGAGATCGCACGGCGGCGCGCTGCGGCGCGAACTGGATACGCCGAGCGAAGACAGAGTGCGGCGGGGAATGGCGAACCTTGAGCACTTGATAGGCGTAATACGCTCGTTTGGGCTGCCGGTGGTGGTGGCGCTGAACCGCTTCCCGTCGGATACGGACGCTGAGCTTGCGATTGTGCGGCAGGGTTGCATAGAGGCGGGCGCTTACGATGCGGTGGATACGCGTGTGTTCACCGAGGGCGGCGCCGGCGGCGTGGACTTGGCGGAAGCGGTGATTGCGGCGACGGCGGGCGATGACCCCGAAATCTCGTATATGTACCCGGAGGATGCGTCCATTCAGGACAAAGTTCTTGCGCTGGCGCAGAATGTGTACGGCGCAAACGATGTGGCGTGGGCGCCTAGAACGCGCCGCCCGCTGCGGCGATACGCCGAGCTGGGATGGGGCAATCTGCCGGTGTGCATGGCGAAAACGCATCTGTCCATATCGCACAACCCGCGCCTTAGGGGGCGCCCGTCGGACTACACATTCGAGGTATCGGATGTGCGGGCGTCGGTGGGCGCGGGCTTCATCTACCCGATAGCGGGCAGCATAATGACGATGCCGGGCTTGCCGGGTTCGCCGCGCGCGCTGGATGTGGACGCGACGGGGAATATCCTGGGGCTGTAAAGCCTAGGCGGGGCAGTCGCATCTTAGCCGTCAGCGCCGTGGGATACGCCGCTAAACGCAAAGGCGCAGGGGCGCAAAGGCGTGGGAGTGGTTAGATGCGATTGCCTCGTGTTGCAAGCGCGGGAGCCGGACGTGGCATATAGGGTAGGGCGGGTAAGGCCGACGAAAGGAGGCGGGCGATGACATACAAGGTCGAAAAGGTTGGGCATAAGGGCGAGGTGGTCATAGGGGAGGAACTGCGCGAGAAGCTGGGAATAGGCCCGGGCTGGCGGGCGTTTCAGTTTCTATCTGACGACGCAAACTGCCTTAAAATCTACTTCCTTCCCCCTGACGACGGAAAACCCCTGGCGGGCAGCCTTGCTAAGTATGTGAAAGGCGACGGGATTCCCGCGGACGCCGACTGGGGAAAGATAAGAGATGAGGCTTGGGATCAAATGGTTAAGGAAGACCATTTCAAATGGAAGTGAATCACACTCGCGCTTTTCTTGACACGAATATGGCGCTTCGATACCTGACGGGGCAACCTAGGGAACAGGCGAATCGAGCATATCGTATCATAAACGATTCCCAGGAACTTCTGATTTCTGATGTTGTTCTGGTTGAAACCGCGCACGCTTTGAGAACTCAGTATCAGTTCTCCAGAGAAGCGATAATTGACGGGCTAATAGGCTTCGTTCAAAGAGATAACGTCCTTGTGTATGCCATGGACAAAGCCTTCGTTTTACAGGGACTGATAATGTGCCGCCCGTCGGGAAGGGTGTCGGTTGCGGACGCTATGATATGGGCGGCAGCGCGCACGGCGGGCGCAAGCGCTATCTACACTTTCGACGAGCGTTTCCCTGACGATAGCGTTGAGTTACGCTCATAAACGCAAAGGCGCAGGGGGGCAAAGATGCAGGGAATTAAGACAATCCACTAAGGGATTGGAGGAATCTATGAACATAGACGAAGCCGCGAAAATTCTTCGCCGAGCATATCGCCGAGCTCCAGAACGCAGACAAGTAACCGCAGTTCATCTGTTTGGGATTAAATACGCCGATGAACTAGCGCATATGCCCCGCAAGCAATTGGTTGAAAAGGCGGATATTCCGCCTTCGTACGAGGTTGAACTCAGCAATGGCAGGAATTTGGCTCAGTATGTCGACCTGAAGGACGTCCCGCTGTGGTTCGGCGATGATTAGGCTGCGCAAAAGAAATGGCTGAGTTCTTTAATGTGCTTGCGCCGGGGGATGCCTTGGACGCTGTGCGGCCGCTGATTGCGCCGATCAGCGCGCAGGCGGACGGCATCGATGTTGTGGCGACGGCGTATGCGCTTGGGCGCGTTACCGCCGCCGACATAGCTTCGCCGGAGGATTTGCCGGCGTTTGCGCGCTCTACTATGGACGGCTACTCAGTGCGCTCGCGGGACACTTTCGGCGCTACGGAGGGACTGCCGGCGTATCTGGACGTCGTGGGCGAAGTGGCTATGGGGCAGCGCGCGCAGGTTCGGCTGGGCGTGGGCGAGGCGGCGGTAGCCTACACGGGCGGGATGTTGGCGCAGGGCGCCGACGCTGTGGTACAGATCGAGCGCACGCAGCGGTTGGACGATACCACTATTGAGGCGCTGCGGGCGGTTGCGCCGGGCGAGAATGTGGTGCAGGTGGGCGAGGATGTTCGCAAAGGCGATGTGGTTTTGCCGAAGGGAAGCGTGGTGCGGGCGCAAGACATCGGCGGATTTCTGGCGCTTGGCATCACCGATATTCGCGTTAGCCGAATGCCGCGCGTGGGCGTAATATCCACCGGCGACGAGCTTGCGCCGCCCGACGCAAGCCTGACGCCGGGGCGAATACGGGACATCAACACATACACGATTTCGGCGCTGATAGCGCAGGCGGGCGGCGTTGTGGCGTCCGCCGATCTGGTGGCCGACGACTATGAGGCGCAGCGCGCGGCAGCGATTCGAGCGCTGGAGTCCGCCGATATGCTGGTGTTCTCCGCCGGGAGTTCGGTAAGCAGCCGCGATATGACCGCCGCTGTGATCGACGGGCTTGGGGAGCCGGGCATCATCGCGCACGGCATATCCATCAAGCCGGGCAAGCCCACGGTTATCGGCGTTGTGGATGGCAAGCCGGCAATCGGGCTGCCGGGCAATCCTGTGTCCGCGATGGTGGTGTTTGACCTTGTAGCGCGTCCGTTGATATACCATATGAGCGGCTGCGCGCGCGTTCCGCCGCCGCCGACTACGCAGGCAAGGTTGCTGCGCGATATTCCGTCGGTTGCGGGGCGTGAAGACTATGTTCCCGTCAAACTTATCCAAGCCGACGACGGCGCAAGCGCGGCGGAGCCGGTGTTCGGCAAATCCAACCTTATCTATACCCTAGTGCGCTCGGACGGCATCGTGAAAGCGCCGCTTGACAAGTCCGGGTTGTACGCCGGGGAAGTGGTTGAAGTGCGGTTGTATTAGAGATGCGCAACAGTTCGCTTGTGGAAGACCCCCAATGACCCACTCACACCGCAGCGGCAGACGATACTACCTCAGCGATATACCGCTTGACGATGCGCTGAGCAAGTTCTTTGCGGCGTTGGAGCGCGCGGGCGGTCTGACGCCGATGCCTGCCGAAACCATACCGATCGATCGGGCGCGCGGGCGTGTTACTGCCGCGCCGGTTTGGGCGCGCGTGTCTTCGCCGCACTACGATTCGGCGGCGATGGACGGCATAGCGGTACGCGCCGCGGACACCGTCGGCGCAACCGAAACATCGCCGCTGCGCCTTGCGGTGGGCGAACAAGCCGTATGGGTGGACACGGGCGATCCGATGCCGCCCGATTTTGACGCCGTCATTATGGTCGAGGTGGTTGAAGAGGTTGACGCCTCCACGCTGGAAATTCGCGCGCCGGTAGCGCCGTATCAGCATGTAAGGCCGCTGGGTGAAGACATTGTGGCGACCGAACTTGTGCTGCCCGAAAATCATCTGCTGCGGCCGGTCGACCTTGGGGCGTGCGCGGCGGCGGGATTGGATGCGCTTGCGGTTCGGCGGCGGCCGCGCGTGGCGGTCATACCCACCGGCAGCGAGCTTGTGTCAGTGGGCAGCGCGCTGAAGCCGGGCGACATCGTGGAGTTCAACTCGCTGGTGCTGGCGGGTATGATAGAAGAGTGGGGCGGCGAACCCACGCGCCTAACTTCGGTTCCCGACGACTACGATATGCTGAAATCCGTGATTCGGCAAGCCGCCGCGGATTACGACGTCGTGGTTGTCAACGCCGGCTCGTCGGCGGGCAGCGAGGATTATACGGCGCAACTGGTGGAAGAACTTGGCGAACTGCTAGTACACGGCGTAGCGGTTCGGCCGGGACATCCGGTTGTACTAGGCATAGTAGGCGCCGACAAGACGCCGCTGCTGGGCATACCGGGTTATCCGGTGTCTGCGGCGCTGACCTGCGAACTTTTCGTAAAGCCGCTGATCGAGCGCCGCTTGGGCATGCCGAGCGCGTCCCGTCCGGTGGTGAACGCCGCCATAACGCGCAAGACGCTTTCGCCGATGGGCGAAGACGAATTCGTGCGCGTGCGGCTGGGGCGCGTGGGCGATAGGCTGGTCGCCACGCCGATACAGCGGGGGGCGGGCGTGATTATGTCGCTGGTTCGCGCCGACGGCATCGTGAAAATACCGCGCTTTTCGGAAGGGATAGATGCCGGGGCGCAAGCAAGAGTTGAGCTTCTGCGCCCGCCTGAGGCGATAGAAGGCGTGGCGGTCGCAATCGGCAGCCATGATCTGACGCTGGATCTGCTGGCAAGCCATCTGCATAGGCGGCATCCTGATCTTTCGCTGTCGTCGTCCAATGTGGGCAGCCTGGGCGGACTGCTGGCGCTGGCGCGCGGCGAAGCGCATATGGCGGGCTGCCATCTGCTTGATGCAGAGAGCGGCGAGTACAACATTGCGTACATACGGCGCTATTTGAAGGGACATCCGGTAGTGCTGGTTAATCTGGTACATCGCATTCAGGGGTTGATTCTGCCCAAGGGCAACCCGCGCGGCATATCATCGCTGGAGGATTTGGCGCAGGACGATGTTATGTTCATCAACCGTCAGAGGGGTTCGGGGACGCGGATGCTGCTGGACTACAAACTGCGCGAGCTTGAAATTGCGCCGGATCAGGTGAAGGGCTATGAGCGCGACGAGTACACGCACCTTGCGGTAGCGGCGGCGGTTGCGGGCGGGCGCGCCGATGTGGGATTGGGCATTCTGTCCGCCGCCAACGCAATGGGGTTGGATTTCGCGCCGCTGTTATCGGAGCGGTACGACCTTGTGATACCCGCCGAGCACTACGAAAGCGATGTGATGCAGCCCGTTTTGGAGATAATTCGGGGCGACGAGTTTCGGCGCGCGGTGGATGCGCTCGGCGGCTACGACACTTTGGCTATGGGCGAAGTTGTGGCGGCGCTCTAAACGCAAGGGCGCAAAGACGCAAAGCGCGTTAAGCATCGATTTAGGGGCGGCTATGCGCTTGGGTAGCGGCGGGTTGTCGGCTGTGATAGGCTTGCGTCATCGGCAGGGTTTAGCGCAAGGCGTTGACAATGGGCGTATCGGGCATTGTGCTTGCGGGCGGTTTGAGCCGCCGGCTGGGACGGGACAAGGCGGTTGAACCGATTGGCGGCGAACCGCTTATCGCGCGCTGCATTGGGCGGCTGTCCGCCGTCGCCGACGAGATTATCGTTGTGGTGAACGGCATAGAGCGGGGCAAACAACTGCCGCTGCCGCCGACGTGCAGGGTTGCGGTGGATGTCTATGCAGATTCGGGCTCGCTGGGGGGCATATTCAGCGGCGTATCGGCGATGGGGGACGAATGGGGCATGGTTGTGGCGTGCGATATGCCGTTCCTGAACCTTGCGCTGCTGAGATATATGCTTTCATTGCGCGAAGGGTTTGACGCCGTTGTCCCCGTGTTGGATGGGCGTCCCGAACCCACGCATGCGCTGTATTCCAAAGCCTGCCTGCCGCGTATAGAGCGCCGTCTGCAAGCCGGGGATCTCAAAATCGCGCGCTTCTTTGATGATGTGAGCGTCCGCTATGTTTCGCAGGAAGAGGTTGATGCGCATGACCCGGATCATCTGAGCTTCTTCAATGTGAATACGCAATCGGATCTGGACAAGGCGCTTGAGCTTGCGGCGCAAGGGTGGTGAGTCGCAATGACGGATCGGATCGGCGTCAGCGTGGAGCTTTTCGGGACGGCGCGAATGGCGTGCGGCAGGCGCTGCCTCGATATGCGCCTGCCGTCGGATGCGGGGCTTGGCGATGTGTGCGCGGCGGCGGCGGCGCTCTGCCCCGATCTTGTGGGCGTCGCGCTGCGGGACGACTTGCGCGGGCTGCTGGCAAGCTACACGCTGAATCTCAATGCGCGCGAGTTCGTGTCCGAAAGCGCGCTGACGCTTAGGGACGGCGATAGGCTGCTGCTGTTTTCCAGTCAGGCGGGCGGGTAATCGCCGCCGATTTGCGTGTTATAATGCGGGCATGCGCAAGGCATACGCTTGCCGTGCGCGGGCGTATTCGCATAAGCGGGCAGGAGCGGCAAAGTGGCTTACGGGTATAACGGCAGGGCGCTAATAGTCGACCTCGGCTTGCGGGAAAGCCGCCATGCGCCGCTTGATGAGGACGTCCTGCGCCGCTTCATAGGCGGCGCTGGGTTGGGCGCCTATCTTCTGTACAAGCATTGCCCGCCCGGAGTTGAGCCGCTCACCCCCGAAAATCCGCTCATCTTTGTGTGCAGCCCGCTTGTGGGCAGCAGATTGACCACATCCAGCAAGTTCGCCGTGCTGACCAAATCGCCGCTCACGGGTTTCATAGGCGATTCGCTTTCGTCGAGCTTTATGGCGACCGAGCTGAAGAACGCGGGGATGGACGCGCTTATCATCACGGGCAAGAGCGCAACGCCCTGCTTGCTCTCCGTCAACGACGGGGAAGTGGAGTATCTCGACGCAACCGATCTGCTGGGCATGTCCACTTCTGAGACCGAACGCGCGGTCAAAAAGCGGTTGGGGCGGCGGACGCGGGTTGCGTGCATAGGCCCCGCGGGCGAAAACCTGGTTCGCTTTGCCAGCATTACCAACGACGGCGGGCGTCAGGCGGCGCGCACGGGTCCAGGCGCTGTGATGGGCGCTAAGAACCTAAAGGCAATCGCCGTCAGGGGGACGCAAGCGGTTCCGGTACAAAATCACGATGCGCTAAGCGCCATCGGCAGAGATCTCACGCGGCGCAGTCTCGGCCCCGCCACTGAAAAGTACAGAACGCTGGGGACGATGGCGAATGTGTCCGTATTCAATAGTCTTGGAACGCTGCCAACGCACAACTTTCAGCAGTCCACATTCGAGGCGGCGGACAGCGTGAGCGCAGAGCGGTTTCATCAGACGCACTTCGTCAAGAACGCCCACTGCGCCAACTGCACTATCGGCTGCGAAAAGGTTCTGGTTACGGATGACGATGACAAAGGCAAGCGCGCTAAGGGGCGTATGGAGTATGAGAGCGCGTTTGCGCTTGGTCCGCTTGTGGGCGTATCGGACGCCAACGCCGTGATACGCGCCTCCGTGATGTGCGATGAGCTGGGAATGGACACAATCAGCGCGGGCGCTACGATTGCGTGGGCTATGGAGTGTTTCGAGAAAGGCATATTGACGGCCGCGGACACGGGTGGCATCAGCTTGCGCTTTGGCAGCGGCAATGCGCTGTTGGAGTGCGCGCGGCTCATCGGCGAGCGCAAGGGCATTGGCGAATTGCTCGCCGATGGCAGTCTGCGCGCATCCCAAACCGTGGGGCAAGGTTCGGACGCGTGGGCTATGCAGGTCAAGGGGCTTGAGATGCCCGGCTATGAGCCGCGCAGCCTAAAGACGATGGCGCTGGGGCTTGCGGTCAGCACTCGCGGGGCGTGCCACAACCGCTCGTCGGCGTATGAGGCGGACTTCTCCGCCAAGGTTGATAGGCTTGCGGTGGACGATCGGCGCGGGCGCATTGCGGCTGATGGCGAGGATTTCTCCGCCGTGCTTGATTCGCTGATATGGTGCAAATTCCTTCGCAAGGCGTTTGACGATCTGTATGAAGAGTCGGCAGAGATATACACGCACATCACGGGTTGGGATATGAGCGCCGATGATCTGCGGCTTGCGGGCGAGCGCATCAACAACCTCAAGAAGCAGTTCAATATCCGCGAGGGATGGCAACGCGCCGACGACACGCTGCCGCCGCGCGTGTTCCAAGAAGCGCTGCCCACGGGCGTGGCCGCAGGCGTCGGCTTGGATAAGCAAGACCTGGATATGATGATACAGGGATACTATCGCGCGCGCGGCTGGCGCAAAGACGGCACGATACCGATGGGGAAACTGCATGAACTGGAGTTGGATGATGTCGTCGGAAACATCTAATCGCAAAGGCGCAGAGACGCAATGGGATGGTGAGACGTCCGCCCAATTCGCAGAACGGCTTGTGGGAGCGCTTGACGAACTGATCGACATAGTGGGCGAGGACGAAAATCATCCGTTGGCTTCGCTGATGGATGTGGTGGGGGCGCTGATCGAGAAGTATGAGGACGAACACGTTCCTGAACTGGAAGCCGGCGGGAATTACGCAGGCGGCGGCGTCTAAACGCAAGGGCGCAATGACGCAATCAGCGCTGGTTGTGATGGATGGCAGAAAGAAAAGCGAATAGTCCAGCGTAACAGGATTGGGTGGCTTGCGATATGGTCAATAGGGAAAGAAACGAACTCCGCGCGGCGCTGCGGCAGCGGTTTGCGCGCAACCATGGGCAGCTCCTGCCGGCGCTGCACTATCTTCAGCACGAATTCGGCTACCTGCCGGAATGGGCTATGGAAGTGGTGGGCTGGCATCTGGGCATACCCGCAAGCGAAGTGTACGGGGCGGCCACAAGCTACACCGAGCTTCGCTTGCAAAAGCCGGGCGATAGCGTCATACGGGTATGCACCGGCTTGAGCTGCTGGCTCAACGGCGGCGGCGATTTGCTGATAGCGATGCAAACCGCGCTGGGCGTACATTCGGGCGAAACCACTTCCGACGGCGGCGCTACTTTGGAAGAGACGGCGTGCGCCTTTATGTGCGCGGTTGCGCCGGTGATGGAACTGAACGGCAAATGGCATGGACGCCTGACGCCCGAAAGCGCGGATGCGCTTGTTCAAGGGGAGGCAACGCAGTGAGCGCAATATACGGCGCATTGGAAAGCCTTAGAGACGCCGCGCGACGGCGGGACACAGACTTGCGGCAGGGCAAGACGCGGATTGTGGCGCAAGTGGGACACTGCTCGCAAGCGGTTGGCGCCGCGGATGTCGCCGATGCGGTATCGGACGCGCTGCCGAATGACGCCTATATGGTGATTGCGGGCTGCGACGGCGCATGCTTCGCTTCGCCGCAGGTCAGCGTTACCCGCCCCGGCGGCGATACGCAGGTGTATAGGAATGTGAACGCAGCCTCAGCGCGGGACTTGTTGCGCGATAATGCGGCGGCTTCCGCCAATGCGAATGCGCTCAGGGAAGGGGATTTTTTCGCCCAACAGCGCCGTCTCACGCTTGAGGGCTGCGGCGAAATGGACGCCGTGGGCATTGACGATTACCTCATAGACGGCGGCTACTCCGGCTTGGCGCGCGCGCTGTCGATTTCGCCGGACGACGTTATAGAAGAGGTCAGGGCGTCCGGACTGCGCGGTCGCGGCGGGGCGTACTTCCCGGCGGCGCTCAAGTGGCAGGGCGCGCGCGCCGTCAAGAATACGCCGCGCTATGTGGTGGTGAACTGCGAAGAGGGCGAGCCGGGCATATTCCCGGTGCGGCATCTGATGGAAGGAATGCCGCATAGGTTGTTGGAAGGCGCAATCATCGCGGCGTATGCGTCGGGCGTCAGCGAGGCGTACATCTACATCAACGCCGAAGCGAACTTGTCGACCGATCGGATGCGGCTTGCGGTGGAGCAGGCATACGCCAACGGATTGCTGGGCGACGACATCCTGTCGTCGGGATATTCGCTGAACGCGCATATCTTGCGCGGCGCGGGCGGCTATGTATGCGGCGACGAAACCACGCTGCTGAACACGATGGAAGGCTATCGCCGCGAGCCGCGCCAACGACCGCCGTTTCCAACTGAGGCGGGTTTGTGGGGCAAGCCCACGGTCATCAACAACGGCGAAACGCTTGCGAGCGTGCCGTTCATACTCGCCAACGGCAGCGCGGCGTTTGCGGCTATCGGCACTGACGCCGATAAGGGAACCAAGATAATCAGCCTAAGCGGCGCGGTTCGGCGCGCGGGCGTGGTGGAAGTGGCTATGGGGACCACGCTGCGGCAGATTATCAACGACATGGGCGGCGGCGTTCCAACAGGACGCGCGCTGACCGCAATCGCTGTGGGCGGGCCGTCGAGCGGCGTCTTTCCTGCGTCGATGCTTGACACGCCAATCAAGCCCGGCTTTCTGCACGAATCGGGCGTGATGCTGGGTTCGGGCGGCGTGATAGCACTAGATGAGCGGATAGGCGCATTGGAAACGCTACGCCGGCTCGCCGCCTACAACGCCAACGAATCGTGCGGCAAATGCACGCCCTGCCGCGAGGGGACGCCGCGCATGGTGGATCTGATAGACAAGTTAGCGTCGGGACGGGCTAAGTCGAGCGATCTGAACGCGCTGAGGCAGCTTGCCGAGCTGGTGAACGCGGCGTCGCTGTGCGGCTTGGGGCAGGCGGCCGGCAACCCGGCGCTGAGCGCGCTGCACTTCTTCGGCGACGAGATGGCGCTTATGGTGGAAGACTAGAGCGCTTATAGACTATGGAGGCGTGAAGTTATGGCGCAAGTCAAGAAGCAATTCCTAGTGGACGAAAACGGCGAAAAGACGTCGGTGCTTCTGCCAATACAAGAGTATGAAGCTCTGATGGAAGACATCCAAGACTTGGCTGTTATCGCTGAGCGGCGGGATGAGCCGCGTATGCCAGTCGATGCCGTGAAAGAGCGATTGGGGCGCAAAGCGGTTCGGCGCGAAATTGCCATAGGGAATAGCGTTCCGATTGAAGACGCTTTTCCATGCAATGAATACACTGCCGTAATCAAACAGTACGACGGATGGTGGATTGGTTGGATAGAAGAAGTGCCGGGCGTGAATTGTCAGGAAGCAACCCGTGATGAACTGTTTGAGACGCTTATGGTTACACTCAAAGAAATTCTTGAGATAAACAAGGCGGAGTCGATTGCCTTTGCGGGTGGTGATTTTCAAACGGAACGAATAGCGGTGTGAATCATAAGCGGATGATTAGGCTTATTCGTTTCATATTAGGATTCACTCTAAACGCAAGGGCGCAAAGACGCAAAGTTAAATTACTGGTGAGATTTGGATTACGGCTTTGTATCGGAAAGGCATGCTATGACCATCACACTCGCTATCAACGGATACGATGTCGCCGTGGATGAGGGCGCATCCGTGCTGGACGCCGTAAATCGGTCGGGGACATACATATCGCAGCTCTGCAAAGATCCGGATATGAAGCCGATAGGCGCCTGCCGCACCTGCTTGGTGCAGATCGAGGGCGTGCGCGGCTATCCGGCGTCGTGCGCCGTGCCGGCGGCGGACGGCATGCGCGTTTGGACGGATACGCCCGAAGCGCAAGCGATGCGGCGCGGCGTGCTGGAGCTTACGCTCGCTATGTTTCCCGACGACGCTAACGGCGCGGGACAGCGCAAGAACTACCGCGAGCTCTCCATCGCCGCCGATAAGCACGGCATCACTGCGCCGCGCTGGACAGGCAGGCAGCGCGAATCGGTGGACGCCAGCAATCCCGTCTTCAACATCGCTATGGAAAGCTGCATCCTCTGCCAGCGCTGCGTGCAGGCGTGCCAGGACGGGCATCAGTTCATCGGCGCAATCGATATGCTGGGAACGGGGACGCAAGGCAGGATTGGAACATTCGCGGACAGAAATCTCGTCGAATCGGTCTGCACAACCTGCGGGCAATGCCTTTCGGTCTGTCCCACAGGCGCGATTGAAGTCAAAAGCCCGCCGCTGAGCGTCGCGAAGACAGTTAGCACAACCTGCCCATACTGCGGCGTGGGCTGCGGCGTCAAGGCGCAAGTAGATGACAACGACCGCATCATCGGGATGCTTGACGACCCCGAAAATCAGTCCAGCCTTGGGATGCTGTGCGTCAAGGGGCGGTTTGGCTATTCGTTTGTGAACCACGAAGACAGGCTGACTATGCCGCTTGTCCGCAAGAACGGAATACTGACCGAAACCGGCTGGGAAGAGGCGCTGGAGTATGTGGCGGAAAACCTCGCCAAATATCGCGGCGACGCTTTCGCTACGCTGTGTTCGGCGAAAGCCACAAACGAAGACGGCTACATACAGCAGAAGTTCGCGCGCCTGGTGATGCAGAGCAATCACATAGACCACTGCACGCGGCTTTGTCATTCGCCATCGGTGGAAGCGATGCTTGCGGCGTTGGGCAGCGGCGCAACCAGCAATTCGTATCAGGACTACGAAGACGCCGGTTGCCTGGTAATCATCGGCTCGGACGCCAACGCCAACCACCCGGTCGCGGCGTCGCGCATGCGTCGCGCTGTCAACGAGCGCGGCGCTAAGCTCATCGTCATCAACCCTCGCCGCATCGAGATGTGCGACTTCGCCGAACTATGGCTGCGCCCGCGCCCCGGCACCGACGTGGCGCTACTGAACGCTATGGCGAAAGTCATCCTGGACGAAGGGCTAACCGATTGGGATTTCGTCAACGGACGCACCGAAGGATTCGAAGAGTGGCGGCAGATAGTTGACAAGTACACATTGGAGTACGCCGAACAGATTACGGGCGTCGCGGCCGCGGACATCGCCGCCGCCGCCCGCATCTACGCCCGCCCGCCCTTCAGCGGCTCTTGCCTGATATGGGGAATGGGCATCACGCAGCACACAATGGGCACCGCCAACGCGCACGGCTTGCTGAACCTGTCCTTTGTGGCGGGGCAGCTGGGCAAGCCCGGCGCAGGCATATCGCCGTTGCGCGGGCAGAACAACGTGCAGGGCTGCGGCGACGCCGGATGCCTTCCCAACGCCTTCCCCGGCTATCAGGTTATCGGCCCGGACAGCGTCGCCAAATTCCAAGACGCTTGGGGCGGCAATCCGCTGCCGCCGGAGAAGGGGCTGGTCATCACCGATATGATGAACGCCATTCGCGATAAGCGCGTCAAGGCGATGTACATCACGGGCGAAAATCCGATGCTGAGCGAACCGGATTTGCATCATGTAGAAAGAGCCTTTCGCGGGCTGGAGTTCCTGGTGGTGCAAGACATCTTTCTGCACGAAACGGCGCAGGTTGCCGATGTTGTGCTGCCGGCGACTTCGTTTGCCGAAAAGGACGGCACATTCACCAACAGCGAGCGGCGTGTGCAGCGCGTCCGCAAGGTGGTGGAGCCGGTGGGCGAAAGCCGCCCCGACTGGGAAATCATCTGCGATCTCGCGCGGCGCATGAGCGACAAGATGGGCTTGGGTGCGCAAGAGCAGTTCGCTTTCGCGCATCCGTCTGAGATATGGCGCGAGATGGCGGCGCTTACCCCGCTGATGGCGGGCATATCCTACGAGCGCCTAGACGGCGAAGGCGGCATTCAGTGGCCCTGCCCCACGCCCGAACACCCCGGCACGCGCTACCTGTACGAAACCGATTTCCCGCGCGGCCCCAGAGCCAAGTTCGTGGCGTTCGACCAGGGCCCGCAAGCCGAAGAGATGCCCACCAAGCGCTTCCCGCTAATCCTGAACACCGGGCGCATTCTGTATCACTGGCACGGCGGTACGCTCACCCGCCGGGCGTCCAACCTGATGGCGCGCGCGCCTGAACTAGAGGTGAGCCTCAGTGCCGAAGACGGCGACAAGTTCGGCATAGCCAACGGCGATTGGGTGCGCCTGAAGTCGCGGCGCGGAATGCTTGAGGGCAGGGCGGTCTATACCGACAAGATGCGCGCCGGCGAAGTGTTCGTGCCGTTTGTCAAACTGCAGCAGCACGCCGCCAACTTCCTCACCAACGCCGCGCTTGACCCCAACTCGCGCATACCGGAATACAAGGTGTGCGCCGTGCGTATAGAGCGCGCCGATGAGTAGGTTCGGGTTCGGGGACGGCCTAAACGCAAAGGCGCAGGGGCGCAAGGGGGGGCAAGGCAGCGTAGGCGGGCATGACTTTAAGGCGGTGGGAATGAAGTCAAAGACATCCAACGGCAATATCAGATCCCTGCTGCGCTGGGAAGCATTGCTCATCATCATAGCGGTACTCGTCGCATTATCTATGATAGCGACGTCCGCTACTAGGCCGCTGACGCCGCTTGAGACAACGCTGTTTCAGGTGGTAACGCTTGGAGCGGGCATAGCGGGTTCGTTCCTGCTCGGACGCGCCTCGGCGGCGCAGGCGGCGCGCGATGTAATACGCCCGCATGCGCGCTCGGCGTTGCGTCAGTTGCTGGTGCTGCGTGACAGCCTTCGCAGATCATCGGATAAAATTGAAGAGTTCAAGGCGAGCGGTGACGACCCACGTTTGGATATAATCCAAGCGATACTAGATGAGCAGATACCGATGGAGCGATCCGCCATTGAAGACTGGCGCGACATTGTGCCGGACGACGTCGAAGAGGTTAGCAAGCAATGGCAGGAAGGATACGACGATGGCAGTTCAAACTAAAGTCATTCGCGGGAAGATAGCGCGGGTTCTCAATTCGCGCGAGGTCGCTCTGAACATCGGCGATGACAAGGGCGTAGAGATTGGGATGTTCTTTGACATCCTTTCTCCCAATGGGTTGAACATTGCGGATCCGGATACGGGCGAAGCGCTAGGTTCTGTGGACTTGCCAAAGACGCGGGTACAGGTTACTCATGTCTATGGCAGGTTGGCGGTAGCGTCCACATATCGCGCCAAGCGCGTCGATGTTAGCGGCGCCAACGGCCCGTATCCGCCCGGAACCGATATTGTCGCCGCGATGTTCCGGCCGCCCAAATGGGAGACGCGCTACGAAACGCTGAGGTCGGGCGGCGCGTTCGAGCGCGATACGGCGGATATGAGCGAAGACGAAAGCTTCGTCAAGACGGGCGATCCGGTCGTGCAAGTGGCCGGCGAATAGGCGAGCAAGCGCAATAGTCGCAAGCGCAGCGGCATGGGAGCGTAACGAATGACAACCCCCAACCCAGGCGCTATGACGCCGCAGCAGTTCATAGACAAGTGGCGCAACACGCGATTCGGCGAAAAGCAGGCGTCGCAACTCTGGTTCAACGATCTGCTCCAACTGGTGGGACATCCCGATCCGATAGAGTACGGCGACCGCGAAAACTTCACCTTCGAAAAGGCGGTGCCGGGCGGCTTCGCGGACGCCTACAAGCGGGGGCATTTCGGATGGGAGTTCAAGAGATCGGAGAGGCAGCTTCAGGGCGCGTTCGACCAACTGCTGCGCTATCAGGTTTATCTGCAAACGCCGCCCCTGCTGGTGGTGTCATCGTTTTCGCGGATACGCATTCAGACGAACTTCCCCGGCAAAGAGACGGTTGTCCACGATATACCGATTGTTGAACTGACCTATACGGAACAGTTCAACAAGCTTCGCAACATATTCTTTGCGCCACAAGAGTTCGATCCCGGGCGCACCGTGGAAGAGGTTACGCAAGAAACCGCCCGCCTGTTCGCCAAGGTCGCCAAATATATGGAAGGCGAGGATGTTGGCGACGAGCGGCTTGCGCGCTATCTCAATCAGTTGGCGTTCTGCCTGTATGCCGAAAACACCGAACTGCTGCCCACCCGCTTGTTAACCAGAATCACCAAAACCTACTCGGGCGACTCTACGCGCTTCAACCTAGCGGTGCGCAATCTCTTCGCCAAGATGAGCGAAGGCGGTCTGTTCGGCATTGACGACATCCCCTATTTCAACGGCGATCTGTTCGACGGCGCAGAACCCCTCGAGTTGAACGGCAACGCGCTGATGCAACTATCCCACGCCACGGACGAAAACTGGCGCAATATAGAGCCGTCCATATTCGGCACGCTGTTCGAAAGGGCGCTGGACGCCGCAAAGCGCTCTAGCTACGGCACGCACTACACTAGCGCCGACGACATTATGCTGGTGATAGAACCGGTGCTGATGAAGCCGCTGCGCCGCGAGTGGGACGCCGCCAAGTCCAATGCGGACGCGCTGATGGCGGACGGCGAAACCGCCGCCGCATTCGCGGAGTTGAACGCTTTCAGAGAACGCTTGACGAACGTCACCGTGCTGGATCCGGCTTGCGGCAGCGGCAACTTTCTGTACATCGCATTGCGCTCGCTGCTCGACCTTGAGAGAGAGGTCATAGCCTACACGGAGAGGCGGCATATAGACTACGCCCAACGCAACAATGATATCGACTATACGCCGCGCGTGTCCCCAAGCCAAATGTACGGCTTGGAGCTTGACCCATACGCCGCCGAACTCGCGCGCACCGCGCTTTGGATTGGCTATATCCAATGGCACGACGCCAACGGCGTGGCGTACAACCGCCGCCCCGTGCTAACGCCCATGGACACCATCCGCCGCTCCGACGCCATACTTGAGTATGACCACGACGGCAACCCGATCGAGCCCGAATGGCCCGCCGCCGAATTTATCGTGGGCAATCCGCCGTTTCTTGGGCATGTGCCGTTTCGAAATGGACTGCACGATGACTATGTGAACGCCATATATTCGCTGTACGGCGACCGCATTCCCAATTCAAGCGATATATGCTGCTACTGGTTCGAGAAGGCGCGCGCCCAAATCGCCGTCGGCAAAACCAAGCGCGCCGGACTGCTCGCCACCCAAGCGATACGCTTTCAATCCAACCGCCCCGTGCTGGCGCGCATCAAAGAGAGCGGGGACATCTTTATGGCGGTGTCCGACCAAGACTGGGTGCTTGAAGGCGCGAACGTCCACATATCCATAGTGGGATTCGACGACGGCAGCGATACGGAACGCACTTTTGACGGCGTTAGCGTTTCAGACATCAACGCCGATTTGACTATTGGCGTTGACCTGACGCAAGCGCAGCGTTTGGCTGAGAACGGCGGCATCAGCTTTATGGGCGACATTAAAGTCGGCCCCTTTGAAATCAGCAGGAGCGTCGCCGATCGGATGCTGACTGCCGCCAACCCTCACGGCAGGCCCAACAGCGACGTCGTGAAGCGCTGGATGAACGGGCGCGACATAAATCAGAAACCGCGCGATATGTGGATAATCGACTTTGGCGTAGATATGCCTGAAGACGAAGCCGCGCTGTACGAAGCGCCGTTTGAGCATGTGGCTGCCGAAGTAAAGCCCAGGCGGGATGCCAATCGAAACGCCCGTTATAGAAACAAATGGTGGTTGCACGGTTCGCCCGTGCCCACAATGCGCTCTGCGCTGATCGGTTTGCGGCGCTACATCGGCACAAGCATGGTGTCCAAGCATCGCATATTCGCATTCATCGATGGGGATGTGCTGCCGGACACAACAATCATCGTGTTCGCCCGCGACGACGATTACTTTTTGGGAGCGCTGCATAGCCGAATCCACACAACTTGGGCAACGGCTATGGGAAGTCAACTGCGTGAGTCGCAAAGCGGGTTGCGCTACACGCCAACCTCATGCTTCCAAACATTCCCGTTCCCGCATCCCACGGACGAGCAGAGCGCGGCGATAGCGGCGGCGGCAAAGCGGTTGGACGAACTGCGCCACAACTGGCTGCATCCAAGCGCAGCGGATATTCCCGGCGACGACGCCGACGTCGATGCCGAGCTCCGCAGGCGCACGCTGACCGCGCTCTACAACGCCAACCCCACTTGGCTGCAGAACGCCCACGCCGCGCTCGACGCAGCAGTCGCCGCCGCATACGGCTGGGATGTCGATATAGACGAGCAGGAAATCCTGCGCCGCCTATTGGAGCTCAACCTGCAGCGCTATGAGGAGGAGCAACGATGACCACGCCGCCGCCGCATCAGAGTTGCGCGATATAGCGCCCATTGCTATGGTGAACGCATCAGCGGCGCCGCTGCCTCTCAATCCCGCTATTGCCATCATCGAGGAAGGAAATCGCAATGAGCATCAATATCAAAGACAAAGACACCTGCCAACTGGCGCGAGAATTGGCGCATCTCACCGGCGAACCGATGGATACGGCAATCGCGGTCGCCATCAAAGAGCGCCTTGAGCGCGAGCGGCGCAGTCGCAACATAGAAGCTCGCCTGCGGGAATTGCGCGCTATAAGCGAGCGCTGCGGCCGACTGCTGCGCGACGCCCCGCCCGGCCCGTCAGCCGTCGATCACGGCGATCTTCTGTATGATGAAAACGGGTTGCCGAAAGAGGCAAGACCTGCGCCACCCGATCCAAACCCGCAGCGATACAGCGATGAGGAACAACCGCAATGACAACCCCGTTATCACAAATACCCAAGCCGCAAGCCGCTCACTACGCCGCGGGGCGCAAACTCTTTCTGGTGCCAATCTACCTATTCCCGGCCGATTTGCCGGACGACGCCAAGCGGTTGCTTGAGCGCTACTGGTCCGATGTGCGCGACCACATACAGAACTTGGAGCGCGCTTTGGGCGGCGCGGCGCATGTGTTTCACGAAGCGATATACGCCGGCGGCGACGAAGGCTTGGCGATGATAGAGGCGATGAACCCGTTCGGCAGCGGGTTCGCGCAGGCGCTATGCCGCGGCGGCGCAACGCTGCAGCCTACCGAAGACGGCGCGCTTGTGGCGGAGCATTCGGACTGGCAGCGCTGCCTATCCATCGGGCTGCTGAGCGAAAAGGTAATGGAATTGGCGATGGCGGGCGTACAGGAAACGGCGCAAAAGCGCTTCGACCACATAGCGGCGCGCATATCCGAATGCCTATCCGACGGCGAAGCGGGCGTGCTGTTCATCAGCGAGGGGCATCGCGTTCAGTTCACGGCAGACATACAGGTATTCTTCGTAGCGCCGCCCTCGCAGGACGCGCTCAAGCACTGGCTTGACAACCAAATGCGCGCCTATGCGTCCGCAGAGCAAAGCGCGCAATCATCGGAATCAGAGGGGGCATAGCAATGGCGAAACGGCGCAAGAACGGCAAGAGCGGCAGATGGGAAAAGCGCACCTTCGACCTCTCGCCGCAAAGCAGATGGACGGCAAAGCCCGGCAACAACGTCTTTGTGGCGGACAGAGGGACGGTTCAATTCGAAGTGCCGAAAGACTGGATAGTCAAGCCCAACGAGAACTCCATCTGCTTCTACGACGGCGAAGAGCCGGACGACAACATACGGCTTGAGATGTCGGTGATAAGCATCCCGAAAATGACAGAGATAGACGGGCGGGTAGTGGAGCTCAGACTGCGCGGGCGTCCGCTGGAAGACATTCTCGAAGAGCGCGTCATAGCCGGCGATAGACGGGGGCTCATAAAGCGGTCTAGCGTGCGGCGAATGCGCCGGGACGGTATAGAGGCTGTGTGGGTAGAGGCGGATTTCATGGATCCGACGGAAAAGCGCCTGGCGCACTCGCGGATGTGCCTAGCGCGCGGCTTCAATGTGCAGCCGCTAATCACAATGGAGTTTTGGCCCGAAGACAGGCGCCTTGCAACCCGCGTATGGGACGACGTGCTAGAGACGCTGAAGCTGGGCGAAGAGATCGAGAACCCGTTCCGCGGCCCGCTCCCAAGCTAACGCGCGCGCAGTATCGCCCGCCGCGCGCACGCCGCCCATATCACATACCACAACCTAGCCTAAGGGGATTACGCAATGACCACGGCAACTACAACAAAGCCGCTGACCTACGAAGAGTACCTAGACACGCCCGAAATCAAGGGGCGTTTCGACATCGTTGACGGAGAGATGATAATGGCAGCTGCGCCCACAAACGAACACCAAGAAACCATTGGCGAGTTCTACTTCATTCTGCGTCCATTTGTAATTGAGCGCAACCTCGGCAAAGTGCTGTTCGCGCCGTTGGACATCGTAATACGGCGCAACCCGCTGCGGACGCGGCAGCCGGACCTGCTGTTCATAAGCAAAGACAGATATGACCGATACCAGTACCCGCTAGAAATAGCGCCGGAGTTGACGATCGAAATACTATCGCCATCCAACACCCGCCGCCGAATCCAAGACGTGCTGGCGGACTACGCCGCTATTGGCGTGAAAGAGTGCTGGCTGGTGTCCCTAGACGCGCGCACGATAGAGGTTCTGACGCTGGTGAACGGCGAATGGCGGCGGCTGGCGCTGCTAGGCATCGGGGACAGGATGCGCTCCAATGTGCTTGCCGGGCTGGATGTAGAGGTGGGGCAGTTCTTCATATAATCGCCGCGCAATCCCGCGCTTGGCGCATGTAGGGGGTATGGAAATGACAACCACGGCGACGCAGACGCAACTGCTGACCTACGAAGAGTACCTGGACACGCCCGAAATCGAGGGGCGTTTCGACATCGTTGACGGAGAGATGATAATGGCGCCTTCCCCAATACCTGAGCACCAGATAACCTTCAGACAATTCTTCCGGATTTTGGATCGGTTCGTCGTTGAGCGCAACCTTGGCGAACTACTGTCCGCTCCGCTTGACGTCGTGATACGGCGCAACCCGCTGCGGACGCGGCAGCCGGACTTGCTGCTGCTGAGCAACGAAAGTTACGCACGCATATACCTCGACCGGCCGATAGAAGAGGCGCCTGAGTTGGCGATAGAAATACTATCGCCGTCCAACACGCGCCGCCGCGTCCAAGATGCGCTTGCGGACTACGCCGTAATCGGCGTAAGAGAATGCTGGCTGGTGTCCCTAGACGCGCGCACGATAGAAGTGCTGATGCTGGTGAACGGTGAATGGCGGCGGTTGGCGTTGCTAGGCATCGGGGACAGGATGCGCTCCAATGTGCTTGCGGGATTGGATGTAGAGGTGGAGCGGTTCTTCATATAATCGCCGCGCAATCCCGCGCTTGGCGCATATTAGGGGGTATGAAAATGACAACCACGGCGACGCAGACGCAACTGCTGACCTACGAAGAGTACCTGGACACGCCCGAAATCGAGGGGCGTTTCGACATCGTTGACGGAGAGATGATAATGGCGCCTTCCCCAATACCTGAGCATCAGATAACCATCAAGCGGTTCTTGTTCGCCTTGAACCAGTTTATCGTTGAGCGCAATCTTGGCGAGCTGTTGTTCGCGCCGCTTGACATCGTGATAAGGCGCAACCCGCTGCGGACGCGGCAGCCTGACTTGCTGCTGCTAAGCAACGAAAGTTACGCGCGCATAGACCGCCACTTGCCTATCGAAGAGGCGCCTGAGTTGACGATCGAAATACTATCGCCATCCAACACCCGCCGCCGAATTCAAGACGTGCTGGCGGACTACGCCGCCATCGGCGTAAAAGAGTGCTGGCTGGTGTCCCTAGACGCGCGCACGATAGAGGTTCTGACGCTGGTGAACGGCGAATGGCGGCGGCTGGCGCTGCTAGGCATCGGGGACAGGATGCGCTCCAATGTGCTTGCCGGGCTGGATGTAGAGGTGGGGCAGTTCTTCATATAATCGCCGCGCAATCCCGCGCATGACGCCTGTAAGGGGGCATGAAATGACAACCACGGCGACGCAGACGCAACTGCTGACCTATGAAGAGTACCTGGACACGCCCGAAATAGAGGGGCGTTTCGACATCGTTGACGGAGAGATGATAATGGCGCCTTCCCCAATACCCGACCATCAGATAATAGGCAGCGAATTCCACCTCATTCTGGGGCCGTTCGCTAGAGAGCATAACCTGGGTAAAGTGCTGTTTGCGCCGTTGGACATCGTAATACGGCGCAACCCGCTGCGGACTCGGCAGCCGGACTTGCTGCTGCTGAGCAACGAAAGTTACGCGCGCATAGACCGCCACTTGCCGATAGAAGAGGCGCCTGAGTTGACGATAGAAATACTATCGCCGTCCAACACCCGCCGCCGAATCCAAGACGTGTTGGCGGACTACGCCGCAATCGGCGTAAAAGAGTGCTGGCTAGTGTCCCTAGCCGCGCGCACGATAGAAGTGCTGACGCTGGTGAACGGCGAATGGCGGCGGTTGGCGCTGCTAGGCATAGGGGACAGGATGCGCTCCGAAGCGCTTGCGGGGTTGGATGTAGAGGTGGAGCGGTTCTTCATATAATCGCCGCGCAATCCCGCGCTTGGCGCATGTAAGGGGTATGAAAATGACAACCACGGCAACCACAACAAAGCCGCTGACCTACGAAGAGTACCTAGACACGCCCGAAATCGAGGGGCGTTTCGACATCGTTGACGGAGAGATGATAATGGCGCCTTCCCCAATACCTGAGCACCAGATAACCATCAAGCGGTTCTTGTTCACCTTGAACCAGTTTATCGTTGAGAGCAATCTTGGCGAGCTGTTGTTTGCGCCGCTTGACGTCGTGATACGGCGCAATCCGTTGCGGACACGGCAGCCGGATTTGCTGCTGCTAAGCAACGAAACTTTCGCCCGCATATACCTCGACCGGCCGATAGAAGAAGCGCCGGAGTTGGCGATAGAAATACTATCGCCGTCCAACACGCGCCGCCGAATCCAAGACGTGCTGGCGGACTACGCCGCAATCGGCGTGAAAGAGTGCTGGCTAGTGTCCCTAGACGCGCGCACGATAGAAGTGCTGACGCTGGTGAACGGAGAATGGCGGCGATTGGCGCTGCTGGGCATAGGGGACAGGATGCGCTCCCATGTACTTGCGGGGTTGGATGCAGAGGCGGATCGCTTCTTCGTATAATCGCCGCTCAGCCACGCTATGATGACGATGCTTATCAGCAAACTGACAGGAGAATCTTATGTCGAGCAATCCCGGCGATAGCCCGCTTCGCAGCCGCGCTTGGTTTGATACGCCCGAACTCTACGGCTGGCTTCGGCAGGCGGCGTTCAAGGCGCAGGGCTTCGGCGAGCCGGCGTATCAAAACAAGCCGGTCATCGGCATATGCAACACTTGGAGCGAACTGACGCACTGCAACGCCCATCTGCGCCAGCTTGCCGATGCGGTCAAGCGCGGCGTGTGGCAGGCGGGCGGCTTCCCAATGGAGTTCCCCGTGATGTCGCTGGGCGAATACAATATGCGCCCAACTACGATGCTGTTCCGCAACCTGATGAGCATGGATGTGGAAGAGTCCATCAGCGCGAACCCGCTTGACGGCGTTGTGCTGCTGGGCGGCTGCGACAAGACCACGCCGGCGCTGCTTATGGGCGCGGCAAGCGCTGACATCCCCGCCATTCTGGTTACGGGCGGGCCGCAGCTCAAGGGCAATTGGCGCGGCGAAGAACTCGGCTCTTGCACCGACTGCCGCCGCTATCACACCGAACTGCGCGCAGGCCGCATAGACGCAGAGCAGTGGAACGAAATTCAGAACTCCATTCTGCGCAGTCCCGGCCACTGCATGGTGATGGGCACGGCATCTACGATGGCGGCTGTGGGCGAGGCGCTTGGCATTGCGCTGCCCGGCAACGCCGCCATCCCCGCCGTGGACTCGCGCCGCATTCAGCTCGCCGAGGCCGCGGGCAGGCAGATGCTTGCGCTTGTGGAACGCGATCTGCGCCCCTCGACTATTATGACGCAGCGCGCCTTCGAGAACGCCATACGTGCGCTGCACGCATTGGGCGGCTCCACCAACGCCATCATCCACCTGACGGCGATTGCCGGTAGGCTTGGCATAGAGTTGCCGTTGTCGCTGTTTGACGAACTTTCGCGCAGTACGCCGTTCATCCTGAACCTGAAACCGTCGGGCGAGTTCCTTATGGAGGACTTCTTCTATGCGGGCGGACTTCCGGCGCTGCTGAACGAACTGCGTCCGTTGCTCCATACGGACGCTATGACAGTTACCGGGAATGCGCTGGGCGATAATGTGGCGGGCGCTATCAACCATAACCCGAACCTGATACGCAGTCTGAATGACCCGCTGAACGCTGAGGGCGGGCTTGCGGTAGTCTATGGATCGCTTGCGCCGAGCGGCGGCGTCATCAAGCCCACCGCCGCATCGCCTGAACTGCTGACGCATCGCGGGCGGGCGCTTGTGTTCGAAGACCACGACGATATGGAGCGCCGCATAGACGATCCCGACCTTGATGTGAACCCCGATGATGTGCTGGTGATGCGGAGCGCCGGCCCCGTAGGCGGCCCCGGCATGCCGGAATGGGGCTTTCTGCCGCTGCCCCGCAAGTTGTTGCAGCGCGGCGTGCGCGATATGGTGCGCCTCAGCGACGCCCGCATGAGCGGCACGGCATTCGGCACGGTGGTGGTGCATGTAGCGCCCGAATCGGCGGCGGGCAGCCCGCTGGCGGCAGTGCGCGACGGCGACATAATAGAGCTGGATGTCCCCAACCGCAGGCTTGACTTGCTGGTGGATGAGCGGGAAATTCAGCGCCGTCTTGACGAAATGCCGCCGCAAAAGCCGCATTTTGAGCGCGGCTACGGCTGGATGCACTCGCGCCACATTATGCAGGCGGACAGGGGTTGCGACTTCGACTTTCTGCGCGCTGAGGGACGCTAGGGAAGTTTTCGCGAAATCTCTTTCATAGCTCATAGCCCACGCATCGGCGTCCAATCCCCGACTGCGCCGCTGTCCACACTATATTAGCCGCGCCGCAATCTCCTCGGCGGGTGGCTTGGCGGCGCGGTGCTTGCCTACATTCATGCCTTTTGATTTGCGGTCGATGAATGTGGTCTCGACGGTTCGCAGGTCAAGCTCTTTTTGGACGGCCGCCATTTCGGATTGGGCGTTCAGCAGCCTGTCTTGCGCCATTTGGATGTAGGCTTCGCTGCGGTCTATGCCTATGTAGCGGTGTCCAAGAAGCTTGGCGGCGACTGCGGTTGTGCCGCTGCCAACATAGGGGTCAAGCACAACGCCGGGGTTGTCCGCGCCGAGTATGGCGATAATCACGCGCGCGGGCAGCCAAAGCGGGAAGGGCGCAGGGTGCGGGTTCTTGCCCTCAGGGACGCCGCGCCATATGGATGTCAGTTTGGCGTCAACGGACTTCAGCTCTTTGCCAATCAGATGCGATCCGACGGGTTTGTATAGCCAATAGACGCGCTCGTCGACTTGCCAAAAGCGCCAGCCGCGTATGTTCGCCGCCAATACCCTGTCCCAGATGATTTCCTGCTTGACCGTCCAATTCGTGCGGCGCAGCCAGTCCATCGGATGGAACATCTCGCCGCGTTCCCATCGGATTTTGTGATTGTAGAAGAACGATCCGCCCGGCGCGGTGATGCGGTAGATTTCGTTGAGCGTATCAACCTGATTTTGCTGGTATTCGGTTTCGGGAACGGCGTCTTTGTAAGCGTCATAGACGACGTTCTTGACCAGCCAACCCTTGTGCTTTTCCTGCTTGTTGTAGGGCGGCGAAGTTACGCCGACGTCAACGATGTCGGCGGGCAGTTTTCGGAGCTCCGTCAGCGTATCGCCAAGGATTAGGCGGTTGAAGTCTGTCATTATTCGGCAGAACTCCGCAGATGCTCATAGACGGGCGCGGTGATGTGCTTCTCTTCAAACAGATCGTAGAGCCGATCATCTGACACAAAGCGCATCGTCTTTATCTTAGGCGCGTCTTTGAAGTGGCGATAGGTGAACTCCGCGCTTCGCAAGTAAGCGCCGGCTACATCGCCGTTGGGGAACTTTCGCTCAAGCTGCAAACGCAGTCTCGATGTGAATTGCGGTTCATTGAAGTTGAACTGAAAGATGTAAATCAGTTGTCCATCAACGAATCCTGCGACGAGCATCACCGGATTTTCGCTCATATGCCGATTGAACTTCTTCCATGTGTAGTCGGTGAAGTTGCCGCCGCCGTCCAACTTGGGCTTGTTCTTGGCGGTGGAGGCGGTTCGCACATTCTTGGACTTGATTTCGCAATACTCTGCTGCGCCGATTGGCGCTTCTTGCCTGAAGCCGTTGTAGCCGAGCTTTTCGGCGTCGGGCGTGAAACCCGCAAGCATCGCGACGACCATTTGGCGCAGGGTGGTCGCATTCAGGTCGTTGTAGTACAGCGCAACCAAGTCTAACAGCATCGCCACCAGGTTGTATTTGGATTTATTGACCAAAGTAGCGCTGATTTCGGATTCGGTCATTACGGCGTAGTTTCGGATTAGTTGGGGCAGGTCTTGGTTCATAAGGCTTGCCTTGTGTCAGGAAAATTAACCGACGCATTTCCGTGCGGCTTTGTACAGCGTATTAGCGTATTGTACATTAGGGCGTCAAGAGCGCTTGCAAGCCTGCTTTGGCGCTTGACGGATGCTTGTCGTGATGCGCGCACGGGCGGTTCGGCAGAGCTTGCTTATCGCTTCGTCGTAGGTTGCCGCTTCATCCGCCGTTGCTTCAATCATTTCTAGGGCAAAGGGATGGGATAGGGCGGATTAGTCAACGAATGACAATTGAGGGCGTGTTGTGGCTTAGGCGTATGGGGATGCGCCACCATACTTGCCAACTCATAGTCGGAGTAAGCGACGAAACAACTCCGGCAGGGTTGGTTTGGAAGTACGATTTCCCGTTCATAATCCACGCATCCGCATCCAATCCCCGCAGGCGTTCGACGTCCACATAAGGCACCGTGTAGATATGCCGGCGTCCGCGCTCATCGTTTATCTGCTCATAAGGAACGGACAGGATGTTGGCGGTTCGGTTGTTGAGGTATTCGGTCATATCGCCGAAATCGCCGTTGAACCTGGTGAGACGATGCCCGGATAGCACTAGCTTAGGATCGCGCTTTCCCTGGATTCGGCCGGACTTAATTTGCAGCGGATGCGTTTCGCCGTTAGTTCTGACTCGCATATCGGCTTTGTCGTCGTGGCCGCCTTCCTGCCAATAGACATTGTGCTGCGCTTGCGTATCGGACTTAATGGCGCGGACAAGCAGTTCTTCGAGTTGCCAGCCGTCGCAGCGTCCGCCGCCGAATAGGTCGTGAAACTTCCGCAGGCTGCTTTCCAAATCTTGCAGCATGCGCGGGGTTAGCCTATACATTTTGGAGATCGCCTTCGTCCAAATATGCAAGCCATTGGCGCGCGAATTGAACATATTCGGGGTTTAGTTCAATTCCGATGTACTCCAAGCCCAGTTCTTGCGCCACTACGCATTCCGAACCTGATCCGGCAAACGGGACTAGCACGCGGCCGCCCGTTCCGTTTATGCGGGACAGGATTAGGCGGCGGGTGAGTTCTTGGGGTTTCTGCGTGGGGTGCTTCAGGATGTCGCATTGGCGGTGGTTCGCCAATTCTTGGGGCGGGAATATCCGATTGCCGCAGGTGTAGCAGACAAACCAGCGTTCTACGTGACCGGCGCCGCCCGCTAGGGCAGGGACTTTTATGACATCCCTGGGCAATGCGCCGCCGGCGTGCGCGTTGTACACCGTGCTTTTGCCGCTGCCGTTGTAGCGGCAAAATGTTTCTTTACGCGGCTTGCCCGCCACCTTGAGATAGGCGGGCTTGTACGGCTCGCGTATCTGGTCAATTTCCAGCGTTGGGCGCTTTTCGTCTTGACGCCACAAGCAGAGTATAGATTCGTGCGACCGCTGCCAAAACTTGGACGACGGCACCGTCTTGTTGGTGTAGTGCCACTGGAGCCAGCGCTGTCCGTCAACGGCGTATCGCGCCGATACGCGCGCAAGAATTTCGGGCAAGCCGTAGATGTAGAGCAACCCGCCGGGGTTCAAGCGGTGGAGGCATTCGGCTATCCATTCCTGCGTCCACTCTACATAATCGTTCAGCGGCATTGCATCGCGATTGTTGCCGAAGTCTTTGCCTATGTTGTATGGCGGATCGGCGATCGCCATATCGAAGGTTTCGCTCGGCGGCAACCCGCGAAGCGCCTCCAGCACATCGCCGTTGATAATGCGCGAGGATGTTGTGGCAGTCATTCGCCGTATCTCTCAGTCAGTCTCTCTGATTATCGCCGCCGGTGAATTTTGCGAACATTTTATCGGCGCAAGTTGGCTATTGTCAAGCGGGTTGGCACGCGGGTATTCTTAGTTGTGAGTGTTATTGAGCTTCAATGCGCATCTGAACCGCCTGCAGTTTGACATGCTCCGAGAAGTGAGGCTACTCGGCGTCCGCCGCCTGTTTCCGCTTGCAGCCGCCGCACTTGTACACTTGCCGCCCGTCGTGTGCGTCCGTCTTTAGGAATCCAATTAGAGCCGCAGTGTCGACATCTGACATCGTGCCGATATGCCCGCTCGCGCGCCATATGGCTTACCCTCTAAACGGCAATTTGGGCGCGATTATGTCCATACCACTGAAGAGTGAGAATGCCTGTCATCATTCCGATACGCAAGCCTAATCGCGCGCCTAACCTCTTTGCGCCCCTGCGCCCCTGCGTAAAAACCCCTACGCAGGCCAGCCCCTTGCGCCAAACCTAAATCCCGTATAGCGCCTCGCTGTTCCCCGCGAACAGCGCCCGCCTTTCGCCATCCGAAAAGTCCGCCGTAATCGACTTGTACGCGTCGACCAGTTCGTCATACCCGCTGAACAGCCCGTCCACCGGCCAGTTCGTGGCGAAAACGCAGCGCTCCACCCCGAAAGCCTCTATGCAGCCCAGCGCATACGGACGGATGCTGTCCACCGTCCAATTATGGTCGCCCATCCCCAAGCCCGATATTTTGCAGACGATATTGTCGGCGGCGGCGGCGGTCGCCAGCCCCTTGCGCCACAGCCGAAAGTACTCAGGCGTGCGCTCGGCGGGCGTGGCGGCGTGGTCTATCACGATGATTATGTTCGGGAAGGCATTCGCAAGCGCCGCCAACTTCTCCATATCCTGCCACTGCGCCGCAATGCTCGCCCTGAGATTGTACTTCTCCAACAAGGCGTATCCCCGCCGAAAATCGTCCGCCACCAGGAAATCGCCGTACGAAAAGTCCCGTATGCCCCGCATATTCGCAAACGCGCAGTGCCGCTCCAATACCGATTCCACATCCGGCGCGCGCAAATCGGCGTGCGCCACTATCGCCTGCGGAAAGCCCGTGCGGTCGGCGGCATCCTGCAGCCACTCCGTCTCTTTGACCGGATCCTCGGAGCCGATAGCCGCCTGCACATGAACCGCTTTTGTAACATTGGCGTTGCGCGTCAGCTCGACAAAATCCTCCGCCAAAAAATTGCGCTCCCCCAACCTCCGCATCTGCGTCCCGATTAGCGGCGGGTTCACATCCGGCTGCCAATGCCCGTAGAACAATTCAGGATGCCGCATATCGTAGAAGTGAACATGCGCGTCCACAAATTCAATAGCGTCCATTCGCAAATCCCCCCGTTTTCAGCATTCTATCGGACAACTCCCGATGCGAAGAGCAACCTTCTTCATCAAGACTAGCCCTTCCCAAACCGCTACCGCCAGAAGCGCTTCTTGCGATTTCGCACTATCAGCAGAACGCCCACTATCCACCACGCGACCGCCGGAATGGAAAGCGCCAGCGCCGCCAATATCAGCCCAACATTGTCGTACCGCATCCCTACGAACAGCGCCAGCAGGCATACCCCCATAGGCGCAGACAGCGCGATCCGCTGCGGCCAAGTAAGCCGCGTAAGCCAGGCGCTAGGCCGCTTCGACTTCGATTCACTACTCATATCCATTCGCTCCCATCTCTCTTAGACACATCAGCATAATGGCGATAGCGCTGAACCACCCTGAACAATGCGGACACGCGGTATGCTATGCCGCTAACGCCCCGCCTATCGCAGGCTTTCCCTTCGCAGCGTTTCAATGAACAGCCTATCATCCGCCGTCAAGTCAGCGGCGTCCAGCAGATCGGGACGGCGCTCAAGCGTGCGGCGCAGCGATTCCCGCCGCCGCCAGCGCGCAATCTCGGCGTGGTTGCCGGACAGCAATATATCCGGGACATCCCAACCCCGAAAAGCGGCGGGGCGCGTGTACTGCGGATACTGGATCAATCCCGTTGTAAAGGTATCGTCATAGGTGGACTCGATAGAGCCAAGCGCCCCCGGTATCAGGCGCGTTACGGCGTCTATGATAACCATCGCCGCAAGCTCGCCGCCGCTAAGCACATAGTCCCCGACGCTCACCTCGCAGGTAGCCAAATGCCGCCGCGCGCGCTCGTCCACGCCCTCATAGCGGCCGCATATCAGCATCAAATCGCTGTGCGCCGCCAGCCGCTCCACAAGAGGCTGGTTCAGCGGCGCCCCCTGAGGCGTGAGCAGGATTATGGGAACGGAGTCGTCGAGATTTGCGCTTGCCTTTACGCCGTTCACCGCATCGAAAAGCGGTTCGGGCTTCATCACCATTCCAGGCCCGCCGCCGAAAGGGTAATCGTCCACGCTGCGATGCCTGTCCGTGGCATAGTCACGGATGTTATGTATGTCAATCCGCGCAATCCCCTTGGCGACCGCGCGCGCAATGATGCTCTCCGACATCGGGCTGTCGAACATAGCGGGGAATATGGTAAGCACATGGAAGCGCATAATCTTGAGTTTTGGGCAGTTAGGCGAATACGGCGGGCTTGCGGCGTGCGTGCGCATTATCGGATTGCGCCGCACGCCTATGCTTATCCGCCCAGCGCTTTCGCGGCAGTGAACGAAAGCCCATTGCGATGAACGGCGATAACGAGGAACGACGGCTAAGGCAACTTGCGGCTGCGAACAGCGGCGCAGACGCCGTATATGCGGACGCTAAGGGACGGCGTGAGTGCGCCAGCCTTTCACCATTTCAAGCCCATGCGCCAGTGCCGGCAGCGCCACCGCCAGCGTTTCGCGCACCGCCTTTTCGCTGCCCGGCAGGTTGACGATGAGACAGCCGGAGCGCACGCCCGCGGTGGCGCGGCTCAGCATCGCAAACGGCGTGAACTGCAGCGTTTGCATACGCATAGCCTCGCCGAAGCCGGGCGCTTCGATGTCCAGCGCCGCGCGCGTGGCTTCCGGCGTAACATCGCGGGGGCCTAGCCCGGTGCCGCCCGTGGTCAGCAGCAAATCCACGCCGCCGCCGTCGCACCACTCGCTCAGTTTCGCCGATATGTCCGCCTTTTCGTCGGCGACGATGCCGCGAAGCGCAAGCTCATAGCCTTGCGCCGCCATAATCTCGCAGATAGCGTCCCCGCTTCCGTCCACCGCGCGCTCGCCCCTAGCCCCCGTATCGCTGATAGTCAGCACGCCTAGCCTGAATTTGCCGCTTGTCATAGTTAAGAACCCATCCTGAACTCTGCTTGGATTAGCGCTTATGTAGTTGAATTGAGAGCGTAGAAGCGCAGAGCAGCGCGTTTAAGGCAGCATGCAAACGCCCATATCGGCGCTGAAAGCACATGCGCTTATTCATCGTCCCCAAGCCGCCCAAGCCGCTCCCGAAGCCGGCGCAACTCTGCTTCCGCCCTGTCAGCGCGTTCCGATTCTTGCCGTCGCGCAACCGCTTCTTGCTCAGCGCGCTCATCGGCCTGCCGTCGCGCGGATGCCTCTTGTTCAGCGCGCGCCTCCTCGCGCACTGCGCGCTCATCCGCCAACTGCCGCGCCGCCGCTTCCCTTGCCGCGCGCTCCTCAGCCCTATCAGCGCGGTCTGCCTCTTCGTCAGAGGTGAGAAGGTAACTATCGGTCCGCGGGTCATACCAGAGCAACTTGCCATCCGACCAGCACACATACAGCCCCAGAACTTCGCTGTATCCGCGGACGCCGCCGTCATCCGTCCGCTCAATCAATATCGGTTCATAGCGCCCGTCCACAAGCATATCGCCCGCCAACGCCGCATCGTGATAATCGCCGCCGGTGGAGTCAAACCGCCAATACTCAGGTATCCTGTAACGCTCATAGTCCACGCGCTTCTCAGTGTAATCGACCCTGCCCGTAGTCTTGGACGCTATCTCCATCACAAAGTCCGGCGGTTTGCCCTGTTCGGTTATGTCATAGCCTTGCCGCTCTATCGCGCGCTCAGGGTCGCAGTCAAACGCGATGATGAGATCAGGTATGCGGAGGCCCAGTCGGACGCTCAGCGTGGTGCCTATGGGGACTTCGCCGTACACTAGCGTCGTGTCCCGCGCGCCAAAATGGCGTTTGAGGGTTGGGACGTAACCGATTTCGTGGAGATCGCCTATGTTCTGCATATCGTAGCGCGGCGGGAACTCAGGGAACTGCGCGATCGCCGCCCCGTTTGTCTTGAGCGCATCGCTTGTCTTGAGCGTCCCGTTTGTTTCCAGCAACCCGTTTGTGTTCGTGGTTGTAGTGGGATGGGCAATCGTTTTAGTGGCCATCACTGACCTCTCGCGGATTGGAGCGTAGTATTGAAAGCGGTTTGTGGAAAATATACCAGTTGACTGCCGTATGCGCCATTCGGTTGAGCGCTGCTTGGTTGAAATCGTCCCTAAACCCGCCTTAACCTTCTTCCCCTCCCATCCCTTTGCGCCCCTGCGCTTTTGCGTTTAGAAACTCCTCCGCCCAAACAATGTATGTAATAGCGTCAGTGCAAAAAGTGGCGCGTCCCCGTGAACGCCATAGCGATGCCATGCGCGTTTGCCGCGGCGATAACCTCGTCGTCCCGTATCGAGCCGCCCGGCTGCGCCACCGCCGTTACGCCGCCATCCGCCGCCGCCTCGATGTTGTCGGCGAATGGGAAGAATGCGTCCGACGCCAATACGCTGCCCTGCGCCTTATCCCCCGCGATGCGCCGCGCCAGATGCGCGCTCACAACGCGGTTGGGCTGCCCGGCGCCCATTCCCACCAGCGCCCCGTCTTTCGCCAAAACGATGGCGTTGGACTTGATATGCTTCGCCGCCTTCCATGCGAATTCGAGATCCGCAAGCTCGGCGTCCGTGGGCTTGCGCTCGGTGACAACCTGCCATTCGGCGGCGTTCTCTACCAAATCATCGTTCTGCTGAACCAGCGCCCCGCCCGATACAAGCTTCGCATTCAGCCTCTCTTGCGGCCCGCGCGCCGGCGTCGCCTGCAGCACCCGCGTTCTGCGCCGCCGCCTCAGTATCGCAAGCGCCTGCGGTTCGTAATCGGGCGCGATAATGATGTCGAACAATACCCCGCGCATCGCTTGCGCCGTCGCCTCCGTCAGCGTGCGATTGAACGCCACTATGCCGCCGTACGCCGACACCGAATCGCCCTCAAACGCGCGCCGGTACGCCGTCGGTTGGTCATCGTGCAGCGCAAGCCCGCACGGATTGGTATGCTTCACCACCGCCGCCGCAGGCTGATCGAAATCGGACACCACCCGCAAAGCGGCGTCTGCGTCCAAATAGTTGGTATAAGACATATCTATGCCGTGAAGCTGCTTTGCGCGCACAATCCCGCCGTCCGACAGCGGCGCGGCGTACAGCGCCGCCTGCTGATGCGGATTCTCGCCGTACCGCAGCGTCGAAAGCCGATCGAAACCGAATGTGAGGCCGTCTAGCGCAAGATCGGCGGCAGCGTCGTCGCTCCGCCCTAGATACTGCGCTATCGCGGCGTCATACAGCGCTACATGCTGAAACGCCTTGCGCGCCAACCGCCGCCGCTCATACACATTCAGATACCTGCCCGAAAGCAGCCGCTCGCCGATCCAGCCGTAGTCCGCCGGGTCGACCACCACCATCACATCAAAGTAGTTCTTGGCGGCGGCGCGTATCATCGCCGGCCCACCGATGTCGATATTCTCCAGCGCGTCGGTAAGCGTAGCGTCCGGGCGCATCACCGTTTCCACAAACGGATACAGGTTCACCGCCACCATAGGGATGGCGTCGATGCCGTGCGCCGCAATCTGCTTCGCATGATCGGCGCGATCCCGCCGCGCCAGAATGCCGCCGTAGATAATCGGATGCAGCGTCTTAACCCGCCCGTCCAAAATCTCCGGAAACCCCGTCAGATCCGACACCTGTTGCGCAGCGAGCCCCGCCGCCGTCAGCGCCTCATGCGTGCCGCCCGTGCTCACCAGTTCATAGCCGCGCTCTGCAAGCGCCCGCCCGAAATCCGCCAACCCCGTCTTGTCATATACGCTGAGAAGCGCCTTCATAAGTTCTCCCTAATGTCTAAATGTAGAGCGATGTTATTCGGCGGACTGCGTTACATACAAACCCCAATGCCGCAGCGCAGCGCCGAAGCATTCCTCCGTCCACCTAACGAACCTGTCCGCTATCTCTTCCGGTGAATCGTCCGCCGCCGTCCACAACCCGCCCTACCAAATCAACCTGCGGTTCGAGTTCTTTCAGAGATACAATTTCTTGCAGCCCCGCCCCATAAATTATACAGGTTTCGCACCCAACATACTTGCGCCCAACCTATGCGTTATTCCCAAACCACAGCGCCTATAAATCCGAAACCTTTGGCATTTCCAAATCGCAACGCCTATTAGTTTGAAACCTTCCCTTACAATAAGAAGCGAAGCCCCGTATTAGCGAATACTTCGCGGGTTATACACTCAATACCACTTAACTTTGAAACCGCCACGCATATCGCCGCTGACAACGCATCCCACCGCCTACACAATGCGAACCCGCCCCCCATCTTTCCCGTCATCAGCGCATACTACCCCCACCACCCTCGCCCCCGCCGCCCCCGCGACCACCGCGTCCGCATCCGCCGCCGCACACACCAGCGCCATCCCCACACCCATATTGAACACCCGATACATCTCGTCCCGCGCTATCCCCCCCCGCTCTTGCAGCAGCCCGAATATCGGCGGAACACGCCACGCCGCCGGATCGAACTGCGCCGTCAACCCCGGCGGCAGTATGCGCGGCATATTCTCGATCAGCCCGCCCCCCGTGATATGCGCCATCCCCTTCAGCAGCGGCAGCAGCGGCCGCACAACCCCCGCATACGCCGTATGAGGCGCAAGCAGCGCATCCCCTATCGTAACGCCCGCCCCTAACTCAGGCGCCGTTTCCCACAGCGGCGCGGGGTCGCCGTCCAACCCAAGCGCCAGACGCGCCAGCGAATAGCCGTTGGTGTGCAGCCCGTTGGACGGAAGTCCGATGATAGCGTCCCCCGCGCGTATGCCGCTGCCGTCCAATATCGCGTCCCGCTCCACGGCGCCCACTGCGAACCCCGCCATATCGAAGTCCCCTGCGGCGTACAGCCCCGGCATCTGCGCCGTCTCCCCCCCAATCAGCGCGCAGCCCGCCCGTTTGCAGGCGCGCGCCATCCCACCTATCAGCGCCGCCGCCATATCATCGTCCAGCGCCCCCACCGCGAGATAGTCCAGGAAGAACAGCGGATCCGCCCCGCACACGATTACATCGTTCACGCAGGCGTTCACCAGATCCTCGCCGATGGTGTCATACCGCCCCATCAGCGCCGCCAGCTTCAGCTTGGTGCCCACGCCGTCCGTGCTAGACACCAACACCGGATCCCTATACCCGCTCAGCCGATACAGCGCCCCGAACCCGCCCACGCCGCCTAGCGCATCCGGCCCCAGCGTAGGCGCCGCGATAGCCTTGATGCGCTCCTTGATATTCGCCGCCGCCCGCAAATCAACGCCCGCGTCTGTATAAGTCGGTTGCTGCGTCAACGATTCACTCCGTCCAACATTCCCGCCCTACTGCGCTTATATCGGTTTGCAACTCTTACGAACCTCTGCATTAGCGGGCGCTACTAGGGTTTGCCTATTCAATGCGCTAATTCTGAGAACGCCCCATTCCCGCCAATCCCGCGCACTGCGGCCCATCAAGTCCATCGATCGCAATTTCCCCGCACGCGATCCTACTCAGCGTCTCAACCCAAAACCGCCGTTCCCGCCGCCTCACGCGCTCCTCCAGCGCCGCCGCCGTATCGCCCGCCGCAACCGCAACCTCGCATTGCGCCACCACAACGCCGTGGTCATACTGAGCATCTACCTGATGTATCGTTACGCCCGTAACCCGCTCGCCCGCCGCCAATACCGCCCGATGCACATTGCCGCCGTACATTCCCTTGCCCCCGAACTTGGGCAGCAGCGCCGGGTGGCTGTTCAAAACCCGCCCACCGTAGCGCGCCAATACGCCCTTGCCCAGCAATCGCATATAACCGGCGAGCAGTACAAGCTCGACCCCGTGCCGCTCCAAACATTCGCATATCGCGGCATCCAGCAGCGCCGGCGACGGATGCGTCGCGCTACTCAGGTGATACGCCGCCACGCCCGCGCGACGCGCCCGCTCCAGCGCCAGCGCCCCGGAGTTGTTGCTGATTACCGCGCATACCCTTGCCCGCAGCCGCCCTTGCTCGCATGCGTCCATAATCGCCTGCAGGTTGCTGCCGCCGTGAGACGCCAGCAACCCCAAACGCAGCGTCTTGTCCGAACCGCTCTGCAATATCACACGCCTTTCACGCGCGCCAAGCCCAGCGATTGCGCTATTGCGCCTCGAGCGCCAACTTATCCATCTCAAGCTGCACCGGTATGGGATACGCCCCCGTGAAGCAAGCCATACACAAACTGTTCTGCGCCAATCCCACCGCCCGCACAAGCCCATTGCGGCTCAGATAACCCAGCGAATCCGCCCCCACAAAGCGCCGTATATCCTCAACGCTCATATTCGCCGCGATAAGCTCCGGCCGCGTCGCCATATCAACCCCAAAGTGGCACGGCGACACTATCGGCGGCGCGCATATCCGCAAATGTATCTCGCGCGCTCCCCCACGCCGCAGCAGGCTAACCACATGCGGCGTAGTCGTCCCCCGCACTATGCTGTCATCCACCACCACGATGCGCCTATCCCGTATTATCTCCGGCAGCACATTCAGCTTCAGCCGCACGCCCAAATCCCGCAGCTGCTGATCCGGCTGTATGAAAGTCCGCCCCACATAGCGGTTCTTCACCAGCGCTTCGCCGTAGGGTATCCCCGATTCCTGCGAATATCCCACCGCCGCCGCCGTCGCCGAATCCGGCACGCCAATCACCATATCCGCATCGACCGGATGCTCATTCGCCAGCTCGGCCCCCATAGCCGACCGCGCAGAATGCACCAACCGCCCGCTCATAACGCTGTCCGGCCGCGCGAAATAGATGTACTCGAACACGCAGCCCGCCGCATCCCGCTCGCCGTCCGCCGACGCCGCGCGCCTATACACGCTGCGAAGCCCCTCGGCGTCGATCAGCACCGCCTCGCCCGGCTCCACATCCCGCACGAACTCCGCCCCGATATGATCCAGCGCGCAAGTCTCAGACGCCAATACCCAACCGCCGTCCAACCGCCCGATGCACAGCGGACGCACCCCCAGCGGATCCCGTATCCCCACCAACTCCGTCTCCGTCATTATCGTCAGCGAATACGCCCCCTGAAGCCGCCGCATGCAGTACCCAACGCGCTCTTCCCAAGACAGCGCCGGCGCATTCGCGAATAAATGCGCGATAATCTCGGAATCGTTGCTGCCGTAGAAATGACACCCCCACCGCGCAAGCTCCGCCTTCAGCTCCACCGCGTTTATCACATTCCCGTTATGCGCCAGCGCAAGGTCTATATTGGGCCCCGCCGCGCATATCGGCTGAGCGTTGTCTATCGCGCTCTTGCCCGTAGTGGAATAGCGCGTATGCCCGATTGCGATATGCCCCGGCAGAAGCGCAAGATCGTTCTCTTCAAACGCTTGCCCCACAAGCCCCATCGCCACCTTTGTGCGTATCCGCCCGCCCTCGCTTGCGGCAATCCCCGCGCTCTCCTGCCCCCGATGCTGCAAGGCGTACAGCCCGAAAAAGGCGTACCGCGCCACATCCTCGCCCTGCGAATATATCCCCACTATCCCGCACGCCTCGCGCGGTATATCGCTCGCCGGGGCCGCCGCGCCGTCGGAATGAAACGCATCGCTGTTCATTAAATCAACCCCGCCTGCTAATTGCCGCAAACGCAACCCGCGCAACCCTCATTATAAGTTCTGCAAATCCCATACGCAATAAACCCAACGCCCATATAATCCCCATAATCCCCCCTTTGCGCCCTTGCGCCGCTGCGTTAAACTTTACCCTGACTGAGCCACGCATTATAATGCCTACAGCAATCACATTCGGAGGCATCGCCATCGACGAAACGCGGCTGCGCGCCGTTCTGCGAGACTTCAAGACCGACGGCATCAGCGAAGATGAGGTAATCTCGCGCCTAATAGACCTGCCCTTCGAAGACCTCGACTTCGCCAAAGTCGACCACCACCGCGCGCTACGCAAGGGCTTCCCTGAGGTCATATTCGGGCAAGGCAAATCCCCGGAGCAAATAGCGTCCATATCCGACGCCCTACTGCGGCGCTCCGACCGCCTGCTAGTAACCCGCGCGTCCCAAGACGCCTACGACGCCGTCGCCGCCAGCATATCCGACGCCCGCTATGAGCAAATGGCGCGCTGCATCGTAGTCGACCGCCGCCCCGCCGACGAGCGCAAGCAAACCCCCGGCGTGATGGTAGTCTGCGCCGGCACCGCCGACCTGCCCGTCGCCGCCGAAGCCGTGGTAACCGCCGAAATCATGGGCTGCCAAGTAGAGCGCGTATTCGACGTCGGCGTCGCCGGCCTACACAGATTGCTGGTTCAGCTCCCCGCCCTCCAGCGCGCCCGCGTCGTGGTAGCCGTAGCCGGAATGGAAGGCGCGCTCCCCTCCGTCGTCGGCGGACTTGTGCAAGCCCCCGTAATCGCCGTCCCCACCAGCGTCGGCTACGGCGCAAGCTTCGACGGCCTAGCCGCCCTGCTCGCCATGCTCAATAGCTGCGCCACCGGCATAGGCGTAGTCAACATAGACAACGGCTTCGGCGCCGGCTTCCTAGCCGCCCTAATCAACGCCGTTCCAGCGCCGGCCACCTAACCAAAACCCCTTTGCGCCCCTACGCCTTTGCGTTAAAAATCCATCATCAGACCGATGAGCCGCATAATTCTACTTCCCCAAAAGCATGTCCGTATATTGCGAACAGCGGCTTGGAACGCCGCTTTCATCATCTCAGGACTGCTCCTAATCGCGCTCGCCGCAGAGATATGCCTGCGCCTGGCTAATCCGTTGCTAGAATCCGGTGTCCCCCTTCAATTCGTGGACGGCGTCGGGCTCATTCTGAAACCCAACGCCGAACTGCGCTATGCGAACTGGCGCGACGACAACTTCGTCGTTTCGCATACCAACGGGCAAGGCTTCCCCGACCGCGAACCCCCTGGCCCTGACAGCGCCGCCGCCGAATGCCGCATAGCCTTCATCGGCGATTCCTACGTAGAAGCGTTGCAAGCGCCCATCGCCGACAAATTCCATGTGCGCCTAGAACATATGGCGGCGCGCCAACTGCCCCACTTGAACATCACCACCCAAGCTTACGGATTATCCAGCACCGGCCAAATCAATCAACTCCCGTTCTACGACCAATACGCCCGCCGCCTAAACCCGAAACTGCTGGTTCTGGTCTTCTTCCTCAACGACTTCGTCAACAATTCAACCGCCACGCAATCGCTATTGCACGGCGCGGATCCCGACCGAATGCCTTATACATCTGCTTACAGAGACGCCAACGGATCCCTGAAACTGCGCCCGCCGGATCCCGAATACGAACGCTTCCTGCTGTCAAGACTGCCGCAGCCGTGGCATCGGAACGCGTGGAACCGGCTGGTTCGAGTTTCATACTTCGCCAAATGGCTGAACATAAAAAAGGTCAGCCTAGAAAAGAGAGTGAATAAAATCGTAAGGATCCTTCGCGCAGCGCTAACAACCAACCCCCTCCCGCCAATTGAACCCGATCCTCAACTCGTCGCATGGGCGAATATCATAGCCTCTCGCCCCTGCTGTACAGCGCTGCTCGACGACTGGCAGCCTTTCAGAGAGCATAATCTAGCGATTGGCGCGCCGCTCCTCGAAGAACATCTGCCGCCCATATTCCAAGAATCCCTGCAATACACCGCTTTCGGCATAGATCAGTTCAAGCAGCGCGCCGACCGCGACGGCGTAGCGCTCGCAATTCTAGCCGCCACCGATGAAATGGGAACCCACGGAGACCCGCAGTTCGACCGCCTATACGCCATCGCCCAACCGCGCGGCATCCCCATAATCAGCGACTACGACTACATTGTCAGGCAGGGACGCGACCCGGACGCCGCCCTATGGCGCGACGACCCCCACTGGAACGCCGCCGGCCACCAATGGGCCGCCGAAGCCATCCTAGAATGGCTAAAAGCCAACCAACGCATCTGCGACTAACCCCCCCAAACCCTTTGCGCCATCCCCCGTTTGAGTTAAAATCCTAAACAGCCCCTTTGCGCCCCTTTCTGCCTTTGCGCCAAATATCCGCTAACGACGGGGTTTAGGCTATTATCCTAATGCGCTGCCAATTTACCCCCCCCCCGAAACTATGTTCGCATACCGCGCGCGGCAACTCGATCCGCCCTGCGAACAGCGGCTTGGAACGCCGCTTTCATCGTCTCAGGACTGCTCCTAATCGCGCTCGCCGCAGAGTTATGCCTGCGCCTGGCTAATCCGTTGCTAGAATCCGGCGTCCCCCTTCAATTCGTGGATGGCGTTGGGATCATTCAGAAACCCAACGTAGAACTGCGCTATGCGAACTGGCGCGACGACAACTTCGTCGCTTCGCATACCAACAGGCAAGGCTTCCCCGACCGCGAACCCCCTAGCCCTGAAAGCGCCGCCGCCGAATGCCGCATAGCCTTCATCGGCGATTCCTACGTGGAAGCGTTGCAAGCGCCCATCGCCGACAAGTTCCATGTGCGCCTAGAACATATGGCGGCGCGCCAACTGCCGCACTTGAACATCACCACCCAAGCTTACGGAATAGCCAACACGGGCCAAATCAATCAACTCCCGTTCTACGACCAATACGCCCGCCGGCTAAACCCGAAACTGCTGGTTCTGGTCTTCTTCCTCAACGACTTCGTCAACAATTCAACCGCCACGCAATCGCTACTTCACGGCGCGGATCCCGACCGAATGCCTTATACATCCGCCTACAGAAACGCCAACGGAGCCCTGAAACTGCGCCCGCCGGATCCCGAATACGAGCGCTTTCTGCTGCCAAGACTACCGCAGCCGTGGCATCGGAACGCGTGGAACCGGCTGATTCGAGTTTCATACTTCGCCAAATGGCTGAACATAAAGAAGAGCGGAGTGGATAGAATCGTGAAGCGCATTCGCGCAACAATAGATGCGCCCCCACCCATTGAACCCGATACTCAACTCGTCGCATGGGCGAATATCATAGCCCAGCGCCCCTGCTGTACAGCGCTGCTAGACGACTGGCAGCCTTTCAGACGGCATAATCTAGCGATTGGCGCGCCGCTCAAGGAAGAACATCTGCCGCCCATATTCCAAGAAGCCCTGGAATACACCGCTTTCGGCATAGATCAGTTCAAGCAGCGCGCCGACCGCGACGGCGTAGCGCTCGCAATCCTAGCCGCCACCGATGAAATGGGAACCCACGGACACCCGCAGTTCGACCGCCTAAACGCCATCGCCCAACCGCGCGCCATCCCCATAATCAGCGATTACGACTACATCGTCAGGCAGGGACACGACCCGGACGCCGCCCTATGGCGCGACGACCTCCACTGGAACGCCGCCGGCCACCAATGGGCCGCCGAAGCCGTTCTGGAATGGCTAAAAGCCAACCAACACATCTGCGACTAACCCCCCCCAAACCCTTTGCGCCCCCGCCCCTCTGCGCTAAAACCCCCCTTATAATACTCCCGCAAATATGCTACAATCCCCATATGCCCGCCACAGCAACGCCCGTTCAAACCGACTCCGAAACCCTAGTAAATCGCATAATAGCCGAACTGCGCGCAGACCCCGCCGCCCAGGACATGCTGCTCAAAGCGCTATTAACCGGCGAATTCCTAGGCATCCCCGTGCGCCTTGAAGGCATAGAAGAGACCCTCCGCTCCATCCAAGCAAGCATCGGAGCCATCGAAACACGCCTCGACCGCCTAGAAACCACCGTGGACCGCCTAGAAACCACCGTGCGCCGCCTCGACGACACCGTAGGCGACCTATCCGGCAAAAGCTACGAAGCCTCGCTCGCTACCCGCCTAGATTCAATTCTCAGCCAGCGCCTCGGATTTCGCAGACCGCAGACCATACGAAGCATGGTAGATCGCATGCCCCCCGAAATCTCCGCTCAACTAGAAGACGCATTCGAAGAAAACCTGATTTCCGACAGCCAGCGCGAGCGAATCATCCAAACCGACTTCATCATCCGCGCCCAACGCAAATCCGACCGCGCATGGATCTGGCTCGCAGTCGAAGCATCCGTCTCAATCCACCGCGACGACATCGACCGAGCGCTCCAATCCGCACACGCCCTAACCGCCGTATTCGCCGAACCCGCCGTCCCCGTAGCCGTCGGACAGCGCATCGACGCCCCCGAAACCCAATACGCCCAATCCGCCGCCGTCCACACAACCATCGTAACATAACCCCGCCCCATCCCCTTAAACCCCTTTGCGCCTTATGCCCCTCTGCGCCAAAACCCTGGCGCAACAACTAGCAACAACCCGCCCCCCTGCGCCAAAATCCCACCCAAACCCTTTGCGCCCCCAAACCCTCTGCGCCAAAACCCCCCTTGACATAGCCGCCCGCCATCCGTATGCAACAGCCGCGCATTTAAGGTATGATTTCCCTATCGCTATCATACCGCCGCCCGCATCCCGCGGACGCATTGGCAGGCAACACACTTGCACCTAGCATTCCTAATACCCGCCCTAAGCGCCGCCGCCTTCGCCATCGTCGCCCTAGCCGGCCCGCGCCTCCCACTCCGCGGCGCCCCCGTATCCATCGCCGCCATAGCCGCCGGCTTCGCCCTATTCTGGTACGCCCTCGCCGACCTGCTAACCGGCAGCGCCCCCTACGCCGCATACGCCGTCCCCTGGCTAACACTCGCCGACGCCGCCATCACCTGGGGCGTTCACATCGACCGTCTATCCGTCCTAATGCTAGGCCTAGTAACCTTCGTAGCCCTGCTCGTGCAAATCTACTCCCTAGAATACATGCGCCACGACACCCGCTTCGGCTGGTACTTCGCCGTCCATTCCCTATTCGCCGCCGCAATGCTCGCCCTCGTACTCGCCGACAACCTGCTCTTCCTCTACATCGCATGGGAACTCGTCGGACTAGGCTCATACCTGCTCATCGGCTTCTGGTGGGAACGCCGCCCAGCCGCCGAAGCCGCCAAAAAAGCCTTCATCACCACCCGCATCGGCGACGTAGGCCTACTCATCGGCATCATCCTGCTATTCCGCGCAACCGGCACATTTCACATCGCCGACATCATCTCCGCCGCCCAAGCAGGCGCAATCTCACAAACAACCCTCACCGCCTCCGCCCTGCTGCTATTCATCGGCGCAATGGGCAAATCCGCACAATTCCCCTTCCACGTCTGGCTCCCCGACGCAATGGAAGGCCCCACCCCCGTCAGCGCCCTCATACACGCCGCCACTATGGTCGCCGCCGGCGTCTATCTAGTCGCCCGCATGCTGCCCCTATTCGAACTAGCCCCCATAGCCCTACTCGCCGTCGCCATAATCGGGCTAACCACCTTCCTATACGGCGGCGCGCTCGCCCTAGTCATGACCGACATCAAGCGCGCCCTCGCCTACTCCACCATCAGCCACCTAGGACTAATGATGCTCACGCTAGGCGCTTTCGGACTCGCCGCCGCCATCTTTCACCTCATAGCGCACGGCGTAGCCAAAGCCCTACTATTCCTAGGCGCAGGCAGCGTAATGCACGCCCTAAACGACCAAACCGACATGCGCAAAATGGGCGGCCTAGCCCGCGCAATGCCGCTAACCGCCGCCGCTTTCGCCATCGCCGCCGCCTCACTCGCCGGCATAGCCCCCCTAAGCGGCTTCTTCAGCAAAGACGAAGCCCTCATCGCCATACTAGACCACCGCCACCCCGCATTCATCGCCCTAACCCTCGCCGGCGTAGCCCTCAGCGCCCTCTACACCGCCCGTATCGTCTGCCTCACATTCCTAGGCGCCCCCCGCAGCGCAGAAGCCGCACACGCCCACGAATCCCCCCCCCTAATGACCGCTCCGCTGCTCATACTCGCCGTCCCCACCATCACGCTGGGCGCAATCGCAATCGGCTGGAACGCCCACTACCAAGGCTTCGCCCACTTCCTCGCGGGACACGGCGCATTCCACATCATCCCTTGGCTAACCGCCGCGTCCCTGCTGCTCGCCCTAGGCGGCATAGCCCTGGCTTGGCGCATCTACGCCATCCGCCCCTACCCGGAGCAGCCCCACCACGCCATAGCCCGCCGCATCCCCCGCGCGCACCGCATCCTGCTAAACAAATGCTACATCGACCACCTCTGCCAGTGGACAATCGACCGCATAGCCCTAACCTTCAGCCGCTTCATAGCCCTCTTCGACCGCGCCATAATCAACGACCGCGCAGTCGACCGCCCCGCCCTCGCCGTATGGCTAACCGGCCGCTGGCTCCGCCTAACCCAAACCGGCCAAATGCAAAACTACGGCATAGCAATCGCCGCCGGCGCAATCGCCCTAACCCTAATCTGGTGGCTCGCCCTAACCTAACCCCAACCCAACCCGCCCCTGCCATCGCCTTATGCAAATTATGCAAATCACCCTTGCATTCGTTCAAACTACCTGGTAATTTATTTAGATATAATTCGAAACCTTTCGAATTGCCCGCCTAACTATTGTGTAGGGATGCGTTCCGAAGAGGCTTCGAACTATGAAACCCCAACCCCGCATAAGAACCGCCCTAAACGCGTTGCTATGGATGGCAGGCGCAATAGCGCTCCTGGCAATCTGCTACGCCCTAATCGCATCCAACGACGCAGTAGTCGCCCAAGAAGCCGCCCCAGCCCCCACGCCTCTCCCCGGCCCCCTCCCGCCGCCCGGCGGCGCAGGCGGCGCCGTTGGCGGCGCATCCGACCAGGCTACGCTGTCAAAGCCCGACAACTTCACAAACAGAGGCGGCAACGGAACCATAACTCTCGACTGGGAAGACGTCACAGGCGCGGCCGAATACGAAGTATGGCAGTGGGACGGACACGCCAAGCCCCCGGCTTGGCGCGAACTGCCCTTCACCAGCAACACCGGCCGTTTCACTATCAGCCTCAGCGGTTCAAGCGCCATAGTACACGGACTCACAAACGGCATAACCTACTCTCACGCCGTCAAAGCCAAGAACGGTAGTAGCTACTCCCCATGGTCTAGCGTCCAATCCACACTTGCGGGGGTGCCTCCCGGCGTCCCCACAAAACCCACAGGCGTCCCCGGCAACAGAACCGTAAGCCTCGACTGGGACGATGTCCCCGGCGCCACTGCCTACGAAGTGCAGCAGTGGGACGGACATAAAAACCCTCCGGCGGAGTGGCGTACCCTGCCGTTCAACAGCAACAGCGCTTTTACCATCACATTCGACGAATCAAGCGCCGTAGTAGGCGGACTTCTAAACGGCACGGAATACGCTCACAGAGTCAGAAGCAAGAACGGCAATCTCTACTCGGCGTGGAGCCCCCATGAGACCACGAGCGTCTCGGCCGCCGACGCCCCTACCTCCACCCCAGAACCGCCCAAGACGGCGACGCCCACGCTCACGCCTACCATCACTCCAACGCCCACCATCACGCCCACGCACACTTCCACTAGCACGCCTACTATCACGCCCACGCCGCGACCGCCCATCCTTAGCGCCAGCTCGGAAAATCCATCGCTTAATCAGCGGGTTGCTATAATAGTCTCCCCGCCCGACGACAACGCCCATCACGGCCGCATCACTTGGGCCAATTGGCACAAGTGCGCTGACGACGTCACTGACCCCGCCGATTGCAATAGATGGCAGGATATCGCGGCCACCGGCGCGGATCTGCGCTATCACTATTGCGGATATATGCGGCAAAACCTGCGGGAAGAGCGCAGTCAAGTTTATAAAAATAGGGACCCTGGCGGCTTTAATCATAGGGAGTATCAGAGGCTCTATCAGCCTATCTATGATACCTACTGCAGTGGCGACGGTAACGGCACTAATGGGTTGGAGCTCTACCCCCACGCGACGATCGAGTTTTATCGAGTGAGGGTTCGGTACGATTCTCTCGGTTACGCGCGCCCTGATAACTACCCGCTTAACGCGATTAAAGTGGAGTGGAGCGTAGCAACGCCTGCGCTGCCCACGCCCACGCCCACGCATACACCCACGGCAACGCATACACCCACGCACACACCCACAGCCACCCCGACGCCTACACATACGCCTACGCCAACCGCAACCCATACACCTACGCAAACGCCCACGCCTACCCCGACGCCCACCGCCACCGGCACGCCTACCCATACCCCCACGCCCACAGCAACGCCAACTGCAACGAACACACCCGAACACGGCAGGCTACCCTAGCGGCTCCAGCGGGTAGTAACCACCCACCGCCGTTAGCGCGTAATTACCCCCACCCCTGCAATGTTCGCGGACTGTGAAAATAAGGCAGAACCCAAAGCCCAAAGAAAGAGAGTAGAGAAGCGCCATGCGATTTGCCCCGCCTAAACCCGCCCTTTACGTCCTAACAACCCTCGCGGCCGCGCTTCTACTCCTCATCATGCTGCCGAACTCCGACAACGCAAGCGCCCAGCAGGCCGCGACCGCCACTCCCACGCCCCGCGCAATTACCCTCCGCGCCATAGACTCCGGGTCTCGACTTGCCTGCGGAATTCGAACGGACAATACTGCAGTTTGCTGGGGTAGAGACACCGCGGGTCAGGCGTCGCCGCCGTCGGGTACATTCAAATCCATAAGCGCCGGCAGGTGGCATGCCTGCGGAATTCGAACGGACGACACTGCGGTGTGTTGGGGGTATAACGGGAATGGTGCGGCGTCGCCGCCGTCGGGCGCATTCAAATCCATAAGCGCCGGCCATATCCATACCTGCGGACTGCGTCCCAACGGCGATGCGGTGTGCTGGGGAGTCGATAGACAGACGTCGCCGCCGGGGCGTGCATTCACATCCATCGACGCAGGAAATGAATTTACCTGCGGACTGCGCCCCAACGGCACCGCAGTGTGCTGGGGAGCCGACGCAAGAGGCGCAAAAGTGCCGCAGGGGCAAACCTTCAGATCCATAAGCGTCGCCAATACTCATGGCTGCGGAATACGCCCAGACGGCGCAGCGCAGTGTTGGGAGGGTGACGGCAGTATAGGCAATGGTGCGGCGTCGCCGCCGTCAGGCACATTCACTTCCATAACCGCCGGTTATTCTCATACCTGCGGGCTGCGTCCCAATGGCGTTGCGGTGTGTTGGGGCAGAGACACCGAAGGACAGTCTTCGCCGCCCACCGGCTTGACTTTCACATCTATAAGCGCCGGATCTTGGACTACCTGCGGAATAAGCGCAGCCGGACCTGTGGTGTGTTGGGGAAGCAACTTATATGGACATGCAACGCCCCCCACCGAGCCCCCCACCGACGTTTCGTCCACAGCAACGCCCACCCTGACGCCCATGCCCACCGGCACGAATACGCCCACACTCACCCCCACCGCCACGCCCACGGCGACGGGAACGCCGCCGACCGCCACGCCAACCCTCACCCCCACAGTGGCGCGCGACGACAGCGGCGCGCCAATCCCCACACCCACCCTTACACCCACAACAACAACCCGCGCCGACGTCCCCACGCCTACCCCCACCCGCACCGCAACCACGGTCACCACATCCGGAAACGCCAACGCCCGAATAAGCCAACTCGAAGCCCAGTCGAGGACGCAGCAAGAACAGATAGCCACCCAGCAAGCGCGCATACAAACGCTGGAAGCAGAGCAGGAAGGAACGCAAGGACTTATCGCCTCCCTGAGCTCGCTCATCGACAGGCTGACCGCCCGCCTAGACGCGCTCGACGGCGGCTCCGACGGCGCGCCCGCCGCAACCCACACCCCCACGCCGACGCTGACGAATACCCCCGTAACCGTGCTGGACGGCGCTCCCACGCCCACCCCCACATCTACCACCATACCCACCGCAACCGCCACGCGCGTATCCAGGTCCACCCTAAACCCCGCCTGCATCGGCAAAATCGGCCTAGGCTGGCTCACCGGAACCTGGAACGCCGACTGCCAGTCCACCAAAACGCCCCCAACCGCCAAAGAAGGAACCCGCTACGCCCGCTACTACGCCTTCACCCTAGACGCCCCATCGCGCATAACCGTCACCATCTCATCAACCGAGGTCCGGGACGCCTACCTCTACCTGCTCCGAGGCAGCGGCAACGAAGGCGAAATAGTCAACCGCGGCGACTCCGAAATAGTCGAGCAGCTCGACACGGGAACCTACACCATAGAAGCAACCACCTACAACCTAGAAACCGCCGGCAACTTCACCCTAACAATGGACATCTCCACAACCACCGGCGTCTCCGCCGCAGCCGGCGCCCCCCGCTAACCCGCCACCCTACCATGCGCTTCCCCCGCAACCCCGATGCCGGGGGAAGCGCTCCCCCCACTTACGAACACAATCCGAAAGCATCACATAGCCGCCGTAACTGAGGCAGATGTATGAAAATTACCGATGTGAAGGCGGTCTATCCCAAGTATCGCCATTTGCCGCCCTCTTGGCGCACGCACTTTTGGCAAATTGTGGTGCGCGTGGATACCGACGCCGGCGTGAGCGGCTACGGCTACGGCGGCGGCGGCGTTGCAGGCGTGGCGGTGGTGAACGCACACCTGCGCGATCTGCTCATCGGACGCCAAATCGAGTCCGTCGCCGACATCCAAGCCGCATACGACGCGCTGTACCTGGCATCGCTGCCGTACGGCCGCAAAGGGCTTGGCGTGATGGCGCTATCCGGGATAGACTTGGCGCTCTACGACCTGCTCGGCAAGGCGCGCGATTTGCCCGTGTGCGCCCTGCTGACCGACGCCCCCAAGCGCCGCATCCGCGCCTACGCCACCGGCGAAGACGCCGAGCGTTACCGCCAACTAGGATACACCGCCAACAAGTTCGGCCACCGCTGGACTGGCCACGCCGCCGACTACGATGCGGCCGAGCGCGCCGCCGAGCGTGCGCGCGGCGTGTTCGGCGATGACGCGCTCGTGATGGTGGATGTGTACATGTCTTGGAACGCCGAAGTTACGCTGGAAATGGCGAAACGGCTTGCGGACTACAACCTATACTGGTTCGAGGATGTGCTGACGCCTGACGACCTTGACGGGCAGGCGGCGCTAACGGACGCCGTCAAGCCCGCGCTGATTGCGGGCGGCGAGCACGAGTTCACCCACTACGGCTTTGAGCAGATAGCGCGCGCCGCCGCCCTTGACCTATGGCAGCCCGACATAACCTGGTGCGGCGGCATCACCGAAGGACTGCGCATCGTAGAGATAGCCAACCGCGTGGGAGCGCCCGTAGCCCCGCACAGAGGCGGCGAAGTGTGGGGCTTGCACCTGATAGCCGGCTCCGCCTGCGCCGACCTAGCCGAGTACCACTCCGACCACATCCGCGCAGAGCGCGACATCCTATGGCTAAACGAACCCGCGCCCATCGAAGGCTACATATCCCCCACCGACGCCCCCGGCTTCGGCGTCGCCTTAAACGAAGCGCTGCTATAACGCGCGCGTGGGGGACAGCGGCGCGGTTAGGGGGGAATACGCCAAGCGCATCCAATTGGACGAATTGCCGCGCATGGAACTACGCTACACTTTAGGGGATGCGCCCCGCGATTGCATTCGCGCAAGTATCGCCACGCCCACGCCCAATTGTGGCTATCAGCAGCCCGAACACGATGTTGAAGCGAAAGTCCATATAGTAACAGAAGATAGCAGTACACTTCCCCGCACAATTTGGAAGGGGGAAGTACACTGCTATCAAAGTACTATCGCACTGAGTAGCGAACTAGCACTCAGAACCGTAATTACCCGACGCAATGACCCGTTGGGCAGCTTCAGTCGCAATGTCTTCGTACGAGCGATCATCAAGCATACGCTGGAGAATCTGGTCCGGAGTGCAATTTATGTCTGCGCCATTCCTACGTTCAGCGACGCACTGGTAAATGGCGTCGTGGTAAAGAGGTTCAAATGCCCTGATGAAAATGTCAGAGTGGCACTGATTTCCCCATGACTGACGTCGAACATGATGGAGACCTGCCCTGAGAATTCTCTCCCACATAAGGTTCACCTCCTTTCTTCAAGTATCTAAATACATCTGAATGTATTTGTAACTAGATAATAGTTCATATGATCCGATATGTCAACCCTTATTATCAGAACTAATACATCGAATACTTGAAGCAAAATAGGCTATGCCTAACTCTACTACCCGAACAGCGAAACTATGCTCCCGGGCGAAAGCGTGTCAGACCATACCAGCCAAGTCCCTATCGCCACTATGAGCGCTAGGAATATCAGGAAGTATAGCCATATGAAGAAAACCTGCTTTCGGCTGACCTGTATGTCCAGGTAGTCGTCCGCATTATCGGTTTCGCGGTTGTCTTTTTCGTCCATCGCCGCTCCCCCAAAATTAGTGAGAACTCCCAATAAGGCGGTTCTGTCTAACTGCATTATACCACATTTCGCGCACGCCGAAACCCGCATCCCCGCCCCCTACGCTAAATCCCTCCCCTTCGTCAGCTCGCGCAGCAGCGCTGTTGCGTATGCGCCCTTGGGCAGCGTGAAGTCAACGCTGTAGCCGTCGGGACGCCGCGTGAGCGCCACGTCGGCCGGCAGTACGCGGCTGATGCGGCGCGTCCCCTGCACGCCGCGAAAGCGCCCATGCTCAAGCCCGAATTCGGCGAGCAGCTCGCGCTCCAATGCCCCGGCATCCCCATCGCTGATACGCGCTTTCCTGCCGAACAGCGGCAATGCGGCGCTGATTTCCAAGCGGCGCGCGCGCTGCGTTTCGGCAGCGGGATCATCCACCACGAACATCCCGCCGCTGTCATGCCGCTGCGCCCTGTCCCCTGCTATCAGCGCCGCATACAGCCCCCGCCGCATTCTCGCCGCCAGCAGCAGGTTGAACAGATGCGATTGCAGCGCCGATAGGTAAAACCGATGCAGTTTGCGCCCGCCCGGAAGCCTTTCGCCGCCGAGCAGCCGCAGCGCATCCGCCACATTCGTGTTGAAGCTGCCGAAGCGCTGCGGCCCAAAGTAGTTGGGCAAGCCGATTAGCCGAATCTGCGCCAGAACCCGTTCTGCGATGGGCTGCCAGTCCGCGCGCGGATTGCGAACCCGCACGCTGAAGCGATTGGCGCGCAGGTGTCCAAGCCCAAGCTTGTTGCGGTGCAGCGATGTTTCTAGCGCTGTTACGCCCTCAACATCGTCCAGCGCCGCCAGCGCCTCCGAATGCTGCGCCGGCGCGCTCACCCATTGGCGCGCGATGGCATGCTTGTCCTTCTGCCCCGCAAAGCCCATGCCGTTCACGGGGACGCCGCGCCGCGCAAGCGCCGAAACAACATCCTGCGTGGTCAGCCCGCGCTTCTCTATGTAGGCGTATGCGTGAGCGCCCTCGCCGCTTGGCAGGTAACTCGGCAATTCGGTAACGCGAAAGTCTTCGAGGAAAGCGCGCAGACTGCCGCCGGTTCCCGCCATATCAGCGGTTGCGGCGGGCAGATCGTCCCAAGAGAAGCGCAACTTGGCATCGTCAAGTTCCACTGCGGGCTTCGACGACTTAGAGAGAACGGCGCTCATCAGGCGGTTACTCTGTACACCCATGTTTGGAAGAACACATTCGGCTCGCCCTTGGGCAGTCCCAAATACGGATCGGTGGTCTGTACAAGCTGCCACTTGCCGGACGCTTCGATCTGCCGCTGCTTTTCGCGAAAGCCGTTGTTTTCGTAGATGTCCGGGCGCAGCGTGAACGCGATGCAGCCGCCGCGCTTGGTGATGCGCGCAAGCTCGTCGAGCGCGCTCGCCGGCGCATGCCCTAGCGTCAGCACGCCCACGCATATCACCGCGTCATAAGCGCCGTCCGGAAACGCAAGCGGCTCGCCCAGCGTCATCCGATAGAACTCGCCGTACACCCCCTTGCCGCGCGCCTGCTCCAGCATCCCGCGCGACATATCCATCGCATCGATGTTGCCGTACCCCAGCCGCCGCAGCTCCCGCCCCACCAGTCCGGTGCCGGCGCCGGCGTCCAGCACCTTGCCGTCCATAGCGGCATACTGCGCGAATACCTCAGCCGCGGCGCGCGGCATCACATAGCCGAAATCGGTCTCCAAATCGGCGTCATAGTCTTTCGCCCACTCATCGTAACGGTCCGCCAGCTGCTCATTGTTCTCAGCCGCATAGACCCACTGAACCTTGTTGTTCTCGCCGTTTTCGCTTTCCATACAATTCCTTTCACTTGCGTAATGGTTTCCGTCGCTGCGTCTGCTTGACTATTCTGCGGTTTGTTGAGAACGCCTTGGCGCGCGTCTCTCTTATGAATATGAAACGCCAGCGCGCGCTTGCGTATGCTTTCCTATAAGAAAATGCGAAACCCGCCCGCCGCAGTCGCAGCGCTTATGCGCCTTGCGAAAATGTACACTTTGGAATGGAATAATGCAAAGCGGGACAGACCATTTGCGGATGCGGGGGACGCAAACGGCGGCTTACAGTATGGACACGGCGCGCCAATGTTGGATATACTCACGCCGTCAAAAGCGAGCAAAGCGCGTTCTGTATCCGACAACGGGAGGGTTTCAAGTGGCGCAAGAAGGAAACATCGCTTGGATAATGGCGTGTTCTGCCCTGGTGTTGTTCATGACGCCGGGCTTGGCGCTGTTCTACGCCGGGCTGGCGCGCAGCAAAAACGCCGCCGGCACCATCATGCACAGCCTTATGAGCATGGGCATCGTGGGCGTGGTCTGGGTGCTGTGGGGCTACACCATCGCATTCGGCCCCTCCATCGGCGGACTGTTCGGCGATCTGAGCCTATTCGGCCTAAGCGGCGTGGAAGTGGAGCCAAGCGGCGACGGCATTCCCGAAATGCTCTTCATGATATTCCAAGGAATGTTCGCCATAATAGCCCCCGCAATCCTGACCGGCGCATTCGCGGAACGGATGAAGTTCAGCGCTTATGTGCTGTTCATGATTCTGTGGGTAACGATAGTATATGCCCCCGTGGCGCATTGGGTTTGGGCTGAAGGCGGCTGGATATTCAACCTGGGCGCGCTGGATTTCGCGGGCGGCAATGTGGTTCACATCACTTCCGGCGTAGGCGCGCTTGCGGCGGCGCTCATAGTGGGCAAGCGGCTAGGCTTCGGCATGGAACCGATGGAATCGCACAATGTGCCGATGGTGGTGATGGGCGCGGGAATGCTCTGGTTCGGCTGGTTCGGCTTCAACGCCGGCTCCGCCCTGGAAGCCAACGGCACCGCAATCAACGCATTCGTGGTCACCAACACGGCGGCGGCGGCGGGCGTGCTGGGTTGGACTGCCGTTTCTTGGATAAAAGACGGCAAGCCATCCGTCATAGGCGCAGCATCGGGCGCAGTCGCCGGCCTTGTGGCGATAACCCCGGCCGCCGGCTTCGTCGGCCCGCTGCCCGCCATAATCATCGGCTTCATCGGCGGCGCGCTCTGCGACCTAGCGGCGCGCTTCCTCATCAAGATGAACCTTGACGACGCCCTATCCGTATGGGGCGTTCACGGCGTAGGCGGCACTTGGGGCGGCATCGCCACCGCGCTGTTCGTGGGCATCGGCTTCGGCGTCATCGGCGATTTCACCGACCTCACCCGCATTCAGCAGCTCGGCATTCAAGCGCTGTCCATCGTGGCTACATGGGCGTGGGCGTTTGTGGCGACCGCCGGCATCCTGTTGGCGCTCAAATACACCATCGGACTGCGCGTATCCGACAACGGCGAAGCCATCGGCCTCGACCTGTCCGAACACGACGAGCCGGCGTACCGGTGGCAGTAGGCGCGTCAAACGCGCCGATATGCGCCGGCGTTCCCCGTTTCGGGATTTGCCGGCGCAGAAATGGAGATGATCCTATGAAGAAAATCGAGGCGATTATACGGCCGGAAAAGCTCACCATCGTCAAGTTCATGCTGGGCGAAGCCGGCTTCTACGGACTGAACAGCACGCAGGTCACCGGCCGCGGCGGACAGCGCGGCGTTGTCCACACCGGCCGCACCGGACAGGCGATCAGCGTAGATATGCTGCCCAAAGTCAAGCTCGAGATGGTGGTCAACGATGACGACGTCGACGCCGTAGTCGACGTCATTATGGAAAACGCGCGCACCGGCGAAATCGGCGACGGCAAGATATTCGTCTATCCCATCGAGCAGACTATCCGCGTCCGCACCGGCGACCGCGGATCAGAGGCGGTGTAACCTGCCCGCGCAAGTCCCGCCGCGCAAGTCCCGCATCCGTCCCGATAACCCTGCCCGCCGCGCGCCGCCCTGCAGTGCCGAACTGCGCCGCCGCGCAATTTCGCAGCGCCCATAAAACGAAAGCGATTTGCTATGAAAATCACCGACGTAGAGTGCCTAATACTCGACCGAAGCTTCCCATTCGTGCGCGTCCATACGGACGAAGGCATCGTAGGCATCGGCGAATGCTTTCGGCGGCAGCCGACCGTCATAAAGGCGCTGATCGAAGACCTGCTCAAGCCCGCCCTGCTCGGCAAAGACCCCACCGACACCGCGCTGCGCTTCAAAGATATGGAGCGCGCCGCCAACGGCTTGGAAATGGGCGGCGCCGTCTGGTGCGCCATTGCGGGACTCGACATCGCGCTTTGGGACATTCGCGGCAAGGCGCTCAATCAGCCGATATGCAAGCTCCTAGGCGGCATGCAGCGCGACAAAATCCGTATGTACGCAAGCTCCATGCGCCGCGATATGACACCCGCCGAAGAAGCCCGCCGCGCCGCCTCATTCGTTGAGCAAGGCTACTCCGGCTACAAACTCCATAGCGCCGTGCCGGGCAAAATGGACGACGCCGCGGACTACACGATTGCCACCGTGAAAGCCGTGCGCGCCGCCGTGGGCGATGATATCGACATACTCGTCGATGTGAACGGCGCTTATTCGGTTCACCACGCCATAGAAATCGGCAAGGCGCTGGAAGACTTGGGCGTGTTCCACTTCGAAGAGCCGCGCCCCCACTACGACCTAGACGGGCTTGCGGCCATAGCCGACGCGCTGACCATCCCCATAGCGTCCGGCGAAATGATCTACACCCATTACGAATACCGCGACCTAATCCTGCGCGGCAAGGTGGACATCATTCAGCCGGACATCGTGAAAGCGCCGGGTTTCACCGAGTTCCAGCGAATTGCGGCGCTCTGTTCGGCGTTCGGCAAGCCCATCACCGTGCATAACACGCAGCCCATCCTAAGTACCGTGGCGCATCTGCACTTCTGCGCCGCCTATCCCGACGTCGTGCCGTACTCCCAAGAGTACAACATCGAGCCCATATCCATACGCGACGAAATCCCCGTTCTGAAAACGCCGCTTGAGGTGGCAGACGGCCACATCGCCGTGCCTACCGGCCCCGGCTTGGGCGTGGAATTGGACGATGCGGCGCTGAAGACGCTGACGGCGCGTTAGCCGCTCACAGCGGCGGCAAGCCGTGCGTCCCCCGAAAATCCGCCGCCTGTTCGTAAGCATAAGCAATTCGCAGCAAGGTCTGTTCGCCCATCGCCGGCGCCATAATTTGAAACCCCACCGGCAAGCCATCGCTCATCCCCGCCGGAACCGATATTGCGGGAATGCCCGCTATGTTGGCGGGAATGGTCAGCACATCGTTCAAGTACATCTGCAGCGGATCGGCGGTCTTTGCGCCCAACTTGAACGCCACGCCCGGCGATGTAGGCGCAACCACGGCGTCAAAGCGCCGGAATACCTGCTCGAACTCATACCGTATCAGGCTGCGGACGCGCTGCGCCTGCAGATAATAAGCGTCATAGTAGCCGGCGGACAGAGCGTATGTCCCCAGCATTATGCGCCGCTTGACCTCGGCGCCGAAGCCGTTCTGCCGCGTCTTCTCCAGCGCGTCCCACACGCCGTCCGCATCCTGCTCCGAATACCCGTACTTGACGCCGTCATAGCGCGCAAGATTTGCGGACGCCTCCGACGGCGCGATGATGTAGTACACCGCAAGCGCGTGCGGCGTGCTTGGCAGCGATGTCTCTTCCACCGCAGCGCCCAACCCGCGCAGCGTGTCTATCGCCTTGTGAACCGCGCGCTCAACGCCCGTCTCAAGCCCGTCTATGAAATACTCCGCCGGAACGCCGATACGCAAGCCGCGCAGATCCTCGGCAAGCGCCTGCGTGTAATCGGGGACGTCGAAGCGAATGGAAGTCGAATCGTTGGCATCGTTGCCCGCAATAGCGTTCAGAACGATAGCCGCGTCGGTTACATCTTTGGCGATAGGCCCAATCTGATCGAGCGAACTTGCGAATGCCACAAGCCCGAAGCGGCTCACAAGCCCATATGTTGGCTTGAGCCCGACCACGCCGCAAAGCGCCGCCGGCTGTCGTATGCTGCCGCCCGTGTCCGACCCAAGCGCGTACATCGCCTCGCCCGCCGCCACCGCCGCCGCCGGCCCGCCGCTGCTGCCGCCGGGCGCCGCGTCCAAATCCCAGGGGTTGTGCGTGGGATGAAAGGCGGAGTTTTCGTTGGACGAACCCATAGCGAACTCGTCGAGATTGCCCTTGCCAATCAGAACAGCGCCCTGTTCATAGAGGCGCGCCGCAACCGTGGCGTCATACGGCGGCACGAAGTTCTCCAAAATGCGCGAGGCGCAAGTGGTGCGTACGCCGCGCGTAACGATGTTGTCCTTGAGCGCCATCGGCACGCCCGTCAGCGGTGCCGCGTCCCCCGCGGCGATGCGGGCGTCCGCCTGTCGCGCCTGCCGCAGCGCAAGCTCATCCGTAACGCTGACGAATGCCCTGACCCTGCCGTCAACCTGCGCGATGCGCTCCAAAACGGCGGCAGTCAACTCCACTGAGCTAACCTGCCCCCCGTCCAACAGCGCCCTAGCCTCATGCGCCGTCATCCCTGCGATGTCTATTTGATTCATACGCTCTCTGCGATTTCTATAGTTCGGCGTAATCTTTGGCGATAGCGAATGCGTTCAAGCCGTCAAGTCGAAGCGATGCGGCAAGCAATCCGCTTTCGCTAGACACGCCCATTATACACCCGGCGTAGTCCATCACGGCGTCAGCGCCCTGCCACTTCCGGCAGCGGCTTGCCGTAGCCGGGTTGAACGCCTGGGCCTATCACCACCCGCGCGTCAGATCCGTCGGGCGATATGGTGAACACATTTCCGCCATGCCCCAAATCGTGGACGGCAATCTGACTGCCGTCGGGCGACCATGACGCGTAGATGGTTCCCCAGCTATAGACATAATCTAAGGGTTCAAAAACCTTTTTCGCCTCGCTGCCGTCTATGTTCATCACATAGAGTTCTTCATCACTGATCCTTCCATCGATATCCTTCGGTGAACGGTGAGTTGTGAACAGCAGCCGGCTTCCATCAGGCGATAATTTCAAGCCCTTTACGCGAAAGCCTTCTGTCCAAACCGCGATAATGCGCTCATCCGAGCCGTCGGGACGCACAGACCGCACGCTTGGCGTATATCCCGCATCTTCCCCGTCCGCCAACTCATAATAGACGAAGTAAATGCGGTCGTCCGTGGCCGACCACGCAAGCGATGTAGGCTCGAATAGCGCAGGTCTAAACTCGTCTCCGCGGCTCTTTTGTTCCATCGCTATCTTTTCGTCAGCGCCGTCCCATCGCATATTTACAATTCTATCGACGCTAATGTCATACTCATCAGTGTAATCGTTGTAGATTACGGAAGAATCGATGTACGCAATGCGCTGCCCATCGTTTGACCAAACAATGGGACGCCTAGTTGCTCGGTTTTCTATCACGCTTACATCGTACTTTTCCCGTACATCGTCTTGTCTCCAAAAGGTAAGAGTTGACGATAGTCTCGACCACGGACTCAATTGCCCCACTTCGCGTTTCGTCATTATGGTGAGATTGCCATTCGCGCTAAAAGCGAGGCGCGATCCGTTTGGCGACCATTTGGGATAGCCTTCTTTTCCCGTTTCGCTGAATAGTCGATTGGGTTCAGCTGCGTTAACTCCGTTAGCATCGGCTATTTCGATATGAAATTCACGAAGGTAGTGGTATCTTAGGTAAGCCGCTTCCCCGTTCACGGACAACGCGGGACCGAAGACTCCGCTATACTCCGCGTTCCTATACGCAACATACCATAGCCCATTGCCGTCGACGCTTGCGCCGTAGATGTCGCCGCCCAAGTTCACAACTAGGGTTTGTCCGTCGGCAGACCACTGCGGAGTTCTATCAACGCTTTGAGAGATTCCTTTGTATAGATCTCCCTTCCCATATCCACACTCCATTATGCAGATGTCAAAGACGCTAAGCACGGAGGCGAATATAATAGATAGTAGAAGGGAACCTGCACCGACAAGAGAGCCGATCGCCAGTATAGTGGCGCAGCCGATGCCAGCCCAAGTTAGCTTCCACTTATTCGTTATGGGCATTATCTATCCACCGTTTGGTACAAAGCCCATATGGCGAGTACGTCGAACCCGAACCGATGCGTCGAGCAATCGGTTTCGCCGCCGCCCAATATCGCCCGCGCCCGCCGCTAAGTGCCCTTTCACCGCAGCTCACCACCGCGCCAGGTTGCCGATACGCCGACGCGCCCCGCCGACACGCCCCGCCCGCGCCGCTACTCCATCACCGCCTTGACGCGGATGAGATCGCCTTGGCGGTTGGGCGCGTTGGCGAGCGTCTCTTCTTTGGGATACGACGGCCGCGCCACATCGTCCCGCATCACCGACAGCAAATCGACGGAATGCGCGGTGGGCGGCAAATCGCCGGTGTCCACCTGCCGCAGCGCATCGAACTGCGCCAAAATATCGGACAGCGTATCGCGCATCCGCTCAATCTCATCATCGCTCATCCCAATCCGCGCCAGCAGCGCGATATGCCGAACCTCTTCGGTTGTAAGCCGCGCCTTCCCTTCCGATTTCACCTTGGCAACCCCCTTTTCGCAGTCTGCGTCGATCGGCTAACGGGCATATGCGCCTACCGCAGTTCACCCACGCATGATAGGTGATAGGCGCAGAAGTCCGACATTGGCGCAGTTCGCCCACGCATAATAGGCGTACAAACCCGCTATCGACGCATCCCGCCCACGCAGGATAGGCGCACAAGCCCGCTATCGGCGCATCCCGCCCACGCAGCATAGGCGCATACGCCCGCCATTGCCGCATCCCACCACGTCGGCGCATATCGGCATATCGCATCCGCGTTCCCCCCCATTATCCGATATTTCGCCGCGCATTGCATCTATATTCAGCGCCGTTTCGCTGTCAGCGCAAGCGCGGCGAACAACCCGCCGTTGCGTATCGGCTATGCGCCAACCCCGCCAATCAGCGGCTATACCCCGAACCCGATCCGCCGGCGCTCGCATGCGCCGATTGCGCCATATGCTCCAGCAGGAATGCGAAATCCCTGTATGCGGTCAGGTTGCCGAGGCGCGGCTCCAGCCCCCGCAAATCGCGCAGCATCGTTATCAGATCGTTCTGCACCGAGTAGCGCGGCAGCCCCCCGTCGGCGTGCGGCGGACTGGCGTATCTGTCCGACGACAGCGCCACCAGCGCCCCCAACCGCATCAGCGCGTAGTCTTGGCCGCTGAGACTGCCGGCGTAGCGCGCCAATATCGGCGCATGCTGCCGATTGGAATCGCCGCTGTCCGGCGTAACCCAGCGCGCCTCAACATCGCCCAGCTTCATATTCTCGCGCAGCCACACGCCCTCATCCACCAGGTCGAGCTCATAGAACACCGTGGTTGCGGCGCCCGCCGGTATTTCGGCGAACTCTTTGCGCGCCTGCGTGAAGTTCTCATCGGCGGTAACGCGGTTTTCGTATCCGATGATGCGCCAAGTCGCTATCAGATCCGGATCCCATGTAACCTGCGCGCGCGTCTGGTCCGCGAATGGCTGCGAGAGCGCAAGCCAGTTATCGCTGCTGAAGGTGGCGCGCGCCTGCTCCACATCGTTCAGGTAGCGATACCACCCGTTGCCGTGCTGCGCCAGCTGCTCCAGCAGGTAATCGTTGTAGTTGGCTATCCCCACGCCGATGGTAATCAGCCGCAGCGGATTCGTGGCATCGTAATCGCCCGCCGAATCCAGTATCGCAAACGGATTGGTGGCGTCCACATTCGCCACGCCGTCGGACATAAGCACGATGTAGTTGTAGGCGTCCGGGCGCTCATATCGTACCCTGTGCGCCAGATCGACGCCCAAGTTCAAGCCCGCCTGCACATTAGTCGCGGCGTGCGGCTGCAGCCTGTCTATGGAGCGCCGCACATCCCTATCATTCGGGCGCGCATGCTCCACCGTGAGGTCGTGAATAACCCCGTCCGTGAAATGCACAACCGCAATGCGGTCGTCTGAGCGCAGACTGCCGCGTATGCTTTCGGCGGCGGCGCGCGCAATGTCCACGCGGTTGCCGTCCGACATTGAGCCCGATGCGTCCAGCACCAGCGTAACATTGAGCGGCTTGCGGTCGTAATGCGGCTCCGGCGCCTGAAACGCTATGCGCGCCATCAGCATCCCCGCATTGAGCGGGTGTTGGATAACATCCGTGTGAATGGCGAAGCTGTCGTCCCTAGCGGGGCGCTCATAGCCGTATGCGAAAGCGTTTATCCACTCTTCTGCGCGCACCGAATCGGACGGCACCTCATAGCCGGCGCGCGCCCAGTTGAGCGCCAGCGCGTACGATGTGCGGTCGGTGTCGAGGCTAAATGTGGAAACGCTATCCTCCGCCGCATTCACGCTCCCGGATCGTTCTTGCCCCTCGAAAGTGGTAAGCGGCGGTTGCGCTGCAGACGGCGGCGGCGCGGCGGACGGACCAGTATGCGACGGGGCAGGTTGCGCAGTGGGCGGCCCAGGCGGTCCCATGCTGCCCGGGTTCTGAGGCGCAGCCGGCGGCGCAGCAGGGGCGGGCGCAGGCATCATCGCTGCTGACGACCAACCTTCAGGCGCGGCGGCCGCAGCGGTTGGCGCGGGCGCGGCTTGAGCGGCGGCCGGCGGCGCCGGCATTGCGGGCGCAGACTGAGCCGGCGCTTGCGGCGCAGCGGCCGGGGCCGCCGGCGCCGGCTCTTGGGGCAAGGCCGGCACAGGCGCGGGGGCGCTGCTGCACGCCATCGCGACGACGGCGATAATCGCCGCCAACGCAGGCGCATATCGCAGGCGTATCTTCTTGAACATAGCGATTGACCTCCATCAATTCCTTTTCGGTTATGTTACTATAACGCCAACACCGCGCCTTTTGTTCCCTAATTGCGCCCGAAAATCAGGGCAATTTCAGTCGAGTTTTCCCAAACCGCTTTATCTCGCGCCGCAGAATGCCCGCTAATGCGCGCGGATTTAGCGGACTGCGCCGCGGCGACGCCCCGCTTTTCGCAAACTTTGACACCCGCCGTTTCGCACACTAATATGCGGATGCGCGGCTTTGATTTGATACGAACTAGGCAACTGAGTTATGGAGGATATGCGATGAAAGTCGAAGAGATTGCGGCGCTGCTGACGGCGCAGGACAAGCGCGTTTCGGTGGCGGAGGCGGACACCTGCGGACTTGTGGGCTACCTGCTCAGCACGGTGCCGGGCAGCTCGCGCTGGTTCCCCGGCGGCGTAATCGCCTACACCGGCGGCCTAAAGCAGTCCGTCCTGGGCGTCCCCGACGAAGTATATGAGAGCAAGGGCAGCGTCAGCGCAGAGGTGGCAATCGGAATGGCGGCGGGCGCGCGCAAACTGACCGCCACCGACTACGCCGTATCCGTTACCGGCGTCGCCGGCCCCACCGGCGGCCGGCCGGGCATACCCATCGGCGCATTCTACATCGGGATTGCCGGCCCGGACGGACTTGCGGCGGCAGAGCGCATAGAGACCGGCAGCGCCGACCGCGACGCCAACAAGCGCCAAGCCGCCCAAGCCGCGATAGACCTGCTAGGCAAGCATCTGCAAGCGGCGGCGGGATAGGGCGGCGATCCAACGGATGCGCGCAGATGAAAATCGCGCTGCTGCTGGTGCTGACCGCCGCGCTCGGCGTCAACGGACTGCTCTGGGGCGCATGCGCGCGCGCCGACATGTACATAGACAATGGCGATAGGCTCGCCGCCCAAGAACGCTACGCCGAAGCCGTCGCCGAATACGACAAGGCGGTCGAGATTGCCCCGCACAACTACGACGCCCACTTCAATCGCGGCAACGCCTACCTAAACAAAGGCGATTACGATGCGGCGATAGCCGACTACGGCAACGCCATCGCGCTTGACCCCAACCTCACATCCGCCCATTACAATCGCGGAATCGCCTATATGCGAATGGGCGAATATGACAAAGCGATACTGGCTTGCGATACGGTTGCCATGCTTGACCCGGACGATCCCGACCCTCACATTCTCAAAGGCGCTACACACATTTTCCAAGCGGACTACTCAAGCGCGATAGTGAGCTACGACCACGCCGTCAGCCTTGACAGATACAACCCCGACATCTACTACATCAGAGGGCTTTCCCACGCCGAACTCGGCGATGTTCCCAAAGCGCGGCGGGACTACGAGGAAGCCTTGGTTCTCTACGAAGCCAGGGAGCGCTGGAGCGAAGCCCACGAAGTCAAGCGCGCGCTAGAGCGCCTCAACGAAATAGCGTCGGCCGCTGCCCCGGACGCTATTGACGCGGCGCTGATTTGATGCGCCTAAGCCGCCGCCGCGACCGCAAACCCGTTATTCGTCTCCAGCAGCGCGCTCATCCCGTTCATAAGCGGGGACATCGCGCAATCCCGCGCGTCTAATTTCGCGCGGCAGTCTAGCGCCGTGTTGCGTCGGAAACAGGTATCTCACCACAACGAAAGTCATACCCGTTACTTCGACGAATACGCCAACAATAAAACTACTGGCAACCCACCTTTCCACCGAGAGCAAGCCGAAGCCTATTAGAAAAAAGACGATGTTGATTATCGCAACCTGAATAAACAGCGCGATTACAAGCCACTTTGCATAGCGGTTTCTCAGATCCTGCTCATCGGATTGCTGCTTTTCCCACGACGCCACAATCGTCCTGAGTTCGTAACTTTCATCTTCAATTCGCCTAACCCGCTCATAGATATCTACCATATCTACGTCTTCATTCGTAACGGGTTTCCCAATAGATTGGACTATCCGTTGGGCTATGGGCGGGAGAGTTTCTTCAGGAGGCATTAGTCTAATCCGAGCGACGCTATGCGATAGCCCATCGCCTCTTCAGACACCTGAAACGAGCGCGCCAATTTGGATATGGAGCGGCGATTCTGCCACCTTTGTCTAACTAGGCGCTCCGGCATTAGCAGCGCGGCGGCGAATTGATTCGCCTGTATTTCTTTGATGCGCTCTTGCGTCATATCCACTGAGGCGTATTCGTTAACCCTGAAAAAGTTGGTGTCACGGTCGATCATTTCGCCATCCGATTGCAGATGCAAGAAATGATGCCCCAATTCGTGCGCGATAGAGAAGCGTTTCCGATGAGGATGGCTGGCTTCATCCAATAGTATCCACACGACGTTTCCTCGTTTTGACAGCATGGCGGCCAAGTTAGGTTCTGAAAACTTGGCGTTGTTGACCTTAATCCCCAACCTATCCGCAAGCGCAATGAGATCCACGGGGATGGAATGTAGCCCGTGCTGATGAAGCGTATCCGTTGCCATTTCCTCAATCGAGGATTTAGTCCATTGCATTGCCACGAGTTGCGCCCTTAGCGGTTCCCAGTCATATGCGCCTACATTGATTTAGATGATACAATAACCAACGCATCATAACAACAGCGCCGCATCCGCCGTTTCGTGTACACTAGAAGGTTGCGCCCGCCGCCAACCCGCGAAAATCCTGAAACCCGCAAATCCCCAGTTGCATCGGAGCGTTTTAATGGTTGCCATCTCATACGAAAAGTTCACCCTCTCCAACGGACTGGACGTCATCCTACACGAAGACCACACACTGCCCATCGCCGCCGTCAACATCTGGTACCACGTCGGCTCCAAAAACGAAGAGCCCGGACGCACCGGCTTCGCCCACCTCTTCGAGCATGTCATGTTCGAAGGCTCCAAGCACCACAAGCAGAGCTTCTTCGACCCGCTCCAAAAAGTGGGCGCCAACCTCAACGGCTCCACCACGCCCGACCGCACCAACTACTGGGAAAATGTGCCGTCCAACTACCTCGAACTCGCGCTCTGGCTGGAATCGGACAGGATGGGCTTTCTGCTGGACGCGCTCGACCAAAAGAGCTTCGACGTCCAGCGCGATGTAGTCAAAAACGAGCGCCGCCAAAGCTACGAAAACCGCCCCTACGGCACCGCCTATCTCACCCTGCAGCCCGTTGTGTTCCCACCGCCGCATCCCTACAACTGGCCCACCATAGGCTCCCAAGAAGACCTAGACGCCGCCGAACTCGAGGATGTGAAAGACTTCTTTCGCCAATTCTACGCCCCCTCCAACGCAAGCCTCGCCATCGCCGGCGACATTGACCCCGGCAAGGCGCGCGCCCTAGTAGAGCGCTACTTCGGCGATCTGCCCCCCGGCCCGCCCATCAACCGCATCGGGCGCATGGACTCCGAACTCAGCGGCGATGTGTCCCTCGCCACGCGCGACAAGGTGCAGCTCCCCCGCCTATACCTCGTCTGGCCCGCCGGACCCGCCTTCGACGCGCAAGAGCCCGCGCTAGAGATGCTCGCCGCCGTTCTAGGCGACGGCAAGAGTTCGCGCCTGCATAAGCGGCTTGTCTATGAGCGCCAAATAGCGCGCGATGTGAGCGTGTACCACTACGCCCAAGAAATCGCCGGCGAGTTCTTCATCCAAGTTACCGCCAACCCCGGCCAAAGCCTCGCCGACATTGAGGCGATGGTCAACGAAGAGCTGGATCTGCTGCGCCAAACCGCCCCCACCGAACACGAAATTATGCGCGCCAAAAACCGCATCGAAAGCCACCACGTCCGCCAACTTGAGCGCATCGGCGGTTTCGGCGGCCGCGCCGATCAGCTCAACTTCTACAACACCTACCAAGCCGATCCCGCCGGCATCAACACCGACCTCGCGCGCTACCTTGCGGTTACCGCCGACGATGTGCGCCGCGCCGCCAACTCCGCGCTCGGCGGCAGCAAAGTCAGGCTCGCCGTGCTGCCGGAGCAGTCCCTGAGCGCCGCCGCAAGCGCCATCGACCGCGCCGCAATGCCCGCCGCCGCCGCCGCGCCTAGCTTCAGCCCGCCCGCCCCGGAACGCGCCGCGCTGTCCAACGGCATGCGCGTCGTTCTGCTGGAAATGCCGGGCTTGCCCATCGTAGCGCAAGGACTGCTGCTGCGCGCCGGCGGCATCACCGACCACGCCGACCGCCCCGGCTTGGCGAGCCTCACCGCCGATATGCTCTCCGAAGGCACTACAACCCGCAGCAGTCAGCGAATTTCCGACGATATGGAATTCCTAGGCGCCCACTTGAGCGCCCATGCAGCGCGCGAATACGCCGCCATCGCCACCGAAACCCTCACCGCCCACTGGCAGGATGCGCTTGCCATTATGGCGGACGTCGTCCAAAACCCAACCTTCCCCGCGCAGGAATTCGACCGCGTGCGCGCTGAACGCCTAACCGACCTCAAGCGCATAGCCGACAACCCCGTAGCCGTTGCGGCGCGCGCGGCGCAAGCGCTGCTGTTCGGCGCGAATACCGGCTACGGTCATCCCGTATCAGGAACCGAAACCGCCGTGAGCGCATTCACCCGCGACCACCTAGCAGCCCACTATGCCGCCCGCTACGCCCCCGCCGACGCAACCCTAATCCTGGTAGGCGACATACGCCGCGACGCCGCCATCGAGCAGGCGGAAGCCGCATTCGGCGCTTGGAAACATGCGCCCGCCGCACACGCAGCGCAAGCCGACGACCACCCGCCCGCCGCCGCCAAGCCCACGATATACCTTGCCGACAAGCCCGGCGCCGCGCAGTCCGTCATCAGGGCTTGCCATCTCACCATCCCCCGCCATCATCCCGACTACTTTGCGCTCACCCTGCTCAACAACATCTTCGGCGGGCAGTTCTCGGCGCGCTTGAACATGAACCTGCGCCAAGACAAGGGCTACAGTTACGGCTACATGTCCCACATAGACTGGCTAACCCACGCATCCGCGCTTGCCGCCGGCGGCTCCGTGCAAACCGCCGTTACCGCCGACGCTGTCCGTGAAACCCTCAAAGAATTCGCCGACATCCGCGGCGACCGCCCCGTCGCGCAGGAAGAGTTCACCGATATGCGCGACGGCATCCTGCGCGGCTTGCCAAGCCAATTCGAGACGCATTCCCAAATGCTGCATCAGCTCATCCGCCTAGTGTCCTTCGACCTGCCCGACGACTACTTCAGCGCCTACGCCGACAACATAAGCGCGGTAACCCTGCAGGACGTGCGCAACGCCGCCCAAGCCCACCTCAACCACGACGCGCTCAAAATCGTCATAGTAGGCGACGCCGCAGTCATAGAAGCCGACCTGCGCGAACTCGGCCTCCCCCTATCCCGCATCGACTACGAAGGCCGCATACTGGACTAACGCAAACTAGCCCAAGCGCAACCAAATGGCAACCAAGCGCATAAGCGCATACCAAGCGCATAGCAGGACAGGACATAGCCCATGAACCAACCGCAGCGCCCCTACCGCCTGCGCCTGATGGTAACCTACCGCAACCTGTTCTACACGCCCATATACGCGGCGGTCGCGGGCGGCTTTCTGTACGCCGAAGGCTTGGATGTGATGTTCGGCGCCGTCCCCGCCGACAGGTCTGCCTTGGATATGCTGCGCCGCGCCGAAGTGGACATTGTGCAGACCGGCATCAGCCGCAGCATGATGGCGCTGGACGCCGGCGAGCAAGACGCCCCGCTGCACATCGCCGAAATCAACCGCGGCGACGGCTTCTTTCTGCTTGGCAGAGCGCCCGCTGACAACTGGCAATGGCGCGATCTCGAGGGCGCAACGCTAATCCCGATTGGCTTCACGCCCGTGCCGCTGACATCGCTTTCGGCGGCGCTCCGCAAGCGCGGCGTTGACATCGGCAAGATACGAATGATGAGCGGGCTATCCGCCGATGACGCCCTAGCCGCATTCCGCCGCGGCGACGCCGACTACATCCACATGCCCAACCCGCAGACGCAGGCGCTCATAGCGGACGGCGTCGGCTATCTAGCGGCCGAGATCGGCCGCGAACACGGCTACCTATGCTACAGCTCATTCGCCGCCGCCCCCAAGTTCATAGATACGATGCCCCACATCGCAGAGCAGTTCACGCGCGGCTTCTACAAAGCGCAGCAATGGCTTGCGTCGGCCGACGCCCCCGAAATCGCCGCGCGGGTTGCGCCCTTCTTCCCCGAATGCCCGCGCAGTGTATTAGAGCGCAGCGTCCGCCAATACAAAGCGCTAGAAACCTGGTCAGATACCCCCGCCATAGGCATCGACGGCTACAACGCCATGCGCGACATCCTGATAAACGGCGGCCTAGTCAAGCGCCCCCACCCCTACGACCGCCTAATCCGCCCCCAATTCGCCCGCCGCGCAACGGCAATGCCCGAATAGCCGCCGCCTCGGCCTTGCCGGGACAGGATGCAGCCCGCCGCGCTAATCGTTAACTGCCAGGGCTAAGCAGCGGCGCTTATCCTGTCTTGCGCTTATCGCCAGACTTGTCGAGCGCATCCAAAGAAAATCCGAGCGGCCTGCCCTTGTCCGCATCGTCATAGCCCATATCGTAGCCCTTCCACCATTCTTGCTGATATTCCTCGCTACTACGGACTTCCTCGATTATCCGCTGCCTACGCCTTTCCGTAGATTCCCTAATCCAATCCGCAATCGCCATCGTCATCTCCATACCCCGGCGCGGCGACGAAACGTATCACGATTTCGCCGCCTACCGCGCCATCCCCCCACATAAGGTTACGGCAATCACTTGGGTTCGCCGCTGTCGCCATCGCCATTATGGTTAATCCTGTCCGATGGCAGTATGAGGGGCTTGTCCTTGTCTCTGTCGTCGTAGCCCATGTTGTAGCCCCGGTCGAGTGCATCCGATTCTACTCGCTGCCTACGCTTTTCCGTCGCCTCCCTTATCCAATCCGCAATCGCCATTGTCAGCTCCTTCGCTTGCAGGATCGCCCATGAAACGAACCCGGCCGCCACGAAACTTGCCCCTATGCTGAGCAATATGTTTCGCGCAACCGTGTTCGGCGTAGCATCGACCGCGCGGTATTCTATCTCCAAGAATGCCATCATTATAGACGCAATCACTCCGCCCGCAAGCGTCAACGCCTGAAACCAGCGGCGGTCGTTGCTGTCTATGCCCCAAAGGTTGTCGCGCTCGTCATATCTTTGCATACTAGCCTATCGCGCCGTCCCCATAATGAGCCACGGCATTCACTTGAGTTCGCCGTTATCGCCATCCGGGTTAACCCCATTCGTTGGCGGCCGGCTGGGCTTGCCTTCGGCGCCGTCGTCATAGCCCATCAAGTAGCCTTCGCTGCGGCCTTGGCGAATGCCCTCGATTAGCCCTTGGCTGCGCCCTTCGTCGCGCAACTGTTGCTTGCGCTTCTCATTAGCGTCCCTTATCCAATCCGCAATCGCCATTGTCAGCTCCTTCGCTTGCAGGATCGCCCACGAAACGAACCCCGCCGCCACGAAACTCGCCCCTATGCTGAGCAATATATTTCGCGCAACCGTGTTCGGCGTAGCGTCATCCGCGCGGTATTCTATCTCCAAGAATGCCATCATTATAGACGCAATCACGCCCCCCGCAAGCGTCAGCGCCTGAAACCAGCGGCGGTCGTTGCTGTCTATGCCCCAAAGATTGTCGCGCTCGTCATATCTTTGCATATTAGCCTATCGCGCCGTCCCCGTAGTGAGACACGGCGTTCACTTGAGTTCGCCGTTATCGCTGTTGCCGTTGGGGCTAGTCCCATTCGTTGGCGGCCGACGTCGAGGCTTACCCTCGGCGCCATCGTCATAGCCCATATCGTAGCCTTCGCCGCGCCCCTCAATACGCCCCTTTATGAGACCTTCGTTGCGACCCCGCTCCAGCGCTTCCGCGACAAGCTCCCGCTTGCGCTTTTCATTAGCGTCCCTAATCCAATCCGCAATCGCCATTGTCAGCTCCTTCGCTTGCAGGATCGCCCACGACACGAACCCCGCCGCCACGAAACTCGCCCCTATGCTGAGCAATATGTTTCGCGCAACCGTGTTCGGCGCGGCATCGCTTGCGCGGTATTCTATCTCCAAGAATGCCATTATTATAGACGCAATCACGCCGCCCGCAAGCGTCAGCGCCTGAAACCAGCGGCGGTCGTTGCTGTCTATCCCCCAAAGGTTGTCGCGCTCATCATATCTTTGCATATTAGCCTACCGCGCCGCCCCCATAGTGAGATACGGTGCTCACTTGAGTTCGCCATTATCGCCGTTGCCGTTGCGGTTAGTCCCATTCGTTGACGGCCGGCGTCGGGGCTTGCCCTGGTCCCTGTCGTCATAACCCATATCGTAGCCTTCGCCGCGGCCTTGGCGAATGCCCTCGATTAGCCCTTCGCTGCGCCCCCGCTCCAGCGCTTCCGCGACAAGCTCCCGCTTGCGCTTTTCATTAGCGTCCCTAATCCAATCCGCTATCGCCATTGTCAGCTCCTTCGCTTGCAGGATCGCCCACGACACGAACCCCGCCGCCACGAAACTCGCCCCTATGCTGAGCAATATGTTTCGCGCCACCGTGTTCGGCGTAGCATCGTCCGTGCGGTACTCTATCTCCAAGAATGCCATCATTATAGACGCAATCACGCCGCCCGCAAGCGTCAGCGCCTGAAACCAGCGGCGGTCATTGCTGTCTATGCCCCAAAGATTGTCGCGCTCGTCATATCTTTGCATATTAGCCTATCTTGCGCCCGCACAATGCGCCCCGACGCGGCCGTTTCACCACGCCGCGCGATACTGGAATGTTGGATAATGCGCCCGCACAATGCGCCCAACCGCAGCGCCCACACCGGCGCTCAGCCCGCTTTGCCGCGGCCGCGCAGACGGCGCTAAATCTCCCAGGCGCTGCGGTAGTCGAGGTTGTCGTCGCCGATGCAGATGTACAGCTCGCCCTCAGGGACTTTGCGCTGCTGATTGCGGCAGCCGAACTGCGCGGTGCAGCGGCTCTGCGCGTTCTTGTACGGGCAGCGCCAGCGCGATACTTCGGTTACCGTGTCCGACATATCGCGAAATATGCCGTCAAGACGCGCCATACTCGCCCTGTATCGCTCTTTATCTACGCCCTGTTCTTTCGCCATATCCAACCGCCTTGCAGTCTAATAGATTGCGGGAATTATGCGTGAGGCGCAGAGAGCCGGCGCAGATTGCCGCCCCTAATCCGAACCCGCCACCGGAACGGCATCCGCGCTTTCGGGCTCGTCCACGCCTTCGATCTCGCCCAAGCCCTCGAGATCCCCCACGCCCATAAACCGCTTGGCCATATCCACGCACGCCATCGCGTTCTCCCCGTACCCGTCTGCGCCCATATCGTCCGCGAACTCCTGGCGCACGGGCGCGCCGCCCACCATAATCTTGACTATATCGCGCATCCCGTACTCTTCGAACGCCTCGATCGTCTTGCCCATATTCGGCATCGTGGTGGTCAGCAGCGCCGACATCCCCAATATCTGCGCTTCGTTGTCCATCACGGCGTCTATGAACTCGTCCGGCTTGGTGTCCACCCCCAAGTCGTGGACGGTGAAGCCGGCGCCGCGCAGCATCATTATGCACAAGTTCTTGCCGATGTCGTGCAGGTCGCCCTTGACCGTTCCCATAACCACCGTCCCTATCGGCTCTATGCCGGACGCCGACAGGATTGGCTCGATATACGCCATTCCCGCCTTCATCGCGCGCGCCGCCACCAGCACCTCCGGCACGAATATGATGTTGTCCCGAAACTTGATGCCCACCACCGCCATGCCGGATATGAGCCCGTCATCCAGCACATCGTTGGCGGTGTACCCGTCCGAGAGCGCCTGCTGCGTCAGGCGGTCGACTTCGTGATGATTGCCCGTGATGAGGTTGTGAGCGATGTCGTGCATCAGCGCATCCGTATGCTCAAACAGACCGCGTATGTGCTTAATCTCGAACGGCTTGGTCACATACTCAAGTTCGCGCTCCAAGCCTTCGTTGTGAATCGGCATCGCTGTACACCTCATAGTGAGTTTTCGGGTTGGAAATCGGCGGCGGCGGGGGTATTGTATGACGATTTTAACAGGCTGCGGCTGCGGCTGCCAAACGCAGTTTGCTTCTTTTCACATATCCCACTATCGCATTGTCCAAAAGCTTGCTTTCGCTGGTAGCCCAGTCAGCGCTACCCACCAGCCCCGGCAGATAGCCTTCGCCGTACTGCCCGTCAAGCCGATCCACGATAGCGGCCAAGCCGTTCAAGAGGCGCGCCAAGCCCTTGTGCGCCCCAACGCTGAAGTGATAGTGATTGAGCCGAAAGAACGCCCCCGTAAATCGGTGGTCAACCGGCGGCACAAGCCCGGGCAATAGGTGATGCAGCGTCAGCGTCCCCGTGAAAACCTGCGCCTTGGTTCGCGATAGCTGCAGCGATTCAATCAGCGAATACATCGCTTGGATGAGCTCCGGACTGCCCAAATCCGCCGCCGAATGCGGCTCAAGATCCACAAAGGCGCTCTGATGCCGTTTGAGCTGCGAAAACATCTCATCGCCCGACGCCATCCTGTAATGCGCCTGCGGATCCAGTCTCAGCGCAATCACGGCCGGCCTGAGATAGTTCACCACGAAATCGTAAGAGTCGATCGCCGCGCTCACGCCGCCGAATTCGCTTCGCATCCTAATCGCGGCGCGATGCGGCGTCAGCGCATCCGGCCCCGGCGAATTGAGTTCATAGAAGCGCAGGCAGCCTTGGAAATCATCGCAAAGTTCGCTAATTCGCTGATTGACTTCCCGCACAGTATCGAAGCGCAGAGGCATAATCGTATTCCGTTCCTTTTCCGCATATAGCGTCTATCGCCCGCAGCGCCGCCCTTCGACGGCCGGCAAGCTTCGTATCAGGCTTTCGGTATTGGCGGCACGCGGCGTTGCAGATGCGGCAGCGCGCGCCCCGCCGCATTCAAGCGCAACTGGCCGCGCCCCGCCGCCAAGGTGTCCGCGGACTGACCACCGCCGCCACGCCGTCAGTTAGGGCGCATCTCCCATAAGCCGATGCACATAAGACCATCCGCCTGCCACACTTCTTGGCTTCAGGGGCTTGTTGTCGCTGGTTTTGATGAGTTTAGCCGCGTCGAAAGGCGGCTCAACGCGAACTAGCCGGCGGATATGAAGCAGATTGACTCCCCCTTCGAACACGCCGGGTTGAGGCGCCTGCCAGGTTTTGATGTCCTTATCAATCTTCTCGCGCTTTTGCGGAGAGATTGTTTCTTTGTCATCCCACCCCACCACTTCGCCGATAAAGTGGACCGTGTTCAGATCCTTTGTGATGGAGCTGTACATCGTTACGGGATCTTCCTCAGTGGGCGGGTTGTCCCGCAAATAGGCCATTCGGTCGTTGCGGTGGGGCTGTATGAACAGGGTCTGCTCAGGATGCGCGGCTTGAACGTTCACAATTCCCTGCAGGATGTCTTCGTGGTTGCCGTTAATATAGAGAGCCTTTTTCCGCATTGCATTCCTCCTTGGATTTTTGATTGCAGCCGTCCCGAAAATCCGATTAGCCCGCTATCGCCTACTGCCGCTTGCCCCCGCGCTTGCGCCCCGCCGTTTCAGCGCCATGACACGCCGCCCCAGCGCATCCTAATACACGTCGAAAATATCCCCCACCCTGCAGCTGAACCCCGGCAGAACATCCCCGCCGTCCAGCGTATCGCCCTCAGCCAGAATGCGCCGCCCGCCGTCGACGCTGTGCAGTTCCACCGCGCGCGCGTCCGGATACACCACCCACACAATACGCACGCCGAAACTCAGCCACATTTGCGCCTTATCGCGAACCTCGCGCGCGCTATTGCTTGGAGACGCTATCTCTACCACCAGGTTGGGGACAACTTCAGCGTAGCCTCTAACACGCGCGCCGGGCGGAGGCATATTATCGGCCGCGAAAAACGCCACATCCGGCTCGCGCACCGTATCCGGATCGCGCTCCAGCCACACGCCCGCGTCCGACGCCATCACTCGCCCCAAGCGGCGCGGCTTGACGAAGCTTATCAGCAGATAGCACAGATGCGCCGCAATCTCGCCGTGTTCTTGTCCGCTTGGCATAGTTTCGCAGAGCTCCCCCCGTATAAGCTCGCCGCGCACGCCCTTTGAGTACAGACGCAGCAGTTCGGCGGCGGTTATCAGTTTCGTTTTGGTCAGTGTCATAGCGTTTCGCCTTTCGCAGCGTGTTTTTAGCGCCAATGCCGTATGCGGCGGCGGCTTGGAATGCGGTATAGCGGCGCGCGGAATACACGCCGCCCGGCGCATCCTAATACACATCGAAAATATCGCTCACCTCGCAGCTAAAGCCCGGCAGAACATCCCCGCCGTCAAGCGTATCGCCCTCAGCCAGCACGCGCCGCCCGCCGTCGACCGTATGCAGTTCCACCGCCCGCGCGTCCGGATACACCACCCACACAAGGCGCACGCCGAAACTCAGCCACATCCGCGCCTTATCGCGAACCTCGCGCGCGCTATTGCTTGGGGACGCTATCTCTACCACCAGGTTGGGGACTGCCTCGGCGTAGCCGCGCACGGTCTCCCCGGGCGGCATCTTATCGGCGGCGAAGAACGCCACATCCGGCTCGCGCACCGTATCCGGATCGCGCTCAAGCCACACGCCCGCGTCCGAACCCATCACCCGCCCAAGGCGACGCGGCCTCACAAATCTCAGCAGCAGGTGGCCTATCTGCATAGCGATTTCGCCGTGTTGTTGTCCGCTTGGCATAGTTTCGTAGAGCTCCCCCCGTATAAGCTCGCCGCGCACGCCCTCCGAATACAGGCGCAGCAGTTCGGCGGCGGTAATCAGTTTCGTTTTGGTCATTGTCATAGCGTTGTACCTTTCGCAGCGTGTTCTAGCGCCAATGCCCGCATTCGGCGGCGGCTTGGAATGCGGGACAGGCTTGGGCGCAATTATAGCCCCTTCATTGCGCCTACCGCCCTAATCCCGATTGCCGCTTACGGCTTATCCCGATTATCGCCCATCCCGATTGCCGCCTACCCCGATTATGTGCCTATCGCCCATCCCGCTTGCCGCTTATCCCGATTATGCGATTATGCGCCCATCCCGCTTGCCGCCTATCCCGATTATGCGCCTATCGCCCATCCCGCCTACCGCTCGGCGTGCCATTCTTTGACGGCGCGCGGGATTTCCAGCAGATTTTCGAGTTTCGTTGAGAGCGGTATCGCGCATTCGGGCGCTATCAGCTGCACCCCGGCGTCAAGGCATTTGCGAACTTCGGCGCGCACCTCTTCCGGCCCCCGCGCGTACAGCGTCTCCGGATTGTTGATGTTCCCCACCAACGCAATGCCGCCGTCCACCGCATCCATCGCCGCATGCGGGTCGTTCTTGGAATCGAAGTGAAACGCCGTCATCCCCGTCTGCGCGATGTGCGGCATTCGGTCAAGCGTCTTGCCGCATATGTGCAGGATGAGCGGCGTATCCAAGCGCTCTTCCATCTCTTGATGAATGTCCAGCAGGAAGCGCTCATAGTATTCCCCGCTGACCAGATCCCCGGTTGCGTGATCCGGAAATGTGAGCGCGTCGGCGCCCGCGTCGATCTGCGCCTGCCCGAACAGCACCGAGATTTCCTTCAGCCCGTCAAGGCAGCGCATCGTCATATCGGGGTCGTCCACCGTCATCAGCAGAAACGCCTCCACGCCGAACACATGGTAGGCGAGTGTCCACGGGCCCATCGTCTTGCCGATAACCGCCACCTCATCGCCGAACTCCTCTTTGAGCAGGCTGATAGAGCGCGTGATGGCGATATTGTCCGGATGCTCCAGAAAGCCGGGCGGTATATGAATATCGTCCGGCCCCTTCCAAATCGGATTGGACATACGCACCGTGGGCCAGTTGTCCTTCTCTTCCCACTGCATTTCGCAGCCCAGCGCCGATGATTCCTGAATGATGGTAAAATACGGCATAACGGCGTCAAAGCCGAGTTCGGTATAGCCCGTAGCCGCCAGGCGCGCCGCCAGTTCGGGATTGCGGCACGCCTCCGGGAACGGCGCGTCCACCATATCCATAAGCTCCACCGTCGCCACATTCGTAGGATTGGCGACCGGCGTGCGATCCACCGGCTTGCCTTGCAGCGCATTCATCACCCGTTGGCGCGGCGTCATAGTTTCGTGTAGCGGCATAGCGTGGCCTCCTTGTAGTAGTGAAGTGGGTATGGGTATGCGATGGGTATGCGATGGGTATGCGATGGGTATGCGTTGGTTAAGTTGTCGATCGAGCCGGCGCAAGAAACTCACCGATTGGCGTCAATGCGCCGAAATGCGGACTTATAGGCGTACAACTCCACAAGCTGCCGCGCCGCTTCTATCACCTTTGCGGAGTGTTCGGGCGTAACCGACGTGTCATAGTTAGCCAGAAACCCTTCAATGGTGTATCCGTCCGCCAGATAGTCGAACAGGTCATACGCCATCATCCGCGTTCCATTAAAGCGCGGCGTGCCGCTCACATAATCTCTGTCGCTGTTGACCACGCCGTCTATGTTCTTCTGCAGCCGTTCCTCAAGCGCCTCAAGCGCCTGCGCCCTGCTCACCTGTGGGAAATCATCCAAGAAGGCATGCAAGTTGTGAACCTTGTCCATATAGTAAAACATGTACTCAACGGGCACATCCGTCCCGTCGAACACAGTACCGCCCGCCAAAGAAGCCGCCGCATCGTCGAGTTCAATGATAGGCGGAATGGGATCGCCCGGATTGTACACCGTCGTTTTCGTGGGCGAAATCACGATTACCCGCCCCTGAGATATTGTATGCCTTCCCGTAGGCATATCATCCCTCGCCCCATCGGTTTCGCCCGCCTTGCCCCGACCGCTTGGCTGAGTGGCAGACGCTTGCGTATCGCCCATCAGATCCTCATCCCACTCATACGCAATATGCGGCCGGAAATCGTAACCCGTTCCCCCGCTTTTGACGTCCTTGAGATAGAGATTGCCGCTTATGGCTATCTCCAAATCAATCACGTCCTTATCGGTTCTCAGCCTGAACACGCTTCCCGGGTTCGGAATAGCGCCATCCCTAATTCGCAGCCAAATCAGCCCCTGCTTCTTTGCCAGCAGAATGTGCAATTCACCCTTGAACTTTTGGGGACTGATGTTGAGCCACCATACAGGGGCGCGAGCGTTTATGTTGGCAAACGCCGTATTGGAGCGCTTTAGCGCCCGCCCGCCGATATGATCATTGACCATCTGCATAGCGTCCGACTTGTTCATAGTCCTGCCCCCATACGGCATATGATAAGGCATATCGCTGACGCCGTTAACCTTGCCGCTTACGCCGATGACGCCGCCGCACGCGCCTTGCTTTCTAGCGTTTGCGTCATTGAAACATCCTTGTGCGCTGTATGCCCATATGTAGTGTGCGCCCTTTATTCGGATTGCGGCGGGCATATGTGGACTACTTCCCCGCGCGTCATGCCCGGGGAAGTGGCACCTAAATCGGACATTCAGCGATTCGTCAAGAAGCGATTTCATGCGCCACGCTTTCCAAAAGCGCATTGGGCAACCGTCAACGCTTCTGACAATCATCATAGCGCCTACGATTATGTTTGAACGGCGGCGCGGGTGTCAATCGGGCGGCGAGTGTGAAGCGGGATTGCGGTCTGTGGGAAGGCGTCGACGCGCATATAGGCAGGGCGCTACTAGCCCATAAACAACCCGCCGTCAGTTGGACGCCTTGTGAGCCTCTACCAGAAACACGATGTTAGAGGCGGTCAAGTGCAGCGCATACGAAGCGAGGTAGTCAGGGACTTCAACGGGTTCGCTGCCCTGCCCATGACCTGCGAATTTGTTTCTGATGGTTGGAACGCCGCCTTCTAAGGTTGTCCGCAAACCTGTGAAATGGCTTTGCATCTCAGATGGAATGAGATTATTGTCAAGCAACGTTCTTATCAATGCGCTTGCAGTCGCCTTTTGAGCGTCGTACTTCCATCCGCGAATATCGCAAATGGTCTTCATTGCGCTTTCAAAGGCATTCAAAGCGCTTGATATTGCCGCTTTGTTATTCCCTTCTCTGTGATGCTTGTGAGCCTGTAGGAACTCATCCGAAGCGCCTGTAAAGCCCTCATCGTACAGAAGCGATACGGCCGGCTCTATCGACTCGGTGTGTAGATACTGGGAATCCATCCGTACAATTTGGCCGGGCGGATACTGATACTGATAGCCTAATTCATTCTCTTGAAAGCGCTGATTCAGTTCAGAAATCGCGCTATCGAGAATAGGAAGGGCTCTCTGCTTAAGTAGATAGAAACCGCTTCTGATAAAAGCGTCTGTACGCCTAATAGCGATCTCTATGAGGCTCAGTATCTGCTCAACATCTGGGTCCCTACGAATGAAGGCGAGACACTGATATTCAGAAGAACCACCTTCATTTACTAGAGAAAACAGCCCCATTTGGCTGCCAAAGAGGTCATGTATCTGATTCCAACCGCCTCCGCCGGTTTGATTTATCAAGCGCCTCAAAATATAGACAACCTGCCCCCTGAACTTTTCGGGCAGTTCGTCGTATTTGTAGATGACAGGCTTGCCTGCGTTCCTGGCTCTCTCCATTCGTCTTGCGAATGTGTCTATTACCAGCATAGTCAAGCGCTCCGTCCAAGATTTGAGAAAGCATTAGCGCATCTCATAATCCAATTATAGGGCATATGTGCGCTGAAATAAAGGCAATATAGTAGCAAAAAACGGCAATTTGCGCCCATCCTACCTACCCCAACTCCCCCTGCGTCCCCCGATTGCGCCCGCGGCGCGGCGCGCGGCGGAACGTGGCATTCGGCGCGAAGCGGGGATAGTCGGCTTGCTCGCCCGATAGCAGGGCGTCTATGGTGAGGATCTGCACGCGCGGGAAGCGGTGGTCGGGGAAGGCGTCGGGCGTGTAGAAGCCTGCCGCCGCCGCTTCCTGACGCATCGGATTGGTGGGCGGCTTTAGCGTAACGAACAGCGCCAGTTCCGCCTTTTCGCGCTCCATATCACCCTTCAAGGTGGCTATGTCCCCCCGCTTCACGCCGCCGCTCTTGACCTGCACAATGATGCGTTTGGGCTTGCCGCTGTTGTCGTCGAAGAAGTTGATGTAGCCGTCCACGCCGGAGTCTGCGCCGCGCTTCTTGTCTTGCGCCGGCCTGGCGTCCACTAGCCCAAGCGCCCACCACTCGAACTGATAACGCCCATCGTTTTCGCTGTCCACCGCCAGCGCCGCCGCGCTTTGTACATCCTGCGGCGCGCCCACCACTTCGTAGCGGCGCAGATCGTCTCCGAATGTGTCCTGCAGGCGGCTCTTCATCAACGATATGGCGAGATGCGTTACATCTATGCCGATCCAGCGGCGGTTCAAGCGCTCCGCCACCGCTACCGCCGTGCCGCAGCCGCAGAACGGGTCTAGCACAACATCGCCTTCGTTGCTGCTTGCGCTAATGATGCGCTCCAACAGCGCTTCAGGTTTTTGAGTGGGGTAACCAAGCCGTTCTTTGGATTGCGCTTGAATGGGTGGAATATCTTCCCAAATGGAATCGACAGGAATGCCGTTCATTTCGTCCAAATAACGTTTCTGATTGGCAAGTCCGTTGGATGTATAGTGAAGCAGCCCTTTATCGTGCGCCTCTTGCATGCGCTCTTTTGTCCAACGCCAAACTCGCAGATGCCCGTTCCATTCGTAGGTCAGATTGGGACGGTTGCGGTTAGGATTTGAGAGGTCGCTCAGTCTGTAACGCCGTTTCGTTTCCGGATCTATATGGCGATAGAACTTTTCGACATACTCGGGATCATACGGGCGGAATGAACGATTCCAAGTAAAGCGCGTATTCTTGGCATAGTAGAGCAACACATCGTTGTTTCGGGGAAAGCCTTTGAACGCCAAGCCCTTTGCGTTGATTCGACGCCAGATGATTTCACTGCGAAAATTGCCGGCGTCGAACACGGCGTCCATCATCAGTTTGAGATAGTGGCTTGCGGTGGGATCGCAGTGCAGATAGATGCTGCCGGTGGGCTTGAGAACGCGATGCAGTTCGGCAAGGCGCTGCGCCATCATCGTCAGATACGCCATCATATCGTTCTGCCCTAGGAACTCGCGCATCGCAATCAGAAGCTTGCCGAGCCTGTCCGGCCCATCGGTTACGACGTCCTGATAGGCGGCTTCGGATTCCATACTCCAGCGCCAGGTGTCGTCGAAAGCGGTGATTTGCGCCGCCGAATCCTCGCCGCTGCGCTCGCGAAACAGCACATTGTAGGTGGCGTTGGAATTGAACGGCGGGTCAAGATAGATGAGGTCGACCGATTCGTCCGCGATATGTTGGCGCAGGATTTCAAGGTTGTCCCCGAAGTAGAGTTTGTTCTGCCAAGCGTCTGCCATCAAACTGCGTCCCCTGTGTGATTGCTTGCGCCTATGTTACGCAGTTATTGAGCGCCAATCAAGCCTCAGCCATCCGTCAGCGGCGGGACTTTGGCGCATCACACCTCAGGCGCGCTACCACTCACGCCGTCCGCTTCCAGGGTAGCGACGGCTCTGCGCGCATCCCCCCCGCCAAAGCCTACGTCGCCGAAAACCCCAGCGTCCCCGTGGTCATCTGCCCGCGCAAAGCCTCCGCCGCCATCATCCCCTCTACGCTGGATATGTTGCGCGAATACGGCAGCAGCAGGCGCATCAGCGCGTCATGCCGCTGCCCGCACGGGAACGCCACTTCGGCGTCCCCCACCTTTTCCATCTCGCCGTAGCGCAGAAACCCCGCTACCACCATTCGCATCCGCACCGCCGGATTGGGCGCATCGCCTTCGCCGCTCACGGTGTATATCCACTTATCGCCCCGCTGCGCGCCCTCAACCCTGATTGTCAGCGGCGAGCGCGAATCCTTGATGCTCATATCGCCCTGCGGCGGCGCGAAATCGGGCGCTTTGCCCACCGCTTGGCTCATCAGAAACTTGATTGCGCGCTCATGCAAAAAGCCGCAGCCGAAGCGCGCCTGATTGCCGCTGCCCGCCACCGCCTCCATCCCGCCGAGCGCCACCAGTTGGTCCCGTATCCGCTCAATGCGCGCCTCCACGCCCGGCTTGCGGCTGAATGTCCAAACCGTGCATACGCCGTCCTTGACATACAGCCCCACGCTGATATTCCCAAAGTTGGGATCCATAGGCACAAGCTCAAGGCATCGCCCGAACTTGTCCACCACATCCGCCGCCCCCAGCCGCCGCGCCGCTCCCGTTGCAATCATAATTAGCGCCTCGCTTGTCGTCAGAGTTAGCTAGTCGGCCGTCAATACAGGATACAGGATACGCCCGCCATCGGCATCGACGGCTGCGATGCCCTGCGCGGCATCCTGATAGCCGGCGGCCTAGCCAAGCGCCGCCGCCCTTACGAGCGCCTAGCGCGCCCCGAATACGCCCGCCGCGCAACATCCTCGCCCGAATAGACGCCGCCTTGCCCTTGCCTGGACGGAATGCGATGCGGCTTGCCGCGCTAATCGCCGACCGGGACGGCGAGGCAACGGCGCTTAATCTATCTTGTACTTCTTATACGGATCGTTTAGCGCATCTACGGGAAACCGCCGCTCCCTGCCTTCGGACGAATCATCATATCCTTTGAGGTAACCCTCAATAAAGGCTTGCATTGCAAGTCTCTCTCGCCTATCGTAGGCTTCTTGGCGCATTTGAGCCTCGAATTTTACTCGCTGCCTTGCGGTATGCTCCCTAATCCAATCTGCAATCGCCATCACCATCTCCATACCCCCGGCGCGGCGACGAAATCGCGATATATTTCGCCGCCTATCGCGTCGGAAATTCTACATAGGGTTACAGCGCTCACTTGGATGCGCCGTTATCGCTGTTGCCACCGCTGCCGTTGCGGTTAGTCCCATTCGTTGGCGGCTGCATGGGCTTACCCTTGGTGGCGTCCTCATAGCCCATCATGTAGGCTTCTCTGCGTATCCGCCGCCTACGCTTCTCAGTAGCGTCCCTAATCCAATCCGCAATCGCCATTGTCAGCTCCTTCGCTTGCAGGATCGCCCACGACACGAAACCCGCCGCCACGAAACTCGCCCCGATGCTGAGCAAAATGTTTCGCGCAACCGTGTTCGGCGCAGCGTCGTCCGCCCGGTACTCTATCTCCAAGAGTGCCATTATTATAGACGCAATCACGCCGCCCGCAAGCGTCAACGCCTGAAACCAACGGCGGTCATTGCTGTCTATGCCCCAAAGGTTGTCGCGCTCATCGTATCTGTTCATACCAGCCTATCTTGCGCTCGCCCAAGGGGGACACAACGTTCACTTGGATGAGCCGTTATCGCTGCTGCCGTTGCGGTTAATCCGATCTGTTGTCGGACGTCGGGGCTTACCCTCGGCGCCATCATCATAGCCCATATCGTAGCCTTCGATGCGCCCTTCGTCGCGCAGCCGCTGCCTACGCCTTTCGGTTGCTTCCCTTATCCAGTCCGCAATCGCCATTGTCAGCTCCTTTGCTTGCAGGATTGCCCACGACACGAACCCCGCCGCCACGAAACTCGCCCCTATGCTGAGCAATATGTTTCGCGCAACCGTGTTCGGCGTAGCATCATCCGCGCGGTACTCTATCTCCAAGAATGCCATCATTATAGACGCAATCACGCCGCCCGCAAGCGTCAGCGCCTGAAACCAGCGGCGGTCATTGCTGTCTATGCCCCAAAGATTGTCCCGATCTTCGTATCTGTTCATATTACCCTATCCTGCGCCCGCATCGACGCCGCCACCGCGCTTGCGGCGCATTCACTCAGACGTCGGCAATTCACGCAGCCGCCCCCCTCACCCCCGCACCTCCCCCACCAGCGCCCGTATATGCTCCGGCGTCGTCCCGCAGCACCCGCCGATGATATTCACCCCCACCTCGCGCGCCATCACCCCGAAGCGCTCCGCCATATACTCCGGCGTCTCCGGATACACTATCTCGCCGCCCACCGGAGCCGGTATGCCGGCGTTCGAATGGATCAGCAGATACCCGTCCGTCGCCGCCCGCAGCTCGCGCGCCAGCTCCAGCATAAGGTCCACGCCGTTGCCGCAGTTCGCGCCCACCACATCCGCCCCCGCCGCATGCAGCAACCGAACCGCCTCCGCCGGCGGCGTCCCCATCATCGTGAAGAAGCCGCGCGGCCCCTTGTCGAAAAACATCGTGGACATCACCGTCAAATCCGTGTTCTCTTTCGCGGCGCGCACCGCCAGCGCCGCCTCGTTTATGTCTATCATCGTCTCAATGTTCACCGCGTCCACGCCGCCCTCCGCCAGCGCCGTTATCTGCTCCGCGAACGCCTCATACGCCGCCGCCTCGGTCAGCGGATTGTCCCGCAGCGGATCGTTCAGCACCTCGCCCGTAGGCCCCACCGAGCCCACCACAAACCCGCCCGCGGGCGCTTGGCTGCGGGCATGCTGCGCCGCGCTCACATTGAACTCGCGCGTCCTGTCCGCAAACCCGTAGTGCCGCTGCCGTATGCTTGTGCCGCCGAATGTGTTCGTCAACACCATATCGGAGCCGGCGTCAAAGTACGCCTTCGCCATCCCCCGCACCACATCAGGGTGGCTCGCATTCCACTCCTCCGGATCGCCGTCCCCCAAGCCCTCACGCTGCAGGAAACTCCCCGTTGCGCCGTCCGATATGAGCAAATCCCCCCGCGCAAGCCGCTCCAATATCGTAGCCGTTGCCCTATCTGCCTGTGCCATTCGTGTCCCTCCCAATCGTCCGTTTTGTATGTTGTATGATGATAGTACGCCGTCGATTTCACGCTATCCGTCGGATGCGCCCAATCGCCCGTTTCGCGTGATAATATGCCGTAATTGCGCGCTATCACGTCGGATGCGCCCAATCGAATCGCCCGTTTCTCAGTGATGGACAGCAGGCTTGCGGATTGCGCCAATTGCGCGCTATCCGTCGCCGCCGTCGAGCCAGTGATCGACTGCCCCCGGCCGCGCATCCCGCGTCCCATCGCGCTGCATATCCCGTATTCGCGCCACGAAATCGCGCGGAAAGCCGGCGTTGAAGCGCGCCGCCACCACCGCCGCCGCATCAGCCGCCGCCCCCTCCACTTCGCCGTAATCCACCCACTCCCACGCCATCAGATAGTCGTCGCTGCCCCCGCTGCCGTCAAACATCGACACCGCGTCAACCCCCTGCTGAAACCGCGCGTCAAACGCAACCGACACCGGCATCCCCCCCTCATCCTGCGCCTGAACCTGCACAGGGATTTCCTTCCAATACATCACTCTCACTTTTGCCATCGCGAAACGCCTCGATCTTGATATGCAAGCCTTGAACAACCCTACGCCCGATACGCAGGTTACCCCCATTATAAGCAAAAATCCCCCCTTTGCGCCTCTGCGCCCTTGCGTTGAAACCCATCCCCAAAACAACCCTTGACATATCTGAACATATATTCTATATTGACTAACAAGGGACACCGCCCAACGCGGAACCGTCCCGCTAACCCAAGCAACGACGATGATGACGACGCGGAGGCGCGAAAAATGTCGAACCGAAAAGACTTCTCTAACGCTCACAACGACGGATTCTCGGACATAAACGACGATTTCGCGGACAACAGCGATAGGTTCGCAGACATAAACGACGGGTTCGCAGACATAAACGACGATTTCGCGGACAACAACGATAGGTTCGCAGACATAAACGACGAGTTCTCGGACATCAACCGCGATTTCGCGCACAACAACAACACCCCCCACAACAACGACGGCTTCACCAGCGACAGGCTCGCGCGCGACATCGGCGTCATCGGCGGCGGCGCGCCCTACCCCGATATGCCGCCGCTGCAGTTCGTCCGCGAAACCCTCGGCGACAAGCCCTACGATAAGCAGGAAGAAATCCTGCGCGCAGTCGAACAAGCCGCCAACGCATCCGACGGCATCCGACGCGTGTCCGTCGTAGGCTGCAACGGCTCCGGCAAAGACTGGATCGCCGCGCGCGTTATCCTATGGTGGATGAACACCCGCGATCCGGCTAAGATCGTCGTAACCGGCCCCACCACCCGCCAAGTCACGGACATCGTATGGCGCGAACTCCGCACAGCCTATAAAAACTCCGCCAAACCCTTGCGCGGAACCGTGCGCCGCGCCGCCCTCTACGAAATAGAAGACGACGACGAAAGCTTCGCCAAAGGCTTCGCCTCAAACTCACCTTTCAACTTGCAAGGCTACCACTCGCCCAATATGCTGGTGGTTGTCACGGAAGCGCACGCCGTCAAGGACGCCTACATGGACGCCTTGCTGCGCCAAAATCCCGCCCTGATTCTGATGGTCGGCAACCCTTCCTGCGCCGACGGCGTGTTCTACGATTCGCATCATTCCAAGCGCGAACAGTACCACGCCATCCAAATCAGCGCCCACGACACGCCCAACATCCAAGAAGGGCGCGTAGTCATTCCGGGAATGATAACCCAATTGGACATAGACGACCGCAAACTGGATTGGGGCGAGGATTCGGATAGCTACATCAACTCAGTGCTGGGCGAATTCACCGAAAACCCGGACAGCGTAGTAGTGCCGCTATCCGTCGCCCGCGAAGCCGCCGAGCGGCACATCGAGCCCGAAGGCGAAGTCATCGTAGCCTGTGATGTGGCGCGCGGCGGCAACGACAAAACCGTCGTAGTCAAGCGGCAGGGCGGCAATGCAGAAATCGTTCACTCGCAGCGCGGCAACGACCTTATGGAAGTAACCGGCGTGCTCAAGCGCTACTGCGAAGAAAACCATGTGGACACGCTGATTGTGGACGACGTGGGCATCGGCGCCGGCGTAGTCGACCGACTGCGCGAACAGGGCGTTCCCCCTGTTGGCAGACTAATCCCGTTCAACGGCGGCGCCCGCCCCAACGATGCCGAACACTTCTACAACCGCGGCGCCGAGGTCTGGTGGGCGATGCGTGGGCGCTACATGGACGGCAGCATCAGCGCGCCCGCCAGCGAAGCCCTAATCGGGCAGGTAGCCGGCCGCAAATACACCATCAACAGCAACGGCCGCATCCAACTGCAGCGCAAACGCAACCTGCGCAATTCCCCCGACGAAGCCGACGCCTTGGCAATGACCTTCGCCGCCACGCCGGCGTTCAAAAACGCCGCCCCCGACACCACCCCAGCGTTCATGATCTGGGTCTAGCCAACCGCCGGCCGTCGACTCTTTGCGCCATTGCGCCGTTGCGTTAAATCATCCGCGATATGGCGCTATTCGGCGCAGCGATACAAGCGATACAACAAGAGAGGAAATGCAAATGAACCTCGCGCGCTTTCGCAAGATAACGGCAGCGCTAACCCAAGCGCGCGCCGGCAACCGCCGCGCATTGCCGGCGTCCCGCGCGTCAACCCCGTTCAACGCCCAGTACGAGCGCGCATTCGCCGCCGCCCCCCACTGGACGCCGCCGGAGTACGGCGAATACTACCCCCGCTCCGCTATGGTCTATGCCGCCGTCAAGGCGCGCCAAGACGCCATCGCCCGCCTGCCCCTGCGCGTACTGCGCCAATCGCCGCCCGCCCCCCGTCAGCGCAATGCGGATGCCCCGGGATACGCCCACGATGCGCCCGGCCACGCCTACGACACGCCGTCGCGCTATGCCGCCGATGCGCCCGGCAGCGCCTACGACACGCCGTCGCGCTACGCCGCCGATGCGCTTGGATACGCCGCAATCGCATCCCCAAACGCCCGCGCCGGCGGCGAGCCGGTGAGCGCCGACCATCCCCTGCAGCGCCTGCTTGACGCCCCCAACCCGTTCTGGACGCGCGGCGATTTGTGGCGCGCAACCGAAACCCATCTGTCCCTATGGGGCGCCGCTTTCTGGGCGCTCGAGCGCGATGAATACGGCGCTATCGCCGAAATCTGGCCGCTGCGCCCCGACCGCATGCGCGTCATTCCGGACCCAGACCGCTACATCAAAGGCTTCGTGTACATCGGGGACGGCGGCAAACTTGCGCCCTACATCCCTGAGGACGTCGTTTGGATGCGCTACTTCAACCCGCTGGACGAATACGCCGGCCTATCCCCGATTGCGCCGCTGCGCCTGTCCGCCGATATGGGGCTGGACGCGCTGCTCGCCAACCGCAAACTGCTGCAAAACGACAGCGCCCCCGGCCTCATCATCGAGACCGCCGCCAATCCCACCGACGCCGAAGTCAGCGCATTCTATCAGCGCTGGGAAAGCCGCTATCAAGGCGTGGAAAAGACGCGCCGCCCCGCGCTGCTTGGCGCCGGCATGACGGCGGCAAACCTAGGCTTCAGCCCGCGCGATATGGAGTACATCGAGAGCCTGCGCTGGAGCCTGGAAGACATCGCCCGCGTGTTCGGCGTCCCCAAGATGATGATAGGCGATTTGGAACACACCACCTACTCCAACTTCAGCACCGCCCGCCGCATCTTCTGGGAAGACACCGTCTCCGCCCAACTCGCGCTCTACGAAGACGCAATGCAGCGCTACCTGCTGCCCCATTTCGGCGATAGCGCGCTCACCGTCAAGTTCGACCTCAGCGGCGTTGAGGCGCTCAAAGAGAGCGAAGAGAACAAGGCGAACCGCCGCCGCCTCTATGTTGAAACAGGCATTATGAGCGTTGACGAAGTGCGCCGCGAAATGGGACTGCCCGCCCGCGAATAGCTGTCTAAGCGGCGCGCAATCCGTCGGGTTGGCAACGCCCATTTCGGCGCAGAATTGCCACTCCAATGCGCTAATAGACTGCTTAATCGGATGCAAACGGATACAAAAAACGCTAATCGGCGCAAAACCTAATCTGAGAGACCGCTATCCGAAATACTGAGGAGTTTGATATGAAAACCCAACCGCAAACCCAAACCATAGCGATACGCTGCGAACACGACGGCTTGAAAATGGCGGAAGTCAAAGCCGACCATCTCATACTGCGCGCCCGCCACCACGGCGAAACGCACATCCAAATCATCCCCCTGCGCGCGCTGCTCCAAGACGACAAGCCGCAGCCGTAGCGCCCCCCGGCGCCGCGCCAACGCCTATGCAGGACTGGCGAAATATGGCAGAAATCGCTAACAATTTCGCGTGAAACGCCAACGCCTATGCAGGATAAGCGCCAAGCGCTGCGCCCGCCATAACCCCAATCCCCCTACCTATCGCGGGGCGCTTGCGTGTACAATGTAACCACGCATTTACACGCAGCGCCCCGTTCACGCGCGCAACCGCCGGCCGCATCATCCGCATCGCCGCCGCGCGCATAGCCGACGGCGCAATGCGAATTTCCATATCGGCAGGGCAGACATTGGACACCGCATCGCAGTCGACAACCGCCGTACACGCGCGCAATCTCACGAAGAAGTACGCCGACTTCACCGCCGTCAACGGCATAAGCTTCGACATATCCGAAGGCGAATGCTTCGGCTTCCTAGGCCCCAACGGCGCGGGCAAGACATCCACGATGAAGATGCTGGCGTGCGTATCGCCGGCAACCGACGGCGAACTCATCGTGGCCGGCAAGGATGTGCGCCGCGACCAGCGCCAAATCAAGCTCTCGCTGGGCATCGTTTCGCAGTCCGACAGCCTCGACCCGGATCTGTCCGTGCTGCAAAACCTGCTCTCATACGGGCGCTACTTCAATATGCCGCGCGCCCTCACGCAGCGGCGCGCTTGGGAATCGCTGGCGCTGTTCCAACTGGAAGACAAGGCGCACCAGGACATAGACGAGCTCTCCGGGGGGATGCGCCGACGGCTGCTCATCGCGCGCGCGATGCTGCACCGCCCGCGCATCCTCGTGCTGGACGAGCCCACCACCGGACTGGATCCGCAAGCCCGCCTGCTGGTCTGGGAGAAGCTTGCCACGGTCAAGTCGGAGGGAATGACCATCCTGCTCACCACGCACTACATGGACGAAGCGGCGCACCTGTGCGATAGGCTTGTGGTGATGGACAACGGCGTCATCCTGGTTGAGGGCGTGCCGGATGCGCTGATAAGCCGCTATGTAGGCGCCGATGTGGTGGAGCTGCGGGTGAATCCGGCGCATATGGCGGGCATAGCCCAGCGCTTGACGGCGCGCGGCATAGAGTTCGAGTACGGCGGCGATTCGCTCTACTTCTACGGCGACAGCGGCGCCGACTTGGGCGACGACGCAAGCCTCAACGGGTATCAGTTAATCCGCCGCCCCGGCAACCTGGAAGACCTGTTCCTGCGCCTAACCGGCCGCGGCCTGCGCGAGGGTTGAGGGCAAAGCGGCCGCATCCAACCCGCCAATCGAATGAATGTCTAACCGACAACCGCCGTATGCAACCCGCCATACGAACCGCTGCTTGAACCGAACCGCTGCCGACGCTATCGCCCCGATTGCTGACGACGCAGACGCTCAATCTCTTCTTCGAGCTCACGGATGCGCGCTTCAGCCGTATCTACTTGAGCCTCCGCAACCAGGCGCGCCGCTCGCTCTGTCACAATCTGATCTATCGACAGCAGCGTTAGGGGATCCAGTAGATCAAACCCGCTGTCTTCATTCCAACTGAAGATCAGGTCCAGCGCCGGGCTGTAGGATGTAACCGAACCGTCAGGCGCAGTGTGAACCTCATACGGCTCATACGCGCCGTCAACCAGGCGCTCGCCTATCAACGGCTGCCCGTACCAGTCGCCGCCGGTATGATCCAACCGCCAGTATTCGGGTATCTCCAGCTCCGCATACAGGTCGCGCTTGGGGCCTAGGTCGTTTGCCGCCGTGCTTTTGGACGCCATCTCCATCACGAAGTCGGGAAGCTTGCCTATCCGCCATACCCAGAAGTTCGCCATCTCTCTTCTGATGCGCCCTTCGTCCACATCAAAGGCAATGTAGCAGTCGGGCGCGATGCGCTTATTGGGGTCCTGTTCGTCGTACATCACGAAGCCGCCGCCGCTGACAAACACATCCGGGCGGTCTGCGTAATGCTTATGGAGCAGGTTTAAGAGGGGGGTAAGCGGCTCTTCTTGCAGCATGTGATCCTCCACCGGTTCGGGGTCTTCATAGAAGATGTCCGGGAGGGTTTTGACCGGTGTCTGCGTTGTCGCCATTCTAATCCTCCTGCATCCGATAGCGGGCGTGTCGCTAACACTCTGCATCCAATAGCGGCGCATCGTCAACGATGTAATATCATAATGGGCGGGCTTGGGAGCATTGGCGCTGCCGTTATCGCCGGCTCTGCAGACGCTCAACCTTTTCTTGGAGTTCACGCGCACGGGCCTCGGCCGACAGCCGCCCAATCCGCTCCGTGTCGGCGCGCGCGAAAGCCCTATCTGCGCGCGCTTCGGCAGCCAGGCGCGCTTCACGCTCTCTCACAACCGGATCTATCGACCTGTTCCTAGCGGGGGTCAATATGTCGAACTCGTCGGCTTCGTTCCAACTGAAAACCAAGTCCAGCAGCTCGCTATGGGATGTAACCGAACCGTCGGGCTGGGTGTGAACCTCATACGGGACATAAACGCCGTCGACTAGGCGCTCGCCCAGAACGGGCTGCCCATAGAACTCGCCGCCGGTGTAATCCAACCGCCAGTATTCGGCTATCCCTAGGCGCTGATACATGTCGCGCCTGGGTCCCGAATCGGCTTCAGCCGTGCTAAGCGACGCCATCTCCAGCGCGAAATCCGGAGTCTTGCCTACATTCCATACCCAGAAGTTCGGCATCGCCTTCAAGATGCGCTCGACATTCACATCGAAGGTAATGTAGAGGTCAGGATCTATGCGGTCGTAGCCGTTAGCCCTGTTGTACATAATGTAACTGTAGCCGTCTGCAACCAACACATCGGGGCGTTCATCGTAGTATCGATAGAGCAGCAGGCGGATGCGATGCAGCGGCATCGATTTGTGCATGCCGTCTTCCACCGGTTCGGGTTCTTCGTAGAAGACGTCGGGAAGGTCGCTAGGGTATAGGTGTCTCATCACCATACTATTGCTTGTCGACATACTATTGCCTCTTGTCATCCGATAGCGGGCGTGTCGTCAACGCTATAATATCATAAGACGGGCTTGGGAGCGTTGGCGGCGGCGGGCAAAAATTTGCGTTCCGTTTCGCTTGCGGGGCGGGCGGGGTTGGCGTTATGTTATGTTATACGGGAGGAGGATTGAGGGAATGGACAACCGAACTCTGTACATACACGATAATCTCGACATCCTGCGGGGGATGAACAGCGAAAGCGTCGATCTCATCGCAACCGATCCGCCGTTCAATAAGGGGCGGGACTTTCACGCCACGCCGGATAGCCTTGCGAAGGGGGCGCGCTTTCAAGACCGCTGGTCTTGGGAAGCCGACGTCCATCCCGATTGGGTTGACAGCATCAAGGACGACCAACCGGCGTTGTACGAACTGATCGACCTGGTCAAGAATGGGCAGCGGCGCGACGACTTGGCGGCGTATCTGTGCTGGCTGGGTGTGCGCGTGATCGAGATGCGGCGCGTGCTGAAGCCGACGGGCAGCCTATACCTGCATTGCGACCCTACGGCATCGCATTACATCAAGGCGCTGATTGACGGCGTGTTCGGGCATCGCAATTTTAGGAACGAGATTGTGTGGGCTTACTCAGGGGGCGGGATTTCAAAACGCCACTTTCCGCGCAAGCACGATGTCATATTCCGATACACCAAGACTAACGCTTTCACCTTCAACATTGAGTACAAGCCCTACAAAGAGAATACGCAACAGGTAGGAAAACATAGCACATACTCAGGCGGAGGCGATATTCCACTAGACAGAGGAACGCCCGTTACCGACTGGTGGACGGACATCAGAACCGTAACCGGTTGGAATGCAGAGCGCGTAGGTTACCCTACGCAAAAACCGCTTGCGCTATATGAGCGCATAATCAAGGCAAGCAGCAATGAAGGCGATTTGGTGCTGGATCCGTTTTGCGGCTGCGCTACAACGCTTATCGCCGCCGAAAATCTCAATCGCCATTGGATTGGCATTGACTTGTGGGAACACGCCGCGACTACGCTGCAGCAGCGCATAGGGTTTCCGGTACACGCCCGCCGCGAGCCGCCGGTGCGGACGGACGATGAAGCGGATGCGGGCGTGAGTTTGCCGAGCATCAATCGGCGGCAGCGCCGGGCGGAGCCTTGGATGCGCCTGTCGCATGCCGATATGCGCGATATACTCTATGCGGCGCAGGACGGCGTGTGCGCCGGCTGCGGGCGGAAGTTGCATATTCGGTTTATGCAGCTCGATCATATGCAGCCGCGCGCCGAGGGCGGCGCCAACACGATCGACAACAGGGTGATGCTGTGCAGTCCTTGCAACGGCGCTAAGGGCGCTGTGCTGACCATATTGGGGCTGGCGCGGGTGAACAAGCGGGACGAGTGGCTTGAGGATGAGGGGCGGCGGCGCATCGCGTATGACAGGGCTAGGCTCGTCGGGGGGATGTTCAAAGAGAAAGAGCGTGAAGCGCTGATTAGGCTTGTGGGGGAATTGCCGATCGATGGGGAGCGCAAGGCGGCGCTCGAGCGGCTTCTGGCGCCGATCGAGCTGGGGCTGGGGGGCTGAGCGCCGGCAATGGAACGCTGCCGTATGGCGCTATCGGTTGCCGATTAGCCGATGCCGTCTAACCGATAGCCGAATGAATGCCTAACCGAATAGCCGAATGGATGCCTAACCGAATAGCCGCCGTATCCAACCGCCATACGAACCGCCGCCGCCTATTGCCCCGACTTCTGACGCCGTACTTTAAGCATCGCCATTGCCGTTATCGCTGACGACGCAGCCGCTCAATCTCTTCTTGGAGTTCACGCGCACGCGCCTCAGCCGCCAGCCGCGCTTCCTGCTCCGTGTCGGCGCGCGCTTCGGCGCTATCTGCACGGGCCTCGGCCGTATCTGCGCGGGCCTCGGCCGCGTCGGCGCGGGCTTCAGCCGTATCTACTTGAGCCTCCGCGACCAGGCGCGCGGCGCGCTCTGGCACAATCTGATTTATCGACAGCAGCGTTAGGGGATCCAATAGATCAAACCCGACGTCTTCGTTCCAACTGAAGATCAGGTCCAGCATCGGGCTGTAGGATGTAACCGAACCGTCGGGCGCAGCGTGAACCTCATACGGCTCATATGCGCCGTCAACTAGGCGCTCGCCTATCAACGGCTGCCCGTACAATTCGCCGCCGGTATGATCAAGCCGCCAGTATTCGGGTATCTTCAGCTCCGCATACAGGTCGCGCTTGTGGCCCAGGTCGTTTGCCGCCGTGCTTTTGGACGCCATCTCCATCACGAAGTCGGGAAGCTTGCCAATGCGCCATACCCAGAAGTTCGCCATCTCTTTTCTGATATGCTCTTCGTCCACATCAAAGGCGATGTAGCAGTCGGGCGCGATGCGCTTGTTTGCGTCCTTTTGGTCGTACATCAGGAAACCGCCGCCGCCGACATACACATCGGAGCGATCGGCATAATGCTTATGGAGTAGAGTTATAATGTCGGAAAGCGGTATTGCCTGCTGCATGCCGTCCTCCACCGGTTCGGGGTCTTCGTAGAAGATGTCCGGGAGGGTTTCGACCGGTGTTTGCATTGTCGTCATTTTAATCCTCCTGCATCCGATAGCGGGCGTGTCGTCAACACTCTGCATCCGATAGCGGGCGTATCGCTGTCACTATAGCATAATGAACGGACTTATGGGCTTGCCGCGCTCGTCAAGTTTGACAAGCCGAACCGTGCCGAATGAACGGCAGGTTCGGCAAGATTGCCCTGTCTTTCGCTTGCAGCTCGCGCCGCACAGATGCCCCATTTTCCTATGCCCAATCCCAAATTTCTATCTCGGCGCAGACGCGGCAGATATGGCAAACCGCATTCCATATATGTCTCATCCCCGTATCATCGGCGCAGCGTTCGCACATTTGGAATGGAGGCGTAACCCCTGCCCCCGCAGAGCGCGCCTGCATTATGCCAGTTTCTAGCGCGCGTATATGGCGGCAGGTCGAAACGTCAAACTTGCACCAGCGTAGGCAACAGTGTAGCTTCACATAGCCGAACGCGCTGCCCATGTTCGTATTCGATAGAAGGTTGCCAACGTCTGCCGCGAGGATTTCGTGCTGTTTTTTCAGATCCTGTAAGGCTGACACAATCCCCTCGACTCCTTGGGGTATCATACTGGCTACTTGCCTTTTCTGCGTTTCGCTCAATGCCTCGCGTTGCAGAGCGTCCTCAATCTCTCGCCTTGCATTTTCGTCTAGTTCGCCCATAACATTACCCCCGTTCTTTCGGTTCCATTTGCGGTTATACACCCAGCGCTAGTTCGGATTGCGGCGGCGCTAGAGTGCGCTCGATGGCTGCCTTGCGCTCTTTATCTATCGCCAATCCGCGCACTAGCCCAATCAGCGCCTCGCCGTCTTTCGCTTTGGCGGTGTTGCCGACGAGACTAGCGCGAGTGTGCGCCAACTTGCGCCGCGCTTCGCTTTCTAGCCATCCGTCCCGCTTGTTCGCGCGCACAAGACCGCTGATAGTCAAGACGGCGCCCTTTGCGCCGTTGCAAGGCGAACACAACATCACGCGGTTGTCGATCGTGTTGTCCCCGCCGTCAGCGCGCGGCTGCATATGATCGAGCTGCATAAACCGAATGTGAAGCTCACGCCCGCAACCGGCGCATATACCGCCCTGCGCGGCATAGAGTATATCGCGCATATCGGCGTGCGACAGGCGCATCCAAGGCTCCGCCCGCCGCTGCCGCCGATTGACGCTAGGCAAGCGCGCGGTGGCATCGGCTTCATCATCGGTTCGCGCGGGCGGCTCGCGGCGGGCGTGTACGGGAAAGCCGATGCGCTGCTGCAGCGTGGCGGCGGCGTGTTCCCACAAGTCGATGCCAATCCAATGGCGGTTGAGCGTTTCGGCGGCAATCAGCGTCGTGGCGCAGCCGCAGAACGGATCCAGCACCAAATCGCCTTCGTCGCTGGACGCCTTGATTATGCGCTCATATAGCGCAAGCGGTTTTTGTGTAGGGTAACCTAGCAGTTCTTTACGCGATATTTGACCGCCGCTTGGTATATCTCGCCACCACGACTCGGGGATCTTTCCTCGTTTCACATCCCGAAACCCGCTTCCCGTAGTGGGGGAATTGGAATCGTACTTGCCCCGATTAACGGTTGAAGCTTGATACGCCAATCTGATTGCGTCTTTGTTGAAAGTCCACTTTCTGCCTTTTGCGTACCAATAGATGGTATCGTGCTTCCGATTGAACTGGCGCATCTTTGGCGACCCTGGCCCGGTGTATGCCCACACAATCTCATTGCGAAACTGCTGATGTCCGAACACGCCGTCCAGCATAGCCCGTATGTAGGAATTGGCAGTCGGATCGCAATGCAGGTATAGACTGCCGTCGGCTTTCAGAACCCGCCGCATCTCGATCACGCGCACGCCAAGCCAGCACAGATACGCCGCCAAGTCGTCGCGGCTCTGCCCGTTCTTGACCAGGTCGATCAGTTCATACAACGCCGGCTGGTCATCTTTGATGCTGTCAACCCAATCGGGATGGACGTCGGCTTCCCAGCTCCAGCGGTCTTGAAATCGCGCCCCCGCCGCAAGGCTGTCCGGCGTGGCGTGAAAGTCCCGCCCCTTGTTGAACGGCGGGTCGGTGGCTATGAGGTCGACTGACTCGCTGTTCATCCCGCGCAGGATGTCGAGGTTGTCGTGTATGTATAGGGTTCGGTTGGGGATTGTGTTATACTGCATTGGCATTCAACTCCGTCTTAGTTGTTTGCGCCGTTCCCGTCAATTGCAGTTGGCGGGAACATCTATTTGATGCGAACAGGCTATCACTCAATCGCCGCGAATGCAAGGAACTACCCAGCAAACGTTACACAACCACTGAAAGGCTTATCCTAAATGGCGCTATCGCTATCCGCAATTCCGTATATGCAGCGAACTCCGATTTGGGGGGGCTTTCGGGTGTGGCAGCGCAACCGGGACGCGTTCTTTCGGTCGTGGCATGTTGAGGTGGGCGGCATTGTGGTGGAGCCGTTTATACTGCTAATCGCGGTGGGTTTCGGCTTGGGGGCTTACATATCCAATCTTGGCGAGGGGGTGAGCTACCCGCGCTTTCTTGCGCCGGGCGTTATCGCCGCCTACGCTATGTTTCACGCAACTTTTGACAGCACTTACGGCGCTTATATGCGGATGGAATCGCATCACATCTACGAGTCCATCCTGTTCACGCCGTTGGGTCCGGAGGACATCGTGATGGGCGAGGTTATGTGGGGGGCTACGCGGGCGCTGATGTCGGGGGCGGCGGTGCTTGCGGTTGCCGCAGTGTTCGGGCTGCTTGGGTCGCCGTGGGCGATATTGGCGCTGCCGGTGGCGTATCTGATAGGGATGACCTTCGCCGCCGCCGCAATGGTGATGACCGCCACCGCCACAACGATAGGCGCAATGAACAACTTTTTCACGCTGTTCATCCTGCCGATGTTTTGGGTGAGCGGGGTGTTTTTCCCGCTGGATCGGCTGCCGGAGATAGTGCAGCGGTTGGCGTGGGCGCTGCCGCTGACGCCTGCGGCGGCGCTGGTGCGGGGGCTTGCGGACGGGGCGCTGACGCCTTGGATGCTGCTTTGGACGGCGGAGCTGCTGGCGTTTCTGGTGGCGTTTTTGTGGATAGCGTCCTACTTCATGCGCCGCCGGCTGATAAAGTAGCGTAGCGCTCTGGCTTTGCCGCGCGTTTCCCCCTACTAGATAGCGATGCGAATATGAGTTGTCAAGCGCAAACTATCGTCTGCGAAATTAGGCCGCTGGCGCGGTATGAGATACCGCTGCTGGATGCGCATTTGGACGCGCGGAGGTTGGCGGGCAGGCACGCGGAGCGGTATGAGCGGCAGCGGGAGGGGGCGCTTGCGTATCTGATAGCGTGGCGGGACGGGCTGCCGGTGGGGCATGCTTTGGCGCGCTGGACGGGCGCAATGGACGAGTTCGTGTCGGCGCGGATCGCGGACTGCGCTCATATCGAGGATCTGTTCGTAGTCCCGGATCTGCGCTCTTGCGGGGTGGGATCGCGGATATTGGCGCATGCGGAGCGGCTGGCGTTGGAGCGCGGCTTTGGGCGCATTGGGCTTGCGGTGGGGATAGACAATCCGCGCGCGCGGGCGCTGTATGAGCGGCGGGGTTATGCCGACGCGGGCTTTGGGATATTCGAGATAGGCGGGACTTATCGGGATGCGGGCGGGGTGGAGCGGCGGTGGCGCGAGGTGTGCGAATATCTGGTGAAGGGGCTTAGGGCGCGCTGATCGCTATCGCTTCTTTGCGGGCTTGCGCGGTTGCAATAGCGTTGCGTCGAATATCCGTCGCCGCGGCGAATGTCTTGCTCTGGGGCTTGCGCCTGTGCACGGTTGCGCTAAGTTGGGGTAAGCACTGCTTCGGCGCGGGGGTGGTTGTATCTTTTATGTCGACGTTGGCGTGTCTCGATCGGCGGGGGCGTTCTGGGCGGGCGCGGCCGGGGCATTCGAGGGGCGTCGGGGGCGGACTAGGGCGAATATGATTAGGGCGGTTAGGAATAGGGTTAGGATGGCGGGGGCGGTGTATTGGTAGGGGATGGCGGTTAGGGTGGCGGTTGCGCGGTCGGATAGGGTTGCGCGGGGGAGGTCGGTGAGGCGCAGGGATATGCGGGCGCCGCGCCGGATGTCGGCGGCTTCTATGAGGCGGTAGGGGCGTTCGCCGATGCTGACGGGGTGGGCGGCGCCGATGTCGGCGCTGTGTATGGCGAGGGTTTCTTGGGGGGATAGCACGCGCAGGCTGTTCGCGCCGAATGGGAATGATTTGGATATGGTGGTTTCGGCGCCGTCGTAGGGGAAGGTGTAGGTGAACATGATGTCGTGGGCGCCGGGGGGGACGCTGCCTAGCACGGCGAAGCCGCGGTCGACTTGCACGACGTCTGCGCCTAGCAGACGCGTGTCCACTTGCAGGTCTTGGGAGCCGGGGGGGAGTCCGAAGCGCAGTAGGCTCATGGGGCCTTGGCTGCCGGGGACGAATGTATGGTCGGAGTCGTTGACTACTTTGACGATTTCTAGGGCGGCGATGGTTTGGGTTGCGCGGTCGGTGTCGGCGAATAGGAGGGAGGAGGAGTCCACGCGTATGACATCGAGGTCGTAGGCGGCGTCGTACACTTGGATGGCGATGGGCGGGGGGGCGCCGTCGCGTAGGTCGATTTGGGCGCCGTAGAGGGCGTCTTGGTAGCGGGCGGATACGGCATAGACTACGGCGGGGTCAACGATGATGTCGGCGAAGTGGAAGCGGCCTTGGGCGTCGGTTACGGCGGCGAGGCTGTCTTGGGTTTGGGCGGTTTGCATGTGGAGGGTTACGGTTAGGCCGGGGACGGCGGCGGCGGTGGTGGCGTTGATTATGCGGCCGGATACGGTTACGGGGGGGTGCTGGGCGGCTGCGCGCTCTGCGGCGGCGGCGAGCAGCAGGGCGCATATGGCGAGCAGCAGGGGGGCGGCGAGTGTGGTTGGGCGGCGCAGCATATCGGGGCGTGCGCCTGTCTGTCTTGTCGATCGCATCGGGGTGGTTGGCATAGCGGTTACTAAGTTACCAGTTTTGGGATGCGGTTGGCTAGTGGGGGCGCTTCCCCCGGCATCGGGGTTGCGGGGGAAGCGCATGGTGGTGGTGGCGGGTTAGCGGGGGGCGCCGGCTGCGGCGGAGACGCCGGTGGCGGCGATGTCCAGTGTTAGGGTGAAGGCGCCGGCGGTTTCTAGGTTGTAGGTGGTGGCTTCGATGGTGTAGGTTCCGGCGGCGAGCTGCTCGACTATTTCGGAGTCGCCGCGGTTGACGATTTCGCCTTCGTTGCCGCTGCCTCGGAGCAGGTAAAGGTAGGTGTCTCTGACGTCGGTGGAAGAGATGGTTACGGTTATGCGCGATGGGGCGTCTAGGGTGAATGCGTAGTAGCGGGCGTAGCGTGTTCCTTCTTTGGCGGTTGGGGGCGTCTTGGTGGACTGGCAGTCGGCGTTCCATGCGCCGGTGAGCCAGCCTAGGCCGATTTTGCCGATGCAGGCGGGGTTTAGGGTCGATCTGGAGGCGCGCGTGGGGGTTAACGTAGGCGTGGCTTCCAGCACGGTCACCGGCGTATTCGTCGCCGTAGGGGTGGCTTCCAACACGGTTACCGGGGTGTTGGTCGCGGTAGGCGTATGGGTAGGCGTTGCCGCCGATCCGCCGTCTAGCGCGTCTAGGCGGGCGGTCAGCGTTCTGATAAGATCGCGCAGGGAATCGATGAAGCCGCGCTGGGTTTTGATCTGTCCTTTTTGCGTTTCGAGTTGCCCGCGCTGCGTCTCTATGAGTCCTTTCTGGGTTTTGATCTGTTCTTGCTGCGTTTTCACCTGGTTTTGCAGCGTACCTACTTGGCCTTCAAGCCTGCTTATTCTGCCGTTAGCGTTTGAGTTTGCGGGCGTGGATACGCGGGTTGCGGTGCGCGTGGGCGTGGGGATGTCTGCGCGCGTTGTGGTGGGCGTGAGGGTGGGCGTGGGCGTGTCTGCGCGCGTCGTGGTAGGTGTAAGGGTGGGCGTACCGATTGGCGCGCCGCTGTCGTCGATCACCGTTGTTGGCGTAAGGGTGGGCGTGTCGGTCGACGTGGGCGTATTCGTGGGTTCTGTAGTTGCCGTGGGCGTATTCGTGGGCGTGAAATCAATAGCGGGTTCGTCCGGCGGAGTCGACCGCCCGGATCCGTTATACCCCCAGCAATATACTCTGCCGTCCGTGCGAAGAGCGCAAGTATGATTCCAGCCGGCGCTTACTGATGTGAATGGACCCGTCTTAATATCGGCTATGCCATGGTAGCTATTGCCTCTGCACAGCAACTCGCCGTTGGAGCGCAGGTAGCAGGTATGAGCGCCGCCGGAGCTTATGGCTGTGAATGCGCCTCCGGGCGGATCCGCTTGACCGGTGTATCTGTATTGGGAAGTGGACCGAGTAACGTAAGGGTCGTAGTAGTTGCTTCCCCAGCACCTTACCGTGCCGTTGGAGCGCAGTCCGCAGGTATGAGCCGCGCCGGCGCTTACGGCTGTGAATGCGCCCGAAAGCGGTGTAGATTCGCCAAATTCATTACGCCCCCAGCATTGCGCATTGCTATCGGACCGGCGCACTCCGCAGGTATGATTATCGCCGGCGCTTATGGATGTGAATGTTGTATCCGGCGGAGTAGATTGGTAGTATCGGTTGTCGCCCCAGCAGGCTACCGTGCCGTTGGCGCGCAGTCCGCAGGTATGGTTAATGCCTGTGACTATAGACTTGAAGGTTGCCGATGCGCCGCCCGTTATCGATATTTCGCCATATGTGTGATCGCCCCAACACACTGCGGTGTTGTTCGGGCGCAGTCCGCAGGTATGCCCTCCGCCGGCGGATATGGACTTGAATGTCGCATTCGTGGGCGCTCGCCGGTTGCCTGGACCGTATCCACGGCCCCAGCATTCCACCCTGCCATTGTCGCGTAGTCCACAAGTATGAGCCGCGCCGGCGGATATGGCGCTAAGAGCGATTGGGCGGGTTAAGGGAGTGGGGGACGCGGCTTGCTGCGCGCTTGCGCCATCGGAGTTGGACAGCATGATGGACAGCAACAGCGCCGCGGCGAGGGCCGTTAGGGAGTAAAGGGCGAGTTTAGAGGGGGCTAATCGCATAGCGCCTTTATCCTTTCTTTTGTAATTTCTCTTGATTCCCTACCCATACTAGCAGTTTGTAGGGGCAATGGCAAGCGTGAACTTTCCTAGGGCATTCTAAAATTGCTGCGCTTAGGCGCTTATCAGTTTGAAACCTTTCTAGGAATTAGCGGTTGCTTCGCGGGTTATGCCACGCAGTCGCGCTAATTTTGGGAACGCCCGCAACCCTACTCTCTATCGCGCAATCGTAGCGCAAAGGCCCGCCTATCGCGCTGAACGCCGCCGGCGCGCTTGTGGTATCATTGCGGGGCTTGCGGCGATATATGGGAGGCGAGGCAATGGCGCATACACAGATACTTGCGAAGACGCGCGGCAGGGTGGGCGTAATTACGCTGAACCGCCCGGATAAGCTGAACGCCGTTACGGGCGCGATGCAGTCCGAGATACATCGGCAGGTGGGCGATTGGAACGCGGATGAGGCGATAGGCGCGATGGTCATCACGGGCGCGGGGCGGGCGTTCTGCGCGGGCGCGGATGTGGGCGGGTTCGAGGATTTTGTACGCGGCGAAGCGCCCCAATCACAGCGGCCGGCAACGCCTACGGACATTGCCTGGGTGAACCTCGCGCGGCAGTCCAAGCCAATCGTGTGCGCGCTGAACGGGATGGCGGTCGGGCTTGGCATTACGCTTTGCCTGCCCTGCGATGTGCGCCTCGCCGCCGATGACGCGCGCATATCGTTTCGGTTTCTGCGCATCGGGTTGACGCCGGAGTACGGCAGCACGCACTACCTCGTCAATCTGGTTGGGCTTGGGCGCGCGCTGGAGTATATGCTCACCGCTAGGTTCGTGTCGGCGCAGGAAGCCAAGGACGCCGGACTGGTCAACCGCGTGTGCAAGCCGGAGAGTCTGCTTGAGGATGCGGTGGCGCTGGCGCAAGAGATGGCGGACAATCCCGAATGGCATTTGGCGAAGGTCAAGCGGCTCATTCACGAAAACTATATGGAGAAGGACTTGGCGTGGGTTGTTCGGCGCGAATCGGAGACGCTGCGGGCGGCGCGCTACACTGAGGCGCACAAAGAGGCGCTGACGGCGTTTCGCGAGCGCCGCCAGCCTAAGTTCCATTAGAATGCCGCCCGCTAGAATGACGGATAAGCCAACTAGAATGCCGCCCGCTAGGATGACGGATGAGCCAACTGAGCCGGCGCGCGACAACGGGTTTGGGGACGTCCGCGATTTGACGGCGCAGAAGCCTATCGTAGGGCTGATAGCCGCGTCGGACGCGGACGCCCGCCTGTGCGCTGCCGCGATCGAGAGCTGCGACGCGCTGCCGCTGCGCATCGACCCCGCCGATGACGCCGCGCCCGACGACGCGCTGCTGCTTGTGAATGCGCTGGCGTTCTGCGGCGCTGACGGCGACGGCAATAGCGATGCCGTCGATGCGGAAGTGGCGCTGATGCGCGCGGCGCTTGACCGCGATATGCCGATGTACGCAATCGGCGACGCTATGCTTACGCTCAACATCGCGCTTGGGGGCTTGCCGCCGCTGCCGTTGGACAATCACGCCGCCGCCGATTGCGGTACTGAAAGCGCGTCGGAATATCATCACATCTACATTGCGCCGGGCAGCAGGCTTGCGGCGGTGGTGGGATCGGGCGGCTTTGTGCGCGTCAACAGCCGTCATAGGCGGGGGATACGCGAGGCGCAAAAGTCGGCGTGGCTGCTTGCGTCGGCGTATTCGCTGGAAGACGGCGCTATCGAGGCGTTGGAAAGCGCGCGTCATCGATGGGTCATCGGCGTTCAGTTTCGGCCGGAGCGCCGAATGGAGCTGCCGCCGCACTTTCACCGCCTATTCCAATCGCTCGCGGAGCGCGCCGCCGAGCGGATGCAAGCCGCCAATTCGCGCCAATAGCGCCCTCAATTTAATGGTATAATGGTTAATTATACTATTAAAATTAGGTTAGGCGCAGTTCTAACTATTGCATTGTCCAATTGTTAGCCAATCGCCTAATCGGATGCGCTAATCTACGCCGCCGCGGTATCGCATTATGGACGCTATGGTCCGTCCGCAGCCGGCCCGCCGCAAGCACAGGGAGTTTGTTTGAATGACCACCACTAAGACGGAGTTCGGCTTCATCAAGCCCACTCAGATCGAAGATGAGATGCGCACATCGTACCTGGATTACGCGATGAGTGTAATCGTGGCGCGCGCGCTGCCGGATGTGCGCGACGGCTTGAAGCCGGTGCAGCGGCGCATCCTCTACGCTATGGATGAGCTGGGCATGCGCCCTACGCAGCCGTACAAGAAGAGCGCCCGCCTGGTGGGGGAAGTGCTGGGCAAGTATCATCCGCACAACAACGATTCGGTGTATGAGGCGATGGTTCGGCTGGCGCAGGATTTCACGATGCGCCTGCCGCTGGTGGACGGGCAAGGCAATTTCGGCAGCGTGGACAACGATCCGCCCGCCGCTATGCGCTACACCGAAGCGCGGATGCGCGCGGTGTCCGAAGAGATGCTGGTCAACATCGACGAAAACACGGTTGACTTCATCGACAACTTCGACGGGACGCTGCGCGAACCGGTTGTGCTGCCCGCGCGCCTGCCCAATCTGATGATAAACGGCGCGTCCGGCATTGCGGTGGGAATGGCGACCAACATTCCGCCGCACAACCCGACTGAGATATGCGACGCCGTCATTCATTTGGTCGATCATCCCGACGCCACGGTTGAAGACCTGATGAAGCATGTGCAGGGGCCCGACTTCCCCACCGGGGCGACTATTATGGGGCGGGACGGCATTCGCAGCGCGTACTCCACCGGCAGGGGGCAGATCATCGTGCGCGCCAAAGCGGAGATCGAGCCTATGCGCCGCTCCAATCGGATGCAGATAATCGTCTCCGAGCTGCCCTATCAGGTGAACAAGGCGGCGCTTGTTGAAAAGATAGCCAACCTCACCAAAGACAAGCGGCTACAGGGCATAAGCGAGGTGCGCGACGAATCAGACCGCGAGGGGATGCGCATCGTCATAGAGCTGCGCTCCGGCACGCAGCCGATGGTTGTGCTGAACAACCTGTATAAGCTTACGCCGATGCAGAGTTCGTTCTCTGCGAATATGCTGGCGCTGGTTGATGGGATGCCGCGCATGGTTACGCTCAAGAACGCGCTGCAGAACTTCATCGAGTTTAGGCGGGATGTTGTGCGCCGCCGCGCCGAGTTCCAACTCGAGAAGGCGCGCCAGCGGGCGCACATCCTAGCGGGACTGCGCATAGCGGTGGGCAACCTCGATGAGGTAATCGCGCTCATCCGCGCGGCCGCCGATACGCCGTCGGCGCGCGAAGCGCTGATACAGCGTTTCGGGTTGGACGAACCGCAGGCGCAGGCTATCTTGGATATGCAGCTTCGGCGCATATCGGCGCTTGAGCGCGAGCGGCTCGAAGAGGAGTACACCCAAATCCAGGCTACCATCCGCGAACTCGAGGAACTGCTGGGCGACGACCATAAGGTCAATCTTGAGATAAAGAAAGAGACAAGGGCAATCAAGCGCAAGTTCGGCAGCGAGCGGCTTACGGACATAAGCCTAGACGCGCACGACATCAGCCGCGCCGAGCTCGAGGCGCACGAACAGGTTGTAGTTACGCTCAGCAAGGCGGGCTACATCAAGCGCATTCCCGCAACCACATACCGCAATCAGCATCGCGGCGGCAAGGGCGTGGTGTCAATGAACACGCGCGAAGACGATCCGGTGCTGCATCTGCTTGTGGTGGATACCCACGATACGCTGCTGTTCTTCACCAACCGCGGCCGCGTTCACAAGCTCACCGTCTTTGAACTCAGGGCGGACACTTCGCGCAACACAAGGGGCGTCCCTATCGCCAATGTCATCCAAATCGGCGCAAACGAAAGCGTCAGCGCGGTGGTGGCGGTAGATAACCTCGACCACGACGACACTTTCCTGATGATGGGGACGCGCAAGGGCAAGATAAAGCGCATCGCGCTCAGCAATGTGGGCAACATACGCCCATCCGGCATAATCATTATGAATATGAACGCGGCGTCCGACGACGAACTCGTCAGCGTTTGCCTCGCCAAGCGCGAAGACGATGTGGTGATGGTGTCCGAACAAGGCATGTCCATACGGTTCGCGGTAGAGGACGCGCCGCCAAGGCAGCGCAACGCCGGGGGCGTAATCGGGATGAAGCTGCGGAAGAAGGGCGACGTCGTATCAGGAAAGCGCCCGCTTGGCAAAGACGACCGCGTAATCGGGATGTCCGTCATTGCCGTCGGCAGCGAAAGCCGTCTGCTTGTGATAAGCAAGCGCGGCTTCGGCAAACTTACCCCCGTGAACGAATACCGCCGCCAGAGCAGGGGCGGTTTGGGGCTGACAACCTTCGACATTCGGCCGCGCAAGACGGGCGATGTGGCGGTGGCGGAAGTGGTGGACGACAGCAACGAACTCTACCTGGTGTCCGAGCAGGCGCAGGTGCTGCGGACAAGCATATCCGAAATCAAGACCACCATCGGCAGAAAGACAAGCGGCGTTACGATATTCAAGATGAACAGCGGCGATGCGGTTTCGTCTATCGCCTGCGTGAGCGATTTGGACAACGGCAACGGCGAAAGCAAATCCAAGAACGGCGCCGCCAAAACCGCCAAGCTCAAGCCCAAGGGCGGCGGCAAGAACGGCGCAAAGGCGGCCAAGGACAAGCCTGCGCCCAAAGCCGCCGAAAGCGCCGATGAGGGCGAAGCGCAAACCGATGCCCCAGACGGCATTGCCGGCGACGGAGCGCAAACCGATGAGCGCCCGCCCGAAAACGCTGCCGGCGACGAAGCGCAACCCGGCGACGGCGCGCAGCTCACGATGTTTATGAACGGCAAACAGCAGACCTAGCGCCCGCGCATAGGCGCTCATAAGCGGCAATCGGCGTTCATTCCCGCGCGATACGCAAAGAATGAACGCCGATTTGCGGGCGTTGGCGGCGTGGGGGTTAGCGCGGTAGGCTTTGCGCCGCCGATTTGGGCGCTCTGCTAACGGGTATCGCGCTATGCTTTGCGCCGGCCGATCTATGCGCCGCTTAGTCCGCATCCAACTTGCGGATCACACGATTGAGCGGGCCGCGCAGATCGGATTGCGCCACTTGGCCGGGCGCAATCGCCACTATGCCCACGCATTCGCCGTCGTCGGTCTCGACTAGCGCGCGGTCGCCTGCCGCCAACGCTATGCCCGCGGCGTCGAAGTACTGCAGCTTGCCCGACGGCGTAAAGCGTACGCCGGTCAAGTCCGTCAACTCAGGCATATCGTCTCTCCAACATCGCGGGTTTGGGGCAAGCGCTTTGCGGCGGCTTTGCGATGATTTTGCGTTGCCTAACTTTGCGCTGACGCATTTTGCGCTTAGCCGCCAAGCGGGTTTTGGGGCAGTCTGAGCATCATTCCCTCTAGCGCTAGGCGGGGGTTGACGTTGCTTTCCAGCATCGCGATGGTTTCCTGCGCCGCGCGGATTGCGCCGACGACTTGGGCCGACGAACACGCCTGCGCCGCCGCCTGCAATGCGTCCATTCGCGCAAGGTTGATTACCAGATCGGCGTTGCCCTGCCCGATTACAAGCGCATCGCGCCACCACAGCAGCCATAGGTCTAGATCGGCGTACACGGCGGCGCGGCTTTTGCCAAACGCCGCCGCTTGGCGCTCGGCGTATGCGAAGCGCTCTTGCAGTCCGCCGCTTATCGCCTCTTGGATGTCGTCGATGCGCTCGGCGTGCGATGCCAGCAGCTGCGGATCTTCGGCGGCTTGCAGCGCCCAGCCGGGCCTGCCCATAGACAAGCGCGCAATTCGCTGCGCCTCATCGGCCGCGGTTCCGAAGCGCCGTTCCAACTCGTCGGCTATCAGCGTCGGCGGCAATGGGCGCAGCTCAAGGGTTTGGCAGCGCGATAGGATTGTGGGCAGAACGCCGCCCGCCTCAGGCACGGAGTCGAGCAGCGCCGCTATCTTGTTGTCCCCCTGATAGTCGGCATAAGCGCCGCCGCCCGCCGATTCGTCGGCGCCGCTTTCACGCACCGACGTCGCCAGCAGAACGAATTGAACGGCTTCGGGCGGCTCTTCCAGCATCTTCAACAGGGCGTTTGCGGCTTCTTGGGTAAAGCGTTCAGCGCCGTCTATGATGAACACGCGGCGTCTGCCTTCATACGGCTTCAGGGCGGCTTCGCGCTGCGCTTCGCGGATCTGCTCCACGCTGATGGCGGTGCGCGCCGGGGTGTCCCGGCCGTCGCCGGCGTCCTGCGCTATCACGCGCGCATCGGCATGCAGTCCGGCGCTGATGCGGGCGCACTGACGGCATTCGCCGCAGGGCTTGGCCGCCGCGTCCGGCGCAATGCAGTTCACCATCCGCGCTATGTCCAACGCAAGCGTCATCTTGCCCACCTGCGGCGCGCCCACAAGCAGGTAGGCGTGCGCCACCCGCTCGGAGCGCATCCCGCGCGCCAGCGTTTCCACCGCATCCGTATGCCCGAAAGTCTGCCAAGCCGCCATCATTGTTATGCCATCGCTATCGTTATGCTTGCCGCCGCTATCGTTGTACTGCCGCCGTTGTGCCGTCGACATCGTGATGCCGCCGCCGTTATGCCGCCGCTATCGTTATTCTTGCCGCCATCGTTGTATGTTATAGGGAGCGTAAAATTAGCATATTCCAAAGTTCGCCGCGTTGTCTATCGTATTCGGCTGCATAGATTGGGCGTTCCCACGGCGTTCCCACTATGTCAAGCGGCAATGTGTATAATAGGATCGAGTTTGCCAATAGGCTCGCGGCTCACGCTAGGTAGGCTGACGCTTATCTGATGCTTACGATGATTACTTAAGGAGGCCTTTGATGAGGCAGCAGAGGGGTTACGGGCGGGATGCCGCTCTGACCATTCGCATGACGATAACGATGCTCATGCTGATTGGGCTGTATGTGGTGTTCCTGGGCATGCTGGTTTTGGCGGGAATACCGTGGTTCTTCATAGGCGCAATCGCGGTGGGGATGGCGTTTTTCCAATACTTTATGTCCGCCAAACTGGTGCTTGCCACCACGGGCGCAAAGATAGTCAGCGCGGAGGAAGAGCCGCGCCTGCACGCCACGATAGAGCGGCTGGCGGCGATTGCGGATATGCCCAAGCCCAAGCACATAGCGGTTATGGACACGCACGTTCCCAACGCATTCGCCACCGGGCGCAATCCGCAGAACGCCGTGATTGCGGTAACGCGCGGGCTGATGTCCCGCCTCAACGAGCGCGAGCTTGAGGCGGTGCTGGCGCACGAATTGGCGCATGTCAAGAACCGCGATGTGATGGTGCTGACCTGGGCGAGCATCATCGTGATTATGGCGGGCTTCCTGCTGCAGATGCTGTTCTGGGTGAGCCTGTTCGGCGGCTTTGGCGGCGGCGGCGATAGGCGGGACGCGGGGCAGGCGATGCTGATTATGCTTGCGGTCTATGTAGGCACAATCATCGTGTACTTCCTGAGCCAGATCCTGATTATGACGCTTTCGCGCTACCGCGAATTCGCGGCGGACAGGGGCGGCGCGGTCATAACCGGGGCGCCGCTGCAATTGGCGTCGGCGCTGCAAAAAATCAGCAACGATATGTATCGCATACCCGAAAAGGATATGCGGCAGGTGGAACACGCCAACGCCTTCTTCATCGTGCCGGCGCTCAAGGGCAACAGCATCGCGGAGTTGTTCTCGAGCCATCCCAAAACGGAGCAGCGCATAGAGCGCCTGCAGGCGATGCAGCGCGAGATGGAGCGCACGGTGGCGGGGCCGTTCCGGGCATCGTAAGCGTTAGCCGTAAGCGCCGTAAGACGGATTCGACGGCGGGGCGCTGTTGGCGGCAAGCGGCGCTGCGCCGGGCGGGCCGTTTCGGGCGCAGGGCGGCGCAAGCGTGATATGGGGCGGGCAGGCGCGCGCCGCGAATAGGCGGCGGCCCGCCGTCAAGCGAGGTGTGATTTGGGAATACTAGGCGCTCTGTTTGGGCGAAATAAACTCAAGAAGCCGAAGCGCGAAATGTTCTTCTCAGTGGTTACCGCTGAGCTATCCCTCAGCAGCCGAATGGATCTGCGAAGCACGCACAGGGCGGGCATCGTGTTCAACCCGGTGGAGTCGTCGTTCTTCGACAATCTGGAGACCGAAATCCGCGATCTGCTGCGCGTCAGCCAAAGTTCCACCGGCACGCGCTTTGAGGTGAAGGACGATACCTACGGCACGCGTTGGATAGCGCTGGAAGACCGCGACTTCGAAGACCTAGTGTCCACCATTCACTTGATAAGCGAAACGATAATCGAGCACGGCTTTGCGGACAGATTGCTTGCGGCGGTGTTCGGGCTTCAGTATGAGCGCAAGGACGCCTACTGGCTGTACAACTACAAGCGCGGCAACTTCTACCCGATGGTGCTGGCGGGGCCGCAGCGCCGCGACAACGCCGCCGAAATGCGGCTGGGCAGCGTGATGGAAGAAGAGAAGATCCCGGTTGAGCGCAGTCTGGAGAGTTGGTACGCGCTTTGGGGCATCCCGTTCTGATTGGCGCAAACCCTGTCGAGTCAAGCCAGCGGCAAGCACAACGCCCGCGCTGACAGCATAACCGCTTCGGCTTGTCCTAACGCCTATTTGCCGGTTCGCCGACGCTCTACGCGCTTGACTAGCCAGGCAGCAAGCCTTCCCCGACGAACATTTCTTCGGCTTCCAGCAGCGTAATGTCCGGCTCCGGCAGCACGAGGTCGGACTCCACGAGCTCATCCAGCGGGACGGGGCTGCCCTTTTCGCGCACAAGGTCGAGCATTTGCTTCAGCACGCGATCGAATTCGGCTTTGTTTTCGGCCGCCACCACTTCCACCAGTTCGTTGTCGATGCGGTTGAGGTCGTCTATGTAAGCGCCGGGCAGGTTGTACTGCCCTTCGGTTAGTATGCGAACAATCACGGATTAGCCCTCCCCCAGCACTCTTGTTGTCTTGGACGGCGGCAGTTCGCCCCGCAGCGCCGCGAGTTCGGCGTCCACGCTCGACGATGATTGCGATGGCGCTTCGATTGAGAGTTCGCCCCGCATAGCGGCGAGTTCGGTCTCTACATTGTGTTGGGATGTGAGTTGAGCGAGTTCGCGGCTGAGCGGATCGTTGCTGCCGCTGTGGTCGTCGAGTACGCCGAGTTCCACAAGTTCGTCGATAGCGCCGGCGCGGGCGCGCATCGTTTCGGTCTTGTTTTCGGCGCGCTCAATGGCGAGGGACACATCGCCCATCTCTTCGGATATGCCGGACAGCGCGGAGCCGATGCGGACTTGCGCTTGGGCGGCGTTGTACTGCGCCTTCACCACCTCTTTGCGCGTGCGAAACGCCGCTACCTTGGTCTGCAGCCGCTGTTCGGCGTGGGTGAGCTTCTCTTGCTCCATCTCGAGGTCGGCAATCTGCGTGTCAAGCCCTTCCAGTTCGGTAAGCGAAACCTGCTTGCGTTCCAGCGCCAGCCGCGCCAGGTCTTCCCGTCCGGCCGCAAGCGCCGAGCGCGCCTGTCCGTCCAGTTTGACGATGTTGTCCTTGACCTTGGACGCCTGCAGCTCAAGCCGCCGCTTCGCGGTAACCATTTCGACTACGCCGCGCTTGACATCCCGCAGCGTTTCCATCTGCTTTTCGTAGGCGTAGTCCAGCGTTTCGCGCGGGTCTTCGGCGTTGTCAAGCAGGCGGTTCATCTTGGCTTTGACCACCGTCGACATCCTTGATAGTACACCCATATCAATCTCCCATTCTGCGGCGCCAACTCGCGCCGCGTCCGTGTCGCGCGCCCTGCGATTGGGCGGCTAGTAGTCCATTGACGACGATCTGTTTTTGGCGGTCATAACGCCTATGACGCCGATTGCGGTCAGCGCAATGCCGATGAATAGCACGAACCAGCCGGCGATGCCCACTACCCAGGCGACGATCCACCAGCGCAGTATTGCGCCGATGAACGCCAGCAGGATGCCGCCGAGCAGAAACGCCGCGCCGCCCGCCTTGGACAGCGGCCTGCCGTAGAGCAGGGACGCGCCGCCGAGCACTATCATCAGCAAGCCCGCAAGCAGCGCGATTAGCCCTACGCCGTCTATAAGCCATTGGATTACGCCTAATCTGAGGAACAAGCCCAGCAGTATTAGGATGATGCCCACTATGAGCGGCGCTATTCGCATCTTGCTCAATTGACGCTTGCCTCAACTTCTCTTCATACGCAAATCGCGTTTGCGGTATCTTGCGGCATATCGGGCGCTGCGCGATACGGACGGCTAGTAGTAGCGATCTTTCTTGAACAGCCCGATGAGTCCCATAATTCCCACGATGACGCCCACTATTATGGTTATCCATCCGATAAGCCACAAGAGGGTCTGTATGATGTCGGATATTAAAATCACGCCCACCAGCACTAGGAATATCGCTATGATTATCTGCCCCAGTCCGCCCGAGGTTCCCATTGCGCCCTCCTTAGTTCTCACACGCCCGCCGCCAACCGCTTGTTAATCATTCTAATTCTATCACAAGCGGCGGGATATTTCTTTGCGCCCCCTTTTATCATTCACCTCTTTGCGCCTCTGCGTCTTTGCGTTAAAATCCTACCCAAACACACTATTGCGTTAAGTTGCGTTAAAATGGGAGCAGACTATTGGACAAAGCAGGCTTGGCGATCATAGGATCAACTGGGATTATCGGCAGGGTACATATCGCGGCGATGAGCGCGCTGACGAGCTGCCGGCTTGTGGGAATACACGCCCGCCGTCAAGAAGCGCTGCGGCGGCAGGCGCGCGAACTCGGCGTGCGCGCCTATCCAGCGCTAGACGATGCGCTCGCCGATCCCGATGTTGACGGCATAATCATCGCCACGCCGCACCCATCGCATCGCGACATCACCGCGCAAGCCGCCGCCGCAGGCAAGCATGTGCTGACTGAAAAGCCCATGGGCGTAACGCCCTCCGATGCCGACGCTATGATTGCGGCGTGCAGTAGCGCCGGTGTCAAACTGGGCGTTCTGTTCAACAACCGCTTTCGTCCCGAAGCCGCCAAGATGCGCGAACTTGTCAGCAGCGGCGCTATCGGAGACATATACCGCGCGTCTATGTCGTCGGCTATGCTCCGCACCCAAGACTACTACGACCGCCTAGACTGGCGCGGCCGCTGGCAGAGCGAGGGCGGCGGCGCGCTGTTGAATCAGGGCATCCACGCCATCGACTTATACCAATGGCTTGCGGGTATGCCGTCCACGGTGTTCGGCATGCTGTCCACGCTGAAGCATCGCATCGAGGTTGAGGACTACGCCAGCGCGCTGCTCCGCTACCCCGGCGGCATGCACGCAACGCTGCACTGCAGCACGGCGCAAGCTCCCAACCAGCAACGCCTAGAACTCTACGGCGAGCGCGGCGCAATCATTATGGAAGATTGGCGCATCACGCTTCAAACGCTGGAAATGCCTGCGCAACAGTTCATAGCCGACGACAAGACGGCGGCATTCGTAAGCCCTTCACACACCGAAGCCGTCTTCGAGTTCGAGCCGCCGGGCAATACGCACATACCCGCCATAGACGACTTTGCGCGCGCTATTATAGAAGACCGCCCGCCCGCCGTAAGCGGCGAAGACGGCTTGCATTCCCAAGAGCTTGTGGCGGCGATAACGCTATCCGGCTGCCACGCCAAGCCGGTGCGCCTGCCCGTGGATCGCGCCGAATACGATGCGCTACACGCCGAACTGCGCCAAACCCGCCGCCTGCCTACGCCGCAGTATGGGCAGTAGTTATGAAGGGTATGAAAAGCGCAAGCATCGACGGTGATGGACAAGATGCGGCTATCCAAGCGTCCCGCAAATCTTGTCCATCCTCGTTATGTTAAGCGCTGCTATGCGACGCTTAGGCTAATCCTGCATCTTGTCCGGGGACAGAAGCTCCCAGAACTCTATGCGCGTGCTTTCGATGTAGGGACGATAGGCTGCGCCCGCTTCCCTAGCCGCCGGGGGGATGTTGTTGCCGCCGCGCATCGGCGACTGAAAGGCTTCGTCCGTCCACTCCAGGATCACCACATTCGGCTCGCCTGGCACGGTGCCGCCGTTGAACGCCACCCGGAACGGGCCCCTGTGTCCCTCGTCGTGGTAGATCTGAACCTGCTTATGCACCAGGTTCGCCACGCGGGCCGCTTCGCCTGGCTTTGTCTTGTATGTCCTGCGTATCAGATACATCTTTCGTCTCCCGTGTAGTGTGTAATGTGTGAGTTAAGTTGTCGAATTCGTTATCGCGTTTGAGCGCCGCATTCGGCGTCCGCGGTCAGCGCCAGAAAGCGCGCCTGCGCGTCGGCGGCGTCCGGCGTCGCCTGAAGTTCGCCGCTTGCGTCTATGCCGAAATTGGCGGGCGTATGCAGCGCATCGGTTAGCGCGGCGGCGTACGTCTGCATCTCAGCGTCGGTCAGCGCGGCGGCAAGCGCGCGGGCGTGGGCGTCGGGGCCGCTTGTCAGCAGCGCCGGTATCGCTTCCGCCAGCAGCTCGCGCTCCACAACGCCGCGCTGTATGTCCGCAAGCGCGCTCATATGCCGCCCAAGATAGCAGCCCCCGAATGTCATTACCTCAAACGGTTCGCCCTCAAGCTCTGTGTCATACTGCCGTTTCGGTTGCAGCCGATGCTCATCGAGATAGCGGCGGATGTCTGCGTCTTCGGTATGCGGCCGCTCTTTCTTGAAGAACATTATTACCGCGTGCATATTCCAGTCTTTGGGCTCCACTCTGATAATCATACGGACTGCCTCCGCCTATCGTTGCCGTCGCTGCGATTGAAAGGTAGGTTAGCGCTTTGCGGCGCGCTGCGTCCAGAGATACGGCGCTGCGCGGCATATGGCGGCCAAGCGGCTACTCGGCGGCGGGCAGGTTTTCGTCAAGCCAGCGATTGAGCTCAGCACGCGCGCGTCCTTCGAAGCCCCTTGCCAGCAGCGGGAACGGCATATCAAGCGCAAGATCGGTTTCGTCGACGCGCAACGTCCCGCTGAACGCCATAAGCCCGCCTGCCGTGAAGCCGAACTCCAGCGTATCGCCGTTCCAGCGGTGCGATGCGTCCGATACGCTGTCCCCGAACTGCGCCAGCATTTCAGCGCCCTTTTCGTCCACCCAGGCGCGCGCCTGCCGCTTGGTCAATCCGTGCCGTCGCGTAATACGCAAATCGCTCTGCCTCCGCGCCGCGCTACCCTCTGCCTACAAAGGGCATCTTGGTAGCCATTATCGTGATGAACTGCACATTGGTGTCCAACGGCAGGTTCGCCATAAACACAACCGCCTGCGCCGCGTGTTCCACATCGTAGGTAGGCTCCACCATAACATCGCCGTGCGCCTGCGGCACGCCGCCGCTCATCCGCGCCGTCATCGGGGTTGCGGCGTTGCCTATGTCGATCTGCCCGCAGGCGATGTCATACTTGCGCCCGTCGAGCGATGTTGCCCTGGTCAAGCCGGTCATGGAGTGCTTGGTGGCGGTGTAGGCGATGGAATCGGGGCGCGGCACATAAGCCGAAAGCGAGCCGTTGTTGATGATGCGCCCGCCCATCGGCTGCTGGCTCTTCATAATTTTGAACGCCTCTTGCGTGCATATGAACGAGCCGGTCAGGTTGGTGTCCACGACCACCTTCCAATTTTCGACGGGCAGATCCTCCAGCGGGACGCGGGGGGCGCCGATGCCGGCGTTGTTGAAAAGCACATCAAGTCTGCCGAAAGCGTCTTTGGTCTTTGCGAACAGGTTGCGGATGGACTCCACGTCCGTGACATCGGTGGCGACCGCAAGCATGCGCGCGCCGTCGTCGCCTGCCAGCGCGATAGTCTCTTGCAGCGCTTCCATGCGCCTGCCGCCGATAGCGACCGAATAGCCTTCGCGCGCCAGCGCCAGCGCGCTCTGCCTGCCGATCCCCGAACCGCCGCCCGTAACGATAGCCGCCTTGCCGTTTGAACTCATACGCCTAATCTCTCCTTATGTATATGTATGCCTTGCTTGCTTTGCTGAAAATGCGATTTCCCCACCCATCATTTCATATCCCTAATAGCATAGCGATATAGCGATACGCCGAATCGGGAACAACCGTCGGCGAAAATGCGCATCCTGCGCCGCTAGTCGTCGTCGGATTGCGGGTCCTGGTATAGGCTCGCCACCTCGTCGGGCGTCGCCCCGGCCTTAGCCATCAGCCACGCCACTGACGCTATTAGCTTAACCTGTCCATCCTGAAGTGATTTCTGACCGTCTTGAAGCGCGTTTATATCGCCTTTGAGATCGTCGATTCGCCTATTCAGCAGAACCACTATCAGCACCATAAACACGGTAACCGCCCCTAGCAGCCCGATTGCGCCAATGTCCATTGTTCACACTCCTTTGATTTGCTTGTGTTCCGATGATAGCGCTTAAAGGCGTTATGCGCTATACGGTTGCCGAATGTTTATGCGCGGGTTAAGCCGAAAGGCGAGCGGCGTTCTCAAAGTTGAGACGCATTAGAAACAATGGTGTCCAATGGTATCCAATTGAACCGCTTGGCGCATCGGACAAAGAGATGCGCTAAGAGCGTGGATATGCCAGTGAATTTGCTTGCTCCGGCGTTTACGCATAAGCCGAAACTCAATACCACTATGGGGCAAGAATGCCGCCATTCCTAAATGGTATTCACAAAATCGAGTGGTATTAGATATAATGGCGCTCAGACCACTACTATCTAGGAGGCGATCTATGGCGCGCGAGCGGTCATATCGGCCCGACATCAGATGTCGACACTGCGGCTCCAATTGGATGCCCAAAGACGGACACACACGCGGCAGGCAAGTGTACAAGTGCGGAGATTGCAAGCGGAAGCACACGGCGGACGCAGCGCGGCCGCGCTTCCCGGAGCAGACCAAGCGGCAAGCGGTTCAGATGTGTGTAGAGGGCGCGAGCATATCTGCGGCGGCGCGCGTAGTGGGGGCAAGCGCTACATCGGTGAGCGGTTGGATCAAAAAAGGGGGCGATAGCGCTTGAACGGATGCGCGCAATAAGCGCGTGGCGCACAAGCGGCAGAGTAGCGACAATCGTTGCGTCAACGATAGCGCTTGACGAAATGTGGACATATTTGGGCGCTAGAAAAGAAGAAAAGCGCAACGACCTGTGGGTATGGACGGCGGTGGTGGAAGAGCGCGACGGTAGCAGGTGGATGGACTTTGAGGTGGGCGGCAGGGATGAAGCCACATTCTTGCGGTTGTTGGAGCGGCTGCCGGACGCGGAGCGCTACGAGACAGACGCTTACGGAGTGTATGGGGCGCTGCCGGTCAACAAGCATGTGGTTGGGAAATACGGCGCGGTGAACTGGAACGAGGGGTTGCATTCGATGCTGCGCGGCAAATTGAACAGGCTGGTTCGTCGGACGAAGGGCTACACAAAGAGCATTGAGATGCTGGTGAATCTGCTTGCGCTAGTCTTCTGCGCCAAGCTCAAACTCAATACCACTCACCACTAAGAATACCTTCCTAAATTATTGACTTGCAAAATCGCCTAATGATAAAGTGAAATTGTTCACTAACCGCCAATATGCGGATAGGCGGCGAGGCAACACCAGGAGGCAGCATCGGTGAAGAGAATACTGTTAGCCTTGGCGATACTGAGCGTTATCACGACGCTTGCGGCAATGGCTTGCGGCGGCGGAACGCCCGCGGCGTCCGCCCTGGTTGCCCCCTATCCCACCACTCCCCCGCGCATGTCGCCGTCGCCCCCGCCTCCGGCGCCTACCGTCGCCGTTCCAACCCCCGACACTTCAGCATCCGGACAAGCGGCCGGCGGCACGCCCTTCACGGTCAACATGGAAGACATAGGCGGCAGCGGCGAATACAAATTCGACCCCGCCGACATGACCTTCAGCGTGGGCGAAACCGTTACCTTCACCTTGCTATCCGAAACCGAATACCACACATTCGAAGTGGAAGAGCTCGACATCTTAGAGGAAGTCGACGCGGGCGATCTCCACACCTTTACCTTCACCTTCAACGAGGCCGGCACATACGAACTTCTCTGCATCCCACATATACAACAGGGAATGGTTGGCACAATCACCGTCCAATAGCGGCCCGCCCCTACGCAAGCCCCGATACGCTCCCGTTTAGCCTCGGGAGCGTCTTTTTTGCTATATTTTCGCTTTCAAGCAACCATTTTTCGCTAGAAAAAGCCGTTGCATACGGCGTAACATTGCCTACTAATACACATTTTCACATTCACACAACGGATATTTGGAGGACTGAGGCAATGAGGCTATCCTGCCTACAAGAAAACTTCGCGCAAGCGCTTTCCATCGTAACGAGAGCCGTTCCCAGCCGCACAACCCTGCCCATAACCCAGAATGTCCTTCTCACCACCGAACAGTCTATGCTCAAGCTTTCGGCAACGAACCTGGAAGTTGCCATGACCACTTGGATAGGCGCGCAGGTTCAGGAAGAAGGCGCTATCACCGTTCCGGCGCGGTTGCTGTCCGAATTCATCGGCACGCTGCCCGATGAGCGCGTCGACCTCGCGATCACGGAGCAGCCCATCGGGGTGAATATCAAGTGCACCCCCTTCGACTCCAACATCAGCGGCGCGGCCGCTGACGACTTCCCGCCCATTCCCACGGTGGACGACGGCGTTGTCTGCAAGATAGAGCCGGAGGTCTTGCGGGAAGCCATAAGGCACGTCGCATTCGCCGCCGCAGTCGAGGACTCGCGCCCGGTGCTTACCGGCGTCAAGACCGAAATCAGCTCCGACGACTTCACATTCGCGGCCGCAGACGGCTTTCGGCTCGCGGTGTTCAAGGGCAAACTCTCCGAACCGGTCAGCGAAGACGTCGACTTTCTCATACCGGCGCGCACGCTCAACGAAATCAGCAGGCTGCTCGGCAGTCAAGAGTCTTCCGTGGAGTTCACGGTTACCACTTCCAATAACCAAGTGCTCTTCAAACTGGATGAAGTGGAGATATTCTCGTCGCTCATAAGCGGAAGCTTCCCGGACTACGCTCAGCTCATACCGCAGAGCCACACCACCCGCGCCGTTACTCGCGCGTCCGCCTTTATGGGCGCCACCCGAAGCGCATCCATATTCGCGCGCGACGGCAGCGGCATCATCCGCCTGCAAATCGCCAACGCCGACCCCGAAGATGAAGAGAAAAAGCCCAGCCGCATGAACGTCTCGGCGCGCGCCGAAGAGGTCGGGGACAGCCAAGGCGATGTTCTCGCCAACATCGAGGGCGAAGACGCCAAAATCGCCTTCAACTCCAAGTATCTCACCGACGTGCTGGATGTGCTTGCCGGCGGCGAAGTGGCGCTTGAGGTTACATCACCCTCAAGCCCCGGCGTCATCAAGCCGAATCCCAGCGAAGACGATAACTATGTGCATGTGGTAATGCCGATGTTCGTGCAGTGGTAGCGAGACTTGGAGCGCGGCGGCTGTCGTCGGAGCGCCGCCGCAATGCCCGCATTCGCGCAGCGGCAACGGGATAATAGGTATGCAAACGCATCATCCCAGCGCGATGCCCGCACTAACGCAGTGGCGGCCGGCCGCGCGGCAATCCTGGTAGATAGCCGCCCGTTTGCGTTTCCCGCCGCCGCCCGCCTATTCGCTTACGGCATCTCAAGCCCGTGCTTGTCCAGCAGCGCGGCGTCTGCCAGAATATCGCGCGTGGCGGCGTCGGCGACCACCTGCCCGCCGTCCATCACGATTGAGCGCGGGAATATCTCTCTGACCATATGCAAATCGTGCGTGGTGGCGACAATCGTCTGCTCTAATCCGTCCAGCAGCCGTATCAGGCCGCGGCGCGCGCGCGGATCCAGTCCCGCCGACGGCTCATCCAGCGCCAGCGCCGCGGGCCGCATAGACAGCACCGTGGCAATAGCGGCGCGCTTCTTTTCGCCGCCGCTCAGGTGAAACGGCATCCTATCGCCGTAATCGTCCAAGCCCACCTGCGCCAGCGCCTCTTTCACCCGCCGTTCAACCTCATCCGGCGGCAAGCCCATATAGACTGGGCCGAACGCCACATCCTCATAGACGCTTGGGGAGAAGAGCTGATCGTCCGGGTCTTGGAACACCACGCCCACTAGCGCCCGCACCTCTTGCAGCGCGCGCTTATCGTCTTCGCGCACATGCCGCCCCATAATCCGCACTTCGCCGCCGCCGCCGTGCAGCAGGCCGTTTAGGTGTAGCAGCAGCGTGGATTTGCCCGCCCCGTTCGGCCCAAGTATGGCTACCTTTTCGCCGCGCTCGATTCGCATATCCACGCCGCGCAGCGCAACGCGTCCGTCCGGATAGGCGAACTCCAGCGAGCGCACATCTATCGCCGCCGCGTCGGTGTCTATGCCGCCGCCATTCATCGCCGTTCAGTCCGCCAGCCGCGCGGCAACCGCTATGGCGGCGAACACGCACAGCGCGCACGCCGGCGGTGCCATCCCGCGCATTCCCAGCGGCGGCGCGTTTCGCATTCGCAGACTGCCGTCGTATCCGCGCGCAAGCATCGCCATATAGATGCGCTCGCTGCGGTCGAGCGTGCGTATGAACAGCGATCCCGCCATGCCGCCCGCCGATTTTGCGCGCCATATCAGCGTTCCGCCGCTCTTGCGCCCCACCGCCGCGCTGCGAGCCGCCCGCGCGCGCATCATTCGTTGCGCTTCGTCAACCAGCACGAACAGGTAGCGATACATCAGCATCACAATCGCAACCAGAATTGCGGGCATTCGCAGCGCGCGCAACGCCTCAAGAAGACGCAGCGCCGGCGTTGTGGCGGTCAATACCACCGCCGCCGTAACCGAACCCCACGACTTCAGCAGCACGCTCGCGAAAAACTCCAAGCCTTCGCGCGTCGCGGCGGCGGTGAACAGCGCCAAGTCGATCTCAAACAGCGGCATGCCCGCGCGCGTGAACACGGTCGGCAGCGCAATCACCACAAACGGCAGCGCCACCAGCGACCGCAGCAACACGCGCAACAAGCCCACGCCGCTGACGCCCGCCGCAAGCCATACCAGCGCCAGCATAGCGCCGAATGCAAGCCACTTGCCCGGCGGTATGGACGCCAGCGCGAATATGAAGCCCAGCGCCGTTATCAGTTTCACGCGCTCGTCCGCTTTGTGAAGCCAACTTTCGCCTTCAAGGTAGCGGTTCAGAAACCCCGACGGCGTGGACATCTACGGCTGCCCCTGCAGCTCGCCCGTCCGCCGCCGATGCAGCAGGTAGGCGCAACCCGCCACCAGCAGATACACCACGGTTACGCCCACCACGCCCGCAAGCGCCGTGGCGACCGCTTCGTTCTGCACGCCGGGCAGTTGGTAATCGCTTATGATGGAGTACGGCGCGCTGAGTGCGGCGCTCATAAAGCCGCTGTCTTCTGCCACGCGCTCCAAGCCGTCCGGCGATCCGGACGCAAACGGCGCAAGCATAACCAGCGCTATCGCAATCACATAGCCCGCCGCCCATAGCCGAGCGCCCCGCAGCGCCGTCCTGCCGCGCCCGCCGTCGTCGGCAGACGCAACCACGGCGTCGGCGCCCGCATTCGGCCGCGCGCCCAGCAGCTGCGGCCGCGCTTGGCGGATGAACGACAGCGCGAACACGGTTATCAGCCCCTCGCCTATGCCGATGAGCATATGAAAGCCCAGTATCGCGGGCAGCGCAACCGCAAGCGGCGATGTGCCGGACAGCGAAAGCGCCACCGCCGTGGTAGCCGATGACGCCACCACCGAAACCCACGCCGCCGCGAAACCGCCTGCCATTAGGCTGGTGTAGCCGCCGCCGCCCAAGCGCTGCGAAACCCAATATGTCCCGTAGCCCGCAAGCACGCTGACTATGGACATATTCAGCAGATTGACGCCCATCACCAGCAAGCCGCCGTCTTGGAACAGCAGCGCCTGCAGCCCCACAACCGCCGTCATCACCAGTATCGCCGCCCACGGCCCGAGTATGATTGCCGCAAGCGCCCCGCCTATTAGGTGGCCGGATGTGCCGCCCGCAACCGGGAAATTGAGCATCTGCGCCGCGAATATGAACGCCGCCATAACGCCCATCATCGGCACGATGCGCTCGTTCAGACTGCGGTTCGCGCGGTATATCGCAAACCCGACAGCCGCCGCCGCCAGCGCATAGCCCGCCGCCGATACGGGCAGACTGAAAAACCCGTCCGGCGCATGCAGCGGCAGCGCCCCGCTCCAATCCGCAATCGGCAACCCCAAATTATTCAAGGTCATCCCGGACCCTCCGCTAATCTCATATCTTGCCGCGCGTCCATATAGATCCGTCGGATCCATCGGATCCATATGGGCTTTTCTGCCATAAATCTATCACACAAAACCCGCAATTGCAATTAGTTGCAACAACAATCAAAGCGCATATGCTTTGATGTGCGTATCGGATTTATTCTTTACAAACCCCCTTTGCGCCTCTGCGTCCCCAAACAACGCTAGGATGCCCAACAATACCCTTTGCGCCTCTTGCGCCTTTGCGTTAAAACCCTCGTCTCAGCCGCTTGTTGACTTGCCGCCGTCTATTATGTAAAGTTGGGCGCTATTGACTACGCTGGACGGGCGTAGCTTTGCAACGGATGCAAGAACGGATCCGTCTCTATCAGGACGCAGTAGGATGCGGTAATGGATGAGTAAAGCTAATGGTCTGCTTGTGTTGCTGGCGCTTTTGGCGGCGGTCTGCGTGAACTTCTTTGTGAAGGACAAGGTAGCGTACAGCCTCGTAGATTCGTCTGATGTTCGGTTGGAAACCAAGTTTGCGCATCACGAATATGGGCGGTCGGTCAAGTTCGAGGCGCGCCTTAGATTCATCGATAAGGAGCGCGCCGATATCGAGAGCGTTAGGCTCACGGTAATCGGGCCGCAAAGTTTCAGGGCGACGCTGCCGTTACGGGAAGGCCGCTTCGACATATCGAGGCAAAGCGGCGTTCCGGGCATACTGACTGGCGGCGTTCTGTTCAACTCGGTGGAAAATCCGCGGCTTCGCGTGTACAAGAGTGTTGCGTCGGGCGCGTCTATCACATATCAAGCGCTTTGGACGCCCGACGACGAAAAGCCTTCGGGCGGAAGCTACACTGGTCGGGTTTCGGTCAAACTTGTGGATGCTACGGCGCTTCTGAACAGCCGCCCGGCTTCGTTCTCTATCGCATATCCAACGCCGACCATAACGCCTACATTCACGGCGACGCTCACGCCTACGCCGAGTTGGACGCCCACATTCACGGCAACGCAGACGCCCACGCGCACCCGCACACCTACGCCCACGCCCACATCCACCGCAACCGCAACGCCCACGCCGACGGCTACCGCCACCGCTACGCCGTTACCGCCTACGCCAACTCACACGCCAACGGCATCTGCGACGCTCACCCCGACGCCTACCCCAGCGCCCACGGCGACGCATACGCCCGCGTCCTCATCGACGCCGACGGCTACGCCCACTGCGTCCCCAACGATTGCGCCGTCCTCGACGGCAACCCCCACGCCGACGGCAACTCCGGGGCTACAATCCGCAATAGCGCTATCGGCGAAACCGGCGACGCCCACGCCGCTGCCGCCTACTCACACGATAGTCGTCCCGACCGCAGAGGCTACTGCGCCGATAGTTCGCATTGTGATTGCCGCAACGCCGTCGCCGCCCAGCGCCGCGTCGCCGCAGATTGCGCCCGCCCCTGTTGCCGCTATCGACGAAACTTCGTCGGATGACGGCGCATCGCCCCTGACCATCGCCATATTCATCGGGATAGCCGTTATCGCCGGCTTGGTCGCCCTAGCGTCCACCGCGATGGTGCGGCGATAGCGATGCGCCGCAAGTGTCCATAAGCGCGCGCTTGGGCATTTTAATGGGTAGGGAAAGCAGAACCGCGAATTGGGGAATAATAGGAAGTGAAGTGAAGCGCCAAGCCTACACCTGGCAAATCTGCTGCAGCCGCTCAAAGTAGTCAGGGAATGTCTTGGAGACGGTGTCCGGGTCGTTGATGGTGATGCTTGCGCCGCCCAGCGCCGCCAGCGAAAAGCACATCGCAATTCTGTGGTCGTCGTAGGTGTCTATGGTGGCTTGGCGGATCTGAGCGGGCGGCGCGATTCGAATGTAGTCCGCGCCTTCGACCACATCTGCGCCCACCTTGCGGAGCTCAGTAGCCATTGCGGCCAGCCTGTCGGTCTCTTTGACGCGCCAGTTGTGGATATTGCGAATGGTCGTTTCGCCCTTGGCGAACAGCGCGGTTACTGCGACCGTCATTGCGGCGTCGGGCATATGGTTTAGGTCGGCGTCTATGCCCGTCAGATCGCCGCGCGAAACCTCGATCCAGTCCGAGCCGCGCGACACAATCGCGCCCATATCCCGCAGCACGTCGGCGTGCGCTATATCGCCCTGAATGCTGTCGCCGCCCACGCCGTTGACGCGCACAGCGCCGCCGCTAATCGCCGCCGCCGATAGGAAATATGACGCAGAGGATGCGTCGCCTTCTACCAGTATGCTGCCCGGCGATTCGTAGCGCTGGCCGCCCGGCAGCCGAAAGCGCTTGTAGCCACTGCGTTCCACCTCAACGCCGAAGCGCCGCATAACGTCTATGGTCATATCGATGTAGGGCTTGGATACCAGTTCGCCTTCAACTTCTATTGTCAGCGGCGCAATCGACATCGGCGCCGCCATCAGCATGCCAGTCAGGTATTGGCTGGATATGCTGCCGCGGATGCGGACGCTGCCTCCCGCAAGCCCGCGCGCGTCAATGCGGAGCGGCGGGTATCCCTCGGCGCCGGCGTACTCTATCCGCGCGCCGACCTGCCGCAGCGCGTCCACTAGGTCGCCAATCGGGCGCTCCAGCATGCGAGGCTCGCCCGTGAGCGTGTAGCGTCCGCTGCCGGCGCAGAGCGCGGCGCAGAGCGAGCGCATCGTGGTTCCCGAATTGCCCATAAACAGCGTGGCTTCGCCCGCCGGGAATGCGCCGCCCAAGCCGGTGACTTGGCAGCGCGCGCCGTCGTCGGACAGCGCAACGCCCGCGCCCAAAGTTCGCAGCGCGTTCAACATATGGGTGGTGTCGTCGCTTGCCAGCAGGTTGCGAACTTCGGTAGCGCCATGCGCCAGCGCCGCAAGCAGCAACACGCGGTTGGACATGCTCTTGGAGCCGGGCAGGCTAATTTCGCCGTTCACGCTGCGTATCGGTTGTAGCGTAAGTTGTTTCACTGCGGTTCACTTCCACTATTGCCGAAAGTATCGTCGCCCCGGTTGCGCGCTACGGCAGTAGGCGCAACACGAAGCCGAACACGGCAAGCATGACGGGAACGAATATGAACAGCAGACGCAGCGTAGTCTTAATCTCCGCAACATCGGCTTTTACGCCATCAATCTTTTGATTGAGTTCGTCTTTAGTGCTTGCGTTGTCCTGTATGACTTCAGCCTTGGCCTCAAGCACATCCGCTTTTGTGGCGAAGTTGCCGGATGCGCCCTCCCAAACGCCTTCGAGACGACTCAACCGCCTTTCGCCGTTCTGTATGCTTTCGTTGGGTTCGGTAGCCATTTCTTGCCTCCGTAAAGAGCGTACTTTGCGCGCAACGGGTACATCCCGCAGCCGCGTCAATCACGATGATTGCGCCCCGCTATCCACTAACTATAACACAGGGTTGGGATATTTTAAGCGCCTTACTGAACCGTCTAGCTCTGCAGCCGTTGCAACCGATAGATTTGCGGCTTGATGTAGCCGCTGCGGTACGGGATGCTGAGCGGAATCGACTCGAGCATCCGCCAGCAGCGCACGTCGTCCAGCGCGGCGAGCAGATCGCGGCGGCGCGTGGTTATCAGGACTAACGAGGCATTCGGGGCGGCAACGCGGGCGCTCTCAGTCAGCGCAGCGCGATACAACTCCGATATGTTGCCGCCGCTTAGCATTCCATAGGGCAGGTCTGCGGTGATGGCGCTCACGGATGCGGTTCGCAGCGGCAACGCGCCGCAGTCCCCACGCAGTAACGTTACCGATGAGCGATGTCCCGCCGCGCGCAGATTGGCGGCGGCGCATTGCAGCGCGTCGGCGCTTATATCCACGCCCGTTACGGATGCGGCGCGTCCCATCCCCAGCCGTTCTATCATCAGCGTGCCGGAGCCGCAGCACACATTCAGCATTCGTTCCGTCGTGCCTCCATGCGCCAGCGAAACCATAGCGGCGGCGATGTTGGCGTTGAGCGCGCCCGGCATATCGCATACTCGCCAGCGGCGCGCTGACATCGGCATTGCAGCGGCGCGTATGAGTGCCTGCCATCCGATCGGATCGTCGGGCGCGCGCCGAACCGCGATATGCAAATGCGCCGCCGCATCGGTGGCTTCGAGCAAGGTTGCCGCCGCGATTTCCTGACGCAGCCGCGCGAACACCGCCGAACCTGCGCCTGCCGCGGCAATGCGGAACGTGCGAAAACTCCCGGCGGGGCGCGCGTTCATCACAGCGCGAACCGCCGTCAGCAAGCGCGTTAGGTGCTGATGTCCAAGCAATGCGCGCGGGCGCGGCACGGCGAAAGTCTCTACTCTGTGAACTGCCGCCGTCGTTCTCAGCGCGTCAAAGCGCCGCATAGCGCCGTCGAAACTCAGCGCGATGCGTCCCGCAAGCGGCTGATTTTCGGCGATGCGCGCTTGCTTTTTAAGCCGCTGACGTATCTCGCGCCGCGCGAACTCTTCCAAGCCGACGATTGTTTCGACTTCGTAGCGCTGCGATGGGACGGGTTGCGCGTCCCCGCGCGCGTTTGGGGTTCGGCTTGGCTTGGGCGTGGGGTTGCGGCGATCGCGGCGGCGCGCGGGTTGGGGTTTCATGCGCCATCCATTCGCGCTACCAACGTTGTGAGCGCATCGTCAGCGCCCACGTTGCCGGGGAAGATGATGCAGGGCATTCCCGGATGCAGCGTCTCATCGCCCAGCAGCCATACGGGGATGCCCGCCGCCGCCTGCCCCGGCGACCATGCGCGCCGAACATTCAGCGCCTTGCTTGCGATGTCGGCGGATGTAGCGCCGCCCTTGACCAGCATATAGCGCGGTCTGACGCCGATTGCGGCAACCGCTTCCGCCAGCGCCTGCGATATTTGATGCCCGATAGCGAGGCTGTGGTCTGCGCTGCGCCCTTCGACTAGCGCGCGGGATGTATGTACAACGGAGTGTTCGCCCGCGCGGATGCGGGCTTCGGCGGCACGCGCAACACGATTGATTTCCGACGCACGCATATTCGCCGCAAGCAGTCTGCCAACATCGGCTTGTATGCCGTGTACGTTGGCGTTGGCAAGCAGATGGTTGAGCTGCCGCGTTGTGCGGGGGACGTGCGATCCCACCACGATAAGAGTGCCACTCTTGCCGTCTGCGCCCATCTCCGACGGCGTAAGCAACGCGCGCTCCGATTGCCCCAGCAGCGCCCTGATGAACGATGCGGCAGCGCGGAACAGGAAACGCCTGCCGTCGGCTTCCACCGCCAGCAATCCCTGCATGAACACTTCCATATCGCGGTTGCTTGCGCCGTTCACCACGCACACGCCGCCTTGCGGGATTTCGGATAGCCGCGCGGCAACCTGCGGCGGGCCGCCAAGCCGCAAATCCTCGATGGACACGCTCGCCACATCGGCGGCGGACACTGCGCCCGCCGTCTTCTCTTCAACCCATTGGCGCAAGTCCGACGCCTTGAACGCAAACGCCGCATCGCGCGCGAATTCGGTATCGCCCACCGGCGTGAGATATTCGCCATCCGATACATACTGCGTATCCCCGATTGTGTAGCGGCCGCCTTCCAAGAACAGCGGCGCGATAATCCAGGCGTGGGGCTTGTACGCCAAGCCGTTCTGAAGCGCCAGCATCTCAGCGGGGAAATGTCCGCGCAACGTGGAGTCTAGGCGGCTTACCACGGTGAAATCAACGCCTATTCGCTGCGCCGCCTCTGTCAGGTTGCGCGCTATGAATGCGTTGACCGCCTGCGCCTGCGATTCGGGCATGCTGCGCGCATTCGTTACGATGAAGAACGCCCGCTGCTCGCGCGCCAACTCGGCGCTTATAGCATCTATTGACCAGTCCATCAGCACGGCGATGTCATGGACGCTCTGCGTTCCCATCACATCGTCGTCCAGCGCTACGATTTTCCTGTCGGACGCTTGCAGGGCGGCGTTCACGGCGGGCAGCGGGCCTTGCGCCCACTCAGGCGGCAAGCTTCGCAGCGTGTCTTGGAGCGGCAGGCGTTGCTGTGTCATAGCGCAATCCGTCCCGATTGGCGGCGCAGGCTATCGGCGCAGCGCGCGGCCGGGCAGCGCGCCGGTGTGTTCGCCGCCGTCGACCACTATGCTGCCGTTCACGATGACATGCTCTATTCCTATCGGGAACTGCTTGGGCTGCGTGCGCGTGGCGGGCGCCTTCACATTCTTGGGGTGAAACACGGTGACGTCGGCCTTCATTCCGTCGCGCAGTATGCCGCGGTCGGCAAGTCCAAGACGCTGCGCCGGGAACGACGTCATCTTGCGTATCGCTTCCGGCAGGGACATCTGGTTTTCTTCGCGCACATACTCCGCCAATATGACGGGGAAGCAGCCGTAGGTGCGCGGGCTTGGGAAATCGCCCAGCAGCACGGCGTCGCTGCCCACCATGGACAGCGGATGCGCCACGAATGCGGGCAGCGTGTTGCCGTTTGCGCCGTCGGATACATAGCAGGTTTGCAGATCTTCCTCCAGCAGCAGATCGCATATCGCGTCGACCGGATGCTGGTTTCGCAGCGCCGCAACCGCCTCTACGGACAGCCCTTCGTACTTGTGGTTGTGCGGGCGCTTGAAGTATGTGAGCCATACATTGTCCCACGATGGGCCGCGCGGCTGCATCTCTTGGCGCAGGCGCTTGCGGGCGTCTTCGGACGCGAGCGCATCTTTGAGCCGCCCAACGCCGCCGTTGTGCGCCCAGTCCGGCACCATAATCAACAGCCGCGTGCTGCCAAACACATAGGGGTAACTATCGAAGGTAACATCCTGTCCGGACGCGGCGGCGTCTTCCACCATCCCGATAAGCCCGTGTCCGCCGCCCGCGCTGGGGACGCGCTGATAGAAGTGCGTTATGTGAACCGGAATGCCGCTGCGGTCGCCAATCTCAAGCGCTTCGCGAAACGGATCCATGTAGCGGTCGCCCAGCCGATAGCGCACATGCGTATGGTAGAAGCCGCCCAGGTCTGCCACATATTCGCACAGATCCACGAGTTCGTCCGTGCTTGCGTAGCCGCCCGGCGGGTAATCAAGCCCGGTGGACAAGCCCACTGCGCCCTCTTCCATCGCCTCGCGGATGATGGCGCGCATATTCGCGGTCTCAGCGGCGGTAGCGGGGCGGTCGTCCCAGCCCACGGCGTTAATCCGAACCGGCGAATTGCCCAGTATGTAGGCGATGTTGACCGCCGTCTTTCTGTCGAACAGCGCTAGATACTGCTCCACGGTCGACCATCTGCCCGGCAGCGGCGGGTTGCCGTCAAGCCCGGAGTTCAGCGCCACAAAGTCAAGGAAGTCGTCGTGGCTATGAAACGGGGCGTATGAGTTGCCGTCAACGCCAATGAGTTCGGTGGTGATTCCCTGCCGCACCTTGGGCAGGTGTTCGGGTTCGGATAGGATGACAAGCCCGCCGTGCGAGTGCATATCGATGAAGCCGGGGCATACCACATGCTCGGCGGCGTCTATCTCGCGCGCCGCTTCAACGCCGCTCAGATCGCCGCGAAACAGGCGCACAACGTCGCCCTCAACGCCCACAGCGCCGTAGTAGCCGGGGTTGCCCGTGCCATCGATGATAAGCCCGTTTCTGATTAGCAAGTCCAGCATCTCATCACCTCATCGTATCGTCCGCTGCGAAATCTCAATTGCGCCACTTGCATTGCCGCTTACGCCGATTGTGATTGTACACCCTGCGCCCATCTGCGCCAACACGCGCGAATTCGGTATTCGCATAGTTGAGTAACGGCATTAAATATAATATAAGGATAGGAATGCCAAGTCGGAGCGCCACTTGAAAGGCGGGCTTGATAGCCCCTACAATATAGCCCCCGCAAAGGATCAAGGATCAAGGTTCTGCGGATACGCAAGAATGAAGTGGAGTTAACCTTTATGGATACGCAGATTTTCTCCAGGAATATGAAGCTGAGCGCGCGCTCCGAAGAGTACATTCAGAAGAAGGTTGCGCGCTTGGAGCGGCGCTTGCGGGAGGATGTGAGCGCAAAGTTCGAGATTTCGCGCACGGCGGCGCGCTCTCAGACGGATAGGTTCGTGGTTCAGATGACCATCAGCGCGAGCGGCGCTACTTTGCGCGGGCAGGAAAGCGGTCCGACGTTGTTTGCGGCGGTGGACGCCGTTGCGGATGTGATGGCGAAGCAGATCCGGCGCTACAAGGGCAGGGCATACAGAACGGCGCAGGCGCGCAGGTCGGCGCGCAGTCAGGCGCTGCGCGAGGATGCCGACGCGCTGCTGTATGAACGGGACGACGATGATGAGCCCGACGAGGCGGCGGATGAGCTGGGCAGGCTTGTGCGCGTAAAGCGGTTCGCGATGAAGCCGATGACCACGGATGAGGCTATAATGGAAATGGAGCTGCTAGACCACAACTTCTTCCTGTTCCGCAATTCGGATATAGACGAATACAGCGTGGTGTATCGGCGCGGCGACGGCGACTACGGCGTGATCGAGCCGAGCGCTGGGTAGCGCTAATGCGTCGCGCGCCGCAAGCGGTTGCGCGAAAAGGCGCAGTCAGTACAACCAATACAGGGAAGGGCGTCAAAATGAAACCGGCAGTCAAGGACATTCAGGAAGCGGTTGCGCAACTCTCGGCGAACGATCTGGTTAGCTTCAGAAGCTGGTATGAGGATTTTGACGCAAAGATATGGGACGAGCAGTTCGAGGGCGACGTCAATGCGGGAAGGCTTGACGCGCTTGCCGACCAAGCGCTTGCCGATTTTCGCGCGGGAAAATACGAAGAGTTGTGAAGCGCTTTGCGTATGATAGATTGATTAGATAGCCAACTTGCCCACAAATCCACTGCCAACCGCGGCCTGCCCGTCCGCCAAGATACGCATAGTTCGCAAAGGAGCGCCAATTGAGTACACTGATGCAGCAAGATCCGGAGATTGGGCGCGCGATACAGGACGAAATTGAGCGTCAGCGCACGAATATAAATCTCATCGCATCCGAAAACTTCGCCAGCGACGCGGTGCTGGAGGCGCAGGGTTCGGTGTTCACGAACAAGTACGCCGAAGGCTACCCGCGGCGGCGCTACTACGGCGGCTGCGAGTTCGTGGACGTCGCCGAAAGCCTCGCCATCAGCCGCGCTAAGGCGCTGTTCCGCGCGGAGCACGCCAATGTGCAGCCCCACAGCGGCGCGCAGGCGAATATGGCGGCGTACTTTGCTACTATCAGTCCGGGCGATACGATTATGGGCATGAGCCTAGACCAAGGCGGGCATCTGACGCACGGCGCGTCGGTCAACTTCTCCGCCAAACTCTACGATGTGGTGTCATACGGCGTTGACCGCGAATTGGAAACGATAGACTATGACGAAGTGGAGCGGCTTGCGAAAGAGCGCCGCCCCAAGCTCATCGTTACGGGGGCGAGCGCCTACACGCGCATAATAGACTTCCCGCGCTTTCGCGGCATAGCGGACGAAGTGGGCGCAAAGCTGATGGTGGATATGGCGCATATCGCGGGGCTTGTGGCGGCGGACGAACATCCATCGCCGGTGCCGCTTGCCGAGATTGTAACCACCACCACGCACAAGACGCTGCGCGGCCCGCGCGGCGGGATGATTTTGTGCGACGAAGCGCATCGGCGCGCGGTGAACAGCGCGGTGTTTCCCAATATGCAGGGCGGGCCTCTGGAGCATATCATCGCGGCGAAGGCGGTGGCGTTCGGCGAAGCGATGACGCCTGAGTTCGCGGAGTATCAGAAACAGATACGCGCCAACGCCGTGGCGCTCGCCGATGAGCTTCAGGCGGGCGGCTTGCGGCTGGTGTCCGGCGGCACGGACAATCACATCGTTCTTGTGGACTTGACGCCGATGGGCATCACCGGGCGGCAAGCCGAAGAGGCGCTGGGCGAAGCGAACATCGTGGTGAACCGCAACGCCATTCCATACGACGAAAAGCCGCCGCGCACCGCCAGCGGCATGCGCTTGGGGACGCCGTCCATCACAAGCCGCGGGATGGGAGCCGGTGAGGCGCGCAAGATAGGCAGGCTAATCCTGGATACGCTTGCGGACATAGACAGCGATGCGGTGAAGCGCCGTGTTCGCGGCGAAGCGCTCGATCTGTGCATGCGCTTTCCTGCGCCGGGGATTGACGCATAGGCGGGGGCATGGGCTGCGGGCTTGCGTGAGCGGCGGCGGGCGATTGCGGGGGATTGCCGTTTGATGCCAAGCGCCTAGCTCTGTTGCGCGCGGCTCATCCATAGCGGGTTGATTGCCCACTGATATGGATTAAGCGCGCGCTAGTCCAACCGCCATACTTTCGTCATTCGGTCAATCAAGTTTTCTTGGCGACGTTCCAAGACGGCCGGCGTCCATTCGGATTCGACAAGAACCTGCGATGTCAAGGCGAACGTGGCAACGCCGCCGCTTTGAAAGTATTTCTGCTTTTTGAGTTCGAAGTCGTAGTTGGACGCCCCTATAGAATTTCGATCGGATGCAGGCAACCCCTGTTCGCGCGCTGCGCTGCGATTGCGGAGCGTCTATGACATCCCTATTCCGGGCGTCAACTCCCGCCGGGGGATAGCCAAGTGGAGGTGGCGTTCCACTGCCAGAGCATCAGCGAGGCTTGCGATTGCAGATCCATCATGTTGTGGCAGACGATGGCGGCGAGCGCGGCGGTAGTCCAGCGGCCGGTTGGCAAGCGGTGGACGTTGTTTGAATGCGGGGCGTTTTCGTCGGCGTTGGAGCGCCGCAGCCGCGCAAGCTCACGGCGAACCTGGGGGTCTTTCAGCAGATCCAGATGGCGCTGCCACCATAGGTTGGGCGCGGCGGACACGGCTTCGCGCGAGACTACTTCGTTCACGGATGTCGCGGTTCGGATTGCGAGCCGCAACTTGCGAGCATCGCGCTCGCGGGCGTAGTCGGCGACGCCCCAGCGGTAGCAGAACACGGGCGGGCGCAGCAGTTCGCGCAGGCGGGGCCATTTGAGCGATTGCTGTTCGGCGATTGACTTCCACGGCTGCATCGTATCGTGGTCTATATGCACGATTTGATCAATCGCCGCGCCTATCCAATCGGTGGCAAAGTCCTTGTTGTAGGCGTAGAGGGGACGCGGGATCGTGTGCCAAACCCGTCCGATTTCGTCGGGCAGCGCTTCGCAGTCAGGGGGATCTTCGGCTTGGATGACGTTGATGGCGCTGCCGCTCAGCCAGCCGAAAGTGAATATGCCGTTGGGCTGCGGGCGCAGGCCGAGGGTTTCCACATCCACTATGGTGCCCTCAACGGAAATGCCCTGCAACGGGAATTGCATCGTTTGCATTAGCCTGCCTCTGTGAACGCTTTCAGCGCCGCTTTCGCCGCATTGGTTTCAGCGTCTTTTTTGCTTGCGCCGCTGCCTTTGCCGCGCGTCTTGCCGTTAATCGCCACCTCCACGATGAAGGTGGGCGCATTGCTCTTGCCGCTCTCATCTATGACGCGGTATTTGGGCGTAACGCCGTGTTCGGATTGCGCCATCTCCTGCAGCGCGGACTTGGGATGCTTGCCGGCGATGTTGGGTTTATTGGACGCATTCTCGGCGGCGGACTTGTTGGACTGCTTCTTATTCGACGAATTCTTAGTGCTACCGGATTTCTTGGGCTTGGACGGCGCAGATGTTACCTCGTCGTAGGCGTCGTTAATGGCATCGTCGAGAATGCGCGCGCAGAAATCGAAGGCGGGGTTGCGCATTTCATCGCGAGTGAAATACCGCATTTGCTGAGAGAGACTCATATGGTCGAGGAATATAGCGCCAACGATCGCCTCGAATGCGCCCGCCAAGTTTGAATTGCCGTTAGCGCCGCCGCTTTTGGCTTCGCCGCTGCCCATCAGCAGGTAGTCGCCGATACCGATGCTGCGGGCGGCGCTCGCAAGCGTCTTGTTGTTCACCACTTTTGAACGGATTAGGGTCAGTTGGCCGGCGCCGAGTTCGGCGTCGCTTTCGTAGAGGGCGTGGGTAATCGCAAGCCCAAGCGCTGCGTCGCCCAGCGTCTCCAAGCGGTCGTTGCTCTGCGAGTCTGCGCCGTCGGGTTCGTTGAGATATGATGCGTGCGTGAGCGCGGTGATTAGCAGGGACTTATCGTTGAAGGTAACGCCCAATGCGCGCTCAATGTCATAGATTTGCTGATGGTCAAACGGCCTGTGGAACTGATTGAAACCATAGGCGGCTGGTAGTCCTGGCGGCACAGGTGCCATAACACGCTCCTTGCGCTTTGCGGCGGAGCAAAGCGGGTTCGGGTTGGCAACCTCGAAACATCAAGCGCGGTTGGCTTGATAGTTCGAGGTTGACGGATATGCGGATATTCGGCTGCAGGCGGCGGCCGGGTGATTAGCCGACCGCCGACCCGGTTATGCGTTGTGCGCGGCTAGTCCAATACGCCCTTGGGCCATGGCGGCTGCGGGCGCTTGATTTCGCCGAAGTAGTTGCGGTGGTTGGCGATGGCGATGTAATGCTCGAAGGCGGCTACGGCGTCTTCGTCGTCGGGGATGAACGCCTTTAGGTAGGCGGAGTTGCCGTTCTCGAAGACGTATGTGGGCGTGCCGAAAATGCCTTCTGACACTGCGCCTTCGTGGTCGTCGCCGATGATTTTGCGGAGTTCGGGGTCTTTCATATCCTCGCGCATGCGGGCGGTGTCCAAGCCCACGCTTGCGGCGATTTCGAGGATGGGATCTTCCTGATTGAGCGGGATGCGCCCTTCGCCGCCGTGCCGCGCGGTGAGCAACGCGAGGTGAAACTTGGCGTGCCGCTCTTCGCCTTGGCGGCGCGCCGCCTCTGCTGCGATTTGCGCTATCAGCGAGCGGCGCTGCGTGGCGTCTTCGTCGTCCCACACCTTCCAATCGGAGGATGCGCCGTCCGCCTTCTGCTTCAGCGTGAAGGCGTTCTGCTCGAGGGAAAAGTTCTTCCAAGTGATGTGAAGGTCGTCCCCGTAGGTCTTCTTCACCTTATCCAGCCACACGGCTGTATTGTACACCCACGGTCAGGCATAGTCGCCGTAGATTTGCATCCTAATGCGTTCCATATCGATGCCTCCTTTCGCTGCGGGCTTGTTGAGCGCTGAGATTGTTTGCATTTCTGTCTAGTATGAGTGAATTGTAATCAGGGAAGGGCATAATGTCAAAGACGGATGCGGCGGGGCATTTCCAACGCAGATTTTAACGCAAAGGCGCAGGGGCGCAAGGCGCAAAGGGGGCTAAATGCGGTTTTGCAAGCATAAATCGGGGTTAGGCAATAGATTTTTAACACATATGCAACATATCTGTTACAGATGCTTAACATTGGGGAAACATACGGGGAATAGATTTTTTGGCGTGGTTAAAATCAATTAGTCGTATGAGGAGAGAGGGCAATGAGCTTACTGAAGATGGCGCTGTATCCCACCACGCTGAAGATGCGGTTGCTGCTGATAGCGCTGCTGGGCGTGGGCATTGTGATTGGCGGCGGGGGGATCGCCTACGCGCAGAGCGCCGCTGAGGTGTCGGAGACGCTGGAGAACGCCATACTGGTGGTCGCGGCGGCGCTGGTGTTCTTTATGCAGGCGGGCTTCGCGTTTTTGGGCGCGGGGCTGATACGCGCCAAGAACACGGTCAACTATATGACCAAGTCCTTCCTGGACTTCTGCATAGCGTCGCTGGGCTTTTGGGCATTCGGCTATGCGCTGATGTTCGGGGGTGGCGCGGCGGCGGGCTTTATCGGGCTGGAGGGCTTCTTCCTGCAGAACTTCGCGGACGGCGATCTGGTGGGCTGGTTCTTCCAGATGGTGTTCGCGGGAACGGCGGCTACGATAATCGCGGGCGCAATGGCGGAACGCACCAAGATCAACGCCTACTTCGCATACAGCTTCATCGTGGGGGCGCTTATCTACCCGATATACGGACACTGGGCGTGGAGCGACTACGGCTGGCTGGTCAATATGGGCTTCTCGGACTACGCCGGCTCCGGCGTGGTGCATATGATAGGCGGCTTCTTGGCGCTTGCGGGCGCAATGGTGGTAGGGCCGCGCAGAGGCTGGGAGCAGGGCATCGTCATTCGCGGCCATAATGTGCCGTATGTGGTGATAGGCACGTTCATCCTGTTCTTCGGGTGGTTCGGGTTCAACATCAACTCGTCCACGCTGGGGTTGAACGCGGTGAACACGCTGCTTGCGGGCGCCGCGGGGGCGACGTCGGCGATATACCTGACGCTGCTTCGCACGGGCAAGGCGGACATTGAGATGGCGGCAAACGGGGCGCTCGCCGGGCTGGTGGGCATAACCGCCGGCTGCGCGTATGTGGATGTGTGGGCTGCGGTGGTCATCGGCTTGATAGCCGGCATCATAATGCCTTTCGGCATCGGCTTCGTGAAGAATGTGCTGAAGACGGACGACCCGGTCGGCGCAGTAACGGTTCACGGCATCTGCGGCGCTTGGGGGCTGCTGGCGGTGGCGATATTCGCATCCGGCCATAACGAAGTGTACGGCTTGCTGGGCGGTGACGCTTCGCTGCTGCTGCCGCAAATCGTGGGCATCATCGCGGCAATCGTTTGGGGCTTCGGCGGCGGGTTCGTCTTGTTCAAGGTTTTGGACCTGACGATGGGGCTGCGCGTGTCCGAGGAAGAGGAAGAGGAAGGGTTGGACGAGACCGAACACGGCACGGTGGCGTATCCGCAGATGAACTAGCGGCAAAGCGCCGGGGGCATTCGCTTTCGGCGCAGTGGCGCTAATCGGACTAATAAGCGCGGGGGCGGTTCGCAAGGGACTGCCCCCCGCTGCTTTTCCAGTGAAACACGGTCAAGGGCGGGATGTTGCGATTGGCGAACAACGGGCTTGCGCCGCGCCCGACGCTTTCTGCGGATTTTGCGAAAGTTGGCGGGATGTAACAATTATTTAACATATACGCAACATTTGGGAAACATAGTTGTTTCACAATAGATTCAATCAGATTACAAATAACTTGTTCGGAGGTTCGGAGATGGAAGCAGTACTCGGTGGCGTAGCATTCGCGGCGTTGTTCGCGTTGTGGGTGATTGTTCCCAGCGCAGTCCGCAAAAACCGCGCGAACCGCTCGAAGTAGAAACTGCCGTCATCGGCAAGTCTGCCTGTCAAAATCGCATATTCCAGCGAGGCTTTGAATAAGTCTCGCTGGTTGTTGTATAATATGGGCGCTAATTCGATGGAGCGGGCGGGTAGCCTGCTCATCCGCATATCAGCGAAGCCCAAGGCAGGATTTCAAGGGCTAAATCCGATGAGGAGGATACGATGAGTTTCTACAAGGCGGAATACATTTGGGTAGATGGGGGGAATCTGGTTAAGAACGACGACCCCACGCCGCATGTGCGCTCCAAGACTAAGGTTATCCCGGTTGGGGAGGAACCCGATCTGTGGGGCTTTGACGGCTCCAGCACCAATCAGGCGGAGGGCGAGGATTCGGACTGCGTGCTGAAGCCGGTGTTCACCTGCCCGGATCCGATTCGCGGCGAGAACCATAAGCTTGTGATGTGCGAAGTGATGCTGCCGCCGCGGGACGGCGAGGATGAGATGCGGCCGCATCCGTCCAACACGCGGGCGATGTGCGCCGAGGCGGCGGAGAAGTACGCCGACTTCGACACATGGTTCGGCATAGAGCAAGAGTACACCTTTATGCAGGGGACGCATCCGCTGGGATGGCCGGACAACGGCTTCCCCGCGCCTCAGGGCGGCTACTACTGCGGCGTTGGCTACGATGAGATATTCGGGCGGGACACGGTGGAAGAGCATCTGAAGGCGTGCCTCACCGCCGGGCTTGCGATTTCGGGCATCAACGCCGAGGTTATGCCGGCGCAGTGGGAGTTCCAGATCGGGCCGGTGGGCGCGCCTGAGGTGGGGGACCATCTGTGGGTGGCGCGCTGGCTGCTCTATCGCATCGCCGAGAACTACGGCTACAGCGCGACGCTCGATCCCAAGCCTATGCGCGGCGATTGGAACGGCGCGGGCGCGCACACCAACTTCTCTACCAAGCAGATGCGCGCGGCGTATGACCCGTGCGTTGCGGCGGCGGAAGCGCTGAAGGGCAACCACGAACAGCATATCGCCAACTACGGCTTTCGCATTGAAGAGCGGCTGACGGGGCGGCATGAGACCTGCTCTTACCGCGAGTTCCGCTACGGCGTTTCGGACAGGGGGGCGTCGGTGCGAATACCCTGGCAGGTGGCGCGCGACCGGAAGGGCTACATCGAGGACAGGCGTCCCAACGCCAACTGCGACCCCTACACGGTTACGGGGCTAATCCTGAACACGGTTTGCTCGGCGGCGTCCGGCAAGTAGATCAGGCAACCGATTAAGCGAAGTCTGCGCCGCGGGGCTATCGGCAAGCGGCGCAGGCTTTTGCTTTCACAAGCGGGGCCAGGGGCAGCGTCTTGGGCATAGGCGTTATCAATTCGTCGTTTGGGAAAGCGCTGCCGCCATCCTAGCCTTTCAATACATCGGGGGAAGGTTAGCATTCGCTGTTGACGGATATATGTATGCGCCGCGCCTTTCCTAATAATAGAGATTGGGTTGTTCGCGCTAACGGCGCTCTCATATATCTCATAGGGGGCGGGAATGCGTGATTGGATGCGATTGCGGCGGTTGCGCGATTGTTTGACACGATTTTCACAAACTGGTATATTCTCACAATAGTTTCGCAGCGCGGTATGGGCGTTTCGGCATAGGAATTGTGCGCCTTATCGCGGCATTCCCGATAGGCGCGCCGCCCGTTCATACGCTCGGTCGGATGAGGATGTTATGTTAGCCAGAGACCCGGAAGCGACCGAGTTCGTTTTGCGCGAAGCGCGCGAGTACGATGTGAAGTTCATACGCCTCTGGTTTGCGGATATTCTGGGCAATCTGAAGGGCTTTGCAATCACCGTCGAAGAGCTTGAACACGCCCTCACGCGCGGGATGGGGTTTGACGGCTCTTCTATCGAAGGATTTGTGCGCTCCGACGAGCGCGATCTGTACGCGCTGCCGGACCCGAACACCTTCAGCATACTTCCGTGGCGGCCGCGCACCAATGCGGTGGCGCGAATGTTTTGCGACATCATCACGCCCGACGACCAGCCGTATGAGAGCGATCCGCGCGCCGTGCTTCGGCGCAACCTCGCCAAGGCGTCAGGGTTGGGCTATACCTACTATGTGGGGCCGGAGATCGAGTATTTCTACTTCAAGGACTCCGAAACGCCGCAGCCGCTCGACCGCGGGAGCTACTTCGACCAGGACGCCACGGACTTGGCGACGGATCTGCGCCGCGAAACCGTGCTGACGCTCGAAGAGCTCGGCATTCCGGTGGAGTCGAGCCATCACGAAGCGTCGCCGAGCCAGCATGAGATCGATCTGCGCCATACCGACGCGCTGACGATGGCGGACACGGTGATGACCTACCGCCTGGTGGTGAAAGAGATAGCGCGGCAAAACGGCTACTACGCAACCTTTATGCCCAAGCCGGTGGGCGGCATCAACGGCAGCGGGATGCACATGCACCAATCGCTGTTTCAGGGCGACCGCAACGCCTTCTACGACGACGACGACGAACTTCACCTATCGGACACCGCGAAATGGTTCGTGGCGGGATTGATGCGCCACGCCCGCGAGATTACCATCGTTACCAATCAGTGGATCAATTCGTACAAGCGCCTTGTGCCGCGCTTTGAAGCGCCGATGTTCGTATCGTGGTCAACAATCAACCGCGCCGATCTGATACGGGTGCCGGACTTCAAGTCGGGCCGCGAAGAGTCTCGCCGCATAGAGTATCGGGCGCCGGATCCCGCATGCAATCCGTATTTGGCGTTCAGCGTGATGCTGGCGGCGGGCTTGAAGGGCATAGAAAAGCGCTATGAGTTCCCGGCGGCGGCGCAGTCCAACATATTCTATATGAGCGACGCAGAGCGCCAAGACCTGGGCATCGAGGCGCTGCCCGCCAATATGTGGGAGGCGATCCAGGTCGCGGAGCGCAGCGAACTTGTGTATGAGGCGCTGGGCGAACAGGTCTTTAAGAGCTTCGTGGAGAACAAAAAACTCGAGTGGGAAAACTACCACACGCATGTTGCAGACTACGAAATGGAGCATTACCTGCCGCTTCTGTAACAACGCCTATGCAACAACTTCTAGCGCCGTCAAGCGCGCGCCATTCGCCGAACAATCGCCGTCTTAAATCAGCATTTGCGCCTACCGCAAGCCTTAACAGCGAGACACAGATATGTCTGAAAGATACATTCCCAATCTGACCAAGCAGGGGCTATATGACCCGCGCTTTGAACACGATGCCTGCGGGGTGGGGCTTGTCGCCAATATCAAGGGCGCGCGGTCGCATTCGGTGCTGCAGCGCGGCATTGAGGCGCTCTGCAGCTTGGAGCATCGCGGCGCAAAGGGCGCCGACCCGGAGACGGGCGACGGCGCGGGCGTGCTGATTCAGATGCCGCACGAATTCTTTAGCGCTGAGATGGAACGGCTTGGATTTGGGCATCGACGTCGCGGCGATTACGCCGTGGGGATGGCGTTTGCGCCGCACGATAAGGCGCAGCAGCAGGCGATCGAGGCGATAGTTCGCGACTTCGTAGAGCGGGAAGGGCAGACGCTGCTCGGATGGCGGGATGTGCCGGTGTCCCCGGACCGGATAGGCGAGTTCGCAAGCTCAGTTATGCCCGCTATCCGCCAATTCTTCGTGGGGCGCGGCGTCAACGCCCAGGATGAAGCGGAGTTTGAGCTGAGGCTCTATGTGATACGCCGTCAGATCGAAGACGCCGTGGCGAATTCGGGGCTGCAAAACGCCGACGACTTCTATGTGTGCAGTCTGTCATCCAACAAGATTGTGTATAAGGGGCTTATCCTTGCCACGCAGCTTGAGCGCTTCTATCACGATCTGTCGGATGAGCGCGTGCTAACCGCCTTTGCGCTGGTGCATTCGCGCTTCGGCACGAACACGCTCGGCACATGGCGGCTGGCGCATCCGTATCGCTTCGTGATTCACAACGGCGAAATAAACACGCTGCGCGGCAACATAAATTGGATGACGGCGCGCGAGGGGATGTTCGCCTCCGATACGCTGGGGGACGACGTCCGCAAGCTTTTGCCCGTCATCGGCAAGGACGCGCAGAGCGATACCGCAAGCTTCGACAACGCGCTTGAGCTGCTGCTCGCCACCGGACGTTCGCTGCCGCATGCGATGATGATGATGATACCGGAGGCGTGGGGCGATCATCTGCCTATGGAGCAGGCAAAGCAGGATTTCTACGAATACCACTCCTGCATGATGGAGCCGTGGGACGGCCCGGCGCTAATCGTGGGCACGGACGGCAAGAAAGTGTGCGCCGTGCTGGACAGGAACGGCTTGCGCCCCTGCCGCTATCTGGTAACAACCGATGATATGCTGGTGATGGCGTCCGAAACCGGCGTGCTGGACATTCCGCCGGACAAAGTGCTGTTCAAGGAGCGCATTCATCCGGGGCGGATGTTCCTGCTGGACACCGAGCAGGGGCGGCTTGTGGATGACGCCGAATTGAAGCGCGATCTAGCGGCGCGGCAGCCCTACGGCGAATGGCTCTCTGAGAACCGGGTTGTGCTTGACGATCTGCCGCCGTCCGCCGATGCGCCGCCGTTCTATTCGGGCGATTTGACGGCGCAGCAGGTTGCGTTCGGCTACACGCGCGAAGACTTGCGCCTGATTATGGAGCCGATGGCGCAGACCGGCAGCGAACCCATAGGCTCTATGGGCAACGACGCGCCGCTTGCGGTGCTGTCCGAACAAAGCCCGCTGCTGTTCAACTACTTCAAGCAGCTCTTCGCGCAGGTCAGCAACCCGCCGCTGGACGCTATCCGCGAAGAACTGGTTACATCCTTGGAAGCCACAATCGGCTCCGAGGTGAACCTGTTCACCGAAACGCCCGAACACTGCGGCATGCTGCGGGTCAAGCGCCCCGTGTTGACCAACGCCGAATTGGAAAAGATCCGCGCCATCGATATGCCGCGCCTGAAGGCGAAGACGATACGCACGCTGTTCACGCGCGACGAGAACAACAGCGCCCTCAAGCGCGCGCTGCAAGCCGTGTGCGAAGAGGCGACGCGCGCCGTGGAAGACGGCAACGCCATCATCATCCTGTCCGACAGGGGCGTGGGCGCCCACGACGTCCCCATCCCAAGCCTGCTTGCGGTCGCGGGCGTGCATCACCACCTCATACGACAGGGCATACGCACGAAAGTGGGGCTTGTGGTGGAATCGGGCGAGCCGCGCGAAGTGGCGCATATGGCGCTGCTGCTAGGCTACGGCGCGGGCGCGGTCAATCCGTATCTGGCGTTCGATACTATCGCGGATATGGTCTCCGACGGCGGCGCGCTGGCTTCCGCAGTAGATTACGCAACCGCCGAACAGAACTATGTCAAGGCGGCGGACAAGGGCATTCTCAAGGTAATGTCCAAGATGGGCATATCCACCATTAGCAGCTACCGCGGCGCTCAGATATTCGAGGCGGTCGGGTTGAACGCCGAGTTCGTTGACGCCTACTTCACCTGGACGCCATCGCGCATAGGCGGCATCGGCATAGACGAAATCGAGCAGGAAAGCAGAAAGCGCCACACCGCCGCCTACCACGAACTTGCGCCGGCGGGCAGCCTCGACCTTGAGGCGGGCGGCTTCTATCAGTGGCGGCGCGACGGCGAATACCATATGTGGAACCCGGACACTATCGCCGGGCTTCAGCACGCCGCCCGATCCAATAGCTTCGACACCTACCAAAAGTTCGCGGATTACGCCAACGATTTCAGCCGCGAGCTCTGCGCAATCAGGGGCTTGCTTGAGTTCAAGCCGGCGGACACGCCCCTTGCGTTGGATGAGGTAGAGCCTGCGAGCGAAATCGTAAAGCGCTTCGCCACCGGCGCAATATCGCTGGGTTCCATAAGCCGCGAGGCGCACGAAACGATGGCGATTGCGATGAACCGCATCGGCGCGCGCAGCAACACCGGCGAAGGCGGCGAAGACTGGCATCGCTACACGCCCGACCCCAACGGCGATTCGCGCAACAGCGCTATGAAGCAGGTTGCGTCCGGGCGCTTCGGCGTTACCATCAACTACCTCGCAAGCGCGCGCGATCTGCAAATCAAGATGGCGCAGGGTTCCAAGCCCGGCGAAGGCGGCCAGCTTCCGGGACACAAGATCGACGAGTACATCGGCTGGGTGCGCAACTCAACGCCCGGCGTGGAACTCATATCGCCGCCGCCGCATCACGACATCTACTCCATCGAAGATTTGGCGCAGCTCATACACGACCTCAAGAACTCCAACCCCGCCGCGCGCGTGCATGTGAAACTTGTGGCGGAGGCGGGCGTCGGCACTATCGCGGCGGGCGTATCCAAGGGACACGGCGATGTTGTGCTGATAAGCGGGGACAGCGGCGGCACGGGCGCATCCCCCGAATCGTCCATCAAGCACGCCGGCCTGCCCTGGGAACTCGGACTAGCCGAAACGCAGCAGGTTCTGGTGCTCAACGATCTGCGCGGGCGCATCGTGGTGCAGACGGACGGGCAGCTCAAGACCGGACGTGATGTGGCAATCGCATGCCTGTTGGGCGCCGAAGAGTTCGGGATGGCTACCGCGCCGCTCATAACTATGGGCTGCATTATGCTGCGCAAGTGCCACCTGAACACCTGCTCCGTGGGCATCGCCACGCAAGACCCCGAACTCCGCAAGATGTTCGCCGGCAAGCCCGAATATGTCATCAACTACTTCTTCTTTGTAGCCGAAGAACTGCGCCAAATTATGGCGGATATGGGCTTCCGAACAATAAACGAAATGGTCGGCAGGATGGACAGGCTTGACGCGCGCCAAGCGATAGCCCACTGGAAGGCGAAGGGATTGGATTTCTCCAACCTGCTGCATATGCCCGTCGTCCCTGATTCGGTGGCAACCTACTGCCGCGAAACGCAAGACCACGGGCTTGAGCGCGCGCTGGACAACACGCTCATAGACCTCTGCAAGGACGCCATAGAGCGCGCGCAGCCGATTGCGCTGGATATGCCCATAAGCAACGCCAACCGCACCGTGGGCGCAACGCTGAGCTACCAAATAGCGCGGCGCTACGGCGAAGACGGACTGCCGGAAGACACCATCAAGGCGAACTTCAGCGGCTCGGTGGGGCAAAGCTTTGGGGCGTTCCTCGCCAAGGGCGTAACGATGAACGTGCGCGGCGACGCCAACGACTACTTCGGCAAGGGACTGTCCGGCGGCAAGGTGATAATCACGCCGCCGCCCGAAGCCACATTCGCGCCCGAAGACAACATCATCGTGGGCAATGTGGTACTATACGGCGCTACGGGCGGCAAGGCGTTCATACGCGGCGTGGCAGGCGAGCGCTTCGCCGTCCGCAACAGCGGCGCGGAAGCCGTGGTGGAAGGCGTGGGCGACCACGGCTGCGAATATATGACGCGCGGCAAAGTGGTTGTGCTGGGACCCACCGGACGCAATTTCGCGGCGGGCATGAGCGGCGGCGAAGCCTATGTGCTGGACGAACACGGCGCTTTCGCGAACCTCTGCAACCGCGAAATGGTGGGCTTGGAGCCGGTGGAAGACCCCGACGACGAACAGGCTTTGCGCCAACTCATAGAGCGGCATCTTGACTACACCGGCAGCGCCAACGCCCGCCGCGTTTTGGACAACTGGGATGATATGCTGCCAATGTTCGTGAAGGTGATGCCTTACGATTACAAGCGCATCCTGCAGCAGCGCGCCGCGGCGATGGCAGCCGATTAGCGGCGAAATTAAGATAGGCGAAGCGATATAGATGGGAAAACCCACCGGATTCAAAGAATATGAGCGCCAAACGCCCACGCAGCAACCGGTTGCGCTGCGCGTGCGGCACTACAACGAATTCTATGAGAACTGGGACGAGTCGCAGGCGCGAGATCAGGGCGCGCGTTGCATGAACTGCGCCGTGCCGTTCTGCCATACCGGCTGTCCGCTGGGCAACCTGATACCCGACTTCAACGATCTGGTGTATCGCGGCAAGTGGCGCGACGCCCTAATCGAGCTTCACGCCACCAACAACTTCCCGGAGTTCACCGGCCGCGTCTGCCCCGCTCCCTGCGAAGCCGCCTGCGTGCTGAACATCAACCAGGATCCGGTTACGATCGAGTACATCGAGAAGGCGATTGCGGACCGTGGCTGGAGTGAGGGTTGGATTGCGCCCGAACCGCCTACGCAGCGCACCGGCAAGAAGGTCGCCGTGGTCGGCTCCGGCCCCGCGGGTATGGCGGCGGCGCAGCAGCTCAACCGCTGCGGCCACTGGGTTACCCTCTTTGAGCGCGATGAGCGCATCGGCGGACTGCTGACCCTGGGCATCCCCGATTTCAAGATGGAAAAGTCGGTCGTGGAACGGCGCGTGGCGCAGATGCGCGAAGAAGGCGTGAGCTTTAAGACCGGCGTCAACGTGGGCGTGGACTACGCCACCGCCGACCTTATGAGCGATTTCGACGCCGTGGTATTGACCGGCGGCTGCACAATCCCGCGCGATCTGCCCGTGCCTGGCCGCGAACTCGGCGGCGTTCATTTCGCGATGGAGTTCCTGACGCAGCAGAACCGCCTCAACGCCGGACAGCGCATCCCGCCGTCGGAGCGCATCAGCGCCGAAGGCAAGCGCGTGGTCATACTAGGCGGCGGCGACACCGGCTCCGACTGCCTAGGCACTTCGCATCGGCAAGGCGCCGAAGTGGTGTATCAATACGAACTGCTGTCGGAGCCGCCCTCAGAGCGCGCCGATAGCAATCCGTGGCCGCTTTGGCCCCTAATTCTGCGCACATCATCATCGCAGGAAGAGGGCGGCATCCGCGACTACGATATACTCACAACGCGCTTCTCCGGCGACGGCGGCAATGTGCGGAAGCTCCACGCCGTCCGCGTCGACTGGGGCGCTCCCGACGCATCCGGCAGACCCGTTATGCAGCAGATAGAGGGCAGCGAGTTCGAGATTGAAGTCGACCTTGTGCTGCTTGCGATGGGCTTTACGCATCCGCAGAAGGCGGGCTTGCTTGACGAACTGGGCGTGGCGCTGGACGGGCGCGGCAATGTGCGGACGGACGCCAACAAGATGACCAGCGTTGCGGGCGTATTCGCCGCGGGCGATATGGCGCGCGGGCAGTCCCTAGTAGTATGGGCGCTTGCTGAAGGGCGTGAAGCGGCGCGTGGCGTCGACGAATATCTGATGGGCGAAACCGCGCTGCGGCCGGTGCTGACGGGCGCGCTGGCAAGGTAGCCGGCCGCGCGGCGAAGTCTGCGGCAGGGGCAGGCTTATCGGCTTGCTACTCAGGGTTTTGCGGCAGCATCCCCACAAACGGCAGATTGCGGTACTGCTGATTGTAGTCCAACCCGTAGCCCACCACGAACTCATCGGGTATCTCAAAGCCCACATAGCGCGCCGGCACATCCACAACCCGCCGCGACCGCTTGGACAGCAGCGCGCACACCTCAAGGCTTGACGGCCCCTCCGCCTGCAGCTCCTCCAGCACGCGGCTAAGCGTCAAGCCGGTGTCGATGATGTCCTCCACCACGATGACGTCGTGTCCCGCGATGTCGATGTCCAACGGCTTGGTGATGCGCACTATGCCCGTGCTTTCCGTGCCGTTGTAACTCGACGAAGTTACGGCGTATGCCTCAAGCGGCAGGTCTATTCGGCGCATCAGATCCGCCATAAACACCATCGCGCTGTACAGGATGCCCACCAAAATCGGGTTGCGCCCGCGATAGTCCGCCGCTATCTGCTCGCCAAGCTCGGCGACGCGCCGCTCAAGTTGATCGGCGGTCAGCAGCGCGGGGATGTTGCTAGGATAGTCTGTGTCCATAGGAACGGCAAGTGCGGCTTGGGATGCGCGGTTGTGAGATTTCGGCGATTATATCATACCGCCAATGCTATAATTCCAGCGCGAATAGCCGCTCCGAATGCCGAAAATCGCCAAGCCCCAAGGACAAGTAGGAACCGAACAATGAATGTTGGCGTATGCAAGATAACGCTGCAAATCCCCGAAAATCAGACGCTCAAGGGCAAGCGCAGGGTGATTGCGTCCCTATGCCAGCGCATCCGCAACAACTTTCGCGTCGCCGCCGCCGAAGTGGACAACAACGATGTATGGCAGATAGCCACGCTGGGCGTATCCTGCGTCAGCGGCAGCGCGCGCCACGCCGAAGAGACGCTGCAATCCGTCATAGACTACATCGAATCCAGCCGCGATGATGTAGTGGTGTTGGATGTAGAGCAGCAGGTTATAACCGGCGTTTAGTCTAGCGACAGATAGCGAATATGAGGCGTTTGTATGGACATTGCGGCATTTCTGAACGCCGTCCGGCGCGCGCCGTGGTACGCCGAACAGATAGTTCACAGCGAAGATGTGCCGCCGCGTGAGGCGCGCTACGGAGCGCTGGATCGGCCGCTGCATGCCCGCTTGCAGGCGGCGCTCGCCGACGCCGGCATTCGGGACTTGTACACGCACCAAACGGACGCCGTCAACGCCGTTAGGCGCGGCAAGAACGTCATCGTATCCACGCCCACGGCGAGCGGCAAGAGCCTGTGCTACAACCTGCCCGTGCTCGAGACGCTGCTGCAAGATCGCGGCGCAAGCGCAATGTACATCTTCCCCACAAAGGCGCTGGCGCAGGATCAGCGAAAGGCGCTGACGCGGCTTATGTCCCACGGCTTTCGGCTGCGCTGCGATATATTCGACGGGGACACGCCCTCGCGGGAGCGCGCGGATGTGCGGCGCAACTCACGCCTGCTGATTACCAACCCCGATATGCTGCACATCGGCATTCTGCCGCACCATCGCCTCTGGCATCGGCGGCTGCGAAGCCTGCGCTATGTGGTCATAGACGAAGCGCACATCTACCGCGGCGTGTTCGGCTCGCATGTGGCGAACATCATCCGACGACTGCGGCGCTTGTGCCGTCGCTTTGGCGGCGATCCGCAGTTCATCCTTTGTTCGGCAACTATCACCAACCCCGGCGAACACGCCGAGCGCCTCGTCGGTCTGCCGTTTGAGGTAGTGGAACAAGACGGCTCCCCCTACGGCGGCAAGGATTTCCTGTTCTGGAATCCGCCGATGATCGACCTAGCGAAAGGCAGCCGTCGCAGCGCTAACACCGAAACGGCGCAGATATTCGCCGAACTTCTGCGGCGCTATGTGCGGACGCTGACATTCGTGCGCAGCCGCCGCGCCGCCGAACTGCTGTATGTCTATGCGCGGGACAACCTGCGCCTATCGCATCCCGACTTGGCGAAGCGCATTATGCCCTACCGCGCCAGCTACCTGCCCGAAGACAGGCGCGCCATAGAGCGCGATCTCGCCGAAGGCAGACTGCTCGGAGTAACTACCACCAACGCTATGGAACTCGGCATCGACATAGGCGATCTTGACGCCACGCTGTTGACGGGCTATCCGGGCAGCATCGCAAGCGCTTGGCAGCAGGCGGGGCGCAGCGGCCGCAGCGGCGAGCGCTCCCTGAGCGTGCTTGTGGCGCAAGACAACCCGCTCGACCAATACCTAATGCGCCATCCGGAAGCGTTCTTCGGCAAGTCCCACGAAAGCGCGCGCGTATCGCCCGCCAACCCCTACATCCTGAAACCGCATCTGCTCTGCGCCGCATACGAAGCGCCGCTGCTTATGGACGACACCGAGTATTTCGGCCCCGACCTGCTCTGGAGCGCCCCCGAACTTGCGGCAGACGGACTGCTGCATACGCAGGGCAACCGCTGGCATATCGCCGCTGAGTTGGACTATCCGGCGGCCGATGTCAACATCCGATCCGCATCCGCGCGCGACTACACGCTTGTTGAGCGGGACAGCGGCGTGATTTTGGAAAGCGTGGAAGAGATGGCGGCGTTCATGCAGCTCCATCCGGGCGGCATATACCTGCATCAGGGCGAGCAGTATCTCATCACAGATTTGGATATGGAATCGGCGACCGCCTACGCCGCGCAAACCGACGTCCCGTATTACACGCAGGCGAGCGATTACACCGATACGCGCATACTGCGTCAGTTCAAGGCGAAGCAAGCCGCCTACACGCAAGTTTATCTGGGCGAAGTGAGCGTAACCACCAGCGTTGTGGGCTTTAAGCGCAAGGCGCACATCACCGAAGAGACGCTGAGCGAAGAGTATGTCGACCTGCCGCCGCAAAGTTACCAAACGATAGGCATCTGGTTCGATGTGCCGCGCGATACTTTGGACTATATCCGACGAAAGCGATTCGACCTGATGGGCGGACTCCACGCCGTAGAACACGCCGCGATAGGCGTACTGCCGCTGTTCGCAATGTGCGACCGCAACGACATCGGCGGCATATCCACGCCGCTGCATCCGGACACCGGCAGACCGCAGGTGTTCATTCACGACGGAGCGCCCGGCGGCGTGGGCATCACCGAACACGGCTACGAAATCATAGAGGAGCTTTGGAGCGCCACCCTGCGCGTCATAACCGAATGCCCATGCGAAAGCGGCTGCCCCGGCTGCATTCAGTCCCCCAAGTGCGGCAACAACAACGAACCGCTTGACAAGCAGGTGGCGGCGCTCATACTGCAAGGCATCCTAGGCGAGCGCCCCCGGATATAGCCGCCGATGCGCCGCGCTCACACCACGCCCTACGCCCGTATGAGGCATAAGGCGCTTGCGTTAAAGCGATTGGGCGGGCAGATGCGCCAAAGCGTTCTTTCTTTTATCTTAATATAAGGTATAATAGCCCATAGCGGAGGCTGATATGGCGGCTTTTAGCGCGGTGGTACGAAATGATCCCCGAAGACTTGCAAGTGGATTAGCGACGGCGCAAAACGACGGCGCGCGATAACCGCCGTCACGGATTGGAGCGTCTCAATATGGATCGGTTCCCGCATATACCGCCCGTCGTATCGGACACCCGCGAGGGACGCTTTCGCAGAAATCGCGGCCCGTGGGGCGGCTGCGCGGGACAGGCGGCGCTGTTCGCCGTTCTGCTCATAGCGCTTGTTTGCGTGATATTCGTCTGCAACTAGCGGCCGGGCGGTTCGCAATCGGTTCTCACATAGTCTTAGGCAGGAGAGTTATGGCAAGAAGACGCGTTGGGCATTATGTAACCCGGCCGGGCAAAGAGCGCGGCGATGACGACATCACTTTTCCGGTCGCAAAGGATCTGCAAAAGCCGCCGTCTTCGCTGCAGCGCGATATCGAAGTGTCCTTCTATGCGCGCGAATACCCGCTTGAAAGCTTTGCGCTAGAGCAGAGCGCATCCGCCGAGTGGGCGGACGCTGTTCGGCGCGACTTTTCGCCCGAAACCGCTGAGCTGTACGACGAGTTTCAGGACGATATGCAACCCGTCTTGGAATGGATACGCACAAGCGGCGATCTGGATCCCACCGCGGAGCCGTCTGGCGCTGATGTAACCGACTCCATCCGCGACAAGGCGCGCGAACTGGGCTACGGCGAGGTCGGCTTTACCCGCTTCGACCGCCGCTATCTCTACCAAATTCGGCGGCAGGGCGTCCGCGCCGATCTGCCGCACGCCATCTGCCTCGCGCTTGAGCAAGACCACGCCGCCACGCAGACCATGCCCAGCCTTGAGGCCGAAAAGGCGCAAGGCGATGCGTACAAGCGCCAGGCAGAGCTCGCAATGAAGCTGGTCGACCACATCCGCGCGCTGGGCTACCGCGCTCAGGTGTCCGGCCCCACATGGCACTTCGGCCCGATGATACCGATGTTCGTTGAGGCGGGCTTGGGGCAGCTCGGCGTCAACGGGCAGCTTCTATCGCCGCACTTCGGATCGCGCGCGCGCCTGCAAATCATCATCACCAACGCCCGCCTGCTGTATGACAGGCCGGTGGACTACGGCATCCCCAAGTTCTGCGAAATATGCCAAGTCTGCTTTATGCGCTGTCCCGGCCGCGCATTGCAGGGACAGCGGGTATGGTTTCGCGGCGTTGACAAGGCAAAGCTCATCTACAAGCGCTGCCGCCCCGTGATGGCGCGCTACTCCGGCTGCGGCGTGTGCATGAAGGTCTGCCCCATCCAAAAGTACGGGATGAAGCCCGTGATGGAACACTATGTCGAAACCGGCGATGTGCTGGGCAAAGGCAGCGAAAACCTAGAAGGCTACGAACTGCCGGACAAGGGCTATTTCGCGGTGGGCAAGCTGCCGCGCTTCAGCACGGAGTTCTTCGCTATGCCTATGGGACGCGCCGAAGACCGCCTTATGGCAGAGTTCCAAGACAAACTGGAAGACGCCCTGGACGATGCTGAGAAGGACAGGCTTTGGCGCGAGTACCGCGAGCGCCTGGAACGCATCATGCAGAATCAGTCCACCGTCGTCGATATGGGGATGGACTTGGGCATCTGACGCGGCTTCGCTCGATGCTGGGCGCAAAGCCGCTTAGACGCCTGCGCGCCGCCCTGTCCGCATCAGCGCTGCCGCGTACACCAGCCCCAGCGCGGGTATTGCGCCAAACGCGAGCGGCAGCCACCATTGGCCGCGCGTTATCCCCTGCGCGATTGCCGCCGCCGAGAACGCATTGAGGCAGACCGCCGCCGCCAGCGCCGCCGCAATCAGCCACAGCGCGCCGTCGGGTAGGGACGGGCGCGACACGGCGACCAACACGATAAGCGCCGCCGCCGCGATAGGCTGAACCGCAATCAGCGTGATGTACTCCCACCATTCGCCCCCGTCGGCGAAGCTGCCCACCAGCGCAAGCAGCGCCGCAAAGACTGCGTACACCGCCGCAAGCGCGAACATCCCGATACGAAAGATTTTCATTGCGCCCCTCCTTATTCAATGCGTGAGATAAGAGCGAGGTAAGCGGGCGTAGCATGCGCCGGCCTTGCAGAATAGCGGAATAGCGAGTTTAGGCGAACTCGTCGCGCGCCTCCCAGCGCGAGCGCCGATTGCGCGATAGCCTTATGTCGACCATTGTAGCGCAGCGCATCGGGCATATCAATGCGAAATCTGCGCGGGTATTCTCACATTGCAGCGCTTATCAGTTTGAAACTTTCTAGGAAGCCTTGCATTAGGGAATGCTTCGCCGATTGTACGCCAATTTGAGAATGCCGGATACTGCCATCCCATACCCTACCCCCCGGCGATGCGCTTATGCCGCCGCATCCCCGCCTCACCCAAACCGCCCCAGCGCCTCCGCCACCCCGGCGTCGATCACGCGTATAAACGGAAACGGAAACAACCCCACCAGCAGCACGAATGCGGTCAACACGGCGGCGGCGAATGCTTCGACGCGCGTGGCGTCCATAGGCTTGGGCGGATCGACGTGGGCGGCGTGTTCGGCGACGGGCGCGGCGGTTGCGATGGCAGTAGCGTGCGTATCGGCGGCATTGGCTTCCGTATCGACAAGGACGACGTCGGCTACGGCGGCAGGGACTGCGTGAACGCTTACACCGCGCGCATCCGTATCGACAACATCGACGCTTACGTCGTGCGCCCCAACCGCGGCTTGCGGCATCGGCTCGAGCGGACCAAAAAACACTTTCGCCAGCAGCCGCAGTATGTACACGGCGGTTATCGCGGCCCCTATAATGCCTAGCGCGCCCAGGATGGGGTAGGTTTGGAATAGCCCTAGGAATACCAGAAGCTCGGCGACGAAGCCGCTGAGGCCGGGCAAGCCTAACGATGTTAGGCCGGCGATTGTGAAGAATACGGCGGTTACGCCCATGCGCTTGGCTAGTCCGTTCAGCGCCAGGATGTCGCGGGTGTGCGTGCGGTCATAGACTACGCCCACCACCGCGAAGAACAGCGCCGTCATTATGCCGTGCGAGAACATCTGCAATACAGCGCCGCTTAGCCCAAGCGGGTGCAGCGTGGCTATTCCCATCATCACATATCCCATATGGCTGACGCTGGAATAGCCTATCACATACTTGAGGTCGGACTGCCCCATAGCGGATATTGCGCCGTAGATGACGTTCACGGTTCCTAATCCGACGAGCGCGGGCATCCAGAACGCGGCGCCTTCGGGCATCAGGCGCATGCCGATGTGTATGATGCCGAAAGCGCCCAGCTTCATCAGCACGCCGGCGTGCGCCATGCTGACGGCGGTGGGCGCGGCTACATGCCCGTCGGGCGACCAGGTGTGAAAAGGCCAAAGTCCCGCCAGTATGCCGAAGCCTATCGCCAGGAACGGGAAGAATACCTTTTGGAACGCGGGCGAATACTCTACATCAGCCAGCCGTTGCAGGTGGAATGTGCCTAGTCCCGCCTCTATGAATATCGCCATGAACGCAATCCATATCAGCACGCTGCCCGCTACTAGATACAGCGTGAGCTTCATCGCGCTGTACTCTTTGGTGCGCGCGAACTTGGGGAAGCGGCTGCTGCTGCCCCATACGCCGATAAGCAGATACATCGGCAGCACGGATAGTTCGTAGAAGAAGAAGAAGAAGAACAGATCCAGCGCCACGAATACGCCGAATACGCCCGCAAGCAGCAGGAAGTAGAGGATAAAGAAGTCTTTGCTCCAAGCGGTTATTGACCACGAAACCAGCGTGCCGGTGAACATCACGATGCCGGTGAGCAATACCATCGGGGCGGCAATGCCGTCCACGCCGAGCGCCAGCGATATGCCGATGTCGCCGAACTGCCAGGGGCCGGGCAGGCTGAGCCAGCGCCAACTGCTGCTGAAGCGGTCTCCGTCGCCGTCGAGATAGAAGCGCAGGAATACATAGAAGGACAGCAACATCGCGACGAGCGCGAATGCGGTTGCGGTGCGCCGTATCGCGGTGATGCGGGCGCCGGGCGTCGCCATAATGAGCGCCGCGCCCAGCAGCGGCAGCGCGATGAGCGATAGCAGTATGTAGTCGTCGATAATCCGCATTTGCGCCGCATCGCCGCCGCTTGTTCATGCGCGCCGGGGTTGGAGCGTTCTCAGTCCGCGCGTGTGAGTTGGTAGGGGATATGATACAGCATTGGGGGGCGCAAAGCCAAAATGCGGGGGTTAGCGCAAGGGCGTGTTCGGCGGGGGTTTTAACGCAAAGGCGCAGGGGCGCAAAGGGTAGTTAGATGCGATTGCGTTGATTGCGCCATTGCAGGGGCGGTATAAGGCGGTAACGATATGGCGCTTGCTGGTATAATGACTTTGCGATACTCAGGGCGTAATGCGCCTGCGCTGGGTTATCGTTCATCCGTAAAGTTTAGCAGCGCGATTGTTAGAGAGAAGGGCAGTGAAGCAAGTCAAGCAGCCGTCCAAGCCGTCCAAAGTTCTAGTTATCGGCTCCGGGCCTATCGTGATTGGGCAGGCGGCGGAGTTCGACTACGCCGGCACGCAGGCGTGCAAGGCGCTGCGCGAAGAGGGCGTTACCACCGTGTTGGTCAACTCCAATCCGGCGACGATAATGACGGATGAGGGCATCGCGGATGTGGTGTATATCGAGCCGCTGACGATAGAGGCGCTGGAGCGCGTGATAGCGGCGGAGCGTCCGGACGGCGTGCTGCCCACGCTCGGCGGACAGACGGGCTTGAACCTCGCGGTCGACCTGGCCGACGCGGGCATACTCGACAAGTACGGCGTGCGGCTGCTGGGGACGCCGCTGGAGACTATCCGCAACGCCGAAGACCGCGAACTCTTTCGCCAGCTGCTGACCACTATCGGCGAACCCACGCCGCCCAGCGCCATCGTGGAGTCTATGGACGAAGCGTATGCGGCGCTCGCCGAACTTGGGCTGCCGCTTGTGGCGCGGCCGGCGTACACGCTGGGCGGCACGGGCGGCGGCATCGCTCATACCGACGACGAGTTTCGCGCAATCGTGTCGGGCGGCTTGGCGGCAAGCCCAATCAATCAGGTTTTGCTCGAGAAATCGCTTATCGGATGGAAAGAGATCGAGTATGAGGTGATGCGCGATGCCGCCGATAACTGCATCACCATTTGCAATATGGAGAACATCGACCCGATGGGCGTTCACACGGGGGACAGCATCGTGGTCGCGCCCAGTCAGACGCTATCGGACAAAGAGTATCAGATGCTGCGGACGGCAAGCCTCAAGATAATACGGGCGCTTGGCATAGAGGGCGGCTGCAACATACAGATGGCGCTGGAGCCGGGCGATGTGGTGGCGGACACGCTGCCGGACGGCGGGCGGGCGGACAGCGCCTATTACATCATAGAGGTCAACCCTAGGGTGAGCCGCAGTTCGGCGCTGGCGAGCAAGGCGACGGGCTACCCAATAGCGCGCGTCGCCGCCAAGATAGCGGTGGGCAAGCGGTTGGACGAAATCCCCAACGCGGTTACGCAGCAGACATTGGCGGCGTTTGAGCCTGCGCTGGACTACTGCGTGGTGAAGATACCGCGCTGGCCGTTCGACAAGTTCCCGGCGGGCGACCGCTCCATCAACACGCAGATGAAGGCGACGGGCGAAGTGATGGCGATCGACCGATCGTTCGAGGCGGCGATGCAGAAGGCGGTGCGATCGCTTGAAATCACCAACCGCGACATCTTGTGGGAAAGCTCGGAATGGAAATCAGCGGGGGGCGCTGACGGCGTTTCGCTTAATCCCGCTAACTCCGCTCAAACGGATGGCGCAACAGAGGGCGAGGCGAATGGCGATGAGGGCGGCGGCGCAGATGCGGCAACGGATGCGGACGCTTGGCTGCGCGGCGCGGGTTCGCTGCCGCTGCATCCCAACGATGAGCGGCTGTGGGCGCTGCTTTATTCGCTGCGGCGGGGGGCGAGCCCTGAGGCGCTATCGCGGCATACGGGCATTGACCCGTGGTTCACGCGCGCCTTTCAGAACATAGCGTTGATGGAGGCCGAACTGCTGGCGTCGCACTTGGACGCCGAGCTGCTGTGGCGGGCAAAGCGGCTGGGCTTTTCGGACGCCAAGATAGGCGAGCTGACCGACCGCACGCCGTCGCAGGTTCGGGAATTGCGCCGTCGGTGGGGACTGCGCCCGGTGTATAAGATGGTGGACACCTGCGCCGCCGAGTTCGAGGCGCATACGCCGTACTTTTACAGCGCCTATGAGCAGGAAAACGAAGCGGCGGCGCTGCCACAAGGAAAGGCGCTTGTGGTGGGCAGCGGGCCGATACGCATCGGGCAGGGCATCGAGTTCGACTACTGCTCCGTGCATGCGGCGTGGGCACTCAGCGAAGAGGGCGTGCAGAGCATAATGGCGAACTCCAACCCTGAGACGGTGTCCACCGATTTCGACACCAGCGACCGCTTGTATTTCGAGCCGCTTGACGAAGAGAGCGTGCTGGACATATTGGAGAACGAAGCCTCTCCGGACGACGACGCTGACGCATTTCCGCCGTCCATCGTGCAGTTCGGGGGGCAGACGGCTATCAACCTATCGCAGACGCTCGCCGGCGTTGAGATGCCGATACTCGGCTCTACTGCGCGCTCGATAGACATTGCCTCAGACCGCCATCTGTTCGAAGAGTTTCTGGCGCGGACGGGCATACCCAATCCGCCGGGGGCGGCGGTGAGCAACCTAGAGCAGGCGCTCAATGTGGCGCAAGAGGTGGGGTATCCGGCGCTGGTGCGCCCCAGTTATGTGCTTGGCGGCAGGGCGATGGAAATCGTGCATAACGCCAGCGAGCTTGTGCGCTATATGACGAGCGCGTTCGAGGCGGGAATGGGGCGGCGGGTGCTGATCGACAAGTATTTCGAGGGGCGCGAGGTTGAGGTTGACGCGGTGTGCGACGGCGAGAATGTGCTTATTCCCGGCATAATGGAGCATGTGGAGCGCGCGGGCGTTCACAGCGGCGATTCTATGGCTATCTACCCCGGCTTAACGCTCACGGACGCCGAAGTGGACACCATCGTTGATTACACCACGCGCATAGGACGGGAGCTGCAGGTCAAGGGGTTGATGAATATCCAGTATGTAGTGGTGGGCGGCGCGGCGTATCGCAGCCCGTCCACTCGGCGGGCGTCCGCTGCGGCGGGCGGCGGAGCGCCTACGCAGGTGTTCGTGATAGAGGTCAACCCGCGCGCCAGCCGCACAATTCCGTTCATATCCAAGGTGACGGGCGTGCCGATGATACGCCTCGCAATCAAGGCGATGCTGGGCAAGCGCATCACGGACGAGGGCTATCCGGCCGGGCTATGGAAACGGCAAGACCTGGTTGCGGTGAAAGCGCCGGTGTTCTCAATGTCCAAGCTCACCGGGGTTGATACCTACCTAGGACCTGAGATGAAGTCCACCGGCGAAGTGATGGGCATAGACAAGGACTTTTCGGCGGCGGTGGCGAAGGCGCTGCTTGCGTCGGGGATGACGCTGCCCGCGAAAGGGTCGATACTGCTGACGATAGCCGATCGGGACAAGGCGGACGCGGTGCCGATGATACGGCAGCTGGCGGATGCGGGCTACGGGCTGTTCGCCACGCCCGGCACGGCGGGGATGATACGGGGGCTCGGCATAGACGCGATGGAAATCCCCAAGGCGCACACGGGGGAGCGTCCGAACACGGTGGACATCATAGCGGACGGGGCGGTGTCGGCGGTGGTGAACACGATAGAGGGCGACCGCGAATCGCTGGAAGACGGGTTTGAGATACGGCGCGCGGCGGTGGACGGGCGCATCCCGTGCTTCACATCGTTGGACACGGCGCGGGCGGCGGTGGAAAGCCTGATCGACGGGGGAGCGGGGTATAGCATCAAGCCGCTGGGGGAGTATAGGGGGTAGGGGGTTAGCAACCTTTGTGACGTGTGAAGGCATTCTTAACATGTGGTATAGTTGTTGCGCCATAATGCTATACTAGCGCCTAGCAAAGAAGAGAGGGGAATGCGAATAATGAATATAGAAGATGATATTAGAACTCTGGCAAATCGGTATGCCGAACTCCTCAAGCAGAGAGTTGACCAGCGCGTTCTTGAAATGGAAGGCGATGACACTTCACACTATTTAATCTACCAAGCGCTTGGTGTCAATGATGAAGAAGGCAAGCTCATCGATGTGTACCAAAGTAAGGGGCGGTTTCTTTATAATTACGCAGGACGCTTCCTTGAAGAGGTAGTGAAACTTTGCTTTATCGAAAAGTTTCCTGAGTCCGGTTCATTCCGAATACCTAATACTCAGAGTCAGCGTCCAAAGACTTTCGAAATTGATTGTCTGCTTAACTCCGATGCGATAGAAATCAAGTGGCGCGATGCAACTACTGACGGCGACCATATTACGAAAGAACATACAAGAATACTGGCTATCTGTGATGCCGGCTATACACCCATTAGGGTTATGTTCTATTATCCGATCCGTACCCAAGCTATCAGGATACAACGAACTTTAGAAACCCTCTACAAAGGGGTTGGCGGGGAATACTACTATAGTGACGCTGCTTGGGAATATGTCCAGGAGCGCACTGAAGTCGACTTACTTGACATTCTGAAAAGACTGGCCGCAGAAAATGCCACACAAGGTTAGAAGCGAATTACATCTAGGGGACTGCTTGTCTGTGCTTCAGAGCATAGATGCAGGCAGCGTTGCGCTTGTGTACCTTGACCCGCCATTCTTTACTCAGAAATCTCATCACTTGCTCACAAGAGATCGAAAACGGGAGTTTTCCTTCGAAGACATTTGGGCGTCGCACAAGGATTATGCGGAGTTTCTGTACATTCGCTTAAAGGCGATTTACCGCGTCATCTCACAAACAGGGGCTATATTTTTTCACTGCGATAGAAATGCTGCGCACATAGTACGGTCATTGCTGGACGAAATCTTCGGGCCTGAAATGTTCAGGTCTGAAATTATCTGGCACTACCGGCGCTGGTCAAATTCCCAAAAGGGATTGCTCCCTGCGCATCAAACTATCTACTACTACACTAAATCAGATGAATATACATTCAATACGCAATGGCAGGAATACTCGCCTTCCACAAACATAGATCAGATTCTCCAACAACGCAGTAGGGATGTGTTTGGAAAATCAATCTATAAAAGAGACTCTTTCGGAAAAGTAGTATCTGATGGGAGCAAAAGAGGGGTTCCGCTTAGCGACGTTTGGGACATTCCATATCTGAATCCAAAAGCAAAAGAACGAACAGGCTATCCCACTCAGAAGCCTTCCCTCTTGTTGGAAAGAATTATCTCTATATCTACCCAAAAAGGGGATACCGTTCTTGATCCGTTCTGCGGGAGCGGAACAACGTTAGCAACCGCAATCTTACTTGAGAGAAATGCCATTGGCATTGATATTTCCGAAGATGCCGTGAAACTAACTCAGGAACGCATTCTTAACCCGGTGAAAAGCGTTTCGCCGCTTTTAATGAAAGGCAGGGACGCATACCGTAATGTAGATACATCCATCCTTCCACTATTACAAGGGATTGACTATATCCCGGTTCAGCGCAATAGTGGTATCGACGCTATTCTGAAGGAAGGCGTTGATGGAAAACCAACCCCTATTCGCGTGCAACGCCGAAATGAAACAACCATAGAAGCAGCCTACAAATTGTACAATGCTTCCAAGCATAAGGGCGCAGATGTGATGTTCCTCATCGCAACATACAGTAGCGACGGAATTTATCCCAATAGTTGTTTCCCTAAAGAGGTTGTCGTTATAGATTCTCCTGGTATGTCTATTAGCGGATATATTAGCGGATTGAAAGACATAAACTAAAATCGCCCCGTCTCGAACTCAGTTGCATATAGCGAGTCCCCGCCCATGATCCCCTTATGCCTCACCCTGAAGAACTTTATGTGCTACGGCGAGGATGTGCCGCCGCTTCGCTTCGACAGCATCCATGTGGCGTGCCTGTGCGGCGATAACGGGTATGGCAAGACGGCGCTGCTGGACGCTATCACTTGGGCGCTGTGGGGGACGGCGCGCGCAGCGCCTACGCCCGGCGGCGCGGTCAATTCGCTCAACGCCGACGAACTTATACACCTCGGCAGAACGGATATGAGCGTCCAGTTGGACTTTATGGCGAATGGGCAGCAGTATCGCGTTGTGCGGCGGCGCACCGCCCGGTCGCGCGGCCGCGGCGGCAGAAGCACGCTTGAGCTTCAAGTGCGCGATGCCGACGGCGCAGCGAATTCGAACGGCGCAGGCGACGGCGCGGAACGATTTCGCCCCATCAGCGGCAGCGCCATCGCGCAAACTAATCGCCGCATCTGCGAAATCCTCAATATGGATTTCAAGACTTTCGTCAACACCGCCTACTTGGCGCAGGGGCAGGCAGACCTGTTCACCACCAGCACCCCAACGGAGCGCAAGAAGTGTCTCAGCGAAGCGCTTGACCTATCGTATTATCAGCGGCTTTCGGACGGCGCAAAGGCGCGCAGCGCCGCCATCCTTTCGGATATGCGGGACAACCGAACTACAGTCAATCTGCATCGCGAAGAGGCGGCGCAAAGACCGCAGTATGAGCGCCGTCTCAGAGAGGCGCGCGCGCGTATCGCCGAGGTCGCGCCCCAAGCCGCCGAGCGGCGCAGCGTTGCAGAGCGGCTGAGCGGCGAGGCGCAGGCGCTTCAGGCGCGCCAAGCGGAGTTCGACGACTTGGAACGACGCATGCAGTCCGCTAAGTCGGACGCCGCCAGCCTGCAGCGCCAGGTGCGCGCCGACGAAAGCGCCGCCGCATCCTATTCGGCTACCATAGACAATGCCCAGCAGATACTCGACGGCTTCGCGGCGCTGGAGCGGTGGCAGTCGGAGCAGGGACGGCTCGACGCCGCGTTGTCGCGCAAGAACGAACTCGACGGCAATCGCTCCAATCTTGTCCAAGCTATCGCGCGCCAGGAGGAACGCCTTGCCGCATCAAAGCGTACACTGCAGCGGCGCATCGCCGACGAACTTGAGCCGCGCGCCGAAAGCCTGCCCGCCGTTGAGCGCAAACTCGCGGCGCTGGATCGGCCGCGCGCCGATCTGACGGCGCTCGCCGCCGATATCGAGCGCAAGCGCAATGCCGCCGATGATATGGCAAAGCGCGTCCAAGCGCTCACGCAGCACAACGAACATCTGCGCCAAGATATGACGGACACGCGCCAAAAGCACGATATGCTCAAAGGCGATAACGCGGCGTGTCCGCTGTGCAGCCGTCAACTCAGCGGCGAAGCGCAGCTGCGCCTCCGCGGCGAGTATGCGCGCGCGGGCAAGGCGGACAGGGCGTCTTATGACAAAAACGTCGCGGAAATCGACCGCTTGAACGCGCGGCGCAAATCTGCCGATGCTGAGCGGGCGGCGCTTGAAAGGCGCAAGTCGTCGGATGAACGCGCGCTTGTTAACAAGGAAGCCAACCTCGCGCGCGATAAGCGAGACGCGCTTGAGGCGCAGAAGGCGCTGGCGCAAGAAGCCGCGAAGCTGGCTAGTCTGACGCAGACCATAGACGGCGGCGCATTCTCCGAAAATGAACGCGAGGCGCTGGCGGATATAGACGGCGAACTGGCGGCGCTGGAGTATGACGCTGAGGCGCATACGCAAGCGCGGGAGCAAACGCGCGCGCTGGGGCGTTTCGCCGACGATAGGCGCGCGCTGGATGAGGCGCAGGCGAACATGCCGCGTATCACAGAGGCGCTGCAGACCAACCGTCAACTGCTCTCAAACCGCAATGCCGAAATCGCCGCCGCCGCTGAGCGCGCAACAGCGCTGCGCCAAGAACTGGCGACGCTTCCCAAAATCAAGGCGGCGCTGAACGATGCGATAGCAAGCCTCAATATCCTGGATGAGGCGCTGGATCAAGCCAAGTTGGACGCCGGCATACTCCAAGAAAAACTCGCCAACTGCGATAGGCTTGACGGCGAGATACGCGCGCTGGATCTGCGGCATGCTGAACTTGCGGACGAAAAAGGCATCTACGATGAGCTGACGCTGGCATTCGGCAAGAACGGCATCCAAGCGCTGGTCATAGAGAGCGCCATACCGCAGCTGCAGGATGACGCCAACGCCATACTTGGGCGCATCACGGAGCATCGCATGCACTTGCGCCTGGAGTTGGATGAAGGCACATCGGAGCGATTGGAGATTCGGATTGCGGATGCGCTTGGCACGCGCAGTTATCAGACGTTCAGCGGCGGCGAGGCGTTTCGCATCAACTTTGCGCTGCGTATAGCGCTGTCCCGCCTGCTGGCGAACCGCGCGGGCGCCCCCCTGCCGGTGCTGTTCATCGACGAAGGCTTCGGTTCGCAAGACAGCGCCGGACAAGAGCGCCTGACGGAAGCGATCCAGTCCATCCAAGACGAATTCCAAAAGATAATCGTCATCACCCACATCGAGCAAGTAAAGAACGCCTTCCCCGTCCGCATAGAGGTCAGCAAAACCGACAGCGGCTCCACATTCGCTATCGTGTAGCGCGTGTAACGGCAAGCCGACGGCGGCATCCGTCCACGGGTTTGGCATCCGACGTAGCAGCCCGAATGAGCGGCAGCGGCGGGATTTGGCGCATGCCGAAGCCACGATTAGCGGCGCAAATTGCGCGCGTTGCATATGCGCGTTGGACGAGTTTGGGCGAAAATTCAGAAAAGCGCTAAATCTTGTTCAAAACGCAGTGAAGGGCTTGACCTGCAACGCCAAAAGGCGCACAATAGCAGCATAATCGGTAGCAGTGCGCCCGTTTGCTTGGAATGCGCCCTGCGTCCGTCCGATTTTGGCGTGTTGAAACCGGTTGACAGGTATCGCATTAGCGGCGGCAAGCGTTATGAGAGGAGCAGCGCTATGAGTTCCAACGGCAGTAACGGACGCAACAAATCTATGGTGTTTGTGCAGCTCACCGGCGGCAACGACGCACTCAACACCATCATCCCTTATAACGACGGCCACTACTTCGACTACCGCCCCGCCGTGAAGTTCGAGCGGGACAATGTGCTGAAGCTGGACGACAACCTCGCGCTCAACCCCAATATGACCGCCATCAAAGCGCTTTGGGACGAAGGCAAGGTTGCCATCATCAACGGCATCGGCTATCCCAACCCCAACCGCTCGCACTTCCGATCGATGGACATCTGGCACACCGCCGAGCCCACTAAGGTGGCGACCGAGGGCTGGCTGGGTCAGCTTGTGCGCGAACTCGACCCGGATGGCGAGAATGTGCTTACGGCGGTGAATTTCGGGCGCGGGTTGCCTCGCGCGCTATCGGCGCAGGGCGTCCCCGTGGCGTCCGTGGGCGACCTCGCCACCTACGGCCTCTATCCCGACATCCGTGACGAAGCCGTCCGCAATCACACGCTCAATATGTTCTCGCAGATGTACGGCGGCGCCGGCAACAGCGCGGTCAAAGAGTTCATTCAGCAGACGGGCAGAGGCGTGATGCAGGGCGCGGACACGCTCGCCACGGCGCCGCGCAACTACTCATCCGACGTCGAGTACGCCGATACATCCATCGCAAAGAGCCTGCGCGACGCCGCGCAAGTGATGTTCGCCGACATCGGCACTCGCATCTACTACACCGGACAGGGCAGTTACGACACGCACGCCGGCGAAGTCCCCGTACACGCCAAACTGGTGTCCGAACTCTCCAACGCCGTGGGCGATTTCTGGGACGATGTGGAGGAACACGGCTACGACAAGGACACCACGGTGGTTATGTTCTCCGAATTCGGGCGGCGCATCAAGGACAACGGCTCCGGCACCGACCACGGCAGCGGCGGCGTGGCATTCGTCATCGGCGGCGCCGTCAAGGGCGGGCTGTACGGCGATTTCCCATCGCTCAGGCCGGAACGCCAACTCGAAGGCGATATGCGCTTCAACAACGACTTCCGCGGCACATACACCACGCTGCTCGAAGACTGGATGGGCGTGGACGCCAAGCCGATAGTGAACGGCGCATTCGAGAAGATGGACTTCCTGCAGAACTAGGCGCAAGCGGCGCATCCCCGATAGGCGGCATATTCAGGGATGCGCCTATTCTTTGCGCGCCAAAATCCTACGCCAAAGGAGGGAAATGATGACCGTCAATCAGTCAACACTTGACTCACTGAAGCAGAGAGCTGAAGAGTACGGGGAGCAGTTGGTAACCGAAGAGGCAACGAAGAACGCCCTTGTGATGCCGATGCTTATGGCGATGGGTTATGAGCCTTTCAACCCCGCCGAAGTTGTGCCTGAGTTCACGGCGGACATAGGTACGAAAAAGGGCGAGAAGGTTGACTACGCCATAATGCGCAACGGCAAGCCCGCCATTCTGCTCGAATGCAAAAAGTTCGGGGACAACCTCAACGCTGACCGCGCATCCCAACTGATGCGTTACTTCAATGTAACTGAGGCGATGGTGGGATGTCTCACCAACGGCGTGGTGTACAAATTCTTCACCGACACGGATGCCGACAATGTGATGGACGAAGCGCCGTTTCTTGTCGTCGATCTGTACAACCTCAACAACAACGCCATCCAAGGGCTTGGGCAACTCACAAAAGCCGGTTTCAGCGAGGATGTGTTCAAATCGTCGGCTGCGAGGATGCGCTATATCGCAGAGACGAAAAGCTACCTAGTCCAAATGCTCAAAGATCCGAGCGAGGATTTCGTCAAAGTGGTGGCAAGATCCTTCTATGCGGGGCTAATGCGCCAACAAAAAGTTGAGCTCTTTACGCCCATTGTCAAGGCGGGGATGCGCGAGTTCGTCAACGAGCAAATCAACAACACCCTGCGCCGCGCCGTCAGCGTAGCGGAGGAAGCCGAAAATGAAATCGATACCGAAACTGATGAGGACGAGCCTATAGCGCAAGACAGCGAAAAGGGCATCATCACCACTGCCGAAGAGGTAGAAGCCTACGACATCCTCAAAGACATCGTAGGCGAGCAGGGGGAGCGGTTGTCGATAAGGGACAGGACATCCTACTGCTCAATCCTGTTGGATAATCACCACAATTTCGTGGTGTATCGCCTGCGCTTCAATGACCCGAACAACAAGAAAATCGGCATAGCGTCGCACAAAAACGTTAGGGGCGTCCGTCAGTATAACCGCTACGCCATAGACGCCGTGTCTGATATTGCCCAGTACAGCGAAGAGATAAAGGCGGCATTCGCCGCGGTGATGCTGGAGAAGGACGGCGCATAATGCGCTCAATACGCGCGAGGAAAACTTAATGGACTGCTTCACATACTCCATAGAGGTAGGCGATTTGAACGCCCAAAACTTCGAGCGCATGGACGTCTTGGTGGACACACGCGAATTCTATACCACCCTGCCGGCGTCCACGCTGAGACGCCTGGGCATTGCGCCCACCGATACGCGGAAATTCCAACTATCGGACGTGGCAATCATACACCGCGATATAGCGCAAGTCCGCATAGGGATTGACGGACAGCGGTACCCTACAATCGTGGTGTTCGGCGACGAAGACGAAACGCCTACGCTTGGAAGTTACACGCTAACCGGACACGCATTAGAGGCTGATCCCGTCAACAAACGCTTTACTGAGGCAGAAATGTTGCAGGTTCCCCCAACGATAGCCATCGGCGCGGACGGTTTGCCCGATGTGCGCCTCGGCCGCCCGGCGAACTGAGCAAGCATATTCGGCGCATACACCCCAAATATCGCAAACCTAATACCCTTATTGATTGCAATGAATTGCAGAGCAGAGAGGGAGGCAACTATGACCACACTCACCAAATCGGATGTCGGACTCACTAAGCATCTGCTGCGCCGCGCGTCTTTCGGCGCTACCCCGACTGAGCTTGACCACTACGAAGCGCTGGGCTACGAAGCCGCCGTGGAAGAGTTGCTGCATCCCGGCGATCCGCAGAACATGCCCGACGACATCATCAAGCGCTACCACACCGATATGCACGAACTCCGCTACGGCAACTCCGCATCCGCTTACTGGCTCTACCGCATGGTAACCACCAAAGCGCCGATGGAAGAGAAGATAGCGCTGTTCTGGCACGGCGTATTCGCCACCGGCTACGCCAAAACCAATCAGGCGCGCTCCCTGCTCAATCAGATCGATATGTTCCGACGGCTTGGGCTCGGCAGACTGGACGACCTGCTCATAGACCTCGCCAAAGATCCCTCTATGATTATCTGGCTGGATAATCAAGAGAACCACGACGGCGCAATCAACGAAAACTGGGGGCGCGAACTGCTGGAGCTCTTCAGCATGGGCATCGGCAACTACACCGAAGACGACATCAAGGAAGCATCGCGCGCCTTTACCGGCTGGACGCTGGGCAACGCCGAATATATGGCGGTGCGGGCGTCCAAGGACTCCATCTGGCCCTACGGGCGCATCGCTTGGCATTTCAACTTCCGCCCCGGCGACCACGACGACGGCGAAAAGCGCTTCCTAGGCGAATCGGGCGATTTCAACGGCGACGACATCGTGCGCATCATTTGCAAGCAGCCCGCCACCGCCCGCTTCATCGCCCGCCACCTCTACGACTTCTTTGTGGCGGACGAAGAGCCGGTGCCGCAGTGGCCCTACACGCCGCCGCGCGATCCTGACGCCATCGACGAACTGGCGCAGGCGTACTTCGACGGCGATCACGAAATCCGCAATATGCTGCGCGTTCTGTTCAACTCCGATTTCTTCAAAGAGGCGCAGTACGCGCGCGTCAAGTGTCCGGCCGAACTGGTGGCAGGCACGATGCGCCTCAGCGGCGGCGTAACCCGCCCGGACGTGGGCATCATCCCCACATCCGACCTCACCGGCTTTATGGGACAGACGCTGCTTAACCCCCCGTCCGTTGAGGGCTGGCACGAAGGAACGGAGTGGATCAACAGCGGCGCGCTGGTGGAGCGGGTGAACTTCGCCGCCAAAGAGATTAGCGACACCGCCAAGCCCGGCGTGCGCCTCATACTGGACAGGCTTGCGGCGCAGGACGGCGGCGAATACGCGCCCGCCGCGCTAGTGGACGCCTGCCTCGACATTATGGGCGCCGCCGAGATGGACGCAGAGATGCGCGCCGCCCTGATAGCGCATGTGCGCGCAAAGGGCGATGTTTCCCTGAACGGCGGCAGCCGCCCCGACGCCGAAAAGCGCATCGGCGAACTGCTTGGGCTCATAGCGTCCACCACCGAATACCAACTCGTATAGCCCCGCTCAACGCAACCGCAGGCGGCGGCGCTGGTCCCGGTTTGAATGCCGCCGCGCCGCCGCAATCCCACACGCCCCGCCAATGAAGGCTATGCGTGAAGAAAGGCGCTCCGATGACCACTGCCGCCAAACCCCTGACGCTTGAATACATCAAGACGATCGGCATCGTGAACAACGCCCCGCTAGGGCGCGGCTTCGCCAATCCGGTCGACCTCGCCGTCCATCCCGACGGGCGCATCTTCGCGCTCAACCGCGGCGCACCCGTATTCACCCGCGTGGGCGTGCTGACTATGGACGACGACTATCTCTTCGAGTTCTCGTCCCACGGCGATGGCGAGGGGCAGCTTCGGCTTGCGTCCGGCATCGCGCTCGACAGCGCCGACAACATCTATGTAACGGACGAACTTCACCACCGTATAAGCGTGTTCAGCGCGGCAGACGGCGGCTTCATCAAGGCGTGGGGGACGCGCGGCGGCGGCGATGGCGAAATCGACGGCCCCGCCGGCATCGCGGTTGACGCCGACGACAACCTGTACATCGCCGACCAGAACAACCACCGCATCCACAAGTTCACCGCCGACGGGCGCTGCCTGCTCACTTGGGGCGGCTTCGGCGCGGACGAGGGCGAGCTGAATATGCCTTGGGGCGTGTGCGTCGCGCCCGACGGCAGCGTGTACGTCGCCGATTGGCGCAACGACCGCATCCAGCGCTTCAGCGCCGACGGCGAGTTCATCGCAGAGTTCGGCGAGTCCGGGGACGCCGACGGGCAGTTCAACCGGCCGGCCGGCGTCGCGGTAGATAGCGCCGGCAACGTCATCGTTGCGGACTGGGGCAATGAGCGCGTGCAGACGCTTGCGCCGGACGGCAGCCATATCCAGACCTTGCGCGGCGAAGCCACGCTGTCCAAGTGGGCGCGCGACTTCCTAGCCGCCAACCCCGACGAAGTGGAAACGCGCGAAATCGCGAACCTCACGCCCGAACTGCCGCCGCACTTCAACACGCCGCACCTCATATCATCGCAAACCGAACCCTACTTCTGGGGGCCGGCGTCCGTGAACCTTGACGCGCAGGGGCGGCTCTATGTAACCGAATCGTCCCGCCACCGCATACAGATCTATCAGAGCAAGTAGCGGCGGCGGCATATGAGCGCAAAAAGCGATAGGCGGGGCAATGAAACAAAGCCCCGCCTGTTTTGCGTCGAGTCGCGGCGCATCATTGGCGCAGATAGCCGCAAGCGCCTTGTTGGCGTTAGCGCCTGCGCCTACTCGTCGTCGTTGCCGTTGACGCGGTGTAGCTCCTTGCTCAGGTCGATCGCCATATCGGAGTCGCGCTGCTCCAGCAAGCGCAGCGTGGCGCGCGCCATCAAGAACACCGTCTTGTCAAAGCGCACAAGTATGCGCTCCAAGCGGAACATGAACCAAAGCAGTATCACGCCCGCAATCCCAACATTGATGAACTGAATCAAGTCCGTAACCATCGTTTGCCTCCTTGTTATGTTATTGATTGCAATTGCATTGCCGTTGCGTCAGGCTTGCTGAAGCAGCAGCGCGCGTTCCACCCTCGACCAGCCATCGCTCACCTCAAGCCGATGCCCCTCTACGAAGAAATCGGCGTTGATGCCCATAGCCGGATAGCGCACGCTCAGGCGGTCGGACATTTCGGCTTGCAGTATAAGCAGCGTGTTGGCGTCGGAGCCGTTGAGCAGCGCCGCCTTCAGCGCTGTGCGCGGCGTCTTCTTGCGGCCCAAGCGGCGCTTCGCCGTCGCCAGCGCGACGTCCGCTTGCCGCGTCCAGCGCGCGTTTATGCTGCGAATGCGCTGCCCGTATGCCGTTTGGCTTTGCACGTCATCCGCCATCACCAGCGTGGGCGCGTTGAAGGTCAGCGCGCTGAATGTTCGCAGCGCAAGCAGCGTCAGATAGCCCGCCGTATCGCCGAACCGAACCCGTATCAGCGTGCCTTTGCCGGTGTAGGTTGCGGTCGACGGATGCGTAACCCTGAGCTGCGCCGTGATGTTCGTCCCGCCGCCGTCGGCGCGCGTGTTGGCGGCGTAGTCAAGCGTGGGCAGCGGCGCAAGGTGGCCGTTCACAATATCGTAGTCCTTGCTTTCGGCCAGAAACTCGCGCGTCTCGCCCGCCTTGAAACGAACCGTTTCGCCCAGCGTCCAAGCGGTGGCGTAGCCGTGATTCGTAGCGTCGCGGATGCGCACGAATACCTTGTTCTCGATGTTGGACACGCCGTCGCTCCACTCCAAGCGCGAAAAGTATGGATTGCGCCCATCGTTGTGCGCCTGCAGCGTAGCGCGCGCGGCGTTGTGCGGCGGATTGCCCCGATGCGCGCGGTTCTCCATTCGCCAATAGCCCCGCCCGTCTATGTACACAAAGCCGTCCTCTTCGTCTTGCAGCCGATGGATTTCGTCTATCGCGCGCCGCCCCCACAGCGGCGGACTCCAGCTTCCCGGCACAAGCGTAAGCCCGCCGTCAAGCCGTCGGAGCGCCCTATCCACGCCCGCATAGTTGAGGATGTCTTTCAGAATGGCGTCCGATGTCTGCGGCATCGGCGTTGAGGCGTACATGTACAGCGTAACCGCCCGCAGCCGATCCATCTCATCGGACGCGCTTATGAGGCAGCGCTGATCGTTCAAGTTCGGGCGCGGATCGATGGCGTCCACGCCGCCGTAAAACAGCGACGCCCAGCCGCCGAACTGCTCCCACAGGTGATTGCCCGCCCCGTCGCAGTGCAAGCCGTGCGCCGCCGCCGTCTTGTTGAAATCGGAGTTCGCCGCAACCGCCTGACGCCTATCTACGAACACGCGGATGGAGTCGGCGCGCATAACCACTTGAACAAAGCGCCTCTGATTGTCCGCCCACGCCAGCGGCGCGCTTGCCAGCAGCGTATCGGCGCCCGCCTGCGTCTTGCGAACCTCAGCAGCGCCGCCCGTGAAGCGCGCGTACAGGTAGTTGTCCCCGTCCGCGCAGCGAAACGCAAGCCCGCCGTGATTGGCGGCGTCGCTGCCCCTGGTGAAGTACGCCCCGATGGACATATCGCCGTGTCCGAAGTCCAACGTCGCGATGCGCTGTCCCGCGCCAGCGCCTGCAGTCTCGACGCCGCTGCCCCCGTCCGCGATGCGAAACTCGCCCTTCTGCGCCGCCCACCGATACGCCGATCCGTAGGTTGGCGCGCGGCTTGCCAAGCTTGAGCGCGCTATGCCGTCGAACTCGTCGCACGGATAAGCGGCGCGCAGCCAAACCTTGCGGCCGGGATGCAGTTTGCCCGCCAGCGGCGATGCGGCATTCGGCGGGCTGTACCTATGGTCGGCGTTTCGCAGCTGCAGCCGCAGTTTCGCCGCCCCGATATGATCGCTCGCCAAATCGCGCATATGCGTCAGCGACAACCCCAGCGCAGCGCCCGTAACATCGTCATGTGCGCCCGCAAACCGCTCATCCCCGTTCCAATCCACCATCAGAAGCCACTTCGCCGCACTCATCCCATCCCCCTTGCGCTTTCATTCGGATATTCCGGTACGCTAATCCCGCCATTCGCAAACGACGCTTTTCGCGCTGCCGCCTGCGAGTTAATCCGTCATTCCCGCTCACTCCGACGTCGGCGAACTTGGCGGCGAGGCATACACGCCGCGCGCCGTCGAGCCGTCCACTCGCAGCGCCGCTTCCCACGATACCAGCGCCCCGCTGCGGCTACACAGTTCGTATGCCGCGACCCAGCAATTGCCGTAATACCGCGCGCTGCCCGCCGCAGTCCCCGCCGGCGCGTACTCGAACGCCGTGGGCGCCGTGTGATAGCGCAGCGCCCCCAGCACCGCGTCAACGCCGCTGACCGCCGTATCCGAAAACAGCCCGCGCAATGTGAACGATACGCCCTCTGCGCCCGGCGCGAACCGCGCCCCCGCATCGCCCAGCGCCGTAACCTCGTTCAGCGCCCGCGCGCCCGGCAGCCCGCTGACCTCCGTGACATACGCCGACAAGTCCCGCATAACGCCGCCCGCGTCCGCAATCCGAAACCGCGACGCCCGCCCATCCACATACGCCATATCGCCCCCTTCATCCTCGCGCTTCTCGACTTGCCCCGCCCGCGCATCCGCTATCGCGCTATCAATATAGAACTTTTGTTTGGATATGTCAAGCGCAACCCAAACATTCCCCCAAACAGCGCCAATCGAATGCAACAACCCCCCTTTGCGTCCCTTGCAACTTTGCGTTAAAATACCTGCCATCACCCCCACAGGCGCGCCGCCAAACTACGGCGGCTTGGCAAGCGGAGGCAAGCCAATGGTCACAAAACTAATCGCAGCTCCCAAGCAAGACGTTCATCAGAAAGTCGAAGTCGACGAATATCTTGCCGTATTCCCTGAGTATCCCCCAAGAGACGATATGCAGAACTCGCTATATCTAAACCGCTTCGCTCATGTAACCGCGCTCGAGGTTCACCTCGGCAATCCGGACACCACGCTTGTGCTGGGCGAAGTATCGGTAGCGCCCACCGCCGCGGCGTCCAAAGAGCATCGACGTCCCGACCTGATAGTGTCGTTCAACTGCGATCCTGAGCTCGCCATTCGGCAAGACGGGTACGCGATAGACCTTCAGGGCAAGCCGCCGGATTTCGCGCTGGAGGTGGCGTCTAAGACGACCGGCATAATCGACGAAACCGAAAAGCGCATAGACTACGCCGCTTACGGGATACGGGAATACTGGCGTTATGACCAGACGGGCGGCGATTATCACAAGGAGGCGCTTGCGGGGGATCGCTTAGTCGAGGGCGAATACAAGCCGATCGACATAGATTGGCTAGACAATGATCGCTGCCGGGGCTACAGCGCGGTATTGGATCTGTATGCGTGCTGGGAGTACGGCAATCTGCGTTGGTATGACCACCACGCCGGCGAATATCTGCTGACCTTTTTCGAGGAGCGCAATATGAGGTTGCAAGAGACTGCGCGCGCCGACGAAGAAACGCGCGCGCGCCAGCAAGAATCCCAAGCGCGCCAGCAAGCCGAAACCCGCGCCCAGCAAGCCGAAACCCGCGCCGAATCCGCCGAAGCCCGCGCCGCCCAAGAGGCCCATGCCCGCCGACAAGAAGCCGCCGCACGCCAGCAAGCCGAAGCCGAAGCCCGCAACCTACGCGCCCAACTCGACGCCCTACGCCGACGCAGCGATAACCAGGACTGATTGACGACCTAAACGCCACCGAAATACCTTTGCGCCTTGCGCGCCTTTGCGTTAAAATACATCCCGCCTAAACTCCATATCGTCTATAACCTATGGTATAATATGCGGCGCAATGTACGGCCGCCTAAAATTTATACATCCCGCAATGCGCGGCGCAACAACCTATTCGAGAAAAGACGAATGCCTATGATGCCGAATGCGCGAACAGCCCAGCCTGCATTCTACCCCCCCCCCCCCCCCCCCCCCGCAATACCACTGCATTGCAAAGACGAGCGCGCGTCCGAATATCGGCGGGGCGTTCAATGGGCATGCCGAATGCCGAACCCCCGCGCGCCAAGCCCAAATCCGATATTCTTGTTACGCCGCTGACCGCGTAACGCGCAAACCCTTTGCGGACGCAGCGCTTACTTGAAAGTTCCAAACTCATAACCGATGCAAGGTGATACGCCAAAATGAGAAACGCAACCGCTAACGCAACTACCACCGCAACCCGCCGCATGCCCGCCCTGTTCACGCTGGGCATCCTGCTGGCGCTCGCCGCCATCCTGTCCCTCGTGGGCGGCGTCCAGTTCGCCGTCCCAGCCGCCGTAACGGCGCAAACCACCACCGACTACGACGTCGACGACGACGGCTATATCGAGGTATCCGGCCACGCCCAACTCGCCGCCATCGCACACGACCTAAACGGCGACGGCGGTCCCGTCGCCGGCGCCGGCTCAACCGCCTACAACGCCGCATTCCCTGGCCGCGACAGCAATGCCGCCACGCTCATGGGATGCCCCTCCGGCGCCTGCGTCGGCTACGAACTCACCGCAGACATCAACCTAACCACCTACGCCAACTGGGATCCCATCGGCGACCACGTCAACGCATACACAGGCGACTTCAAGGGCAACGGCTTCACTGTCTCAAACATGACCATCACCGGGACCGGCCACAGAATTGGACTGTTCGCCACCATCTCCTCAGCCGCCCGCATCGAGTCCGTCGGCGTAATCGACGCCAGCGTTACTTCCACAAACGCAACCGGGTACGCCGGCGCTCTGGTCGGCGACAGCGCAGGCGTCATCGTCGCCTGCTGGTCCACCGGCAGCGTTACCTCAACAAATTATGTTGGCGGACTGGTCGGCTCGTCTAGCGGCTCTATTACCTCAAGCTACTCCACCGCAGCCGTTACCGGAGTAGCGCGCGTAGGCGGACTACTGGGAACCAAAGCCGCCGCCGGCTCCATAACGGACTCCTACTCCACCGGCACGGTTACCCGCTCCAGCGGAACGGCGACGACCATCGGCGGCTTGGTGGGCGAGTCCACATCCGGCACGGGCGCAGTAACCACAAGCTACTATGACAGCACAACCAGCGGCTGCGTATCCGCCGGCAGCAACGGCTGCACCACCAGCGCCGCCGGCACGACGCAAACCACCAGCGCGCTCCAAACGCCCGTCGGCTACACCGGCATCTACTCCACCTGGAACGCCAACATCGACAGCGTCGCGGGCAACGACGACCCGTGGTACTTCGGCACCACATCGCAGTATCCCATCCTGAAGTACGGCAAGAACGACTACGACCTGGACAACGACCGCCTCATCGACATATCCACCCACGCCCAACTCAACGCCGTCCGCTGGGACGTCGACGGCAACGGCGATCCCGTGAGCGGCAACGCATCCGACTACAACACGGCGTTCCCCCTGCGCGTTACCGGCGCGGCGGGGCGCATGGGCTGCCCCAGCGCCGGCTGCAACGGCTACGAACTCACCGCCGATATAGACCTGGATACCAACGGCGACGGCAGCCACACATCCACCGATACATACTACAACAGCGGCGCGGGCTGGACGCCCATCGGCGACGACGGCAGCAACAAATACGCAGCCACCTTCAAAGGCAACGGCTACATCGTCGACAACCTGTTCATCGACCGCACCACCAACAATAACAACCTAGGACTGTTCGCCTCCGTCGACAACGACGGGCGCATCGAATCGCTCGGCGTAACCAACGCCAGCGTCAGCACAGGCACAGCAGTCGGAAATTATAACGGCATTCTAGCCGGCAACAACTACGGCGAAATCGTCGCCTGCTACACCACCGGATCGATAACCTCCAGAAACTTTGTCGGCGGGCTGGTAGGCTTTAGTAACGCAGCCGCCAACACTACAGCCACTATAACATCAAGCTACTCCACCGCTTCCGTCACCGCACATTCAGCCTCGCCGAATGTAGGCGGGCTTGTGGGGCGCGTAAACCAGGGCGTAGGCGCAACATCTACCATAGTGAACTCATACTCCACAGGCGCGGTTAGCTCCGGCGGCGGCGGGCTGGTAGGCAGCAACAACGGCGGCAGCGCCACCGCAAGCTACTGGGACAACGAAACCAGCGGCCGCTCCAGCAGCGCGCTCGGCACGGGACAGACCACCAGCGCCCTGCAAACGCCCACCGGCTACAGCGGCATCTACTCCGCTTGGAATGTCAACCTAGACGGCGTTACCGGCAACGACAACCCGTGGGATTTCGGCACTTCATCGCAGTACCCGGCGCTGAGGTACGGCGGACACGCCCTCTATAAGCAGGGGGGCGGCAGGGGTAGCTACGACGCGGACAACGACGGCTATATCGACATAACCACGCTCGCGCAGTTCAACGCCATCCGCTACGACCTGGGCGGCGTGGGAACTCCTACCGCCGGCGCCGGCGCAACCGCATACGACGCCGCATTCCCCGGCCGCGACCCTAGATCCGCCAGCCGGATGGGATGCCCGTCCGGCACATGCACCGGCTACGAACTGCTCGCGAGCCTGAGCTTCGACAGCGATAACGACAACGATGTGGACGCCAACGACCACGGCGGCGCTTACTGGGACAGCGGCAACGGCTGGACGCCCATCGGCACAGACACCGCCAGGTACACGGGCGATTTCAAGGGCAACGGCTTCACCATCGACCGCCTGCTCATCAACCGCAGCGGCGCCGCCGGCGATTACCAAGGCCTGTTCGGCGCAATCTCCGGCGCATCGCGCATAGAGACGCTGGGCGTAACCAACGCCGATGTTAGCGGGCGCAACCGCGTCAGCATTCTGGTCGCCGACAATCAGGGCGCAGTCGTCGCCTGCTACACCGCCGGCAGCGTGTCGGGCAGCGCATACGTGGGCGGTTTGGTCGGCTCGCTCACCGGCTCTATCACCACAAGCTACTCCCTCGCATCCGCCAGCGGAACCAGCATCACCGGCGGTCTGGTAGGAGCGAAATGGGGCAACGGCTCCATAACAAACTCATACTCCATCGGCCTAGTTCGCCGCACCGGCAGCGGAGCGGCTACCACCATCGGCGGCTTGGCGGGCAGTTCGTCCGCCGGCACGGGCGCGGTAACCGCAAGCTACTATGACCGCACAACCAGCGGCTGCGATACCGGCGGCAGCAACGGCTGCACAACCAGCGCCGCCGGCACGCCGCAGACCACCGCCGAACTGCAAGGCCCCACCGGCTACACCGGCATCTACGCCGCATGGAACGCCAACCTAGACGGCGTTGCGGGCAACGACGACCCGTGGGACTTCGGCACGGCGACGGAGTATCCCATACTGGTGTATCATCTCACCAACGACTACGATATGGACAACGACGGCTACATCGATATAGCGAACCTAGCGCAGCTCGACGCCGTGCGCCACGACCTAAACGGCAACGGCGATGCCACCCACGCCGATTACGCCGCCGCATTCCCCCGCCGCGCTACCGCCGCATCCGGACGCATGGGCTGCCCTTCTACCGGCTGCGTGGGCTACGAACTCGTCGCCAGCCTGGACTTTGACACCAACGGCGACGGCTCCGTAACCGTAACCGGCGACACCTACTGGAACGGCGGCAACGGCTGGAACCCCATCGGCACATACACAAGCAGATTCAAGGGCAACGGCCACACCATAAACAACCTGTTCATCAGCCGCGCCTCCACAGCCGATGTCGGGCTGTTCGGCGAAACTAGCGGCGCCCGCATAGAAACCCTGGGCGTAACCAACGCCGACGTTCGGGGAGGAAACAACTCCGGCATACTGATAGGCGATATGAACGGGGGCGCAGTCGTCGCCTGCTACACCACCGGCAAGCTTCAAGGCAACGACCAGAGCGGCGGTCTAGTGGGCTACGCCCGTAACGGCCCCTCTATCAACACCAATTATTCCACCGCATACGTCATTGGAAGCAACTATGTCGGCGGACTGGTGGGCTTTGGATTTAGAAGCTCAATAACAAACTCATACTCCACCGGCCGGGTGGCCCCTGCCAACAACAGCGGCGGGTTTCTGGGAGCCTCAGGCGCCCAGAGCGCCCAGTCCAACAACTACTGGGACACCTCAACCAGCGGGCGCAGCGGCGGCATAGGCTGGGTCGCGACCGGCGGCGCACAACCCGGCAGTAGCGGCGGCGTTACCGGCAAAACCACCCGCGAACTCCAAACCGTTATCGAATACACCGGCATATACGCCGCCTGGAACAACAACCTGGACGGGCAGTCCGGTAACGACGACCCCTGGGCATTCGGCAACAACATGCAGTATCCCATGCTGGACTACCAAAGCATGAGCCTCGTCCCGCAGGGCGGTCAGGCGATGGGCATTCCCGACAACTGGAACGCCCCCGTAGCCGGCGAGCGGCTCGGAGTCTGCCTAACGCCCGCCGACTTCCCCAACCGCGGCATCGTGTCCGGCCAAACCTATTACGAAGCATGGGTCTGGGAATGGTCCCTCAACGGCGACGACTGGACGACCATCAGCGGCGCCGGCGACGGAAACAACCCGCCAACCTACGAATACACTCCGGCCGCCGACGACGTAGGAAGATACATCCGCGCCAAAGTGAAACTCACCGACGGCACATTCGCAACTACGCGCGCCCTAGGCGGCCGCGTGGTCGAAGTTGATAACGACGGCGCAGTTCCCGGCGCGACCGCCGGCGCGGAAATCCCATTCGTCAAGGGACATGCCGCCCCGCAGGTGGGGACCCAAATCGCGGCGTCCGAACCCTTGCCCCGCGGCGCGGTGGACTCGCGCGTCGGCTGGCAGCGCTGCCCCAACAACGACGCGACCTACTCCGACTGCGCGCACATCCCGCACGTCTGGTGGATCTACTACACGCCCGTAGCGGCGGATGTGGGCAACTACCTGCGAATGTATGTGTACTACGAAACAAGCGATGGCGTGTGGACGCGCCGCGCCACGCCCTACACCACCGCCGTAGTGGCGGCGCAGTAAGCCCAACCGAAAACCAAACGCCGTTGCGCCCTTGCGTCAATCCCCGACGCAAGGGCGCAGCAATCTATGCCCGGCGCGCAGTCAACCTATGGACTTGCGCCGCAATGCGTCTATCCGCTCGCCATCGGATACACATGGTAGCCGCGCTTCAGGTCGAGCGGGATCTTGTGGCTTGTCCATGTTGAGCCGCCGTCTGCGCTGGCGAAGAAGTGTCCGTAGTTGGTGCAGCAATATACTCTGTTCGGGGCGGCGGGATCGATCGCCACTTGGAACATGCGCCCCGGCGGGGTATAGCCGATGTCTAGGCGCTGCCAGGTTTCGCCCGTATCGTTGCTGCGAAACAGCGCGCCCGCCTCTTGCGTCCCGTGAGGCGCGCCGCCGCCGCCTGCGCCCGCCGCGAGGTACAGCGTGCGCGGGTCGTCGGGCGCTATCAGCAGATCGCGGCAGTACGAACCGCCGGGGAACATATCGCCGAATCGGATATGCTCCCAGTTGCGCCCCTTGTCGCGGCTGCGAAACATCGCCACCTGCGCGATGATGAACACGGTTCCCGGCGCGGCGGCGCTGACCTGAACGCCGTGCAGGTCGACCGTGTGATTGTCGCGATACAGTCCGTCGGTGAGCGAATGCCAGGTTTCGCCGCCGTCCCTGCTGCCGATAAGCCCGCCCACCTCTATCGCGCCATACACATCGGCGGGTTCGGACGGATCGGCGCAGATTCCGATGACGCGCTTGGCGAGCGGCGGCATATAGGTCGTAACATCGGGATAGCGCACGGTGGAGGTGTCCATCTGCCGCCAAGTAGCGCCGCCGTCGGTGGAGCGCGCCACGCCGCACGGCTCATAGCCGGCTAACAGCGTATCGGCGTCGGCGGGCGAGAACGCCAGCGACCACACATCGCCTTTGGGGGCGTCGAGCCGCTCCCAATGCGCGCCGCGGTCGTCGCTGCGATACGGGCCGTCTTGCGTTCCGGCGAATACCACGGCGGGGTTATCGGGATGGATCGCAAGCGCGCGAACCTGGGGGTTATCCGGCAGCCCGTCCGCGACGCTCTGCCACTCCGAATCGCCCTCCGCGCGGCGCAGCATGCCGCCCGGGCCGATAGCGTCCCCCTCGCCCGCGATCCCGATGTATATGTAGGTTTGGTGTGTGGTGGTGGTGGTCATTCTTTCGCCTCCTCAGCAGCGAAACGGCTTGCCCGCTTAACGAAAAGCGGGGGCTGTATTATTTATAAAGGCAATATACAACATATGCGGCAAACAGGCTCACCCTAAGGCTACTATAAGAGCGCCTTCCTTCCCTTTGCGCCCCTTGCGCCTCTGCGTTAAGACTCATACCCAAACACGCCCCCGCGTTACAACCGCCCACGCTTGTTATCACCTTCCCAACCTGATATATTGAACGTGCGCCCCCGTAGCTCAGTGGATAGAGCGCTGGCCTCCGGAGCCAGGTGCGTGGGTTCGAGTCCCGCCGGGGGTACTCCCTTCATTCAGCAGGCGCCAACACGCCCGCGCGCTTGCCCCTATGGTAAGCGCCACCACTTGGCGGCGTTGCGCGAGCCGTCAACCAGCGCGCTTACCGCAACCGTCGCCGCAACCCTACCCTTCATCCCACCGATGCGGCAGATCCGCCAGCCGCCCCAAACCCAATTCGGCGCATAGCGCATTGAACGGCGCGCGCTGAACGCCGCGCCATTCCAGATCCTCAAGCCTTTCGCTTATCGGCGCATCCAACCGCAGCGTGGCAAGATACTTGTATAGCACCGCCGCGTCCCTATGCTGAGCGATGCTTTGCGCCAGCGATTTTGCGCCCCGTACTTTGACATTCCAAAGTAGCGGATTGTCCGGGATAGCCTCGATATGCTTGTACTCCCCCAAAACCTGCGCCGCCGATTTAGCGCCCCAGCGCGGCACTCCCGGAATGCCGTCCGCCGCATCCCCCACCAGCGCCAGATAGTCAGGTATGGAAGCGGGCGCTACCCCGAACTTGGCAACCACGCCGTCAGCGTCCAGCAGCGTATTCCTGCGCCTGTCCAAGCTCACAACCCGCGCGCCGCGAACCATCTGCGCCAAATCCTTGTCCGGCGAGCAGATGACCACCTGCTCCACGCCCGGCGCGTCCGCCCACATATGCGCCGCCGTGGCTATCGCGTCGTCCGCCTCGAACTCCACCATCCGCCATACCACTATGCCAAGCGCAGACGCCGCCCGCTCCGCCGTCTCAAACTGCGCCAGCAGCTCTTCTGGAACGCCCTCGCCCGTCTTGTAGCCCGCAAACGCCTCATTCCTGAACGACGTGACAACGCTGTCAAAAGCGCATCCCACATGCGATACATCATCCTGTCGAAGCAGCATCAGCAAGGTCTGTATAAGCCCGCGCACAGCGCCCGTAGGCCGCCCGTCCGGCGCCTCAGCCTTAGGCGCTCCGAAGTGCGCCCGAAAAAGTTCGTATGTGCCATCTACAAGATGTATCTTCATCTGCCCGCCTATCACTCACTCAATCCGTCAAACCGCCCATAATTCTACACGCAGCGCCGCCGCTTTGCGCTACAATGCCATAGGTCAGTTTGCCGCTGCCGACCAACCATATTGAATAATCAGCATCATCGCATTGCTACCGCATTAGTGTTATCAAGGAGAAAGTCCATGCCACGCATAACGCAGATTACACAGCGCGAACAGGTTGCGCCCGACAAGCGTCATCTGTTCGACGCCATAGCCGAAAGCCGCGGCAGAGTAAGCGGCCCCTTCTCAGTTCTGCTCAACAGTCCCGAACTTGCCGGACGGGCGGCGCATCTAGGCGCGTACATTCGCTTCGATTCCACGCTAACGCCCGCCCAGCGCGAGCTTGCGATAATCACCGCCGCGCGCGAATTCGACTGCGCCTTCGAGTGGGCGGCGCACGAACCGCTTGCCCGCAGCGCCGGCGTGCGCCCTGCCGCCATAAACGCCGTCGCCAACCGCCGCGACCTAAGCGAACTCACCGCGGACGAAGCGCTGATTGTGGAATACGGCCGCCAGCTCCTGCGCGATAAGCGCATAGCGCCCGAAGTGTTCGACGCCGCCAAAGCCGCATTCGGCGAACAGGGCGTAACCGAACTCACCGCAACCTTCGGCTACTACGGAATGCTTGCGTGCGCGCTAAATGCCTTCGAAGTGGAGCCGCCGTCGGACGCCGCGCGGTTGCCCTAGCCCGCCGCAAGGGCGCCGCGAAAGCTGCGCCCCATTCTCCACTTGAGCGCTATAATGCGCCCAACCGATTTGCCATATACTCATAACGCAATTCTGAAAGGCGGGAATGAAAAGGGCGCATCGACTACTGGCGGGAAGGGGAACACAGGACGAACAATACTACAACAGATGCGAGCGAGCGCTGAACTGGTTCAGCGGGATGAAGGCGGAGATTGTTAGGGTGAATCCGTTGCCGACGGACTAGGCGTATCTATTCGGCTAAAACTGGCTAGACAAATATACGCGCTTGATGTACCTTGAATTATATTCACGGGGAAAGGATAAGACATGTATCAACATAGGTTCACCGATCTGGCCGAATTGGCGCAAGCGCACTCAGATGAATTCGCGAATGATCTGCCCAGCGTATCCGCGCACATGAGCATTCGACCGAGTGCTTTTACATCTGCGGCAGAAGTTCAAGCGTTTCGCGAGGAATTGCAGCAAGCGACCTCCTGTAAGTTTTACCTTACACCGATCTTGCGACAGTCTTACGATCTGCCAATCTTCATAGAGTTTGTGATAGGCGCTTGGTTCGCTAACAAGATGCTTGGCGATCCGATTGGGTATGTCGTCGTCGGTGCTCTTAAGAAGGCTTATCTCGATAAACTCAGAGATGATATAGCGAAAGCGTTGCCATTCTCTCGCTATGTTGAAAATCAGAACATACTGAAGAAGGGACAGCAAACATCAACCACATACACAATTAAATTTGAACCGAATTACTCGTTCAATGGCGTCCACCTTGTTGGATTGAACGATGAATCCCTTTCGGAGCATCACATCGATGAGTTGCTTGACATTCTGGAAGTCATTGTTGATTTCCGAGCGCAGCACGGAGAGGTTTCGGCGTGGCTTAAATTCGAAAACAACAAGTGGGACATTGGTAAAATGTCCGTTCAAGGACGCCATGGGTGGTTTTACAGCTTCGAGGATTTCCAAGCCGAGTTTGTGCGGCGCAACAACGCAATCAAGAACCCGCCTGACTGCTGATAGAGGTTTCTAACCACTATGACCACTGAAATCGGCTCTGAGATATACTCCGACTACGCCGTGCATCCCGGTGAAATGCTTTGCGACGAAATCGAGTTTATCGGGATGACGCCGCGCGAGCTTGCCAAGCGAATGGGCAAACCGCCGCAAGTGGTCTATGAGCTCATCAATTGCGAGCGAAGCGTGAACGCCGAAATCGCGGCGGACTTGGAGCGGGCGCTGGGCATTCCCGCATACATGTGGACTAGGTCGCAGGCGCATTACGAGCGAACCCTTCAGTACATCGCGGAGCAGGGCAAGGGGACTTAGGTCTAAACCAGCAGAATGCGATTGATAAGCCAACCTTGCGGCATCCTCGCGGTTTGACCTTGCCGCAAATCATCACCGCCGCCGGCTTCGCTGATTCAAGTTAGCGGCGTTGCGGCGTTTCGCGCCTTTGCCAACAGAGGCTAACCAGCATCAACCCGCTTAACGCCGCCGCGATTAGGATGAGCGTCAAGCGGTTCGATGCTGGCAGCGGCGTAGGGACGGGCGTTGCGGTGGGCGTGAGCGTGGGCGTGGCTGTGGGTAGCGCTAGATGTAGCGTATCGCTGTCCAAGCGCGTTTCGCCGCCGGCGGTATAGTAGGCGACGGTGAGTCTGCTTGTGCGCCTGACGAACACCTTGCCGTCGCCCTGTTTGCGGCTCGCCTCATCGCGGCTTATCTTAACCTCGCCTCTGTATCGATGGGATGCCGGCGGGATCTCCGGGTCCTTCCTGCCGGGCACCTCTTGTATGGCAACCCACTCGCCTACGCTGTCAGAACTGCTGTACACCTTGGCGCGCATGGCTTGCGCCGGGAATGCGTCAAACAATTCGTGATGGAAGCTCACATCGATAGATGCGTCGGCAGCCACGTCAAAACTGAATGAGACGCTCCAGTCATCAGCATAGAGATACTGCGCCCTATTCTCAAATCCATTCACGTACACTTCAGGGTACGGGTGGAACGCAACCGGAAACTTGGGGTCATAGACGCAGCCCGTAAGTGTGAATACATCAGGTTCGGGGGCGCCCGTAGCGAGGTTGACTGGAGTGCGTTTATCGATTTTATTGGCAACGCCTGACCAGACCGCCCTACATTCCTTCGTGGTTCCAAGGCGGTTGTCCTCAATGTGAAAGACGGCGGTGTCCCCGCTGGCGCGCGGCGTGTTGACGAAGCTGACCTCAATTCGCCGTTCCGCAGTAGTGGGCGGCGGCGTTGGCGTTATGGTGGGCGTGTATGTAGGCGTGGCAGACGGCGTGGGCGTTGCGCTTGGCGTAATCGTCCCCGTCGGCGTGGGCGTTACGGCGGCGTTGGCGCTCTTCCTGACCGTGCCGTCGGCGTTCATGTAGGCGAGCGTCAGGGCATACGAATCCGCGGGGGCGTACACATCGCCGTCGCCTTGCGCGCGCGCGTCTGTGTTTGCGCTGACGCCCACTTCGCCGCCGAACCGCCCTGATTTTGCGGCGGCAGTCCGCAGCGCGCCCGTCCCTACGCTGACCTCGCGTATGGCCGCCCATTCGCCCGCGCTGTCCGAATCGGTGGTTACGCGCGCCCGCTCTGACGCCGCGGAGTAGGCGTCCACCGCATCGAAGTAGAAGCGTATCTCCACTCTGGCGTTATCGGGGATGACCTGCACAAGCTTGATTTCGCCGTTGTTGGGATTGACCGAATCGGGCGCGGAGTCTCTGCCGTTGACATGCGCATCGGGCGCGGGGACGCCGGATATGAGCGGCGTATTGGGCGGCGTAGCCTTGTCGTAGCGGCAGTCCTCGTTGAGCGAAAAGACGGTCGGGGCGGGCGCGCCAGTTGCGACGTTGAACGTCTGAACGCCCCCCAAACCCATAGGCGGATCAGGTGGGGGGGGGGGTACAGGAACATTCAGCCAGGTTGCCACGCAGGAATGGATCAGCCCAAGCCCGCTATCCTGCGCAAAGAAGCCTATCTTCCCTGCGGCGGATATAACGGGCTGCGCGAACCACACGGACACATCGTCATCGTCCGCCGCCGGGTACGGGATGGGCTCGCGCGTAGGCAGCGGCACAGGCGTATGGGTTGCCGTCGGCGTGTGCGTAATCGTGGGCGTTGCGGTCGGCGTAGGCGTGTGCGTTGCGGTTGGCGTATGTGTAGCCGTAGGCGTCGAAGTGGGCGTGGGCGTAGCGGTTGGCGTTCCTGTGGCGGTGGGCGTGGGCGTTGCCGTCGCGGTGTGAGTTGCCGTCGGGGTATGCGTCTGCGTGGGCGTGCCGGTAGCCGTGGGAGTCGACGTCGGCGTATGTGTAGCGGTTGGCGTGGCCGTAGCCGTCGGAGTTCCGGTAGCGGTGGGCGTAGGCGTGTGAGTTGGCGTTGCGGTCGACGTCGGGGTAGCCGTGGGCGTTGGCGTCCGGGTTGGCGTTGATGTGATTGGCTCAGGCGTATGAGTAGGCGTTGGCGTTGGTGTGGCGGTTGCGGTTGGCGTGGCCGTTGCTGTATGTGTAGCCGTTGCGGTGGAGGTAGGCGTGGCGGTTGCCGTAGACGTTGCTGTAGCCGTGGCGGTATGCGTGGCGGTTGCCGTCGGCGTAGCCGTAGCGGTGGCGGTATGCGTGACAGTTGCGGTGTGCGTAGATGTCGATGTCGGAGTTGCCGTAGCGGTGGCAGTGGCGGTTGCCGTCGGTGTATGCGTAGCCGTCGCGGTAGCCGTTCCCGTCGCGGTGGGCGTGGCGGTTGCGGCGGGCGGGTTGGCGCTTGGCGTGAAGTAGAAGGTGATTATGAGCGTGGCGCCGGCTTCCACCCGCCTGACGGTGTGTATATTCCCCGTTTGATTTATGCCCGGCACATCGTTGTGATAAACGCTTATCGTAGCGCCGCTCAGCGTTGCCGTCGGGGCATTGGGCGGAGCCGGCGGGAAGATTAGCGGCGTGTTCGATGGCGTTTGGGTGTCGTATGTACAGCCGGCGCTGAGGGAGAATATGTTCGGTTCGGGCGCGCCACTGCCGACGTTCCAGGCGGCGGCCGACGGATAGTTGCCGACTATGTTCGTCCAGGTGGCGACGCAGGATGCGGTGGTTTGCGAAGGCGGCCGAATGGGCGGCGAGGCGTCGGCGCCGCGAAAGGTTGAGATTGCCGGCGCTGTCAGCGCGATTGCGAATGCGAGCGCTATGACGGCGGCCGGCTTGTTTCGCAAGATGCGTCCGCCTTTCCTCATTACTTGTTGGCTTTCGGTTACGCGCTACTTGTAATGGAAATGGGTATTTAAGTCAAGGCTTGAATGCGGCGGATATTCTCATCGCGCAGAGGCGCTATAAAAGAGTGAGGTATGGGGGGTTTTAACGCAAAGGCGCAGAGGCGCAAAGTGGGGATACAAACGCACGCAAAGTGAGCGGGCGGTTGGAATGCGTCAGTTCGCGCCGGGCGTTATAGCGCCGTTGCGTATGCTGAAGCGGGCGATATGCGGCAGGAAGCGGGCGTCAACGGCGTGCGCGTCGGCGGTGGTGATTAGCGCTTGGCGGTATCGGCTTGCGCGCTCTAGCGTTTGGATGCGGCGGTCTGCGTCCAGCTCTGACAACACATCGTCCATCAGGATGACGGGTTGATGCGCGCGGCGGGCGGCGAGATATTCGGCTTCCGCCAGTTTCAGCGCCAGCGCTAGGGTGCGCGTCTGCCCGCGCGATGCGAATGCGGCGGCGTCCATATCGTCCAGCGTCAGGCGCAGGTCGTCGCGGTGGGGGCCGACCAGCGTAACGCCGCGCGCAAGTTCGGCCGCGCGCCGTTCCGCCAGCCGTTGGCGCATAATATCGGCGATCGCCTCATCGGACGCGTCGGATGGCAGCGGCACATTGGGGCTGTACGCCGCCGCCATAGTTTCGCTTGCGCCGCTCATTTCGGCGTATATGGGCTTGGCGCTTTGGGACAGCGTTTGCGCGCTTGCCCGCCGCCGCGCTATGACGAGCTTGCCTTCGTTCACCAACGCATCGTCCCAAAAGCCGAGTTCGTCGGGGCGCGCGCCGCCGTCCCTGATTTGGCGCAGCAGGTGGTTGCGCTGCCGCACGATGCGCTCATAACGCCGCAGCGCGCGCAGATATTCGCGGTCTGCTTGGGATATGAGTATGTTGAGATAGCGTCGCCGCGCGCTCGGCGAGCCATATACGATGTCGAGGTCGTCGGCGCTGAACATCACGGCGTTGAGCTGCCCAATAAGGGCGGCGGCTCTGCGCGGCGCGCCGTTGACGCGAAAGCGCTTTTGGACGGCGGATGCGTCGCGCGGTGGATTGCCGTCGGGCGCGGCGGATGCGTCGGCGTTGGCGCTGACAAGGTCGATCTGCAGGCGCAGCGGATCGCCGTCGCGCTCCACATTGGCGGCGATGCGAGCGTAGGCTTCGCCGCCGTCCGGGGCGCGGCGCATCAGGTCGCGGTCATTCGCGGTTCTGGGCGAGCGCGCGATGGCGAGCATATAGATCGCCTCGATGAGGTTGCTCTTGCCCTCGCCGTTGCCGCCGTGGAACAGCGTCATGCCGGGCTGCAGGTCAAGCTCCAGCCGCTCATAGTTGCGAAAGTTCGCTAGGCTAATGCGCGTGATGTGAATGATGCGCCTCGCAAGTCCGTAAATCCGTAGCGCGCGGCGTTAAGAGATATGAACATAAGGTATAATAGGCGTCAATCGGATTTTACCACAGCGCGTTTGCGGCGCGGACGGGCGGCAGGCGAGTGATCGAAAGGACAACCGAGTTTCGCTATCGCCTAGCGCTTGACGCTGTCATAATGCTTTGCTAGGTTTAGCCTAAGTCAAACTTGCGCGGAGGGCGTTATGCAGGTGAATCTGCAAGAGGCGGAGGAATCTAAGCTGCTCCGCTTGTCGGGCGCTCTGATAGGGCAAATTTGGATTGCGCCCGATTTTGACGATACGCCCGAAGAGTTGATAGACCTGTTCTATAATGGCGAAGTCTTTCCGGAAGAAACCTCTGAATATACAAAAGAGTGTTGAGGGCGTTATGCAGGTAAATATGCAAGAGGCGGAAGCTAGTCTCTCTAAACTAGGCGAGCTTGCGTGGCAAGGCGAAGAGATAATCATCGCCAAGGCGGGCAAGCCCTTCCTGCGCCTGACGCCGTGCTATGAGGAATCCGCGCAACGCCGCTTGTCGGGCGCGCTGAGAGGACAAATTTGGATTGCGCCCGATTTTGACGATACGCCTGAAGAGCTTATAGACCTGTTCTATGACGGCGAAGTCTTTCCAGAAGAACAATCCGATGAAGACGCGAAAGAGTGATGCAGCGTCTTTTGCTCGATACCCATGCCCTTCTATGGTGGCTCACCACGCCTGAACGCCTGAATGAGCAGACCCACGAAGCGATTTCAGACCTGAACAACGATGTGTTCGTCAGCGCAGTCAGCGGCTGGGAGATTGCGCTCAAAGCCAATCTAGGGAAGTTGCAAGCGCCCGATAACTTGGCGGTTGTGGTTGAAAGGGAACGCTTTACGCAGTTGGCGGTTACATTCTCTCACGGTGTACAAGCGGGCAGCTTTCCGTTGCATCACCGCGATCCGTTCGACCGCCTTCTGATGGCGCAAGCGGAAGCGCTTTTGCTGGTTGCGCGGGACGCCCGAATACGGCAGTATGGCTTGCAAACGATGGCGGCGTGATGCGCTCCGCTTGCGCTGCGCTCACTACGCATTCTGCGCCCACAGCGCCGCCGGCGAGTGCGCCAAACTGCGCCTCCGCTTTGGGCAAGATGGCAAGTTTTAGTTGCATCAGTTGCAAGAGGGACAGCGTATTATGAAGTGGATCGCGCTTGCGGGCGGCGTGGGCGGCGCTAAACTGGCGCTGGGGCTATCCAAGATACTGACGCCGCGCGAACTGACCATCGTGGTGAACACCGGCGACGACGAGCAGTTCCACGGCTTGCATGTATCGCCCGATGTGGACACGGTGATGTACACGCTTGCGGGGCTGTCCAACATCGAGACGGGCTGGGGAATCGCGGGCGAAACCTTCCATGCGCTGGAGCGGCTGCGCGCATACGGCGCGGACACCTGGTTCAATCTGGGCGATAGGGACTTGGCGACCCACATACGCCGCACCGAACTGCTGCGGCAGGGCTACACCTTGTCAGAGGCAACGGATATGCTGCGAAGCGCGCTAGGCGTGGCGCACCCGATTGCGCCTATGAGCGACCAAAGCGTCCGCACTATGCTGACCACCGATATTGGCGATCTGCCGATGCAGACCTACTTCGTGAAGAACCGCTGCGAACCGATTGTGAGCGCCATCCGCTTCGACGGCGCTGAACATGCAAGTCCGTCGCCGGCGCTGGCGCAAGCCTTGGCGGAAAGCGATGCGCTGGCGTTCTGCCCATCTAACCCATTCGTCAGCGTTGCGCCCATACTCGCCGTGCCGGGCGTGCGCCGCGCCATAGAACGCTTCACAGGATTGCGCGTCGCCGTCAGCCCCATCGTGGGCGGGCAGGCGATCAAGGGGCCGGCCGCCAAGATGATGCGCGAGCTTGGGCATGAGGTTTCGTGCGCGGGCGTGGCGCGGCAGTACGCCGGCCTCTGCGATGTGTTCGTGATTGACGATGTGGACGCCGCATATGCGCCCGCAGTCGAAGCGCTTGGAATGCGGGCGGCGATAACGAACACGATTATGAACGACGACGCCGACAAGGTTCGGTTGGCAAAGTACATCTGCGGGCTGGCGAAGTGAGCGCAGGCGAAATAATCGCCATCGTGCCGATGAAGCCGCTGCAGCGCGCAAAGACGCGCCTGGCGGACGCTCTGACGCCCTCGGAGCGCGCCGCCGTAAGCCTTGGGATGCTGCGCCGCGTGGTTGCGGCGGCGCAGGCGTCGTCCCTCAGCAGCGTATGGGTCATCGGCGGCGATGCCGCCGTCAAGTGTGCGGCAGCGCGCGCAGGCGCAAAGTGGCGCAAGGACTGCGGCGGCAATCTCAACGAATCGATTGCGATTGCGATGCGCCAAGCGTTCAAATGCGGCAATGCGGCGCTCTACCTGCCCGCAGACCTGCCGTTTGTAACCGCCTGCGATGTGAACGCCTTGTTAAGTGTGTCCCGCAATGGCGCAGCTCTAGCGCTTGCGCCCGCAAAACGCGACGGCGGCACCAACGCTATGCTAATCCCGCGCAATTCGCCGTTTCGTCCCGCGCTGGGCGAGCGCAGCTTCTGCCGCCACAAGGCGCAGGCGCAGCGGCTCGGCATCGCCTTTGCGGTGTGCGAAAGCGACGGGTTCGGCATAGATCTGGATACGCCCGCCGATCTTGATGTGTGCGCCGCCGCAGAGCCTGGATTCGTTGACAACCTAACGGCGCTGGCGGGTTTAGACGACGGCGCCGTATAAAGGATGTATAGGGAGCGTGAAGAAGCGATGGCATTGAAACTGGGCGTGCTTTTGCCCACCCGCCAACTGGTTATGAGCAGCGATGAGCCGCCGAGCGTCGAGCCATTGATGGCAATGGCGGAAGCCTCTGAGCAGGCGGGCTTGGACTCCGTGTGGGTGGGCGATAGCCTAACCGCAAAGCCGCGCCTTGAGCCGCTGACCACCCTTGCGGCGATTGCGATGCGAACTCGGCGCGTGCGCTTGGGAACCGCCGTGCTGCTCGCCGCGCTGCGCCATCCGGTTGCGCTGGCGCAGGCGGCGGCTACCGTGGACGCCATATCGCAGGGGCGGCTGATTTTGGGCGCAGGCGTCGGCGGTGCATTCAACGCGGCGCAGCGGCAGGAATGGCACAACGCCGGCGTAGATCCCGCCCGCCGCGCAAGCCGCTTCGAAGAAGTGGTAGAAATAACCAACCGCCTAACGCAGGGCGAAACCGTTACATTCGCCGGGCGGCATTTCGACCTAGACGGCGTGAGCGTGCGCCCGCGCGCGCTGCGTCCCCAAGGAGCGCCGTTCTTGGTGGCATGCCACTGGCGCGCCGGACGCGAGCGGCAGTTTCAGCGCGCCGCAAGACTGGGCGCCGGCTTTATGTCCATATCCGACTACCCCGACGAGTACGCCCGCGTGGTGGACAAGGTGCGCGGCTATGTATCAGAGTACGGCGGCGATCCCGCAAGCGCGGAAGCCGCCTTCTATATGACCGTGAACCTCGATCAGGATGAGCGCAAAGCCGCCGAAGAATCCGACGCGTTCCTGCGCATGTACTACGGCGTCAATATATGGGGCGACCGCTGGGGTCCGTTCGGCGGCGCGCAGCGGGTAGTCGAGCGTATCGGCGAGTATCGTGACGCAGGGGCGCAGACCATAATCGTGCGCTTTGCCTCATTTGAGCAAGAACGCCAAATGGACGCCTTCCTAAATGAGGTTGCGCCGGAGTTTGCCCAAACCGCCGTGTGATATGATAACGCTAACGGGAGGCTTGCTATGGCTATGACACAAACGCTGACACGCACGCCAACGCGCGCGGACGCAACCGAAGATGCCGCAGATACTGCGCCTATGCCGCTGGAACTGCGCTTTGAACCCGCCATTGAGATGACGGAAGATCTGTTCACGGAATTCTGCGCGCAAAACAGCGATATGCGTATCGAACTCACCGCAGAGGGGGTATTGGAAATTATGCCGCCAACTAAAGGCGATACAGGGTCGAGAGAACTAGACATTGCGGCGGATTTGAAGTTTTGGTCCAGAGCGGATGGCAGCGGCGTCGCTTTCGGTCCGACCGCCGGATTCACGCTGCCAAACAACGCCATACGCTCCCCCGACGCATCGTGGGTTCTGCGCTCGCGCCTCGCCGCGCTGACCGACGAAGACAAAAACCGCTTCATCCCCCTATGCCCCGATTTCGTGGTGGAACTGCGCTCGTCCACGGACAGGCTAAGCGTGGTGCAGGCAAAGATGGCAGAGTACATCGCAAACGGCGCGCGGCTAGGCTGGCTAATCGATCCGATAGCGCGGCGTGTGTATGTGTATCGCCCCAATGCGCCGGTGGAAGTATTGGACGCCCCCGATACGCTGTCCGCCGAACCTGAGCTTGCGGGCTTTGCGCTGAACCTGACGCCCATATGGGAGCCGGCGTTCTAGCGAAACCCTAAGGAGGCTTGTTATGGCAATGACCCAAACGCTGACACGCACGCCAAAGCCGAAGCGCGCGCATCCTACTTTCGGTTGCACGCCGACGGAACTGCGCTTTGAACCCGCCATTGCGATGACGGAAGAGCTGTTCACGGCGTTCTGCGCGCAAAACCGCGATATGCGTATCGAACTCACCGCAGAGGGAGTATTGGAAATTATGCCGCCTACTTTCAGTATTACAGGTTCCCAGAATGCTGATATTACTGTGGAGTTGGGGATTTGGGCTAGACGCGACGGCACAGGCGTGTTCTTCGACTCATCCGCCGGCTTCACGCTGCCCAACCACGCAATTCGCGCGCCCGACGCATCCTGGGTTCTGCGCTCGCGCCTTGCCGCGCTGACCGCTGAAGACAAGAACCGCTTCATCCCGCTATGCCCCGATTTCGTGGTGGAACTGCGCTCTACCACGGATAGGCTAAGCGTTGCGCATGCAAAGATGGCAGAGTACATCGCAAATGGCGCGCGGCTAGGCTGGCTGATCGATCCAATAGCGCGGCGGGTGTATGTGTACCGCCCCAATGCGCTGGTGGAAGCATTGGACGCCCCCGATACGCTGTCCGCCGAACCTGAGCTTGCGGGCTTTGCGCTAAACTTGACTCCGATATGGGAGCCGGCGTTCTAACGAAACGCTAAGGAGGCTTGCTATGGCTATGACACAAACGCTAACACGTCCGCCAAAGCGCGTGGACACAACCGAAGAGTCCACAGATACGGCGGGCATTGCGCCTATGGAACTGCGCTTTGAACCCGCCATTCCGATGACGGAAGAGCTGTTTATAGCATTCTGCGCGCAAAACAGCGATATGCGTATCGAACTCACCGCAGAGGGAGTGTTGGAAATTATGCCGCCTACTTTTAGCATTACAGGTTCCCGAAACATCAGCATCTCATCGCAACTGCATGTGTGGTCTGAGATGGACGGACGCGGCGTCGCCTTCGACTCATCCGCCGGCTTCACCTTGCCAAACAACGCCATACGCTCCCCCGACGCATCCTGGGTTCTGCGCTCGCGCCTCGCCGCGCTGTCGGATGAAGACAAGAATCGCTTCATCCCGCTATGCCCCGATTTCGTGGTGGAACTGCGCTCGAGTACGGATAGGCTAAGCGTAGTGCAGGCAAAGATGGCAGAGTACATCGCAAACGGCGCGCGGCTAGGTTGGCTAATTGACCCAATAGCGCGGCGGGCGTATGTGTATCGCCCGAATGCGCCGGTGGAAGTCCTGGACGCCCTCGATGCGCTGTCCGCCGAACCTGAGCTTGCGGGCTTTGCGCTGAACCTGACGCCGATATGGGAGCCGGCGTTCTAGCGCGCGGCGCTCCCCTACCACACAACTGACAGCTTGCGAACAACCCATTAGCGCGAGGCAACTATATCCGATGGCAAACGACATACTGGTGGAGCGGGACGGCAGCGTCGCCACCGTGATTTTCAACAGACCCGACCAGCGCAACGCAATTAGCTACGCCGGCTGGTTAGAGCTGCGGCGCATCGCAATGGAGCTTGAGCGGGACGACGGCGTGCGCGTCGTGGTTCTCTCCGGCGCAGGGGACAGAGCGTTCTCGGCGGGCGCTGACATAAAGGACTTCGAGCGGTATCGCAGCAACTCGCGCATCGCCGAGGTGTATGCCGACGCATTCGACGGCGCTATGGACACCATTGAGGCAATGTCCAAGCCCACCATCTCAATGATACAAGGCTTCTGCGTGGGCGGCGGCTGCGAACTCTCTATGGCGACGGACATACGCATCGCCGCCGACAACAGCCTATTCGGCATACCCATAGCGCGGCTTGGCATCCTAGTCGGATACGGCGAAATGCGCCGCTTGCTGAACCTTGTAGGCCCCGGCAACGCATCCTACATCCTGCTGAGCGGCAGACTGATTGACGCGCAAGAAGCGCACCGCATCGGCTTAATCACCACGCTTGTCAGCGTCGAAGAACTGCGGCAACACACCTACGAACTCGCCCACGAAATAGCCGAACTAGCGCCGCTGAGCCACGCCCGCAACAAGCGCATCCGCGACATCCTGCTACGAAACCCGTCCGGCGATGGACTGACCGAGGAAGAGCGCCGCCTGCCGTTCACCAACTTCGACAGCGCCGACTTCCACGAAGGACGCGCCGCATTCGTAGAACGCCGCAAACCCCACTTCAGAGGCGTATAACCGGCCGCCTTACGCTGTCATCCCCCCATTTGCGCCTCTGCGTCTTAGCGTTAACCTTCTTATGCAACATAGCGCGGCATAGGGAATTTTGCCGTGAACGCCCTGCCTTTGCAACGCTATATGTAGTATCCTATTTCAAATTCCAAATCCCAAGAACAAGAAACCTTGGCATTGGAAGTCGCCGCGAAATAGTCCATATCGGTGTAGCGTCGATCTGCGCCGATGCTGTGGAGATAGTGCATGCAAAAGTCCGAAAGAAAACTCCCGTTGCAAGGGATAAGGGTAATAGACTTCAGCCAAATCTTGGCGGGGCCGTTCTGTACGATGCTGCTGGCCGATATGGGCGCTGATGTGGTCAAGGTGGAAAAGCCCAATGGCGGCGACGACACACGCCGCTACGGCCCGCCGTTCATCGAGGGCGAATCGGCGGCGTTCCTGACGCTCAACCGCAACAAGCGCAGCATAGTGCTGGATCTCAAAAGCGAGCAGGGCTTGGGCGTTGTGCGCCGAATGCTGGCGGACGCCGATGTGATGCTGCACAACTTTCGTCCCGGCGTGGTGGAGCGAATGGGGCTTGGCTACGATGATGTGTCCGCGCTGAACCCCGCCATCGTCTATTGCGCGGTGTCAGGATTTGGCGCAACCGGCCCGTACAGCCAACGGGCGGGCTTCGACCTTGTGGCGCAAGGCATGAGCGGGCTTATGAGCATCAACGGCTTTCCCGACTCGCCGCCCGCCAAGGTGGGCGTGCCTATGGCGGATCTGAACACCGGCATGTTCTGCGCCTACGGCATTCTGACAGCGTACATCAACCGCCTTGTGACCGGCAAGGGGCAGCATGTTGACGCATCGCTGCTGGAATCGGGGATGGCGTACACCCTCTACGAATCGGCTACCTACTTTGCGACCGGCGAAGTGGCGGGGCCGCTGGGTTCGGCGCATCGGATGATTGCGCCCTATCAGGCATTCGCCACGCAGGACGGCTACATCAACATCGGCGCCGCCAATCAGAACAACTGGGAGCGCATGTGCCGCGCGGTGGGGCGCGACGACCTGCTGGACGACGCGCGCTTTGCGTCCAACCCGGAGCGCATGGTCAACATCCAAAGCCTCACGCCGATTATGGAAGAGACATTCCGCACGCAGACAACCGCCCACTGGGTAAATGTTTTGGAGCGCGCGGGCGTTCCCTGCGGCCCTATCTACAACATTGAGCAGGTCTATGCCGATCCGCATGTTCAGTCGCGCGATATGGCGGTGGAACTGCAGCATCCCAAGGCGGGCGGCATCCGCAACATCGGCGTGGCGGTCAAGCTCTCGGACACGCCCGGCTCCGTGCGGACGCCCGCGCCGCTGCTGGGGCAGCACACCGACGATGTCTTGACCGAGTTCGGCTACGCGGACGCAGACATAGCCACGCTGCGCCAAAGCGGGGCGCTGGGGGCGGGTTAGCGCAACAATCGGCGGCTTGCCCACTGCGCCAATCGCTTGACGCGCATAAGAGACTTGGAAAGACAAAAGACAAAGGCTAAAGGACAGAGGACAAAAGATGCCGTTTGTGAGTACGGACAACGCAGAGATCTACTATGAGGCGCACGGCGAGGGTTCGCCCGTGGTTTTGGCGCACGGCGCAGGCGGCAACACGCTGGTATGGTATCGGCAGGTGGCGCATTTTGCGCGCCGGCACAAGGTAATCGCCTTCGACCATCGCGGTTGGGGCAGATCGCGCTGCCAGCCTCAGCATAAGCATGCGCGCTATTTCGCGGACGATATGCGCGCCGTTATGGACGCCGCCGGCGCAGCGCGCGCCGCAATCGTATGCCAGTCTATGGGCGGTTGGACGGGCATGCAATTCACGCTGGCGCATCCTGAGCGCGTATCCTGCCTTGCGCTGTCCTGCACTCCCGGCGGCGTGCAGACGCCCGGCGTCGTCCAAGCGCGCGACGCACGCGCACGCAGCCGCGCCATCGACCTTGACCGCCCAATCGCTTGGAACGAACCGCACATCGCGCTTGCGCCCGACGCCTTTGAGCGCGATCCCGCTATGGCGCTGCTGTATCGCCAACTATCGGCGCTAAACCCGCCCATCGGCAACACCGGCACGGGCGAACTCGGCGTATCGCCCGATGCGCTGGCGGGCTACGATACGCCCACGCTGATGGTGGCGGGCGCGCAAGACCGCATATTCCCGCTCGCCGTGCTGCAAGAGGTTTCGCAAGTCATCCCCGGCGCCAAGCTCCACATCATAGAGCAAGCGGGACACTCGCCCTACTTCGAAGCGCCCGCCGAGTTCAACCGCGTGGTGGGCGAATTCATCGCCGCGTACAACGGCTGATTCGCGCTGACCGCCGCCCGATTTTGCATTTAATTCCTATTATGGTATAGTATGCGAAATTCCAAGGCGGACGATTCGGCGGCATCGCGGATACGGAGATCCGGGCATATGTTGTCTTTGAAAGACCTGCAAGACCTAGCGCAGCAAGCCACAGAGCATCGAGATCTGTTCGCCAACAACGAACAAAGCACTAAGACATCCTTAGTGTTGCCCTTTATTGGCGGCTTGGGCTACGACTACCTCTCCCCAACCGAAGTTATTGCGGAATATATCGCGGATATAGGCATAAAAAGGGGCGAAAAGGTCGACTACGCCATTATGCGGGACGGCGAACCGATAATCCTGTTTGAGTGCAAGGCGCTTTCAAATGCGCTGGGCGTCTCTGAAATATCGCAACTCTTTCGCTACTTTCAAAGCACCAACGCCGCTATTGGCGTTCTGACCAACGGCGTCATCTACAAGTTCTTCAGCGATCTGACCGACGTCGGCAGAATGGATGATACACCTTTCCTAGAAGTGGACATCCGACGCGCCACCGAAGCGGACCTCATCGAGTTGCAGCGCTTTTCCAAAGACGCCTTCGACGCCGACGCCATCAAGACCGCCGCAATCAATGCGAAGCAAGTGAGCGTCCTGAAAGAGTATTTGGGAAGCGTGTATGAGCGCCCCGACGACGAATTCGCTAGACTGCTTCTTCGCAAAATGATTTCAGGCAGGATTTCCGAGGCGCGCGTAGAAGAGCATAGAGGCTTGGTGAAACAGGCTTTTCATGAGTTCGTGCGCGAGAATAGCGTATCAGCGAACAGCGCCGATACTCCGCAAGACGCAAGCGACGGCGAACTCAATTTCGCTCTTGGCCAAACGCAAGTACCATTCCCGATAGCCGGCCCTATCCAATCGCAGCCAACAAGCACTCCAAACCCTGGTGCCGGATGGCATAGACTATCTGACATACACCCTCAAATAGGCGATCCGCCCCCAATTGAGATAATGCTCCCGGGCAACCTTTGCGTTGCAATCCGCTACTGGAATGATATAGTAGCCGAAAGCGTCCGTTGGCTCTCCAATAAAGGGCATTTGACAGCAAACCAATGTCCCATTCAGCGTGCAACACATCTAAGACGCTATATTGTTGCGTCTAGCCCCGAGCATCCTACTGGCGCGAAATTCAGCTCAAGTAAGGAAGTGAACGGGTTTTACATAAACACCGATTATACCTGCGATGATCTGGTAAGAAACGCCCGCCTAATCATAGAGCGCGCAGGCTTGGACGCATCCCAATTCAAGGTGCGTTGGTAGGCGGCGGCCTTGCATAGAGTCAGCGCAAACGGGTTTTGAATCAACGGCGTGCGCGGCGGGCTTGGCGCGCCTTGCCGTGTATCGTCCGATTTTGCGCTTGATAAGCAAACTAATGTATGCAACACCGGCAGTTGTGAGGTGAAGTATGAGCGACGACGCCACTGCCAAGATACGCTTGCAGCCGGAAGACGTCTTTGTGCCGCCGGAGCCGGATGACGACCCGTTTGCCAACGACGCTATCGGGCGGCGGACGCAAGCGGAGCGGCTAACCCGACTTGTTGAGCGCATAGAAGGCCCGTGCGTCATCGCGCTGGACGCGCCCTACGGCGCCGGCAAAACCACATTCCTGCGAATGTGGGCGCAGACGCTCCGAAATGAAGGCTTTCGGGTAGCCGAGTTCAACGCTTGGACATCGGACTTCGATGGCAAGCCTTCCAACGCATTGGCAGCGCAGATTCGTGACGCTATCGACGCCGATGGTTCAGACATCGGCGCAAAAGTCAAAGCCGCGCTGAGTAGATTTATCGAGTATGGGCAGCCGATAGTCATTTCGCTTGCTTCTATGAATATAGGCATAGATGACGGAGGGGTTGTTAGCGCAAGCGTGAATGCAGGAAATATCCTGAAATCGCTGCTCGATAAGCGTCAAAAGAAAGATGCGTCCATCCAAGATATACGCGACACCTTGGTCGAATACACCACTAAGAAGGGCCGCATAGTGGTGTTGATAGACGAACTTGACCGCTGCCGCCCGCCATACGCAATTGAGACGCTTGAAGTCGCAAAGCACATCTTCAACATCGACGGCGTGGTGTTCGCGCTAGGGCTGCATCGGCAGCAGCTGACGGCTTCCATCAAAGCCGTCTATGGGCAGGACTTCGACGCCCAAGGCTACTTGGAGCGCTTCTTCGACCTTAGCGCATCGCTGCCCGTCGTGCGCGGGAGCGAGAACCTCACCGTCAACTCGTTTATTGACGGCACAGTGCTACCTGCAGGGCGAGGACATGAACGCTACATCAAAACCAAGTTGGGCGCTCAACAGTTGCGTTCCGAAATAGAGAGATTGTCAGGGAAGCAAAACCTCTTCCGCCTCGGATTCGCAGAGGAATTAGCCTTGAGCGTTAGAGGAATGACCCTGCGACTAATTGATCGCTTCGAGCGAAACCTCAAAATAACTTTGGTCGAACTGCTAAACGATTCACACATCCATGGCATGAACCATGGTGTGTTCGAATGCATATGCGTTGGCTTGGCGCTCAAGTTGCTGGACCCTGAGATGTACGCCCGATTCAATCAAGGCGCTGCCAGCGATAAGGAGGTTTTCGATCGCCTTATAGAAAATCAGGAATTGAAAAAGCCCCGGATACTTGCGGGACTGCTGGTATGCGCGCATATAGACATAAGCGCGCGGCTAAGAGGCAGCAACATCCTGAGTTACGATTTGCGTAGCGATATTCACAATAAGGTGCGAGCGCATACTGAAAACTTCCGAAAGAGAAACGAAGAAGTGTCTGAGTTTCCTGATGTTCTCAAAAGACTTTCGCCATTCTGCGAGAGTAGCTCTCCCCAATTCTTCTCGAGCGTGGAGTGGGTGCTTAACCACCAATCGGGTTCGAATAATAGTCTGAGCTACTGGGAAGAAGCCGTTAGAGTCATAGAGATGTTCGGCGAGTAACGAAACGCTCACCGCGCCCAATGCGGCGCAACCGCCCCCCTACACCACCAACCCCGCCCCCGCCGGCCGCCGCTTGCCCCCGTGAACCGACGGCTCCGCGCACCACTTGGCCGCGAGCATCCGCACCCCCTCATACACAGCGTCGTCGAAGCCCAGCATATCGCGCGCCACACGCCGATCCAGCAGCGCGCGGTTGGCGTCGGCGTCCGCGAGATACGCCGGCAGCAGCTCCAGCTCGCGAAACTCGTCGAAGATTTCCTGCGCCGTCGCAAGTTGCGCGTCGGTGAGGGCGCGCAGGTCTAGGGTTGGGAAGGAACCGACTGAGCGTAAGGTGATGTTTGCCTTGCTGGATTGCTGGCGGTTGGAATGCCACCAGTAGCATAGCAAGCCAAGCGTACTATTGCCCCAGATTGTGAAAGCGTAATCAAAACGCTCGTCTGTGAAATTCACATTAGGCCATACCCTACCGCCAATGACTTTGCGCTCCGTAAAAGCGACGGCTAGCGGTTGTGAGCCGAATGTGAAGTCAAGGTTTATGTGGCAACGCCCAGCCGTTTGCCACACAGCGGTAGCCTGGTCTTCCATTCCCCTACGCGCCCGCAGCTGCGAATCCGGTTCGCAAACCATACGGGTTTCGTTCCTGGCGTTGTGGTTCCACAAAGCGGGATAGGTAGCGGTTGGACGGAATGCCGTTTTGGTGAAGCATCCTTGCGGCGGTCTGCCGATGATGCTGAGGTGATACTTGCCGAATTGGGCTATATCTCCCAAAGACGCCGTCTTTAGTTCAAGCGGCGTACCGCTTGTTGGAAGCCACAAGTTTGATTGACTCAGAGCGTAAGCGGTTTGCGTGAGGGAATAGTCTTTAATGCGCACCGCTCCCCAGCCTTCGCCAAGCTCTGATTGTGGAGACGGCGTTTCAATTAGTTCGCCTACTTGTTCATCTCCTACTTCTAAGGGCGTGCCGCCATATGGGCCGTCCTCAATTCGGCGCAAATCATCATCGGCGTTGAGAACGCTCTTCGCAATCAGATCGGCTTGGATAAATCCGGCCGGACGCTGATCCAGCGATGTGAACCTGATGGCGCTCATAGCCTTTTCATCCACCCCTCGTTTGCGCGCTATCACAAGACACTCCGCCATGCCCGTATCTGACGAAAATGCCATGTCCTTGCCGTTGGCGGCGATTGTGAATACTTCCAAATCCGTGTATTCACACATCAGCAGTTGACGGAATTTCTCCCAAGATGTGCCGGACGCGGCCGCCAGCGGCAGCACTAGCGCAAGCACGCCGCCGGGCTTGAGTTTTCTATCGCCTATTCCCGCGAATGCGGACGCCATGCCGGCGCTCCCGTGATAGCAGCTATCTTTCTTGAGCGAAGCCATTCGGCTGCTCATAGCCTTTTGGTCGGCATCCGTGCTGCCGAAAGCGGCGAAAGCGGCGGCGAATGTGTCCGCATATGCGCCTTCATGCGTTACATTTCTGGTGAACGGCGGGTTCATTATCACGATGTCGAATCCGTCAGACGGAAACTCGGTGAATGTGTATGCCGCCGTTTCTTCCCCCATGCTGCCGGTTCGCAGCGCAGGGTTGTTTGTGTTGACGGTCAGGTCTAACTGGTTTCTTTGCAAAAGTTCCAACGAGCCGAGTTTCACCTCGTCGTCGGGTTGCCGTCCATACGGCATTATGTACAGGCGCGATAGGTTAAAGCCCTCTTGCGGTTGAACGCCGGACAGCGTCGCCCCGGTGATGTGAATGGCGGATGGCATTACATCGCAGCCGTATAGAACATCCTCCATCATCTGCTTGTGCAGATCGGCGGCATTGCCCCCTGCGCGCTCATGGCGGTTTGCGAACTGCTCATATACGGCGGACAGCAGCGCGCCCGTGCCGCATGCGAAGTCTGCCACGCGCAACCTGCCGATGGCGGCGGCGGCCGCCCAGTCCACGCCCTCTAGCTTGGAGACGGCGATGCGCGCAAGCAACGCGGCGGATTCGGGGCGCGTGTAGAATGTGGCGAGATACTTGCGGTCCGAAATCAGCTGCTGGAATATGCGCCCGGTGAGATCGTGGGAGTTGGTTACGCCCAAGGCGTTCACTTCGCCTGCGGTGTATTCCAAAGTTTTCAGGATGCGCGAGGCGTTGTGAGGATCTATCTGCTCCAGTATGTCCATTGCGATGGCGAATATAGGCCAGTAGTTGATTCCCAGGATTTCCGCCCAGGCGTCCAGGGTTTTCGGCTGGGGATTGGCAACGCCATTGCCGCACACATGGCGCGGGCGCTTGACGCCTTGGTGAATGTTGGCGATGCGTTCATGGAACACGAGGGCGTTGGCGAGTATGGCGCACGCCATTCGGCGAGTTTGCGGCACATTCGCCATACCTAGCCTTTGCGCTATGTCGGCGATTGCGCCGGGAGCGCTACCATCCTCATACATTTCGTCCATAATGCCGGCGACGCGCTCGATGCCCTCTTGCAACTTAGCGGCGGCGGCGTCCACTTCGCTCTGCGACACGGACACCAGCCGTATCAGATCGGCAAGATCAGACACGCCGCCTTCAAGCCAACCGGATGCGGGAAATCGCGGCTTGTCTTTGTAGAGTACGGCGTATTCCAAACGCGCCGCTCGAATTGCGCCGTCTAAGTCGGAAGCGTCCGCAATATCCGCGGGGTAGCGCAGCGCGATTGCGGCTTCTACGACGCGCGTATCGCCCACTACCGCCAAACCCAAGCGGTCCACGGCTTCGCGTTCCACCGCGCGCGCTGGCATATACTCCGCTTCCACCACAACGGGAGAGCGCTGGCTGTCCGTGATAATGATGTCGGGGCGCAGTCCAGGATGTCCATCGATGACCTGCGTATTTTCGTAGCGCACGTTAGCGCCGCGCATCATATCTTGCAGCAGATCGCCCAGTGCTTTGTTGGCGCTGGATTCGGCTTGGCGCGAGGTGGTGGTCATTCGAATGTCCTTAATTCGCATTATTCGCGGCGCATTCACAGTCGTCGTGTTTGCGTAGTTGCGATGCTGATTATTGTATGGGCGCTTGTTCTATGGGCGCAAGCAGTCCGCATGCAAGCATTTTGGCTGTTTTGACGCATCGTCTTTGACCATCACATAGGCAGGGGGATATAATGCCGCCAACCGCCCTTAACTGAAATCCGAGGGAGTTTGCCGTGAAAGTTACGGACTTCAAAACGATGGTCGTGGAGAACGAACCGCCGTATATCGGCGGCAGATACCTGCTGTTTCTGCAGATCGACACCGACGAAGGAATAAGCGGGCTGGGCGAGCGCATCACGGGCAGCGGCTATTCGCGCAGTCTGGGCGACCTGAAGTCGCAGATAAGCCTCATAGATGAGATGCTGCGACACTATGTCGTGGGCGAAAGCGCCTTCAACATTGAGCGGATTTGGGACAGGATGTACGCCGCGCGCCACGACTTTCGCCATCCCAGTCTGCACGCCACGCCGGTGTTGAGCGCTATCGATATGGCGCTGTGGGACATTGCGGGCAAGGCGGCGGGACAGCCGATATACAACCTGCTCGGCGGCAAGTATCACGATACGCTGCGCGCATACGCCTATATGCCGGGCGGCGCTTTCAAGGACAACCCCGATGCCGCCGGCGAAGTGGCGGCGCAGCTGCTGGCGGAAGGCAACTCCGCTTGCAAAATCGACCCGTTTATGCCCACATACCCAATACCGCGCGACATACCGCTATGGGAAATCGAACACGCCGCCAAGGTGTTCGAGAGCGTCCGCAGCGCGGTGGGCAACAAGCTTGAGGTGGGCATCGGAACGCACGGGCAGCTGACCACATACAGCGCGATACGCGTCGCCGATTACCTGGAACCCTATCATCCCTTCTGGTTCGAAGAGCCGGTGCCGCCGGAGAACATCGACGAAATGGCGCGGGTGGCGGCGCATACCAGCATTCCCATAGCCAGCGGCGAGCGGCTGGTCACCAAGTATGAGTTCGCTCAGCTGATTGAAAAGAAGGCGGCGCAGATAATTCAGCTGGATGTGGGGCAGTGCGGCGGCATAACGGAAGCCAAGAAGATAGCCGCAATCGCAGAGGCGCACTACGCTATGATAGCGCCGCATATGTACTGCGGGCCGATAGCCGCCGCGGCCGCCGTGCAGATAGACACCTGCTCGCCCAACTTTCTGATACAGGAAGCCAATCAGGGGCCGCTGCACAAGACGATATTCAAAGAGCCTATCGTGTTCCGCAACGGCGAAATCATTCCGCCGACGGGGCCGGGGCTTGGCATAGAGTTCGAGGAGGGTGCGCTGAAGCGGCGGTTGGTGGAGTAGCGGCCGCCCCGATTGCGCCTCACGCAGCGCGCTTTCAGCGCCGTTTGTTGACCGGTTCCGCCGTTTGGCTATACCATAGAGTTGCCGAACTTGTTGGAACATCCCAACGAGTTTGCCATACGCGCCTAACATAGGAGAAAGGGAGGGAGCTCCTATGACTACGCTGAAACGGGAGATGGCGGCATACGAGATAATTCGCAGCGACCTCGAACTTGAACACTTCGGCAAGTGGGCGGTTGTGCATGATGAGGAACTCGTCGGAGTCTATGATGACTTTGAGGTAGCTGCCGATAACGCGGTTCGGCGCTATGGACGCGGCCCGTACCTTATCCGGCGCATCGGCGCGCCTAGGGTGATTACTCTGCCTGCGTCCATTCAATACAGGCCCGTTTATGCCGACGACTGACTGCGGGTTTGGAAACAACCCAGACCAACTAACTCTCATAGGTCCGACGTTAGGGGTCAGCATCGGTTTCGATCCTGATTATCGTCATCGCGAGTCGGGGCGGCCTGCTCTGCCTGATAACCACTTCCCTGCGTTAGTGGATACCGGCGCGCTTGAAAGTTGCATCGATTCATCCATTGCTATGGAGTTGGGTTTGCCTATCGTAGAGCAACAACAGGTGTCCGGGGCAGGCGGCGCTTACACCGCTAATATGTTTCTTGCCCAGATGTACATTCCCGCTCTTGACTATACAATCTATGGGCAGTTCGCTGGCGTGCATCTGCTTGCCGGCGGGCAGGCGCACTACGCCTTGATTGGCAGAACCTTCCTGCAGCATTTCGTTATGGCATACAACGGCAGGACGGGGCGCGTTACTATCAGCAACGACTAGCGGCGCATAAAAGCCTTCAACGCCGCGCATCGGACTATGCGCCGCCCACGCATCGACGGCAAAAGCCCCCAACCTTGCTTTTCGGTCGGGGGCTTGCTGTGTAATCCCGACGCCGGCTCGCTAAAGCGCAGACGCTGGGATAGCACAGTATCGGATGGCTAACTCGCCCTACACCTCCCTAAACTCCCCCTCCACGCTGTCGTCGTCGGGCGCAGCGCCGCCGGGGGACGCGCCGCCGTCCGCGTCGGCGGCTCCGGCGCCGGGCTGAGCGTACACCGCTTGGCCGACGCGCTGCATCGCTTCCTGCAGTTCGTTGGACGCTGCGGTTATGGCGGCTATGTCCCCGCCGCTGAGGGCGGAGCGCACTGCCGCGATTTTGCCTTCCACTTCGGTTTTGAGTTCGGCGGGGATCTTGTCGGCGTTGTCTTGCAGCATCTTTTCGGCGCTGTACGCCATATTCTCGGCGTTGTTGCGCGTCTGCGTCTCTTCGCGGCGGCGGCGGTCTTCTTCGGCGTGCATTTCGGCATCGCGCACCATCTGCTCGATTTCGCTCTGCGATATGCCGCTGCTCGCGGTGATGGTGATGCGCTGCTCTTTGCCGGTGCCCTTGTCCATCGCGGACACATTCAGGATGCCGTTGGCGTCTATGTCGAAGGTAACCTCGATCTGCGGCATGCCGCGGGGCGCGGGCAGGATGCCGTCCAGCACGAAGCGGCCGATGCTCTTGTTCTCAGACGCCATGCTGCGCTCGCCCTGCACAACATGGATCTCTACGCTTGGCTGATTATCGGCGGCGGTGGTGAAGGTTTCGCTCTTGGCGGTGGGAATGGTGTTGTTGCGCGCTATGAGCGTGGTCGCCACGCCGCCGAGCGTCTCTATGCCAAGGCTGAGCGGGGTTACATCCAGCAGCAGAATATCCTGCACTTCGCCTTGCAGCACGCCCGCTTGGATGGCGGCGCCGATGGCTACCACTTCGTCGGGGTTGACGCCCTGATGCGCCTCTTTGCCGAACAGGTTCTTGACGACGTCCTGCACGGCGGGCATGCGCGTCATGCCGCCGACCAGGATGATTTCGTCTATATCGCCCACGCTGACGCCGGCGTCCGCAATCGCCTTCCTGCAGGGTTCGACAGTCTGTCGAACAAGGTCATCTACTAGCTGCTCAAGTTTGGCGCGCGATAGGCTCATTACCAGATGCTTGGGGCCGGATGCGTCGGCGGTGATGAACGGCAGATTGATTTCGGACTGATTGAGCGTCGAGAGCTCGATTTTGGCGCGTTCCGCCGATTCGCGCAATCGCTGCAACGCCATGCCGTCTTGCTTGAGGTCTATGCCCTGCTCGCGCCGGAATTCGTCCACAATCCAATCCACGATGCGCTCGTCGAAGTCGTCGCCGCCCAGGTGGGTATCGCCGTTGGTAGCCATTACTTCGAACACGCCGTCGCCGATTTGCAGCACGGTTATGTCGAATGTGCCGCCGCCGAGGTCATAGACGGCGATGGTTTCGTCGGTCTTCTTGTCTAGCCCGTAGGCGAGAGATGCGGCGGTGGGTTCGTTAATGATGCGCAGCACCTCGAGGCCGGCGATGCGGCCGGCATCCTTAGTGGCGTTGCGCTGGCTGTCGTTGAAGTACGCCGGCACGGTGATGACCGCCTGCGATACGCTTTCGCCCAGCTTCGCTTCTGCGTCCTGCTTCATCTTTTGCAGCACCATAGCCGAAATCTCCGGCGGGGCGTGGTCTTTGCCGCCCATCACCACATAGGCGTCGTTGTTGGTGTGCTTGACCACCTTGTAGGGCAGCAGATCAATGTCTTGCTGCACGCTCTCATCTTCGAAGCGCCGTCCCATAAGCCGCTTCACCGAATACACGGTGTTTTCGGGGTTGGTAACCGCCTGGCGCTTGGCGGTTGTGCCAACATAGCGTTCCGATGAGCGGGTGTTCAAGCCCACCACTGAGGGGGTTGTGCGGCCGCCTTCAGCGTTTTCAATCACGCGCGGTTCGCCCGCCTCGATGACTGCCATGCACGAATTCGTAGTTCCCAGGTCTATGCCGAGTATCTTTGCCATTGCTTGCGCTCCTGTGATTTAGTGAATTTCTTGTTCGGGTTCGGCGGCGGGCGCTTTGGCGACGATTACTTGCGACGCTCTCAGCACCCTATCGCGCAGCCGATAGCCCTCGCGTGTTACCGCGATAATGACGCCGTCTTCAGCGTCGGTAGTCTCTTGGTGAAACACCGCTTCGTGTTCCCACGGATCGAAGGGTTTGCCCGCCGCCTCTATTTTGCTGACGCCTTCGGTTTCGAGGATGTTCATAAGGTTGCGCTGAACCAGCGACAACCCTTCATGCCAGCCATCCGATGCGTCGGCGGGAAGCATCTCTAGGGCGCGGTCGAAGTTGTCCACCACTTCGAGCAGTTTGCGGATGAGTTCGGCGTTGGCGCTGCGTCGAAGTTCGGCTTGCTCTTCGGCGGCGCGGCGTTTGTAGTTTTCCAAATCCGCTAGGGCGCGCATCGCCATATTCTTGAACTGATCGCGCTCGCGTTCCGCTTCCGTTAACTGCTCGGTTAGCAGATCGACGTCGGATTGCGCGGGGGGCGCTGCATTCTCTTTGTCCGGATTGCGCGGCGCGGCGCAGTCGGCATCAGAGGCGGCGTCAGTCTGTTCGCGCTCGACGGGATCGGCGGCTTCCGCGCCCTGATTCTCTTCACTCATATATCGGTTCCTCCAACAGGATTAACTTGGGCCTTGAATCATCTCGATCAGTTCATCGACGCTTTCATCCATAGACTGCCTGAGGCTTTTGCCTTCAAGCGCGCGCGTTTGCGCCTTCATCTGCATCAATTTGTTGAACATACGCAGCGCGAGCTGCACGCCGGCGAGGTTAACGCCTAGATCGCCGACCAGGTGCTTTATGAGGCGCAGGCGCCGCACATCGGCATCCGAATACAGGCGCAGCATACCTATGGTGCGGGACGGGCGCACAAGCCCGATGCGCTCATATTTGCGCAGCGTTTGCGGGTGCATTTCCAGGATGCGCGCCGCGACGCTGATGATGTACACGCCCGCCACCTCTTCTTGGGCTTGCCGATTTCCGTTCATACATCCCTCCGGGCGCTTGGCGCTTTCGGGCAGCGTTAGCACCGCCGATTGCGCCGCCGCCGCCCGCTAACTTTTGGCTGCGCTTGCCGTTATATTATACGCAGCGAGCGTCCGAAAAGTCAGACATTTCGCTCCGGACAGCGCGCTCGACGTACAAGATTGGCTGCTTATGGTATATTCTACATATTGACATAAGCCGTGTCAACTTATATTATAGTAAGCATCAACTGTAGGCGGTTCGTCCGTGGGCGCAAATCCCGCTTTGGGAGCGCGCATCCAACCTAATAGAACCCGATCAATCTCTCCGACGCAAAGCGGGCGCAAAGCCCACAGAACAAAGCGCGGGGAGCAATCCAACGGAGGTGAACGATATGGCGCTGTATCTGAAGAGCTGCCCCCGCTGCGGTGGGGATATGAACTCCAACAGGGACATCTACGGCGAGTACCGGCTGTGTATGCAGTGCGGGCATATGATAGACATCGTGAAGCCGTCCAACCTGTTCGCGCTGAGCCGAGACGACGGACCCAAGCGCAAAGCGGCGTAAGGCGGCCGTGCGCGGCAATAGGGCATACGCCGGTTGCCGCGCATCACGTCCGCCCGTATGCGTCAATAGGAAAGCCCCTCGCGCGAATTGCGTGAGGGGCTTTTTTGTGTATGACTGCTTGCTTTCCATTATCGCCAATTGGCGGTTAATGAGCGGCGGCGATGCTGAGCGCAATCGGCGGCCTTGGGCGGCGCTAGGCAGAACCGAAACGGCGCTGCGCTATCGCCGCGGCTAGGCTACATCAGTTCGTCCCAGAAGCGCTGCTCTTTCCACGGATCGCCTTCCATATGGTAGCCGCGCACTTCCCAGAAGCCGGGGCGGTCTTCGGGCATAAACTCCAGGCCGTTCACCCACTTGGCGCTCTTCCAGCCGTAGCGCTTGGGCACCACCAGGCGCAGCGGGCCGCCGTGCGCTTCGGCAAGCGGCTCGCCGTCGTGGGCGTAGGCGAACAGCACATCGTCATCGTTGATGACATCCAGCGCGAGGTTGGTGGAGTAGCCGCCGTAGCAGTGCGCCATAACATGCGTGGCTTGGGGCGCAGGGTTGACCAGCGCCATCACATCGCGGAACGCCACGCCTTCCCATGTGTTCTGCAGCTTGCTCCACTGGGTAACGCAGTGAAACTCAGCGTCGAGCGTGATTTTCGGCAGATCGGTGAACTCCGTCCAGCTCAGCGCAACCTCTTCATCCACCAGGCCGAACACCCTGAACTGCCACTTGTCCAGATCGATGCGCGGCGTGGGCCCGTATGTCAGCACGGGGAACTTTGTGGTAACGAACTGCCCCGGCGGGGCGTCTTCCTGCTCTCTGTTGCGCCAACCGCTGTTTATCCGCCCCAGTTTGCTCAGCATGTTCACCTCCGAGTTAGCCGATAGCGCGGGCTATCGGTCAATGGTTGTCTAGCGTGTTGTGTATCATTTAGATGAGGTTTGCGCCCGATTGGGTTCGCGCGCCCTCATACATAATACATGTCCGTCAATTAGTGTACACTAGACGGGCGCTTGTGTAGTATCAATTGCGGGTTGCGAATTGGATATTGGCGGCGGCGGGCTATCGCAAGCGCTGCCTAATGCGCCGTTGCCGATCGACTGCCGAATAGCCGCCGTTGGCAAGCGCCAAACTGAAACCTATGACTGCGATATGAACTCCCAAGATATGAACGGTCAGATAGAAGAGATACTGCGCGGCTGCTACGATTTGCATGTTCACGCAGCGCCGGACGGCAGCCGGGAGCGCCGAATGGACGCGCTTGAGGTTGCGCGCTGCGCTTATGAAGCGGAGATGGGCGGCTTTGCGCTCAAATCGCACGATTACAACACGGCGCCGCTCGCCTATGCGCTCAATCGGATGTATCCCGGACTGAACGTGTTCGGCGCAATCGCGCTCAACCGCAGCGTGGGCGGCGTCAATCCGGACGCGGTTCAAGCCGCCGCCGATTTGGGGGCGCAAGTGGTATGGATGCCCACATTCAGCGCCGATTTTTGGCGGCGCAATCGCGGCGACGGCAAGCGCGAGGGGTTGCGCGTCGCCAACGACGACGGCAGCTTGTGCGCGGGCGTGGGGGAGACGCTGGAAATCATCGCCGCCAACGATATGACGGTGGCGTCGGGGAATATCGCGCCGTCGGAAGCAATCGCGCTGTTCGCGGCGGCGAAGGCGCAAGGCGTAAGGCGCATGATAGCCACTCACTCGGGCGGCGCGGCATCGCTCGAAGAGCGGCGGCGGATGATTGCGTTGGGGGCGTATGCAGAGTGCGCATTCCTTGCGTGCATGCCCGCGCGCGCCGCTATGACGCCGGCGAAGCTTGTAGAAACGCTGCGGGGGCTTGGCGTTGCCAACTGCATCGTAACCACCGCTTTGGGGCAATGGATGAACCCGCCGCCGGCGGAGGGGATGCGAATGGCAATTGCGGCGCTGCTTGACGCGGGGATGAGCGCAGATGAGGTGTCCACGCTGGTCAAGCGCAATCCCGCGCAGCTGCTGGGCGTGGAGTGAGACGGCGCTTCGGTTAGCGTTGCGTGATAGCCCGCGCGCCCGATAAGCGGGGTCGGCAAGCGGCGGCGTCTCGCTTTCATATCGCTTACAGATCTTGCATGTTGGGCAACACGCGCTCGCTCATAAGCGTCAGCGAATTTAGCCACTTTCGGCGGTCTTGTTCCCAGTCGTGGCAGAGTAGCAGCAGCGTTCCGAAGCCGCCCACGTCGGCGTGGAGTTTTCGCAGTCTGTGGGTTACTTCGTCGGGATCGCCCACAATCCAGAGGTTTTGCAGCATGTATTCGGGCGTGAGGGCTTCGTCGGGCATATCGGCGTGCGTCTTGAGGCCGTCAAGCCCTCTGCCGCTGCCTAGGAGCGGGATCCAGTAGTCCGTGAAGAAGCTGCCGAATACGCGCAGGGCGTCTTCGCGCGCCTTATCGCCGTCCTCTGCCACATACACTTCGCGCGATATGCGCCATTGGTCGCGTGATGGGGCGCGGTTTGCCCTGGCGGCGCCCTTTGCGACGACCTGCCAGTGGGTTGGCAGAAATGTATCGTGCAGGAAGCAGGTGCTGAGAGGCAGCCAACCGCGCTCGCCAACGATTTCCAGCGTGCCGGAATATGGGCTGCTTCCGGCGACTGCGATGGGCGGGTGCGGCTGCTGGTAGGGCGTCATATGAAAGCCAAGCCGTCTTTCGGGAACGGCTTCGGGCAGCCTGCCTTCGAAGAATCTGCTGTTGTACTCGAAGGGCTTGCCTTCCCATATCTTGAGGATGAGGTCAATCGCTTCGTAGAGGCGCTCGCGCGGGCTGCCGGCGTCGGTGTCCAAGCCGAACATTTCGCTGTCGGTGGAAGGTCCGCCTGATCCGATGCCTAGATATATGCGGCCGCGCGACATATGGTCGAGCATCGCAATTCGGTGCGCCACATGCGCGGGGTGGTGGTAGTGCAGCAGGGATACGCCGGTGCCGAAGCGCATTCGGTCGGTTACGCCCAGCGCACGCGCGATAAACACCTCCGGGGATGGCATATTTTCCCACGGCAGGGTGAAGTGTTCGCCTATCCACGCCTCCGAAAAGCCCAGCGCGTCGGCGTGCGCCATAAGCTCAAGGTCTTCTTCGTAGGTATCGGCGTGCGCGCGGTTGGGGTAGTGCAACGGCATCAGAAACAAGCCCAGTTCCATAGCGAAATCCCTCACTCTATAGCGATAAGCGGTATCGGAATGAGCGGATTATAGCACAGGGCGGCGCGCGGTTGAGGGCGTCCGAATAGCGGACGGGTTGAACGCCTAACTCAACGGCTGCGCCGCGCTGAGATTGCCGCGCTAGGGCGACGATTCGGTTCTGATGCCTACGCGGGCGTAGTCGGTTTCGCCGCCGGTCGTAACCGCAAGAACGCGGTAGATGTATCGCGTGGACGGCTGGATGCCGTTGGTGTCCGTGTAGGAAGTAACGCTTGCCCCAACATTTATGGGGTCGTCGAAGTCCTCGCCCTGCACGCGGCGGTATATCTGATAGCCGGTTACCGTGGTGGTAACATCGGCGTTCCACGCATCCCATGCCAGCGAAATGCTGTTGTGCGTAGCGGTGGCGCGCAGGTTTTCGGGCGCTTCCAGGCTGCCCGGCGTGGGCGTCAGCGTGGGGGTGTGCGTGCGCGTAGCCGTAGGCGTCCACGTCGGGGTAGGCGTGAGCGTGGGCGTCCATGTGGGCGTGGGAGTAGCCGTAGCCGTGCCTGTGGGCGTCGCCGTTGCCGTGCGAGTTGCGGTAGGCGTGGCTGTGGCCGTGCCCGTCGCGGTAGCCGTGCGCGTGGGCGTTGCGGTGGCTGTGCGCGTGGGCGTAGCCGTCGGCGGCTTAGGCGTGTTTGTAGGCGTCGGAGTGGGCGTGAGCGTGGGCGTGCCGGTAGGCGTAGCGGTAGCCGTCGGCGTTGCCGTGCGAGTTGCGGTTGGCGTGGCAGTAGCCGTTGCCGTAGCAGTGGAAGTCGGCGTCGGTGTAGGCGTGCCGGTAGGCGTAGCGGTAGACGTCGGAGTTGGCGTGTGAGTGCGCGTTGGCGTGGCGGTAGCCGTTGCCGTAGGTGTAGGCGTCGCCGTGGATGTGCGTGTAGGCGTAGCAGTAGGCGGCACCGGCGTGTTTGTCGGCGTTGGCGTGTGAGTACGCGTCGCCGTGGCGGTTGCGGTAGCCGTCGGTGTTGCTGTCGCCGTGGCGGTTGCTGTTGCTGTCGCCGTGGGCGTGCCGGTGTGCGTGGCAGTAGCGGTAGCCGTCGGTGTAGGTGTGCCTGTATGCGTGGCGGTTGCTGTGGCCGTGGCTGTGCGTGTAGGCGTAGCGGTAGGCGGCACCGGCGTGTCTGTCGGCGTGGGCGTGCCGGTATGCGTAGCGGTTGCCGTAGCTGTGGCAGTAGCCGTTGGTGTAGGCGTGCCGGTATGCGTGGCGGTTGCCGTAGCCGTCGGAGTGGCCGTGCCGGTATGCGTGGCAGTTGCCGTTGCAGTGGCGGTAGCCGTCGGCGTAGGCGTGCCGGTATGCGTAGCGGTGGCCGTCGCCGTGGGTGTGTGCGTTGGCGTAGCGGTTGGCGGCACCGGCGTGTCTGTCGGCGTGGGCGTGTCTGTCGGCGTGGGCGTGCCGGTATGTGTAGCGGTTGCCGTTGCCGTTGCAGTATGTGTAGCCGTCGCCGTTGCCGTTGGTGTAGGGGTGCCGGTATGTGTAGCGGTTGCCGTAGCCGTTGGTGTGGCCGTGCCGGTATGCGTAGCGGTGGCCGTCGCCGTGGGTGTATGCGTCGCCGTAGCAGTATGGGTAGCGGTTGCCGTGGGAGTCGGCGTATGCGTCGCCGTTGGCGTGGCGGTAGCCGTAGCAGTCGCGGTGTGTGTAGCCGTTGGCGTGGCAGTAGCAGTAGCCGTGGCTGTCGCGGTGGGCGTCCCCGTTGCCGTAGGCGTGTTTGTCTCCGTGGGCGTTGCGGTAGCCGTCGGGGTCTCGGTTGCCGTGGGCGTGGCGGTGGGCGTCCCCGTGGCGGTGGGCGTGTTTGTGTGAGTCGGCGTCGCCGTGATGGTGGGCGTTGCGCTTGGCGTGGGCGTGGCTAGTATCGGCGGGCCTTCCGCAACCGGGGGATTTTCCACAATCAAGACCTGCGTGGGCGTCGCCGTGGGGGCGGGCCTGGGCGTCGATGTAGGCGCAACCGTGGGCGTGGGCGTGGGCGCGGGAGCCGGTGGACGCGTTGCCGTAGGCGTTGCGGTGGGCGCTGTTGTGGGCGTTGGCGTGTAGGTAGCCGTGTGCGTGGCAGTTGCTGTAGCGGTAGCCGTGTGCGTAGCGGTAGCCGTTGCCGTAGCCGTGTGCGTGGCGGTTGCCGTCGGAGTGGGCGTATGCGTCGACGTCGGCGTGGCGGTTGCCGTAGCCGTAGCAGTGGGCGTTGCCGTCGGTGTAGGCGTGCCGGTAGGCGTAGCGGTAGCCGTTGGAGACGGCGTGTGAGTGCGCGTCGCCGTGGCGGTAGCCGTGCGCGTCAAGGTTGCCGTGGGCGTCGGCGTGGGGGCGTTGTTGCTGACGACGTTGTTCGTGTTTATATTCGCGGTCTGAGAGAACGCCGCGGGCACTTCGGTAGGCTCCGGCGTAGCCGTGGGCGCGGGTGTGGAAGACGCCGTGGGCGTGGGCGTTGTCGTGGACGTGGGGGGAACCACCACCGTGTTCGTGGGAACCACCGGCGCCTGCGTGGGCTCTTCGACAATCTCGTCGTCCTCGTCGTCTTCATCCTCGTCATCGCCGCCGCTATTCCGCGCCGTTGTAACGGCGGTGGACGTGGCCTCGCGAACAAAGGGCGTGGCAGTGGCGGTAGCCGTCCATGTAGCGGTGGGCGCGCGCGTGGGCCAAGGGGTAGCGGTGGGTTCCGGCGACGGCGTTTCGGTTGGCTGGGGGGAAGGCGTAGCCGTAGCAGGTTCGGCCGTCGACGTTTCGGTTGGCGTGGGGGAAGGCGCAACCGTAGGTTCGACTATCGGCGTTTCGGTTGGAATTATGAGCGGCGTGGCAGTGGGCGTCGCCAGGGTTTCCCTGGAAAGGGGGCGCTCCACGGCGGTCTCAGTGGGCGCAAGCGCGACCACCGGCGTGGGCGGAGGGGGCGGGGGGGACGGCACAACGCCGAAGCCGCCCACGGCCGCCGCAGTGCTGACAGCAGCGCCGCTGACGACTACCAGTAGGTTGGCTATGGGGGATTCGGCAAGCAGGTTCATTTACTAAAGACCGCCTTGCAACCTTATGAGGCTATGCGCGCTTTCGATGGCGGCGGTGTTGGATGGTGGACGCTTCGGATAATCGGCTTAACCGGAGCGTCCGAAATTGGCGAGTGGTTGAACCTTTGCGGGTTTGGCGGGAGCTTCGAGCGGCGCGCGCTCTAAAGCGTTCCCATCAGGATGATTATCGCCGCCATCGGCGGGTAGAACATCGCCAGCGAGGATATGAACATGGACTGCATAAGCCCGTTGCGCGGCTCTTTTTTCTGCTCGGAGGTGTTCATGGAGTAGTCGATGTTTTCTTCGCTAATGTGCCGCACGTGTTCGTGCAGCGCGCGGAACTGGCGCTCTTGGGATTGGAAGTGTCCGTCTAGGAACCAGAAGCCCAGCACGGGCAGGCATATGACGAATATGGGAATGGACGCTACGGAGTCCGAATTGCTGACGAACAAGCCCAGCAGGGTTGCGGTGAGGATTATCGTCCAGCCTTTGAGCAGGATGGAGTTGTTCTCTAGGCGGTCGATGCTGCGCTGAATGAACTCGAGGTGCTTGGGCTTGTTTTCGACGATGACGAATTCGCTGCGCTCTGACCTTGTGCGGCTGCTCGCGGTGTCGGCAGTGCGTTGGGCTGGGCGAGCCGCTTCGCGCTGCACGTCGTCCGCCGCATCGCGCGGGGCGGCTGCCGCCTCGGCTCTAGTATCGCGCTCTCCGTGTTCCAGCGTTGCAACCATAGCGCCACCTCACGTTTGAGATTTTCTTCAACGGGTAAGTTATACTTAATGAGCGTTGGCGCAACGCCGAATCGATCGCAAGTCAACGGTGAAGCCAATGCGCCTTTATTATAGTTTAACTTATACTACAAATCTACGCAATTAACAAGACTGCTACGCCCAATTTCCGCGAAATCCGAATTTGCGGGTATTACGCAAGCAAGGTATTGGGCAAAAGGGCGGTTTTATAGACTGAACTCAATGACAACACGCCCAATAATCTGTTCCATATGCGGGGGCGGCGCGCATGCGGGCGCAAAGTTCTGCGGCTACTGCGGCGCTGAGTTGCAGCGCGCATTCGCTTGCGGGCGGTGCGGGGGCGAAAACCCTGCGGCTAATCGCTTTTGTGGATATTGTGGATCTGAGATTGGCGTTGCGACGGCTGTAGCAGATGCGCCTCAAGCCACTGCAGTACATCGGCAACCCGCGCCTGCAGACGATGCGCCTACGCTCGCATCTGCGCCAACACCTACGCCGCCGTATGTGCGCCCGCTGGCAGCGCAAGCGCAAGGTTCGCTAGCGCAAGATGTGCGAACGCAAGTTTCACTGGCGCAAGACGAATTGCGCGGCGTGTTCGTTTGCCGGCGGTGCGGGGGCGAAAATCCTGCGGCTAATCGCTTTTGTGGATACTGCGGCGCTGCTAGGGACGTTGAGGCGGCCGTGGCAGATGCGCCATTACAACCGGCGCCTGCCGCCGCTGCGCCCACGCCGGCGTCTGTGCCAATATCTGCGCCGCCGCAATCTGCGCCTGCCGCTGCGTCTGTGTCGACGTCTGCGCCGCCGTATGCAGACTCGACGGCAACGCAAGCGCAAGGTTCGCAGGCGCAGGATGTACAGGCGCAAATTTCGTTGGCGCAAGCCGAATTGCGCCGCGTTTTGGCGGGGGTTCGCAGCGCGCTTTCGCCGTTTTCCAACTGGATTATGTTGGGTGGGGCGCTGCTGACTTTTGGCGCGCATGTTAGCCTCATAAGGCATTCCGAGGGGGATGCGCCGCCGATGACGCTGGCGCTGCTTGCGCTGGGCATAGGCGTGTTCGCGCTGGGGGCATTCGCAAGCGCAAGCTTGCAGCGCATCGCGGATCCGTTGAGCGGCGTAAGGCTGCCGTCGGCGTTTCTGCCTATGAGAGCGGCGCCGCTCAGGATTGCAACGGCGCTAATCGGCGGGGTAGCGCTGGCGCTGCTATCGGCGCGTATGCTGGCGGGGGAGACGGCCGGTTGGAACTTGCTGCTGTGGTTTGCGGCGCTTGGGGCGTTCTTGGCGCTGTTCGCGTCGCGGCCGCGCTGGCCGCGACGCATATCGCGCGGGCGCTTGCTCGACGTCCTGGTTGTGCTGGCGCTGACGGCGCTGTTCATCGGATTTAACGCGCGCGATCTGGATCACTGGTATTACTCCGCGCTCGGCGACGAGTACGGCTTCTATACGCTCGCCCGAACTATCGCGCAAGAGGGCATACAGCGTCCGTTCAGTCAAGAGGGCGTCTATAACCATTACCCCTATATGGCTTCCATATATCAGTCCATCTTTATGGGGCTGTTTGAAACGAGCAACTTCTGGTGGCGGTTTTCGTGCGTATTCAGCGGGGCGCTGGCGATACCGGGGATGTACATAGCGGGCTACATGCTCGGCGGACGGCGGGCGGCGATTGCGGCGGCGGCGATGCTGGCGTTCAGTCACTACATATTCGCATTCGCGCACGCCGGCTATGAACACCTAGGGGCGCTTGCGGTAACCATATGGGCGGTGGCGCTGCTGCTGCTGGGAATGCGACGCGGCAGCCACATGCTGCTTTATGCGGCGGGCGTGGCGTTAGGATATGGGTTGTACACGCAGTACTCCGGCAGGATTGCGGGGCCGGTGGCGCTGCTTTTCGTACTGACGGTCGTGCAGCCGCGCGACTGGCGCAGTCTGTGGCCGCTTGCGCTTGGCATAGCGGCCGCCGCGCTCCCCACGTTCCTATTGGAGCGCGAGGAGCTCTTCACTCGGATGTTCGGGCAAGTGGTAGGCGGCTACGACGAGAACATTTCGGGCGCGGTGGGCGAGCGCATTGTCAGCAACATCGTCAACAACGGGGCGGCGTTTAGCTACAACCCCCTATCGCATACCTATGTAGCGGGGGCGCTGCTAGACCCGATAAGCGGCTATCTAGCGGCGCTGGGGATAGGGTTTGCGATAGGGCGGATAGGCGCTCCATCCGCGCGATTGCCGCTGATATGGTTTGCGCTGACATTCGCGATACTGGGCATCCTGAACCCGCATAGTTCGGTAGCCATAACGCGCATGTATTCGGTATTGCCGCCGCTGCTGCTGATGGGCGGGCTGCTGGCGGCGCGCCTGCTGGACGGACTGCTGCCGCTTGGCAAGGACGTTGTCCCGAATAGGGCGAAGCTGCTTCAGACGGCGGGCGTGATGGCGCTGGTGGGCGCGGCGGTTCTGGCGCTGAACATACGGCAGTTCGCGTTCGAGACGCCAAAGGCATATCACACCACGCAGGAAGCCTTGGCGATGGGCGCGCTGCAAACGCATCCGGCTTGCAGCGGCGGGCGGCTTGAGGATGCGGTGATGGTGGCGGAGAACACCGAAAACCTGCTGGTATTCGTACTAGAGGCGCGCTATCCGAACCGCGCGCTGCCGCGCCGCATAGAGCATCGGCATATACTCGACGGAACGGCGGCGCCGATAGATGCGCCGAGCTGCGTCATATACCTGCATCCCGACCAAGAGGCGGCGCTGGCGCTCAAGTCGGATATGGAGCGGCGCTATCCGAGCGGCGAATACGCGGCGTTTAGCGGCTATTTCGGCGGGCCCGAAGTGGAGATTTTCGACGCAAACGCCCGCTGACGGACGCCCCGCTGGGCTTACGCGCGCTTACGCCGTTTGCATCGGGCGGCGTCGACGGCTACCCTAATCTAGTTCGGGAAAACGCCGTATCCGATATGATGTGATACGGCGTGCGCCATACATAATACGAATTCGCATAGACAAACACATAAACGCAATGGAGGCAAAAGAGTATGTTCGATAGACTGGCAGTTGTGGGGACGGGCGCAATCGGCAGCGTGATAGGCGGGTATCTGTCGCGGGCGGGGCGGGATGTAACGCTGATAGACACATGGGCGGCGCATGTGGACGCAATGAAGGCGGGCGGGCTTAGCGTAACCGCCGAGAACGGCGAGTTCATCACGCCGGTTAACGCGCAGCACTTGGGCGACGTCAATGCTGTGCAGCAGCCGTTCGACGCTATCTTTCTTGCGGTGAAGTCCTACGATACGGTGTGGGCGACGCATTTCGCGATGCGCTATCTCAAGCCTACGGGCGTCATCGTATCAGCGCAGAACGGCATCAACGACGAAACGATAGCGCCAATCGTGGGGTTTTCGCGCGAGATAGCGTGCGTCATAACGCTTGGGGCGGGCTTGTATGAGCCGGCAAAGGCGATACACACGGGCGATCCGCAGAAGCTTTCGTTCACGCTGGGCGAGCTGAACGGGCTGCCCACGGAGCGGGTGCATGCGCTCGCCGACGTGATGAACGACATCGGGCCTACGAAGGTTAGCCGCAACATATGGGGGGAGCGCTGGGCGAAGCTTGCGGTGAACAGCATGGCGAACCCTATCGCCGCATCTACGGGGCTTGGGTCGGCCGCGGTCAGGGGGACGCCGGGCGTGAACGATGTGTCCATCAACATAGCGGCGGAGGTGGTGCGCGTGGGGCAGGCGCTAGGGATACAGGTTGAGCCGATAAGCGGCATTCCGGCCGCCGACTATCTGCCTACGGACAACGCCGAGGCGATGGAGGATGTGAAGGCGCGGCTTGCTGAAGGGGCGTCGGCGCTGGGGGCGGGGCGTCCGTCTATGCTGCAGGATGTGATGAAGGGGCGCAAGACGGAGATCGACTACCTGAACGGCTATGTGGCGCAACGGGGCGATGTGGTGGGCGTGGATACGCCGTTCTGCGACGGCATAGTGGACATCGTGCGGCGGGTGGAGCGCGGTGAACACGCGCCGGCTGAGGCGAATATCCGCCCGCTGCGGGATATGGTGTAGGGCGTCGGCTCTTGCGAAATGGCGGCAACGCAAAGGCGCAAGGGCGCAAAGTTGTAATAACGCTGGGCGGGCGGCGGTGATTTGGGGGACGCTTGATGCGCGCCCGACGAACCGCCGCCGCCCGCGATTGCGTGTTAGCGCTTGGTGTACTGCTGGGCTTTGCGCGCCTTCTTGAGGCCGTACTTGCGGCGCTCTTTGACGCGGGGGTCGCGGGTGAGCAGGCCGGCGCGCTTGAGTGGCGCGCGCAGGGTGGGGTCGGCTTCTATCAGCGCGCGGGATATGCCGTGCCGCAGGGCGCCCGCCTGGCCGGTAACGCCGCCGCCGCTGACTTTCGCAATCACGCGGAATTGGCCGCCGGAGTGGGTTATCCTGAACGGCTCCATTATCTCGCGCCGCCAGTTGTCCCACGGAAACGCCTCTTCAATCGGCTTGCCGTTCACCACGATGGGGCCGGCTTCCATAAAGAGCCGAACTCTGGCGACGGCCGCTTTGCGCCTGCCGGTGGCGTAGTAGTAGTTCTCGTTGGTCGTGGTCAATTAGGCTTCCTCCCCCTGCTTGACTGATTGGCTTCCCGCCAGCTGCGCTTGATGTGGATGGTCGGGGCCTGCATAGACTTTCATTCGGGCAAGCATATGCCGTCCCAATGCGTTCTTGGGCAGCATGCCTTTTACCGAATGCGTGATTACGCGCGTGGGCGTCTTGTCGAGCATCTGCTGCAGGGTACGCTCGGTAAGCCCGCCGTGGTAGCCGCTGTGCCGGTAGTACATCTTTTGCTGAAGCTTATTGCCAGTAACCCGAATCTTTTCGGCATTGACCACTATAACATAGTCGCCGGTGTTCAGGTGCGGCACATAGATGGGCTTGTGCTTGCCTTGCAGCAGCGTCGCTATTTCGGATGACAGCCTGCCGAGCGTCTTGTCTTCGGCGTCTATGAGATGCCATTCGGGTTTGAGTTCGGCCGATTTCGTCTGATACGGCTTGTTGCTGTTAGCCATTTAGTTCACCAACTCTTTGTGTAGTTTGCGCGGCGTCGGTTCAACGCCGATTTGGGTTCGTTATGTCGATATAGGTTCGTGGGGCGGATTGGCGCGCGGCGGGAAGTCGGCGTATTCCACGCTCATTAGGCACAATCCCTGCGGCGGCAGTGAGTGCGCCACTTTGTCGGTCTGTCCGTTGTCTATCATAGTTCGCAGGTCGTCGAGTGAAAGCCTGTCGCGCCCGACGTCGGCAAGCGCGCCCGCCATACGCCGAACTTGATGATGCAGAAAGGCGTTTGCGGCAACCTCAAAGGTTATCGTATCGCCTGACCGCTCTAGCGCGACGCGGCTCACGCAGCGGACGCTGTTCGGCTTGTCCGGCCGATGCGCCGCGAACCTGCGAAAGTCGTGCGCGCCGATGAACATTTCGGCCGCGGTTTGCATTCGCAACACGTCCAACGGCCGGCGTATGTGGCAGGCGAATCGCCTTGCCAAGGGCGATGGGGTGGCGCTGTTCAGGATGCGATAGCGGTAGGTTCGGCGGCGGGCGCTGCGCCGCGGATCGAAGTCGTCGCCTACTTTGAACGCAGCCTTGACGGCGATGTCGTCGGGCAGGTGGTAGTTCAGCGCGCCGATTGCGGTCGACGGGGGATGGGCGGCCGCCGTATCGAAGGCGATTACCTGTCCCAAGGCGTGTACGCCGGCGTCGGTGCGCCCGGCAGCTTTCACGCGCGCGCATTCGCCGGTGAAACGGCGTATGGCGCGCTCGAGTTCGCCCTGTATCGTGGGGGCGTTTGCTTGGCGCTGAAACCCGCGATAGCGCGTCCCTTCGTATTCAATTATTAAGGCAAGTCGCATAGCGGCGGCTTTGGCGCTAGGGCATGAGTTCCAGCACGGCCATGGCGGCGGCGTCGCCTTTGCGCGGGATGGTTTTGGTCATGCGGGTGTAGCCGCCGGGGCGGTTCTCATAGCGCTGGGAGAGCTCGTCGAAGACTTTTCGCACGACGTCGCCGTCGGTCAGAAAGGCGGCGGCGCGGCGGCGGTCGTGTAGGCTGCCGGATTTGCCGCGCGTGATGATCTTTTCGGCGAGCGGGCGCACTTCGCGCGCTTTGGCTTCGGTGGTCATTATGGACTCGTGTCTGAGCAAGTCCGTGACCATGCCGCGCAGCATCAGCATTCGGTGCGCCGTGGGGCGGTTCAGTTTTCTGCCTGAGAGGCGGTGTCTCATAATCTACCTCTCTACTCCTCGTAGTTGGCTTGGACGCTTACAGCGCCGTCTTGGTTTTGGGGGTCTAGGTTGGGCGGCAGCAGATCCATCGCGCGGAGCTGATCGAACAGCTCAGTGTAGGACTTTTCGCCGAAGTTGCGAATGCCGATGAGCTCCTCTTTGCTCTTTTCCAACACTTCGCCGACTTTGTTGATGTTGGCGCGCTTGAGGCAGTTCAGGGTGCGGGAAGAGAGGTCGAGTTTTTCCACAACGATGTTGTACTGCTCCGGGGATATGCTCGGCACGATGACCGGGCTTCCCACATCGGCGGCGTCCACCTGCGCGTGGGCGAACATAAAGAACTTGTTCATCAGGATGTCGCCGGACTGGCGCAGGGCGTCTATCGGTTCCACCGTGCCGTCCGTCCAGATGTCCACCACAAGGCGCTCGTAGTCGGTGCGCTGCCCGACTCGGGTGGGTTCCACGCGGTAGTTGACTTTGCGGATGGGCGTGAACACCGCATCCACGGGAAGCGCGCCTATGGCTTGGTCGTCTCTGGTGAACGCCTCTTGGTACCCGACGCCGTGTTCCACATTGAACTCGACCGCGAGCTTGGCAGAGGGCGAGTCCAGGGTCGCCAGATGGAGTTCGGGGTTGACTATCTCGAAGTTGTTCGACGACATAATATCGGCGGCGCACACTTCGCCTTCGCCGGCGACTTCCAGGCGCAGTTTGCCCGGGCTGTCGGACTCGGAGCGCAGCCGAATGCCTTTGACATTGAGCAGGAATTCGGCTATCTCTTCCTTCATATGCTCTATGGTGCCGTACTCATGGACAACGCCTTCGATTTTCACCCAGGTTACGGCGGCGCCGTTGAGGGAGTTGTACAGCACGCGGCGGAGCGGGTTGCCTAGGGTCATGCCGTAGCCCGGCTCCAGCGGCTCTACCGCGAACCTGCCGTAGCGCTCGGCGTACTCGATCTGCTTGATTTCGGGGTTTAGGGCTACCTCCTCTTCCTCTTCTTCCATGGCGGAAATCGTGGTATATGACTGGAAATCACTTAGGACCATATGGTGAATCTCCTATTCGACAATTTCAGCGGCGGCGTCTGCCAATAGCGTATGGCAGCGCCGCTTGGGAACGGCAGCATGCGCGGACTTGCGGCGTGATTACTTGGAGTAGAATTCCACTACCAGGCGCACGTCGATGCCCGTGTCAATCTCGGAGGGATCAGGCAGCGCCATCATTTCGCCTGCGCGATTGGCGGCGTCGAGGCGCAGCCATATGGGGACTGTGCGCTTGGGCGGGCCGTCGGCGAGGTCCTTGATGAAGTCCGGCACGCTGTCCTTGTTGGCAATCTTCCACGCAATCACATCGCCGGGCTTGACGAGGTATGACGGAATGTCCATACGCTTGCCGTTGACGGTGAAGTGGCTGTGGTTCACGAGCTGGCGGGCGTGCTGGCGGGATTCGGCGAAAGAGAGCCGAAAGACGACGTTGTCGAGGCGAGTTTCCAGCAGTTGGAGCAGGGTATCGCCGGTAACGCCGGGGTTGTCGCGCGCCATTTCGAAGTACTTTCTGAACTGCTTTTCCAGCACGCCGTAGGTAAAGCGCGCCTTCTGCTTTTCGCGAAGCTGGACTGCCCAGTCGGAGGAGCGGCGGCGGCGGGGGATGCTGTCTCCCGGGGGCCTTCTGCGGCGCTCGACCGCGCATCGGGGCGTGAGGCACCGCTCGCCTTTGAGAAAGAGTTTCTCACCTATGCGGCGGCACTTTCGGCATACTGCGTCAGTGTATCTTGCCATTCTTTTGTTCTTCACCCCTCCAAGAGGATTTTTGTAAATCCGTTTCGTTATGCTCTAACTATGCGCTTCTATAGAAGCGGCCCGCGCCTTCAGGCGGCGGATTGATGCCGAGCTCACTCGATAGCGTCTCGACATCGTAGTCTTCGTCGGCGCGCTGCCGCAAGTCTAAGTACAGCAGCGTCCCCGCGATGCCGCTCACAGGCGTGGTGAGCGCGCCCACAATCGTCCCTGTTACCAGCGCATACGCCGTAGCCAATGCGCCCGTGTCTTCCAGCAAACCGCTTGGCAACCCGGTTGCTATGGTCAGCGCTGTGGTTATGCCGATGGTTACCAAGATTATCAGCAGCCAAACTGCGAATGTCCGCAACCAGTTGCGGCGCACAAGCCCAAAGCTTCGCTTTAGCGCTTCCAGCGGTCTGCAGCCCTCAATCACGACTGCCGGCGTTGCGACCGACCAGTACACCATCAGCGCAATCACCGCCAGGCCGGGCAGTATGAACAGCGCGAATCCGACGAACATCAGCGCAATCAGCGCCAGCGATACTACGCCAAGCACGAGCAGCGATAGTATTCGCCACCAAGCGCGACTCCAGCATCGGGCTACATCCACGCCGCCGGTGGCGTACTGCATTCCCACTGCGTAGGCGATTGCGGCGTTGACCAGTATGGACAGCATAAGCGCGATTACGGCGTATCCCGCAAGCGGCGCGATAATTCCTGCGTCTATGGGCGGCAGGCTTGGCGCATCCGCCGCCGTTTGCTCTTCGCCGGCGGGCTGAAACGCCTCTTGCCAAGTCAGAAACAGGTTTGTCCGCGAATCGGCTATCGCCAACTCGAATACGGACAGCGGGATTTGGACTATCAGCGCAATCACGATGAGTTGGCGGAAATGCCTGCCATAGACGGTAAAGCATTCGCCGATGATCTCGAACGGGTTGCGCCTGAAAATCGGGCTGCGCGGCTCCGCTTGCATAAGCGCCTGCCGTTACTGGCGTCGCCGCTTGCGCGGGCGTGCGCCGTTGTGCGGGATGGGCGTCACGTCGCGGATGCTGGTAACGAACAGCCCTTGCGACAGTAGCGTGCGGATGGCGGCTTCTCTGCCGGCGCCCGGCCCTCTGACGAAGACTTCCACTTGGCGCAGACCGTTTTCCATGCCTTTGCGGGCGGCGTCTTCGGCGGCGCGCTGGGCGGCGAAAGCGGTGGACTTGCGCGAGCCGCGAAAGCCGGCGGTGCCGGAGCTGCCCCAGGAAAGGACGTTGCCTTCGGGATCCGTCAGCGTGATTATGGTGTTGTTGAATGTGGATTGGATGTACGCCCGTCCAACCGGGACGGACTTGCGCTCTCTGCGCCGAGTGCGTGGTCTTCGCGGCATCTACGCTGCCTTTCGTTATGCTGTTAGGGTTGCTTGCGCTACTTTCGGTTGACGCTTCTGCCGCGTCCTGCGACCGTCTGCTTTCTGCCGCGCTTGGTGCGGGCGTTGGTGCGGGTGCGTTGGCCGCGCACGGGCAGTCCGCGGCGGTGGCGGAGGCCGCGGTATGTGCCTACGTCCATAAGGCGGCGGATGTTCATATCCACTTCGCGGCGCAGGTCGCCTTCCACAATCTTTTCGCGGTCGACGATTTCGCGAATGCGCGTCAGGTCGGTTTCGTCCAGCTCGCGCACGCGGGGATTGCCCACGATGCCCGCCTTGTCGACGATGTCTTTCGCTTGATGCGGGCCTACCCCGTATATGCTGCGCAGTGAGATTTCCACGCGCTTGTTGTCGGGAATGTTCACGCCGGATACAATCGCCATACTTCCCTCCTGGTCTAGCCTTGCCGCTGCTTGTGCTTCGGGTTTTCGCAGATGACCATAACCCTGCGGTGCCGCCGTATCACGCGGCATTTGGCGCATCTTGTTTTTACCGATGCCGATACTTTCATAACATCGCCTTTCTTAACACTGCCGTTTTGCGCTTATCGGAAGCGTAAGGCAGTAGAACCTCGCTTGAAATCTATCCTCAATTCTCTCTATAGATTAAGGCGTCTAGCGCATTCCCCTGCCGCGCAAACCCGCGTAAATGGCGGGAACGATTGGGATTGAGGCGGCGCAGCTGCGGACGGCTGCCGCAAGCGCTACTTGAAGCGATAGGTTATTCTGCCTCTTGCGAGGTCGTAGGGCGAGAGCTCCACCAGCACCTTATCGCCCGGCAGCACGCGGATGAAGTTCAGGCGTATCTTGCCGGACACATACGCCAGAACGCGGTGTCCGTTTGCCAGCTCCACGCGGAAGCTCGCATTGGGCAGCGATTCGGTTACGGTGCCTTCGACCTCGATGGCTTCCCTTTTAGCCATTCGTTCTCCTTATGGAATGCAGCGGGCTAGAAGTAGTAGCCGCTTGGGGTGGACAGCCTTTCCGCGCCGTTTGCGGTGATTGCGATTGTGTCCTCGAAGTGCGCCGACAGGCTGCCGTCTGCGGTAACGACCGTCCATCCGTCGTCCAGCTGCTTTGTGTAGCGCTTGCCGATGATGAGCATCGGCTCAATGGCAATCGCCATGCCCTTTCTGATGCGCGGGCCGCGGCCGGCTTTGCCGTGGTTTGGCACTTGCGGATCTTCGTGCAGTGAGCGCCCGATGCCGTGTCCCACATACTTGCGAACTACCGAATAGCCTTGTCCTTCCGCATACACTTGAACGGCGTGCGATATATCGCCGATGCGCTTGCCCGCCCGCGCCTGCGCTATGCCTTGCGCCAGCGCCTCGCGGGTTGTGTCTATGAGGCGCTGCGCCTGTTCCGAAATCTCGCCTACGCCCACGGTGAAGGCGCTGTCGCCGTGAAAGCCGTTCACAATCGCGCCCACATCCACGCTGAAAATATCGCCCTCTTTCAGTCGTCTTTTGCCGGGTATGCCGTGTACAATTTCGTCGTTTATGGAGGCGCAAATCGTGCCAGGGAACGGGACGGGCCCGCCCGCAGCATAGCCTTTGAACGAGGGGACTGCGCCCATGCCCCTGATGACTTTTTCGGCGATCCTGTCCAGCGCCGCGGTGGTAACGCCCGGCTTCACGGCGTCCTTGACATGCGCTTTGGCTTCGGCGACGACTTTGCTTGCCTGCCGCATCAGTTCGATTTCTTTGTCGGACTTTATGGTTATCCCGCTAGGGATTCGCTGCGCTGTGGTCATATTCCCCCAGAATGGACGCCCATTTCCCAGGATAGACGCTTATTTCCCCCAAATAGACGCCCAAAGGTATATTATAGCAAATTGGCGCGGCGATTGGCGCTAATTGGGGTTGACTGGATTTTTAGGCGCTGACGCCAATGATTTTGGCTTGCCCATCGCTACTCCGCATCATCCAATTCGCGGTATGCGCCGGTCTCAGGATTCCAAAGCGCCATTTCCGAATCGTTTCCGGATGGTATGACGGATTCGCTGTTGAGCGTTAAACTCACGCCAGGCTGAGCGGGATCTTTGCATATGTAGATAAGTTCCGGACTGCCTGTGTTGAAAGGATCGCCATAACGCGGCGCGATAATTTCGCGCTCGACTATACCACTATAGTTAGTGGAGGCTACCATGCTCCCCGGCTTGTACACTAAGAGCCAACCGTCAGGCGCATTAACTTCTATAGTTTCGCCCAAATCGTTGCTGTTGAGTGTGTTCAGCCAAGTTTGAAGTTTGTTCAGAGTGTCTTCGCGCACGATGGCGTTTTCGCCGGCGATTTCCACGGCGCGGCTAAGCTGGCTCATGTAGCGATCAAGGTCGTCAAACAAGCCTTCCGTGAGGCGCAAGCCGCCGTAAACGCTGTCGTAAATGACTATGGTGTCAGTCGTATGCTGCGCCGATGCCGCGCCCCTGATAAGCACATTTCTGTAGGCGGTATCCACATCGCGAGGCGATATGCTCTTATCGCGGCATAGCAGGTCGTACAACCCGCTTGCAACTTCGGCTCGTATGCCGGGATTATTGAACCAATCCTCCTCGATTTTGAGCGCTACGCCCGTGGTTCGGAAGGGGCGTTGCTCGCGCTTCATCTTGGGATTCTTCACCCGAAGATCTTTGTAATTGTAAGTAGCGCTTCCGATTCGATAGCCTTCGACGCTCTCATTGACTTGAACTTCGACCTCTGCGACGAGTCCGTTTTTCCCTCTCTTAACGCGGCCGTCCACAATGCCGTTCCGTGAAATATCCACGGTTACGCTTTTTCTCGTCTGCGGACGTATGGGCAGCGGGCGGTTGACCTGCTGAAGCAGTATCGCTATTTCATTGAACCCGTGTATCCATTCCGTTACGCGATACCTTGTTCCGTAATGCAGGTAGTGCGCGCCGGGATACGCTTCGCGAATGGCTTGGGAGTGAGCAATATCTCCGATTTCTCTTGAGTTTGCGCGCCTTCCTATCTTCAATTGGATTTTGGTTTCACCCAATTGGCGCAGAGGATAATTGAAGTGGGGCGCATCTCCGCCTATTTTAGCGATTTCGTCGAACTCCCTGCGCCAGCTTTCGCGAGCGTCTTTCAGAATATCGCCAAAACCTGCCGGCCATTTGACGCCTGCCGGAGTCCGCGCAGCCGTAACATCCAGCGCCTCCAGTTCATCCCTGAGGCAGCGCGCTTGGGCAAATTGAATGAAGCGATTGCCCAAGTACAGATAGGCAGGCTCTACAGATGCGTCGTAGTATTCCTTTAGGCTTTCGCCGTACTGCGTGAAAGCGTTGGCTGACGCTATGACTATAAAGACGCCCGGGGAATGCCGCCCAACCCGCCCAAGTCGTTGCAGAAAGCTTTTGCGCGATTGAGGGACGCCGAGATTGACGCCAATCTCTACATCCTCTATATCTATTCCTAGTTCCAAGGCTGAAGTTGACACTACGCCGCGCAACGTCCCATCGCGCAACGCCTTTTCAATCTCAACCCTGTCTCGCTGTTCATAGCCGCTGCGATAGGGCTTTACATCTTCTCTGTCCGCTAGTTCGGCGATTCGTTCAACGCCCTGACGTGAATCCATGAACGCGATAAAGCGATGCCGACCTGGCAGAGCGCAAATCCCGTCGATAATGTCCGAAGCCGCGCTTTCGCCATCATCCCCTGTTTCCGGACCTTCTATATGCAGGATTCGCCTACTCCGACGAGGCGCACCATTTGACTTTTCTTCGATGACCCGGAATTTAGCCCCCGTAAGCCGTTCAAGATGCTGCGACGGCTCGGCAATAGTCGCCGTTGCCGCGATTACTTGAAACTTGCGTGAGCCGTTACTTCCGCCAATTCTGTGCTTGGCAGCCGCTAGACGCCGCGCAAGAAATGCGAAATTGCTTCCGAATATGGATTCATAAACGTGCGCTTCGTCGAGAATCAGCAATGTCAGACTCTCGACAAATCGACTTATGAATCCGCTGCCAATCTGCCTTATGAGCCACGCTTGACACATATCGGGCGTCATCATCACTATGCGGGCTTCCGCGATAATCCCTTCTCTATCGGATTGCGAGAGGTCGCTGCTGATGTACGCCACTTCCTCTGGCTTCAATCCCGCTAGTTTCACTCTGTTCTGCCAGCTGACGAGTTGGTCGGACGCAAGCGCGCGCAATGGGTAGAGAACCAATACCTTGCTGTCTGGTTCTGTAAGCAGGCGGTTCAATGCGTGGAGTTGGAATATCAGCGATTTGCCGGATGCGGTGCCGGTGGATATTACCAAGTTTCTGCCCGCTACCAAGTGCCGCAACGCCTGCGCCTGGTGCTTCCAAAGCTTACCGTCGGAGGCTTCATTTGAGATTATAGGCGCAATTCTGTCATTGAGAAATGCGTCCGGTATACGCGTGCGGCTTTGGCGTCGTGCGCGTATTTCTACACTCTCCACGACGTTGAGATTCATGTCAGCAATCAGCTGGTCTGCGAATTCAAACATGGCAATTCTTTCCTAATATCCCAGTGCTTCCACCAGCGCCCTGCCGACGTCATCCACCGCGCCTTCGCCGTCGATTTCACGCAGAATGCCGGCGTTGCGGTAGTAGCCAACAAGCGGTTGCGTTTCCGCGAAATACACGCCGAGCCGCGTCTTGACCACTTCGGGCTTGTCGTCGTCGCGCTGATAGACTTCGCCGTCGCAGTCGTCGCATTCACCCTGCGTTTGGGGCGGCGAGTTGAGTTCGTGATACGGCTTTTGGCATTTGCGGCATATCATGCGTCCGGCGAGCCGGCGCACAAGTTCGTCTTCGCGCACATTCACATACAGCGCGCGGTCTATGCCGCCGCTTGCGCTCAGTTCGGCGTCCAGCGCTTCCGCTTGCGCCAGCGTGCGCGGGAAGCCGTCCAGCACGAAGCCGCCCGCCTGCTCCGGCGCGGAAATCCACGACATCACAAGCCGTATGGTTACATCGTCGGGCACCAGTACGCCCCTGTCCATATACGATTTCGCGAGCAGTCCGAGTTCGGTTTCGTTGCGAAGGTTTTCGCGAAACAGATCGCCCGACGCCGCGCGCGCGACGCCCAGCGCGTCGGCTATGCGCGCCGCCTGCGTCCCTTTGCCCGCACCCGGCGGTCCCAGCAGTATCACCTTCACCTGTTGAACCGGATCCTTTCCGGAAGCCCAACGCCGTCGGTTTGGCGTTGAGCCTTCGCTATCGTATGAAGCCTTCGTAGTTGCGCATCAGCAGCTGCGCTTCGAGTTGGCGCATCGTGTCCAGCGCCACGCCTACCATAATCAGCAGGCTTGTGCTGCTCAGCGTGAGCGAGCGCACATCGGTTGCCTGCGTAACGAAGAACGGCAGGATGGCGACTATGCCCAAGAACAGCGCGCCGCCCCATGTAATTCGCACAAGCACGCGCGTTAAGTATTCCTGCGTGGGACTGCCGGGGCGTATGCCGGGGATAAACCCGCCGTTGCGCTGCAGATTGCCCGCCAAGTCTTGCTGCTGGAATGTTATGAGCGTGTAGAAGAAGGTGAAAATCACCACCAACACGAACACAAACGCCCAGTATGGGAAGGCGGTGGGGTCGAGGCTGTCCGCCAAGAACTGCGCCAGGCGCGAGATGAAGCTGTCGCTGAGCGGGTTGCTGAAGTAGCTCGCGACGGTGCCGGGCAGTATGACGATGGAAAAGGCGAATATGAGCGGTATCATTCCCGCCGAGTTGACGCGCAGGGGCAGGAATGTGGAGCCTGACTGCCGTTGCATTCTGCCGCCGCGAAACACGCTGCGCCCGTACTGCACAGGCACGCGCCGCTGCGCTTCGGTGAACATCACGATGAAGAATATCACCACAAACGCGAACAGACCCAGAAGCAGCAGTCCCGCAGCTTCGTCGCTCTCTAGCAAGCCCTGCCCGACTACCTGCGGGAAGCGCGCCACTATGCCGCCGAATATGATTAGCGATATGCCGTTGCCCAAACCGCGCTCCGTGATGAGCTCGCCCAGCCACACTAGGAACATCGTCCCCGCTATCATTGACGCCACCATAGCCAGCGTGGGCAGGTTGAAGCCGAAGTCTATGCCCGGCAGCACGCCCGCTTGCAGCAGCAAGGTGAGCTGACCCCACGACTGAAGCGCCGCTATCGGCACGGTGAGATAGTGCGTGTACTGGTTGATGCGCTGGCGTCCGAACTCGCCTTCTTGGGAGAGCGCCTTGAGGCTTGGGATGACCGGCACAAGGATTTGCATCACGATGGAGGCGGTGATGTAGGGATAGACGCCCAGCGCCGCCACGCTGAGGTTCGCCAGGGCGCCGCCGCTGAACAGGTCTAGGAAGCCCAGCAGTTCGCTTGCGCCGAATGCTTGCGATAGCGCCTGCGCGTCCACGCCCGGCACCGGCACATGCGCCACGAACCGAAACACCACCAGCATCGCCAGGGTGAACAGGATTTTGCCGCGCAGATCCGGCACACGCATGGCGTCGATCATCGATTGGATGAGCTGCGGCCTGGACACCTCTTGCGTTCTGGACGCCTGGTTTGGGCGCATCATCAGCCGATCTCCCTGACGGTGCCGCCGGCGGCTTGGATCTTTTGGCGCGCCGATGCGGAGAACTTGTGCGCCGCCACGGTGAGCGGGACGTCGATTTCGCCGCGCCCAAGTATCTTGATGGGCTTGTTGGCGTTTCGCACTATGCCGGCGTCGTCCAGCGCGGCGGGGTTCACATCGCTATGGGCGTCGAACGCCGCGAGGCTCGCCACATTCACCACGTTGTACTCCACTCGGAATATGTTGGTGAAGCCGCGCACAAACGGGAGCTTTTTGGACAGCGGAAGTTGTCCGCCTTCGAAGCCGGGGCGCACGCCGCCGCCGCTGCGCGATTTCTGTCCCTTCATTCCTCTGCCGGCGAAACTACCGTAGCCGCTGCTGTCGCCGCGGCCTACGCGGCGTCTTGCGCGCTTTGCGCCCGCCGGCGGTCTCAATTCATGCTGCTGCATCTCTTAATTGCCTTTATTATCGTTACTATCTTTCGTCCGCGCTATCGCAGCGTCGAGCCTATCCTGCAACGCTGCGTATCGCGATCAGCGCTTTCGGCTGCGCGCTGTGTTACGCCTCGCTGACTTCTACAAGGTGGCGCACTTTGAACACCATTCCTCTGATGGATGGCGTGTCGTCGTGAACGACCGTTTGGTTGAGCTTGCGCAGTCCGAGCGCCTCGATAGTGCGGCGTTGGTCGCGCTTATAGCCGATGCCGCTGACCTTCCATGTTACCGCTATCTTGTTTGCCATCTTTGAATCGGTCCTCAGCCTGCTGTTTGTCGGCGCGCGGCGGCGGCTTGTTGGGCGGCGGCGCGGCGCGCTTGTCGTTGGCGGATGCGCTCTATGCGCTCGCGCTCGCGCTGCTTGCCGTACTCCACGAGCCGCTTGCGGTGCGCGAACTCTTCGGTGGGGTCTTTCATTTCTTGCAAGCCATTGAAAGTGGCTTTGACCACATTAACCGGATTTGTGCTGCGCCGAACCTTCGTCATAATGTCTTGAATGCCCGCCAGCTCCACCACGGCGCGCACGGCGCCGCCCGCGATTACGCCGGTTCCCGGCTGCGCCGGCTTGAGCATAACAACGGAGCCGATGTATTTGGACAGGACTTCGTGGGGGATGGTGCTGCCCTGCCGCGAGACTTCGATGATGTTCTTGCGCGCTTCGGCGCCGCCTTTTCGCACGGCGTCCGGCACGGCGTCCGCTTTGCCCATGCCGATGCCCACATGCCCGTCCATATCGCCCACCACCACGACGGCGTTGAAGCTCAGATGGCGGCCGCCCTTCACCACTTTGGCGACGCGGGATATTTTCACCACCCGCTCGGTCAGCGGGAATTCGTCCTGATCTTCATCGCGACCGCCGCGACGCATCTGTTGAGTTGCCATCTAAAACACCAAACCTCCCTTGCGGGCGGCATCCGCCAGCGCCTTGACGCGCCCGTGATACTTGTAGCCGCCTCTGTCGAAGACCACCCTGCTGACGCCCTTTTGCTGCGCGCGCTGCCCGATGAGTTCGCCGACAAGCTCGGCGAGTTCGGTCTTGCGCTTGTCGGCGTTTCGCTCTTTGACGGCTTGCTCTAGGCTTGACGCCGCCGCCAGCGTAACGCCTTGGCTGTCGTCAATCACCTGGGCGTACACATGGTTCAGGCTGCGATACACCGACAGGCGCGGGCGCTCCGATGTGCCGCCGACTTTGCGGCGCACACGGACGTGCCGCATCACTCTTCTGCCCTTTTTAGTGCGAATCTTTGCCATCGCTACGCCCTCCTGGCGCTCTTGCCGGGCTTGAGACGCACCTGTTCGCCTGCGTAGCGAATGCCCTTGCCCGTGTAGATGTTGGGCGGTCTGACTTTGCGTATCTGCGCCGCCAGCTGACCGACCTTCTGCTTGTCAATGCCGCGCACATGCACGCGGTTGTTGCCTTCCACCTCAAGCGTAACGCCGTCCGGCGGCTGAATGTCGACCGGGTGGCTGAACATCACATTCAGCGTTATGCCGCTGCCGTTTTGCTGCACGCGATAGCCCACGCCCACCAGTTCGATGCTCTTGCTGAAGCCTTCGCTCACGCCCTCGACCATATTGGCGAGCAGGCTGCGCGTAAGCCCATGCAGCGCGCGATGATGCCCTTCGTCCGACGGGCGGGTGACCACCACAGCGCCGTTGTTTCGCGCAATCGCCATATCGGGATGGAACGAATAGGTCAGAACGCCGCGCGCGCCCTTGACCGTAACATCGCTGCCTTGAATATCCACATCCACGCCTGACGGCAGCGGAACGGGCATATTGCCTATTCTGGACATATCTACTCCTTGCCAAACGCTATTGTGCGATTTGTGAAAGCGTGGCTCGCGGTTAAAACGGGGGAATGCGCGGCACTTTCAACGCCCGTATCAGCGCCGCCTACCACACATAGCAGAGAAGTTCCCCGCCGATGCGCTCTCTCCACGCCTGCCGTCCGGTCATCACGCCCTTGGATGTGGACAGGATGGCGACGCCAAGCCCGCCGTAGGGACGGGGGATTTCGCCGTTCTTCACATACACTCGCAGGCCGGGCTTGCTCACCCGCTTCAGTCCGCTTATGGAGGGTTCGTCCGTATCGCGGTAGTGAAGGTAGATCCGAATGTTCGCCTGCGGAGCGCCGCGCCGATGAATGCTGTAGCCTTCTATGAAGCCCTCGCTTTTGAGGATTTCGGCGATGGACAGCTTCATCTTGGACATCGGCACCGGCACCGAATCGTGCCGCGCCATAATGGCGTTGCGAATTCGCGTCAGCATATCCGCTATGGGGTCTGTTACTGGCATAATGTTCCTCTATGCGTCGGCCGCCAAGCGGCTACCAACTAGCCTTGCGCACGCCGGGCAGCAGCCCTTTGAGCGCCATTTCCCGGAAGGTTATCCGCGACAGCCCGAAGTGTCTGATATAGCCGCGCGGCCTGCCCGTGGTCAGATCGCGGTTGCGCACGCGGTTGGGGTTGGCGTCCCGGGGCAGCAGCGCCAGGTCTTCGCGCGCCTGAGCGCGCTCTTCCTGCGGACGGCTCATATCTTGCGCGATTGCGCGAAGCGTCGCGCGCCGTTCTGCGTACTTGGCGACGACCCGCTTGCGTCTTTCGTTCTTTGCTATCGAAGATTCCTTAGCCACTTGTTATTTCCTCACTTGACGGGTTTCTATGCCACCCGCCTATCCAAGTCCGAGCGCGTGAACGGCATGCCCATCAGCTCCAGCATCCGAAGTCCCTCTGCATCCGTGCGCGCCGTAGTTACGATGACTATCTGAAGCCCGCGCATCCGATCGATGGAGTTATAGTCGATTTCAGGGAATATAACCTGTTCGCGGATGCCCAGCGAGTAGTTGCCCCGGCCGTCGAATGCGTTGCGCGATACGCCCTGAAAGTCGCGTATCCTAGGCAGCGACGAGCTTATCAGCCTGTCGATGAACTCGTGCATGCGCCTGCCGCGCAGCGTAACGCTGACGCCGATGGGCATGCCCTCTCGTATCTTGAAGCCCGCAATGGACTTTCGGGCGCGCGTGGTAACCGGCTTCTGTCCCGAGATTGCGGTCAGGTCGCGCGTGGCGGCTTCCATTGCCCTTGCGTTGGTCAGCGCCTCGCCCAAGCCGATGTTAAGCGCTATTTTGGCGAGGCGCGGCGCCTGCATCGGGCTGGAGTAGCCGAACTCTTGCATCATCACAGGAGATACTTCATTGCGGATCTTGTCCAGCATGCGCGGCGCGGGCCTAGGCTGCGAATTAGCGTTTTGCGTAGTCACTCGATCACTTCTCCGCTCTTCTTGGAGACTCTCGCCTTCGTTCCGTCCGCCAATCTGACATATCCCACGCGCGTGGGCTGTCCGCTGGCGGGGCATATGAGCATCAGATTGGATGCGCGGACGGGCATCTCTTTCTGAATGATGCCGCCTTGCCGCACGCCTTGCGACGGCTTGGTATGGCGCATAACGATATTCACGCCTTCCACCAGCGCCGTGTCGTCTTTGGGAAACACCTGTTGGACGCGGCCGGTCTTGCCGCGATCGCGTCCCTTAATCACGATAACATTGTCATCCGGGCGCAACCGCATTAAAGCACCTCCGGCGCAAGCGATACGATACGCATAAAGTTCTTGTCCCGAAGTTCGCGCGCCACGGGGCCGAATATGCGGGTGCCGCGCGGCATTTGGTCGTCGTTCACCAGCACGGCGGCGTTGTCGTCGAAGCGTATGTGAGAGCCGTCCGGCCTGCGGTGGCTCTTAGTGGTTCGCACCACCACCGCCTTCACCACTTCGCCCTTGCGGACGTTGGCGGCGGGCGCGGCTTCCTTCACAGACGCCACGATGATGTCCCCAAGCCATGCGTACTGCCTGCCGCTGCCGCCCGGAATGCCGATGCAGCTTATAGTCTTTGCGCCCGAATTGTCCGCCACTCTAAGGCGCGTGTATATCTGTATCATTGCCGATCTGCCTCCGCGTCGCCGCTCTGTTCGGCACTTGCCGCTTCGGGCGCCGCTTCCGTCTCAGCAACCGGCGGCGTGTCCGCGTCTGCCGGCGGCACGTCCGCTTCCACCGCTACCTTGGAATCGATCGCCGCCGCGGTCGGTTCGTCGATCGTCTGCGGCTCATCGTTTGCCTGCGGCTCGTCGAGCGCTTGCGGCTCATCCGCCACGATTATCTCTTCCGGCTGAATGTCCGCAATCTCTTCGCGCTGCAGGATCTCTTCCACACGCCAGCGCTTCAGCTTTGACAGCGGGCGGCATTCGCGGATTCGCACCACATCGCCCAGCTTGCAGGCGTTCTGCGGGTCGTGCGCCATAAAGCGCGTTTCCCGGCGCACAGGCTTCTTATAGACACGATGCGGCCTGCGCCAACCCACGATGACCACCACGGTCTTGTCCATCTTGTCGCTGACGACCTTGCCAACTCTAACTTTGCGTCTTTCGTAGCTCATAGCGCCTCTGCCGCCAACTCTCTTTCCCGTAGCACGGTGTTGATGCGCGCGATGCGCTTGCGCGCTTTGCGGATTTCGTTCACATTGGACAACTGCATCGTCGCCGCCCGAAACCTCAGGTTCATAAGCTCGCGGTGCGTATCGTGCAACTCGCTGTGAAGCTCATCGTCCGTCAGTGTCCTGATGTCGTCTATTTCCATTGCATCCCTGCCATCTTGCTAACTGCCGTTTGCGCGGTTGCGCTAGACGCCCTGCTGTCGCGTTACGATGGAAGTCCCCATCGGAAGCTTGGACGACGCCAGGCGCAGCGCTTCTTTGGCGGTGTCTTCCGGCACGCCCGCAATCTCAAACAGCACTCTGCCCGGCTTCACCACGGCGACCCAGTGATCGACCGCGCCCTTGCCGCTGCCCATGCGCGTTTCGGCGGCGCGCGCGGTTACCGACTTGTCCGGGAACACTCGAATCCAGATCTTGCCGCCCCTGCGGGCGTAGCGCGTCATAGCGCGGCGGGCGGCCTCTATCTGCCGCGATGTCACCCACGCCGCCTCGGTGGCTTTGATGCCGTATTCGCCGAAGTTCATAGCGCTGCCGGCGACCGCAAGCCCCTTGCGCCGTCCCCTGTGGTGATTGCGATATTTAACTCTTTTGGGTTGCAGCATCCGCAGCCTCCGATATAGTTCTTGCGGCGTTAGACGGCGCAGCGTCAGTAGCGCCCGTAGTGACGGTAACCTCTATGGGGGCAATATCGGACTGCGCGGACGCCGCTTGCGGTCTTTCCCTGGGTTCAGGCGCAATATCGCCTTTGTAAATCCAAACCTTGATGCCGATGCGCCCGAACTCGGTGGACGCTTCGGCGATAGCGTAATCAATGTCCGCGCGCAATGTGTGCAACGGCACGCGCCCTTCCATCGCCTTTTCGCGGCGGGCGATGTCGGCGCCGCCCAGCCTGCCCGATATAAGCACCTTGATGCCCAGAGCGCCCGATTGCATCGTCCGCATAACCGTTTGGCGTATCGCGCGGCGGAATGCGACTCGCCGCTCCAGTTGTTCGGCGACATTACGCGCCACCAGATAGGCGTCCAGTTCGGGCTGGCGAATTTCTTGCACATTCAGCCGCGCGCGCTTGGCGGTCTTAGCCTCAAGCTCTTTGCGAAGCTCTTCAACGCGCTGACCGCCGCGCCCGATTACGATGCCCGGCCGCGCCGTATGAATCGTAATCACCACGGCGTTGCTGCGCTCAATCTCAACTCGCGATATGCCCGCCTCCGGATAGCGCGCGAGTATCATATCGCGAACCTCAATGTCTTCCTTGACGAGGCTGCGATACTCTTCGGGTTTAGAGGCGAACCAGCGGGACTGCCAATCCTTGATTACGCCGAGGCGAAATCCGATTGGATGCGTTTTCTGACCCAATTTAGTCAACCTCCTCGTCAACTACAACCGTGATATGGCTGTTTCTTCGGGTTATTCGCGCGACGCGTCCCCGCGCCCGCGCCCGGAAGCGCTTGGCGCGCGGCCCTTCGTTGGCGTAAATCTCGACTATTCGCAAATCCGACGGGCGCGCCACTAGCTCATTCTGCGCGTTGAACACCGCCGACCGCACAACCTTCGCCACTTGCGCCGCGATTGGAGACGGCAGAAAACGCAGCGTGTTCATTGCGTCATCCACCATCATGCCCCGTATCATATCGATAATGGGCTTAACTTTCTTAACGGAATAACCCGTGTTTGTCGCTACTGCTCTGATAGGCATTGTTCCACCACTCTGCTAACCCTGAAGCGCGCGCAATCCCAAACTCAGTTGACGGCTGCCGTCCGCAAGTCCGCGGTTCGCCGCAATCGCTCACCGCGCTCGCGTTGTGCGCTCCGACCGCGAGATATGTCCCCGGAAGGTTCGCGTGGGCGCAAACTCCCCGAGCTTATGCCCCACCATATTCTCAGTTATGAACAACGGCACATGCCGCCGCCCGTCGTGAACCGCAATCGTCAGCCCCAGCATATCCGGCATTATCGTAGAGGCGCGCGACCAAGTCCTGATGACCGTTCTGCTTCGGCTGTTCTGCGTCGCGGTTACCTTCTTCGCCAGCTTGGGATGCACATAAGGCCCCTTCTTGGTTGAGCGGGACATATCTATTCTCCACTATGAGGTCTGATTGAGTTTGAGGATGCGCCGATAATCCGATGCCGGTATTAGGCGCATCCGCGGCGTAATTGCTGTTGTTAGCGCTTGCCCCGCCGTCGCACGATGAACTTGTCGGACGGCTTCTTCTTTTTGCGCGTGCGATAGCCCAGCGCCGGCTTGCCCCAAGGCGTCTTGGGCCCCGGCATGCCGATGGGCGAGCGCCCTTCGCCGCCGCCGTGCGGATGGTCGCGCGGCGACATCACCGAGCCGCGCACCTCCGGCCGCCAGCCCATATTTCGCTTGCGCCCCGCCTTGCCCAGCTTCACATTCTTATGGTCAAGGTTGCTCACCTGACCGATGGTAGCCATGCAGGCGCTCAACACATTTCGCATTTCACCCGACGGCAGCCGCAGCAGGGCGTACTTGCCTTCTTTCGCCAGAAGCTGCGCCGAACCGCCCGCGCTCCGAACCATCTGTCCACCCCTGCCCACCTTCATTTCGATGTTGTGAACCTGCGTGCCTTCGCGAATAGATCGCAGCGGCAGAGCGTTGCCGACGCGCGGTTCGGCGCGCTCGCCCGACTCTATCTTGTCCCCGACCTGCAAGCCGTCCGGCGCAAGGATGTAGCGCCATTCGCCGTCCGGATACTTTATCAGCGCGATGCGCGCCGATCGGTTCGGGTCATATTCGATCGTAGTAACTTCGCCGGGTATGCCGTGCTTATCGCGCTTGAAGTCTATGATGCGGTAGCGGCGCTTGTGGCCGCCGCCGCGATGCCGCACGGTGATGCGCCCGGCGGAGTTGCGGCCGGCGCGCTTCTTCAGAGGCCGCACCAGCGCCTTCTTGGGCTTGCGCGTAGTTATCTCTTCCGACGTGGGCAGCACTGCGCCGCGCTGTCCCGGAGTTCGTGGGTTTCTGGCTCTCAACGGCATCTTAGACGCCCTCAAAGATAGTTATGCTGTCGCCGGGCGCAAGCGTAACTATCGCTTTCTTCATAGACTTCTGCTGAGTGAACCGCGGCCCGTACCGCTTCACCTTGCCCGGTTTTTTCATCGTGTTCACTTTCGTAACCTTCACATCGAAGGCTTGCTGCACCGCCCATTTTATCTGATGCTTGGTCGCAGACGGCGCAACCTCGAACACATAGCGCCCCTCATCCTGCATATCGGTGCTCTTCTCAGTGATGATAGGCCTTCTCAATATCTCAAACGGATGCAAATCCATCACTTCACCCCGTTAATCGTCATCGCTTGCAGCCACGGACGTCGCTGCAACCGCGTCCGACTGCTTGCGGCGGACGAAATCGCCGCCCCATATCGACTCTGCCTTTCGCACCGCGTCGAGCGTCATCACAACCTTGTTGGCGTTCAGCAGATCCAGCGCATTCAGCAGCGCCACCGGCAGCGTGCGAACCTTCGGTATATTGCGCGCCGCGCGTTGTACGGCGTCATTCGGCGCATCGCACACCAGCAACGCCGAAGACTCGACCTTCAGCACCTGCAGCATCTGCGCCATGCTCTTAGTCTTGGCGGCGTCCAACCGAAGTTCGTCGACGACAATCAGGTTGCGCGCGCGCGCCTTATCGGACAGCGCAATCTTGATGGCTTCGCGCTTCATTCGCTTGGGCGTGCGCTGGCGGTAACTGCGCGGCGTGGGGCCGAACACCACGCCGCCGCCGCGCCATTGCGGCGATCGAATGGAGCCCTGCCTAGCGCGCCCCGTGTACTTCTGCGGACGCGGCTTTGCGCCGCCGCCGGACACTTCCGAGCGCGTCTTAACTTTCGCCGTCCCCTGCCGCTTGTTGGCGAGCTGCCCCACGATGACCTGATGCAGCAATACGGCGTTCATCGGCGCGGCGAACACATCGTCCAGCGCATCCACGCTGTCCAACACGGAGCCTCTGACGTTCCTCAACTCGAGCTTCAAGATATGTTCCTTCTGCGCTTGCCCGCTTTTCTCACGATTACGAGGGAGTTGCGCGCTCCGGGAACACTGCCCCGTACCAGCAGCAGATTGCGTTCTGCGTCTGCCAGCACAACCTTGAGCCCGCGCGATGTAACCCGCGCGTCCCCCATATGTCCCGCCATCTTCAAGCCCTTGATGACGCGCCCCGGCGTGCTGCCTGCGCCCACCGAACCCGGCGCGCGGTGGCGGTCGGACTGCCCGTGCGTCTTAGGCCCGCCGCGAAAGTTATATCGGCGCACGCCGCCCGCAAAGCCGCGCCCCTTGGACTTGCCCGTAACCTCGATGGCGTCGCCCGCCTCGAACACGCTCACATCCAACGACTGCCCCACTTCCACATCCGTTGCGTCGTCCACGCCAACCTCGCGCAGATGGCGGAATAGTTGCCCGCCGCTCCGACTGAGATGTCCCGCATTGGGCTTAGTAGCCCGCCGCACAGGCTCGAAGCCCAATTGCGCGCTTTCGTAGCCGTCTTTCTCAGCAGTCTTAACCTGCGTTACCGTGCAAGGCCCAACCTCAATGGCGGTTACGCAGTCAACCTTGCCGTCCGCGTGAAAGACCTGCGTGGTGCCGATTTTCTTGCCTATTAGCCCGTGAATTGCCATAACTAAATCTCTGCTTAAAGCTTGATTGAGATGTCCACGCCCGCCGGCACATTCAACCGCGTGAGCGAGTCAATCGTCTTGGATGTAGGCTCTTGAATGTCTATAAGCCTGTTGTGGGTGCGAAGCTCGAAGTGTTCGCGCGAGTTCTTGTCGATGTGCGGCCCGCGTATCACGCAGAAGCGCTTGATGGCGGTCGGCAACGGCACAGGCCCCGACACGCGCGCGCCCGTGCGCTCCGCCGCCTCCACAATCTGCCCGGCGGACTGGTCCAGAAGCCGATGATCGAAGGCTTTCAGGATGATCCGTATCTTCTGGCTATTGGTCGTAACCATATGCTGCTTTCACCGCCCCTTAATCGGTTTCGTTTCCCTAAGTAGCCAACATGCCTTCAGGCGCAGGCTCGTAGTTGTCGAACTCCATTGTGTAGCCGGCGCGCCCCTGCGTCAGCGAGCGTATAGCGCTGGCGTAGCCGAAGCTTTCGCCCAGCGGTATGGACGCGTTCACCACTTGGATTTCGCCCTGCCCCTCTATGTTGCGAATAGCGGCGCGCCGACGCCCCAAATCGCCCAGCACCTCGCCCAAAAATTCGCCCGGAGTTACAACCTCAAGGCTCATAATCGGCTCCAGCAGTACCGGACGCGCCTTGTTCACGGCGTCTTTCGCCGCCATAGATCCCGCAATCTGGAACGACACCTGCGACGAATCCACTTCATGCGAACTGCCGTCGATCAGGGTAATCTTCATATCGATGAGCGGAAATCCGGACAGCGGCCCCGTGTTCAGCGCCTCGCGTATTCCCGATTGCGCCGCCGGTATGAACTCGCGCGGTATTGCGCCGCCCGTAATCTTGTCCTCGATCTGAATGCCGGAGCCGCGCTCGCCCGGCTCCACTTGCAGCACCACATGCCCGAACTGACCGTGTCCGCCCGTCTGCCGCACGAACCGCCCCACGCCTTCCGTCGATCTGCGAATGGTTTCGCGATAGGCGACGCGCGGCTTGCCCACATTCCCCTCGACCTTGAACTCGCGCTTCATCCTGTCCACCAGGATCTCCAGGTGAAGCTCGCCCATGCCGGACATAATCGTCTGTCCGGTCTCGTCGTCGTAGTTGATCTTGAATGTGGGATCTTCGTCCGAGAGCTTCACCAGCGCGTCCGAAAGCTTATCTTGGTCGGCGCGCGAGCGCGGTTCCACCGCAACCGATATGACCGGTTCGGGGAACTTGATGCTCTCCAAAACTATCTGGCTGTCCTGGGCGCAAATCGTGTCCCCGGTAGCGGTGTCTTTCAGCCCCACCGCCGCCGCTATCTGACCGGCGTACACCATCGGCACATCCTCGCGATGCTGCGCGTGCATCTGCACGATGCGCCCAAGCCGTTCCCGCCGCCGCTTCGTGGAGTTATAGACCGACGCCCCCGCCTCTGCCGTCCCCGAATAGACGCGGAAATACACCAAGCGTCCAATATACGGGTCTGAAACGGTCTTGAAGACAAGCGCTGAGAAGGGTTCGGAGGGATCGGGGTGGCGGGTAATCTCTTCGTCTGAGGCGTGGGCAGTTCCTGTAACCGGCGGGACATCGAGCGGAGATGGCAGATAATCGCAAATGGCGTCTATGAGCGGCTGCACGCCCTTGGTTCGCAGCGCCGTGCCGCAGAACACCGGCACGATTTGATAACCGATAGTCGCCTTTCGCAGCGCATCCTTGATTTCCTGATTGCCTATCTCTTCCTCTTCGATGTACTTCATCAGAAGCTCATCGTCGGTTTCGGCAATCTTCTCAATCATCTGATCGCGGTATGTAAGGAAATCCTCGAAAAGTTCCTCAGGCACAGGCCCTTCCCTTGGCGTGTCCACGCCCTCGGCCGCCCATGTCCACGACTTGCCCTCGATCAGATCAATCACGCCCGTAAAGGCGTCTTCCTGCCCGATGGGAATCTGCACCGCTATCGGGTTGGCTTTCAACCGATGCGATATTGTGTCGATCGTGCGATGAAAATCGGCGCCCACGCGATCCATCTTGTTCACAAAGCAGATGCGCGGCACATTGTACTTGTCTGCCTGCCGCCACACAGTCTCGGACTGCGGCTGCACGCCCGCCACCGCATCGAACACCACAACGCCGCCGTCCAAAATGCGCAGGCTGCGCTCCACCTCTGCGGTAAAGTCCACATGCCCCGGCGTATCTATGATGTTGATGGCGTAATCGTTCCACTCCGCGGTCGTGGCGGCCGAAGTAATCGTAATGCCACGCTCGCGTTCCTGCGCCATCCAGTCCATCGCCGTCGTGCCGTCGTCCACGCCGCCAATCTTGTGGATGCGTCCCGTGAAATACAGCACGCGCTCAGTCACCGTCGTCTTGCCGGCGTCGATATGAGCGATGAACCCTATATTCCGTGTCTTTTCCAAGTCTTGCAGAGTCGCAGGCATGCCCTATATTCCTGATGCCCTAATCGGCATTGACGCGCTTCCGTTTCGGCGCATTGCCCCGCATCCCGTCCGCCAAATCCGCCGCTGCGCTTTCCCTGTTAGTTATTTGGAAACTATCCGAAACGCTGTCCAATGCCGCTTGTGAATGTTGTCTTATGTAGGTTGCGTATCGCCGCCGCTGTCAGGCTACCAACGATAGTGAGCGAATGCGCGATTCGCCTCCGCCATCCGATGCGCCTCTTCCCGTCGCCGCACCGCCGGACCCTGATTGCGCGCCGCTTCCAGCAGTTGAATAGCGAGGCTTTCGTGCATAGGTCTGCTGCCCCGCTGCCGCGCCGCCGTGATGATCCAGCGCATTGACAGCGCCATCCGCCGCGTCGGCCTGACCTCCGTCGGCACCTGATAAGTGGCGCCCCCGACCCGCCGCGACTTCACCTCAAGCAACGGCGTAGCATTGCGAAGCGCCTGTTGAAAGACCTCCATCCCCGGACGGTTCGCTTCCTGCTCCACCATATCCAGCGCCTTATACACAATTCGCTGCGCGGTAGTCTTCTTGCCGCTCCACATCACCCGATTGATGAACTGGCTCAGCTCCACGCTGCCGTACTTAATGTCCGGCGGCGGGATTCTCACTTCAGCCCTTCTGCGACGCGCCATAAATCCTATCTCTCTTGCCCTGTGATGCTTGCCCTATACAAATGTACGCCCCCCTGCAATGAAGAGGGGAGCAACCGGCGAATCTCTTCAGTTCATTGCCCTCGCGCCGTGATTGGCTAGGGCATTATGGACGGCGCTAATTTCGTTTGCTGCCGTACTTGCTGCGCCCGCGCTTGCGCCCATCCACGCCCGAAGTGTCCAGCGCGCCGCGCACCACATGGTAGCGCACGCCCGGCAGATCCTTCACGCGCCCGCCGCGTATCAGCACAACCGAGTGTTCCTGTAGATTATGCCCTTCGCCCGGAATGTACGCCGTAACCTCCATCCCGTTAGTCAGCCGCACGCGCGCCACCTTGCGAAGCGCCGAATTCGGCTTCTTGGGCGTCTGCGTCCGAACCTGCGTGCAAACCCCGCGCTTCTGAGGCGAGCCGGCGTCGCGGCGTCCGCGATTGCGAAGCGAATTGAACGAAAACCGCAGCGCAGGCGCCTTGTCCTTCTTTCGCTTCTGCTTCCTGCCCTTACGCACCAGCTGATTCACCGTAGGCATACTTCTACCCCGTTCACTCCATTGGAAACACGATGCGCCAAGCGCGCAAAGAAACAAAGTCGTATCAAACGGGTATTTTACATTCAGTATTAAACTAATGTCAACTATTATGCGTAAACCCGGCATTCTCATAATATAATTGAGCGCATAACCTCCGAAGCGCCCACTAATGCAGAGTTTCCTAGAATGCTTCAACCTAATAAGCACTATATTATCTATAATACTTATTTAAGGTAGAGAAAATATCACTGAACGGATCGGACTTGCGCTAGGCAGCGCTGACGGGGCATAATGGGCGCAGCATAAGCAGCCCCAAGTGTGAACGAAAGACGCTATGAGTGAACGGGCGGCGGGAATATGTCAGCTACAGACAACCTCACGGACAAAGAACGCATAGCGCGATTAGAGATTGCGCGTGAAGACGACCGTAGCCAAATGGCGACAAAAGAGGACGTCAGCGATTTGAAAACATACATTGCGGAGACGAAAACCGACATCCTCAAATGGCAGTTCGGCATGTGGTTCGCCGCCATCGCAATCGTGCTTGCGGCGATATGGCGCTTTGGCGGCTGATCTGATAGATGGCTGGGATGTGGTTGCGATTGCCGCCGCCCCCAACCCAGCGCGGCGTCTAACGCTTATCTAGGAGAACGCAGATGACTTCGACTTCACCCGAATACAGCCCCGGACTCGAGGGCGTGATTGCCGCCGATACTTCGGTATCCTACTTGGATGTGGACATAGAGCAGATACTGGTTCGCGGCTACGACCTAATCGAACTGGCGCAGAACCTCTGCTACACCGATGTCGCCTATCTGGTCATACACGGCGAACTGCCCACGCCCGCGCAGGCAAAGGCGTTCTGCGATCGACTCACGGCCGAAGCCGATGTGCCGGACGAACTCTATCGCCTGTTTGAGCTCATGCCCAAGTCCACCGTGGCGATGGACGCGCTGCGAACCGGCTTGTCCTTCTTGGCGGGATACGAAGACCCCGCGTTGCTGCACGACAACTCACACGCCGCCAACCTAGAGAAGGGCATTCGCTTGCTTGCGAAGACGCCTACGCTGACGGTCAACTCCTACCGCGCGCTCAACGGACTGCCGTTTGTGCGCCCGAACCCCGACCTGCCGTATATGGAAAACTTCCTGTACATGCTGCGCGGCGAACGTCCCGACGCCGAATCCCTGGACGCCTTCGACCGCATCCATATATGCTACATCGAGCATGAGATGCCCAACTCCACATTCGCCGCGCGCGTGATAGCGTCCACGCTGTCCGATATGTACGGCGCTATGGTGGGCGCGGTAGCGTCGCTGAAAGGCCCGCTGCACGGCGGCGCAAACGAAGCCGCTATCGAGTTCCTGATGGACATCAACGGAGCCGGCGGCCCGCCGCATGCAGAACCCTACACTATGGCGAAGCTGGAGCAGCGGGCGCGCATAATGGGCTTTGGGCATCGCGTCTATATGCGCAAGTACGACCCGCGCGCGCGCTTCCTGATGGACTACATCCCCCGCTTGGCGGAGCGCATCCCCGACGGGCAAGACCTAGCGTCCATCTACTCCACCGTGGAGCAAGTGATGTATCGCGAAAAGGGATTGTATCCCAACACCGACTACCCCATCGGGCTGCTCTACTACCTGCTTGGCATACCTATACCGCTATACACGCCGATATTCTTGGCGGCGCGCACCGCCGGCAATGTGGCGCATGTGCTAGAGCAGCACGACGACAACCGCCTATTCCGCCCACGCGTCATATACTCCGGCGGCCGCGGCCTCACGCCGCCAAACAGCCCCATATCGCCGCGATAGGCGCGCGCGCGTTGCGGGGATGATGCGGGTATGAACGCGCGCTACGCGATAACATCCAACCTATCGGCAACCCACTCACGCTCGAGACATCTTGAGCGTGGGTGTGGGTGTGAACACCCGACTTGAATGTCCCAACTAGCCGCTAAGGTATCGGCGCCTGTATATCGAAATCCCTGCCATAATCGGTGTATGTAATCGTGGCGTTGAACTCCGCCGCGCCGCCCAAATCCCCCGGCGCAAGCGGCATCGCATCGCCCGACAGCCCCGCCGAATCCTGCGCCTCCGCCGATGTTTCACCCGCCATCGTCAGGCGGCGCAAAAGCGCATCCTCAACGCCCACCCACATCTCCACATACAGGCTGTCATAGGCGCTGCCCAGATAGTTGCCGCGTACCATTGCGCTGATACGCCGCGTGGCAACGCCGTCGACCGTATCGTCCCCCACGATTTGGACGTCTTCATACTGAGCCGGATCCATAGGCGGCAGTACGAACTCATAAGGCGACGGAAAGCCCGTATCCGCTGCGAATACCCGCTCCCACACGCCCGTTTCGGGGTTTGTGATATATGCGTCTTCGCCTATTGTGATGATGTCTATTTCCAACAGAAAGAACCCCAGCGAAATCCCAAGCTTGCCCCGCGTTCTATCGGGCGCTTGAATATCCCCCTTGTAGTAGATGGGAAATTCGTCCCCGAAAGTCTCTTCATCCATTTGAAAGCTTGCCTCCGTCTGCACTATCTTGAAAGAAGCGTCAACATCGGCGTGAAAAGCGTCCGCCGCCCGCATCGCGTCCAGGGCGGCGCTCAAGATTTCGCGCGCGCTATCGTCGGCGACAAGCGCGCTACCCTTGGCGTCGGAAGCGCTCTCAGAAATGGGCGTCAGCGTTGGCGCGGATGTAGGCGCTACGGTAGCCGTCGGCAGCGGCGTTGCTGTAGGCGCGGGCGTAGCCGTCGCGGCGGGCGTAGCCGTGGGCGGCGGAACGGCGGTAGCCGTCGGCGTCAGCGTGGGCGCAACCGTAGCCGTCGGCGTAGGAACGTCTATCGCAGGATCGCCGCATCCCGCCAACAGCGCGCAGAACAGCGCCGCCGCAGCGTATCGAAGTATTCGCATACACGCATTGTATTGCAAGATGGGTGGCGTATCAATGGGCAAGCGGCGGGGCCCGACCGCTTTGCGTCTCTGCGCCTTTGCGTCAAAATCCCCCCGCTAACTTGTCATACCCGCGCTTGTAATGCTAAAATTATTCGGCGTCATCACTATCGCTGATGACTGCCCGAAAGAATTACGCCAAAGGAGTCCGTGCAGGTTTGGCAAGCATCAATGTCGCTATCATAGGCGTGGGCAACTGCGCCTCCTCCCTTGTTCAAGGCGTATCCAAGTACGCCGACGCCGCCAATGACAAAGAGATACCGGGGATTATGCACCCGGTTCTTGGCGAATACGGCGTGGGCGACATCAACTTCGTCGCCGCCTTCGACATCGACTCCGGCAAAGTCGGGCAAGACCTGTCCGAAGCCATCTTCGCCAAGCCCAACAACACCGTCAAATTCCAGGACGTCGCCCACACCGGCGTTACAGTCCAGCGCGGAATGACGCACGACGGCGTGGGACGCTATATGTCCGACATCATCCAAAAGGCGACCGGACCAACCGACGACATCGTGGGCATACTCAAAGAGCGCGAAGTGGATGTGGTCATAAACTACCTGCCCGTCGGCTCCGAACAGGCTACCAAGTGGTATGTAGAGCAGGTGTTGGCGGCGGGCTGCGGCTTTATAAACTGCGTCCCCGTCTTTATCGCAAGCGGCGAAGGCAACTACTGGCAGCGCCGCTTCCGCGAAGCCGGCGCCCCCATCATCGGCGACGACATCAAGTCCCAAGTTGGCGCCACCATCGTCCACCGCGTTCTCACCCGCCTGTTTATGGACAGAGGCGTCCGCCTAGACAACACCTATCAACTCAACTTCGGCGGCAACTCCGACTTCTTCAATATGCTGGAACGCGAGCGCCTCTACAGCAAGAAAATCTCCAAGACCGGCTCCGTCACCTCGCAGGTCGACTACGACCTGCCCAGCGACAACATACACATAGGCCCCAGCGACTATGTGCCGTGGCTCAGCGACCGCAAGTGGGCGTACATCCGACTCGAAGGCACAAGCTTCGGCGACGTCCCCCTAAACGTGGAACTCAAACTCGAAGTCCACGACAGCCCCAACTCCGCCGGCGTGGTCATAGACGCCATCCGATGCGCCAAAATCGCCAAGGACAGAGGCATGGGCGGCCCAATTCTCGCCCCCTCATCCTACTTCATGAAATCCCCGCCGGTGCAGTACACCGACGACGAAGCGCGCCAAAAACTGGAAGAATTCATCGTCGGCAAAGAGTACATCACCGAAGAGTAACCGACGCCTTTTCGCGCTTGCTTGCGGACACGCGGGCGGCGAATGCGCCGTTAAATGCGCCGCGTCGGATGATGCAACTCAAAGCGATATGGGGTATCATAGGCGTACTCTTGGGGTCTGCGCCGCGAACTACGATGCGCGCGGCGCGGCGCAGTTATTACGCGCAAGGTAACGATGTTATATGAGCCGTCGCCGCAAAATAGCGCTTGTGTCGCCATACGACCACGCCTTTCACGGCGGCGTCGCCGACCATATCAACAGCCTCGCCACCCAGTTCAGGGCTTGGGGACACGCCGTTAAAATCATAGCCCCCTGCGCATCCCCCGACAGCGTCGACGACGAACACTTCATCCCCATGGGCAAGCCCGTCCCAATCCCCAGCGGCGGCTCCATCGCGCGCGTGTCCTTCTCTGTCTGGCTCAAGCCCCAAATAAAACAGATGCTCGAGCGCGAAGCTTTCGACGTCGTCCACTTCCACGAACCCTTCGCCGGGCTTATCAGCAAAGATGTGCTCAGCCTAGTCGACCCCGCCGTATCCACCGCCGTTGGCACATTTCACACATACGAAGGCACGCGCCTCTACAAGATTGGCGCAAAGCGCCTGGCGCGTCCCTACTTCCGCATGCTGCACGGGCGCATTGCCGTATCCAAGCCCGCCCACCGCTTCATCAGCCGCCAATTCCCCGCACATTACGACATCATCCCAAACGGCATTCAAGTCGACGACTTCGCCAACGCCGAACCCTTTCCCCATCTCACAAACGACGGCATGATAAATCTGCTGTTCGTTGGCAGACTGGAAAAGCGCAAAGGCTTGAAATACCTGCTGGGCGCGTTCAGCAAACTAAAATGGGATTGGCCCAACCTGCGCCTGCTAGTGGTAGGCCCCGGCAACCCAGACGTAGATTCGCTGCGCATCATCAGCGAGCGCAACCTGCAGAACGTCGAATTCCTAGGCAGAGTATCCGACGAAGACAAGTTCCGATACTACAAAACCGCCGACGTCTACTGCTCGCCCGCAACCGGCAAAGAGAGTTTCGGCATCGTGCTGCTTGAGGCGATGGCGGCGGGCGCTCCCATAGTCGCCACCGACATAGAAGGCTACTCCGGCGTCATAACGCACCGCAGAGAAGGCTTGCTCGTCCCGCCCAAAGACGAAGACGCGCTCGCCGACGCAATCGCAAGCCTGCTCAAAGACGCCGCCCTAGCCCGCAAACTCGCCAACGCCGGCGCAGCGCTCGTCCAAGACTATCGCTGGGAACGCATAGCGGGCAAGGTCATGGACTGCTACGACGCCTCAACGCAAGCGGCGCGCGCCTCATTGCGCCAATCCGCCGCATCGCAAGGCTAACGGGTTAAGTCAATCAGCAGGCTAACAAAGTCAAGGCTAACGGGTAACGGGTTCACACAAGCCCAAACATGATTGAAGGCTAAATCGCAATGAACAGGGCGTCCGCCCGTCAAGTGCTATCCATCTACATCGAGCAGCCCGTAGCCGCCGCGCTTGCCAAGCTCGGCGTATCGCCCAACGCCGTTACGCTCGCCGGCCTTGTAGGCGCCGCCGTCAGCGCATACCTCATCAGCCAAGGCATAATGTGGGCGGGCGGACTCGTTATGCTGTTCGCAGGCGTACTCGATCTCTTCGACGGCGCGCTCGCCAGAGCCACCGCACAGGATTCGCCATTCGGCGCGCTGCTGGATTCCGTGATAGACCGCATCTCGGAGATAATCGTTCTGCTGGGACTGCTGATATACTACGCCCGCATCGACTCCGTCGAAGGCAGCGTGCTGGTATATCTCGCCGTAGCCGGTTCGGTAATGGTGAGCTACCTGCGCGCCCGCTCCGAAGGCTTGGGCATCGAATGCAAAGTGGGCGTTATGACCCGCCCTGAGCGCGTTGCGGCGCTGGGCTTCGGCCTAATCATCGGACACTGGCTGTCGCTTGTCATACCGATTGTGCTTGCCATAATCGCGCTGCTCACCTTCTTCACCACTGCCCAGCGCCTCTTCCACACCTGGCGCTCCCTAACCCGCCCGGACTGACCGCCCCCTTTACGCCTTGCATCTCAACCTTTGCGCCTTCCCGCCTTTGTGTTAAAATCCCCCCCGCTGGGGGATATTCTCAAGGGGAATTGGACAGCGAATAGAGTTATCGTGATACTCTACGCCGTCGCGCAAAGTTGACGCCCATTCTGGCGGTTCGGGTCGTCGACTCGGACAAATCCATTTACTTCGAGTATGCAGATGTCGGACAACATTTCGGAACTTCCCGCCGATCGGCGCGCGAATGCCGGCGCAGACGGCAACCCAACAATCAACACAAGGTTGTCGCAATGGTGCTACATTTTTGTGTGCGTGAACATACTATTGTTAAGCTCTATTGTAGTTGCCCATTCAGATATTTATTACTCCGTTATCAATATCCAGTTCCGAGAAGACAAGTTCATAGAGAATCTCACCGCTGTCGCGTTTCTGCTGACGGGCGGCATGTTGTTCGCTGCCGCTTTGGCAGCGCGGCGCCCCTTCCCTCGCTTCGCCTATATTATCGGCGGCGCGGCGATGGTGTTCTTGGCTGGCGAAGAGATTAGCTGGGGGCAGCGCATAATCGGATTCGAGACGCCCGCTTTTCTAGAGACATTGAACACGCGAGGAGAATTCAATATCCACAATCTATTTGAGGGGCGTTTGCTTCGCTTAATACAAAGGGAAACGTTATCCGCGCTGTGCATAGGTGCATGCGTTGCCTTCTTCTGGCGCAAAGACAGGATATTCGGGATTCCGTCTCCGCCAATCCCAATGATACTAGCCATTCTGGTTATGATGTACTTTAGTTCTCTAATTCTAGGGGGAGGCGTAGCGGATTACTCACCCCTAATATGGACTCGCGCGCTTGCGTTGCTTCTGCTATTGGTTCTGCTCCTGTTTGCGTTGTTTTCCAAGAACGCAAAGTTGTTCATTGGCGTTGTCGCATCCCTGTTTCTTGTCATATCCACCGCCTATGCGCACCACTATCGCGCCATCCTGCAACTATTAGAGTATTCAGAGATGCGCGAGTACCTGTTCAGCGTGATTTGCTTCTTCTATGCGCTAACGGCGCTGCTGGATCAGCGAGTGGCGCGCCAAAAGATAACGGCCGCAGCCGCAGGTTTGAGTGCGGTTGCGCTTCTTTCCATAAATATAAAAGAACATATCACCCGCCCGACAAGTAGGGGCAAGTTTTCGCCGGAATTAAAAGAGGGGATGATTAGAAAATGCCTAACGCCTTGGACATCCGTTTGCGCGCTCATTATTGCAATAAGCATCGGGTTGGCGTTCACAGTGTACATAAACGCTAGAGCGGACGCCGTCGCCTTAAAGGGAATCTACTCGTTAGTTCGCGCCTCTCGAGTAGAACCGATAGCGCGCTCCAAATTTGATGTGTACTTAGTAGGGCATAATCTGTACTACTTCAAGCAGCCGTGCGCGGCTCCGGATACGGCGGCGAGATTCTTCCTAGGAGCATTCCCTGCGAATGTAGATGACCTTGGACCAGCTCGGCGGCGGCATGGTTTCGGCAACTTCGATTTTGACTTTGAATCTAAACGCCAACGAGTTATATCAGACGACGCATGCGCGGCCTGGGTGAGGCTTCCGTCCTATGAGATAACGAGCGTCTCAACGGGTCAGTTCGTCGTTGATGAAGACGGCGCTATTACAAACCTCTGGGTTGCGGAGTTTCCCGTAGGCACTGAGTGAGAGCCCCATATATCATAGGTTGCGAAGTTGCGCTGGGCTTGCGGCGGCGCTTGCTCAGCAATGCTCAAAGCTCAATCTCCCGTAGCGCGGACGGCACGATTAGCGCGGCGGCGGTCTGCGCCTGAACATCTTGGGCGCTCCAGCCGGGCGCAATTTCGCGCAGCGCCAGCCCTTCGGGGACGACTTCCATTACTGCGATGTCGGTTACGATGAGGTCGACGCAGCCTTTGCCGGTGAGCGGATATGTACACTCTTCCACTACTTTGGAATTGCCGCTGCGGTCGGTGTGTTCCATCGCCACGATGACGCGCTTTGCGCCCACCGCCAGATCCATCGCGCCGCCCACATTGCCCACGCCGCGCTCCGGCAGCATCCAGTTCGCGAGGTCGCCTTTGGCGGACACCTGCAGCGCGCCCAATACGGTTACATCTATATGGCCGCCGCGTATCATCGCGAAGGCGTCCGCCGAGTGGAAGAAGGACATTCCCGGATGCCATGCCAGGAAGTGGCCGCTGGCGTTTGTCAGGTCGACATCCTCTTCGCCCTCGTCCGCCATAGGTCCGAAGTTGAGTACGCCGCTTTCGCTGTGATACAGCACATCGCGCCCTTCAGGAACGAACTGCGAACACAGCGATGGTATGCCGATGCCTAGGTTGACCACATCGCCGTCCTGCAGCTCTTTCGCCACGCGCATAGCGATGATTTCCCTATCAAGCCTGTACTTGTCTGCCATCGTCCAGCACGCTCCATAGTTTGAGTTTCGGGCGGGTTTGCGCCGATAATCCGCATACAGGATACATCAGCGCGACGCATACGCCAATGCCCGCAGCGCGCGGGTATCCTCACTCTTAAGCGGTATTGCGTTTTAGCTTGGCGCAAAAGACCAAAGCAAGCAGATTCACCAGCATATCCACGCTCTTTGCGCAGCCTTTTGTCCGACGCGCTAACCGATTCAGCTTCCCGCGCAGCATCGAATGCAACCCCTCGTTCCAGCTCACAGCACCGCCCACACCCACACGCTATTGCGCTATTCTGCTTTTCTAGCACCCACATATGTCCATATTTCGTCAAGCGCTATCTTTGATGCAACGATTATCGCAGCCCGCCCGCTTGTGCGCCACGCGCTCATTGCGCGCATCCGTTCACGTGCAACTTCTCCTCTTTTCCAAGCCAACGGCTCACCGCAGTAACGCTCGCGCCCACCACGCGCGCCGAGCCGATATGCTCTCGCCTCATATGCGCATCTGTACCGTCTGCCGTTTGACATGATCAGGGAAGCGCTGATGCTCGGCGTCCGCCACTTGTTTCCTCTTGCAGTCGCCGCGCTTGTACAACTGTTGACCGCGTGCGCGTCCGCCTTTGGGCATCCAATTGGAGCCGCAGTGGCGGCATCTGACATCGTGCCGATATGACCGTTCGCGGGCCATGACTCACATCCTAAACATCAATTTGGACGCCACTATATCCGATAACACTGAAAGACTGAGAATACCCACACAAAAATTAGTGTTTTCACACAGCCGTTTATCTGTTATAATTACCCTGTTCGCTTGACTGGTGCGCGCGCCGCGCGCCGCATCAGGGCGGTTAGCTCAGCTGGTTAGAGCGCTTGCTTCACACGCAAGAGGTCCCAGGTTCAAGTCCTGGACCGCCCACCAGAAAAGCGGCAAGACGGCGGCAATGCCATGCCGCCCGCAAGTGTGCCGAAGTGGCGGAACGGAAGACGCGCTACGTTCAGGGCGTAGTATCCTTACGGATGTGTGGGTTCAAATCCCTCCTTCGGCACCACAACAACCGCATATCGCAAGCGCGCGCTTGTAGCTCAGTTGGATAGAGCGCAGCCCTGCGGAGGCTGAGGCCGTGGGTTCGAGTCCCGCCAAGCGCGCCACACAACCCTAACCGCGCAACCTACCCTATCAGCGCAATGCGCCCCCCGCCGCGCACGCAACCGCCATTCCCATCGCAAACCTAACCGCATCCCACTAGCGCAAATTACGCATACACGGGCGATTAGCTCAGACTGGTTAGAGCGTCTGCTTTACACGCAGAAGGTCAGAGGTTCGAGTCCTCTATCGCCCACCACTGCCGCCGTGCCGCGAATATCCGAATGCTGAGATGCGCCAAGTCCATCCGAAGCAACCCTAGCGCCGCCTACACCAACCGCACGAACCGCCGCCGTCCCGCCCGCAGCACGCTGCCGGCCGCCGCCGTCTCAGCCGAATCGTCGCCGATGCGCTGCCCGTCGATCTGCACCGCGCCCTGGCTAATCAAACGGCGCGCTTCCCCAAGACTGCCCGCAAGCCCGGCGTCCACCATCAGCCGACTCAGCCGCATCCCCGCAAGCCCATCGCCCGCGGGCAGCGCGTATGTTGGGATGTCATCCGGCATCGCCCCCCCCTGCACCGTGCGCTCAAAATGCCGCTCCGCCTCGATCGCCGCGGCGCCGTCGTAGAACTGCCGCACCAGCTCGCGTGCCAACCGCTTCTTCAGCTCCATCGGATTCACCGACGCCCCGTCCAACGCCTGGCGCATCTCTTCCAACTCGTCGTCCGATACATCCGTCAGATACTCGAAGTACGGAATGATCATCCTATCCGGCAGCGACATCGTCTTGCCGTAGATTTCGTTGGGCGGCTCATCTATGCCGATGTAGTTGCCAAGGCTCTTGCTCATCTTTTCCACCCCGTCCGTGCCGGGCAGCAGCGGCATCAAGAAGCACTGTTGCGGCGTCTGTCCCACCATCCGCTGCAAATCCCGCCCCACCAGCAGGTTGAACATCTGGTCCGTGCCGCCGAACTCCACATCCGCCTCTATCGCCACCGAATCGTATGCCTGCAGCAGCGGATACAGCAGCTCGGTTATCGCTATCGGCTGATTGTCCGCAAACCGCTTGGCGAAGTCGTCGCGCGCCAAAAACTGCGCCACCGTGAAGTGCCCCGCGAGCCGTATCACATCCGCCAGCGAAAACTCGCCGAACCATTCCGTCTGCCAGCGCGTCTCCGTCTTTTCGCGGTCAACTATCTTGAAGAACTGCGCCATATAGGTTTCGGCGTTGGCGCGCACCTGCTCCGCCGTCAGCATCGGCCGCGTCGCCGACTTGCCGCTAGGATCGCCTATCTGCGCCGTCCAGTCCCCCACGATAAGTACGACCGTATGCCCAATGTCTTGAAGCTGCCTAAGCTTTCGCAGCCCAACCGCATGTCCCAGATGTATGTCCGTCGCGCTTGGATCGAAGCCCATCTTCAGCCGCAGCGGTTTGCCCGCCCCAAGCCGCTCCACGAACTCCGACTCCACGATTATATCCGACACGCCCCGCCTAACTATGCGGCGCAGCGCCTGTTCGTCCAATGCGGCGTTTGCGTTCAATATGACATACCTCGTCGAAATCAAACCTATCTATAGGATAGCGATAGCGCCCGCCCCGTCATAAGACGATAGCGCGCTGCGATGCGATATGAGACGCATTGCGAACTACGCCGGCGCGCATCATATACTTTAGCAGGCTTGGCAAAGCGCCGCCGCATTATGCGAACTGCGTCGGCGCGCGGCGTATCCCCCGCCCGAATTATATCGCAAATGAGGGAGGCGAGCGCAACGCATGCTGCGACCGCCTCCCTCTGTATGACCATCAGTCCCGCATCCCGGCTTGCCTGCCGGAGGCTGCGCCTTGCGCGTTGGCAAGGTCATTTAACAGCCTGTTTGTCTAATGCGCGGGGCTGCCGGCTTGGAATCCCCCGCCGGCCTCGCCAAACCTTACCGCCTGCCGCGTACATCCCCGCCTAAGCGAGAAGACGTCCCGAGGCCGGCAGGGGCGCTACAAGGGAACTTCCAGTTATGATTCAGTACCACTATGCGAACCATAGCCAACCTCCTATCGGCCCGGCGCTGCGCCCGGCGGATTTGATATTGGGGACTTGCGAAACGCTATGCGAAACATACGCCCCTCAATATCCAACATAGCAATTATCGCTTGTGAAGTCAACACCGCGCGGGGCATCGATTCTGCCAAAGACGCCCGCCATACGCCGAATGCCGGCCGCCGATGCGCCGGCCGCCGCTTGCGCCGTTGCGCCTAATCCGGCAGCACCGCCACATTCGTCCAGTAGTTCAGCAGATCCCGCACCTTGGTGTTGAACTGAAACACATCCACCGGCTTGGTTATGTAGCTGCTGATGCACTTGCTGTAGGCGTACTCCAGATCCTCCGGCGACTGCGAAGTGGTCAGCACCACCACAGGTATGCGCGACAGATTGGCGTCCTTTTCGCGCGCCGCCAGCACCTCGCGCCCGTCCATCACCGGCATATTCAGATCCAGCAGTATCATATCCGGCCGCCCCGCATCGGCGGCGCCCCGCCATTCGCTCAGAATGGTCAGCGCCTCGCGCCCGTTGGACGCCACCGTGAAGTTCACATGGAACTCGGCGTCTTCCAGTATCAGCTGAATCAGCCGCACATCCGCCGGGTTGTCTTCCACCAGCAGTATCTCAAGCGGCCTGCTGGCGGGTCTTCTGTATGTAGTCATATCTCTAACCCCCGCTTGTGTTCGGCAGCGCCGCCGCTCGCCGCAGCGGGAATGCGCGCGCCGCCCTTAGTCCCCCCCGAACGGCCACCACCAACGCCGCTTGCCGCCGCCGCCCGAATCCGCCGCCGCCGCTTCCTGCGCCTGCCCGCTCGGCGGCCCCAAGTTTATCGGCTGTCGACTGAACATCCCCAACTGATTTACCGCATTGTCGAAGCGCTGAAGCTCGATCGGCTTGCGGCAAAAGCGGCTCGGCGGAATGTTGTAGGCGTTCAGCAAACTCTGCTGCGCCTCCGTGCCGGTCAATATCATCACCGGGATGTTCACCAGCCCCTCGTCGGCGTTGATGTCCGCCAGCACCTCCGGACCATCCTTGCGCGGCAGCCGCAAGTCCAGCAGGATAAGATCCGGCCGCGGCGTCCCGCTATAAGCCCCGATGCGCTTCAGCATCTCTACCGCCACCACGCCGTCCTCGGCCACCGTGATGTTCGTGGGATGCTCCGACTGCCCGATGATTTCCTGCGTCAGTCGTACATCCGCCGGGTTGTCTTCCACCAGCAGTATCTCAATTGCCTTGCCGTCCGTAGTCATAACCTCGCCTCCTTATTCGCATTCGCTCAATCGTCGGCATCGGGCAGCGTGAAACTGAACGTCGCCCCCTTGCCAAGCTCCGAATCCACCCAGATCTTCCCCGTATGGCGCTCCACTATCTTGCTGCATATCGCCAGCCCTATGCCCGTGCCCGGATATTCCCCCCGGCCGTGCAGCCGCTTGAACATCCCGAATATGCGATCCGCATGCTGCGGCTCTATGCCGATGCCGTTGTCCGTTACCGACATCACCCACGACTCCCCCACGCGCATGCCTGATACATGTATCCGCGGCGGATCGTCCCCCCGAAACTTGATTGCGTTGCTTATCAAATTCTGGAAAAGCTGCGAGAGCTGATTGTAGTCCCCCATCACCCTAGGCAGCCCTTCATCGTGCGTAACCCGCGTATCCGATTCGCCTATCGCCACCCGCAGATTCGATACCGCCTGCTCCAGCACGCTCGAGCTCTCCACCGGCTCCAGCGGCCGCCCCTGCGTCCCCACCCGCGAATACTCCAGCAGATCGTTGATGAGTATCTTCATCCGTTCAGCGCCGTCAACCACATAGCCGATGAACTCTTGCGCCGTATCGTCAAGCTCATCCCGATAGCGGTCGGACAGCAGCTGCGCGAACCCCGACACCACCCGCAGCGGCTCCTGCAGGTCATGCGACGCCACATATGCGAACTCCTGCAGCTCCGCGTTGGAGCGCGCCAAATCCTCCGCCTGCAGCGCCAGCTTCTCTTGCGCCCGTTTGCGCGGCGTGATGTCGTTGGAATATATCCGCGTCTGATTGATCGACGGAATGCGCACTATCCGCTGCTGATAGGTCTCTTCCCCCACATCGATCTCGCGCGAATGAAACGCAGCGCCCCCGCCCGACAGATCCGCGATAATGTCGTCGAGTTCGGCCAAAATCGGATGCTGCGCCCCCATATCCGGCAGACTCGGAAACCGCTGCCGCGCTATCGGATTGCAGTAGGTTACATTGCCGCTCAGATCAGTCTCGATCACCGGATTCGGATTGTGCATAGGGAAAGTCGCAAGCCGCCGCTGTTCGGCGTAAAGCTGCGCGCTCGCCACCGCCGGCGCTATCTGCATCGCAACCTGCGTCACCAAATCAATATCCCGCTGCGTATAGGCGTCGGCATCCACCGCGCGCACATTCAGCAGCCCGATAATCTCATTCTTGTATATCAGCGGCGCCTGCAGCGTGGATCTCATATTGAACGCGATCGACGGAAAGCGCGCCCGCAAATCCTCGAGGCTCCCCTGCGCCAGCGATGTCCGGCCGCTGCGAATCGCCGCCTCCGCGGGCGTCCCCTTCACCGAAAACCGCGCCCCTACCTCGCGCCCGGGCGATTCCTTGCCCAGCACATAGGCGTTGGTCAGCGTCTCTTTCGACTCATCTAGCAGGCTCACCGAAATCCTGTCGAAGCTAATCAGTTGCTGCACCCTGTCCGCGAAATCGGCGTACACATCGTTGATGTCCAGCGAAGACGATATGACCTTGCCTATCTCGGCGAACAGCGCATTCTCTTCCGCCAGCCGATGCTCTTCCCGCGCGCTCTCTTCCAGCTTGGCGTAAAGCAACGAATTGGCGACCGGCCCCGCAATCTGCGCCGCCACCCTCTCCGCCAACTCAAGGCTGCGCTGCGAATACTCGCCGGGATGATCCGACCGAAAGTGAAGCGTGCCGATTACATCGTTGTGCGATATGAGAGGCACGGCTACCAGCCAAAGCAGATGGCTCGCTACGCTTGGGTCTTGGTTGGGAAACCGCTCCAGCGTCGCCGCCTCCGATTCGCTGTTCAGAAGCAGCCCCCGCCGATTCTCCACAACCCACTCCGTCGGCGAACCCGATAGCGGACGCACCCTCCCCGGCTCCCACTCAGGCACCTTCATCCCCGACTGATACAGCGTCGCTATCGTCCCCGCATCGGCGTCCACGCTGTTTATCACCAGCCGCTCAAACGGAATCAGATGACGCGCCTGCGCCGCGAAACCCTCATATATCTCTTCGATATTCGGCGATGAGCTTATCACCCGCCCAATCTCAGCGAAAATAGCGTACTCAGTCGCCATTCGCTGCACCTCGTTTATGGCGCTTTGAAGGTCGTGAGGCATTATGTCCGGGGATGCGGCGCCGCCCTCTGACGGCGTATGTGAGCGCTCTTGCATTGGAGTGTCCCCCCGCTCGCTGAAAGCGCAGGCGCGCGCTGCGCTATTTGGACGCCTGAAGTATCGCTCGAGTCTGCTCTACATCCAACTCCATCCGATCCAACAGCGCCTCTACGCTGTCAAACCTAAGCTCATCCCGCAGCCGCTGAACGAACTCCAATCTCAGCTGCCTATTATACAGGATGTTGTCAAATCCCAACAAAAACGCCTCGATCGTCCGACCCGTCCCGTCAAATGTAGGCCGCGTCCCGATGCTCGTCGCCGCCATATACACCTTATCCCCCACATAGGCGCGCGTGGCGTATATCCCGTTGCGCGGAACCGCCATATCCGTGTCCATCTCAAGGTTGGCGGTAGGAAACCCCAGCGTTCTGCCGCGCTTTTCGCCGCTCACCACCACGCCGCTTATGGCGAAATTGCGCCCCAGCTTCTTGGCTACATCGACCACATCCCCCGCCGCCAGCGCCCGCCGTATGCTTGTGCTGCTAACCGCATCGCCGTCATCCGCCAGCAGCTCCGTCACGCTCACCGAAAACCCCAAATCGGCGCCCATCACCGCAAGCCGATTCACATCCCCCTCGCGCCTATACCCCATCGCGAAATCCGGACCCACCACCAGCGCCCGCATCCCGAAACTGCGCTGCAGCCGCTCCACGAAAGCGCGCGCCCGCACTCCCGAGAGCGCCTTATCGAAGGTAATCGGCGCTACGAAATCAACGCCCAGTTGCTCGATAAGCCGAATGCGCTCCGGAACGCTGGTTATGTACTGAGGCTCGAAATCCGGATTAAAGACCGAATCCGGATGATTGCGAAAGGTAACCACGCCCGCCTTGTAGCCCTTAGCCGCCGCAAGATTCACCACTTGCGAAATCAGCCGCTGATGCCCCCGATGAACGCCGTCGAACACGCCAATCGTAAGAACCGATTCGCCCTTTATGGACGCCTGCGCCAATTCTGCGTCAATCCCCATAGCGCCTTTGCCCGCTGCCTTCCCGTGATATGCCTACAATATGCCATTCCAACCGCACAAAGTATATCAGACGCATACAAGCAACTGCCACAACCGCAAGGGCATTACCCAGCGCATCTTTGCGCCCCTTTGCGCCCTTGCGTTAAAAAATCTGCATTCTCAGCACGCGCAAGCGCGCTATGGTTGATAGGAAGGGCAGCACTGTGAACCGGCGCTAGGAATTGCGCTCGATGCCGCGCGGGAAAGGCGATCCCATCACTGCCGACTATGTTTGCTGATAAGCCTCTGAACGCTTGGGGAATGGTAGTTGTCGCGAACAAGGGTTGCTTGCACGCGCGCTTTGTCCAGCATGCTTTTCGCCAGCGGTTCGTTTTGCATCCATCCCGCCCGCTTGTTTTCCCGCATCAGTCCGCGCATAGTCAGATCGGCGCGTTTCCTGCCGTTGCATGGACGGCAGATAAGCACGCGATTGGTTATGTAGTTGTCCCCGCCCTCCGCTTTTGGCTGAATGTGGTCTAGTTCCATAAACGGGCTTTCCAACACGCGCCCGCAGCCGGCGCATCCTATGTTGGCGATATGCTGCGCGGCGCTTGACGCGCCCTGCATATCGTCGACGGGCCGCTGCGCTTCGCTCAGTATGCCGCGCACAACTTTGTTGGACAACTTTTGCCAAGCTTCCACAGGGCGTTGAACCCTTAGCGCGAGCATCGGGCTGGCGACTTCGTTGTCGTCGGTTCGCGCGGGCGGCGACTTGGAGTAGGTTATATCTCCGAATGTGAATAAACGCGAGGCGCGCGGATCGTTGTGGTCGACATCGTCCATATCGGGGACTGCCAGGCCTGCGTCTGCCAAGCGCTTTAGCACGGTATCGTGCGCCTTATCCCAAATGTCCATTCCAACCCATTGCCGCCCCAAGCGCTCGGCGGCGACGGGCGTGGTGGCGCATCCGCAAAACGGGTCAAGAACGATGTCGCCCGCATTGGAGGACGCCAATATCATCCGCTCATACAAGGCAATCGGCTTCTGAGTGGGGTAACCCGTAGTTTCCGGCTGATTCCCCCTCAAGGCGGGAATATCCCATACATCCCGCATTCCGACCATCGTGAAGAAGCCTTGGGCGTCTTCGTGGATTTCAACATTCGAGAAGCCGTATTTATGAGACAGATACGATTTCTCTTTTTGCCGATTGAATGTGTACTTATCGGATTTGGTGTAGTAGAGAATGGTGTCGTGCTTTCGTCCGAACCAGCGCTTGCTGACGCCGCCGGTCTTGTAGAACCACACTACTTCGTTCCTGAAATTCTTGTGTCCGAACACGGCGTCCATCAGCGTTTTGACATATGCATGCGCGGTGTGATCGATGTGCAGATAGACGCTTCCGTCGTCGCGTAGAACTCGGCGCATTTCCAAAAGGCGGACGCCGAGCCAGCAGAGAAAAGCGGCCATATCGCCGCCCCTGGATGTTCGCGTCGAGTCAATCACTGACCATACCGCCGGCCAGTCGTCTTGGATTTGGTCAACCCATTCGGGATGGACGTCCTCATCCCAGCGCCATCTGTCGGTGAAGCGGGCGCCGCGCGCGAGGCTATCGGGCGTGGCGTGAAAATCGCGGTTCTTGTTGAACGGCGGATCGGTGGCTATCAGATGCACGGCGCCGCTATTGACGCCGCGCAGGAACTCTAGGTTGTCCCCGTGATACAGAGTTCGGTTCTTGAAGTTTATCCGCGCCATTCGGATTGCCTTATCGCTTGCTGCCGCTGCCGTCTCTAATTACCGTCCGCGCTGGCACTGGTGCGCCTAGTCGCATCACCGAACTAGGCGCACCAGGTGGTCATTTGGCAGGAATGCCCTTGCTTTATCTTTTACTCAGTTGTATATTATATTTGTCTGGTATCAAGCATATCTCTGATTGAGAACTATGCGTGAGGTTACAGGAAATGTTGCTACCAATCAAACGCATGATTGAGCGGGTTGAAATAGAGAAAGAAGACTCCGATTCCGCCTACTTCAACTCACTAATGTATCTGGGCGAAATGGTAATGAAACTTACCATTTCAGGATTGGTCGCGGCGATACGCACTGATAGAGATAATCACCGGTATAGAGCTGAGCGTCAGCTAGTTCGTGCGGATTCCCTCGGAAGTTGGGTTACAACGCTAGATGAGATCCTCACTGGGCGCACTTCGCAATCCCTACACCCGTCAGTAAGAGAAACTCAACGGTGCCTCACTCAACGGCAAAACCTTTCATGGCAAATCGAAGCCATAGATAGCCTGGATCAAAGCTTGAAATGCGTTCAAGTTGAAAACAGCCAACGGTCGGGAAGGATTCGCGGTTCTGACTGGTTCAGGAAATTCGTTGAACTACGCAATGATACTCGAGGCCATGGAGCGGTGTCGTCTTCTGCTCTTAGTGAAGTGTGTCCACATCTGCGTAAATCAATCGAAAAGATGGCAACAGAACTTCCCTTGTTGCACTTGCCTTGGGCATACATACGCAGGAACCTGTCAGGAAAATATCGGGTTACTTACTGGGGACAATCTAGCGACAGATTCGAGAGGCTTAAGCGTGACGCATATGAGTCTTATCAGGATGGCGTCTATCTGGACATTTCAAGTCCGGATGTTGAAGGTTTGCAGCGAGTCAACTTAGTTGATTCCAAGCCCGAAGCGTCTGACTTTTGGTTTCCAAACGGCGGATTTACATCTGCGCGATATGAAAGCATTTCATATCTAACTAATGATAAGGCTTACTATTCTTCGAAGCCTTATTTGACTCCTGTCGAGAAACTTCCGCCTAGCGAAACCCAAGGCATTGGTCAACTAGATTTGACCGGCGCATCAACCTTGAGCAACGTACCCGCGCCTCTGCCCGATAATGATTATGTTCGCAGAAATGAACTAGAGTCCGAGATTGTATCTGAACTCAAGAAAAATGATACACACCCCATCGTAACGCTCACTGGCCGCGGCGGTATAGGTAAAACTTCAACTGCCCTAAAAGTGATTCACGATTTGATGAATGACGTGGATAACCCTTATGCCATAGTTATCTGGTTCAGTTCTCGTGACATTGATCTACTGCAGGCGGGTCCAAAATCTGTTCGTCCCGACGGAGTGTCGATTGACGATTTTGCAAAGGAATACGTCCGTTTAATGGAACCGGGTGAAAAGTATTCCGACGGAATCTTCAGCGATAAAGATTACTTGGCAAATCATTTGTCAACCGAAGAAATATACCCAACTCTTTTTGTGTTCGACAACTTCGAGACCACTGATTTCCCAGTAGAGGTTTTTCACTGGTTGGATACCTATGTTCGCGCGCCGAACAAAGTGCTAATCACTTCTCGAGTTCGTCAATTCAAAGGCGATTTCCCCGTGTATGTACATGGAATGACGCCAGATGAATGCAAAGAGCTTGTAGGCAACACAGCGAGAACACTTCGCTTGCATAGAGCTCTGTCCCAACAATATGTTGAGGAGCTCATAACAGAGTCAGACGGGCATCCGTACATTATCAAACTGATGCTTGGAGAAATCGCGAGAACCGGCAATACTACAAAGCCTGAAAGAGTTATGGCAGGTCGCGATGAAGTCCTCACAGCGCTCTTCGAACGTTCTTACACACGACTACCCCCGGGCGCGCAACGAGTTTTCTTGACGCTCTGCACGTGGCGTTCTAGTGTGCCAGCTATTGCCGTAGAAGCTGTTCTGAGCCGTCCCGCTAACGAAGACCCAATTGATGTACAAGAAGCCATCGACGAGCTTATAAAAAGCTCGTTTGTAGAAGAATGGACATCCGGTTCATCAAATGAGATAGAGATCACCGTTCCGCTTCCTGCACGGCTGTTTGGCGGACGAAAATTGAAGGTGTCCGCGTGGAGAGCATCAATTAAAGCGGATAGCGAAATACTCCGCATGTTTGGGGCGCAATCAACAGGAACTGAAGTAACGCGTAGGATCAGAAGGCTAGTCAACAGTGCCGAGCAAGACTTGGACAAAGGAAACCGCACCCGCGAAGAAATAGAGCCAATCCTTCAGTATTTGGCAACAAAATACCCATCTGTTTGGGTTCACATGGCAAATCTTACGGCCAAATTCAATTGGGATGGATTGTCGGAAGAAGAATGTCTACTTAGATATGCCGAGGCTTCTGACGAGCAATATCCCGTACAGAGCGCTTGGCAGCGAATTGCCCAAATCCGTGAAAATCGCCACGACTATCGTGGTGCAATTGACGCACTTGCTCAAGTATGTCGTCAAGATGAAACACCCATAGACGACATTAGCAATGCTGCAAATCGTATAAATGCGATACTTAGGAACATAAGCATCGACATCGATTCTCAAGAAAAGTCGATCCTCGTACAAGATGTTGTAGGAGTATTGGAATCGTCGATAAATGAGTTAAATGCCACCGATTTGTCACGCCTAAGCTGGCTATATCGCAACTTAGGCAAGGCTGACAAGGCGTTTGACACGGCACGACGCGGGCTGGCAATTGATCCGGACAATCAGTATTGCCGAGGCATTGTAAATGGGTAGAGCATTTACAATACGTTCAGCGCATCCCGCCTAACGCCCAAGTTGCCTTTACCCTGAGTGATGCTTTGTCTTAATTGCCATTGCCTCCGTCTCTGACAAGTTCACATCTGCACCTCTTGCAGTGTTTTGCCTCCACACTGCCATTCTTATTGTATGTAATGACGCACCTACTGCGTCCTTCAAAGTAATTGAATACCCTCTCAAGAATCCATACAATTGCCCCGCCCAGAAGCACATACTGATCATTTTCAGAGAATATGCTACCTATCCAAGCCGCTGTTACTTCCATCTCTAACTCCTTTACTTTTTATACTTTTATACTTTGCCTCCCCCTTACCGTCAAGCGCCCTCAAGCCCCCAAGTTGCCCACTCCCCCGCGTGATGCTATAATTCACTATCACTACCCAACCATAACGGAGGATTACCAGCAATGACGCAGACGCAAGCGCCGCCCCAAACGCTCAACACGCTCACGCCCTATCAGGTGCAGCGCTACAGCAGGCACATCATCATGCCCCAAGTCGGCAGCGTTGGACAGCGCAAACTGCTGGCGTCCAAGGTTCTCATCGTGGGCGCAGGCGGGCTAGGCTCGCCCATCGCCATATACCTCACGCTCGCCGGCGTAGGCACAATCGGCATCGTGGACTTCGACACCGTGGACGTCACTAACCTCCAGCGCCAAATCCTCCACCAAAACGACGACATCGGCCGCCCCAAGGCGCTCTCCGCCTACGAAACGCTCAAGGCGTATAACCCCGATGTGAATGTGCAAATCCACGAAGAGCCGATAACCTCCGACAACGCCTTCGACATCATTCCCGAATACGACATCATCATCAACGGGGCGGACAACTTCCCCGCGCGCTACCTCGTCAACGACGCGGCGTATCTCAGCGGCAAGCCGCTTGTAGATGGCAGCATCCTGCTGTTCGACGGGCAGGCGACCGTCTATCTGCCGGGGCAGGGCTGCTACCGCTGCCTGTTCCCCACGCCGCCGCCGCCGGGCGAAGTCCCTAGCTGCGCCGAAGCCGGTGTGCTTGGCATGCTGCCGGGGCTTGTCGGCAGCATTCAGGCGACCGAAACCGTCAAGCAGATCCTCGACGTGGGCGAATCGCTATCCGGCCGACTGCTGCTCATAGACGCCCTGGATATGGACTTCCGCGCCGTCAAGATTCGGCGCAACCCCGACTGCCCGCTGTGCGGCGACGAGCCCACCATCACCGACCTGATCGACTACGAAGCATTCTGCGGCGTCCCCGTGTTGACCGCCGGATAAGCCGCTCCGAAAGCGCCGCGCCCAACCGCATTACGCCTCTGCGCCTTTGCAGTTAAATCGCCGCAAGCATATGCCGCGGCCCATCCCTCTACGGCGCGCGCTTGCCGTTCTCGATTCGCAGCCGACGGAACTTGGTCAGCAGCACCCGCTCATCCTCGCTCATATTGGCGGGCAGTTCGGGCTTGACGCTGATGTACAGATCGCCGTATTCGTCTGCAGCGCCGCGCGCGGGCATGCCGTGTCCCGCGATGCGAATGCGCCGCCCCGATGCGCTGTTTGGCGGTATCGTAACCACGATGCGCCCCTTCAGCGAGCGAAACTCCGCCTCGCCGCCCAGCGCTGCATCCTCGAACGGCAGGCTTAGTTCTGCGAACAGGTTGTCCCCTTCGCGGGTAAAGCGCGGGTGCGGCAGAACGCTGATGTTGAAGAACACCTGCGTGCCATCGTCAAGCGATATATGCACGCGCGAGCCGCTGTCCACCGCGCGCGGGATTGTAACCTCAATGCGCTTGCTTTCGCCGTTTGCGGCGGCGACCGTCGCCGTGCGCGCCGCCCCGTTGAACGCCTCTTCAAGGCTGATGCTCACCGCCACATCCGTATGCTGAGAGCGCATCCTGGCGCGAGTGCGCGCGCGGCGTCGGCTTGCGCTGAACAGGTCGTCCAGGTCGCCGCCCAGCAGGTCGCCCAGATTGCCCAAGTCGAAGTCAAACGTCGTCTCGTAGGATGTGTAGCCGCCCCCGCTTGCGCTTGCGCCGCCGCGCTCCCGCATGCGGTCGGCGTGCATCCAATTATCGCCGTAGCGGTCGTACTTGGCGCGCTTATCGGCGTCCGAAAGCACCTCATTCGCTTCGTTAATCTCTTTGAACTTGCGTTCCGCTTCTTTGTCATCGGGGTTCAAGTCCGGATGATACTCGCGCGCAAGCCGCCGAAACGCGCTCCGAACCGCTTTCTCATCGGCGTTTCGCGATACGCCCAATACCTCATAGTAGTCTTTTGCCATCTCAGCGCCCTTAACTGAAGTTGCGTCTTTTCGTTAACCGATATGGATTTATTCTATCACATACACGGATATTTCATAACGAAACTTGACACAATCCGTATCATATAGTTATAATGCAATCAAGCAACTCATATGAGCAGACACGGAGCGCAACGGAAAGCGCTGCCGCCTGCCGCAAATGCGCTTAACGCGCGCAATCAACGCGCAACAAGGAGGCGTAAATATGGTTATTCAGAGGCTAGACCCTATCCGCGAGTTTCGCAAGATGGATGAGGCGCTCAATCAGGTGTGGCGCGGCTTCGACGACGGCCGCTTCCGCTACGCCGACGGCGATCAGTTCGAGCAGCGCCGCCGCATCCCCGTGGATGTGATGCGCGCCAACGACGACATCGTCCTGCAGGCGGCGCTGCCCGGCATTGCGCCCGAAGACATCAGCGTTACCATCGACCAGGGCATGCTGACCATCAGCGCGGAGAACGCCGCCGAGCCCAACGCCGAGAGCGATTACATCGTCCGCGAGCGGCACTTCGGCAAGTTTCACCGCGTCATGCAGCTGCCCAAGTGGGTTGACGCGGACAACGTGGAGACGCAGTACCGATACGGCGTGCTTACCGTAACGCTGCCCAAGCTGGAAGCCACCAAGCCGCGCCGCCTGCAAATCAACGCCGGCTAACCCGCCGACCGGAACGCCCGCCTAACCCAATCCAAGCCTCGACGCTAACCCCGTCGGGGCTTGCGCTTTATCTCACCAAATACCCCCTTCCCCTTTGCGCCCCTGCGCCTTTGCGTTAAATCCCCCGCAAACCTGCGCCGCCGCCAAGTTGCTGGTATAATGCGCCTATGGCTATGAAGATATACACCAAATCGGGCGATTCGGGCGAAACCGGCCTGCTGTTCGGCGGGCGCGTCCCCAAGAACGACCCGCGCTGCGAAGCGTACGGCGAAGCCGATTTCGCCACCTCCGCGATGGGGCTTGCGCGCGCGCTGTCCCAAGACGATCGCGTCAAAGAGATACTGTTGCAAGTTCAGCGCGATATGTTCACGCTCAGCGGCGAACTAGCCACCGACGCCGCCAACTACGCCCAATACGCCGCCAACTTTCACGCCATAACCGCCGCCGATGTGGATGGCTTGGAGGCGCTGATAGACGAACTAAGCGCGCAAGTTCAGCTGCCGCCCAAGTTCATCATACCCGGCGCATCCGCCGCATCCGGGGCGCTCGACCTGGCGCGCAGCGCCTTGCGCGCCGCGGAACGCCGCATCGTGGGCTTGCAACAGCGGGACATGCTGCCCAACCCTGAGCTGCTGCGCTATGTCAACCGCCTCGCCGATCTGCTGTTCATGCTCGCGCGCTACGAAGACAGGGCGCTGCCGATGAACATCGTTACCGGCACGCGCCTAGATGAAGTCGACGAAGCCGCCGTCCAATCCGCCGAAGGGTCCGAATGATGCGCGATGCCGCCCCCCCCAACATCGCCGTCATAGACTACAAGGCGGGCAACCTGCGCAGCGTACAAAAGGCGCTCCAAGAGTGCGGGGCATCCGCGCTGATTACATCCGACGCCAACGATATAGCGCGCGCCCACGGCGTCGTGTTCCCCGGCCAGGGCGCTTGCGACGCGTCTATGCGCAACATCCACGAGCGCGGGCTTTTCAACATCATCAAAGACACAATCGACGGCGGCAAGCCCTTCCTAGGCGTCTGCCTTGGGCTGCAGCTGCTGCTGGAAAGCTCCGAAGAGGGCGAACAGCCCTGCCTAGCCGTACTTGATGGACAAACCCGCCGTTTGCCCCCCGAAAAGACAGACCGCGTCGGACTGAAAATCCCGCATATGGGTTGGAACAGCGTTGACTTTCGCCTTGACCATCCCATCTTTGAAGGCATCCCAAACAACTCATACTTCTACTTTGTGCATAGTTACTACGCCGATCCTGCGGACGCCGCCGTAGTGGTCGGCGCCACCGAGTACGGCATCGAGTTCTGCAGCGCGGTAGCATGGAACAACGCCGCCGCCGTGCAGTTCCATCCCGAAAAGAGCGGCGCAGTCGGCTTGCGAATATACCGCAACTTCGTCAAGATGGTGAACGCGAATCGGACGGACGGCGCATGCAGGTAATACCCGCCATAGACCTGCGCGGCGGCAGGTGCGTTCGGCTCTATCAAGGCGATTACGCCCAAGAGACCGTCTATTCGGACGACCCCACGCAGACGGCGCTCCGCTGGGTTGATATGGGCGCTGAGCGGCTGCACATCGTCGACCTCGACGGCGCAAAAGACGGCAGTCCCGCCAACCTCGCCGCCGTCAAGCGCATCGCCGCCGCAACCGCCGTCCCGCTGCATCTGGGCGGCGGCATACGCGATCTGAACACGGCGCGCGCCGCCATCGACGCCGGCGTCGGCCGCATTATGCTCGGCACCGCCGCCGTTGAGGACGCCGCGCTCATACGCGCGCTTGTAACCGAACTTGGCGCGGACGCCGTAATCGTCAGCGTGGACGCCAAGGACGGCCGAGTGGCGCTGCGCGGTTGGACGCAGAGCAGCGGCGCGCTCGCAGCGGATCTCATCGCCGATATGACGAACTTAGGCGTAACCCGCTTTCTGTACACCGATATATCGCGCGACGGCACGCTCACCGAACCCAACTTCGATGCAATCGGCGCGCTCACTCGCATTCCCAACATTCGCTTGCTTGCGGCGGGCGGCATCGCGCGCGTGGCGCACCTGGAACGGCTTGCGGCGCTGGGCGTAGAGGGCGCAATCGTAGGCAGAGCGATCTACACCGGCGATATCGATCTGCGCCAGGCAATAAGCGCCATTCGCGCACAACAAGCGCAAGCCGGCAACGCAGCGCCCGATTAGCGCAGTGTCCAATGTGTAGAAAAGTACGATGCGTTCCAAAGACGATACGCATTAGATAATATCGCAAACGCGATACGCCTTAGACAAACCCTATATCCCCTAGTATCTATCCCCTATATCAAGGAAAAAGTATGCTCACCAAACGCATAATTCCATGCTTGGACATTGACAGGGGGCGGGTAGTCAAGGGCGTCAGCTTCGTGAACATACGGGACGCCGGCGATCCCGCCGAACTAGCGCGCTTCTACGATAGCCAAGGCGCCGATGAGCTGGTGTTCCTGGACATCACCGCAAGCTCAGACGCGCGGGACATCATCATCGACGTGGTGCGGCTAGTATCGGAGCAGGTGTTCATACCACTGACCGTGGGCGGCGGACTGCGAACCGTGGCCGATGTGCGCCGCATGCTGGAAGCCGGCGCGGACAAAGCGTCGCTCAACACCGCCGCCGTCTCCAATCCCGCGCTCATAGCCGAAGCGTCCGCATTCTTCGGCGCGCAGTGCATCGTCGTCGCCATAGACGCCAAGCGCGTTGACGGCGATAAGCGCGCCGCAATTGGCGAACAGAGCGCCGCACCGTTCAACAGCGCAGCATCCCCCGCCGTCGCCGCCGATATTGCGCTTGACGCCCATTCGCGCTGGCAAGTGTATGTTCACGGCGGGCGCACGCCCACCGGCATAGACGCCGTGAAATGGGCGCAGAAAGCCGCCCAACTCGGCGCGGGCGAACTGCTGGTTACCAGCATGGACACCGACGGGCAGCAGACCGGCTACGACCTGCAACTGCTGCGCGCCATATCCGAAACCGCAACGATACCGCTAATCGCAAGCGGCGGCGCAGGCAGCCCGCAGCACCTGCACGACGCCTTGGTGAAAGGCAAAGCCGACGCCGTCCTAGCCGCAAGCATCTTCCACTACGGAACGCACCCCATCCCCGAAGTCAAGCGCTACCTCGCGGCAAAGGGAACGCCGATACGCCCAACCGCGGCGTCCATCCCATAGCGCCCATCCCAAAATAGTTTAGGCTTATATTCGTATCGCTCAAATCATTAACGCCTATTGCTATCCATATATCGCAAAGCGCAGGTGAATCACATGCCCGAAGTGAAACTAGACGCCAACGGACTTGTCCCCGCAATCGCTCAGAATGTCAATACCGGCGAAGTGCTGATGCTGGGCTATATGAACCCCGGCTCCCTCAAGCGCACATTGGACGGCGGCGAAGTGTGGTTCTTCAGCCGCAGCCGCTCCGACCTATGGCACAAGGGCGAAGTCTCCGGCAACTATATGCGCGTCAAGTCCGCCGCCGTGGATTGCGACGGCGACGCGCTCATACTGCAAGTCGAGCCCGACGGCCCCATCTGCCACACCGGAAAACCCAACTGCTTCTTCACGCCCATCGACGAACTGCCCGGCTTCTATCGCGAGCAGAAAGGACCCGGCGTACTGGAAGACCTGTTCGCCGTCATACAAGACCGCAAGCGCGAAATGCCGCAGGGCAGTTACACCGCCCAACTACTCGACGGCGGCAGCGCCCGCATAGCGCAGAAGGTCATCGAAGAGGCGGGCGAAGCCGCTATAGCCGCCGTCAAGGGCGAGGGCGCGCAGCTTGTGGAAGAGACGGCCGACCTGCTGTATCACGCGCTAGTGCTGCTGGCGGCGTCTGGCGCAAGACCCGAGGATGTCTGGCAGACATTGCGCGCGCGGCACGGCGGATAGCGGGCGATATATCGCAAGACGCTGACAGCGATAAGTTCATAGGCTATCGCGCAAGATAAGCGATAGCCGCAACGCGCATCCCACGCCCGTTACCCCTCGGCGGCAAGCGTCCCCGTCGATTTAGCCCCGTCAGCGCCCTCGGCGTCTGCCGCCTGCGCTTGCTGCATCGCGGCGATGGCGATCTCGATCTGGTCGTCGTCCGGCTGGCGCGTGGTGAGCGATTGCAGCGCTAGGCTGGGCGCGGTGATGAGCGCCACCAGCGGGTTGGCGGCGTGCCGTCCGCTGAAGCGAATCACTTCGTAACTCACCGCCGCAATCAGCGGCACAAGCACGATGCGCGATGCTATCAGCCACCAGAACGGCTCTCTGCCCACGAATATGAACGCCAGTATCGCCACCACCATCACCACCAGCAGAAACGCCGTGCCGCAGCGCGGATGCGCCGTAGGATAGCGGCGGATGTGCGCTACATTCAGCGGATCCCCCCGCTCTTGCGCGTGAACCGTCATATGCTCCGCGCCGTGATACATGAACACGCGGCGAATATCGTTCATCCTGCCTATCAGCAAGATGTAGCCCAGAAACAGCCCCAGCCGTATGACGCCCTCCGCGATGTTCGCCATAAGGCTTGAGCCCAGCAGCCCCTCCAGCCTATCGCTCGCCAGCACCGGCACAAGAAAGAACAGCCCGATGGCGATGGTGAGCGAAACCGCCATCATCCCCGCCATAGAGCGGGCGCTAATCTCTTCGCCCTCTGCCTCCGCCGCCACATTGGCGGAGTAGGTCAGCGCGCGCATGCCCAGCGTCAGCGTTTCCGCCATTGCGATTACGCCGCGCGCAAGCGGGATGCGGCGCAGTCTGCCGGTGAATATGGGCGTCAGCGGCTGGCGCTTCAGCGCTATGCTGCCGTCCGGGCGGCGCACCGCTATCGCGATATTGCGCTGCCCGCGAATCATCACGCCCTCTATGATGGCTTGACCGCCGTATGTGTGCGGCTGATTTGCGCTCATTCGCCCTCGCAGCCCATTAAAAAGCAGGGGCGGCGCGCGCTAATGCGGCACGGCCTCCTGCGAATGAAGTGTTCGTGAAGGTAAAGAAGGTAAAAAGGCATCGCCCGGATATATCGTTATGGTTTGATATATCGGACGACGGCGGCGCAGCGCTATCGCAGGTTGAAGCGCCGCTTCAGGCGCTCAACGCGCCCTTCGGTGTCTATGATGCGCTGCTCGCCCGTGAAGAACGGGTGGCACTGATTGCAGATTTCAACGCGCAGTTCGGGCTTGGTGGAGCCGGTGGTGTAGGTTGCCCCGCAAGAGCATATAGCCACCGCTTCGGGGTAGTATCGCGGATGTATTTCGGGTTTCAATTTCGCTTTCCTTGTTGAGTAGGGTTCAATGGCGTTCAGTGGGCAATAGGATTAGCGCATAAACAGAGACCGCGCGATAAGCCGTCGGCGCAACCCAAGCGCTCACCGCAGCGGCGCTATGGCGCGCGAATACGCAATGCGCTAAATCGCCGCTTAACGGATTTGCCGACGCTCTCGGAATTCGCCGAATTCTGAGGCATTAGCAGGCTTATTAGTCGACCGCGGGATACACGCTTGCGCGCTTCTTGGAGCGCGTCTTATGCTCGAACTTCACCTTGCCGTCGATCAGCGCGTAAAGCGTATGGTCTTTGCCAAGCCCGACGTTATTGCCCGGATGGATGCGCGTGCCGCGCTGCCGCACGATGATGGATCCCGCCGATACCAGCTGCGTATCGTAGCATTTGACGCCCAGCCGCTTTGAGTTGCTGTCGCGTCCGTTGCGCGTGCTGCCGCCGCCCTTCTTGTGCGCCATTCCTGCCCCCTTTGGCTTGTCTGTCTCACTTGGCGCTTACTTGCCGTATGAGATGTCCGTTACCCGAAGTTCGGTGAAATTCTGCCGATGTCCGTTCTTGCGGCGATAGCGCGTCTTCGCCTTGTACTTGAACACGATGACCTTCTTGCCTCGTCCCTGCGCCAGCACCTCCGCGGTGACCTTAGCGCCGTCGATTGAGGGCGCGCCCATAGTTACCGCGCCGCCGTCGTCGGACAGCATCCGAACATCCTCAAGCTCCACAAGGTCGCCTTCGTCCGCGGGCAGATACTCCACCCGCAGCGTATCGCCGGGCGCTACCCTGTACTGCTTACCGCCGGTATTCACAATTGCGTACATTAGCCATCCTGCCGCTGATTTCGTAGTGGGCGTTAGCGCGCAACGCAACTAGCCGCATTGCCGCATCAATTGCATTGCCGTTCCAGATAACTATTGTAGGCGTGAAGCGCCTGCGCGGTCAAGTGAAATGCGACGCTTGGCGTTATCGCTCCCAATCATATCCAAACCCCGCCAAGCGGATATGACATTAACCTCCAACTTGCCACCGCTCCCCCCAACCGCTAACATAGCGCGCGAGCATTCGGATTTATCGGCGATACGCGCCGTCGCCCCGCACGCCCCGACGGAGTTTCGCGCATTGAAACGCCAATCCTATACAACAAACGCGCTGCGGACGCTGCTTTGGGCGGCGGGCTTGGCTCTGTTTTTGATTATAGTCTATGGGCTGTTTTCATCTACTGCCACTACGCCAATAGAAGCTCAGAACGTCGCTACCGCCACGCCAACACCTTCGCCGCGCCCGCTCGCATTAAGCGTCGATTCGGCGAATCCACTCGTCGGTCAGCTCGTCACGCTAAACGCGAACAAGCCTGCCGCCAATGCTCACCACGGCAACATAAATTGGACTACCTTCAAGCAGTGCGATAAAGAGGTCAACGGCGTCGCCGGCTGCCAAGCGTCGCAATGGACAGACGTCCGGCTTCGCTGCAGATACGCCAACAACTGGAGGCGGACCTATCCGTCCCTTTACCGAGTGCAGTGCCGCAACGGCGCAAACGGCAACACCGCATTGGCGCGCTATTCAAGTCCCAAGACCATCTTCTACCAAGCATTCGGCTTTTACGAATCCGCTATCGCCATTGGCTGGCCCGGCAGCGCTTTGAGACCTTCCAACATAGTCAAAGTGGTTTGGAGCGGCGCTACCGTAACGCCCACGCCTACGCCCACAGCCACGCGCACCCCGCGCTCGGGTTCGACTTCCACCCCCACGGCAACCCCGTCGTCGCGGCCGCCCGTATTAAGCGTCGATTCAGCGAATCCATCCGCCGGTCAACTAGTCACGCTAAACGCCAACAAGCCCGCTGACAACGCCCACCACGGCAACGTAGATTGGACTACTTTCAAGCAGTGCGACGAAGAGGTCAACGGCGCCGCCGGCTGTAAAACGTGGGAGTGGACGGATGTCGAGCTTCGCTGCAGATACGCCAATAACTGGAAAGCGACTTACCCGTCTCTTTACGACGTGCAGTGCCGCCGCGGCGCAAACGGCAACACCGCATTGGCGCGCTACTTAAGCCCCAAGACCATCTTCTACCGCGCATTCGGCTTTTACGTCTCAGCGCGCGCTATCGGCTGGCCCGGCAGCGCTTTGAGGCCATCCAACATAGTCAAAGTGGTTTGGAGCTCCGCCAACTCGACTTCCACGCCCACGCCTACCTCGACCGCAACGCCCACCCCAACGAATACCCCCGTATCCGGCGCAACCGCCACGCCCACGCGCACGGGAACGCCCACGCGCACGCCTACCCTAACACCCACGTCCACACCTACGAATACCTATACATGGCGTACAACGCTGCACTCGGCGAGCGAAGGCGATGAGGACGGCTACGATAGAAACGACTTCGGGCGCATTGACTCCCACGAATTCTATCTCAACGGCGTAAGATACTGGATAAACTACCTAAAGTGGGATGAGTCTGCGGCGGAAGTGGAGTTCGAACTAACCTATTGCCTGAAACCCTCGGAGTTCATAAGCCTGCAGCTGGGTTCGCGCATCTTCAGCAGTCCCTCCCGCGTTAGACACACGGAAGAGAGTTGCGAGGCGAATAGGAGCGGTGACCAAGAGTTTGAGTTTGACACATCGGACAACCCGCTGCGCTCCGGGCGCTCGTTCGATGTAGCGCTGAAGTTGCGAAGCAACACCGCCGTATCCGATCCCACACGCACGCCAACGCCCACCCGCACAGGCACGCCCACCGCGACAGGAACGGCAACCCCAACGAATACCCCCGTATCCGGCGCAACCGCCACGCCGACGCCCACCGCCACGGCCACGGGAACCCCCGCGCGCACGCCTACCCTAACCCCCACATCAACCAATACTTCCCGAGCATCCGCCTACCTGTCACCCGACCCCTCCACCGTGAACTTCCAGCCAAACGGTCAGTGGCGCAAGTTCACGCTGACTTCTAGTTCTAGTGAACGCGTTAAGGTTCGGGTGAATCCTCGCGGAAGTCCGATAAACACCGAAATAACCACTCTAAGCGGCGTTGGCAACTTCTGCCCCGCCGAGTCAAACGACACTTTCGCGCCCGGCAACGGAGGGAGCGTCTATCTGGCAGGCTGCGTCGCCGGAACCGGAACGGTTCAGCTTCTTCGGCCCAATGACACGCTGATACACGCATACACCATCAACATCGGCGCAACGCCCACCCCAACGCGGACATATACCGCCACGCCGACGCCCACAGCCACAGGAACGGGAACGGCAACCCCCACGCCTACCCTAACCCCTACGTCCACCTCTGCGTCCACTACCTATACATGGCGTACAACGCTGCACTCGGCGAGCGAAGGCGATGAGGACGGCTACGATAGAAACGACTTCGGACGCATTGACTCCCACGAATTCTATCTCAACGGCGTAAGATACTGGATAAACTACCTAAAGTGGGATGAGTCTGCGGCGGAAGTGGAGTTCGAACTAACCTATTGCCTGAAACCCTCGGAGTTCATAAGCCTGCAACTGGGTTCGCGCATCTTCAGCAGTCCCACCAGGGTTAGACACACGGAAGAGAGTTGCGAGGCGAATAGGAGCGGTGACCAAGAGTTTGAGTTTGACACATCGGACAACCCGTTGCGCTCCGGGCGCTCGTTCGATGTAACGCTAAAGCTGCGAAGCAACACCGCCGTATCCGATCCCACACGCACGCCAACGCCCACCCGCACAGGCACATCCACAGCGACGCCCACCCCAACGAACACATCCGTATCCCGCGCAACCGCCACGCCCACGCGCACCCTAACCCCAACGAACACCCCTAGATTCACGGCGACGCCAACACTCACGCCTACCAACACAACCGTGTCCGGCTGCAGCGACGGCGCGGCGGGCGGTGTATCTGGAGCGTTGGGGTGCACAGCTCCTACGCGCACTCCAACTCCATTTAAGCATCAAAAGGATCACACCGCAAAATATCAGGTAACAATAGATAGATCTATGCCCGCATATCATTTTACTGCTGTCCCCACTGCGGTTGCGGCATGGAGTACGGCAATAGCATTTATGCCATTGCCGGGAATTGACGCCAGTATCTGTGAAAAGAATACTGGCAACTGTAATTCCGAAAATACTGATGATTATCTCATCACTGTGAAGTTTGTAGCGGGCAACATCGATAATACAGAAAGTCCGTTCGATACTGCCGGCCGAAACTACACCGATTGTGGGGATACATCCGCCTGTGTAAAGCCTACCAATCCTCAGACATATGGAAATAACCCGGATAATTCATCCACGCCAACCCCAGAGGTGGTGTACAACGTCTTTGGGGAGGACGCGCCTGTTCATTTGGAAAATATGAAGATTATTATCGAGAACCCAGCGTATGAGACAACATATCTCAAAGAGCGCAGGTGGGGCATCTTTTGGCGTACAGTCCGAAAAGATACCAGAGTGTATTGGACTAACGACCCTTCTTGGACTGAAAGGCAAAATTGGCATTCAAGAGAATGTTCACGTCCCCCATCGACCGGGGTAGAGTGGTGCGCTTGGACTTACCTCCCTGCTGTGCTGATGCATGAATTTGGGCATACTTTGGGGATAGGAGGGCATGGCGCTACAGACCTTGGCGTTATGGATAATCCTAGAAACGACAAAAAGCCAACTGGCAACGATTTGCACCTGCTGAAAATCATATACGTGGGGCATACGCGCGAGCCTTAATATAACAGAAAGCGGGCGAATTATGCTGTGCGACAACTTGAAACTACTCACAATTCTAGTGGCGGCGCACGTCCTACTTCTACTTGGATGTGCGGATGCAAGCCCAAGCACGTCCAAGCCAACCTCGAAAGTAGCTACTTTCACCTCTACAGAGATGGATAACCTGCAAAGTTCATGGTCCCCGCCTGAGCTAGATACTCCGCGCCTGACTCCCGCAATCCATAATCTTGGCGTGGAGTTCCACACTAGAGAGTCAGATATTATTGCGAGGGCGCAAGTCGTTAAAGTCGAAACGCAAATACACGCTCTAGACCGCAAAGCCTCTGAACAGATACGCCAATCTTTTACGCACATACCCGGCGAGAAGATTTACTTCCCCGCAATAGCGTTTGAACTTAAAGTGTTAGAATGGCTGAAAGGCGGGAGCGGTTCTAACAAAATTTGGGCGCTTGCGACTATGGATGAAGACGATACGGTAAGCTCCACCACGCAAGAAGCTCTGAACAAAGCCGCCTACTACTGGGAACGACGGGATAAGCGCTGGGACTCCAGAGAAGCGATTGTGTTTTTGCTCGATGTAACTGAGGCGGAAGCAGAAATAGCGCAGTTTCCGGATCGCCATTATTTCTTCCTAGGAACCTTTATGTCTCATCCTCCCGTAGAGGCTTACTCCGTATCAGGATACGGCGGCTGGTATCCCGCGTCTAGCAATACATCAGGGGCATCGGGCGCATCAGGCAGCAGCGCGCAGCAGTTCCTGCTGACGGACCCGTCTCAGAGCGGCGGCCTATCAGGGGCGTCCGATATCGACTCGACCATGGGTTTATCTGAATTCCGGAGGCTTGCCGCCCTATCGGAAACCGAGCTTGATAATCGGCATTTGAACAGAGCAAAGTCCAATATGACCGAATGGATCACTGTGCAGAACCTAACAGCAATCGCTACTGATGATTCGGTAACCTTGAATTGGGATCAACCTGGGCAAGCGATTGAATTCGTCAGTGGTTATCGCATACTGAGAAAATCCCAGCGCGAGTCGACTTTCGTACAATTAGGGGATGTGGACGCAGTGGGAGTTAACCGGGGCTGTTATATGTGTCCATCCAGTTACGAAGATAGAAAGGACATTGCAACCGGAGTACAATATACCTATATTGTACGCGCCCTAACCGAAGACCCAAACAATGGCACAGATGCAAGGGTTGATGTCACAATTTCGTCTGAAATACTTGCTACAGCAACGCAGACATCGACAGTGACGCCTACCCCAACCCTCACGCCCGAACCGCTGGCCGACGGCGTTCTGCACGAAGCGTTCTTCGACCCTGCGCCACTCGGCGCAAGCGTGGGTGCGAACAGCGCAAGCGGCGGCATTGGCGCACTCAAGCCCGCCGAGTTCAAGCACAACGGCGCAACCGTCGCCATAGAGCAAATCGAGTGGTCGCCCAACACAAACAAGGTTGCCCTAAAGCTCTCCAACCGGTCCGCCAAGCTAGCCGGCCACCACATAGACTTCATCGAGTTAGACGCCAGCGTATCCCTGCGCCTAGACATCGACGACGCCGAAACGACGTCCACCGGCTACGGCCAAACCCTAAGCTGGGAAGTATGCCGCCAGCCCTGGCATCCCGGCGACCAACTAATGCTCCGCATAGCCAAAAGCGCCGCCACCGCCAGCGCCACCATAAAGCCTGTCTGCGCCGACGACGGCAAGCCCGCCGCCACCGCCACGCCAACCCCTAAAACCACGCCGACGCACACGCCCACCGTAACCGCGGATACTACCGCCACGCCGACATATACGCCCACCGCATCCCCCACGCCGCAGCAACCGACCGCAACCGTCGCCCCCACAGCCACGCCCACAAACACCCCCGCGACGGCGCCAACCGCTACGCCCACGCCCGCGCCAACCCTAACGCCCACGCCACCCGCCGGCGGCGTCAGCGGCGCAATCGACACCCCCACGCCCACTCCCACGTCCACCGCGACCGCGACGCACACCCCAACCATCGCGCCCACCGCAACCGAAACGTCAGACGGGTCGGGCGACGTCGTCAGCGGGCAGTAGCCGCCACCCTAAGCGCGCCTACCCCAACTCAAACGTCTTCACCCACACCCCCGGTGATCCGTCGGCATGCCGCATCGTGTTCTGCCAACGCTCATTGCGCGGATCTATCGCGCGCTGACGCTGCCACTCGGCCGTCTGCGACACATCCGGACGCTCAAACTCATACACCGTCAGATACGCCGGCTCCCCCGAAACCGCGCGGTAGCGCCTGCCGCGAATGCAGCCCGGCACCTTCATATAGTTGGGGACATACACGCCGTTGTACCATTCGTTCCACTCAGCGTCCAGTTCCGGCGGCACGCTCATGCGCCCAATCTGTAGCGCCGCCGCCATCCCGCTCCGCGCCGCATCCTCGCCCACATCAGCGGGGAATATCTGCGTATAGGTATTGCGGATATAGGTAGTGCCGATAACCTCCGGCGACGCCCGCCGCGTCCACTCCGTAGGCGAGTTGCGCGCCGCCAGATACTCCGCCGACTCCAGCGCTCCGATATTCTCCAGCTCATACATCGCCAGATGCTTAGGCGCTCCCGGCGTGCTAGACTCATAGCGCGCCGCGCTCAGAACGCCCGGAACCGCCAGCCGCTCCGAGAGATGCTCCTCGTTATACCAGCGATTAAAGTCATCCTCCCTATCCGCCGGCACCTCCGCCCACACCATCAGCAGGGCGCTCCCCTTCTTATTGTTCGGATTGTTAGCGGTCATCGTGCTCGCCTCCTTGTCCTTGAAAGCGGTTAATGCGTATAAGTTGAATAGTTGAATATAAGTATAGAGCGCCAGTGCAGGCTTATAGACAATCGCATGTCAGCATTCGGCCATCCTCAGCGCACGCAGGCGCAGAGCCTATATGCCGACGGCAAAATGATACGCAAGCGCATATCAGCATTCGGGCATTCCCAGCGCATGCCGGCGCGCTAAACCAGCCCAATTTCACCCGCCCCCGCGCAAGCCACAATGCCGGCATACCCTTAGTCTTGGAGCATATAGAGCATCCCTTCGTTTCGCGCAAACCCGTTCAATTGCAGACATAAGCGCGCATTTGGGATTAGCGCCGTGCCAGCGCCGCCGTCGCGAATGACGCACGTCGCCGCACAAGAGTGCGGCGACGGTCGGAGTGCCTCCCACGCCGTAGCGAAGCTTGGCGAATAGCCTCCGCAACACGCCTTTCGCGGCGGGCATAAGCGCGCGGTTGAAGTTAGCGCCGTCGCGATGCTACGCGGTCAACGCGCTGAGCCCGTCTCTCCAATCCGACGCCCCTACTCCTCCCACGGCGGCGGCTCGTCGAAAGGCTCATCGTTGTCTTCGGCGCGCTGCTTGCGCGCGTACCACGCCTTGGCGTCCGCCTTGATTTTGGCTTCGCCGATCGCCACGCCACGCTCCTCGCCCCGCGCTTCGCCGATTGCGACGCCGCGCTCGACGCCGCGCTCCTCGCCAATCGCCACACCACGCTCGACGCCACGCGCCTCAGCCTCCTTCAGGTTTTCTGCGTACTTGTCCCTTATCACCGGCAGCACCATCATCAGCCTCCTGAACACTGCTCTGGTTGAACGCCCGAGCCATACCAGCCCGATTGTAGCCAACAGCGCCGGCAGCACAGCCACGCTTATCGACTTTACCACTTCGATTATACAACCCGTTTGCGGATACTGCGCTGTTCGGCATTCGCCCATAAGCGCGTCCGCCAGCGCAATTACGCTCCACGCCAGGATTATCAGCGCGTACACCGTGCCGTGCAGCCGCTTTTCCCGCCTAGATATGCCCAAAAGGTCAACCTGTTCGTCGTCATTCGGATTTTCAGTTATCATGCCCTATGCCCCCCGATGCGCGAATAAAAACCACTGCTGCGGCATTCCCACGCTTCGGCAGCATTGAGGTGGATATTATCATACAGGGCGGTGCAAGCGGATTGACCTGCTTGCGGGCAATCTCAACGCATGTCGGCATAAGCGCGTATCCATCGATGTTAGCGCTGTGTCAGCTCCGCCGAGCGTCGACCCGGCGACGGCGCTAATCCCGATGCGCGCGCTTATGCCCGCAGTGCAAGGCGCGCAATTCCTATCGATGCATATGGCTGATTGCCTACGAACAAGGGCAAGGTAGGGAGGGCGGCGCGGTGAACAGGAATGCGAGACGGCGCTGGGAAAGAACAAACGGGGGGGCATCTAACACTGCTCCAACTATGAGAACGCCGTTTCAAAATCCAAGCCGTCCTTGACACCGATGCGGCGCAGTTGATAGTTTCAAAATCATCGCATTAGACTGCATTAGGGGACACATTGACGGCATCAACTTTGGAACAGCGGTTTCTGCAAGCGATTCAATTGTCTTACCAAAAGGTAATTTAGTACGGCGTGCGCTCAAGTGAGAAGACTAAAGTTCTTCACGGGTGGGTTCAAGACGAACTGAAGCGCGAGCTGGGCGATGAATTTGTTTTCACGGGGCAAATGCCCGATAGCGTCAAGAAAGACGAAGCCAATGTCGCCGGGATGTATTACGGGAAAGACGTCGATGTACTTGTCGCCAGGGATGGACAAGAACTCGGCGTTGTTAGCATAAAATTCGTCATATCGAACTATTGGCAAAATTCTATCAACTACTTCGAGCAGCAGGTTGGGGAAACCGCTAATCTACGCAGAAAAAACATCGTATATGGCAACCTGTTCTGTGTTACCAATCCGATACCCTATAAGAGGCGCAGCGGGGAAATCTCGCGGATGGAAAGACTGCGGGACCACGATGTTCAGCGTTACGCCAAGCTGAGGGCAGACCACGAACATATCCACGCGCCCGACGAAATGGCGATTGGGATAGTTGACTTGGTGTTGAACGCAGCGAAATAAGCGGCCTCGCCGACCTTTCGGATTTGGAACTCAGCGCTTACAGCCGCGCGGCATTGCAGAACGAACTCAGCGTTGCCAAGTTCTTCGCGCGGATGGCAAGGCGCATAGAGATAAGGCATCTTTCCCCGTGACCGCATCTTTGAGGAAGAGATACGGCGTAGTCTATACGCCTGAACCAATCGTTGAGCTCATCCTGGACAATGCGCTGCCCGCGAATGCGGATGCGCTCGCCAACGCGGTTGTGTGCGATCCCGCCTGCGGCGACGGCGTGTTCCTTGCGGCCGCCGCCCGCCGAATGCTTGCCCGATTGGAACGCAAAGACGCCTTGCGCGCGCTGCGCCGCATGACCGGCTATGACATTGACGCCGCCGCCGCCAAGTGCAAAGCGAACCTGGACGCCGCCCTCAACGCCCGCTATCCAAATGAACGCGTCGACTGGAATATCACCGCGCGGGACGCGCTTCAACGCTCTCTCTTTGCCGGGGAGTATGGGCGCTTTACCCATGTGATTGGCAACCCGCCCTATGTCAGAGTGCAGCATCTAGAGCGGCACGGCAGAGATAGGATCGCCAATCAGTGGAGCCTAATTCGCGGCGCCACCGACCTGTACATAGCGTTCTTTGAGTTGGGGCTTGACCTGCTTCGCAAGCACGGGACGCTCGGCTTTATAACGCCGTCTAGTTGGATTCGCTCAGATTCGGGTTCGCTGCTGAGAAGCGAGCTTGCGCAATCGCACAGAGTCGACAAGATTATCGACTTCGGCGAGCATCAACTTTTCAGCGATGTAACCACCTATACCGCCATCACGATTATTCGCAATGGCGGCGCTGCCGAAAGCATCCCCGTTGAAACCTACGACGGCGCAACGCTCAACCACGGCGGCTGCGTGATGCTTGACCGCGCCGAACCGTCCAAGCCTTGGTGGATTGCGCGGTCTGCCTCCGATAGGGAACGAATGGACGGTATGCTCGAGCGCGGCGTGCGTCTGAAAGAGATTGCGGATATTCATGTGGGCGTCCAAACGCTTGCGGACAAGGTGTTCATAATGCCCTGCGAAACGGCGGAGCGCATGCGCTTGGAGGCTTGGGCGCTGCGCCCGATAGTCAAGGCGTCCGTGATGCGGGACGGGCAAGACCCTGTTAGCCGAACCGTCATATTCCCGTATGACGCGCGCGGCAGGCTGCTGCCCGAAGCGCAAATCCGCCGCCAAGCGCCCAATGTCTATGAGTGGCTGCTATCCAACAAGCGGCGGCTGTTGAGCCGCGATAAGGGACGCGCCGATCCGGCGCGCTGGCACGGCTTCGGGCGGCATGTATCGCTTGTATCGGGGTTCGGCGAAAAGATCCTGACCTCAGGAATGAACCGCCGCCCGAACTTCCAGCGCTGCCCCGTCCCTGAGGCGACCTTCTATTCGGGCTACTGCGTCAAGCCTAAGCCGCATTCGCCGCTTGCGTTGAACGAACTCTTAACCGCGCTCAACTCGGACGATATGGACTTCTTCATCAAGACCGTCAGCCGGCCGTATCAAGGCGGCTGGATGTCATACGCCAAATCGTTCATTGAGCGGTTTCCGGTGGTTGTGGAGTAGGGTGTAGAGGCGCTTGTCCCCCGTCTGTTCCCCGCATTTGCTTGCGGAATGGATTGGCAGGCCTGGCGGAGTTCGTTTAACGCAAAGTGATATACGCAGTCGATATCGCCGGTTCCAAGCGCAAGCGAAGCGATTCGCATCGGCAGCGGTTCGGCGGTTACCGCTAGTATGCGCGGCAGATTGCCCTTGCGATTTCGGATGAGGTTCAGTGCCTCCGCGCGCGTATTCTGAGAGCGATCGCTCCGAATCGTCCACTTGCAGGATACGCTTGCATGTATCAGCGGTCGGCGGGCAGCGCGGGCTTGCCTATCTTGCGCTCTGTGCCTTTGATGAGGCGCTGGATGTTGTCTTTGTGCAAGCCGATGACCAGCGCCGCGCCCACTAGCGCGAATGCGAGGTATTCCACGGGCGCGCGCCCGACGGCTATCAGCGCTATGAGCGTGATGACGCCGGACAGCGTTCCCAGGATCGAGCCGAGCGATACATAGCGGGTCAGCGCCACTATGGGGACGCCCGCAAGCGTAGCCACCACGCCGGATATGGGGGACAGGATTATCAGCGCGCCCCAGCCGGCGGCGGTGCCCTTGCCGCCGCGAAAGCCGGCGAACACGGGCCAGTTATGCCCAATGAGCGCGGCGATTGCGGCGGCGGCTTCCGCGCCGTGGTGCGACTCGAATAGCCAGCGCGCCAGCAGTACGCACAATACCGCCTTGCTCATATCCAACAGCAGCGTGAGGACGGCGGCCGGAACGCCGGCGCTTCGCATCACATTGGTCATTCCGGTTGTGCCGCTGCCGTAGTCGCGCACATCCACGCCTCTGAACAGCCTGCCCATTATCACGCCGAAAGGCACGGCGCCAATCAGATAGCCCAAGGGAATCATCACGATGTACGGCAGCAGTGGGGAAATCATAAGCGCGCCGCTAACCCCCTCTGCCTTTGAAGCGCATTCGCAGCGGACTGCCCCGAAATTCGTATGCCGCCCTGAGCGCGTTTTCCAAGTAGCGCTTGTAAGAGAAATGCACCATATCCGAATGGTTGACGTAGAATGTGAAACTCGGCGGGCCGGTGTTGTCCTGCGCCACGCTGTATATTTTCAGCGAGCGTCTGCCGGACAGCGCGGGCGGATGCTCGGCTACGGCGGTCATTACGCGGCGGCGCAAATCGTAGCGCGGCACGCCCTTTGTCCATTCCTGATACACCTGCCGCGCGGTGTCCAGCAAATTGGCTATGCCGCTGCCGTTCAGCGCCGATGTGAAGCATATCGGGGCGTATGAGGCGAACTTGAAGCGCTGCCGAACCTGCTGCGTCGCGTAGTTCTGCGTCAAGCCGATTTCGGACGCCAAGTCCCACTTGTTCACCGCCAGGATGATGCCCTTGAACTCTTCTAGGATGTACTTGGCGATGTGCGTGTCTTGGCTGCTTGCGAGTTCGGATGCGTCCATAAGCAGCACGGCGACGTCGGCGCGGTCGATGGCGCGGATGGCGCGCAGCACGCTGTAGCGCTCGATGCCGCGCTCGATGCGCCCGCGGCGGCGTATGCCGGCGGTGTCTATCAGCAGTACGGACCAGTCGTCGAAGCGCAGCAGGCTGTCCAGCGAATCGCGCGTTGTGCCGGGAATATCGCTGACGATAGCGCGGCGCTCGCCGGCTATAGCGTTCAGCAGCATCGACTTGCCCACATTGGGGCGCCCGATGATGGCGAGCTTGAGGTCTGCGTCCGGTTCGGGGAATGCGGGCGCCGACGGGAAGTGCGCCGTTACTTGCGCCATAAGTTCGTCCACGCCTAGGTTGTGGTAGGCGCTGACGGGGATGGGCTCGCCGGCGTTGAGCGCGTAGAACTCCACGGCGTCGGCGGCGCGGCGGTCGTTGTCCGCCTTGTTCACGGCAAGCACGATGGGCTTATCGGTCAGGCGCAGCGCCTCGGCGACATCCATATCGGCGGGCGTCAAGCCCGTCTCTGCGTCCACCGCGAATATGATGACGTCGGCTTCGTCTATGGCAAGTTCGATTTGGGCTTTCACCTGCTGCCACAAGTCGGTTTCGGGGAACAGGTCAAGCCCGCCGGTGTCCACCAGGATAAAGGCGCTGTCCGCCCAAACCGTTTCGGTGGTTACGCGGTCGCGAGTTGTGCCGGCGATGTCGGACACGATGGCGGTGGGCCGGCCGATGAGTCGGTTGAACAGCGTGGACTTGCCCACATTGGGGCGTCCAACGATTGCGACTATGGGCTTGACTGCGGTTGTCATAGGATAGCCTATCGGGGCGCGAATGCGGGTTGGCGGGGACGACGTTAGCGGCGATACGGGGGACGGCGCCGCGGGCGGCTTCAGTCGGCGAATATGTCGACGAGGATGGCTTTCTGGGCGTGCATGCGGTTTTCGGCCTGGTCGAACACCACGGAGCGCGGATGGTCAATCATCGTTTCGGACAGCTCCTGCCCCCTGTACGCCGGCATATCGTGCATGAACAGAAAGTCCGGCTTGGCGGCTTTCACCAGCGCCTCATCAACCTTGTAGTCCTTGAGCGCCGCGATGCGTTCCGTCTTTTCGTCTTCCTGTCCCATGCTGATCCATGTATCGGTATAGACCACGTCGGCGTTGCGGACGGCGGCGGCGGGGTCGTCGACCCAGTTCACGGCGGTCTCTTTGGCGGCGGCGCGGCGGCGGGCTTCTTGCAACACGGGCGTAGGTATCTCATAGCCATTGGGCGACGCCAGCGTGAAATCAGCGCCCACGGAGGCGCACGCCAGCGCAAGGCTTGAGGCGACGTTGTTGCCGTCGCCGACGAATGCGACGCTTAGGCCGTCAAGTCGCCCTTTGTGTTCGTAGATGGTGAGCATATCGCCAATCGCTTGGCAGGGATGCTCCAAATCGGACAGGGCGTTGACTATGGGGATGGCGCAGTATTCGGCTAGGATTTGCAGGCTTCTGTGCGAAAAGACGCGCGCAATGACGCCGTCCACCCAGCGGTCTAGCACGCGCGCCACGTCGGCTTCCGGCTCGCGCACGCCGAGCCCGACGTCCTGCTGACTGAGGTATGTACAGGATCCGCCGAGCTGCCGAATGCCCACTTCGAAGCTGACGCGGGTTCGCAGCGATGGCTTCTCGAATATGAGCGCGAACTCTTTGCCATCAAGCGGGAGCTCCGCCGTGGCGCGCTTCATATGATAGGCGCGATCGACCGTCTGCGCCACGGCGTCGGGCGCAAGGTCGGCGATAGACAGAAAGTCTTTGCCCTTCATCGTCCCTCCATAAAACTGCCGTAAAACCGCAAGCGAGATTGCCCCGCCCATCGGCTTGAATTGGGATGATATATTATAGCCGATAATGTAGGCAAGCGTGATGGGATGCGGGAGCTTGGCGTTTCGGCGGCGGATTTTAGCGCAAAGGCGTGTGTTTTGGGGAACTGGTTTTAACGCAAAGGCGCGGAGGCGCAAAGGTGGGGAAGGGATTTTGGGGGATGTTATCACAACCGCCGCATCCGCGTGTACAGCAGCGCTATGGCGGCGGCTATGGCGACTAGCGCTATGCCGTTGGCGGTCAGCGCTATGCCCACGCCGAAGGCGGCTACCGCAGCGCCCACCTGAAGGCTGCCGAGCGGCGCTGTGCCTATGCCCACTACCCAGGCGCCCATTGCCCGCCCGCGCTGCTCGTTTGGCACGATGTTTTGCATTAGGCTTTGCGAGAACACATCCGATAGCGCCATTGCGCCGCCTATCACCATTATCGCCGCAAGCGCCACGGCGTACATGCCGGACTGCCCCAGCAATACCAGCGCCGCCCCGAATGCCACTATCGTCGCCAGCAGCAGCGCGCCCTTGCGCCCCACTTCGCCGAACACCGATAGCAGCGCTATGCTCAGCACAGCGCCCACGGAGCGAAAGGCGTTCATTTCGCCCAAGCCGTCAGCGCCCACATTCAGCACATCGCGCGCCAGGCTTGGGAAGGCGGTCGCGCTTGAAAAGCCCAGCACTTCGGTTGCGGCTACTATGACCATCAGCATAAGCAGCGCGTTGTTGAGACGCAGTTCGCCGGCGAACTCGCGCAGGTTTTGCAATGCGGAACGGCGCTGCGTAGGCGCCGCCTGTCCGCGCGAGCGTATGAAACTCAGCATCGCCACCGATACAAGATAGCCCGCCGCAAGCAGGAAGTACGCCGATGCCGCCCCTTGGGATAACGCGGACGCAAGCCATTCCAAAGCCGAATTCAACCAAGCCCAACTCAGCGCCGCATTCAGCAACCGATCCAAACCCACCGCCTCCATAAACCAATTCCGACTCTGCGCCGTCTCCGTCAACCACTCCGTCAACCAGCGCACTAAGTCAGCGCCGTAGCCCGCGATGAGGTAGCCCGCCGCAAGCGAGCCCACCAGGCCGCCCAAGCGCATCCCAAGGCTGACGTACGCCAAGCCGCTGACTAGGTTTTGCCTGCCCACCACGTCGAAGGCGAAGCTTTGGCGGGATGTCTGATGCAGCGCGGATATGCAGCCGCCCAGCACGGCGAAGGCGAATATGTGCCACACTTCCAACGTATCGTAGTAGATGAGCGCGCCCACGCAGCACATCACCGCGGTCATAGCGAGGTTCAGAACGCGTATCAGGCTGCGGCGGTCGACCATATCGGCGATGGTGCCGGCCACCAGTCCCAGAAAGAAGAACGGCGCAAACCGCAGCCCAAGCGCCACGCCCACCATGAACGGGTCGTCGGTTATCTCCAGCACAAGCCAGCCTACGATGACCTGCTCGCCCATAAAGCCGATGGAGTCGAAGAACGACGCGGCTACAAGCAGCCGAAAGTCGCGGTAGCGCAGCGCGGGGGCGCGCAATGTGTTGCGCACGATGGCGGCGGAGTTGGGCGTGATGCGGGGGCGTCTGGGCATATGCACAATGGCGCTATTATGAACGCCTATCGCACAATGCACAATCCCAAAGGGGGCGCATTGTCTTTTTGTCTTTGGATGAAGAGAGGAAGATGAAAGGCTAGGATAGGGGCAATGCTACTTACCCATCTTTGCGCGGCTGCGCCTTTGCGTTGAAAGTCCGCGTCAGTCAGCGCTCTTGACGGGGGCGGCCGCCTTGTCCACTGCCGCCGATACGCCGCGCTCCGGGGCGGATGCGCCGCGTATGAACGAAAACGCCGCGCCCACGCACACCAGCGCCGCCACTATCAGATAGGCGAGGCGCAAGCCGGACACGAATGCGTCCAGCAGTCCGGCGCCGCCCGTTTCGCCGACGGCCGCTAGGTTGGGCAGAAAGCCCATCGACACCATCACCGCCGATACGATTGCAGTGGCGATTGCGGTGCCGGTGATGTTGGACGAGTTTCGCACAAGGTTGATGAAGCCGGACATCACGCCGTATTTGCTCTCTTCAACCTGCTTCATAATGGAGGCGTTGTTGGGCGGGTAGAATGTGCCGGTGCCGCCCGTCTGCAGCACCATACCGGCGACGACTATCCATACGGATGATTCGGTGGTCAGCGTGGACAGCAGCAGCAAGCCGCATACCGAAAGCAGCAGCCCGCCCACGGTGAACGGCCGCCATCCGAAGCGGTCGGATAGGCGGCCGCTGAGTGGGCCGGTGAGTATCATCGCTATGGAGCTTGGCACGAATATGAGCCCAATCTGCTGCGGCGAGTAGCTCAGCACCGCCTGCAGGTAGAAGGGCAGCAGGAAGCGCATTGAGGAGTTGCCGATGAACGATATGAACTGCGCCGCCACGCCCAGCGATACGATGCGCATTTTGAACAGGCGCAGATCCATCATCGGGACGCTTGCGCGCAGTTCCCACCATATAAAGCACGCCACAAACGCCGCGAGCGCCGCAATGCCAACAAGCACCGGGGCGTAGAGCCAGCCCAAGCGCGGGGCGGTGGTCATCACCATCAGGAAGGTAACCAGCGCCGCCGTGGAGAGCGCAGCGCCAAGCCAGTCGAAGGATGCGCCGCCGTCGCCGCGCCGCGAAAAGCGTTTGCCGTCCAGCGCAATCGCCACGCTGATTATCGCCAGCAGCGAGAGCGCCACGCCTAGATAGAATACCCACTGCCAGCCGAAAGTCCCCACCACGAAGCCGCCGAGCGCGGGGCCGGCGATGTTGCCGGAGCCTACTACGGTTATGAACGAACCCAGCGCCTTGCCGCGCTCTTCGTCGGGGAAGGCGGACAGCACCATCGCCATGCCCGTCCCCTGCGTCATGCTTGCGCCGATGCCCTGCAAGACTTTGAACAGGATGAGCGTCAGGATGCTGTCGGATACGGCGGCCAGCAAGCCGCCCACCGCGAATATGGCGAAGCCGGCGAGATAGACGCGCTTGCGCCCGATGATGTCGGACAACCTGCCCATCGGCAGCAGCAGCGCGCTTATGGCGAGCGCATAGCCGATAAGCACCCATTGCGTAGTGGGCAGATCCGTGCCGAAATGCTCGGCGATGGTGGGCAGCGTAACATTGAGGCTGCCGAAATCGGCTACCGATGTGAATGTGCCGATGGCGAGCGCGAGGAACACCCACCATTTGTATCGGGGACTTTGGGATATGTTCGGTCGAAGAAAAGACATAAGAGGCTCGCCAATCATTGTACGCCCGCCGCCCTATGGCGCACAACAGAAAGCGAACTAGCGCCGATGCCGCTGGCGCTCTGTCTTTGCGCTCATTCTAATCTAAATCTAACCCCCTTTATGTATGCCCCTGCGTCTCTGCGTTGAAAGCGCACTAAGACGCGCTTTGCGTCAAAATTCGCCGCCCAAGCGCGCGGGTTTCTCACATTGGCGCAATTCTGTTATGATATGGGGCGCGGGGAGCGATGCGTTCCGATACTGCGGGCGCTGATATGGCACAAAACGCAAAAAGGCGGGTGTTATGCTGAGACTGGTCGAGGAAATTATACTGCTGCTGCTGCGCGATGACGGAAGGTTCGTGCGCACGCCCAACTGGTCTATGGACTATGCGGTGGCGGGCGCCGTGCTGATGGATTTGGCGATGGAGAACCGCATAGACACGGATCTGGACAACCTGATTCTGCTGGATTCCACGCCGCTTGGGGACGACCTGCTGGATCCCACGCTTGCGGAGATAGCGGAGGGGGATCAGCGGGATACGCGCTATTGGGTGGAGCATACCGCGGAGCAGGCGGCGGTCATCCGCGAAAACGCCATCACGCGGCTGGTGGACATCGGGATACTGGAGCGCGAGGATGACCACTTCTTGTGGGTGTTCCGATCGCGGCGCTATCCGGTGATCGACGGCAAGGCGGAGCGCGAGGTCAAGCTTCGGATTATGGGCGTGCTGTTCAGCGAAGAGATCCCCTATCCGCGCGATATTATGCTCATATGCCTTGCCGACGCCTGCGACATATTCCGCCAGATCCTGACCGCGCGAGAGCTGACGCAGGCGTCCGACCGGATCGAGGTTGTGCGCCGCCTGGATCTCATCGGGCAGGCGATGTCCAAGGCAATCACGGACATCGAGATTATGGTGGCGTCGTCGGTGCAGCGCTACATCCACTAGCCGCCAACCGCGCGCTTGCCGACGGAATGCGCTTGAGACGCGCGGCAGGTTAAGCGGGTTATCGCGGGTTATGAGATAGACGCGCCGCCGCGCTTGGCAAGCCTATGCGCGCGCTACATTAGCGCGTTGTGTCCGGTGATGTCCCGGCCCAGGATAAGCGTGTGGATGTCGTATGTGCCTTCGTAGGTGTCCACGGTTTCCAGGTTGAGCATATGGCGTATGGTGGGATGCTCTAGGGTGATGCCGCTGCCGCCGAGTATTTCGCGCGCGCTGCGGGCCGCGGTTAGCGCCGCCCGCACATTTTGGCGCTTCGCCATGGACACATGCGTATGGTTAAGCGCGCCGGCGTCTTTGAGCGCGCCCAAGCGCCACGCCAGCAGCAAGCCGTTGGTGTGGTCGGTCGCCATATCCACAAGCTTAGTCTGAACAAGCTGACGGGCGGCTATCGGCTTGGCGAATGTGCTGCGGGACTGCGAAAACGCCAGGGCGTCTTCGTACACCGCTTCCAATGCGCCCAGCGCGCCCCAAGCGATGCCGTAGCGCGCCTGCGTCAGGCAAGACAGCGGCGCAGACAAGCCGCGCGCGTCGGGCAGCATTTGCGATGCCGGAACGCGAACTTCGTCCATCACAAGCTCGCTTGTTACGGACGCGCGCATGCTCATCTTATGCTTGATTGCGTTTGCCTGAAAGCCCGGCGCATCCGTGGGAACGATGAAGCCGCGCACAACGCCTTCGTCGTCTTTCGCCCAAACGATAGCGATGTCGGCGATGTCGCCGTTGGTTATCCACATCTTGACGCCCGAAAGCAGATACGATTCGCCGTCTTTGCGGGCGCGCGTCTTCATTGCGCCGGGGTCGGAGCCGCCGTCGTGTTCGGTCAATCCGAAGCAGCCCACCATATCGCCCGCCGCAAGCTTGGGCAGGTAGGCGCGGCGCTGCTCTTCGGAGCCGTAGCGGTATATGGGATACATCACAAGCGCCCCTTGCACGCTTGCGAAGCTGCGAAAGCCGGAGTCTGCGCGCTCCAGCTCATACATAATCAGCCCGTAGGCGATGTTGTTGACGCCGCTTGCGCCGTATTCGGCGGGCAGGTTGGCGCCCAGAAAGCCCATCTCCCCGAACTTGGGTATGAGATGTTTGGGAAATTCGCCGCTCTCCCACCAGTCTAATACGCCGGGCATCGCCTCTGCGTCCATAAAATCACGCGCCGCCGTTTGCGTCTGCCGCTCTTCCGTCGACAGCGCATCCATCATTTGAAAATAGTCAAGCATCCAATCCGTCCTTCGATATGCGATATATCTTGCGTTCTTGCGTTAGCCGATAGCGCGGTGCGTTCCGCCTAGTGTAGGTCGAGGCTGCCGATATGTTGACAGAACAACCCGCAAGCGGTGATGATTGCGTTAGGTGAAAATCATATCACACGCCGCGCGAATATCATAAGAGAGGTGAAGTATGGCAGGATATGTGATAGCGGATGTGCAGGTAACGGACGAGGCGCTGTTTGACGAGTACCGCAAGCTTGTGCCGGGCACGGTAGCGGCATACGGCGGCAAGTATTTGGTGCGCGGCGGCGAATGGGAAGTGCGCGAGGGGGAATGGACGCCCACCCGAACCGTGGTGCTGCAGTTCGACAGCGTAGAGCGCGCCCGCGAGTGGTACGATTCGCCGGAGTACGCCGCGCCCAAGCAGATGCGGATCAAGTCCACGAACAGCAGCGTCATAATCGTGGACGGGGTGTAATCGGGCTTGGCGGGGACGCGCGCATTGGCGGCGACGGGCTTTCGCTAACGCCAATCGCAAGGGCGCAGCGCGGCATTCGCTATAGCGTCCATTTCATCACACACTCAACGCAAAGGCGTGGTTATGACAGACCTCAGACACACGGCGCTCTATGATACGCATCTGGCGCTAGGCGGGCGCATTGTGCCGTTCGGCGGGTGGGCGATGCCCATTCAGTACACCAGCATTCTGCAAGAGGCGCGCGCCGTGCGAAACGGCGCCGGGCTGTTCGATGTGTCCCATATGGGGCGCTTGGACATAAGCGGCGGCGGCGCGGCGGCGCTGCTGAACCGCGCGCTCAGCGTCAACGCGGCGGCGCTGCGCATCGGGCGGGCGCGCTACAATGTGATATGCAACGCATCGGGCGGCATCATCGACGACTGCATTGTGTATCGGCGCGGCGCTGAGCGCTTTCTGCTCATACCCAACGCCGCCAACACCGCCGCCGTGCTGGATTGGCTTGCGCGCTTGAATACGCAACCCGACGACGTCGGCATCCGAAACATCACCGCCGACACCGCTATGATTGCGCACCAGGGTCCGCAGGCGGCGGCGATGCTGAGTAGCGTGGCATCGCGCGATCTTGCGTCCGCCCGCCCATTCGCCGCCGTGGATGCGCAGATCGACGGCGTGGATGCGCTGCTGGCGCGCACCGGCTACACGGGCGAAGACGGCTTCGAGATCATTCTGCCGGCGTCGGATGCGCCGCGCATATGGCGCTTGCTTATGGACAAGGGCGCCGCTGCATGCGGCCTGGGCGCGCGCGATGTGCTGCGCTTGGAGGCGGGCTTGCTGCTGCACGGCAACGATATGGACGAGCAAACCAACCCGTATGAGGCAGGGCTTGACCGATTCGTGGATCCGGACAGAGAGGGCTACGCCGCGCGCGAGGCGCTGCTTAAGGCGCGCGACGGTGGCGTAGATCGAAGGCTGGTCGGCTTCACTATGGCGGGGCGCGGCATCCCGCGGCACGGCTACGCCATCAGCGACGGCGAGCGCAATATCGGCATCGTAACCAGCGGCGGGCCATCGCCCACGCTTGACAGCGCCATAGGTTTGGGGTATGTTCCTGCTTGCCATTCAGCGATAGGCTCAACGCTCAAAATCGACATTCGCGGGCGTCTTGTAGAAGCGCAAGTCGCGCGCCTGCCCTTTTACTCACGGAGAAAGGCTTAATGATCCCTGCCGAACTGAAATACTCTGACGAACACGAATGGGTCAGCGTGGACGCCGACGGCGTGGCGCTGGTGGGCATCACGGAGTTCGCCGCCGAAAGCCTAGGCGATGTGGTGTTCGTGGAACTGCCCGAAGTGGGCGCAAGCGTGGCGCAATTCGGCAAGATGGGCGAAATCGAGTCGGTCAAAGCGGTGTCCGACCTGTATTCGCCGGTGTCAGGAACGGTTGCGGAGCGCAACGAAAGCCTGATCGACAGCCCTGAGCTCGTCAACGAAAGCCCGTACCAAGACGGCTGGATGGTGCGCGTCAAGCTCACGGACGCCGCCGAACTCCACAACCTTATGTTCGCCGACGACTATTCCGCTATGCTCGAAGCCCAGGGATAAGCCTGCGCCCCCGCCAATCCATAAACCTGCTCCTATACGCATATCGCACGCCTATCGCGCTCATCCAACATTCGCCAAATGACCGACGACCGCTTCATCTCGCCATACACCCCCAACACCGACGCAGACCGCCGCCGAATGCTCGACGCCATCGGCGTGGACTCGGCAGACGAACTCTTTCGGGACATTCCGGCGGCGCACCGCAACCCCGCGCTGGATCTGCCGCCGCCGGCGTCCGAATTCGAGCTCAAGCGCTATTTCGGCGAACTAGCGGCTATGAACAAAACGCCCGGCGAGTACGCCTGCTTTCTGGGCGCAGGGTCGTACAGACATCACATCCCCGCAATCGTGCGCCAGCTCACAAGCCGCAGCGAGTTTATGACGGCTTACACGCCCTATCAACCCGAAATATCGCAGGGGACGCTGCAGACCGAATTCGAGTTTCAAACTCTGTGCGCTCAACTAACGGGGATGGACGTCGCCAACGCCGGCATGTACGACGGCTCCACTTCGCTCGCGGAAGCCGCTCTTATGGCGGCGCGCGTTACAAGGCGCAACCGCATCGCCGCGCTAGACTCCGTATCGCCCGCGTACATCGGCGTGCTGAAAACCTACGCCGAAGCGCCGGGCATCGCTATCGACGTCGTGTCCGCCGACGACATTGCGCTTACCGACGATACGGCGTGTCTGATAGCGCAGCAACCCAACTTTCTTGGATGCGTCCAAGATATGCAACGCTTGGCGGATAAGGCGCATGCGGCGGGAGCGCTGTTCGTGGCGTACGCCGATGCGATGGCGATGGCGCTCTTCAAGCCGCCGGGCGAGTACGGCGCGGACATCGTGGCGTCCGAAGGGCAGGCGCTGGGCGTGCCGCCTACATTCGGCGGCCCGTATGTGGGCATATTCGCATGCAAGCAAGACTACATCCGCCAAATGCCCGGCCGCATCGTGGGCAAAACGCTGGACACGCAGGGGCGCGCGGCGTATGTGCTGACGCTGCAAACGCGCGAGCAGCATATACGCCGCGAGCGCGCAACCTCAAACATATGCACATCGGTGGCGCTGATTGCGCTTATGACCACCGTCTATATGGCGGCAAACGGCAAGCGCGGGATGCGCCATATCGCCAACCTCACATATCAGAAGGCGCACTACTTGGCGTCGCTGATACAAGACATCCCCGGCTACTCACTAGCGCAAGACGGCGTTTTCTTTCAGGAATTCGCGGTGAGTTGCCCGCTGCCGCCGTCCGAGATTAACAAGCGCTTGCTTGATTACAAGATTATCGGCGGATTGGACATAAGCGACCGCATTCCAAACGGTATGCTGGTCTGCGCCACCGAAGTCAATACCCGCGAAGAGATCGAGGCGCTCGCCGCCGCGCTCGCGGAGATAGGCGGATCGCAATGAACGCACTTCAGCAACGGCTCGCAACCGACCGCCGCCGTCTGCTTATGGACCGCAGCGTCCCCGGCAGGATGGGCGTCAGCCTGCCCGAAAGCGATGTGCCGCCGCAGCCCATGCCCCCGTCCGATACGCTGCGGGACGAGCTTGACTTCCCTGAAGTCAGCGAAAACGAAATCGTCCGTTACTTCTCTACGCTCAGTCAGCTCAACTTCTCTATTGACCACAACTTCTATCCCTTGGGCAGCTGCACGATGAAGTACAACCCCAAGGTCAACGATGAGATTGCGGCGCTGCCCGGCTTCGCCGATATTCATCCGCTGCAGCCGGATGCCACTGCGCAGGGTGCGCTGCGTCTTATGTGGGAGCTACAGCAGCGGCTCATAGAGATAACCGGAATGGCGGGATGCAGCCTTGCGCCTATGGCGGGCGCGGACGGCGAATTCGCGGGCATGCTTGTGGCGCGCGCCTATCACCGCGCGCGTGGCGACGACCGCCGCGTCAAGGCGCTTATACCGGACAGCGCGCACGGCACCAATCCCGCAACCGCAAGCATGTGCGGCTTCGACGTCATCACGCTGCCGTCGGACGCCAACGGGGACACCGACTTGGACGCGCTGCGCTACTCAGTCGGCGACGACCTGGCCGGACTGATGATTACGCTGCCCAGCACGCTGGGGCTGTTCGACTCCCACATACTTGAGGTTATACGGATTGTGCATGACGCCGGCGGCATCGTATATGGAGACGGCGCAAACCTGAATGCGCTGCTTGGGCGCGTCAAACTCGGCGAAATCGGCTTCGATGTGATGCACTCCAACCTGCACAAGACATTCACGCAGCCGCACGGCGGCGGCGGCCCGGGCGCAGGCCCGATTATGGTCAGCGAGCGGCTGCTGCCGTACCTGCCCACGCCGGTAGCGAGCCGCAGCCTCGACGCAGACGGCGGCGAATGCTACTCGCTCGAAGCGCCGCCGAACAGCATCGGCAGGATGGGCGCGTTTCACGGCAACTTCGGCGCATTGGCGCGCGCCTACGCCTACATCACCACGCTCGGCAATGAAGGCATCGCCGACATCAGCCGCGACGCCGTCATCAACGCCAACTACATTATGAGCCAACTCAAAGACTGCTACGACCTGCCGTATGACCGAAGCTGCATGCACGAAGTAGTGTTCAGCGCGCGCAATCTCAGGCGCGATTTCGGCGTCAGCGCCTTGGATGTAGCCAAGCGGTTGATAGACTACGGCATACATCCGCCCACGATGTACTTCCCGCTCATCGTGGAAGAGGCGCTGATGATAGAGCCGACCGAAACCGAAAGCAAAGAGACGCTCGACTACTTCATCGAAGTAATGCGCGCCATAGCGCAAGAGGCGCAAGCCGACCCCGATGCGCTGCGTGCCGCGCCGCACGACGCGCCCAACACGCGCCTTGACGAAGCGCGCGCCGCACGCCGTCCCGACCTGCGCTGGCGCCGCTCATAGCGATAGCCGAAATCGACGGTTGTTCGCATTGCAGCGCTCATGTCGCAACGATTATGCCGCAATCCTTATGGTATAATCTCCCCTAGATGCTTGGAGATATGCGGCAGGCAGCGGTAGCGGGGAAGTTAGGGGCCGACAATCTCCCCAAATACTCGGAGATACGCTATGACCACCGCAAGCCGCAACCGCGCCGCCGCTGTCAAGCGCTGGTATGATTTCGTGCCGGATCCGCCGCCGGTTGAGGATGGCATGCTGCAAAATCCCATCATCGAAGACATAGCGTCCATACTGAGACTGCACTTCAAGCCGCGCGCAGATTCGGTCTTGGTGTCCGGCCCCACATTCATCCTCTACGACATAAACGATCCCAACGCGCGCATAGCGCCCGACTGCTATGTGGTCTTTGATGTGGACGCTCACGCCATCGTGGGACACAATAGTTACCGCGTATGGCAGTGGGGCAAGCCGCCCGATTTCGCGCTAGAGATAGCGTCCGAAAGCACAGCGCTAAACGACCTCACCACAAAGCGCGACATATACGCCCGGATAGGCGCGCTGGAGTACTGGCGCTTTGACCCAAGCGGCGGCGAGTTGTACGGCGAACCGCTTGCGGGCGAGCGTTTAGTGGACGGCATATATGAGCCGTACCCAATTCACACGGACGCCGACGGGGACATATGGGCGCACAGCGAGGCGCTGAACTTGGACTTCTACATGCGCGGGAATCGGTTCTGGGTAAAGGACTCGGCGACGAGGGAATGGCTGAACTTCCTAGAAGCCGAAGTTGAAGCACGCCGGTGGGAGCGTCAAGCGCGGCTATCGGCAGAGGCGCAGGTACGAGAGCTGCGCGCAGAACTAGACCGCCTGCGCCAATCGGAATAGCGCCGGCCGCAAATCCCTATGCTATAATCCCCCCGATACTTGGAGATACGCTATGACCACTGCAAGCCGCCGCCGCGCTACCGCCAAGCGCTGGTATGATTTCGTGCCGGATCCGCCGACGGTTGAGGATGGCATGCTGCAAAATTTCGTCATAGCGGACATAGGTCCCGTACTAAGACTGCGATTCAAGCCGCGCGCCGATTCAGTGTTAGTATCCGGCCGCGCCTATATTCTCTATGACATAAACGACCCCAATGCGCGCATAGCTCCCGACTACTTTATAGCCTTCGATGTCGACGTTCAGTCAATTATACGGCACAATAGTTATCGCGTATGGCAGTGGGGCAAGCCGCCCGATTTCGTTCTAGAGATAGCGTCCGAAAGCACAGCGCTAAACGACCTCACCACAAAGCGCGACATCTACGCGCGGATGGGCGCGACGGAGTACTGGCGCTTTGACCCAAGCGGCGGCGAGTTGTACGGCGAACCGCTTGCGGGCGAGCGCCTAGTGGACGGCATATATGAGCCGCATCCAATTCACACCGACGCCGACGGGGACATCTGGGCGCACAGCCAAGCGCTGAACTTGGACTTCTACATGCGCGGGAATCGGTTCTGGGTAAAGGACTCCGCGACGGGGGAATGGCTGAACTTCCTGGAAGCCGAACTCGCGGCGCACGAAATTACTAAGTTAGCGCATGATATGGAACGGCAAGCGCACGAATCGACTAGGTTGGCGCATGAAGCCGAAGTCGAGGCGCGCCGACGGGAACGCCAGGCATTGCTATCGACAGAGGCGCAGGTGCGCGAACTGCGCGCCGAACTAGACCGCCTACGCCAATCGGAATAGCGCCGCGCGCGCTTTGGCATTCGGCGCAGCGCATCCCAATTGTCCCGCAAGAACGCGGGCGCAAATGAAAGCACTCACGCAACGCAGCAGAAAGGCAACACAATGGTAAATGTTGGACAGGCGGCGCCGGACTTTACGCTGCCATCGCAGGACAACGCCGATGTAACCCTCAGCGGCTTCAAGGGCGATAAGGCGGTCATACTCTCGTTTCACATATTCTCGTTCACAGGCGGTTGAACGGGACAGGTCTCTTCGTTCCGCGTGGCGAACTCGCTGTTCGAAGAGAAGAATGCCCAAGTTCTGGGCATTAGCTGCGACGCCCGCCCGTCCCAAACCGCATACTCCGCATCGCTCGGCGGCATACCCTATCCGTTGCTGGCGGACTTCCACCCCAAGGGCGCCGTGACGCAGGCATACGGCATCTACAACGAAGAGCGCGGCGCGCCCAATCGCGCGGTGTTCATCGTGGACACCGAAGGCATCGTGCGCTTCAAGCGCGTCTATGACAACGCCATAGACCTCGATCCCAAAGACATCCTCGCCGAACTGGACAAACTCTAACCGCATGCCATAGCCGTACACAGATATTCGAGACTGCCCGCTTATCTTGCAATGCTATTTTGCAATGCGGGCAGTCTTTCCCCAACTCTGCGGCGGGCGGCGAATGAAAGACGGACGGATTTGCGCAACATCTTTCGGGAGGGCGAACACGCTCTCATCATTGACCGCAGGGGGCGGCGCTACCTGACGTTGCTGCGCGCATCCGCCAAGTTCGAATCGCACCTGGGCGCGTTCCCGCACGACGACTTGATTGGCGCTGAAGCTGGCTGCTGGATGACCACCAACCGCGGGCATGTGCTGCTTGCGGTCAAGCCCACGCTGGCGGACTTTGCGCTTGATATGCCGCGCATCGCAACCGTGGGCTATCCCAAAGACCTCGGCGTTATTCTGGTCTATGGCGACATTTTCCCCGGCGCGCGTGTGCTAGAGGCGGGCTGCGGCTCCGGCGCCGTTACGATGGCGCTGCTGCGCGCGATAGGCGAGCGCGGGACACTGGTGGCCTACGATTTGCGGCAGGATATGATTGACCGCACGCGGCAGAACGTAGAGTTCGTTATGCCCGATCCCGCCAATTTCACGCTCAAGCTGGGTGATGTGTATGAGGGTTTCGAAGAGCGCGAACTCGACCGCATCGTACTTGACCTGCCGGAGCCTTGGCGGGTAGCGCCGCACGCATCCGAGGCGCTGCTGCCCGGCGGCATAATCGTCAGCTTCCTGCCCACCGTGTTGCAGGTGCATGAGCTTGCGCGCGCGCTGAGGGCGGTTCACACCTTCGAGATGATAGAGACGATGGAAGTTCTGCTGCGCCCGTGGAATGTGAGCAACCGCAGCGTGCGCCCGGAGCATCGGATGGTGGCGCACACCGGCTTCATCACGGTTGCGCGCAGATGCTCGCCGCGTCCGGCGTCCCAAGTGGCGGAGCGCGCCTAGCGTAGTTCGGCTTCAGTCGGCCAAAGTTCGGGCGTTTCCCATACTTGCCAGGCGGCGTGCGGATAGCGTCCATCCAGCAGCGGCATATGGCGGTCGGACAGCAGCGGCGCTTGCAGCTCCCCGCGCTGCGCCGGCGGTGGCGCTATGTCTGCCGCCGATGCCTCTACGCCCTTCGCCTGGATTAGCGCCTTGAAGCCGCCCAAGCCGCTTGGCTTGATTAGCTCTCGCATTGCCATAACATTGGCGCTGCGCTCGCGCGAGCTTAGGGACATAGCGCGTACTTGGCGCAGCATTTCGTCTATGCCCAGCGCTTGCAGCAGATCGGCTTGCGTGGCGTAGGCGATTGTATCCAGGCCGGCAGTGCATTCGTCGGACTGCAGTTGCGAAAAGTCCACATGGGCGCTGATGTCCTGGCGTCCGATGCGCTGATACGGGCTGCCGCCTTCGGTGTGGCGGTAGTATGTTTGCAGCGTTCCAAAGCGCCGTTGGTGAGAGTACAGCTCCGCCGCTTCATAGCCGTAGTCGATGGTGATGACGAACCCTTTGTCCAGCGCTTGCGCCGCTTCGCAGAGCCAGCTTCGGGTATTGAGGCGCACTTCGCCGCTGAAGCCGTCGGGCAGGGGGAAGCCTAACGCTCTGATGCGCTCCGTCAGGCGGGGCGTCGATGGCGCGTCAAGCGTTTCTGTGAAAGCGCCGTTGCCGTCCAGCGCAAGATAGATCTCGAGGGGCGCGCCGTTCACGATGCGGAAGCGGTGGACGGGGAAGGCGTCCACGAGTTCGTTGGATAGCAGGCAACCTATAACGGCTCTCAGGGGGACGCCGTGGGCGCGCAGTCTGTCGACGGATGGGTTGGCGGCGGCGCTTGCGGGGGTATAGCGGTCGATGCAGATGTAGCGTAGGCAGCGGGCGAATTCGGCGGATAGGCGGGGGGCGTAGGCAGTAATATCGTTGGCGAGGATGCCGTTGCCGCCGCCCATCTCTACGACGGTGAATTGCGGGGGCTTGCCGATGAGCCGCCACATATGGCGGAGCTGAACGCAGAGCAATGCGCCGAATGCGGGATGCGCCGCCGGGCTGGTGTAGTAGTCGCCGTCTGCGCCAAAGGGGGCGGCGCTAGTGTAGTAGCCGCCGACGGGGTGGTACAGCGCAAGGCGCATGAACTCGGCGAATGTTATCTTGCCCTGCCGCCGAATGCGGTCGCGGATTGCCTGCTCAGCGGCGGTTTGGGTCATCACATTAAGCGGCTACGATGCGGCGGCGGGAACGATGCGGGATGCGATTAGAGCGCCTTGCAAGCGCGTGGGGGCGTAAAGACGCAACGGGGCGGCAATCAGGATTTGGCGTTGGAATTGGCGGCCGCGGCGGCTTTCGCCTGCCTTAGGCGGCGGTTGTGGGAGCCTTGCCTGTCCCAGCCTGATCCCTGAATGGAGTTGTTGAACTCGCGGCGCTCGCCGCATATCTTGCATTTGCCGATACTGACGGGGCCGTTGGGGCTTTCAATCTGCCAGTGGTGGCGATTGCACTCGGTAGCGTCGGTAGCCTCTTGCGTCAATGTACAATCCCTTCGGTTTTGACTGATGGCGCTTGCGGTTGGGATGCGGCGGCGGTTAGCGCCGGTCTATCGGCACATACTCCACATCCATATCCCCGATGTAGAGCAGGCGGGGACGCAACAGGATGTTGTTGTCGAACTGCTCCATCACCTGCACCGTCCAACCGGGGATGCGCCCCATAGCGAATATGGAGATGAAAAGGTCTTCGGGAATGTCCAGCAGGTAGTAGATTGCGCCGGAGAAGAAGTCCACATTTTGGCAGATGCCGCGCCGCGCGTAGGGTTCCATTACCTTGGTTACGGCTTCCAGGATGGAGAACCAGCCGGGCTGTCCCTTGCGCTCGCCGAGCGCGCGGGCGTCGTCCTTGAGGTGTATGGAGCGGGGATCGACGGCTTTATAGACGCGGTGTCCGAATCCCATAACGCGGCCGCCTTTGCTGCGCAGATCGCGCACATAGTCTTCGGCGTTGGATTCGTCGCCGATTTCCATCGCCATCTTCATAACCTCTTCGGCGGCGCCGCCGTGCGACGGTCCTTTGAGAACGCCGATGCCGGTGGTAACGGCGCAGTGGAGGTCTGCCTGCGTGGACGCGGTAACCCTTGCGCCGAATGAGGATGCGTTGATGCCGTGTTCGGCGTGCAGGATGAAGTCTTTGTCTATGAGAGCGGCGTCTTGCTCGTCGGGCTTTTCGCCGAACAGCATATAGAGGAAGTTGGCGGCGTGATTGAGGCTGCTGTCGGGCGCGATGGGCTGCTTGCCTTCGCGGATGCGGGCGTGGGCGGCGACGATGGTGGCCGCCTGCGCGGTTAGCCGAATGCCCTTGCGCAGGGTTGCTTCGGCGGAGTTGTCTTCGGTTTCGGGATCGTAGGCGGACAGCGCGGATACGGCGGTGCGCAACACATCCATCGGATGCGAATTTTGGGTGAGGCCGATTACGCTGAGAACCTCTTCGGGCAGGGCGCGGCTTGCCTTGAGTTCGGAGTCGAAGGCGTCAAGCTGCTCGCGCGTTGGAAGGCTGCCGTAAAGCAGAAGGTAGATAGTCTCTTCGAAGGTGGACTGCGTCGCCAGGTCGTCGATGTTGTAGCCGCGATACAGCAGTTTGCCGATGTCGCCGTCAATGAAGCTGGACGTGGTGCGGTCTATATGCACATCGCGAAGTCCTCGGTGGAGTTCGACCTTCTGCTCACTGCTCATTCCGTATCCTCCCCCGCTTTGATTTGGCGCATTCGGCGACGGGCAAACCCGCGCTCTTGCAACCCGTGATAGTTTGTATTGAGTGGGCTAATTCTAGCGCTTTCGCTTTTGGGGTGTCAAGGAAGGGCTTTAGTGCCGCAAGTGCGTGTTTGTGGGGAGTATTTAACGCAAGGGCGCAGGGGCGCAAAGTGGTTTTGTCCGGGGCATTTAACCCAAGGATACTTGCCGCCGCATCGACGCGCTACATCGCCGCCAGCAGTTTGCGGCGCAGGCCGCGCGGCTTGCTGTGTTCCACCACCAGGTCGGTTGCGTCGTGGAACGCCATGAAGTCGCGCATCGCCGCCGCAATATCGCTCACAAGCGCGTCGTCCGTCTGCACGCCGGGTTCTAGGTGGAGCCGCTTGAGGCGCAGCGTCGACGCGCGCCGCTCCAGCTTGGGGTCGAAGCGCCCAACTAGGCGGGCGTGGCGCAGGATGGGCAGGCAGAAGTAGCCCCATATGCGCTGCGGTTGCGGCTTGTATGCCTCTAGTATCTGCCGAAATCCCCAAAACTGCGTATCCCTGTCCCGCGCCCAAAAGAGATTGTCGAAGGGCGTCAAGAATGTGGTGTGGCGCGGCGTTAGACCGCCGTCGGCGGCGCGCTCCAGCAGCGGCAGGTTGTCTCTGTGAACCACATGCTCGGCGATGCTGCCGTCGATCATTTCGAAGTTGACCGATAGCAGTACGCCATCGTCTATTAGGCGCTGCACCAGCGGCTTGGCTGGCGTGCGCTTCATATGGAAGTAGTCCGCCACTTGCGCCGCCGAACAGACACCCAATGCGCGCGCCGATTGCTCTAGCAGCGCCAGCTGCGCCTCTTCTTCGGACGGCGGCGTTCTGTCCACCCAATCGGGCAGCGTTTCGTCGGTCAAGCCGTAGATGCGCTGAAAGTTGACGCGGTTGGCGATGGTCAACTCGCCGGTGTTGTACAGATGCTCCAGCGCCACTTTGGCGGGCTTCCAGTCCCACCATGCGCCGCCCTTGCCTTCGGGGCGCTCAAAGTCGGCGGAGCGAGCGCCGCCGTTGACGCGCGCATACTCCAACACCTCTTGCAGAAGCTTGATGTTCGCCTCATCTTCAAGCCATTGGCGGCGGCGCTTGTTCGCGGGGTTGCGGTGGCGCTGCATCGCGGGCATCACGCAGCGATACAGCGTCAGCGGGATGATGCAGGCGGCGTGCATCCAGTATTCGAACAGCCGCCGACGGTTGTCCCCGCCAAGCTTGCCGTCGTCGAATGTCAAGCGGTCGAGGTCTGCCGTATCGTATGCGCCCAGCCTGCTCCATAGCGCGATATACTGGCTGCGGCGCACAACCTGCAGCGTGTCCAACTGCACCCAGCCGATGCGCCGCACCACGTCGTAGATGGCGTCGGCGTCGGGGACGGCGTCGGGCGCGGGCGGCGCATCCAGCGCTTGGGCATGCAGGGCAAGCGCGCGGGCGGCGCTCAACGGATATGCGGCGGCGGTGTTCGGCATACGGCGGAACGGCAGGCGGCGATTAGGGTGAGTATTGGGTAAGTATCGGCGATGCGATTGGCTTGATTAGCCTCTTGATAGTACGGCGTTGGCGCGCGCGTTTCAAGGCTTTTTGACTTGACGGCATTCTCACTATGCGGCGCTTATCAATTTGGCTTGACGGCTTGCCAAATGTTCGCAATGCGCGCGGGGATAGCGGGAACGGCGGGGATGAACGGGACGGCGGGATTAACAAGATATGCGGGATGGCGTACACTAGCGGATGTATCGAGCGCGCTTACTGATATACTGCAGCCAGCGGCTTATCCTTATTGCTGATTGCTATCGCTATCCGCTACTTGTACTTACTGCCCACGGATGCCAAAAGGCGGGTTTTCTTTGCAAGCGGTTGTTCTGTGTCCCACATGCAGGCATTTCAACGCCCCTGGCGACGGGTTTTGCGGCAACTGCTGGCGGCGTCTTGACGGCAGCGCGGCGGTCAGCAGGGCGGACGCCGATGCGCTGATAGGGCGCTGGCATGCGCGCCGCCGCCTTGCGCGCCGTCTGAAGTGGGTCGCTGTCGTATTGCTGCTCATAGCCGTTGCCGCAAGTTTGGCGTATATGTACGGGGCGTTCGACAGGCCGCTGCCACCCCCCGCATCGGGTATAAGCGCGGTTGCGGCGCGCGGCGATTGGCCTATGTATCTGCGCGACGTCACGCACTCGGCGACGGCGCCGGACGCATCCGCGAGCGGCGGCCGGCTCAAGTGGCGCTTCGACACGGACGCTCCGCTTGTATCAACCCCGGCGGTGGTGGACGGACGGCTGTATCTGGGCGCGGGGGACAATCGCATCATCGCGCTGAACGCCGATAACGGCGCTCTCATATGGGAGCGTTCATCGACGGGGCCTGTGGATTCGTCGCCGGCGGTTGCGGGGGACAGCGTGTTCATCGGGCAGCGGGACGGGCGCGTTCTTGCGCTGGACGCCGGCAGCGGCGCGCTGCGCTGGGAGTTTCAGACGGGCGGCATATTCGCGACATCGCCGGTGGTGTTGGACGGCATCGCCTACATCGGCAGCGGCGACGGCGCTCTCTACACTTTGGACGCGCAGACGGGGCAGCGGCGTTGGACATATCGCACCGACGGACATATCGCCGCCGATCCCGCCGTTAACAATGAGATTGTGGCGGTTCTGTCTCAGGACGGCTATCTGCACATCGTAGATAAGCGCACGGGCAGGAAGCGGTTGGACTATCACGCCAAGTTCGCGCGCGGTTCGCCGGCGCTGAGCGGCGATTGGGTGTATATCGCCGACGAGCGAGGCTTGGCAACCGCGATAGACTGGCATGCGCGCGAAGTTCCGTTTGAGAAGCAGATGCGCTGGCTGCGAACTCAGCTTTGGGCGTGGGGATTTCTGGGAGAACTGCCGCCGCTCAAAGGGCTTGCGTGGGCGGCGGCGCTGCCTGGCAGCCGTTTCGTCGCCGCGCCAATCGTTGCCGACGACCGCCTTTATGTGGCGGAAGCGGAACGCCGCTTGCATGCGCTCGACCGCGATACGGGCGCTGTGATATGGACATTCGATACGGACGGACGGCTCGCCACAGCGCCCACGCTGACCGCGGACGCGGCGCTGATTGGCGATAAGGGCGGCGCTCTCTACGCCGTGGACGCGGACACCGGGGCGCAGATATGGCGCTTCTATGCGGGCGCGCCGCTAACCACAAGCGCGGTTGCCGCCAACGGGCTGATTTATGTTGCGTCTGAGAACGGCAGCCTGTATGCGCTGGAGTAGCGGGTATTCTCAACACATGCAGGTCTGCTATGATAAGGAAGTCATCCGCCTGACGCCCGACCAGTTCGGCCCGCCCGTGCGCTCGCCCACGCTGAACCAGGAATAGGGGAGGCAGGGCGGCCGACGTCCTATCGTCGCCTTGATCGGGAACGCCTTCTGCGCGCCCGCCGTCTAAGCCTGAGTTCGCTGCGGGCGGGCTTGGGGTTAGGCGGCGCTTCGTCGTAGCCGTCTGCGGGTGGCCGTCCTATGGGCAAGTAGCCCAGGTTGGCGGGGACGTCCAGTTTGCGGACTGGGTAGTTGATTTCAATGCGCTCTTCTCCGAAACGCTCGTGCAGGCGCATTATGATTTCGTGCGTAAGCGCGAACATGCCGTCGCGGTCTGTGGCGCGAAACACTAAGTTGAAGCCGATGTTGGAATCGCCGAACTCGAAGTAGCGCATTATCGGCTCGAACTCTTTGTCGGCGGCTTCGGATTCCTCAATCGCTTTGCGCGCGATTTCCAGCGCGATTTCCTCCACACGCCGCAGGTTGGAGTCGTAGCTCACGCCGCAAGTTACTATGCCGGTAACCGCCAGACTAGGCGCGCTGTAGTTAGTTACGATGCTGTCGGTGATAATGCTGTTGGGGACAATTATCATGTTGTTGAAGCGGTTGCGAACTATGGCGCTGCGCCAGCCCACTTTCTCCACAAAGCCGGCACGCTCGGCGTCCAACTCTATGTAATCGCCTTCCTTGATTTGCCCCTCGGCTACTACGAATGTGCCCGCGATGTAGCTGGTGAGCGTGGGCGATAGCGCGAGCGCCACCGCAAGCCCGCCGATGCCGATGGTCGCCAGCAGCGGCGTTATGGGTATGCCGAGTATGTTCAGCGCGATTAGGCCGCCTATGATCAATGCCAATGCGCCTATGGTACGGTTGAGCATCGGCAATACAAACGATCTGAGCGCGGGCGTGACTTCGGCGTATTTGTCGACGAGCTGCCAGCGCAGCAGCGCATGCGCCAAGCGCGTGGCGGCGTAGCACAACACGCCCACTATGACTATGAGCCACGCTTGATGCAGCCATTGCACGATTTGGCGCGTGTTCGCGAATAGCGGGAAGGTTGTCTGATTGAGCCAGGTGAGCGCGGCAAGCACGCCTATCAGCGCAAACGCCACGATGAGCGGCTTGCGAAGCGCCTCGATAATGCGAATGCGCGCTTCGAGTGCGACTACGTGGCGGTCGTCGCTGATGCGCCGGGAGCGCACGGCGTAGCGCATGCCGAAATGCGCCAACACCGCAAACAAGCCAAACGCCAGCAGTATGGCGAGGGCGTATATGGGCGCGGCTATCGCGGGTTGGGATGCGGCATCGGTGGGCATTGGCGGGCGCTAACGATTGTGCGTAACTCTAACCGCGATTGTAGCAAGTTCGGGGCGCAGGCTCAATTGCGCGGGTTTGGCGGCATTGCCAAATCTGCGTATGAACTGCGCCTGCCGCCCCCGCTGTTTGCGGCTTCTCGGTTCTCTTGCGTTTTCCCTATGCGTTTAACCCATTCCAAGCCCGCTTATGTCCTCTGCGCGCCTTTCGCAAGGCAAATTTGGGCGCGCATCTTGATTTTTTAAGTAGAGACGCTTGACATTTTGCGGATTGCTACATTAGTATTCGCTAAAATTATCACAATCGGGCGGCAGGCGCGGGCTTGCGCTTGCGCGCGTTGCAACGGATGGCGGCAAACTGCGCCGCCGAAATAGCGAGAATCGAGGAGAGGTCAACGAAATGAAAAGGTCAGCATTGCTCCTGGCAGCGCTGTTCGTCCTTGGCGCAATCTTTGCGGCGGCGTGCGGCTCTCAGCCGGCCGCCGAGCCTCAAGTGATTGAGGTGGAAAAGATCGTCGAGAAGGAAGTGCCTGTCGAGGTGGTCAAAGAGGTCGAAGTCGTCAAGGAAGTGGAGGTGGAAAAGGAGGTCGTCAGAGAAGTCGAGGTGGTTAAAGAGGTCGAGGTGGAGGTCGAGAAGGAAGTCGTAAAGGTCGAGCGAATCGAGGTCCCCGTCGAGAAGGTGGTCGAGGTTCAGAAGATCGTTGAGAAAGAGGTTGTGGTAACCAACCTTCGCGAATCTCCCGACCTTGCGGCGCGCGTGGCGGCGGGCGAGCTTCCGCCGGTGCATGAGCGCCTTCCCAGCCAGCCGATGATCATCCCGCCGCTAGGGGACATCGGCCAGTACGGCGGCAAGGTGCGGCGCTTCTACCTTGGTCCGGCTGACGGCTGCAACTTCTTCCGTCTGTCCCGCGCATCCCTTGCGCGCTTCTCGCAGGACGGCTTCTCGTTCATCCCCTCCGTCGCCAGAGGCTGGGAAGTCTCCGAAGACGGCAAAGAGTGGACGTTCTTCCTGCGCGAAGGCATGAAGTGGTCGGACGGCGACGACTTTAACGCCGACGACTTCATGTATCAGTACAACGACGTCATCCTGAACCCGGATCTGAACCCCAACCCGCCCTTCTTCCTGAAGATAGGCTCCGAAGTGGGTTCCATATCCAAGGTGGACGACAACACCGTCAAGTTCACCTTCCCCGTGCCGAACTTCCTGTTCCTGGAAATCGTGGCGCAGGCGGACGAAGCGTGCTACGGCGCTACGCGCAATGTGCCGTGGGCGCCCGAACACTACATGAAGCAGTTCCACATCAAGTACAACCCCGATGTGGAAGCCGATGCAGAGGCGAACAACTTCGAGAGCTGGACGCAGTTCTACGACGCCAAGACGCAGTACAACCTTAATCCGGACAAGCCCACCATCGCGCCGTGGAAGTTCAGCAACCCGCTGGGCGACCAAGTGGTGGAGTCGGAGCGCAACCCCTACTTCTGGGCGGTTGACCCCGCGGGCAATCAGCTCCCCTACCTGGACAGCATTCAGCTTACGCTGGTGGAAAGCACCGAACTCGGCACGCTGCGCGCTGTGCAGGGCGAAATCGATATGCAGGGGCGGCACATCCAGCTCGACCAGTTCACCACGCTGAAGACGGGCGAAGAAGACGGCGGCTACACAGTGAAGACCTGGCCCACATTCGCAGGCTCCGATGTGGCGTTCTTCTTCAATATGAGCCTGCCCGGCCATACGGGCGACGCCATACGCACCAAAGAGTTCCGTCAGGCGCTCTCGCTGGCGATAGACCGCAGTTCCATCCAAGAGATTCAGTTCCTTGGACTGGGACAGATACGGCAGGGCGTCCCCTCGCCGGGACACCCGCACTATCCGGGCGACGACATAGCCAAGCTCAGGACGGAGTATGACAAAGATGGCGCAATCGCTATGCTGGACGCGCTGGACGCGCCTTTCGGCAAGGACGATTCCAGCGATTGCGACAACGGGCCTTGCCGCACCTACAACGGCGAGCGCATCGAGATGACCGTTACGGTTACCGACGCATTCGGCACATGGCCGGACGCCGCGCAGGTAGTCGGCCGCGCATGGGAAGCGGTGGGCGTCAAGGCGAATGTCAATGTGACGACTCGCAGCCTGCACTTCACGCGTTGGCAGACCAACGAATGGGCGGTTATGGTGTGGAACGAAGACACCGCCGGCTTCACCTTCAGCTCAATCAGCAAGCGCGCGCCCGAAGGCATCGGCACATTCCACGGACCCGGCTGCGCCGCATGGCTCATCAACCCCGACGGCGAAACCGCCTTCGAATGCCCGCAGGAATCCATAGACCTGCTGGAAATGCACAAGCGCGGCCCCGGTCTGCCTGAGGCGGAGCGCAACGCGCTGGGCAAGGAAATCTACAAGACAATCGTGGAGAATCAGTACAACATCGGCATCGTGGGCTTGTCCCCGATGGTGCAAGGCGTTGTGGTCGTGAACAACGAGCTCAACAATGTGCCCGACAGCGCCGGCAACGACTGGCCGCTGCGCACGCCGAACACCGGCTTCCCGGAGCAGTGGTACTACTCCCAATAACGCTATCCTAGGCGGGCGGCTTGCCGATGCGCATTCGGCGGCGGGCCGCCCGCCTGCAGGCTTCCCGCCGCGGCGCGTCCATAGGCGTATCCATACAACGGACACCGGGCGTCTGCGGCGGAACGGCGTATCTATCCCCATCCCTGCTTGCCTACTTTATCGCTGCCGATAACTTATCCGCCCGCATATCCGCGGACGGACTGACCAACTCAAGCCCAAGGATTGAGTGAGCGGCATGCTCCAATTCATCATCAAACGGCTTCTCATATTCATTCCGATGCTGGCGCTGATGTCGGTGGTGGCGTTTGCCATCATACAAGCGCCGCCGGGCGATTTCCTGACCGACCTGATAGCGCAGATGCAGGCGACGGGCGAGCTGGCGGATGAAAGCGAAGTGGAGGCGCTGCGCTCTCAGTACGGGCTTGACAGCCCCATCTATGTGCAATACTTCAAGTGGGTTTGGGGCATCCTGCAGTGGGACTTGGGGCTGTCGATCGAGTGGAGGCGTCCCGTCGCCGAACTTGTCAACGAGCGCTTGGCGATGACCGTGGTGCTTGGTGTCTCGACGATAATTTTCACTTGGACACTCGCCGTCCCCATCGGCATCCTGTCCGCCGTCAAGAAGTACACCGTCATCGACTACTTCTTCACCTTCCTGTCATACCTAGGCGTGGGAACGCCCAACTTCATGATAGCGCTGGTGGTGATGTGGTTCGCCTTCAGCTGGTTCGACATCAAAGTTACGGGCTTATTCTCCGAAGAGTACATACAAGCCCCGTGGAGCGGCGGCAAAGTGGTGGACATGCTGTCCAACCTGTGGGTGCCGATGCTGATACTAGGGACGGACGGCACGGCGCGCTTCACCCGCATCGTGCGCGCCAACCTGCTTGACGAAATGAACAAGCCCTATGTCGAGACGGCGCGCGCCAAGGGACTGCCCGAATGGAAAGTGGTGCTGAAGTATCCGGTGCGCATCGCGCTGAACCCGTTTGTCAGCACCGCCGGACTGGAACTGCCGCGCCTCATATCCGGCCAGCTCATCGTGGCGACGGTGATGAGCCTGCCCACCATCGGCCCGCTGCTGCTGCGCGCGCTGCTGTCGCAGGATATGTTCATGGCGGGCTCGATCGTGCTTATCCTAACCACGCTGACGCTCATAGGCGTGCTTATATCCGACATCATTCTCGCGATGATGGACCCGCGTATCCGAATTGGAGCTTAGCCTATGGCTGCTACAACCGAAGCGCTCCCGATTCAGAGGCCGTCCGAAGACGAGCAGATCTACATCGCCTCGCAGTGGAAGCTGATCTGGTGGCGCTTTATACGCCACCGCATCGCCGTAATATCCAGCATCATCGTGCTGGCGTTCTATGTGATTGCGCTCTTCCCGGAGTTCTTCTCCATACACGACCCGCGCGCCGAATTCGCGCAGCGAACCTTCATACCGCCGCAGCGCATCCACATATTCAACGGCTTCACGCCCGCGCTGCCCTACGTCAACGGACTGAAGGGCGAGCGCAATCCCGTAACGCTGGGAATGGAGTGGCAGACGGATCCGGAGCAGACGCACACCATCCAATACTTTGTGCGCGGCTACGAATACGAACTTTTCGGCTTATTCAAGTCAAACATACACCTGTTCGGCTTGGATGTCGACACCAGCGCCGCGCCGCAGCCGTTCTATCCGCTCGGCACGGACAGGATGGGGCGCGATATGTTCTCGCGCGTGATGTACGCCACGCGCGTGTCAATGTCCATCGGCTTGGTGGGTGTGGCGCTGAACATATTCCTAGGTTCGCTGCTGGGCGGGCTTTCCGGACTGCGCGGCGGCATGACCGATACGATAATACAGCGCGTCATTGAGTTCGTGCGCGCCATCCCCACAATACCGCTATGGCTTGCGCTGTCCGCCGCCGTGCCGCGCGACTGGTCTATCCTGCGCGTCTATTTCGCCATAACCATAATCATATCGCTGATAGAATGGACGCGGCTTGCGCGCGAAGTGCGCGGGCGCTTCCTCGCGATGCGCGAAGAAGACTTCGTGCTGGCGGCGCGGCTGTACGGCACAAACGAAGTCCGCATCGTGTTCCGCCATATGCTGCCCTCGTTCCTGAGCCACATCATCGCGGCTACCACGCTTGCCATACCGGGCATCATCATCGCCGAAACATCGCTGAGCTTCCTAGGCTTGGGACTGCGCGAGCCGGCGATAAGCTGGGGCGTGTTGCTGTTTGAGGCGCAGACATTGCAAGCGGTGGCAGAGGCGTCGTGGCTGCTCATACCGGGTGTATTCGTGCTGATAGCGGTTATGGCGTTCAACTTCATGGGCGACGGCCTGCGCGACGCCGCCGACCCCTACGCCGTCAGAACCTAAAGGCAATAACGTGGCAATAGGCGCCTACCAGACTTCGATCGACGGCTACTACTGTGCCGACGGAAAATCCTCGTCGCAATAGCCAAAGAGCGGTTGAAGGAGGCGATAAATGAGCGGAATTCGTCCGAAGCAACACGCCCGCATGGGGCAGTTTTATCTGGAAGAAGCAGTTCTGGACGTCCTGCTGGAAGCCAAGCATGAAGGAGACTGCATAGGTCCAGCAGACATTAGCCGAAGAGCAGGCATTTTTCGTGACCGGGGTGAAGTCGACATCATGAATGACGCAATCACTACAGGTGTGCTTGTAAAGCTTCATACTGAAGGGCGCGTTCAGAGATGCACACAACCCAATAATCGAGGCGGCTGGAATCTCACTGACCACGAATTTGCCTTGCGACGGGATGATGTGAGTTAGGTATATCATTACTTCACTCAAAACCAACAAATACCCTTAAAAGGTGAACCTCTTGCAGGCGAACAACTCAACGCTGCTGGACATAAAGAACCTGAAAACCTACTTCTACCTCGACGAAGGCGAAGTGCGCGCGGTGGACGATGTTAGCCTGCGGATAGAGCGCGGCAAAGTGCTAGGCGTGGTGGGCGAAAGCGGCTGCGGCAAGAGCGTGCTGGCGCGCTCCATTATGCGTATCGTGCGCCCGCCCGGCCGCACAATCGACGGCGAAATCATATATCACCGTTCCCCGGACGACTCCGGCGACGAAGACGCCGTCGATCTGCAGTCCCTCCCCCAAGACGGGCAGCAGATGCGCCGAATACGCGGCTCCGACATCACAATGGTGTTCCAAGAGCCGATGGTGTCCTTCAGTCCGGTGCATACCATCGGCGACCAAATAGTCGAGGGCATCTTGTTGCATCAAGACGTCGACCGGGAAACGGCGCGCGGCATCGCGGCCGAAACGCTCCGCAAAGTGGGCATACCCGACCCAGACACGCGCGTGGACGCCTACCCGTTCAACCTGAGCGGCGGCATGCGCCAGCGCGCTATGATTGCGATGGCGCTGTCCTGCAACCCCACGCTGCTCATCGCCGACGAACCCACAACCGCCCTGGACGTCACCACTCAGGCGCAAATCCTGGAGCTTATGGCGGAGCTTCAGCGCGAATTCGGAATGGCGATGATGCTAATCACGCACAACCTCGGCGTGGTGGCGCAGATGGCGGAAGAGATAATCGTGATGTATCTGGGCAAAATCGTGGAGCGCGCAGACACCGCCACGCTGTTCAGCAGCCCGAAGCATCCCTACACGCAGGAACTGCTCAAGTCCATACCGCAGCTCCGACGGCAGCGCCAGACTGATCGCCTAACCGCAATCACCGGCACGGTGCCGCCGCCGTTCATCCGCCCGCCCGGCTGCCCGTTTCACCCGCGCTGCCCGCAGGCGATGCCCGGCGTGTGCGATGTAGTGGAGCCGCCGCAGATTGCGCTTGATGATGAACGCACCGTGCGCTGCCTACTGTACGACGATGAAACTATGGCGTCTATCAACGGCCGCCGAACCGCCGTCGGCGATTAGCGCCGGCGACGCGCAACCCAAACTTTCTTTGGGGATTTTAGAATGACGATGCAAGCAAACGGCAGCGAAAGAATACTGGATGTTGACGGACTGAAGGTTCATTTCCCGATAACGTCGGGAATATGGCGGCGCGTGTCCGGCTATGTGAAGGCGGTTGACGACGTCAGTTTCGCGCTGGTGGAAGGCGAAACCTTCGGGCTTGTGGGCGAAAGCGGCTGCGGCAAGACCACCACCGGCCGCGCCGTATTGCGCGCCATTGAGCCCACCGACGGCGATGTTACCTTCACTATGAGCAACGGCGATTTGGTCAACACCGCCGCCGCCGACCGTGAAACGCTGCGCCTGCTGCGCCAAGAGATGCAGCTCATATTCCAAGACCCGTTCGCGTCGCTGAACCCGCGCATGACCGTGTTCGACGTGGTTGCCGACCCGCTGCGCGTGAACCGCATTGCGCGCGGGCAGGAACTTGAAGACAGGGTAGCAGAAATGCTAATGCGCGTGGGCTTGTCCGTGGACTACGCCCGCCGCTATCCGCACGCATTCAGCGGCGGCCAGCGCCAGCGCATCGGCATTGCGCGCGCCCTGGTGGTCAATCCCCGCCTTGTCATCGCCGACGAACCGGTGTCAGCGCTGGATGTGTCCGTGCAGGCGCAGATACTCAACCTTATGCAAGACTTGCAGGAAGAGCTTCGCCTAACCTACCTGTTCATCAGCCACGACCTCAGCGTTGTGCAGTACATATGCCACCGCGTCGCGGTCATGTATGTTGGCAAGATAGTCGAAGTGGCGTCCACGGAGGAACTCTTCACTCAGCCGCGCCATCCATATACCCAGGCGCTGCTGTCGTCGGTGCCGGTGCCCAACCCTGCGATACGCTCGCGCGGGATGGTGCTGGAAGGCGAAGTAGCGGACCCCGCCGATCCGCCGTCCGGCTGCTACTTCCACCCCCGCTGCCCGTTTGCGAAAGACATCTGCCTAACCGAAGAGCCGCCGCTTGTAGAGGTTGCGCCCGGCCGCTTGGCAAGCTGCCACTTCGCCGACGAAATAGAACTGCCCGGCGTCCCCGGCTAACGCGGCGTGCGCCAGCCTGCGCTATTATCTAATCGGAATTCCCCAGTCCAAATTGGGGATAGCCCCGCGCCCTTTTCGCATAGGTTCAACAAGCGCGAATTTCCCCCGCCCACGCGGGGATGCGCTAATCGCCGCCTGCGGCCGCCGTTCCCGCGGCGCGCGGACGGGCTTCATCCGGCAGCGCCGCTTCCCAGTCGTCGATGATCTTGCGCGATGTGGGCTCCAGCATCATCGTTACGATAGCGCCGCCTACGCTCATTGCGATTGACAGCGCGATTACGGCGTTGTACGAACCCGTCTGATCCACCATCCAGCCGGCAACCCAGCTCACGAAGGCGTGTCCCAGCAGCGCCCCGGACATCTGCCAGCCATACACGCCGCCCATAGGCCCATTGCCGAAGTATTGGCGGTTGATTACCAAATAGCCCGTCCATTCGCCGCCAAACCCTATGCCGAACAACGCCGCGAACAGGTAGAACTCCCATGCGCTTTGCGCGAAGAACAGGTAGATGACGGTCAATCCCTGTATCATCAGGCAGGTCGCCATAATCGTCTTTGTGCCGTAGCGCTCCGCCAGAATGGGCGTCAGGAAGCGGCTAGGTATGCTGACCAGCGATATTATGGTGAGTATCCAAGCGGCGTTGACGAGCGTCATTCCTTGCGCCATCGCTATGGGGACGATGAACACCAGCACGATGCCGTGTCCGGCGCATCCAAGCCCGTGAATGGCGGGCAGATTCCAGAACGCCTTGGTACGCCGCACATGCTTGTTGAAGACTTTCGTCCGAACCTTAATCATATCGGCGGGGACGCTACCCTGCGATTCGCTGCGCCGCGCGCCGTAGGGCAGAGCGCCAATATCCTCGGGCGCGCTGCGGAAGAATATCGCCAGCAACAGGATGAATGCGCCCGCGATTGCGCCGATGCCTATGAACATCGCCTGCCAACCCAAGTCCTGCACTAGGCTGCCGAGCAGCGGCGACATTACGCCGGGGCCGATGCCTGCCGCCGCCCAAAGTATGCCCGTTCCAAGCCCAAGCCTGCGCCTGAACCAGGTGGACACCGCCGCCATTAGCGGCACCATGAATATGGCTTGCACCGCGCCGCGCAGAATGCCGAATGATACGAACAGGTGCCACGGCGCGCTTATGTACGCCACCAGGATCATCACCGCGCCGTAGGATACTGCGCCCAACACCATCATATTGCGCGCGCCGTAGCGGTCGCCCAGCCAGCCGGCGACGGGCGCGAACAGCGCCGCCACCAGGTAGTACAGCCCCAGCGAGCCGCCGATGTCTGCGTAGCTGAAACCGAACTGCCCGTCTCCGTCGGCGAGCGGCTCCACCAGCACGCCGCCCGCAAAGTTGATGGACAGCGCCACCATCTGCACAAGCGCCAGTATGCCCACTATCACCCAAGCGTAGTGAAACCACGCGCGGTTGAGCAGCAACGACGGAGCGTTTAGCATTTTGAACATATCGGCAGGCGGTTGTCAGTGGGCGGCTAGGGTATTTTAGAGTAGGCGTTAATCTAGGGGTTAATCGATAATGTGAAGTTTAAGGTTTGTGAATCAATTTTCCCACATTGCAACGCTTATCATATCACTTTGAAATCTTCTAAGAAACCTGTATTAGCGGATGCTTCGCGGGTTGTACACTCAATATCATAGAGATCAATTTGCGAATGCCGTATGAGGCCGTTGCTCAGTCGCACACATCTTGGTTCTCTTTCAGCCATTCCAGAACGGCTTCCGCTGTCCACTGGTGCCCAGTGGCGTTCCAGTGTCCGTCGCTGCGCCACTGTCCGTCCCAGTAGTCATATCCTTGACTTATGATGTAATCGTACCAGCTGATTATGGGAATGCCGCGCGCCTCGGCAATAGCGTTTAGGCGATCGAACTGAGGGTCTCCCATCGTTCCCATGTCCTCGGTCGCTGCCAGGATTGCAAGTTTCGCGCCATCGCGGTCGGCGCGACGCTTGAACTGATCTATGCCGAAAGCGGTGTATTCCAGCGCTTCTTCAAAGACGGGCGGTAGATACTCCGCCGATATCGTATTGGTTACAGAATGCCAGTTAATGGGACGCCAGCCGTCCAACAGCGATGCGCAACAAGGACGCTCGGCTATCATATCCGCCCACGCCTTAAATTGGAGGGAATCAGCGTTAGTTGATGCGCCTATTTTAGAGCGAATCAACTCAAACGAATGTTTCGTATCCAGCCATCTAACGAAGTATGAAACCCGAATCAGCCGTTTCAACTCACTCTCATGCCAGGGGATCGGCGATTCGGGCAATCTTGGCAGCAGGAAGCGCTTGGACTCAGGGTCGGGCGGACGCAATTCTATATTCCCGCGGGCGTCTTTTTGAGCGGACACAAATGGCATTCGGTCGGGATCCATGCCGCGCTTTAACGAGATCAGCGCATTTGAATTGTTGAGGAAATCATTGGAATAAAAGACCAGCGCTACTAACTTCGGACGCAGACGCTTGGCGTATTCGTCGTAAAACGGAAGCTGATTGATTTGACCGGTGCCGGCTATTCCGTAAGCCTGAGTGGTAATCGCCAAATGCGGCAGTTCGCGCGCCGTCGCCTCTTCCAGACGCACATGAAACTTATCGGCGATAGGCACCGACGTCGCCTCTACGAAGGAATCGCCGATGAAGGCTATGTGGCAACCGGCGGCGGCGCGTTCAGGGCTGACGGGCTCGCGGTCGAGAAAACCTTGGCTGTTGGTGCGCGAAATTACCCAGAAATCGTCTTTCCAGTCCACATGGCGCAGTTCTGCGTTGGGCTTGCGGATAAATCCAACTCCATCGACGAACTGAACAGGGATATTATTTTCTATAAACGGCTTTGTGAGCCGAAAGTACGCCTCCCCCGCAAGCGCAATCAGAAGCAACCCTGAGATAATGAACAAGGCGTTCCAAGCCGCCACTCGCAGTAAGCGAACATATCTTCGGGGGGGGGTAGAATGAATGAGCGCATTAGTTTGAATAGAGTGGGGCTTCATAGCTTTCGCTTTTGAACGGCCGAAAGGCATCTTCGAAGGGCATGCGATAGGCTCTTTTATGCGCAGACAATCATACGATAGGTTCTTATGTAGCGTGGACAATGCCTGTCAGTTGAGAATGGAGCGTGGACTATTTGGATGGTAACACACTCGACGGGCTGAATGCTTGATATAGCGCTGCCCTCTAATTGCTCCATTTGCCGCAAGCGCCGGTGCTACCCTTGCTCGTCCGACAAGCGCATCCCGCTTACGGCTGAGGCGGTTCGGTTATCTCGAATACCTGACCGGACGGCACATTGCCGATTACCTGCCGTATGCCGCTGGGCCAGAATATCGTTATCTCATCGGCGCTCTTTGCGTCCCCAAGCCCGAAGTGCAGGTCAAGGCTGTTCATCGATAGGAAGCTTGAGCTTGCGGTTACTTCGCCTATCTGAGTGCGCTCGACGCCTGCGCTGCGGGTTGTCAGGAATACGCGCGCGCCGATGGCGTCGGCGTTGCTGCCAGTGCCGTCCACCGCCATACGCCCCTTGAGGCGCAGCGTGAGCCAGTTGTTGCCGCCGCCGCCGTTCAGCCATACGAATGTGGGTCCCTCGGCGTAGCCAATCTCATCGCCCACGCCGGTGAATACGCTGCCGGCGCTGTTCGTGCCTATCAGATCGATGTAGCCGTCGCCGTTGAGATCGCCTTTCGCAAGTCCCTTGCCGTTTTCGTGATAGGCGGTGTCTATGCGCTGTGCGGCGCGGTCGAAGTCGGCGCTTTCGGTGTCCAATACGCCGTAGTCCACGCCGCTTATGTTCAGCAGACGCGCCTCCACTGTGATGTCTTGGAACTCGCCCTGTCCGTTGCCGCGCAGCATCCTGCCGGCGGCGGGGAATATCCTGCCGTCGGGCGATTCGCCGCGTCCCAGCGCAGATCCCGTCCAATAGAGATCTTGATCGCCGTCATTTTCGTAGTCGAAGAATGCTGCGCCAAAGCCGAAATCGTAGGCGGCTAGGCCGGTGGGCAAGCGCCAATCTAGCCTAATCCTCAGCGGATCGATGGAATCGGGCGGCATAACGCGGCTTGGGATTATGGACAGCGCGCCCGCGGCGTCGGGAAAGAAGCCCACTTCGCCCAAGCGCGGCACCCACATAACGCCGCCGTTGGACAGCAAGTAGTGGGCGCAGGTGGAAAGCTCAAGCTGCTGCTGAACGCTGCAATCGCCGCTATCGCCGCCGCCCAGCGCGAGCGGGCGCGTCTTGGGATGATAGCCGATGTTGGTAACGAACACATCAAGGTCGACGTCGCCGTCGTAGTCCCCTAGCGCAAAGCCCATCCAGTTGCCGCGCGTCTCCAAACCCATCGGGCGCTCCACGGACACGAAGCGCACTTCGCCGTCCACGGAGTCATTGCGATACACCTTTAGCGGCCCGCCGTCGTCCGCCGTCCACAGGTCAGGATCGCCGTCGTCGTCGAAGTCAAAGAACAGCGTTGCCCAAGTAACCACCTGTTCGCCGCGCACGCCGGCATCGCCGCCAATCTCGCTGAATGTGAGATCGCCGTTGTTGCGGTAGAGCATATTCAGGTTGCCGCGCGTGGGCGCGCCGGGATGCACATTGTCAAGATCGGAGCGGTTGGCGACGAATATGTCTATCCAGCCGTCGCGGTCGACGTCGGCGCATGCGGGACTTGTGCCGGTGCGCGCATTGGCGCTGTCCCCGAATGCGGCGGCGGTGATGTCCGTGAAAGCGCCGTCGGCGTTGTTGAGCAGCAGACGGTCGCTAATAGCGGCGCGCAGTTCGGCGTTTTCGGCTGCCGCCTCAAAGTCCAACCCGTCCCCCACGATGCCCTGCGCGCTGATGTACAGATCTTGGTAACCGTCATTGTTGACATCGCAGGCTACTACGCCGGTGCTGTTGCTTGGCGTAGCGTCCGCCCTCGCCTGCATGCCCACTTCGTCGAACCCGCCGACGCCGTTGTTGCGAAACAGCAGGTTGGGGTTGCCCATAGACTGCGTGATGTAGAAGTCCATATCGCCGTCGCGGTCGTAGTCGAAGATAGCCACACCCGGCAGATCGTTGGCGACGGACGCGTTATCGCCCAGCGCCTGCGCCGCAATATCGGTGAAGGGGACGACGTCGTCCACATTCGCGTCTGCGAAGCCGCGCGGCTGATAGCGTCTTGCGCCCACGCCTTGACTGCGCGGTTCGCTGCTCGCCTCATCGCCCTTTGCGCCCTCGCGGACCATGGGCGGCGCGCTTGCGGGCTGTACGGCGGCCGGAGTGGGCGGCAGCGACGACGGCAACGGCGTGGGCGTAGGAACGGGCAGCGGCGTATCGGCGCATGCGAGCGCCGCGACGACGGCGAGCGCGCACAGCAGCGCGGCGATACGCTGCAACGCGACGCGCGGCATGCGAATGAGCGGGCGGGAATGCGGCATTAGCGCTTTTTATCCTAGCCTAAACCTTGCCAGAAACTCGATTGGGCCGAATAGGGAGAACAGGAACATCGAGCCGCCCACCGCGATTGCGACCATCCACGGGCCGACCACGGACAGCCACGGCGCCGCTTCTGCCGCCCAGCGCTTGGTGAAGGGCAACCAATCGCCCACGATTTCGAGCCACGGATCCGGCTGTTGATGCGGATACGCCATTCGGTTGAGCATATCGATCACCCAGCCGCCCACGCCGTAGAATATGCCCGCCACAAACGCGGTGTAGAGCGCCAGAACGCCGTATTGGAACGAACTGAGCGGCGCTTTGAACAATCCATCTATCAGATCGTCTATGAGAACGCCGATCGAGAGGAAGTTTTCGAGGTTGAATTTGATGGCGGTGGAAATCGGAAAGACCGCCCCGGTGAGAAAGGCGGTGATTATGCCGAAAGCAAGCCCTAGCCCCAACCAGAGCGGCAGTATGCGCGACTCTTCGGCGTGGCCGCCGATCCAGCGCGTCAGCCAATAGAACACGATTGCAGTGGACGCCGCCGCGCCCAAAATCTGGAATGCCGCCGCGCTTCCCGTCAACCGCACCGGGTCTTCCGTGATGCTTGGCGAGTTTATGGAGCTGACGATTGCCGCGCCCGACGCCAGCAGCACGGCGTACACCGTCAGGCTTGCCGCAAAGCGCTTTTGCAGATGCTTCATCAGCGCCCTGCGCTCCGCCATAGTCGCTACGGATGTTAAAGATGCGCTCATATATTCATCACTGCGTCTGATTTGTCTTTGCCGTCCTGGGCATCCGCGCCGCTTGCGCCCGCCGCTAGATATGCGAAATATGCGCCCGAAAAGCCTCACCTATCAAGTGTAGCGATTGTTAGCGCCCGTATCAAGGTTAAGCGGCGCCGTTAGTCTTTGCGCGTCTTTGTTCAGCGGCGTAAGCAAGTAGATGGCGGCGGCGGTCTAAATTGTAAATACGGGCGGCGCTATGCTATATTTTCGGTTGCGCGGCGGGCGTCCAATGGGCGGATTAGGCGCTCTGCCGTGCGCTTAACGCTATGCCGATAATGTCCAACAACTACGCACTTACGCAATGATATACAGCATGCAATCATGCAATTAGGGGGAAGCATATGGCGGTTGTAGAGTACGAAGTACGGGGGCGCGCAGCCTATATCACGCTGAACAGGCCCGATAAGCTGAACGCCATCGATGTGGCGATGCGCGATGAGCTTTGGCGGATGCTACACGAAGTCAACGACAACCCGGACATATGGCTGGCGGTCATCACGGGCAACGGGCGCGCCTTTTCGGTGGGACACGACCTTGTGTCAATGTCCGGCAGAAGCGATGCGCTCTACGACCCTGAGATTTCCACCGAAGACCTGTATGTGTATCAGTCCGAAATCTTCAAGCCGATAATCGCGGCGGTGAACGGCTTCTGCCTCGCGCAGGGCGGCGGCATAGCGCTTGCGTCGGACATACGCATCGCATCCGAACAGGCGCAGTTCGGCTGGCCGCAGGCGAAGCGCGGCATCGGCTCGGTGAGCGGCCCGTGCATGCTGGCGCAGCGCGTCCCGCTGAACTTTGCGCTAGAGTTCCTGTTCACCGGCGATCTCATCAGCGCGCAACGCGCCCTGGAACTTGGCATCGTCAATATGGTTGTGCCGCACGCTGAGCTTATGGCGAAGACCGACGAAATCGTACAGAAGCTGCTGCAGAATGCGCCGCTGCCGATGCGCGCCATCAAAGAGGTTGCGGTGCGCGGCACCAACATGCGCCTAGAAGACAGGGTGCGGCTCGCGGGCATCGTCAACCGCCGCCTGCAGCGCACCGAAGACGCCGTTGAAGGCATCAAGGCGTTTCAGGAAAAGCGCACGCCCGTGTTCAAAGGGCGATAAGCGAGCTTTCGGCTTTCATCCGTAGGCAATCGGCTATCAGCAATCGGAGGGCAGAAGTATAGATGACGCAATCCAGTTCTTACGAAAACCGCGGTCCGCAGACGGACGCTGCGCCGTATCCCAACCCGGACGAGTCTGAGAGTACCGCGCGCATCGGGACGCCGGTGTTGGTGGTTACGCCGCATCCGGACGATGCCGAATCGGGCGCGGGCGCTACCATCGTGAAGTGGGCGTCGCAGGGGCGCAAGATAGTGCTGGTCGTCTGCACAAACGGCGATAAGGGAAGCTCTGACCCTGAGATGACGTCGGCGAAGCTGGCGGCGATACGGGAAGCCGAACAGCGAGAAGCCGCCGAAGTTATGGGCGTGTCCGAAGTCGTATTTCTGCGCCACACCGACCAGCATCTCGCGGACACATACGAATTGCGCGAACAGATTTCGCGCCAAATTCGGACGCATATGCCCGAAACCGTGCTTACCATCGACCCCAATCGCCCCTACATCCGCCACGAAGACCACTATGTCTGCGGGCGCGTTACGCTCAACTGCGTATTCCCATACTCGCGCGATAGGCTCGCCTTTCCGGAGCATATAGTCGAGGGCTTGCAGCCGCACAAGACGCGCGAAATATACCTGTGGGGATCCCTGGATCCGGACACATTCTTGGATGTAACGGACACATTCGACGCCAAGTTGGACGCGCTCAGCCGCCACCGCAGCCAAGTGGGGCAGGGATGGGAGCTTCGCGAGGTGCGCGCGCGCACGCGCTACGCCGAACTGGGCAAGAAGATTGGCGCAACATACGCCGAAGCCTTCAAGCGCATTGAGATTTTCTAGCGCGGCGATTAGCGCGCACGCCAAATCGGCGCGCAACCCAAAGCCCAGCACCTGGTATGCTTACGCCAAAGCGTGGAATAAGAGCGCATAAGCGCCGCGCCGCGGACGTCTGGAAGTGAGTTGAAGCGTATGGTAGCCTTGAAGAGTGCTGGGATAGCGGCCGTATCGGCGCTGGTAGGATTGCTGGCGGCGGTGATATACCCGTTGCTTGCGTTTGCGGTGGTGCTGCCGCTGATGATGCGCGAGCGGCTGCGGGAAGAGACGGCGTCGGACATAGACAAGCGCGAGGCGCTGATGAGCGTTCCTGAGGGAATGCACGCCGCTTACGCTTCCGTGTTCATACTAACGACTTTGTCGCTTACGATATTCTGGTCGTGGGGACGAGCGCCTTACGGGGCGGTCGACTCCAGCAGGTTCGTCCTGATAAACGCAGGCGAAGCGATAGCGCCGTCCATATTGGCGACGCTTGTAGTGATGCAAGGAGTGGCAGGCTTTATGATTGGCTACGAATCGACGCGCAGGATGGTTCACAACTGGCTAGTGCAGCCGGTCATAGACAAGAACATAGCCAAGGGTGTCGCTCAGGGCAAGGCTCAGGGCATTGCCCAAGGCATTGCTGAGGGTGAGGCGCGCGGCAAGGCTCAGGGCATTGCCGAGGGCGAGGCGCGCGGCAAGGCAGAGAGCGATGCGATATGGCTAGATTACATAGCGCGTATGAAGGAATCGTATGAGAAGGGCGAGCCTTTCGACGAACCTACGCCAGCGGAACTATGCAAGAACGGCAATTCGCAGGAGTAGCAGTGCGATGATTGGCTACGAATCGACGCGCAGGATGGTTCACAACTGGCTGGTGCAGCTGGTCATAGACAAGAACATAGCCAAAGGCGTTGCTCAGGGCAAGGCTCAGGGCATTGCTGAGGGTGAGGCGCGCGGCAAGGCGGAAGCTCAGGCAGAGAGCGATGCGATGTGGCTGGATTACATAGCGCGGATGAAGGAATCGTATGAGAAAGGCGAGCCTTTCGACGAGCCCACGCCGGCGGAGCTACGCAAGAACGGCAACCCGCAGGAGTAGCATTCCGATTGCGACGGATAGGCGGCAAACCCTGTTCTTGCGACAGGCAAGGCGGATATAAAACGCAGTGCGGCGCGGCGCCAATCGCTTGCGCCGTTAGATGCTGCAACCCCCAATTCTAATTCAACTTTCAAACAGAAAATTTCATGCAGAAAGGCAAACCTATAATGACAATGGACAAGTTTCAGGCAGGGCAGCGATATGAGCAGGAAATTGAGGTTGCGATGGAACATACCACCAACCGAATGGGCAAAGAGGGCGCGGATGTGCTGTCCACGCCGGCGCTGCTGGGACTGATGGAAGGCGCCTGCATCCGGCAATCGGAGCCGTTTATGCCGCCGGCGCATACCACCGTGGGCTACGCGGTTGACGGCTTGCGCCACCTTGCGCCCACGCCCGTAGGCAACAAGGTCGTCGTCAGAGTGGAGCTGACTGAGATTGACCGCAACCGCCTCACATACGCGATTGAGGCGCATGAAGGCGATAAGCGCATCGCCGTCGCCACCCACAAGCGCGCCGTGATACCCATTCAGTAGCAACGTGTACGCAGCGGCGCAACCCGTCCACAACCGCCTTATCGCTCATCCGACGCTTTCGCAGATGCGACGAAAGCCGCGCAGAGGTATGACATTTGAACGCCGAATCGCTCTGGAAGTGGTCAGTTCGCTCATTGCTGGCGCTGCTGCTTATACTCGCCAATGCGCTGCTCGTCATAATGATTGTGAACTCTGCGAATGTGTTTAGCGCTGTGGACGATCTTGGCGGCGCCGCCCAAAGCCTCAGGCATAACGCCGGCGTTATCGGAGCGGCCGCCGAGAATATCGGCAAGGAAGTAGGCAGCGCGGCCGATACGCTTGAGCGCGCCGGCGAGGATGTGAACCTCGCCGCGGACGCCATCAGCAGGGAAGTCAGCCGCACATCGGACACGCTAGAGCGCGCCGGCAAGGATCTGGAGCGCGCCGCCGACGCCTACGAAAGCCTCTCCAACACGTTCGATGAGGCGTTCCGATAGCGGGAACGGCAATGCAAGACGGATAGGCGCGGCGGCGATCGTCGGGCGCAAAACAGGGAGGGGCAAGCCATAGATACGGACGGCGGAACGAACAAGGGCATGCTCGACGGCTTAAAGGTTCTTGACCTGACGCGCTATGTAGCCGGGCCGTATGCCACGCGGCTTATGGCAACGCAGGGCGCTGATGTCATCAAGGTAGAGCGCCCCGGCGTAGGCGATCCAGCGCGCCGCATAGGCCCGTTCCTTGACGACCTCCCCCACGCCGAAAAGAGCGCCCTGTTTCTGTATCTCAACGCATCCAAGAAATCCGTTACGCTCAACCTCAAGAATGCCGAGTCCGCGCCGATTATGCGCCGCCTTGTGGAGTGGGCGGATGTACTGATCGAGAACTTCAGCCCGCGCGTGATGCCAAACCTTGCGCTGGATTACGCAAGCCTCGCCGCCGTCAACCCGCATCTGGTAATGACCTCTATATCCAACTTCGGACAGACGGGGCCGTACCGCAATTACGCCGCGCGCGAAATCAACCTCTATGCGCTGGGCGGCTTGATGTACATCACGGGCGATCCTGCGCGCGAACCGCTGGGAATGGCGGTTCGGTTGGCGCAGTACGGCGCTGGGCAGAACGCATTCGTGGGGACTCTTGCGGCGCTTTGGCATCGCGACGGGACGGGCGAGGGACAGCATGTAGATGTAGCCATATCCGAATATCTCGCCACCATCTTGGAGAACGCCCTCAGCCAGTATAGTTACACGGGCAGCAACTTTCGGCGCACGGGCAATCGCGGCTACGGGCGCGCGGCGTGGGGGCCGTATCCGTGCAGGGACGGCTATGTGGGCGTGATTGCGGGGCCCGACCACAAGTGGCCCGCGATGGCGGAACTGATGCAAATCCCGGAACTTGCCGACGAGCGTTTCGCTGACCGCGCCGGCAGAGCCGCCAACGCCGACGAGTTGGACGCGCTGATGCTGCCGTGGCTGATGCGGCACGATAAGCACGACATCTTCGAGCGGGCGCAGCGCTTGGGGCTTGCATTCGCCTATGTAGCCGCGCCGCAGGACATACTTGGTTGGGGACACCTGCGCGAGCGGGGTTTCTTTGAGACCGTAGAGCATCCCGCCGCCGGCAGATTGGAGCATCCCACTGGGCCGTACAAAGCGGGAAACGGCGGCTGGCGGGTGGACGCAGCGCCGTTGCTAGGGCAGCACAACGCCGCGATATACGGCGATATGCTGGGCTATTCCAAGCAGGAACTTGTGCACTTGCGCCAAACGGGAGTTATCTAGGCTTAGTGCGGCGGGGTTGGCGCATTGCATTGTGTTGCGTGAGCGTCAGCGTAGGGAAGCGCAGGCGATGCCGTCGCCATCGGCGTCGAGTCGGTGTGGATCTTGGGCGGGGCCGCCGGCGGCTTCATAAAACGCTTGCGCCTGCGCGTGGGTTTGGAAATCGCCGCAATCGCGGTCGGGGCCGTGCGGGTCGTAGCGCAATTCTACGTCGGTCGAAGGCGATTGCGCTTCGCCTTCGAGCGCGGCCGGGGGTGGCGTGGGCGGTTGCGGCGGATCTTCGACTGCGACGATTGTCAGCGTGGCCGGTTGTTCGCAAGTAGTGAGCATCTCTTGGAGCGCGGCGGCTTCGCGCTGCGTTGCGGTCAATCCCCAAGCCTGCTTGACGGCAGCCCAATCGGTTGCGTATTGGCACCAGTATTCGCGGCGCGGCGGCTTCCAGTCTTCCGGACCTTTGCTGCCCTTCCGTCGGTTCGCCGACGACTGCACCGCTATGAGGTGGTTGGGATACGATAGGTCGTTGGCGTAATCGCGCTTGCGGTCTTTTGACCACTGCCAGCCGCCCGATCGGTGCGCGTTGGCGAGCGGCACCATATGGTCTATGTCGAGATCGCCCGGATCTGTGAAGCGCTCGCCGGTGTATTGGCCGAACCAGTCCCCGGACGAGACGCGGCATCGGTCGGGGCGGGCGTATCGCACGGGCGCGCGGGACTCGGCTATGAGCGCTTCTTGGCGGGCGTCTTGGCAATCGTGGTCGGCGTCAATCCAGTGCCGCCAATCGGAGCGGTTGTAGGCGGGCAGTCCCTGCGGGATGGGCGCTACGCTGATGGCGAGCGCAAGCGCGTCTGTGTCTGTGCCTACGTCCGACGGCTGCGGCGTGGGCGTATCGGCGGCGCTGACGGGCGCTGTGGCGGCAACGGACGCGGTGGGAGCGGTGAGTGGGAAGGGCGCCTGCGGCAACGGCGGATCAGTGGCGGCGCATCCGGCGTAGAGCGCGCTCAGGGCAAGCGCAAGCAGGCATGCTATAGCGCGGGTGGCGGGCGCTTTCATCAGAACATGCTCAGCTGCTGCTGGGATTGGGCGTCGTCGGTTTCGGCTTGTTCCGCGTCGTCCTGGGGCAGGTTGACGGCAGCGTCGGGCATTGCCATCACCTCTACGACTAGATCGGGCAGATTGCGAAAGTCGTTTTCCAGCGCGGGCTTGAGGTTGGGGTTATGCAGCGCGGCGGCGGGATGATACATCGGGTAAATCATCCTGCCGTTCCACATTCGGGGCTTGCCGCGCTCGCGGCTGATGGCGAGGCCGGGGAAGAATTTGCCGAAAGAGAACCTGCCCAGCGTAACGATGACTTTGGGATTTATGAGCGCGATTTGGCGGTCGAGATAGGCGGCGCAGGCGTTCAGTTCGGCGGTTAGCGGATCGCGGTTGTTGGGCGGGCGGCACTTGACCATATTGGTGATATAGACGTCGGAGCGGCGCAAGCCTATGCCCGCAAGCAGATCCGTCAGCAACTTGCCCGCCGCGCCCACGAATGGCAAGCCCTGCTGGTCTTCGTAGTAGCCGGGCGCTTCGCCGATGAACATAATGTCGGCGGCGGTCGAGCCGTCGCCGGGCACGGTGCGATTGCGCTTCTCCGACAGTCTGCACAGCGTACACGCCGCAATTCGGCTGACAATCTCATCGTAGCCTGGCATTCTCCGCACCTCGCCTTTTGGGATTTCATTGGTGTGTTCAATGGAATTCTAACGCAAAGGCGCAGGGGCGCAAAGGGGGATGAGGGCGCAGTTATGAGAGGATGCGCCTCTATCGAAAGTGTGTCCATCGCTTGTGCCGCTCTTAGGAAGTGAATTATGGCGCGCGCAAGTTATTGCCTTTTCGGCGGCTTCATCCTAGAACCTACCCTACCCCTAAACCCCTTTACGCCCCTACACCTTTGCGTCAAAAACTCTATCCCCCTTTGCGCCCCCGCGCCCTTGCGTCAAAAATCCTAACCCAAATGACCCCGTATCGCATCCCCAAGTTCGGCCAAGCGGCATTTCCGCTGACTCGCCGGCGGCAGCGATCGCAAGAACGCCCCCCCGTAGCGCGTGCTGAGTACGCGGCTGTCCAGTATCGCCACTACGCCCCGGTCGTCCGATGTGCGTATCAGCCGCCCGAAGCCCTGCCGTAGCCGCAATATCGCCTGCGGCACTGCGTACTGCATGAAGCTGTTGTCATACAGTTCGGAGCGCGCCTCGAACACCGGATCCGTCGGCACGCTGAACGGCAGCCGCGCCACTATCAGCACGCTCAGCGCATCGCCGGCAAGATCGACGCCTTCCCAGAAGCTGGCAGTCCCCAGCAAAACCGCCTTTGGGTTGTCCATAAAGCGGCGCACAAGCCGATCCGGCGAACTGCCCGCCCCCTGCGTCAGCAGCGATATGCCTTGCGCTTGCAGTTCGTCCCCGATGCCCGCCGCCGCCCGCCTCAGCGCGCCGTATGAGGTGAACAGCGCCATCGTGCGCCCGCCCGCGGCTTTCGCGGCGTCTATGATTGCCCTATCCACGGCGGCGTTGTACGCCCGCGAATTGGGCGCCGGCATATCCGTCGGCAGACACAGCGCCGCCGCTTTGGGATAGTCGAACGGCGATCCCAACTGCAGCTCATCGGCGTCCGCAAAGCCGGTGCGCTCTACGATATGCCCAAACGAACCGTCGGCGGTCAGCGTGGCGCTGGTCATCACCACGCTGCGCTTCTGCGAAAACAGCCGCTCGTTCAGCTCATCCGCCACATTCAACGGAGCGGCGTTCATCGACAACTCCCGCCGTCGCGCAGACACCGAAAGCCAATATATCGTCCCCTCATCCGGACTGACCGCGAACTCTTTCAGTCTGCCGCGCAGGTATTCGCCCGTCTCACGCGCGCCGCCCACATCCTCGCGCAGCGCATCGTAGTTCAGCAGCCCCGCATCGTCCAAATCGCCCAGCGCGCCCTCCAACCGCGCCAGCAGCCGATCCAGTTCCGCAAGCGCAAGCTCTGCGTTCTCCCAGTCAATCTCGACGTCCGACCAATCCGGCCTCGAGCGCACTGCCGGCGTAACCCGCAGCGTTTGCGCGAATGCGGCGTTGCCGCCCTGCGCCCCCTCTGCTATGCCCTGCAGTCGAGTGAATAGATTAGTCAGGAATGGACGCAAGCGCGGCAGCAGCGCGCCGATTTCGTCCGCGGCGCTCTGCAAAGCGTCGCGGCGGCTCTGCGCCAAATCCGTCGCCGTGCGAAGCGCCGTTAGCGCCTGATTTGGCAATCCGCCGTCGCCGCTCAGCGACTGCAGGTGTTCGTCAAAGCGCGCGCGCGTCAGATCGAAGCCCAGCCGATTCGTGGCGGCGTCTTCTATGTGATGCGCCTCGTCTATGATGAGCGCATCGTATTCGGGAATGATAGACCCCTCGGCGGCAATATCGGCGAGCAGCAAGGCATGGTTGACGATTATCAGATGGGACGCCGCCGCCCTTTCGCGCGCCGCCCGCAGGAAGCACACGCTCTCTTGGCTCATGCAACCCCAAGACGCCCGCGACTCCGCCGACAGCCTATCCCAAGGCGCCGCCGCGCTGCGATGCCCTAGGTTAATTTCGGCGCGGTCGCCGCTCGCGGTGGACTGCAGCCATACCATCGTCTTCGCCAGCAGCCGCGCTTCATCCACGCTCGGATCAGCATCGGCGCGCATCCGATTCCAGCGGCGCAAACATAGGTAGTTGCCGCGCCCCTTGAGTTGCGTGAAGCGCAGGCTGTCGCCGCCATCGTCTTGCCGTCCCGCCGCCGCCTTGTCAAGCCCCCGCAGCGCCTTCACCAGAATATGCGCATCCTTGTTGATGAGCTGCTCTTGCAGGTTGATGGTGTTGGTGGACACCACCACGCGCTTGCCGTTTGCCATAGCGTACAGCGCGGCGGGCAGCAGATACGCCAGCGATTTGCCCACGCCCGTGCCCGCCTCAATGATGATGCGCCTGCCGTCGTTGATAGCGTTTGCCACCGCCTTCGCCATCTGCGCCTGTTCGCTGCGCTCCTCAAAGCCATCCAGCGCGTCGGACAGCGCCCCGTTATCGGACAGCAGCGCCCCCACAATATCGGCGTCTATCTTGCTGATGCGTTCCTTTGCGCGCAGCGGCCCGCCGTCGGAGCGCAGCCTGTCCCCGATTTGGCGTATGTCAAGCCCGTTCACGCCCACAGCGGCTTGCGACGGCATAGGCGCTGCGGCGAGCCGACGGCGCGGGTTGGCCGCGATGCCGTCCAGCAGATAGCCGAGCTGCCAGCCGGAGCGCTGCGCCAGCTGCTGCAGCGCCGCCAGCGTGAAGGCGTCAAGCGCATACGCCTCTTTCAGCAGCGCCAGGAATACGTCCCGCGTAGCGCAAGCGTCGCCCAGCGACCGATGCGGCGCCGTGTTTTCAAGCCCCAAATACCGCGTCATATCCTCCAGCGAATAGCCGGGCATATCGGGGCGCAGCGTATAGGCGAGGTCGTAGGTGTCGATGATAGGGTTGGCGAGCTCAACGCCGTTGGATCGCAGAAACCCGACGTCGAACGAGGCATTCTGCGCTACAAGTGGCGCTGCGCCGATGAACGCCAGAAACTCGGCGGCGGCGCGCTCAAACGGCGGCGCTGTGTCCACATCCCGCTGCGTGATACCTGTCAGCTTGCTGATGAACGGCGATATGCGGCGCATCGGGTTGACGAAAGTTCGGAATGTGTCCAGCGTTCTGCCGTCTTGGAACTTGATCGCGCCAATCTCTATTACGGCATCCTTGGCGTCGTCAAGTCCGGTGGTTTCCAGATCGAATGCGATCCATACATCATTATCGGGCGGGGTGTGTTGTGGGAACAATGGCGGCTCCGTGCGTTTGCGAATTGCGTTTGCAAAGTTTAAGAAAAGTCCAATTTCATATATCCTATCAAACCTTTCGCTAATTCGCACGGATATTCGGGTTATGATTTCGGCTATTTTCGCGCATAGCCCGTAGCCGTTGCGCCTCTCATGCGTTTTCGCGCAAAGAAACGGCGGGCGGTTCGCGTGGAACCGTCCGCCGTGATATGTCCGTATTCGTTTCGCAGCCCGCCCGTGTGGCGCGCATGGCGCTCTACCGGCCGCGCTTGTCCGTGCGTGTGGGCTCGCCCCGATTTATGGTGATGCGGCCGTACTTCACGCGCATATCAGCCATCGCATCCCGGGCAGCGTTATGCGTCGTCACCGCCATTGTCTTGGTGGTAACGCTCACCGCTGCGACGGTCGTCGTCCCAGCCGAACCTGTGCCACTTGCGCTTGGCGTCGCCGTCGAAAAAGTCGAAGCGCGGGAAGTCGAAGTCCCGTTCGCCGAACATGAACGGATGCGTGAAGCCGAAGCCGCGCTCGCCGAAATCCTTATTGCGCAACCCCTGCATGCCGAAGTTCATATCACCCTGCGCCACCGTCTCTACATTTCGCGCGCCCTCGGCGTCGATCTCTTCCACCACCAGCGTTGTTTCGGTGGCGCTCAACCCGCCGAGGCTGCCGCTGCGGTTGATTAGCACTTTGGTGTCTTCGTTGATGGTGAACGACAGCGTCTCGGATTCGTCCGCCAGCAGCAGGTTGAGAACGCCGCGCGCCACATCTACGCTTTGCACCGTGCCGACCGCCTTGCGCACGGTCATCACGCCCTCATCGGTTTGGCGGCGCGTCTCGGAGAGTATCAGTCCGTCGAGTCCGTCATCATCGTAATCGTGTTCGCCAAAGCCGCCGCCGCCGAAGTAGCCGCGCTTGGCTATCGCGAGATCGTCCGCCGCGCGCGCGCCCACGGTGACGCTGACATCCATATTGGCATCGCCGCGCCTAACGCTGAACACAATCGTATCGCCCGGCTCGGCGTCGCGCACAATCGCCACTACATCGCGCGGTCCGTCTATGGCGTCGCCATCCAATGCGGTGATGACGTCGTCCACTTGCAGGTTGCCATCCGCCGGACTGCCCGCCATCACCTTCACGATGAGCGCGCCGTCGCCGTTCTCAGCGGCGTCATCATCGCCGTCGTCCGCTGCGTCATCGTCTTCGGGGACGCTCGCAATCGCAATGCCGATGTAGGGGATGCGCCCATTGCGCGCGTCGGCTATCTCTGCCGCGTCGGGCTGCGGGTTTGCGGCGCTGTTCGCAGGCATAGCGCGCCGCTCTACGTTGGGGACGCCGCCGTCGAATGTGTTCGCCCTTATCCCGGCGATTACGCCGGCGCTAACCAGAACGGCCGCCACAATCGCCGCCGCTATCAGTTTAGTCTTCAAGACTGCTTCTCCCTTTCTTCAAACTGCCTTAACCACTTTGGGATACGGGCGACAGACAAAACATCCGCCGTCCCGTTCCAAGTTTGGGAGCGGCGCGGCGCAGTTGGGATTGGGATTGCGCCGCGCGCGCTTCGGTTTGAGCGCTCGCAATATGAAACGCCCATAGCGGCAGAAAGGTTAGCGGCAAGATTGGCGGCGCGCGCATAAGGCAGGCGGCGGTTTGGACGGGCAAGAGAGATTAGGCGGTTCGCAGATATGAGCGCCGCCGGCGAGGGGCATTTAGCGTCCCCAATCGACGGCGGCGTTGATTAGCCCGTGTTCGTTATCGCCCTAGCGCACAACCCGCAGGCGTGAAAACCGCAAGGCTTAACGCGAGATCTTGCATTCCTATGGCGGAGTCGACTGACCGTGTTCGTTATCGCCCCAGCACACCGCCAAGCCGTTTGAGCGCAGTCCGCAGGTGTGATTCCTGCCGGCGGTTAGGGACGCGAAAATGCCCGACGGCGGCGTTGACTGACCATGTTGGTCTGCGCCCCAGCACACCGCGGAGCCGTCCCGGCGCAGTCCGCAGGTGTGATAGCCGCCGGGGCTCAGATCAGAGAATTCCCCAGACGGAGGCGCGCTCGCTTGATTGAATGAGTTATCGCCCCAGCATATCGCCAAGCCGTCAGCGCGCAACCCGCAGGTGTGAAACTCGCCGGCGTATATGGATGCGAAGCTTTGAGACGGCTGCACCGGCTGCGATTGACCGAATTCGTTATCGCCCCAGTACACCACCGAGCCGTTGTCCCGCAACCCGCAGGTGTGATAGCCGCCGGCGCTTACCGCCGTGAAGTCTTGATTGAAAGTCGGAGTCGTGGATTCGCCGTATCGGTCGCTGCCCCAGCATTCCACCGTCCCATCATCGCGCAAGCCGCAGGTGTGCGATCTGCCGGCGCTCAGCGACGCGAAGGTTTCGCCGGATGGCGGCGTCGACTGGCCGGATAGGTCTGCGCCCCAGCACGACGTCGAGCCGTCAGCGCTCAGTCCGCAGGTGTGATCCCAGCCGGCGGCCAGCGAAGCGAAGGTTTCGCCGGCTGGCGGCGTTGACTGACCATATTCGTTGTTGCCCCAGCACAGCGCGGAGCCGTCCTTGCGCAGTCCGCAGGTATGCTGCTCGCCGGCGATTATGGACGTGAACGGCACGGGGGTTGGCGTAGGGGTGGGCGTGGCGGTGGCGGTTGGCGTGGGAGTCGCCTCTGGCGGCGCTTCGCCGTCCAGCTCCTCCAGTCTGCTCTCTATGCGCGCGAACCTGCTCTCAAACGTCGCCACAAACGCCCGCAGCTGACTGACGAGTACCTCTAGCGAAGTTAGCCTGGGACCAGGATCCTCGCCGGACTGCGCGGGCGCGGCGATTTCGGACGGCGCGGAAGTGGGCGTAGCCGTGCCGCCGATGGGTTGCTGCGCGCTTGCGTTATCGGCGTTTGTCAGCAGTGTGAACAGCAGCAGCGCCGCCGCGCCGCCGACTGCGAGGATGTGAAGCGGGCACTTGGGATTTATAGCGGGAAGCGTAAATCGCATATCGTTTCCTCCTCAATGGCACAACAATGACATAACGCCAAGGGCGCAGAACGCTCTCACTGATGACCGATGCGAAAACTTTCGGTTAGGCTATCCCATAGCGTGCGGATGAGAACGACGACGACGGCGTGAAAAGGCTATGCGTCGTGGGTGAACGGCTGCTCTTGGATGTCCCCGTTTGGCTGAATGCGAAAGGCGCGGATATGCGGATTCGCCTTGTCTTCCAGCGACACCAGAATGTAGTACACATCCTCGCCAAGCCAGCCGCTCTGCTGCGCCATGCGCACATCCGTGGGCGAGGGATACGCCGCGCTGTGCGTGTGCGAATGGTAGAACGCCATCACATCCCAATCGTTGCGCTCTGCGTCCAGCATAGCGTTGAGCTGCTCCTGCGGATCCATCAGATAGCGCACCGGGCTCGCCACCGTGTTCGTGATGCGATACTGCTTGCAGACCACGTCGGCGCTGCCCGCCAGAATGCCGCAGCACTCGTTGGGATCATCCTGCCGCGCGTGCGCGATAATATCGTCCGCGAACTTCTTGGCAATGGTAAGCAAGGGGGAATGCCTCCGTGGGTAGATTGCGAAAGCGGACAATGTTCAAGCCAATGTCCACTTTGGCGCTGCTCGCCCATCGCTTGATAGACGCATAAACAGGCTTGATTTCGTTGGACATTATTATGGACATTGTCCACCAAAATGTCCATATCTGTGCCCCGCCGCGCGCGCATATGCGAAAGGTTGGGCATTGCGCCACTCAGCGCAATCAATGCGCCAACTCTGTCTATGGCAAAACGCATCCCTTCCCCCGGCAGTCCGCTCTGTTGGGGGAAGGGATGCGTTAGCGCGATACGCCCGCCGCAGAGACGCCTAGCGTATGCGCGAAAGCCCGGCGACGCCGAAGGTAAGCGTGAAGTCGCCGCTCGTTTCCAGGTCGTAGGTGGTTGCCTCGATGGTGTATGTGCCCGGCTGCAGGCGCTCGTCTATCCGCGTGTCGCCCCGGTTCACTATGGAGCCGTCCCTGCCACTGCCGTTGAGCAGGTAGAGGTATGTGTTATCTACATCGTTGGATGTGATGTTAACGGTTACGCTTGAGGGCGCGTTCAGCGTGAAGGTGTAGAAGCGCGCATAGCGGGTTCCGTTCTTTGCGGTGGGCGGCGCCCTGTTGGACAGGCAGTCGGCGTTCCATGTGCCGGTGAGCCAACCTAGGCTGATGCTGCGAATGCAGCCCGGCGCCAGCGCCGATACCGACGTCGCGGTTGGCGTAACCGTAACCGTAACCATGGGCGTATTCGTGGGCGTGGGCGTGGGATCCAGCGAGGTCACCGGCGTATTCGTCGCCGTGGGCGTATGGGTTGGCGTTGGCGCCGATGAGCCGCCGTCAAGCGCGTCCAATCTGCCGGTCAGCGCTCTGATAAGCGATCGCAGCGATTCTATAACCGAATTCAGCGCGCCCATCTCGGTTTTCAGCGTTCTCACTTCGCCTTCAAGTTCGGCTACTCTGCCGGGAACATTTCCTGAATCTGTGGGCACGTTGGTTGCGGTCGGCGTGAGCGTGGGTTCTGCCGCGCCGGACACACGGGTTGCCGTGCGCGTCGGCGTAGGTTCGTCCGTTGCCGAAACATTCGTGGCAGTCGGCGTAAGCGTGGGCGTATCCGTTGGCGTGGGCGTGGCGGTAGGCGGCGTGCCGGTCACCGTGGGCGTGGCGGTGGGCGGCGTTCCCGTTACCGTCGGCGTATTCGTGGGGGTGGGCGTATCCGTCGGCGTGGGCGTTCCCGTGGGAGTGGCAGTGCCGGTCGGCGTGGCAGTGCCGGTAGCCGTGGGCGTATGCGTGGGCGTCCCAGTCGCGGTGGGCGTGCCGGTGGGCGTTGCCGGAACCGACAGCGTGGGCAGCCGGGCGAAGCCGTAGCCCCATGTGTTGTTGGGGACAGCGCCGCGCGCCGATGCGTTGGATTTGAGGTAGGACGCAAGCTGCGTGGGCGTGTAAGTGGAGAAGCGCTGCTTGACCAGCGCTGCAAGCCCCGCTACATGCGCCGATGCGATGCTGGTGCCGCAGCCGGACGCATAGGCGATCGAGCTGGTGCAGTCCGCGCCTACGATGTCGGGCTTGACTCTGCCGCTGGGCATGGGGCCGCGGCTGCTTTTGGGCTGAATGGCGTTTGTGGTATTCCAACGCGCGGCGCCCACCGCGAGCATGCCCGAATTCGCGCTCTCGCCTGGGTTTTGAATGCTGCCTCTTGATGTGTAGATGTCCAGCGATTCGCCCGTGAACGCCTGAAGCTGCACCCAGCTCGGATGGCTGTCCTGCCCTATTTGCCACACGACAAGATTGTAATATCCGCTTGTGGTAGGCGTGTACACTATCTTTTCATACGGTATATTGCCGCTTCTTCCCCGTTGCCAGCCGCGGCTGGATGCGACTTCGGTGCCGCGATAGTACAGGATCAACTCGAGGTCTTTGTCGGCCGAACCCCAAGTCCCTTCCCAGCGAAGCTGCGCTATAAACCGCTGTCCCGCAGTAAGGGAAACGCCGTTGGATTCGCTATCGGCGTCGAAGTTCAGCGTTCTGTCGGAGTCGTTGTCCGTAAATGACCCGAACCATGTGGATCGGGCGTGGTTGCCCGCGGAATTCGTCCACATAGCGCCGCCGGTGACCGCCGCGTTCACGCTCCTAATGGGGTCGTTGGAATAGTACGACCTGCCGTCGCCGGGACCGCCCCACGTCCAACTTAGCGAGTGGTTGATGACGTCTACGCCCTGCGCCACCATCCAATCAACCGTGGATTTCAGATCGCCGGTCGATATTGGGTTCGCGATGTAGAGTGTTACATCCGGCGCTATGTCAAGAACCGTTTCGGCCACGCTCAACCCGTGTACGCCGTCGCTTTCGCAGTCCGAAACCAGCGAGCTGTATGTGCCGATGGCGGCGTAGCAGCGCGCCGTTACATTCTCAGGCAGTTCTACGCCCTTCTGCGTGCTGAACCCTTCGAAGCCGCGGTCTATCACGCCCACTTTGACGCCTGAGCCGGTGTAGTTGTTGGCGTGCCAAGTGCTTGCGAAATGCGCGTCGACGCCCTGGCTGGTGATATTGCCCTTGTTCGACTGCGGCGGCGCTATCGCATGCACGTTCACCACATTCGGCCGCTCCGACGCTTCCACCAGCATATCTACGGGAACATACGCCTCTACATAGTCGTCGCCGATGTTGCGCGGATCGCCGCCGTTGGCGCGCAGAAACGCCAGCAGCGAGGCGGTATCGCCGTTGAGATAGAAGGTAACCGCGATCGAATCGGCGGCGTATATCGGCGCTTGGGACGCCGCGGCGTGCGCCGTGGAGTAGCCGCCTTGCACGCTCGAGGCTAGCTGCGAGAGCGTATAGTCCAGGTTGCCCAGCGTGGGCGCGCGCTCCGACGGGACGGGCGGGACGAAGTCCGGCGGTTGCGTCGGGATTAGCGCGGCGTTATCGCCGTCCGACTGCTGCGCGCTTGCGTTATCGGCGGTCGTCAGCATTGCGAACAGCAGCGCCGCCGCGATGAGCGCTGTGAGGAAGTATAGCGCGGATTTGGAAGGCGTATGCCGGGAGCGGGTAAATCGCATATTGTTTTCTCCGGATGGCGCAAAGCGCGCTTTGATGTATAAAGTTAGGCTAATTTTATATCCGTTTGAATATAATACGCAACCTAATACGCCCTTTGTCCCGCGCGCTGGCACTGTGCAAGTAAATCGCATATTGACTGCTCCGATTACATTGTTCGAAGCAAACGCTCCCGTCCCCCACAACGGACTGCTGTAGGGAACGGGAGCGTTGTTGTTGAGTTAGGGCGCGGTTAGCGCCGCGCTATGTCCAGCGTGAGCGTGAAGTCGCCGGTTGCTCTCAGGTTGTAGGTTGTAGCCTCGATGGTGTAGTTGCCCGGCTGCAGGCGCTGCGATATTCGCGTTGCGTGCTCGCTCACCACCGCGCCGTGGTTGCCTACGCCTCGGAGCAGATAGGTGTACGGGTTGGCTACGTCGTCGGATGTGACCATAACGGTTACATCTGAGGTCGTGTCCAGCGTGAATGTGTAGTAGCGCGCGTAGCGAGTTCCCGTCTCTGCGTTTGTAGGCGTCTTGCTAGACTCGCAGCCCTCGCGCCATGTGCCGGTGAGCCATCCCAAGCCCATCTTGTGGATGCAGTGCGCCGCTACCGTCGGGGTAGCCGTCGCCGTTGGCGTCGCCGTCGGCTGTCCGGTAGCCGTCGCCGTTGGCGTCATCGTAGGCACTTCTATCCCCGGCGATCCCTCAAGCCTCGCCACTCTGGCGATCAGATCATTGATCATGCCCCTCAGATCCCTGATGAGCTGAGTTAGCGTTCCTACTTCGCGTTCGAGCCCGGTTACTCTCTCGGCTACCGTGCCGGGGGTTGCCGAGGGCGTGGGCGATGCCGTAGTCGATCCCGTGGGCGTCGGCGTAGGAGTGCTGGGCGGCACCGCCGTCTGACCGGCGTTGTTATTGCCCCAGCATATCACTTCCCCGTCCGAGCGCAGTCCGCAGGTATGGCTGATTCCGGCACTCAGGGATGTGAAGCTGCCTGACGTGGGCGGCGTTGATTGGCCGTTTGCGTTGCTACCCCAGCAGCGCACCGAACCGTCGCCGCGCAGTCCGCAGGTATGGCTGCCGCCGGCGCTTAGCGCAGTGAGCGTTTCGCCTGACGGAGGCGTTGATTGGCCGTCTGCGTTGCTGCCCCAGCACACCGGAGTTCCGTCATCGCGCAGTCCGCAGTTATGATCCTTGCCCGCGCTTAGGGACTCGGCTGTGAGAGTTTCGCCCGACGGAGGCGTCGTGCGCCCGTCGCTGGTACTGCCCCAGCACACCGCTGCGCCGCCCGGGCGGACGCCGCAGGTGTGGACATCGCCGGCACTTACGGAGTTGAATGTCAGGCTTGCCGTCTGCAAGGGCTGACCGCCGTATAGAGACGTGGTGGTTGCGCCAGCAGTGGGCGGCGTTGACTGTCCGTGAGAGTTGCTGCCCCAGCAACGAACCGTGCCGTCCGCGCGCAGCCCGCAACTATGCGATCCGCCCACGGTTATGCCTGTGAAGGTTTCGCCTGCCGGCGGCGTTGCTTGACCATTGTCGTTGTTGCCCCAGCACGCCACCGTGCCGTCCGCGCGCAGCCCGCAGCTATGGCTCTCGCCGACGGCTAGGGTTGTGAAGGTGTCGTCTTCAGGCGGCGAAGATTGCCCCTGGTCGTCCTGTCCCCAGCATGTCGCCGTGCCATCCGGCTCCAGTCGGCAGCTATTAGAACCGCCCGCGCCTATTGGCATAACGGGCGACGTGGTCGTAGCCGTGTGCAGCGCATCCGACCATTCAGGCGCCGACGTTCGCGCGGAGGCGTTGTTAGCGCCTGCAATCAGCGCAAACAGCATAAGCGCCGCCGCCGCTATCGCCAACAAGCCGTACAGCCTGCCCCTAGAGTTCATTACAGGGAGACCATTTCGTAGCATGGCAAATTCTCCTCCGAATACATGTCAATTCTTGGAAATGAATTATATTTAGGTATTATAATCAAAGTCAAGGTGTGATTGGTAGCCATAGCGCGCCTATCTTTGCATCTAAAACATTCTAATTTACCCCCCCCCCCCGCGCAACCCTTTTCGTGGGCATATGCTTGCCGATATTCTCATCAGGCAAAATCGAAGAACTCGACTCATGCCTCTCCAATGAGCATGCGCGAATACGCCAACTACGGCGTGGATTCCGTAACGAAAGGGAATTATATGCCAAACTGCCCACAGACTTTGAGCGCGCCGCATTGCCATAAGCCGAAACCCAATGAATGCCACTTAAAGAAGCGAGATTGCCAAAGCGCGCTTAAACTTGCGTATCGGCGCTACGGCGGGTATTCTATTGAAATCGGGGATTTAGAGAAAAGCGCGCCGCCGCTTTGGAGCAGATTGCCGCCGTGAGTATGCCGTCGAGACCGGATATGATTTCCGTCCTGGAAGATCAGGGCTATCGCGTTACCGCGCCGCGCCGCAATATCGTTAGCCTGCTTGATCGCAAAGAGGGCGGCTTCACCGCCGAAGAGATCGCCTATGAACTGCCTAAGGTGGGCAGGGCGACGGTGTATCGCACTATCAAACTGCTGGTGGATGCCGGGGTTGTGTGCAAGGTGGCGCTGCCGGACGGGACGCCGAAGTACAGCCTCGCGCGCATTGAGCATCATCATCATACGGTCTGCGTGAACTGCGGCAATGTGGGCGAGTTCAGCGCCGCCACCATTGAGCGGCTGATTCGCTCTATCGGCAAAGATATGGCGGGCGAGATTGTGGGGCATCGGATGGAGTTTCATATCATTTGCGAAGGGTGCGCCGACGCGCGCAAGTGAACTGCGCGGCATTTCCCGAAAGATCGATGGCTTTATCGGATATGCCGACGCCTGACATTGAACTGTGCGGCATTCCCGTAAGATAGACGGCTCCGCTGATGCGCCGACGCGCGCAAGCGAACTGCCTAGCATTCCCGCAAGATCGACGGCATCGGCTTATGCGCCAACGCTCGCAGAATAGCGCGCTATGCCATCCGGCGCTTGAATGCGGCGGCTAGGATGAACAGCGCGGTTGCTACCAGCGTCATTGCCGGGCCTGACGGCAGGTTTAGGTAGAACGACATGTACAGCCCGCACACCGCCGACAGCGCTCCGATGCACGCGCCGGCGGCCATTGCGGATGCGAAGCGGCGCACCAGCAGGAACGCCGTCGCCGCGGGTATTATCAGCATTCCTACGACCAGCACAAGCCCTACCGCCTGCAGCGTAATCACGATGATTATCGCCAGCAGCGCCAGCAGCAGGTAGTCCAGCATGCGGGTGGGTATGCCCGCCACTTCTGCGCCTATGCGGTCGAAGCTCACGAATACGAGCTCTTTGTGAAAGAGATACAGCGCCGCGAACACGGCGGCGGCGAGCGACGCGGTGATATAGACGTCGGTCATGGACACGCCGAGGACCTGCCCCAGCAGCACGCTTTCCAGGTCTAGGGTTATGCCGTCCGCCGCTGATAAGAGCGCCAAGCCGAGCGCGAACATTCCCGCGAACAGGATGCCTATGCCGATGTCTTCGGATAGGTTGGTGCGGTGGGTTAGGTAGCCGATTAGCAGCGCGACCGTTATGCCGGTGACGGCGGCGCCCCAAATGGGCGCTATGCCCAGCAGAAAGGCGATGACCATGCCGGGCAGAACGGCGTGCGCCATGGCGTCGCCCATAAAGCCGAGTCCGCGCGTAACCACATAGCAGCCCACCGCCGGCGCGATTATGCCCACCAGCATCGTTACCATAAGGGCGCGCGTCATAAAGCTATACTTAAACGGATCCAGCAGCAAGCCTATGAAATTGCCGTCCATCATTCGCTCTTTGCGTTTTCAGCGCTTCGCTTTGTGCGCCACCGCCGCGCGCATATGCAGTCCCTATGCAACCGCGCGCGCGGGCGTTCCGACGCCGTCAATTGTATCTCAAAGCGCGCCGCCGGTTGCAAGATTGCAAAGTTCGGCGACGCGATCAAGAGAGTTGCGGATGCGCGGGAGGGCGCGCATCCGCGGGAGGGATGCTTGTTGCGGGCGCTTATTGCAGCGCGTCCACGATGGTGTTCACATTGGAGCGCATAAAGCCTAGGTAGGTGTCTGCGCCGCTGCCCGGAGCGCCGAGCGCGCCGCTGTAGAGCGGGGGCGCTATTTTGGCGTCGGTTTCGTCGGCGACGCGCTCGGATAGGCTGTCGCTCACGGTGGTTTCGGGGAATATGGCGGGGGCATCCACTTCGCGGATACGCTCAATCAGCTCCGCGATTTCGCGCGCGCTAGGCTCCACCTCGGTGGTGCCGCCGGGAATGACCGTGCCTACGACATCGAAGTGGTAGAGCGCTGCGAAATACCCCATGCTGTCGTGCGATGTAACCAGCAGTCTGCGGTCCTCGGGGATACTCTCTACTTCCTGCTCTATCCATTCGTGCAGCGCGTCCAGTTCGGCGTTGTAGGCGTGGGCGCTGCTTAGGTAAGCCTGCGCGCCGTTCAGGTCGAGCGTGGCGAGCCGCGCGGATATGTCCGTGACGGCGCGCTTGACGCGCAGCGGGTCGAACCAGAAGTGCGGATCTAGCGAACCGTGGTCGTGGCCGGCGTGCGGGTCGGAATGATCGTCGTGGTCGTCGTGCCCCTCGTCTTCGTCATGCTCATCGGCGTGTTCGTCGGAGTCTTCGTCGTGATCCTCATCTTCGTCATGCTCGTCGGCGTGGTCGTCGTCTTCGTCGTGTCCCTCATCTTCGTCATGCTCGTCGGCGTGATCTTCGTCGTGATCCTCATCATCGTCGTGTTCGTCGGCGTGTCCGTGAGCATGGCCGGCGTGATCGTCGTGGTCGTCGTCCTCCGCTTGGAACGGGAGCGGATTGACGCCTTCGCCTAGCGCGATAACTCTTTCGGGATCGGCGGCGGCGTTATGGATGAGTTCTTCGAGCCAGGCCGCCTCCAGATGCAAGCCCATGCTGAATATGAGGTCGGCTTCGGCTACTCTGACGACGTCCTGCGCGCCGGGGCGGTAGGTGTGGGGATCGGCGCCTGCGCCAAGCATGCTGAACACTTCCACGCGGTCGCCGCCCACGACATTCACCCAGTCGGCTATGATGCTGGTGGTGGTTACTATGCTCAGAGGCTCCGCCGGCTCTGTCATTGCCATGGCGGGCGCTGCCGTCGCGGCGGGGCGACGGATGGGCGCTGCGGTGGGTCGAGCCGATGCTGTGGCGGGTTGAGCGGCAGGGGCGGGAGCGGCCGGCATGGCTGCGGGCGCTGCCGGTTGGGCGGGCGCCGGAGCGGCCGGCGGGATTGGGGTTGCGACGGGCTGAACGGGAGCGGACTGCTGAACGGCGGGGGCAACGGACTGCGCCGGCGCTGCGGGCGTCGGGGTTGACGAGCAGCCTATCAGCACTACGGCGGCAATGGCAAGCATCAGCGCTATCAATATAGCGGGCATGCCGCCTATCCCAAGGTTTAGTTTAGTTCGCAAGGTGCGTTTCTCCTAATCAATACTTCGTATCAATAAATCCAAGAGGGCATTGTAATACAAGGTATCAATACAAGTCAACAATTAGATTCGAAAATGGCGGCGATTGCGGTGATTGTTAGTCGGCGTTGCCTGTACTAGGCAAGGCAGCCCCGTAGTGGGATAGGCGTGGGGCAGGGCTAGTGCGTGGCAGGGATGAATGGCGGCGGGCGCGCGAGGCAATGAAGCTCAAAATCATCGGCGTCCATAATGCCGCACGAATGGCGGCGGGCGCGCGGGGCAATGCGCGCTGCTTACGCTATCGGTTGGGGCGAGCGAACTTTCGTGGATATGGCAATGTGGGACGTGGCCGTAAGGCTAAGGCAAGCGCGCGGCGTGTATGCGGGACTGCGTGAACTGCGTCGAAAGAGAAAGGGCGCTCCGAAATTGGAGAACCCTTATGATTGTGATGCGCGATGCAGTCTTGGGGATGCGGTGGCAGGAGCGGCAGGATTCGAACCCGCGACACTCGGTTTTGGAGACCGATGCTCTACCAAGCTGAGCTACGCTCCTGCGCTTGTTGCATATGATTTTAACGGATAAGGGCGGTTGGGGTCAATTGCAAGATGCTATGGGTATTCACAAAGTTGAGTGTATAATCAGCGAAGTATCCCCTAATACGGCGTTTCCTAGAAAGTTTCAAGCCGGTAACGCCCTTGCGCTAAATGCTCCGTTGAGCGGCAGATTGGCATATATCTGCAAGTAATGCTAGAATGTTAAGCATACAGATCTGAGGAATATGCGCGATGGACGGACTGATAGAACACGAACAACCGCAAATCAAACTGCCCACTATGCTGACGGCATTCGCCGGCTGGCCCGACGCCGCCGAAGCCGCCACCCGCGCAGTTCGCTTTCTAGTGCGCAAACTCCACGCAAGAAAGTTCGCAGAAATCGACCCCGAAGAGTTCTACGACTTTACCCACGTCCGCCCCCATTCGCGCGTCGACTCGCGCGGCGAACGCGTTATCCGATGGCCCAAAAACGACCTCTACTACTACCCCGCTAGGGACGAATCGCGCTCGCTGCTGCTGTTCGTAGGCACCGAACCCAACCTCAAATGGCGCGCCTATTCGCAGATACTCACGCGCATCGCCCAACGCCATCACGTCGAGCTCATCGTGTCCCTCGGCGCGCTGCTCGACGCCGTGCCGCACACCAGAGAGCCGCACGTCACCGGCCGCGCAAGCTCGCAGGAACTCACGCAGAAGGCCGAATGGCTCGGCATCAAAAACTCCGGCTACCAAGGCCCTACCGGCATTCACACCGCCTTCACCGACGCCTGCGCCCAAGCCGGCATGACGCACGCCAGCATCTGGGGACACTGCCCCCACTATGTCAACACATCCCCCGATCCCAAAGTCACCTACGCCCTGCTCACACGCCTGCGAAGCCTCATAGACATAGACGTGGATTTGGAAGAGATTCAAATTGCGGGACACGCCTATCAGGAAGAGGTCAACAAGGTTATCGCCCGCCAGCCCGATGTCAGCAACTATGTGCGCCGCCTAGAAAAGCGCTACGACGACGCCCGCACCGTAACCGAAGAGATCCCAAGCCCCGAAACGATGGTGCAAGAACTCGAAAACTTCCTCAAAAGCCAAAATCGCACCGAAGACGACCCCGACGAAACGCCTTCTCCCCAATAGATCATCTGCGATTTCTTTGCGTCTCCGCGCCTTTGCGCTAAAACCGCCTCGATCCCGGCGCTACTTCTGCAGCCAAACCCGCGCCCAGTGCGAATGCTCCAAACCCGCGAAGTTCGGATGAAAGCCTTGTACCCGCGGCCACCATGCCCATAGCGAAACCGCCGCCGCCGGCATATGCCGATAGCCGTTCTGCAGCGCCAGCCGCTGCGCCTCACGCGCCAGTTTCGCGCGCAAATCCGCATCGTATTCCTGCGCCTGCGCCTCTATCAGCGCATCCAGCGCCGCATCGCTATGTCCGGTGGTGTTCCAAGCGCCCTTGCCGCTGAGCGCCGCCAGCATATAGCCGTTGGGCGATGACACCGGCGCCGTTGGCCCTGCGAACATCTCATATTCGCCGCCGAACCACACCTCTTCCCCAAAGCGCCGCCGATTGACCACATCCAGCCGCGGCGCAAACCCCACCGCCCGCATCTCGTCCGCGATGCGCTCGGCGTGCCGCAGGTACGGCGCATCGAAGTCCCCCACGCTGATGACCACATCCAGCGGCAGCGCGGTGCCCGCATCCGCAAGCAGCCTTGTGGCGCGCGCCGGGTCGCCGAAGTAGCCGCGCATCTCAGCGTCCGGAAGCCGCCAATCGGCGCGCGCAAGCGGCATCCCCTGCGACAGCCGCGCCGCCCCCTGCCATATGTCCGCTATCGCATCCCACGGACGCGTAGCCAGCATCGCCGCCTGCCGCACGCGAATATCGTCGAACGGCGGCGCAGTGGCGTTGAACGCAACCTCAAGCCCCGTTCCAATCTCTTCGTACTCCAGCATAGACGCGCCTGGCTGCTGTTCGCGAAAGTCCGCCCACTCGCCCGGCTGCAGCCGATGCGCATCCACGCTGCCCACCCGAAACGCCGCGTATGCGGTGCCGGCGTCCGCGATAACCTGAATGCGAAGCCTATCTACATACGGCGCGTCCCGCTCGAAGTAATCGGCGTTGCGCTCAAATATGTGTACGGCGTCCGGCTGCGTTTCAACTAAAACCCATGCGCCCGAACCGATTGTGGGCCCGCCGCGCAGATCGCCGTTCAGCGCCACCGCCTCGCGCGCCACTACCTTGGAGCGCCCGTCCGCAAGCGCGCTCATAAAATCGGCGTCCGCCGCCTGAATACCGATGCGCAGCGTATCATCAGACGGCGCTTCCACGGCGTCTATGATATGCAGCAGCGGCGCATTGGGCGCGCCCTCTTCACGCTGCCGCGCGTAACTGAAAGCGATGTCCGATGCGACAAGCCGCCGCCCATTCACCGGCGGCAGGTTCTGCCACGCCACGTCCTCGCGCAGTTTGAACTCGAAGGTGGTATCGTCAACCATCGTCCAATCGGCGCAAAGTTCGCACTCCACCGCAAGGCTTGGCAGCGCGACATCGGCGCCGCTCTTAAAGCGCATCAAGCGGCTGTACGCCATTCCTGGCCCCCACGCCGCAAGCGCCGCCGATACATCCCGATGAACATCCTGATGCCGAATGCCGCTGCGACTAACAAGGTTCAGCGTCCCCCCGTATCGGTCAATGCCATCCGATTCCGTTTGCGGCGGCGCTTCCGTCGGCATCGGCGCAGGCGTAGCCGTGGGCAGCGCGGTTGCGGCGGCTTGCGTGGGATTGGCGGCAGGCGTAGGGGACGCCGGCGCATTCGTGGGCGCTTGCGGCGGCGTTTCGGTCGGCGGCGCTATCGGCGCTGCGGCCGTCGGCGCAACCTCGGCGGACTGCGTAGGGTTGGCGGCGGACTGCGTAGGGTTGGCGGCGGACTGCGTAGGGTTGGCGGCGGACTGCGTAGGGTTGGCGGCGGACTGCGTAGGGTTGGCGGCGGACTGCGCTGGATTAACGGCAGGCGCAGGCGCTGCAGTCGACGCAGTGGGCGCGCTATCCACGCTTGACGGAACGGCGTCTGCGCCACCATCATCGGCGCATCCCCCGATAAGCGGGACGAACAGCAACACCAAAGCGGCGGCGGCTAGACGGGCTATGCGATAAAGAGATTTCAACGGGTTTGGCGAACCTCTGCGCCTGCATGCTGGTATAATGTCCCCAACAACACTATCACACATACGGCGCTGGGGTTAAGCGAGCCGATGCTTATGGCATTCTCTCAGAAATATACTGTCTCACGAAGATAGCCCCAATCCGTGAACAGCGCCTCTGATAAGGATTCATGAACTCCGAAACAGCGCCCACTCGCTTGACCGCGCGCCCGTCATATCGCTAGAATAGACGCAGGCAAAATACACCGATCCGATGGCACGACAGGCGCGCAAAGGGGATTGTCTCTTGGGAACTGCGTAGGCGGCCCACAACGCCAATATCGCCCGACTATACGGCCTCCCGTTCGCCGATACGGCAGCGCGGGAGGCTTCCGTTTGCCATCAATTCAGCGGCGGGGCGCGCTACCGACGGCGCCGCCCGCCTTTTGGAGGATAACGAAATGACGCTGGCACAAGAGCGCGAGCTGGCAGACCTGCGGCAGCGCATCCGCCACTCGACGGCGCATGTCATGGCCGATGTGGTCACCAAGCTCTTCCCCGATGTTAAGCTCGCCATCGGCCCGCCCACCGACGACGGCTTCTACTACGACTTCCTAGCGCCGCAGCCCTTCCGCGACGAAGACATTGAGCGGATCGAGCGCCGAATGCGCGCGGTCATCGCCCAAGACTTGACCTTCGAGTACAGCGAATACCCGCGCCAAGAAGCGCTGGCGCTGAACGCCGACGAGCCGCTGAAGCTCGAGATTATCGACGAAATCCCATCGGACGAAGCTATTTCTACATATCGGCACGGCGACTTCGAAGACCTGTGCGCCGGGCCGCATGTGGCGTCAACCGGCGCTATTCCGGCGTTCAAGCTCCTAAGCGTGGCGGGCGCATACTGGCGCGGCGACGAGCGCCGTCCGATGCTGCAGCGCATCTACGGCACCGCCTTCGAATCGCAGCAGGCGCTGGATGAGCATCTGCATCGGCTAGAAGAGGCGAAGCGGCGCGACCATCGGCTGCTGGGCAGGGAACTCGACCTGTTCTCTATGCACGACGAAACGGGGCCGGGGCTGATTGTGTGGCATCCCAAGGGCGCGCGCTTGCGCGGCATCGTGGAGGATTTCTGGAAGCGGCAGCACTACGCCGCCGACTATGACCTCGTCTATACGCCGCACATCGGGCGCTCCGCGCTCTGGGAAACCAGCGGGCATTTGGACTTCTACAAAGAGAATATGTACGCCGCAATGGAAATGGACGGGCAGGACTACTACCTCAAGCCGATGAACTGCCCGTTCCACATCATGTACTACCAGACGGCGATGCGGAGCTACCGCGAACTGCCGATGCGCATCGGCGAACTCGGCTCGGTGTATCGCTATGAGCGCGGCGGCGTGCTGCACGGCTTGCTGCGCGTGCGCGGCATGACGCAGGATGACGCCCACATATTCTGCCGCCCCGACCAGGTAGTGGATGAGGTGAACGGCGTGTTGGATCTGGACTTTCACATCCTAGAGACGATGGGGTTCAGCGAATTCGAGGTGATGCTCTCAACGCGCCCTGAGAAGGCGGTGGGCGACGCAGAGCGCTGGGAAGTGGCGACCGAATCGCTGCGGCAGACATTGGAGCGGCGCGGCATGCCGTTCGACGTGGACGAAGGCGGCGGCGCTTTCTACGGGCCCAAGATAGACATTCACATTCGGGACGCCATCGGGCGGCTGTGGCAATGCACCACGGTGCAGTTCGACTTCAACCTGCCGCAGCGCTTCGGGCTGACATACATCGGCGACGACGGCAGGGAACACCAGCCTTATATGGTGCATCGCGCGCTATTGGGTTCGCTTGAGCGCTTTACCGGCATCCTGATAGAGCATTACGGCGGCGCATTTCCCGTATGGCTTGCGCCCGTGCAGGCGGTAGTCATACCCATAGCCGACCGCCATATCGAGTACGCCGAAAAGGCGCGCGCTCAGTTAACGGCGGCGGGCATTCGGGCGCAGACGGACGCCCGAGGCGAGCGCATGAACGCCAAAATCCGCGAGGCGCAGCTCCAAAAGATACCCTACATGCTTGTAGTGGGCGACCGCGAAGCGGCGGCGGATACCGCGGCCGTGCGCCTGCGCTCCGGCGAAAACCTAGGCGCAACCCCGCTGACGGACATAGCCGCCCGCATAGCGCAAGAAGCGTCGGAACGGCGGTAGGCGTGGTTGGCGGCTTGCCATCTCAGCGCTTTGGATAAAATTGCAGATAGGCGCAAGCGGGGCCCATGCGACGCTTGGGAAACGGCGCATTCGCCCCCCTACACCGCCAACCTCGCCCCCGCCGGCCGCCGCTTGCCCCCGTGAACCGACGGTTCGGCGCGCCACTTGGCCGCGAGCATCCGCACGCCCTCATACACGGCGTCGTCGAAGCCAAGCATATCGCGCACCACGCGGCGATCCAGCAGCGCGCGGTTGACGTCGGCGTCCGCAAGATACGCCGGCTGCAGCTCCAGCTCGCGAAACTCGTCGAAGATTTCTTGCGCCGTCGCGAGCTGGGCGTCGGTGAGGGCGCGCAGGTCTAGGATGGGAAGCGCTTCCGCTGAGCGTATGGTCATTCTTATCTTGGATGATTGTTGACGGCTTGAATGCCACCAGTGCGAAACCAAGCCAAGCGTACTGTTACACCATACTGAGAATGCGTAATCGTACTCGTTTTTGCTGAATATCACATTTGGCCAGGAACTCCCGCCTATCGTTTCCCTTTCGGTGAACGCAATCGCCAAAGCCTGAGAACTGCAGGTGAACTCTGCATTCAAGTGCGCGCGACTAGCCGTAGCCCAGACTGCGTCGGCTTTTTCTTCCATGCCATCCCTTACGATTAGCTCTGCATCATATTCGCAAAGCATTCGAGTTTCTTTCTTAGCGTTGTGATTCCACAGGGCGGGATAGGTCGGTTGTGGAGTAGTGAGCGTTTTGGAAATCGTGAACGGGCCGCGTGGCGGCGGCCCCTCTATGTCCCGGTGGTGTAGCCCAAGTTTGCCTATATCGCCCAATGCAGCCATCCTAATTTCTGAGAACGCAGGCTTTCCGGGCAAGGATAGTTTTGATTGGGATAGCGCAAACGCGGTTTGCGCGACTGCGTTGTCGAGAATTCTGACAAGATTAAATTTCGTCTGCGATTTTCCATAAGGGAAAGTAGCGGACGAAATTTGTCCCGAAACTTCATCGCCGACGAATATGGAACCGCCGCCATATGCCCCTTGTTCGATTCCTCGGACGTCATCTTGTTCGACGATGCTGTTAGCAATGACGTAAGATTGAGGAAATCCCCCCGGCCGTTGACGCAGCGATATGAAGCTCCCTTTGCGCTCTTTGGCTTCGCCGTCTCTACGCTTGCGCGCCACAAAGAGGCATTCCGCGATTCCCGTATCCGACGAAAACGCCATATCCGTGCCGTTGGCGGCGATGCTCAGGATACTAAAATCGGTGTATCCTTCAGAAAGCATATCTCTGAATTTTTGCCACGAAACTCCGGTAGCTGCGGATAGCGGCAGCACAAATGCAAAGACGCCGCCCGGCTTCAGTTTTCTATCGCCTATCGCCGCAAATGCCGACGCTATGCCCGCATTGCCGTGGTAGCAAGTCCCTTCTCTTAAATTAGCCATTCTTCTACTCATCGCCCTTTGCGCTTCATCACTGGTATTGAAGGCGGCAAAGGCAGAGTTGAATTCACCGGAATGTTCACCCTCATTGGTTGTATTTCTGGTAAAGGGCGGGTTCATTATCACGATGTCAAAGCCCGCGTCGGGTATGTCTATGATGAGGTGAGAGGCGGTCTCTTCGCCCCTGCTGCCGGTTCGCCGCGCGGGCTCATTGGTGTTGAATAGCGCCATCGCGGAGGAAGACTGCATAAGTTCAAGCGAACCGATTTTCACAATGCCGTCGCGTTGCCGTCCATAAGGCATTGTGTACAAGCGGGAGTTTTCGTAGCCGACATTCGGCTGTATGCCGGACAGCGTGGCGCCGGTGATGTGAATGGCGGATGGCATTACATCGCAGCCGTATAGAACATCCTCTATCATCGGCTTGTGCAGCGCGGCGGCGTTGCCCCCGGCGCGCTCATGGCGGTTGGCGATCTGCTCATACACGGCGGACAGCAACGCGCCCGTGCCGCATGCGAAGTCCGCCACGCGCAATTCGCCGATGGCTTTGGCATCCGCCCAGTCCACGTCATTTAGCTTAGAGACGGCGATGCGCGCAAGCAACGCAGCGGATTCAGGTGATGTATAGTAAGTAGCAAGATACTCGCGGTCTGAGATGAGCCGTTGGAATATGCGCCCTGTGAGGTTATGCGCGAATATAGCGCCGCCTGCGTTGACGCTCTCCGCGGTGTCGCGAAGCCGTTCGAGGATTTGCGCCGCGTCATGCGCCGAGAGTTGGTTCACGATGTCGCGCGCGATGGCGAATATAGCCCAGTAGTTGATGTTTTCAAGGATGTCGTCCCACGCCGCGCTTATCTTGGATCTCGGATTATCGGCGGCGCTGCCCCATAGCAGGTTGAGCGGCTGAACATCGGAGTCGGGGTGCATGCCCACGATGCGCTCGTGGAAGATGAGGGCGTTGGCGATAATGGCGCACGCCATTCGGCGGGTTGCGGCAGGGTCGGTCATACCCAGAAGGCGCGCGATTACGGGGGTAATTGTGGGGCGCAGTTTGTCCATTTCGTCCATAACGGCGACGGCGCGGTCAATACCCTTCTCCAACGTCTTGACAGCGGCTTCAACCGCGCTTTCAGACATGGACACCAGCCGAATTAGGTCTGAGAGGTCGGATGGCGCGCCGCTTATCCAACCGGATGCGGGAAATCGCGGCTTGTCTTTGTAGAGTACGGCGTATTCCAAACGCGCCGCCCGAATTGCGCCGTCTAAGTCGGAAGCGTCCGCAATATCCGCGGGATAGCGCAGCGCGATTGCTGCTTCTATGACGCGCGTATCGCCCACCACCGCCAAACCCAAGCGATCCACGGCTTCGCGTTCCACCGCGCGCGCGGGCATGTACTCCGCTTCCACCACCACTGGCGAGCGCTGGCTGTCCGTGATGATGATGTCGGGACGCAGCCCCGGATGCCCTTCGATGACCTGCGTATTTTCGTAGCGCACGTTAGCGCCGCGCATCATATCTTGCAGCAGATCGCCCAGCACGGTGTTGGCGCTGGATTCGGCTTGGCGCGAGGTGGTGGTCATCCGAGTGTCCTTATTCACAGACGGCGCAATCGTTCAATTCCGATTCTGGCTATTATATGGGCGCTTGTTCTATGGCGCAAGCGGTAAATGTGCCTGAATTCCGATGAGTTAGACAGGTTTGGCAAGCGCGCCTAATCCCTTTCCTTTGCGCCCTTGCGCCTTTGCGTTTAGGAAAGTTTAGGCAAGCGCGCGCCTAATCGTCCAACGCCGCCCCAGCCCCCTCGCCCCCCACCGCCGCCGCAAGCGCCGGCTTCACCGCCTCCAAATACTCGCGCGCCGTCCGCATCGTTGGCAGCAGATCGGCAGCCGCTATCCAGGCGCACAAGTCGATGTTCTCCGAAATATCGGGCGTCAGCGGATCTGAGAGACTGCCGGCGTAGTCCAGCAAAAACCAGTCCACCGTCTTGTTGAACGGCTTGCCGGAGTAGTAGGAAATGTAGCTTGAGCGGCACAGCGGGCGGCGCACCGATAGCAGCGCCTTGTCCAACCCCGTCTCTTCCGCTATCTCGCGCACGGCGCAGCGCTCCGGCGGCTCGCCCTTCTTCGTCTTGCCCTTGGGGATGTCCCACTGCCCGTGCTTGCGTATCAGCAGCGCATAGCCGCCGCACAGGACTATCCCCCCGGCGGCGGCCATCCGAGGCATATCATCGCTACACATGTACCAGTATCCGTTCCAAAACCGCCACCTGTTCGGGGTTCATATCCCTGAACAGCACGCCATCTACGAGTATGTTTCGGGGGCTATGCTCGGTGTACGCCTGAGCCGCCTCAAGGCTTTCTAGGCTAATGTCTTTGCCTTCATAGTCGAAGTTGCTCAGGATGTAGTACATCGTGTTCAGCCGCGCCTGATGCTTGTTGTCCGAGTCTATAATCGCCCACGGCGCGTAGTCGGTGGACGTTACCGCGAACATTCGCTCCTTGAAGTAGGTGAGCATATGCCAGCGCTCCGCCATCTTGCGGTCGGTGGACGAATACTTCCAGTATTGCAGCTCGCTGTCGCGGCGTATCTTAAAGCGCAAATCCTGCGCCTCGCGCGACACCGATAGGTATATCTTCAGCAGCGACACGCCCTCATCTACGACGTTTCGCTCCCAATCGTTCACATGGTTCATAAAGTAACTATACTGCCGCATAGAGCAGTAGCCGAGCGCCGGCTGCACTAGCGCGCGCGAGTACCATGAGCGGTCGAATATGGTGATATTGCCCGGCGTGGGCAGCATCTTGTAGTGGCTGCCGAGCCAGTTTCGCATCTGCTGCGGCGTGGGTATGCCCTGCGCGATGACCTTCGCCGACTTGGGATTGAGGTAGTGCGTAATGCCGGCCGCGGTAGTCCCTTTGCCCGCGGCGTCCCGCCCCTCCAGCACAATCGCCACGCGCAGCCCCTGCTCGTGGATCCACTCCTGCATCAGCAAAAGCTGAAGGCGCAGCAGCCGCAGTTCGGCGCGATAAGCGGGATAGGCGATGCCGCGAAACGCCGTGACCTCATAGCGGCTCGCCGTAGTCTGCGGCAGGATATGCGAATTAGTCGGCGTATAATGTGTCTTCATCATAGCGCGCGCCGCCCGAATGCCATTGCGCCCTGCGGTTGCTTGAAAGCCGCTTGCCGTATCCAATCAGCATACACTTTATAACTGAGCGGCGTATGTTTTCAAGCGCCCGCCCGAATGCCCTAGCGTCTTTGCGCGCAATGAATACGCTTAGAGCACGCTCCCAAACTGCATAGATTACGGCATTGCGCCCGCTTGGAATGCCCTACGCCAACCGCTCCAACCGCCCCAGCCAATCCCCAAAGTGCGGACACTCTTTGCGAATAGTAGCAAGCCTGATGCGCTGCGCCGCCAGCGAACCCATCAGCGGCTTCCGATAGAGAGGCATGAGCGCCTCAATACGCTTGGACGGCGCGAGTTGAGGCGAATCGTCTATCGCCTCCGGAGTGGCGAACTCAGCGCGAATTGCCTTAAATGCGTCTGCCAAATCGCAGCGCCCAATCCCGTCCCCGAACGCGGCGCAATCGCTGAACAGCATCGCCTCGAATTCGTGCATCATCACATACGGCACAAATCGGCTTGGATTGAAATCGCCGCCCATATCACGCCCAACGGCGGCAAGCATCGCCCGTTCTATCGGTTCGGCTATCTGCGATGGCGTAGCCCCGCCCGGCGGCGCTGACGCACGCCCCGGCCAATCGCGCGGCATTCCGTAGTAGTCCACCATCGTGCTGACTATCTGCCCGCTATCCTGCTTGAGCAATCTGATAATCCTGTTCAGCGCCCCTTCCCATCTTCCGATGCCGCTGCCGCGCGCTTTAATCATAGTAGCGCTGGCAAATACGCCGAAACTCGAAAGACGGGGGGCGAGAACCTCATTAACAAAGCCCTTCTCAGTCTGCCCTTCAACTAGGATAAGCAGTCGACTCACCGCTGGCTCTCTTTCCATGATGCGACGGGATGCCCCTCAAGGTCGCCCATTTGCCACAATTCGCCAAGGCTGTAGTCCTCCAGCCATACCGCCAGCTCACCGCTCTTCAAGCGATTGAGTTCCGTCGCGCCCTTTACCCTGTCCACTACCAACACATCCTGCGGCTCGAAATGATCCACCAGCGTGGGCGACTGAGTCGCCAAAATCACCTGCGTTTCCACCGAAACGGACTTGACCATCGCCGCTAACAAGCCGATTGCGGCGGGGTGCATTCCCAATTCGGGTTCGTCCAGCAGTACCACCGACGGGCGCAGATCTTTGGGCTGCAGCAACAGCGTCGCAAGCGCAATGAAGCGTAGTGTACCGTCCGAAAGGGAAGAGGCGTCGAAATAGTCGTCGCTGCCTACATGCTTCCATTCGAGCCGAAGCTTGTTCTCATTCAGCGCCAGCGGCTCCAGAACGAAATCATCGAAGAACGACGCTATCTGCCGTATTGTGCCGCGAATGAACTCATACGAAGTCTCATGCTTTTCGCGCAGCAGATACAGGAACGCCGCAAGGTTGGAGCCGTCCGGGCGCAGACTGCGGTTGTCATGCAAATCTTGCGTCGTCTTCATCGCGGAGGACGAACTTGTATCGTGGAAGTGATAGATGCGCCAACTGTTAAGATAATCGCGGACAAAACGACGAATGCCTCTAGTAGATGGTTCGCTAATACCTGCTTCATCCCTACGGCTGGAAATACTCTCATCGTAAGGCCCATCAGGATACCTACTTTTGTTCCAAAAGTACACAGTCTCGTTACCTGGATAGAGTGTATCAGTATCCGTTGGAATCAAGATAATCCTGTATTGATTTACTTCATTGCTAAAGCTCACATAAAATTCTATTCCATCAGTCACTTCCGCGCCAAAGTGAAGCAGCGTGTCAGCGCCACCCGCGCGTCCCACATAGGATTGCAGGTTGCCCGCGCGTATGGCTTGCAGAAACGACAGCGCCTCGATGAAGTTGGATTTGCCCGATCCGTTAGCGCCGATAAGCGCGTTGATGGGGCGTATCTCCAACTCTTCGACGGCGCGGATGCTCTTGAAACCCTTGATGGTAACCTTGTCTAGCATAAGAGCGCTTCCATTCGCGCTAGTGAACGCAATCCATATCCGAATGCCAATCTAGCATATCACGCCAAGCGCCGCCGATGGCACAAGCAGCGCTTGGGCATCGCCGCCGCCGCAACCGCATCCAATCGCCTCACATGCCACATCATAACGCCCTAGCGTCTTTGCATTTCTAATCGCCGCCAAACGCAAAAGGGACGCCTAATCCGAGCGCCCCCTTTACATCCCCCTTGCGTCCATTCGCGGCGCATCTAGCCCGCATCGCCGTTCTTGGCGGCGCTAATCCGTCGCCCCTGCGCCTGCCCGGCTTGGCGCAGCGCCCTACTCCCGCGCCTCTGCGTAGCCGTCCACGCGAATGCAGGATACCCAGTGTCCGGGCTGCACCTCGCGCAGCGAGGGAACCTCAAGCTGGCATTCGTCGATCATCTGCGGGCAGCGCGTATGGAACACGCAGCCCGACGGCGGGTTCTGCGGGCTTGGCACATCGCCGGTCAGGATGATGCGCTCGCGCTGCTGCTCAACCACCGGATCCGGTATCGGCACGGCGGACAGCAGCGCCTTGGTGTAGGGATGCAGCGGGTTTTCGTAGAGTTCGTTGCGGTCGGCTATCTCTACGATATGCCCCAAGTACATCACCGCTATGCGGTCGCTTATGTGCCGCACAACCGAAAGGTCGTGCGCTATGAACAGATAGGTCAAGCCGAACTGGTCTTGCAGATCCTCAAGCAGGTTGATGACCTGCGCCTGAATGGACACATCTAGCGCTGACACCGGTTCGTCGCAAACGATGAAGCTGGGGTTGACCGCAAGCGCGCGCGCGATGCCGATGCGCTGCCGCTGACCGCCGCTGAATTCGTGCGGATAGCGGTCCGCCATATATGGGTTCAAGCCCACGGTTTGCAGCAGTTCGGTAACGCGCTCGCGGTATTCGGATTTGGATGAGGTGAGCTTATGCACAATCAGCGGCTCGCCCACAATGTCCCCGCAGGTCATGCGCGGGTTGAGCGAGCCGTACGGATCTTGGAATATCACCTGCACCTTGCGCCGCATTTCGCGCATCGAGCGCCCGTCAAGCGTGTTCAGGTTTTCGCCCTCGAAGATGATGTCCCCTTCGGTAGGCTTGTAGAGCTGCAGTATGCAGCGCCCGGTGGTGGTCTTGCCGCAGCCGCTTTCGCCCACCAGCCCAAGCGTTTCTCCCCGCTTAATGGAGAAGCTCACATCGTCGACCGCCTTGATGTCCGCGACCTTGCGCTGAAAGAAGATGCCCGAAGTTACCGGAAAGTACATCTTCAGGTTGCGCACATCCAGCAGGATCTCTTCGTCGGCCGCGCCGCCGTTGCGGGCGCCGCTTTGCGTCTGTGTCTGTGTAGTGGTCATCCAACATCTCCCAATGCTAGGCGCGCGCCTGCGCCGCCGGCGTGAATTCGTGCGAGCGCCAGCACGCGGCGGTATGCCCCCCGCCCGTGTCAGCCAGCGTAGGCTCTTCCTCTAAGCACTGCTCTATCGCATAGCGGCAGCGCGGCGCAAACGAGCAACCCGCCGGCATATTCACCAGGTTGGGCGGCAGCCCCTCGATAGCTTCCAGGCGCGCGCGCTCCGATTCGTCCAAGCGCGGCACCGACGCGAGCAGTCCCATCGTGTACGGATGGCGCGGGTTGTGATAGATTTCGCGCGAATCGCCCGTCTCTATTATCTTGCCGGCGTACATCACGATGACGCGGTGGGCGTAGCGCGCCACAACGCCGAGGTTGTGCGTGATGATTATCATCGCAGTGCCGAACTGCGCCGCCAAATCCTGCATCAACTCCAGTATCTGCGCCTGAATCGTAACATCCAACGCAGTGGTGGGCTCGTCGGCTATGATGAGGCGAGGGTTGCAACTCAGCGCCATCGCAATCATAACGCGCTGCCGCATGCCGCCGCTGAACTGATGCGGGTAGTCTTTCAGACGGCTTTCGGCGTCCGGAATGCCCACCAGCTGCAGCAGTTCGGCCGCCCGCGCGCGCGACTGGTCCTTGCTCATCCCCAGATGCAGTTCCAGCGTTTCGGTCAGCTGCCGGCCAATCGTCAGCACCGGGTTGAGCGACGTCATCGGTTCTTGGAACACCATCGCAATCTTGTTGCCGCGCACGCCGCGCATCTCTGCGTCGTCCATCAGCAGCAGATCTTCGCCTTCGAAAACCACTTCGCCCCTGACGGTTCTGCCCGGCGGGTTCGCCACCAGACGCATGATAGAGAGCGCGCTGACGCTTTTGCCGCAGCCGCTTTCGCCGACCACGCCCAGCACTTCGCCCTCTTCAAGCTCATAGTTGATGCCGTCCACCGCCTTCACCACGCCTTCCTGCGTGAAAAAGTGCGTGGCGAGATCTCTTATCTCCAACAGCGCCATAGGCTTGCCTCCCAAAATAAGCCGTGCCGAATTGCGGCTATTCTAGCCAAATGCCGCCACAAGCGCAACCGCCCGCCGCTTTGAGCCCGCGCTATCCCGCCGCATCCCTTTGCGACCCTGCGTCTTTGCGTTTAGAGCGTCCCTTTTCGGCGCGACATTCGCATCCGTGTAACGGCGATGCCGCGCGTCAAGGCTTTACAGATTTAGCTTGCCGCCCTTCAGCGCATCTACGCCGTTCAGTATCATCTGAATGGCGTATTCCTGATGCACTTCGCTGGTGTTGATGACGAAGTGGAAGTATTCGGGATCGTCCGGATCTTCTATATCGAAGAAGCGGTTAAAGAAGTACATCCGCGCTTCGTCCCTCGTCGCAAGCGTCCGAGTGGCTTCCGCTTCCTCAAGCCCTTCGCGCATCATAATGTTGGCGATGCGGTCTCTGGTGTGCGCCTCTATGCCCACGCGCAGCACATTGGGCAGTCCTTGGAGTATCACATAGCAGCCGCGCCCCACCATCACGATGTTCTCATCCATAGCAAGTTCGCTTATGGCGTGCCGCACGCCCGCGATATACTTCTCATCCTCGATCTCATGCCCGCGCGTCGCGGTGGGCTCCGGCAGATCTTCGTACTCTTCCGTCAGAAACGCCGCCACGCCGGGCCCGAAATAGGGGTCGCCGCCGGCGCCCGTCACCGCGGAGCGCTCCAGCACGCGCTGCAGAAAGCGTGTAAAGCGCTCGCCGCGCGTGGGCGGGCGTTCCTCGCGCTGATGCAGCGCTTCCACCGTCGCGCCCACATGCCGCGCCACATTCGTCAGAATTAGGCGGTCCACATAGTCCGCCCCCATCCGCTCCGCGATTATCGGGCCTATCGTCCTGGCGCCCGCGCCCGACAGGCCGCCCAATGCAACCACTGTCATTTGTCGTCCTCCGTCCATTCGGATGCTTGCGGCGTGCGATTCGGCGCGCATCGCCCGATAGCATCGCCGCAATTGGAAACGTCTATGCGCCCCCCAGCCCATACCGCCGCCAACCTTGTTGTTATGATGATAATGTCAAACATGGGCGTCTTTGTCAATTCTGCGCCGTTTGCGCCGACGCAAGATCCTTTCGCCTTATGTATGAATGCTAGGATGGGGCAGCATTCCCGCAAACAACGAAAACGATAGCGGGAGGTCGACAATCCCCTTGGTATTCTTAAATTGAGTGCACAACACGCAAAGTATCCACTAATACAAGGCTTCCTAGAAGATTTCAAACCGATAAGCGTTGCAATTTGAGAATGCCGTGTCAAAGACAGCGTTCGATACTGCGCGGGAATCCGAATAGGTTGGCGCATTGCATAACAGGATCGCGCACTGAACCGCCCCTTGATTGCCCCTGCCTTCCCGCGATTGCGTTGAAAACAAACGAAATTCGGGCGCAGCGGCAACTTGCGCGCTGCCCCTGCGCCCGAATTTATTCCTATATTACGGCGATGCCGTCATCTCGCCCTTCGGCGACTTTGCGCTTCAGGATAGCGCCTTCCATCCGGCCGTTTGCCGGCTGCTGCGCCGCCCTATAGCACGTGGTAGAGCAGCAGGTGTTCACGCAGCACGTCGTTGGCGAAATCGTTCTCTTCGTCGCGCAGAACCGAATGGATGTGATTGGCGTCGTTCTGGCGGTTGTCGTACTCCACGACGAAGTTGCCGCCGTGGATGCGGTAGTAGTGCTTGGTATTGTTCTCCAAGCCGCCGCCCCACGCAAAGTAGAAGTCGTCCAAGCCCCGCTCTCGGATGGCGTTCAGCTTATCCTGCGCCACATCCTCGCGGATAGTGGTGACATACTCGTTGATGATGGTCATCATCATCTCGCGCTGAACGCCGTTCATCTGCGATCCGGGCAGCCCTTCTTCCTGCGGGAACACCGCGCGCGACGAGTTGTAGGTCAGTATGTCATACGGCGCTTCGGGGTATATGACGGCGCGGCGGCGCTGCTCCGAACTCAGTCCGTTCACCATCTCCAGCGCGAGGTCTTGCCTATCGCCCAGAATGCGAAGCCCCTGCTGCGGCCCCTGAGGCACCTCGGCGGGGTTTGCGCCGAAGAAGAACGGCGTGGTGGATATGACATTATCCCCCCAAACGCTGTAGTGCAGCGATACATGATGCCCCTCTACGCGCCACGCCCACGGATCCGCGCCGCCCGGCTCGCCGAACACCGTGAAGTAGTAGAGCTCGGGATCGCGCACGAATGACACCACGCCTCTCTCTTTCTCGAGTTTGCCGAGTATGGTTTCGTGGTCGATTATCTGCGCCGCCTGCTTGTAGGCGCGCGGCGTGAGGCCGCTTTCCATAATGCCGTATGCCAGCTTGCGCTGCTCGTCGTCCATATCGCGCAGCGCCAAGCCGTGCCGGTTGAGCGGCGGGTAGTACCAGAAGACGCGCTCGCCGTCCATGTACTCATAGGTAGCCTTTGCCCGCTGCTCAGCCGAGAGGCTGTCCAGCCAAGCCGCCGCCGCCGCCGCCATATCCGCCGCCGCCCGCGCGTGGGCGTGTCCGTTTTCGTGGGTATGCTGATTTCCCATTAAGCCCGCTCCTTTCATTGCTTTTCGCGCTTTCGTCAGCGTCAGTATATCACTATATCACCACCGCAAGCGCCGTTTCCTCACTGCGCCGCGCGCGCCTTCTCCACAACATCGATAAGTCTGTATCCGTACTTTGAGGCGTCCGCCGGCGGCGCTTGCCCCTGCCATCTATCGTAGCGCTCCATCCTGAGCCTATATCGGTAGCCCGCCTCATGCTCGAACCCCTCTATATCATCATAGAAAAGATCGCCGTCCACCATCATGCACATCATAGGCGCCGATCCCACGCAATCCTCCAGTTCTGGACCTACGCTAACCTCCATCGCGCAGTCGACGTCGGTTTCATCCGCGCAGGCTTCTATCTGAGACGGCGCGGCGGTTGGCGCAGATGTGATAGTTGGTGCAGGCGCTGCGGTCTGAGATGGCGCGGCAGTTGCGGCTGCCGTCGGTTGGGATGGCACAGTTGTTGCGACTGCCGTCGGTTGGGACGCAACGGGCGTCGCCGGCGTTTCGGCATTGCCGCCGCATGCAAGCGCAATCGCCGCTGCCGCCGCAATCAGCGCAATTACGGCAATACGCATATAAGCGTTCCTAACCCGCATATCGGCATTTATGGGCTATTCGATTCTCACCAGCTTCTGCAGCGTCCTGAGATCGTCCGGCGGCGTTTCGCCCGAATTGCTTATGTTGGTGTGCGCCACTTCGCCCACGTAGATGTTGTTGGCGGAGTCTATGCAGATGCCGTGCGGCGATATGAACTGCCCTTCGCCCAGTCCGTAGCCGCTGCCCAGCCGCGCAAGCGTGTTGCCGCGCCGGTCAAGAACGGATACGCGCGGCCCGATGTTCGGCACATTGCGCTGAACGGACATTCCCCAGCCAAGCTCGCCCACATAGATATGCTGTTCGGGCGATATGTAGAGCGCGCAGGGACGATGCACATTCGGCCACTGCTCTTCGAATCTGCCGTTTGAGTCGAAGATTTGGATGCGATGATTCTCGCGGTCGGCTACATACACATAGCCGTCGGCGTCCGTAACGATGTTGTGCGCGATGCTGAACTCGCCCGGATCTGTGCCGGGCGCGCCCCAAGAGAACAGGATATTGCCGTCGGGCGAATACTTATGCACGCGCGAATTGCCATAACCGTCCGATACATATATGTCCCCCGTCTTGGGGTCTAGCGCGGTGTGCGTGCAGCGATTGAACGGATCGCCGCTGAACAACGGGGCGGGCTCGCCCGGAACGCCCAGCGTCATCAGTACCTTGCCGTCAAGCGTGCATTGGCGGACGGTATGGTCGCCGTCGTCGCTGCAGTACAGCGTGTTGTCCGGGCCCAGGCTGACGCCGTGCGCCCGCGTGAACACGCCCTCGCCCCACGACTTGATGAAGTTGCCATCGCTGTCGAACACCATCATCGGATGCTCGCCGCGATTGAACACATACACATTGTCGCTGCCGTCCACCGCAACCGCGGCTACCTCGCGCCACTTGTAGCCGGGCGGCAGCGTCTCCCAGTTGGGCGCCAGCCTATACCTGAAATCCCCGCTGCCCAGTACGCTCCCATTCGTCATATTTCTGCCCCCTGCGCTTGCATATCATTGCATCGGCGAGATTATACGCTTTCTTCACTCCAAAGCGCCCGCCGAATTGTTCGCCCGATTATACACCCTAACGCCGTGTAGTACACACACGCCCGCAAACCCGCGCCTTGCCCAGTGAATACGCCCGCGAATATCGCCGACGCAGCCCGCCAATCCCCCATTGAATAGCGCCGCTGGTGGGCGTATCATAAACCGCATATCGTATAAGGGGAACGGATTAGAGCCTACCCCAATCCAACTTGCCGCATTCGCAATATGCAACTCACGGGCGATTAGGAGGACGCGCTATGATTATCGGAATGCACCATACCGGCTTCGTAGTGAGCGATATCGACGCATCCGTAGCCTTTTACCGCGACGCCGTCGGGTTGACGCTCATAGGCAGGCGCGAGCGCGACGGCGGCCCAATATCGCAGATTTTGGGCTACGAAAACACGCACATAAAGATAGCCGAGTTCCACTACGGCAACGGCCATCTGCTGGAGCTGATCGAGTATGTCAACCCGCCCGGCGCGGACGCTCACATCCAAGAGCGCAACGGCTACGGCGCATCTCACATCGCCTTTGAGGTGGACGATATATTCGCGGCGTATGAGCGGCTTATCCGCAGCGGCGCAAAGCGGCTTAACCCGCCGATCGAGATCGTCGACGGCAAGAAGGGCTGCTATCTGCAAGACCCCGACGGCAACTGGGTCGAGCTGCTGCAGATAGGTTGATGCGCTTGCCCCAACCCCGATTGCCAAAATCCGCCCCATGATACATAGTTGTCAGACAACTACTTTTCTTATCGCCAAAATATGAGAGGTCAGCGATGGCCGCGAAAACGATTGCGCCGACCATAAAGACAACGGCAACCCCGAACACAAACGGGGCGCTCAAAACAAACGGGACGCTCACGGCAAGCGATGCGCTCAATACAAACGGGGCGGCGCTCGCGCAGTTCCCTGAGTTCCCGCCGCGCTACGATATGCAGAACATAGACATTCTCCACGAAATCGGCTACGTCGCAACCCTCAAACGCCATTTCGGCAGACGGGACACAACCCTGGTGTACGGCGAACTTCCCATAGGCAACAAGCTAAGCATTCGGCTGGGGCTACGCATACCCGACCTCATCATCGCGTTTGAATGCGACCCTGCGCGCGCGATAGCACTGCAGGGCTATGACATAGACGAACAGGGCAAGCCGCCGGACTTTGTATTGGAGATAGCGTCCAAGACTACGGGCAGGGTCGACTACACTGATAAGCGCGTCGACTATGAGCGCTACAAGATACCGGAGTATTGGCGATTCGACGCCACCGGGGGCGATTACCACGATGCGGCGTTGGCGGGCGATAGGCTAGTGGATGGGCGCTATGAGCCTATCGATATCGAGCGGGATGGGGATAGTTACTACTGGGGATACAGCGATACGCTGGGGCTGTATGTGTGCTGGGATGCGGGCAAATTGCGCTGGTATGATCCGCGGACTGGTAGTTATCTTCTCACATCCGACGAAGAGGCCGACCGCGCTGACAGGGCTGAAGAGAGCGCGGCAAGGGAAGCGGCGGCGCGGCATTTGGCGGATGAGCGCGCAGTGCGGGAAGCTGCAGCGCGACGGCTAGCGGATGAGCGCGCTGAGCAGGAAGCGGCGCGCGCTGAACGGGAAGCCATCGCACGCCGACAAGAAGCTGAGCGCGCTGAGCAGGAAGCCACCGCGCGACGGCTGGCGGATGAACGCGCTGACAGGGCGGAAGCGGAGCTTCGCAGGCTGCAGGAGCGCATGCGGCGGCGTGGCGGCGACGAATAGACGGCGGCGTTTCGGCGCAACCGATATTGCGCGAGGTTCGCAAGCGTCGACCAAAGCCCCGATCTATCCGCGCCTATCGTCGTTTGCGCCGATGCGCCTATCACAATTCATTGTCCCACAATCGGCGATTGCGATTGACCTAATGCGGGGCAAACGAATAGAATTGATGGCGCTATGGCAGACGCAAAGGTAGAGTTCACCAACACAAGCAGGCTTGCGCCCGAAGCGCTGGGCGAACCGGGCAATCGCACTTTTCGCATCCTGGCGGACAGCGAAAGTAGCAGCGCCGTCCTTTGGATCGAGAAGGAGCATCTGCTGGAGCTCGCGCTGGGCATTCAGCAGCTTATGGCAAACCTGCCGGAGCGCGCCGACGAAGAAGGCTCCATACCGCCGGAACGCGAAGCGCCCGGTCTCACGCGCCTGGATTTCCGGATAGGCAAGCTCGCGCTGGGACACGATACCCGAAACGGACTGTTCCTCATAGACGCCTACGACTTCGACGACGCAGCCGGGGATGAGCCCACGGTTCGCATCTGGGTGGAGCGCGCTCAACTCGAAGAGTTCGCCGAAGAAGCGATACAGGTGTGCGCTTCCGGCCGGCCGCTCTGCCCGCTGTGCGGCAGGGCTATCGATCCCACTGGACACGCCTGCCCGCGCGTCAACGGACACGCCAAGATTACCGAAGACGATTAGACGCGCCCCTAATGCCGGGCGAGCCTATCGCCTTGCCCTTCTACGCAGCGGGGCCGCAGCGCGATTGAGACGCCTTGCCTTCCCGAAAACCACGCCGCAGACGCCCAACGCAGCGCCCTGAGCCTACGCCCGTGCAGCTGACGGAAGAAGAGGCGCTGCCCCTGCTGGAATCCGCCGAAGTCATCGGCGGCTACCGCATGCCCTACGGCTCCAACTATACCTTTATGGTACATTTGGACGCCGGCGGCGGCAACTGCATCCGCGCCATCTACAAGCCGCGCGACGGCGAGCGCCCGCTCTACGACTACCCCGGCGGCACGCTGTATCAGCGCGAGCGCGCCGCATTCATCCTCAGCCGCGCGCTGGGCTGGCCCAATGTGCCATACACCCTTGTGCGCGAAGGACCCTACGGCATCGGCTCTATGCAGATGTATATCGACTGCGATCCGGATGTAACCTACTTCAACCTCATCGACGGAAACGCCGACGAATTGGCGAAGTTCGCGGTCTTCGACCTGGTGGCGAACAACGGCGATAGGAAGGCGGGACACTGCTTGCAGGACGATGCGGGCGCTATTTGGAGCATAGACCACGGGCTTACATTCCACCCGGCGTTCAAGCTTCGCACCGTGATGGTGGAGTTCTGGGGCAAGCCGATACCGGATGCGCTGGTAGGCGACCTGCAGGCACTGCTGGCGGCGCTGGAATCGCCGTCGCACAAGCTGCCGCGCCTGCTCGCAGATCTGATTGCGCCGCAAGAGTTGGACGCCTTGACGCGGCGGCTAGAGATAGTACTGCAGCGGCGACGGCTGCCGATGCTAGATCCCTATCGCAATGTGCCGTGGCCGTGGGTGTAGCGCGCGCCGCCGCTATGACGCGGCCGATTCGGCTTTGTGGCGGCGGTAGCGTTCCATTTCGCAGGCGAACCAGAGCGCCAATGCGCCGCCGCGCTCGTCCCAGCCGAATATCGCCGGCCGATCCAGGTATTCGCGAGCGCTGCTCTGTATGCCGGTTCCTGTGCAGACGTCCACCAAGCCGCCCTCGTCGTCGATGCGCTCCGATACGCCCTGCCACGCCAGCGCCAGCGCATCCTCGTAGTCGGCGTTCAGCCAGCCTAGCCGCATCCCGCGCGCCATCGCATAGCCTATCATGCAGGTGGCGGTCATCTCTTGGTATGAGCCTGGGAAGTCGATTATCTGCCGCCACATCCCGCTGGGCTGCTGATAGTCGAGCAGCGCCGTCAGATGGCGTATGTGCTGCGCTGTCAGCGCTTCGCGGTCGGGATGGTCGGCGGGCATATAGGTCAGCGTTTCGGCGTAGCCTAGCGCCGCGAATCCGTTGCCCCTGCCCCAAAACCACGCCGCGTCGCGGCAGTGCCAGAACAAGCCGTTGGGCTGCTGCACTTCCGCATCAAGCAAGAAGCGCGCTTGTATGTCGAGATAGCCCGTATCGCCCGTAACGCGCTGCGCCCTGCCAAGCACAGCGCCGCCGAAGAACATATCCTCAACGCGATAATCGTCGTCCGACGCCGGGGGAATGCCGCCTGCCGACGCCGGCCGATAGCCTTCGTTTGCCACCTGAATAAGCAGCTCAGTGTAGAGGGCGTTGTTCGCGGCGTCCGCGAGTTCGTCGGCCCACACAAGCCCGGCGAGGTTTGCGCCGCCGGCGTTTTCGCCGAACACATCCTGCATCCTGCTGGAGGCGTAGCCCCTAACCATGCGCTCTATTTGCGGCGCGGGACTTTCGGCGTCCGGATCGAGTTCGGCAAGCCGAAGCCGTCCGCTAACCGCCACGCCTTGCGTGTAGATTACAGGGTTGAGCGTATGCCCGTATGCGCCCGCCAGTATGCGCGCAATCTCTAACGGCGCGCGCGCGCGGCGGGCATCCAGTATGCGGCGCGCGGGCGATGACGCAAGCGCCGATTCCTGCGCCAGGATGTGCCAAAGCTTGCCCACTTCATCTTTGACTGCGCCGCGCGGACAGGTCAGCGTCAGCGCGGGAATGGCGGCGAGGTTGTTGGCGCTGCCGTCCGCAAGCGCGCTCACAAGCGATCCGTCGGCGGCCACATCGTAGGCGTTCAAAGCGGCGGCGATGCGCTGTATAAGCCCGGACGCTTCCCAGCGCGCGCTCGATCCCTCACGCACTTGCAGCGCCACATCGGGGGCGTGGAAGCCGATCCAGCGCCAGAGATAGCGCTTCTCCGGATCGTTGGGATCGTCATAGTAGGCGCCTTCGGGCGGATAGCCATCCGCCGGATTGCCGCCAGCGCCGTTGCTCAGCGGCACGCCTTGCAGCAGTCCGTCGGGGTTGCCGCAGGGTATAGCGCTCAACGCCACATCGCGCTGCAACGGTTCGCCGAGTTCGCTGTAAGACGCAAGCGCCTCAAAAGCGCACTCCACGTCGGCCGCGCTGCCGTCCAGTCCGCTCAGCAGCAGCACGCGCGCGCGCGGCGTATCGACGACATATGCGTCAGGATGCAGCAGCGCCGGTATCCGCCGCTCGGAGCGCGTAACGCCGCATGCGTCAAGCGTCCACAAGCCGGGGTTCTGCTCCACAAAGGCTTCGCATCTTTCGTTTATGTCCATTAGGTTACCCTTACCCTCGCGCAAGCGCTGCCGGCAATGCCGCTAATGCGAAATGCGATGTTCGCAAGGCGCATATCCAAAATTAAACGCTTAACGATATTAACACAAAGGCTTAAACAGATAAACAACCCGAACCGCTTTTGCGCTCTTTCGTACACTTAACTAAGTAGGCGCAACTATAAGCAAACGCCAAGGCGCAAAGACGCAGAGTTTGCCTCGGGGATGGGCAAGATTACGCAAGTTGCCGCGAGGATGGGCAAGATTATGCGATATACGCAATATGCAACATGAGGGGGAAGTTGGTGGGCCCGCAGGGATTCGAACCCTGGACTCACGGATTAAAAGTCCGTCGCTCTACCATGCTGAGCTACAGGCCCACTAAACTGATAAGGGGATGCGCCGGCAAAAGGGGCGCAACTACAATTTTAGGCGCAATGGGATGCGGTTTCAAGGGCAATTTCGCGGGCGTGCGGCGCTTTCGGGCAAGGCCGGCGCTGCGCTTAATGCGCCGAGTCGGCCGCGAAATTGGCGTCCGCGGTTGGGAATACGCGGATGTCTGATAGCGGCCAGTAGCGCACCCAAGCCCTGCCGATGATGTTTTCGAGCGGCACGGCGCCCCAGTCGCGCGAATCGTTGCTGGCGCGCCGATTGTCGCCCAGCACAAAGAACGCCGCCGCCGGAACATCGAAGGGCGGCATATCGTCGTCGTCCCGTTCCTCGTCCTTGATGTACGGCTCATTCAGCATTGCGCCGTTCACGAACACACGCCCGCGGCGTATCTCTACCGTATCGCCGGGAACGCCTATGACGCGCTTAACGAAGTCTCTCGATATATCGGACGGGGCGTTGAACACCACCACTTCGCCGGGCTTGGGCGGATCGAACGGGAATATGTTGGCGGTGGACGGCGGCAGCGCTTCGGGGTCGGTGTATGCGTAGCCGCCGTCTATGGTGATGTGCCGATACACAAGTTTGTTGACCAGCAGATAGTTGCCCTGCATCAGCGTGGGGTGCATGCTCACGCCTTCCACCTGAAAGCTTTGCACCGCGAATTGGAGCGCGACGAACAGCAGCATCGCCAAGATTGTGGTTTCTATGATTTCGCGTATGAATGCTCGCATCAGACCTGACCGGCGCGGCGTATCGGCCCGCGCGCGCGAATTATGGTGTAGTTGCACGCCTATTATAGCGCAAAGCGGCGCATCCCCATATAATCCCTGCATACTTTGAATGCCCTTTGCGGGCGCGGCGGCGCTTTGGCGCTTGGCGCATTCCCGAATGATGCGCCGTTATCGCGCTTGTCTATGCGGTTGCCTATTCTATAGAGAACGCAGAGAACGCGCGCAATGCAAGGTCGAACTTCTGCAGGTTGCGAACCCTGCGCCGCTTGTATAGAGAACGCGCGCAGTGCGGGGCGCATCCGTTCAATCAAGAATAGCCGATAAGAATGCGGATAGATACAGGGGACAGCATGGCTTTGGCGGCGGGACTTCAATGAAGCCGGCGGATACGGAGCTTGTTCGGCGCGTCAAGAAGGGCGATCTTGAGGCGTTCAATCGGCTTGTGGAGCGGTATCAGAATCAGGTGTTCAACGCCGCCGCGCGCATACTGGGCAGCCACGCGTCCGCGGATGACGCCGCGCAAGAGACTTTCATTGCGGCGTATCGCGCGATAGGCGGGTTTCGGGGGGACAACATACGGGCGTGGCTGCTCCGAATCGCCAAGAACAAGTGCTACGATATGATGCGGGCGGCGCGGCGTCGGCCGGCGGATTCGCTGGAAGATATGCCGCTTGAGCCGCAGGCGGCCGGAAGCGCTGCGCCTGAGGCGGAAGCGATGCGCGCTGAGCTTGCGGCCGAGCTTCAGCGCGCGATTATGTCGCTGCCGCAAGACCGCCGCGCCGCCGTGGTATTCGTGGATGTGCAGGGTTTGAGTTACCGCGAGGCGGCGGATGCGGCGGGCATATCGGTCGGCACGCTGAAATCGCGGCTTAGCAGGGGCAGGCGTGGCGTGCGCGATTATATGCGGGCGCATTCGGAACTTTTGCCACCCGAATATCGTCAGATATGATGACGGAGCGGTTATGAGAAGGCTTTGGCGCAATAGGCGGCACGATAGGATGCGCGCGCTGCTGTCGTCTTACATAGACGGCGAAGTGAGCGCGTCCGAAAGCCGCTATGTTGAAGAGCATCTGCTAGGTTGCGATGCGTGCGCCGCCGATTTGCGCTCGCTGCAAGCCACAACCGCGCTGCTCGGAAGCCTGGCGTCGCTGCCTGCGCCGCGTTCATACGCGCTGACGTCGGCGCAGGCGCAAGCGGCGCGCGGCTCCAGCCTGTATGAGAGAATTGCGCGCGTATGGCTCTACGGGCGCGCCGCGAAATTGGCGGCGGCGGGCGCTGCGATGGCGGTGGTCGTTTTGCTGGTAGGCGGCATCGTGGGGATAATGCTGCAAAGTTCGGTCGGAGCGCCCGCGCCGGCCGCTGTGGCGCAACGGCCGGCTCCGGCAGCGCCGGCCCCGGCGCCCGCAGCGGCTCCGCCCCCTATCGCCGCCGCGCCGGCTCCGGCCGCGCCGCAACTGCCGGCGCCTGCAGCGCCTGCTCCACCGGCCGCCCCGGCTCCCATAGCGCAAGCGCCCCAAGCGGCAATGGCCGCGCCGCCTGCGCCCGCCGCCATTCCCACGACGGCGCCGGCCGCCGCGCCCGCCGCTGCGCCTTCTATGGCTATGACTATGGCGGATACGGACGCGGACACGGATGATCAAGGCGATGCGGCTACGGACACGGATGAGCAGGGCGATACTGCCGCCGAATCCGATGCGCCGCTTGATGAGGCGCAAGAGGTTGCGGGGATGAACACGCCTATTCCGGCGGCCGCTATGGCGGCAGAGGCTACGGCAACGCCGACGTCGCCGTCGGTGCCGCTTGCGTCTGCCACGCCGACATCCGAACCGACGGCTACGGCTATGCCGACGTCGACCACCACGGCTATGCCGACGTCCACGCCTACGCTTGAGCCGACTTCGACTGCTGCGCCGACATCCGAACCGACGGCTACGGCTATGCCGACGTCGACCACCACGGCTATGCCGACGTCCACGCCTACGCTTGAGCCTACGTCGACTGCCACGCCGATGCCCGAACCCACGTCGACCGCCACACCAATGCCCGAACCCACGTCGACGGCTACATCGGCGCCGCGCGCAACCGATACGCCTGAAGCTACGCCAACGCTTGCGTCGACTGCCACGCCCGATGCGATTGCTGATCGGCGCAGTCCGGCCGCGAGTGAGACGGGCGCCGTCGGCGTGGGCGCTGCGGATGCGGCGGGGGACGGCGAAGCGACGGTTCCGGCGTGGCTGCTGCTTATCGGGGCGGCGGCGATTGCGGGGGCCTCGAGCGCGCTGCTAACTTGGGCGCGCAAGCGGCGGCGTTAGGGCGTAGGCGGCGCATATCTCGATTATGCGAAAATACCGTCGTACTCAGAATGGACTTATGAGCATTGTGTATAGTGTATGAACGGCGATTTCGCGCGCGGCGTATGCACATGAGTTATTTCCCAAAACATATTCCCCGAAACGGCGGGAACAAATTGGCGCGCTGAAGCGTTTTATACTATAACGAACTAACTGAAAAGCATCGGATATACGGAGGTGCGGTTATGAACAGGAAGGTTGCGGGACTATTGATTGGCGCGGCGGCGGTCGCGGCGGTCGCGGTCGCGGCGGCATTCGGCGCAAACACGGCGGCGGCGCTGCAGTCGGACGCGTCGACGACGGCATCCGTCGCGCAGACTGCGCCCGTCCCCAAGCGGGATGCGCCCATAGACGGCGGCGCGGACGCCCCGGCGCATTACGGCGACGGCGGGCAGGAAGGCATCGTGGTGTCCGGGCAGGGGACGCTGTCGGTTGCGCCCGATCTTGCGCTAGTGAGCCTCGGCGTGGAAACCACCGCCGCCACGGTGGCGGACGCAAACGCTAGGGCGACGACGGCTATGGACGCCGTGCTGGCGGCGGCGCGCGCAAACGGCGTTAGGGACAAGGACATTCAGACGCGCCACTTCAACATCTATCCGCAGTACGATTATGTTGAAGAGACGATTGACGGACGCCGCACAAGCCGCCAAGTTCTGACCGGCTATCGCGTCAGCAACAGCGCCAATGTCAAACTTCGCGCGCTGGATTCGGTGGGCGATGTGATAGACGCGGTTGTTACGGCGGGCGGCGATGATGTGCGAATCAACAACATTCGCTTCACCGTGGAGGACACCAAGCCGATGCTGACGCGGCTGCGCGAAATGGCGGTTCGGGACGCTATGAGCAAGGCGCGCCATCTTGCCACGCTGTCGAATGTGCGGCTTGGCAGGCTCATCTACATCAGCGAAGGTTCGGGCGCTCCGTCCGTCAGCGGCTTCGCCGAAAGCCGCACATTCGCGCTCGCCGCCGCCGCTTACGACGCCCCCGCCATCGAGGGCGGCGAACTGGACATTTCGTTCAGCGTGCAGGCCAGGTTCGCGATATACTAGCGCCGCTCTGAAAAAACATAAACGCAATGGCGCAAAGACGCAACGGATTTGCGTTATTGCGATAGCGAGTTCACTATGCAAACATTGCCGACGGCTTGCTACAATCCGCGCACAAAATAGACTGCAAGGCGCATGCGCGTGGAGATGGCGATGGTTCTGAGCGATAAGACGATTAGGATGCTGCTTGCCGAGGGCAAGATAGTGGTGGAGCCGCTGGGCGAAGACTGCGTTCAGCCGGCGAGCGTGGATGTGCATTTGGACGGGCAGATACTTGTGTTCCGCAATTCGCGCCGCCCGTACATAGACATCCGCGAGGATATGAGCGATCTGACCGAGATGGAAACGATAACCGCGCGGCAGCCGTTCATGCTGCATCCGGGCGAGTTCGTGCTGGGCAGCACGCTGGAGTCGATCGAGCTTCCCAACGACCTGGTGGCGAGGCTCGAGGGCAAGAGTTCGCTGGGGCGCGTGGGACTGCTTATCCACTCCACGGCGGGCTATGTCGACCCGGGTTGGAAGGGGCATCTGACGCTGGAGCTCAGCAATGTGGCTAACCTGCCGATAACGCTGTACTATGGAATGAAAATCGGGCAGCTTTCCTTCTTGGAGTTGACCACGCCCGCCGATAAGCCGTATGGAGCGCCCGGCTTGGGCAGCAAGTACCAGGGGCAGACGCAGCCCACCGCAAGCCGCGCGTTCCAAGACTTCCCCAACGGCAAATTCGGCGGCGCCCACTAGGCAAGCGATGCAGCCTCACACGCCACGCCCAACATCCCCGCCGACGGACGCTTGGGAACCGCCGCCTAGCGCCGTATCGCGGCATATGCGGCAGGCGCTAGCGCTGGGTTGGGATGCGCTCGGATGCGCAAGCCCCAACCCCGCCGTGGGCTGCGTCATCGCGCGAGACGGCGCCGTTATGGGCGTGGGCAAGACGCATCCGCCCGGCGGCATGCACGCAGAGGCGGCGGCGCTGGCGGACGCCGGCGATAGCGCGCGCGGCGCTACTATCTACACCACGCTGGAGCCCTGCAATCACCACGGCAGAACGCCCCCCTGCGCCGACGCCATCATCGCCGCCGGCATCGCAACGGCGCATATCGCGGCGCTCGATCCCAACCCCAATGTAATCGGCGGCGGCGCTGCCAAACTCCAAGCCGCCGGCATAGGCGTTCACATCGGCGACGGCGCTGCCGCGGGGCATCGTCTCATCGAGGGGTTCGCCAAGCATAGCGCCACCGGCTTGCCTTTCGTAACCGCCAAGTTCGCTATGAGCCTTGACGGCAAGATAGCGGCGCGCGGCGGCGATTCCAAATGGATAAGCGGGCCGCAATCGCGCATGTTCGCCCATACGCTACGGGCGCAATCGGATGCCGTAATCGTGGGCATCAACACGGCGCTCGCCGACGACCCTCAGCTGACGGCGCGCGACGCGCAGGGCAGCGCCTTGACGCGCCAACCGCTGCGCGTGGTATTGGACAGCCGCGCCCGACTGCCCGCCAACGCCCGTATGCTGAGCGCGCCCGGCAAGACGCTTATCGCAACCGCAGGCGCAGTCGATCGGCGCATTCCCGACGGCGCGGATGGGCTTAGCCTGCCAAGCGCGGACGGCGGCGTCGACCTGCGCGCGCTGATGGCGGCGCTCGGCGAGCGCGATGTTGTGAACGCGCTTGTAGAGGGCGGCGGCGGCGTTCTGGGCGCTCTCTTTGACCTAAATCTGGTTGATAAGGTTGTAGCTTTCGTTGCGCCCGTTATAATAGGCGGCAGGAATGCCGTATCGCCGATTGCGGGCGTGGGCGCGGCGCAAATGACGGACGCGCTGCGGTTGCGCGATGTAACGATGCGGCGCTTCGGCGAAGATGTGGCTATAATCGGATACTGCGGAGGCAACGGCAACGATGTTCACGGGAATAGTTGAGGAAATAGGCGCCGTCAAGGCAATGGACGCCGGACGGCTCACAATCGGCGCGTCGGTGGTGGTGAGCGATGTAAGCGTGGGGGACAGCATAGCGGTCAACGGCGCTTGCCTCACCGTTACCGAATATGACGCGGCGTCGTTTGCGGTGGATGTTGTGCCTGAGACGCTCAGGCGCACGAACTTGGGCGCGCTTACGGCGGGTTCGCGCGTGAACCTAGAGCGCTCTATGCCGGCGTCGGGGCGCTTCGGCGGGCATATGGTTCAGGGACACGTCGACGGAACCGGCGTTGTGCGCTCCATATCCGCCGACGGGGATGCGCTTATGGTGGCGTTCGAAGCGTCCCCTTGGGTGATGCGCTATGTAGTGGAGAAGGGCTTTATCGCTGTGGACGGCACAAGCCTCACTATTGTACACTGTGATAACTTTTCGTTCAGCGTAACGCTAATTCCGCACACGCAGGCGAACACCGTGCTTGGGGACAAGCGGGTTGGCGATAGCGTGAACTTGGAAGCGGACATAGTCGCGAAGTACGTGGAGCGGCTCGCGCTCGCGGCGGCGGTACGCACTCCGCCCGATGCTGCCGAAGAGCTGTAGCCTATCAGGAGCGCCTCAATATGCCGTTGGCAAAGATCGACGACGCGATAGATGACATCCGTCAAGGCAAGATGGTGGTCATCGTGGATGACGAAGACCGCGAAAACGAAGGCGATTTGGCGATGGCGGCGGAAATGGTAACGCCGGACGCCGTCAACTTTATGGCAACCGAAGGGCGCGGCCTAATATGCGTCCCGATGATGTCCCAGCGCCTCGATGAGCTGCGCATCCCGATGATGGTCTATGACAACACCGCGCGGCTTGGCACGGCGTTCACGGTTTCGGTGGATGTGCTGGAAGGCGCAACAACCGGCATATCGGCGCACGACCGCGCCGCCACCATCAAGGCGCTCATAGACTCAAGCACCACGCCCGAAGACTTGGCGCGCCCCGGCCACATATTCCCGCTGCGCTATATGGAAGGCGGCGTGCTGAAACGCGCCGGCCAAACCGAAGCCGTAGTTGACTTGGCGCGGCTTGCAGGGCTGATGCCGGCGGGCGTCATTTGCGAAATTATGGCGGACGACGGCTCCATGGCGCGCATGCCCGATCTCGAAAAATTCTCCGCAAAGCACAACATCAAAATCGTCAGCGTCGCCGACATAATCGCATACCGCCGCGGCCACGAAAGGCTCATCGAGCGCGTATCAGAGGCGCGCGTCCCCACCCAATACGGCGAATTCACCGCCGTGTCCTACCGCAGCCTTGTTGATAGAGATGAGCATGTGGCGCTGGTGAAGGGGCGCATAGACCCGGCGCTGCCCACGCTGGTGCGCGTTCATAGCGAGTGCCTGACCGGCGATGTGTTCGCAAGCCAGCGCTGCGACTGCGGCGACCAACTGGCGCTTGCGCTGGCGGCTATCGGCAAAGAGGATGCGGGCGTGTTCCTGTACATGCGGCAGGAAGGCAGAGGCATCGGCATTCACAACAAGCTGAAGGCGTATGCGCTGCAGGATGAAGGCTTGGACACCGTGGACGCCAACATCAAGCTCGGCTTCGACCCCGATCCGCGGCAATACGGCGTAGGCGCTCAGATCCTGGTCGACTTGGGCGTGCGGCAGATGCGCTTTCTCACCAACAACCCCAAAAAGCGCGTGGGCATCCAAAGTTTCGGCTTGGAAATTATGGAAGATGTGCCTATCATCGCCCCGGTGAACGACGAAAACCGCCGCTATCTCAAAACAAAGGTGGAGCGTATGGGGCATACGCTTGACATTGACGCTGCCGGAGGCGCTGACGAATGAGCGTAGAGCTGCAGGGCGGCAGCAACGGCGAAGGCTTGCGCATCGCCGTTGTAGTCGCGACATTCAACGATTTCATCACATCCAAACTGCTCGAAGGCGCGCTCGCGGCGCTCGATCGACACGGCGTCCGCGACGGCGATATTACCATAGCGCGGGTCCCCGGTTCGTTCGAGCTTCCGTTGGCAGCCAAGAAGCTCGCGGAGTCCGCGCGGCACGATGCCGTCATCTGCTTGGGCGCTGTGATACGCGGCGAAACCGACCACTATGAGCATGTGGCGGGCGAAGCGGCTAAGGGCATCGCCAACGCATCGATAAACAGCGGCTTGCCGGTGATATTCGGCGTGCTGACCACCGACACGCTGGAGCAGGCAATCAACCGCGCCGGCGGCAAGCAGGGCAACAACGGCTACAATGCCGCCCTAGCCGCAATAGAGATGGCGAACCTGATGCGCGCATTGGATATGCAGTAGGGATGCGGCGGTGCTGGAATGTCTCAGGTTGCATAAAGCGAATGTAGGCGTTGGCTGATGCGTCAACGCTGTTTATACAAAAGTATCTCTATGCGTGAACCTGAGACGCATCTCTAACACGATACTCGCGCCGCCCGCATACATAAAAGCATCCTTCAATGATTTTGGGCATAGACTTGACCGCATCCGAGCGTAAGCCGACCGCCTGCGCCGCGCTTGACGCATACGGCGGATTGGCGCATCTAGGCTTTGAGCGCGCCGACGCCGACATGCTGGCGCTTGCCCGCAATCACGGCGTAACGCTTGCGGCGATAGACGCCCCCTTGGGCTATCCAAGCGGCATGTGCTGCCTTGAAACGGCGTGCGCCTGCGAATCGGTTCACGCCTTCAAGGGGCGGGCGTGCGAGCGCGAACTTATCCGTCAAGGCATTCGGCTATACATCACAACCAAGCGCTCGTTCATCAAGCCGATGATATACCGCGCAATTCGCTTGGCGGCAGAGTTTGAGGCGATGGGATGCGCCGTGATAGAGGTGTATCCGTATGCGTCCAAAGCGCTGCTGTGGGGCAAGCCCGTCCCGAACAAGTCAAGCGCCGCCGGCAAAGAGTTCGCGCAACGCCGTTTGCGCCGCCTAATTCCGGGCTTTCGCGAATGCGCCGCCAAGCCCAACCACGACCTACACGATGCGCTTATCGCCGCCTACACCGGCTACTTGCATACGCAGGGCGCAACCGATTTGGCGGGCACTGCGGATGAGGGACAAATAGCGCTGCCCAAATCTTGATATGCCGCCCGCGCCTTGCTATAATGCGAAAGTCAGAGTCAAGGTTGGGGATTCGTCTAGCGGTAGGACGACAGACTCTGGATCTGTAAGCCGAGGTTCGAATCCTCGATCCCCAGCCAGCGGCGTTGTTGCGTGGCGCATTCGTCTAGCGGCCAAGGACACCACCCTCTCAAGGTGGAGACCACGGGTTCGAATCCCGTATGCGCTACCAACTCCCCCTCAATTCTCGGCTATTGGCCGCCTATTGCCCGTTACCCCGCGCTTGTTGCGCGTTGCGGTATCGGGCGCACGCCGAGCTTCGCGAGCGCGAACTGCCCGCCTACTAGCCGAAGGCTTTGGAACGCTTGAAGACGCAAAGCGCGGCACTGAGGCGCTGAACACAATAAACGGAGGTTTCTAACACGGATGACAACTAAATATATTTGGTTCGCGGATCTGCAGGACTACTTCTGGGCGGACACATTCGACTGCTCGCACTGCGGCGCAACCGTCGTGTTCTATCACGACAACGAAGACGATCCCGCCATCCTAATCTACCTCGACTGGTACTCTCCGAACATCTACGCTTTCTGCGATGGGGATTGCGGGGAGTTGTACGAAGACTACATTATCGCGGATCTAGTCGTGCTGATGACCAAGGGAATTTCCATTCTGCGCTTGCATGACGACATCGAGTGGACGGGGGAGGAATTTCGGAAAAAGGAAGATAGGTAGGCAATGCCGTACATTGTCTAGCCGAAAATAAAGCCGCTCCGCCAATCCTAGGGCGCTGAATTTTCAGTCTAACAAGGCTTGGCGGCGGATTTCGGCAAATCGGCGCTCATATCGGCATTTACTGAAGGTAAATCCTGCTCAGCAGACAGAAGGTCCGTTTATCCCGCCCCGCTATCCCGCGCTTGCTACATACTGCGCCGCCTATCCCGTGCGCTGCTACCGCCATATCGCTATTGTACGCAGACGCATACGGGGGACGGCTATTCGGGACGTGGCGCGCGTTCCAGCAGCGCCGTTATGGCGCGCTCAAGCGGCACATCTTGGAATATGACGCTGTTCATCGCCTGCGCTATGGGCATCTCAACGCCGTGCCGTCGGCTCAGCGTGATTGCGCCCGCTATGGTATCCACGCCCTCGGCGACGTTCCGCATTGAGGCGCGAATGGCTTGCGGCGAATCGCCCTGCGCCAGCCGTCTGCCGAAGTAGTGATTGCGGCTCAGCGTACTGGAGCAGGTGGCTATCAGATCGCCCATGCCCGCAAGCCCCGCAAGCGTGAGCGGATTTGCGCCCACCGCTACCGCCAGCCGCCCGATTTCCGCAAGCCCGCGCGTGATGATTGCGGCTTTGGCGTTGTCGCCGTAGTTCAGCCCGTCGCACACGCCCGCCGCAAGCGCGATGATGTTCTTGAGCGCCCCGCCGAACTCCACGCCCACGATGTCGTCGTTGGTATAGACGCGGAAGCGGTTGGAGTTGATGATGCGCTGCGCGGCGGCGGCGGCTTGCGCGCTGCGGGACGCCACCACGGTGGACGCCGGTTTGCCCGCGATGATTTCGGCGGACAGGTTTGGGCCGGATAGCGCGCATATATTGCCGCGCATTGCGGGCGGCAACTCGTCGGCGAGCGCCTCGCTCATGCGCTTTGCCGTGCCGATTTCAAGCCCCTTGCTGGCGCTGACCACCACGGCGCCCGGATGGAACGCCCCACCCACGCGACGCGCATTCGCCCTAAGCGTCTGCGACGGCACAGCGATTAGCGCCAGGTCTGCGTCTGCGAATGCGGCGCGCGCGGACGCCGATACGCTGAGGGACAGCGGGAATGGAACGCCGGGCAGAAAGCGCGCGTTCTCGCCGGCGTCGGCAAGCGCGGCGGCTTCGGCATCCGTGCGCGCCCATATGCAGACATCCACGCCGCGCCGCGCCAGAATGACGCCGAGCGTAGTCCCCCAGCTAGTAGCGCCCACAATGCCGACTTTTGCCATAGCGTCCAACCTGCTTATCGTAGATTTGGCGCACTGCAACCCGATGCGCCAAGCGAACCCCGTTCAATGCAAGCGCAAATCAACCGCCGCCGTTCAGTTCGTATAAGCGTAGTTTAACTCGGCGATATGCGATAGAGCTGCAATGCCGCGCAAGCATTTCGGATATGAATACAAGGGCGAATCGCGCGGTTACGGCCGCTTGGCAAGGTCGACGGGTACGGCGTAGCGGCGGTATGCGATTGGCCGCCCGGTTCGGGGCGCTCGCCGAATGCGTTTATAAGCGGACTGATGTCTTCCTCAGACGTCGCGCACGAACACGGCGGCGTAGTATCGCCCCTACTCCTCCCACGGCGGCGGCTCGTCGAAAGGCTCATCGTTGTCTTCGGCGCGCTGCTTGCGGGCATACCACGCCTTAGCGTCCGCCTTGATTTTGGCTTCGCCGATCGCCACGCCCCGCTCCTCGCCCCGCGCTTCGCCAATTGCGACGCCCCGCTCGACGCCGCGCTCCTCGCCCCGCGCTTCGCCAATCGCAACGCCGCGCTCGACGCCGCGCTCCTCAGCCGCCTTCAAGTTTTCCGCGTACTTGTCCCTTATCACCGGCAGCACCATCATCAGCCTCCTGAATACTGCTCTGATTGAACGCCCGAGCCATACCAGCCCGATTGTAGCCAACAACGCCGGCAGCACCGCCGCGCTTATCGACTTTACCACTTCGATTATACAACCAGTTTGCGGATACTGCGCCGCGCTGCAGCCGCCCATAAGCGCGTCCGCCAGCGAAATCCCAGCCCACGCCAGGATTATCAGCGCGTACACCGTGCCGTGCAGCCGCTTTTCGCGCCTAGATATGCCCAGCAGGTCAACCTGTTCATCGTCATTCGGATTGTCAGTCATCATGCCCTTGCCCCCGATGCGCGAATAAATACCACTGCTGCTACATCCCCACGCTTCGGCAGCAGTGCGGCTGATACTATCACACAAGCGCCGCGCAAGCGGTTTCACCTGCATCCGGGCAATCCGACTCACTCCCCCAACAGCGCCCGAACTTCGACGATTAGCTTGAGCAGATCGGCCTCAAGCATACCCCACACTAGCGCATCATCTACATCGGCGTATCCATGTATCAGCACATTGCGAAACCCAATAATGCGCGGGTATTCGCCGATGCTCGCCGCGACCTCTGCATCAAACCTAGCCAACTGCGCCTATAGCCTCGCCGATGATGGCGAACTGACGCTCCATAGCCGATCGAAGCATAATATCCCGTTCATAATCATCGATCGACTTGCCGTCGGTAAACTCTGCGAGTATAGCGGCGGCGCGCAGTATGTCATACAAGCGCTTCTTCGCCTCAAGCCTCATACACAAGCGTCCTAGTCTGATTTATCGATTCCATGAAGTACGGGTTCTTGATGGCTTTGGCGACCACCAGGTCGACCGGACGGCCGAACAGCCGCTCCAGCGCCGCAAGCAGCCCAAAGTATGCGTCGGCGTATGCGCCGGGCGACAGCGCGCGAAACTCCACCAGGAAGTCCAAATCGCTATGCGTCGGCCGATATGCGCCGCTTGTGGCCGAGCCGAAAACCTCCAGCCGCAGCACATTGTACTCGGCGCAGAGCTGCGTCAGTTCGTCCGCGTGTTGCGCTATGGCCGCAGGCATAGCACTCTGCGTTTCCCCGCTGCTTGTGTTGCTAAGGGACATCCCTAATCACCCCCGGCCGCCACCACCGCCCGCGCCGCATCCCCCACGCTACCCCCAACCCCATCAAACGCCGGCATCACCTCCGCCGCGAACCACTCCAGCTGCTCCGTGATAACCGCCTGCGGCGCCCCTACCGGCTGGCTCACGCTCACCCGATCTAGCCCAGGGTAGCGCGCCTCAACCCGCTTAAGCTGCTCCGCCACCAACTCCGGCGGCCCGCACAGGAAGCCGCCCGCCTCCACTGCGCCCTCGATCCGCGGCAGATCCGCCGTCGGCGCCCGCCGCGGATCCGACATCGCATCGATCTGCTCATCGCTCAGCGCCCGCACAAGCCGCAGCGGCCCGAACATCTTCAGGTTCTCTTCGAAATACTTGGCAGCTTCGCGCATCGCCTTCTCTTTGCTATCCGCCAGATAGAAATGGAAGCCGAAACTCAGGTTTTCGCCCAGCGCCAGTTCACGCCCGGCGCGCGCGTTGGCGTCCCGAAACGCCTCTACGACGCGGTGCATTGCGCCGCCCTCTGCCACGCCGCCGCCGATTATCCCCTTGATGCCGTGCTTCGCCATAAAGTCCAACCCGCGCGGCGTGGCGCTCTGTATCGGCTGCCAGCACTCCACCGGCAGCCGCAGCGGGCGCGGCACCACCGTTATGCGCTCCAATTCGTACCCGCGATACGGCACGCGCGGCGGTATCGTATAGTACTTGCCCTTGTGCGAAAACGCCTCTTCGTTGAACGCCTTGAAGATTATGTCCACCTGCTCCTCGAACATATCGCGGTTGCCGCCCTGATCGAACAGCGGCGACCCGAAAGTCTCGATCTCGCGGCTATGATACCCGCGTCCCACGCCGAATATCACCCGCCCGCCCGTCAGAATATCGGCGGTGGCATAGTCCTCGGCGAGCCGCAGCGGATGCCACATCGGCGCTATATTGAAGCCGCAGCCGATGTTCAGCCGCTCCGTTGCGCCCGCCAAATGAACCGCCGACATCAGCACATTCGGGATGCACTCATACCCTTCCGGCTGAAAGTGATGCTCCGCCAGCCAAAAGGTGTCATACCCGTTGGCATCCATCGTTTGCGCGATAGCGTCCGTCTTGGCGTACACGGACGCCAGATGCGCATTCCCGAACGCCCTATCGTTCACCGCCGTCCCGCCGTACCCCACATCCTTCATATCCACATGCCCCGCGTACAGGCTATCGAACTTGGTAATCATCATTGCCTCCAATGTTGCGTTTGACTGCTTGCGCTTGACCGCTTGCGCCCGTTGCCCTTTCGATACAGAACTAGCGGGACGCCGCGCCCGCGAACCCGCTAGTCCTACGCCTATTGTAATGCGCCCAATCTGAGTGTCAAGACGCAAGCGCGCGCATCCCGCGCAACGGGGACGCTGATACGGCGCTATCGTGAGTGTCAAGACGCCCGCGCATTCGCATCCCCGTTAGCGTCAGCGCAAGACGGTTGGCGCTGAGCCCCCGCCGCCGGTCTTTACACGGCGCATCTGCATTCGCCCCTACGGATTGAACCACAACTCCACTTCCCAGACGACTTCGCCGTCCGAGCCGAACTGCCCCGTGTGAATGCGCTCTATCGGGAATTCCGGAAGGTAACGCTGAACAACGCACTTATTGGCGGCAAGCAACCCATGAAAGTGGAAATCAAAATCCAGGTTGTTAAAGCCTAGCGGCCTATGATGGAACGGCAGATCATTCGCATCCTCCGCGTAGATATGCAAAAAGAAGCGCGCCTCGACGTCCGCCGGCCCGCACGGCTGCTTGGCGTAGTACAGCGCATCCTCTTGCAGATACAGGTTGTAGTCGGACACGGCGGCAGGCTCGCCGGATATGGCGGCATCGTACATGCCGAACAAGTCTCTGTGAACGTTCGCGGCGAAATTTTCGTGTCCCGTTATCAGATGAAGCGTTGTCCATCCGTGCGCAAACACCTCCTCCACCCTTATCTCCGACGAATACTCCGCCAGCTCTTTCAGCGTGAGAACGCTCGACGTGTGTATCAGCCAAATCCTCGACGCATCGCCGAATGCCCCAAACATCTCATCGAACACCTCGGACGCGCACCCGCGCCCGCTCGATTCCCAGCAAACCACCGTGCCGTAGAAGTAGTTGTCCGGCCGCTGCTTCTTGTAAAAGGTTACCAGCGGGACTTCCCATTGAGACACATAAACCGCATCGCCTTCCTGCGCGCGCTCGTCCAATATCGCGAATATCCGCTTGATGTCGTTCTCCGACGAGTTGTACACATCGCGCTGCCGAATATCGTTTGCCCCCACAACCCCCACGACACCCACCACCGTCGCCGTCAACGCCGCCGCCGCCCACTTGCGCCGCGCCGCCGCCGCCATATCCACGCCAAGCGAATGAAAAGCGCCGCCCACCGCCATGAAAACTATCGGACCCAAATAGAGGCATTGGCGAACGTCCCCAAGAGGATATGCGCCCGCCAGCGAAGCGCATACCGCTATCCCCAGCGCAAACGCGCACAGCAGTGCAACCGCATCGAAGCGGCGAAATCGTTGCGCCGCCGCTACCACAAGCAGCGCCGCCGCTACCACGGGCGGCATATGGTATATCAGCAGATCCCAAACCCGATTAAGCGCGAACTCCACCATAGCCGCAATATCAAAACCGCCCCGATAGTAGTAGTCCGCCAATTGAGAGTAGCCCCCGCGCGCGTCCGCCGCCCATTGGAAGCGCGTAGTGAGCGCCCAAGTTATGGCGCACGCCGCCGCGAATAACGCTATCGGCAACAGCAAACCAAGCCGCGGCCTGATCCGCCCCCAAATCGACGCCACGCCCGTCGGACGCGCGCCGCCAACCGCCGCTTGAGCGGATGCGGAAGACCCCGCAGGCGCAAAAACCGCCACGCCGAGCGTCGCCGCCCCGAACAGAACCAGCCCGTACTGAAGCAGCGGCGCCACGAACAGCGCCCCGCACAACAGCGCCTTCCGCCCATCCCGCAAATACTGAAGCAGCCCCGCAATCATCAGCGTCGCGCACAGCGCATCCAGCGAGTATTCGCGCGCGTCCTGCGCGTGTTCTATCGCAACCGCCGATAACGCCGCCAGCAGCGCCGCCAAAAACGCCGCCCGACGGGGAACCCCCACCCGCGGCATCAAAAACAGCAGCGCCCCCACCGTCAGCGCGCTCCCCGCCGCCGGCAAAAGCCGCACGCTGAAATCCGTGCTCGCAGCCTTCTGTACCGCCCAAAGCGCCAATGGGTAAAGTATCGGCGATGTGTTTTCGTTGCGCGTGTGCAGAAGAACCCCTGTGAGAGAGCCCCCGGCGTTAAGCGCCGCTTTCGCCTCGTCGAACCGCAGTGAACTATCCGACAAATTGTAAAAGCGCAGCGCAACCGCCGCTATCAGCAGGCAGACGCCGACGATTGCCCAGCGGCGCGCCTTCACGCCGCTCGCCATTCGACGAAGCCTCGGCGAGCGAAAGCCGCCGCCGCTTATTCGCATATCAAACATATCCCAAGCGCCCCGCCCACTTGCGCCGCCGCTTGGATTGAACTATATTTTCGCAGCGCGGCGTTCATCAATTCAAAACCTTCTAGCAAACCCTGCATTAGCGCATATTTCGTAGGTTATGCGCGCAAGTCTGAGAATGCCAATCGCGGATTCCTAATATCGCGCGCGCGTTAGCCGCTTACCGGTCAAACGGAAAATCCGTCTCCCAAACGATAGGCCCGTCCGGATGGACGAACTGCCCCGTGTGAATGTGAGCGATAGGGTAGTCAGGCAGCGCCCGCCGTATGAGACACCTGCCGTCGGCATGCGCTCCGTAATCCTTGAACTCAAAGTTAAAGGCGTAGTAGCCCCGTTGCCGTCGGTGGGACGGCAGGTAGGCCGCATCCTCCGGGAAAACATACAGGAAGAAGTGCTCCTCAGTGTCCGCCGCAGCGCACGGCCGCTTGGCATAGTACAGCGCCCCGTCTTGCAGATAAACATCGTAGGCCCCCGCCGCGACCGGCGCCGCGGACACGACCTCATCGTACACATCCAACCGCGCTTTCGGACTGAACGGAAAGTCCGCCTCCCAAGTGACGGGCCCGTCCGGATACACATACTGCCCCGTGTGAATGTGATTGATGGAATAGTCGGGCAAATCGAACCATATGAAACACTTATCAGCGTCTCGCTCGCCGTAATTTTGAAAACTGAAGTTAACCGCCTCATACCCGTATCGGCGGCGCGGCGACGACAAGTCGGCCTCGTCAACCGGGTAGATGTACAGGAAAAAGCGCGCATCAGTGTCCGCCGCAGCGCACGGCCGCTTGGCGTAGTACAGCGCCCCGTCTTGCAGATAAACATCGTAGGCCCCCGCCGCGTTTGGAGGAACGGACACGATGTCATCGTACATGCTGAACCGCTCTATCCGACCAAACGGAATATCCACTTCCCAAACAATGGAGCCGTCCAACACCTGCCCGGCTTCAATGCGGCCGACGGCGTAATCCGGCAGCCATTGCCGCGCCACGCACTTATCGCCGTCCCGCAATCCCTGCCGCTCAAAATCGGCGTTAATCGTTTCATAGCCGTACTGTCGGCGCTGCTCCGGCAGATCAGCCGCATCATCAGGGAACACATTCATGAAGAAGTTCGCTTCCGTATCCGCCGCGACGCACGGCTGCTTGACATAGTAGAGTGCCCCGTCGTGCAGATGAATGTTGTAGGTGGACTCCGCAATCATCGCATCCGACGGCGCGTCCACAAACCACTTCTTGCGAATGTTCGCCGCCATTTCCTCATAGCCCGTAATCAAGTGAAGCGTAGTCCATCCATCGAAGGGAACCTCCTCCACCGTTACTTCTTGCGAATACGCCGCCATCTCTTTCGGCAAGGAAATGCTTTCGTTGTGTACCAACCAAATCCGGCGCGGCTTATCGAGCGCCCTGAACATCTCATCCAGCATTTCGGTAACGCAATCCGCCGAGACCGGCAGCCAGCAGCCTACATTGCCGTAAAAGTAGTTGTCCGGAATTGCGCCTTTGTGAAATCTCAGACGCATGCCCTCCAACGGAGTTACATAAACCGCATCGCCTTCCCGCTCAAGCTCTTCCAGCGCCGCGATGACCCGCTTCATGCTGCCATCCGATTTGTAGAGAAAATCCTTGTTCAAATAGACCGCCGCCGCGCCCGCAGCCGCTACCGCCCCGACCGCCGCCGCCGCCAAGGCGGGCGCAAGCCAAGCGCGGCGCAGCAACGCCGACGCTTCCGCCACAACCGAATGAAACGCGCTGCCCGCCGCCAAAAAAACTATCGGACCCAAATAGAGATTATGGCGGCCGCCTCCAAACGGATACGCCTCTATCACCGTGGCGCACATCGCTATCCCCACCGCGAATATCGCCAACAGCGCAAGCGCGTCTAGCCGCCGCCGCCTCGCCGACAACAGCAGATGCGCCCCGAACGCAACCGCCGCCGCCGCCGCTATGAACGGCAGCATATGGTAACTCAACATCCCCCAAACTTGCCCAATTGCGAACTCTGCCAGCGCCGCCGCGTCAAAACCGCTTTTGTAGTAGTACTCCGCCAAGTAATTCTCAGCGCCATGCCCCCATTGATAGCGCGCCGTGAGCGGCCAACTTATAGCGCACGCCCCCCCGAAAGCGATAAGCGGCAAGAGCAAGCCGGCGCGCCCCTTCAGCCACTCCCAAATCGCGGCGCCGTCTAGCCGACCTTCCCTGAATATAGGCGCTCTGCAAGAAGCCCCAGGCGCCACCGCCGCAGCCACAAGCGCCGCGACGCCAAACAAAACCAGCCCGTACTGAAGCAGCGGACCCGCGAACAGCGCCGCGCACAGCAGCCCGCTGCGACCGTCCCGCAAATATCGCAGCAGTCCCGCAATCATCAGCGCCGCGATTAACGTGTCTATGGAGTATTCGCGCGCGTCCTGCGCATGTTCTATCGCCGCGACCGACAGCGCCGCAAGCAGCGCCGCCAAAAACGCCGCCGTCCGCGGAACCCCCACGCGCGGCATCAAAAACAGCAGCGTCGCAACCGTCAGCGCGCTCCCCAACGCAGGCATAACCCGCACGCTGAACTCCGTACTCGCCGCTTTCTGTACCGCCCACAGCGCTAACGGATACAGTATCGGCGACGAGTTTCTCTCGCGGGTGTTGTCGATCACCTCCGAAAGAGATTCCCTCGAATTAAGCGCCACTATCGCTTCATCTTTCCATACCGCAGTCCCAGGCAGGTTGTAGAAGCGCAGCGCAGTCGCAATAATCAGCAGGCAGACGCAAGCTATTATGTAGCCGCGGCCGGAGTTGAGGACGCTTGTCATACTGCGAAATGTTGAGGAGGATATGAGGATGCTGTTCATTTTTGCGCGCCAATTATATCACATGCGCCCGCCCCAATCGCCGCCCGCGCATCGGATCGACACTAGCTCGAGAACGCCCGCGCCCAAACGCGCCTTGCCGCCTATCAGCCCCTACGGCCTGAACGGAAACTCCACTTCCCAAACGATGGGCCCGTCCGGATAGACATACTGCCCCGTGTGAATATGCTTCACCGGATAGGCAGGCAGATCGCGCCGCACAAGACACCTATCATCGACAATCAAGCCGTAATCGCGGAAGCCAAAGTTCAAGATGTCGTGGACGTGATGCCGACGCCGCTCCGGTAGGTCGGCCGCATCCTCCGGGTAGATATTCAGGAAAAAGTGCGCCTCCGTGTCCCCCGGAACGCACGGCTGCTTGGCGTAGTAAAGCGCGTCATCTTTGAGATAGACATTGTAGGTAGAAGCGGCGCGCGGCGCGGCGGATACCACCTCTTCGTACTCGCCCAGCCACTCGCTCAAGTCGAACCGCTTGAACGGAAACTCCACTTCCCAAGTGATGGGCCCGTCCGGATAGACATACTGCCCCGTCTGAATGCGCTCCACCGCATAGGCGGGCAGATCGCGCCGTATGAGACACCTATCGGCCGCAATAAAGCCGTATTCGTGAAAATCAAAGTTCAGAATGTCATAGCCGCGCTGCCGACGCCGCTCCGACAATGCGCCCGCATCCTCAGGGTAGATATTCAAGAAAAAGTGCGCATCCGTGTCCCCCGGAACGCACGGCCGCTTGGCGTAGTACAGCGCATTGTCTTTCAGATAAACATCGTAGGTTGAAGCCGCGCGCCGCGCGCCGGCCACCACATCGTCGTACTCGCCCAGCCACTCACTCAAGTTGATCGACTTGAACGGAAACTTGACCTCCCAAGTGACGATCTTTTCCGGATAGAGATACTGCCCGGTGTGAATGTGGACTATGGGATAGTCGGGCAGCTCGCGCCGTATAACGCACCTATCGCCGTCCCGAATGCCGTATTCATCGAAAACAAAGTCAAGATTGGCGAAGCCGCGCTGCCTCTCATAGTCGGGCAGATCAGCCACATCCTCCGTGTACAGATGCAGGAAGAAGAGCGCCTCAGTATCCTCCGCAGCGCACGGCTGCTTTACATAGCGCAGCGAGCCGCCTTCAATGTAAATGTCATAGACGGAGTCGACGGTTAGCGCCCCTAAGCCGTCCCCCTCATACTCATCGGACGCCTCTTCGTGAACGCCCCCGCCCAATCTCACACGCCTAGTAAGCAAGTGAAGCGCAGCCGATCCGTTGGCGGCAACCTCTTCCACTTCCACCACCACTTCCACCACCGCCTCTCGCGAATACGCGGCCATCTCTTCCGCCGCCGAAACCTGCGGGCTGTTTATCAACCAAATCCTGCGCGAGTCCCCGAATGCGAGAAATAACTCATCGAACATCTCGGAAACGCACTCTTCCCCGGACGGCTCCCAGCAAAATGTCTTGCTGTAATAGTAGTTGTCAGGCTTCTCATCTTTGTAAAACGCAACCAGAGGAACCCCCCAGCGGGATACATAAACCGCGTCCCCCTCCCGCTCGCGCTCTTCCAACGCGGCGAAAATTCGCTCAATGCCTTCCTCCGAACTATGCGCTTCGTAATGCCGCCAAAGATCGGACGCCCCCGCTATCGCAATGCCCCCGGCCGCCAAGCCCGCCATCGCAGGCGCAAGCCCCGGCCGACGCGCACGCGCCGCCGCCGCCCCGGCGACCGTATCAAACGCGCTGCCCGCCGCCAAGAAAATTATCGGACCCAAATAAAGGCATTGGCGAATGTCCCCCAATGGGTAGGCGTTCATCAGCGCCGCGCAGATAGCCGCGCCCACCGCGAGCGCCGCCAAAAGCGCTAGCCCGTCCATCCGCCGCCGCCGCAGCGCCCACGGCAGCAGCGCCGCAAAGCATATCAGCGCCCCCGCCGCTATCGCCGTCGGCATATGGTAACTCAGCAAGTCCCACGTTCGCCCGACCGCGAACTGTGCGATTGCCGCCGCGTCAAAGCCGCCCTGATAGTAGTAGTCCGTCAAGTATGCGCCGCTGCCCCAGCCGCCGTCCGTCCACTGATAGCGCAGCGTAACCCACCAACTCAAGGCGCACGCCGCCCCGAAACACGCTATCGGCAGCAGCAGATCAGCGCGTCCCCTCAGCCGCCCCCAAATCGCCGCCGCATACGATTGCGCCCCGCCCACGGCCGCATCCCGGGCCGACGGCGCCAGCGCGGCCGCCGCCAGCGCCGCCACGCCGAACAGCGCCAGCCCGTACTGAAGCAGCGGCCCCGCCGCCAGCGCCGCGCACAGCAGCGCCTTTTTCCCGTCCCGCAAATATCCCAGCAGCCCCGCTATTATCAGCGCCGCCGCCAGCGCGTCCACCGAGTATTCGCGCGCGTCCTGCGCGTGAACCACCGCCGCCGCGGACAGCGCCGCAAGCAGCGCCGCCAAAACCGCCGCCCGACGCGCGACTCCCGCGCGCGGCATCAAAAGCAGCAGTGCCGCCACCGTCAAAACGCTCGCCGCCGCAGGCATAAACCGCACGCTAAACTCTGTGCTCGCCGCCTTCTGCGCAACCCATAACGCTATCGGATATAGTATCGGCGACGAGTTCTCGTAGCGCGTGTTGTCCACCACCTCCGAAAACCCGCCCGCAGAATTAAGCGCGACTTTCGCCTCATCGTATCTCAGTGTTTGGTCGGTGATGTTATAGAAGCGTAGCGCCGCCGCAATAAGCAGCAGGCAGACGCAGGCGATGACGCAGAGAAGGCGGGCGTTGGCGGCGGTTGTCATTCGGAGAATCGTTTGTGCGTGAGTGAATATAGATAAGACGATGGCAAGACGGCGCGATAACATAGCGCCGCCGCGCGCCTTAGCCATCGGATTTATGCGGTTCGCGGGACGCCGTCCGACGCATAGACGGCAGGCTTTCCCAGCGCGTTAAGTATATCACAGGCGCGCGCGATATTGCCGAATGCCTCGATCGGATACGCCCCGCGCATATGCGCCGTAGCCCCCGCCGCGTGCAGAACGAAACGCTACGGCTTGAACGGAAACTCCGCCTCCCACACAACGCCGCCGCCCGGAACGAACTGCCCGGTGTGGATGCGCTCGATCGGATACCCCGGCAGCGCCCGCCACGCTATGCACATATCGTCCACCCGTATGCCGTGATGATGGAAGTTAAAGTCAAGATTGTCAAAGCCGCGCCCCCATCGCGAAGCGCCCTTATCCGCCCCATCCGACGGATACACATGCAGGAAAAAGCGCCCATCGCCGTCCGACGCAGCGCAAGGCCGCTTAACATAGTACAGCGCATCGCCTTGGATATGCAGGTTATACGTCGAAGCGAAACTCGGCGGATCGGCCGCCGCCGCATCGTACACATCAAGCCACTCTTCGCGAATGTCCGCCGCCAATCCCTCAAACCCCGTAATCAGATGCAGCGTTGTCCATCCCCGCGCATCGACAGCTTCCACCGCTACATCTTGCGAATACGCCGCCATCTCTTGCGCCACCGACACATCCGTATTGTATATCAACCAGATCCTGCGCGCTCCGTTGAGCGACTTGAACATCTCGCCGAACGTCTCCTGAACGCAGTTCGGCGATGTGCCGTATGTGCCCGGGCAGGGCGTCTGGTCATAGAAGTAGTTGGACGGCTTTTCCTTCTTGTAGAACGCCACCGGGGGAACCGACCAGCGCGATACATAAACCGCGTCCCCTTCCCGCGCGCGCTCATCCAGCGTGGCTAGAACCCGCTCTATGCTGGCGTCCGTATCGTATAAGTCGCTCTGCCAAATCGCCGCCGCGCCCGCGACGACTATCCCGACCGCCGCCGCCGCGCCCAAGACCGGCGCAGCCCGCTTGCTCCGCGCTATCGCCCCCGCATTCACGACGACCCAATGAAACGCCACGCCCGCCGCCAAGAAAATCAGCGGCCCCATATAAAGATTATGGCGGCTGCCCCCAAACGGATACAACCCCAGCAAAGCCGCGACCGCCGACGCCCCGAATGCCGCCAGCGCCATAAGCGCGACCGCGTCCCAGCGCCGCCGTATCAGCAGCCCCGCCAGCAGCGCCCCGAATGCCAGCAGCGCCGCCGCCGCCGTGATAGGCGGCATATGGTATATCAGCAATCCCCACCCGCGCGTAAGCGCAAACCCGATTATGCCCGCCGCATCGTAACCGCCTTGATAATAAAAGTCCGCCAAGTAGCTCCCGCGCGCCCAGCCGCCCCCCGTCCATTGGTAGCGCGTCGTGAGCCCCCAGCATATAACGCACGCCGCCGCGAAGCATGCGCTTGGCAAAATCAGCCCAAAGCGCCGCTTAACCCGTCCCCAAACCGCTCCGATCCAAGTTCGCCGCCCCCCAAGCGTCTGAGCCGCCGCGGCCGGCGCCAGCGCAGCCGCAGCCAGCGCCGCCGCCCCGAACACAACAAGCCCGTAATGCAGCAGCGGCGCAGCGAATACCGAAACGCACAGCAGCGCCCTCCCACCGTTTCGCGCATACTGAAGCGTCCCCGCAATCAGCAGCGCCGCGCACAAAGCGCTGACCGAATGCACTCCCGCATACTGCGCCTCCTCTATCGCCCCGATCGACAAAACCGCCAACAGCGCCGCCAAAAATGCCGCCGGCCGCGCAACCCCCAAGCGCGGCATCACAAACAGCAGCGCCCCAACCGTCAGTACGCCCCCAACCGCCGACGCAAGACGCACGCTGACATTCGAGCTCTCAACCTTCTGAACCGCCCACAGCGCTATCGGGTAAAGTATCGGCGCATTCGTCCCGTAACGGGTAACGCTGCTTATCCCGTAGCGGTTGTTGTTGATGACATCCGAAAAATCGCCCCTAGAATGAATCGACGTCACCGCTTCGTCATACCATAGCGAGTTCGACGGCAGATTGTAGAAGCGCAGCGCCGCCGCCGCTATGAGCAGGCACACGCAGCCGATTGCGTAGAGGCGGTTGGCGCTGACGGCCGCCGCCATTCGGCGAAGGCTTGACGAAGGTATGCTGATAATTCGCATATGCTAAGTATAGCGCAATCGCGCCGCGAGATATGCCGCAAGACGGGCAAGCGGTTTGGCTTAGGAACGCCGCGCGCCGACGTCGTCCCCTACCGCTCCCCCGCCAGCTCCGCTTCCCACACGCGCGGCCCGCTTGGCGGAACGAACTGCCCGGCGCTAATGCGCTCTACCGCGTATCCGGGCAGCGGACGCCATATCATGCACATATCGTCGATCCGAATGCCGTAATCGTGAAAGTCAAAATCGAGGTTGTCGAAGCCGTGCTGCCGTCTCCAATCGGGCAGATCGGCGGCGTCCTTTGGGTATATGTGCAGGAAGAAGCGCGCATCCGTGTCCGCCCGATCGCAAGGCTGCTTGGCGTAATACAGCGCGTCATCATACAGATACAGGTTGTATGCAGAAACCGCGCTCGGCTCGCCAGCCGTTATATCGGCGTACATATCGAGCCACTCTTCCCGAATGTCCGCCGTCAGTCCGTCAACGCCCGTAATCAGATGCAGCGTAGTCCATCCGCCGCCCACGATTTGCTCGACCGCCACATCCCGCTCATTCCGCCAATACGGCGAATCCTGCCAATACCCCGCCATCCCTTCCTCAACCGAAACGCTGCTGTTGTGAACCAACCAGATGCGCCGCGCGTTGTTGGCCATCCTGAACATCTCGCCCAAGATTTCGGGGAAGCACGCCGCCCACGACTCATCGCCCCAAGCATCCCCCCAGCAAGCCGCTTTGCCGTAAAAGTAGTTGTCCGGCCTTCCCCCCTTGTAAAACGCCACCGCCGGCGCCTCATAGCGCGATGCGAACACCGCGTCCCCCTCCCGCTTGCGCTCATCCAGCGCCGCCAGGACTTGCGCCATGCTGCCGTCCTTTGCGTAGTATGGAGCCGCCTGCCAAACCGCCGTTGCGCCCAAAACCGCTATCGCCGCGCCCGCCGCCGCCGTCAACGCCGTCCCAACCCACGCCCGCCGCAGCGCCGCCGAAACCTCGACCGCCGCCCAATGAAACGCCGCGCCCGCCGCCAAAAGCGCTATCGGCCCCAAGTACAAGTTATGCCGACTGCCCCCCAGCGGATACACGCCTATTATGGCGGCGAAGATTGCCGCGCAGACGGCGAACCACGCCAAAAGCGCAATTGCGTCTAATCTATTCCGTCGCAGCAGCCCGATAAGTAGCGCCGCCACGAATGCGATTAGCGCCGCCGCCGCAACCGCCGTCGGCATATGGTAGCCCAGCAAATCCCAAGTCTGCCTGCCCGCGAACTCGAGCCGAGACGAACCCTGACCGATTTGATAGTAGAACTCCGCCAAGTACCCGCCGCTGCCCCAGCCGCCCCCTACCCACTGATAGCGCGCTGTCAACGCCCAAGTCAGAGCGCACCCCGCCGCGAAAGCGCCAACCGGCAGCAGCAGATCGATGCGCCCCTTCAGCCGCCCCCAAATCACAGCGCTAACCCCGCGCCGCCTGCTAAACATTTCCGAATCGGCGACGGCCGCAAACGCCGCCGTCCCAAGCGCCGCCGCGCCGAACAGAACCAGCCCGTACTGAAGCAGCGGCGCCGCGAACAGCCCCGCGCATAGCAGCGCCCTTCGCCCGTCCCGCAGATACTGCAGCGTCCCCGCAATCAGCGCCACGGCGAGCAGCGCGTCCACGGAGTATTCGCGCGCGTCTTGCGCATGATCTATCGCCGCCACGGACAACGTCGCCAGCAGCGCCGCCAAGAACGCCGCCCCGCGCGCGACCCCCAAGCGCGGCATCCAAAACAGCAGCGCCCCCACCGTCAGCAGACTCGCCGCCGCCGACATAAACCGCAGGCTGAACTCCGTGCTCGCGACCTTCTGAACCGCCCACAGCATCGCCGGATACAGCGCCGGCGATGTGTTCGAGTAGCTTGTGCCGGCGTTGATTACCGCTTCCGAAAGCGTCCCCTGCGCGATAATCGCCGCCACCGCCTCATCGTGCCACAGCGAATTCGCCCCCAAATCGTAGAAGCGCAGCGCCCCCGCCACTATCAGCAGGCACACGCCGGCGATAGCATAGCGGCGCGCGTTCACCGCCGCCGCTATGCGGCGACGACTTGGCGATGGAATGCCGTTCATTCGCATATACCAAGCATAACCCAAGCGCCCGCCATCTTGCCAAGCAGATTGCATTAGAACGCCCCACGCGGACACGCCCTAGCCCTAGGGGTTGAACCTATCTCAACGGCGCTGACCTTACCCTTCCTGCGGACACGCCCTAGCCCCTACCGGCTGAGCGGCGGCAGATACGCCTCCCAAACGACGCCCCATGCCGAATTGATAAACTGCCCGGTGTGAATGCGCTCAATCGGATACTCCGGCAGCGCCCGCCGTATGATGCACCTATCGTCCGCCCGAAAGCCGTAATGCGGGAAACGAAAGTCAAGGTTCTCTAACACGTCGCTGCCGTTATCGGCGGGCAGGTCCGCCGCATCTTCCGGGTAGATATGCAGGAAAAACCTCGTCTCCGTGTCCGCCGCCGCGCACGGCCGCCTGAGGTAGTACAGCGCATCGTCTCGCAGATGCAGGTTGTAGTCCGAAACCGCGCTCGGCGCTTCCGACGCCACCGCATCATACATATCCAGCCACTCTTTTTCGTCGATGTCCGCAGTATCGACGCTCGCCGCTTCGGCCGCCGCCTCCGCCTCTTTCATAGCCAGCCATTCCTTGCGAAGATCCGCCGCCGCTTCCTCAAAGTCCGTAATCAGGTGAAGCGTGTGCCATCCATGCGCTATCTGCTCGACGCCTATCTCTTGCGAATACGCCGCTATCTCTTCCGGCACGGACACGGTCACATTGTGGATAAGCCAGATCCTGCGCGCTTCGCCGAGCTCTATAAACATCTCATCAAGGACGCACAACCCCCCAGGGCAAGCGGTGGATTGGTAAAAGTAGTTGGCGGGAGGATTTTCGCCTTTGTAGAATTGCACGGACTCAACCGCCCAGCCATACACATAAACGGCGTCGCCGTCTTGTTCGCGCTCATCCAGCGCATCCAGAACTTGCAGTATGTTGTTGCCGCCACCGTATATGCCACCCTGCCAAATCGCATTCGCGCCGACAATCGCGATAACGCCCGCCGCCAACCCCGCCAACGCCGTCCCAACCCACGCCCGCCGCGCAACCGCCGCCGCCCCGTCGGCAAGCGCATTAAACGCCACGCCCGCCGTCAGAAAGATTATCGGCCCCAAGTACAGGTTTTGATGTACACTCCCCAAAGGATATGCGCCCATAAGCGCGGCGCACACAGCCACCCCGAGCGCCCACGCGCATAGTAGCGCTATCGCATCCAAGCGCCGCCGCCGCAGCGCCCACCCAAGCGCTATCGCCCCAAACGCAAGCAGCGCCCCCGCCGCTATGACCGTCGGCATATGGTAGCCCAGCAAATCCCAAGTTCGCCCGATTGCGAACCCCGCCATAGCCACGACGTCAAAGCCGTCTTCGTAATAGTAGCCCGCCAAGTACCCGTGGGCGTTCCAACTGCCCGCCATCAAATGATTGCGCGCCGTAAGCCACCAGCTTAAGGCGCACCCCGCCCCAAAGCATGCAACCGGCAAGAGCAGCCCAATCCGCCCCTCCAGCCATTCCCAAACCGCCGCGGCGGATATGCGCCGCGCGTCCCAAACGCCGTTGTGAAACGAATTTTGGGCGATTTTGTCAAAGGATATGCGCGCGCCGCGCCAAACGCCCGTTTGCGCCGATGCGACGGACGCCAGCGCCGCCGCGCCAATCACGGCAACGCCGAACAGAACCAGCCCGTACTGAAGCAGCGGCCCCACGAACAGCGCCGCGCACAGCAGCGCCCTTCGCCCGTCCCGCAGGTATTGCAGCGCCCCCGCTATCATCAGCGCGGCTATTAGCGCGTCCACCGAGTATTCACGCACGCCCCGCGCATGCTCTATCGCCGCGATGGACAACGCCGCCATCAGCGCCGCCAAGAACGCCGCCCGCCGCGGAACCCCCACGCGCGGCATCACAAACAGCAGCGCCCCCACCGTCAGCGCGCTCGCAATCGCAGACATAACCCGCACGCTGAAGTTGCTGCTCTCTATCTGCTGAACCGCCCACAGCGCTACCGGATACAGTATCGGCGATGAGTTTTTATTGCGCGTGTTGTAGAGGAGTTCACCGAAAGCGCCCTTGGAATTGAGCGCCGCCAGCGCTTCATCGTACCCAAGCCCGAACTCCGACAGCCCGTAGAAGCGCAGCGCCGCCGCAACGATGAGCAGACACACGCATGCGATAACATAGCGGCGCGCGTTCACCGCCGACGCTATGCGGCGAAGGCTTGGCGAAGGGGATGGGGAAGGCTTGCTGACCATATGCGGCAGGGGAATGCGGCGTGTTTCGGGCAATCGATATCGGCAATGAAAGCATCGCGGGACGCCGGCCGCTTTTGGAGCGGGAGACGGGATTCGAACCCGCGACAACCTGCTTGGAAGGCAGGCACTCTACCACTGAGTCACTCCCGCTTGCCATCAAGCATAGCACAACTGCCCACCCAAAAGGTAGCCGCCCTCGCCCTAATGCGCCCGCAAGTCCCCCCTTTGCGCCTCTGCGCCTCTGCGTTAAAACCCATTCCCAAAATAGCCCTTGACATATCTGAACATATATTCTATATTGGCTAACAAGGGACGCCGCCCAACGCGGCCCGTCCCGCCAACCCAAGCGACCACGACGACGATGACGACGACGCGGAGGTACGGAAAATGTCCAACCGAAAAGACTTCTCCAATGCTAACAACAACGACGGCTTCGCGAACAGCGACGGCGGCTCCCCCCACAACGACGGGTTCGCGCACGACAACGGCGCCCCCTACCCCGATATGACGCCCCTGCAATTCGTGCGCGAAACCCTGGGCGACAAACCCTACGATAAGCAGGAAGAAATCCTGCGCGCAGTCGAACAAGCCGCCGCCGCATCTGCTAACAACAACGACGGCTTCGCGAACAGCGACGGCGGCTCCCCCCACAACCGCGATTTCGCGGCAAACAACAACAACGCCCCCCACAACAGCGACGGATTCACCAGCGACGGGTTCGCGCGCGACATCGGCTTCATCGGCGGCGGCGCTCCATACCCCGACATGCCGCCCCTGCAGTTCGTCCGCGAAACCCTAGGCGACAAGCCCTACGATAAGCAGGAAGAAATCCTGCGCGCAGTCGAACAAGCCGCCGAAGCATCCGACGGCCGCCGCCGCGTGTCCGTCGTAGGCTGCAACGGCTCCGGCAAGGACTGGGTCGCCGCGCGCGTTATCCTATGGTGGATGAACACCCGCGATCCGGCTAAGATCATCGTAACCGGCCCCACCACCCGCCAAGTCACGGACATCGTCTGGCGCGAACTCCGCACAGCCTATAAAAACTCCGCCAAACCCTTGCGCGGCACCGTGCGCCGCGCCGCCCTCTACGAAATGGAAGACGACGAAAGCTTCGCCAAAGGTTTCGCCTCAAACTCACCCTTCAATCTGCAAGGCTACCACTCGCCCAACATGCTGGCGGTGGTAACCGAAGCGCACGCCGTAAAAGACGCCTACATGGACGCGCTGCTGCGCCAAAATCCCTCCCTGATTCTGATGGTCGGCAACCCTTCCTGCGCAGACGGCGTGTTCTACGATTCGCACCACTCCAAGCGCGAACAGTACCACGCAATCCAAATCAGCGCCCACGACACGCCCAACATCCAAGAGGGACGCGTAGTCATACCCGGAATGATAACCCAATTGGACATAGACGACCGCAAACTGGATTGGGGCGAGGATTCGGATAGCTACATCAACTCCGTGCTGGGCGAATTCACCGAAAACCCGGACAGCGTAGTCGTGCCGCTATCCGTCGCCCGCGAAGCCGCCGAGCGCCATATCGAGCCCGAAGGCGAAGTCATCGTAGCGTGCGATGTGGCGCGCGGCGGCAACGATAAGACCGTCGTAGTCAAGCGGCAGGGCGGCAATGCCGAAATCGTTCACTCCCAGCGCGGCAACGACCTGATGGAAGTAACCGGGGTGCTCAAGCGCTACTGCGAAGAAAACCATGTGGACACGCTGATAGTGGACGATGTAGGCATAGGCGCCGGCGTAGTCGACAGACTGCGCGAGCAGGGCGTTCCCCCCGTCGGGCGGCTAATCCCGTTCAACGGCGGCGCCCGCCCCAACGATGCCGAACACTTCTACAACCGCGGCGCCGAAGTGTGGTGGGCAATGCGCGGGCGCTACATGGACGGCAGCATAAGCGCCCCTCGCAGCGAGGCGCTCATCGGGCAAGTAGCCGGCCGCAAATACACCATCAACAGCAACGGCCGCATCCAACTGCAGCGCAAACGCAGCCTGCGCAATTCGCCCGACGAAGCCGACGCCTTAGCGATGACCTTCGCCGCCACCCCGGCGTTCAAAAACGCCGCCCCCGACACCACCCCCGCCTTCATGATCTGGGTCTAGCCAGGCGCTATTCGCCGCCGTCAAGCGCGCAGGCGCAAAGGGGGATAGTGATACAATGACGCGCAGACGAGGTTTAAGCGGAGTGAGTTATGGGGCGTCCCGGCTGGTACTATGACCATCCGCCTGCGTGTACATGCTACGATTGCAATGAGGGCGGCAATCGCGGGCGACGCGCGCGCGTCCTCGTCGACTATGATGACCAAGACAGTGGCATTAGCCGGGGCGACGGCAATCAAAACGCCGGAGGGGGCTGTATCAGCAAAATCACACTTTGGGGCGTGTTCGCGCTTGCGGCGCTTGTGGCATCTATTGTGGCATATGAGGCAGTTATAAGGCTGTTTGAACCCGAGCCCGAACCCGCGTTTGCGCTTGCGCCTACGAACACGCCTATTCCTACTAGCACGCCGACGCTTGCGCCCGCGCATACGCCTACCGCCACAAACACGCCTATGCCCACCGCAACGCCCACGCTTGCGCCCACGCATACGCCCACTGCAACCCACACGCCGATGCCTACCGGCACGCCGACGCTTGCGCCTACTCTTGCGCCTACATTCACGCACACGCCCATATCGACGGCAACTAGCGCTCCGACGCCATTGCCCACGCTGCCCCCTACGGCGACTCCGCCCGTGTGCGGCTATGTAGAACTGGTGCTGATGGGCGCAGGCAAAAAGCACAAGCCTTGCTACACGCCCACGCCAACACCCGCGTCAGAATCGGTTGTTTCGCTTGGCTCGACCGCTGCGCGCACGCCGGTGCCATCCGAAACCCCGTCGGCTATTCCCACGCTTGCGCCATCCGAAACTCCGTCGGCTAACCCCACGCCCGTCCCAACCGAAACTCCGTCGGCCGGACAAACGCCGACGCCCATGCCAACAGCGACGGCTACGCCGATACTGCCGCCTGCGCGGCTCAGCGCTCCGACCACTACGCCCCCGCTAACGCCCTTTGCCACTAATACGCCCGTGCTGCTGACTGCGGCGATGCACTCGACTCCGGTTAGCCTGCGCCATATCGATCTAAAGCAGTTTATGCTGGACCTCATAAATGAAGCGCGCACAGATGCAGGCGTGTCCCCCGTAGTATTGGGCGATAACACCGCGGCGCAGCTTCACGCAGAAGCGGCGTTGGCGAACTGCTTCTCATCGCATTGGGGCATGGACGGACTGAAGGCATATATGCGCTATTCGTTGGCTGGGGGTTATCAGTACAACGCCGAAAATGTGAGCGGCTTCGATTATTGCATCAAAGCAGCCGACGGATACCGTGCCATATCCAATTTCCGAGAGAATGTTCGGGATTCGATGGAAGGCTTGATGAACAGCTCGGGACATCGGCGCAATATCCTAAACAGGTGGCACAAGAAGGTCAACATCGGCTTGGCGCGGGATGTGTACAATTATAAGGTTGTGCAGCATTTTGAGGGCGATTATGTAGAGTATGACAGATTGCCTGCCATTCGGAACGGCATGCTGTCGTTCAGCGGGACTGCGAAGAACGGCGTGGCTTTCGGCGAAGAACGCGATTTGGGCGTATATCTATACTATGACCCGCCGACGCATAATCTTGCAAGAGGGCAGGTATCGCGGACATATTGCTTAAGTTCTGGTATGCAAGTCGCCGGATTCAGATGGCCGCTATCGGGCCGCCGGTTCTGGACGCAGGATGAATTCTCCACAACCTACAGTCCCTGTCCTGATCCCTACGATTTTCCCGTACATGCGCGGCCGGCCGGTTCGGTTGATGAAGCGCGCGCCCTTTGGCGGGAGGCCTATTTCGCGAGCCGAAATCGCAAAGAGCAGACAATCATTGTGCCGTGGATTACGGCATCGGAATGGACTGCAAGCGGGACTGACTTTTCGGTTAGCGTGGACATAAGCGACGTTCTGAATATGCGCCGCGCAGGTGTGTACACACTTCTTGTGTGGGGCAATATCGGCGGCGCGCGCGCGCCAATATCCCAATACTCAATCTTCCACGGGGTAACGCCGCCGGATACTTACACGCCGCGCTGAACCGGCTTCACCGGGGAAATCCGCCGCGCTTGCCCCCCTAAAACAGCCCGTCCCGGCCGGGGTCCATCCCAAGAAAGTAGCGCCCGGCGGTGTCGTAGTGGGCGAGCCGCCCCTGTACCTGCTGGTTGATGACATGCACATCTTGGAAGCGGCGCTGGACGGGGTTGGTCTCGAAGATGGCGCTGGAGCCGCACAGCGTATATGCGATGTCCACCACTTCGGTTGCCTTGCGATTGGCGAATGTGCTGGCGAGCCGCATTCGGATGCGCTCGTCCATCGCGAGCGGCTTGCCGGCGGCGGCGCTCTGCCACACGGCGCCGGCGCTCTCCGTCAGAAAGGCGCGCGCGGAGTTCCATATCGCCTCCGCTTCGCCAATCTGCCGCTGCGTGGTTGACCAGTCGCGCAGCAAGGTCTGCGTGGGCGAATTGCCGGGAACCTTGCGGTTGGCGAGCGCTATCGCTGCGTCTAATGCGGCGCGCGCCACGCCCAGCGCCACGGTGGCGAAGCCGGACGCGAACAGCAGCGAGGTGGGTATGCGATACACGCCGCCCTCTTCGCGCGGCGCGGCGGCAGGGTTGTATGCGCGATGCGCGGGAACGAACAGCGAATCCGCCACAAACCCAAGACTTGCGGTGCCGCGCAGTCCGTTCACCTGCCAGTTGTCTATCATCCGAACATCGGATTTCGGCATAAGCAGGATGCGCATTTCGTCGCGGGACACGCCGACGGCGCTTGTGGCGTCTGCCGGTTCGCCGCCGTCGGTTGGCGCTTTGGCGGCGGCGGCTTGGCGCGCGGCATCGGCGTCCGCGTCGGAGCGGTATATGGGCGTGAGCGCCGCAATCCAAGTGGCGTGGTCGCTGCCGCTGCTGAAGTTCCAGCGCCCGCTGAGCAGATAGCCGCCGTCCACCGCAACCGCCTTGGACTGCGCCGTGGGCGGCCCGTTGGTGATAACGGCGCGCGGGTTATCGTAGATTTCGGCGCGAGTGCGGTCGTTCATCCGCGTGGAGTTGGTGGCGAACACATTGTTTTGGTTGATAGACCAGCCTACGCTGCCGTCCGCTTCGGCGAATATCCGCACGATGCGCAGAAAGGCGGGATGGTCAAGTTGAGCGCCGCCCAGCGCGCGCGGCATAAGCAGCCGAAAGAAGCCGGCGTCCGCGATGTCGTTGGCGACGGCCGTGGGGATTTGGCGCTGTTCGTTGACGGCGTCCGCATTCGCCGCCACAAGCTCGGCAAGCCGGAGCGCCGTATCGATATAGTAGTCCGTATCGCGCTGCGTAGCGTTCTGCGTAGTGTTCATATGGCATTGCCGATGGCTAGGGGGTTGTTCGTGTTCGTAGTTAATCGCCGGGGCTAATCGGGCGGCGCATTGCCCCGCCGCGGCAACGCCCGCGCTGATAGTGTATTAGCCTAACAGCGCTGTTTTGGGAATGCAAACCCTCTTATCCTGCATCCTATCTGCGCGCCGTTCTCGAATTCGGCGGCGCGATGCGCGAAAAGCGCTGTCGACGGCGATGATGCGAAAAGCGCTGCGGCAATCGGGTTTATGCGTCCGATTGCCGCAGGGCAGGTTAGTTGCCGCCGGCGGGGATTGTCGGCTAGGCTCAGGGCGGAGGGCGGGCGTCTTGTATCCGTTAGTCCGCCCGCCATTGCGATGAACGGTTACCGGTCACCTGCTGCGGCGTGAAGCCGGTAGCTGAGCGCATCCATGCGCCGTTGGAGTTGTAGTATATGTAGGCGTAGAGGTAATGGCCTAGGTCGGCGCTATCCGGCGTGTATGAGAGACGGCTTCCGACTAGCTCACACCCTGCGTTTGGCGGGCTGGCGCTGTTGGATGCGCAGCGATACCACAGTCCCTTGGCGCCCGGAGGCAGCGCGGCAACCGTTACCGCCCTATCCCGGAGAGGCGGGTTGTAGTGGCCGGCGAAGCTCAGAGCGGCGGCGTTAGTGGGGGCATTTACCTTGCCTACCACTCTTGTATAAGAGGTGTAAGCGTGGCCGCCCGTCGTCAATTGTATTTTAGCGCGGATGTATTTGCCTATATGCTCCGACCTAGGGACGAAGCGGTAAGTGCCGATCGCGCCGCTGAGCATGTAGCGTGATTTGCCGGGCACGGGCAGAGGAACAAGCGTAGTCCAATCGATGCCGTCGGTGGAGCTCTCCCATATCCAATTGCTGAGGCGCGCCCCCCCGGCTCCGCCCCTGTTGGATACAAGAGTTATACCCTCTCTGGGATGACCTCTGTATCCGCTGGTGTATCTGTAGTGAGACACGCCGATGGCCGAAAAATGCTGATTGCCCGATAGGGCTGTGGTGGCGTGTCCGCCGTATGTCAGCATCGGATGCCGTTCACGTACAACGCCGCCGAAGTTCCACGGATCAACGTCGTTCGCGCCGTCGATCGTAAGGTCGTCCCAATCGGCGTATATGCCGGTGGCGGATATGGGCGATAGAAGGTCGTAAGTGGACTTTCCCTCCGGCATCGCGCCGTTATCAGAGTCGTCGGGCACCCCGCTGGCTATGTAGTCCCAGTAACTGGCGGTTACCGTGGCGGAGGAATCGTTGTAGCCTGTCAGCCCGCCGACCCCGGGTTTATTGGGGGCGGTGGCGGTAGGAGTCATGCCGGCGGCGGTAACGGGCGCTATGGAGTAACTAGCGGTTATCGTCCCGTTGTTGTCCCCCACCAGCCCGCCGACGTAACTGCTGCTGCCGCCTTTGCCCTTGACTGCGCCCGCGGCGTACGCGGCGGTTATCGTTCCTGAGTTGTGTCCCACCAGTCCGCCGGCGTAGATGTACATAAGGCTGGTGTCGGTAACGGCGGGATCCATTGTCATAGAGACGGTTGCGCGTGAGAAGCTGGCGGCTGTGGACGCCGTTGTAGTCTGGTAGCCTATCAGTCCGCCGGCGTAGCTTCCCGCGCCGGCGGTGGCGGTTATCGCGCCGGTGGAGTAGCACGCGATTACCTTGCCGGCGCTGGCTCCCACTAGCGCGCCAATATCCGCTTGGGATGAAGAAGTTACGCTCAGCTTGGCATTCACAATTCCCACGCTTTCAATGCGCGCGTTTGCGCCCGTTTCGCCGAACAGTCCCACTCTTCCGGATGCGCCGTTTATAGTGAGATTGGAGATTTTGGGCATCACGCCGTCGATGAGGCTGCCCTTGAATGTAGCGTTGAACGGATTGACGTCTGTGCCGATGGGCGTCCAGTTGGGGTATGAGTTGGTATCGCTTGCGTCCACATCCCCGTCGCCGTCGGTGTCGAAGTCCAGGTCCATCATCAGTTCGTAGCCGGTACATGTGGCTTGCTGAGGCGTGGCGGCGTCGGAGTCGTGGTCGGTGAGCTGGCAGCCCATGTCGGACGCGGCGTTGAGGAAAGCGGTTGTGTATATTGCCCAGTCTGAGGCGCTAACGGAGTCTTGCTTGCCGTTGCCGTTGAGGTCGTATCGGACGGCGTTGAGTTGGGCGAGGGTTCTGATTTCGATGAGGCCGTCGTTGTCGACGTCGTAGTCGGCGTTGGCGGGCGGCACGGTAGGCGTGGCGGTGAGCGTAGCAGTTGCCGTGGCCGTGGCTGTGGGTGTAGCGGTTGCCGTGCCGGTAGCAGTTGCGGTAGGCGTGGCAGTCGCATTCGGATCTACGGTAGCGGTGGGCGTGGCGGTAGCCGTCGCGGTAGCGGTGGGCGTGGCGGTGGCATCCGGATCCGGGGTAGCGGTGGGCGTAGGTGTAGCGGTTGCCGTGCCGGTAGCGGTGGGCGTAGCGGTGGCGTCGGCGGGCGTGGTTTGCGTCTCTGCCGGAGCGCTGGCGAACATAAGCGCCGCCAACGCGATTATGAGAACCGGCGCTATCAGCGTCGAGGCGCGGCGAAAGTCAAAGCTTATACGCAACATTGGGAACATACCCCCTCGGGTTTAGGCAGTTTAGGTTTGGGAACATTTTAACGCAAAGGCGCAAATATGCAAGGGGGCGGCGCAATTTTGGGATTATGTGGAAGGTCAATCCGTTGCAAGCCTGTCAACGCACGCTTGCCGACGGGTTGGGCGGCTATTATACTTGCGCTGATTTCAATACGGCTTGCAAGGGGGTAGGATATGCCAAAGGCAGCGGCAAACGGAATAGAGATTTACTACGAATCCACGGGGGAGGGCTTCCCGCTGATATTGGCGCATGAGTTCGCGGGCGATTTTCGCTCTTGGGAACCGCAAGCGCGCTTCTTTTCGCGCCGCTATCGCGTTATCACTTACAACGCAAGGGGCTATCCGCCCACAGATGTACCGCTAGACGAAGCCGCCTATTCGCAGGATAACGCGGTGGAGGATCTGCGCGGGCTGCTGGAGTATCTGAGCATCGAGGAGGCGCATATAGGCGGGCTGTCTATGGGCGGGACGCTGGCGCTTAACTTTGGGCTGGCGTATCCGCAGATGGCGAAATCGCTTATCGTGGCGGCGGCGGGCAGCGGCTCAACCGATGTGGATGAGTGGCGCGCGGGGGTGGCGGAACATTCGCGCAATATGGAGACGCAGGGGATGGCCGCAATGGACGATTATTCGCAGGGGGAGGCGCGCGTTCAACTGCGGCGCAAGGATCCGCGCGGCTATCGCGAGTTCGCGGACCAGTTTCTGGCGCATTCGCACATCGGCTCCGCGCTCACATTTCGCGGGGTGCAGGGCAAGCGGCCGCCGGTGTTCGCGCTGGAAGCCAAGATGCGGGCGCTGGCGGTGCCTACGCTCATAATGCTGGGGGATGAAGACGAACCTTGCATCGAGCCAAGCATCTTTATGAAGCGCTGCATTCCAACTTCGGGGCTTGTGATGTTCCCGCAGGCGGGACACGCCATAAACCTTGAGGATCCGGATCTGTTCAACCGCAGCGTGTTGGACTTTCTGACCGCGGTTGAGGCGGGCAAGTGGGCGCGGCGCGGCGATTAGGCGGCGCTAGGGTATAGGGGACGGCGCGGCTAGTTTAGCGTGGCGACGCTGAAAATCACGCGGAAGGGCTGGCAGTAGATAACTACGCTGCCGTAGTCGGAGCCGTCTTCGCCGTCGGGCAGGAAGTAGTTCTGATTGCCCATATTGCCTTTTAGTTCGGCCAAGTGCAGGTGGCCTTCGACGTCGGCGCGGCTCTGCGGGTTGGGATGCGGCACAAGCAGCACGCGCAGATCGGGGCCGTTGGTGACGCTGAAGTCCTCAAGGCGCAGGACGGTTTCGCCGTCGGCCGTGCGGTATATCGTCGCAGCGCCGCTGCCGCGGTGGAAGCTGTCGGCGTCGCGGAAGCTGCCGCTCTTGAGCGCGGTGACGGATGCGTCCATCCTGGACGAATCGGCGGGCATAGCCATTTGCGGCGGGACGGACTCATCGTACATATTGTTGTCGGCCGCCGCCTCAATCATGACTTGCTCCGCTTCTGCCATCGTCATATTGGCGGGGATGACGGCGTTGGCGGCGAGCGGGAACTCTTCGTCCACGCGCTCGTTCATGAACAGGGGCGATAGCAGCCACCACGCGAGCATCACGGCGGGAACGGCTAGAATAAGCAGAACGGGGATGACTATGCGTTTGCGAAAGAGCATATGCGCCTCACGATAATCCGCGCGCCGAATATGGACGCCGCGCGCTAAACCATTGCTAAACCTTGGAGTATTTGGGCGTTGCGATTCGGGTGCCGTCGGGTAGTTCGGAGATGGTGAAATCGCCGAACAGCAGGGGCGCTTCGGCTTGGAGCATCTCCAGCACAAGCAGCGCTAGGCGCCTGATTTCTTCGTCTGCGTATTTGGACGCGCGCATTTCGATGAAGTGCCGCCAGGCGCGCACGTTGGCGGTAACGAAAATCTTGGTTTCGGCGGCGTTGGGCAGCACGGCGCGCGCGGCTTGGCGTATCGCCTTGCGGTGGTCGGTGGCGGAGGCGAAGCGCTCTCTGGGGATGGCGGCGGCGAGGGCATCGACCAGGGCGTCGTAGCTTAGGGCGGCGTTGGCGAGCGCGTCTTGCAAGATGGCGTTTGCTTCGGCGTCGGGGGCGGCGTGGTCGAGCGCGGGCGGGGCGACGAAACTGCCGCCGGTTTCGTCCACGTAGCGCTGGCTGCGCTGGCTGAAGGCGAAGCCGGCGCGGTGGCGGACGAGTTCGTGGGTGAGGGAGCGGGATACGCCGGTGAAGGCAAAGCCGTAGTTGATATGCTCAAATACGCTGCCGTCTTTGGAACGCAATAGGTTGTTAATGAAGTCGTCGATGTCGCGTCGGCCGCGTCCGTAGCTCATGTAGCAGATGCGGGCGGCGGCTTCGGCGATGGCGGCGGACTCGTCGTCGCCGGCGCGGATGCTCTGCGGGATGCCGGGGGCGCCTTCGTCGGCGAGAAAGGCGGCGAGCTGGGCCCAGTCCACGGCGGGCTTGGTGACCAGATAGGCTTTCGGGCGGACTAGGTTGGGCTTGGTTTCGGTGGCGGGTTCTGGGGCGAGAGCGATCATATGAGTAAGCCTTTAATCAAGATACTAGGCTATATCATAAGAAACCCGCTAGATTACTTATAGTAATAATTTGGCATAAGTTTAATAAAAATGATAGACATCATATTAAACTTATTCCAAATAAGATTGAATTGGGCGCATGCGCTATATCGCTGGCGGGGTTGGATTGAATGCGGGCGCTAGATGGTTTCGAATTGGAGCGTCTTCAGCTCTTCGATGGGGATGCGCGCGCTGATGCCGAGCATTTCTACGCCGATTACCTGTCCGGCTTCGTTGTAGTCGAGTATTACGCCGGGCTGCACTTCTTCGGATTCTGTGATGCGCGCTTCGTCGAGGCGTAGATAGAGGGCGTCGCTTTCGGTGTCCACCTTCAGTTTCATATGTATCTCCGGATGCGCCTGTCGAAAGTCTAGCCGATCGAGCTTGCGCCGATTTTAGCGCAAAGGCGCAGGGGCGCAAAGGGGGTTGCCCCCGTCCATCCGGGTTGCGGTATGGCGCAATGCAGACGGACGGGGGGCGGTTGGGTTGGCTATAGGATTAGCGCTAGGGGGTTTTCTAGGAGGCGCTTGACTTGGATTAGGAATTGCGCGCCTTCTGCGCCGTCGACTATGCGGTGGTCGGCGGAGATGGTGGCGTTCATTATTTGGCGCACAACTATTTGGTCGTCGCGCACGACGGGCTTTTTGGCGACGGTGCCTACGGCTAGGATGGCGGACTGCGGCGGCTGGATGATGGCGACGAATGTGCTTACGTCGAACATGCCGAGGTTGCTGATGCCGAATGTGCCGCCGGTGTATTCGTCGGGGCGGAGGGCGCCGTTTTGGGCGCGGTCGGCGAGGTCTTTGCTGGCGGCGGCGATGTCTTTCAGGGACATATCCTCGCAGCCCATAATGGCGGGCATAAGCAGCCCGTCTTCTACCGCCATAGCGATGCCAACATTCACGGTGTCGTTGAGGCGGATCGCGTCGTCTTCCAGGAATGCGTTGAACTTGGGATGCGTTTTGAGGGCGTCCACGCACGCCTTGATGATGAGGTCGTTGACGGTAACGCGGACGCCCTGGTCTTCAAGAGCGGCGTTGACTTGGCGGCGCAGGTTCATCGCTTCGGTCATATCGACTTCTGAGGTTACATAGAAGTGGGGCTTTTCCTGCTTGCTGCGCAGGGTAACCCGGGCGATTTGCTGGCGCATGCGGGAGAGCGCTAGGGCGTCGGCGGGGGCGGGCGCAACTTCGGCCGCGGCGGGTTCAGGTTGCGCTTCAAAGGGCTCGACTTCGGCAATTAGCGGCTCAGGTTCGGGCGCTTCTTCGACATCATCGGCGGCGGCGGGTTCGGCTTCTGCCGCAATGGGTTCGGGTTGGGGCGCTTCGGCTTCCGTCTCAAAGGGATCGGCTTCGGCGGCTACGGGCTCAGGTTCGGGGGTTTCTTCGACTTCGGGTTCGGATTCCGCCATCACGGGTTCGGGGGCTTCGGCTTCCGTCTCAGGGGGTTCGGCGTCGGCGTCTGCTGGCTCGGGTTCGGGGGCTTCGTCCGTATCGACGGGTTCGGCTTCGGCGATTACGGGCTCAGGTTCGGGCGTCTCTTCGATGGCGGGGGCGATGTCTGCTTCCGCATCGACGGGTTCGATATCTTCGGTCGGTTCGGGTTCGGGCTGGGGGGGAGCGGCGGCGTATGCTATGACGTCGTCTCTGGTGATGCGGCCGCCGGGGCCGGTGCCTTGGACTTCGGCGATGTTGATGCCGCGCTCGTCGGCGATGCGGCGGGCAACGGGGGATGCTCTCAGCGGGGCGGCCGGAGCGGCGAGCGGCGGTTCGGGCGTCTCTTCGACGGCGGGGGCTGCGTCGCTTGCGGGGGGCATTGGGATTGCGGCGCTGGGCGGTTCTTCGGGGGCTTCGTCAGCGGCGTCGGCGGCAGGGGCATCGTCGTCGGCGGGCGGTTCGGGCGCTGGCGCTGCGGCTTCGGCGGCTTCGCCTACGATGGCGATGGGTTCGCCGACGGGGACGGTGTTGCCGGCGGCTACAAGTATTTGGCGCACGACGCCGGCGGCGTATGATTCGAACTCCACAACCGCCTTGTCCGTTTCTATTTCGGCGATGGGTTCGCCGTTTTCAACCGAATCGCCTTCGCCTTTCAGCCATTTGAGAATAGTGCCTTCCTGCATATCGTAGCCCATTTGGGGCATGGTCAGTTCGGTAGCCAATCGGGAACCCCCTGATTTTAGTAGTTGTGATTGGGTTGGACGGATTCGGATTTGCGGCGCGGGTAGGATTGTAGGGAACGGCGGCATGCGCTTGGGTTTGGTTCACGCCGCGGGGCGCATTGGGCATCGGCGTATGGCGCGAATGGCGCATCGGCGGGGCAAGCGGCTATATTCCGTAGTTGTCTTCGATGGCTTGGATGACCTTTTCTGCGCTGGGGATGGCGGCGGCTTCAAGCGCGCCGTTGTACGGGGCCGGCACATCCACGCCGCCCACGCGCGCCACGGGGCCGTCTAGGTCGTCGAAGGCGTCTTCTTGTATGGCGCTGGCGATTTCGGCGCTGAAGCCGCCGGTTCGCCAGGTCTCTTCGACTACCACAACGCGGTTGGTTTTGCGAACCGATTGGGCTACGGTCTGCCTGTCCCACGGGCTTAGGGTGCGGAGGTCTATGACTTCGGCGTGCTTGCCTTGCGCCGCTAGGATTTCGGCGGCTTGCATAGCGATATGGGTCATGCGGGAGTAGGCAACGATGGTTACATCATCGCCTTCGCGCTTGACATCCGCCTTGCCAAAGGGGATTTCGTACCATTCGTCGGGGACATCGCCGCGCACGCCGTAGAGCAGCGAATGTTCGGCGAATAGGATGGGGTTGTTGTCTTTCATTGCGGTACGGAATAGGCCTAGGGCGTCGTAGGGCGTCGCGGGGACGGCGACTTTGAGACCCGGCACGGATGCGTACCAGTTTTCGAAGCTTTGGGAATGGGTCGCCGCGAGTTGGCCGCCGCCGCCGGTAACGGTGCGGATGATGAGCGGCACGCTGAATTGGCCGTCGGACATATAGCGCAGTTTGGCGGCGTGGTTGACGATTTGGTCTATCGCGACGAGGCTGAAGTTGATTGTCATAAGTTCCACAATGGGCTTCAGTCCCGCGAGGGCGGCGCCCACGCCGGCGCCAACGATGACGGATTCGGATATGGGGGTGTCCATAACGCGTTTGGGACCGAATTCGTCGAGGAAGCCGCGTGTTACGGCGTAAGCGCCGCCGTAAGCGCCGATGTCTTCGCCCATGATGAAGGCGCGCTCGTCGGCGAGGGCTTCGCGCAGCGCTTTGGCGACGGCGTCTCTGATTATCATCTCAGCCATTTTTCGCTCCAAGCCTATGCGTACACATTCCGATGCAGCGCGTCCATTTCGGGGGCGGCGCTGCTTTCCGCGAACTCCACGGCATCGTCGATTTGCGTTTGGACTTCGGCGGCTATGCGGTCGAATTCGTCTTCTTCGGCGACTTTGAATTGAAGCATAAAGTTCCTGAGGCTGTCTATGGGATCTTTGATGCCTAAGGTTTCGGCTTCGTCGCGCTCGCGGTACATGGTGGGGTCTGCCATGGAGTGGCCGCGGTAGCGGTAGCAGGTAGCCTCGATGAAGCGCGGGCCTTCGCCGCGGCGGATGGGCTTGAGCGCTTCGGTAACGCACTGGTTGACGGCGAGCACGTCCATTCCGTCGATTTGGACGGCGGGGATGTCGTAGGCGGCTGCGCTTTCGTAGATGTGGCGGCCGGCGGCGCGGCTGCGGTCGACGTGGGTTCCCATGCCGTAGAGGTTGTTTTCCAGCATAAACAGGATTGGGAGTTTCCAGAGTGAGGCGAGGTTGAGGGTTTCGTGGAATTCGCCTTGGTTGACGGCGCCGTCGCCGAAGAAGCATATGGTAATGCGGTTTTCGTTCTTGTACTTGCTGGCGAGCGCTAGTCCGGCGGCGATGGGCATTTGGCCGCCGACGATGGCGTGTCCGCCCATAAAGTTCTTTTCCAGGTCGAACAGGTGCATGGAGCCGCCCTTGCCGCCGCTGCTGCCGGTCGCCTTGCCGCAGAGTTCGGCCATGGCTATCTTGGGGGACATGCCTTTGGCGAGGGCGTGTCCGTGGTCGCGGTAGTGTCCGATGACGTAGTCGTTGGGGCGCAGGGCGGATATTGCGCCGACGGCGATGGCTTCTTCGCCGATGTACAGATGCAGGAAGCCGCGGATTTTGCCCTGCATGTAGAGGCGTCCGCTCGCTTCCTCAAAGCGTCTAATTAGCAGCATCTGCCTATAGAACTCGGTCATCTGCGATTTGTCTAGCGTGGAATCCACTTTCGCAATCTACCCCTGTTGTTGGCGTTGTCGTCGGCAAGCCGAATGCCGTTCCTGGCGTTGGCGCAATTGGCGCAGTGCGGGCAAGCGGCGGGCTGCCTATATTTATCGTTAGAATATGCGCGATTGTACGGCATATACATTGGGAATTGATTTATGCGTGAATAGCCTGTCCTTCGGCTGCCAGCGCCGCTTCTTTGAGCGCTTCGGATATGGTTGGGTGGGGATGGACTAGCCAGCCGAGTTCGGTGGTGGTGCCTTCGAGCAGGCGGGACAAGCCTACTTCGCCGAGCAGTTCGGTGGCTTCGGGTCCTATTATATGCGCGCCTAGGATTTCGCCGATTTCGGCGTCGGCGACGAGTTTTATGACGCCGGCGGTTTCGCCCATGGCAAGCGCTTTGCCGCTCGCGGACATGGGGAATTTGCCGACGTTGACCGAATGGCCGGCGTCGACTGCCTGGCGCTCGGTCAAGCCGAAGCTGGCGATTTGCGGGCGGCAGTAGGTGGCGCGCGGCATAAGCGAATAGTCGAGCGGGGGGGAGTCGAGGCCGGCTATGGTTTCAACTGCTAATACGCCCTGCGCCGAGGCTACATGCGCTAGGGGGAGTTTGCCGGTGACGTCCCCGATGGCGTACACGCCGGGGGCGCTGGTTCGCATATGGTCGTCAACCGAGATAAAGCCGCGTTCATGGCGCACGCCGGCGGCCTCTAGTCCGATGTTCTCGACGTTGCCGATAACGCCGATTGCCACAAGCACCTTTTCGCACTCGATAACGCCTTCTATGCCTTCGGAGTCGGTAACGCTGACGGAGGCGGCGTCGGCGCCCACGATGACGCGGCCGACGGATGCGGATGTCATGAAGTGGATGCCGCGCCGACGGAATGCCTGCTCGAGTTGGGCGCTAATCTCTTCGTCTTCGAGGGGGACTAGGCGGGGCAGCATTTCCACGATGGTGACGTCTGCGCCGTATGAGTGGCAGATGTCGGCGAATTCCACGCCGATAGCGCCGCCGCCGATAATGGCCACGCTTTCGGGCATATCGCGCAGTTCTAGGGCTTCGCGGGATGTCAGCACGATTTCGCCGTCGACGGGGATGGTTGGTATATGCCGGGGGCGGGCGCCGGTCGCGATGATGATGTTGTCGGCGCTGATTGTGTAGTTAGATTCGCCCTGCACGGCGATTCTGTTGGCGGCTTGCAGCGTGGCGCGGCCGTTGAAAAGCGCCACTTCGTTCTTTCTGAACAGGTAGCGCACGCCGCCGGTGAGCCGGCGCACGACATCGCGGCTGCGGTCGAACGCGCGGCCGTAGTCGTAGGTCAGGTTGTCGACGCTGATGCCGAACTTGGCGGCGTTTCTGACCAGGTCTAGCACTTCGGCGTTTCGCAGCAGGGACTTGCTGGGGATGCAGCCCCAGTTGAGGCATACGCCGCCGACGTTGTCATCTTCGACTACGGCGGCGTGCATGCCGAGCTGCGCCGCGCGTATCGCCGCGACATAACCGCCCGGACCAGCGCCTATAACGACTACATCGAAATCTGCCACCTGAGCACCTCTGTGAGCGTGAGCGCCTCAATTCAAATCGGTAAGCCGCCGCCGACTTGGCATAAGCCAATCGCAGCGAAAACGGCGCAATAGCATTGTCAATTGTTCATTCTACACTATTGACAATAGTTCAACAAAGCGGGCGCAGGCGCTTATAAACGGACAAACCGCGCGCAAACGCCGAAATGGGGCGCTTCGGGCGGGTTTTGGGCGGGACTGCGCGGGTTTTTGAGGGCGCATCCGTCGGCGGGCGGGCCGCTAAGAGCGCCAATTCGCAATCGACGGATGCGGGGCGCTGTCTCTTGCTGCCGATTAGCGGCCGGTAACGCTAGGAATGGTTCGGCGGCGCGGCTAGTCGGGCCAGCCGATGCCGTTGTAGGCGGCTTCCCAGAATAGGAACTCGTAGCGCAGCGTGGTATGGAAGAGGCGCTCGATGCGCGGGCGGCGGGCGCTCATATCGGCGGCGTTTAGCTGAGACTCGAGCCAGTCCACAAAGTCGGCGAGAACTTCCGGGGAATGCAGGCGTATCCATTCTTGGTAGATGGGGTTGGATGGGGACTTGCCTTGCTTGATTAGGCGGGTCGCCCAGTCTAGGTATGCGCCTTCGGTGACGTACAGCACGGTTGCGATGTCGGCGAAATCGCCTTCCAAGCCTACGCGCATCATAAAGTCGCCGAATGCGCGGGTAACGGGGCCGGCGGTGGCCGTCGAATACTCGGCTTCGGTTGCGCCCAGGATGTCGAAGGCGCGCAGAAAGAAGTCGTTCTCTTCGGCCGCCTGGGGGTCGAGGATGCCGCCGAGGAATGCGTGGATATGGCTTGCGGCTTGGATGCCGGGCGCTTTCGCAACGCCCAGGGACGCAAGCCCAACCAGGTCGGCGACAAACACATAGTCTTGCAGGAAGTAGCGGCGAGCGCGCTCTACGGCGAGCGTATCGTCCCCCAATTCCACTATGAACGGATGCGTAACCGCGCGTTCCCAAAGATCGGAATGCGCCTGCCTAAGCTCTTGAGTGAGTGTCATATGCGATTGCCTCCGGGGGCGTTTGCGAGTTTCGGTTGGCGGTTGGCGGCGCTGAGTTGTGATTGCGTCGGTTGTTCGGCGTGGCGGCGGGTAGGGTGCGCTAAGGCTGTCCTGCCCGCCGCGCGCTTGTTGGCGGATTGGCGTGGGGTTAGCGCTAACCCTCGATGAGCTGGACTTCGTCGCGCAGGCGGGTGAAGTCGTAGCCGTCGTCGGATGCCGCCGCGCGCTTGGCCACAACCACGATTGCGGCTATCAGCGTCGAGACCACGAGCGCCGATGCGAAGGCGAAGAACATTTGCGTGCCAAACGGGGCGGGGAGCGCCCACGGCGTTAGCAGGTCGGGCTTGGGGTAGTAGAGCGCGCCTATGAGTATGCCCACGCCGCCCGCAAGCAGCACCGCCCAGCCGGGCATATGGCGCGAGTAGAGCCCTATCAGCATCGGGACGGCTATCGCGGCGCCAAGCAGGTCGGCAATCAGGAACACATACAGCACGCTAAGCCCCTGCGACGCGACTATGACGGCGGGGATGGCGACTATGACGGTTACGGCGCGCGCAATCAGCATCAGGGTGTCGCGGCGGCGGCCCATATCGGCAAGGTCTGCGGCGACGTTGCTCGCCAAGCCGTTCATCAGCGTGTCAAGGGTGCTCATCGCCAGCATAAGCGCGCAGATTAGCAGCAGGAAGTGCATCCACAGGGGGAACACATCGCTTGCCAGCGCGAACAGCGCCGCCGCCACTTTGGGATATTCGAACGAAGCCACGGATTCGTTGGCAACCGCCGCGATGCCCGCCATTCCCATCAGGAAGGTTATCGGGATGGCGATGGCGGCGGCGGCCCAAAGGCTGCGCGCGAGGGATTGCTGGTCTTTGACGGTATAGACGCGCTGCCACATGCCCGGATGGAAGGCGTTTGAGGTTATGATGCCGATAATCAGCACGATGGCGAAGTAGTAGCTCCCCGCGGAGTTGAACGCCAGCAGTCCGGTATCGGCGGCGGCGTTCCATATGCCGCCGCCGCCAATCAGCGCTGCCGCAACCACAATCACAAGCAGCAGCGCCGGCATAAGCGCCCAGAACTGGATGCGGTCGGTGTGAATGGACACGCGCAGACCGCCGTATGCGGTGTACGCCACCACCACAATGCCCACCACGGCGGCGGTGGCCCACGCCGGCGAATTGGTCAGGATGCTCACCGCGGCGGTGATTGCGGTCATTTCCGCGGTGATGAATATGCCCATCACGAATATGATGACCACCGCGATAGCCACAAACGGGATTGTGCCGAAACGATGCTTGACATACTCCGTTATGGAATGGCCGTTGGGCATAAGTTGGCGGATGCGCGGGCCGACGAACATGAACATCACGGGGATGCCCGCCATTCCGAGCGCGTAGCCCAGCAGCGAAACGATGCCGAAATTGGCGCCGGTTTCGCCCGGGCTGAGCAGCACCCAGGTGCCGAACATCGATGCCACCAGGGTGGCGATGCCTACGTTGGTGGGGGCGTGATTGCGCGAAACGGTGTAGTCTTCGACGCTCTGACGGCGGCGGCGCGCATAGGCTATTCCAAGAATAAGGAATGCGCCGCCCACCGCAAGCAGCGTTGCAATTCCGATTGTGGTGTCAAGCATCCTGCCCTCCATATTGGTTGCCGTTGCCCTTTGCGATACGGGGCGATACGCAAAACAACCGCCTTTTTTGCGATCTAGGCGGTTGTCTTGCGCTCTGCATTATAGGAGAGCGGCGTCCCTACGCTGGCATTACCCAGATCAGGTTATCGGGGTCGCTCCGATTAAGTCGGAGCCTCTCAGCCTGCAAGATCAAGCTCCCCCCGTTGATATTCGGTTGTTGCGGGCGCAATGGTAGCGTATGGGGTTGGGCGGTGTCAAGGGGGGTTAGCCTGATAGCATAGCGGTTGCGCCTTTGCGCTTAGAGCGCCCCGTCCGCGCAATCGCTACTCTGCAGGGTAGATCCCCATTTCGCTAAGCCGCGCCATCCACTAGGCATTCCTGCGGTCTGTCCCCCTTTGTGCGATTGCAGTGGGCGCACAGCAGCTGCAGGTTGTCTATGTGATCCGTTCCGCCACGCGAGCTCGGGATGATATGGTCAACCTCGAACATCCGAAACGGGAACTCCGTGCGGCAGCCGTTGCATCGCCCTTCCTGCTGCCCGAATAGGATATGCTTGTTTTGCCGATACGGGATTGGCGCGTCAATGTCCGTGCGGCGTGGAATGTCCGCGCGCGCCGTAACTAGGCGGTCGTGGAACAGATCGCCCATCGCCGCCTTCAGGCGGGAGTTGGTCAGGCTAACCGCCATTGGGGAAAGATCTATGCCTATCCAGCGCCGCCCTAGGCTTTCGGCGGCGACGCAAGTGGTGGCGCATCCGCAGAATGGGTCTAGCACCATATCGCCGGGGTCGCTGCTTGCGCTGATGATGCGCTCTAGCAGCGCAAGCGGCTTTTGCGTGGGATAGCCTACGCGCTCGCGCGAGCGCGAGCCAAGCGGGCGCACATCGTCCCATATCGTATCGACCAAGCCGCCTTCCATATCGTCAAGGTAGCGCTTTTGGCTTGCAAGCCCGCTTGCCGAATAGTGAAGCAGTCCCCTGTCGTGCGCGTCCTGCATTCTCTCTTTTGTCCAGCGCCAGACGCGCATATGCCCGTTCCATTCATAGGTCAGATTGGGACGATCGCGATTTGGATTTGCGAGGTTGTCGGCTCTGTATCTGCGCCCCGTTTCCGGATCAGTGTAGCGATACGATTTTCTTATGTACTCAGGATCATGGGGACGAAACGGGGTGTTCCAAGTGGGGTTTTCGCCGTTTGAGTAGTAGAGCAGAACGTCGTGATTGCGGGGGTAGTTTTTGGTAGCCAAGCCCTTTGCGCTTGTGCGCCGCCATACGACGTCGTTGCGAAATCTGTCGCCGCCGAACACGCTGTCCATAATCTGTTTGAGATAGTGCGCCGCCGTAGAATCGCAGTGCAGATAGACGCTTCCGGTGTCTTTCAGCACGCGGCGCATTTCCAACAGGCGCACAGCCATCATGCACAGATACGACTGCATTCCCTTGCCCTGATTTAGCCCGGCGGCTTCAATAGCCTTGTATATGCCCGGCCGCTCATCCGCAATCAACCCCATCCAAGCGACGTCCAGATCGGATAGCGTCCAGGTGTCTTTGAACGCCGCCGCCGCTTCCGCGCCGCCAACGGGGGCGGAATAGATGCGGTTGGAATTGAACGGCGGGTCAAGATAAATCAGGTCAACGCAATCGCTGTTCAGACCGCGCAGGATGTCAAGGTTATCGCCCGTCCATATCGTCTTGTCCACAAAGTTCGGCTGCATCTTTTCGCTCGCTGCCATTCCATACGCCTTATGCGCCAAGCTGCGCCTAGTTTCATTATCGGCATAGCGGGGCGGTTTTGGAATAGAGAAAGGGGTTAGATTTCAATGCGGCACACCCGACGGCCGGCGTCCCGCTTGAGGGTTGGCGTCCGTGCGATGGCGCTATCGTAGCAGAAGGCGGGGAGTTTGCGCTAGACGGGGTTGGGGGCGTATTCGGCTGGTTCGGCTGAGATTTCAACGCAAAGGCGCGGGGGCGCAAAGGGGGGGGTAGGTTGGGGCGCTAGGCTATTCTTTGGGATTAGTGGGCGTTTCGTCTAGCGCCTTTATGAGTTCTGCGGTGGGGATGCCTTTCGCTTTGGTAATAGGCTCGATCCGCTCGATGAATTCTCGCTTTGCCTGCTCGATCATGACACGTTGCGCTTGCGCGAGCAGGTCTTGCTTCACTTCGTCGCCGATTTCGCGCTTTACTCGCGCGACCATCGCGGCGTGCATAGCCTCTTCGCGCTCTTGCCGCTGTTCTGCGCGCTTTTGCTCCTCTGCGCGCATAGCCGCCATCCGCTTTTGCCGCTGTTCCAGAGCCCAAAACATAAGCGTCGCTCCTGTGGGTTCAGTGGGTTTAGTTGTAGCGCCGCGGGGACGCTTTACTTGTTCTTGTTGTCCCGCTCTTTGGACTTGGCGTTGGAACGCACTTCGCTGAACGCCTGCCGCAGTTCGTCCTCAGAGATGCCCTTATCTTTGGCAATCGGCCCTAGCCGCGCGAAGATTTCGCGCTCCGCCTGCGCGACTACGTCTTGCCTTATCTCTGATGCTATCTCATCGCGGAACGCCTTTTGCCGCTTTTGCCGCTGTTCTAGCGCCCAAAACATAAGCGTTATTCCTTTCTCTATCACTACCGCTACCATGCCATATAGCACGGCGCCTAGGTCCACGAATCCAGCGGCGGTTTGCGTGAGTTCGCGGGGCTGCGCCTGCCCCTGCGTGTACAGGTATGTCAGCAGCGCCGTTGCCGCGAATACGCCGAAGGGCGCTGCCAATGCGTGGCGGCGCAGCCATCTCTCACTCCACCATTCGTTCATGGCTATACTATACCACTTATCGGCGCGCGCGGGGGTTGGCGGCCGTCTCTGTCTAGCGAAAGCGGATTTGCCCAATTCGGGTTTGACGAAAGCGGGGCGGGATAATAAAATAACGGCTTGTTCCAACTAGGCGCGAGTGTAAGGCTGCGGAGGTCTATGGAAGCTGTAGAAGTCCCTGAGGTGGTGGTGCTGAGGCTGCCGCTGTATGTCAGAGCGCTGGATCAGATTATGTCGGAGGGCGCGGAGGTGGTGAGCTCGCAGCAGCTCGGCCGCATGCTGCAGATGACGCCGGCGCAAATCCGCAAAGACCTGAGCTACTTCGGGCGGTTCGGCAAGCAGGGCAGAGGCTATAATGCGCGCTCCCTAGTTGATGAGCTGAAAAAGATACTCGGACTCGACCGAGAATGGCGCGCCTGCCTAGTGGGCGTGGGGCGGCTCGGCAGGGCTATCGTCAACTACCCCGGCTTCTATCGCGAGAACTTTCGCATCGTGGCGGCGTTCGACGGCGACCGCGAGCAGGTGGGCAACAAGATAGGGCAGTTCGATGTGCAGCCGATGTCCGAGCTCGCCGAGACGGTGGACGAAAAGCGCATCACCATCGGCATAGTAGCGGTGCCGGCGGCGCAGGCGCAGGCGGTCATAGACGAGCTTGTCTGCAACAACATCAAGGGCATTCTGAACTACGCCCCCGTGGCGACGCAGGCGCCGGAGAACATCGTCATCAGGAATATCGACCCCGTGCTGTCGCTGCAGTCGATGACCTTCTACCTGCGTAGTCTAGCCTGACTTGCGCCGTCCCGCAGCCGTAGGCGCCAGGCGCCGCATCGCTCACATATCCCGGCAGACGCGGCGCGCGCCGGCGGGGCGCAGCGAACCCAAGCAAGCGCTTGCGGCGCTGATCGAGGCGCAAATCCCAATACACGATTTGGCGCAATTCGCAATCGGGGCGTTGGGGGAATGGGCTGTTACGCTTACGACGACTGCTGTTGCTGCGTAGGAGCCGCCGCCGCCATATTGCGGCGGGGCTGGCGACGGCGCGCCGCCAGCAGCCGCGCTTGAGAGCGCCGTATAGACGCAAGCGCGCGCTGCAAGTCCATATCGCTGACGCTCAACTCTATGCGCTCTTGCGCCCGTTGCATCGCCTCTTCGGCGCGCTCTATGTCGATCTCTTCGGCGCGCTCCGCGGTGTCCGCAAGTATCGTTACGCGGTTCGCCATCACTTCCAGGAAGCCGCCGCTCACCGCCATGTACGATTCCTCGCCTTCGCGCACTACGCGAATTTCACCCGGCTGCAGCGCGGTCAGCAGCGGCGCGTGGTTGGGCAGGATGCCGAGCTGCCCGTCCATTCCGGGCGCGACGAGTATCTCGACGTCTTCGGAATAGACCACCCGCTCGGCGGTTGCTATTTCAAGTCGCATCGTAGCCATTCAGCAGCTCCCGTTAGTTCTGCGCCGCGCATTGGGTTGCGGCTTTAGCTCACCGCGCTCATCTGCTCGGCGCGCGCCACCGCTTCGTCAATCGTCCCCACCATATAGAACGCCTGCTCCGGCAGGTCGTCGTGCTGTCCGTCGATGATTTCGCGGAAGCCCCGTATGGTTTCGCGGATAGGCACATAGCGCCCTTCCTGTCCGGTGAACACTTCGGCCACCGCCATCGGCTGCGTCAGAAAGCGCTGTATGCGCCGCGCGCGCGCCACGATTTGGCGGTCTTCGTCGGAAAGCTCCTCAATGCCCAGGATGGCGATGATGTCCTGCAGGTCTTGGTAGCGCTGCAATACCTGCTGCACGCCGCGCGCCACATCGTAATGTTCCTGTCCCACAACCGCGGGCTCTAGGATGCGCGAGAACGACGTCAGCGGGTCGACCGCCGGATACAGCGCTTGAGCCGCAAGCGAGCGCTCAAGCGCGATTACGGCGTCGAGGTGGCCGAATGTGGTAACGATGCCGGGGTCGGTGTAGTCGTCCGCCGGCACATAGATGGCTTGGAACGATGTGATGGATCCGCTGCGCGATGATGTGATGCGTTCCTGCAGATCGCCCATTTCGGTTGAGAGCGTGGGCTGGTATCCCACTGCGGAGGGCATTCTGCCCAGCAGCGCCGACACTTCCATTCCCGCGAGGATGTAGCGGTAGATGTTGTCGATGAACAGCAGCACGTCTTGGCTGCGCTCTTCTTTGAAGTATTCCGCCATCGTGAGTCCGGTCAGTCCCACGCGCGCCCGAATGCCGGGCGGTTCGTTCATCTGCCCGAACACCAGCACCGTGGATGCAAGCACGCCCGATTCCTGCATTTCGTGCCATAGGTCGTTGCCTTCGCGCGAGCGCTCGCCCACGCCCGCGAACACGGATACGCCTTGATGCACCGTGCCGATGTTGTGGATGAGCTCTTGGATGATAACCGTCTTGCCCACGCCTGCGCCGCCGTAAGCGCCAATCTTGCCGCCCTTGGTGAACGGCGTTATCAGATCCATAACCTTGATGCCGGTTTCGAGCACCTCGACCTGCGTGGCTTGGTCTTCGAAAGTGGGCGGCTTGCGATGGATTGGCCACGAATCGCCGGATTCCACTTCTTCTAGGTTATCGAGCGTTTCGCCCAGCGCGTTGAACAGGCGGCCGAGTGTGGGATCTCCCACGGGAACGGCGATAGGCTGGCCGGTGTCCACTGCGTCCACGCCGCGCACAAGCCCTTCGGTCGCGCCCAGCGCGAGGCAGCGCACCCAGTTGTTGCCTATGTGCTGCTCTACCTCCAGCACAAGCTTATCAGCGCCTATGCTGGTCTCCAGCGCATTGTAGATCGCCGGCATATCCTCTGATGGAAACTCGACATCCACCACAGTGCCGATGACTTGGGTTACCTTTCCCGTTGCCATTGCTCCTCCATTGTGTAGCCGGCATTGCTTAGCCGGCGGCTATCCCATTGCGGCGAACCGCCCCGCATCGCTGATAGCCGACTATCCGTAACTCTCTCTTAGTTCGCAACCGCCTGCAACCGCTAATCGCCGAACTATCGCGGCTATTCTACGGCTGCGACGCCGCCCACGATGTCCAGCAGTTCTTTGGTAATCGTTTCTTGGCGCGCCTTGTTCATCACCAGCGTAAGGTCGTCCACCATCACATTAGCGTTGTCGGTGGCGTTTCGCATCGCCACCATTCGCGCGGACTGCTCGCTGGCTATGCCTTCCAGCAAGTAGTGGTAGAGCTGCATCTCAACATAGCGCGGAAGCAGCGCATCCAGCACCGGTTGTTCGCTGGGTTCGTAGATGTAGCCGACCGCCTGTCCCGCGTCCAAGTCGGACGGCACGACCGGCAGGAGCTGGTCCACTACGGGGCGCTGCAGCGTGGTGTTCACGAATTGGGCGTATGCCACGAACACGGCGTCCACCTCTTCGGCGGTGAACAGATCGATGACGATGCGCGCAAGCGGCGCTACCTCATCCAAGCCCGGGCGGTCGGGAACGTCGGTGAACACGGCGGCTACATCTTGCCCCGTTCTCACCATAAAGTCCCGCCCCTTTTTGCCCATCGCCACCACCTTGACGCCGGCGTCTTGCGCGGCGACGAACTGCCCGGCGGCGCGGTTGATGTTGGAGTTAAGCCCGCCGGTAAGCCCTCTGTCCGGCGTTATCGTAATCAGCGCGATATTGCGGCGCGGTCTGTTCACCAGCAGCGGATGATGCTCTTCGTCGTCCGACGTCTGCGCCGCCAGATGCGCCAGCAGGGTTTGCATCAAATCCGAATACGGCCTGCCGCGCAGCGCCGCTTCCTGCGTGCGCCGCATCTTGGACGCCGCTATCATAGACATCGCCTTGGTTATCTTGGCGGTGTTCTCCACGCTGCGAATGCGCCGCCTGATTTGTCTTACGCTTGCCATTCCTCAATTCCCCTCAGCGCGCTGCCGCAAATGCCCGTTTGCGGCTAATACGGCACATTCGCCTTAAAGTCTTCGATCGCCGCTTTGAGCGCATCCTCGATATCCCCGGACACATCCTTCACGTCCGCTATCTGCGTCAGCAACTCGCGCTGATTGGACGCGAAGTAGCTCATGAACGCCGCCTCGAACGCCGCCACCCTGGGAATGTCGACATCGTCAAGATACCCGTTTGCCAGCGCGTACAGGATAGCCGCCTGCTGCTCCATCGGCAGCGGCGAGTTCTGTCCCTGCTTGAGTATCTCGGTTGCGCGCTGTCCGCGCTCCAGCTGCTGACGGGTTGCGGCGTCCAAGTCGGCCGTGCCGAACTGCGCGAAGGTTACCAGCTCGCGATACTGCGCCAAGTCGAAGCGCAGTCTGCCTGCCACATTGCGTATCGCGCGCGTCTGAGCCGCGCTGCCCACGCGCGACACCGACAAGCCGGCGTTCACCGCGGGGCGTATGCCGGAGTTGAACAACTCAGGCTCAAGGTATATCTGCCCGTCGGTGATGGATATGACATTCGTCGGCACATACGCCGACACATCGCCCGCAAGCGTCTCGATGATGGGCAGCGCCGTTATGGAGCCGCCGCCGTGTTCGGCGTCCAACTTGGCGGAGCGCTCAAGCAATCGGCTGTGCAGATAGAACACATCGCCCGGATACGCCTCGCGCCCCGGCGGGCGGCGCAGCAGCAGCGACATCTGGCGGTACGCCCATGCGTGCTTGGAAAGGTCGTCGTAGATGATGAGCGCGTCCCTGCCCTGCCACATGAACTCTTCCGCCATCGCGCAGCCGGCGTATGGCGCAAGATACTGCATCGGCGCAGGGTCGGAGGCGTTGGCGGCGACCACAATCGTGTGTTCCATCGCGCCGTGCTCTTCAAGCAGCGCAACCGTCTGCGCCACCTTGCCGACCTTTTGCCCTATGGCGACATAGATGCAGACAAGATCGCCGCCCTTCTGATTGATGATGCTGTCAATGGCAATCGCGGACTTGCCGGTTGAGCGGTCACCGATGATGAGCTCGCGCTGTCCGCGCCCTACGGGTATCATCGCGTCGATTGCCTTGATGCCCGTCTGCACCGGCGTATCGACCGAGCTTCGGATAGCCACATTGGGCGCCACCACTTCGACTTCGCGCGTACTGGCGCTTCCGAGCGGCCCCTTGCCGTCGATCGGCTGCCCAAGCGCGTCCACCACGCGCCCGACGAGCTCTTCGCCCACCGGCACCACCACCACGCGCCCCGTGCTGCGAACCTCGGTTCCCTCTTTGACGGCAAGCGGATCGCCCATAATCACAGCGCCCACGCTGTCCTCTTCGAGGTTAAGCGCCATTCCCATCACGCCGCCCTCAAACTCCAGCAGTTCGCTGTACGCAGCGCCCGACAAGCCGTGAACCTGCGCGATGCCGTCCCCCACCTCAACCACCGTCCCCACATCCACCATGCTCAGGTCCCGCCCGAACTCTTCGATCTGGCGCTTTATCACCGAAGCGATGTCTTGTCCTCTGACTGCCATGCAATTCCTCCGTCTGTCAGCGGCGCCGCCTACGCAGGCAAGCCGCATGCAGATTCAATGCCATAGCGCTATCGCTATGCCGTATATGCTGTGCTATCTATTAAGGGGAACATTGCCGCCGCCCAAACGCCGATGCGTCCGTTACCGGCCGCGCGCAATTCCGTTCTGCCGATAGACGCTATTCCGACGGCACACTAAGCAAGCGATACGCCATATGTCGAAAGCGCCGAAAGCGCCGCGCATCACGCGCCCTGCGCCAGTTCGCGCCGCAGGTCTTCCATCCGCGTCCGTGTGCTGCCGTCTATAACCTTGTCCCCCACGCGCGCCACGAAGCCGCCCAATATATGCGGCTCCACGCGCGCCGTAGTCGTTACATCCTTGCCCACAATGCGCCGCAGCATATCCACGATGCGCGTTTGCTGCTCGTCGCTAAGCGGAACCGCGGACACTATCTCGGCGCGCTCAACGCCGTTATGCGCGTCAAGCATCTGCTGATACGCCTCGGTTATCCCCGCTATGAGCCGCGCCGAATTGCGCGACGCCAGCAGCGATATGAGATTCAGCGCCAGTTCGTTCACCGAACCGCCCAGCGTTTCCCGTATCAGCCCGATCTTTTGGCTAACCGTGAACTGCGGCGCGTCCAAAAAGTCCGCGAACTCGGCGTTCTCCACGGCGTCCGCAAGCAGCGCCAAGTCGTCAAGCCACCTGTCCGGATCGCCCTGCTCCAGCGCTATCTGAAACACCGCTTGTGCGTATCTGCGCGCCGAAGCGCCCTTTGCTGCCATACCCCTACACTCTTATTCTCGATGCGCCGTTGCCGACGGACAGCAACGCGGATTACCCTCGAAGTCCCACCCGCCAACAGCGGCTCTAATCGTAGTTGATTGCGTTAATTGCGGCTTATGCGGCTGTCGCTCTCTTGCAGCACGCGGTCGATGATTTCCTGATGCGCCGCCTCATCCAGCGACCGCTCCACCACGCGCTCCGCCGCCGTCATCGCCAGATCCGCGAACTCGCCCCGAAGCTGCTCGATAGCGGCGTCGCGTTCCCGCTGTATGTTCGCCTCAGCCCGCGCGCGCTCAGCGTCGATATCCTGCCGCGCCTTCGCCGTCTCTTCCTCGCGAAAGCGCTCCGCAACCTCGCGCGCAGACGCGATGAGCTGCTGCCCCTCCGCCCTTGCCGCCTCAAGCTGCGCCTCCACCTCTGCCTGAGACGCCGCCGACTCCTGCCGCGCGCGCTCCGCCGCCTCTAGGCTCTCGCGAATGCGCTCCGACCGCTGGTCAAGCATCCGCAGAATAGGCTTGTACAGCAGCAACCGCAGCACGATGAAGAGTACGAGGAAGCTGATTAGATGCGTAACCAGGCCGGGCAAGTTTATTCCCAATGCTTCCATGCCTGCTCCTCTACAATTGCCCCCAACTTCCGGCCGCCGCCGCCGCTTGCGCCGCCAACCGGAAGTCGTCGAGCAGCCGGATTAGACGAACTTGATGATGATCGCCACGACCAGCGCGTAGATGGCGATGGCTTCCGCGAATGCGATAGCCAATATCATGTTCTGCTGAATTGTGCCTGCCGCCTCAGGGTTGCGCCCCAGCGACTCCATTGCCTTCGCCGCCAGCAGTCCGATGCCGATGCTCGGGCCGATTGCGCCCAATCCTATCGCCAGTCCTGCCCCCAAGCTCTGAAATTCGTCCATCTGTGCCTTACTCCTTTTATAGAGTTGATTTCCCTTTTCTGCGCGCCATGTACTTTTCATGTCCCGCGCATCGTAAGCCGTATTAGTGATGCTCCCCGCCGTGCGCCGTGGTTGCCATAACCGCGAACACCAGCGTTAGCATCGCGAATATGAACGCCTGTATCACGCCCACGAACAGCTCCAGCCCGAGGAACGGGATTATGCCTATGAGCGGCAGCAGGAACATCATCACTATCAGCAGCACTTCGCCCGCGAATATGTTGCCGAACAGACGGAAGGTGAAGCTGATTACGCGCGCGATTTCGCTTATGCCCTCAAGTATGCCCACAAAGAAGCCGATAGGCCCTTCCTTGAAGTTGATGTACTTGCCCATATGCCCCCACACGCCCAGCGCCGAAAAGCCCCAGAAATGCACCATCACCATCGCCACAAGCGCTATCGCCAGCGTGGTGTTCACATCCGTGTTCGCGCTCCGCAGAAACGGCACCAGCAGCCCCGCCTGCTTGCCCTCGCCCGCGCCGTGTCGCTCTTCCCACTCCGTCGCCGTGATGTCCTGCCCCAGCGAGCCGAAGCCGAAGTAGCCGAAGCCGCCGTCCCCTTGGAACACCTCTAGGTGTATATCGTCAAGGTTGGCGTGTCCGCCCGCCTTCTCAGCCTTCTCTTCCGCGTGGTGTATCACCTCTTCCGCCGTCTCTATCCTGCCGATAGTGCCGTAGCCGGGCAGTATCCCCGTCCAATTGGATACCATTATGAACAGGAATATCGTCATCACCAACGGAAAGAAGCGGCGCGCCCTTTCGTGTCCCGCCACGCGCTCGCACAGATCCAGGAAGAACTCGATGAACACCTCAACGATGTTCTGCATCCCGCGCGGCACTTCAGTCATTCGACGGGTGGCGAAATACGATATGACCACCAAAACCACGATGCTTATCCAAGCGGTAACCATCGTGTTGGTGAGCTTAAAGCCGGGGAAAAGTTCGTTGGCGAAAACCGGCTCGGCCGGAACCTGTATGTGCGCCAGCGGCGCGCTCAGAAACCCGAACCCAAACGCATTGCCCAGCGCGCCGCCCAGCAGGCTCGCAACGAAGGCAATCACGCCCAATATCACTATCGCCATCGCCTTGGGATTGCCCAGCATTCTCGACACTATCCCCCGTGTTCGTGTTTAACCATTCTATTCATCGCCGCTATCGGCATCCGAGTCCGTCGCGGACAGCGCCGTCAGCAGCATCCTGACCATCCCGCCTACCGCCGCCGCTATCCCAACGCCCAGCCCTATCAGCGTAAGCAGCGGACTCAACCCGAAATGGCGGTCAAGCAGTACGCCGCCGTAAGTCCCGCCGCCGATGCAAATGGCGACATACCATCCGATGCCCAGCAATCGGAGCGCTATCTCCATCTTGGTGGCGTTCACCCCGACCTGCCTCCGACGCTTGTGTAGTATATCACAATCAAATTCCGATTGTAAATTTTCAATTTACGCTATCGCATCATACACGCCGCCGCGCATGCCATCCCCGCCCTTCATAGGGTTGACGCAGCAGCGTTATACGCCCGCCGCCGCACCTAGCAATCCCTAATAGCCCTTATTATAAGGATTAGGAATTGCGCCCGCCCAAGCCCCCCCATCTGCCGCAAACACAAAACCGACCCCGCCTGCAGCGACGGGATCGGTTCGCGATTTTCGTATGCTGCCGCGCATCGCTACCTGTTCTGCGGCGACGGCGGCGTATCCTCGCCGATGTCTTCCAGATCCAGCGATGAGACGAACCCCTCGAACGCCGACAGGCTTTTCAGCTCCTCTTCGCTCACCGGGCGCGGCTTGCCCGACTCGTCTTCATCGTCCGGAACGCGCGCCTTGCCCGTCTCGGCGTCCATCACCACCGCCGCCTTTTCCACCACCGAACTCTCGGCGAATATCGGCGCTTCCGTCCGAACCGCAAGCGCAAGCGCATCGCTCGGCCGCGCGTCCACCTCCATCGTATCCCCGCCGTCCACCTGCAGCACAATCTTGGCGTAGAAAGTATCGTCCGACAGGTCGGACACCACTATCTTGTCCACCGTAGCGTCCAGCGAGGCGATAACCCCCGCCAGCAAGTCGTGCGTAAGCGGCCGTGGAACGCTCACATTCTGGAGTTTCAGCGCAATGGCATCCGCCTCCGTGGGCCCAATCCAGATAGGCAAATACCTATCCGTATCCTTCACCCGCAGGATAACCACCCGCTGGTAGTTCATAAGGCTAACCCTTATGCCGTCAATGACCAGTTCCAGCATTTGACCACCCCTTCCAAAATAGCGTCAAGTTCGGGCGTAGCCCCATTGTAAGCACAACCCATTCAAGTGTCAACGCATATGGCGTCCCCCAACCCTTGCGTCGCCCATCTCTTTGCCACCCTTGCGCCCTTGCGCTAAATTCCCTCAAACACGCCCTTGCGCCAAAAATCCCCGCGGATTTCCCCCAAATTCCCCAATTCACCCCTTGACACACCCGTTCTATTCACTATAATAGACCGCATGACCATCGACGCAACCATACAACGACTCACCGGAGACGGCGAAGTAGTCGCCCAGTTCCTTGTAGATACCCTACAAGGCTACACCCGCGACGCCACCGTCAGCCACCGCCTCAAGTCGGCCGAGTGGCTTACCGCGTTCGGCCGACTCATCCCCGAATCAGCCATCCCCAAATCCGCATCCGTCCGCCCGCGTCCCAAGTCCGAACCCAAGCCGGCAAAGACGGACAAGCTCGACAAGCTCGACAAAAAACCCAAGGTTACCGAAAAGCAAATCCTCCACTTCGACATCGCCCGCCTCATCAAGCAAGAAACCAACGATGGCGAAACCATCATCGAATTCCTAATCAGGGTAATCTCCAAGATTGAGGAAACAGGCGAAAACTTTACCCCCGCCGTCCGTATGCGCGCCGCCCGCGAGCTGCTAGTCAGAGGCTTCGGCGGCACAATCCCCGGCGTCCGCCGCATCCTGTCCGGCAAAACCGAAGACCTCGACTCATATCTCTCCAAGATTGTGCGCGAATACACCAACTACGGCGCGGACTCCATACGATTTCTTGTAGAAACGATGGAAAACAAAGACCCCGAGGCCGAATCCCGAGGCGCCGCAAGCTTTATCAAGCTCATGCGCATGCGCCCCAGAACCAAGCCCGCCGAAGGCTTCACCGCATCCCACCGCGTCTGGGCAGCCTGCGAACTGCTGCGCCGCGCCTACGACATCAAGACCGACCACATCACCTACGACGACATCCAGGCGTATTGGAGCGCCCGCACGCCCGCCGACGCCCACAAAGACGACCCCGGCAGTCCCGCCGCCAGCCTCAAGGGTTTCACCCCCGAATACCTCGAAACCCAAGCAGCCAAAATGCGCGACGACGCCGGGCAACCCGCCGCAACCGCGAATATCGACGCCCACGCCAAAGAACAGCGCGATGCCGACGCCGCCGAAAATCCCGCCGACGCCAACACGCCGTCAGACACCCTTAGCCGCGCCGCTCGCCGCCGCGAACAGCGCGCCGAGCGCAAAACCCTAAAGCGCATCCCGCTCTTCCCCAATCGCCGCCGCACCCGCGAAGATGTAGCGGAAATGTTAGCCTTCAAAGCCGAACTAGAATCCAGGCGCCCCGCAGCCTTCGAATTCCAACGCCGCCAATCCGAAAAGCGCAAAGCCGCCGCCGCCCAAAATATCGCAGTCTCAGAAAAGAGCGCCAACGAACAGCGCGATGCCGCCAAGCAGCTCTCCGACGCAGCCGAAAAGCGCAACTCCGACGCAGAAAAGCCCGATGTTGCCACCAAACAGCCCGCCGGCGACAAGCAACGCGACGACAAAAATCCCGCCGACGCCAACACGCCGTCAGCCAACCCCGACCGTGCCGCGCGCCGCCGCCAAAAGCGCGCAGCTCGCAAAGCCGAAAAGCGCGCCGCCGGTGAGCAACCCTACGCTGCCGCGAATATCGCCGCCACCAAACAGCCCGACGCCGATGCTGAAAAGAGTGCCGCCGCCACCGACCGGAATATCGCCGACGCCAACACGCCGTCAGCCAACCCCGGCAACCCGGGCAGAGCCGCACGCCGCCGCCAAAAGCGCGCCGCCCGCAAAGCCCAAAAGCGCAAAGCCGCCGCCGCCGCCAAAAACGGCAGCGCCAACACGCCCGCCGCCAACCAAAAGAACGGAAAGCCGCAAGCCATCCACGCCACCAACGGCAAGACGCCCGAAGGCGCCGCCGCCATAATCCTCGATAGCGAACCCCTATCCATCGAAGAGTGGAAGCGCTTGCGAAAAACCCTAGCCCGCCCCGACAACATCCCCGCAAACGCCCGCAGCCCCTAAGCCCCTCTGCCCCAAAAAATCCTACCCCCAACCCTTTGCGCCCCTGCGCCTTTGCGTTAAAAACCTTAGGCGCAGACCCTTTGCGCTTTCCCGCCTCTGCGTTAAAAATCTTGCCGCAAACACGCCCCCACGCCTTTGCGCTAAACCCCAGTGCCAAAGTATAATTCCCCGCGATGATTACTTTGCCGTGGTCGTGGGGCGCCCTCGCATTCGCCGACTACCGCACGCTTTGGCTGTCCGGAGTAGCGCAGATGGTTACCATGCAAATGCGAATGCTGGTAACCGGCGTCTGGCTCTACGAAGAGACCGGTTCCGGCGTCCAACTAGGGCTACTCGGCGGCGTGCAGCTCCTAATGCAGCTCCCCTCGATCCTGTTCGGCGGCGCGCTTGCCGACCAGATTGACCGCAAGAAGCTGATGGCGTATTCTCAGCTAATCAGCCTGCTGCTCATCGGCGCAATGACCGCGCTTGTGGCGTATGACAGCCTGCGCCCGTGGCACATCTACGCCGCCACCGCCATACTCAGCGTCGCAAGCACGCTCGGCAGCCCCGCGCGCTCCGCCCTCACCGCCAATGTAGTGCCGCGCCGCTACCTGATGCACGCCGTCGCGCTCAACACCGCCACATTCCAAGTTGGCGCAGTAGCCGCCCCGCTCGCATTCGCCGCCGCCGTGGCCGCCTTCGACGGCTACCTCTACATATTCGCGCTCACCACCGCCATCGCGCTGCCAAGCGTAGTTCTGCCGCTTATGATACGCGTATCCGGCATCCCCGCCGACCGCCAGCAGGGCGGCACTATGCTGGGACGAATACGGGACGGCTTTCTCTATGTCAAATCCCATCCCATCCTGCCCGGCCTCTACATAATGGACATCGGCGTTACCATCGTAAGCCACTATCGGCAGATACTCCCCCTGTTCGCGGACAAACTCTTCAAAGGCGGCGGCGCAACCGTGGGCATCCTGACCGCGGCCAACAGCGGCGGCGGCATCGTCGGCACATTCTCGGTTCTTGCGCTGACGCAATACAGATCAAAAGGAATGCTGGTTGTCTATGCCACCTTCGTCTATGCCGCGCTGCTCATCGCATTCGGCTTCACCACCTCGCTATGGCTGGGCGTCATCATCCTAGCCGGCTTGGGCGCGTCCGACGCCGTAGGAATGGCGACCCGCCAAACAACCGTCCAGCTTACAACGTCGGACAACATGCGCGGGCGCGCCGTCAGCTTCTCATCCGTATCCGCAATGACCGCCAACAACCTCGGCACCTTTTGGGTAGGCATAATGGCGGAAGAAATCGGCGCAGGCGACACGCTCATACTAGGCGGCGTCATCGGCATAGCGGTGGTGGCGCTGGTCTGGGCAGCCGTGCGCGGCATCCGCGAATACCGCTACCCCGACGACTAGCCGAACTGCGTTTGGGCGCAACCGAGCGCACAACCCGCCAAGCATCCCATCCGCTAATGCGGCGCTTCCTAGAAAATTCCAAAACCCATAAGCGCCGCAATGCGAGAATGCCAAAATGCCCGCGTTAATGTGTTGACATTGCAAACCCGCTTGCGATATGCTCTTACCTGTCGTCTATATTAACCACCCTAACCAAACAAAAAGGAGTGTCCCAAAATGTCGAAGAATATACGTTTTACCCCCCCCCCCCCCGAAAAATCGAGATAAGTCCAAAAACCTCCGAAGCGTAAAGACTGCTCTCCGCGCCTCGACGCTCTCTGCGCTAGGGATCCTAATCGCGCTCGCCGTCCTGCTCCCCAACGCCGCGGCCGAAGCGCAGACCTCGCCCGCATCTACCGCCACAGCCACGGCTATCACAGCGCCCGCAACCACCGACTACGACTCGGACAACGACGGTCTCATCGACATCAAGACCCTCGCCCAACTCAACGCCGTCCGATACGACCTCGACGGGGACGGCAAGCAAGGTTCCGTCAGCGCCACGGACTGGGCAATATACACAACCGCTTTCCCCAATCCCGCGTCCGGCATGGGCTGCAAACTCACCGGCACTCCCCAGCAACCCACCTGCGACGGCTACGAACTGATGCCGAAGAACCTGGACTTCGACACCAACGGCGACGGGGAAGTGAATTCATCAGACACCTACCCCAACTGGACGCCCATCGGCACAGCGACATCCGAATTCACTCGGTTCAATACCACATTCAAGGGCAACATCATCGATGGTGCGATGTCCAAAATCTCCAACCTCACGATAAAGGGCAGCGCAACAAAGGATGTGGGGCTGTTTGGCGCAACGGGCCCAAACGCGAGCATTGAAAACGTGGGGCTTGTGGATGTCAATGTGGACATAACCGCTTCTGTCTCCAATGCGCGGATTGGCGCGTTAGTAGGAAACAACGCCGGCGAAGTGATCGCGTGCTATTCCACAGGCAAGATAAGCGCAGACGCGGGCACCTACTCCTCCTACGGCGGCGGGCTAGTGGCATTCAACACAGGAACCATAGCCGCCGCCTTCTCCCGCGCTACCGTCAATATGTCATCAACCAGTGAAACCTACGCTGGCGGTCTAACCGGGTACAACAATGGAACAATAACCGCCACCTACTCTGCGGGCGCAGTCAAGGGCAAGGGAAACATCAACAGCCGCGTGGGCGGTCTGGTGGGTCAAAACGATGAGACGATAACCGCCAGCTACTCCATAGCGCCCGTTACCGCCGCAACTGGCATAATAAACGCGGGCGGCGGTCTAGTAGGCTACAACGACCGCACAAAAGGCGGCGCGATAACCGCTAGCTACTGGGACTACATAACCAGCGGCATAGATGACACGTCTCCTACTACGATGCCGCAGGGTAAGTCCACGTCTGATCTCACGTCGAGTACGCCTACATCCTCCACCACCAGCATATACGCCGATTGGGTCAACTTGACGATTGACAGCGCAGTCGATCCAGCGCCGTGGGTATTCGATGACGCCCGATTTCATCCGCTGCTGACATACGGCGGTCACACCACAGCCATATCGGGCAATCAACTTTTCGTGAACGGCGGTATCCCCGGCCCCTACGGAGGGAACACAATACATCCCCGAGAGGGAATGGACTTGTACTCTAATATAAGGTCATACGGTAGGGCTTTCGTGCGCGCGCTCCGCAGCAATCCCAGCCACACTTGGACATGGCAGGGATCCACCGATGGCATCAATTGGACTACGCTTGCCCCGATACACGGTATGTTACACCGTGTATCCTTCGGCACGGACAGTACTTTCCGGTTCGTCCTTAGGCCGGAGAATGTAGGCAAATACATTCGCGCTAAAATAGGGGTGAGAACGGGCGGCTACGCTTATACTAGGGTGATAGGCAAGATAAAGGCTGCCGTCCCCGGTAGCACCGCTGCGTTGGGCTTCACCAGCGACGACGCGCCTCTCGTTGGAACGGCGATAACGGCGTCGTTGCCTTCAGACGTTGACGAACCTGACGACGCTGCGGCGCTGTGGTATCGTTGCGACGCCAACAGTGCCAATCCGCCAAGTACAGGGTGTGAGTTGGTTGGAAGCCGTGTATCGTACATACCGGGAGCCTCCGACCTAGGACACTACCTTCACGCCTACATCTACTACAAGCAGTCCAACGCCTGGGTGCGCGCATCCACCGGCTTTACGAAGAAAGTGGGGGAGGATATTCGACGCGGGCAGTGGCGGTAGGAGCAACGAAACTAATACAGCAGAGCGTGGGCGGTTTGATGCGCTGTCCTGCCTTCAGACCGCCCTCGCAACCGCCATACGCCTAGCGCATACCTAGCCAACAACTCCCGCCGGCAAAAACTAACCCTGCGGCATCGGGTACATGCGCCCGATTGCCGCAGGGCTATTCGCATTATTGCGGGCGCCAGCGGTTTGAGCGCATCTGAGCGCGCGCCAAGCCCCGCATTCACATAATCGAAGCGCATTATTGTACTCAACTCTGTGAATGCAGGCCGACTAGCCGAATTGCGTTTGGGCGGCGCCTGGTGTAGCCTAAAAGCGTAAATCGGCAATCGGCAGTCTGCGCCGTTACCCTGCGCGCAAACGCAACGAACTATATCTATGAGGTTGGAACTATGACAACGCAAGGCTACGCAAATCCCGATCTGCTGGTGGAAACGGACTGGCTGGCAGAGCGGCTCGACGACCCCAACATACGCATCGTGGACTGCGATCCGCTGGACGCCTACGGGCGCGCTCACATCAAGAACGCCATCGGCATACCCGTCCACCACTACATCAAAGAGGAAGGCTACGATGCCGACCCGCGCGCCAATCCATTGGTAGCGCCGCCGGACCGAATGAAAAGCCTGATGGAAGGCATGGGCATCGGCGACGATAACCTAGTGGTGGCATACGATAGCAACGGCGCCCTCTGGTCAACGCGCTTTTGGTGGGTTCTCAACTACTACGGGCATACTAACGCCAAGGTTCTCAACGGCGGATGGAAGAAGTGGCACGATGAAGGGCGTCCCACTTCCATCGCGATACCGCAGTTTGAAGCGCCAACCTTCACGCCCAAAACCGACGACGGCTTGGTATGTACGCTGGACTACGGCGTCGCCAATGTGGGCAACCCCGATGTGGTGTTCCTGGATGTGCGCTCCGACGGCGAGTGGGACGGCAGCAACACGCGCGGCAATAAGCGCGGCGGGCGCATCCCCGGCGCAGTTCACCTCGAATGGCTGAACTTCATCACCGACGACAGCCATCAGATGATTAAGCCGGCGGCCGAACTGCGCGCTATGCTGGCAGCGGTGGGCGCGACGCCCGAAAAGGAAGTGGTAACCTATTGACAGGGCGGCATCCGTGCGGCGCACGGAGTATTCGTACTGAAGCTGCTAGGCTATGACAGGGCGCGCAACTACGACGGCTCAATGGGCGAATGGGCTAACCGCGACGACACGCCGCTTGTGGTGTAGCGCAATCGGGAATGGCGCAACCGGGGACAGCGCACTAGACACGCTGCCGAATATGTTCAGCGCGCGGCATAACTAGACTGTTGGCAGCGCGGCGCAGACGCTTGTGGCGCAACTACATGCGCTTGAGCGCCGCCGCCAGCGATTCGCCGAGCTGCCGCCGCTGCCAATCGCGCACGGCGTCGTCAGCCATCTCAGCGTCCAGTTCGCGCGGGCGCAGCGATAGGCGATCGAGGCTCGCTAGGGGCCACACCAGCCCGGGATCAAGCGCAAGCCGCTTGGCGGTTGACGCGCGCCACTCTTTGAGCAGACTAAGCCGTTTGCGCGCCGAACTGCGCTCGTCCGGGGTTGCGCGATGCCCGTTTGCGGCGAAGCTGCGTTTGGGACGCTTGAACGGACCGGCGTCAAGCCCCTCGCGCAATGCCCGTCGCACGCCCGACGAGTATCTGCCGCGCGCATAGCGGCCGAGTCCCTTCACCTTGCTCAGATCGCAACGCGGATTTGCCGCCAACGCCAGCATCGCGGCATCGGAGAACACCTTGAACGGCGGACGGTCGCGGCGCAGCGCCTCCACTTCGCGGAACATGTACAGCGATTGCAGCGCCGCCAAGCCTTTGCCGTCCAAAGCGCCGCTGCCCTTCACGGACAAAAAGCCCATCTCAATATCGGGCGGCGTGTACTCTACATTGGCGAGCCGCTTGCACTCTTCGGCAACCCAATCCGTTCTGCCCAGTTCGGCAAGCCTTTGGCGCAGAAGCGCGGTCAGGCGTTCGAGATATATCACATCATCGGCGGCATACCGCACCTGCGCTTCAGAAAGCGGACGCAGCGTCCAATCGGCGCGCTGCAGCTTCTTGGACTTGTTCACTTCCACGCCCAGATACTCTTGCAGCACTGCCCCCAAGCCAAGCCTTTCGGAGCCGGCGAATGCGGCGGCTATGCCGGTGTCGAACAGAGGCCGAATGCGAAAGCCCCAATCGCGCTGCAGGCTTCGCACATCGTAATCGGCGGCGTGGAATATCTTCTCTACGGATGGCGCGGCAAGCAGTTCGCCAATCGGCGCAAGCTCTTGCGGGTCAAGCGTGTCCAGGGGGTCTATGAGGAAGACGCCGTCCGCCGTGGCAAGCTGAACAAGGCATATGCGCTCAGGGTAGCGGTAGAAGCCGTTGGACTCGATGTCCAGCGCAACGCGCGACTGCTTCAGCGCGGACGCCACAACCGCGCCCAATCGCGACGCCGTTGTGATTATCTCTACTTTGCCTGTATCGCCTTGCGCGGGAATTATGCGGACGCATCCTATCGCTATTAAGGGTAGGTAACAGGGGGCAAAACGCTGGCTCCGCAGGTAGGATTCGAACCTACGGCCGATCGGTTAACAGCCGATTGCTCTACCACTGAGCTACTGCGGAGCGTGAATGCGCGCGTCGGATATGCAACGGACGCGCTGCAACCTGCATTTATGATAGCATTGCCAAAACTTTTGGACAAGGTTTTTGGCGATATTATTCGGATTGCGAATTATATTGAATGCGACGATGGCGCTCTTTGAATGCCGTCGGATGTGGATTTCGTTCAGACAGCGCAGCGCGCTGGGCGGCATCCGCGACGGCGAATTCGGGCTTGCGCCTAGTTCTGCGGCAGGAATGCGTCCAAGCCCTGGAGCAGCCCGGCCGCGATGCGCGCGTCAACGATGAATATGGTGGGTTGCAGCGGCGTTCTGGCGTAGAATGATACATCGTCGCGCGGCAGCAGTCTAACGCGCGTAGTGGGAAAGCCCGAATCCTCTTGCGTTATAACCCTGACTGATATGCCCTCGGGTCCGGTGAAGTCCAAGCTCTGCGTTTCGCTTTCGGGCGCGAAGCCGCTGGCTATCAGCGCCTCAAGCGTCCCCAGAACGGCGTTGACCGCGAACACATCCGCAGGCTCCACCGCATCGCCTTCTTCCACCACCCAGCGCTGCCCTTCCCGTCTGATTAGGAACTCTTCGTCGGGGTATGCGAACTCCACGGATTGCACGGCGGCGCGCGGGATACGCGCCACCACCGGGTTGCGCCAGCCGTCTGCGTCTGCGTCGAATATGTTGCCGTATGGACAGGGGACGGCATAGACTTCGTTGCGGGCGGGCTTGCGCAAATAGCACAAGCGAACCTGTTGCGTCCAGTCGCCGACTATGAACTCTTCCTGCTTGAACTCGCCAAGCCAAAAGGCGACATTGACGCCCTGCCCTTCCTCTACGCCCATCCGCGCGTGGTTGGCGGGGTTTTGCGCTATGAGCTGCGCGCCGTCTATGTCAAGCGTCGCCGCCCAAAGCTGAGTGAGCTTCGGCGCAAACGCCTCTTCGCGCCCTATGAGCCATACGTCGTTGACCTTCTCTAGTTTGGACTGCTGACCTGATGGCGCATCAATCGTTACGGCGTCGATCACATCGGGCGAAACCGGCAGGATGCCCTCAAGCGTAAGTTCGCTCGATCCCGCCGAAATCAGGCGCAGCGCAAGCCCAGCTACGCCGATGATGATGACCGCTATGAACACATAGCCTATCTGCTTACTCTTCACGGGCGTAAGTCCTCAGTCCCTTGCTGCGCCGCGTGATGTAGCGGACTACGCCGAGCGCTATGAACACGATGGGAATGCCCGCCACATTCGCCAGCTGAACGATGCTGCGGTGCGCGGGCGATCTGAATGTGAGGTTGCGCGTGGTTATCACCTTGGAGCGTATCTCCGCCAGCGCCTCTTCCTGCGCCAGCCAGTCGATCAAGTTCAACCCCAGCGCTAGGTTTTCCTGCGCCTGATTGATGAACGGATCGGTGAGCCATTCCGAATCGCCCACCACCACGATGCGAAACGGGGACGCGCCGCCGTTGGACGGATTGATGGGCTCCAGCGCAACCGCAATATCGCTCTCGAAGAGTTGGCGGTCCGTTACATCCAGTTGTGGCGAATTGGGCGTAACGTCGCCGTAGGCGTAGTCCGCCGCCGCATACGGGGATGTGCGGAGTATTGGGATAACCTCCATCCTGCCAACCTGCGATTCGGCAATGCCCAGCGAACTCGCCCACGGCACAAGCGCGGACTCAACATCGCCCGCCACCTTGCGGTCGACTGTGGGGACGCGCGGCCAATACGGATACGGCAGGCTTACGCTGCCAAGCGCGGTGTTGAACGGCACCGTCTCATTGGAGCGCAGATCGAACACCAGGTTGTTCTCAACAATCACGCCGTAGCGTTCCAAGAATTCGCCGAAGTGGAACTGGTTCGGGATTGCCACGAACTGCTGCCGCTCTATTACCACAGGGTCGACGAGCGCCATCAGTTTGCCGCCGCCCGCCAAGAATTCGTGCAGCGCTTCATGCTCTTGATCGTTCAATCGCTGCGTGGGCCCCGCGATTACCAGAATGTCCACGCCGCTGAGGTCCAAGGGCGTATCGGGACCGGATGTCAGCTCAGCAAGCGTGTACTGCTGAGAGAGCAGTCTCGCCAGGCCGCTGAAGCTTTCCTGCAGCCGCTTTTCGCCGTGGCCGGTGAGAAACGCGATAGTCTTGCGCTCAACATCGCGCTGCAGCATATTGTAGGCGAGCGTCGCCACGCGGTACTCGAAGCCGTCTATCGAGCGAATGAAGGGTATGGTTTCGCGCGTGTCCGCGTAGGTGAGCGTCAAGCCCAGAAAGCCGTTCTTGATTTCCAAGCCATTGGGCGTTTGCACATTGAACTGCACCGGCGGCACGCCCGCCAGCTGCGCCTTGCGCGCGTCGTCTTCATCGGCGTCGGGGTATCTGTGTACAAGCCTAACCAAGCCGCCCGAACTATTCGTCAGGTCGTCCAAAAAGTCGTTGATGTCGCGCGCCACAAGGTCGACCTGCACCGGCGGCTCTTGCGATTCGTAGAGTTCAATCGTCAGCAGGTCGTCCAAGCCGGACAAGATCTGCTGCGTGCCGTCGCTGAGCGTGAATATCTTGTCCGCGGTGAGATCGAGACGTCCCTGCACCGAATTGCCGAACCAGCCGATTAGCACGCTCAGCACTATGAGAGCGGCGGTGCCGAGCTGCAGGTTGCGATACTGAACCGTGCGGTGGCTAAGCGTTCTGCCGCGGATGCTCAAGAATGTGGCGCTCAAGAATGTGGAAATCAGCGCTATGAAGTACAGCACATCGCGCAGATCTATCACGCCGCGCGCTATGCTGGAGAAGTGCGTTACCGGGCTTAGCGACTGCAGCAGCGTTGCGATTTGTCCAGGCAGCGTAACGCCCACGGCGTCCAAGCCTATGAGCATCAGCACAAGCGTAACGAACAAGCCTAGGATGAACGATATGATTTGATTGCGCGTGAGGCTTGAGGTGAACAAGCCTATGGCGACCAGCGAGCCGGCGAGGAATACGCTGCCGATGTACTGCGCCGCTATAGCGCCCCAGTCCAGGCTGCCCGCCGTGGTCAGCGCAATCGGAATGCCGAGCGTGGACATTATGGCTACCGCCACGAATATCAATCCCGCGCTGAACTTGGCGAGCAGGATAATCCAACCCTGAATGGGCTGCGTGAGCAGGATTTCGAGCGTGCCGTCGCGCTGCTCTTCCGCAAGCAGGCGCATCGTGGCGGCGGGAACCAGCAGCGCAAGCAGCCAAGGTATGGACGGGCTTTCAACCGCGAAATCCACCGTGAACAGCGGGCGCAGCGATGCCTCCGATGTTACGAATGCGGAGCGAAAGAACGACCACGACAGCAGCGCCAGGAACACAACGATGAGTATGTATCCCGTGGGCTGGTCGAAGTAGCCTTTCAGATCTTTTCGGATGAGCGCCAGGAATGACCGCATCTGCTACTCTTCACCATCCGAACTTGGGGCGGGCTCGGACTGCCCCTGCGCCGTCAGCATATGGAACACATCCTCCATCCGCGCCCTGTCTTCGCGCAGTTCCCACAGCGTCCAGCCGCGCTTTGCGGCGAGTTGGAATATCTGCGGGCGCAAGTCGATTTCGTTGTCGGCGGCGGTTATGACATAGCGCTTGCGGCCGTCTATCGGTTCGGCGCGCTCGATTTCGCCCACGCCGGGCACTCCGCCAAGCGCTTTTTCAACTTCGGCGCCTTCCACTTCTATGTGAACCGTGCGAATGCCGCGCGCGCGCTGCAGAAGCTCTTTGACTGGACTGTCCGCAACTAATCTGCCCCGGCTTATCAGCAGAATGCGCTCGCAGGTGGTCTCGACTTCCTGCATGACATGGGTGCTGAGCATCACCGTTCTATCCTGCCCAAGCGAGCGTATGAGGTCGCGGATGGTGAGGCGCTGATTGGGATCCAAGCCTTCCGTAGGTTCGTCCAAAATCAGGATGGACGGGCGATGCACAATCGCCTGCGCCAACCCGACGCGCTGCTTGTAGCCCTTGGAGAGCTGCCCGATTGGGCGCGAATAGACATCCTGCAGTCCAGTCTCTTCGACCGTCTGCGCTATGTTTTCGCGCCTGCCGCGCTTGGTAAGCCCGCGCAGATCGGCGACGAAGTCCAGGTATTCGCTGACCAGCAGATCGGCATACACCGGGTTGTTTTCGGGCAGATAGCCGATGCGCTCGCGGGTGGCTATATCGTGGTCTTTGGTGTCAAGCCCGTCTATGTTGATGCTGCCCACATCGGGCGTATAGAAAGAGGTGAGCATGCGCATCGTGGTAGTCTTGCCGGAGCCGTTTGGTCCCAGAAAGCCCACCACTTCGCCCTTGCGTATGCTGAAAGTCAGGTTGTTCACGGCGGCGAGCGCGCCGAAGAACTTGGATACGCCGCCGACCTCTATGCTGAAATCGGCTTGGGGCGCATCGGCGGCATCGGTTCGCTGCGCCTGCGCGGCTTGTTGCGCCATAGGTTGGATCGCCTCCACAAAGAAACGCGCAAAGTATGGATTAGCCTTGCCTAGTCTTTGCGCCAATTTGCAGGTTCTACAAAGATTATAGGCGCAAAAGCGGCGCTGCTTCAACATCTTTGCGCCGATTTGGGATGCTAATGGGATAGCAAAAGGGGCAGGCGCGCTTTCGGCCTGCCCCGATAATTCGGCTTGCGGTCGGCTGCGCGGCCTAGTCGTCGTAGGGCGCCGGGAGTTTGGGCGGGTTGAGTTCGGTGATGAGCGATTCGGTGGTGAGTATCATTCCCGCAACGCTTGCGGCGTTTTCGAGCGCGGCGCGGACTACCTTTGTGGGATCCACGATGCCCATATCGAACATGCTGCCGAACTCGCCTATTTCAGCGTCAAAGCCGTAGTCGCCTTCGCCCTTGCGGACTGCGTCCAGCACGACCACGCCGCTGTAGCCCGCGTTGTCGGATATGAGCGTAAGCGGCGCGTCCGACGCCGTGAACGCCACCTCAGCGCCGGTGCGCTCGTCGCCGTCGCCCGACGCCTGCGCGCGCGCCGCCTGAGCCGCCCGCACAAGCGTGGTGCCGCCTCCCGGCACAATGCCTTCGTCCATTGCGGCGCGAGTGGCGGCAAGCGCATCCTCTAGGCGGTCGCGCTTTTCGCGCAACTCGATCTCGGTAGCCGCGCCAACCTTCAGGATGGCGACGCCCCCGGATAGTTTGGCGGCGCGCTCTTCCAGCTTCTCGCGGTCGTAGTCGGACGCCGTGTCCTGCGCCTGTTGCTTAATCTGATGGATGCGCGCCTCGATGTCCTGCGGATTGCCGCCGCCGTCCACGAATGTGGTATCGTCCTTGGTTGCGCTCACGCGGCGGCAGCGTCCCAAATCCCCTATCTCAGCGGAATCCAGGTTGCGCCCGATTTCTTGGCTGATGACGTTCGCGCCGAACAGGATAGCCATATCGTCCAGGATAGCCTTGCGCCTTTCGCCGAAGCCGGGTGCCTTCACCGCAAGCACATTCAGGTTGCCGCGAAGCTTGTTCACCACCAGCGTGGCAAGCCCTTCGCCCTCGACGTCGTCGGCTACGATGACCACGTTGCGCGTGATGGCGTTGAGCTTCTCAAGCAGCGGCAGCACATCGGACAGCGAGGATATTTTCTCCGATGTCAGAAGTATGTAGGGATCCGCAATCTCCGCAACCATCTTTTCGGCGTCGGTTACGAAATAGGGCGAGAGATAGCCCCTGTCGATCTCCATTCCCTCTACATACTCCGTTTCGTAGCCCATAGACTGGGACTCTTCCACGGTGATGGTGCCGTCGCTGCCCACCTGTTCCAGCACATCCGCGATAAGCGAGCCCATCTCTTCTTCGTGAGCGGCGAGTATCGCAATCTGCGAAACTTGCTCTTTGTTCTCGACGGGGACGGACATAGCCGCGATTTCGGCTTTCATTGCGTTGACGGCGCCGTCGATGCCGTTCTTCAGGGACATCGGGTTCGCGCCCGCCGCCATATTCTTGAAGCCCTGCTGTATCATGCTTTGCGCCAAAATCGTTGAGGTGGTGGTGCCGTCCCCCACCACGTCGTTGGTCTGGCTCGCCGCCACCTTGACTAGCTGAGCGCCCATATTCTCGAACGGCTCTTCGAGCTCGATCTCTTTGGCGATGGTAACACCGTCGCTGCATATCTGCGGCGGCCCGAACTCTTTGTCCAAGACCACATTGCGGCCGCTCGGCCCAAGCGTAGAGCCTACCGCCTTAGCCAGTGTGCCTACGCCGTCCAAGATTTGGCCCCAGGCTTCCTCTCTAAACTGGAACTGCTTTGCCATCTATGACACCTCGTCGCTGTGTTTGTTTTGTTTCATCATCATCTTATTACGGCTACATCACGGCTTCGACTGAACGCTTGCGATAGATTCAATCGCAACACGCCGGCGGCAATGAACATCACTCTGCTGCCGCCCCGCTATCGCTTATCGTAAAGCGCTTTCGAGACCGCCGCGGGGAACATCGGAATTTCGCGCATACACGCCCCATAGCATTATACAAGCCGTTGCCGATTTGCCGCTAGTATCGGCGCAATGCGCGCTATCGACGGGAATGCGCCACCGCATCCGTACAATCGGTACGCCAATTTTATCACAACGCATCGGCGGCGCGCTAAACACGCCCGGACTTGGCTACGCGCGGCATTGCTAAGCAATAGCGTTGATTGCCGCCGCCGTCTCACTGCGCCAAGCGGCCGCCTTAGCGCTACTGATGCACCGCGCCGCCCACGCCGCCGCCCGTGGCTATCGCCTCGCCGGTGATGGATCCCGCCTTGGGCGACGCTATGAACGCCGCCGCATACGCCACTTCCACGGCGTCGATGATGCGCCGCACCGCTATGCCGCTTGCCACGCCGCTCTCTATTTCGTCCAGCGTAACGCCCTGACGCTGCGCCTGCTCTTCGTACATTGGCGTGGAGCGCTCCGTGCGCGTGGTGCCGGGATGTATCGTGTTCACGGTAACGCCGTGCGGCCCCAGTTCGGATGACATTGTCTTGGTCATATGCACGATGGACAGGTTGCGCAAGCCGCTGTATGTGCCGGAGTTGCGCGCCGCAAGCCCGCCGATGTTGATGATGCGCCCCCAACCCTGCCGCTGCATATGCGGCGCGGCCGCCTTGGCGCAGCGCAGATAGCCCACCACCTTGGTGTCGATATCCGCCAGCAGGTCGTCCGTATCGGCGTTTTGCAGCCCGCCGCCCACCAGTCCGCCCGGCGCGGCGGCGTTGTTCACCAAAATGTCCACGCCGCCCAGCTCCTGCGCCGCTATGTCCACCAAGTTCTTCACATCGGCATCGCTTGTGGTGTCCGCGCGCACCGCTATGAGTTTGCGTTCCGGGCAGTCGACCAGGTCGTAGCGGCGCGCGCTGAGCTCCGGGCCGAAAGGGCGCGAATTGGCGCGGCTGCCGATAGCGGCGGCTATCTCGCGCGCCGTGGCGTCCAATGCGCTCAAATTGCGCGCCGCTATAACAATGTCCACGCCTTCTTTCGCCAACTCCAGCGCAATCGCTTTGCCTATGCCGCGGCTGCCGCCCGTTACGATTGCCCGCTTGCCGCTCAGTTCCAAGTCCATAAGTCCGCTCCTATCGCCGTGTCAAGCCCGCTTGTCCAATCGCCCAAATCATACCATACTAGACCTTGATTAGCGCCCGACGAATTGCGCCGCCGCCGCAGCGCCCCCCGCATTTGTCAGTTGGGCATTCCTACGGGTATAATTCGGGCGTATCGACAACCCAATGTAACCTAACGCAGTCTAAGCGGCTCTGCCGCATAGCGCATAACAAGCAGAATTAAGACATAGACATAGCGGAAAGGAAGCGGCAATGGCGAGCCCTGAGTTTCAAGAGATACTGGATATGCTGGCGGAGCGCGCCGCCGCAAACGCAGGCAAGACGCCCACGCTGGCGGAACGGCGCGAAGGTAGCGTCAAGACGGGCGCGCGCTTTGAGAACTTGGACGGCATCGACACGCAAGCGGTTGACGCCGACGGCGTTCCCGCCGAGTGGGTAACCGCACCTAATGCGGACGCGGACAAGGCGCTGCTCTATCTGCACGGCGGCGGCTATGTAACCGGCTCCATCGCAAGCCACCGCGGAATGGCGGCAAACCTATCGCGCTCGACCGGTTGCCGCTCGCTCATCATCGACTACCGCCTTGCGCCGGAGCATCCCTACCCGGCGCAGCTCGAGGACGCGTACACGGCGTATCGCTGGCTGCTCGATAATGGCATCGACCCATCCTCGATAATCGTCGCGGGCGATTCGGCGGGCGGCGGCTTGACCGTCGCCACGCTGGTTGCGGCGCGCGACTCCCGCGATCCGTTGCCCGCCGCCGGCGTGTGCATATCGCCTTGGGTGGATATGGAAGGCATCGGCGATTCTATGACGACCAAAGCGGGCGAAGACCCGATGGTAACGCGCGACGGACTGCTCGAAATGGCGTCGCTCTTCCTGAGCGGCTCAAACCCGCGCTACCCCTTGGCCGCCCCGCTGTACGCAGAACTCGCCGGCCTGCCGCCGCTGCTCATCATAGTCGGCACGGCCGAAGTGCTGCTTGACGACGCCGTCAGACTGCACGAAAAGGCGCTTGCCGCCGGCGTTGACAGCGCCCTAGAAAAGTGGGATGAGATGGTTCACATCTGGCCGTGGTTCGCGCCGTTCCTGCCGGAGGGACAAGCCGCGATTGAGCGCATCGGCGAATTCGCGCAAAGCAAGCTCGGCGTAGTGGCGCTCCAAGCCTAGCCGCGCTATAACCGCCATAACTATTAGGAGACACGCCCCGTATGACAAGCCTGACGTCCGCGCGAATAAGCCACGCCGACTACGCCGCCGCGCAGGAATACTACATGTCCGAAGGCATCGGCGACGGCTTGCCCGTAGCGCCGCCCACCGAAGACAAGGTGCGCGCTATGCTGGACTACGCCGCGCTTGCGCCGTCCCACGTGGTTGCCGAAGAGGGCGTGCGCGGCGTGGCGTTCACCGCCGAAAAGGTTGCCGTCAACGCCGTGATGGCCGGCTGCAAGCCCGAATATATGCCGGTGGTGATTGCCGCGGTTCAGGCGGTCAGCGAACCCGCGTTCAACTTCCACGCCAACAGCACTTCCACCAACGGCGTGGGCGTTCTGATAGTTGTGAGCGGCGGCATAGCGGATCGCATCGGCGTCAATTCGTCCACCGTCGCGATGGGACACGGCTTCAGGGCGAATGCCACTATCGGGCGCGCGCTGGGGCTAATCAAAATCAACCTGTACGGCTCCGTTCCCCATCGAATGGACAAAAGCACTTTCGGGCATCCGGGCAAGTATTCGTTCTGCTTCGCCGAAAACGACGCCGTTATCCCATGGGAACCGCTGCGCGTCGAGAAGGGCTACGCCGAATCGGATGACACGGTAACCGTGTTCGCCGCCAACTCCCCGGTGCAGGTCAACACGCAGAACGAAAACGCCCCCGAAGACTTTCTCAGCATCGTCGCCGACGCCTCCGTTGTGCTGGGCGAGCGCCACTCTGAGTTCCTGGTAGCGCTGAGCCCTGAGCTTATGGGCTACATCCGCGGCGCCGGCTGGAGCAAGCGCCGCGTCAAAGAGTTCATTTTCGAGCGCGGCAAGCGCACCGGCCGCGAACTCAACGAAAAGCACCGCCGCATCCATCTGTACAAGGGCGCTGACTTGGAAAGACAAATACCGGTGGTGGAAGGCATAGAGCAGATAACCGTAGTAGGCGCGGGCGGCGACGCCGGACCATTCGCATCGCTTGTAGGCGCTTGGGGCGACGTCATATCAATCACGAAACCGATCCAAACTCCGGAGGCAAGCCGATAATGACTCAGCAGAGCGAACTTGTAACGCTAGACCCGCGCGGCGGCGCAACCCATCAAAATCAGGGCATAGCGCCCCGTCCCGACACGCTCGACGGCAAGGTCATCGGGCTGCTGTCCAACAACAAGCCCAACTCCGAACTGCTGCTGCGCGATGTGGCGGGCATGATAGAGGCGCAGTACGCTGTCAAGCGCATCGTTGAGGCGAACAAAGGCACGCACCGCATCCCGGCGCCGCCGCAGATTATCGCCGACCTTGCCGCCGAGTGCGACGTGGTCATCACCGCAACCGCGGAGTGAGGCAGCTGCACATCCTGCTGTATGCAGGACGCAGCCGCATTTGAGAAGCTGGGATTGCCCTGCTCCGTGCTGGTAACAAAGCCGTTCAACACGCAGGCGCGCGCAATGGCGAACCTGCTTGCGCTGCCCGGCTACGAATACGCCGTAATCGGCCACCCGATGGGCAGCCTCAACGCAGACCAGGTTATGGCAAGGGCGCAGGAAGCGCTGCCGCAAACACTGAGGCAGCTCGTCAAGTAGGCACGCGCTCAGTATGGCAGCATGGCCGGCGCGCCGTCCCTCGCCGCCGATTGCGGCCGCTCCACCCTAGCCGCTTGCCGACCACAGCGCCGCCGATTGGCTTGGCGCTCCCCAAAGCCGAATAAAGCCCCAAAACCCAATCCGTCAGCGCGCCGCCCGATATACGGAACGCTATGAACAATCGTCTGAAAAGCGGCGTACAGCGCCTCGACACCGCCGCCGTAGCCTTTGCCGCCATCCCCGCCTTGCTGTACATCCCGGCGCTGTACTACTCCCTAACCACGCCGTTTTCGCTGGTGGATGACTATGTGCTATGGAAGTATCTGCATATATTCGACGGACTGCATACGCTTTCGGACGCCTTGGGCGCGAAGGGCTATGAGGTATGGGGGGATGTGCGCTACAAGCCTGCCTGGGACCTCTACATCGGCGCTACCTGGAAGATTTTCGGTCCCAACCCTTGGCTGCATCATCTAGCGCGCTGGGCAATGAATTTCGGCGCGGTAGCCGCATTCGCCGCCGCGTTCATCTGCTTTCAACGGCGCAACGGCCGCAACGAAAACGACGATAGCGCACCGCCCAACCGCATCATTCGGCTGTTGCCCCTGGCGGCGCTGGTGTATCTCTGGATATTCTTCCCCAATCAGCCGGCCGCCACGCTCGGTCCGCAGGAAGTCCAAACCGTATTCTTCCTATCCATATGCGTTTGGATGACGGCGTTGACGCTTACGCGGCAAGGCAAGCCGCAAAGCCGCGGCGATGCGCTGCTGATATACGCCGCATTCAGCGTAGGTTTTTGCGGGCTCGCATGGAGCAAGGAAACCAACCTTATCGCCGAATTGTGGCTGCTGCTCTCATACTACGCGCTGCCCGTGATTGCAGCGCTGCGCCGTCAACCCGGCCCGCGCATAAGCGCCGTCCGCGCGCTGAAAAGCGTCGGCGTATGGCGGGCGCTCGGCGGCTTGCCGCTGATTGCGGTATTCCTGCATACGCTCGTCATCGTGTATCTCATAGCTCCGGTAGAAGGCTACGGACGCGCGCCGCTAACCCCCGCGCTGCTCATAAGCAACGCCGCTTGGCTCGCCGAAACGCTGTTTCAGCTTAAAACATCGCTAATCATCACCGCCGGCCTGGCGCTGCTCTCAGCCGCGTTGCTGCTATTCGTCGCCGTGAACATCGCCAAGAGGCGCTTCAGCGATGAGATTGTTTTCACGCTGTTCCTGCTAGGCATATTCGCGAGTCTGTACCTCGCCCTCTGCGCATCTTGGACGCAGGCGCTCCGCTATTCGTACATTCTCATACCCGCATTCACCGCGCTGCTTGCATTCTCAGTCAAGTTCATACTTGATTTCGCCGCTGAGCGGCATCGGTCGAAGCGCGATACTGACGCACGCCGCCAAATCGAAGTCGACTCGAGCGGTTCGACCGCCCATCCGAAAAGCGCCGCCCGCATCTACTTTGCGCGCATATTCGCGCATCCGCCCAAATTAGCGGCATACACGCTAACCGCCTTCATCGCATTCTTCGTTTGCTGCAACTACTACAACTTCCTGTATCAGACGGTCGTGCAGCATATAGCCCGCCACAACGACGCAAACGTCCTCGCCGAAATCACGCGGCTTCTCGATCGGGGGCAGTATGTCCAAGTATTGGACGCCCGCTATGTACACTCAAAAGAGCTCATCACTTATTTCCATGAGTTTCTGCCCTTGTTTTACGGCAGAAAGCGCGATGTACATACACAGCCGCCGCAAGAAGCGGGACGGTCGCATTATATTGTCAGACACATCATCCTCGAAGACATCAATACGGTGAACCGCTTGCCGGAAATCGAAGAAAGTTACCGCCCACTAGGGTATGCCTACCGCTTGGCGGATTTCTTGCAAACGGACGGCGCCTACCGCGCATCGGACAAAGGCTGCAGCATATCGCTATGGCAAATCTACGCCGACAAGGTCGACCGAATTTGGTGGAACAGCGAGGCGCTAGATGTTCGGCAGATCGTCACGGAGGCCGGCAATCCGATAATCCGATCCGATTTCGACGTCTATCTAAACGACCGCCGGCTGATATACATAAACGAGCGGAGTTGCGCTGACGCCCTTGACAACACTTTCTTTTTGGGGGTGTTCCCGGTTGACGCTGCAGATCTTCCCGAATCGCGAAGACCGCACGGCTTCGAAAACATGGACTTCGATTTCGCGGATTACGGATTTGGCGGCGGCGAAAGATGCTTTATCGTGCGCGAACTCCCCGAATATCCCATCGAACGGATCCACACGGGACAGTTCATAGCCACGGGAGGCGGCTACCGCCACATATGGGAGGGCGAAGCTGCCTTATCCGACGAATAGCCGCATGCGCGCAAACATCCCGCCGCTAAACGCATCGCCCTCGCCCACCAAGTTCACCGCATCCATACACACGCCATCTATGCGAAACGCTATGAACAATCGCCTGAAAGCCTGCATACAGCGCCTTGACCCCGCAGCGATAGCCTTTGCCGCTATCCCCGCTCTGCTATATCTGCCGGTATTCTACTACTCCCTAGACACGCCCTTCGCCCTAGTGGATCACTATGTAGAATGGGTATTTCTGCGCATATTCGACCACTTCAATCACTGGCTCTACGCCGAATTCGTCATACTCGGACGCTCCCAGCACTGGCTAGACGTCGAGTATCTTGGGCGTCATTGGGAAAATTTCAGATACCGCCCGTTCTGGGAGTTCTACATTGGCGCTACATGGAAGGTTTTCGGGACTGCCGCTTGGCTGCATCATCTAGCGCGCTGGATAGAACACTTTGCCGCCGTCGCCGCATTCGCCGCCGCCTACCTCTGCTTTCAGCGGCGCAATAAGCGCAATGGGAACGGCGACGGCGCAACCCCTAGCCGCCTCATTCGAATGCTGCCATTGGCGGCGCTAGTCTATCTCTGGCTATTCTTCCCCAACCAGCCGGCGGCGCGCCTGCAGCCAAACGAAGTTCATATCGTATTCTTCCTGGGACTATGCGCTTGGATGACGGCGCTGACGCTTTCGCGGCATGGCAAGCCGCAAACCCGCCGCTCGGCGCTGCTGACATACGCCGCATTCTGCATAGGCTTCTGCGGTCTAGCCTGGACTAAGGAAGTCAACATTGCCGCCGCGCTATGGCTGCTGCTCTCATACTACGCGCTGCCCGCGATAGCGGCGCTACAACGGCAAGCCGGTCCGCGCATAAGCGCCATCCGCGCGCTGAAAGGCATCGGCGTATGGACGACGCTCGGCGGTCTGCCCCTGATTGCAGTATTCGCGCACACGCTCGCCAAGGTGTACGCCGTATCCCAAGCGGGCGATTACGGCGTTGAGCCGGTAACACCGGATCTGCTCGCGCGCAACGCCGTCTGGCTCGCCGCCGATCTGTTTCAGGTGCGCACATCCCCGATTATCGCCGTCGGCTTGGCGCTGCTCTCAGCCGCGCTGCTGCTATCCGTCGCCGTCAATATCGCCAAGAGACGCTTCAGCGCTGAGTTGGTTTTCACGCTGTTTCTGCTGGGCATATTCGCAAGCCTATACCTTGCGCTCTGCGCATCCTGGGCGCAGGCGCTCCGCTACTGGTATATTCTCATACCTGCATTCACCACGCTGATGGCGTTCTCGACCAAGTTCATCCTGGAGTTCGCCGCGGCGCGATTCAATTCTGCGCCCAACTCGCCCGCGCCGCCAAACCTAGCCGCGTATGCGCTGACCGCCTTCATCTCGTTCTTCGTCTGCTGCAACTACTACAACTTCCTGTATCAAACCGCCGTGCAGCACATAGCCCGCCACAACGACCAAACCGTTCTCGCCGAAATCACGCGGCTTCTCGAGCAAGGCAAGTATGTCCAAGTATCAGACGCGCGCTATGTGTACGGCTACGAACTTGTCGACTACTACCGCGAGTTCCTGCCCCGCTTTTACGGCAAAAAATACGATATACACAGCGCGCCGCCCCAAGAAGCGGATCAGCCGTATTACACCGTCAGGCTCTTCAGAAAGACGAGCCGCCTGCCCGAAGTCGAACGAAACTACCGCCCCCTGGCATACGCCTACCGCATCGCGGATTTCCTACAGACAGGCACCCCACACCACAAGATAGACGACGGCTCCAACATATTGCTATGGCATATCTACGATAACAACGGCAATCGGATTTGGTGGAACGGCGTAACGCTGGATGTTCAACAGATAGTCGCGGACGCGGACAGCCCGCTAATCCGCTCCGACTTCGACGTCTATCTCAACAACCGACGGCTGATATACATAAAAGAGCGCTGCAGCGCATCCGACCTCGACAACACCTTCTTTCTAGCGGCATTCCCGCTTGACAACACCCACCTTCCAGAAGATCGACGACCGCACGGCTTCGCCAATCTGGACTTCGATTTCGCGGACTACGGATTCGGCGGCGGCGAAAGATGCGTCGCCGTGCGCGATCTACCCGCCTACCCTATCAAACGCATTCACACCGGACAGTTTATAATTGCGGCGGATGGCTACCGCAACGCTTGGGAAGGCGAAGCCGTCTTGTCCGCCGAATAGCCAACGAAAAGCAATGAAAAACCGCTTGAAAACCCGCGCGCAGCGCCTCGACATCGCAGCGATAGCGCTCGCCGCTATTCCGGTTTTGCTGTACATTCCGGTTCTGCACTACTCCCTAAACACGCCGTTTGCGTTAGTGGACGATTACATAATATGGTCAATCCTCAATATATTTGATCGGTTCTATGAATGGCTTGCCCTCGAATTCCTTGGATACGATTGGGTAGATCCACGCTATCGTCCATTCTGGGAGTTCTACTCCGGGGCTACATGGAAGGTTTTCGGCGCTACCCCGTGGCTGCATCACATAGCGCGCTGGGCAATGCACTTGGGCGCAGTCGCCGCCTTTGCCGCCGCATTCCTCTGCTTTCAGCGCCGCAATCGGCGCAATGGAGCCGGCGATAGCGCGCCATCCAACCGCATCATTCGGCTGCTGCCGCTGACGGCGCTGGTCTATCTCTGGATCTTCTTCCCCAATCAGCCGGCCGCCAAACTAAGCCCGCAGGAAGCTCACACCGTCTTCTTCCTCGGCATATGCGTTTGGATGACGGCGCTAACGCTTTTGCGGCAGGGCAAGCCGCAAAGCCGCCGCGCCGCGTTGCTGGCATACGCCGCATTCTGCGTAGGCTTCTGCGGACTGGCGTGGACTAAGGAAACCAACATCGCCGCCGCGCTATGGCTGCTATTATCGTACTATGCGCTGCCGATGACAGCGGCGCTGCGGCGGCAAGACGGCGCGCGCATAAGCGCCGTCCGCGTGCTCAAAGGCATAGGCGTATGGAAGGCGCTGGGCGGACTGCCGCTGATTGCGGTATTCCTGCATACGCTGGTCAAGGTGTATGTCATATCGCAGGTGGACGAATACGGCAGAGCGCCGCTGACGCCCGAATTGATCGCAAGCAACGCCGCCTGGATTGCCGAGGGGCTGTTCCAAGTTCACACATCCCTGATTATCACCGCCGGCCTAGCGCTGCTCTCAGCCGCATTGCTGCTGTTCGTCGCCGTCAATATCGCCAAGAGGCGCTTCAGCGATGAGCTCGTCTTCACGCTGTTCCTGCTGGGCTTGTTCGCGAGTCTGTACATTATCCTATGCGCCTCTCCGTATCAGGCGCTCCGATACTGGTATATCCTCATACCCGTATTCACCGCGCTGCTTGCCTTCGCCGCCAAATTCATACTGGAGTTCACTGCCGGCTTCCATACCGCGCGGATATTTACCCATCCGCGAAACCTAGCGGCGTATGCGCTAACGGGCTTCATCGCGTTCTTCGTCTGCTGCAACTACTACAACTTCCTGTATCAAACCGCCGTGCAGCACATATCCCGCCACAATGAGGCGAACCTTATCGCCGAAATGACGAGGCTTCTCGACCAAAGACGGCATGTCCAAATCGCGGACATAAGCCCCGGCTACACATACGAACTCACCATCTACTTCCATGAATTTCTGCATCATTTTTATGGCGAAAAGTACGCCGTGCGCCGCGATCCGCCCCAAGAAGCGGGACAGCCGTATCACATTGTCAGACACTTCGATACGGTGAGCCGTCTGCCGAAAATCGAACGGAATTACCGCCCCTTGGCATACGCCCGCCGTATAGCGAATTTGCTGCAGTCCGGCGGCGCATACTACGCGCTGGACGGCGGGGCCGGCATCGCGCTGTGGCAGATCTACGACAACGAGTTCAACCGAATTTGGTGGAACGGCGATACGCTGGATATTCGGCAGATGATAGCGGATACGGGCAATCCCATAATCCAATCCGACTTCGACGTCTATCTCAACGCCGGCCGACTGATATACATAACCGAGCGATGCGGCGCAGCAAACCTTGACAACCTTTTCTTTCTAGGGGTTTTTCCGGTCGACAACTACGCCCTTCCCGAAGCGCGCAGAGCGCACGGCTTTGAGAATTTCGGCTTCGACTTCGCGAATCACGGATTTATCGACGGCGAAAGATGCTTCGCCGTGCAATATCTCCCCGAATACCCCATAAAACGAATTCACACCGGGCAGTTCATAGCCGCGGAAGACGGCTTCCATAACACTTGGGAGGGCGACGTCGCCTTGTCCGACGAATAGCCACAGCCCCACCTATTGACAGCGCGCCTGGCAGTTCAATAAATAGAACAGCGCAGCCCCAACTACCCGCCAGCCTCTGCGATAAACCGCCGCGCCTCATCCCGCGACGGCATCGCCGCCGTGTCCCCGTGCCGCGTGCAGGTCAGCGCCCCGCAGGCGTTGGCTAACCGCAGCGCCGCCGCCAGCGTTTCGGCGCGCTCGCCCGCATCCGCCGCCAAGAACGCCCGCAAATCGCCGCGCTCCAGTATCCCCGCAAGCAGTCCGGCCACGAATGCGTCCCCAGCGCCCACCGGATCCACCGCATCCACGCGATAGCCCGGATGCTGGACAAAGTTTGCGCCGTCAAACGCCACCGCCCCATCCTGCCCGCGCGTTACAACCGCAACGCCCCCGTTCTGCCCCTGAAAGCGGCGCGCGTACTCTTCAGCGCTCCAAGCCTTGCCCCAAACCGCCTGCGCCTCATCGTGTCCCAACTTGAATACCGACGCATACGCCGCCATCCGTTCAAACACATCCCTTGCATCAGCCGCCGACCGCCAAATCTGCTCGCGATAGTTTAGGTCGAAGCTGACGGGCATCCCCTTGGCGGCGGCGCATTCCAGCGCGGCGAAAGTGATATCGCGGCACACGTCGCTCAGCGCGGGCGTGATGCCGGTCACATGCAGCGCGTCCGCGCAGCGCAGATGCGGCTCCACCTCCGCGAATGTGAGACGGCTTGCGGCGCTGCCCTTGCGAAAGTAGGTCTTGATATGGCTGCCGTCGGCGTGGTGGTTCAGATACGATATGCCCGTCCTTTCGCCCGCAATCGCAGACGCCGCCACGCCAACCCGCCCCTCCAGCTCCGCCAGCGCGAACCTGCCGGCGTCATCGTCCCCCATTCTGCTCACCCACACAACATCGACGCCCGCAACGCCCAGCCGCGCAAGGTTCACCGCCATATTGGATTCGGCGCCCGCGCAGTCCGCCATATAATCCCCGCGCGGGTCATATTCCCCCGTAAAGCGGGCGTTGTACTGCACCATCGTCTCGCCGAATGTAACGACCTTTGTCATTCGAGCGCCCCTAATCGGCTTGTGAAAATCCAGTGGCGGCTTCATCATACAAACGGATACTTGTAATCCGATTATATTGCTTGCAACCGATTTGCCGCAATCTTATACTTCGCAATACTGCATAACAATACCTGAAACATTTTGCATATTTAACGGGCAAGGGCGTAGCCTGCATAAGCGCGCATCCCAACCCCATTCTGCGCCGTTTAGCGCCTATCCCGCAAGGAACCCCGCTTTGGCACAAAACATCGGCAGAGCGCCCTCCGTCGCCGCGCCGCCGCCGTCAACCGCAACGCGCGCCCGCCCGCGGCAGCCGCATTCCCCCGTCCAATCGCTGCTGGCGTCCCCCATCTTCGAGACGCTGCAAATTCGCGACTTTCGCTGGATATGGATAGGTTCGTTCATATCGTTTATGGCGATGAACATGCAGATGATAACGCGCGGCTGGCTTGTGCTGCGCTTGGAAAACGACTCGCCGCTTGCGCTCGTGCTGGTGATGGTATCATTCGCCGCCCCCATGACCATCGTATCGCTTGTTGGCGGCGCGCTGGCAGACCGCTTCTCCAAGAAATACCTGATTATCATCAGCCAAAGCGCCAACGCCGTAATGACTTTCGTGCTTGCGATGATGGACGCGAGCGGCGCTATCTGGTTCGGCGCGGTGCTGATAATCGGCGTGGTCAACGGCGCTATGATGGCGATAAATATGCCCAGCAGACAGGCGATAATCTCCGACATAGTCCCGGAAAGCCGCCTTATGAACGCCGTGGCGCTCAACAACTCCGCGATGAACCTAACCCGCATAATCGGCCCCGCTATGGCGGGCTTCCTGATTATCTTCATCCAAACATCGGGCGTCTTCTACCTCATCTCGATAATCTATGTATTCTCAGCGCTTTCGCTGCTAATGGTGCGCGTGGACACGGCGCAATCCAAGTCCGCCAAAAAGAGCGTGGGCAAAGACATCATAGAGGGCTTGCGCTATGTGTGGAACGACGTCAACCTGCGCGGACTGATACTAATGGCGTTCATACCCTCGCTGTTCGGCTTCACGCTGTTCGCGCTGCTGCCCGTATGGGCGCGCGAGGCGCTCAATGTCAACTCGTCCGACCTCGGCATCCTAATGACCATCATGGGCGTAGGCGCGCTCATAGGCACGCTCGGCTTGGCGGCGATACGCAGATTCAGCCATCGCGGGCTGCTGCTGTTGGGCTGCGGCATCGTTTGGGGCATAATGCTGGTGGGGCTCGCCAACTCGCAGATATACCCCGTGGCGATGCCCTTCCTGCTGATAATCGGGCTCATAAGCTCAGTCTATATGTCGCTCAACATGACGCTCACGCAGCTCTCCGCCGCCCCCGAAATGCGCGGACGCGTGATGAGCATAATGATGATGACATTCGGGCTAATGCCCATAGGCGCGCTGCCCTTCGGCACAATCGCCGAATACATCGGCACCGCCAACTCGCTCACAATCAGCGGCGCGCTGCTCGCGCTGCTCATATTCGCATTCGGCTTGGCGTACCCGGCGTTTCGCCGCATATCCTAGCCCGCCGTGTACAGAGCGCCGCTTGCGCGCATCCCCCTTGCCAACCTAACCCCCCTTTGCGTTAAAATGCGCCAAAACAAGCCGCACGAGACGCAACTATGCCATCCCAACAAACCGGCCTAATCCAAACCGTGCTTGGCGCAATCACGCCGTCCGAACTCGGCCCCGCCACCACGCACGAACACCTGATTATCGACTTTTCGTTCATGTTCCGCCCGCCCGACGCCCAAGCGCATATGGCGGACGCCCCCCTCACGCTTGAAAACCTAGGCTGGATACGCCATAACCACTACAGCAACCGCCCCAACCTGGAACTGCTTGACATAGACGCCGCCGTAGCGGAAGCGGCGCGCTACAAGAGCGCGGGCGGCGGCGCTATCGTGGACGCCACCACCATCGGCATCGGGCGCAATCCGCAAGCGCTGGCGCATATAGCGCGCCAAACCGGCGTCAACATCATTATGGGCGCAGGCTTCTATGTGGACGCAGTGCATCCCCCCGATATGGACGCCCGCTCCGAAGACGACCTGGCGCTCCAAATCATCGCCGACATCACCGACGGCGTGGACGACAGCGGCATCAAAGCCGGCGTCATCGGCGAAATCGGCTGCACCTGGCCACTCACCGCCAACGAGCGCAAATCCCTGCGCGCGTCCGCCATAGCGCAGCGCGAAACCGGCGCCGCCATCCTGATACACCCCGGCCGCCATCCCGACGCCCCGCTAGAAATACTGCAAACCCTATCCGACGCAGACGCCGACATAGAGCGCGTCATTATGGGACATCTCGACCGCACCGTATTCGACTTCGAGGGGATTAAGCGCATCGCCGAAAGCGGCTGCTACCTCGAATGGGATCTATTCGGCAGCGAATCCTCATACTACCCGCTGGCGGACATAGATATGCCCAGCGATGCACAGCGCCTAGATTTCGTCAAGCGCGCCGTAGAAGACGGATACGCCGACAAGATAGTCATAGCGCAAGACATCTGTACAAACCACCGCCTAGCGCGCTACGGCGGCCACGGCTACGCCCACATCCTACAAAACATAGTCCCCCGAATGCGGCGCAAAGGCTTCTCCGAAGACGCGATCCAGGCAATCATCACCCACAACCCCGCGCGCATCCTAGCCTTCGCATAAGCCAAGCTGATCGGCGCGCACGGCTGCATTGCGGCGCTGAATTCGCTATTTGAAAGAACGGCGAGGGCATGCACAGCCCTACTTTGGCTTAACCTGAGGACTGACGAAGGGATGTATCGCAAGCCCGATGCAGATACGCATGCCTGTAGGCGAAATTCGCCGCGTCGCGCAAGACGTTCTCATTATGCGTAGGCGTGCTATAGTTGAGTTGAAATTGACGCCTAAAACCATATTCATAGCAAGGAGTCCCCCGAGTGCAAAGAGCCTAGTCGATTACGTTGGCATGGCTGAAATTGGGGTGGATTTAACACATTCGCACGGGTTGGGAAACTGAATTTTTAACGCGAAGGCGTTAAGAGCGCCTAGCATATCCACCCTCAACTAGCGCCAACCCCCGCCTATGATATACGATATGCCCATCACAACGCTTGCCAACCCATAAGCCGCCCAGGGCGCTGCTAAATGCTTCTGAAGTCCACGCTCGCCCACCGCCATTTTCAACAGCGCAAGCAAACCTAACAGCCTTATTCCCAACACCACAACCAAGCCCTAACAACCTTATCGGCATACCTACCAATACCCAACACCTGCATACTTGCCAACACTCACATACCTATCAACTCAACGACCGAAACGAAAGGGGCAACTATGAAACTGGCATTCTTTGACGACTTCAGGCTCGGCGTGGTGAAGGGCGACGCCGTGGTGGATGTGTCCAACGCTGTGGCGGACATCCCGCGCGTATCGCCGCAGGATGTGCTAAGCGGACTGATAAGCGACTTCGACGCCCGCAAAGACGCCATCGCGCAGGCGGCTGCCGCATCCGACGGAACGCCGCTCTCGCAAGTGCGGTTGCGCTCGCCGGCGCCGCGCCCGCTCAATATCATCTGCATGGCGGTCAACTATATGGAGAACGGAACGCGCTCCGAACCCGCCCCCAAGAACGGATTCAACAAGTCCCCCAACGCCGTAATCGGCGACGGCGATACCATCCTGCTGCCCGATGTTGGGGCGTCCATCTTCGAGCACGAAGCCGAGCTTGCGCTGGTCATCAGCAAACCCGCTTGGCAGGTCAAGGCCGAGGACGCCTTTGACTACATCTTCGGCTATATGAACTTCATCGATGTATCGGCGCGCGGCGTGCCGGCGTTCTATCAGATGAAGTCGCGCGAAACCTTCGCGCCGATGGGCCCGTGGCTGGTTACCGCCGACGAAATCGCCGACCCGCAGCGCCTGCCCGTCAAGCTCTGGGTCAACGGCAGGCTGGTTCAGGACTTCAACACCGACGATATGGCGCACAAAATCCCACAGGTCATCGAGTGGGTAACAAGCGTTCACTCGCTGGGTCCGGGCGATGTGATAGCCACCGGCACCAATCACGCCGGCTTGAGCGCCATACAGGACGGCGACAGCGTCGAGATCGAGGTAGAGGGAATGGGCAGGCTGCATCTGAGCGTGCGGGACGACCTCAAGCGCACATGGGGCAGAGAGACGCGCCACGAATGGGAAAGCGCCGGCAACGAAGGCACCACGCCCCAGCTCACCGGCAAGTATGCGTAGCGCCGAAAGCCCGCGCTTGACGGGCATCGATTGGCGTCCCTCGGTCGTATGACCTTGGACTGCGATACGCAGACGGGCGGCGAGCGCTGATATGCCCGCCGCCCGTTTGCGCCTGCTTCTCGGCTGCCGCTACTGAGCGCGCGCCCTTTTCACGCGCATCCTAATCGTCGCCCGCCTGCGCGGGCGCGCCATTCGCCGCCATCTGTTGCTGGCCTATCAGGATGCCCTCAAGCCGCGCTATGCGCTCCGTCAGATCCGTTTTCATCTGCGCCATATCAACTCTTATTTCGCTGATTTCCTTTTGCATTCCATCCATTCGGCGCAACATATAAATGAAAGTCGTCATATGAATGCCCATGATGGCTATGCCAATCGCGATTATGGCAATCATTTCTGGGGACATAATAGACTCCTTGCGAACTTTGGCGCTGCCGAATAGCATTCGTTGCGTCTCATAATGCGCTGATTTCTGATAGGTTACCATAATTACGAGCGCAAGTGTGGACGCAATCCTATCGCCATTCACGCAGGGCGGCGGCGCGCAAACGCCGTCTGCCGCGTTGTCGGCGCTGGGCATTCCGGCAGCAGATGCGGCTTGCGGCAGCGTCGGTCCGGTATTCTTAATGGTGAGTGGTATTAGATATAGTGGCGCTCAAACCACTATCTAGAAGGGTGAGCTATGGCGCGTGAAAGGGCGTATCGACATGACATCAGATGCCAACACTGCGGCTCCAATTGGATGCCCAAAGATGGACACACACGCGGGCGTCAAGTGTACAAGCGCGGCGATTGCAAGCGGAAGTACACGGCGGACGCAGCGCGGCCGCGCTTCCCGGGGCAAGTCAAACGGCAGGCGGTTAAGATGCGCATAGAGGGCGCGAGCATATCGGCGGCTTTGCGCGTAGTGGGCGCAAGCGCTGCATCGGTGAGCGGTTGGTTGAAAAAGGGGGGCGATAGTGCTTGAACGGATGCGCGCAATGAGCGCGTGGCGCGCAAGCGGCAGAGTGTCGGCAATCGTTGCGTCAACGATAGCGCTTGACGAAATGTGGACATATTTGGGCGCTAGGAAAGAAGAAAAGCGCAACGACCTGTGGGTATGGACGGCGATGGTGGAAGAGCGCGGCGGCAGCGGGTGGATAGACTTTGAGGTGGGCGGCAGAGACGAAGCTACATTCTTGCGCTTGCTGGAGCGTCTGCCGGATGCGGAGCGTTACGAGACAGACGCATATGGAGTGTATGGGGCGCTGCCGGTCAACAAGCATGTAGTTGGGAAGTACGGCGCGGTGAACTGGAACGAGGGATTGCATTCGGCATTGCGCGGCAAGTTGAACCGTCGTACAGAGGGGTACTCCAAGACGGCTGGAATGCTGACATTGTCGCTTGCGCCAGCGTGGCTGAAGCTAGGCTGGATTCAACACGCCTGCACGTGTTGAGAATACCCCCTAACTTCAATCACTTTCAAACTTATGCGTCATTTGCTATACTTGTTTGGCTTTGGCGGCGGAATTTCGCGCGCTAACCGCGGCGATTGCCCTTAATTGTAGGGCGAACTCAGTGGATTTAGAGAGACGTTTTGCCGCGTATTCCCGAAACGCCGAGCGTATCCCACAATGCGAATGAAGAGGAGAGGGCATGCCTGCCTATGCCGTTTTGGGCGCTCAATGGGGCGACGAGGGAAAGGGAAAGATTATCGATGTGCTGGCGCGCGACGCCCATATCGTCGCCAGGTTCTCCGGCGGCAATAACGCCGGCCATACAGTGGTCAACGAAGAGGGCGAGTTCAGCTTCCACCTGATACCCTGCGGCGTGTTTTGGCCCGATACGCTCAATGTTATCGGCAACGGCGTTGTGATCGATCCCGATGTGCTGCTTGATGAGGTTGACAGCCTGCGCGAGCGCGGCATCGATATTGACGGCAGGCTGGTGGTCAGCGACCGCGCGCATATCATCATGCCCTACCATGTGGCGCTGGATATGCTGTCGGAGCGGGCGCGCGGCAATACCGCTATCGGCACTACCGGCAAGGGCATCGGCCCTACCTACGCGGACAAGGCGGCGCGCACGGGCATTCGGGCGGCCGATCTGCTGGATGTGGAAGCGTTGCTGCCGCGCCTGTCGCGCATCATTGAGCATACCAACGCCGTCATTACCAAGGTCTATGGCGGCTCGGCGGTGTCCGAGAGCGAGATATTCGACAAGTGCCGCCAGTGGGCGGATCGGATGGCGCCGCTGATTGCGCCGGTCGAGAAGATAGTGCTAGACGCGCTCAAAGCCGATAGAAACATCCTGCTTGAGGGCGCACAGGGGGCGCTGCTAGACCTTGACCACGGCACATATCCGTTTGTTACATCGTCCAACCCCACGGTTGGCGGCGCTTGCATCGGGTTGGGGATGTCCCCGGTGCATATCGCGGGCATTACGGGAGTGTTCAAGGCGTATTCCACGCGCGTGGGCAGCGGGCCTTTGCCCACCGAACTCTTGGATCACACGGGCGAAACGATACGCAGCCTGGCTCAGGAATTCGGCGTTACCACCGGCAGGCCTAGGCGGGTGGGCTGGTTCGACGGCGTGGCGGCGCGCTACAGCGTCGATGTGAACGGCTACACTTCCGCAATCCTGACGCGGTTGGATGTGCTGGACGGCTTCGATTCGGTTCGGATTTGCACGCACTACGAACTCGACGGCGGCATCGTGGACGAATTCCCCGGCGGCGTAGCGGCGCTAGAACGCTGCAAGCCCGTCTATGAGGAACTTCCCGGCTGGGACAGCCCCACCGCAAGCGTAACGAACTTCGAGCAGCTTCCCAGGGAAGCGCGCGCTTATGTGGAGCGTCTGCAAGAGGTCATCGGCTGCCGCATAGACCTGATTTCCACCGGACCACATCGACACGAAACGATAATGGTCAGGCCGGTTATCAGCGAGGCGTCGGCTTAGCGGCGGCACTCAGTTCGGGGTTACGCGCTTACGCTTAGGCGCATTTGGGTTGCGGGCATAGCGGTATAGCATTAGGGGACTAATCCGCCTATTCCTTGTCTGAACGCGCCGCTTCGTAGTCCAGCACGGTTAGGAACACGCCCATATTTAGCCGCTCGGATCTGTCTTTGTCGCGCATGCCGTCGGCGCATTTGACACAGTACCAGCCCGGCACCATCGGCGGCGAATCGATCCAATACATGTTGTCCGCTTCATTAAAGCGATAGCCGATGCAGGAATCGTTTCCGCAGCGATACTCCGCCTTGGGTATTTCGCGCGCCTCTTGGGTTTCGAACAGGTTTTGTTTTGTCCTTCGAACTGATCCGCCACCGCAGCGGCGGCCGCCAGTCTGCGCCGTTCACGAATTCGCTCATAGACTCCGATGTTCATTATAAACTCCTTTATGCGCGTCCCAAATGTGATTTGCGCCATCAAGACGCACAAGTACAGCATTATCCAAACAAATAGGAGCAGGAATAGCGCGAGCCGATTATCCGTGAAGATGTAGCCGTATATTAGGATTGCAATGAGACCGAGTAGGTATATCGCAAAGAATACGGCGAAGCCTTGAAGCCTGATTCGGCGGAAAATGCCGAACATATTAGATGCCTCCACAGATGCGCGGAGCGCTCACTCACGGCGTAGGAAGCCGCCCACTGATATTGGCGCTGCGCGGCGGGGCGCATCAGTGGGCGGAGTCGATTGCTCGTGTAGGGACGGGGCGGGTTAGTCTGCGGCGATTGACGCCGGCAGGTCTATGTCGTAGCGTGATACTACGGCGTCGATGGTAGCGGCGGACGCTGCATCGGGCGGCACTAGCGGCAAGCGCGGCTGCCCGACGCTGAAGCCGGCGTTGCCCACGCAGTATTTCACGGGAATGGGGTTTGACACCACGAACAGAACTTTGAATATGTCCAGCAGGCGGCGGTGTTCGGCGGCGGCGCTCTCGATGTCGCCCTCTAGGATCATTCCCATCATCGCCTTAATCTGGCTGCCGATGAGATGGGACGCCACGCTGACGATGCCGTAGCCGCCGGCGCACATTATCGGGAATGTTTCGTCGTCGTTGCCGCTCCAGACTTTGAAGTCGTCGCCGGCGTCGCGGATTATCTTGGTTATCTGCACCAAGTCGCTGCTCGCCTCTTTGGTGCCCACGATGTTGTCGATGCCGCTGAGTCGCACGGTGGTTTCGGCGGTCATGTTGATGCTGGTGCGGCTTGGTACGTTGTATAGGACGCAGGGCAACCCCACGCCGGAGGCGATGGTTTTGAAGTGCTGATACAGCCCCTCTTGCGGCGGCTTGTTGTAGGACGGCACGGTCATCAGGATGCCGTCCACGCCCAGATCTTCGGCTTCGCGGCTCATAGCGACGGAGTCGGCGGTATTGTAGGTGGTTGTGCCGGCGATGATGGCGGCAGTATCGCCCACCGCGTTCTTGGTCGCCTCATAGAGGCCGATCTTTTCGTCGAAAGAGAGCGTGGGGGTTTCGCCGGTTGTGCCGGTGACCACAAGCCCATCGCTTCCTGACGCCACAAGCGCTTTGGCAAGGCGTCCCGCCTCTTTGTAGTCAACCTCGCCCTGCTCATCGAAGGGGGTAATCATTGCGGTTATGAGCCTGCCCAGTTCAGCCATAGTATCGCCTCCTCATACAGGATTAGGTATTCGCTATATGCGTTGATGTCTTGAAACCGAATAAGTTTTAAGCCCGCTCACTTGCAGAGTATAGGGATTGGGATGAAGGCGGCGCTCAATATCCGTAGATAGCATCGCCTTATCTTTGGATGGCAATTATAGCGTCTGCGCAATATGCGTTGCGCGCCAACCGCATATGCCTAGCGTGTTTGCCTCTTATGCCTATCTAACGGCTTGCGGCTGCTGCTTGGCGACGGGGCAGCAGTCCGCGCTCCAGAACTTCCTCGGCTATCTGCAGGGCGTTTGTGGCAGCGCCTTTGCGAAGGTTGTCGGTAACGACCCACATTGCGATGCCGTTGGGATGCGATACATCCTGCCGGATGCGCCCCACGAACACCTCATCGCGCCCCGCCGCGTCGATAGGCATAGGATACACGTTAGCCTGCGGGTCGTCCACCACCTTGACGCCGGGGAAGTCGGACAGGATGCGGCGCACATCTGCGGGGCTGATGGGGCGCTCGAACTCTATGTGAACCGCTTCGCTGTGGCTGAGCATCACGGGGACGCGCACGCAGGTAGCCGAAACCGCGATGTCGGGGGCATGCAGTATCTTGCGCGTTTCGTTGACCATCTTCATCTCTTCGTTGGTATAGCCGTTGTCTAGGAACGGCTCTATGTGGGGCAGCGCGTTGAATGCGATGGGATGCGGGTAGGCTTCGGGCGTAAGGTCGGTGTGGGTCAGCGCATCGTCGGCGGTCAGGCGCTGGGACTGCGCGCGAAGTTCCTCTACGGCGGCGGCGCCTGTGCCGGAAACGGACTGATAGGTGTCGGCGATGACGCGCTTGACGGGGTTGACTTCCATAAGCGGCTTGAGAACCATAACAAGCGGCGTGGTAGAGCAGTTGGGGATGGAGATTACGCCGTTGTGTTGCGCTACATCCGCGCCGTTCACTTCAGGCACCACCAGCGGCACATCGGCGTTCATGCGAAAGGCGGAGCTGTCGTCGATGACCAGCGCGCCTTGCTTGGCGGCGACGGGCGCAAGCGCGCGGCTGACATCGCCGCTCGCCGATATGAATACGAAGTCCACTTCGCCGAACAGATCCGGCGTTGCCAGCTCCACCACGATGTCTTCGCCCATACACTTCAGCGTTTTGCCCACCGAGCGTTCCGAAGCGCACAGCCGAATATCGCTGACGGGAAAATCCCGTTCTTCAATCACATCCAAGAATACGCGCCCAACGGCACCCGTTGCGCCGACTACCGCTATGCTACAAGCGTCCAAGATTATCCTCCGGGGAGAAAAGGTTTAAGGTTTGTCAGTCTAAATGATAATGGCGATTGCTGCGTAAATCTAGGTTTGCGTTCAGGGCGCGCTTAGCCGAACAGCAGGCGGGCGAGCGCGAGCGCTACGGCGATTATGGCAGTCGTACCGCCCATCATCCGCCGTATCAGGCGCGCTTCCATTCTTGCCAGGTCTTCTTTCGTAGCCGAGTTTTCTCTCAGATTGGCGAGGTCGGCTTTAGTAGCTGAGTCTTCGCGCAGATTGGCAATATCGGCTTTGGTAGCCATATTCTCGCGGACTTCGGCGAGTTCTGCTTTGGTAGCCATATTAGCGAGGTCTGCCTTGGTGGCCATATTGGCGAGTTCGGCTTTGGTGGCCATATTCTCGCGCACGTCGGCGAGTTCGGCTTTGGTGGCCATATTCTCGCGCAACTCGGCGATGTCGGTTTTCGTCGCCGAGTTCTCTTTCAGGTTGGCGATATTCGCCGTCATCTGACCTAGGTTCCAACCGAGCATTCGCTCGTTTGCGGGCGCATCCTGAGTCTGCTGCGTCTCTATTTCGGGCTGCACCATAGTTCACCTTGCTTTCGGTAGGTCGTCGGGATTGGCTTTTGTGTGTATTGCTGCGTGATTCGGATAGGCGTTTTGCGCTGCCGCTACAGTCCCATAATCTTGTCTAGCCCTACGGTCAGCCCTGTGCGCTTGACCACTTCGTTGACTGCCAGCGCCACGCCGGGCATGAAGCTTTCGCGATTGACGGAGTCGTGGCGGATGGTGAGCGTCTGTCCCAGCGCGCCGAACACGAGCTCGTGGTGCGCCACGCGTCCCGGCATTCGCGCGCTGTGGATGCTGACGCCGTTGTGCGTTGCGCCGCGCGCGCCGATTATCAGCTCCTTCTCCGATTGCGGCGCGGTGAACCCGCCCTGTTTGCCCTCTATGGCGGCGTTGGCGATTGCAAGCGCGGTGCCGGAGGGCGAGTCTATCTTGGCTTCGTGGTGCATTTCCGTCAGGTCGGCATAGTCGAAGAAGCGCGCCGCTTGTTTCGCCAGCGCAATCATAAGCACAGCGCCCATCGCGAAGTTGGGCGCGATTATGACGCCGACGCCGTGTTTGTTGGCGAGGCGTTCCGCATCCTGATATATGGCGTCGGTGATGCCCGTGGAGCCTATGACGATGTTGACATTGCGCGGCGCCGCGGCGCGCATCACCGATGCCGCGCCCTCTGCGCTGCTGAAGTCCACCACCACATCCGCGCTGTCTAGCACATCCGCAAGCGAACTCGATAGCGGAATATCGCCTGAGTTGTCGGGCAAGGCAAGGCTGCCCTTCGACGCTGTGATGTCGGCCGCGCCCGTGGGCTGCATACCCTCTGCGCGCGTTGCCATATCCAATACCTGCTGCCCCATTTTGCCCATAACGCCGTGTACGACTACATTGATTGGCATTTCGCAAATCCCCCTGAGTAGATTGAGTAGATTTGCCCTAATTTACCACAAAGCGCGCATATCGCGATACAGACGCAAGAGTCCGCGCGGGACGGATTTAAGAGCGGCGCGGGCGTTCATTCGCGGCGCATAAACCGCAGGCAGCGCCGGACGCAAGGTCGAGACGCTGCCTATCGGTTTCACGGATTGCGGCGGACTTGTTGGCGGGTGTGCCGTCCGCGCGCGTTCTGCCGTCGCCCCGACGGCTTTAACTTTTTTACGATACAGATGGTGCCGTCCGCGCGCGTTCTGCCGTCGCGCCGTCAAGGTCAAACACCATCACGCCGGCGTGGTGCCGTCCGCGCGCGTTCTGCCGTCGCTTATCTCTATTGGTGTGCGCCTACAATGCGCCGCCTACTGCGCGGTTACGCCGCCGTCGATCACAAGCTCGCTTCCCGTCATATAGGACGATTCGTCGGATGCGAGGAACAGCACGCCGCTTGCGATTTCGTCGGCGTGGGCGTATCTGCCGAGCGGCGTGTTCTGCTCGGTGCGCCGCCGGCTTTCGGGATCGCGCCAGCCGTGCGCCGTCATTTCGGTCATCACCGGACCGGGGTGCACCGAATTGGCGCGAATGCCCTCTTTGGCGTACTGGATCGCGGTGGACTTGGTGAGGATGCGCACGGCGCCCTTGGACGCGTTGTAGCCGGGGTGTATCGTCGCCTGTCCGATAAGCCCGGATATGGACGATATGTTGACGATGGAGCCGCCGCCCGCCTTTCGCATCTCAGGGATGACCGCCTTGGTTCCCAGGAACACGCCCTTGGCGTTCACATCCATAACGCGATCCCAGTCTTCCACGCTGGCGTCGTCGCCGGCCGCCCATATCGCTATGCCGGCGTTGTTCACCAGAATGTCCACCTTGCCGTAGCGCGCCACGGCGGTGTCCACCGCTTGCCGCCACGAATCTTCGTCGGTGACGTCCAGCGTTACATAGACGGCGTCGCCGCCGATTTCGTTGATTTCGGCTTCCACCTTCTTGCCGTCTTCGTCTAGGATGTCGCCGAAGACCACCTTTGCGCCTTCGCGCGCGAACATCTTCGCCTCGGCCGCGCCCTGCCCGCGCGCGCCGCCGCTGATTATCGCCACTTTGCCTTCGAGCCTCATCGAACATCCCTCCTATATTTTATTTGCTTATCATTTCTTGTCAGCGAAAGTCAGGCTCGACCTGATACACGCCGTAAGCGACGCGCCTGAAGTACGGCAACTTGCTGGCGTGATTCTTGGGAGCGTTCACGCAGCATCTGCTCGCTATGTGAGTGCGAATCGTCCGCCCATTCAAGTGCGGCAGCGCATTGATTACCGCCACGATAGTGAAGGTCGAGTCATCCGACTTCGACGTTATCTGTCGAGCGGCCTCAAGTACCTCATTATGGATAGCCATCCGCAGCCTCTCTAATCCCCGCTAGTGGTCCAGTCCACGCCGTTCAGCACGATGCGCTGGAACTCCGGCGTCTGAAAGCTCAGCCCGTTATGCCCCAGCAGCGTAACGAACACCTTGCCGTCGCCGTATCTGCGCGTCCAACCGAGCGGGAATGTGCCGCCCGGCATAAAGGTGGGCTCGCCGCGCCACATATGCGTTCCGTCGTCGGCGTCGCCCGTGATGAACACATCGTTGCCCTCGCGGTAGGCGATGCCCATATAGAGCTCGTCGTTTGTGGCGAAGTCGGATATGCCCGCCGCGCCGGGGCTGGCGGCGTCGGAAACTTTCACCTCAAACCGCCCGTATGGGGGATGGTAGCTATCCGTCAGCAGCCAGCCGCCGCCGGTGATGTCGTAGTATTCGGGCCAGTCTTCGGATGCGCAGCCCGCGATGTGTATGCACACAAAGCCCTTGCCCGATTGGATGAACCGCGTCATTCCCGCCTGCTCTGCGCGCGTCATCGCGTTGTCGCCGGCGCGCATCGTGTTGAACACCAGCGCATCGTAGCCGCCCAGCGCCGCCGCGTCCGCGAGCGCTGATGCGTCCTCAGTGACGTTGACGGTATGCCCCGCATCGAGCAGGAACTTTTCCAATACCGGCGTGGACTCTTCATAAGGGTGTCTGCCGCCCGATATGACCAGTAGGTTCATTGCCGCCCTCCGTTTCTGCTGCGTCCGTCGGCGCGCCGCGGGACGGACGGGATTTGATTTATGTAGGTGAGTATAACGCAATCGCATAGCGCTGCAAACCCGCTAACCGCCTGCGCTTGTTATGTGCTAAAGTTGCTGAACGGATTTGACGGCATATCGCGGCGGCGGCGAGGCGTATGGCGCAGCGGAACGGCGCATCACAAAGCAACCGCCTATGGACGGTGGATTTCATACTCAACCTGCTGACGGCGCACTTTATGTTCGCCGGCTACACCGCTATGCTCACGGTCATTCCGCCGTATGTGCTGTTTCGGCACGGGACGGAGTGGCACTTGGGCATCATCGTGGGCGCATTCGGCATCGTGGGCTTGCTGATACGCCCATTCGGCGGGCAGTGGATATACGCATTCGGACCCAAGCGCGTGGCGGTTGCGGGCACGGCGATAGTGGCTATCGGCAGCCTTTGCTACATATTCGCGCTCAGCCCTTGGTGGCTTGTGCCGATGCGGATGCTGCAGGGCGTGGGGCTCGCGCTCGGCCCCGTCGCCACATCCACCATCGTCGCCAACCTTGCGCCGCCCACGCGCCGCGCCGAAGCTATGGCGTACATGGGCAACGCCATCAACGCATCGTTTCTGTACGCCCCATTCGTGGCGTCGTCCATACTTGACTATGTTGGCGGCAACTCGACAGGCTTCGCCTACGCCTTCGTCTTTTCGGGGCTCGCCGCCGCGATTGGGATGATTTCGGGGATGCGAATATCGGCGAGCCGCATCGCATTCGAAAAGCCTGCGACGCCCGCCGCAAACGCCGCAGCCGACAAGCCGCCGCTGGTAGCCAAAGCCGCCATATTCCCCACGCTGGTGTTTCTCACATACACATTCACCACAGCGCCCACCAACACCTTCCTGCCGCTGCTTGCGGCGCAGCAGAAGCTGGGCAACCCCGGGCTGTTCTACACCGTGTTTTCGGCAACATCGATCGTGTCTATGGGCGCGGCTGGCCCCATCGCGGACAGATACGGCCGTTCCACAGTCATCATCCCCGGACTGCTGTCCGTGGCGGTGGCGATGTTCGTGCTGAACGGCGCGTTCTTCCAAGCGATGTTCTTGAGCGCCGGCTTCTTCGCCGGGCTTGGGTTCGGCTTGCTGCAGCCGGGCATTCAATCGCTCACGGTGGACAGAGTGCCTTTGCGCGAGCGCAGCGCCGGAATGGCCACGCTGCAGCAGGCGTGGGACATCGGCGGCAGCGCCGGCTCATTCGTAGTCGGTCCGCTCGCCACGCCCATCGGCATCGCCAACGTGTTCGGCGTAACCGGCATCGGCGCGCTGCTTGGGGCGCTCGGCTTCGTGATAGGCAACGCCAAATCGCCGGCCGCGCTGCCCGGCCGCGCTTCCGCGGGGGACTAGCGCGCGCCTATTGCGTCTAGCCAAGTCGATTTCCAACGCAAAAGCGCGAAAGGCGCAAAGGGGTGTATTGTTCGCTTTCGGATATGCTACAATCGCATAAGCGTTGCGTAGCCACACCTGCGCAACGCTGACGCCCCCACAACGCAAGCGGGAGTAGCTCAGGGGTAGAGCATCTGCTTCCCAAGCAGAATGTCGCGGGTTCGAATCCCGTCTCCCGCTCCAACGCAAGCCGCCCGCCTTCCCGCGCATCCCTTTAGTTACAACGATACAACTACATCAAAAGCCCAAAGAGGCAGCCCATGACCACCAAGCTAATCGCGCTTCCCAAGCAAACCGAGCAAGCCGAGCATCAGCAAGACGAATACCTTGCCGTATTCCCCGAATATCCCCCGCGAGGCGATATGAACAACCCTATCTTCCTGCACGAACCCTCGCATATGCGCTCGATCGCCATCCATTTCGGCAACTACGAGTCCACTTTCGTACTGAGCGAAGTCCCCGTATCGCCGTATGCGACCATACGCCGTGAAAATCGCAAGCCCGACCTCATCGTGACCTTCGACTGCGACCGCGATCTGCTTATTCGCCAAAAGGGCTACTCCATACTGGCGCAGGGCAAGCCGCCCGACTTTGTGCTGGAGGTGGCGTCCGAAAGCACGGGCGTGGTGGACTACACGGACAAGCGTCGCGACTACGCAGCCTGCGGCATCCCCGAATACTGGCGCTTTGACCCAAGCGGCGGCTTCTTCCATGAAGTAGCGCTGGCCGGAGATCGCCTAGTCGATGGCGAATACGAACCCATCGATATACAAGTGGTAGGCGAGCGGACTTATCGCGGGTACAGCGAAGTCTTGGGCTTGTGGGTGTACTGGGATGAGCGGCAATTGCGCTGGTTCGACCCCAAGACTGAGCGATTCCTGCGGACGCACGACGAAGAGTATGCGCGCGCCGAGCTTGAGGCGTATGAGCGTCAGCGCGCTGAACTGCGCGCCGAATCCGCCGAAACGCGCGCCGAATCCGCCGAAATAATCGCCGAATTCGCCGAACAGCGCGCCAACCAAGAAACGCTCGCCCGCCAGCAAGCCCAAACCCGCGCCGACCAAGCCGAACACCGCGCCGACCAAGCCGAGCGCCGCGCTGACCAAGCCGAACACCGCGCTGAGCAATCTGAACAGCGCGCTGAGCAATCTGAACAGCGCGCCGATCAAGCCGAACAGCGCGCCAACCAAGAAGCGCAAGCCCGCCAACAAGCCGAAGCCGAAGCCCAACGCCTACGCGCCCAACTCGACGCCGCAACACGCAGCGCCAACCCGCAATCCGACGAAGTGAAGTGAGCCGGCAATCCGAAACCACCGCGCAACCCGCCGGAAAAACTAAGCTAAATGCCAGGGCAAACGCTAAGCCCAATCCCAGCCAAAACGCCACGACAAAACCTAAGCCCAACCCAAGCCAACCGCTTAGCATAAACCCCAAATCCGATTGACACCGCGCGCGCAGCAAGCGTATCCTACTCAGGATGCCCTTGCGCCCGCTGCGCCCCTGCGTTCCAAGCCCTAACGCAAAGACGCAACGGCGCAAAGGTAGGCAAGGATCTTAGGAGCGAACCGCGATGACGCAAGGCCAAATCAATAGCCAAATACTGCTTCAGCTCGAGGATTTGGACGCCAAGCTCGACCGGCTCGACGCCAAACTCGACAAAATCCTATACCTAGCCGTCGCAGTCTGCGCGCTCGCATGGATTAACGCCGCCCTCATATTCGCGCTGCTCATTATCAGATGGTAAGCCAACACAAACCCTTTGCGCCTTTGCGTTGAATCCGCCCTAAATCACGCCAAACCTTTGCCAATATCCCGAAAACCCTTTGCAATTATCTAAAAAATCTAGGAAATTGCCCAAAATCAACCGCCGCCCGTAATACTCCCGTAACACTTGGGCGCTAACATTATCCCATCAACGCCCATATGCGGCGCGCGCGGGCATGCCGGGCAGCCTGCAAATCGCAGCCAGCCAACCGCCCCAACAACGCCGATTAGGGCAGCGAAACCGAAACCTATAGCGATACGGAGGAACACATGAAAGGCAGACACGGCGCGGCGCACTTCGCCGCATTCCCCAGACCGCCCAACTACCGCAACCGCAACACCAACGCCCACACCAACAACAAGGAGAAGAAGTTGAAAAAGATCTTAGCCTCTGTATTCCTGGTCCTGGCGGTCATCGCGGCCGTCGGGGTCTTCGGACTGCAGACGACCGACCGGGCGGAAGCCCAAACCGCCGGCGCAGCCAGGCTAAACGCGGCCGTCAACTCCGGCGGCGGCGTTCCGGACATCACTATCGTGTCCGGCACGACATACGTCATCGACCTCAGTGAATTCGTAACCGATTCAGACGACGCCACCGCGTCCACCACCTACCACCTCATCACCACCCGCAACCGCGTTTTCAATCCCGATGCTACAGGCCCCGAATTCACCGGCGAAGCAAATGCGAGGAACACGGCTAACGGCTGGATCTCGAGTAACCCCGGCAACCCGACTCGGCTTACGGCCGGGTTCCGGTCACAGTGCGCGCCAGGCGCGACAACCTGCGCAGATTCCGCCGGCCCCGCGGTTTTCATCAGCCTAGACGAGGACACGGGACTGCTGACGCTTAGGGGCAATGCGGATCGAGGCGACGGCTCGTTCGGCACTCGCGCCGCACTCGTTGTTCATTGGGCAGCGGACAGCACGCCGGGCAATAATGTTGGCGCTGACGCTGTGGTCACCCCCGCATCCCTCGACACGCTGGTCGCCATTAACGCGAATGCTGGCACCCCCGCGGCGGACTTCTTCACAATCGCCGTGGAGGCCGCGCCGTCTTCAGGCGCGACCCCGGCGAGAGGGACGGATTCCCCCGTGCCGACCACCTTCTTCCCGAGTGATGCGGCGCTCACAGGGGCCACCCCCTCCACCGCCCTCACCGCCACAGCCCCCGGCGCCAATGTGGTTTGGACGCTCGGCACACTCCCCACCGATCCCACCGCCTATGCGGTCGTTGCGCATTCTTCGGACACGGACGTAGCGCAAATTGGGAGCGTAGTCGGCAATGTTGTAACCATCAGTCCCAGGAGCCCGGGCACTGCCAAAATCACCATAGACGTGATCCCGTCCACTCTTGTGACAGGCTCCTCGCTCAGGGCGCGCACCGCCACCACCGGCAAATGGCGCGTCGAGCGCGACTTCACGGTGAGTTACGCCACCGAAGCGCCGTCCATCGAAATCTACCGAGACGTCGACGGCGACGGCAAAGACCCCGAAGATCCTAGGGGCAACAGCGCCGACAATCCGATCGATATCCAGATAAACAGCGGCTCATCCGGACAGATAGCCGAACTCCTCACGGACTCAACCGCCACCGCCACTTATCAGAACCGCATAATGAACTGGCGGCTTGCCGACGCAAACGGCGCCAATGTTACGCGGAACTTCAAGATTGACAACGGCGAACTCAGGCTCAGAGCCGACATAGATCTGGGCGACGACAATGCGTTGGGCGGCACCGGAGACGATGCAGACACCAATGCGGGGCAAACATTCCCCGGCCTACTCAGCATCAAGCCCGGCGTAACGCTCGAGGCCGGCAGCACTCACCTCATCCAGGTGATTGCCGAAGACCTCGTGACCAGCGGCTTCGGCGAAGGCGTCGAAGGCGGCGAAACCGACAGGGCATTCGTAAGGCTTACGGTGCTGCAAGGCAACCGCCCGCCGGTACTGCAGAATATACCCACTCAATCCATCCTCGAGACGGATTCGCCCGATCCCGCCGCCCCCGACGTAGGCGATGAACTGGTCGATCTGGAAGACTTCGCCAGCGATCCCGATAATACGGGGCTTACCTACGCCATAAGGGCAGTGGCCGACACCGACAACGACGCCACCAACGACCAAAGCCTAGGCGATCCCGTAAAGTTCAGGCTTAACGGCAGCAGCATAGAGCTCGCCGCCGCCGTGGACTACGAAGACGCGGACGAAGACGGCACCGAGGATACCGCCGCCGAAATGGCTGCCGACGGCTATGATGCGGACGCTGTAAGGTGGACCTTCACCGTATTCGTCACGGACGACCCCAGAGCCGATTCCAGCACGGACCCCGAAAGCGCTACGGACGGCATCAGCTGGGTCTCCGGCACGATAAGCTTCAGGGTAATCGACGAAGAAGACGAAACGCCGATTGCCGCCACCGGGCTTGAGTTCTCCATAAATGAGGGCAACGCCGTAGGCGCTGTGCTCGGCAACGTGCTGATACCTGAATCTACAGACGCAGACGCAGACGACGCCGACGAAGGCTACTCCCTGGTCGGCGATGCGGCCGGCGGCAATTTCCGCCTGTCAGACGCGGGCGTGCTAACCGCTATCGCAGTTCTGGACCACGAAGAAGAGGACCAGTACCGCTTGACCGCGACGGTGGACAACGACATACGGCTCGTCCGCTCCATCACGATAACCGTTAACGACGTCAACGAAAAGCCGGTGTTCAACAACGGCGCCACGCCCACTCCGGTCGCGCTTACCGATGCCCAGCGCACTGCGGGCTATGTAGCGCGCGTATCCGAAGCCGCTGACAGCGGAAACGCAGTCGCCTACGGCGTAAGGACGGATACTCAGATGACAGACGCGACGTACGCCGTCGCTAGAGGCGCAACCGATCCTGATGACGGCGATGTGCTGTCCTACAGCCTCGTTGCCGCGAACGCCGCCGGCACCGCGATAAGCGATCCCGAAGTGGCGTTCAGCGGGCCCTTCTCTATAAACGCCACCACAGGCGTGCTAACGGTGAGCGGCACGCTGGATACCGAAGCCACGCCCACGTACACCCTGTACGTCAAGGCGACCGACGACGACGCGACCACGCGTCTGTCCGACACTGTGAAGCTGACCATAACGGTCACCGACGCCAACGAGTTGCCCTTCTTCGTAACCACCAGCGGCGGTTCCACAATGCTGGCTGAGGTTGACACGATTGAGGTGAACGAAAACACCGCCAGCCCCACAGTGCTGACGACCTACCACGGCTACGATCCCGACGGGAACGACTTCGAGTTCGTGCTGCGCACGTCGCTCGACTCCGACTTCTTCTCTCTCGTCCCGATCACGGGCAACGCAAACAGCATCAACCTGACGCCCAAGGCAGGCAGGACGCTCGACTACGAAACCAAGGCCACCTATCAGGTGGAAATTGAGATAGTCGACAGCCAGGGCGCTCAGAGTCAGATCCTGCAGACGATAAATCTCAGGAACCTGAACGACAACTCGCCGGTATGGCAGACGCCTCATACCACTTTCGCCCGCGAGGCGATCTCAGTGAATGAGAATGTGCTGCGCGGCACCGATCTGGCGACTTACACCGCCACCGACGCCGACGGCGACACCATCACCTACACCCTGGGCGGCACCAACGGCGGCCAGTACCAGATTGGCAGCGCCAACGGCATGCTCAAGACGCTGGGCTCCCTAGACGCGGACACCAACACCTCGGATGCCATAACGGTAACCGCGTCCGACGGGACGAACAGCATCACCCGGAACGTCCGGATAACCATCGGCGACGTCAACGACCGCATCGGATCCATAACGGTCAAGATGGCGAACCCGGTGCTGGGCACCAACGGCGACCCGAACAGCGCGCTCGCGGACCGCAAGGAAACCGAGTCGCTCGCCGTTCCCGAAGCGCCTGGCGATCTGCCCGCAACTAGCGGCGACGCGGTCGTCAACTTCGTGGAAACCGGCGCAGCCGGCTGGGGCACCACGCTTCGCATCGAAGTGCTGGCAGAATCCCCCGACAGCGCCTGCGGCAACGGCAACCAGTGCGTCGTGATCGAGCTGGAAGGCGACGACTCCGACGACATACTCAAGGTTATGGCATACCGCAACAGCGGCAAGGACAACCAGTTCGTCGCCGCGGTCATGCCCGTGCAAAACGCCAACATGGCGACGCCGGGCGATGCCGCCGTGTATAAGCATACCGACGGCAGCGTGCCGCGCGTCAGGGTGGACGAAGAGGACACCCTGCGCATCAAGTTCGGCAACCTGCGCGACAGCGTAACGATCGACAACGAAGCGCCGGAATTCTCCAACTTCCTGCCTGAGCACGAAGCGTCCATAGACGACGAAGAGGTGGAGTACACCTTCAATGTGACGGACGCCATAGCCAAAATTCCCGAGCCCGAAGACCTGCCCGACGTCGACGGCGACGATAACTACATGGCGGTTGCCGCGCTGGTCAACACCCAGCAGTGCCACAATGTAGCGCAGGGCGTAACCCCGCCCAGCGGCACACGCATGGTTGCTAACACCAACCTGCACGAAGACGCGCAGATATACTGCCCGTCCGGCACAACCCCCGAGGTTCGCGTCATCGTTGACGACAAAGACCTCACTCCCATAACCGACGGCTTCGAGGTGGAAACCGAAGTAGTCCTCAACAGCAACCAGATCTCCTACGTGACGTTCATCGCATGCGACGCCGCAGGCAACTGCGTAGCGTTCGACCCGGACGAGAACGACACTAAGGAAGCGTTGGCAAAGATAACCGTGGACACCATTGCGCCCGACCTTTCGCAGGCGCGCACCGGCGTGATGTGGGACGCCGCCGACAACAAGTACGACGACTCCCGCAGCTTCATCCAGGCTATCTTCACCGACCTGAGCAAGCTTAACCCCGACACCATCGAGGCGGACGACTTCGTGGTTGACGGCTACACCATCAAGCGCGTGTACTGGTACGACGACCCGGACGCCGAGGACGAGAACTGGGGCACCCGGTACGACACCGGCAGCGGCTCCCGCGCCTACCGCGAAATCTCCAAGACGGTGTTCATTGAGCTGGAAGAAGAGCTGCTTCCCGACGCCACGCCCGACGTCAGCGTAGTCCCCAACGGCCTTGAGGACGAAGCCGGCAAGGAGCAGGACGACGACGAAGTAGAGGCGGACGACTGGATTGCGCCCAAGTTCGCGGTACAGTCCATAACCTCGCCGCGCGAAACCAGCAGGGACAATGTACTGGTGGGCGAAGACGAAAAGGTAACGCTGACGGTAACCTCCGACGAGCGCATCAGCACCACCAAGCCGCTGGTAGACGTCGACTATGTGAACGCGCCTGCAGGCTGCGTTGACAGGTCCGGCATCATCCTGCGCGCCGGTCGGGACACCGACGGCGACGGGCGGCTGGAGCCCGGCGAAGCGCGCGCGGACTGCGCCGTGAACGCCAAGGGGACGCCGCTCAACAGCGTCATCTCCAAGGACGGCACCAACGAGTGGACAATCACGGTAGATAAGCCTTCTGCGACCGGCTACTACAACGTGTACATCTACGCGGATGACCGCTCCTCGCAGAACAACCGCGGCAGCGAAGGCGTTAATCCCGACGAAATAGTAACCAAATTCTTCGAGAAAGACGGCGATGTCAACGCAGACGACGCAGTCTACTTCGAGGGAGACGTCCAGCTTCCCAAGCCGCAGGTAGTAGTCAGCGGCGAAGACGCTGGCGACACGGAGCCTACGGTAGAGTTCAAGCGGCCTCTCTTCATAGAGGTGGACTTCACCGAGCCCTTCAGCGCGGACTGCAGCGACGCGGACAAGCTCAGCAATGAGCTCGAATGCACCGCTGAAAGCGCAGAATACGCGCAAGACGGCTTCGACGCGGTAACCATAACCCGCTTCGAGCTGGACGGCGTGGACATGACCGACGACGTCAAGACCACGGACGACGAGACCTTCCTGATAGCGTTGGACGACGTGGGCATAGGCGATCACGAGCTCAAGATCCAAGCCACCGACCTCGCGGGCAACGAGCTGAAGGATGTGCTGGAGATCGAGTTCGAGGTGGAAGAGCGGGATCCGTTCACGCGCCGCCTGAACCCGGGCTGGAACCTGGTAAGCCTGCCTGGCTCGCCGGCTGACAGCGCGATCGCCAGCGTATTCGGCAGCGATATCGAAGTGCGGACCGTGTACACCTACAACCCCGTCACTCCTGGCGGCTGGCAGGTAGCGGTGCGCGAGACGCTTGACGACGCCTGGCAAGGCGACCTGACCGACATCACGGCAAAGAGCGGCTACTGGGTGCTCAGCGACGCCATCCAAGACCTCGAGGTATCCATCCCGAGGCTCGCGGGCGGCGCAGTGGGCGCATCCACGCCGGTCCAACCGCCGGTCATACCGATGTACGCGGGCTGGAACCTGATTCCGGTTGTAGATGTAACGGGCGATGCGCTGGACACCAAGAAGTCCATCAACGCCACGACCTACCTCAACAGCCTGGACGACGGGCTAGACCTGGCGCGCGTGCTTGGCTTCAACACCATCACCAACGAGTGGTTCACGGTCATAGACCCGAGCGACGCATCGGTGACGGACAACCTGCAGATAGGCTCCGCCTACTGGGTATTCGTCCGCGAGAGCGCAAGCCTCGTGCCGGGCGGCATCCCCAGATAAGCGCATAACGGCGCTCCCCCGAAACCCGCGCGGCTTCGGGGGAGCCTGGGCAGCCGGGCAACCCGCCCGGCGCCCGCCGCGCTCAAACTGCATAAGCGAACACAACCGGCCGCCTCCCGAATCCGTTTCGGGGGGCGGCTCCGCTTTTCCCAAATCCCCCGCCGCGCCTAATCCCTTTGCGCAAAACCCCCAATCAGCGCCCCATGCGTTTGATGAACCCCGCCCGCTGTGCTATACTTTCCAAGCGTCTATATTGCCGCGTCTATACCGCTCGCCGCAAACCCACGCGCGGCGCGCGCCCATACACTAAGGAGTTCATCTTGGCATATGTAACGCTTCGCGATGGCGAAGACCCCGAAGCCCTTCTCAAGCGCTTCCAAACCTCCATGCAGCGCTCCGGCATCCTGCGCGAACTGCGCAACCGCCGCTTCTTTCGCTCCAAAGGCGAACAGACCCGCCTAGACAAGCAGCGCAGCCTCCGACGCATCCGCCGCCGCCGCAACCGATAGCCCGCCGCCGCATCACGCCGCCTAGCGCAGCCCCGTCTATCGCCAAAGGAGGCCGCCCCCTTGGACGCCAACCCCACCGATAATTTCATAGACATCAACGGGCTGAACATTCACTACCTCGACTGGGGCGGCAGCTCAACGCGCAACCTGCTGCTAGTTCACGGGCAAGGCGGCAACGCCCACAACTGGGACTTCATAGCGCGCGAGTTGCGTAGCGAATTCCGCGTCATCGCCATAGACCAGCGCGGACACGGCGACTCATCCCACACCCGCGAAGGCTACGCCGTAACCGCATTCGCCGCCGACCTCGCCGCATTCGCCAACGCCGTAGGCATCGCCCCATACGACTACGTCGGCGCATCACTCGGCGCGCGCAACGCCATCGCATACGCCGGCGACCATCCCGCACACCTCAAGCATCTTGTCTGCCTAGACTACGGCCCCGAAATGAGCGTCGCCTCCGCCCGAAACCAAATCAGCGGCATGAACCGCCGCCCGCTCGGTTGGCGCAGCATCGACGAATATGTGGAACACAGCGCCCAGGCAAACCCCCGCCCGTCCGCCGAATATCACCGCAACTCGGCGTATTACGGATTGCGTCTCAACTACGCCGGCAAATACGTCCCCAAGCACGACCCCGACATGTTCTGGATCAACGGCAGTTTCGGCAAGCGCGAAGTCCCGCTGCTGTGGGAAAAGTGGGCGAACATCCGCTGCCCCGTCCTAATCATGAAAGGCGCGCACAGCGACTTCCTATCCCCGGACATCGTAGCCCGAATGCAAGCCGCCCAACCCCAGATGCAGTTCGTCGAAGCCCCCGACTCCGGCCACCCCATCGCCGCCGACAACCCCGCATTCCTGATAGCCGAACTGCGCCGCTTCTTCGTCGACTAACCCATCCGAATGCGCGCAACCGCCACCGTAGCCGCCGCCGACTTCGCCTTGCCCACGACAATCTCGCCGCCGTCCGACGCCAGCAGCGCCGCCGGCTCCGCCACCCCCACTATGCCCAGCAGCCGCTGCGACGCCGACGCCCCCGACGGCCCCGGCATAGCGTTCAGCGCATCCCCGTCGTAGAAGCGCAGGGGGACGCCCAGCCGTTCCCCAAGCAGTCTTATCGCAGCCTCATCCCGCTTGAGTTCTGCCGTCGCCAAGCAGCGGATGCTTGCGGTCGACAGCCCCGCCGCCGCGAATGTATCGCGCAGCAGCGCCTCCAACTCAGCGACGTCTGCGCCCCGCCTGCAGCCCACGCCCACCGCCAGCGTGCGCGGCCGATAGGTTATCAGCGTAGCGGGCAGCGCCGTCCCCATGCGTTCCAATGCGTCCGCGCGGTCGGTGATGAGCAACGCTGTCCCAAACCCCGCCAAGCCCTCGATCGTTTCGCATATGTGAATGTTGGATGGCAGCGGCTTGCCGGCGTCCCGCCAGTTCGGCTCGCCCGCATCCTGATACACGCCCACAGGTTCCCCGTTCACCACGGCGGCGGCGGCGCGCGTCAGCGCACCCGATCCCGCCTCAATGCGCCAGCCGAACTCGCCGCCCAGCATATCCACCGCAACCGTCCCCAGCGCATATGACGCCGATGTTATCACCGCCGTTGCGCCAATGGCGTCCGCCACTCTATCAGCAAGCGCGTCCCCCCCGCCGATATGCCCCGACAGCGCGCTGACCGCAAACCGCCCCGCCTCATCCACGCACACCACTGCCGGATCGCTGCGCTTATCGCCGACATATGGCGCAATCAGCCGCACCGCGGCGCCCACTGGCAGCATCAGCACAAGCGCCCGCCGTTCCCCAAACAGCCGCGCTATCAGCGGCCGCAGCGGCAAATCAAACGGAATTGCGCCATCCACGGCATCCGTAAATCGGCGTTCAGCATACAGCGAAGCGCCGCCGCCAAGCGCGTCCCGGATGCGCCCGCCCAAGACTGCGCCCCGCCGCGATACGGCGACCACGGCGGCGTCATTCGCGGCGGGCATCGGCTTGGCTTTCGGATGCGCCGCTGCCAAAATCAGCCGCGCGCCGATACAGGTGCGTGTAATCGGCGGAGTAGAGGTGCGATGCCGCCGCCGATTGCGCCGTTTCGGGCGCGCGTATATCGGGCGCGAATGCGGCGCCCACCAACACAAGCGCCTGCAGCGTGATGCCCGCGCGCTTGACCTTGGGCGCAATGTCCGCAAGCGTCCCCCGAATGATGCGCTCATCGCTCCAACCCACCCGATACGCCACCGCTACCGGCGTATCGCCAGGATACCCCCCGGCGGTCAGTTCGCGCACAACGCCGTTTATGCGCGTGATACTCAGAAACAGAACCAGCGTGCAGCCGTGCGCCGCAAGATCGCGCAACTTCTCCCCCGACGGCATCGCCACCCTGCCCTCAAGCCGCGTGAATATGACCGTCTGCGATACTTCCGGCACGGTGAACTCCGTCTTGAGCGCGGCGGCGGCGGCGAATGCGGCGCTCACCCCCGGCACGATTTCGTATGCCACCCCGGCCGCCTCAAGCAGACGCATCTGCTCCAACACAGCGCCGTAGATGGACGGATCCCCGCTCTGTATGCGCGCCACCAGTTTGCCAGCCCGCGCCGCGCCCACCGTCAGCGCGCTGATTTCGCTCAGCGTCAGCGCCTTGCTTCCGATGATTTGCGCCCCCGGCTTGGCGGATTCGCACACCGCCGGATGCACCAGCGAATCGGCGTAGATGATTACATCCGCGGCGTCTATGATGCGCTTCGCCTTCAGCGTCAGCAGTTCGGGATCGCCCGGCCCGCCGCCTATGAAATACACCTTGCCCGCCGCGCATTCTTGATATTCTTGCATATGTATCGCTAGTCCTTGCGCCCGCTCAAAATCAGCATAGAGAAGTAGTCGACCTCTTTGGGATCCAGATCGCGCAGACTGAACGCAATCAGCTCGCGCGGCGTGGTGGCGCGGCGCGCGAACACGCATCGGCTCAGCGCCCCTTCAGCTTCCAGCGCGGCGACTGCTGCCAGCGCCCGCCGATTGACCTTCATCAATACAACCGTATCGTATGCGGCAAGCACCGCGCGCAGGTCGTCTATGCCGTACATTGCGGGCAAAACCGCCAGCCGCTCGCCGTGCGATACAAGCGGCATCTTCGCCGCCGCCGCCGCCGCCGTGATGGACGTCACGCCCGGCACAACCTCTATGGGAATATCAGGATGCGCCGCCTGAACCTTCTGCATCACATACATAAACGAGCCGTAAAGCAGCGGATCGCCCTGCGTCAGAAACGCCACATCAGCGCCGCCAAGCAGATGGCGCGCTATGCGTTCCGCCGCCTCGATCCAAACGCCGTCGGATGCGCCGCCCATAACAAACGATGCGTAAATCAGCCTTTGGCGCGATTCGTCGATGTAGCGCCGCGCCACGCTGAGCGCGATGCTGTCCGCGCTGCCCTCGGCTTGCGGCGCGAACACCACCGGCGCATCGGTTAGCACGCGCACCGCCTTGAGCGTCAGCAGTTCGGGATCGCCGGGCCCCACGCCCACGCCGTACAGACACCCCGGTGAATTATAAGTCATTGGCGCTTGTCCCTAATCGGTAGCGGGTTTTGGGTTGGCGCGTTCGAGCGGCGGCTACGATGAACACCGGATTTTGCGCCGCCAAGCGCAATGCGCCGTCGGGCAGCGGCTTGCCGCGCGCCGCGCTTATCTGCGTCAGTTCTGCATCCAACCCCAGCGCAGTCAAGCAGGCATGCGCTTGCAGCGCGCGTTCCATCGCCGCCAGGTTGACCACGATGCGCCCGTCTGCGTTCAAGCGCGCTGCGGCGCATTCCAGGATGGCGGTCAGTTTGCCGCCGCCGCCGCCCACGAACACGCAATCGGGCGAAGGCAAATCGGCGAGCGCGTCGGGCGCATCGCCGGGCGTTATCGCTACATTGGCGGGGCCAAGCCGCTGCAGGTTGCGGCGCAGCATAGCGATGCTTTCGGCGTCGCGCTCTACGGCGTACACCATCCCGTCGGACGCAATCAGCGCCGCCTCCAGCGCCACCGAGCCGCTGCCGGCGCCCACATCCCAAACGATGCTGCCGCGCGCAAGCCCAAGCTTATACAGGCTTACGGCGCGCGCCTCCGATTTGGTGATAAGCCCCCTATGCGGGCGCTTCTGCGCGAATGCGTCATCGGGCAGTCCAAGCGGGCGCGCGTTAATCATCGGACGCCGCCGCATTCACAAGCGGTATAGGATGCGCCGATGTTGTTGCCTTGCCCAGTACGCCGCCCTCAAAGTCGAAGCATATAGCGTCTATGACGATAGCGTCCGCCTTGTCCGCTAGGTATTCCTGCGCTTGGCGGCAGACGCGCGCACACACAAGGTCGAATACCGACTGCAAGCCGTATTCCAACGCTATCTCTTGGAAGTGGCGGCCGCTCGCCGCTTGCCGCATATCCGCCTGTACGCGCTCAGAAGCGCCGCACTCCGCCGCAAGCTCAGCCAGAAACGCAGGGTCGACCTTGTTGCCGGCCACATGCGTAACGAACTTGCCCATCGCGATTTTGGAGAACTTGCCAATCATTCCCACCAGCGTGGCGCGCGGGATGCCGCGCGCCACGCAGCGCTTGAGGGCGGCGCCGGTGAATATGCCCACATTCACATACGCCATATCGGGCAGGGCAAGGCGGCGCTTGGCGAACTCTTCGGACTGCGTGCCAGCGCTGATGACCATATGCGAAAGGCGGTTGGCGGCGGCTACATCGATGCTGACATTCACGCTTGCGCGCCAAGCGGCGGTCGAGAACGGCTGCACCACGCCCGTCGTGCCAAGAATGGATATGCCGTTCACGATGCCAAGCCGCGGGTTGTCCGTGCGCTTGGCAATCTCTCTGCCTTCGGGGACTGAGATTTCCACGATGAAAGACGCCGAACTGCCCACGCTTTCGGCGGCGTCCAACACGGCTTGGGCTATCATCCGACGGGGAATGCGCGTTATGGACGCGTCGCCCACCGGTATGCCGGTTCCCGGCTTGGTCACCACGCCCACGCCTTCGCCGCCGCGGATAGTCACGCTAGGCGCATCATCGGCGGCGCTTTCGGCGTCATAATCCATCCATACCTTGGCGCATATCTCAGCCCCGGAGGTTACATCGGGGTCGTCGCCGCCGTCCTTTATCACGGAGCAGAGCGCGGCCGGGGGGCTTGCGGCCTCGATAGCGCGCGTATCCCCGTTGCGCCCGGCGTCCGCGTGCGTCAGTTCGCAGCGCTCCAGCGTGAAAGCGACGTCCCGGCCTATCGGCAAGCGGATGGTTGCCGCGCGCTGAGGTTCGCCGGTGAGCAGCGCCAGGGTTGCGGCTTTGGCGGCGGCGGCGGCGCATGCGCCCGTGGTGTAGCCGGTTCGCATCCCGCGCCGCCTCACCGTGGGACGGCTGTAATCGCTCTCTCGGCTTGCCATTGCGCCTTCCTAGCGGTCAGTTGTCAGCGATAGGTTACAGGAATAGGTTGATGATTGTCGGCGTGAACGGCTTGGGGACATCGGCGGTTCAAGCGCAATCATTGCCGCTGCTTGCGCGCCGCTTCGAGGATGCGCCGCGCGGTGAGATCCACAAGCCCGCTCTCTACGCCCAGCGTGGGCGTTACCCGAAAGGGTATGCGCGGGTATTTCCGTTCCAGGTCTTTGACGCCGCCGATGATGTTGCGCGTGAGTATGAGTCCGGGGAAGAATATGTACGGCACGCATATCACGCCCGCCACGCCGCGCTTGTGCGCCAGTTCGGCGGCGGCTTCGTCCATAGTGGGCGCTCCGAAGTGCGATTGCGCCACCGCCACCGCATAGCCTTCGCCCAATTGCCGCTCCAGCATCTGCCCCAAAGTATGCAGCCAGATATGGCTTTCGGCGGGCGAGCGCGTTCCCGCCTTGACCAGCATAACGCCGGTGGGCGCCGCGCCCACGCTGCCGTTCAGCGCTACGGGATGCTGACGCACGCGCGCCGCAACGATGTCCACCAGCGCCGGATCAGCGCCGAATGTTTGGGATGCGCTGATGCGCGCCTGCGGATACGCCTCCAGCGCGCGCCCGATTTCCTCTTCAATGTCGTCGGTGGTGTGCGTTCCCTGCCCAAGCAGGAAGGGCATAACCACGATGCTGCCAACGCCCTCTGCCACAAGCGCGCCTACCGCCTGCGGCAGGTCGGGTTGAATGAACTCTAGGCACGCCATCACCACGCGCGCGCGGTCGGGGGCGAGGCGCTCTTGCAGCCGCTGCGTCATATCGCGCAGTCCGTCGAGCGTATCGCTGCCGCGCCGACTGCCGTGCGCCAGCAGCGCCACGCCCCAATCGGCGTTGGGCGCGCTTCCGTTATCGCCGTATCGGATCGCTGTGGTCATTCGTTATCGTCCATAGCAAGCGTCAGCAGCGCGTTCAGCGTGGCGGCGGCGGCGCTGCTTCCCCCGCGCTTGCCCAAAATAGTGATGTGCGCCGTGGAGCGCTTGGCGAGTTCGGCTTTGGATTCGGCGCACGCCACAAAGCCCACCGGCATCCCAATTATAAGCGACGGCGCCGCTTTTCGCTCATCAACAAGGTCTAGCAGCGCAAGCAGCGCCGTGGGGGCGTTGCCCACCGCCACCACAGCGCCGTCCAAGCGCGGCGCAAGCTCCAATATGGCGGCGGCGGATCGGGTGATGCCTTCGCGCTTGGCGCGCGCCGCCACGCTTGGCGCGTCGATCAGCGTGGTGATGGAACAGCCGGCGCGCGCAAGCAGCGGCTTGGACGTCCCGACCGCCACCATTCGCACATCGCTTACGATGGGGGCGGCGGCTCTGACGGCCGCGACACCGCGCTCCACGGCGTCGGCGCTGAAGCGCACGGACGGGACAAGCTGCGGTTCGCCCTCGGCGCGCACGATGCGGCTAAGGACAAAGCGCTCGCGCGCGGACAGATGCGGCGTAGGCGGCATAACGGCATCCACCATCTCGAGGCTGCGGCGTTCAATCTGCCGCGGCGTAAGCCCGTACTTTCGCAGTAAAGACAATCGCTGCGCGCTCCGTTGCGAATAAGGCTGCGTGTCAGACGGCGCGCGCTAGGTATGCAACCGTATAGAGCGCTCGTCGTGCAGTCGTAACTGAATCGTCGCTACACAATATACTGCTTTACGGCTGAGAACACAAAGGGGGGGTTGTGTTGCAAAGTCGGGGGCGTGAATGCGGGGGGGGGGTTGACGGAGCGCCTATCGCCTCCATTTGGGGCAATTGTCGCAGTCGCACTTTCCGTCACGCGGTTCAGGTCCCAACATGTGTATGATTGCCTGAAGGACACGAAAAGCCACAACGCAGATATTTTCGGAGTCTGCAGAGGCTTGCAAGTGGTCATATTCGGTACGCATGATTTGGAAGAACCAGCAGTTCAAATCCCAAATTTCGCGATCCGAAATATCCAGCTCCCGATCTGTGCAGAACATGTTGACTACATTGATCCAATATCGGGTTTCGCCGTGATCGCTGATGCGGTACGAATCCTCGCCGGTGCGCTTCACATACAGCATAATCGGATCTTCGTAGGGATACATGAAGGGCGTAATGATCGTTGCCGAGTCATCCCCCGTGTCCTCTACCTTGAACACAGACCCAACATGCTGAAGTAGCCGCTCTTGGACTTGGGTTTGCAGGTGAGCTTGATTTTTAATTGTCATAGCTGCATTATTCCTCTATGCGGTCTATGGGTTGCGCTTTTTGAGACAGACGCAGCCTAGCACAAAAGCTCTTTTGATGCAACCAGGATTAAGCGCTATTTCTGAGTGAATGGTATGGACACCCTGTCCGACTACATAAACACGATACGGCAAGGCGACTGCGTAGAGCTGATGTCAAAGATGCCTGCGGAATACGTCGATCTGATAATCACGGATCCGCCGTTTGCCATTGACTTCAAAGCGGCGCGAACCAACTACAACCGCACGGGAAGCAGAGTCCTTGAGGGCTACAATGAAATCAGCGAATCCGACTATCTAGCCTTCACTTGCGATTGGCTTGGACAGGCGACCAGAACGCTTAAAAGTTCCGGCAGCATGTACATATTTTCAGGCTGGAACCATCTCAAAGACATTCTGATAGCGATTGACCGCTACAACCTAGTAACCGTCAATCATATCGTTTGGAAATACCAGTTTGGGGTAGCCACAAGGCGAAAATATGTGACGTCTCACTACCACTGCTTGTATGTCTGCAAAGACGACCGCAAGAGACGGTTCTATCCCTACGCCCGCTTCGCCAAAGACGAAAAGACGCCCAACGGCGGCTCTGCCCATTACAAAGACAAAGAGGATGTGTGGGGCATCAAACGGGAATACTGGCACGGCGATAAGAAGACGCCTACCAAGCTTCCATCTGAGATAATCAGAAAAATCCTCGCCTATTCCAGCAAGAAGGGCGATGTAGTGTTGGATCCATTTCTGGGATCCGGGCAAGTCGCCGTAGTCAGCAAGATGGAGGGACGGCGCTACATAGGCTTTGAAATTGTGCCTGAATACTACGAATTCGCCTTAGAGCGAATCAACTCCGGCAAATACAGAATCCAAGCGGATGAAGCGCGGCCCGTGAGCGCCACAACAAAACAAAGAGGTGAAAACTTAACATTATGGCAATAAACAGCGAAATAGTGAACACAGCCGAAAGACTGCAGGCAGCCTCGCGGGGCATAGCAAAGGTATGGGATGGCAGATCGTCCGTCCTAGAGATGAAGGACGCCGATTATCCGAATTGGCGGCAAACCGAATGGATAGGGGCCTACTTCCAATACCTCTGCGAAAACACCTTCGCGCAGATATTGGAGATGCCGGGCAAGCGATACGGCAGTGCCGAATTCGACGCTTTTGGCAATATATCGTGGGTTTTCAAACCCCACGCCCTTAACTCAAACTTCGACACCATCATAGTTAATGACGCTGAAGCCATTAACCAAACCTTGGATGAGTACGGCTGCTACGGGCTTATACTGGCTATAGGCAATGTGGAATACAGCGAAGAAGCGAAAGTCCACTTCAAGAAATGGCATGACGGCTTAACGGGCGGGACAAGCGCCAACCCGGCCAATAAGATAGCGCGGGGCGCGATGTCGCGAACAAGCGTTACCGCGTTCACCTTGTCGGGCATGTACTTCATTTGTCTCGACGATGATAGCCTCAATCAGTGCAAAGGCATTTTCCAAAAAGGATTCAGGAACTCCAACAATCCGCGAAAGGCAACAGTCAACGTCAGCAGGATACCGCATACCGCCATTCTGGGAGTCGAGAAGTTTTGATGGCATTCTCAATACTGAGATTGCTAATCCCCCCCACTCGCTTGACCGCGCGCCAATAACCCCACTGCCTTCACCCAAATGCGTTATGATAAAAGGCGCATCCTGAGCCTAAATAGGAATCCATATATGAAGCGAAACATCTTTCTCACAGGCTTTTCGGGGACGGGCAAGACCACGGTCGGGCGCGAGGCGGCGCGGCTGCTGGGATGGCGGTTTGTCGATCTCGACGAGGATATCGAGGCGGCGGCGGGCAAGCGTATCGACGCTATATTCGCGGCGGATGGCGAGGCGCATTTTCGCGCGCTGGAGTCGCAGGCGCTGCTGGCGGCGTGCGAGCGCGAAGGGCAGGTGGTGTCCACCGGCGGCGGCATCGTTATGAGCGCCGCCAATCGCAAGGCAATGGCGTCCAACGGCGCAATCGTCTGCCTTGAGGCGGCGCCTGAAACGATATACGCGCGGGTGCGGGCGCAGAGCGAAGGCGCAGACGCGATTGCGCGCCCCATGCTTGCGGCGGACGACCCTATGCGGCGCATTCGCGTGTTGAAGTCCCAACGGCAGTTAAACTATACTCTTGCCCATTGGACGGTGCATACGGATACGCTGTCGGCGGCGCAGGCGGCGCGCGAAGTTGCGCGCGCATTCGATATACTCAACGACGACGGCGACGAGATATGCTATCGGGCGTATCCGAAATGGATGGAGGTCAGAGCGCGCGAAATGCTTGACGACCAAGGCGGCAACGGCGCTCTTGCGCTATCGAACGAATCATCGGATAAGGCCGCGGCGATCGGCGATGCCGGCGATACGGATGACACGGCGGCGGTTGTCCGCGCATCCGCGGGCGATTACCCGGTATGGGTAGGATGGGGAATACTGGACGAACTCGGCGATCGGATGAAGGCCGCATTGGGCGCTTCCGTGTCCACTGCGTACATCATCACCGACGAGGGGGCGCATCGGCAGGCGCGGAGGGCGCAGTTCGCTCTGGAAGCGGCGGGCGTTGCGGCGCATATGTTCATTATGCCGCAGGGCGAAACGAACAAAACACTTGAGACGGCGCAGCTTATCTATCGCTGGCTTGCGGAGCGCAAGGCGGAACGCGGGCATGCGGTTGTCGCAGTGGGCGGCGGCGTTGTGGGCGATCTTGCGGGCTTTGCGGCGGCAACCTATCTGCGCGGCATGCCATTCGCGCAAATCCCCACAAGCCTGCTGGCGATGATGGACGCCTCTATCGGCGGCAAGGTTGCGGTCGACTTGCCGCAGGGCAAGAACCTAGTGGGGGCGTTCTATCAGCCGAAATTCGTGCTTTCGGATGTGAGCGCGCTGCGGACGCTGTCCCGGCGCGATCTTGCGTCCGGATGGGCGGAAGCCATCAAGCACGGGCTAATTTTGGATGAGCGACTGCTGTCCGATTTCGAGGATCAGCGCGCGCCGATACTTGCGCTAGAGCGGGACGTCGCAACTCAAATCATACGGCGCAGCGTGGCAATCAAGGCGAATATCGTTTCGCAGGATGAGCGCGAAACGCTGGGCATACGCATACTGCTGAACTACGGGCATACGATAGGGCATGCCATTGAAGCGGCGACGGGCTACGGCCGGTTTCTGCACGGCGAAGCGGTCAGCGTGGGTATGATGGGCGCGGCGTACATCGGGCAGGCGCTGGGGATGCTGTCCACTGCAGAGGTGGAGCGTCAGCGGGCGGCGCTGCGCGGTTACGGGCTGCCGCTGGCGTTTGCGGATATGGACATAGACGCCGTGAAAGATGCGATGCAGTCCGACAAGAAGACGGCGGGGCGGGCTATTCGCTGGGTGATGCTGGACGGGATAGGCAATGCGGTTACGCGCAACGACGTTCCGCCTGAACTGGCGCAGGATGCGCTCGAGAGACTGGCAGCCGGTTAGATGCCGGGGCTGGAGTGGCTGCCCTGGGAGCCGGCCGGCTGGCTAACGGCGCTGGATTGGACGCAGGCGTCGGAATGGCTGATACTAGCGCTGATGGGCTTTGCCACGGGCGTGTTCGGCGTGATGGTGGGCGCGGGCGGCGGCTTCATTTTGGTGCCGACGCTTCGCATATTCTTCGACAAAGACCCCGCGCTGGTGGCGGGGACGGTGCTTGCGCTGGTTGCCGCCAACAGCATATCGGGCGCATTCGCCTATCGCCTGATGCGCGTGGTGGATCGGCGCAGCGCATACCTGTTCGCCGCCGCCGCCATACCCGGCTCCGTGATAGCGCCGTTTGCGCTGAAAGAGGCGCTGGAGGGGTTGCCCGGCCTGTTCGACGCGCTGTTCGGCGCGCTGCTCGTTGCGCTTGCGGCGCGCATCGCATCGCAGCAGTTCGAGCGCAGGCGTCGGTCGACTCTGGCGCGCGCGCGGCGGCGAAGCTTCGTTAGCCCGGACACGCTGCGCCGCCGCCGTATCACCGCCGAAAGCGGCGAAACATACCGCTATCGCTTGCATGAAGCGTATGCGGTGGCGGTCAATTTTGTGCTGGGCTTCATATCGAGCTTCTTCGGCGTGGGCGGCGGCTTTCTGCGTACGCCGATACTTGTGTATGCCTTCGGCTTCCCCGTTCAGGTTGCGGTCGCCACTTCCATATTCGCGCTGTCTTTCTACACCACGGCGGGCGCCGTTACGCACGGCGTCTTGGGCAATATCGAGTGGTTTCCCACTTTCGTATTCACCGGCATAGGGCTTGTGGCGGGCGGGCAGCTGGGCGCGCGGCTCAGCGGCAAGGTGCAGGGTCCTTGGATAATACGAATGCTTATGCTGCTCATACTCGCGATGGGACTGCAGCTTATAGCGCAGGGCGTAGGGTTGTGGAACTGACGGCGTGGCAATCGCATAGACGGCGACTAAACGCAAAGGCGCAGGGGTGCAAAGACACTATGGGATGAGTAAGGCAGGGTTTGATGAAATCGCGGACGGTTCGCAGGTGAACAGCGCACAGAATGCCGTCAAGCCCTTCTTTGCGCTTGAGGCGACGGACGGGGACGCGCGCGCCGGCATGCTGAGTACGCCGCACGGGGACGCGCCCACGCCGGCGTTTATGCCGGTCGCCACGCAAGGCACGGTGAAGGCGCTGGACTCGGCCGATCTGCGCGCGGCGGGCGCACGCATCGTTCTGTCCAACACATACCATCTGTACTTGCGGCCGGGCGTGGATATTGTGCGCGCGCTGGGCGGACTGCATGGGTTTATGCGCTGGGACGGGCCTACACTCACGGACAGCGGCGGGTTTCAGGGCTTCAGCCTGGCGCATCTGCGGCGCATCACGGACGACGCCATAGTGTTCAAATCGCACATAGACGGCAGCGCCCACACATTCACGCCGGAAGCGGCGATAAGTCACCAAGAGGCGATAGGCGCCGACGTCGTTATGCCGCTGGACATATGCGTTGCGGCGGACATCGACCGCGCTACCGTGGCGGCGGCGGTGGACAAGACGCACCGATGGCTTATGCGCTGCCGCGAAGCGCATACACGCGACGACCAAACGCTGTTCGGCATAGCGCAGGGCGGGTTGTTCCCTGATCTGCGGCGCAAATCGGCGGAGTTCATCGCGGGCGTGGGGTTCGCGGGCTACGCTATCGGGGGGCTCAGCGTGGGCGAGTCCAAGCGCGATATGTATGAGGCGGTGGGCTTCACCGCGCCGCTGCTGCCGTCGGACGCGCCGCGCTATCTGATGGGCGTGGGCTCGCCGGAAGACCTTGTGGAGTGCGTGGCGCGCGGCATAGATATGTTCGACTGCGTGCTGCCCACGCGGATCGCGCGCAACGGCTCGCTGTTCACGCGCGCGGGCAGGCTGAACATAGGCGGCGCGCGCTTTAAGACGCAAGACGCTCCGATTGAAGAGGGCTGCGACTGCTATGCCTGCCTCACATTTTCGGCGGCGTATGTACACCACCTATTTCGGGCGCGCGAGCTGCTGGCGTATCGCTTGGCGACTATCCACAATCTGCGCTTCGTTTTGCGGCTGATGGAAGAGATGCGCGCCGCAATCTTGGCGGGCGATTTCGCGCGCTATCGCGCTGAGTTCCACAGCCGCTTCACGCCGCCGGATGAGCGCGTGCGCCGCGCCCAAAAGCGCAAGTGGCTGCAAGCGGCGCGCGGCGTGGCTTGACGCAAAGGGGATGGCGCTGCGCCCCTGCGTCGATATTGACGCAAGGGCGCAGGGGCGCAAAGGGAATGGGCGTTTTGCTGACAAGCATAGGCGGCGTTGCTATACTTGTTGGCGATGTGAAGGACGTGGAGCAGAGGTGATTTATGACACGATTGGCGGGGATATTCGGCTATCCGTTGGCGCATTCGCTGTCGCCGGCGTTTCAGCAGGCGGCGTTCAACCACTACGGGCTTGACGCGCGCTACTTGGCGTGGGAGACGCCGCCGGATGCGCTGGCTGCAGAGGTGGCTAAGCTGCGGGGGGGCGATTTCATCGGCGCAAATGTTACCATCCCGCACAAGCAGGCGGTTATGGCGCTTTTGGATGAGGTCGACCCGCTGGCGGCGGCTATCGGCGCGGTGAACACGATAGTCAAGCGCGGCGGCAGGCTTGTGGGCTACAACACGGACGCTCACGGATTTATGCGCGCGCTGAAAGAGGACGCCGCGTTTGAGCCGTCGGGCAGGCGGGCGCTGCTGCTAGGGGCGGGCGGCGCGGCGCGGGCGGCGGCGTTTGCGCTGTGCCAGGAAGGCGCGGCGTCGCTTGTGATTGCGAACAGGACGCTTGAGCGCGCGGAGGCGCTTGCGATGGATCTGAGCGCGGACGGCGTGAGCATAAGCGCGATTGCGGCGGACGATGCGGCGCTGAATGACGCGGCGCTGAATGACGCGGCGCTGAATGACGCGGCGCTGAATGACGCGGCGCTGAATGACGCGGCGCTGAACGCTGACTTGATAGTGAACTCAACATCGGTGGGAATGCGGCACGGCGGCGCTGAGGGACAGACGCCGCTTGCGGGCGGGCTGATACCGCATGACGCGGTGGCGCTGGATATGGTGTACAACCCGCAGCATACGCCGCTGCTTGCGGCCGCTCGGAGCGCTGGCGCGCGCGCGGTGGGGGGAATGCCGATGCTCATCTATCAGGGCGCGGCGGCGTTCGAGATGTGGACGGGCAGGGTTGCGCCGGTGGAGGCAATGTTCGCCGCGGGGAATGTGGCGCTGATGCAGGGGGGATAGCGGCACAAGCAACCCCGCTCACTGCTAATCGGATATGTTACGCCGTTGTGATGGCTGCAATACTATGCGGCAACCATTTGAAGTAGAAAACCACACCCCGAAAGAAGGTCCCAAACATGGCGCTATACCTCACCGAAGCGGATGTGAACTGCATACTGACTATGGACATTGCGCTGGATACGGTGGAAGAGGCGTTTCGGCTGCTTGCGGACGGCGGCGCTACCAACAGCCCGCGCTCGCGCATTAGACTGCCGCGCGGCGTGTTCAACTTTATGTCCGCCGCCGCGCCCGGCGCCGGCGTGATGGGCTTGAAGGCTTACGGCGTGGCAAGCGGCCCCGTCAAGTTCTATGTTCAGATATTTAGCTCTGACACCGGCGAACTGCTGGCGCTGATCGAGGCGTCCGACCTGGGGCAGATACGCACGGGCGCGGCGAGCGGCGTCGCCACCAAGTATATGGCGCGCCAAGATGCCGCAAGCGTGGGCGTAATCGGCTCCGGCTATCAGGCGCGCACCCAGTTAGAGGCGGTCTGCAAAGTGCGCCCGATTAAGACGGCGCAGGTGTTCAGCCGCAGGCATGAGAACAGGCAGGCGTTTGCCGACGAGATGACGGCGAAGCTCGGCATAGAGGTTGCGCCGGTAGAAAGCGCCGAAGAGTGCGCGCGCAACGCCGACGTGGTAATCACGATGACCAGCGCATCCCGCCCCGTGCTGCAAGGCGAATGGCTCGCCGATGGCGCTCACATCAACGCCGCCGGCGCCAACCACTGGATGCGCCGCGAACTTGACGGCAATGCGGTAAGCCGCGCAAACATCATCGTGGCAGACGATATCGAGCAGGCGAAGCTGGAATGCGGCGATCTGATATATCCCGCCGAGTTCGGCGCAGTCCGCTGGGAGCAGGTGCGCAGCCTAGCCGATGTAGTGGGCGGCAGCGCGGCGGGCAGGACTTCCCCCGCCGATATAACGCTGTTCGAATCGCAGGGGCTTGCTGCGCAGGACATTACCACCGGCATACGCGTGTACCAAATCGCATTGGAGCGCGGCATTGGAGCACCGCTGCCGGCGTAGGCGGACGGGCAGGCGCTGTATGACGCCAAAGCCTGTGAACGGGACGGGTTAGCGGTGCCGCCGTTATGACGGGTTGTAGTTGCCGCCGTCCGATTTGTCGCTCGGATGCGCCGCATGCGGCCGGTGTGTGTGGCAGCACGAGGCGTTGAGCCATTCCTGCGGCTCGCTGAAAAGTACATTCGGGTCGGTCTCATACACTATTTTGCCGTCCCTGAAAATGGCGACCGCTCCCGTAGTCTCAAGCGCTCTGCGCCGCGCTATGTCCGACGCTCTGCGAAGCGCCGCCAACGCCGCTTCCGGCCCAATGGAGCGCTGAACCGGCCGCTCTTGCGACGGTTCGGGCTTGTCGTCGCGCTGTTGCTGCGTCATTATCTAGCCTCCGATGCTGCCGTCAATATGGGGGCGCATCCCGATGTATCGTACACTTCCCATTCATCCGCCAAATCGCGATAGATTAGCCGAAAGTTGCGCCATCCCGAATGAAACCGCCGCCGAATTACATCATCCGTTATATCGTGTCCGCCCTCAGACGCGCGCTGCCGCACACGGCATATAGCCATTTCGGGCGCGGGCAATCGCAGGTAAAAGAGCTTCACGCGGTATCCCAATTCCTGCCAAGCGGGTATCATGCGGGCGTAGCCTCGTCCGCTGAGCGTGGTCTCAAAAGCGAAACTTTCGCACCTGTCCACATAGCCGCGCATCAGGCTCAGCATCAGCCTGCCGGCGCTGATCGCCGCCGCTTCCGGGTGAAACGGATTTAGCCCCGCCGCTATCAGATCGGCGTTTATGAAGAGCGGACAATTCGCTTCCCTCGTGAGGAATGTAGTAGCGAATGTAGTCTTGCCCGCGCCGTTGGGCCCCGCGACAATGAGTATGTTCTTCAATGGCATTGTAGCCTATGTATATGGGTAGGCATATATGGATTAAGGCGATACTGCGAATTGCGTTTGGCTTGTGTGAGTGAACAAGGCGTATCCCATACAATCGGCCGGTAACCGCCCACGCCTTACTACTGCCCCTACAATTTCACCACGCCCATACCGCCTTCGATACGCACATCCGTATCGAAGGGCTTGGAAAGCCGCTTGACGCGTTCCAGCGCGCGGCGGCTCACATCTGCGCCAGCCAGCAGCGGCCGGCCGCGCTGCGAGCGCCGCTTGCCGTATCCCATATCGATCGGATGCAGCGTCAGCGCGCGCAGGTCGCCGCCCTTGAATTCGCAACGCGCAACCACACTTTCCCAATAGATCGGATCGCCCGGAAAGCCGCGCTGGTCTTGTTCGCTGCGAGCGTCGTAGAAGTCGGCGGGCGTGGCGTCCGCCCCGAGTTTCACGGTCTCATAGTTGTACGAAGGCTGCCAGCGCACGGTGTCGTTCTGAAATATGAAGTTGCCGAGGCTGTACATTATCGGTCTGCCCTTATAGACCTCTACGCCGCGCGTGATATGCGGCCCGTGTCCGATGAATGCGTCTGCGCCCTCGTCGATGCAGGCGCGCGCGAAGTCCACCAGAAAATCCGGCGGCAGGTCGCGGTTTGCGCCGCTTTCGTGGCAGTGAACGGATACAAGCGCCCAATCCGCCATTCGGCGGGCGTCCCGCAGCCAGCGCAGGTTGCCCTCAAGATCGCGCGCGTTCAGCTTCGATGTGATTTTGAACTCTTCGCCCAGCGCAAACCGCTTGTCCATAAACAGGAAGCGCTCATCGGTGTCTTCAGGGATAGCGCCACGATGCCGAAAGTTGCGCTCTGCGTTCTGCTGCGCTTCCAAGCCGAGCTTGCTTCTGATGCGGCGCAATGCGTCGAATGCGGGGCGGTCGATAGTGTGCGTGAGACTGAAGCGCAGCGGGTTTAGGCCGGGGCGTCCCTTGACGTCCGGGCGCTGATCTAGCGCGCGTCCCGCCTCTGCGAATGTGGATGACGCCGATATGAGCGCCACGCGCCCGTTGGCGGTGTCCAAGTACGCCGGAGCGCGCGCCTCGCTGAGATTGCGCCCCGTGCCGGCATACGCCAACTCGGATTTGCGGAGATGCGCCAAGTGGGTGAGTACGCCGCCCTCGCCGTAATCGTAGCTATGATTGTTGGCGCAGGACACCAGATTGACGCCCAGCCACTCCAGCTCGCGCAGGTTCTTGGGGTCGGACGCCGTGAATGTGCCGCCCGCCATCCCCGGCGAATGCTCATAGTCGTGCATCAGCATCTCGAGGTTGGCGAAGCCCACGTCGGCGTCGCGGAAGAGCGTAGCGAGCTGCGCAAAGCCGTCTTCGCGAAAGACCGACAGCCGTCGGGTTATCATCGTATCGCCGCCGGCGACAAGCGTCAGATTGCCGGCTTGCGCTTCGTACAACAAGCGTTGCCCCCAAGTGATTGGTCGATGTGCCGATTAGTCAGCGCGCCGCTTGCGCCTTTCCCCAGCGCCATATCCCCTAATGTAACCGTCCCGAACTCAACTCAATCTTATCCTTAATAAAGGGAATGTAGAGCGGTTGTAACGGCTATCTTAATTTAATTAGGATTAGAGCAGTCATAACCGCTATCCCATAATCCTGCAATAAGGACGTCTGCCGCATGCTATACAGCGTTAGCGCAAGGCAACGGGGCAAGGCGGAACGCGCGGGGATGGCGCATATAGCGTTAGTTAGACTATACGCGCGGGATTGCCTTGATTGCGTGGTCTTCCAGCGGGACGTATTCGTTGGCGAGTATGCCCATCACCACCGAGTCGAAGCGCGCGCCTTCGTGCGGGCGGCTCTTGCGCAGCGTGCCTTCGTGCTGAAAGCCGAGGTGCGCGAACATATTGCGCGCCGGCATATTGTATTCGGGGATGTCCACCCAGACGCGGTACAATCCGTACTCGTCGAAGGCGGTTTCCAGCGCGCGGCGGGCGGCGGCGGAGCCGTAGCCGTGATGCCACAAGTCCTTGCGCCCAATCAGCACCGAGAGCTGCCCGTCGCCCAGCGATTCCTCGATCGCAATGTGGATCTCGCCTATATGCCCCGCTTCCGGGCAGTATATTGACAGAATTCGGTGCTCCGGGTTGTCGAACACATGCGCCCACTCTTCGTTCGAGATGTCGTCCACTTCGTTGGGATGATAACCGAGGTGCGCCGGATCGCCGTAGGCGTAGCGCCCGAACCACGACTCCGAAACCTCTTCGTCCGCAAGCCAGCGCCGAATGCGCGCCACATCGTCCCGCGTTACCATCTGCAGATTTATCGCCTGAGGCATATCTCACCTCCCATAACTCACTTCATCCAATACCCAAGGTATCGTTACCCAGTATCATTTATAGGTTTGATAAATAGATGCTATCAGAGTTAGAGGCGCAGGCGCAATTATGAACCCCGAATTAGGAAACGATTTGCAACGGACTTGTTGGCGGCCGCTTGGAAGCGCTTCGCTATATCTGCATAACCTACATATCTACGATAAGCGCCTTCATTCGTGATTATCGTGATATGTTTCGGGCGCGCTTGCATGCTGATCAACGCCGCCGATGCCGCTTCGGCGCGCGCATGAACGCCGAAGCGCGCCTGCGATTGCCGAATAAGCCCGCTTATACATACAGAAAACTATTGAACTTTTGATTAGAATTAGAATAAGATTATGTCAGCGGTTGAGCAGTCCGTTGCGATTGTTCATAATTGCCGCAAATCAAATCCTGATTGCCATTCGTTAAGGGTATTGACAAGGCTTGCGCTACGGGACTATCATTGCTTTCGGCGCTTGCATATCAGGGGCAGCCCTTGCAATTTGAGGGTTACGCCGCAAGTTCATGCAGTAGCTGAACAAGTTCCTTAAAGATTGGACATTTTAAGAAGAGGGGGTCAAATGACGAAGCGTTTCCCTTCGCGGGGTAAGATTGCTACTCTGCTGTTTTCAATTCTGGTGGTTCTTATATTAGCGGCGTGCGCAGGCCCCGCCGGCGCGCCCGGCGCTCCCGGCTTGCCGGGCAACCCGGGCAATCCCGGCGCGCAAGGCTTGCCCGGCTTCCCCGGCGAACCCGGTCTTCCCGGCAACCCGGGCAATCCGGGCAACCCCGGACCTCCCGGCGTCGCAGGTCCTCCCGGCCCTCCGGGTCCCGCAGGCATAGACGGCGTATCCCCGCAGGCGGCGATAGAGGTTAGCTCCGGCGTCATAGCAGTCAACGACGGACTGACCATAAGCGGTTCGGGCTTCCAGCCCAATGAGCCGGTCGCCCTGCTTCTGATAGTCGACCAGAACCTGCAGCCGTTCATCGGCGGCGGACGGCGCGCCCAGACCGCGGCCAACTCCGGCGGCAACTTCACCTTCTCAGTGGACTCCGTCGGCGCAGAGTTCAAGGGCAACACCACTGCCAGGTTGCTGGACGCATCCAACGGCGGCGTGAACAGCCTCGCGGTTTATGCCAGCGGCGCAGACGGCAGCAAGGCAAGCACGCCCATCCGCGTAATCTCCGACGGCGGCATTGCGCCGGCGCCCAGCATTGCGCTGAGCAGCAACTCCGTAGCCGTTGACGGCGATGTCACCATCATGGCGGCGGGCTTTATGCCCGGCGAGTTCATCACCGTTGTGGCGGTAGGCGCATCCGGCGGCGACGACAGAGTGCTGGTAGGCGGCCCCGCCAACAACTACGGCGCGGTGTCCCTGACCGCCACCATAACCCTAGATCCCGATGTGTACACCATCAGCGCAACGGGACAGCCCATCGGCGGTATGCAAGCCATGGTAACCGCCCCGCTCGCCGTAATGGAATCGGAGAAGTAGTTTCCGCTACTACCCCCTCTGATTAGGCAGAGTCAAACAACCCCTCCGACGGATTGCCGTCGGAGGGGTTGTCTTTCGTCGCGTTACAATGCGATGGCTTGCTGCGCTTGGCGTGTTGCGGACAATGGCGCATCGTCGGCGCGCGCTTGACGCAAGCGAATGCGCTGATGCTTTGCGCTTGCCTACTCTGCCGCTTTCGCCAACGATTTATCCGTCGAAGGTTTATGAGACGGCTTGCGGTTGGGCATTTCCCTTGCCGGCACGCCCACCACAAGCGCCCCGTCCGCTACATCGCGCGTAACAACCGCGCCCGCGCCCGTAACCGCGCCCGCGCCAACCGTCAGCGGCGCTACCAGCATCGTGCCGCTGCCGATAGCGGCGTCCCGCTCTATCGTGGTTTGGTACTTGTTGACGCCGTCGTAGGTAACGATTACCGCGCCCGCGCCGATGTTCACGCGCGCGCCTATGGTAGCTTCCCCGACGTAGCTGAAATGCCCCATCTTCAGTTCCCGCCCCAATCGGCTGTTCTTGACCTCGGCGCATGTGCCGATATGAACGCCGCTCTCTATGTGCGATACGCCGCGAATGTTGCTGAACGGGCCCACATCCACGCCGTCTTCCAATGTGGAATCGCCTATCACGGATGACACCACCGCGCAACCGTCGCCGATGACGGCGTTGTTTATAATCGCGTTGGGGCCGATTTCGCATCCGTCGCCAATCCGAGTTCGGCCGCGAATGTGCGTGTTAGGCATAACTATCGTATCCTGCCCCAGCGTCACGTCGAAGTCTATGTACACGCTGGACGGATCCGGCATCGCAACGCCCGCCAGCATCCAGCGCTCGCGAATGCGCCGCCGCAACGCCGCTTCCGCTTCTGCCAGCTGAATGCGGTTATTGACGCCCAGCGCCTCATGCGGGTCGTCGGACGATACCGACGCCACGCCCGCGCCCTGCGCTGCGGCAGCCTGTATCAGATCCGTCAGAAGCGTCTCGCCCTTCGGCGACGGGGGCAGGCGTTCCAAGTTCTGCCAAAGCCAAGCGGCGCGGAAGCAGTAGAAGCCGCTGTTCACCTCGCGAATTGCGAGGGTCTTATCGTCGGCGTACTCATGCTCCACGATGGCGGTGATATTGCCGTGGGAGTCGCGCGCGATGCGCCCCATGCCGTCCGGATTGACCGCGCTTGAAGTCAGAAGGGTTACGCACGCTTCGGATTCGTCGTGCCGCCGCATCATATCGGCGAGCGTGCGCGGCCTGATTAGCGGCGTATCGCCGTACAACACCACAATGTTGTCGACGCCGTTGAGCGCGCTGCGGGCTTGCAGCAATGCGTTGCCGGTGCCGAGCGGCTGCGGCTGCGCGGCGTACAGCGCGGCGTCGCCGAGTGCGGCTCTGAAGCGATCATCATCCGGCGGCGTTACCACGACGGCTTGCTCAAGCCCCGCTTCGCGCGCTGCGCTCAGCGCTAGGCTGACCATCTCGCGCCCGCAGACGCGATGCAGCGCTTTCGGCATTCGAGAGCGCATCCGAGTTCCCATGCCTGCCGCCAAGATGACCGCGACATAATTCGTCATATCACATCTCCATAAAATCAAAATATATCCAACACTGCGCTAAATGCTGCGTCAGACATTGCGCTTGTTCCACAATATCCGTATGCGCCAAACGCCGGCTAACGCTTATCGCAATCGGCGCTTGACATATCCCCGCAACGGGGAATTAGCCCGTGTCCATCGCGCAAAAGTGTAGCAGAGCGCCGAAAATGGCGTCAATCAGCGCGATTATGGACTATCCGATCGATGGCGCGACGTATGCCTAAACCCAATATCCGCAATTTGTGTATTAAGTGGCTCACATCCGTCGGCGGCACGGCGAACAGCGCCACAATAGCCGTGAGTATCCCAAGCGCCGCGAATCCGTAGAATACTGGGCCGTAGTCGCCTGCGCTGAAATAGTCGAACACCACGCCCGGTATCAGCGCGCCTATCGCCTGCCCCAGCGTTGTGAACGGCTCGGTTACGCCGCGAATTGCGCCCAGCGATCGCCTGCCGAAGTAGTCGGCGTATGCCACCGGCGGCACGGTCAGCATCCCGCCAAGCCCGAAGCCGAACAGCGCCGAAAACGCCAGCGCCTCAACGCCGGTATTGGTGAATGTGAACAGGTATGACGCCGCCGCCATCACTAGCGCAACCGCTGCCAGCGCATAGCGCACGGGCGCCTTTTCCACAATCCAACCCCATACTACGCTGCCGACGCCAAGGAAGATTGCGTTGAAACTGATGCCCAAGCCCGCCGTTACCGCGTCAAGTCCCTGGTCGCGAAAGAACGCCGCCGAGTGGGTGTTGGTTCCCGCCTGCATCAGGAAGAGCAAGCCCGTGCCAATCGCGATAAGCCAGAGCGTAGGCGTCCGCATCGCTTGCTTCAGCGTCCAGTCCGGCTCTTCCGTCGACGCTATGGATGCGCCGTTCGACGCATTCGCAGCGTATGAGATGTCCCGCTCGTCGCCGTCCGGGTGAAGTCCCACATCCTCAGGACGCTGCGCTATCAGCAGCGCCACCGGCAGCAGCGCCACCACGAACACCAGCGTCCCCAGCACAAGCCAAGCGTCCCGCCAGCCGCTGTTGGCGATTACCAGCGACGCAATCAGCGGGAACAGAACCATTCCTACGGAGTGCGACATATTCAGGATGCCGTTTGTTCTGCCGCGCAACCGTATGAACCAGCGTGATACCACCACCGAAGCGCCGATTTGCAGCGGGCTGGAGAATATCACCCGCCCCGTGCCGTATGCGATGTACAGAACCCACGGGATAGTTGCGCCCAGAACGGTAACGCTGGCGTCCGCCCAATTGAGCGCCAGCGTGGCTATGCCCAGAATGATGACGCTGACGGTCAGCACTGCGCGCGCGCCGTAGCGGTCGATCAGCCATCCCACGAGCGGCGATGTGAAGGTAGCGGCAAGCCCGCCCACTGCCGCAGAGCCGGCTATTATTGTGCGGCTCAAGCCTAGTTCGGCCGACAGCGGATACACGAACACCGCGATTGTCAGACTTGCGGCGGCGTTGCGGACGAACAGCGCGCTGCCCGCCGCGCCCAGCACAACCCAGCCATAGTAGAAGGGCGTGCGATCTGCTAGTCGTTGCTGCAACTGCGGTTCCTAATTCGCCAAAGCGGGGAGTGGCGCTTCAAGGCACTGCCCAAGCGTTGGGATGCTAACACTTTGCGAATGCGCTAGTCAATGCCGCCGCGCGCGTCCCACAAGGTCGACGTCGGCGTTTCCCATTCGGCGAACCCCGATGCAGTCTCACTCAAAAGCGGGCTTATTCCCGCTGCGGCAAGTCTGCCCAACCGCTTGAGCGCAAGCGCGGCAATCGCCCGTATTCCTTGCGTACCGATAGGGGCGTCTGCTATATTTAATCTGCCACTTGCGGGCGGCGCACGCTGTCCGCAGAACGGGTGGGGCTGTAGCTCATCTGGGAGAGCGCTTCAATGGCATTGAAGAGGTAGGGGGTTCGAGTCCCCCCAGCTCCACCAATTCCCTCAATGCCGCTCGAATGCGATGCTCTCTGCCGCTAGACGGATTGGGCAATGCTAGGGCAGAATGGGTTGCGCATCCGCCTGAGTCGATACGCCGATTGCGCCTTTGCGATAAGGGTTATTCGCCCATGTCAAGGGCAATTACGGATGCGGGCGGTTCCTAGGGGCGCTTGCGGCGGCGCATTATGCAATGAACATTGCCGTACGGGGCGCCGGCTAGGGATTCGGGGGTTTGGTGGCTGATGTCTTCGTCGGGGCCGAGCTTGCTGCTCCATGCGCCGCCGGGCAGTTGGACAGCGGCGTGCGTCCATCGGCCGGCGATGTCGGCGTATAGCGCTACTTTTTCATAGCCCGGCTCTTCGTGGGCGCAGGGGCAAAGTTCGTAGTCAAGTTCGCTGAAGGCTTGGATTAGGTTTTGGACTAGCGCGCCGCGGCGGGCGCTTTCGGGCCAATAGTAGCCGTCTAGGTAAGTCCACCAGCGGCCGGTTTCGCCGGCGGCGTAGGCGATGCAGTTGTATTCCGCATTGGGTTCGCTGGTGATTTGGTAGCCTTCGGACGCTAGACGCGGGAAACTATCGTCAATCCACATGGACTAATCCAGGTATCCCTGTTCTTGTCCCCACTTCAGCCAGGCCGCGGTCATCTCTTTGAGGCGGCCGCGGTTTTCGGGCGCTACGGGGGATGCGCCGCTAATGGCGTGGAGCGCGACGAACCAGTGGTCGGGCTTTGCCGCAAGGCGGTCTAGGATCTGAGGGATGGCGGGCTCGCCCATCGCGATGATGGCTTGGTATGCGGGATGCGCCGTCATTTGGGCGATGTCTGCGCCGCGGGGTCGGTCGAATTCCCACTCGTCGGCTAGGCGGTCGAAGGCGGCGCGGTCGACGGGGTCTATGTCCGATTCAGATGCTATAGCGGTTGGGGTTTTGGTCTTGCTGAGTGTCATAATTTTGCGCTCCGCATGACTGCTTGGCTTTGACGGATGCGGGCGGTTTTTAGGGGCGCTTGCGGCGGCGCATTATGCAATGAACTTCGCCGTATGGGCCGCCTGAGAGCGATTCGGGGCTGTGGTGTTCAATTAGCGGGCCGGCGCCCATTTTGCTGCGCCAGCGTCCGTTGGGTTGCTGGATGGCGGCGTGCTTCAATAAGCCTTGTTGTTCGTATAGCGCTACCTTTTGGTAACCGCTTTCGGGGTTGCCGTCATCGCAGCGCTCGAATCCCAGTCCCGCGAATATTTCCACTAGGTTTTCTATGGCGCTTGAGCGCGCGGCATGCGGGGGCCAGTAGCGACTTACGCCGTAGCCGTAGTCCCACCAGTTGTGGAAGTCGCCGACGGCGTAGGCGATGCAGTTGTACTTATCCGAGGGTTGCGCTACGATTTGGAAGCCTTCGCGGGACAGGATTGGGAATGCGATGCTGAGAATTTGCGCCCATCTAGGCGTATCCATTGAGTTTGCCCCATTCTTGCCAGGCGGCTTGCATCGCTGGGATATTGCCGCGCTCCGACGGCTTTATGGGGTTTGCGCCGGTGATGGCTTGGAGCGCGTGGAACCAGTGGCCGCCCTGCGATTGCATTCGCGCCAGAATCAGCGGCACGACGGGTTCCCCCATGTCGATGATTGCGTAGTGCGCGGGGTGATCGGCCGCTTGATCCGAGAACGATAGCAGCGCGGTTTCGATTTCCCACTCGTCGGCTAGGCGGTCGAATGCGGCGCGATCGACGGGGTCTATGTCCGCTTCAGACGCTACAGCGGCTGGGGTTTTGGTCTTGCTGAGTGTCATATTTCGCTCCGTATGACTGGGCCGGTTGCATACAAGCAACGCATCAGCGCCGCCAAGCCTAAAACAGCCGCGCCAAACTCAAAGCTATGCTGATTATGATGCCTACGCCCACTGCGTATATGAGGCGGGTTAGGCGCGCTTCCATGTCTTTGATGTCCGTACTTAGACTCGCCATATCCGCTTTGGTAGCCAAATGCGGCAGGGTGGCTTCCACGCTTGCCATACGCTCTTCCATAGACCGAGATGCCATATCGTTCACCCTTTCAGATTAAGCGCTTGATGGCGGCATTGTAGCATGTTTCGGCGCGCTGCCCAATGGGGAATGGGCATTATGGCGCGGCGCTTGGATTTAGAGCAGTGTCAGCGCAATGCCGATGAGGTTGGCGGCTATGCTGATTATGACGCCCGCACCCACCGCATACATCGCCCGCGTCAAGCGCGCTTCCAAGCGTTTTACATCCGCCTTGGTCGCCAAGCGCGCGAAAGCGCATTCAACGCTTGCCATACGCTCTTCCATAGTTGCCATATCGTCATCCTTTCGGGTGTGTTTGGCGGTGGCGTTAAGAGGATGAGGGGCGGAGCGGCAGCATCTTGCGGATGTCTTCGACGTCTATGACTATCAGTTCGTCGGCGAGTTGGGCGAGTTCTTTTGCGACGCTGGCGCGGTTTGGGGTGGCGATTAGCGCCTTTGCGCCAAAGTCTTGCACGGCGCGGACAACTTCGGCAAGGTCGCGATCGCCCGCTATGAGCAGGGCGGTGGAATAGGCCGAGTGGCCGGCTAATCGCACCATATCCAAGGCGATTAGGGTGTCAACGCCCTTTTGGCTACGATCCGGGTAGAATGTCCAGTTTCGGGCGAACTGGGCCAAGAATGTATCGGATGGCACGGATAGTTCGATTGCGGTTTTTCTGATTGCCCGGCGGATGGGGGTTTCCAATTTGGATGGGCGCTCTGACACATGCCCAAGGCGCAGTTGGATGCCGGGGGTTAGGGCGATGGCGTCAAAGAATCTGCGCTGTCCTTGGTATTGGGGATGCTCCGGATCGAATGCGCCGTCGTACCAGTTGGCGCGCAGAAATGGTTGATTTATGTCTGACGCCAAGTTTTGCAGCCAATCCACGACGGCAACGGCATCGGGGCGAACGTCTATGTCCTTTGCCCCAATAACTTTTGCGCCTTCTTTTTGGAGAAAAGCGGCGTCCACAAATCCAATAAGGTTTCTGTCGTATGGCGGCATATCTATTCTTTCCAAAAAAAAAGGCCCCTAAACGGGGCCGTAGTCAAGGTGTCCCTAACGGGACCGTAGGCAATGCGCTCCTAAACGGAGCCGTAGTCAATGTGCCCCAATGGGACAACTGCATTTAGGGTATAGGCAATAGAAAGTTTTGTCAACCCTTTTCAATGCGATTTTCAAGCAATTTCGAAAATTGCCGCCGAGCCCCCTCACTCAGCGGCAAGGCTCGGCGGCGGCTACGGCGCCGTTGCGTTAGCCTAAGCGTCAGCGCCATCCCCGGCGGCCGCATCGACGGCATCCCCAGCAGCGGCGGCGCTTGACTCTGCGCCCGCGGCCACCGCCGACGCGCGTTCACTCGGCGGCGGTTTCGGATTCCTCCCCGTACTGCGCGTACCCCAGCCCGCGCACATGCGGCTCGGCGTGCAGCAGCGCGCGCAGACGCCCCAGCTCAGCGGCGTCCCAGCCGCAGGCGGAGGCGACGGCGGCGTCCCATTGGCGGCGCACGGCGCATTCGCCGTCACGGAACTGCGGGACTTCCATGCCGCGCGTCAACTCCCAGCAGGCGGCTAACTCATCACGCACGGCGGCGTCTTTTATGTTGGGGATGCGGATCCGGCCGGCTTCCGCCGCGCTGTATATTGGAAACACCAATGTTTTGCCAGGGTTTCGCATTAGCTGCAGACGGCCGGGCGTGGAGTTTAGGAATACGGCTAGAGCTTTGGCTTGTTCAGGCGATAGGCCGGTTATCGGCATCCATCCGTTGCCTACATATTTCGTATCGTCGGCGGTTGCGATTAGACGGCCGGTACTGCTGTTTTGACCGGCAGTGATTAGCAGGTGGCCGGCTTTTCTCAGCATCTTCTTCACTTCGGGATATTCGCCGCCGTTGAGTTTGAGAAATTCCTCATTCCGTTTCTTGGGAACCCAGTGTTCGTCGGGTTGGCTTTGTATCGTGGTTTGGCTGTCGGCGCCCTTGGATTTCAGTATCGGGAAGCTCCCGGGAACGCCGTATTCTGCGCGCTCGTAAGAGCCGCGCAGAATCTGGCCTGTCGCCCAAGGCGACAGGCCAGATTCTGAGACGGTGAGCATGCTCACGTCGTCGTCGAAACGCGCCGCTGCCGCCGCCAATTCGGGCGAGCGCCATATCGCCGCCGTCCAATCGCCGGCCTCGATGCGTTCTGCGGGCCAGTAGGATACTTCACCCCATCCGTTGGGAATTGCGCCCTGTTCGCAGTTGGCAAGGCATTCGTGCAAGTCCGCAACTTCTGCGTCGTCAATGGGCATTCGGTCTAGGTTGATAAACCGAGTATGCGATTTGGGCCCGGCATGCCGCTTAGCTACGATGACGCTTTCATTGATGCCAGTGCCTTGGCTTAGATTGACATACCCAGGCTGGTGGCAGGATAGCACGGTTTGAATGTGATAACGCTGGGCGAGTATGCGCCGCTCTTCAGCCCCGGATGGGTTGCTCAGCGCAATAGTTGGGTTAATCATCGTCAGAACGCCGTTATCTTGATGAGCGCACTTGTCCCCTAGTGCGATGAACAACGGCGCTATGGAATTCTTGTCAACGAAGTCTGCCATAGACTTGTCGTTATGAATTAGCGTCTGCTCTAATGCGTCTGCCCGTTGGCGCAGCGCCTGCTGGTCCGCTTTTTGGAACTTTTCGCCCATTTTGGCGCGGTTGGTGAAAGGCGGGTTCATAATGACGATGCGGGCGTTTTGGGCGGCTTCGACGGCGTGTTCCATGTCGGCGTCGGTTGCGATCCAAACGGCTTGGGAACGGATGCGGTCATCGGCGATGTCGAGTTCGCCGTTGCGGGCGACGATAGCCTTTTGTCCGAGCAGTTCTAGGGAGCCGGCGGATACGCGTGTAGGGTCGTGGGGCTGCGGGCCGTAGGGCATGAGGTGGAGTCCCATTTGGCTGTATCGGATGTCGGCGTTGCCGGCGGTGAGTTGGGACGCCGCCAGCTGCAGGGAAACGGGGTTGATGTCCAAGCCTTTGATAGCGTCTTGCACGGCGGTTCGCTGCAGGTCGTTGAGCGTGGCTTGGGTAGCGCCCTGCTGTTGGGCGCGGCGCTTCATATCGGCGAGGATGGCGGCGAGCAGAGTGCCGCTGCCGCAGGCGGGATCGAGGATTTTGGTTTCGCTCCAAACATCGGGGTTAGTCCAGTCGGTTGGGCCCAGCGCGTCAAGGGTGAGGCGGGCGGCGATGGATGCGGCGACCGGTTTGGTGAAGAAAGCGCCGTCGGATGCCTGATTGCCCATAACGCGGTTGAAGAGCGGGCCGGCGTGGTCGGCGCCCATATCGGCGTAGGTTTCGGCGATGCGCTGGGCTTCGGCGGCGATGTGGCGCAGCGCGCGCTCTAGTCCCGCGAGTTTGGCGGTGTCTTCGATGGCGTGAATGGCGTTGACGGCGGGTTCCAGCACCGGACGGAAGTCGTGGCGCATAATGCGTTCCCATTCGCGGCGGATGCGGGCGACCACGTTGACTTGGTTCTTGACGGATTCGAGGTCGCTGACGCCTGGCAGCCATGCGCCGTTGGCGATGCGCTGGTGCAGCATGGCGGCGTTCATCATAAGCAGCGCCGCGATAGTACAGCCGTCGGCTTGCTTGGTCTTGTCGGACGGCTTGAGGTTGTGGATGCCGAAATGGCGGTCGAGCGCCGGTTGGAGTTCGTCGTTGCGCATATGGAATGCGGCTTCGCCGATGCCGGATTCCAGCAGGTTGAGGTCTCTGACCACACGGTTATGGACGAGGCCGGATTTGGAGAGCAGGTTCATTTTGATGGCGTCGGCGTAGCCGGGGATGTCTTTGAGCAGGAAGAGCTGCATATGGGCTTGTGCGCGCTCGCGGCGTGTTGGGCGGCGGCGCTGCTCTTCGATGGTGGGAACGCGCTTGCCTTCGCTCTTGTTAATCATATCGCGCGCCTTGCGCTTGGACTTGTGGAAGTCAACAGCGCCGCGCTCTTCGCCCGCCTTGGGCTTTTGTCTGATAACGGTGTCTCGGCGGATGTCGAGGGTTCCGTCGGAGTTGTTCTTGGCGGTCATAATTTGGGTTGGTTGGGTATCATAAGGCGCGGCGGCGTCCGCGATGGGCGTTTCAGGAATGGGATCAAACTCGCGGGCAAGCGTACTTTCGCCCTTAGCCACGCGCTCGATGGCGGGCTGGGCGTCGCCGGGGCGGCCGGTGTGAATGCGGTAAGAGATGCGCTTGTCTTCGTCTTTGGCTACGGCGACGATGGTGGTTTCCTGCGTTGGGGGCTTTGGCAGATAGAGGGACAGCAAACCTTCAAGGTTGTCTTCGATGCGCTGGTCGTGCGCGCGCAAGGCAAGCAGTATTTGCCCAAGTTCCTGCCAGCCTTCGTTGGTGTCGGATGTACTTAGCCACGCTTCCGGGTCGGCGTTGGGCGGTATGCGAATGGGGCAAATGATATAGCCGAGCTGCTTGTCGCGGGTCTTTCGCATAGCGCGGCCGACTGCTTGGATGACGTCGATGGGGCTTCTGCGCGCTTCCAGGAATGCCACGGCGTTGAGTTCGGGGGAGTCGGTGCCTTCGCCGAAAATGCCCACGTTGATGATGCCGTAGGGTTGGGCTTCGGTAGCGTCGGCGAGCTTTTTCTTGGCGTTGTCGCGGGCGGTTACCTTGCTGGATGCGTCAAGATGCTCCAGCGAGAAATGGGCGGCGTGCTGACCTTTGGCGTTGTCGCGCAGCCATTCATGCACCCACTTATTGACGGCGGGGGTTTGCAGATCCTCCGCCATATTCTTGGACTTGTCGACGGTGTTCATAAAGGCGATGCAGGATTTGATGGGGATGCCGTTGTTTTGGGCGTTGGCGTCGGCGGATTCGGATGCGGCGGGCGCTTGGGTAGCGCCGCCCATTGCCAGCGCGAAAGCCAAGCCTTGCAGGTAGTCCACGGTGGTGAGTTGGCGGCGTCCCTTGCTCTTGGTGTTCTGCGCCAATCGGTTGGCTTCCTTATATGCCTCGTCGTCGTTGACGCCGATGGCGATGATGCGGTAATCGGATAGCCAGCCGTTTTGGACTGCTTCGATGTAGGATTTGCGGTAGAGTTCTACGCCGAATATGGTTTCGTCGTCCATAGTGCGGACAATCCAATCGCCGGGCTTGTCGTTATTGCGGTTGAGTTTGCGGGTATCGTAGATGCGCGGCGTGGCGGTCTGATAGACGCGGTATTTGGCGGGGAAGGCGTTGTTGTCGTGGCAGAGGGTAAAGTCGCGCATGCGCTTGTTGGCGTTGGCTTGGGATTTGCGGCGCAGTCCGGCGGTGCGGTGGGCTTCGTCGGCGATGAGAACGCTGGCGGATGCGCCGATCTGCTCGAGCGCTTCGGCGATCCGATGCCCGCTTTGGTATGTGCCGAAAATGACGCTAATCTGCGGCTTGTCTTTGCCTGCTTGTATCCATTGGGCGATTTCGGCGGCGTTGGTGGTAACCGCGCCCTTGACTTCGGATGCGCTGACATTGCTGTTGTCGAGCGTGGGATCGGCGGCGGTATTGCGCGAGCTTTCCTTCTTGGGGTCGTAGCCTTGGGGTCGTAGCCGGCGGTTTCGTCGGAGCAGACGGCGAGCGCGCGGATGGGCGTATCGGCTTGCTGCAGGTATTCGCGGCGGAGCTGAGCGACCAGCGCGATGGAGGGGCAGAGCGCGATCGATAGGCCGCCCGGTGGCGTGAGGCGCTCCACGATGCGGAGCGAGATGCGGGTTTTGCCGGCGCCGCACGGCAGGATGATCTTGCCGCGCGCTTGGCCCGGTGGCAGTCCGCCGCTGTGTGATTGGGCGTGTTCTTGCAGAATGCGGACGCTTTCGGCGACGGCTTCGTTCTGCATGGCGGTCTTGGTTTGCGGGGGCGGTTCGCCGTCGGCGGCCGGATCGGCGGCGGTAGCGTCGTCGGTGGCGAATGCGGCGGCTTGCTGGCGCAGGTCGGCGGCGATGTTGATGACCTTGATAGGGCGCTTGCCGTCCATCGATGCGGACTGCAGGGCGTTATCGGTAACGGGGTTGTCGCCGTTGGTGACAAGCCAGCGTTCTGCCCAGAGTTCGGCCGAGGATGCGCTGGCGAAGCTGTCGACTTCGTGCTTGGGGATGGCGTCGCCTTTGCCGTCTGCGTTGAGGCGGCGGGACTTGCACTGAATCGCGATATGCGCGCCGTCGCTGCGTCGGACGGCGACGACGTCGATGCCGATGTCTTGGTTCGTGGTGCGGGGGAGTTCGGCTTCGCGCTGGGGCCAGTCCGCCCAGTGGTAGCATTCGGCGATGTCCCACTCGCGGATGTGGGGGCCGGCGTCGACTGCGATGTCTTCGAGCCAGGCGCCGTCGGTTTGGCGGGGGCTCATTTCGTCGACGGCGTCGATTGCCTGCCGGATGACGGCTTGGGGGTTGTTGGCGGTTATCTGCATCTGCATCGTCCTTTGCTATGCGGTCTGCGGCTATTATAGCGCTATGCGGCGTGCGGCTTGGCAGCGCCTAAGGCCTATAAATCACCGCAATCGTTTCGCGCAGCGTCTCGCCCCCCGCTCCGGTTGCGGCGACGTCGATGATGTTCGGCCCCGCCTCCAGCGTAACCGTGGTGGAAAACACCCCCGCGGCGTCCACCGAAAGCGATATGCCGTTCACGCTGACCACCGTTCCGGGCGTTGTGCGCCCCGCAAGCGGGATGCTCGGCTGCGCCGCGACGCTCTGATTCTCCGGCTGCGTTATCAGCAGAAAGAACGGCTGCGGCGGCAGCGCCAGCGATATGACCGTAAGCGTGAGATCCGCGCGCTGCCCGTCGGCCGCTACCGCCGCCACCTCGATGCCGTTCACCCCCGGCGAAAGCCCAACCGCCTGCCGAAAGCGCCCCTCGTCGTCCAACTCGACCGCCTGCCCGTTCACCTCGACCTGCGCGCCCGCCGCCGCGAACCCGTGTACCACCACGCCGTCCGTCTGCACCGTAGCGCCGTTCAGCGGCCCCCGCACATCCAGCAGCCCGCCGTTTGCGCCGCCCGGATCGCTTGCGGCGGTTGGCGTAGCGGCAGGCGGCCGCGGGCTTGGCGTAGGCACGACAACGGGCGTCGCCGTAACCACAACCACCACGGGTGTAGGCGTATCGACGGGCGCGCGCGGCAGCGCCGTTACGCAGCCCGCAGCCGCCAACAGTAGCGCCGCCGACAGCGCAATTGCGCCCAACGCTCTGCCCAAGGAATTCGACATATTCGGCAAGTTCGACAATCTCAGCAAGTTCGACAGGCTCGGCAAGTTCGATAATTTCGACAAAAAAATTTCAATCAGCGCCAAAGTTCAATGTACGGCTGCGGCGCAATGCTTGCGGATGCGCCGCGGTTCACGCCCGATTGCGTCAATGGCTTGGCGGCGCGCTATCATTCGGCGGGCGTATCCGCGGGCGGCGCATCGTTGAGCGGCAGACTCAGCGCGAATGCCGCTTGCCCGTCGGGTTCGGACGCCGCGCTCTCTATCGCAAGATAGCCGCCGTAGCGAACCGCAAGCGTGTGCGCGATGTACAGCCCCAGCCCGGAGCTCGTCTTCTCTTCACGCCGCGCCACCGCCGGCGTCCAACCGCGCTCGAATATGTGCCGCCTATAGCGCGCGGGAACGCCCGGCCCATCATCCCACACCCGCACAAAGAAGCGCGCCTCATCCCGCGAAAGCCCAACCTCGACCTGCGAATCCGCGAACCGTATGGCGTTATCCACAAGGTTGGTTACGATATGCTCTATCGCGGCGCTGTCCGAATACACTATGCCGAACTCCGACGGATCCGCCCACCAAGTTATGCTCTTGTTCGCGTCCGCCGCCACCGGTATATAGCGGTCCACTATGCGCCGCACCACCGCCGCCGCCTCTACCGGCTGCGGACTGAACGACGCGTCCGGCGCTTCCAATTGAATAAGCACGCGAATGTTGGACATCATCAGCCGAAAGTTGGGCGCCTGCATCTCGATTTCGTCAAGAAGATCGACCACCTCTGCGCTGTTATCCCCGTCGTCGGACGCTCGCAGGAATGCGCGAAGCTCCCGCTCTTTGCCCAAAATGCGCCTCAGCGGCCTGCCCAAATCGTGGTCAAACAGCTCAAAATACTGCTGAGTAACGCTGCTCCAATCCCGCATATCGCGCCGCTCATCGCCCTCGGATGCGCCGCGCTTCAGCGCCTGCGGCAGCGCGTATGTCAGCGCCAGCGCCGCCAAGCCCACTATCAGCAGCGCCGCCCCGATGTATGTCAGCGGCTCCACGCCCCATATCGCCGCGAACAGCGCCTCGCCAATCAGCGGCGCAAGCCCCAGGCACACCGCCGCCGCCGCTACTATCAGCAGCGCCGCCGCCCTCGCCACCGCTTGCCCCGAAACCCTGCCTAGCATATACCGAACCGCCTTCGCCCGATGCGCCGCCAAGCCCCGCGCGCCGATATTAGGCGCGGATGGCATAGTAGGGATGCGATGCGATGCGGTTGAGTCTGCATATCGGCGTTTCTAATTAGGTAGCGTAAGGCGATAGCCTTCGTAGATGTCTTGCGCTTTGTTGATAGTTGTTCTAATCGGGCGGCGCAAGCCGATAGCCCCTGTCGCGAATGTTGATTATCAGGTCGCCCGCCCCAAAGCGCACGCCCAGCGCCCTGCCTATCGCCACCTTGATTTCGCGGATGCGCACCCGAATCGACGCGCGCGGATCTTCCCCTTCGGAGTATCGCATCAGCTTCCCGAACGGCACAAGTTCGCCCGGACTGCGGTACCAAGTCGTCGCCAGCTCATGCAGTATCTCAAAGCGTATGCCCTGCAGCACGCTAATCGGCGCCGCGTCCCCCCCGTCGGAATGCGCGTACACCACCTTGTTCACCGTGTCCAACGATATGCGGCTGCCAAGCGCAATAACGTCGGGCGTTGTCCCCATAAGCCGCCGCAGCCGCATCACCACCTCTTCCGGGCTGGCGAGCTTGTCGATAAAGTCAACCTGCGCGTCCCACTTCAGCGTCCCGCGTACCGCCGTCTCCCTGTCCGGCCCCTGTACATACTGCGTGAACATAAGCACCGGAAGCTGCGGATAGCGCTGAACGATCTTTTGCAGAATGCCAAGCCCCTTGAACCTATCGTCCCCGTGTTCCCCGAAGCGCACATCCAGCACAACCCCGTCCGGGCGTTCCTCCTCGATGGCGTACAGCGCCTCCGCCTCGAAGTCTTCGCCCGTTACATGGAAGCTGAACGGCACAACCACTTGTGTGCGCCAACCCTCTTCGTCAAGCCGCTTTCGCACGCTGCGCACGATAGTGGAATCCCACTCGTCGTCCACAATCAGAATGCTGCGCTGAAACTCTGTCTCTGCCATAGCCATCGCCCTTGCCTTGCGCTATTGCGGCGCGATTCGAATGCCGCCGCCCGCATACATTATAGCCCCTCTGCGCAACCCTGATATTAACAAATATGAGCGCCGCCTAACGCCCCGTCCATTCCCAATAATTATACAAGTCTAATAAAATACCCGAAACTATCTTTAAGTTGTAATCCCGCAGAGGTTAGCCTATAAGCGATACATCAAGACGAGGTTTTAGGTTGAGGCCACACAAAGCCGCCGATTTGCAGTCGATCGGCGGGATGCGCCAAATTGAGCGGCATGTATGGCGGCGTGTGCGTATGGGCTTTTTCGCGCTCATACCCTTGCTCGCCACCTACATAGCGCTGCGCTTCCTCATCGGCTACATAGACGGCTTGCTAGGCCCGCTGCTGAACATCCTGCCGTTCTCATTTCCCGGGCTCGGACTGCTGCTATTCGTAGTATCGCTCTACCTGCTCGGACTAGCCGTGTCCGCCAAAATCGGCAAGGCTATCATAGCCGCTCAGCACGCCGTATTCAGCAGAACGCCCGTCATCAAGACCATCTACCGCGTAACCAAGCAGGCGTCCGACAACCTGTCCTCATACGCCGCCGGCCACGATTTCAAGCGCGTTGTGCTTGTGGAGTGGCCCAAGCGCAATGTCTATGCGCTGGGCTTCGTTACCGGCCAATGCGTACTGCAGGGCGGCGACGAACGCCTCACGATATACATCCCCACCGTCCCCAATCCCACCTCCGGCATGTTCGCGCTTATGTCCATAAACGAAGTGGTGGAAACCGATATATCCGTGGAAGAGGCGATAAAGATAGTGCTGTCCGGCGGCATCGTGTTGCCCAATAAGCTCAACGGCATCGCGTTGCCCCAACGCGATTGGGCAGAGCAGTACGCATTCGACGACTTTGACGACGACTATCTATACACTCAGCCCGCCGTCAAGCTCGACCCTCGCCAAATGCGCCTAAAAATCCCGCTCGCTTTCTGACGCAAAGCCGCCGTCTGAGCCTAAGCCGCCGTCGCCATCCGATGCGAAATTGCCCCGACGCTCGGCTTGCGCCTCAGCCTTTGCGGCGATTGCCCGCCTTGCCGTTGCCCCGCCCGCCGTTGCGCCGCATATGCGTTTCCGGCGCATAGCGTATAATCGGCATTGCGCGCCCTCGCTCGATCGACTTGACCGCCTCATAGCGAACTTGCGCGCCAACCTAACCCAAACCCAAGCGCGAATGCGATATGGCTAATCGGGAAAACAACGCGGACAACCCGTTCTCGACCATCGCGGGCGCGGGCGAATGCGCCGGCGACATCGAGAACGCCGCATCCACGCTCCAAGACCTGATGGACGCCGATCTTGCGCCCGAAGCGATGGTGCGCCTATCGCGCCTGCACGCCGCCGACCAAGCCGACGTGCTGGCGCGCCTGCCCGCAGACACCCGCTCCGACGTCCTGGATCTGCTGCCCCCCGTCGACGTGAGCGCGATAGTGGAAGAGTTGGATACCGAACAAGCGGTATCCGTCTGCGCCGCTATGGCCATCCCCAACCTAGCCGATGTGCTGGACGAAACAAGCCCCGATGTGGCGGCCGATGTGCTCAGAGGCGTGCCGAACCAAATAGCGCTGGACGCCCTCGCCGCAATGACCGCCGCCGCCGATGTGCTGCCGCTGCTGGACTACGAAGACGACGACGCCGGCGGACTTATGACCCCTGAGTTCGTGGCGCTGCGCCAGTCCATGACCGTAGCGCAGGCATTGGAGTTCGTGCGCCGCTGGGCTGCCGAAACCGGCCACGAATCGGAGCATGCCCACTACATGTTCGTTGTGGACGCCGACGACGTGCTGAAAGGCGGCATAAGCCTGCCCCAACTTGTGCTTGCCGCCCCCCATCAGCGCATATCGCTGCTTATGGACGACGACGCAATCTCCGTGGGCGTTGAGACCGACCGGGAAGAAGCCGCCCGCATTATGGAACGCTACGACATATTCAACCTGCCCGTTGTGGATGATATGGGCAGGCTTGTGGGCGCGCTATGGCTGGACGATATGGTCAGCGTGCTTGAAGACGAAGCCACCGAAGATATGTATCGGATGATTGGCGTCGCGGAAGAAGAGAAGGCGCTGGGCCCGTTCTGGCGCTCTGTGCGAAACCGCCTGCCCTGGCTTATGGTGAACCTTGCGACGGCGGCGCTCGCAGGGTTCGTCATCACGCTGTTTCAATCCACTATGGCGCAGGCGGTCGCGCTCGCTGCGTTCCTGCCGGTCATAGCCGGACAAGGCGGCATCGCCGGCACCCAGACGCTCACCCTCATAATCCGCTCCATCACGCTCGGCGAAGTGTCATCCGCGGACGCCCGCCGCCTGCTGCTCAAAGAACTTGGGCTGGGGCTCGCGCACGGGTTTGCGCTTGGGCTTGTGGTGGCGCTGATAGCGTTCATATGGCAGGGCAGCGAGTTCTTGGCGCTAGTGGTGGGCGTGGCGATGCTTGCCAACCTAGTGGTGGCGGGCATAAGCGGCGTGGTAGTGCCGCTGGGATTTCGCGCATTGAAAATCGATCCCGCGCTCTCATCCGCCGTAGCCGTAACCACCCTGACCGACGTGCTTGGCTTTCTGATATACCTAGGCTTGGCAACCGCCGCCATCGGCTACATCACAAGCGCGCTCTAACGCATTCCCAGGACTTTGCGCCCTTGCGTTAAACCATCGACCACAAGCGCAACTCAAACCGCTTTCGCGTCATTATGGTATATTATCCCAATGCTAAAACAAGCGCCGCCAAAGCCTAAACATAGAGGCCGCCCATGACCACCAAACTAATCGCCCCACCAAAGCAAGATGTTCCCAAGCAAGCCGAACCTGCCGAATACCTTGCCGTATTCCCCGAATATCCCCCGCGAGGCGATATGAACAACCCCATATTCCTGCACGAACCCTCGCATATGCGCTCGCTCGCCATCCACTTCGGCAACTACGAAAGCACTTTCGTACTGAGCGAAGTCCCCATATCGCCCTATGCGACTATACGCCGCGAAAACCGCAAACCCGACCTCATCGTGACCTTCGACTGCGACCGCGATCTGCTCATACGGCAGAAAGGCTACTCCATACTGTCGCAAGGCAAGCCGCCCGATTTCGTGCTGGAGGTAGCGTCCGAAAGCACCGGCGTGGTGGACTACACCGACAAGCGCGACGACTACGCAAGTTACGGCATCCCCGAATACTGGCGCTTTGACCCAAGCGGCGGCTTCTTCCATGAAGTAGCGCTGGCGGGCGACCGCCTAGTCGAGGGCAAGTACGAACCCATCGAGATACAAGTGGTAGGCGATAGGACTTACCGCGGGTACAGCGAAGTCTTGGGCTTGTGGGTGTACTGGGATGAGCGTCAACTGCGCTGGTTCGACCCCAAGTCTGAGCAATTCCTGCGCACGCACGACGAAGAGTATCAGCGCGCCGAGCTTGAGGCGTATGAGCGTCAGCGTGCCGAACTGCGCGCCGTCCAGGCCGAAAACCGCGCCGAATCCGCCGAAATAATCGCAGAATTCGCCGAAACACTCGCCGCCCAAGAAGCCCACGCACGCCAGCAAGCCCAAACCCGCGCCGAACAAGCCGAATCCCGCGCAGACCAAGAAGCCCAAGCTCGCCAACAAGCCGAACAGCGTGCAGACCAAGAAGCCCTAGCTCGCCAACAAGCCCAAGCCCGCGCAGAGCAAGCCGAACAGCGCGCCCAGCAAGAAGCCCTAGCTCGCCAACAAGCCGAAGCCGAAACCCGCCGCCTGCGCGCCGAACTCGACGCGCTAAGACGCAGCGCCCGCCCCGACGAAGACAACTGAGGCAAAACCTGCCTGCTTATCCTGCATATTGCATATCACATACGGAAAGGAAACGAAAATGCTTGAACGATTCAAGGTGCCCGCCGACGACCAAGTGCGCGTCCCCGAAGACTCGCTGCGCGAAACCGTCGCCGCAGTGTTCGAGAAGATGGGTGTGGACGCCGGCGACGCAGAGCTCGGCGCCGATGTGCTGACCATGACCGACCTGCGCGGCGTGGAAACGCACGGCGTATCCAATATGCTGCGCGCATACGTGCAGCAGTACAACGAAGGCAGCCTCAACCCACGCCCCGATTGGCGCATCGTCAGCGAAGCGCCCGCCACCGCCGTTATGGACGCCGACCGCGGCCTTGCGGTCATACTCGGCCCCAAAGCGATGGAAATGGCGATCGAGAAGGCGCGAACCTACGGCGTAGGCGTGGTTACGATGTTCAACGCCGGGCACTCCGGCGGCATCGGTCACCACGCCATGATAGCCGCCGAACAAGATATGGTGGGCTTCGTCACCACCGCCGGCGGCGCCCAGGTTGTCCCCACATTCGGCGCAGTCGGACGACTCGGCACCAATCCCATAGCCGTTGCGGCGCCCGCCAAGACCGAACCGCCCTTCCTGTTCGACGCCGCTACCTCCAATGTTGCCGGCAACAAGCTCGGCCTTGCGCGCAGGGTTGGCGCAACGCTGCTGCCCGGCTGGGTCACCGACGCCGACGGCAGGCCGATTATGGAAGAGACCGATGTGCGCGGGCGCGGCGAATACTGGCACCTGCCTATGGGCGGCACGCGCGAACTCGGCTCCCACAAGGGCTACGGGCTTGCGCTAATGTCCGAAGTGCTGGGGACTATGCTGTCCGGCGCGTTGCCCAGCATGGTCGACCCCGACGGCGGCTCCAAGCACTCTTTCGCGGCGTTCAACATCGCGGCGTTCACCGACGTGGACGCTTTCAAAGAGCGCATGGACAAGATGCTGCAGCTGCTGCGCGACACTCCGCCCGCCCCGGGACACGACCGCGTGCTGTATCCGGGCTTGTCCGAACACGAAGAGATACAAGACAGGCGCGCCAACGGCATACCGCTGCACAAAGAGGTGATCGAGTGGTTCGACGACATCTGCGGCGAACTCTCCATACCCCGCCTGCGGACGCTGTAACGGCAACGACGCAGATACGACGCGATAGCGCCACGGGCAGCCGCTTGCGTATCCGCCGAATGCGCTGAGCGTAGCCGCAGCCGCGCAGACACGACGCGACAGCGCTACCACCCGTTTTCGCGCGCCTTGATGTAGTCGCGGTAGCTCGCGGCGTGATCGCCCTTCATTGCGTACAGTATCGCGCGGTGGCGGTATGCGCTCCAAAAACTAGGGTCCAGATCCAGCGCGCGCGTCATATCCGCCAGCGCCTCATCCGGCGATCCATCGTCGGACAACGCAAGCCCGCGATTATGATAGGCGTCGCGGTATTCGGGATCCAGCGCAATCGCCCTGTCCAGGTCAGCGATAGCGTCCCGTATCTCGCCCAAGCACAGATGCGCCATCCCGCGGTTGTTGTACGCTATGCTGTGCGCCGGCTCCAGCGCGATGACACGCGTCAGATCGGCTTTCGCCGCTTCGTAATCGCCCTGATTGGAGTAGGCGTTGCCCCGCCGAAAGAGCGCCGCCGCGTCCGAGGGATCCGCCGCTATCGCCTGCGTCGCCTCCGCCACGATGCGCGCCAGCTGCTCCGGATCGCGGTGGCCGCCGCCGGGTTGCCGCATATCTTGCCCTCTGTTCACCCATAATATATTCACTCATAACATACTCATATCACATGTCGGATTATAGCGCGCTAGTCGATGCAGTCAGATATGATGCCGCGGATTCCCAATAAGACGCTCATACCGCCCGTCGGATTATAGCGCGCGCCAAGCCGTTTGGGTAACCGATGCGCCGCCCTATGCGTTGTCCGACGGCTTGCGAAAGTGCGAAAATGTTTGCCTATGCCTATGACTAGACGATTGACGGCGTTGCTACTTATCCTGTGCGCGGCGGCTATGGCGGCGTGTTCGGCGCAAGATGACGCTCAAGACGAACTGCTTGTGTTCGCGGCGGCGAGCCTCACCGACGCAATGGCGGAAGCGGCGGCGGCGTTCGAGGCTATGGGCGGCGCAAAGGTTTCGGTGAGCTACGGCCCGTCGCAGGCGCTGGCGCAGCAGATTGCCAGCGGCGCCCCTGCCGACGTGTACATTGCCGCCGGCAAGCCCCCAATGGACTTTCTGGCGGCAGGCGGCCATATCGCGGCGGACGCTGCCGTGCCGCTTATGTCCAACAAAATCGTGCTTGCGGCGGCGGCGGACATAGCGCACCCGGATAGTATCGACGAACTGCCGACATCCGAACTTAGGCGCATCGCCATCACCGATCCGCAGATTTCGCCCGCCGGCAACTACGCCAAGACCGCGCTCCAAAACCTCGCGCTGTGGGACGCGCTTCAGCCGCGCCTGCTGTTCGGCAACGATGTGCGCTCCATCCTCGCCTATGTCCAGACCGGCAACGCCGACGCCGCATTCGTGTATCAAACGGACGCCAAGATTGCGCCCGACCTGGCGCTGCTGGACATTGTGCCGACGGACGCCTACCCCGATGTGGTGTATCCGGCGGCGCTTGTGGGCGATAATTCGGACGGTGATGCGGCGGCGTTCCTGGCGTTCCTGCAGAGCGATGCGGCGAGCGCCATATTCCGCAAACACGGCTTTACGCCGCTGAACTAGGCGGCGGCGCAAGCGCGATATGCGGGGGCTTGGCAGAACTTGGATATGCTGCAAATCGTTGGGTTGACGCTGCAGGTTGCGGTTGTGGGGACGGCAATCAACCTGCCCGTCGCGTTGTGCGTAAGCTGGCTCATCGTCAAGCGTCGGATACGCGGGCGGCTCGTGGTGGATGCGCTGGTGTCATTGCCGCTTGCCGTGCCGCCGGTGGTGGTGGGCTACGCGCTGCTGCTGCTGCTTGGCAAGAACGGCGCTTTGGGCGGACTGCTGGATCGCTTGGGCATAGAGGTTGTGTTCACCTGGTTCGCGGCGGCGCTTGCGGCAGCGGTGGTGTCCTTCCCCCTTATGGCGCGCTCCATCATGATTGCGATGGGCGAAGTGGATGAGCGCCTTGAGATGGCGGCGCGCAGCCTCGGCGCGGGCGCGTTGCGGGCGGCGCTCACCATCACCATCCCGCTGGCGTATCGCGGCATACTGGCGGGGACGCTGCTGGGCTTCGTGCGCGCTGTCAGCGAATTCGGCGCTACCATCATAGTCGCGGGCAGCATCCCCGGCAAAACGCAGACCTTGCCGCTTGCGATATACTCGCGCGTCATAGCGGGGGACGACGCGCTCGCCATCCGTCTGATAGCCGTATCAGTGGGGCTTGCGGTGGCCACGCTGCTGCTGCACAATCGGCTGCTCAGCAGGGCTATGCGGGAGTGATACGGCATATGGACAATCCTCTGCTGCAATTTAGAGTACGCAAGCGGTTTGACGGCTTCGCGCTGGACTGCGAGGCGCAGTTCGGGCGCGGCGTTACCGCGATATTCGGCCCGTCGGGCAGCGGCAAATCCACGCTGCTCAACTCCATTGCGGGACTTATGCGCCCGGACGATGGCGAAATCGTCTTTGACGGCGATACGCTGTACTCCGCGCGGCGGCGGACGCATACCCCGCCCGAAAAGCGGCGCTTCGGCTATGTGTTCCAGAACTCGGCGCTCTTCCCCCATATGAGCGTCGCCGACAACATCCACTACGGCTATAAACTGACGCCGCGCGGCGGGGAACGAATCGAGCCGGCGCATCTGATCGAGTTGCTGCGATTGGAGCCGCTGCTGGATCGCGGCGTGCGCAACCTGTCCGGCGGCGAGCGGCAGCGCGTCGCGCTGGCAAGAGCGCTCGCCACTTCGCCCCGACTGCTGCTGCTGGACGAACCGCTCGCATCGCTTGATGGCGGACTGCGCGGCGTCATCATCGGCTACCTCAAGCGCATACGCCGCGAACTCGGCATCCCGATGGTGTATGTATCGCACTCCATATCGGAAGTAATCGCGCTTGCGGACGATGCGCTGGCGCTGCTGAACGGCCGCGCGGCGGGCTTCGGGCGCGCGATAGACACGCTGGCGCTGCCGGCGGTTGCGGCGGTCGCCGACTACGCCACGCTGGAAAACCTGCTGGACGCAAGGATAGTCAAGCGCTTTGAGGATGACGGGCTAACCGAATTGCAAGTCGGATCGGCGCGCCTGCTTGCGGCGGGGACATTGCGCGGCGTGGGCGAATCGGCGACGGTGTCCATACGCGCGGGGGACATCATCCTATCGCGGGGTATGCCATCACAGATTAGCGCGCTGAACATCGTCAAGGCGCGCGTTGCCGAGATACACGCGATCGAGGGGCGCGTGATGGTGCATGCCGATGTAGGCGCGCGCATCGTGGCGGAGATTACGATGAGTTCGCTGCGCACGCTGGCGCTGCGGCCGGGAATGGACATTTACCTGATAATCAAGGCGAACAGCATCATTGCGCCGCGCGATTTTTGACACAAGGGGCCGGGTCTGCGTAAGGTATTTAACGCAAAGGCGCAGGGGCGCAAAGGGGAAGTAGGATTTTGGGCGCAGAGGGGTTTAGGGACTACGGGCGTTTGCGGGGATGTCGTCGGGGCGGGCGAGGGTTTTTCGCAAGCGCTTCCACTCTTCGATGGATAGGGGTTCGTGCGAGAAGACTACGGTGTTTTCGTCGATGTCGGTGGCGTGGATGGCTTGCGGCATGGGGTTGGCGGCGGGCGTGTTGGCGCTGCCGTTGCTGCGCGGCTTGCCGTTGGCGTTGTTGTTGGCGCTGCCGTGGTTATTGGCGGCGGCTTTGCGCTTTTGGGCTTTGCGGGCTGCGCGCTTTTGGCGGCGGCGGGCGGCGCGGCTAAGGGTGTCTGACGGCGGGTTGGCGTCGGCGGGCTTTTTGTCGGCGTCGGCGGGTTGCTTGGCGGCGTCAGGCTTTTCGGTGGCGGCGATATTCGCGGCAGCGGCGGGTTGCTCACTGACAGCGCGCTTTTGGGCTTTGCGGTCGGCGCGCTTTTGGCGGCGGCGGGCGGCTCTGCCCGGGTTGCCGGGGTTGGCTGACGGCGTGTTGGCGTCGGCGGGATTTTCGGCGGCGGCAGCGGGCTTTTCGGCATCGGCGTCGGGCTGTTTGGAGGCAACATCGGGATTTTCGGCGGCGGCGTTGCGCTTTTTGGCGTCGACGACGGGTTGCTTGGCGTTATCACGCTGTTCGTCGGCGCTCTTTTCTGAGACTGCGATATTTTCGGCGGCGGCAAATTGCTCACCGTCGGCGGGCTTTTCGGCGACGGCGCTCTTTTCTGTGGCGGCGGCGGGCTGCTTGACGGCGTCGCGTTGTTCGTTGGCGCTCTTTTGTGAGACTGCGATATTTTGGGCGGCGGCGGCTTTGCGCTTTTCGGATTGGCGGCGTTGGAATTCGAAGGCTGCGGGGCGCCTGGATTCTAGTTCGGCTTTGAAGGCTAACATTTCCGCTACGTCTTCGCGGGTGCGGCGGCGATTGGGGAAGAGGGGGATGCGCTTTAGGGTTTTGCGCTCGGCGCGCTGTTCGCGGCGGCGGGCGGCGCGGCTAGGAGTGTCTGACGGCGTGTTGGCGTCGGCGGGTTGCTCACCGTCGGCGAGTCCGGGGTTACCGACGGGCTGCTTGTCGGCATCGCGCTGTTCACTGGCGTGGGCGTCGATGTTCGCGGCGTCGGCGGGTTGCTCGGCGGCGTCGCGCATTTTGGCTGCTTGGAGTTCGAGGTATTCGGGGGTGAAACCCTTGAGGCTGGCCGCGGGGCTGTCGGGGTCGTCTTTGCGGGCGTCGGCGGGCATGCGGGCGCTCCAATACGCCTGGATGTCTTCGTAGGTGATGTGGTCGGTCTTGATGTCGTATGCGCGGCGCAGCAGTTCGCATGCGGCCCAAACGCGGTGGGAGGCGGTGAAGCCTTCGGCGGGCTTGGTTCTGGGGCGCATGCGCATGAGCTTGATAAAGCTTGCGGCGCCTCTGGATTCGGCCTCGGGGTCTTTGTTTTCCATCGTCTCTACTAGGAAGCGTATGGAATCGGCGCCGTAGTTGGTGTATTCGCGCACAATCTTGGAGAGATATGAGTCGAGGTCTTCGGTTTTGCCGGATAGGATGCGGCGGACGCCGGGGATTGTGCCGCCGAATCCTCTGATTAGGAGTTCTTTGGCGGCGCGCATTCTTACGGCGGGGGTGAAGTTTTCGCCTGTTTCCTCAATCTTGGAGATTACCCTGATTAGGAATTCGATGATGGTTTCGCCGTCGTTGGTCTCTTGCTTGATGAGACGGGCGATGTCGAAGTGCAGGATTTGCTTTTCGGTAACCTTGGGCTTTTTGTCGAGCTTGTCCGGCTTGTCCGGCTTGGGTTCGGACTTGGGGCGTGGGCGAATGGAGGCTGATTTGGGGATGGCTGATTCGGGGATGAGGCGGCCGAACGCGGTAAGCCACTCGGCGGACTTGAGGCGGTGGCTGACGGTGGCGTCGCGGGTGTAGCCTTGTAGGGTATCTACAAGGAACTGGGCGATGATTTCGCCGTCTCCGGTGAGGCGTTGAATGGTTGCGTCGATGGTCATGCGCTCTATTATAATAAACAGAACGGGTGTGTCAAGGGGTAAAATGGGTAATTTGAGGGGAAATCGGCGGGGATTTTTGGCGCAAAGGCATTTTGGGGGAGCAAAGAAAGTGGGCGGCGGTTGTCCTGACACAATGCGATCTGCTTGCTATAATGGCGGCTAGTGCGCTGTGGGGCGGGCTATCGTTGTAAGAGACGGCAGGCGCATCTGAGGTTGGGCTTGTGGAACACTCGGAAATTGTTCGGGACTTCGCCATTATTATGGGGCTTGCCAGCGTTACGATTGTGGTGTTTCGCTGGATTAAGCAGCCGCCGGTGCTTGGGTATCTGATAGCGGGGCTGATAGTGGGGCCGTTCACGCTGCCGCTTATCGGGCTGCCGGCGTTTATATCGGATACCGAAATCATACGGGTTATGGCGGACACGGGGCTTGTGCTGCTGCTGTTCGCGCTTGGGATGGAGTTCGGTTGGAGCCGCATACGGCAGATGGGGCTGCGGGTGGTTCTCATCGGCACAATCGGGATTGTGTCGATGCTTGCGATGGGTTATGAGGTGGCGACGCTGCTGGGTTGGAGCGCGACGGAGGCGATATTTTTGGGGGCGGCACTGTCTATCAGCAGTTCGGCGATTATCGTGAAGGTGCTGCGGGACAGCGGGACGCTGCTGGAGACGCACGGGCGGCTCATCGTGGGGATATTGGTGGTGGAGGATTTCGCGGCGGTGCTGCTGCTGAGCGTGCTGTCCGGAGTTGCCACAAGCGGGACGGCGAGCGTCGGCGAAATCGCGAATTTGATGACCAATTTGGGGATATTCTTTCTGTGCGCGCTGTTCGCCGGAGCGCTGCTTGCGCCGCGCATTATCAACTTTGTGGCGCGGTTCGAGTCGCGGGAGGCGCTGCTGATAATAAGTCTCGCTATGTGCTTTGGGCTGGCGCTGATAGGCGAGATACTAGGGACATCGGCTGCTGCGGGGGCTTTCATCATAGGGACGGTGCTGGGGGATTCGGAGCATTCGGAGGAGCTGACGGCTACAATGACGCCGGTGCGGGATGTGTTCGCGGCGCTGTTCTTCATATCAATCGGGATGCTGATAGACTTGTCGCTGCTGGCGGAGTTCATAGCGCCGTCGCTGATAATCGCGGCGGTGTTTATGGCGGGCAAGACGGTGGCGCTGACATTGGGGACTTTTATAGCGGGACACGACGGCAAGACTTCGCTTAGCGTGGGGATGGGATCGCCGCAGCTGGGGGAGTTTTCACTGGCGATGACCAAGGTGGGGGCGGATCACGGGGTAGTGAGCGCGTTTCTGTATCCGGTGGTTGCGGCGGCGTCTGCGATAACGTCGATGTTCTACCCGTCGCTGTCGCGGTCTGCGCCGCATGTGGGCCGGTTCTTGGAGCGGCGGTCGCCCCGCTTGCTGCGGCAGTATGTGGGGAACTTGTCCAATCTGCTAATCTCGATGCGCGCGGTGGTGGGGCTGGAGCGCAGCGAATTGGCGCGGCTGATGCGGCGGTCGGGGCGGGTTATCATCGTGAACTCCGGGGTGATGGTGTTCATAATAAGCATGGGGACATTCTCGCTGAACTACGCCGACGATTTGGCGCAGACGCTCAATCTGCGGGAAGGGATACTGGGGCTTGCGGTGAGCTGCATAGTGGTGGCGTTCTGCATACCGCCGTCGATATTCATATGGCGGGCGCTTGCGCGAATGACGGACGAACTTTCGACGTACATACTGCATTTGGAAGCGTCTCACTTTTCGCTGCTGCGGGGGACGGACTTTCACTTGGGAAAGGCGGATCTGCACGATATTTTGCAATATGGGATACTGATACTTATGATAGGGGCGCTGGCGGTGATGAGCCTGCCGTTCATATCGCGGTTGGTGATAATCGGGAGCTTTTCCACGCCGATAGCGGTGGTGATGCTGCTGGGGCTGGTGGCGCTGATGTGGCGGGTGGTGTTCAAGATACACGGGTCTATGGAGACGATATTCAGCCGCACGTTTTTGGGGGACGATGATTAGCGGGCGTGCGGGGGCAGGCTTTTAACGCAAAGGCGTGGGGCATAACGATTAACGCAAAGGCGCAGGGGCGCAAAGGAGGGGGGTAGAATAGGTTGGGATGCGCGCATTGCGGGAATGCGATTGCTATTTTTATCCGAACTCTCGACGCATAGGCGGGCGAGGCGAATTGAATGGAGGATATGGACGATGCGACTTGCGGGAAAGATTGCGCTGATAACGGGAGCGGCGGCGGGCGTTCAGGGCGAGCTGATGGGGTTCGGTGGCGCGGCGGCGTGGCTGTTCGCGGGCGAGGGGGCGAAGCTGGCGCTGGGGGACATAAACGAGGATATGGGACGGCGCACGGCGGCGCAGCTGAGGGAACAGGGGCATGACGCGGTGTTCACGCGCTTGGATGTTACAAGCGAGGATGATTGGCGGGCGGCGGTCAAACTGACGGTGGACACATACGGGCGGTTGGACATACTGATAAACAACGCCGGCACAGGCGGGCGGCAGCGGGTTGAGGATACAAGCGAAGGGGTGTGGGACGGGCAGATGGATGTACACGCCAAGGGCGCTTTTCTGGGGATGAAGCACGCCATCCCTGAGATGCGAAAGGCGGGCGGCGGGTCTATCATCAATGTGTCGTCCATATACGGGCTTGTGGGCAGCCAAACATCCACGGCGTACCATGCGGCGAAGGGGGCGGTGCGCATCCTGACCAAGTCGGCGGCTATTCAGTACGCCGCCGAAAACATTCGGGTGAACTCGATACATCCGGGGTTCTGCGAAACGCCGATGACGCGGGTTAGCCAGAGCGATCCGGAGAATCACCGGGCGACGCTTGCGCGCATACCGATGGGGCGGTTGGGGCAGCCGGGGGAATTGGCGCAGGGGATGCTGTATTTGGCGTCGGACGATTCGGAGTATGTTACGGGGTCGGAGCTAGTGATAGACGGGGGCGTAACGGCGCAGTAGCGCGCGGGGCAAGCGGTGTAAGCGGGCGGCGGCGTACTGATACGCAGTGTTGAACGCGACGGACGGGGGCATAAGACGGAATGGCGATGCAGCAGCAGACGGCGGCGGTTTCGGCGGTGTGGTTCGTGTATTCGGAGGGGAACGAACCGTTGGGGCGGGTGTATATGGACGGCGATGCGGCGGCTCCGACGGCGGGGGCGGCGATTGCGGACGGCGATGGATGGCAGAGCGCGGTGATTGCGGCGGTGCGGGAGCTTGCGCCGACGTGCGCGATGCGGCGGTTTCGGGTTACGATACGGCCGAGGGCTTGAGCTTCAGATTAACGCAAAGGCGCAGGGGCGCAAAGTGGGGCAAGCGCGGTTTGACGGGGCATAGGGGCGTTGGTACACTTTTGCGGCGGCGGCTTGGGCTAGGTAGGCTAGATAAAGGGGCGAATTGTCGATGGCTATGGATGCGGGCGCTGATGCGGGGCGGGATGCGGGGGCGGCTATACTGCAGGTTCGCAATCTTGTGAAGGATTTCGGGGGCGTGCATGCGGTCGACGACTGCTCTTTCGATGTGCGGCGCGGCACAATCACGGGGCTTATCGGGCCTAACGGAGCGGGCAAGACTACGCTGTTCAACCTGGTTACGGGGTTTCTCAAGCCGACGGGCGGCGCTATAACCTTTATGGGCAGGCGGATCGAGGGGCTGTCGCCGCATCAGACTTTTCGGACGGGGCTTGTGCGCACGTTTCAGATACCGCGCGAGTTCAAGCGGATGAGCGTGCTGGAGAACCTGATGCTGGTGCCGGGCGGTCAGCGCGGGGAGCGGCTGTGGGCGGCGTGGCTGATGCCTTGGCGGGTGTCGTCGGAGGAGCGGGCGGTTGAGCGGCAGGCGCTTGAGGTGTTGGACTTTCTGAACCTGATACATCTGAAAGACGAATACGCCGCCAATCTGTCGGGGGGACAGAAGAAGCTTTTGGAGTTGGGCAGGATGCTTATGGCGAAGCCTGAGATGATACTGCTTGACGAGCCGGGGGCGGGCGTCAACCCCACGCTGATGAACGCGTTGGTTGACGACATACGGCGCACGCAGCAAGAGACGGGCGTAACGATACTCATTATCGAGCACGATATGGACTTGGTGATGAGCCTGTGCAATCCGATAATCGTGATGAACGCGGGGACGAAGCTGGCGGAGGGGACGCCGCAGGAGGTGCAGCGCAACCCGGCGGTGCTTGACGCCTATTTGGGCGGCTCGGTCGGGGCGTTTTGATGAGCATACTGCAGGCGGCCGACGTTTTCGCGGGATATGGGGAAACCGAGATACTGCACGGGGTTTCGGTGCGCGTGGAGCCGGGCGAGTTCGTAACAATTATAGGGCCGAACGGGTGCGGCAAGTCGACGCTTATGAAAACGGTGTTCGGGCTGCTGACGCCCAAGCGGGGGGATGTGTTCTTTGAGGAAACGAACATAACGGGAATGCCCACCGAGCGGCTGATACGGATGGGGATGTCGTATGTGCCGCAGACGGACAACATATTTCCGTCGCTGACGATAGAAGAGAACCTTGAGATGGGCGCTTTCGTAGATAGCGGCGGCGCCGCGGGGCGCATAGCAGAGATGTACGATATGTTCCCGGACTTGCGGCGCAGCCGGCGGCAGCGGGCGGGCAGCCTGTCCGGGGGGCAGCGGCAGATGCTGGCATTCGGGCGGGCGCTGATGCTTCAGCCGCGCCTGCTGCTGCTGGACGAACCGTCGGCCGGGCTGTCGCCGATTATGGTGCAGGTGATATTTGAGCGGCTGACCGAAATTCGGCAATCGGGCGTCGCGATACTGGTGGTGGAGCAGAACGCGCGCTCGGCGCTGGCGATGTCGGACCGCGGGTATGTGCTTGCGGGCGGCGAAAATCAGATAGAAGGCAGCGCTCAAAACCTGTTGGACAATCCTGAGGTTGGGCGGCTGTATCTTGGGGGATAGGCTTGGCGGTCTTATCGCGATAGGTTTTGAGTTTTAGGCAGCGGCAGTTAGGCGCTAGGCTAGGCTGGCTTGGCGCAATAGGTTTGGCGCAAATAGGCTTTGAGTTTTGGGCGTTTAAGCGCGCGGCAGTTAGGGGATAGCGCGGTATGTCAATGCAGACTATAGCGGCGCGGATGCAGATCGCGGGGCGCGGCGACGTGATTTGGCTCGCGGCGGGCGCAGCGGTTGCGGTTGTGGTGGCGTTGGCGGCGCCGGGCAAGGTCATCAACGGGCTGCTGCTGGGCAGCGTCATCGCGCTGGGCGCAATCGGCATAACGCTGATATACAGCATACTGCGCTTCGCGCATGTGGCGCACGGCGAGTATATGACACTGGGGGCATACGCCACGCTGTTTATGCTGACGGTGGTGTTTCCGCCGCTTGGGATAGATTCGGCCGGATTTGGGCCGTTCACATTCGGCTATCCGCTGCTGCTTGCGCTGCCGGTGGCGATGGCGGCGGTAATCGGCATGGCGCTGCTGATGGACTTGCTGGTGTATCGCCGTCTGCGCGCTCAGGGCAGCAACCTCGTGATGATGGCGATGGTATCGCTGGGGATAGCCATCGCGATGCGCGGCATCGTGCAGGTGATATGGGGGACGGATCCCACAAGATACCCGCGCGAGTCCAAGCCGTTCTATCACATCGAGTTTGACATACCGATAGGGGCCGCCGCGGCGCTGCCGTTCGATATACGGGTGCCGCCGGACAATCTGTTTTTGGGGCTGATGGCGGTGATACTGGTGTTGGCGCTGTACTTGTTCTTGAACAGAACGCGCACGGGCAAGGCGATGCGGGCTACATCGGACAATATGGAGCTTGCGCGGGTGAGCGGCATAAACACCACGCGGATAATCTACTGGACATGGGCAATCGCGGCGGCATACGCAGCAATAGCGGGGACGCTGCTGGCGGTGTCGCAGGCGCAGCTGCTGCCGCATTCGGGTTGGAAGGTGCTTATTCCGTTGTTCGCGGCGGTAACGCTGGGCGGCATAGGCAAGCCGTGGGGAGCGCTTGCGGGCGGGCTGCTAATCGGGGTGTCGATGGAGGCGGCGACGGAGTGGGTTTCGCCCGCGTACAAGCCCGCGATCGCGTTCACGATAATGCTGGGAGCGCTGCTGCTGCGTCCTCAGGGGCTATTCGGGGATAGGAACGCCTAGATGGATATTATCTACTTTCTTGCCGGGTTGGGCGTGCTTGCGGGCATCTACGGCATATTCACGCTTGGGCTGAATGTGCATTGGGGATACACGGGGCTGTTCAACATAGGCATAGCGGGCTTCTATGCGCTTGGGGCGTACACATCGGCGCTGCTGACCACTGCGCCGCCATCGGCCGAACTGTTCGAGGATTTCAAGTTCGGCGGCAATTTGGCGGTCGTGTTGGATTTGGGAATAGACTTGTGGTTCGTGGCGGCGCTTGCGGGCGCGGCGGCGGTGTGCGCTGTGGTGGCGCTCATCGTGGGGGCTATCACGCTGCGATTGCGCGACGACTACCTCGCCATATCCACGCTGGGGATAGCGGAGAGCGTGCGGCTGATATTCCTGAACGAAAAGTGGCTCGCCAACGGCTCGCGCGGGCTGTACAACATCCCTAAGTTCTTGGAGGATTTGGTGGATCCGCAGAGCTATGAAATAGTCTATTTCGCGGTGGTGATGATTGTGCTGGGGGCGCTGTACATAGCGGTTCAGCGGGCGATAAGTTCGCCGTGGGGGCGAGTGCTGCGCGCGATACGGGAAGACGAAACGGCGGCGGCGGCAAGCGGCAAGAATGTGTTTCACTTCAAGCTGCAGGCGTTCATACTGGGGGCGGCGGTGATGGGGATAGGCGGGGCGCTGTTCGCGCACGGCTTTCGCTATGTGGATCCGACGGTGTTCGACCCGCTGGTGGCGACGTTCATCATCTGGGTGATGCTGATGATAGGCGGCAGCGGCAACAACTTGGGGGCGATACTGGGGGCGTTTGTGGTGTGGGGGATATGGAGCGGGACGCAGTTTCTGCCGTGGGGATTGAGCGATCCGGACTTGCGCTTCTTCATGATAGGCTTCCTGCTGGTGGCGGTCATCGTGGTGCGGCCGAACGGGATATTGGGGGAGCGGCGGCGGGTGTCGAGGGGGGAGGCGTCGGGCGAGGCGGCCGGGGGCGGCTAGGTATCGGAGGCGGGCGATTTATTCATAAGCTTCGGATAGGGGGCAAAAGATGAACGACCAACAATTGGATAGGACGTTGCGATCCATCGGCAAGAAATGTTTCGTCACTTACTTCTGCAAGTTTGACGACACGTCATTGTCAATCGAAGATGTTGCCGAAATACTGATGCGAGATAGGCGTTATAAAGAAAAGGCTTCTCCAACTCGCGTAAGCAACGCGCGCAGAATCATCCGGGAAGGGCGCGCTAAGGACGCCTTGATGATCATAAGCGCGTCTCCCCGCATGTCGTCGGAGATTGTTGCGAAAGCGAAGAGGTTGGCGGCGGGGTTGTAGGGCTATGGATGCGGCGGCGCCGGCCGGGCGGCGCGCCGCATCCATGAGTCAAGCAGTTTATTCGCCGGCGGTTCCGTTTTTGTTGTCGGCACCGTTCTTGTTGTTAGCGCCGTTGTCGTCGTTGTCGATGCCGTTGTTGTTGTCAGCGCCGGGGTAGGGCTCGTCGAAGGGTTCGCCGCGCGCTTCGGCGTCGGCTTTGCGGCGATAGTAGTCTTCGATCAGCGCGATGCCTTCGGCTACGCCTTGCGCCTTGCCTCGCGCTTCGCCCTCGGCGATACCCCGCGCTTCGCCTTCTGCGATACCTCGCGCTTCGCCCTCGGCAACGCCTTCGGCGAAGATCTTCTCCCATTTCTTTTCCATTCTGTCGCGGTAGATGGAGTATAGAACCACAAGCGCCTCCGTTATTACGAAGCTGATGAATGCCGCGCCTAGTATGACCGGCGGGAACTTTTGGATGATGCCGTCAACGACATCATACCACGATTTTCCGGCGCTGTTGTGGACCGTCTCATACCAGATAGTCCAAGCGATGCCGAGTGTTCCGATGGCGCTGAATAGCGCAAAGTACACTTTCGCGAATCGCTTGGAGACGCTCCACATAGATTCGCGCTCGTCGTTTGGGGCGTGTCTGCGTTGCTCCAATGTAGCGTTCACCTTCCTATCAGTCGGGCGTATCGGATAGCGGGGATTGGCTTATGACGGCAGGTACTTGCGATGCACTTTCGCGACGTAGCTGAAGGTGGGGTTGACGAATTGGGTGCAGCGCGCTTCCAGCACTTGCCCTAGGAATAGGTAGGCTTCGCCGCGTGTGAAGCCGTAGTCGGCTTCAAGCCACAGGATCATTTCGGACAGCGCCATGCGAAAGGCGTCTTCGGCGGGGCGCGCCATTGCGGTGGTCATTATGTAGGCGTCGTCGGTGATGCGCGGCCAGGTCATGGCGGCGGGCAGGGGCGCAAGTTCGCAGCGGATACGCGCTCTGCCGCCGGTCTCGATGCCGCCGGCGCCGCAGATTTCGCCGTCGCCCTGCCGCGCGTGCATATCGCCGATGTGCAGCAGCGCGCCGGGGACGTTGACGGGCAGCCATACGCTTGCGCCGGCAGTTACCTCTTGGATGTCGAAGTTGCCGCCCCATTCGCCCGCCCATGCGTTTGAGCGGCGGGTGTATTTGGGCGCGACGCCTACCACGCCCAGCATCGGCGCAATCGGAATTTTGAGGGCGTCGCTCCATAGGATATAGCCGTCGGCTATCTCGACGACTTTGTGGTGGCGTCCTATGCCGCTGTCGCCCATCCAGCCGGGCATAGCGCCGTTGCCGCCGCGAAAGTTGGTGAAGCCGATGGGGTCGACGTCGATCTCGCCGATGTGAACCACCAGCGCCTGCCCCGGCTCTGCGCCGTTGATGTAGATGCAGCCGCTGGAGGGGTTGCCGGCGCGCAGCAGTTGGCGCAGCCTATCGCCGTCGGGGTGCGTGTCGAGCCAGGGGCCGCGGTTCATCTGCGTTTCCACCTCAAACTCTTCGCCGGGGTCGACGAACAGGGTGGGGGCGTTGTCGGGGCCGGTTTCAAAGTAGAGAACGTCTCTGCCTGCGCGCTTCATAATGGATAAGCCTCCTTAAAATCAAATCGGGTTGGCATCGGATTAGCCGATGTTTGAGGGTGTCAGTATATCAGCAGCGGGAGCGCGGGACAGGGCGGCGCATTGAATATCGCTGTTAGCGTTATACGGGGATAAAGGGATGGGATATGTTTCGGGGATAACGCTGATTTATATGGCAGGCTTGCGTTTTTTATGGGCATTGGCTATAGTTTGCATACCAGTTTCGGATAGTCAGATATGACGCGTTTTCTATGCAATAGGGACGCTTTGGGCTGCGGTGAACCGGGTTGTGAACGGCGCGGCGCGCGGTTCCGCAAATGACATACATTCATAGGAGAGATTGAGCATGACTACTGCGAACGGCTCCAAAGGCGATGTAGTCCTGGATGTGCAAGACCTGCGAACCTACTTCGTAACGCGCTGGGGCGTGGTGAAGGCGGTGGACGGGGTGAGTTTCCAGCTTCGGCGCGGCGAGACGCTGGGCATTGTGGGCGAATCGGGGTCCGGCAAGTCGGTAACCTCGCTGTCCATTATGCGGCTTGTTCCGTCGCCGCCCGGTCATATCGTCGGCGGGCAGGTGCTGCTGAACGATGACGATGTGCTGGCGCTGGACGAAAAAGAGATGGAGAAGGTTCGGGGCAACCGCATCGCTATGGTGCTTCAGGATCCGATGACGGCGCTAAACCCTGTGTTCGACATTGACGACCAGGTGGGGGAGGCGCTCAAGATTCACAAAAGCATGAAGGGTCCGGCGCTGCGCGAACAGGTGGTAGAGATGCTGCGCAAGGTTCGCATTCCCGCGCCTGAGGTGCGCATCCGCGACTATCCGCATCAGCTTAGCGGCGGGATGCGGCAGCGCGTTGTGGGCGCAATCGGCATATCCTGCGACCCTGAGGTGCTAATCGCGGACGAGCCGACCACTTCGCTGGATGTTACGATTCAGGCGCAGTATCTGCGGCTGCTGAAAGACCTTCAGGAAGATACGGGCGTGGCGATAATGTTCATCACGCACGACTTCGGCATCGTCGCCAAGATGTGCGATAGGGTGGCGGTGATGTACGCGGGGCGCATCGTGGAGCATGCGGATGTGCGCACGATATTCAACAATCCGAAGCATGAGTACACAAAGGCGCTCATCAACTCGGTGCCGAAGCTGGAAGAGAAGACCGGCCGCTTGGCGCAGATCGAGGGGCAGCCGCCGCTTCTGTACAACCTGCCGGAGGGCGACGCATTCGCGGATCGCTCGCCGCTGCCGGCGGTTGAGAAGGACTTCGAGATTCGGCCTGAGCTCGTGGAGATCGAGCCGGATCACTGGGTGCAACTCAGCCACTCGTCTGTGGCGGAGTTCGACAAGTACTTCCATATGACTTCCAAAGACTTCCAAATTCGGTACAGCTCATAGTACAAGTGGGGGCGCAATTCGCAACTAATGCGATAGGCGGGCGCGCGGCATCATTCGGAATTACACACAAACAAAGGCTTGGTGGTGAGAAATGGCAACAAACGGCACAACGGCGAATCGTTACGGGGTGGAGTCAGCGCCCGGCGTTGACAGCAGCTCGGATGCCATCATATCGGTGCGGCATCTGCGCAAGTGGTTTCCCGTGGGCAACTCGCTCTTCAGCCGCAACAAGAGCATCCTGAAGGCGGTGGACGATGTGAGCTTCGATGTGGAGCGCGGCAAGACGATGGGGCTGGTGGGCGAGTCGGGCTGCGGCAAGACTACTACGCTCAAGGTTCTGCTTGGCTTGGAAGAGCCGACGGAAGGCACGGTCTTTTTCGAGGGCGAGGATGTGGCTGAGATGAGCCGCGCAGGCAAGCGCGAGCTGCGAAGTTCGGTGCAAGCGGTGTTCCAGGATCCTTGGGCGTCGCTGAACCCGCGAATGCGCGTCGGCAGCATCATTGGCGAGCCGCTTGAGGTCAACACTACGATGACCAAGAAGCAGATTAGCTCACGGGTGCAGGAACTGCTGCAGGAAGTGGGACTGCCGCCGTATCAGGCGTCGCTGTTCCCGCACGAATTCAGCGGCGGTCAGCGACAGCGCATCGGCGTGGCGCGCGCGCTTTCGCTGAACCCCAAGGTCATCGTGCTGGACGAGCCGGTGTCCGCGCTGGATGTGTCCATTCGGGCGCAGATAATGAACCTGCTGGTGGACTTGCAGCAGGAACACGGGCTGGCGTATCTGATGGTGGCGCACAACCTCGCAACGGTGCGGTATATGTGCGACCGGATGGCGGTGATGTATCTGGGCGTGGTGCAGGAGATGGGGGACACGGAGAGCATCTTCAACAACCCTGTGCATCTGTACACGAATGCGCTGCTATCGGCGGCGCTGCCATCGCATCCGGACATTCAGCGGGAAGAGATAATCCTGCCGGGCGAAGTGGTTTCGCCGGTGGATCCGCCGGAGGGGGATGTGTTTATGACGCGCACGCCGCTTGAGGTGGATCCGAGCCACGAATACGCCAACAGCCGCCCGCCGCTGCAAGAGATCGAACCGGATCACTGGGTCAGCATTACGCCGTGGAGTACCATCAGCAGCGCGGCGGAGCAGGGCGTCGACCTCGCAACCATATCGGAGTAGCGCGCGGCGTCCAAGCGCAAGGGCGGGGCGATAGGCGCATCGCCCATCGGATAGAACAAGCAGATAGGGCAAGTCTTCAATTGGACTTGCCCTCTCATTTTGCGTTGGTTACAAGCAAGCGTTGGGTTGGACTTGGCTTGCTTTGCGCGCGGTATTAGCCGCCGGTTACGGTGAATGTGCCGACCTTTTCGCCGTCGCAGAGGATGTCGAATGCGCCGGCGCCGTTGACGTTGAACTGATATGTACTGCGTCTGCCGGAGCTCAGTTCCAGGTCGATCTCGGTGACGCCGGCGCCAAGCACGCCGCCGGAAGCGGATATGCCAAGTCCGGGAATTGCGTAGGTGGCGCTTTCGCGCTCGCCTTCGAAGGCGGTGGATCCGGTGCCGGTGGTGGTGATTGTGCCGCCGCCGGTGAGCTGAATGCCAAGGCTGACGCGCCGCCCGTCCTGAACGGTTACATCGGCGGGGTCGGCGGAGCAGCCGTCTTCGGACTTCTCTACGTCGATGCGAAACTGCTCGAGCGCGGCTACGGGGGAGCGGTGGAACTCGCCGGTCTTGTCTTCGTCGTCGCGTGCGGGGCGGCGGTTGCCGGATTCCACGCCGCACGCCATTAGCAGCAGGCTTGTCAGGGTGAGGGCGGCCAACAGGTATAGGGGCAGGCGGGCAGCGGCGCGCCTGAGTGGGGTTTTAGCGGGGGCATTTGTCATAAGCGTATCACCTCTGTTTCAGATGTTGTTTCGGATTTCGGCATTGTGAACTTGGTTCAATGCGATGCAGCCGTTGGCGGCTTTGATTCGCTTGTCAACCCGATTGGCGGCAGCAACGGGCGTTAGTCTAATTATAATGGCGCTTCGCTTAAGGTCAAGCCCAAGCGGAGCGCCATTCGCGGTTTGGGTGTGTTGGCGGATGCGGCGGCGGCAGCGCGCCTGTGGGTTAGAGCTGACGCAGGCGGGGGTCGAACCTATCGCGCATCCAGTCGCCTAGGAAGTTCAGGGACATGACGACTAGGAATATGCACATGCCGGGGAAGAACGAAATCCACCAAGCGTCTTGGATGTAGCTTCGGCCGTCGTTGACCATTGCGCCCCAGGCGGGCGTGGGCGGCGGGATGCCGGCGCCGAGGTAGCTCAGAATGGCTTCGGTGAGGATGAGCTGGCCTACGCGCAGGGTGGCGATGACGATGACGGTGTTAATGACGCCGGGCAGCAGGTGCCAGATCATTATGCGGAATGTGGAAGCGCCCGCGACCTTGGCTAGGCTGACATAGTCGCGCGTCTTGAGGGACAGCACTTCGCCGCGCACATTACGGACAAACGGCGTCCAGGACAGCAGCGCAAGCAAGCCGATTAGGATGATGAACGTCTGCCCGATGGCGATGACAACCACGATTGCCACAAGGATGAAGGGCATTCCGAGCCAGACGTCGGTGATGCGCATGATGATTTCGTCGGTGAGGCCGCCGAACCAGCCGGCGACGAGTCCCATGCTGACGCCCACAAGCAAGCCGCTAGTGAGCGCTACGGCGACTACTATGAGCGATACGCGCGCGCCGTGTATCATGCGGCTGAGCAGATCGCGCCCGATGTTGTCGCCGCCTAGGATGTGGTCGGATGTGGGGATGCGAACTTTGGCGCGCAGGTTTGCCTGGTCTAGGAAAGCTCCGACTATCGCCTCTTCGTTGCGGAGTTGGTCAGGCGGGATGAACACGCCGAATTGAGCGGCGGCGGTTTCCACATCGCGCAGCACGGGGCGCGGCACGGCGGCATCCTGGACTTTCACATCGAGTCCGGCTTGCCCGGCGAATGCGCTCTTGACGACGGTGCCGCCGTAGAGCGGGTCGGCGAGCTGCTCCAGCGATATGTCCACTTCGTAGGCGGCGGCGGCGTCGATGATGTTAAGGTTGACATCCACCCAGTAGTCGGGTTCGTCCGGGGCGTCCACCTGCTTCACTTCGGTGATGATGGCGAGTTCCATAACGGTGGCTCTGACGCCGGCTTGGTCGTTGAATGCGCCGCGAATATCGCGGGCGTCGCCGATGTTGACATCGGTGAGATCGACGCCGTAGCGCTGGGCGGATTCGGTTACGCCGGAGACTGCGAGTTCGCCGTCAATCGCCACGATGAGCGGCAGGTCTTGCACGGACACCACTTCGGGGGCGTACCAGAAGGGCGCGAGCGTGGTGTCGTCGGGTTCGGCGCTGATGGGGCTGTGGGGCGCTATCTGATTGGCGAATACTGCGGTGAGCACCAGCAGGGACAGCACCACGATGGACACCAAGGGCCAGCGCTTGATTTTGTTCCAGAACCCGATAGCGCCGCTTGTAGATTCGGTCAAGTCGCGGGTCAGGTCAGCCGACAGTTCTGCTTGAGCCATAAGGATGACACCTTAGTTGTTCACAGCCTAGTTTAGGAGTATCGGATGCGCGGGTCGATGAGCGCATACAGCATATCGGTCAGGAAGTTCATCACCACGTACATGGTGGTGAACACCATCACGACCGCCACCATCACGGGGAAGTCGTTGTCTTGGATGGAGCCGAAAGCCAGTCTGCCGAGTCCGGGAATGGCGAATATGGATTCGGTTACCACCGCGCCGGTGATGAAGCCGGTTAGCAGCAGCGCTGAGAATGTGAGCGGCGCTATGAGTGCGTTGCGGAAGCCGTGCTTCCAAATGACGGAGTTGTTGGACACGCCCTTGGCGCGCGCGAGCTTGATGAATTCGGAGTCGAATATCTCGAGCATTGCGGAGCGCACTAGCCTGAGGTAGCTTGCGGCGGCGATCCAGCCTAGCGTTATGGTGGGAAGCACGTAGTATTCCCATTGGAATATGCCTTTATCGCGCTCGCCGAGGGTGGCGCTGGGCAGCCAGCCTAGTTGGACGGAGAATATGAGGATGCCCATAATGCCTACCCAGAAAACGGGCAGCGCCTGTCCGAACAGGGCGAAGCCGCGGCCGAGCATATCTAAGAGGGAGCCGCGCTTTACGGCGGACAGCACGCCCAGCGGTATGCCGACGATGGATGCGAAAGCGAATGAGGTGAAGGCGAGCCGCAGGGTTACGGGCAGGCTTGTTATCACCTTGTCGAAGACGCTTTTGCGGTCGATGAGGCTGTCCTGCCAGTTGCCTCTGAGGATGTTGCCGAGCCATACGGCGTACTGCCAAATAATCGGCTTGTCTAGTCCGAGTTCCTCGCCGAGGGCGTCCCAGCGTTCTTGCGTGATGCCGTAGCCGCCTTCTTGGGCGTAGAGGTAGCGCGGGTCGCCGGCGGCTCTGGACAGGCTGAAGGTGAGCAGCGTAGCGCCGACTAGCGCCAGAAAAGCGAATAGAATTCGTCTTATGAGAAATTGCAGCATCTAAATCGCACCCTCTCGTCAGTTGAAGTTCTTCCCAAACGCCGCCGCGAAAGTTCACGGGTGTTCGGGTGTTCAGCCGGGCAGTTAACCCTTGCGACGGGCGAGGCAAGTGTTGACAGGCGATAGTGGTTGTTTAGCGTTTATCGCAGGCACTCCGGTGTTAGGGGAACGCCTGCGATTTCAGATTGACGGGAATCCGCCGTCTTGCGGAAGGGTTACTTCAGCTTGATTGTGCGGATGTTGTTGATGCCGCCCATGTTGCCAAGCGCTGTGGGGCGCTGGTCCCAGGTCTCGATGTCGCCGGGGTCGTAGGCGGGCCAGATGGGGAATTCGAACACGCCCACGCAGAGCGCCTCGCGGCGGTTGTTGGTGAAGAACTCGCGGGCGAGTTCTTCACGGGCGGCCTGGTCGGGCTCGCCTGCCATCGCGAGGTAGATGCGCGCTGCCCAGGGGATTTCCAACGCCACGCCGTAGCCGCCGGCGCTGATGGAGCTCATCACGAAGCCGTGCGCCCAGTCGAACGGGAAGTTGGAGTGGTTCTCGTCGCCGCAGCCGGTGAAGGGCGTGCGGTTGGTGCGCGCTACGAGGCCGGGGCGGAATGTGCCGTACTCGGTCTTGACGAAGTTGACCTTCACGCCGAGGTTTTCCTGCCACGCGGAGCCTACCGCTTCACCCACGTCGGAGTTCAGTTCAGAGGTGCCGATCCACATGTCCATCTCGAAGCCGTCGGGATAGCCCGCGTCGGAGATGAGGCTCTTGCCCATATCGTAGTCGGTGCCCCAGTTCCAGGCGTCGTCGTAGTTGGGGTTGTTGATGGACAGGTAGGGCTGGTGGTTGACCACGCCTAGCCCGGAGATGACGTTCTCTAGCAGGTCGGCGCGCGGGATGCTCCACGCCAGTCCGTTGCGCACCTTGCGGGCGCTTTCCATAGACGGGGTGTTCTCATCGTAATCGCCGTTCTCGAAGGGATCGCCGATGTAGGGATATGCGGCGGTGCCTGCTTCCGAGAGGTCGCGTTCAAGGGCGTCGCCGCCGAGCGCGCTGTGGCTTTCCCAGTAGTTGCCGGACATTGAGATGTTGAACATCGCGTTGTGGGCGGTGCCGCGCTGCGCTTCGTAGCCGTCGGCGATAAGTCCGGGCAGGTCGGCGAGGTTGACGCGCGCGATTTGGGCTTGGTCGCCTTCAAGCGCGGCGCGGCGGGAAGCGCCGTCGGGGATGTCCAGCCACTCTACGTTCTGCACGAACGGGCCGATGTTGTCTTCGCCGCGCGCGTAGTAGTCGGGGAAGGCTTCCAGCCAGATGCCCTTCTGCTGCGTCCACTCGGTTACAACGAACGGGCCTACGCCGGTGTAGTCGTCCTGCATGCCCTCAACGCCTTTGGTCTCAAAGACCTTGGAGCTGACGATGCCCGCCGTCTGCCAGAACTGGCTGAAGCGGTGCAGCATGCCGCGGCTGTCGTAGTTGCGGTAGTTGAGGCGGACGGTGTAGTCGTCAATCTCTTGCATGTTCTGGATCAGCGGCGCAAAGTCGCCCGCCTGTCCGTGAACGCTTTCGGGATTGGTGACGGAGTTGGCGTCGTTGTATGAGAACGCCACGTCTTTGGATGTCATTTCGCCTATGCCGTGGTGGAACTGCACGCCCTCGCGGAGCGCGAAGTCGCCGAACTCAAGGCCGGGGTCGAGCGTGAAGCTAGTCGCCAGCATGGGTTCGGTAACGGCGGTGCCGGTGGAGTCCAGAACGGAGTTGAACAGGGTGTCCGTCTGACCGGACATATAGATGATTTCTGCGCAACCGCCTGCGGAGGCGGAGCAGAAGCGCGGGAGGCCGTTGGGCGCGCCCACGAAAGAGGTGGCGATGGTGAGCTTGCCTGAGGCTTCGGGCCCCTCCATCGTGCCAGTGGTGGCGGGCGCCATTGCCGGAGCAGCCGCGGTGGCCACTGCTTGCGCCGGCTGCGCGGGCGCTACTTGCGTGGGAGCCGGGGGCGGAGCCGGCGGAACGGGCACTTGGGCCGGAGCCGCGGGCGCGGGCGCTTGGGGCTGCGCCGGGGGTGCGGCGGGCTGCTGCGATGCGCATGCCACCGCGCCGACTAACGCCGCCGCCGCTACCGCTCCGAACAGGAGCTTCTTTCCCAACCAATTGAATTTCATCAGTTAGACCCTCCTTGTATTGTGTATTCGGATTCTTTGCTGAATTTCAAGCCTGACATCCCATCCGTCCGTTTGATTTAGAGATATTTATCACAAGTTGCGATTGCAAGTCAAGGCTTGGGGATTAAATTGGGGATGTTTGGGATGGGGACGCGCATAATCGCCGCGCCATTCCGACGATAGCGCCCCGCTCGAATTGCGCCGCGCCGCACGCCGACGCGCGCTATCAACGGGCGCTTTTACCCGCTTTTGCCCGCAAGATAGCGTAACGTGATAGAATGCCGCGAGCGCTGCGCTAGTTGACGCACAAGCCAAGCGCGGCGGCAGCGGCAAGCGGCGCTAGGTTAAGCCAAGCGCTAAAAGGCAAGACGCAACAATAACAATAAACAATACAATATAGGGAGGATTTCAATGGCGGACTTCGAGGGCATTTTGCCCGCAATCATTACGCCTATGACGGCGGACGGCAGGCTGAACGAGGCGGCTTTTCGCGAGGTGATGGAGCACAACATACAGGCGGGCGTGAACGGCTTTTGGATTGCCGGCGGCACGGGCGAAAGCGTGCTGCTGAGCGACGAAGAGAATATGCGTATCGCGGAGATTTCCGCGGACCAGAACCGCGGGCGCGTGAACAACATAATGCACGTGGGCGCCGCCACCACTGAGCGCGCCGCAAGGCTCGCCGAACACGCCGCCAAAGCGGGCAACGAAGCGATCTGCTGCGTGCCGCCGTTCTTCTATCTGCAGAGCGACGACGCTATCGTGGAACACTACCGCACGGTAGCCGCCGCCGCGGATCTGCCGCTGTTCGTGTACAACCTGCCGCAGTCCACCGGCGTTGAGATTACGCCTGAACTTATGGCTAAAATCCAGGACGGCGTCCCGCAGCTCAAGGGACTGAAGCACTCGGCGGTTACATTCGCCAATGTGCGCGCATTCACCAAGATGGGGCTTGATTGTCTCATCGGCAACAGCATGCTGATGCTGCCCGCGCTCACGATAGGCGCAACCGGCTGCGTGGACGGGCCGCCCAACTATGCGCCCGAACTTTGGGTGGACATTTGGAACGCCTATCAGGACGGCGATTGGGACGCGGCGGAAGCGGCGCAGGACAGGGCGAGCGATGCAACGCTGTTGGCGCGCACTTACGGGCTGCATTCCACCGCCAAGTTCATACTCGGCGAGCGGCTTGGCATAGACTGCGGCAACCCGCGCCCGCCCGGACAGCCGCTCACATCGGCGCAGCAGGCAGAGGTCATCGCGGCGATGGCGCAGATTGGGATTGCCAGAGCCGCCGCCGTGCCGGGCGACGACTAGGCATAGACGCTGCGCACCGCCAAGCGTCCGCACCGCCTGTTCGCAATGAACGCGCGGCAACCTGCAATAAGGCATGCGCGTATCTGCGTACAATCGTACAACAAGGTATGAAGGGCGCTTTGCCACAGGCGATAGTGGTTAGGCGCTTCCGGGGCGGTTTGACGCTATTGCCCCGTCCGTTTGGGCATTGGACGCTTGGTTAGGCGCGCGGCGTATGGGCGGTTTCGCTGACTGACTGCCACGGCCGCCGCCAAGCGTCCCGCCGTCGCCATATAGCCGTCGCCTTGCAGCGCCCAACATACGATATATCCGATGCCGTCCATCGGCGCGCCGCCAAATGTCTGCCGCTTATGCTCACCTTTGCGTCTCATATCCTCTATAATTAGCGAAAGGCGCTGATTCGCGGGGGACAAGCGGGAGGCAACAATGGAAATCATATTCGCGATGCTGATAAGAGGCGGGCTGTCGTTCTTGGTGGGCGTGATGCTGGGGTTCGTCAGCCTCGCGCTGTTTTCGTCCATAATACCGCCGGACTGGGTCGGGCGCTTGAATATGATAACCGTGGCGGTGGGCGTCAGCACGGGACTTGCGGTGTTTCTATCGTGGTTCAAGCCCGAATCCTCGCGCCGCGTGATAGTAGTCGGCTTCATACTGGCGTTTGGGCTTGCGATTTTGGGATCGCTCACAGGCTACTTTATCGCCGACGCAACCGCCGCAGAGGTTCGCAACGATAGGCTCATATCCAGGGGTTCGGCAACCACGTCCGCAATATGGGTGTTCGCGGTGTGCGGCGCAACCCTGCTGTCCACGGCGTTCAGTGGGCTTTACTACGGCTTTCGGCTCTGGCGCTATCACGAAGTCTAGCCAGCCGCCGCTTGCAAGCCCAACCGCGCAATCCCAAGTTCGGATAGCATTTTAACGCAAAGGCGCAGAGACGCAAAGGTTATCATTAGCAAGGAGAATTCGGTTATGAGCAACGGCGCTGCAGCGGGCGTGAACACGCTGACATTCGACCTGTTCGGCACGGTGCTGGACTTGGCGGGCAGTTTGACGCCGCACATAGAGCGCTTTCTGGCGGCGCGCGAATCGCCGATCAACGCCGACGCGTTCTGGGCGCAGTGGCGCAATCGGCAGCGCGTCGAGCAGTATCAGGACACCATCCTGATGATGGGACACAGCGGCTATCTGACCGTGTGCGAATACGCCTTTCTGTACACGCTGCGCGCCAACCGCATCCCGTTCACGCACGCCGAAGTGGACGATTTTATGCAGGCGTGGCAGCTCCTAAACCCGTTTGAGGACGCAGTGCGCGGGTTGAACCGCTTGAAGGGGCATTACCGCCTTGTGGGGCTTTCCAACGGCGAAGCGTGGTATTTGGAGCATCTGGCGAACAACCGCATTAAGTTCGACTTCGACGCCGTCATATCGGTGGAAACGGCGGGCGCTTTCAAGCCGCATCCGGGCGTGTATCGCAAGGCGGCGCGCATCCTGCAAGCGGAAGCGTCTGAGCTTATGATGGTGGCGTCGCACTCGTTCGACATAATGGGAGCGCGCGCCTGCGGCTACCGCGCCGCCTATGTCAACCGCTACGGCTTGCCGATGGAGCAGACGCCGCATCAACCGGACATTATCACCGCCGACTTCGATCAGCTCGCCGACTATCTCATAGACGGCATAGAGCCGAAGCTGCCCGATTCGCCGCCGCAAAGGGAGGAATAATGAACGCCAGCCCGGACGCAATAGTCATCGGCGGCGGAGTGATTGGCTGCTCCATCGCCTACCATCTCGCCAAAGCGGGCGTCAAGACCACGCTGCTTGAGCGCGGGCAAATCGGCATGGAGGCGTCCAACGCGGCGTCCGGCATCCTGTCGTCGCTGTTCGGCAATCCCACCGAACCCTACACCCGCCTTGTGAACGAAAGCCTCGCTATGTTTCACGCGCTTGCGCCTGAGTTGGCGGAGGCGTCGGGCGTGGATATAGAGTTCGCGCAGTGCGGCGAGCTGGAGCTGGCGCTCACGCCCGCCGAAGCGGACGCCTACCGAAGCGCCGCGGCGGCGGGCGATTGGCGCAGCGATCAGGCGCAGTGGCTTGACGCGCAAGCGGCGCGTGAGATGGAGCCCGAACTGACCCCGTCGGTTGAGGGCGCGCTGTTTATGCCCGAAGTGTGCCGCGTCAACAATCAGCGCCTCAGCGCCGCATACGCCGGGGCGGCGGCGCGGCTGGGCGCGGATGTGCGCCAATCTACGGAAGCGCTTGGGCTTATTCGCAGCGGCTTTCGGATAACCGGCGTCCGCACCGCCGCGGATGAGATAGCCGCCGACAATGTGATTATCGCGGCGGGCGCTTGGAGCAAAGCGATAGCCGAATGGGTAGGCGGCGATGTGCCGGTGCGTCCGGTGCGCGGCGTGAACCTCAACCTGCAGCCCGCCGGGCACGGCATACGCAGCGTGATTCACGGCGATTGGGGATTGCTTGTGCCGCGCAACGACGGCTCCGTCATCGCCGGCGCAACCGTGGAGGAAGCCGACTTTGACTGCCGCGTTACGGCGGGCGCAGCGCGGGACATCATAGATATGTCCGCGCGGCTTGTTCCATCGCTGCGAGACGCGCGGCTGAACTGGGCGGCGGCCGGCTTGCGTCCCGGCTCGCCCGACGACGCGCCGGCGCTGGGCCCGGTGCCCGGCTGGCGCGGGCTGCATGTGGCGGCCGGACACTATCGCAGCGGCATACTCTTGAGCGCCATAAGCGGCAAGCTAATAGCCGACCAAATCGTGGGCGAAAAGCCGGAGCTGATAGCGCACTTCAGCGCGGGGCGGTTTGGCGGGGGATAAGGGCTAAGGCGAATCGGCCGACGGCTTAGCGGCGCGCGAATGCCCGGCTCTGCAATCAAACAATGGTATGATGATACACAGCGCCGTCAAATTGCACAACCGCGAAAGGCAGGCTACGATGGTTTCCAAAGACATACAAGACGCCTTCAGCGTGATGAACCGCGTTAAACTGAACCGCAACTTCCGCCAGTTCAAGCGCTCCTTCTCCGAAATACCAACGCGGGACCCTCTGACGTTCCTCGCCCACATATCCGGCTTCGACAAACCCGCGCAAAAGCGCATGGTGAACGCATTCACTCACAACCCTAACGAATACCGAACACGGCAGGATGCGTGCGAACTGATTCAGTCCGAAGTGCGGGCATTCTTCGATAATCCGACGATAATGAGCATCGGCGCAGAACCCGAATTCGACAAGAGGCTTCGCCGACTTAAAATAATCGGCGACAAGGTCAAACTTGACGACATCGTTTCCAAAATGGCGAGGACGGATATTTCCGGTTATTCGGAGTGGAATGGGGAAGTTGCCCGAAAGGTAGGGAACGATTATTTCGCAGACTTCTGCTTGGAAGGGCTTGCGGCGCTGTCGTTTTATGCGGCGTGCTGCGCCGTGCGGATGCGTCCAATGGGCGCTGAAGGACCTGACTTCCAAATCCAAGCGCAAGGCATCGTCGCAGACGTGGAAGTGAGCCATTGGCGGCTTGAGCGCGAAATACGCGGCAGGTTGGACGCCGGCAAAGTGCATCCTATGCGTATCAAGGTTCCCAACAAGCCGAAACATATAGCGGACAAGGTGAAGTCGGCGGCGCGCCAACTGCAGAACTCGGACATCGGCATCGTGTTCCTGTACTCAGGCAACGATTCTATGGATGAGATCGACTTCCATCAAGCCCGTAGCGGTCTTCCGAATAACTTGGCGGGCGTGATTTTCTCAGGAATGTGGGACGCCGGCTGCCAATGGACGGCCAACCCCAATTTGTCGAAGGATGCCAAAACAAGCGTTGCCAAGATAGTCGACAAACTGAGCGAAAGCATGCGCGTTTACGGATTGGGCGATGCGCCGCTGTACAGCGAGCAATCGTAAGTGAAGACAACGCTTCATATCCAAACCGCCAAACGCTTCGTGGAAGCGAGCGTGAACCTTTACGATGAAGGTTTTCACTTGGCTGCGGGGGAAATGATTTGGGGCGCAACAATCCAAGCGGTTTGCGCTCTGGCACATATGGACTCAAAAGATCATCCCGACTCAATACGCGGCAACAGAGAACGATACGCTATCATCAGCAACATCGCCGATAGGCTGCAAATTTCGGATACGGATTCATCGTCGGCAGTATCGGAGGACACTGCGCGAGAAATAATCGTAGGCATTTTGCATGACAGGTTCAATTCAGGCGAAGAGCCGGGCGCTAATTTTCATACGGCTTGGGAATTGGGCTTGCAGTTTGTCGATGGGTTAATTGAAGCAGCGGAACAAGGTCTTTTGGGAAAATCCTAGCCAAACCGAACACTTCAAGTCGAGCCGCATATCCGTCTGCGTCGACTGATTGATTAAGCGAATACATTCGCGCAACGCGTTGATTCGCAGCGTCTAACGGCACATTTCGGCTGCGGCTATCGCGGGCGACGACTAAAAGATGCTCTACACAACCAACAAGCGAGAGGAACAACGCCCATGTCTATCAAAATCGGCATCGGATTCGGGGGATGGCCCTTTTCGGGCGACGACCCGCAGCCCTTCCTGCAGTACGTGGACGCCTGCGAAGCGCTGGACATCGACTCCATCTGGATTAGCGACCGCATCGTGTCCCCGCTGATGAATATGGAAGCCGTCGTGGCGCTCTCGTTTGCGGCGGCGCGCACCAAAAACCTCAAGTTCGGCACCAGCGTGCTTGCGTTGCCGCTCCGCAATCCCACCATCCTCGCCAAGCAGCTCGCCACGCTCGACTTCCTGTCCGACGGGCGCTGTCTGCCCGCCGTCGGGCTTGGCACGGAGGACGCGCAGGAATACGAAGCGTGCGGCGCTACCCGCTCCCACCGCGTCAGCCGCACCGAAGAGGCGGTTGAGGTTATGCGCCTGCTGTGGCGTGAAGACAATGTAACCTTTCACGGGCAGCACTTCACGCTCAACAACGTCACCGTGCGCCCCAAGCCCGTCTTCCCGCCCGACGGCATGCCGCCCATCTGGATCGGCGGACGCAGCGAACCGGCGCTGCGACGCACCGCGCGCATCGGCGACGGCTGGCTGGTTTCGCAGGCAACGCCGCAAGAAGTCGCCGACGGCGTGGACAAGATCTCCACTTGGGCAGCCGAATACGATAACGATATAGAGGAAGACCACTACGGCGCGCTCATATCGTTCTGCATAGCAGACGACGCCCAAGAAGCCGAGCGCATCGCAGCGCCCTACATGCTGCGCCGCCGCGAAGACACCCACTGGCGCGAGTTCTCCGCATTCGGCCGCCCCGAAGCCGTCAGCGCGCTCATAGACGAGTATATCGACTGCGGCGCTCAGAAGTTCGTGATGCGCCCCGCTTGCCCGCCCGAAATGATGCAGCGCCAACTTGAAGCGCTGGGGCGCGAGATTGTGCCGCAATACCACGCCGCGCTTGAAACCGCAGAGGACAAAGTCTATGCCTAACTACACGACCCGCGTGGGCAATGTAGAGATAACCGCGCTGTCCGACGGGCGCATCCGCTTTGCGCCGTCCGACTTCTTTCCAACCGTCAGCGCAGACGCCTGGGCGCCCTACCGCGCCGACCTCACGCCGCAGGGCGATATGATTATGAACCTAGGCTGTTTTGCGATACGCTCCGAAGGCAAGACGATACTCATAGACACCGGCTTGGGGCAGGACGCCGGCGGCATCGATGCGCTTGAGACGGGCGGACTGCTCGACGATATGCGCTCAAAGGGCGTCCGCCGCGCTGAAGTGGACATCGTCGCCATAACCCACCTGCACATAGACCATGTGGGTTGGAATTTTTTGTATGACGACAATAGCGATGAAGCGTCGAATTCTCGGCAAACCGCAAGTCCGCAGAGCGCCGCCGCGCCGCGCCCAACCTTCGCCAACGCCCGCTACTGGGTGAACAACGCCGATTGGCGCGTCTTCACGCGCGGGGCGCTCCGCAAGCGCGAGTATATGGGCGCGCAAGTGCTGCCGCTGCAAGAGCAAGGCTTGCTGCATCTATTCGACGGCGAGCGGGCGCTCACAAGCGAAGTCTCAACGCTGCCCACGCCGGGACATACGCCCGGCCACACAAGCTACCTCATATCGTCTCAGGGCGAAAAAGCGATAATCACCGGCGACGCAATACACATACGGGCGCAGGCGCAAGAGACGCACTGGAGCCCGCGCGCCGATTCCAAGCCCGAACTATCCGCCGAAACCCGCCATAACCTACTAGAGCGCATCGAGCGCGATAACGCTATGCTAATATCTGGGCATTTCCCAGCGCCCGGCTTCGGCGCGCTTGTGCGGCTGAACGGCCGCCGCTACTGGCAAGCGTCATAGCCGCGCGCCGCTGCCCAACCCAACAACCGCCTACCCGTACAGGAGTCGACAATGTCAACAGACAGCCCCAACAACCGCCGTCCCAACACGGGCGGCATTATCGCCGGCGTAGTGGTCATATTGCTGGGCGCGCTCTTTCTGCTTAACGCGCTGAACATAGCGCCCATCCCCAACCTCGGCATCGGAACGCTTTGGCCGCTGATACTCATCGTCATAGGCGTATGGCGCTTGGCGGCAAGCCGCGGACGCAGCCGATCATTCCCGGTTGCGCTCATAGCGATAGGCGCGCTGTTCCTGGTCATAAACCTAGAAATCATACCCGGCGTGAACTACGAAGCGCTCGGACGATTCTGGCCGCTGATACTCATCCTAGTCGGCGTATGGCGCTTGGCGGCAAGCCGCGGACGCAGTCTTGGCTTCCCCATAGCGCTTATAGCGATAGGCGCGCTGTTCTTCGCGATAAACTTGGTCAACATAGACTTCGGCGCAATATGGTCGTTCTGGCCGATTATGCTGATTGCGGTCGGCATCGCTATCGCGGCGTGCGCCATTCGGGGCGGTCGGCGCAAGGATAGCGATACGCGGCGGCAGTCCGATCCGTTCACGCCGGCCGGCGGCAGCGGCGCAATCATCGACGTCGACGTCCCCGCCGTGAATATGGAAGGCGTACACACCACAGCGCCCGATTTCGTGGACGGCAAGGCGGACTTCAACGTCGTGATGGGCAAGGCGGAAGTGGACTTTCGCGGCGCCACGCTCACGCGCAAGCCCTCTACGCTGGAAGTCAGCGTTGTTATGGGGCAGGCGATTATTCATGCGCCGCCCGAATGGGTTGTCCAGCTCAACATCAACACAACTATGGGCGAAACCAAGGACACGCGCCCCCAAAGCGCCCGCAACGACGCCGATCCGGATCTCATAATCAATGGATCGGTGGTTATGGGCAGCCTTCACATCGACTAACCCGCCGCAACCTAGCGCAGCGGCACACCCGCATCGGAGAGCCATATGTACGCAATAGACCTATCCGGCAAGAACGGCATCGTGTTCGGCATCGCCAATCACCGCAGCATCGCTTGGGCAATCGCCCAAATCTTGCATGACGCCGGCGCCAACATCGCCGTGGCATATCAGAACGAGCGCGTCAAGAATAGCGTCGCGCGCCTAGTATCCCATTGGGATGGCGATACGCCGCTTATCGAGTGCGATGTGAGCGACGACGCCAATGTAGCCGCCGCCTTCGGCAGCGTGGGCGAGGCGTTTGGCAGCCTCGACATCGTGGTTCACAGCATCGCATTCGCCAACCGCGACGACCTAGGCGGCCCGTTCGTGGACACCGACCGCGAGGGCTTTCGGCTCGCGCTCGACATCAGCGCCTATTCGCTGCTGCCCATAGCGCGCAGCGCAGCCCCGCTTATGCGGAACGGCGGCAGCATCCTGACGCTCACCTTTCAGGCGGCGAACCGCGTCTTTCCCGGCTACAACATAATGGGAACCGCAAAGGCAGCGCTTGAAAACGAAGTCAAGCAACTTGCGTCCGACCTTGGGCAGAGCGCCGTCCGCGTGAACGCCGTATCCGCCGGGCCGCTGGACACGCTCTCATCGCGCGTCATAAGCCACTACCACGATATGAAGCGCATCCACGCCGAGCGCTCGCCGATGCGCCGCAACATCACCGCCGACGAAGTGGCGAAAGCGGCGCTCTTCCTGTGCAGCGATCTATCAAGCGGCATCACCGGCGAAATACTGCATGTGGACACCGGCTATAACATAATGGGGATATAGCGCCCGCGCCGACGCGGCGTCCAAGGGCGCATACCGAATAGGCGCGCAGGAATACCCCGCCGCGCAACTCTGGTCTATACGGGACTACTTCGACAATCGTTTCCCCACGCTGCCCACAATGGCGGATCCTTTCACAGGCAAAGAAGTCCTTCAGCATATCCCGCTAGGATTGCTGTAAAATCTACCTAACCGGAAATCAGACGCGCGCATTCGCAACCCCAAAACCTACGCCGCCAAACCCGCCATCCGTCAGCGCGGCATTCAACGGCGTCTAGCCATCTATCAGGAGGCATTTGAGTTAAATGAACTGGGCAGAAACTATTGTGCAGGCGCTCAAAGACGGCGATGTATCGCTTATAGCGTATGTACCGGACATTAGCATCTATCAGGTTACCAAGCTTATGGAAGACGACGACTATTTCCACGTCGTCGCGGCGACGCGCGAGGAAGAGGCTATCGGCATCGCGTCGGGCGCGTACGCCGCCGGGCGCAGAGCCGCCGTGTTCATGCAGTCCAGCGGCTTCGGCAACTGCGTCAACGCCCTAGCAAGCCTCTGCATTCCCTATCGCATACCGCTGCCTATATTCATCAACCTTCGCGGCGAAGTGGGCGAGTTCAATCTGGCGCAAGTGGCTATGGGACGCGTTACCCGCCCCATCCTAGACGCCCTGGCGCTCACGCACTACACGCTTGAGAGCGATGACCGCCTGCAGCAGCGCGTAAGCGGCGCATTGACGCTCTGCTACGCATCCCGCCAGCCGCTTGCGCTGTGCATGACGCCCATGCTGCACGGCGGCAAAATCGCATAGCCCCGCCATACGCCATATACACCATATTGCCAAACCGCACGGAGGCGAAATTGAACAGGTTCTCTGCCACCAAACTGCTGCTCCAAAACGCCGGCGACGCCCCGCTCGTATCCAACCTAGGCCCCACATCCGACGAACTCTGGCACGCATCCGCCGGGCGCGCGCGCAACTTCTACTGCTACGGCTCCATGGGGCTATGCTCTTCCATCGCGCTGGGAATGGCGCTATCTACCGACGAAAAGGTTGTATCGCTCGACGGCGACGGCAGCCTACTGATGAATATGGGGACGCTCGCCACCATCGGCCGGGAGCGGCCGCCCAACCTCATCGTTGTGGTATGGGACAACGAGCAGTGGGGCCAGACCGGCTTTCAACCCACGCATACCGCATTCGGCACCGACTTGGAGCAGGTTGGCGCAAGCTGCGGCATCCCCAAGACCGCAACCGCGCGCGACGAAGAAGACCTGGGCGGCGTGTTTCGCCAAGCGATGGACGAACCCGGCCCGTGGCTAATAGTCGCCAAGGTGGAAGAGGAAGGCTACCTGCCGGTTGCGCCCGTGGAACCCGAAATGACGCTCTACAACTTCCGCCAAAGCTTCGGCGTGGGCGGCGTGTAGGCGCGGCGCAAGGACTAAGATCTCGCTATGCCCGAATCCATCTACCTTGAAGTGGAAGACAACCCCAATTGCGACTATATGCCGCTGATGCTGTATGAGGCGCACGCCGCCGCCGTATCGGTGTCCCAGATTATGCTTGATGAGCCGGACAGGCCGCCCGGCTTGTACGCGGTAACCGGCTGGAGCAGCGCGGACGGCGGCAGCCCATGCGCCGCTATGTACGCCCCCGTGTCCGATTCGGGACAGGCGGTCGTTCATCTGATATTCGGCGGCGATTGGGGCATACGAATGAAGCCCGCCGCATCCAACGCCGCTTGGGACATCCACGACGCAGCGCAGTTCGGCGAACCCTACCTGATGCTTATGGATGAAAGCGGCATCGTCTTAGACGCATCGGCCGACTGATATACGCTTGACCTACTTTGCGCATCTGCGTTCAAGCCGTCCCGCTCGCCGCCTCCGTGTCCGAAGTCATCCGGCCGCGCAGCGTTGGCAGCAGCAAGCCCACAAGCCCCACGGTCAGCAAGCCCAGCGTGGCGATGATTGTCAGCGCTATCGGCGCCCCCAGATTCTCGGCGATTGCGCCCAGCATCAGCGCCCCGATTGGCCCCGCCCCGATGGCGAGCGTGATGATGCCCAAGCCCCGGCCGCGCATATCCTCGCGCGCCACCAGCAGCACTATCGTCGCCTGCATCGTGCCGAAGCCCGCCGTCCCCAAGCCCAGCAGCAGCATCAGCGCCAGCGATACGCCGTACCACTGCGAAAACGAAAACAGCAGCAGCATTAGCAGCCCGAACATAGAGCCGCCGAAATACACCCGCCCGTGATGCGTCATATTGGACGCCGACGCTATCAGCGCGGCGCCCGTCAGCGCCCCCAGTCCCTCAAACGCAAGCAGCATCCCCATCAGCGTTGCGCCCACCATCAGAACCTCTTCCGCCACCACCGGTATGAGCTGCTGATAGGGGAATAGCAGCAGGTTCATAAACACGGTTATCAGCACCACCGCGCGCAGCGTGGGCTCCCCCCAAACATACCCAAAGCCTTCGTTGAGGTTTCGCAGCACGCCGCCCGCGCTCATACTCACAGGCGCTGCAGTCTCAGCGCGGCGCGGCATCCGCATATTCAGCATCATCGCCGCCGACGCGATGAAGAACAGCAGCGTCGCGGCGTATCCGCACTCCAAGCCGTAGCCGTCCGGCAGCGCGAATTGGAATTCGCGGCTGCCCACCAAGGTGGGTAGCGTGAATTGTGTGTTTAGCAGCGGCAGTTTGAATTCGTATCTGTCCGCCAGTGTGAATAGTATGTTTAGCGGCAGCAGAAACTGGCTTGCGGTTATGAGCGCCCCGCCAAGCAGCGGGCCCAGCATCCGGCTGGAGTGCATGCCGATGGAGTCCAGCGCCACCGCGTTGTTGACGCGCTCCCTGCCCAGCACATCCAACACGATGGATCGGCGCGACGGCATATCCAGTCCCCAGCCGATGCCGCCCACCAGCATAACCAGATAGGCATGCCAAAAGCGCACCAGATCGGTGTCCAGGATGAGGTCTGAGAATATGAGCGCCGCCATAAGCGACGCGGCGATGAGGTTGGCGAACAGCGTGCCGAGCAGTAGCCGCCGCTTGTCCACCTGCTCCGCCAGCACGCCGCCGAACACGCCCAGCACCACCAGCGGCCCCATTCCCGAAAAGCCAACCACGGTTACCAGAAACGGCGAGCCGGTCTCTTCAAACACGAACCAGCCCAGCATCGTCATCTGCATCCAGCGCGATATGTACGCAAAGAAGTTGCTCGCCCAGAGCAGACGATAGTTGCCGTTCAGAAACGCATCGAAGGTATGGATTGTGCGGGGACGCCGTCGAACTGCCAACTCTGCGCCAATCCTGAACTGCCGCTTCCGAATATGACGGCCAATGTTTCAATGCCGGATAATAGAGCGCCGCCGCTATTCTATACCCGATAGGCGCTATGCGAAAGGCTTTGCGGGCGCATCGATTTCGGGTTGCGTAACATCGGCGCAACAAGCGCGGCGGCGGGACGCCAAATAGGCCGCATTTGGGCATTCAAACGCAACAAGCGCGCCCGATTTTTGTTATAGTTGATTAGTGGCATTTATCACAAACTAACGCACGGGAGTCGATCAGTTGAGCTTCGTTACCAGACTGGCGTTGAGCAGGCGCCCGGTTACCATCCTGACCATCATCTTGCTGTTCGCGCTGGGCGTCTATCAGTACAACGGATTTCAGCGCGAACTATTCCCCGCAATCGAGTTCCCCAACATATTCATCGTCGCCGTGTATCCCAATTCGGACCCGGAGACCGTCGCCAAGGAAGTGGCGGAACCCATCGAGAACGCCATAGCGGGCATGACCGGGCTCAATCAGATAGAGTCCACATCCAACCCCAATTTCGCGGTGGTGATAGCCACCTTCGACTTTGGAATCGATATGAAAGAGGCGCAGCGCGACATAGAGAGCGCGGTGAACGCCGTCAACTTCCCCGACGATGTGGACACGCCCTCCGTCAACCGCATCAACAACGACACCTTCCCCGTGATGAACCTCAGCGTGTCCAACGGCGGCGGTGCTGACGGCGTAGTCTCGCTCAGCCGCATAGTTGAGGACGTCGTTGTCCCCGCCATCGAGCGCGTTGACGGCGTGGGCGATGTGCGCGAACAGGGACTCGCCTGGCGGCAGGTAGTCGTAACCGCCGACGCCGACAAGATGGAAGAGCTTGGCTTGTCCCCGCAGGCGCTGGCGGACGCCATATCGCAGAGCAATGTGAGCTTCCCCGCCGGCGCCGTGGGAACGCGCGGCATAAGTTACCCCGTCCGCACAACCGGCGAATTCGGTTCGGTGCAAGATGTGCGCGATCTTGTGGTGGGCTTCGAGCAGACGGCGGGCGGCGCTCCGGGGCCCACGCCGGGCGCGCGTCCCATCCGCCTATCCGACGCCGCCTCCGTGGAACTCAAAAGCGACGCCTGGCCCATATCGCGCACTAACGGCAACTCCAGCATCACGCTTGAAATCGTCAAAGACCCCGACGCCAATACCGTTGATGTAACCGAAGGCGTACACGCCGTTATCGCGGATCTGCGTCAAAGCGGTTCGCTGCCGTCTGAACTGGAAGTCGCCGTGCTGAACGACAGCGGCCCGGAGGTGCGCGAATCTCTGGACAACCTGCTGCGCGAAGGAACGCTGGGCTTCCTGTTCGCCGTGGCGGTGGTGTTCGTGTTCCTGCTGAATGTGCGCCCCTCGCTGTTGCGCGGCATCACGCTGTCGCTGCGCCCAACCGCCATAATCGCGGTGTCCATTCCGCTCAGCATTCTGGTGGGCGTGCTGATGATGTCCTTCACGGACATATCGCTGAACTTTATGTCCCTTGCGGGCTTGGCGATAGCGGTGGGGCGCGTTGTGGATGACAGCATCGTTGTTTTGGAGAACACCTACCGCCATATACAGCAGGGCGAAGAGCGCGTACACGCCGCCTACGAAGCCACGCGCGAAGTGAGCGCCGCCATCGTGTCGTCCACGCTCACCACGGTCGCCATATTCGTGCCGCTTGCGTTCATACAAGGGCTTGTGGGCGAGTTCTTCAGCCCATTCGCCATATCCGTCAGCCTTGCGCTGATAGCGTCGACCGCCGTTGCGATAACCGCGGTGCCGGCGCTGGGCGCAATACTGCTGCGCCGCGGCGATTTCCCCGAAACGGACGGCGCATCGTCCCCCGCCAATAGGGACACAATCCTGCAGCGCATCTACACGCCGCTGCTGATATGGACGCTGCGCCACAAGTTCATAACCATCCTAGTCGCCATCTTGGTAACCGGCGCAAGCCTGGTCTTGCTGCGCTTTATACCCATCACTTTCTTCCCCGGCGGCGCTCCGGAGTTCATTACCATCAACATCGAACTCCCCACGGGAACGGGTTTGCAGCGCACAAACGAAAAGGCGCTGCTTGTGGAAGAGGCGCTGGATGGACTGCTTCGGCAGGGATATGTAGAGACATATCAGGTTACGCTGGGCAGCAATCAGCAATCGGATGAGGGATCAACCGCAAGCGGCGCTCATCTGGCGGGCTTTCTGGTTACGCTGCCCGACGAGCCTGCAGACGATATAGAAGCGCTGACGCGCGCCGCCATCCCGGACCTGGGCGCTGATGTAACGCTGGTAGTGAGCGCCGAAGCCGGCGGCCCGCCCGAAGACGGCCTCGAGATGACCATAACCGGCCCCGATTTCAACGACATCGCCGCCGCCGCGCGCGCCTTGGAAGCGCGGCTGTCCAACATAGAGGGCATCGCCAACCTCACCAACAGCGTATCGGACGGACAAGACGAAGTGGTCATACGGGTTGACGCGCAGCGCGCCGGCGAATACGGGCTAACCGTCGCCCAAGTGAGCGCGCAGGTGAACCAGTTCGTCGTTGGGCGCGATGTATCCGAAATGAACGTCGCCGGCGATACGCTGGACATCATCCTGCGCGGCGATCCCGACGACGTTGACGATATAGACAACCTGAAGAACCTCAAAATATCCGGCCCGATCGGCGTCGCCAAACTAGGGTTCATAGCGGACATTGCGATAGAGAAAGCGCCCATCGTGATAAACCGCTACAATCAAGAGCGCTCCGCCACCATCAACGGCACGATAACCGCTGAAGACACGGGCGCGGTGGGCGCTGAAGTGGCGCGCGCGCGGATGAGCGTGGAGCTGCCGCCGGGCGTTGAGATAAAGACGGGCGGCATATTCGAGCAGATAGCCGAAGGCTTTCAGGATGTCTATGTGGCGATGGCGGCGGGCATAGTGCTGGTGTATCTGGTGATGGTAGCCACGCTGGGTTCGCTGCGGACGCCGTTTGTCATCGTGCTAAGCCTGCCGCTCGCCATATCGGGCGCGCTGCTGCTGCTGCTGATTACCGGACGCACGCTCAGCCTTTCGGCGCTAATGGGCTTCCTGTTGCTCATAGGCATCGTGGTAACCAACGCCATCGTGCTGCTAACATTCGTGGAGCAGCTCAGGCAGCGCGGCTACGGCGTCTATGAGGCGCTGGTCGAAGGCGGCCGCGTGCGCCTGCGCCCCATCCTAATGACAGCCTTCACCACCACATTCGCGCTTGTCCCGCTCGCCGCAAGCTCATACGACGGCGGCATCATCGGCGCCGAACTCGCCACCGTGGTCATAGGCGGGCTGATAAGCTCCACATTCCTAACGCTGGTGGTGGTGCCGGTGGTGTACATGATTATGACCGTGTCCATACCCGGCCTGTTCGCCGGAATCATCGGCGCATTTGGGGGCGGCCGTCCCGCAGCGCCGCCGCAAACGCAGACGGACGCCTAGCGCGCAACACGGCTAAACACGCCTGAGGCGAGAAGACGAACCGCATATGCCACGAAATGCGACAAAGACTGAACGGGCAAGCGTAGAGTGCGGCGACGGGGCGATCGAGTACACCCTAGTCCGCAGCGCCCGCCGCAAGAAGACGATCGAGATACGGGTTGAGCAGGATCGGGGCGTGGTAGTTCTGGCGTCGATGCGCGCATTGCGCGTTCAGCTTGACGCTATGGTGCGGCAGCGCGCCGACTGGATAGCGCTCACCCTTGCCGAACAGGCGGAGGCGGCGCAAAAGGCGCAGCGCCGATTCGCCGACGGGGCGACGCTGCTCTATCTGGGAAACGAAATGACGCTGAGATCCGAGATAGTCGACGGCGAGTACATAACCGTGCGCGCTGAGGACGGCGCTTTTCGCATCGGCTTGCCGACGCTAGTGGGCGCGGATAAGCGCGATGCGGTGGTGGGATCGGCGCTTACGGAATGGTACAAGAAGCGCGCCGCAACGCTGCTGCCGCAAGCCGTGGAACGCTGGCAGGACAAGGTTAGCGCTAGAAAGCCCATGCGGACGCTAATCCGCAATCAGCGCAGGCGCTGGGGGAGCTGCAGCTCGGACGGATCGCTGCGCCTCAACTGGCGCGTCGTAATGGCGGCGCCGCCGATTATAGACTACCTTGTGGTGCATGAGCTGGCGCATCTTGATGAGATGAACCACTCGGCGCGCTTCTGGGAACTGGTAGCGCGCCACATCCCCGACCACAAGGCGCGGCGCAACCGCCTGCGCGAAATCGGGCGGCAATACTGGTTCTAGGGCGGGGGCGTCTGGGCGGATTGCGATTGCGTGTCAGGATTTCTAATCCAAGCGCCACTCTTTCTTCAGAGCGTCGATCAGGTACTTTTGACGCCGTTCAAGAACTTTGGGCGTCCACTTGGATTCGTTGATTACCTGCGTAGTCAGAGCGAATGTAGTAGTCCCCTTCTTTTGGAAATACGCGCTCTTCTTGCGCTCGAAATCGTAGTTGTTCGCGCTTGAATTCTTGCCGCGTGAAAGCAGCACAAGGTTCGCTATCTTGTTCGTCCATTCCTCGCGCTGTTCCTCATCCCGGAAGTTCGCGATCCACTCCGAACCTTCTTTTGGGTTCTGCGGAAGCACATGCTCCACCGTGATGATTTTGTGTTCATAGTTGGCGCCGCTGTCTGCCAAAAGGCTGTCTGTGAACAGAAGCAGGGGCTTGCGTAGCCGCCCTTGCAGCGGGGCGTTCAGTTCGTCGACGATTATTCGCTTCTCGCTGTTCGTAAGCTGAAGCGCGCTTGTGTCTTCAAGGATTGTCCCCTTGTGAAGGTCGTCAAGGACTTTCTCGTATCTGGTTCTGCGCGAGTCTCTGTTTCCCGGAAGGAAGAGCAACCCGTAAGTCAGGCGTTCCAGATCTCTGATGAGCCCGTGGAGTTTGCGGCCGTCGCCGCCGTATGTTTTGTAAAACTCCATGGCCGGCGCAATCCAGAACGATACCATGTTTGTGACCCTGTTCAGATTTTGCAGGCGTCTGTTGATTTCCTCAGCGAACTCATCGCCGTCGTATGCCGAATTGGATACGGCTTGATACCACTCCGCATACGGCTGAAGCACCTTGTCAATGAACGCCTCGCCATTTGTGCGTTTCAGCGCGCCTTGCAGGACGTCCTTAATGAACGACCTGTCCAACGTCTTTTCTTGAGGCTTTCTCTTCACATGAATCATGTGAATATGCCCAAACAGATCCCTGAAGCTGTCGCGTCCAAGCCCATCTTCAATGGCTTCCCACTTTTCAGTGTACTCGGACTCGTTAGCCTTAGGAACCTGCCCGATAATTTCGGATTTCAGGATGTCGGTCGGCAGTAGATCAAGCCCGCGAGCGTTCAGGACAGAAAAGATGCGGTGCGCGGAATCCCTATCGGACGCCTTGATCACCACGAAGTAGCAGTGTTGCACTATGAACTGAGATAGTTTGAGGCGCCTATCTTCACTCTCTTTGGAGAGTTCTCTCCATAAGTACTTGGTATTCTCCAATATGTTCTTTTTGGCATCTCTAAGGTTTTTGGGCGAACTTTCTACGAAGTCCTTTACCCTTCCCATTTTCTGCACGTTGCTCTGAAAGAAATCATTGTCCTGTCCTCTAATGGACAGGAGAAATCTTTCGTCTCTGCCTCTAACGCTGTTCGCCGCCGCCGCAACGAATTCGTGAAGTTCGTTTCTCTTTTTGTCGAGTAGATCGCGCAATACACAGAAGAGCATGGTCAGGGTTGTGAGACGCTGCTGACCGTCAACTACTTCGTAAGACTTGCCGGACTTGTTGACAAGAACGACGCTGCCGAGAAAGTAGGGACTGACGCCGCTTTCATCATTCATAGCGCCTAGCAGATCTTGAAGAAGTTCTGCCGTTTCATCTTCCGACCAAGCATACGGTCTTTGGTATGACGGCATTTCGAAACGGTAGTCATTGCTGAATACATGCTCTACGTCTACTTGGTCTGCGGTGAATGTACTCTCAGCCATTGCTCATTCCTCTCAGTTTGGCAATCTGTCGGGTTACGCTTGCATAATAACAGATACGCTTATGAAACGCGAATACCCTTCTTGATATTGTTCAGCGCGCGGATGTAGCCGCCGTTGCGCAACTCGACGGCGCTGCGCTCTTCGGGCGCGCGTGAACTAGGCGCGGATGCCGGGCCGGCGGCAAGGGAATGGGTGGCGACCCCGACCGGATTTGAACCGGCGATCTCTGCCTTGACAGGGCAGTATGTTAAACCACTACACCACGGGGCCGCATTCTGCGGGGGCAAGCAACGCGCATCCGGCGAAAGCGCCTGCCGTTGCGATGCTATAAATAGATGTTAGCCTGTATCCGCCGCAAGGTCAACCTTTTTTCGGATATTCGGGCATTTCGCTATTCGGCAACCCTGCGGCAATCGGATGGATGCCCAAGGCTGGGTTGCGCGCTTGCGGGGATGGCGTTGCCCATTTCGCCAACACCGTCAACAAGCAAGATTGGGTTGCGCGCTTGCAGCGACGGCGCTATCTAGCGGACGGCAATCGGCTTGGATTGCCCAACGGCTCACTTGCAGTTCACGCGCTCATAGAACTCGCCGGCGAGCTTGACCACTTCCGCTATCTCTTCCCTGTCCCGCACGCGGCGCTTGTATTCGCCCTGCTGCCCAGGCGCGCTTGGCGCTATGTACTCCACGTCGATCGCCATACGCTCTTTCACATTCTCAAGCTCGTCTTCGGGGCGCGTTGAAAACAGCATCGCATCGCACATCGCGAAATGGGTCATCGCTTGGAGTTGGCCGTAGGTGAAGTGCCGGTCGTATTCGGACTGCGCGGTTTGGGGGGCGACGCGGCTTGCTATCTGCTGAGCGGCGAGCGTCAGCGCTATCACCAGCGCCATCACAAGCGCCGCCGCCGCAAGCGGATGCGCCCGTCCGATTCGCAGCGCTCGTCTCATAATCCGATGCCCTCGCCCTCGCAAGAATAGCCGCCGAAACGCAGAAAAGGGATACGCCGAAAGCGTACCCCCTTTGCCAAGTTCGTTGCAAGCGCAATGCGCGCGCATCGCTTGGGCTATTCGGGCTTGTGCTTCTCGATGAGCGCCAGCGCCCTATCGTCCAGGTCTGCGCCTTCGAGCGATTTGCCGGCGTCGTAGTAGGCGATGCCAAGGTCGACGTCGCGGTGTATCTTCTCGAAGTCGCGCTTGCCCTGCCATTCGCTTTTGAGTTCGGCGAATAGCGCCTCTATCTGCGGTCTTTCAAACATCTGCTGCTTTCCTTTGGATGGAATAGTTGGAATGCCGCTATGCAAGCGCAGGGGCGAACCTCTTTGCCTTTGTTGCATTGTTGCGTCAAGGCTGTAAAGAGAGGCGCGCCCCTGCGAATGGGTTTGCGGGCGGTTACTCGTCGCCGCGGGTGGTGCCGCCTTCGTCGAGGATGCGCTTGAGCTCCACCGCGAAGTCCATTATCTCTTCGGTGGGGAGCATTTCGTTCTCGAGCTTCTCTTTGAACTCTTCGAACAGCCACTCTTCCTTGCGGCCGTGCGGGATTTCAAAGAACTGGCGGTTGAACTGGGGCAGGCTGCCCGGGCCGAAGTAGCCCTTGTCGCGCAGTTCGTAGCCCTCGAGGTTGTCGGTGCCCTTGCCCAGCACTTCGCCGGTGTCGACGTAGTGCTGCATAACGGCGGGGGCGCCGTACTTCTGTATCGGGCAGACCTTCATGCAGACGCCGCAGCCTTCGTAGCGCGCCATAACGGGGCGGCAGCGGTCGTAGATGAGCTTGTTCTTTTCAGCGCCGCGCCACCAGACCTTTTCCTTGACCAGCGCGCGGCCGGGGCAGCGGTTCACGCAGACTTGGCAGATCTGGCAGAACTTGTGCAGCCCGTAGTCCACAGGCTCATCGTAGGTTACGGGGGCGTCGGTGGTAATCATCGCGAGGCGCGCCCGCGAGCCGAAGTGCGGCGACAGCAGCTGCCCGTTTGCGCCCAGCTGACCGAGTCCGGCGGCGACGAACATCGGGATATAGACGCCGCTGTTGTCGTTGGGGCTGTGAACTTGGGCGTGGTAGCCGAGGCTGCGAATGTAGTCGGCGAGGTCGAGCGCCAATGCGCCTTCGATTTCGTATGTGCCGAAGTGCGCGAATTCGGCTTCCAGGCTGGGGATCGTCTGCGTCTGGTAGTAGTCCTGCTCCAGCGCCAAGCAGATGGTATGCTCATACTTGACCCAGCGCTTCTTGCTGGCGTAGGCGTACTTGTGGTCGAACTTGGTGAAGCCCACCTCGCCAAAGCCCAGCTCGCGCGCCTTGAGGCGGATGACGGATGTCATATCCTTGCCCACTTCGGGCGCGGCGGTGGGCGGCAGGTCGCCGGTTATCAGCGAGGCGTCCACAAGCGGCTTGTTGATCTCGTCGTGGCGCTCGCGGTACTTCAGCACCTCTTCGGTATAGACGGTCCAGACCCAATCGCGGTCCGCCGCCTTCTCGATGTTCTGGGACTCTACGGGATAGACGCGGCTGTAGAAAGAGACGTCTTCGACGCGCTGCGGGATTCCCGGCACGGTCGCCAGGTCATCCGCAACGGGTATCTCTACATCCGGCTGTCCGTGGAGCCTTCCCGGCCTGTTAACTACGTGGCTTACGGTCTTCCTAGGCGCTTCTTTGAGCATCGATTATCTCTCCCTCCCCGTAGATTTTTGCAATGCGAATGCTAGTCTATCCCTTATTTGAGAATATGTCAATAATGAATATCAATAATTTTAATTCACAATTCGGGTTTCATTTGACATTCGGCAACACAAGTCTAACCTACCCGATCGATCATTAACGTTGCGCAAGTCCGCTTGACTTTCCCGCGCAACGCCGAGTACAGCCTTTCGTTCAGGTTCACTGCGCCGCCCTTGCCCACCTTATCGCTATCCCTTGCGCTGAAGGCGGCGGTTGTGGAATAGGTATTGGTTGGCGTAGCCGGCGTATTCGCCGAAGTACGCCTGCGCCCATGGACGCATCGCCTTGCGCGTGAGCTTGCGCTCCGCCACTTCGGGATACCAGTCGCGCAGCGCGCGGTCTATCCAAACATCCACGGGGAAGGCTTCCAACTTGTCCAGCGCGAACAGCAGGATGCAGTTGCCCACCTTATCGCCCACGCCCGCAAGCGACAGCAGCGCCTCCAGCGCCTCATCGTAGGATGCTTCGCGCAGCGCGTACAGATCGATCTCCCCGGCGGCGACGAGCTCCGCGGCGGCGGCAACGTACTTGGCGCGAAATCCCAAGCCCAGCGCGCGCAACGCCTGCTCCCCGGCGTCCGCCAGCGCCTGCGGCGACGGAAAGGCGCTGCGCCGAGTATCGCCCAGCGCGAGCGGCCGCCCGAAGCTGTCGGCGAGCGATTCCACATTGGCGCTGATGCGCTGAATGTTGTTGTTGGCGGAGCATATGAAAGACACCGCGCACTCCCACGGCTCTTGGCGCAGGATGTGCAGCCCCGGATAGCGGTCGAGAGACGCCCCGATGCGCTCGTCTTTATTCACGGCGGCGGCGATGCGGTCAAGGTCGTCGGCTAGGCGCAGGTAATCGCATAGCAGCGGATGCAGCGCCGCTTCAGCGTCCGGGCCGCACTCGAACTCCACGCCGTCGGCAACGCGGCGCATCCTGACAATGTTGTCGAACACCACGCCCGATAGCCAGCCGTCCTGCTCGGCGCGCCAGCGAAACGCCTGCCCGCTCAGCAGCGTGTTCTCCAAGTCGTATGTCTTATCGAAGGCAATCAGCATTTGCGCTATGTTATGTGGCAGATATTAGGATGCACAACACGCCCAGACACAGATATGCGTCTAAATTTCCCCGTGACTCTGCGGCAACGGCAAGTATGGCGCGCATAGTACGCTTGCATAGCGGGTGGCGAATGCGCCTATGCGTGAAAGCGCGGCCGGGCGCCTAAATCTGGCGGAGGCGCGGATCCCAGCGGTCGCGCAGCCAGTCGCCGATGAAGTTGAATGCGAGCACCGTCAGGAATATCGCCATTCCGGGGAAGAACGCCACCCACCACGCAGAGCCAAGGTAGTCGCGCCCGTCCGCCACCATCGAGCCCCACGACGGCGTCGGCGGCGGCACGCCCGCGCCTAGGAAGCTCAGGATCGACTCCGCCAAGATGATGCTGCCCACCTGCAGCGTGGTCGCCACCACGATTGTGTTGGTTACGCCGGGCAGGATGTGCCGATACATTATGCGCGGCGTGGACGCTCCGGCGACGCTCGCAAGCGCCACATAGTCCAAGTTCTTCAGCTGAAGCGTCTGACCGCGCACCAACCGCACTATGCCGGGCCAGCTCGCAAGCGCAAGCACGCCGATGATGACATACTCTTCCTGCCCGAACACGATGACGATTATGAGCGCAAGCAGCAGATACGGGATTGCGGTCGCGATGTCCGTTAGGCGCATAATCAGCTCGTCGACTATGCCGCCGAAGTAGCCCGCCGACAGCCCAAGCGTTGTGCCGACCACCGTGCCGACGATTATTGCCACGGCGGCCAGGCGCAACGAAACGCGCGAGCCGTAGATGATGCGCGTCAGCAGTCCGCGCCCAAGCGGATCCGCGCCCATCACATAGAAGTTTTCGCCCGTTTGGCGGCAGCTATCCAGCCAAGGCACCTCTTTCACTTCGCTGCCGTTGACCGGGTTTATCTTTGTGCCGCAAGCCGGATACCAGGCCGGGGCGTCCGTCTTGGCGCGCAGGTCTTGCTTTATCGGATCGTTCGGCGATATGAACGGCGCGAACACCGCGCACACTATCAGCGCGGCGATGATGAATATCGGAAACACGGGCCAGCGGCGCAACACATACAGCGTCTTCCGGAACAATGTCTGGTTCGCGGCTCGCTCTATGTTCGCCAGATTTGCGGTTGCTTGCGCCATCTGTGGACTCGCTTCACTAGCCTTAGGAGTATCGGATTCTGGGGTCGGCGAATGCGTATAGTATATCTACGAGGAAGACCATCATCACATACAGAATGGTGAACACCATCACCGCCGTAGTCATAACGGGGAAGTCGTTGTTGATGATCGCTTGGAACGTCATCCAACCCAAGCCCGGCCATGCGAACACCGTCTCGGTTACCACCGTGCCGGCGATGAAGCTCGCCATTATCAGCGCCGCGAATGTGAGCGGCGGTATGAGCGCGTTCTTGAGGGCGTGCTTCCATATCAGCATGGTGTTGCCCACACCCTTGGCGCGCGCCAGCTTCACGAACTCCGAGTCCAGCACCTCAAGCATTGACGAGCGCACAAGCCGCATCAGTCCCGCAGATGCCAGCCAGCCCAGTGTGATTGCGGGCAGTATCAGATATGTGAGACGCGTAAAGAACCCGTCGTCGGTGTCTCCCCTAGTGCCCGGCGGGAGCCAGTCCAGCTGCACCGAGAATATCAGTATCAGCATAATGCCCAGCCAAAACGGGGGCAGCGCCTGGCCGAATACGGCGAATGTCCTCCCCACCAAATCCCAAACCGTGCCGCGCTTCACCGCCGACAGCACCCCTATCGGCAACCCTGTTATCAGCACGAACACCCATGCGGCAAGCCCCAATTGAAGGCTCGCCGGACCGAATATCCTTATCATCTCAGTGGATTGATAACCGGACTTCAGCGACTTTCCGAAGTCGCCCGTCATGGCTTTGCCCAGCCAAATGAAGTACTGAAGGGGAAGTGGCTTGTCAAGCCCGTATTCCTTGCCCCAGGCGTCCCACGCCTCAGTGGAAGCCTGAGCCGACGCCAGGAACAGATAGCGCGGATCTCCCTGCAGCCGCGACATGCTGAACACTATCATCGTCGCCGCGATTACAGACAAAATCATAAAGAAGAGTCTGCGAAACACGAAGGTTTTCATATATGTGTGAAACCTCTAGCGCACTCAGAATAACTCATCCCATCACAATAGAGAATGGAAGACGCAGAAATTCCAATGGAGTGGATATTAGGAAATGAGCGCTCACACATCCTGAAAACGTGTGAGCGCTCATTGGTAGTTTTACTGCGGCGCCGTGTACACAACAGTGTCGAAGCTGTTGGTGAGTCGCCACGGCTTGAGATCCCAGCTCTGCACCGTATCCGGGTTCATCCCGATTAGCGTCGGGACTTCCACGATGCCGCCTGCGAGCTTGCGCTCAAACCAGCGGTCGGTTAGTTGCTCGCGGGTCATCAGATTTTCATCTGAAGCCTTGTCTTGAACGCTGGTGTTTCTGAAGTCGTGGTAGTAGGCGTTGTCCTCGATGCCGGCGTTATATCCGCCGGCGGATGCGATGGGCCAGAGGCAGCATACCGGAAGCGCGCCGCCTGCGTCCAGCTTCGCATGATTGCTGTTAGGCCCCCAACTGGTCTGCCACACCACATTTATCTCACGCCCCACCATAGTCGGGCGGCGCGAAGAGTACGCAGTGTTCTCAATACTGGGACTCAAGCCCAGTTCCGCTTCCCACATCCCTACGACGGCTTGGCATACCTCAATGGATGTGCCGTTGCCCGCCGGGCAGTAATACTCGAACTCGAAGCCTTCCTCTACGCCGGAATCCGCCAGCCTCTGGCGGGCGTAGTCCGGATCGAACTCGATAGCCCACTTATCTTTCCATTCGGGATGTGTCTGATGGAACGCCACGCCGGGGTGTCCCCCGCCGTACACGGCCTGCCCGTAGCCAGACACGATTGTCTCGCCAATGAGATCGCGGTCGATGGCGTACAGCAACGCCTCTCGGAAAGCCAGCGCTTTCTGCATCGATTCGGTCTCATACGAAAACTTATCGGTGTCTCGGTAGTCGAACCCTATCGCGTCGCAGCCTGCGCCAAGCGCCGTGTTGGATCGGTCGGTACCCTCACACTCGACGCGCGGGTCGCCAATCCACGGATGGTTCATATCAGGCGTGAAGCCGTCCCGCAACGGAACCGGCTCGTCGGTCTGCACATCTTTGTATGCCCAGTAGTTGCCGGCAAAGTAGATGAACTGCCCCAGAATCTGGTTCAAGCCGTCGTGGAACTTGAAGCCATCGCTCCGAAGGTTGGCGACATCCTGAATAGACACCATCGAAATGTCTGCTTCTTTGGTCTGCAAAAGCGCCGTGCGCGTCGCCGCCTCGCTTGCCTGTCGCAGCTTTAGGAATGCGAAGTTGGGGCTGTTATTCCAATGGTCAATCCGCGATGTAGCGGAGATAAGTTCGTTGGGACGCCATTCCTGCACATAGAACGGCCCGGTGCCGTGCGGCGTAGTCAGGATGTCGTCGCCTATCTCATCGAAGAGCGTCTTGGACACTACGCCGATAGCGTCGCCGCACATGCTGCTGATGCCTGCGCCACCGCCGTTGAGCCAGTCCGCGATATAGTTGCGGAAGTGTCCCTTCAGCGTGTACTTGTCCGTCGCCTCCCAAAGCTTGAACCAGTCGCCCGCTTCGCCCGCGTTGGAGTGCGTAGCCTTGGGGTTGTTGGAGCCGGCGTCGTTGAAAGACCACGCGGCGTCCTCAGCCGTGAACTCGGAGTGCCTACCGCTGGCTGTGTAGAAGTCCACGCCTTGGCGCAGATTCACGGTTACGGTGCCCTGATTATCAGGATCGTCGAAGTCGCCTTCGCCGCCCTTTTCGCCGTCGCCGTTGATGTCCGGCAGATCGTACTCCCAACTCAGCGCCAGCATCGGCGCCTCGCAGCTTGCGTCGGAGACCGAGCCGTCGGTGTTAGGCTCCCATGTTGCGAGAAGCTCTTGGAAGCCATAGTAGTAGTTCATCATATTGTCGGGCCAGGTCGCCTTTTCGTTGCGATAAAGCGGCGAGCCCACATTGTCCAGCACCACGGTCAGCGTGCCTTGCTGCCCCGTCTGCTCTGCCGCGGCGGGTGCTGCCGGGGCGGCGACCGTAGGCTGAGCGGCCGGAGCCGCCGGCGCAGGGGCCGCGGGCGCCGGTTGCTGCTGCGTTGCCGGCTGTTGCGGCGCGGCGGCGGGCGCTTCAGGCTCCGCGCTGCTGCACGCCAGCGCCGCGAGCGCTATTATCGCCGCAAGCGGCAGCAGCCAAAAGGCTTTACCCTTCTTGCCGATAGTCTTCATATGTATCCCTCCTGAATCTGAAAACAGGGTTTCTCCCAATAACTCTGCGGTATTTCCGAACCGAACAGGGCTAATCGTCTTATTTGTGATGCCTTTCACAGCAAACATAGCGGGTATAATAGGCGACGGCGCAATAATAGTCAACTTGTTGATTGCCGCGCAACCAAAAGCGCAAGCGCAAACGGGTTGCCTATTGCGAAAGTTTTGGGGGAATGGCTTAAACGCAAAGGCGCAGAGGCGCAAAGCGGCAGGGGAACTACAAGGGGATTAGAAGAGTAAGCGTTAGGGGAAAGCAGTCCATTGGCAAGCCAAAGTACGGATGAAATCACCCTAATCCCGCTGCCGTTAGGCGGATATTCATTGAGGCGCAATACGCTTTGAGCCGCGCTCCCACGATGCGCCATTCCAAGAAGTGTGAGCAAGCGAATAACTAAGGGGGACTTGCCCGCCGCTACACCGCCACGAAATCGTCGGCCATCACCACCAGCGGATCGCCGTCCTGCTCGATCGCGCGCGCCAAATCCTCGGCGAACAGCATCCCCACGATGCGCCCGCCGTCGTCCACCACCGGCAGATGGCTAACCTCGCGCTCCATCATCACCAGCAGCGCCTCGCCTATGTCCATCGCAGGACTCGCCGCTTCGGTCAGTATCGTCATATGCCGATACACTTCGCACTTCCAAGAGGTATGCCCGTCTATAAGGCAGCCCAATACCATATCGCGCTCCGTGATAATGCCGGCGAGCGCGCCCTCTTCCGCCACTATCAGGCAGCCCGTGTTCTGCTCGCGCATCATCCGCGCAGCGTCCGCGACGCTGGTGGCAAGGTCAACCACCGATACCTCATTCGTCATCAAATCTGCGGCGTTCATAGCCAATCCTTTCGTTATCCGTCCGTTCCGTCCCGCCTGCGCTTTCGCATCGCATTCGGCTTGCGTTCTGCGTTGCAAGCAACTCTAGCGCTATCTTGTGAACTTATTCACAATTATATCTCAATGTTTATTATCAAAATGTTGAATACTTGTAACGATGTTGTTGCAAACCGATTAACGCAATGTTAACGCAGCAAGCGATGCGCCACGCTCCCATCAAATCCCGATACAAGTGCCCAGTGGTAATTGACTTGCATTAACGCCGTGATGTAATCTTGGCGAACGTTGATACAACCTTGACGGCGCAACGGATTGGCGCTTTCGCAGTCCGCCGCCTAGCCCGAACCGCCGCCCCAAACCGCATTCCCCGTGCGCCCGATGCCCTAATACCGCAGCGGCGCGCGAATGCGATTATCGACGGCGCATACGATTTGAAAACGACAGTGTCTCTCCCGGCGCCTTGCAGCGTCTTACCCAGTAGCAAAGCGTGGACATATGACCAAGTTTGTGTTCGTAACCGGCGGCGTGGTCAGCTCAGTGGGCAAAGGCATCGCCGTGGCGTCCCTGGGCCGCGTCCTCAAAAGCAGAGGCGTATCCGTATCCGTGCTGAAGCTCGACCCCTACCTCAACGTCGACCCCGGCACTATGTCCCCCTATCAGCACGGCGAAGTGTTCGTAACCCGCGACGGCAGCGAAACCGACCTCGACCTCGGACACTATGAGCGCTTCATCGACGTAGAATTGACGCGCGCTTCCAACCTCACCGCCGGGCAGATATACCGCGACATCATCGCGCGCGAGCGCCAGGGCGAATTCCTGGGCGGCACAATCCAGACCGTCCCCCACGTCACCGACGCCATCAAGCAGCACATGCTCAGCCTAGCGCAGACCAGCGGCGCGTCCGTCATTATCGTGGAAGTCGGCGGCACCGTGGGCGACATCGAAGGCTTGCCTTTCCTCGAAGCGATACGCCAAATGCGAAACGAAGTCGGGCGCGACAATGTCTGCTACATACACCTCACTTACCTGCCGTTCATCACCGCCACCGGCGAACTCAAGACCAAGCCCACACAGCACAGCGTCCGCGAACTCCGCAGCATCGGCATTCAGCCGGACGCGATTGTCTGCCGCAGCGACTACTACCTAGACGAAGACATCAAGCGCAAAATCAGCGTCCATTGCGATGTGCCGCTTTCGGGCGTTATCACCCTGCCCACTGTGGAAACCGTGTACGAAGTGCCGCTCATCCTAGAAGAAGAAGGCTTGGGCGAACTGCTCATAGACGCGCTGCGAATCGAGAGCGCCGCCGCCCGCGATCTGTCTGAATGGGATGCCCTTGTGAACGCTATCAAAGCGCCCAAGCAGACCTTGCCCATCGCGGTTGTGGGCAAATACGTCGACCTGCAAGACTCATACATATCGGTGAAGGAATCGCTGATGCACGCCGGCATGGCGCGCAACGTCGACGTCGCCGTCCAATGGGTGCGCTCCGAGGACGTCGAGCGCGAAGGCGCCGATAGGCTGCTGCAATCGGTTAGCGGCATCGTAGTTCCCGGCGGTTTCGGACAGCGCGGCGTCGAGGGCATGATAAGCGCCGCCCAATATGCCCGCGCCCAGCGCGTCCCCTACCTAGGGCTTTGCCTCGGCCTGCAGGTCATGGTGATTGAGATGGCGCGCAACGAACTCGGCAAACCCGACGCCAACTCCACCGAATTCGCCCCGATGACCGACGACCCGGTCATCGACATCATGCCGGAGCAGCGCGTCATCACGCAGATGGGCGGCACGATGCGGCTGGGCGAATACCCCTGCGATCTGCAACCCGACAGCAAGGCGGGCGCCGCCTACGGAACGCCGTCCGTGAACGAGCGCCACCGCCACCGCTTCGAATTCAACAACGCCTACCGCGAGCGGCTAGAGGCGGCCGGACTTTGGCCCAGCGGCATATCCCCCAACGGCAAGTTGGTCGAAATTATGGAAATCGACGACGCCCGCCATCCGTTTATGGTAGGCGTGCAGTTCCACCCCGAATTCCGTTCCCGCCCCAACCGCCCGCATCCCCTATTCGACGGCTTCGTCACCGCCGCCGCCAACACCCTGCGCGAAGGCGGCCAGCACACATTGCCCATATCGCGGGACAACGGACAATCCCCATCTTGCGCCCCTGCGCCTTTGCGTTAAAATCATCCCCATAACAGGTTGATTATTCACTCAACGCCCAACGAAGAGTTTCGCCTATGGTTAACGAATGCAATGTGCCAAGCCGCACCATTTTCACCGGCGACAACCTCGACATCCTGCGCGGCATCAACTCCGATTGCGTCGATCTGATATATCTCGACCCGCCGTTCAACTCCAACCGCACATACTCGGCGCCGCTTGACAGCGCGGCGCGCGGCGCTGAGTTCGACGATGTGTGGACCCTGGACGATATGAAGGAAGAGTGGGTAGATGAAGTAGAGCTCCGAATGCCCGCGCTGTTCCACCTCATCAACGGCGCGAAGCTGGCGCACGGCGAAAGCATGGCGGGCTACCTCACATTTATGAGCGTGCGCCTAATCGAACTGCATCGCGTTCTCAAGCCCACCGGCAGCATCTACCTGCACTGCGACGACACCGCCGTTCACTACCTCAAGGGCATTATGGACGCGCTCTTTGGATGGCAATATCTCAGGGCGGAAATCGTCTGGCGAAGAACTTCTGCCCACAACGATTCGCGAACATTCGGAAGAGTTACCGATAGGATTTTGTTCTACAGCGGGCAAGCGAGAATAAATGTCGATGATGTGCGCGTCCCGCTTGACCCCGACTATGTTAGGCAGGCTTATTCGCGGGAAGACGCTCGCGGCGTCTATCGCTTGGGCGACCTCACCGCCCCAAGAATAGGAACGGGCGAAACGGGTCAGCCTTGGCGCGGGCATGACCCGAACAAAAGCGGCCGTCAGTGGAACGCCCCGTTGAGAGGACATTACGCCGCCTGGATTGAGGAAGCGGTCATCCCCGGCTACCGCAGCGTCCCAAGCCCATTGGCGCGGTTGGACGCGCTTGACGAAGCCGGCTTGATACACCATCCGCCCGAAGGCGGCATCCCGCGCCTCAAGCGCTACTTGGAAAGCAACCCCGGTCAAGCGCCGTCCGCCTTGTGGACGGACATAAGCCCCGTAGGAGCGCATGCGCGCGAGCGAACCGGCTGGCGGACGCAAAAGCCCGTGGCTCTGCTTGAGCGCATCATCAAAGCGTCGTCCAAGCCCGGCGACCTTGTGCTTGACCCGTTCTGCGGTTGCGCTACCGCCTGCATCGCCGCCGAAATGCTTGGGCGCAGATGGATAGGCATAGACAAAGAGCCGCAGGCGGCCGATGTGCTGCGCGATCGAGCGCGGCGCGAGCTGCAGACACCGCTTGACGACGCCAACTGCGGTGGCTGGGAAGACTGGACGCCCTCCATCCGAACCGAACCCGCATCGCGCACCGACCTGACGCTGGTTCACCCGACCGACCTGAATGCTGAGAAGAAACTACTATACGCATCCCAGCAGGGGTGCTGCATCGGCTGCGATTACGAACTGCCGCCGCATGTGCTAACGATAGACCACATAACGCCCCGCTCCAAAGGCGGCTTGGACGCGCGCGGCAACCTGCAGCTGCTATGCCACACCTGCAACGCCGTCAAGGGCAACCGTAGCATGGAATACCTGCGCACGCAGCTCCGCCAGCGGGGGATACTGGAGTAAGAACGCCGCTATACCATCCCCCCCTTTGCGCCCCCGCGCCTTTGCGCTAAAATCCCCGTAAGCAAATCACCATGAATCAAACTTCCGCGCCCCAAAATCGCCGAATAAACCTATCCCACCCGCAATTCCATAATTTGACTGCATATGTTATAATCCGTTGCGTTACCGAACTTCCCTGTATCCTGTATCGCTTTCCGCATTCGGATCCCTTCGCGGTGTCAATCCAAATTCTTCGAGCGATGAACGTGTCCTGCCGCGAGCGCTGCCGCCTAACGCCGTCTGCGCGCTGATATGCGCTATGCAGCCTGTACATTTGCGCCAATCGCAATTCTCAACCCCTCACAGCATCAAGTCCCAACAGCCGCCTGCGGGTGTGGAGTGTGTCATGAACCTATCTGAGCTTCAAAATCTGAACAACGACGAACTTTTCAAACTCGCGCAGGAGCTTGGCGTCATAGAAAACGGCTCTATGCCGCGCCGCCATGAGATGATGTCCAAAGTGCTTGCCAATATGTCCGAAAAGAACGGCAGCCTCAAAGCGGGCGGCATCCTGTCCATACTCAGCGAAGGCTACGGCTTTCTGCGGCAGGCGAGCGGCAGCGCTAGCGGCGATGTGTATGTTTCCCAGTCCCAGATACGCCGCTTCGGGCTGCGCAACGGCGATCAGGTCAGCGGACAAGTGCGCCCCCCCAAAGACGGCGAGCGCTACTTCGGCATGGTGCGCGTGGAAGAAGTCAACGAAGCCACGCCCGACCGTTCCCGCCGCCGCCGCAACTTCGAAAGCCTCACCGCCGTATTCCCAACCGAACAGATCAAGCTCGAGACCACCAAAGGCTTGGTAGCCACCCGCCTGATCGATATGCTCTCGCCCGTCGGCCGCGGACAGCGCGGCCTCATCGTAGCCCCGCCCAAAGCGGGCAAGACCACCTTGCTCAAGCAGATAGCCGACGGCATCACTGCCAACGCCCCCGACATCACCATCATGGTCGCCCTAATCGGCGAGCGCCCCGAAGAGGTTACCGACGTCACCCGATCCGTCAAGGGCGAAGTGTTCAGCTCCACCTTCGACGAACCGGTCGAAGACCATTGCCGCGTCGCCGAAATGGTACTCGAGCGCGCCAAGCGCCTTGTGGAAAGCGGCCGCGACGTAGTCATCCTGCTCGACAGCATCACCCGCCTAACCCGCGCATACAACCTCGCCGTCCCCAGCAGCGGCCGCACGCTATCCGGCGGCATGGATCCGGTCGCGCTCTACCCCCCCAAGCGCTTTTTCGGCGCCGCGCGCAACACCGAAGAAGGCGGCAGCCTCACAATCCTCGCCGCCTGCCTCATCGACACCGGCAGCCGCCTAGACGACCTTGTCTATGAAGAGTTCAAAGGCACCGGCAATATGGAAGTCCACCTAGACCGCCGCCTTGCCGAGCGCCGCTTCTTCCCCGCCATCGACATCGACCGCAGCGGCACCCGCCGCGAAGAGCTTCTGCTCGACGAACACACCCTGCAGCAAGTCTGGCTCATGCGCCGAATGGTAGGAATGGTCACCGGCAGCGGCGATAAGAACCAGATCGAGGTTATGGAAAACATCCAAGAACGCATCCGCCGCACCAGGAACAACCAAGAGTTCCTAGCGACCCTGACGCAGTCCCAGTAGCGCGCGCCGCCGCCCGCACTCGACGTCTATGCGCTGAGACGCATCCCATCGCAATCGCATCCAACCGATACGCCAATGGGATACTGCCATCCCGATTTCCAAGCCTAACCGCCAACTGGACGCTGACGATACGCCAACCGCCCGCGGCTACCCAATGCCCGCGAACTACCCCGCCTTCAGCGCCACCACCCGCATCTCGCGCGGCAGATTCGTCGCCGTCACGCTCAGGCGCGGCTGCTCCGCCGCTTCCGCCACGCCCAGCTCGCCCAGCAGCCGCGACAGCGGCGCCAAGCCGTCCCCTTCGCCGTCCCCCGCGCTATACCGCACCGGTATCACTATGCGCGGGCTTATCTGATTCACCAGCTGCGCCGCCGCCGCGACCGACAGCCCTGCGCCGCCCGCCTCCACCACCAGCGCATCCGGCTGCCCTATCTCTTGCGCCTGCCGCGGCGTCAGCGCCCCCGCCACAGCCCCTAAATGGCACACGCTCACATCCTCAGCGCGCAGACTGAACACCGTGTTAATGCGCCGTTCGCCGCCCTCATCGTCGCCCGCGCTCAGTGCCGTCGCCAGCCCGCTTATGTAAAACCCCGCTATCTCATATTCGCCCGGCCCGCTCAATACGCGCGCATCGCCCGCAGAGCGCGCTTCGCCGCAGCTCAGCGTTACGATGTCCGCCGCCAAATCATCCGGCAGCGCGTCATCCGCCCCCATCACCACCACCGCATCCCCCGACCGCACACGTACCGCAGAACCGCCCAGCCATGTTATCTCCATCTATATCCTCCGATATGTCAGCGTTTGAGACAACCAGTATATCAGCAGCGCCCGCCAAACGATAAACGATAAGCGGCGCTCGGTTGCGATTGTGATTAGCCTCGATGCGCCCGCGCCCATCTCAGATAGTCCGCCGTGAGCTCCATCCCGCGCTCCAAGCCGAATTCGGGTTCATACCCCAGCAGACGGCGCGCCTTGTCGATGCTGACCGCGCATTTCGCGGCGTACAGATCCAGCAACCTCTTATTCGGCAAAAATTCCCGCGGCTCATCGGATTGGCGCTCAGGCAGCAACCGCCCTTGTTCGTAGAACCGCCGCGCATGCGCCCTGCCGCGCTCGCCCAGACGGCCGTACACCAAGCGCGCCGCCCGCCTCAGCGGCCGCAGCGGCCCAGCCGCAAGCGCCCGCTGCGGCGTCGGAACCGCAAACGCCCTGTCCGCGCTTCGAATGCGCCGCTCTATATCGTCGCGTTGCATCAGCCGAATTGCGCCGTCCAACCCCAGCGCGCTTTCATATGCGCGGTAAAAGTCCAGCCACGTCGGATGTTCCGCCCCCGATATGAGAAAAGTTTCCCCAACCGCTTCGCCGCAAGTAGCCGCGAGTATGAGCGCCTGCGCCAAATCGTCCACATAGACGGCGTTGCAAACCCCGTCCCCCGGCGACGGCAGCGCCACCACGCCGCCAAGCAGCATATCCGCCGGCCGATCCGTCCAATGCTCGCTAAACGGCCCATACACGATTGTAGGCTGTATAACCACCGCCTCAAGCCCATCCTCGCGAACCATTCGCAAGATTTGGCGCTGAGCCGCGAACTTGTCGTCGGAAGCCCGCCGTCCCATTGCGCTCTCTTCGGTCAACGGAGCGTCCGGCAGCGGCTCATACACGCCCAGCGAACTCACATATACAAGGCGTGTCCCGGCGCGAATGCAGGCAGATCCAAGCAGCCGCGCAAAGTCTTCATTCGCCTTGGGCGCGTCCATATCCCGCGCCAAGTGAAACACCGCATCGCAGCCCTTCACCAACCCGTCTAGTTCGGCGGCGGCGCAGTCCGCCATATCCAAGCGGCGCATCGACACCGCATCCGGCGGCAACCGCGATACGCGCGCGGCGTTCCTAAAAGTGCGGACGGCGGCTATCGTCTTTGCGCCTTCTTCCAGCGCCAACTTCTCTACTAAGCGCCCCCCGATGAACCCGCTCGCCCCCGTAACCAAAACCCGCTTGCCCGCCAGCGCCCCGTCGACTGAGGCCGACGAAGCGCCGCCCATCCACAAGCGGCGCAGCGGCTCGCGATTGCGATAGCAGTCGCCTATCACGCCGATTGCCGCAGTCGCCGACGCCGCCGACACAAACGGCGCTTTGCCCGTGCAAATAGCGCGCGCCCAGTCCGTCAATTCGCGCGCGAACATATCCGCCGCATACAAGTCTTCATCGGGCATACCCCCGCCGTTCACGCCGTCAAGTTCAAACTCAGTCAGATAGGCCGGTTCGGCGGATACGATAGAGTTGCTATGCAGCGCAATCTCAATGCGCCCGCTGCTGCCGCTTATGATTGCGGTATTGCGAAGATCGCGCGTGCGGCTAATCTCCACAATCCCCCTTGCGCCGTTGGGCAGCGCAAGATCGATCAGCGCCTCCGCCTCCACGCCGCCAACCGAATCATCGCGGTATCTGACTAGATGGGCGTCTCCCACCTGCCACAGCAGCGTGTCGAGCGTGTGGGATCCGGTATCTAGCAGCGCGCCGCCGCCCTGCGCCTCTGCGTTCCAAAAGGCAGGCGAGTATCGCCCGATGCGCTCCGCAATTCTAGCGGCGGCAAGCGGCCCGGCATCCGGCGCATGGAAACTTTCGCCCTCCCGCGCGTCAAACCCTACGATTTCCCCAAGCGCCCCGCTCTCAATTAGCGCCTTCACCCAGCGATTGACGAACAGAAAGCGCCGCATATGCCCAACCGCCAAAACCGCGGAGTTCGCCGCCGCCGCTTTCACAATACCTTGGGCGTCCTCAAAAGAGGTTGCCATCGGCTTTTCCACAAACAGATGGACGCCCCGCCGAAGCAGCGGCATGCTGATCCGCGCGTGCGACGCCATATTGGTGGCAATCAGCGCCGCCGCCACTTCGCCATCCGCGAGTTCGGACGCATCGCTCGCGGCGCGCTGAACCTTGAAGCGCCGCGCCAGATCCGTTGCCCGCTCCACATTGCGGTCAATCAGAACGCGCGGCCGCCATCCAATCTGAGCCAGCGCCGGCAAATGCCGATTGGCGGCCACATCGCCGCAGCCCACTATCGCCAAATCAGGGAAACTTTTGGAATTGGGGGAAGTATCTGAGTTCAAAGCGCAGTTTCTTGACTTATCCGTTCACATCGGAAATTATCAAAAACCGCCATCGAATGGCAAATCAGACATTCCCCTTTGCGCTTTCCCGCCTCTGCGTTAAGCTCTACGCAAATACCCTGCCCGCGATGACATCCCCCATCTCGGCAGTCGACGCCACATCCCCGCCATCCCCCGCGATGTCCGGCGTGCGGTACCCCTCTGCCAAAACCGCCTCGACCGACTGCTCCACCGCTTGCGCCTCATCCTCGAGATTCAGCGAATACCGCAGCATCGACGCCATGCTCAGTATCGTGCCGATAGGGTTTGCGATACCACGCCCCGCTATGTCCGGCGCGCTGCCGTGTATCGGCTCATACAGGCTCACCGGCGGATGCCCGCTCGCCCCCGGCTCAGGCAGCCCCGACAAGCTCGCCGACGGCAGCATCCCCATCGACCCCGCAAGCGCCGCCGCCTCGTCCGTCAGTATATCCCCGAAGGTGTTCTCCGCCACTATCACATCATAGTGAGACGGATTGCTTATTAGCTGCATAGACGCCGAGTCCACCAGCGCATGCTCCAGCTCCACATCCGGATACTCCGCCCCCAACTCCGTCGCGATCTCCCGCCATAGCCGCCCCGTCTCCAGCACATTCGCCTTGTCCACCGATGTCAGCCGCTTGCGCCGCCCCTGCGCCAACTCAAACCCCACCCGCACTATCCGCTCAATCTCCTGCTCCGTGTAGCGCAGCGTGTCCACCCCCTTGCGCCCGCCCTTCGTGTCATAGCGCCGCTTGGGCTTGGCGAAATACAGCCCCCCCGTCAGCTCCCGCACGATTATCATATCCACCCCCTCAAGCAGATGCGCCTTCACCGGGCTTGCGTTGATGAGCTGCGGATACACCTTCACCGGGCGTATGTTGGCGAACAGCCCAAGGCTCTTGCGTATCGCGAGTATGCCGTCCTCCGGACGCGTCGCCGCCCTAGGGTCATCCCACTTCGGCCCGCCCACAGCGCCGAACAGCACAGCGTCCGTATCGCCGCACATCTCGATCGTCTCTTGCGGCAGCGGCGTCCCGAAATCATCGATCGCGTTCCCCCCAACCCTGCCGTACTCTGCGTCAAAGTCATGCCCGAACCGCTCCCCCACCGCGTTCATCACCTTGACCGCCTCCGCTATCACCTCCGGACCTATGCCGTCCCCCGGCAAAACCGTGATTGAAAACCTCATTACTCACTCCCCATCGCTATGGTATATTCGCCATCAGGCGCGCAGCCTATTATATGCCAAAACCGCCGCCGATGCTTTCGCGCATCCGCCCCAACCGATACAATGCGCCCACAACACCGCCGCCGGGACATTACAGGGACGACGTGACTACACTAGGAGAAACCGCTATGACAACCACACAGCGATACGACGCCATCGTAATCGGACTTGGCGGAATGGGAAGTGCCGCGCTATATCAGTTAGCCCTGAGAGGCAAGCGCGCGCTGGGCATCGAGCAGTTCGGCATAGCCCACGACCTAGGCTCGTCGCACGGCGCGACCCGCATCATACGCCTCGCCTACTACGAAGACCCGGCCTATGTCCCGCTTATGCGCCGCGCCTACGAACTCTGGCGCGACCTAGAGCGCGCATGCGACGAGCGAATACTTCACATCACCGGCTCCCTTGACGCCGGCCCGCCCGGCAGCCCCAACTACGAAGGCTCGCTGCTCTCTTGCGCCCGGCACGACATCCCCCACGAAGTCTTGACTAGCGCAGAGATTGCGAAGCGCTTCCCCGGCTACCGCTTGCCCCCCGAAACGATGGCGGTCTTCCAGCAAGACGGCGGCTTCCTGCTGCCGGAGCGCTGCATAGAGCTGTTCGTTGAGCAGGCGCAGCAGCTAGGCGCAACCGCGCTAACCAATGAGCGCGTACTGGAATGGCAGCCCACGCCCAACGGCGTCCGAGTCCGCACCGCCCAGGCGCAGTACGAAGCCGAAACGCTAATCATCGCGGCGGGCGCATGGGCGGCATCGCTGCTGCCCCGCCTAAAACAGACCGCCGTCCCCGAAAGGCAAGTTCTGGCGTGGCTAGAGCCGCTGCGCCCCGAACTCTTCACGCCGCAGCGCTTCCCCGTATTCAACCTAATCGTGGATGAAGGCAAATACTACGGACTGCCCGTTCACGGCGTCCCCGGCTTCAAGATAGGCAAGTACCACCACTTTGAGGAAGTCGTCGACCCCGACGAAATCGACCGCAACCCAAACGCGCGCGACGAAGCGGCGCTGCGCCAGTTCGCCGAAAAGTACTTCCCCCACAGCGCAGGCGCCACATCCTCGATGAAAGTCTGCATGTTCACCAACAGCCCCGACGAACACTTCATCATAGACCGCCTGCCCGACGCCCCGCAGACAGTCATAGCCGCCGGCTTCTCCGGCCACGGCTTCAAGTTCAGCAGCGTCATAGGCGAAATCCTAGCCGACCTAGCCCTAAGCGGCGCTACGCCCCACGCCATCGGGATGTTCGGCCTGGGGCGGTTCGAGTAGCCCCGCCTTTGTGCTAAACTAGAACTTAGAGGCAGCGCTAATGAAAGTGCGAGACATAATCAGAGCGATTGAACAAGACGGTTGGCGCTTGGCAAGAACTAGAGGCAGTCACCGACGATACAAACATCCCACCAAGCCCGGAGGCGTTACTATCGCAGGCCATCCTAGTGATGAATTGTCCCCAAAGACACTGAACAGCATTCTGAAACAGGCGCAGATTAACCTAGGAGGACGCTGATATGTACAGATTTCTGGTAGTCATCGAAAAGGCAAACGGCAACTACTCCGCATACTCCCCCGACTTGCCCGGATGCGTAGCAACCGGCAAAACGCGCGAAGACGCCGAGCGCAATATGCGCGAAGCGATGCTTATGCACGTGGAAGGGCTCATAGAGGATGGCGAACCCGTTCCCGAACCCGAGTCTTTCGCCGAGTACATAGCGCTCCCCAGCAGGTAAGCCCGGAGCGGTTCGCGCATTAAGAGAGATCGCTTGAACAGCCGTCAAGACGCAAAACCTTGAGGCGGCGCTATTTTCGGCATATGCAATCTGTGCTATAATCCACTCCACAGAGATTATAGGGAGGCATCAGATGGTTGCAGTCGAAACCGTCAATCCCACACTTGAGGAAGAAGTCGATGAAGCGGGAGACGTCAAGGTTGATGATGACTTTGACTCAGATGAGGAGATTCCTTTTGAATACTCCATAACTAGCTACGGCGCTGATTACACGGTCGATAGCTTGGTTAAGCGTGTTGAGCAAGGCAGCATATTCGTTCCGCTATTCCAGCGTGGGTACGTTTGGGACAAGAAAAGAGCGTCCAAGTTTGTGGAATCACTGTTGCTTGGATTGCCCGTCCCCGGCATTTTTCTGTCAAGAGAGGAATCTACAAACAGATCTATGATTGTAGATGGCCAACAGCGTCTGGAGTCTCTGCGCTCTTTCTACAACGGAAAATTCGGCGACGCAGAATTCACCCTGACTGGAATTGCCTCTGAGTTCGAGGGCAAGACGTATGCTTCCCTGGACATCGCGCATCAACTTAAACTTGACGATTCCATCATCCACGCCACCATCGTCAGGCAAGATAAACCTTCTGATGACAATAGCAGCATTTATATGCTCTTTGAGCGGTTGAATACCGACGGCGTGCAATTGCAGCCGCAAGAAATCCGCGTTGCTATGTTCCATGGCGAATTCAACAATCTAATCGGCTGCCTTAACCAAGACCCCTGCTGGCGTGATATGTTTGGCAAAGTCCACAACAGAATGAAAGACCAAGAACTCATTCTGAGATTTCTAGCGATGTATTTCACCAAGCCGGAGAATTACAGGGGACCGCTGAAAAGGTTTCTGAACGAATACATGAGCAAAAACAGACGGCTGACGATGCAGTCGGAAGAAGAGACTAGGCGCGTCTTTGAAAACACGATGCGAACTATCCACGATCACTTGGGGGTGAAAGCCTTTAAGCCGCCACAGTCTAATGGACGCTTCACGGCAGCGGTTTTCGATTCCATCGCGGTAGGCATCGCAACTAGGCTTGAACAAGGCGATATTCAAGATAGCGGAGCGCTAAAGTCAAAATATGAAGACCTAATGACCGATGAGGACTATCGCAAAGCGACCTATGAAGGCACTGCTAGAGCTGCCCAAGTCAATCAACGGCTTGGTTTGGCAATTAAAGCATTCGCCACCGTGCCATGAAAATCCCATCAATCGTAGAATCCAAAGAGCGGATTGACAGATTGCTTAAGCAAGTTCATCAAATTCCTGAAAACGATGAACTAAAAGTGCACCTTATATCTTATTCGTGTGTACAAGTATCGGGGTTCATACAGCAATCAATTCGCGAAATCGTAAGCGAATACGCTGAAGGACTAGACGGATCAGATGAGTTCTTGCGCTGGGAGAAAGGGGAATTCACCAAACCCAGAATTAGGGATTTCCAGAATCCCAACATTCGCAACATTAGCGTGCTGATTAGATCTTGTGACCGAGCGTGGGGGCTTCGAGTCCATTCGAAACTCACAGATAGAATGATCGCCGCCATCACCAGCGTAAATTCCAACCGAAACCAAATAGCGCATGGGGAATCCGCCGTCATTAGTTTAGAGCAACTGCAGAGTTGGTATGACGATGTTGTATCCGCTATTGAGATAATCGAAGAGCAGCGCCATTCCTCTTAATCAGGATCAGCGCCGCTCTTCGAACCACGGCATTGCCTTGCGCGCACGAGGCATCACCGCGCCACTATGTTCACTAGCTTGCCCGGCACATAGATCACCCGCGCGATGCGCTTGCCGTCTATGTGCGGCGCGACACGGCCGCTTCCCAGAGCGGCGGCACGCGCGTCATCTTCAGTTATGGACGCCGGGGCGTCTATCTTGTCCCGCACACGCCCGTTGACCTGCACCACCAGCGTAATCGACTCATCGGCGGCAAGCGCCTCGTCCCACTCCGGCCACGCCTCGCTATGCGCGCTGCCGCCGTTGCCCGCGCGCTCCCAGAGTTCGGCCGATATGTGCGGCGCCATGGGCGCCGTCAGCAGCAGCAGCGTCCGTATCGCTTCACGCCACAGATCCGCGGGGATGCCGCCGTCTTCCCAGTGGTGATTCAGTCCGTTGGTGTACTCCATCAGCGCCGCCAGCGCGGTGTTGAACTTGAAGCGCTCCAAGTCGTCGCCGACGCGGTGGATCGTCTTGTGCATCAGGCGCTGCAGCTCGCGCACGGCATTGGCGTCCGCCGGGGCATCGTCCGCCGGGGCGTCGCGCGTGGCTATATCCCAGACGCGGTTCATCCAGCGCGCCATCCCGTTGATGCCCGAATCGCTCCAGCTGCCGCCCTGGTCCCACGGGCCCAGGAACATCAGGAAGCAGCGCACGGCGTCCGCTCCGAATGCGTCCACATACTCGTCGGGCGCTATCACGTTGCCGCGCGACTTGCTCATCTTTTCGTGGTCGGCGCCCAAGATTACGCCCTGATTGAACAGCCGCTCGAAGGGTTCGTCGTAGTCCAGCATTCCCATATCGCGCAGCGCCTTCACGAAGAAGCGGGCGTACAGCAGGTGCATTACGGCGTGTTCTCTGCCGCCGGTGTACTGGTCGACCGCGCCCCAGCGCTTTACGCTGTCCGGGTCGAACGCCCCGTCGGCGTAGCGCGCGTTGGTGAAGCGCAGGAAGTACCACGACGAGTCCACGAATGTGTCCATCGTGTCCGGCTCGCGCTGAGCGGGACCGCCGCACTTGGGGCAGTCCACATTCAGGAAGTCTTCACTCAATCCCAGCGGCGATTCCCCCGTGGGGCGAAACTCTGCGTCTTCAGGCAGCAGCACCGGCAGATCCTCATACGGCACCGGCACATCGCCGCAGTCGCCGCAGTAGAGTATGGGTATGGGCGTTCCCCAGTAGCGCTGGCGCGAAATGAGCCAATCGCGCATCCGATACTGCACCGTGCGCTTGCCCCAATCGTTTGCCTCGATGTAGTCGGCGATGCGCTGCCAACCCTCACTGCTTGGCAGTCCGTCGAAGCGGTCGGAGTTCACTTGAGCGCCTTCGTCCAGATACGCTTCTGCCAGATCCTCGCAGTTCCAGCCGTCGGGCGCTACCACCACGCGAATGGGCAAGCCGTACTTCTTGGCGAACACAAAATCGCGCTCATCGTGCGCTGGCACGCCCATCACGATGCCCGTGCCGTAGGTCAGCAGCACATAATCGCCCACGAAAATCGGAACGCGCTCGCCGTTGAGCCGATTGACGCAGTACGCCCCGGTGAACACGCCCGTCTTCTCTTTCTCAGTGGAAAGCCGCTCGATTTCGTTCTGCAACCGCGCTTGGCGCACATAGTCGCCCACCGCCGCCTTATGCTCCGGCGTGGTCAGCGCGTCCACAAGCGGATGTTCGGGCGCCAGCACAACGAATGTTACGCCATAGATAGTGTCTATGCGCGTGGTGTAGGTGGTGATTTCGTGAGCGTCCAACCCGTATTCGGATATGTCGAATGTGATGTCCACGCCTTCGCTGCGCCCAATCCAATTGGTCTGCATAGTGTCGATATCGGCGGGCCATTCCTTCTTGGAGTGATCCAGCAGTTCATCGGCGTACTTGGTGATGCGGAAGAACCACTGATTCAAGTCTTTGTGCGTAACGGTGGCGTTGCAGCGCTCGCAGGTTCCGTTGGACAGCACTTGTTCGTTGGCGAGCGTGGTGTTGCAGGACGGGCACCAGTTGGCGGGCGCGAATGCGCGGTACGCCAAGCCCGATTCGTACATTCGCAGGAAGAACCACTGATTCCACTTGTAGTATTCGGGATCGCAGGTAACGACTTCCCTATCCCAATCGTAGATAGCGCCCAAGCTTCGCAGCTGACGGCGCATATTCTCCATATTCTCGATAGTCCACTTGTACGGGTGGATGCCGTTGCGAATGGCGGCGTTCTCTGCGGGCAGCCCGAATGCGTCGAAGCCCATCGGATGCAGCACATTGTAGCCCTGCATTCGGCGCAGGCGCGCATGGGCGTCGGACGGGCCCATAGCGTACCAGTGTCCGATATGGAGGTCGCCGGAGGGATACGGATACATCGTGAGCTCATACCACTTTGGGCGCGGGTCGTGGTCATCTACCTTGTGCGCGCCCTGTTCTTCCCAGCGCCGCTGCCACTTGGCGTCTATCGCCCTATGGTCAAAGCGCTGCTCCGTAGTTCTTGCAACCGACATGCGACTCCCTCCGTGCCGTTATGCCTTAGCCTTACGCCCTGTAAGCCCTATGCCCCGTGGAATTATGGGAATATGAAAAGCCCGTCCCTTAGCGTAACGCTGATAAGGGACGGGCTTTCGGTTTTCGAAGATACCCGCGGTACCACCCTTTGTTCCCCGATTGACGGCGCAATTTGATGGCGCAATCGGGACACTCGGAAGCGATAACGGCACTTTGCCGTCCCGCCCTAGCGAAAGTTCAGGCGGGATGCTCCGGGACGAGTTCGCAGGATTTCGGGCGTCGGGATTCCAGCGTCCCCGGCTCTCTATCGCCGATTAGCCTGCTACTACTTCCCATCAGCGCATTATGATATGCGATATAAAAATACGCTAACATAGGCTAACAACGCCGTCAAGGAATAGTTCGGGGGGCGGCGTTCTCGCATTGCTGCGCTGCGCTTATCGGTTTGAAATTCCCTAGGGAAAGCCGCGCATTAACGCAAAGGCGCAGAGGCGCAAAGAGGTGGCTGCAGTCAGTCGCACACATCTTGGTTTTCTTTAAGCCATTCTAGGATGGCTTCCGCCGCCCATTGGTGGCCGGTGGCGTTCCAGTGGCGGTCGAAACGCCACCGGGCGCGCTCTTCGTCATATCCCTGCCTGATGATGTAGTCGTAGTCGCTGATTACGGGAATGCCGAGCGGCTCGGCAATGACGTTTAGGCGGTTGAATTGGGGATCGCCCGGCGTTCCCATATCCCCGGTCGCCGCCAGGATTGCTAGATCCGCGCCGTCTCGGTCTGTGCGCCGCTTGAACTGCTCTATGCCGAATGCGGTGTATTCCAGCGCCTCTTCATGGATGGGCGGCAGATGTTCTTCCGTGAACTGCGTATCTAAGCTATCGGCGAGCACTGATGAGCAGCAGGGGCGCGCCGCTATCATATCCGCCCACGCCGCTTTTATGGGATCAGCGCGGATGTCGCGCCTATTGCCTATTCCGGATATAGCGCGCATTGCCTCAATTCCATCAACAACCCAAAACTTCTTTGTATCCAGCCATTTCGCGAAGTACGAAACCCGAATTAGCCGATGCCATGCCCTCAAATAGCGGGGATTCTGCGGACTTGGCAGCCTGAAGCGCTCGTATTCCGGATCCGGCGGGCGCAACTGCAGCGCGCCGCGAATGTCTCTTTGGGCGGACATATACGGCATTCGGTCAGGATCCACGCCGTAAAATAGCGCATGCAGTCCAGGTGAATTATCGGCGAAGTCGTTGCGGAAGAATACCAGCATCACCAATTTCGGGTTCAGACGCCGAGCGTATTCGTCGTAAAACGGAAGCTGATTGATCTGTCCTGTTTTGCGTATTCCGTAAGCCTGCGTAGTAATTGCCAAATGCGGCAGTTCAAGCGCCGCCATCTCTTCCAACTGCGCATGAAACTTATCGGCTATCGGCACCGCCCGAGCCTCCACGAAGGAATCGCCGATGAACGCTATATGGCAGCCCTCAGCCGCGCGTTCAGGGCTGACGGGTTCGCGGTCGAGAAAGCCCAGGCTGTTGGTGCGCGAAACCACGAAGTTGTCGTCGTCCCAGTTCGCATAGCGCATTTCGGCGTTGGGTTTCCGGATGAGTCCAACTCCGTCCACGAACCGAGTAGGAACTCTATTCTCTAGAAACGGCCTCGTCAACCGAAAGTACGCCTCTCCCGCAAGCGCAATTAGAAGCAGCCCCGCGATAATGAACGCGGCGTTCCAAGCCGCCATTCGCAGCGCCGTCCGAGTTGCCGCCTGCAGCGCGCGAACATATTTTCGGGGGGGGGGGGGGGTAGAACTAACTAGCGCATCAGACTGAATGGAACGGGCTTCATGGCTTTCGCTTTTGAACGGCATACGGCGCAATCGGGGCGCATCGAATAGGATATTATGCAATGGGCAATTGTATCATATTGTACACTCGGTTGAGCTCGGCTTCGATAATGCCATCGGCGCCTGCAGCCGTTGCCAATCGACAAGGGGAGACTTGGCGGCTTTGAAAGATCCAACACCGCATATGGAAATCCAGCGCCCCGCAGTCGTATGCCATATAAGGGCATCTAAGGCTGCGCTGACAATACGCCGAATATGCGGGATGTAGTATGATAGCCTTGCGGCGGCGCTATCACACCGCATAGGCAATTCGCCACCGTTGATATTGCTACTTGGATGAAAGCGCAGGAAAGCGGAGGACGTTATGGCAGAGTACAGAATATCCGTGATTCGCGGCGACGGCATCGGCGGCGAAGTGATTGAAGAGGGCATTCGCGTGTTGAACGCCGTGGGCGCGCAGTACGGCATTGACTGGGATTTCGTGGAACATCCCTGGGGTTCGGACTACTACTTCAAACACGGCGCGATGATGGCGTCCGACGGGCTTGACCAAATGGCGAAGTCCGATGCCATATACTTCGGCGCAGTGGGGCATCCCGACATCCAAGATCATCTCACGCTGAACGGGCTTCTGCTTCCCATACGGCGCACATTCGACCAGTATGTTTGCGAGCGCCCCAGCGTGTTGTACCCCGGCATCACATCGCCGCTCCGCAATCGGCAGCCGTATGACATCGATATGCTGGTCATCCGCGAAAACACCGAGGGCGAGTACGCCGAAGTGGGCGGCTTTCAGTACAGGGGATTCGACGAAGAGATTGGCATTCAGGCGGGCGTGTTCACGCGGCGCGGCTGCGAGCGCGTCATCGCATACGCCTTCGAGCAAGCGCGCAAGCGCGGCAAGGCAAAGCATGTTACATCCATCACCAAGTCAAACGCGCTGGGCTACGGGATGCTTGTGTGGGACAGAGCGTTTGAGACCGTGGCGGCGCGCTACCCCGATATTCAAACCGATTCGCTGCTGATAGACGCCGCCTGCATGGACTTCGTGCGCCGTCCCGAAACCTTCGACGTGGTGGTGGGCAGCAACCTGTTCGGCGACATCCTGACGGACATAGGCGCAATCATAACCGGCAGCATGGGGCTTGCGCCAAGCGGCAACATCGACCCGGAACGCCGCTTCCCGTCTATGTTCGAGCCGGTTCACGGCAGCGCGCCGGACATCACCGGCAAGGGCATAGCCAACCCCATGGCGGCGATACTATCCGCCTCAATGATGCTGCGCCACCTTGGGCATGAAGACGCCGCCGACGTGGTAGATAAGGCGGTCTTGCATATCATAGAGCAGGGCGAAATCCTCACGCCCGACCTTGGCGGCAGCTCAAGCACATCACAGGTCGGCGATGCGGTCATCAACGCGCTGGGAAAGGAGTAAGCCGCCGATGCCCCCAACCGCCAAACCCGCGCCGCCGCGCCGCAAGCGCAAACTCACCGCGCAGGATGTTATGGACTATCTTGGGCCTGAGTACGGCCCTATGCAGTGGTTCATACGCTACTCGCCGGCAGAGGAGCTCGTCTATACCATCCTGTCGCAGCACACCTCAGACCTGAATTCGGAGCGCGCCTTCACCAACCTGATGGCTACCTTCGAGACGCTGGACGCCGTCGCCGACGCATCGGTGGACGCCATAGAAGCGGCGATACGCAGGGGCGGCTTGGCGAAGCAGAAAGCGCCGCGCATTCGCAACGTACTGCGCCAAATACGCGACGAAATCGGATCGTTCGACCTGTCCTTCCTCGCAGAGATGCCATTGGACGAAGCGAAGGCGTGGCTAAAGCGTCTCAACGGCATCGGCCCAAAGACCGCCGCCATAATCCTGTGCTTTTCGCTGGGAATGCCCGCAATGCCCGTGGATACCCACATATTCCGCGTGTCCAAGCGCTTGGGGCTTATCGGACCCAAAGTCAACGCTGACAAGGCGCACGATATATTAGAGCCGATGGTTGCGCCGACGGATGTGTTCGCTTTTCATATGTATCTCATACAGCACGGGCGGCAGGTGTGCAAGGCGCAGCGCCCCCGCTGCCACGACTGCGCCCTATCGTGGGGATGCCCCGCCCGTCCGCAGATCGCCAAGGCGGCGCAGACGAAAAGCGCCGCGAATGGCGGATAGCCTATTTCACCTTAACCCGAAAGGTGTTGTACAATATGCCCGAAGACAGCAACGCCGGGGAGCGCGAAAGCCTATTAAGCATACTGCGCCGCCACAGGGCTTACTATTTCTGGACATTCGTAGCGCTAACGCTGGCGTGGATAGCATTCGCGGGATGGTGGCAGGTGGAACAAGGCTGTCTGCGAATGCACTGGGCGCACTGCGTCGACGGAGTGATGCCGGCGGCAAGCGGCGCAATGCCGTTCATCCTGCCGTTGACGGTGGCGCTCGCCGATATGGAAGTATGGCTTGTAAGGAGGTTTCAATTGGTCTTCCTAAACCTTCCCGAAACAAGAGAAGAGCGCTTGCGGCGCGAGGTGCGCGAAGAAGCACGGCGCGAAGAAGAAAAGCGGCACATCGAAGTGATTCGTGAAGTACGCCAAGAAGAAGAAAGGCGACGTACCGAGGCGCTTCGTGAGGCGCGTCAAGAAGCAGAAAAGCAGCATCGCGAAGATACGGCGGCTGCAAATGCACGATACGCCGCGTGGTATGCGCGTATGAAAGAAGCGCAAGACAAAGACGAACCCTTCGACGAACCGCCGCCTTGGGAGTAGCAGTTCGCAATCGGCGCAATGCCGTTCATCCTGCCGCTGACGGTGGCGCTCGCCGATATGGAAGTATGGCTGGCAAGGATGTTTCAATTGGTTTTCCTAAACCTTCCCGAAACAAGAGAAGAGCGCTTGCGGCGCGAGGTGCGCCGTGAGGTACTCTGCGAAATACGTCTTGAAGAAGAAAAATGGCGCATCGAGGCAGAAAAGAGGCGTCGCGAAGCTATATCAACGGCGAAAGCAGCGGCAGAAGCAGCAGGGGAAGCAGCGTCTAATGAGCGCTCCGCAGCGTGGTACGCGCGTATGAAAGCGGCGCAAGACAAGGGCGAACCCTTTGACGAACCGCCGCCTTGGGAGCAACAACCTCACAAGCGCTAAAATTACACTTACGCTTATTACTTCACATTTCACATTCGGGAGGCGTGTTCGGTGAAAGCAGGCATCATCAATGTTACGGGCTATGCGGGCGTGGAGCTGGCGCGCATCCTCGCCCGACATCCCGACGCGCAAATCACATCCGTTACCGGACGCAGCGCCGCCGGGCAGAAACTCGGCGACGTCTTCCCGCACCTGTCGGAGATAGACCTGACCATCACCGAAGAGGTAACCGAAAGCGTGGATGTGGTGTTTTCGGCGCTGCCGCACGCCGCAAGCGCTGAGCGCATCGGGCGCGCGCTGAACGACGGCGTGAAGGCGGTCGACATCAGCGCCGACTTTCGCCTGAAAGACCTCCAAGCGTATGAAGACTGGTACGCCGTACAGCATCCCTGCCCTGAGCATATGGAAGACGCCGTCTATGGCTTGACCGAACTTCACCGCGACGAGGTGGCGGGCTGCAATCTGGTAGCCAACCCCGGCTGCTATCCCACGGCGTCCATACTGGCGCTGGCGCCAGCGGTCAAGACGGGCATCATCGAGCCGCAGATTATCGTCGACGCCAAATCGGGCGTATCCGGCGCAGGGCGCGGACTTTCCCTCAAGACGCACTACTCCGAAGTGAACGAAAACCTGATGGCGTACTCAGTGGACGGCCACCGCCATCTGCCGGAAATTCAGCAAGAACTCGATCTGCTGGATGCCAACGGCGGGTTGAACATAACCTTTATGACGCATCTTATACCGATGACGCGCGGCATATTGGCGAGCTGCTACGCCCCGCTGAAGCCGGGCGCCGTCGCGGCGGGCGATGCGGCAAAGGGCGAAGTGCGCGATCTCTACGAAAGCTTCTACGCCGGCGAAACATTCGCCAAAGTGGTGAGCGCCCCGCCGATGACTAAGCACACGCTTGGCAACAACAATTGCGTCATCTACCCCACGGTGGACGCGCGCGCAAATCGGCTTGTGGTGTTCAGCTGCATAGACAACCTAGTCAAGGGGGCGGCGGGACAGGCGATCCAGAACATGAACCTGATGTTCGGCTTGCCCGAAGACGAAGGCATAACTCAGCTGGCGCTGTATCCGTAGGCGGCATATTCTCCGACGGAAATCCGTATCGACTGGCAGACGGCGTTGGCGGGATGCAGCGCTTAATCGGCGCTCTTATCATTGCAGGTTGCGGCTTAACACACTACAATAGACATAGGCGCTCACGCCGCCGCGCTGAGATGGTTTCGTGGCCCCATCGTCTAGGGGACTAGGACAGCGGCCTTTCAAGCCGCAAACACGGATTCGAATTCCGTTGGGGCCACCACTCTTTCCCTCTGTCTGTTCATTCATTCCCCAAGACACGCCCAATTCTATCTAGGGCCTTTAAGGCATCTGCGCCTTGTCCAACGACCGCATAAAGCGCGCAATCCAACTGGGCTGGGACGAAATGTCCCCCGCATACCAAGCCGAAACGCGCATCTCTACGGACGATGTACACTACGCCCCGCTCTGTCCGGGCGAGCGGGATCTTGCGCTAATCGGCGATGTCGCGGGCAAGCGTACGCTGGAGCTGGCGTGCGGCGCGGCGCAGAACTCCATCGCGCTCGCCAAGCGGGGCGCTCACGCAACGGCGCTGGACATATCGCCCGTACAACTCGGCGCGGCGAAAGCGCTTGCCGCCCGGGAAGCGGCGCCCGTCAACCTGCTGCGCGGCGATATGGAGCGATTGGGGATGTTTCGCAGCGGCGCATTCGACATAGCGCTATCGTGCTTTGGATGGGAGTTTGCGCCCGATTTGGCGGCGTGCTTCGCCGAATGCAACCGCGTATTGCGAGGCGGCGGTCTGCTTATCGTGGGAACGACGCATCCGCTGACCGCCTTCGAGTGGGACGCCGACGAGAAGGCGTTGTGGGTTGCGGACTACTTCAACCCGCCGGTAGAGGTGTGGGAAGAGCCTTCTACGGATGCCGAACAGCAGGGCTTGACATTCTTTCGCACATTCGAAGAGATGTTTGGGTTGCTTGCCGCCGCCGGCTTTCGGGTGGAGCGGGTGGTCGAGCCGTTTCCCTATCCGATACCCGATATGACGGATGATGAGAAGCGCGCCATCCCATACGGCGGGGCGTACTGGGAAAGCCAGTATGAGCGGCTATCGCGCATCCCGTTTGCCATCGTGTACAAGGCGCGCAAACCCGAATGCGGCTAACTTCAAGCCTATCCGCCGCCCACTGCGCGCACTATCTCTATATGAGCGCCGTCCGAAAGCGTTACGGTTCCCCATTCTTCCCGCCGCAGCACCGTTCCGTCGATAGCCACCGCGATTGAGGACGGATTGACTTCGAGCGATTTCAGGTATTCCACCAAGTTGGTGGGCGCATCCAGTTGGATCTCTTTGCCGTTGACGATGAGGTTTATCATGGCTGCCTCGCCGATTCGGGTTGTGGGCGCGCTGCCCAGCCCGCTTTCATATTTCGCATCAGCGCGGACGCAGCGGCGCGCGGATCGGGGCTTGCGGCGATTGCGCTTATGACCGACGCGCCCGATGCGCCCGCCGCTATGAGCGCCGCCGCATTGTCAGGCTTGACGCCCCCGATGGCAAGAAACGGCACGCTCACCGCCGCCGCTACTTCTTTCACAAGTTCCAATCCGCCCGTTTGTACGCCGGGATGCGAACCGGTGGGGAATATAGTCCCCAGCGTCAGCAGATCGGCGCCCTGCGCTTGAGCGGCTGCTGCGCCCGCGACGCTGTGAACGGATCGGCTCAGTATGAGACTGCCGCCGCGCGCCGCCGCTTTCGCCGCGTTCAGAGGCAGCGCGTCTTCGCCGAGTTGAACGCCGTCGGCGCCGCACGCCAGCGCCACATCAACCCTATCGTTGACGAACAGCAGCGCTCTGCCCGCGATAGCGTCTTTGAGGCGCAGCGCCAGTGCGTATAGTTGGCTTGGCGGCAAGTCTTTTTCGCGCAACTGAACGATGCCTACGCCACCCTCAACCGCATTGGCAACCACGGACTCAAGCGATCTGCCGCCGCATTGCCGTCTGTCGGTTACCAAGCAGAGACACGGGAAAGACAAGCGCATCGGTTTGCGCCTCTAGCTTGCCGCCGCCACGCCTTCGGCGGGACTGCTGGCGGTGGCGGACTGCTTGCGCTGAATGCGGCCGGCTAGATACGCCTTGCGCCCCGCTTGGACGCCCAGTTTGAAGGCTTCGCCCATCAGCGCGGCGTCTTCGGCTTGCGCTATCGCGGTGTTCACAAGCACGCAGTCCGCGCCCACTTCCAGCGCTTGGGACGCTTCGGACGGCACGGCTAGGCCGGCGTCCACCACAACCGGCACATTGGCGTCGGCGATTATGAGACGGATTTCGTCCAGCGTCAGAATGCCCTGCCCGGAGCCGATGGGCGATCCAAGCGGCATAACGGTGGCGCATCCCAAGTCTTCAAGGCGCTTCGCCAGCACGGGGTCGGCGTGGATGTAGGGCAGCACGGTGAAGCCTTCATCCACCAGTTGGCGGGCGGCTTCAAAAGTGCCGATGGGGTCGGGCAGCAGGTGTTTCGGCTCAGGTATGACTTCAAGCTTAATCCAAGTGGATCCCGTAACTTCGCGCGCAAGCCGCGCAGTGAAGAGCGCTTCTTCGGCGGTCTTGCAGCCGGCGGTGTTGGGCAAGATGGTGTAGTCGTTCCAGTCGAAGTAGTCGAGGATGCTCTTTTCGGCGGGGTTGTCAAGGTCAAGGCGGCGAATGGCGACGGTGATGATTTCTGCGCCGGACGCTTGTATGGAAGACACCATCTCTTCCATGCTTCTGTGCCGTCCGGTGCCCACCATCAGCCGCGACTTGAACTTTTTGCCTGCGATAATCAGGGGATCGTCCATCTGAATGTCTCCTGCTGCGTCTGATGCCATAGTGCAATGTACATCGTAGTATATCACTAACCGAATTGATAGCGCCCCGCCAAGCCGTCGGGCGGCAACGCGCTGACAAAGACGGCTGCGGATGTCTTTCGGATGTCCGTATATTCCCAATCGTAAGAAATCGCAGAAATCGAAACTGAGTTGTCCCGTAGAAATCGGATATATTTGAGAATAAGAATTGAAATATGGCTATTGCCTTGCCAATAACCTTGTGCTATATTTTGTGCGTATGCCAAATTAGGCTAATTCTACATTGTTGAGGTGAGAGGAATCCCTCCGAGAGAGTATCGCGTTAACCATCGCATTCGTGTGCCGGAAGTGCGCCTTGTGGATGACAAGGGCGAGCAGTTGGGCGTTATGCAGACGCGCGAGGCGGCCGCAATCGCCGAAGAGCGGGGGCTTGACCTGGTGGAGGTTGCGCCCACCGCCAAGCCGCCCGTGTGCCGCATAATGGACTACGGCAAGTTCAAGTACGACAACACCCGCAAAGAGCGCGAAGCGCGCAAGGCGCGGAAAGCGCGCGCTATGCAGGAACTGCGGGAAGTGCGTATGAAGACGCGCATAGGCCAGCACGACCTTTCGGCAAAGACGCGGCTTGTCAAGCGCCTGCTCAGCAACGGCGCCAAGGTCAAGGTGTCCGTTATGTTCAGGGGGCGCGAGATCGCCCACCCTGAGCTGGGCATGGAGTTGCTGCGCACCGTCGCCAATGACCTGGTGGATGAGGCGCTGCTGGAGCGGCCGCCCGCATTCGAGGGGCGCTTCCTCGCGATGACGCTTGTGCCGAACGTCAAGGCAGACTCATCTCAGCCCAAACAGGAGAAAGAAGTTGCCCAAACTTAAGACACACAAGGGGGCGCGTGCGCGGTTTCGCGTAACCGCCACCGGCAAACTGGTGCGGATGAAGGGGCATCGCAGCCACCTGCGCCGCAAGAAGTCCAACAAGGTCAAGCGCCAATATACTGGCAGGATCGACGTTAGCCCGGCAGACGCTCCGCGCATCAAGAAGCTTCTGCCTTACGGCGTGCCGTAGGTAGGCGATGTCGATGCGGGCGTTTTCAGCATTGACGCATAAGACGGCTAACAAAGTCGAATGGGATGTGAGAACGCTCGGACAACAAAACCTGTACGCCCCCGGCTATACAAGATATAATTATCAGACCATACGCTTGATTAGGCGTATGGTCTAGCAATGTCTAAAACCTAACAAGGGAGCAACCCGTGACCAGAATAAAGCGCGGCACGAATAAGCGCCGCCGCCATAAGAAAGTTCTGAAGGCTACTAAGGGACACCAGGGCGTGCGCCATACGCTTTACAGGCGCGCCCACGAATCGCTGATACACGCGCTCGCCTACTCATACGCGCACCGCAAAGAGAAGAAGGGCGATATGCGCCGTCTTTGGAACATTCGCATCAACGCCGCAGCGCGCGCCAACGGCACCACCTACAGCCGTCTGATACACGGGCTAAAGCTCGCCGGCGTGGACATCAACCGCAAGATGCTCGCCGACCTCGCCATACGCGACCCGCAAGCATTCGCGCAGATAGCCGCCCAAGCCAAGGCGCAACTGGAGCCGGCGTAACCGCGCTAGTCCGATTATCAATCATTGCGCCGCCAATTCTCAGGGCGGCGCATCTCTCGTCGAGTGGCTACTTTAAGAGCATGCAACCCTTGCCAACATTCGCTCGACAGGGCAAGGGCAATCGGGCGCATATCGCTTGTTAGCCGCCCAGCAACCGCACATCGTTCACCAAGTCTTCGGTCTCGAAGGGCATTGTGAACACCACGCGCATAATGCCGTCTGCGTCGATAAGGTATATCGGCGCTGAATGGATGATGCGCCCGGTCTGCGCCGCAAGCGCGCCCACGCCTCCGCCGGATGCCGCTTGTGGCAGCGATGATGCGCTCTCTGCCGATACGCCGTTTCTGCCCGGCCCGTGCAGGTAGGGATCGATGTAGTAAGCAGCCCATATTGGGCGCAGCGTCTCTTCGCTGCCCACCAGGTACGCCCAGCGCTCCGTCATTCCCCAGCGCTCCGAATAGGCGCGCGCCGCTTCTACGCTGTCCCCATCCGGGTCCACGCTGACCACCACAATCGCAATGTCAGCGCCGTCTTCGGATAGCAGCCGCGATGCCTGGCGCAGGTGATTGGCGGCGATGGGACACACATCGGGGCAATCGGTGTAGAGGAATGTGAGCAGCGCCACTTTGCCCCTGAAGTCGCTCAGCGCCACGGATTCGCCGAATTGGTCTGTTAGGCGAAAGTCTGCCGCCGCCGCATTCGCGGTCAAGACTGTGCCTTCAAACGAGGCGGGGGACGCGGGCGGCGCGCACGCTAAGAGCAAGGCGAGCGGAAGCGCCGCGAGGGATGCGAGCCGCAGGCGCAATGTGGGGAACAACGATGCGGACGGCGGCGGCTACTTCTCTACCGCCCTTTGCGCCATATACGCGATTGCGGGAACCAAGACGACGAATGCCATCCCGAGTATGATGACGCCGAGTTCGCTGTGCATGGCGTGTTCCAGATACATGAACACCACGCCCAGCCCGCCCGCGAACACCGCAATGACCACAATGGACAGCACGGGAATTAGGATTGCAAGCAAGAAGCGTTGCATCATCGGTAGATTTCCTCCAGTCCGGGATCGTCGTCCCGGTCGTTGTCGTCGTTTCCGTAGTATTCGGCGGATTCCTGCTTGCGCTCCGCCTCTTCTTGGTTGAACCACTTGAAGAATATGATAATCAGCAGCGTCAGGAAGTAGATGCCGCTGCCGACCTTCATTATGATACCGCCTAACTGCTGGTCAAGCAAAGGGGTCAGTCCCCATATGCGCGGGGCGTGAACATAGAAGTCGTAGATCGGCTCTTCGGCGAAGGTTATGATGGCGAACACGATTATCTGCGCCACGGATAGCGCGAACAGGTAGCCCAGCTGCAGGGGGTAGTTCAGGCGGGGCAGTTCGGGCATATTGCTGGCGAGCGGCCACCACATCAGCATAGCGGTCGCCACCATCATTATGTGTTCGAGCGCGTGAAAGGCTTCGCTGGTCAGCGATGAGTTGTAGAGCGCGGGTATGTGCCATATCGAGAAGATGATGTTGAACAGCGCAATCGCCGTTATCGGGTGGGTGAGCAGGCGCGCCGCGCGAAACGCCCAGTTGGGGCGCAGCATCGGGCGTATCAGCCAAGCGGGCGTTCCAAGCACAAGCAGCGGCGGCGCAATCAGCGTGAGCAGTACGTGCTGTACCATGTGCATGCTGAACAGAAAGCGCTCGCTTAGGATGTGCAGCGGCGATGTGAGCGCAAAGAACACCACCATCATGCCGGCGGTGAAGGTCGCCACTTGACGCGAGTCCACGGAGTCGGCGAGGTTGTGGCGCTCGCGCAACGGGCCTACGCCCAGCAGGTATGCGCCCAGCACAAGCGCCATTCCCAGCAGCGCGTCCCAGTGGCCTTCCCATTGCAGCCAGAGGCCGGCGGTTAGTTCGTTCAAGATACGCTCCCGGGCAAGCCGCCGTCGTCTATGCGCGCTCGATGCGAGTCAGCGGCGGCGGGCGTCCGTTTCGACGCGCTAAGGCGTGAAGAATTCGAACAAGCCCATAAGCGCGAACACCACGCCTGAGGCTACTACGAGTCCGGCTACGAACATCACGGAGAATACGGGGACTTCCCTGCCGGCGAAGTTGATGCCGAGCTTATCGTAGCGCAGGTGCATGTAGAACATCGCCACGAGTATGAATTTCGCGGCGGACATCAGCGTCAGGATGGGGATGATGCCGTAGCCTATCCACTCCACGTAGAATATGCCGAACTCCGCCGCCGTGATTACGGAGAGCGTTATGGCGACTTTGAAGTATGTTAGCGGCGTGGGATGTCCGGTATGAACGGCTCCCGCGTCCTCTTCCGCCGCCGTGTTGTGTTCCTGGCTCATACTTCTTTCCTCTTTGGGTTTGGGTCAGTTTTGAATCAGTCTGATGCGGTATCTTGCGCGCTGCCCGCGTCCGCTATCGGCGGGCTAGAAGCCGGGGAATACCCCGAATAGATAGACCACTGTGAATATGACGATCCAGACGACGTCCACAAAGTGCCAGTAGAGCGCCGCGAGGTCGACGTCCAGATTGCGTTCCGGCGTAACCATTCCCTTCTTGAATGACAGGAAGAACAGCGAAAGCAGCCACACTATGCCCAGCGTGACGTGCGCGCCGTGAAAGCCTGTCAGCGTGAAGAATGTGGAGCCGAACAGGTTTGTGCGCGGCGTTAGCCCCACAACCTCTTCAACTTTGCCGTCGTGTTCGGCGGGCGTGCCGCACTTTTCGGCGAGCTGCTGCTTGACGGGCGTCAATTCTTCTATGTTCACATTGGCGCATTCCACGGTGAATTCGTAGTTGGCGAATGTGCGGAACTCGAACACCTGAAAGGCGATGAATGTCATTCCCATAATGGCGGTGGACGCCAGCCAGATGCGAAACGACTTGATGTTGTTGCGGGTGAGCGCCGAATACGCCAGCACCATGCTCATACTGCTCATAAGCAGCACGAAGGTGCTTACGGTGGTAATGGGGATGCTGAACACATCCTCCGGCAGCGGTCCTGCGATGCTGCGGTTCTTGTACACCAGGTAGGTGGCGATTAGGGTGCCGAAGAACATGCAGTCCGACCCCAGGAACGCCCACATGAGCATTTTCCTGTGATTTAGGCCGGTTGTGGTCGGCTCGTGTTCGCCGTGATGCGCGGTTGCTTGCGCCATTTAATATAGCCTCCGGGGTTAGTGCGTCGAGTGGTCGTCGTCGGGATCGTTGACCGGCTCGAATGACCACGCATAGACGGCAACCATGCCGATGAACACGCCCACTGCGGCGATAGCGTAGTACGCGACCGGATACACCAGTCCAAAGCCGCCGATGAGAATGCCGATCGACACCACAAGGGGCCAGTATGAGGGCTGCGGCATATGAATGTCATGCCCTTCTTCGTCGCCTGATCCGCCGCCCACGGGAACGGCGCGGCGCACTTCGCGGCGTTTGCGCGCCCACCAGTCGTCGCGGTCGTGCACGTCGGGAATTTCGGCGAAGTTGTATTCCGGCGGCGGCGACGGGATAGACCATTCCAGCGTGCGCCCGTCCCACGGATCCGCGCCGGCGGCTTCGCCCTTGCGCCAGCTGCGCGCGATGTTGTGCATAAACATCAGTATTCCCACCGCAAGCACAAGCGCTCCCAGCGTGGATACGCCGTTCCACAAGTCCCAGCCCATCGCGGTGTCGTAGGTATAGACGCGGCGCGGCATGCCGTCAAGCCCCAAGAAGTGCATCGGGAAGAACGCTATGTTGAAGCCGACGAATATGACCCAGAAGGTTATCTTGCCCAGCTTCTCAGCGTACATTCTGCCGGTGATTTTGGGGAACCAGTAGTAGATGCCGGCGAATATGGCGAATATAGCGCCGCCGAACAGTACATAATGGATATGCGCCACAATGAAGTAGGTGTCCTGCTGCTGCGCGTCGGAGGACGCCATGGAGTGCATGACGCCGCTGATGCCGCCGATGGTGAACATCGCCACAAAGCCTATGGCGAACAGCATCGGCGTCTTGAAGTCCATAGCGCCGCCCCACATAGTCCCCATCCAGTTGAATATCTTGACGCCGGTGGGGACGGCGATTGCCATCGTTGTGATGGTGAACACCGTTACGGGGATGGGCCCCAAGCCCACGGTGAACATATGGTGGCTCCACACCATCCAACCCATAAAGGCGATGACGGCGCCCGCAAGCACGATGGCGGGGTAGCCGAACAGCGGCTTTTTGGAGAAGGTGGGGATTATTTCGGACACGATGCCCATAGCGGGCAGTATGAGTATGTACACTTCTGGGTGTCCAAACACCCAGAACAGGTGCTGCCATAGCACCGGATCGCCGCCTTTGGCTACATTGAAGAAGTTCATCCCGAAGCCGCGGTCGAAGTAGAGCTCGATTAGCGCCACGGTGATGACGGGGAACGCCAGCACAACCAGTATGGCGGTGATGAAGGTCATCCAGGTGAACAGCGGCAGGCGCATAAAGCTCATGCCCGGCGCGCGCATATTGATGATGGTAACGATGAAGTTGAAGGACGCCGCAAGCGATGCAACGCCCAGCACCTGCAGGCTGATGATCCAGAAGTCGATGCCGGTGCCGGGGTTCTGCTGCACGCTGGTCAGCGGGGCGTAGCCGAACCATCCGGCGTTTGTTGCGCCGCCCGTGAACCAACTTATCTTCAGGATGATTGCGCCCGCCAAGAACGTCCAGTAGCTAAAAGCGTTCAGCCTAGGGAACGCCACATCGCGCGCGCCGATTTGAAGCGGCACCACGAAGTTAAAGAAGGCGGCGCTCAACGGCATAATGGCGAGGAATATCATCGTGGTGCCGTGCATCGTGAAGAGCTGATTGAACACCTCGGCGCTGATGATGTCCTGACCGGGCCCCGCCAGCTGAATGCGCATCAGCAGCGCCTCGATCCCGCCGCTCAGGAACAGGATGAACGCCGTAACGCCGTACAGCACGCCTATCTTTTTGTGGTCGATCGTGGTAAGCCAGTCCCAGACGCCGCTGGGGTGAGTCGGCCTCGGTATGGGGAACGCTAGTGTAGTCATCCCTCGCCTCTCAGTGATGCTCCGTTAAGTAGCGCGAAAGCGCCGCCGCCTTATAGAGTGGTCAACCGCCGCTACTTGAGTGTCAAAAGATACGCTACTAGGGCGTCGATATCCCTTTCGGACAGCGCCTTGTCCGGGTCGATATACGGCACGCCGTCGCGCGACATAAGGTTGCCCGGCTTGAGCGCGTCAGGGTCGGTTATCCAAGTTTTCAGGTTATGCTGAAGCATAGAATCGCTGACAAACGGCTGTCCGCCGACTTTCACCGGCATACCCGCTTCGTTCACGAACAGATGGCGCGTTCCGTTGCCGTCGTCGAATTCCGTATCGGCGTTGCGGAACATGCCCAGGTGGCTGACACGGCTTGCCACATGCGCTAGATTGGGGCCGGTTCTGCCGGGAATGCGCCCGCCGTCCGGGCGAAGCTTGATGATGCTGCTGTCGGCGTGGCAACCCGAACAGCCGGCGCTGCGGAAAAGATCCTTGCCTTCGGCCGCAAGCGGATCGGAAGGTTCGGGGGCTCCCGTCGCCTGATGCTGCAGCCATACGTCGAACTCCGGCCGCGGCACCGCTATCACCTTGAAGCGCATATTGGCGTGCGATACGCCGCAGAACTCGGCGCACTGCCCGAAGAACTCGCCCGGCCGATACGCCTCGAACCACATCGTATTGTCGTTGTTGGGGATCATATCAACCTTGCCGGCGAGTTTGGGCACCCAGAAGCTGTGAATCACATCCACCGAATCCAGCAGGAATTTGACGGGTTCGCCCACCGGTATGTAGAGCTCATTAGCTACCGCGATTTGCTCTTGCGGGTTGTTCGGGTTGGCGTATCGGAACTCGAACCACCACTGATGGCCGATGACATCCACTTCCATCACGGGCGTTACTCCGTCGGACGGCGGATTGGCGGCGTAGAATATGCCTTGTATGGTGGGGACTGCCGCCACCACCAGCACAAGCACGGGCAGTACCGTCCAGATAATCTCCAAGCGGTTGTTGCCGTGCGTCTGCTCAGGATCGCCCTGTCCCGGACGCCGCCTGAAGCGGAATATCATATACAGCAACGCGCCTTGAACCGCAATGAAGACTACTAGGCCCGCCCAGAATATGATGTAGAAGATAGTCGCCTGATTTTCGGCAACCGGACCGAGGGTATCGAAGGTGGATTGCGCGTGCGACGGCGTGCAACCCGTCAGCAGGGCTATGAGCGCGCCCAATAGAATTATGCCGACGGATCTCTTTATGCTTGCGATGCTTCTGAGCATATTCTACTTACTACCCTCTCGTTGGTCAGCATGTCCGGTTTTGCGTATTCGGGGCGCATATGCCGGACGCATAAATCGCTCTGTGCGCCGAGTTAAAAATCTATCAGAGCGTTTAATCTCAGTCAAGATAATAGATGCCCATTTGGATTGCCGCTTTGGGTTATCGCGCCGCATCCGTCCGTTGCATCCGCTATATCCACAGCAGCCAATTGAGCTTATACAGGCTGTCCACGATGATCGCCAGAAAGAGCGCCGCAAGATACAGCAGCGAATACAGGTAGAGCGGTTTTGCGCCTTCTATACCAGGGCGGCGGTTGAGACGCCACGCGTAGTAGATGAACAGCGCCCCCAGAACTACGGCGCTCGCCAGATAGACCAGTCCCACAGCGCCCGTCGCCGCGAACATAGTGGTGAGCGCAAGCATCAGCACGGTGTACAGCAATATCGTCTTCTTGGTAGCGTCAACGCCCGCCACCACGGGCAGCATCGGCACATTCGCCTTGGCGTAGTCGTCCTTGAGCAGCAGCGAAAGCGCCCAAAAGTGGGGCGGCGTCCAAAAGAACACAATCGCGAACAGGTATATCGCCGGCAGATCGAGCGAGCCGGTTACCGCCACCCAGCCGACCGCGGGCGGAATTGCGCCCGCCGCGCCGCCAATCACGATGTTCTGCGTGGATGTGCGCTTCAAGCCTATCGTATAGACGAACACATAGATGAGCGTGGCGCTTAAAGTCAGAACCGCGCTCTGCCAGTTCACCAGCGCGGTCAGCATCGCAAAGGCGATTATGTTGGTGGCGACGCCGAAAGCGATTGCGTGACTGCGCGGGATTGCGCCCACCACCACCGGACGGCTGCGCGTGCGCCGCATCGCTTCGTCTATATCGCTGTCAAGCCACTGATTGAGCGCGTTTGCGCCCGCCGACGCCAGCGCGCCCGCCGTCAGCACAACCAGCGTTATGAGCGCGTCGGGCGTGCCGCCTGAGGCGAGGAACAGCCCGCCCAGCGCCGTGAACAGCAGCATCAGTATGATGCGCGGCTTGGTTAGCGCGACATACGCCCTGAAGACGCTCTGATGCGCCGCTATCTGCTGACCGGTCAAGTCCTCAAACCCTCCGCGGCGGACACATCGGGCGGCAGTTCGGCGGCGGCGCTAGGCTGCTCAAAGCTGCGGGGCGCATACGCCAGCGCCGCCACGAATGCCAGAGCAATCCATACCAGCGTCGCCATACTCAGATGTATCGCCTTAATCTCCGGCGTGAAGCCCATCCAAACGGTCAGCGCGCCCACCAGAATTTGCAGCGCAAACGCCAGCGCGAGCAGCAGTCCCGCCCATCCCACGCTCGGCGCGCGAAGCCGCTGCCGCCAAGCGCCGTATGCCACAACCGCTATCAGCGCGCCCACTAGCGCCGCAAAGTAGCGATGCCCCATATGCTCAAGGTAGGGCCTGCCTTCCGGGAACAGGCTGCCGCGGCACAACGGCCAGGTGCCGCAAGAAGAGCCGTATCCAGCGCCCACGATGTACGACCCCGATAGGATGAGCAGAAATACGCCCACAAGCGCGGCTATCATAAGCCTGTTGAAGCGCGCATCGCCATTCGAGGAAACCGCCGAAACTGCCGGGCGCGCGTCCCCCCCTATGCGCCAAGCCACTACCACCGAAATCACCAGCGCCGCAACCACGCCCTCAGCGATGGCAAGGTGAACCAGGCGTATCCACCAGATAAGCTCAGTCAGCACGGTTGCGCCGCCCAAAAGCGCGGCGGCAATCACAAGCGCAAGCGCCGCCGCAACGGAGTTCAGCGCCCACTTGTTGCCGCGATAGCGGACGAAAACCATAATCAGCGCCGCCAGTACCAGAACGCCAAGCACGGCCGCCGAAAGCCGGTGAGTGTACTCAATCAGCGTTGCGAACTCGAACGGCGGTATGAGCTCGCCGTGGCATAGCGGCCAATCCGGGCAGCCAAGCCCTGAGCCCGTAACCCGCACTACGCCGCCCAAAGTTACCTGCGCAAACGCCGATATGAGAGCGGCGACCGCCAGCGCGCGGAATATGAGGCGGGGCTTGTAATCGGGCGTTGGAGTCTGCATCACTGACACAAATCGCTCTACTTGGATGCCCCGCTAGGCGTTTAATGCGGCGCATAGAACGGGGCGCTGCAGCCTAATTCAACGACGCATCCGATTGCGCAACATTTCACAAAGCAGAATAGCATACGCCCTATCTATCGTCAATAAACCGCCAACCCGTCAAGCGCCTATTTGTTGTACGCAGCCGTCGGCAGACGCTTGGAATGCGTCTCTATTGCGCCGTCTGTCCGCCGTCCATAATCAGCGGCGATCCGGTAACGAAAGACGCCTCGTCGGATGCGAGAAACAGCGCGCCGTAGGCTATTTCGCGCGGATCGGCTATGCGCTTCATAAAGTTGGACGCGCCCGCCTCTGCGAGAAACTCGTCCCTATCCGCGCCCACAAAGCGGCGGTGGCGCTCCGTGGCGGGCGTGAGAACCGCGCCCGGGCAGACGCAGTTGACGCGTATGTTGTGCGGCGCGAGATCCATCGCGAGGCAGCGCGTCAGCTGCATAACCGCGCCCTTGGATGCGTTGTAGGGAATGAAGCCGGGCTGCGCGATAAAGCCGCTGACGGACGCGATGTTGACGATAGCGCCGCCGCCCGCCGCCTTCATATGCGGCAGCGTGTGCTTGACGCAGTACGCCTGCCCTATCACATTCACGCCGAATACGCGCTGCCAATCGGCATCGCTGATATGCTCAACCTCGCCGAACACGAATGCGGCGGCGTCATTCACCAGAATGTCGACTGCGCCGTAGGCGTCCGCGGCGGCGGCGACCATACGCTCCACATCCGCTTCTTTGGAGACATCCGTGGCGACGAACTGCGCTTCGCCGCCCGCCGCGCGGACACTCGCCAAGGTCTGAGCGCCGCCCTCTGCGTCGATGTCGGCGATAGTGAGCCGCGCGCCCTCTGCGGCGAAAAGCTCGCATATGGCGCGCCCTATGCCGGATGCGCCGCCCGTAACGATGGCAGCCTTGTTCTGAAGTCGCATTATTCGTCCTTTGCCCTTTGCGCTTGTTGATAATGGTAATGACGACGATCCACGCCTGCGCCCGCCAATCATAACAGACAGCGATTTTGGGATTGCGGCGGCTTGGTGGCGCGCGAGGCATTCTCACTCTTCAGTGGTATGGGATATAATGGCATTCCAATTGCTGTGCCCCCGAACAGCGCACCACGCCCAAAACGCCCGCAGCCCCTAAACCCCTCTGCGCCCAAAATCCTACCCAACCCCTTTGCGCCCCTTGCGCCTTTGCGTTAAAAACCTTAGGCCACGACCCCTTGCGCCCCCACGCCTTTGCGTTAAAACCCCTACGCAAACACGCCCCTGCGCCAAAATTTCACGCCCGCCATATGCTTCTCAGCGGCAAAACAATCGCCGCCGTCGCCGCTATCCCAACTACCCCGTTCACGATTAGCGCCGTCGATATCCCGAAGCCGTCCGCCGCCGCCCCAGACGCCAGCAGCCCCAGCGGCAGCCCATACACCGCCAGCGAGCGCAGCCCCATCATCCGCCCGCGTATCTCCGTCGGCGTGCTGCCCAGCAGCAATATCGACATCGTTACCATCGTGAACGACTGCGATATGCCCGCAAACGCCAGCGCCGCCAGCGATACATCAAACCGATCCACAAACGCCAGCGCCGCAACCGCCGCATGCCACGCCACTGCGCCCAATACCATCACCCGCCCCGCGCGCTCCAGCCTAGCCATCCCCGCTATCAGCGCCGACCCTACGAATGCCCCCGCCGAATACGCCCCCAGCAGCCAGCCCAACCCGCTCGAATCCGTCTGCAATATATCGTGCGCGAACACCGGCGCAAGCCCCTGATTCAGCGGGAACCCCGTCAAGTTCACCAAAAACGCCAGCAGCAGCAGCGCCAATATCGCCTGATTGCCCTTTGCGTACCGCAGGCTTTCCATCAGCGTACTCAATACCGACGCCCCCTGCGCGGCGGGCGTCCGAGACGGCGCGCGCGCGATCATCACGCACAGCGCCCCCGTCAGATGCAGCGCGATCACCGCCGCGTATGTCCAACCAAGCCCCTGCCACTCCAACACGAACCCGCCCACAATCGGCCCGACTATCTGCGTTGCGTCCCGCCCCACCCGCGTCAGCGCAATCGCATTGGACAGATCCTGCCGCGCCACCAAATCCGCTATCAGCGTTTGCCGCGCCACATTGTCGAAGGCGCGCACCATCCCCGCAACGCCCGTCAGCGCGAATATATGCCACACCGCAACCTGATTGGAAAACGCCAGCGCCGCGATAACCACGCCCACGCCAAGCATCGCCAGCCGCGCCGCCGTCAGCAGCTTAAGACGGTCATAGCGGTCAACCACCACCCCGTAGAACGGCGCGAACAGCGTCCCCGTAAAGCGCAGCGCCCCGTACAGCCCCACCAGCAGCGGCGACTCCGTCTCTATCAGCACGAACCACGCCAGCGCCAGAAACTCTATCTGCTCCGCCGAACTCGTCGCCTCGTCCGCAAACCACAGCATCCGATAATCGCGGTTGCGAAACGACCGAAAGAAACGCCCTGCCGCCGTCTGCGGAAACAACCTACGCTATGCCCCTTTATCTACCTATCTACCCGCCGCGCCGCATTCGCATATGAGGCGCGCAACCAATCCGCGCTATCAAGCCGATTGCCCCGAAAAGATCTCTCTCAGCGCCGTGCTGCGATACTCGAAGATGCGCCGCAAATCCGGCTCGACGAACAACCGCTGAACCAAGCCGCCGCCCGGCGCTGCGTACCGCACATTATCCCGCGCAACCGTCCCGCCGTCTTGCGCCGCGAATGTATGCTCATGAACCCACAGCCGATACGGCCCCCGCCGCTGCTCATCCACAAACCGATGCGGCGGCTCCCACGCCGTAATCTCGCTCTGCCACCGCATCGGAATGCCCCGCAGCCACACGCGATAGTCCAGCAGCGTACCCACGCCCATAGCGATTGGCGGCGGAGTCAATACCCGAAACCGCAGCATCGGCGGCGTTATGCGCTCCAAGTTAAAGGCGTCCGCAAAGAACGGGAACACATCCCACGGCGGCGCAGGCAGCCAAAGTTCGTTGGTCAGCGTGAATGTTTTCATACCCAGTCTATGCCCGCCCTTGTCCCGCGCGTCTAGCGCATCCGTATCTATGCCCCGCGCTTGACCTATCGCCGCCCGCTATCGGATAAGCATTGCGTCCCCGAAGCTATAGAAGCGATAGCGCTGCGCCACCGCCACCGCATAGGCGCGCAGCATCGCGTCCCGCCCCGCAAGCGCGCTTGTCAGCATCAACAGCGTGGAGCGCGGCAAGTGGAAGTTCGTTATCAGCGCGTCCACCACCCGAAAGCGGTAGCCCGGCGTGATGAATATGTCCGCCCACCCCGAACCCGCCGACGGCAGCCCGTCCCCCGACAGCGCGGCGGCGTTCTCCAACACCCGAACCGTGGTCGTCCCCACCGCCACGATGCGCCGCCCGTCCGCCTTGGCGCGGCGTATCAGAGCGGCGGTTTCGTCCGAAATCTCAAAGTATTCGGAGTGCATCTTGTGTTCGGCGGGGTTGTCCGTTTTCACCGGCCGAAACGAATCCCAGCCCACATGCAGCGATACGAATGCGGTATGAACGCCCATAGCGCGCAGCCGATCCAAGAGGCTTTCGGTGAAGTGAAGCCCCGCCGTGGGCGCCGCCGCGCTGCCCTCGATCCGCGCATAGACGGTCTGATACCGCTCTGCGTCGTCCAGCGTCTCAGTGATATACGGCGGCAGCGGCGCTACGCCCACCTCCGGCAGCCGCGCATCGTCGTCCAACCGCACGATGCGCTCGCCGCCATCCTCGATACGCAATACCTCGCCCGTCATTGCGCCCGCCCCGCTTGTAATCTCAAACGCAGTTCCCGCACGCAGATAGCGCCCCGGCCGCCCGATGGCGCGCCATACCCCGGCCGATACGCGCGACAGCAGCAGCAACTCGATCGCCCCGCCGCCGCCGATGCGTCGTCCGTACAGACGCGCCGGCATAACGCGGCTATCGTTGAACACCATCACATCATCCGAGCGCAGCAGTTCGGGCAGTTCGTAGAAGCGATGATGCGCTATGCCGCCGTCCGCTATGCTCAGCGTCATCAGCCGCGAATGGTCGCGCGGCTCCAGCGGCGTCTGCGCTATCAGCGCCGCCGGAAGCTCATAGTCGAAGTCCGATGTTCGCATGCCATCGCCGCCGCCCAAGTTCGGCGCATCCCGTCCATCCTGCGCGCTCATATCAGCTCGGATGTATGGAGTGGCGCGCGGCGGCAAGCGTGTTCTGCAGCAGCATAGCGATTGTCATAGGCCCAACGCCGCCCGGCACCGGCGTTATCGCGGACGCTTTCTGCGATACGCTGTCGAAGTCCACATCGCCCACAAGCCGATAGCCCCGCCGCCGCTCCGGGGCGTCTATGCGGTTCACGCCCACATCGATGACCACAGCGCCTTCGCTCACCATATCGGCGTCAATCATCTGCGCGCTGCCCACCGCCGCTATCAGTATGTCCGCCTGCCGCGTCATTGCCCCCAGATCCCGCGTGCGCGTATGGCAAACGCTGACCGTGGCGTTTGCGCCCGTGCGCCGCTGCATCAGCAGGTTCACAATCGGCTTGCCCACGATGTTGCTTCTGCCGCACACAACCACATGCTTGCCCGCCGGATCGTTCCCCGTCCGCAGCAGCAACTGCTGTATCCCCGCCGGCGTCGCCGGCACAAAGCGCGGCCTGCCCGCCGTCAGCAACCCCATATTGAACGGATGCAGCCCGTCAACATCCTTGTTCGGGTTGATAGCCTCGATCACCGCATCCTCATCGATATGATCCGGCAGCGGAAGCTGCACCAGTATGCCGTGATAGCGCGCGTCATCGTTTAGGCGGCGCAGTATCGCGAGTACATCATCCTGGGGCGTATCCGCCGCCAGCCGCTCCACCTTGGACAGCATCCCCGCTTCGTTGGCGGCGCGCTGCTTGTTGCGAACATACACCGCCGACGCCGGATCATCGCCCACCAACACAACCGCAAGCCCCGGCGCGACGCCGTGCTTAGCGCGCATCTCCGCCACGCCTTCCCCAACCTCGCCGCGCACCTCCGCCGCGATACTCTTGCCGTCAATTAGCGCTGCGCTCATAGAATCCCCCTAGCATCTCAGTATGACCGACGGTCAGCGCGCTAGTGAACTTGCCCCGCCGACCGCAACCCGCTTTATCTTACACTATCTACGAATTATAATGCCGATGCGCCCCAGTGATAACCCGGTTGTAACCCATCCCTACCTGCGGGATAGGCGCTTACCCCTACCGCTTGCGATTTTGAACCCGCCAATGGACTGCTACATCAGCGCACGCTAAATCAGCGAACAAAATGGGATGCCGCAATGCCAACACTTTCCGAACTGCTCCAATCCGACAAGTTCGTCATAACATCCGAATTGAACCCGCCCAAGGGAACCGATCTTGCGCCGCTGCTTGACAAGGCGCAATCGCTGCGCGGCGTGGTGGATGCTTTCAACCTGACAGACTCGCACACCGCGCGAATGAGCATGTCCCCGATTGCGGCGGCGCATATGTTAGCGCACAGCGGCATAGAGCCGATACTGCAGCTCACCTGCCGCGACCGCAACCGCATCGCGCTGCAGGCGGACGCATTGGCGGCGGCGGCGCTCGGCGTGCGCAACATCCTGACGATGACCGGCGACCACCCCGGCGGCGGCGACCATCCCCACGCCAAGCCCGTGTTCGACATCGACTCCACCGCGCTGCTGCGGACGCTAAGCGCGCTAACACACGGCGCCGATATGTCCGGCGCAGCGCTGAGCGGCAGTCCCGACTTGTTCGTGGGCGCGGTGGTCAACCCCGGCGCCGCCGACGTCGACGGCGAACTGCGCCGTATGGAGCAAAAGATAGAGGCGGGCGCGCGCTTCTTTCAGACGCAGGCGGTATATGACGCCGCCGCATTCGAGCGCTTCATTCGGCGCGCGGAGCGCTTTGGAGCGCCCATACTGGCGGGCTGCATCATGCTGAAGTCCGCGAATATGGCGCGCAACCTGAACGCCAATGTGCAGGGCATAAGCGTCCCCGACGCTCTCATTCGCGAGCTGGACGACGCCGCAGACCGCCGCCGCGCAAGCGCCGCCATCGCATCGCGCATCATCCGCGACATACGCCCCATGTGCCAAGGCGCGCACATAATGGCTATCGGATGGGAAGCGCTTATACCCGAAGTGATTGACGCCAGCCGCTAACCGGCCGCTTGCGCCATCGCAATCGCAATGCCGATACGCGCATACCGCATCCGATACGCCGCTTAGCCGCCAAACTGGTTAACCTGGATATACCGAACTGCTGCCAACCCAAACCTATGGACTGATAACGCATATGCTAGTTACCGGAATTGACATAATAGAGATTGGGCGCGTTGAGCGCGTTCACGCGCAGTACGGCGAGCGCTTTCTGCGCCGCATATACACCGATGCAGAGATAGCCTACTGCCGCGGCCGAGCGCCGCAGCTCGCCAGCCGTTTCGCCGCCAAAGAGGCGGTGATGAAGCTGCTGGGAACCGGCGTGCGCGGCGTGCGTTGGCGCGATATCGAGGTAGCGCGCGCGCGCGGACAAGCGCCCCACATCCGTCTGCACGGCACCGCCACCGCCCGCGCCGAGCGCATCGGCCTGACCGACATTGCGCTGTCCCTATCCCACTCGCGCGAATACGCCGTGGCGTCCGTCATCGGCGACAGCGAACACGGCAACCTAGTCCCGATAGCGCGCCGCCGCCGATGAGATGCGCTAAAATATGGACACAAGCCCATCGTGTACGATTTCGTAGAGCGCATACTTGCGCTACTGCCATCAGAGCGAGAAGCACAGTAATCTAGGAGGTGTCAAAATGACAAAGGAAACGATGACAATCGCAGAGCGCGCGCAAGCGGCGTTGATGTTCCTGGATGACTCAAAGCGCGAGTTCGCCGCCGGCGACGTGCGCCAAGCGTCTGAGAAGCTCTGGGGCGCCGCCACCGACGCTATAACGGCGGTTGCGCTTGAGCGCGGCTGGAATCACGAAAGCCACCGCGATATGAAGAACGCCGTTCAGCGTCTTGCGGTCGAACCCGGCAACGACTACTTGGACGCTCAATTCATCGCGGCAGAGAAGTTCCATATGAACTTCTTCCAAACTATGCTTGAAGACTATGAAATAGAAGTGGACAAGCGCATCGTGTACGATTTCGTGCATCGCACCCTCGCGCTGCTGCCATCGGAACAGAAAACATTGGAGGCATCAAAATGACGAAGGAAGAAGCAATGACAATCGTAGAGCGCACACAAGCGGCGTTGGCGTTTTTGGATGACGCAGAGCGCGAATTCGCCGCCGGCGACGCGCGCCAAGCGTCTGAGAAGCTCTGGGGCGCCGCCACCGACGCGATAACGGCGGTTGCGCTTGAGCGCGGCTGGAAGCACGCAAGCCACCGCGATATGAAGAACGCCGTGCAGCGTCTTGCCGTCGAGCAAGACGATCCGCTGCTGCATGCCCAATTCGCCGCAGTCGAGAAGTTCCACATAAACTTCTTCCACGATGCGCTTGAAGACCACGAAATCGAAACGGACAAGCCCATCGCGCGCGCCTTCGTGCATCGCACCTTAGCGCTGCTGCGAAACGGCATATAGCCAAGCGCGTCATTCGGCGGCATAAGCGCCTCTCTAAACGCGCCAAACACGCCGCTTTCGCCCCGACGATGCGATTGATACGATGCTAGTACGATAACGCAAGCGCCGATTTAACCGCTTGCCGATACGCCAAAACTCACGGAGGGACATATGAAAATCGGGCTTTTCGTGGGCGCTGCGCCTACGGACAGAATCAGGCTAAACGAAATCATAGCGCAGGGCGCGCAGGCGGAAGCGGACGGCTTCGACAGTTTCTGGCTGCCGCACATCTCGGCGCGCGGCCCCGACGCGCTCACCGCGCTGGCGCTCATCGGCGCGCAGACAAGCCGCATCGCGCTAGGCACCGGCGTCGTCCCCACCTACCCGCGCCATCCCACGATGCTGGCGCAGCAGGCGCTCACCGCGCAAATCGCCGCCAACGGGCGCCTCACGCTCGGCATCGGCCCGTCCCATAAGCCCGGCATAGAGGACGCCTTTGGGCTATCCTACGACCGCCCCGCAAAGCACACGCAAGAGTATCTAGCCGTATTGCGGCCGCTGCTCGAAGAGGGCAGAGTGGACTTCGACGGCGAGTTTTTTCGCGTACACGCCGACCTAGCGTTGGCGGACGCGCTGCCCGTTCCCGTGATGATTTCGGCGCTGGCGCCGCGGATGCTACGGCTCGCCGGCGCCGTTGCCGACGGCACCATCACCTGGATGGCGGGACTGCGCGCCGTCGATTCCCACATAGCGCCGCGCATCAACGCCGCCGCGCGCGACGCCGGACGGCAGTCCCCGCGCGTGGCGGTCGGCCTGCCCGTCGCCGTTACGGACGACGAATCCGCCGGCAGAGAGCAGGCGGCGCGCCTCTTCGAGCGCTACGGATCGCTGGTCAACTACCGCCGCATCCTAGACGTCGAAGAAGCTGAGGGACCGTCCGAAGTAGCCGTCGTAGGCGATGAGGCGCAGGTAGAGCGGCAGATCCGCGCATTCGCGGACGCCGGCGCAACCGAGTTCATCGCATCCGTGTTCCCCGTAGGCGCTGACGCCGCCGCATCCGTAGCGCGCACGCAAGCGCTGCTGAAATCGCTGACGACCTAGCGCTACATTCGGCTATCGGCGCATTGTGCGGCGAAGTTCGCTGTGTAATGCGCCGCCGCAACCCGCCGCCCGCGCCTAACGCAAGCCTTCACGCCGCATCGTGTTCGGTGTATCATCCATTCTGAGAAGGCAATGAACAGCGAAACCCATCCGTGGATAACATTCACGCTAGACCTCACACAAGCGCCGCCAAGATTTTGGATGCTGCTATCCGACGCTTGCGCCAAATGCGAGTTTATCGCCAGTCTGCCAATGACGCCGCACGACGCAAGCGAACTAAGGCAAGTCTTCCTAGAGCGCGGCGCGCGCGCCACCACCGCCATTGAGGGGAATACCCTATCGGCGGAGCAAGTCGCGCGGCTCGCCAAAGGCGAACTGAAGCTGCCCCCGTCCAAAGAATACTTGGGCATAGAAGTCCAAAACATCCTGCTGAGCTACCAAGAGATAACCGCCCGCATATACGCCGCCGAGTCCCTTCCATTGAACGCCGAGTGGATAAAGCGATTGAACGCAATGGCATTGGCGCGGCTTGAGCTAGGCGAAGACATAGCGCCGGGCGAAATACGCAGCATAGAGGTCGGCGTAGGGCGCTACCTATGCCCGCCCGCCGCCGAATGCGAGCGCCTCGTCGAGCGGCTTTGCGAATGGCTTGACGAAATGAACCACGCGCAGCTGAACGCCCCAACGCTTGCGCTTCCCATCCTGAAAGCCGTAATCGCGCACCTGTATCTTGTATGGATACACCCATTCGCGGACGGCAACGGACGAACCGCAAGGCTGCTGGAACACCACATCATGCTTGCCGGCGGCGTTCCCGAAACCGCCACCCATCTGTTGAGCGACTTCTACAACGAAACCAGAGCGAACTACTACCGCAGACTGGAAGCTTCGAGCAAAGCGCCCAACGGCGTAACCGAGTTTCTGCTCTACGCATTGCAGGGCTTCGCGGACGAACTATCGGAGCAGATTGAATACATGCTGGAGCGCGTATGGCGGGACATGTGGGCAGGCTACATCCGCGCGCAGTTCCAAGACAAAGCCGGCCCCGCATCAGAACGCCGCATGAAACTAGCGCATGGCTTGCCGCCGAACCCGGTTCACAGAAGGCAAATCCCCACGCTGACCCCTGAGCTAACGCAAGCCTATTCGGGCAAGACCGCCCAAACCCTCACACGCGACCTAGACGCGCTGAAGCGAATGGGGCTAATCGAGCAGACAAGCGCGGGCATCAGAGCCAAAACGGAAGCCTTGCGCCTACGCCGCCCAACCTAGGCGCGCTTGCCGCAATCGCCGCAAAACCCGCACGCATTCAACATATACGCCCACCGCTAACCACCCTTGACAACCAATATGAAAATCGTAACCGCTGACCAAATGCGCCGCATCGAAGACCGCTCCGAAACGCTGGGCGTCTCCAAAGACGCGCTTATGGAAAACGCCGGCCTAAGCATAGCGCGCCGCATCCGCCAACTGCTTGCGCCCCTAAGCGGCGTCCCCGTAACGATCCTAGTCGGCCCCGGCAACAACGGCGGCGACGGACTGGTAGCCGCGCGCCATCTGCATCGCTGGGGCGCATCCGTAACCGTGTACATCTGCCGCGATAGACGCACGCCCGATCCTAAGCTAAACGCTGTCAGAGCGCTCGGCGTCCCCGTAATCACCGCATCATCCGACGTCGGCTTGGCGCAGCTAAGCGCCCTGCTCGGAAGCGCGCATATGGCGGTTGACGCCGTACTGGGCATCGGCAGCATCCGCCCCATCCAATCCACGCTGCGGGACATCCTGACGCTGCTTGCGAAAGCGCGGGCGGAGCGCCCCCACCTGCGTCTGCTCGCAATCGACGTGCCAAGCGGCATGAACGCCGATAGCGGCGATGCCGACCCCGCATCCGTCCCCGCGGACATCACGCTGTCAATGGGCTATCCTAAAGTGGGGCATTACGCCTACCAAGCCGCCCCCCTGATTGGCGCGCTGGAAGTCGCGGACATCGGCTTGCCGCCCGGCGCCGACCGCGATGCGCCGTTATCGCTGATGACCGCCGCCCATATGAGAACGCTGCTGCCTCATCGCCCCGTGGCGTCCCACAAGGGAAGTTTCGGCAAGACGCTAGTCGTCGCCGACTCGTCTAACTACATCGGCGCTGCGTATCTTGCAGCCACCGCCGCAACCCGCGTAGGCAGCGGGCTTGTTACGATTGCGCTGCCCGCCGCAATACAAACGGCGGTAGCATCCAAGGCAACCGAACCCACATACCTGCCCCTGCGCGAAACCTCACCCGGCGTAATAGCGCCCACCGCCGCCGCCGATGTGTTGGACGCCTTGCGCGATTGCGACAGCCTGTTGCTAGGCTGCGGCATGGGACAAGCCGACGACACACGCCGTTTCATAGAGGCAGCGCTGTATTCGGATAAGCGCCTACCCCCCGCCGTGATAGACGCCGACGGACTGAATGCGCTGGCGCAAACGCCGCATTGGTGGGAACGCATCCCAGCCCTGGCGATACTCACGCCCCATCCAGGCGAAATGGCGCGCCTAACCGAAATGTCCACGCCCGAAGTGCAGTCCGACCGCATCGGCGCTGCGATGGAATCGGCGGCGCGCTGGCATAAAATCGTGGTCTTGAAGGGCGCCTACACCGTGGTTGCCTTCCCCAATGGCAGCGCTATGCTAAGCCCTTTCGCCAACGCCGGCTTGGCGTCCGCCGGAACCGGCGATGTGTTGGCGGGCAGCATCGCCGGTCTGCTATCTCAGGGATTGCCCCCGCAAGACGCCGCCGCGCTCGGCGTGTATCTGCACGGACTTGTGGGCGAGCGTGTGCGCGCTAGACTTGGCGATACCGGAATGATAGCAAGCGATCTGCTGCCCGAACTGCCCTTGGCGATCAAGGCGCAGCGGGACGGGAACGCCGACTGATGGCGCAGCTTCGCGGACAAGAGCGCGCGCGCTATGTGAGCCGAATGTTCGGGCGCATATCCCGCCGCTACGACCTGCTGAACACCGTTATGACCGGCGGCAGACACTACGCTTGGCGGCGCATGGCGGCATCCGACGCCGCGGCGTCCGGGCTATCGGGCGCCGCGCTTGATGTGGCGTCCGGCACCGGCGATTTCGCATTCGACCTAGCGCGCAAGCCCAACATAGACAGCGTCATAGGCATAGACTTCGTGCCGCAGATGCTGGCGCTCGCGCAGCGAAAGGCGCAGCGTCAACGCCTCAGCGCCCAGACCGCATTCATAGCCGGCGACGCCCACGCCCTGCCGTTTCCCGACGACAGCTTCATCTGCGCCACCGTAGGTTTCGGCGTCCGCAACTTCATCGATGTGCCGACCGCGCTGCGCGAAATGGCGCGCGTAGTGCGCCCCGGCGGACGCGTCGCCGTGCTAGAGATTGTGCGCATCGAGGGCAGCGGACTGCGAAGCCGCGTCTTGCCGAAATGCTTTCGCACGCTCGCCCCCTTGCTGGGCGCGCTGCTTGCGCGCGACGCCGAAGCCTACTCATACCTGCCGGAGTCCGTGGACGAATTCCTAAGCGCGCGCGAACTTGCGTCAGCGATGGAGCGCGCCGGCCTGCGCCATGTGCGCCGCCGCGATCTTGCGCTAGGAAGCGTGGCGGCGCTGGTGGGCGAAGTGGCGTAGCCGCCAACGTCTGCCGCGCTCACCCGGCTAGGGCGGCGGGCGCGACGATAGAGTCGAGTGTACGCGCGTCAAATACGGGGTGTCGATGTGCCGCAGTCCGCGTTTTGGGGCGCGTGTCAACCATGCAGCAATGCCACCACCGCCGCCTCGACCGTTTGTCCCTCGGCGGACGCCTCCAGCCACTTCCGCAGTTCGCGGCGCGCGATCCGCACGCTCACATCGCCGCCGCGCTCAGCCTGCAGTTCGCGCAGCGCCGCCTGCGCCCCCAACGCCGCCGCATCGCCCGCATCCGCTATCGCGCTATGAGCGGGATTGTCCGCGTCAAACTCCGGGATGGGCAGTTTCCACAAGTGTTTCTGCAAATCGCGCGCGCCGAACTGCCCTTTGGTCATTAGCGGCTTCACTGCCTCATACAAAGTGGCGCTGTTGATGATAGCCATCAGATAATGGGCTTCCCGCATCGTCTTGCAAGTTATCCAAAATAGTTTGGATTCCACGATTGCCTTATCATCGTGAAGCAGCGCGGCGGTCGGTATTCCCGCGCTTGCGTACACCACTCGAATACGCCTTTCACTTTGACCATGTTGCCACTTGAGTTGGGCGGTCAATTCGCCGTGGTAGTCAATTCTGCCTAGCAGGCTTAGTTTGTTGTTGGGAGACTTGTTGTCTTCCCATAGGTCGTTGATAGTTCGCCAACGCCCGCGCATACGTCGATCCAACTTGCCTAGGCTTATGCCGAATACGCCCTCTGCATCGGCAGGCAACTCAGCGTCCCCCTGTTTCAACGGCAGCACTGCTTTGAGCGGGGCAAGCGTGGCATATGGAACAATGGTCTCGCCTAGATGGACATCGAACACATGGGACGTCTCTATCATTTGGTTGTTGAGGCGCGTCAGATCGATGTCCTTCCACGGCGCTTTGTCCTGCGCCCCTCTGCGCGGGATAACCATTATCGCATTGGGCGCTTGGATAAGGACGCGATTTTCGATTTCGTTCACGAAAAAGAGGCAGCGCGGAATGATCGTCGCGCCTAGCCGCGCATAGCGGGCATACGGCGATGCGCCCTCGCCCGATGTGTCAACTATGCGAATGCTTTCGCGCCGCACATTGTCCGATCCCGTTGCGCCCAGCCAGCGTTCCACGCTCCCGGCAAGCGGCTTTCCCGTTTCGGCAGCGCCCTTGCGTTCTGCGAATATCACCGACGACGCAATCGGAAAGAATGTGTTCGGCTCCAACTTTTCCAAGTCCCACGCCGTCTTGACGCCAAAATCCACAGCCAGCGACCGTCCGTTGGTGGCGGCGTTCCAGCGCCCCGTCCGCCACTTGGAATACTGCCCCGACTGCAGCGCGCTGTGCGGCATCACCATTCCGATTTTGCCCCCCTCGCGCAGATATAGGTCGACGCTGCGCGCAAAGAACAGTCCCGCCACATCCTGCTGCGCGGCATATCTGCCTCCCGTCCATATATCGTAGTCATTCCGGCTCTGCTGCGCCAACGCTTCGCGCAGCGCGCTGGATGTGTTGCGATAGTTCAGCCACGGCGGATTGCCCACCACGACATCCACTTTGGAATGAGACAGCGATACGGGGCGAACCATATTGCGAATGTAGTATGTCCATATATGATTGCGTCCCTGCGCGTGCAACTGCCGCAGCGCCGCGATTGTGGCAAGCAGCATCGGGCGCTGCGCTGCGTCGATGCTATGGTCGTCGAGCGCGAATGCAGGGTTATCGCCTCTCTCTATGTATCCGCCAATATCGCTGATAAACCCGTCGAATGCCTGCGCGTCGTCCACAAGCTCGCGCGGGAATTTCAGCTCAAGCGCTTCCGTATCGTCGCCGTTGTTTTCGACCGCAATCGCGACTTCGCGTTCTGCGAACATATCGTCGCTGCGGTAGCGCAGCTGAAGCGCGTCGCCAAGGTATATGGGGGCGTTGACGTCGCTCACGGCGGCGTCCCTGATGGCGGGCATTACGGCAAGCGCCCACGCCGCGCGCGCAAGATGCACCGCGACGGGATGGACGTCGATCCCCACAACCGAACTATGCAGCCCGCCGAATACCTCGTCCGGCGCAATCCCGGCCGCTTTCGCGTGCGCGATATAATGCCGCGCCGCCTCTACGATGAACGTGCCGCTGCCGCAGGACGGATCCAATACGCGCTGCTCAAGCGGATTCGACACAAGCTCCTCCACCATAGCGCGCGCCAGCCATTCGGGCGTGTAGTATTCGCCGAGCGAGCGCCTTTCGTCCGCCGGTATGACGCACTGGTACAGTATGGACGCAATATCGTTGGGGAAGCTGCCCTGCCAGTCAAAGCGGCTAATTCGCTGCGCCAGCGCCTTGACGAATGCCTGCCCTCCGACCTCCGTCGGCCAAACGAAAAAGTCCGATTCCACTACGCCCTGCAGCCCCGTTTGGCTGCGAAACTGCTGCCCCGCCAGCAGGTCGTCCGGATCCGCGGCGGCGAGCGCATCCACCTCTACCCCGAATACCGCCTGCACCACTATTCCGATAACCGCCGTGAGATAGGTATGGCGCACAAACAGGTCGTCTTGCTGCGGCAATTCATTCGCCACTTCGCCGAGCGCGGCGCGCAGCAGGTCGTGCCACAGATTGCGCTTAACCCGAATTGTTTCGGTATCCTTGAACCTATCGTACAGCCGCGTTAGCGCCTCTATGTCGCGCTCATAGTGCGGGCTGCCGGGCCCGAAATGTTCCTGCAGGCTATCTCTGGTAACGGCGATATTTTCGGCGGCGAGCAGCACGCTATCGCGCAGCCACAGGCGCAGCTGCTCCGCGCTGTCAGCGCCCGCTTCCAGCGTGAATGCCCAGGGGAACCCCGATCGCACGGGCGCGCCCGCTTTGGAGCGCACTGCCCAATGCTTGCCGTCGGTCAGCACGCCCAAGCGCACGCCGTTGCCCGCATCCTGCGATTCCACAAGATAGTTGTCCAGCTGCGCCACATACTCAGCGTTGGGCGTGCTGCTGTTGCTGCCCCCCGCAATGCGCCGCTTGACCTCAATGAGCGTTCCGGCGGTTCGCAAGTCGACCAGATTGCGCGATGCGTCGGACGGATGAGTTTCCTCTTCCATATCGCCGGGCTTCGCCAGGGCCGCGCTGACTAGAAAATCCCGCACCGCGCTGGTGATGTTGGCTTCCGCTTCATAGTTACGCCAGCGTCTCAATATCTGCGCGGCGGCGGACGCGACTGCGGTGGTGAATTCGCTCTCGATTGACTGATGCGCCATAGTAGCCTGCTTAATTTCAATATCAGAAAGCATAGCACAAATATACTATGGATTGCCACCCGCATAATGCTACTACATTTGGGTTTCATATTTCGCTAGATTAGCGTTCTCCCGCCTGCTACCATACGCGCAAGCATACGACGTTAGGTTGCGCCCAGCCGCCACAATCCCGTCCTACAACCATTCATCTCTTTGCGCCCCTGCGCCTTTGCGTTAAAAATCCTGCGCTAAGAAAATCCAGCGCATCACCTCTGCGGGCGCTCTGCAAGCGTTATGGTGGTGATGCCGATTTCGTCTTGGTGGATGTACTCCGCCTGTATGTCTTGGCCGACGTCGAATGTCCACAAGAGCGTTAGGAAGCTTGCCATATCGGGCGTGGGGATGTCGTTGAGCTTGGTGATTACATCGCCCACGCGGATGCCGGCGCTGTAGGCGGGGCCGTCTAGCGTCATTCGGGTTACGATGATGCCTTCGTCAACGCTGAGCCCGAATCGATTGGCGCGCGATGGGGTTACATCGGCGCCAGTGAGCCCGATGAGCGGTCTGACTACACGCCCGTGTTGTATGAGCGTGTCTATTATGGGCTGCGCGGTGGCGGAGCCTACGGCGAAGCCGATGCCCTGCGCGCGCCGCAGCATAGCGGTGTTGATGCCCACAACTTCGCCTTGCAGGTTGATGAGCGGCCCGCCGCTGTTGCCGTCGTTTATGGCGGCATCCGTCTGTATCAAGCCGTAAAGTTCGCCGCGATCGGTGGTGATGGTGCGCCCGCGCGCGCTCACGATGCCCAGCGTAACCGTGGGGCCGCCCTTGAGCGCAAGCGCGTTGCCCAGCGCCACAACCCAATCGCCGACCTTGATGGCGTCGGAATCGCCCATCTTCACGGTGGCAAGGTCGGCCGCCTCGATCTTGAGCGCCGCCAAGTCCGTTACCCTGTCATAGCCAATCACGGCTGCGTCATAGGTATCGCCGTTGGAGAGCGTAACCTTGATGGCGCGCGCGCCCTGAATGACATGGTAGTTGGTAACGATGTGGCCGTCCGGCCGAATGACCACGCCGGTGCCGGCGTTTTCATCGTTGAAATCAAAGAACATGCCGCGGCTGACGGATTCCACGGATATGGATACGACCGCCGGCTCTACTTCATGCACAAGGTCTGATATGGACGGCAGAGACGCGAGCGCGGCGGGCGGCGGCGCATCGGAGGCGTCCGGATCGGCGCTGTCCCGCGCGTCTATCACTGCGGCCGGCGGCGAAGCGCTTATCGCTTCCATAGGTTCGCCGGTGAATGTGGTGAGTTCGCGCGGCGCATCGGAGGCGTCGCCGTCGGAGCAGCCCGCAATCGCAGCGGCAAGGACGGCAAACGCCAGCGTCAGGGCTATGATGCGCGCCACAGAACGCAAGGGGGACGGCGTGTTGCGCGGCGTTGGCTTGCGCGCCGATGTTCGCGGCATAGGATCGACCTGCCGATGATGCTGAGATGATGTTTGCGCTGCGTTTGTGCCTTAATGATAGCACAGCGCCGCAATGGGCGGGGTTTGCGGCGGCGGATATGGGGGGCGTTGGGGGTTGCGCTCGACTCGGCGCTGCGTGGCGGAGTGATTTGCGGCAACGGATAGGGATGGCGCTAGGGACTGCGCTCGACTCGGCGCTGCGCGTCGGGGGGGACTGCGCCCGGCTCAGCGCTACGCGTCGTCGGGGGCGTCGTCGGTTTGCGGATCCAGCGCGCCTAGCCGCGTTTCGTGGGACGCCGTGAGCAGCTCAGTATCGCTTGACACCATGAACATCCGCGGGGAGCCGGGCGCAACCGCGGCGACGGCCAACGCTGTGGCAAGGTGAATAGCGTCGCCCGACCGCAGCCTGCGCTCTTCGGCTATCTTGCCTGCGCTGACTATGATAGTTTCGTTTATGGGCGAAGTCTCAAAGAGTTCGCGCCAATCGTTATCATAGGCATCTATGAGGGAGTGTCTATAATCAGGGTCGCGCACTCTGCGCGATATTGCCGACTTAACTTCTACGATAGAGAGTTCAGAAGTAACAAGCCGCTCCCCCTGAATGCGCCCTCTAACGAGCTTGTCCATAAACTCCGTGCCCCTCTCGTCGCGTAGGTAGAGCTTCACAATGGAAGATGCGTCCAGATAGTAGATAGGCATTTAGAGTCCCGCCCGCCTATCCTCGATGATCTGGTCGCTGAGCGTCAGCCCCGGGTATTTCTTGGCAAGCGCATCCCGAAGTTTCTCACGCGGAATAGCGGGTTCGCCTTCTTGTCTCAACATCAGACGCGCGTGCCGCCGCCCTTCCGCGAACAGGCGCTCAAGGTATTCCGCCTTGTCTTCATCAGACATTCTCCGCAGCCGCTCTATGGGATCTTCCCATTCAGACGCGGTTTCGTTTTGGGCAGCGGGTTCTTGCTTATCCGTCTGTTGCTTTTCAATTGTCATTGGCTTGTCCTCCGTTGGCGCGATGGCTTGCGCGGTATGTGAAGCTTGGCGTTCATACCACATTTTCCTATCCTCTCCTATCCTCAATGACCTGGTCGCTGAGTGTCAGCCCTGGGCATTCCTTGGCAAGCAGATCCCGAACTTCCTCACGCGTCATATCTGGGACGCCTTCCTGCCTCAGCATCAGATGCGCCAACCGCCGCCCTTCCGCGAACATGCGCTCAAGGTATTCCTCTTTCTCTTCGTCGGACATGCTTCGCAATCGCTCTAGGCGCTCTTTCCACGCCCGCACATTCGGGCTGACATACTCTTGTTGCTGATTCGGCTGTTGTTCGTCGATCGTCATTGGCTTGTCCTTTGTTGGTGCGACGTCTTACGCGCCATATGAATCTTGGCGTTCATACCACCCCCGCCTAGCCTTTGCGCCTTTCGCGCCCTTGCGTTAAATCCGTCCCCGCCCGATTGCCGCCGCAAATACGCGCGCCAATTCGGATTTCACAGCGCCTATGCGGCATATACAAAATTTTGCCCTTGACAAGCGCCCAAATGCTTGCAACACTGGATACAAGTTTCCTGTGGGTCTCGTGACTGAACAAGTCGCTACGCAGGGCTAAGGTGACAGCGTCCCCGGCGATGAGTCGGGCGTCCACGGGGCATCCAGAAAGCCCAAATACTGGACGTGAGGCGGGCCGATACGGCTGGCGTCGGGCTTCGGAGCCATTCCTTGGGTGGTTACAATAGCGGGTTCGATTCCCGCGCTACTGCGGAGGCTCCATAAATTGGGCGAGAAGTTTCGCCGGCGGGGGGAAGCCCTCAAAGGTAGAAAGATTCGCCCCGAGACTCCCCAGGAAACTTACCCAAACACCACCCCAAGGCGGGCTTATCTTGTATGCCCGCCTCTTTTCTTGCCCCACTTTGCGCCTTTCGCGCCTTTGCGTTAAACCCGTTCCCCTACACCAGCACCCCAAACCCCGACTTAGTGCAAATCTCGATGCGGTTGCCCTCCGTATCCGATATGAAGAACACCCGCTGCCCATCGTTGCGCGTCCCAATCTCCGCGCTCTCGATATTGACGCCCTTCGCTTTGAGCAGTTCATACGCCGCCTCGATATCCTCGACCTCGAACGCCCCGTGATGCGATGGCTCCGATATGCCGTCCGCGTTCTCGATCAGATGCACCATCGTGCCGCTCGGCAGCTGCAGCCAGATGATATGCTCCCCGTCCACCGCCTTCGGTATCTCTTTCACGCCCAGCACATCCACCCAAAAGCGGGTAGCCCGCTCCTTGTCTATCACATTGTAAGTCAGGTGATTCACCGCCGTAAGCCTAACCGCCGCGTCCGTCAGCGCCATATCCGCATCCCTCCTTGTGATAATGTTCTGCGCCGCGCAATGAACTGCGCGCGCCCGCTTTGTATTATGTATTGCAACTTTACACCGGGGACTATGATAGGGACAACCGCGCTTATGCCTAATAGACCGTGCGCGATAGTTGCCCGCCGTTCTGCGATTGCCCCGCGATTATCCCGAAACGATATGAAGCCCATTCATACGCCTGAAGTGATTGCCGTTATTCGTCAAAAGCGTGAGATTATGGCGTAGCGCCTAGTTCGTATCGGCTAAGTACCGCACGGATACGGATCGCCCCCCGGATCATCGCCCTCAACGTCGAATTCACGCCGTTCATGCCACCGTTGGCGCTGATACTCCAGCCAGTAATCTTTGTCCTTCCATGCGCCCGCCGCCGCCATTGAGCGCTTCACCCGTTCATCCGCCGACGGCTTGGGCAGAACGTCCAGCGTAGCCAGCGCCTCCGCCCCCTCTTCCATATCCAGCGCCTCCATCGGCATAAGCGCCCCGCCGCTATATTTCACTCTGATAGTCTTAACCATCTGCCGCACCCTAAATCGCTAATCACTGCCCCATTCGCTCAAGCGCAACGCCGTCGCCACGCCCGCCCCCGTTCTAGTACCGCCCCCCGCCAAGCCTATCGCCGCCTTTCATTGCATCTGCCCCCATCTTACCACGAAGCGCAAGCACAGTCCCGTTTCGCCCCCAACGCTGGTAATTGCGCCCGCCTATCCCGTAAAATGCGAAAGGCAAATCCTAATCGCCCAACGGAGGCTTACTCACTATGGCAATCGTAGAAAAGCGCATCCAAGAACTCGGCATCACCCTGCCCGAAAGCCCGCAGCCCATCGCCAACTATGTCCCAACCGTCCGAACCGGCAACCTGCTGTTCGTCGCCGGACTAGGCCCCGCCGCCCGCCCCGACGGCACTACCCCCAACGGCAAAGTGGGCAAAGACCTAACCCAAGAGGAAGGCTACGAAGCCGCCCGACTCGTCGGCATCAACCTGCTCGCCCGCCTCAAGAGCTCCCTAGGCGACCTCGACCGCGTCAGCCGCATCGTCAAGCTCCTATCTATGGTCAACTGCGCCCCCGAATTCACCCAGCAGCCCGCCGTCGCCAACGGCTGCTCAGACCTGCTAGTGGAAGTATTCGGCGAGCGCGGCCGGCACGCCCGCTCAGCCGTAGGCATGTCATCCCTCCCCAACGACATCCCCGTCGAAATCGAGATGATAGTAGAGGTCAGAGACTAGCCGCGCGCATCCAACCCTCGCAGCATATCGCGCAGAGAGCAGGGACGTTCGACCAGCCGCCCGCGCATCCAACCGCCGCACCCCGTCAGCCGCCGCGCTCATTCAGCGCCGTCAGCAGTATGTAAATCACGATTGGCAGGACTATCAGCCACACCACCAGGCGCGGCGGAACCCGTTTCAACCAACTCATACCGCAAACCCTCTACTCTCACAATAATCGCAAATCCGAACTGCGCCAATTCTATCACGGCGCGCAGGCAATCCGGACAACCTGGACAACAAGATGAGCTACAAACTTATCGCGCTCGACATAGACGGAACCATCCGCACCATCGACACCCCTATATCCGACCGCACCCGCCGCGCCGTCGCCGCGGTTCGCGACGCCGGCGCTATCGTAACCCTCGCCACCGGCCGCATATTCGGCTCCGCCGCCCGCAACAGCGCCGAACTCGCCATTGACGCCCCCATCGCATCCGCGCAAGGCGCATACATCGCCAATCCCGTCAGCGGCGAAATCCTGCGCCACCGCCCGCTCGCCCAACCGATGATGCGCCAAGCCCTTGACGCCCTTGACAGGCAGCCAATCGCCCGCGATATGCTGTTCGTGGCATATCACACGGACGCCATCTATGTGAACCGCATCGACGACTGGGCCACCGCATACGGCAAGCGCAACAACATCGCCGTCCACGCCGTCCCAGACCTGCGCCATGTAGCCCACTTGGGAATGACCCGCCTAGTGGTGGTAGGCGAAGACGCCCCCATTCAATCGCTCGAATCCAACCTCAACGCCCGCCTAAATTCGCGGCTTTTGGTAACCCGCTCGCTGCCCCACTTCTGCGAAATCCTGCATCCCGACGGCGGCAAAGACAGCGCCCTCGCCTGGATGTGCGCCCATTTCGGCATCCAACAATCCCAAACCATCGCTTTCGGCAACGGCTACAACGACGTGCAGATGCTCGCCTGGGCAGGCCTAGGCGTCGCCGTCGGAGACGCCGTCCCCGAAGCGCTCGCCGCCGCCGACCGCATTGCGCCGCCCCTCGAAGAACACGGCGTCGCGCGCATCCTGGAAGATCTGCTACACAAAGGCTTGATAGGATAGCCCTATGCCGCCCAACCTGAAAACGCCCACAATCGTAGCGCTCGGCAGCGTCAACATGGATCTCGTCGCCGCTATGCAGCGCATCCCCGAACGGGGCGAAACCCTTATGGGCGACGCATTCTTCACCGCCCCCGGCGGCAAGGGCGCGAACCAAGCCGTCGCCGCCGCCAAACTCGGCGCCCAAGTCCGTATGGTCGGCAGAGTAGGCGCCGACGCTTTCGGCAAAACCCTACGCGACGGCCTAAAAGCCAACGGCATAGACACCCGGCACATCGGCATCGACGCGGACAACCCCACCGGCATCGCCATGATACTGCTGGACGCCGCCGGCGACAACCGCATCGTGGCAATGTACGGCGCGAATATGGCTTGCGGCGCGCCCGAGTTCGCCGCCGCCAAGCGCGCTATGGCAGGCGCCCACGCCCTTATGCTCCAACTGGAAACGCCCCCCGATATATCGCTCGCCGCCGCCCAATACGCCCGCGAGCAGGGCTTGCGCGTCATATGGGATCCCGCCCCCGCCGCGCTGCTGCCGCCCAACGCATTCGCCGCCGCCCACATCCTAACCCCCAACCAGTCCGAAGCCCAAGCGCTTACCGGCATCCCCGTAACCGACGCCCGCTCAGCAAGCGCCGCCGCCGATGCGCTGCTCGCCAAAGGCGTTGACATAGCCGTAGTCAAGCTCGGCGAACAAGGCGCATTCGCCGCAACCCCAACCCAGCGCCATTATGCGCCGCCCTTCCCCGTGGACGCAATCGACACCGTAGCAGCCGGCGACGCTTTCGGCGCGGCGCTCGCCGTAGCGCTATCGGAAGGCAAGCCCCTAGCCGACGCCCTAACATTCGCATCAGCCGCCGGCGCATTAGCCACGACCAAGCCCGGCGCCCAAGACGCCATGCCGTCCCGCCAAGAAGTGGACGCGCTAATCACCCTTTCGCGCTAACCCGCAATCCCGCACAGCGCGCAAACCACAACCGCAGTTTTCCGGCACAGCGCCGCAGTCCCTACCCCACACTCAGCGCCGCTATATGTTCGGCATCCATCAGCGATAGCGTCTGTTCCTTGATGCGCCGCGCTATGCCCGGCCCCCTGTATATCAGGCTTGTGAGCAGCTGAACCGTTGTTGCGCCCGCCCGTATCGCCGCCAGCGCGTCATCCCCGCTGAACACGCCCCCGCAGGCGTTAATCGCCATTCGCGCGCCCGCCTCCGCCCGTATGTCCGCCACCATCCTTGTCATATCCGCGAACACCGGCTTGCCGCTCAGCCCCCCGGCGCCCACCGCCAAACGGCTGTCCCGTATCGGCCATGTATTGGCGGCGGTTACCGCATCCACCCCGTATTCGGCGCACGCCCGCGCAAGCCCCAACACCACATCTTTCTGCTCGCCGCCCGTTGACGGCAAATCCAAGTACGGCGGAAGCTTGACGAACAGCGGCTTGCGCCTGCCGTCGTTCAGTAGCGCCAGCAGCCGCCCCAGCGCGTCCGGCTGCTGAAATACCCGCAGCCCCAGCGTATTGGGCGAACTGATGTTGACCTCAACCGCCGCCGCGAGCGGCTCAAGACGCCTATGGCAGCGCGCGATTTCGTCCGCCGTTACGCCCGACACGCTGACCACAATCGGCGTATCCCCCAACGCGGGTTGCGCCCGCTCAAGCTGCGCCGCCGCATACTCCAACCCCTTGCTCGGAAATCCCAGCGAATTGACGATAGCCTCATCGTTGGGATAGCGAATAACCCGCGGCGACGGATTGCCCCCGCGCGGCGCTTCCGTAACCGTCCCGCAAGTCAGATAGCCGAACCCCAGCGCCTCAAGCGCCGGCAGATATTCGCAATCCTTGTCATAACCCGCCGCCAGCCCAATCGGATTACGCAGCTTCAGCCCCGCCAAATCCACCTCAAGCCGCGCATTCTCCAGCGTCAGCAGCGGCGCCGCCGCCCGCCAAATATGCCGCTGCTTCAACGCAAACTGCGCCGCCGACTGCGCCCCCTCCGGCGACAGCCGAAACAGCAGCGGCTTCACAAACGTCCTGTAAGTATCCGGGTTAATTATCAGCAATTGCCTTGACCTCTATCTTTGACCCATACAATCTTTCCCAAATTATACCATCCCCCTTGTGCCCTCTGCGCCCCTGCGCCAAAAATACCCGCAGAATTCTCCCAAATTCCTAAAATTGCCCCTTGACACACCCGTTCTGTTATCTATAATAGACCGCATGACCATCGATGCTACCATTCAACGCCTAACCAACGACGGCGAAGTAGTAGTCCAATTCCTTGTTGATGTCATACAAGGAACATCCTACAACGCCCCCCTCGGCCACCGCATCAAGTCGGCCGAATGGCTCTCCGCGCTAGGCGGCTTCATCCCCGAAGACGCCATACCCAAATCCGCATCCATTCGCCCTCGCCCCAAGTCCGAACCCAAGCAGGACAAGGCGAATAAGGCGGACAATCAGGACAAGCCGGACAAAAACCTGTCCGTTACCGAAAAGCAAATCCTGCACTTCGACATCGCCCGCCTCATCAAGCAAGAGACCAACGACGGCGAAACCGTCGTAGAGTTCCTAATCAGGGTAATCTCCAAGATTGAGAAATCGGGCGAAAACTTCACCCCCGCCGCAAGAATGCGCGCCGCCAAAGAGCTGCTAATCAGAGGCTTTGGCAGCGCCATCCCCGGCGTCAGCCGCATCCTATCCGGCAAAACCGAAGAGCTCGACTCATATCTCTCCAAGATAGTGCGCGAATACACCGACTACGGCGCTGACTCCATAAGGTTCCTCGTAAAGGCGATGGAAAACAAAACCCCCGAGGCCGATTCCAAAGGCGCCAAAACCCCCTACCCCAAGTTAGACCGTCAGCGCAAAGGCAAGCCCGCCGTAGGCTTCACCGCATCCCAGCGCGTCTGGGCCGCCTGCGAACTGCTGCGCCGCGCCTACGACATCCGCACCGACCACATCACCCCCGCCGACATCCAAGCCTATTGGAAGTCCCAATCGCCCGCCGCCGACAATGCCGCCGACGCTGACTCCAGCCCCGGTATCGACCGCACGGGCATCACCCCCGACAACATCCAAGCCGAAACCCCCGCCATAGCGCGCTCATCCAAGGTAGCCGACAACGCCGCCACCCGCGATAAGCGCGAAAAGCGCCCCGCCGCCGTCAATGAAAAGCGTTATGACGCCAACACGCCGTCAGACACCCCCGACCGGGCCGCTCGACGCCGCCAAAAGCGCGACGCTCGCAAAGCCCAAAAGCGCGTAGCCACCGAGCAACCCGCCGCTGCCAAGAATATCGCCGCCACCGAAAAGCCAGACGCCACCATCGAGCAACCCGCCGCTGCCGCGAATATCGCCGCCAAAGAAAAGCCCGACGCCTACAACACGCCGTCAGCCACCACCAGCCGCGCATCACGCCGCCGCCAAAAGCGCGCAGCCCGCAAAGCTCAAAAGCGCAACGCCGCCAACACGCCCATCGCCAACCCCATACCGGGCATCCATGCCACCGACATCAACGAAAATACCGTAGTCTTCTCTCACGAACCCATATCCCCCGAAGAATTGACGCGCTTGCGAAAATCCCTCGCCCAAACCGACGACATCCCCCAAAACGCCCGCAGCCCCTAATCCCTCTGCGCCGAAAATCCCGCCCCGGCCCTTTGCGCCCCTGCCCCTCTGCGTTAAAAACCCTACGCAGACCGGCCCCGTTGCGCTAAAACCCCCGCCCCACAAGCGTCTCGATCCGATACGTCGGCCTATCCGCGCCCTCAAGCCCGGCGCCCGGCCGCCCCACGCCGCCCGCCATAAGCGCCGACGCTATCCCGTACGCGTTCGCCCCCCGAATATCCGTATCCGGCGTATCCCCGATCATCACCATATCCCGCGTCCCGCTGCGCCGCTGCGCCTCCGCGAACATCGCCCCGTGCGGCTTGCCCAACCGTTCAAACTCAAGCCCGCCCATTCGCGGATACCGCTGCCGCAGCGCCGCCTCCAATATCAGCGCCACGCTGCCGCTCGCCATCCCGAAACCCGAATCATCCGGATACACCAAGTCCGGATTCGGCAGCAGCAGGCGCGGCATATCCCCCCGATCAATCTTGCGAAACAGCGCGCTCATCGCCGCATTCACCCCCTCTATGAACGGAAACCCCGCTTGGTCGCCCACCACCACCACATCGAACGCATCGCCCGCATCAACCACCACGCCGCCCGCCCGCTGCACATACTCCGCGCTATCCGCCGTCCCCAGTACCGCGCAGCGCGCTCCCCGAAGCCCATGCTCGGCGAAGTATCCCCGCAGCAGACCGCCCGATGTGATAATCCGATCGGCGGCCACCGCAAGCCCTACGCTCTGATAGCGCCGCGCGCGAGTCTCCGGCAGCGCCGATGCGTCATTCGTCAGCACATAGTACGGCTTGCCCATCCGATTCAGCCGCCCAATCAGCGCCGCAGCCCCCGGCAGCGCCCCCACCGAATACGACAGCACTCCGTAAGCGTCAAACAGAATCGCCGAATAGCGCTCAACCAGTTCGTCAATCGCAATATCAATCGCATCATCCATAGCCACAGTGTACAACCCATGCCCGCCGCATTGCCACCGGCGCAAGCCGCCGCGCTTGCCGTTTGATTAAACAAAGTCAAAAAAAGACTCCAAGTTCGCTTGGATGCCCCAACCCGCTTGTGTTACTCATATTAACAAGCGACTTACGCAATACTGCCATCCGCCCACTAACAACCCGCTAACTAGCAGCCGTAACGCCCCGCCATCGACATAGCCACGCAAACGCAGCCACGGGAGTTGACATATGCGAACACTCATAATCCTACCCATCATCGCCCTGTTTTTCGCATCCATCGCTTGCTCATCCGCCAGCGAACCCATCGTGTTCACATCCGACCGAGACGGCAATATGGAGATATTCGCCATCGACCCCGATAACGCCGCCGAACTCGTCAATCTCACCAAAAGCGCCGACGACGAATTCGCCCCCGCCATATCCCCCAACGGCAGGATGCTCGCCTTCCTGTCCGGCGACGACAGCGAAAACGCCCTCAACGTGCTATCCCTGCACAACGAAAACCACCCCCGCATCACCATCGGCAGCATGGAAGGCGGACACCGCGACCATAGCTGGGCGCCCTCCAGCGAGCGCATATCATACCTCGTCCAAAACGGCGGCGATCCCACCTCCCACGTCGTCGGCTACGACGGCTCCTCCGTTATGGATCTCACATCCGTGGTCGCCGACGAAATCGGCGGCTGGTCTTACGACGGCAGCACCGTCGCATTCGTGGTCAACAGAGACGGCGCGCAGGGCATCTACCTCCGCAACCCCGACGGCGTCAACGAAGTGCGCCTCACCACCACACCGGACTACAACCCCGTCTGGTCTCCCAACTCCCACAAAATCGCCTTCCTGTCCGACCGCGACGGCAACCCCGAAGTCTATGTGATGAACTCCGACGCATCCGAACAGCGCCGCCTCACCAACACCGCCAGCGCCGAATACGACATAGTCTGGTCCCCCGACGGCCGAAAGCTCGCTTTCGTGGGCGAAGAAGACGGCAACGCCGAAATCTATGTCGTGGACGTCCGCAGCGGCGAAACCGACCGCCTCACTCGCAACGGCGTCCGCGACGACCAACCCGTTTGGTCACCGGACGGCAGCCGCATCGCTTTCGTTTCTTACCTAGACGGCGACGGCGAAATCATCATGATGGACGCCAACGGCAAAAACCAAGTGCGCCTCACCAACAACGCCTTCGACGACTCCAGCCCCGCCTGGTAACGATAGCCGTTGCGCCAGTACACGATGCGATGCGCAGAGATGGATTGCGCGAATGCGTGATACGCGCGATGCGTAACGGATATGGACGGATAACAGACAAGAGAGCAACGGGCATTCCGGGCGTATAGCCGCAGACCGCGCGCTTGCGCCCTTGCCCCTAGCGCTACTCCAACCCATCAGGATGCCGCGTGTGCCAGTCCGTCAGCGACTGGTACGCGCGCGCCACCGCGATGATGCGGTTTTCGTCATACGCCCGCCCCATAAACTGAACGCCCGTCGGCAGCCCCGCGTCCGAAAACCCGCTCGGCACGCTTATCGCCGGCAGTCCGGCGCCGTTGCCCACCGCCCCCATAATGTCCCGCGCGCCGCCCGTCGTAATGCTGCGAAAATCCCGGTCGATCGGCGTCGCCGTAACCCCCCGCGTGGGCGCGACCAGCGCATCGTAGGGCGTCATCAGTTCGTCCGCGATCTGCGCCACCTTGCGCCGCAGCCGCAGCGCCCGTATGTAATCCTGCGCCGGTATCATAAAGCCCGCATGCAGATGGCGGTATGCGGGCGCAGTCAGTTCGGCAGCGCCGCCGCTCTCCAAAAACTCTTCGAACGCGCTCGCCGCCTCAGCGTTCAAGATTGTGCGCGTTATCGCATCATACGGCATATCCGGGAACTCGATCTCTTCTATATCCGCAACGCCCCCCAGCGCAGCCAGCGCCCGCTCAAAGTTCACGCCAACCTCGCGCTGAACATCGTCCGTTACGCCCTTGACCACCGCCAGCCTGAACCTGCGCTTGGGCGCATCAGGCGCATCCCCGCCGTCATAGCGATATGGCATATCCACGGTTGTGGGATCGTTGGGATCCGCCCCCGCAATCGCTTCCAGCACAATGCCGCAGTCGTCGGCGGTGAGGCAGAGCGGCCCCAGTTTGTCCAGCGTCCAAGACAGCGCCATTGCGCCGTAGCGCGTTACCCGCCCGTAGGTGGGACGCAAGCCCGCTAACCCGCAGTTGTTCGCCGGCGACAAGATGGATCCCCAAGTCTCCGAGCCTATCGCAAACGGCGCAAGCCCCGCGGCGACCGCCGCCCCCGAACCGCTCGACGACCCGCCCGACCACGCTGCGCTATCCCCCCAAGGCGTAATCCCCGGCCCCGTGAACGATGCGTTGGGCTGCCGATAGCCCATCCCGCCCGCAAGTTCAACCATCGCCAGTTTCGCCCCCAACACAGCGCCCGCTTGCTCAAGCCGACTCACCACCCCGGCATCGTAGTCGAATGCGCGATTGCGAAACGGCGCCGCCCCCCAAGTGGTAGGAATGCCGCCCGATGTGGCAAGCAAATCCTTTGCGCCGTAGGGGATGCCGTGCAGCAAGCCCTTGTAGTTGCCCGCCGCGATTTCCCGCTCTGCCCGCCGCGCCTGCGCCATTGCGCGCTCGCGCGTTACCGTTACCACGGCGTTGTAGCGCGGCCCTATGCGCTCAAGCCTGTCCAAGAATATCTCGGCAAGTTCAACCGGCGACGCCTGCCGCGTCCGCACCAGCTCGCCCAACTCGCGGATGGGCATAAAGACCGGATTAACGCTCATATCACGCTCCACGCTGTTCGCTCTCGTATCTGCGTATGCGCCGCATCTGCCGCGCGCATCTGCAACCGCCGTATCTGCGATTGATATGGGAATGCGCCGCGCAGTCAGTCCCCGCGATGCGGCGTCGCCACGAAGGGAATATCGCCGTTGTCCGGCGGCGCTGCGCGCATAGCGTCCGACGCCTTCACGATACCGCGTACGCTCTCGATCGCATCATCCAGCTCGTCCGCGCTCATCCGATCGCCATAACGCCCCCGCACGCTGTCCATCATCGCTTCCACCCTGCCTCCATCCGCCTTGCTTTCGCCGCTCATACTTGCCTCCAAGATGACTTGTTGATAACCGATGCCGATACGGTACGCTATGGTATTCCCGATTGCCTCGAATGTACAGACGGCGGCGTCAATGCGCCAGTTGCGCCAATGCGAAAACGCCAATCACGGCGGCGGGCATTTGGAAGTACGGCATCGGGACTTGCGTCAATACAGAAAACGCCAATCACGGCGGCGCTTGGAACAGCAGCGTGTTCGGATATGTTATGCGCCACGCGAACCAGAACATCACATTGGACGGATGCGCCGCCAGCGTTTGCGACGGATCGGCGGCGTTCACAAGCGCATCGCGCGTAACCCGCCATTCTGCGCCGTCTGCGTCTATCAGCGCGCGCGGCAGGCTATCCGGCGCATTCGGCGGCAGACTGAACTTGCGCCCATCGCCGCGAAACGCCAGCGCGTCCATCGAGCCGGCCGACGCTATCACAACCACATCAACGCCGTTCACGCTATCGTTCACAAGCCGCAATCGCTGCAGCGCATCAATGGGATACGCCTTGTGAACGCCGCCGACGTCTAGTCCAAGAACCTCGCGCTTTGGCGGCAGCGCATCATCCCTGTCCCACACGGGGAACATCGTGTCGGCATCCTGCCGATAGGCGAAGTAGATTGAGCGCGGATCGTCTTCGCGCTCATAGCGCGCAGGCGAATAGTAGCCCGTGCGTGGGGACATTACGCCAGTGTTCGGATGCTCCGCCCGCCATTCGCCCCAAGTGGTCAGCGCAACCGGCAGAACCTCAAGCGCCATCCCGCCGCCAACCAGTTCGCCCACGATGGGCTTGCCCAGAAGCTGGCTCCAAAGCGTGTTCGTCTTGCGGTCATACATAACCTTGTTGCTGCGATACAGCAGCCCCGATGTGCCGAAGGTGGTGGGCTCGCCGTCTATTCGGGCGGAATACACGATTCCGCCGTTGCACAGCGTTCACCAAGACAGCGCAATCGGTTCGCCGCCCACCACATCGTTCACCATTTCGTGGGCGTTGGCGATACGCAGCGGATAGGCGCGCGCGTCCCCGTTTATGGACACGCCGAACACGCGCTCATCGGGCGCTAGGAAGTCCGCCTCATCGGGCGTCAGCATAGTCGGATTGCGGATGTCCGGGATGCCGTCGGGCAGAACGCCGCCCCACACAAGCTCAGTGGGATCGACCGCGATTGCGCCATCGCGCGCCGGGGCTAGGAAGCGCCTGAAGCGCGGCGAAATCTCGGACAGCAGGTTTATCTTCCAATCGAGATAGCCGTCGGGCGGCGGGTATTCGGCGCGACGCCGGCCGAGCCATTCCATCCATCGCTTCCAATCCTCGCCGCCGTATGCCTCGCCGGTGAGCGCGCGCAGCACATCGGCCGTAGCCTCGCGCGCATTGGCGGTCGACTGAAAGCGCATCGACTCCACCAGCGCCGCCACAAGCGATATATCGCCGTTTTGCCGAACCTCTTCCAGCGCCTCATAAGTGCGATTGCCGGTTCTGCCAAAGCCCGGAAACACCTTGTACATAGCGCGGTTGGAGTCGTAGGCTATCGGAGTGGGCAACGCCGTGGGCGCAAGGCTTGGCGTTGCCGCAGCGCTTGGCGACGGCGCAGGCGCTGCCGCAATAGTTGCCGTTGGCGCATCGACGACGGATGGCGCAGTCGGCAGCGGCGGCGTACCGGGCGCAGATGCAGCGGTTGGCGCAGACGCGGCAGTAGGCGCGGCAATGGGCGCATCATCGTAGGCGCACGCCGTCGCTGCGCCCGCAAACAAGGCGCTGCATGCAAGCCAAACGGCGGCAATTGCCCAAAATCGCAAGTTATCCATATCGCTCTCTAACGCCGATTAGATGCAGCGCCCATCGTGGGGATGCGGGCGAGGGATACAATCGGGCGATGCGGTTGGCAAATCGCAAGCGCGGCCGATGATAGTCCCCAGTTCGCGATTTGCAACTAATCGGTGATTTGTAACTAACCCAACTAGCCGACGGAGGTTCGCAATGGCGCAGGCGGAATTCTACACATGGGCTCGCTGAAGTACATGCCGCAAGGTGAAGGCGTGGCTTTCACAAGCAGGCGTGGAGTTGAGCGAGCGGGACTTCTTCAAGGACGGCTTTACGGAGTCTGAGCTTCGGGCGCTGCTGGGCGATACGCCGCCCGCGGATGTGTTTTCGTGGCGCAGTCCGTCGGCGCGCAAGCTTGGTTTGGATAGGGATGCGGCAACGCCGGATGAGCTGATACGGCTGATGGTGGGCGAGCCGCGCCTTGTGCGCCGCCCGCTGATACGCGCCGATGGGCGGCTAATCGTGGGGACGGACAAGCGCGCAATGGCGGCGGCGTTCCCGGAGGCGTAATTCGGCATTACGACGGAGCGCAAGCGTGGGGCGGTCTGCATTGAAACTATGAGGCCGTCCCGCTATGCTTTGCGCTACCGATGTTCCGATTTGGCGAACTCGCGAACATCGTTTGGGCGCATAAGCCTAGCGGGGGATGGAACTATGGCGTTGGGACAAGCGCAGGAATTGGAAACCAACCGCCTTATCGTGGGCAACTGCGTTGAGGCGCTGTCCGAAATTCCGTCGCGCTCGATAGACTTGACGGTAACATCGCCGCCTTACGATAAGCTTCGCAACTACAACGGGTTTGAGTTTGACGCGGAGGGCGTGGGCAGGGCGCTGCTGCGGGTAACCAAGCGGGGCGGCGTGGTGGTGTGGGTGGTGGGCGATAACATAGACGGCGGGCGCTCAATGACGAGTTTTCGCCAAGCGGTGATGTTCCAAGACATTGGCTTCATCGTTCACGATGTTATGATTTACCAGAAGCGCAACACGCCGTTTATGCGCTCCAACGCCTACACAAACGCATGGGAGTTTATGTTCGTGCTGTCCAAGGGCGGGCCGCCCAAGACATTCAACGCGCTCAAAACGCCTACGGTTCGTAGCGGCGAGGAGTTGCTGACGCACAACAAGCTTGCGGACGGCATTAACAAGAAGCGCAAGGCGCGCCTCAACAGCGAAAAGACGCGCACCAATATATGGACTTACGCCGTAGGGCTTGGCGGCACAACGCGGGACAAGATAGCGTTTCGGCATCCGGCGGTGTTCCCGGAGAAGCTTGCGGCGGATCACATCTTGTCTTGGACGAACCCCGGCGATGTGGTGCTTGACCCGATGTGCGGCTCCGGCACAACCTGCAAGATGGCGAAGGCGCACGGGCGGCGGTATATCGGCATCGACATATCGCAAGAGTACATAGACATCGCGCGCCAAAGATTGGACGCCGCCGAGCAGGGGACGCTGTTGGATGCGGTGGCAGAGTGCGATTACTAATCGACCGACGCCGCTCTCTAAATGCTGTCCGTTGCGCCCTAACTCCATTCACATATCAGCGCCGGCGACTGCCGCACGCCTACGGCCTTACCGCGCGCTTTTCGCGCTCGGCGAGCTTTTTGAGCATGGGTTGGGCGAGCTTGATGAATTTGCAGGCGAGATAGCGGGTGTCGCGCGGGTCTATCAGGTCGACCACGTCGCCGTGGTGGGCGGCGCGGAAGGGCGAGCGCAGACGCAGCAAGCGGTTCTCTATCATACTGCGGTGCGCTTCGGGGTCGGGCGCTGATTCGATTTCGCGGCGGTAGGCGGCGGCTACTCCGCCCTCGATGGGAATGCCGCCCCATTCGCCGGCGGGCCAGCCGAATCGCAGGTTTAGGCCGTCGGGGTGGCCTAGGCTGTGCGCCGCGTCGGCGGCTACGCCGTATGCCTTGCGGACGTTGAACTCGATTTTGGGGACTTTGGCTTCGGCGCTTGCGATTAGCGCGCGCACGCCGCGCCGCATAGTGGCTATGCGCTCGGCGTGGGATCCCAGCATAAAGCCGGGCATATCCAGGAATATGATGACCGGCAGGTTGAAGGTGTCGCAGAGGTCGACGAAGTGGCTGTACTTCTCGGCTGCCCAGCCGTCCATAGCGCCCGCGAGGCGCATCGGATCGCTGCCGATGACGCCCACGCTGTAGCCGTCCAAGCGGGCGAAGCCGGTTATGAGCGAACCTGCCCAGTGCCGCCGCATCTCAAAGAAATCGCCGTTGTCCACCACCAGGCGAATGAGCTTGCGCGGATCGTAGCCTCGCCGTCGGTTGGGGGGGATGATGTTTAGGAGCTCTTCGGGGCGTCTGTCCGGGGGATCGCCCGTTTCTACGCGCGGCGCGACTTCGTTGGTGGTGTTGGGCAGATACGATATGAACGCCTTAATCTGCTCGAAGGCGTCCTCTTCGCTTTCGGCTTCGTTGTCCACTTGGCCGCTGTCGTGGACGTGCATCATATAGCCGCCGAGTTCTTCTTTGTCGAGGGTTTCGCCGATGGCGCGGCGCACTACGGGCGGGCCGGAGGGGAATATCTGGGATTGGCCTTTGACCATAACGGTGAAGTGGGACATAAGCGCGAAAGCGGCGGGGGCGCCGGCGACGGAGCCCATAATGCCGGAAGCCACGGGGACGCGGCGCATAAGCTCAACGCCCTTCCACCAGAGTTCGCCGCCCGGCAAGCCCATATGTCCGGCGGCTTCGTCGGACTTGGAGCTATGCCCCACGCCCTCGACGAGTTGGATGTAGGGGATGCCGTATTGGATGGCGAGCGGCTGGGTGAATTGGCGGGCGTGCTTGCGGACGTTGTGGGGGCTGCCGCCGGATATGGTGAAGTCGTCGCCGCCGATGGCGACGGGGCGGCCGTCTATTTCGGCGAGTCCCATCACATAGGCGCCGGGCGTGAAGGCGGTGAGATTGCCGTTTTCGTCGTATTCGGTTGCGCCTACCATTGGGCCGGCTTCAACGAAGCTGCCAGGGTCGGCAATCATATCGATGCGCTCGCGGACGGTGTAGCGCCCGCCCTTATGCTGCCGTTCCACGCGGTCGGGGCCGCCCAGTTCGCTTGCCAGGCCGCGTATGTACTGCATATCGTCAATGGCGGCTTCCCAAGCCATGCCGGGTTTCCACATTTCGCGGTTCTTGTCAATCGGCATCTTGCGCCTCCAGAAAGGCTAGGTTAGGTTGTCCAAGAGGGCGGTGGTGTATCTGCCGGCGGCGAAATCGGGATGCGCCAGCGCTGCTGACAGGGTTGGGATGTTGGTCTTGACGCCCGAGATTTGGGTTGCATCGATCGCATCGCGCATAAGCGTGATTGCGGCTTGTCTGTCAGCGCCCCAGGCTATGAGTTTGGCGAGCAGTGGGTCGAAGAACGGCGTAACGGCGTCGCCTGCGCGATAGCCGGTGTCCACGCGCAGGTTGGCGATTGCGGGCGTGTCGAAGGCGCCCAGCGTACCGGGGGAGGGGATGAATGTGCGCGGGTCTTCGGCGTATATGCGGCACTCGATCGCGCTGCCGCTCAGACGGGGTTCGGCGTCAAGGGACAGCGGCAGTCCGGCGGCGGCTCTCAGCTGCTGCTCAACGATGTCCACGCCGGTGACCATTTCGGTAACGCCGTGTTCAACCTGCAGGCGGGTGTTGGCTTCTAGGAAGTAGGCGTCTTGTTCGGCGCTCAATATGTACTCGAATGTGCCTGCGCCCACGTAGTTGGTCGCGCGGGCGGCGTTCACGGACATATCTAGCAGCGATTGGCGCAGTTCGGCATCCAGGCCGGGAGCGGGGGCTTCTTCGACGACTTTCTGATGGCGGCGCTGGACGGAGCATTCGCGCTCGCCGAGTTGGCGTACATTGCCGTGTGTGTCGGCGATGATTTGGACTTCGATATGGCGGGAATCGGGGAGATAGCGTTCCAGGTACACGTCGGCGCTGCCGAAAGCGCGCAACGCGGATGAGCTTGCGCGTCGGGCGGCGCGTTCTAGTCGGGCTTGGCTTTGGACTATCTGCATGCCGATGCCGCCGCCGCCGTCGGTCGCTTTGACCATAAGCGGCAAGCCAATGCGCTCTGCGGCGGCGGCAACCGCTTGGGTGTCGTCGTCCGGAACTTTTTCGCCGGGCAGCACGGGAACGCCGAGTTCGGTCATTTTGCTGCGCGCCGCCCACTTGTCGGCCATAAGGCGCGCCACGTCGGTGGGCGGGCCCACGAAAGCGATGCGGCTGCGGGCGCATTCGGCGGCGAGGGCGGGGGATTCGGATAGAAAGCCGTAGCCCGGATGGATGGCGTCGGCGCCGCTGCTGACCGCGATTTGGGTTACGGCGGCGGCGTCAAGGTATGCGCCTGCCGGGGTATCGCGCTGCGGCAGCGGATAGGCTTCGTCGGCGAGTTCGGCGTGCAGCGGGTTCGCTTCCGCCGGGGAGTGGACGGCAACCGTGGGGATGCCAAGCGCGCGGCAGGTGCGTATGATGCGGCAGGCGATTTCGCCTCTGTTGGCAATGAGAACTTTTGCGAACATAGCGCGGCTCACGATAGGGTTAGGGTAATCATAGGGTCGTCCTGCGCGATGTGCTGATTGGGGCGGATGAGGATTTCCTTGACTGCGCCGTCGTATTCGGACAGAATTTCGTTTTCCATCTTCATGGACTCAATCACCACCAGCAGATCGCCGGCGGCGATTTCGTCGCCGACGGATACGCATATTTCAACAACAAGCCCGGTTATGGGCGCTTCAACTGCAATGTCTTCCAATCCAGTGCCACCTTTTCGGTTCAGTTTCGGTTCGGTTATGGGGCGCTGCGCTAGTTTGGCAGCGCGGCGGTTTGGGGGCGTCCCAGCAGGGCGTTCAGCACAAGGGCGTTGTGCGCTCCGGGGGGAGCGGACGCGCGCCAGTTTTGTTTGTTCAATCCGTCCGTGATTATCGCCTGTCCCGGATAGGTCATTACGCCTATGTCCGGTTCGTCAAGGTCGACGAAGAAATCGCGCTGCCGCAGGTGCGGGTCGTTGAGCAGGTCGATGTTTGTGTGCGCCGCGCCGGCCGGCACGCCCGCGGCTTGCAGATCGCGCATTGTCTCAAGCGCATCGCGGGGCTGCGTCCAATCGGCGATGACGCGGTTTAGGGCGTCCTCATTCGTCTTGCGCGCGGTTTGGCTGCGAAAGCGCTTGTCGTCCGCGAGTTCGGGCATTTCCATTATGCCACAGAGGGCGCGCCACTGCTCTTGTGATGTTACAGCAATTGCGAGCCATCTGTCATTGCCGCGCGCCGGATATACGCCGTGCGGGGCGTGTTCGCAATGCTTGTTGCCTTGACGCGGCGGCTGGCGGCCGTTGTGGGCCACCGCGGCGATGTGTTCGCCGATGTGGCAGACGGGGCCTTCCGCAAGCGCAAGGTCGATGAACTGGCCTTCGCCGGTCGCCGTGCGGTGGCGCAGGGCGGTCAGCATTGCGGCGGCGGCGTTGAGGCCGGCGACGGGATCGGGGTAGGCGATGCCGGATGTCATAGGCATTTCGTTTTCGTAACCCATAAGGCTTGGGACGCCGGTGATGGATTCCACCGAGGTGCCGTATGCGGGGAATTCGGCGTTTGCGCCCTGCGCGCCGTAGCCGGACAGCGAACACATAATCAGGTCGGGGCGCACGCGGCGCAAAGCAGGATAGTCTAGCCCGAAGTTGCGCATCACATGGGGGCGGAAGCTTTCAATGACGATGTCGGACACCGCCGCCAAGTCTAGGAAAGCGTCTCTGCCGTCCGCAAGGTCGAGGCGCAATGCGATATGGTCTTTGTTGCGGCCGAGCTTGTTGTTGGTGCCCATAGTTCTGTCTTGGGGGATGCGCGGGTCGGATATGCGGATGACATGCGCGCCGAAATCGGCGAGGATGCGGCCGACAAGCGGGCCCGCCCATACGCGGGTTAGGTCGAGAACGCGCACGCCGTCGAGCAAGGCTTTGCGGGCGGGCTTGGCGGTTGGCGGCGGGGCGCTGACGGCGTTGGGGCTAGCGCCGTTGGACGCAGCGCCTTTGTTTCTAACGCCGACGTCGTTCCTAGCGTCGTCGACATCCGAATGGGCGCGCGCTAGGGCGGAGGCGGTGTGTTCGCCCAGGGTGGGGGCGCGTGTGAAGGCGGGCGGCGTCTTGCTCATATGATAGGGGACGGTGGGGAATGTGAGCGCGGCGCCTTGGGGATGCTCAATGCGTTGGAACAGGCGGCGCTCTGCGTACTGGCCGTCCTGCAGGGTTTCGGTTATGTCCAGCACGGGGGACGCCGGCACGGAGTACACGCCGGCCGCCAGATCTACTATCTCTTGGCGCGTCTTGTCTTTCACCCAATCAAGCAGGATTTCGTCTATGAGATGGGCGGCGTCGCGCAGGCTTGGGGCGGCGGCGATGGGGGAATCTATCAGCAGGTCTTCCCGGCCCATAGCGGCGCAAAGGTAGTCCCACTGATAGGGCGCTGACGCCGAAAAGGTGATGTAGCCGTCTTTGCAGGGCAGGGTTGTGATGGGGTAGCCGCCGATGCGCCGTCCCGCGGCTAGGCGCACGCCGGCGCGCTTGCGAACTATGCCGTCGTAGGTGTGCGCCACGATGGTGAACTGATGCAGCGCCACCAGGGTTTCCATTTCGGATACTTGGACGGGCTGGCCGACGCCGTCGGCATCGCGCGCTCTGAGGGCGAGCAGAATGCCGGCGTAGCCCTTCATCGCGGCTAGGCGCTGCGCCTGATAGCCGGGCAGCATAAGCGGTTCGCGCGCTTCGTCGCCGGATAGGTAGAGGTAGCCGCCAAGCGCGAGGCTCACAAGCGGGGTTGAATGCCAATCGGCATAGGGGCCGTCAAGCCCGAATGGAGTGAGGGACAGGTTTATGAGCGCGGGATTGAGCGCCTTGAGGCGGGCGGCGTTGATGCCAAGCGCGCGGCGTTTGCGCGGCTGCCAGTCGTCTATCAGCACATCGGCGTCGCGGATTAGGCGCATTAGGGCGGCCATTCCGTCGGGCGTATGCCAGTCGAGCGCGACGCTCTCTTTGCCCATGTTGTCGTAGAGAAAGAGGGCGCCGGCTTCGGGCGGTGGCAGTCCGTCGAGCTGCGGTTGGGCGTAGCGCGTCCAGGCACCGTTGGGCGGGCGTTCCAGCTTGACGACCCTGGCGCCGAATGCGGCGAGAATGCGCCCGCAGAATGCGCCGCCGACGGATTCTGCGGCTTCCACGACGGTTATGTCGGACAGCGGCGATCCACTCATACGGCTGCGCCTTTCGGCTATGCGGCGTTGGTGTCTGCGCGCGCGCCGTTTCGGCGGTCGGCAATGCTCCAGCCTGCGCCTAGCACAAGCGCCGCAAGCACGAGCTTCACCAGGTCGCCGGGGATGAAGGGATAGACGGCGCCGGCGAATAGTTCGCCTTCTGCGGGCCAGCCGTAGTTGAAGACCGAAAGCCATATGAGGGCGGGAACATAGACCCATATGTTGCCGAGCAGCATCGCCCATAGGCTTTTGGCGCGTATCCAGCCGCGCTCGGACATAAAGCCGATGATTGGCACGGCGGTCAGGAAGCCGATGAGATAGCCGCCGGTAACGCCGGTGATTGCGCCGTAGCCTCTGTTAAAATCCCAAGAGAGGTCGGGGTTGGCGAACATCGGGGCGCCGACGGTTCCCAGCAGGTAGTACACGATGATGGCGAGGGCGCCCCATCGGAGTCCGAGAAAGCCGCCCATAGCCAGCACGCCGGCGGTTTGGAATGTGATGGGGACGGGGTTGTCGGGCAGGTAGAAGTAGAGTTTGCCGCATATGGCGAGGGCGATAACCGCCGCAAGCGCGAGCAGCGCGCGCTGCAGGGTGGTGAGCGAGGGGAAGAGCGCATTCATAAGGGATGGGTTGCGCGCGCCGATAAGCGGCGTGGCCGCTTCGCGGACGCGCGCGGCGCTTGCGCCGGTGGTCATTTGCATCGAGACTTGCCTCCGAATAAGAACGCCGAAAGGTTGGCGTGATGGTAACAACGGTTGCGCGCGAGTGTCAAGGGCGTGGGGCGGCTATCGGCAGCGGGGCGGCGTATCGCGGGGCTATGACCAGTTGGTTTGCTGCAGGGATGGGATAGCGCCGTCCCCTGCGCGCCAGGGCGCTGCGTCGTCCCGCCACGGGTTCGCCTTCAGCCAGTCTTCGTTCATCGAGACGCCTAGGCCGGGCGCGGTGGGCAGCGGCAAGAAGCCGTCTTTTTGCGCGGGGAAATCGCCGTCGCAGGCGTCTTGGAACCACGGATGGATGCCGCCTTCCTGTATCATGAAGTTCGGCACGCAGGCGTCCAGATGCAGGGATGCGATTGTACAGAGGGGTCCGTAGGGGTTGTGCGGTTGGAAGCCGACGTAGTGGGCTTCCGCCATCGCGGCTATCTTTTTGAGTTCGGATATGCCGCCGCCCTGCACGATGTCCGGTTGGATCATCTTGACGATTTGGCGCTGGAGCAGGTCTGCGTAGTCCCACTTGGTGTAGAGGCGCTCGCCGGTCGCCACGGGGATGTTGACGGCTTCGGCGACGCGCTGGAGGGCGTCGATGTTTTGGGGCGGGACGGGCTCTTCGTACACGAATGGGCGGTAGGGTTCCATGGCGTTGCCGATGCGGATGGCGTCGGCGGGCGCTAGTCGGCCGTGAACTTCCACAAGCAGTTCCACGTCGTCGCCGACGGCTTCGCGCACGGCGGCGAGCTTTTGCACGGCGATGCGTTCCGCTTGGATGGGGATGAACAGCCCGCGGTGGTCGAACGGATCGCCTTTGAGGGCGGTGAGGCCTTGCGCGGTGTGATTGAGGGCGTTCTGTACGGCGGCGTCAACGGTGAGTCCGTCCCATCTGCCGTAGCACCAGATGCGGTCGCGCATTTTGCCGCCGAGCAGTTGGTAGATGGGGACGCCGAGCGCCTTGCCTTTGATGTCCCAGAGCGCGATTTCAATGCCGCTGATGGCGGACATTTGCACCACGCCGCCGCGCACATGGAAGTGGTGGTAGAGCGTCTGCCAGTGTTCTTCGATGCGGTGCGGGTCTTTGCCGATGAGTTGCTTGCCGAACTCTTCGACCATAGCGGCGACGGCTAGGGGGCCGGAGGTGGCTTCGCCCCAGCCTGTGATGCCTTCGTCGGTTTGGATTTTGACGAACATGTAGTTGCGCGCCATGCCGCGTGGGGCGGCGGAGGCGGGGACGGGGGTGATGGCGGTGATTTTCATTGACTTCTCCAAATAAAATGGTGTAGAGTTATGGGCTAGACTGGCGTGGTTTCTGCCCGCTAGTTTAACTGATTTAGCGAATGAGTAACAAATGGCAACCTTCTCACGCTCAGCAGTACAAATTAAGCAGGGTAACCTTACCCTGTATCTCACCTACCTGACGCCTAGGGATCTGTTCGCCAACAACGATAACTTCTATACCGTAGATAAACTTGAGCCTAATTCCCCTCAATCAGGGTACCAGCGCATCTTGAACGAAACGCGCGCGCGCCGACTTTCAAGACACCTGCATGAATCCAATGGGGAGGGGTATGCCCATCTGCCAACTACGGTATTTCTGGCAACGGATAAGCCTGTCGACTTTGATGAAGACACTCATACCCTTGAGTTCGATCAGGGCGTGGTATGCCCGTTTAGCGTAGTTGACGGTCAGCACAGAATTGAAGGCTTGCGTCTAGCGGTCAGCAATGATTCTGAACTGATGGATTTCCAACTGCCGGTCACCATCGCCACAGAACTTGATGATACGCATCAAATGTATCATTTCTTCATAGTGAATACGACTCAGGTACCGGTCGATTCGGCATTGCGTCAGCAGATTACCCGCCGTTTCACGGATATGCAGGGCGTTGAAGAACTGCCATATACTCCCCACTGGATCAGGCGAGAGGTTGCTCTGGGAAGAGACGCCCAAGCCTTAAAAGTAACCGAATTCCTCAATGATGCCCCCGATTCTCCGCTACATGGACGAATTCAGATGGCAAACGATCCGATTGGGCGCAACAAGATCAAGCAGGCGTCTATCGTTAACGTCTTGAAGTCCGAGGTGTTCACAGCATCCAATCCCTTGTCAGTTCAAGAGTCTGATATCGACAGAGCCGGAAGGATTATGCTTAATTACTTCAGGGCGGTGGACGGCTTGTTTGTTAAAGGGCGCGACCGGAATAAGACAGTCGTGTACAAAAGCAACGGGATATTCTTCTTTCTGGGAATATCCAAATGGGTATTCAACGCGCTCTACTCATCCACAAATGACTTTACGATTAACTCCATGACTAAGGTCATTGGAGGCGCCTTGGATGAAATAGATGACACATACCGAAGCGTAACTGACCCTGATTGGTGGATGCCCGGTCCACTTGGAGCCAGCCACTTGAATCGAGCGGCTGCGAGATCATACATAAATGCGTTCCAGCAGGCGCTTGCTCGTTCCCAAACATTCCAAACGCCAGACATACGCCTATGAAGGTTGATAGCCTGAAGCCCTCATTGCCCAATCGGGCGATATTTCGGCTATCAGAAAGCATAAGAGTACCTGATAAGTCCGGGTGCTATGCTTTGGCTAGTATCAACGATGATGTGATTTATATCGGCCAAAGCACGAACCTATGCCAGCGCATGCAGCAGCATTTGGATAATCCTCGAATGACTGCGCGGACACCGCTAGGCTTGGCGTCATGGTTCTACTACGGACTATGGGATGCTGCAGAGATCGCCCGCATTGAAACGGAGTTGCTGTTTAACTTCAAAGCGGTTGAGGGTCGATTGCCAACGCTCAATCGAGCCGGGCCGTAGCCAAAGTTCTTTTGGCTAGTGCGGGTTCGCCAGCGTCGCCTATTAGCGAGTCCGCCGCCCGTCAAACTTCGTTGCGCCGCAGCTCCGCCAGCGTCAGGCCGCGCCCGGCGCGCTTGGCGGCAAGCCAGCGAGCGAGTGAGGCTTCGCTTTCGCGGGAACGGCGGCCGGCGAGTAGGCTCTCTACCCGTATGTCTTCGTCTAGGTCGGGCCAATGGATGGTTCCGTCGCCGTATAGTTCGACGTTGTTGCGCTCTTCGAGCGTGCCGTATGCCAGACGTGGGTACCAGTCTAGCGGGACGGATATAGCGCGGCCGTCTGCGAGTTTCGCCGTCAGCGTGGTTTCGGTTGCCACGATGCCGACGACTACGGGCGCTTTCGACTCAACTGCTGAAGTAGTCATTCCAAGCCTCCCGCCTAATACCACTTGCTCTTGTCCACGATGTTGTTGAGCGGCTCGTCGGCGAGGAAGCGGCGGGCGTTGCCGATTAGGACTTCGAAGCGGCGCTCGTCTATGTTGTGGGCGTCTTTGACGGCGATGTGCGGGGTCATTAGCACATTGGGCAAGCCCCAAAGCTTATGGTCGGACGGCAGCGGCTCTTGCTCGAACACATCCAAGCCGGCGCCTGCGATTGCGCCGCTCTCGACGGCGTCCGCGAGGTCGTCTATCTTGCACACCATCCCGCGCCCGATGTTGATGAAGTAGGCGGTGGGCTTCATCAGCGCGAAGCGGCGGGCGTTGAACATGCCTTCCGTAACCGGCGTGTGCGGCACGGTGGTTATCACGAAATCGGCGCGCGGCAGCAGGGCGTCGATTTCGTCGGGCGAGTGGAACTCCACATAGGGCAGGTCGTATTCCGGGCGCGGATCCAGTCCGATGACTTGCATGCCGAGCAGGTGGCATATGCGCGCGGTTTCGTGTCCGATGCCGCCTACGCCGTTGATGAGCGCGGTGGCGTCGGCAAGGTCGATGTACTCCGATTTGCGGGCGTCCTTGTCCCAGTCGCGGCGGCGCTGCGCGTCCATATACCACGGCAGTCCGCGCGACAATGCGAACACGAACATCATTATGTGGTGGGATATGTGGTCGAAATAGATGCCGCGCGGGTTGGTGATGGTGATGGGGCTTTGCATCAGTTCGGGGTAGTAGAAGCCGAAGAATGGGCCGGCGTCGGGGCTGTGCAGCCAGCGGAGCTTTTCGGCGGCGGCAAGCGCGGCGGGGGGCGCCCAGCCGAATGCGGCGTCGGCGTCTCGGATCTGCTCGATCGCCTCTGCGTCGGTCTCCGGCGACGCCACGTCGTATTCTGGCAGCGTGTCCGAAAGGCGTGCGGCGAATGCGCGTCTGAGGTCGTCCTGCGGGGGCATAAACACCATCTTGGGCATAGGTTGTTCCTCCAATTTAGGTTGTGTTTCACATACAAAACCCGCCAAGCGCTGACGGGTTTGCGGTCTATGTGCGCGGCGCGGCGGCTATTATGCGCGGCGTGCGGCTATTTGGCGTCGGCGTTGCGTTGGCGCTCAAGCTCGGCGATGCGGGCTTTGAGGCGGGCGGTTTCCTCTTCAGCTTCGGCGCGGCCTTTGGCGCGCCCTTCGGCCAACCCTTCAGCGCGCGCCTGTTTCATGATTGCGGCTTTCTCTTGTTCAGCTTCTTCAGCAAGCCGCCGCCGCTTTGCAGCAACGGTTTCCCACATGTATCCTAGCGCCATGAGTATCCCTTCCGTCCCCGGACATTAAGGGAACCAACGATTATACGCGACGGGTGGCTATTCGGCGTCGCCGTTGCGGTTCTGCTCAAGCTCGGCGATGCGGGCTTTGAGGCGCGCGTTTTCCTCTTGCATTTCGGCGCGGCCTTCGGCACGCCCTTTAGCCTGCCATTCTTCGCGGCCTTCAGCGCGCCCTGCGGCGTATCCCTCGGCTTTGGCTTTGGCGGCGATGCGCTTTCGCCGCGCGACTACGGTGTTGTCCCACATGTAGCCTAGCACCATGAGTATCCCCTCCAGCCATTTCATAATCACGAATGATAGGAACGCCGACGCAGAACCGGCTAACACCACGATGGTCGCAAGCTCCCTGTCCGGCAACGCTAATGCTATTTTGCCACCTGTCCATATGTAAATCAAGAAGCCGGACATTCCCACCGCAAGCGCGCTGAACGCGGTGAACCAGTCGGCGCGTATGCTGAAAAGCGATACGCGGTCGTCAAGCGCGTCTTGGGCTTGCGTCTTTTCGTATATCTCGATCGCGGCGGGTATGAGATAGCCCACTACGAACAGGATAATGCCGATGATTGCGAGTGTTGGCATGTAAAGTAAAGCGCCCGTTCGACTAATATGCGCTAATTCTATGATCTAACTATATCTTATCATTGATAATTAGCGCATTGGGGTCCGACCTAGCGGCAAGACTCGCCGTAGCAGCACCGTTCATGTTATCCCAATCAGCGCTCTTAGTTGGGATGCCGCTTGTCTTACACTCGCATAAGATGAGGCTGCGTATAGGGTGTTCTGTCGGTCAACAAGCGCCTGAATGCGGCTTCGGCTCTGCGACTCATCTCAAAGTCCACGCACACCACCGCTGTCCACACCCACAAGCCATTGCGATTTTCACCTTGCAATCACCATACTTATGAATTTGACTACCGCGTATGTGTCCGTCTTTGAGCATCCGATTGGGGCCGCGGCGTCGGCATCTGACATCGTGTCGATATACCTGATCGCGTGCCATAGCTCACATCCTAGATAGTGATTTGAGCGCCATTATATCTAAATACCATTCACCATTGTGAATATCTTGAGCGGGGGTGTTCCCATAGTTGAATGTATAACCCGCCAAGCATCCTATCCGATAATGCAGCACTTCCCAGTTTTCTAGAAAATTTCAAAACCGACATACGCCGCAACGCAAGAATTCATAACCGCGCGCCCGATAGCCCTCTCACCGCGATATGCTGTATGATGCCTAAAATGGCGGCGGCGCATCCTAACTCGCGCATCCTAACCGGGGAGTACGAACTTGATCGAAAGAGAGCATGAAAGCACTCTCAACGGGTGGCTGGCGGAGTTTCTGAGCCAACGCGGATTGAACGCCAGGCAGGAACATATGCAGCCGGGCGGCAGGCGCATCGACGTGCTTATCAGCGTGGGTTCGGCGCGGATCGCTCTTGAGGCGGAGCAGGGGCAGTCCACCGCCAAGCGCAGCGAAGCCGTCAGAGACGCGGACGCCCGCCTTACGCAGAACCTCGCGGACTGCGCCATAGCCGTATGCTATCCCGACGGCCTCACGCGCAAAGAGCAGATGCGAAACTGCCGCGTGCTTTGGGCTATTCGCTCGCCGGACAGGCTGCGGCAGGGCGCCGCCCCGACCTGGAACGAAGCCGACGCCGCCGAACTGCCGCGCGTCATTCGGCTTGCGCCCATGCAGCTGGGCAACCCCGACCATACGGCGGCGGCGCTGTCTGACAGCCTCGACGTCGCCGTGTCGTATCTAAACAAGACGCAGCGGCGCTTTCTGGCGCAGCAGATGGATCTGCCGCCGTACAGAACGGGCGCGGCGCGCTGGGACAGAGCCGCCAAACGCGCGCTGCTGGTGGCGGCGACCGCCGTGATGTTCCATTCGCGCTTGGACAACCATCTCGAAGGAATGCGCCCTTCGAACTCCGAATGGCCGCCCAAGATGGCGCACCTCTGCGCCGACGCGGACGACCCCACGGCGGACTTCCTGCACGCTTGGAATCTGATACTGGCGCTGGACTACAAGCCTATATTTGAGACGGGACGCGCCGCGCTGCAAGCCTGCCCGCCCGATCCCGCGTTCACCAACGCCGTGCGCGAAACCGCAAAGGCGGCGCTGGCGGTAGCCGGAAACATCGCGGGACTGCGCCACGACCTTATGGGGCGCATCTTCCATAAGGTTCTGGACACCGCGCGCTACGACGGCTCGTTCTACACCAGCGCTCCCGCCGCCACGCTGCTCGCGAACCTCGCCATTGACGAGGATATGCGCGATTGGAACGATCCCGACGCCGTATCAAGCCTTCGCATCGTGGATCCGGCATGCGGCACAGGCACGCTGCTAATGGCGGCGGCTGAGCGCATCCGCGACCTATCGCCCCAAACCAGGGACGACGACGCTTTCGCGCAGGCGCTGATCGAGCAGGTGCTAAGCGGCTACGACGTCAATCTCACCGCGACGCATATGGCGGCGGCAACGCTGGGCTTGCTGTCGCCCACAACATCCTTTCTCAAAATGAAGATTGGGCGCGCCTTCCTGGGCGTTGACGAAGAGGGGGATGCCTACCTGGGTTCGCTGGAGTTCTTGGATCTGAAGCCCAAGATGATGTCTTGGCCCAACGCCGCCCAGCCGGTAGCGCAAGTGGAAAACGGCGATAGCATGGCGCAGTCCGAACCTGCCGATCTGGTGATAATGAACCCGCCGTTCACGCGCGACAGTCTGCGCCACGACCAGTTCAGCGCAACCGATGAGCGCAAGATGAAGGATCGCGAGAAAACGCTGTTCAGCAACAAACCCGTTCATCTATCCGGCAACAGCGCATCTTTCATAATCTTGGCGGACTTTATGCGAAAGAGCGGGGACAGCAAGATAGCCGCGATCCTGCCGCTTGTAACCGCCACAAACGCATCAGCGTTGGAGATACGAAAGTACCTAGGCGGCCGCTACTGGGTGGAGTACATCGTAACTTCGCACGACCCTCGGCGCATCTATTTCTCGGAGAACACCAGCATCGGCGAAATGCTGCTGGTATGCCGCGTATGGGATTGGCGCGAAAGGGGCAAGCCGCCGACTAAGGTGGTCAACTTGGCGATAAACCCGTCAACGCCTGCTGAAGCCTATGTCGCGGCTGAGGCGATTCAAAACGACGCCGCGCAACAAAGGGGATTGGGGACGGTGCAGCGGGTTTCGGCGATTGACATAGAAGCCGGCGATTGGGGGGCGGTTCAATTTCTTTCGCCTATCCTCGTCAACGAATTCGTTTCGCTGGGGCGGGGCGAAATCGCGGCTGCAACGCAATTAGGTCGAATCGCTAAGATAGGGCCGGCGGGACAAGGCGTGCGCGGGATGTTCAATCGGTCGGAACTTCCAACCGCCGACGGGATGGTTGCGCTCTGGTATCACAAAACCGATGTTACGCAATCGATGCTCGCCAAGTCCGACTCATTCGTTGAGGCAAAGCCGGGCAAAGAGGCGCAAGCGAATCATCTATGGGAACAGCGCGGCACGATGCTGCTGCCAACGCGCATTCGCCTCAACACGGTTCGGGCTCTAAATGTTAGGCTTTCCGCAAGGGCGTTAGGATCCGCGTGGGTGCCTTGCAGACCAAACGCTGAAGGCTCAAACATATCCCAAGAGTCAATGGAAAAAGCCATTTGCGCCTATATGAACTCTTCCATTGGGGCGCTTGCGCTATTGGGCAATCGCTCCAACAGAGCGTTCTCATATTCGCAAATATCCATTGACGATATGAACAAGTTGATCGTCCCCGACTTTGCGGCGCTGGGCGAGCCGGCGGCGCTGCGATTGGCGGCCGAATACGACGCGCTATGCGAACAAGCGCTGCTGCCGCTGCCGCGAATGAACGCCGACCCTGCGCGCGCCGCCCTGGACGTCGCGGTATGCGATGCTCTGGGCATAGACGCCGAGCGCGTGGCTACGATACGCCGCCATCTAGCCGCGGAGCCGTCGGTGACGGGGCGGCGGTATGCGGGGTTGGGGTGATGCTGGCACGCGTGGGCGTACTAGGACGCAAGTACGCGGAAATACACAGATAAGGTTTTGGAATGGAGTTTGCATCGGGGATAGCGGGGTGGCAGGCGGCGCTGCTGACGGCGTTTTCGTTTGCGGTGGGCATCCTGGGCGGCTTTGTGGGACTGGCGCTGGGGACGATACGATTGCCTATGATGCTGCTGCTAGGGATGGCGGCGCCGATTGCGGGCGGGACGAACATCCTGGTGAGCGGCTTGGCGTCGCTGGCAGGCGCGGCGCGGCACTGGCGCGAGGGTCGAGTGAACCTCCGCATCGTGCTGGTGATGGGCGTCCCGGCGTGCATCGGCGCGCTGATAGGCGGCTTTATGAGCGACGCCGCGCCTACGGGGTTGCTGATTGCGCTCGCCGGTCTGCTGGTGTTCTGGCAGGGCGTAGAGTTTCTGATAATGGTGCGGGAACGCAGCAAGAGCGGGGACGACCAAGCGCTGTTCGGGGGCGAACTGAGCGGCTCGGCGGGAATGTTCACGCCGGGGCGCGTGTCCGCGGAAGCGGGCATCGGGCTGGGTGTGGGACTGCTCGGCGGCGCAGTGGGGCTGATATTGGGCAGCATACGATTGCCGGCGCTGATTCGCATACTGCGCGTCGACCCGCGAATCGCGGCGGGGACGAACCTGTTCATAGGAGTGCTGATAGGCGCGTCGGGCTGGGTTGGGCATGTGATAAACGGGCAGGTGGACTATGCGCTGCTGGCGCTTATGGGCGCGGCGGCGATGGTTGGGAGCTACTACGGCGCAAAGCTAACGGGGCGCGTGCGCCTGAACGGGCTGCTGCTGGCGATGGGCATCGTGCTAATGGTGGTGGGCGCGCTGCTGGTTTGGCGGGGCGTGAACCTGAACTTGATGGGCTAGGCTTGGCGCAAAGAATTTAGCGCAGAGGCGCAAGCGCGCAAAGGGGGATTGGGGGATGCGGTTGGCGGCTGACTACAAGCCTTTGCCTTCGCCTTTGTATTTGTAGTCGCGGATGCAGCCCAGCTCTTCGAGCGGGTACCAAGTGTCGCTGTTCAGCATTGCCCATCGCAGCGCCTGCAGCTGAGACATAGGGCGGTTTTCTTCAAAGACATAGCGCCCCAGCAGTATCATCCCATCGTATAGGAAGAACCTGCCGTCGGGGTTTCTGAACAGGAATTTGGCGGTGGCGATGAGCGAATTGTCGAAGGTCTTGTTCTTGGCGCATAGGACTTCGCAGGCGTGGAACGGCTCATAGGGCTTGTCGGCCGGCACATCGGGTTCGGGCATTATGGTTACGCCCAAGCGCTCAAAGGCTTTGGCGGGCGCTTTCTTGCGTATCGCCCAGTCTATCGCCGACAAGCGGCCGTATGGGAATACCTGCCAACCGGTTAGAAATCCGCCGAAAGAGGTCACAAAGTAGTTGCCTTCGGGGGTTACGGCTAGGATGTCGCGCGTGCCGATGATGGAGTCTTTGTAGTGAACAAGATCGGCGGTTTTGGAGTCATACACGATGCCGTCTTTTACCTTGTACGCTCTGTTGTACATGCGGGAAAACCTCTGTGAACTGGATGGACTGATTTACCTAGGATTGCCCACTATCCTAACATTCCCCAAAAGGCGGTTAAGGGATTTGATATGTCCGCTTGCCTACAACGCCCTGCCTAGCATTATACCGGCAAACGCGGCGATGATGCCTACGATGACGCTGGCGGCGATGTTGAGGGCTGCGCGCAGCCAATCGCCGTCGGCGGCTAGGCGGACGCTGGCGACGGTTAGCGTGGAGAAGGTGGTGTATGATCCGAGAAAGCCCACTGCCGTCAGCGCGCGCGCCTCATTGGACAGCCCGAAACGCCCCTCGGCGGTTCCCAGTCCGAGCAGGATGCCGAGCAGGAATGAGCCGCTTATGTTGACTGCGAATGTGCCTAGTATTGGCGCGCCAAACGCGGCGGCGACGGCGCGGTCGATGCCGTAGCGGGACACGGCGCCGAGCGCGCCGCCGATTGCCACAAGCGCCCACATAAGCATAGCGGCGTTAGCCCCGCGGCAGTCCCAGCCCGCGGCTGGCGATGATGTTGCGCTGTATTTCGGATGTGCCGGCGCGTATGGTGAGCGATACGGCGTCCATCCATTGCTGCGCTATTCTGCCGTTGAGGAACGCCCAATCGGAGCCTTCGTCCAATACGGCGTAGGGGCCGAGCATCTGCATGCCGAGTTGGCTGATGCGCTGGCTTATTTCGCTGCCAACAAGCTTGGCGGCGGACGCTTCTTTGTTGGGGACAAGCGCTTGGCTCTGCATCCACGCCACGTTGTAGGCGGTGAGGCGGCCGGCTTCGTTGGCGGTCCAGAGATCGGCGATGCGGCGGCGGTACTTGTCTTCGACGGATACGCCGCAGTCGAAGCGCAGGTGGTTGTAGAGTTCTATAAGTTCTTCCAGGTCGCGGCGGTTGGAGCCGTAGCGCCCGACGCCGGATCGCTCGAAGTCGAGCGTGGTTGCGGCGACGTACCAGCCGCGGTTCATTTCGCCGATCATATTTTGCTTGGGGACGCGCACATTTTCAAAGAAGACTTGGTTGAAGTAGTGAACGCCGAACATATTGATGATGGGCGATACTTGGATGCCGGGCGCTGCCATATCCACGATGAACACGCTGATGCCGCGGTGCTTGGGGGCGTCCGGATCGGTGCGCGCCATAATGTAGCAGCGGTTTGCGCGGTGCGCGCCGCTAGTCCATATCTTGGAGCCGTTGAGGATGAAGTCGTCGCCGTCTTCGACTGCGCGCAGATGAAGGGACGCGAGGTCGGAGCCGGATTCGGGTTCGCTGAAGCCTTGGCAATACACTGCCGAGCCGTCGGCGATTTCGGGCAGGTAGCGCGCCTTCTGCTCGTCGCTGCCGTACAGCATAATGGACGGGCCGACCATATGCGTCCCCATGCTGGTGTCGCGCATGGGCGCGCGGAAGTAGGCGGTCTCTTCGTTGTAAATCATCTGCTCGATGTGCGGCCTGCCCTGTCCGCCGTACTCTTGCGGCCAAGCGAGCGTGAGCCAGCCGCGCTCCACGAGTTTGGCGGTGAGTTGGCGTATGAGCGCCCAGTTGTCGTCGGTGAAGTAGTCGTCGGGGACGATGCCGCGCCAGTCGTCGCCGAGGTTGTCGACAAGGAATTGGCGCACTTCTTGGCGAAAGCCTTGCTGTTGTGGGGTGAAGTGGAAGTCCATATTTTTGAGCCCTGTTGTTTCAGAATGCGGGGAGAATTAGCGCAGATATTATTGTCTTGCGATTAACGGATCCAGGCTTTTGATAGGACAAGCGGATATTCTCAGCAAGCGCAGACATATCAAATCCTGCCTAACTTCAACCATACCGGCGCAAGATTGGCATAGCGCTCCGTTTTGGAGCAACCCTTCCTTGAGAATATCCTAACAGCGCAAGCCCTTACGACGCGAGAAAGCCCCCTGGCAGTGACCTATTTTCCCACACCCTTGCGAATGCAGTATCGTCGGCGCTGAGGCGTTTCACTGCCGTGTTCGGGATGGGAACGGGTGGGGCCGCCTAGCTAGAACCACCAAAGGACTTATCGCTGACGATTATATCCAAGCGCAATTAGCGTGTCAACGAATTTTTGGCATTCGCGGCAGAAAGCGCGCGAGGCGTATGAGACTGCATAAGGTTTTTAACGCAAAGGCGTAGAGACCCAAAGAGGGAAGTCGGTGTCTTATTCAATAAATGGGATTTGGCGCTCATATGAATACATACTCAAAGGCGTCCCCATCTTAACCTTGTTCCTATGAGGTGAAGGGATATAGCAGCGACGCAAAGTAGTTCGGCTTAATCGCCGCCTGCGCCCGCGGGTTGGCGGCGTTCCGCGCGGCGGGCCGATAGCGCGGTTTCGGCTTGCAGCAGCATCGAGCCGATGTTGCGCACCTGGCCGTTGAGCAGCGCAGGCCCCACCGCGAATGCTATGACCGCAAGCCCGCCGATTGTTACCGCAAACGGCGCGCCCAAGTAGTCGGCTATGCTGCCCGCCCAGGTGCCGCCCAACGGCATTATGCTCCAAGTCATCCCGTAGAAGCCCATCACCCGCCCGCGCATCCTGTCCGGCACCATCATCTGCAGCGAACTCATTATGGAGATCATATAGGTGGAGTTGAACACGCCCACGAAGAACATTATGACCAGCGCCAGCAGGAAGGCGGGGTAGAGCTGCGCCGCAAGCGCGAATGCCACCAGCGCCGCGCCGAATGCCACCGCGCCGCCTATCAGCAGCAAGCCCTTCTGCCGAAAGTTGCCGACGGAACCCAGCAGCAGCGTTATCACAAGCGCGCCCAAGCCGCTGACGCTCATCAGCCAACCTTGTCCGTCAGCGCCAACCTTCATGATGCTCACCGCGAACACCGGCATCATAAATATGTACGCCATCCCGAAGAAGCTGTTGAAGAAGGTCATGCCTATCAGGAATGAGAATATGGAGTTGCGCTTGATGAAGCGCATCCCGTCGAGCATATCCCTTGCGGCGTTGCCGCTGCCGCCGCGCGCGATTGGCGGTATCTTGAGCGTAACGATGACCAGCGCCATCGCCACGAAGCCGGCGCCCGCAAGAAAGAACGAAATCGCCGTCCCCAGCGTGGCGATTATCACGCCTGCCACCGCCGGTGCCACTATGCGCGTCCCCTGCCATATGGCGGCGTTGAGCGATACGGCGCTCATTATCGCCTGACGCTCGATGAGGTGCGGATACAGCGCTTGGCGCGCCGGCTGGTCGAATGCGTTCACCGCGCCCGCAAGAAACGCGATTAGCAGCACATTGTACACATGGATCACATCGAACCAAGTCATCACCGCCAGGATGAATATGAGGCTTGCGGTGATGAGCTGGCAGATGACAATCAGGCGACGCTTGTCGAACAGATCGGCGAACACGCCGCCGAACAGGTTTAGCGCAATGGCGGGCAGCGCGTTGACAAGCCCGACGTATCCTAGATATAGCGGCGATCCGGTGAGCTCATAGACGAGCCACAGCAGCCCGAATGTGAGCATCTGAAAGCCGCTGACGGACGCCAGCGTGCCGAGCCAGTAGTAGCGGTAGGCGGGATAGCGCAGCGCCGGCGGCACGGTCAGCGTCCGCCGCGTTGCGTGAATGATGTCGAGGGCGTTCAGCATAAGGCTGCCTTTTGCCCGTATAACTCAGTCTTTTAGCGGTATTCTGCCCCATGTAACCGCGTCGGGGTCCGTGTCGAAACCCTTGTCCCTAATCGTCTGCCGTATGCTCAGCAGCGTGGCGTTCACCTCGTCGGTTACATACACCCAGTCCGGCTCTTCAGGGAACCAGTAGGGCGATGTGATGCGCACCACTTTGCGCTCCGCGGGGTTCAGGTATATGCCGAATTTGGATATGTGGGGCAGCATTTGTAGCCTCTGTGTGATAGCGCGATAGCCGTAGATAGCGATAGGATGCCAGCGATAAACCAATGATTCGCCGATTTCGGGTTGCCGCCGCAAGCGTGTAAGCGCAACGATGCAACGGCGCGGCGGGCGTCAAGCCGCCAAGCCTTTGCGGTCTACGCCGTTGATAGCGTTAAATTAACATATGGATGCGCCGTCTTCAAGGACGGATTGGGCCGGAGCGCTCGACGGGCGGCGCTATAGCTTTGCAGAGTAAAAGAGTAAGGCGTAGCGAACACGCCGTAGAATTGCGCGAATGCGGGATGGGCGGCGTGAAAGTTCGGGCGCTTTCGCGGCTGGGCGGGCGGCTACTCCACGGTTACCGATTTGGCGAGGTTGCGCGGCTGGTCGACGTCGCAGCCGCGCCAGACCGCTATGTGATACGCCAGGAGCTGCATCGGCACGGCGGCGAGGATGGGCGATATGTCCGCCGACGCTTTGGGGATGTATATCGCATGATCGGCCACCGCGCCGATATGCTCATCGCCTTCGGTGGCTATCGCAATCACGGAGCCGCCGCGCGCCTTGACCTCGCTCACATTGTTGAGCATCTTTTCGTACAAACCGTCCTGCGGAACTATCGCCACCACCGGCATATTTTCGTCAATCAGCGATATGGGCCCGTGCTTCATCTCGCCGGCCGGATAGCCTTCGGCGTGTATGTAGCTTATCTCTTTGAGCTTGAGCGCCCCTTCCATCGCAAGCGGATGGTTCCTGCCTCTGCCTAGAAACAGGAAATCGGATTGGCGGGCATACTCGCGCGCAAGCCGTTCATACTGCGACTGGTCGGCGGTCAGACGCCCAATCATATCGGGCAGGCGCGCCAGCTCCCCCACGATGTCCGCCACCTGCCGCTTGCCCAGCGTGCCGCGCTTGACGCCCATATGCGCGGCAAGCATATAGAGCGTTACCAGCGAGCATACGAATGTTTTTGTGGCCGCAACGCCGATTTCCAGGCCGGCGCGTATCTGCAGCGCGCAATCGGCGACGCGCGTGGACTGCGCGCCTTCGTAGTTGCAGAGCGTAAGCTGAGGCACGCCGCGCCGCTTCGCTTCGTCCATTGCGGCGAGCGTGTCCGCGGTTTCGCCGGATTGCGATATGGACACCACAAGCGTGCGGTCGTCCATAACCGCATCGCGATAGCGAAACTCGGACGAATTGTCCGCCTCCGCGGCGATGCGCGGCAGCGCCTCCATCCACATGCGCCCCAGCATGCCGGCGTGCAGGCTTGTCCCCATGCCGATGATGATTGCCCGATTAAAGCGGCGCACGTCTGCGTCTGAGAAGCCGAATTCCGGCAGCGCGATGCGTGAAGTGTCGAAGTGAACGCGCCCGCGCAGCGCATCCACCACCGCTTCGGACTGCTCGTGTATCTCTTTGAGCATAAAGTGCTTGTATTCGCCCTTTGCGGCGGTGAGGGCGTCGTAGGATACGGATAAGGGCGTCTTGGCGACGGCGGTTCCGTCGATGCGCTTGTATTCTGCGTTCCGCTTGGTAACCGTTACCATTTCGCCGGCGGCGAGGTGCGCCACGCGGCGGGTGTGCGGCAGCAGCGCGGCTATATCGCTGGCGAGCAGCATTTCGCTATCGCCGTAGCCCACGATGACGCCGCCCGAATTGCCCACCTTGAAGGCGACGAGTTTGTCCCGCTCTTTGGGGGACAGCGCCACCACTGCGTTTGCGCCCCGTATTCGGCTTGCGGCGGCGCAAACCGCATCCTCAAGCGCGCAGCCTTCGTTCATATAGCCTTCAATCAGATGCGAAACGCACTCCGAGTCCGTATCGGAGTTGAAGGCGTGTCCCTGCGCCGTAAGTTCGCGCTTCAGTTGGCGATAGTTCTCGATGATGCCGTTGTGCGCCACAAGCGCTTCGTCGGCGCAGGCGGTATGCGGATGAGCGTTGAAATCCGTCGGCTTGCCGTGCGTCGCCCAGCGCGTATGCCCCAGGCCGCTGCCGCCCTCAGGCATGTCGTCGCCGATAACTCTTCTGAGGCTGGCGAGCTTGCCGGCGGACTTGTACACGCGCGGCGGTCCAGCGTCGTCCAGCACCGCTATGCCTGCGCTGTCGTAGCCGCGATACTCGAGCCTGCCAAGCCCTTCAAGCAGGATGTCCGCGGCGCGCCTATCGCCTATGTAGCCGATGATGCCGCACATATCAGCGTCTCTCTTGCGCCGCGCCCACGGCGTCCCCCGCAGCGCCGTACACGCCCCTGTAACGGCTGTCGAGCTGGAGCGCAACGCGCTGCATAATCATATCGGTGATGGAGTCCAAAAGCTCTTTGCTGGGCTTGCCCTCGATCGGCGGTATGGAAAACACTGGGCCGATGTTGACCCTTAGCCTGCCCGTGGGGTTGAACACGCGCATCCAAGTTCCAAGCCGCTCGCTGCCCTCAATGCCCACCGGCAGTATGGACGCCTGCGACTGCAGCGCGATTTGCGCTATGCCGGGCTTTGCCTTGCTCAGCCCGCCGCGCGAGCGCGTGCCTTCGGGGAACAGCACCACCGGCTTGCCCGCCCTGAGCTGCGCCATTATCCAGCGATACGCCCGCACATCGCCGCCCTCGCGGTTGACGGGAAAAGCGCCGTATGAATGCAGGAACCAGGTTACGCCGTATCCCATAAACAGGCTTGCTTTGGCGAGGAAGTATATCCGCCTAGGCAGGCTGGCGCTCAGCAGCGGCGGGTCGATGTTGCTTTGGTGATTCGCGATGATGATGAGCGCGCCCATAGGCGGCACATTCTCCACGCCATCCACTTTCCAGTCGGCGAAGAGGCGCAGTACCAGGCGCTGCAAGAATATGCAGATGTGATAAAGCCGATCCATCAGCGCTACCTTGCGCGGCGTTCTAATCGCGGCGTTCCACTAACGAAAGTATCTTGGCTACCACGTCGTCCAAAGTCATCCTATCGCTGCAAATGCGGACGGCGTCATCGGCGGGGCGCAGCGGCGATTCTGCGCGCTCGCTGTCTATCTTATCCCGCCGCCGCAGGGCGCACAAGACATTCTGATAGTCGGGCGGCGCTTCCCCCTGTTGGGCGTGGCGTCGCGCGGCGCGCGTCTCAACCGACGCAGTGAGAAACACCTTCAGCGCGGCGTCTTGCAAAACTACGCTTCCGATGTCCCGCCCCGCCATCACCACAGCGCCCGCCGCCGCAATCGCGCGCTGCTGCGCCACAAGCGCCTTGCGCACGCCGCCCACGGCGGACACCGCCGCCACCACGCTGTCCACCGCCGCCGATCTGAGCTGCCCGCTAATGTCAGCGCCGTCAAGCAACAGCCTATCGCCGTCAGGGGCGGCCGTTAGCCGAATATCGGACGCTGCCGCCAGATTAGCGAGCGCCGCGTGGTCGTCGATATGAATGGCGTTCTGAAGCGCCGCCCACGCAATCGCGCGATACATTGCGCCCGTGTCCAAGAAGCGAATGCCCAACCGCCGCGCAACCTCGCTGCCCACGGAGCTTTTGCCGCACGCCGCCGGCCCGTCAATCGCAATCGTAAGGGGGCTATCGGAGTTCGCTTTCAAGCGTTGAGTTGCCTCACTCGATCTATGCCATATTCGCGCTACGGCTAACTTGTGGCTACAAGCCGATTATAGACAGCGCAACCCAAGCGGGCAAGCTGTCGACACTGCGCGCGATTTGCAATGCGGGGCGAGAAAGTTTATCTTGAATAGACAGATATGAGTGTCCGCAACCGGGAGACTTAACGCCAGTGTCCACGCTAGTAATCATCCTTGCGCTGCTTTTGCTTCTGGGCGCTTTCATATGGTTCGGCGTAAATCTGTACAGCCAGCGCATGCCTATAAAATACCCCGGCTTTACGCTGGGAGGTTGCCTACTTTTATTCGGCATGGTGTTCCTAATTTTGGGGCAATATGTGGATGGACAAAGCCCAGCCGTCACGCCCGAACCCACGGCCGCGGCTTTACAAGTTCCCGCTCCGTCTGGCCCAATCCAAGCGGGCAGCGGCGGCCAACCTAGCGCGCCACCGCCGCCGTCTGCCCCGTCGCCGGCCGGAACGCCCGCCCCTACGCCAACGCTTGCCGAACTGGTAAAGCGGTTGGAACCCAGCATGGCGCTGATAGAAAACGCCGCTCAAGGCGGGGCGGGTTCAGGGTTTATTATCGGCACGAATGGCAAAATCCTGACCAATGAGCATGTAGTAGCCGGCGCAACGCAAGTCAACATAATAATGCCCAAGCCCGACTCAAGCCACTACAACGGCGATGTGATTCTGTCCGACGAGGATTTGGATCTAGCCGTGGTGCAGATCCACGCCGCGCGAACTTTCCCCACTCTGCGTTTCGACAGCGGCGACGACGTTCACATCGGCGAAGAGGTGGCGGCGCTGGGCTTTCCCGCCCCGGCGTCGAACCTAACGGTTACAAGCGGCATCATATCCAGCATCTTTGAGTTGGACAACATCACCTTTATCCAAACCGACGCCACCCTGAACCCGGGCAACAGCGGCGGCCCGCTGCTCAACAGGGACGGCGCTGTGGTAGGCGTCAACACCTTCAAGATAGAAAACACCCCGGACGACATCGGACGGATAGACAACGCCGGTTTTGCGCTTTCGGCGGCGAATGCGGCCGAATGGCTGAAACTGAACAACATATCCGTCGTACCCGCGAATACGCCTACTCCCACGCTCACGCCAACCGCTACCCATACGCCCACGGTTACGCATACGCCAACCGCAACGCTAACGCCCACTGTTACGCACACGCCCACGCCAACCGCCACATTCACGCCAACGCCTACGATTACGCTAACGCCAACCATCACGCGCACGCCTACGCATACACATACGCCAACCATCACGCGCACGCCTACGCATACGCAAACGGCTACGAATACGCCTACGCACACCGCTACGCCTACGCAAACGCACACGCCCACTCATACGCCAACGCCCACCATCACGCCCACTCACACGGCGACGCACACGCCCACCGCTACACCGGATCCGTGCGACAACCTGCAGCCGGACGCCAACCTCAGGGGTTGCGACCTGTCCATGCGCGACCTGGGCGCAATAGACCTGCGCGGCGCAGATCTGACTGGCGCGACGCTCACGCACACGAACCTCAAAGACGCCAACCTTCAGGGCGCGTCCATATCGGGCGCCGCCGTAGAGAACGCCATTTTCGCCAACGTCGACCTGAGCGCCGTCGACATATCCGGCATAGAGTCCTTTAACGGCGCTAACCTCAGGGGCGCTAAATTCCCCGACGGGGCGGATCTGGCAAGGGTGACGTTCGTGAAAGCGGACTTGTCCCGAAGTTCGCTTGTCAGGGCGAAGCTGGACTCCGCCGATTTCACGGATGCGGTGCTGTACGCCGCCAAATTCACGAAAGCGTCTCTCAACAACGCCAAGTTCGAAGACGCCGATCTGCACGAAGCGGACTTCACCGACGCGTCTCTCACGCGCGCCAATTTCAAGGACGCCCGCCTGCATAACACAATCCTCGACGGCGCAAATCTGACGGAGGCCGAGCTCAACAAGGTCGACTTTTCCAGAATCGATTTCGACAACAGGACGATATTCCGCAGCGCTAAACTGAAAGACGCCAGTTTCATAGCATCGGGCGGCACGAAATTGCTTAACTGCGATTTCACTTCGGCGGATTTGCGCGGCGCTAATTTCGTGAAGGCGCGGCTGGACGGCTGCCGATTCGACCAAGCCGATCTGAGCGGCGCGGATATGCGCGAGGCAAAGATGGAGCGCGCCAAGTTCACTAACGCCGATCTCAGCGATGTGAACTTCAGGGACGCGCTGCTGAACAGCGCGGTGTTCACCAACGCGGATATAGAAAGCGCGCGCTTCTCAGGCGCAAACCTGCGCGGCGCGGTGCTTACCGGCGTCAAGCACGCCAACACCGCCATTTGGGGCAGCGAAACCATCTGCCCCAACGGAACTAAGGGCAACAACTGCGGTTTCCAATAACTGCGGCTTCTAGCCGGCGCCTACGCCGTTTGCGGTCGATGCCGCGGCTACCTTAAGGAACCGCCACCGCGCGAAATATGCCGGCGCTATCTGCCCGAAACGCCGCCGCCGTAGCTAAAGCGAAAGCCGAACAGGTAAAGCGCGCCAATCGCCAGAAGCGGCAGGATAAACCCGAACACAAACCCCAGAAACACCAGCGGCGCCGCGCCTCTGTCCGCCGCGCGCTCAGCGTTTATGCCCTGCAGCGCCGTTATCGTATCTTCGGACGATGCAAGCAACTCCGCGGCCGCCCACGGACGGCCGCCGTCGATCAGTTCGTTGGCGCGCTTTAGCAACGGCGCGATTTGCGCCATAGTCTCTTCGTTTGCCGCCTCTTCGATCTCTTGGAGCTTGGCTCTTGCCTCGCGCACCGCCGGATGCTGCACATTAGCCTCGACTCTGTGGTCAAGCCCGTCGCTGCGAACAAAGGTAATCACGCGCACATTGCGCGATGGCGCAATTTCGGTTGCATAGGTCTCAGCCCCTTCGGACAGCGTGGCAGTCCCCTTGTGCCACGGCGTCAAGCCTTCCATTTCCACCACCGCGGCGGCGTCAAGGGACTCCAGGCTGATGGAAGCGTCAGCGCCGGCGCTTTCGCCGTCCACCGTCCACACAACTCCGTCTATTTCGGATTGTATATCCCAAGTGTGAGACGGGTTCTGACTGATGCGGCACTGGGCGTACAATCGCACGCCGCTGTCCACTTCGGCGGGCAGTTCGCTCAGCGACTCGCCGCCGTCCAACTTGAACGAACAGCGCGGAGCGTCGGTTTGCGCCCGAACTTCCATCGGCAGTAGCAGCGCCGCCGTTAATGCGGCAAGTGCGGCAATCAGGATGGCAAACGACGCCGGCCGCAGGCGCGGCGCAAAACTTGTTGGCATGTTCTCTAACTCTCGGCTTGTGATTGACGCCAGAAATTCGGCCAAGCGTTGAACTCCGCCGGCAGCTCCCCAAGGTCGTAGTTCGCGTTCTCGCGATAGTAGCGCGGCATTATCTTGCCGTCGTCCGGCTCCCAAAACAGCAGGTAGTGGATGGGTATCTTGTCGTCCAAATCGCCTTCGCCGTAGCGGATGCGCCAGTCGCCGCCAAACGCGCTTTGCAGGGACTCCCTAGGCAGCGGGAAGGTGTCGCGCGCCGACTGCGAACCCGCCACCACCGCCGTGCCGCGCCTGACGCGCACATTGAAGTTCACCTCAGGGTTGATGATGTAGCGCAGCGTGTTCTGCAGGTTCTGGTTCACATACAACCGCTCGTTAAAGCGGCCGCGGTCGTCGGCGCCGCTTTCGTCGGGGTTCTGCACCGGCAGCGATGGATCGTTGGAATTGGGCATCACCCACATTCGTCTGTGCTGCATATCCTGCCAGCGCTCGCGCAGCCTATCGGCCTCTTTTCTGACATCCGCGCCATAGCTTCGCAATGTCTGAGTTCGCCGCGTTTCGCTTCGGGCAACCGACTCTTTGGCGACGGCGACCGCCATCCCTTTGGATCTTTGAGACACCACGAAACTGAGCAGCGCTCCAATGAAGAAGCCGATTATCCCCGCAACCACGCCCGTCGCCGCGACAACCACGTAGACCAACCAAGGCGTTTCGCTGAATGCCAAAAAGGACAGTATCAGTTCGCCGCCCCCGAACATATACGATATGGTGGACGCCGCCACGGAGCAGAGCAGAAATCCGGCTATCATCGGCCATTTATTCAGCGGCGGCGCTGTGCTTTGGCGCTCGCGCAGATTATCGCGCTCTTTCGTCACCGTATCCTCGGAGTCCTGCACGCGGCGAATGGCGCTGTTAACGCCGCTTTCGGTCAACTGAGACGGCAGGCTTTCGGACAGCAGATCGTCCGTTACCCTGTCGAGCGTGTCCGTGTCCCCCGATTCCACCTGCGGGATGACATCCGCGCTGACCCGCTCAAGGTAGTTGGCGGCCGCAATGTCCTCCGGCCCGCCGCCCGCCAGAATGAGCGCCAGGTTGTTGTACGGCGATATTTCGTTGAGCATCTCATTGGTGTCGAAGAACGATTCGCCCGTAACCGTTTCGCAGGTCAGCAGCGTGGATGCGGTGCGCGAAGCCCATTCGTCAAAATCGCGCAAAGACTGCGTCCTGTTGAAATCGCTGCCGTCTATAAACAGGAACTTGTCAAACGGGCATTCATCCAGGTCGCCGGCTCTTTGGGGAAGCTTGTAGTTGAGCGCATTCGCGGCGTTAAGCCCCTGCAGCAGGTTGTAGTCCCCGGCGCCTTCCATCGGGTTGGGCGGGAAAAGCCCTATGCCCACATGGCGCGGGGACGCCACATCGATCGGGCTTTGGGCGCTTGCGGCGTGAACCGGGCGGTCTGCGCGCACGTTCAGTATGCGCCTTGTAATCTCTTTGCGGATTAACTCGCCCGCCTCTATCGCCACCGTGGAAGAGGTCATCCCGGTCATGCCGAACACGAACACGATGGTAGCGCGCGGCAGCACCAGCACATCGTTGCGCGTGGGCAGCATATCCCACACCGCGCTCAGCAAATCTTTGCTGCGAAGCTTGAGCTGCATCCGTATCATCGGCGGATGATTGGTCAGGTCGTCGCCCCACGATGTATTTTCGGTGAGTTCGTTTTCCTCTACAAGCTGCGTGAAAATTTCCTGCTCAAGGCTGCGCTTTTGGAGAACCACATAAGACATAGTGACGTCCAGCGGCTCCAGTTCGCGCGCCAATGCGTCAATCTCTTCAATATCGTGGTCAATGAACACCACGCCGCGCACGCGGCTGCCGAGCGATTCGCACAGGTAGGGAATAATGTCTGCGGAGGCGTGGCCGCCGCCCACAATCACCAGATCGGCTTCCTGATCGTTCCTATTGAGGTTGACCATATTCGTCCCCCGCGGCTAACGGAAACTTGCGCGCGCGCCAACATTTGCCGGACACAATGCCGCCCATCGTAACAGCCATAATTAGAATAAAGATATGTCTATTTAATGTCAATAATGCCAGCGCGCCGCGCAGGCGCTAATTCGTACAAAACGCCCGTCCGCATATCGGCGAATTGCGATGCGGCGCGCCCCCAACACACGGCTATTGTATTATGATTATCGCCAACGCCATATCTTTGCGAAATTTGCGAAATCGGAGCGTCAATATGCAAACAACCGAACTTCATTATCTCACTATCGCCGAAGCCGCGCCCCTTATCGCTGACAAGCGCCTGTCCCCCGTGGATCTCACGCGCGCGCATCTAGAGCGCATCGAGCGCACGGACGACCGCCTGAATTCGTTCATAACCCTGCTTGCGGATAATGCGCTCGCCGACGCCCGCCGCGCGGAAAGCGCCATACTCGCTGGGGACTGCCGCGGCCCGCTGCACGGCATCCCCATCGCGCTAAAAGACCTGTACTATACCAAAGGCATACGCACCACGATGGGTTCGCGCATTATGAACGATTTTGCGCCGAACTACGATGCCGCGGTTGTAGAGCGCTTTCGGGACGCCGGGGCGGCGCTGCTCGGCAAGCTTCAGATGCACGAATTCGCGCTCGGCGTTACCAGCCAAAACCCGCATCACGGACCCGCGCATAACCCATGGAATATCGATCGCATCACAGGCGGCTCCAGCGGCGGCTCCGGGTCGGCGGTGGCCGCCGGGCAGTGCATGGCGGCGCTCGGCAGCGACACCGGCGGCTCCATCCGAATACCCTCAGCGCTGTGCGGCATCGTGGGCCTCAAGCCCACCTTCGGCAGAGTGAGCAGACACGGCGTATTTCCCCTAGCGCACAGCCTCGACACCGTCGGCCCAATGGCGCGCTCAGTAACCGACGCAGCGCTGATGATGAACGCCATCGCCGGCTATGACGCGCGCGATCCATCGTGCGCCAACCGCCCGAATGAAGACTTCGCCGCGCTGCTTGGGCAAGACATAGACGGCTTGCGCGTGGGCGTGCCGCAGGAATACTTCTACGATGTGATCGACGACGAAGTGCGCGCGGCGGTTCGGCGGGCGGCGCATACATTGGAAGGGTTGGGCGCGCATGTGGAAGACTGCTCCATCCCCGCGCTGAACGATTCAATCGCCATATCCGGCGCAATCCTGCTCACCGAAGCCGCCGAAGTCCACCTGGACAACCTGCGCGAGCGCGCCTCGGACATCGGCGACGATGTGCGCTCGCGCCTCGAAGACGGCGCAGTAACGCCCGCCATCACATACATCAAGGCGCAGCGCGCCCGAACCGAATTCAACCGCCAAATCGCCGCCGCAATGAATACATATGACATCCTGCTTGCGCCCGCCGTCCCCGTCGGAGCGCCGCGCATAGACGCCGACGCAGTCGAAATCGGCGGCGAGACCGCGTCCAAGCTCGCGCTCATGCCCCGCCTAACCCGCCCGCACAACATCTGCGGCATCCCCACGGTGTCCCTGCCGTGCGGCTTCACATCCGACGGACTGCCAATCGGCATGCAGATCGCCGCTCGACCCTTCGAAGACGCCCGCGCGCTGCAAGCCGCCCACGCCTACGAACAGGCAACCGATTGGCATACCCGCCGTCCGCCGCTATCGATATAAGGGCTATAAGATAGACAAGCGCCATCGGACGATAGCGCCCCACCCAGGCCTATCAGTAATACCGCGATACACCGGACAGACGCGCTCAAAACCGATACCGCCGCCGCATATGTGCTATGCTGAATGCGCCACTATTGCGAACAAACTCCAACCTGTGAGGCAAACCCATATGCGCCGTATCGCCCGCTGCATCGCAATCATCCCAGCGCTTGCGCTCATCGCCGCAACGCTCGCCGCCTGCTCAAGCCCGCCGCCGCAGCCGGCCGCGCAACCGGCCGCGCCTGCCCCGGCGGCCACTGTTGCCACTACTGTGCCCGCGCCACACGCCGAACCAGCGCAGCCGGCCGTGCCCGCTCCCGCGCCAACCGCCGCCCCAGCGCCTACTGCCGTTCCCGCAATGCCCACTACCGCGCCCATTGCGCCTACCACCGCGCCTGTACCTACGGCCGCTCTCATTGCGCCTACCACCGCTCCCACAGTGCCACCTACCGCATCGGCCCCTACCACAACGCCCGCCTCATCCGCATCGGCAGGGCTTGTGTTCACGCTCGGCGAAGACACCGTCGCGCGCTACAAAGTGGAAGAGACGCTGGCGCGGCAGGGCTTCGTTGTCGCCACCGGCGAAACTAGCGATGTGAGCGGGCGCATCGTCTTCGACGCAGACGGCGGCATCGTAGCCGAAGAGAGCGCCATAACTATGCAGGCGGCAACGCTTATTACGGACAGCGACCGCCGCGACCGCTATGTGCGTGAGCGCACCCTGCAAACCGCGCAGTATCCCGAAATCGTCTTTCGCCCCACATCCGTCGACGGACTGCCCACGCCGCTCACCGACGCCCAAGGGACGATCGACTTCACCATCAGCGGCGACCTGACCATCATCGACCAAACCCGCCCCATCACTTGGGACGCATCCGCCGATTTCGGCGCGGGCGGCGCTGAAATCACCGGATTGGCGACCACCGAGTTCACCTTCGAAGATTTCGCTATGGACAAGCCCAGCGTGGCTATCGTGCTGAGCGTGGAAGACACCATACGCCTTGAGATCGAGTTCGTGGGCAGCCTAACGCAGAGCGCCGCGCGCAATAACGCCGCAGACGCATACGCATACGCCAACACGCTGGGCGATGCCGATGCGCCCGTTACCATAACGGAGTTCTCTGACTTTCAGTGAGTTCACTGCCGCAATTTTGCCCTCGGGATAGGGCAACGGCTCATCGACGAATATGTCAACGCGGGCAAGGCGCGCTTCGTTTATCGCCACTTCATCGTAGTCGGCGAAGAATCGCTGATAGCCGCTATGGGCGCGGAGTGCGCCGCCGAACAGGGCAGCTTCTGGGCGTTCCACGATACGCTGTTCGAGAACTGGACGGGCGCGAATTCGGGCGATTTCGCATACTCCAAGCTTCAAGGCTTCTCCGACGACCTAGGCATGGACGCCGCCGAGTTCACCGATTGCATGGAAAACGGGCGCGGCTTCAACCGCGTGAGAGCGCACCATGAGGACGCGATGAGCCGCGGCATCGACGCCACGCCCACCGTGCTAATCAACGGCGAGCTCGTTTTCGGAAGCTACCAAAACTTCCAACAAGCCATCGAAGCCGCCCTGGAAGCCGCCGAGTGAGCCTTGCGCCCGCATCATCGCCAGGCATAAGATACATCGCGCAACCCTATTGCCGCTGCGTCGACTGCGCCCCCCTAACCGGCTACCCCTTCATTCGCCGCTCCAGCGCGGACCGCGGCATCACCAGCCGCCGCCCGCAGCCCGCGCAGGTTATGCCGATGTCCGCCCCAATCCGCACAACCCGCCAATCATATCCCCCGCACGGATGAACCTTCTTCAGCCGCACCATATCCCCAATCTCAAACGCCGTCGCCATATCCCCGCCCTCCTTAAGACGTTATAAGCCGCTACGCTCTATGTCCGCGTCTATGCTCAATCCGCGTTCATATCTCATAGGTAGGACAATTCCAAATTACCAGTTTGCCTATCCTTATAAATTAGTTTAGCGGTAACTCAGGGAAGCGTCTTTTCAGACAAGTATATCCCAAGTTTTCATTGCCGATTAGGGATTGGCGTCGGCAAGGCTACTATCATAATTGAGTGTAGATATTGATGATACTCAAATCGCTGTCTATGCCGAAATTGGATATGCGCGGCGGGTGGCGCTTGACTTGGCGCTGTATGATTGGGCGTGAAATCCAAGGCAGTTATCAGTTAGTTGAACAAGGCGGTCGCAGTGAAACAAGAACTGGTTGCATCGGCAGCGGCGCAGAGCGACGGGGCGGCATCGCGGGGGATGCCTTTGAGCGGCGTTAGGGTGATAGACTTGTGCATCATTCTTGCGGGGCCTACCTGCGGCAGAACGCTCGCCGAGTACGGCGCAGAGGTCATCAAGGTGGATAGTTGGCACAGGCCGCCTACCGATAAGCAGCTTCACGATGTAGGGCGGGGCAAACGCAGCGTTTGCTTGGAACTGACCAAGCCCGCGGGACTGGATGCGTTCTATCGCCTGGTGGATACGGCGGATGTGGTTTTGGGCGGCTTTCGCAGGGGCGTTGCCGAGCGGCTGGGCATCGGCTATGAGCAGCTTCGGCGGCGCAAGCCGGACATCGTGTATCTCGCCATCAACGCATTCGGGCAGGCGGGCGATTGGGCGAACCGCCCCGGCTATGAGCAGAACGCGCAGGCGGCGACGGGCGTGCAGGTTCGCAACGGCGGGCGCGGCGCAAAGCCTATCCATTCGCCCTACACCTTCAACGATTACGGCACGGGCTTGATGGGCGCATACGCCGTAATGCTGGCGCTGCTGCATCGGCGGCGCACGGGCAGGGGGCAGCTCATACACACATCGCTGGCGCAGACGGGATCCACGTTTTCGTCGCCGTTTCTGGTCGACTACGCCGGCTATGAACGCAGCGAAATCGAGGGCTTGGACGCGCGCCGAATCGACGCCTTCAACGGGTTGTATGAAGCGGCAGACGGTTGGTTCGCGATTGCGGAATCGGACTGGGACGCGCTGGTGAGTATCCCAAGGCTGGCGCATCTTGCGGGACGCGCCGAATTCGCCACGCCCGCGCTGCGCGCTGCCAACGATGCGCCGCTCGCCGAAGCGCTGAGCGCGGCGTTCAAGCGGCGGCCAACGTCGGACTGGCTCGCGGCGTTGAACGCGGCGGGCGTGCATGCGGTCGCCAACGCCGATGTCCCTGCGGCGATGGCGACGGACTATGCGCGCGAGCGGGGGCTTGTCGTGGAAGAGGATATGGGCGCATACGGCCGCGTTACGCACGGGGGCGTTGCGCCGCGCATGAGCAAGACGCCGCCGCAGTTGGGGAGTACGCCGCTGTTCGGCGAAGAGACGGAAGCGGTACTGCTGGAGCTGGGCTACTCGGTGGATGCGCTGGACGCGCTGCGGGCGGATGGAGTTATTCCGCCGCTGGAGTAGGAGCGGCGGGGGTTTTAACGCAGGGGCGCATATGCCTAGGTGGATTGGGTTGCCGTGAATGCTAACTCAATACAACTTAAGCATAAGAATACTACGCGCGCCATACGGCGCAATGCCGCTTTGACGCGGGACTTGGCGGCGGGAAAGGAACCGAAATGAAAATCGTGATTGCAGGCTCATCGGGTCTAATAGGCGCTGCGCTTGCGCGACAGTTGCGCCGTGACGGCCACGACGTCGTCCGCCTGGTCAGACGCGATTCTGCCGACGACGATGAGGCGCGCTGGGATCCCGCGGCGGGCGCGCTGGACGGCGCTGCGCTTGCGGGCGCGGACGGCGTGGTTCATCTGGGCGGCGCGGGCATTGCGGCGAAGAGATGGAGCGCGGCGCGCAAAGCCGAAATACGCGATAGCCGCGTGAACAGCGCCCGACTGCTGAGCGAAACTATGGCGCGCTTGGATGCGCCGCCCGCCGTGTTCGTCTGCGCCTCCGCGCTGGGCTACTACGGCAGCCGCGCCGACGAAGTTCTGACCGAATCAAGCGCGCAAGGCGACGACTTTCTTGCCCAAATCACCGGCGAATGGGAAGCCGCCACGCAGCCCGCGGCGCAGGCGGGCATTCGCGTCGTCAACCTGCGCATCGGCATCGTGCTGAGCGCAAGCGGCGATATGCCCAAGAGCATGCTGACGCCGTTCAAACTAGGGTTGGGCGGCAAACTTGGGGACGGCAAGCAATATATGAGTTGGGTTCATATTGACGATGTGGTGAGCGCCGCCGTCCACGCTCTCAAAACGCCCGCGCTGCAGGGCGCAGTGAATCTAGCGGCACCCAACCCCGTAACCAACGCCGAGTTCACCAAGACGCTGGGACATATCCTAGGACGTCCCACGATGTTCAGCGTACCGCGAATAGCGCTTCGTATTATGCTGGGCGAGATGTCGGAGTTCGTGCTGAGTTCTGCGCGGCTGCAGCCTCACAAATTGACCGAAAGCGGCTTTCGGTTTCGCTGGCACACTATTGAAGAGGCGCTGCGCGATGTGTTGGGCAAGCCGTAGGTTCGACCTGGCTTGCCGCGATGCGCCGCTATCGCCCCAACCCGTGCGACGGAAACAGCAGCCGTTGAACCGCCTGAACGCTTGCCTCTGCGAATGTATTGGTGTCTTTGAGCGTCTGCTCAGGGATGGGCAGTTCTTCTTGGTCTTGCGGCGATGCAACGCCGTATCTATCGCCGTACGCCGGCGGTATATCATTGGGCAGTGTCTGTTCGGACAGCGCGGCGAAGTCCATCGTCCACGCCCGCGCCACCGCTTGCAGGTCGTAGCCGCCCCCGCCCAGCGCAAGCCACTTCGGAGCGCCCAGCCGTCCTAGTTCGACGACGGCGGCGCAATGCCCCTGCGTGGTGAGGACAAGATGCGTGATAGGATCGCGAAAGTGCGAGTCGATGCCTAACTGCGTTACCAACGCGTCGGGACGAAACCGCTCCAGCAGCGGCATAACCGCCTCGCGCAGCGCCCATAGATACACTTCGTCGGATGTGTAGGGATAGAGCGGCAGATTGACCGAATAGCCCCTGCCCCTACCTGCGCCCGTCTCCTGAGCATAGCCCGTTCCGGGAAACAGAAACGCCCCGGATTCATGCAGCGAAATCGTCATCACCGCATCGGTATCGTAGAAGGCGTGCTGAACGCCGTCCCCGTGATGGCAGTCAATATCCACATACGCCACCTTCATCCCCGCCGCAAGCAGCCGCTTGATGCCAATCACCGGGTCGTTGAACACGCAAAAGCCGTATGCGTATGCGGGCATGGCGTGGTGCAGCCCGCCCGATATGCTGAACGCCGCGTCGGCGTCGTCCGCAAGCAGCGCCTCAACCGCCGTCAGCGTCGCGCCGGTGGACAGCGCCGCCGCATCGTACATTCCCTCATACGCCGGATTGTCGCCGGGGCCGAAGTTGAACCTAATCTGATCGACCGACGCATCACCCTCGCCCAAACGCCGCACCGCGTCGGCGTATTCGGGTGTGTGATATGTCAGCATATCGGCGTACTCGGCGGCGCACGGGCTTATCAGCGATACATTCGGCGCATCGAAGGCGCGGTACGCTTGCAGCAGTTCGTAGGTGTAGCGCAGACGCACGGGCTTCATAGGATGCGTTGCGCTCAAGGTGTGCCGCGAAAGCCTATCGTCATACACAAACGCCGTCTTTCTAGCCATAACTCGTCCTTCCCGCATTAGCCTGCATTAGGCTTTATTTAGACTCAACTAGGCGTTGCAAATCTATTCGCATATCGGCTTCAGCGATGATGAAGCGCTGTCCGCTTGCGCGGGTGATTTCGGCGAGATCAGCGCGTACGGCGGCTTCCCACGTCGGGTTGATATGCGATACCAGAACTTGCGGCGTGCGCCCATGCAGTTGGCGGAATTCGTCCAGCGCTCCCACCAGCAGGTTGGGCGTGAGATGCCCGGACGCTCTGGCGGCGGCTTCGTTGGCGTTGCCGAATGTAACTTCGGTTAGCAGCGCATCGGGCGCGATATGTTGCCACGCCGCGCTTACGCCTCTGCCTGCGTCGCCCGTGTAGAACAGGCTCGCATCTTCGGACTCGATCAGAAAGCCGGCGGCGGGGACTGAGTGCGGCACGGGAAGTGCCGTAGCGGTGTAGCCCAATACATCGAACGGTTCGTAAAAGTCCACGACTTGCATCCGAAATGTGGGCGCTTCGGGGCTTGGCGAGCGCGTGAAATCGGGGAACAATCTGCCGTTCATAAGCGTGTCCTGAACGGCGGCGATGGTGTCCGCAATGCCGTACACATCCACCGGGTCGGCTGCGCCGCGAATCGCAATGCCCAGCGGCGGCAGGTCTTTCACATGATCGAAGTGCCGATGCGATAGGATGATTGCGCGTATGCCGCGCTGCTCATCCGGCGTCAGCGCGCGCGTGAGCGAGCCGGCGTCCAGCGCAAGCATGCCGTCAATCAGATAGCCCGCCATGCGCGTATGGCGACTCTCTACATTGTGCGCGCCCAAAACACGAAGCTGCATATCATCATCCCTTGCCTGGACTAACGGCGCAGCGCCGCCGCTATACGCCTACGATTTTAATCATGGAGTGCGCCTTGTAGATGCGGTTGATGTTCAGCAGAAGTGCCGTGAGGTTCTCCACATATACGGCATTCGCCAAGCCGCCGCCGTCCACGCCGCGCGCGCCCGCGATGGCATCCGCTAAGCGCATCACGGCGCGCTTGGCGTCCGCGTCGTCGCCGCATACCACTATATCGGTGTCCAAGCGCTTATCGGGCTTCAGCAGTTCGGGGGCGCTCACATTGTGGAACGCCGCTATGTGAGTGGAATCGGGCAGGATCGCCTGCGCCTCAAGCGCCGCCGATCCCTCTGCCACCGCAACCGCGCGCGCAACGCCCTTGCTGAACGCAAGCGGCACGACCACGTTGACGATGAGTTTGCCTTTGAGTTCTGCTGTGAGGGATTGCAGCGTGGGCTTTTGCGCGGCGTAAGGCACGGCGATAACCACGGTGTCCGACTGCGCGGCGACCGCGGCGTTGAGCGCGCCGTCAATCGCGATGGAAGGCGCAAGCCGCCGCACGCTGTCCGCCGCCTCTTGCGCCCTGCCGGCGTCGCGCGAGCCGATTAGCACATGCTCGCCCGAAAGCGCAAACCTGAGCGCAAGCCCCCTGCCTTCCGGCCCCGTGCCGCCGATAAAGCCAATCATAGCCACTCCTAAAGTTTAGTTCGCTAATTTGACACTCTTAGTTAGTTAAGACGCATCTTGACTTGAGACGCATCCGTTTCTGTAACTCTAAACCGCAGCGCCGTTCTAATGCAACTTGCGGGGACGATTGACAAGCGATTGTGATTGCTCACAGGTTACACAGGACAGCGCGCTTGAGCGCGGCGGATGTGTCTTGACGCTATACCTGCGGCGATTACGCGCGATTGCCCATAGGCGGCGGCGGGCTTGACAGGCTTGTTCGGCATAACTTAGGCTAGGCGGCGCAGCGCGGCAAGCAAACGGCAAACCGACGCAAACGAAAGGAGCGGCGCATTGGCTTACAACTTCGAGCATGTTCACCTGAAGGCGCCCGATCCCGAAAAGACGGCGAACTGGTATGTCAAGGCGTTCAACTTCGAGATATTCAGCGATAGGGGCGTGCGTCCGACGGGCGATAGGTTTATCGAGTGCAAGACGGAAGACGGGGTTATCGTGCGCATATCCGGGGCGCGCACAGGCGAAGCGATGGGCAAGGGCGATGCCGATGTTCACTTTGGGCTGGAGCATTTCGGCATCACGGTGGACGATATGGACGTCGAACTGGAGCGGCTTCAGGCGCTTGGCGCGGTGCTTGCGGAGGGGCCGATCGATAACCCAAACGGGATGCGGCTTGCGTTCATAAAGGTACCGGACGATGTGCGCATCGAGATAATGCAGCTCCCCAAGTAGTTCCGGAGGTCAGCGAATTGGCTAGAGAAGTTTTCTTTCCCTATCCCAACAACAAGCCCAACGGCTTTTCGCCTGCAACTCAGATAGGCGGCAGCGTATTCGTTTCGGGGCAGGTGTCGACCGACGCCAACGGCGAACTGGTGGGCGCGGGCGATGCGGGCGCGCAGTCGGAGCAGTGCTTCAAGAATGTGGAAGCGGCCCTGAACGCGGCGGGCGCCGACTGGGACGATGTAGCCAAGATAACCTGCTTTCTGGTGAACGCTGCGGACTACCCGGCGTATGCGGCGGCGCGGCAGAGGCTTTTCCCGCAGCGCGGGCCGGCGAGCAGCACGGTTATCGTGTCTGCCCTGGTGCGCCCCGAATACCTGGTGGAGATAGAAGCCTACGCCGTGATTTCCTAGCGAATAGGAACGCCACTATGAACGACAACTGCATCTTTTGCAAAATCGGGCGCGGCGATATTCCAAGCGATATTCTGTATCGCGACGACGACTGCTTTGTGATACGCGACATCAACCCGGCAGCGCCCACGCACCTGCTGGTCATCCCAACGCAGCATTTCGCCCAACTCGCCGAACTAAGCCCCGAAGCGAACCCGCTGTTCGGCAGTATGTTCAAGGCGGCGCGCGAGATGGCGGATTGCGAGGGCGTGTCCGAAAGCGGCTACCGCCTGATTATCAACCAAGGCGAAGAGGGCGGGCAGGAAGTTATGCACCTGCATATGCACTTGCTCGGCGGCAAGCGGCTGCGCGGGCTTGGGCTGCGGTAGCGCCTAGACGGGCATAGCGCGCTTGGTGTGCGCCCTGCCGATGCGCGCCGCTTCCTCGCCGCTAGGCCCGCCCGAAGAGCATACCATCACGCCTTCATCAAGCATATCGGCGACATTATCGGGCGATACGCCGTTCAGGAAGTAGAGATCGGCGGCTCTGCAGGCGTTGAACACGCGCTCGCGGGCGGCCATAAGCTCCGGCGGTATGGGATTGGGCAAGCCCTTGTAGCCGTGCGACATGCTCATATCCGACGGCCCCCACTCCGCGAATGCGATGCCGCTGACCGCTGTGCTAAGCTCACAATTCGAGAGCGCTCGCTTGTTCTCGATCTTCAGCCCAAGCAGCAGTTCGCCGTCGGGGTTGAGCGGCCACGGATCCGCCCTGTCAAGGTATTCGTCCGGGGATATGCCCCATATATCGGACGCAGAGGCTTGCCCGCCTGCGCCGCGCGTTCCCCTGCCGATGCGATTGCCCACGCCGATGTTTTGGAATGTGTAGCGGCACGATTCCACGAAAGCGCGCACTGCGCCGGGCGTTTCGGCGTTGCAAAGTAGGATGCCGTGAACGCCGCGCGCGAGTATTTGGCGGAACTGCCATGCGTTGTAGCGGACGATGTCTTCGCTGCCGCCGTCGACCGGCACTTCCACGATGACGGCGGGCGTGCGGTGGCCGCTGTTGGTGGGGCCGCCGTCCACCAAGCCGCGCATAAAGCGGTCAAGCCCCGCCATATCGAAAGCGCCGTGTTCCATGCCGATGTTGATGTAGTCTGCCCAGGTGTGCGCCATTGCCTTGCCCGCCTCATAAGACAGGTCTGCGCCGGTGTGTCCGCCGGTGTAGTAGATGGGCTGTCCCTGTTCAAGCAGTTCGATCGCTCGGTTGATTCGCTTGGGCATTTGCGGTTTGTCCTTCCTATCTATGATGTAACGCCACGATGATTTGCGGCGTTTGGGCGATGCGCTGCCGCATTTGGGCAGCGGCGGCAAGTTCGCTCGATTATGCGGGTTACGCGGGCAACGTCCGGCCGGTTATGGCGCGTCCGATGGCGGCGCCCTCTTCGCCCACGCCTGATATTATTTTGACGCCGTCGTCCATGAGCTTGCGCACTCTGGCTTCCACGCTGAGGGTGTAGTCGTTCCAGCCGCAGAGGAAGGCAATGCCGGCGGCATCGCAGGCCGCTTTCACGCGCAGACGGGCGGCGTCCATATCGGCGGGATACGGCGGGTCGTGGGCGTCCGCATAGCCGAATGACAAGCCCATATCGCCGGGGCCCCACTCGGCGAAACCGATGCCTCCCACGGCGGCGCTTGCCTCGCAGTTCGCAAGCGCGCGCGAGTTTTCCAGCTTCAAGCCTAGGAAAAGTTCGCCGTCGGGGTTGAGCGGCCACGGATCGGCAAGCTTCATATACTCTTGCGGATCCACGCCCCATATGTGCGCTGCGGAGCGTTGACCGCCGCCGCCGCGCCTGCCAACGCCAAGCCCGTCGTCGCCAACGCCGAGCGTCTGAAACGGATAGCGGCACGCCTCTACAAAAGCGCGCACCGCGCCGGGCGTCTCTGCGTGGCACAGCAGGATGCCGTGTACGCCGCGCGCTAGGCACTGCTTCATCATCCAAGCGTTTGCGCGAATGACCTCTTCGCTTGTGCCGTCGGTGGGGATGGTCATTATGACAGGCGGCGCGCGGTGGCCGCTTGGCGTGGGGCCGCCGTCAACTAGGCCGCGCATAAACTCGTCGAGCGCGGACATATCGAAGCTTCCGTGTTCCATCTCAACGCCGATGTAATCGCCCCAAGTCTGCGCCATCGCCTTGCCGTTCTCATAGGAAAGGTCGTGCGTCCCGGTGTTGTATATCGGCTGACCCTGCTCCAGAAGCTCAATCACTCTGTTAATTCGCTTGGGCATCGCTCACCTCAAAATCCATGCTGTGTTGGGGATTGTAAGACGGAGTGTAAATCAGCGGTGAGTTTATCGCAAACGGCGCAAGCGCGCTAGATCTTGGCGACAGCGCGCAATCGGCGGGCGGTGGCGTTGCGATATGCAGGGATTAGAGCGGCGTTCAGCGCACGGGGACTATTAGCGAATAAGCGTCGAAGCAACGCTCAGCGCGCGGGGACTATGACTTTGACTTCGGCGGATAGTTCGCCGCTGCCAACTGTCAGCACGGCGATAGTGGCGGCAACCATAAACGAGGGGTAGCCCTGTCCGGGGTTGAGGTATAGGATGCCGTCGCGCAGTTCGTTCATCGGTTCGTGCGTATGTCCGAACAGAACGGCGTCGAGCGGCTCCGTGAAGTCGGGCAGCAGGTCTTCGGGCGGGAATTCGGGGCCGCCCCAAGCGGGATGCGTAACGCCGATGCGCGCGCCCTCGACGGTTATCGTCTCCACATATGGCAGATTGCGGCGCACATCGGGCGGGTCGGAATTGCCGTGTACGATGACGGCGCGCTTGGCGTCGCGGCGCAGTCCGTCGGCCACATCGGCGCGCACAAGATCGCCGCAGTGAACTGCGATGTCGGCGTCCGCCACGGCTTGGCGTATGGCGGGATGCACCTCATCCCAGCGGTGGCAATGCGTATCGGATAGGACGACGATTTGGGTGGGCATGGGCGGGGTGGCGCATCCAAGTTTTCAGGTTTGGAGTTGGGTTGCTTGCGGGGCTTGGCGCTGTGAAGTGTGCGAGGTTTAGCCGCTCACCCCCGCTCAAGCAGAAACATATGCTCCGTTACATGAACGGCGCGGTTGCAGAGGTTTCGCGAGCCGCGGTATGTATTGTACGGGATGGCGTATTGGCGCACAACGCCCAACCGTCCAAGCGCCGCCTCTAGCTCGGCGCGCGGGATGAAGCCCTCGCTGTTGAACGATACCAGGATGAACGGCGCGTCTATGCGCTCAAGCAAGTCCATCAGCAAGCCGAATGACTTGGATCGGACATTGTAGCCGGAGCGCTTCCAATTGGCGGGAATGCCGGATACGCGGCTTACCTTGCTCGGACGGCGGTAGTTCGTCAGCAGGTTTAGCATGAAGTAGTTGGAGCCGTAGGGATGCTGATTATACGGCGGATCCACATACGCAAAGTCCATTTCGCCGACTGCGCCCGCCATTTCGTTGGCGTCAAGCTGCAGCACTCGATAGTCGCACTCAAAGCGGCTCAGCACGGGCGGCGCAAGCGTTATGCCGCCCCTTATGCGCGTCAGCGCGTCTTTGCCCGTGCCGCCGTACTGCCCTATCCCCGTCTTGCGGTTCTTGTAGAAGCCCTTGAACACGCCCGCCGTGTTGGAGTGAACGGACGCTTCGCTGAGCAGCGGGCCTAGCAGCAAGTCCCGATACTCTTGCGGCTGGCGGTCAATCAGGCGGCGGTAGTTGTCCAGCAGGCGGGCGTTGCGCTTGGTGTAGAAGACGCGGTCGGCGGCGGTGATATTCGCTTCGTCTTTGGGGGCGTAGAGTTCCTCTACGAAGCCGCGCTGAAAGTCATCGCGTTGTGCGCTATGGTTCATATCGGCCACGATTTCGGTCAGCGCCGCCATGTCCACTTCGCTGCGGTTGCTGAGGAAGCAGCGCCCTATGACGGCGGCATAGTCCTCGAAGTCGTTGCTCACCAGCAGCGATGAGTGCGCTTTGAGGCAGCGCGACACCACGCCGGAGCCGCTGAAGGCGTCCAGCGTCCGCAGCTTGGGCTTGCCCAGCCGCCGCTTGGCGTACTCCACCGCCGCGCCTATCTGCGACAGCAAGCCGCGCTTGTTGCCGATGTAGGTTATGAGCTGGCGCGACAGGTAGGCCGCCGATTCGGATATATGCGGCGCTTGCGGCGCGCCCTCGTCCGCATCTAAGCGAAGCTGCGCCGCCGCTTGCTGAGAAACCGTCGTCATTCGTACGCCCTGCGTTCTGCGTTTCGTGTGCTACTGCGTATGTTGCATAAGCGATATTAACGCAAAGGCGCGGGGGCGCAAAGTGGGATTGGGTTATATTTATTATGCCCAATCTCCCTTAGCATTCCCGCGCAACTCCGCACCGCTAACCCGCCCGATAGCGCCGATAGCGCCGCCATGCGCTCCAAGCCATATACGCCGCAGCGGGGATTAGCAGCAGATACAGCGGGAAGCCGTCGTCGTCCGGCATATTCGTCAGCGTGGCGCGCGCCATTTCGACCGTTGGCGCGGCCGCTAACGCTGTCGCGCCCGTCTGGGGCGCAGCGGTGGCGACAAGCGCAATCACGGATGAGAGCGCGGGTGTTGCGCTAGGCGTCGCGGTGGGCTCGTGCGTGGCGCTCGGGACGCGCTCAACCGCAATCGTAGTGGCGGCGGTGGGCGTCGCGCTCGGCGTGTATGTGCGCGTCGCCGTAACGCTTGCCGTAGGCGTAGCCGCCGCCGGCGATGCAGCCGTCGCAATCGGAGTAGCGGTAGGCGTCGCCGTGCTGCCCCTGACCAACGCCGCAACGCTCGACGCAGGCGCCGCCGATACGCCGCTCCTAACCGACGGCGTGGCTGTAACCCGAGCCGCTGCCGTAGCCGTCGATATCGGCGTTGAGGTCGAAGTCGGCGCTGCCGTAGGCGTATAAGCGCGAAGCGCAGTTGCCGTGGGCGTGGGCGCGAGCGTCGCCGTGGATGTCGGCATTGTCGTGGGCGCGAGCGTTGCCGTGGCCGTCGGCATTGCCATAGGCATGCGCGTGCGAGCGGGCGTCGGCGTGCGCCTTGAGCCTGATCCGCCGCCGCCGTAACTAGGTCTATATGTAGCCGTCGGCGTTGGCGTATGCGTCGTGGTTGGCACATGCGTCGCGATTGGCATTACGCCGATGGGCTCCGACTCTAGAAAGGCAGACGTCGGCGTGGGAGTTGGCGTGCCGGTGGCGGTAGGCGTATGCGTCGCCGTGGGCGTGCCGGTGGCCGTGGGCGTATGCGTTACGGTATATGTTGCGGTTGGCGTATGCGTTGCCGGCGGACCTTCATAGATGGGGGCTGCGCCGGCCCTTGCCTGATGCGTTGGCGTTGGCGTTATCGTCGCTGTTGGCTCTGTTCCGCCGGGAGCGCCGGCGGAAACCTCCGTGGGCGTAGCGGTGTGTGTAGCGGTGGCGGTAGGCGTGCCGGTTGCAGTTGGCGTAGACGTGGCCGTGCCGGTGGCGGTAGGCGTGTGCGTAGAGGTAGGCGTATGTGTAGCCGTGGGCGTGCCGGTCGCAGTGGGCGTATGCGTGGCGGTGTGAGTTGCGGTAGGCGTCGGCGTAGCCGTGGCTGTAGCCGTGCCGGTTGCAGTAGGCGTAGCCGTGGCTGTAGCCGTGGGAGTTGGCGTGTCGGGGAGAAACTCTCGATCAAGAAGAAGAATACCGACATTTGAGGTCGGCGTGGGCGTAGGCGTGCCAGTTGCAGTAGGCGTATGTGTAGCCGTGGGCGTGCCGGTCGCAGTGGGCGTATGCGTGGCGGTGTGAGTTGCGGTAGGCGTGCCAGTTGCGGTCGGTGTGTGCGTAGCGGTGGCCGTGCCGGTTGCAGTGGGCGTAGCCGTGGCCGTGCCGGTTGCGGTAGGCGTGGGCGTAGCGGTAGGCGTATGTGTAGCCGTGGCCGTGCCGGTTGCGGTAGGCGTATGTGTAGCCGTGGCCGTGCCGGTAGCAGTCGGCGTAGCCGTGGCCGTGTGTGTAGCGGTAGGCGTGCCGGTCGCAGTTGGCGTAGCCGTGGCGGTAGGCGTGGGAGTTGGCGTGTCGGGGAGAAGCTCTCGATTAAGAATAAGAATACCGACATTTGAGGTCGGCGTGGGCGTAGGCGTGCCAGTTGCAGTAGGCGTATGCGTGGCGGTGGGCGTGCCGGTTGCAGTGGGCGTGGGAGTGGGCGTGCCGGTGGCGGTAGGTGTAGCCGTATGCGTGGCGGTGTGAGTAGCCGTAGCCGTAGCCGTGGGCGTAGCAGTTGCGGTCGGCGTATGCGTGGCGGTGGGCGTGCCGGTTGCAGTGGGCGTGGGAGTGGGCGTGCCGGTGGCGGTAGGTGTAGCCGTATGCGTGGCGGTGTGTGTAGCGGTCGGCGTAGCCGTGGCGGTAGGTGTAGCGGTGGCCGTGGGCGTGCCGGTTGCGGTGGACGTAGCAGTTGCGGTGGGCGTATGCGTGGCGGTGCGTGTAGCGGTGGGCGTTGCGGTGTGTGTAGCGGTAGGCGTAGGCGTGCCGGTGGCAGTCGGCGTATGCGTAGGCGTGCCGGTTGCGGTGGGCGTTCCTGTGGGCGTGGATGTCTCTATAACCCAAAAGCGAGAGGGCGTATGCGTAGCCGTGGGCGTGCTTGTCGCGGCGCCTCCGGGCAGCTCATTGACCGGGAATAGCCTTTCAGGCGTGTGCGTAGGTGTGGGCGTGCCTTCCTGTACGGGCGGCCCCGGCGGAAGTGGCGGACGCGGCTTATCGCCAGGCAACAGAAAATCAGACGTAGGCGTGGCAGTTGGCGTGCCGGTTGCGGTAGGCGTTCCTGTGGCAGTGGGCGTAGGCGTTGGTGTGCCGGTTGCAGTTGGCGTGCCTGTGGCAGTAGGCGTAGGCGTGCCGGTAGCGGTAGGCGTTCCTGTAGGCGTATATGTCTCGATAACCCAAAAGCGATCGGGCGTATGCGTAGCCGTGGGCGTGCTCGTCGCGGCGCCTCCGGGCAGCTCATTGACCGGGAATAGCCTATCAGGCGTGTGCGTAGGGGTGGGCGTGCCTTCCTGTACGGGCGGACCCGGCGGAAGTGGCGGACGCGGCTTATCGCCAGGCAACAGAAAATCAGACGTAGGCGTGGCAGTGGGCGTGCCGGTTGCGGTAGGCGTTCCTGTGGCAGTGGGCGTAGGCGCTGGTGTGCCGGTTGCAGTTGGCGTGCCTGTGGCAGTAGGCGTAGGCGTGCCGGTAGCGGTAGGCGTTCCTGTAGGCGTATATGTCTCGATAACCCAAAAGCGATCGGGCGTATGCGTAGCCGTGGGCGTGCTTGTCGCGGTGGCTCCGGGCAGCTCATTGCCCGGGAATAGCCTTTCAGGCGTGTGTGTAGGTGTGGGCGTGCCTCCCTGTGCGGGCGGCCCCGGCGGGCGCGGCTCATCGCCAGGCAACAGAAAATCAGGCGTATGCGTGGCGGTAGGCGTGCCGGTGGCAGTTGGCGTAGGCGTGCCGGTGGCGGTAGCGGTTGGCGTAGGTGTAGGCGTTCCTGTGGCGGTTGGCGTAGGCGTGACAGTGCCGGTAGCGGTTGGCGTGGAAGTTTCTATAACAACCGCCGGCGTGTTCGTTGGGTCAACGCCGACGCCAATGTTGTTGTTGCGGGGCGTATTCGTCGGCGTAGGCGTGGGTGTAGCCGTGCCCGCCGGGTCAACTCCAACGCCGCCGCCGCTATCTCTACCGCTATCGGGCGTGTTCGTCGGCGTAGGCGTCGGATTGCCCGGTTGCGGCTGTGGCGGCGGCGGTGGCTGCTGCTCATCCGGGAACTGGTTCGTGCGCGGGCTGAACCGGCTATCAACTTCCGGTGTCCGCGTAGGAGTTGGCGTGCGCGTGAACGCTGCGCTTCTCAAAACGCCGCCAGTCTCAGGCGCGGACGCATACGACGTCGTCAGCGGCTCGCTGCTTGAAACCTGCGCCAGCGCGACCGGCAACGCAACCGCCAGCAATGCGCCGAACACTAGCCGAATTAAAAAGCGCCTAAGGCGAGGGGAGGGGGACAAATATAAACCTTAGCGCTTCCATATTCGGCAACCGAAGAGCGTGGCAATGATAATCGCGCCGTATGCAACCGTCGGTTTGAGTATCAAGCCCACCGGCTCACACCGAATACGATACGGCATAGATATTAACGGCAAATTAACGATGCGTTAAAGCCGCTTTACAATCGCTCTCAATTCCCATTTTTGAGTTGAACGCGTATCTGCGCTCTTGTTTTGATACACCGCATAAAGTTAGCACAGATCAAGCCGAATGCGCAATGGATTGTTTGTGCGGCCCGCCCTATTCCTATCGGTTCTTGATAGGGGAAATTCCGACGATAACCACCCCCTAGTCTTGTTCTCCTTTGCGCCCCTGCGTCTTTGCGTTGAAAACCCGCCGCGCGCTATCAGCCGTCAAGCCGAATGCGCAGCCGCTTGTTGATGCGCCCCTTGCTTTCGTGTCCCGCGATGTGAATCACGCCCACCTCGCTCGTATTGTGGACATGCGTCCCGCCGTCCGCCTGCAAATCCAGCCCGCAGATGTTCACCGTGCGAACCTCTTTGATGGCGGGCGGCAGCAGGTTGATTTTGGTGCGAATAAGATCCGGGATTTTGAACGCCTCTTCCCTAGGCAGCGTCTTTACCTCGATATCGCGCGCCGCCTGCACCTCGAGGTTGACCAGTTCGCCCATGCGCTCCGCGAAATCGGCGGACATATTGGCGAGCTCGAAGTCCATACGCGCGCTGCCCGGCTGCATATTGCCGCCCGTAACCTGCGCGCCGTAATCGCGCCACACCACGCCGCAGAGGATGTGCAGCGCCGTATGCGTCCGCATAAGCAGATAGCGCCGATCCCAGTCCAGCGCGCCCAGCGCCGCCGCGCCCACCGCCGGCATCTCATCCGGCGCCGCGTCCAGCTCATGCACCAGTGTCCCGCCCTGCCGCGAAAGCTTCTTCACCCTATACTCGGCATCGCCCACCACAAGAGCGCCGCTATCCGACGGCTGCCCGCCGCCGCCCGGATAGAACGCCGTGCGGTCAAGCGCCACGCCCTTAGCCGTAACCGCCGTAACCCTCGCCTCGAACTCGCGCATGTAGCTATCCGCATAGCAAAGAATATCGGTCATTATAGCAAAGACTCCCTAGGTTGTTAGTGTTTCGGACGCAGCGCCAAAGAAATGCGTCTGATTTAAGATATGTCGATACACAGATTATCACAAGAAGCGAATTAGGCGCTTATAGAAGTTTCTCTAAACAAAAAAGGGATGCCTGCAGGCATCCCTTTTCCGATGGGCAAACCATCCACCTTCACATCAGTGAATTACTCATATTCTACCGGCAACTACATGGGAATTGCAATACGGGCAAGACAAAATCCTTTGCGCCCTTGCGCCTTTGCGTTTAACCCTCGACTTCGCCGCCCTCATCCCACGCAGCTATCCACCACCGCCAGTATCAGCGCCAGCGCCATCAGCCCCAGCGCGCGCCGCACCGTGCCAATGCCGAACAGCGCCAACACGAATGCCAGCGCGCCGCCCCAAAACAGGATCGTCCCGATGACCAGGAACGGCTGGCTAAACGGGTTCTCAAGCATAGCGATTAGCGATTCGGGCATCAGTCTTTACCTTCCCGCAAAGGCTTTAATCGCCCTTGCGCCGCAAATGGGATTGAACAAGTTGGGGATTGGCAGGCTCTTCCAGCGCTTTCGCTAGGATTTTCTCTGCCATCGCGGTTATCCCAACGCCTTGCATTTCTGCAAGCGCCTTCAGATTGCCAAGATGCGCCGCTCCGATGTGGACTGACAAGATGGATGATAGCGGATTTTCGACTTCCACTTGAACCGTCTCGCCGGCAGCTTCATCTATCCCGTGCTTGTCCCAGTATTCGGCCGCTTTTCTGCGGCGCTGGGTTTTAGTATCCGTCATCTACCCCATTCCCCCATTGCGCCCCTGCGTTTAGCCGTCGCCCGATTGCCCACGCCCCTACCCCGCCACCGCCGGCCGCCGCTCCCAAAACCCCGTCGCCTGCTGAAAGGCGTAGGCGAGCTGCAGAACGCTGAACTCGCTCCGATGCCGCCCAACAATCTGTACGCCCACCGGCAAGCCCTCATCCGTGAAGCCGCACGGCGCTGATATGGCGGGATGCCCCGTTGCCGTTACATAGTAGCAGGAGCGCATCCAATCGATGTATGTGTCCATCTGCACGCCGTTTATCTCCGTGGGATACGGCATGCTCACATCGAAGGGCGGGCGCTGACTCACCGGGAATGCCATAAATTCGTATGTTTCCATAAAGCGGCGCATCCGCTCATACAGCGCGGCGCGCTTGACCTCCGCCGCGCCCACATCCGCCGCGCTGAGGCGCAGCCCTTCCTCTATGTTCCATATCACCGTGTCTTTTAGCATATGCCGATGCGTCTTCAGCAGCTCGGCGCGCGTGGCGGCCATGCCGGCGGCGCGCATCGTCATAAACACTTCGTTGGCGTCGCTGAAGTCCGGGCAGGCGTCCTCTACGCTGCAGCCCAGCGCCTCGAATGTGGCGCGCTGTCCATCTATGACCGACGCGATGCGGCGGTCGACCGGCAGCTCGCCCATATCGCCGCTCCAAGCGATGCGGACGCCCTCAAAATCGCGCTCAAGCGAGTTCGCAATCGGGTTGAACGCCGCGCCCGGCTCATCTATCGCGATGGGAGAGCGGGCGTCGGGCCCCGCGATAGCGCTCAGCATCAGCGCCGTATCCTGCACCGTGCGCGCCATCGGCCCCTGCACCGCCAGCATAGTCCACGGCATCGGAGAAGGCCACACCGGAACCCGCCCTATCGCAGTGCGAAATCCAACCACGTTGCAGAAATTGGCGGGATTACGCAGCGAGCCGCCCAGATCGCTGCCGTCCGCGATGGCTACCATGCCGCAGGCGAGCGCCACCGCCGCGCCGCCGCTGCTGCCGCCGCAAGTCTTCGTCAGGTCATACGGATTGAGCGTCGCCCCGAACACTTCGTTGAATGTCTGCGATCCCGCCCCGAACTCCGGCGTATTCGTCTTGCCCACCGATATTGCGCCCGCCCGCTTCAGCCGCTCCACGATGAGCGCGTCCCGCTCCGGGACATTATCGGCGTAGATGGGCGAGCCGTAAGTTGTGCGGACGCCCGCGGTCTCAACAAGGTCTTTATGCGCCACCGGCAAGCCGTGCAGTACTCCTACATCATCGCCCCGCGTTAGCGCGTCGTCGGCCGCTTGCGCGTCCTCAAGCGCCCGCTCCGGATGGTATGTAACGATAGCGTTCACCTGCGGATTCACCCTATCGATCTGCGCCAGATGCGCATCCATCACTTCCACGCACGAAATCTCACGGCTGCGTATGCGCCGCGCCAGCTCCACTGCGGTCAGAAAGCATATATCCGTTGCGTTCATCAAGCCCCCCATAGGCATAAGGCTAGGCGTCGCGATAGTTCAGAGCGCCGTTATCCGCACAGGCAGCCCGGCGCTCACCCGCGCAAAATGCCTTTCGTTAAAAGTTACGATCTGCTCTGCATTCGCTTTCACCGCTGCGTGAGCGATAAGCGCATCGTAGATTGTGCCGCCGCGTATATCTAGCCGCGCGCAACTTTCTAGAGCGGCGAAGTATTCGTTTTCATCAAGGTGTACTACCTCGAATGTGCGGCGTACATTCTCAATGATTTCCAATGCGGCAGAGGATCGAATTCGCGGACGTGGCGTCATACCGGTCAAGACCCGATATGTCTCTGCCAGCGAATGAGAACTTACAATCCCGTCTATATCGCCCGTTTGGGCTCTGCGCGCCCAAGGCAGCGCCCTATGGTGGAATTGATGCGTTTGGACATTCGCCGCCACTATGACCGAGGTGTCGAACAATACTCTCAATAGTCAAAACTCCCCCATACCACTATGGCGCGCAGTTCACGGTCCCACTTAATCGTATCCTTATCAGGATCAATTACTTCGCCGTCGTCGCCGCGTATAGCCCGTACCTCGCCGTCGTCGTCGCGTAGAATTTCGAACTCGTCGAATTCTTCCTGCAGCGCCTCGTCGAACACCGCCCAGCGGTGTATGAGAACGCCCCGCTTGTTCACCAGCCGTACATGTTCGCAGTCCGGCCGCAGCGTGATTGTATCGGCGTCCACATCCACTTCTATCGCGAGCTTGCCGCCCGCCGCCAACCCCAGCGCCTTGCGTATCTCTTTCGGAATGCAGACCCGCCCCGAAGCGTCCAACTTTACCTCGAATGTCTTGCTCATATAATTTCACCTGCCTTGCAAGTTGTCAGCGAATCGAATGCCGCTTTGCCGCTGCCCACCATTCTAGCGCACAACACAGCGCAGCGTCAGCGCGATAACGCGGTGCTATTCCCTTTCTGCAATGCGCCGTATCTCCCCATCTTTGCGCCCCTGCGCCTTTGCGTTTAGACCTGTTCCCAATCGCGCAGCAGCGTCTGCGCGGCGTTATGTCCCGGCGCCCCCGTAACCTCGCCGCCCGGATGCGCCCCCGCGCCGCACATATACAGCCCCTCTATCGGAGTGCGATAGCCCGCAAGCGCGCGGCTCGGACGTTGCGCGAACAGCTGCTGCGAAGTCATATCCAAGTGGCGTATATTGCCGTCCGTCAATCCCACGCGCTCTTCCAACTCCACGGGCGTGAAGAGCTCCCAATCCAGCAGCACGTCGCGGAAGTTCGGCGCATACTGCGCTATCGTGTCAATCAGATGATCGCCTACTTCCTGCCGCGCATCCTGCCACGAACCCTGCGCCAAACGCACAGGCGCATACATCACCCACACCGACATGACATGCTTGCCGCGCGGCGTGAGCGTGTCATCGTACACCGTCGGAATTTGGATATACATCACAGGACAGGACGACGGCTTGCCATTTCGCGCGTCATCCCAATTCTGCTCGAAATACTCCACGGACGGGCATATGCGGATATACGCCAGCGCCTTTGGGTCATAGCCCGCCCCTAGGTACGCCGAAAAGTCCGGCAGCTCGCTCATAGCGCAGTGGAACTTGAGATAGGACGTGTTCGTCTTCATTCGGCGCGCGTCCGCAGGCAGCGCGGGCGGCGCACCATCGGCATCCAGCAGCGATAGGAATGTGCGCTTGGGATCGGCGTTAGACAGCACGGCGTCCGCGGCGATCCGTTCCCCGTCCGCCAGCAATACGCCGCTTGCCGCGCCGATATGCGTCAGAATGCGCTCCACCGCCGCATCCGTGCGAATCTCGACTCCCTGCGCCACTGCCGAGCGCGCCATCGCCTGCGTGATTGCGCCCATCCCGCCGCGCGGTATGCCGAAGTTTTCGCGCGGCGTCAGTATGTCGCTGCGAATGTAGGCGCACGCCATAACGCTGCCCGGCGCGCGCGGATCGCCGGCGTCCTGCGCGTCGATAAAGCAGGCGCGCACCGCCGGCGACTCGAAGTATTCCTCCACCAGATCGCGCATGCTGCCCGTGAGCATGCGCTCAAAAACCGCCTCGTCCGCCGTCCCCCGCACGTCGGCGGCGACCGCCGCAAGCGTAGGCGGATCCGTCAGAAAATAGCGCTGTATGACGCCGCCCGCGCGCCGCCAAAACGCCGTCCAATCGCGATAGCGCCTGCCGTCGCGCGGCGATATGCGCGCGATATTCTCAGCGGTGCGCTCATCGTCGTGCCAGCGCAATAGATGCTGCTTGTTCGGCAGTGGATGAAAGCTCACCGGATCCATTGCGTATATCTGCAAGCCGTGTTCGCGCAGTTGCAAGTCGTCGATAACCTTCGCTTGCAGCAGATGGCAGATATAGGCGCAGCTGGACACCCGAAAGTCGGGGAAAAGCTCCTCCGTGATGCACGCTCCCCCCACGAAAGAGCGCCGCTCAAGAACCAGAACGCGGTTGCCCTTGCGCGCCAGATAGTTGGCGGCTACCAGCCCGTTATGCCCGCCCCCCACGACGATTGCCGAATAGCGCGTTGCCATACCTTGCCTCCCGCCAAACGAAATTTCCTATGCCATAGACGCCCTAATCATAACCCTTGCCCGCGCAGTTGGCGATACTCCCGCGGATACCGCCAACGCAATTGCTCGAATCACTTGCGCCCTTGCGCTAAGGCTTTCCCTTTTATACTAACCGCAGCGTACACCCCCATTCATTGACAATCTAGCGCCTGCATTGCTACTATTGGAACTGCCGTCGCGTCCCGCGCAGCAGCGCATCGGCGGCGCGCTCCGGGCGTCGGGCGCTACCATCTTGAGGGAGAATGCGCAGCCTTGTCTCATGTAAAAAGCCTGAGCTGCCGTGAATGCGGCAGAGAGTACGCAGTAGAGCCGCAGTATGTATGCGACTTCTGCTTCGGCCCGCTTGAGGTCGGCTACGACTATGACAGCATCGCGCGCTGCATAAGCCGCAAGCGCATCGCCGACGGCCCTCTCAATATGTGGCGCTACCACGATCTGCTGCCCGTGGACGCAGAAACGGCGCTAGATATGAACACCGGCTTCACGCCGCTCATCAAGGCGAAAAACCTAGGCCGACTGCTTGGGCTCAACAACCTCTACATCAAGAACGACAGCGTCAATCCCACATTTTCGTTCAAGGACAGAGTGGTGTCCGTGGCGTCCGCAAAGGCGCTTGAGTTCGAGTTCGACACCCTCGCATGCGCCTCTACCGGCAATCTCGCGGGTTCGGTATCCGCGCACGGCGCAAAAGCGGGCATAAAGACAATGGTCTTCTTCCCCTCCGACCTAGAGCGCGGCAAAATCCTAGGCGCGGGCATCTACGGCGCAACACTCGTCGCAGTGGACGGCACATACGACCAAGTCAACCGCCTCTGCAGCGAACTCGCCGACAACCACCGCTGGGCTTTCGTCAACATCAACATGCGCCCCTTCTATTCCGAAGGCAGCAAGACGCTGGCATACGAAGTCGCCGAGCAGCTCGGTTGGCGCGCCCCCGACGCATGCGTAGTCCCCGGCGCTTCCGGCTCCCTATTCACCAAGATATGGAAGGGACTGAACGAACTCGCCGACCTAGACCTGATAGACTCGGCGCGCACCCGCATGCACATCGCGCAAGCCGAAGGCTGCTCCCCCATCGTCAGCGCCTATGACGAAGACACGCCGCATGTGCGCCCCGTTACGCCCGACACCATTGCCAAGTCCCTCGCCATCGGCAACCCTGCCGACGGCTTCTATTCCATCAAAACAATCGAAGCGTCAAACGGCAGCGCCGTCGCCGCCCCCGAAGACGAAATCGTGGAAGGCATCCAACTGCTGGCGCAAACCGAAGGCATCTTCACCGAAACCGCCGGCGGCGTAGTCATCTCAGGACTCCGAAAACTGGCGCGGCAGGGCAAGATAAAACCCGACGACCTCACCGTGGCGTACATCACCGGCAACGGCTTGAAGACGCAAGAAGTCGTGGAGCAGGTCGTCGATCCCGTGTTCACCACCCCCGACTACGACGACTTTATGAACAACCTCTCCGCGCGCGAAAACCGAAACGGCAGCGCCTAACCCGATCTTAGCGCAGACGCTCCAACGCGGCGTTTCGGTGTGAGAAAGAAATGGTAAGAGTAATGGCTAAAAGGCGGGTAAAATTCACCTTCCCCCAAGACCTGGTAACCCAGCCGCTGATATACAACCTCGGCCGCAACTTCGAGATAGTTACCAACATCCGCCGCGCGGACATTCGCGACAACATGGGCTGGATGTTGCTGGAACTCGAAGGAGATGAGGACGAACTAGACCGCGCTATAGAATGGATGGTGCAAACCGGCGTGCGCGTCGATCCCATCACCGGCGATCTCATCGAAGGCTAAACGCCCGCATTGGCGCATCATTGGCGGCCCACATGCGGCAAGCCGCGTATGACGGCACCGCGATAACATCACTAACCGCTAAAAACAACAACCAACCCCTCGGAGGTTAACGAACTATGAGCATATCGGTGCGAATACCGACGCCCCTTCGCCGCGTAACCAACGGCGTGGACAAAGTGGACGCCGAAGGCGATACCCTCGACCAAATCATCGACTCGCTGGACGGCCAATACCCCGGCATCAAAGGCCGCTTGTGCGACGAAGACGGCAATCTCCGCAACTTCGTCAACGTCTATGTGAACGGCGAGGATGTGCGCTTCATGCAGGGACTAGCCACTGCCACCAAGAGCGGCGACGAAGTCAGCATCGTCCCCGCCGTCGCCGGCGGCAGATAGTGCCTAAACCACGCTAGTACGCCAACAATCCCCTTTGCATCCCACAGCGCCCTTGCATTAAATATCCCCAACCTGATATGAGCGGCAGCCTGATCTGACAAGTGACCAGGCTGAGCAAGCGGGAGGACGGATAGCGTAAATGAAACCCATGCAAACATATACCCTACTCTCTACCCCCCCCCCCCCAGTAGAAATCTAAAAAAGTCAAGCGCAAAGACAACACGTTATTCTCACTCTTAAGTGGTATTGAGCTTGTGCGCAAACACGAGCGCAAGCAGATTCACCAGCATATCCACACTCTTTGCGCAACTCTTTGTCCGACGCGCTAGACGGTTCAGCTTCACGCGCAGCATCGAATCCAGTCCCTCGTCCCAGTTCAGTACCCCGCCCTTCCCAACTATATGCTTATTGACTGGCAACGCCCATACGCTCCGTAAACGTCAGGATCGTAGCGCTTCGCATCCGGCAGACGCTCCGGCAAGCGCATGAATGCGGCCTCGTCCCTGCCACCCACCTCAAAGTCTATCCACCTGCTCCCATCCCGCTCTTCCGTTCACGCGCAACTTCCCCTCTTTTCCAAGCTAACGGCTCACCGCAGTAACGCTCGCGCCCACTACGCGCGCCGCCGCAGATATGCTGGCGTCCCCTATGCGCATCTGAACCGCCTGCCGTTTGACATACTCCGGGAGTGCGGCTACTCGGCGTCCACCGTATATTTCCGCTTGCAACCGCCGCGCTTGTGAACTTTGCCTATCGCGTGTGTGTTCGTCTTTGGGCATCCAATTGGAGCCGCGGCGTCGGCATCTGATGTCGTGCCGATATGCCCGCTCGCTAAACAGATATTTGGATGCCACTATACCCTCACTGAAGAGTGAGAATACCAGAGCACGAGGCTTTGGCGCAGCCAGTGGATCTGCCGAATCCTCTGATTAGGACATACGGGCGCGTAGCTTTGGCGCGTACTAGCACAATGGAGCGAGTAAAAGTCGCCGCGGCATACGCGCGCGCGGGACTTGGGGCATCGGAGTGAACATGCGCCCGCCCGTCTTGCGCGGCATACGCGCGCGAGGGACTTGGCGTCTAGTCCGCCTGAAGGCGCGCTATCATATCCTTCAGGATCTCTTCGTCTTCGCCGGAATTGACGGGTATGGAGAAGCTCAGCGAGGAGGCGAACGGGCCGTAGGTCGCCTTCACCTTGTCTATAATCTCGTCGTATGCGCCGACTATGGCGAATTCGTCCAGCATTTCGTCGGTTATCTGCGCGCCCATCTCAGACCATTTGCCTTCGACGGACATTCGGTAGAGCTTCTGCGCGGTGTCGTTCCAGCCGTGGGCGTTCATCACGGGGGCGTAGCTTCGGGTGGATGCGTAGAACGAGATGGCGTTCTTGACCTCTTGGCGGCTCTTTTGGATATGCTCTTCGTTGGGGCCGGTGATGATGTAGCCGCCGCCGTTGATGTCGATGTCGGACAGCGATCTGCCCGCCTTGTCCGCGCCTATCTGCAGGTTGGGCATCACCACTTCGCGGATGTACTTGAATGTGCCGAATGAGTGCAGCAGAACACCGTCGCACACTTCGCCCGCAACCTGCAGCATGTTGGTGTTGACGGCGGCGATGTATATCTTTATGTCGGGATGCTCGATCGGTTCGGGGGTAAAGAAGGGGGGCATAAGGTTGAAGTTGTAGAAATCGCCTTTGAAGTCGACCTTTTCGCGGTTTTGCCAGCTGCTCCATACGCTTCGCAGCGCCGTGATGTATTCACGCATGCGCGCCGCCGGCCGTCCCCAAGGCATATTGAAGCGCCGGACGATGTGGCCGCGCACCTGGCTGCCCATTCCAAGTTGAAAGCGCCCGCCGGACAGCGATTGCAAGTCCCACGCCATATACGCCGTGTCCATCGGGCTGCGCGCAAACGCCAGCGCGATCGAGGTTCGCACTTGGGCGCGCTTGGTGTGTTCGGCGGCAAGCGCGGCGGATATGAACGGGTTGTGCTTGGTTTCGCTGGTCGAAAAGAAATCGTAGCCCAGCTCTTCGGCCTTGCGCGCCCGCTGCGGAATGTCCGCTATCAGCCCGCCCTGCATCCCTGTGCCAACCTTCATTCGCGCCGCCTCCGTGGGTATGGATCCGTGAGCGCCCCGTTTTCAAGCGTCTATTCTATCAGAAAAAACCGCCGCGCGCATACAAAACGGGCTTAGTTTAGCGAATTAGAGTATAATTTCACAAACTCAGTTCAACGAAAAACGAAGGGGGCACTATGACTGACGAAATTGGGCTGTTCGAGGCGATGCTCACACAGCGGGCTATCCGATACTTCAAGCCTGACCCTGTGCCGCGCGAACTGCTGGACAAGATACTGGAGGCGGCGTCCAAAGCGCCGAGCGGCACGAACCGCCAGATGTGGCATTTCGTAATTGTACAAGATGCCGAACTGCGCCGCAAATTGTCGGACTTCTATCGGCTCGCCGGGCGAGACGCGCTGCCCTACCTGCAATGGCTGGAAGAGGACAACCCGCGCATCCTGCGATCCGCCACGCACCTGGTCGAGCATATGGATGATGCGCCGGTGCTGCTGCTCGCCTGCATCGAACACGGCGGCGTTACCAACCTGATGACCGGCTCATCCATCTACCCCGCGGTGCAGAACATACTGCTCGCCGCAAGAGGATTGGGGCTTGCCAGCGTGCTGACCACATTCCACAAGCGTTATGAAGACGAAATCAAGGCGCTGCTGGGAATGCCGCGCCACATCGAGACCGCCGCGCTGCTGCCGATAGGCTACCCGGCCGACGGCGTGCGCTACGGGCCCACGCGCCGCAAGCCGATGAACGAGGTTACGCACTGGGACGGCTGGAGCGGCGGAGCGCCCACCTTGCTATAAGGATCTATAAGGAAAGGGACGCCCCGTTCTGCGAAACGATTAGGCTAAACGCCTATGCGCGTCAAGCAGACCAACACCTACTTGCGAAACGATTATGCGCGACGAATACGCCCGTTCATTGCGCGCATACGCATACAGGGACGCCGCGCCCGCAAGCCGATTAGGCCGCCGCGCGCAAATTGCAACTTGCGGGTATGTTCCCATAAGATATTTTGCGGCTTGGCGCGCTGACGGCAAGCCGTTAATTCGCCGTGAACGGGCGCGCGTCCGTTGGAATTCGGCATTCGGCAAGAACATCCGATAAGCATCCAATAAATAAGAGAGATAATTTGAAACGCTACTTTACCTTCCGCAACCTGCATATTCGGGGCGGCGCGGCGCTTGCGCTGTCCATCGCGGCAATCGCGGCGCTGGCGCTGCTAATCGGCTTGGCGAGCGCCGGCGTGGGCAGCGCGCAGGCGCAGCAAGCCGCCGATACGCCTACGCCGGCGCCAACCGCCGCATCCGTCCCGCCCGTAACCTACCAAGAAGCCCAATTTGAGCTTGAATTGCCGGAGCGCGTTCCGCCGCTGGGCAACCTCGATTCTACGCTGTCCGGATTGGCGCGGCAGGTTCAACGGGGCTACTCCACGGCGCACGCCGCCGCCGCCGAAGCGCCGCTGCATCAGGATGATTCGGTTGCGGTTACTTTCTATACGCAGGGCAGTACGGCGCCGCTTGTGAGCTTCCTCACTGACAACGGCGCCGACCCGCGCAACATCGGCGAAGACTATGTTGATGCGTATGTGCCCGTAGATCTGCTGGCGGAAGCGTCGGAGCAGACGGGCGTTGTGAGCGCGCGCGCTATCGTGCCGCCGCAGCCGCTCAGGGGCAGTACGCTTAGCCAGGGCGTCGCGGCGCACGGCGCGGACAGATGGCACGCCGCCGGCTACACCGGCGCCGGCGTCAAGGTGGGCGTGATAGACACCGGCTTCGAAGGGCTAACCGATCTGATGGGAAACGAACTGCCCCCGAATGTGATAGGGCGCTGCTACACCGACATCGGCAGACACACATCGGACATCGCCGACTGCCAAGCAAGGGGATTCCACGGCACCACAAGCGCCGAAATTCTGGCGGATGTAGCGCCCAATGTAACGCTCTACATCGCCAATCCGCCCAACTGGAGCGACCTTCGCGAAACCGTGCGCTGGATGGTCGCGCAGGATGTGGATGTCATCAATCAGTCCCTCGGCTGGATATGGGACGGAGCCGGCGACGGCACGCCGGTGTACTCCAACAGCCCGCTTAGAAGCGTGAATATGGCGGTCAGCGGCGGGATAATATGGGCAAACTCCGCCGGAAATGAAGGCCAATCAACATATTTCGGCCCATTCACGAACCCCGACTCGGACGATTTTCTGAACTTCAGCGGCAGCAATGAGCGCAACGGGGTGAATCTTGAGGCGGATGAGCTATTCATAGCCCAACTGCGCTGGGAGGGAGACTGGTTCGGCGCAGAGAAAGACCTTATCCTGCTTCTGTACGATTCGCGCGGGCAAGTGGTGAGGCGCAGCGACAATTTTCAGCTCGGCAGGCGCGGCGATACGCCGTTCGAGTTTCTGCGCTACACGCCCCCCGCAAGCGAAACATACTATCTCGCGGTGGCGCATGCGGCGGGCGATGTGCCGGAATGGGTGCAGCTTCAAGCATTCGGCGGCGAAGTTATTCAGTTTCACACGCCGGGAGGCGGCATCACAAGCCCGGCGGAGAGCGCCAATCCGGGACTGCTGGCGGTGGGCGCGGCGCGCTGGGACGATGTGAACACCATTCAGTATTTCAGCAGCCGCGGACCTACACCCGACGGCAGAACCAAGCCCGACATCGTGGGCGCTGACCGCGTTGAAACGCACAGATACCGCTATGTGGGCGGAACCAGCATATCGTCGCCGCATATAGCGGGAATGGCGGCGCTGACGCTGCAAGCCTTCCCCGGTTACACGCCGCAGCAGACGGCGAACTACCTCAAGTCCAACGCATCGCCGCGCGGCGCAGTCCCCAACAACACCTGGGGCTACGGATTCGCGAAAATGCCCGATCCGCCGGACGGCCCCCCCGAACCTACGCCCACGGGAACCCCGGCCACGCCTGTGCCTACGCCGTCCGGCACGCCCGTTACGCCTGATCCTACCCCGTCGGGCACCCCCGTTACGCCCGAGCCCACGCCCACGAATACGCCTGTGCGCGGCAGTTTCACTGAAATAAGCAGCGGCGCTAACCACGTCTGCGGACTGCGCGCCAACGGCGCAATCGCCTGCTGGGGGTCCAACGCGTCCGGGCAGGCGACGCCGCCTAGCGAGGGCAAGTTCACATCGATAAGCAGCGGCGACGCGCACACCTGCGCGCTGCGCGACGACGGCGCCGTGGTCTGCTGGGGCGGCATAAACGGCGTTTATATGGAATAGACGCTCGCCTTTCGCGATACGCGGATGCGGCGGGACAGCGGGACGACGCAACGACGTAATAAGGGAAGGAGTTTGCGATGGCTTGGATTCGTGAAGAGAAGCTCCACTGGGCGAACGTCATCAATGTGATGTCCATAAATCCCGCCGCGATGAAGGCGGTCAACGATATGAACAACGCCGTAACCTTCGGGGCGTCGGCGCTCACCCGCACGCAGGAAGAGGCTATCGCCACGGCGGTTTCGGTTCAGAACGAATGCCGCTTCTGAACGATGGCGCACGGAGAGTTTCTCCGCCACGCCTCCGACGACCCTGAGCTGGCAAGCCATGTGATGCGCGACTATCGGCAAGCCGACCTGGATCCGCAAACGCGCGCTATGCTGGACTTCGCCACTAAGCTCACGCGCGAACCCGCGAATATGCAGCGCGCCGACGTAGAGGCGCTGCGCCAACACGGGCTAAGCGACGAGCAGATCCTTTCGGTAACGCTAATCACCTGCACGTTCAACTTTATGACGCGGCTGGCGGACGGGCTTGGCGTTCAGGTGCCGGAAGAGCGGCAGCAGTACGTCGAGACTTGGCTGACGGGCGGCGCGCGCAATCAGCAATGGCTGATGCAGGCCAAAGACTGACGCAAAGGCGGCGGATGCGCGGCCGGTCAATCGGCGGGCATCGATCCGGGCGCGCGCTCAGCGGCGGCGGGCGCATCGGCGTCTGTTTTGTCCTGCTCGTCCCTTTCCCAATCCGGTATCAGAAGCTTGTGCGTAGGCTCCAAGAATACGATGCTGACAGCGCCGAGCAGGCTTGTGGCAATGGAAATCCACAGCGCTATGTCGTAGTTGCCGAACATATCGAAGACGGGGCCGCCGATCCAGCCGCCTAGCGCCATCCCCAAGCCGGCCCCAAGCATCTGAACGCCGTACGGCGAGCCGCTGGGCGCATGCCCGTAGTAGCGGCGGTTGAGTATGGGAAAGCCGCCGGTTTCGCCGCCGTAGCCGATGCCGAACAGCGCCGCGAACAGGTAGAACATCCACAGGTCTTGCGTCCAAAAGAGCATCACCACCATAACGCCTTGGAGCGCAAAGAACACCGCCATCACCGTCTTTGTGCCAACGCTGTCGCACAGGATCGGCACGGCGACGCGCGATATGATGCTGACCGCGGACAGCGCCGTCAGTATGCCCGCCGCCTGCACCGCGGACACGCCGGCGTTCACCGCAAGCGGCACGATGTACACCAGTATGATGGCGTGTCCCACGCAGCCTAGGAAGTGGATGGAGCTCATATTCCAAAAGGCGGCGGTGCGGCGCATATAGCGGTTGAAGCGCCTTGTGCGTTCCGGCTCGAACAGCCGCTTCTGCGTTTCGGGATCGCCCCTGAGATAGCCGTATGGCTGCAGGTTCTTGTCCGCGGGCGTGTCCTTGAACAACACGATGAGCGCCAGCATCACTGCGGCGGACGCTGCGCCCAAAACCACGAATGCGTCCTGCCAGCCAAGCCGTTCTATCAGCAGGCTCACTATGGGCGCCGCTATCGCCGGGCCAAGCCCCCACGACGCCATTATGATGCCCATTCCCATACCCAAATGCCGCCGAAACCAGTGCATCGCCGCGGGTATGAGCGGCACTAGGAATATCGCCTGCGCCACGCCGAGCAGTACGCCGAAGTAGAGGTATAGTTCCCAGATCGAGTTTATGACGCCGGTGAGCAGCATTCCTGCTAGGAACATCAGCGTGCCGACGGTCATAGCGCGCCGCGCGCCGAAGCGGTCGCCGAACCAGCCGGCGAAAGGCGACGCAAGCGCCGTTACCACGCTTGATATGGCGTAGGCGAGCGTGATGGAGCCCTGGCTCCAAGCGAATGTCTGCTCCAGCGGCTCTATGAACACGCCAAACGCCATACGGATGGATGTGCCGACCATCTGCATAACCGCGATGATGGCTACGATTACCCAAGCGTAGTGGGGATATATCAGCCGCCCTCTGTGGGGAGCGCTGCCGCCTGCGGACGGCTTTAACGCCATTTGCTTGCCTCTTTCGGGCTAGTGGTGAATTCGGCGGCAACGCCTAGTTAGTGCAGCGGACAGGCGATTAGGAACATATACTCCCACGCCTGCCGCTCGGTGGATTCGGCGGCGCTTGCGGCGGCGGCGGATCCGTCGGGGCGTTGCTGCGCTATGCTGCCGGATAAGCGCATTGCGGCGGCGTTCGAGTCGGACGCGCCGAAGTCGAACTGCCGCTCGATAGCGGCGTCGGACTGCGCGGCGCGGGCGTTCACCCTCGCGTCGGCGGCGTATGCGCCGAAGTAGATGGTCAGCGCAAGGCTGACGGCCACCACTACGACGAACTGCGCCGGCAGTCCAAATATCCGCAGGTCGTTCAGACGGGATCCCAACGCAAAACCTCACGCCGCTTCAAACGCCGCATCGCGCCGCCAAGCCGGTGGTGAAACCCGGCGGACGGATCAACGGGATACGGTTTAGCTTGGAACCGCCGCTTTCGCTATCTCAAGCAGCTCTTCGTCGGACATCTCGAGCTCGATATGGTCGCCGTGCGGCTGCGGCACATCGAAGCCCGTCTTGTAATAGACCTCGAGCGTGTTGCCCTCCGGGTCGTCGGCGTACATGCCGAAAGCGTTGCCGTGGCTCACGATGCGCTGAATGTTCACGCCCTCATCGCGGAAAGTGTGATAGAAGTCCTTCAGCTCGGACAGCGTGTCCACAGTGAAGGAAATCTGCTGCACCATCTTGGAATCCGCGGGCGCGGTGCGTCCCTCCATCAGCACGAACTCGTGGTGTTCGTCGTCGGGGTTGGCGCTCAAGAACACCATTCGGCGCTGTTCCAAGTCTTCGTCCGTAATCTTCAGCCCGATGACGCGCGAATAGAAGTCGCGCAACTTCATCAGGTCGTTCACATATATCCCCACATGCCCCAATCCGCTTACCTTCGGCATAGGTTCGCCTCCTTATAAGAATGTGATAAGAGTGTGTTCATAGGAATATACCACAGAATAGCGCGGGATGATAATTTTTGCGCCCCTGCGAGTTTTTAGCGCAATGGCACGGGGGCGCAAAGGGGTTTTGGGGTGTTGAGACACTACGCCGTTGGGGGGGACAACGCAAATTGGGGGCGAGCCTATGCGGACTCGCCCCTAGCGCGGGCGGAGCGGTTGGGTTGCGGGCGGGCGGCTAGTCGTCGGCGACGCCCTTTTCTTTGAGGTAGTCAATCGCCTGCTGGACGGTGGTGATGCCCTCGGCGTCTTCGTCGGAGATTTCGATGGTGTTGTCGTCGGAGCTGAACTCTTCCTCGAACGCCATTATGAGCTCGACGAGGTCGAGCGAATCGGCGTTGAGGTCTTCCATAAAGGACGCATCCGCGACTACTTCGGATTCATCCACGCTGAGTTTGTCGGCGACAATCACTTGAACGCGTTCCATAAGGCTTGGCACTGGGTTACCTCCATTGCGAAACAAAAGCGGTTTGGGTAGTTGCTGACGCGCCGGCTAATGGCAGTTATTGCAGCAGCGCGGCGTCGGCTAACATAAAAGATAGCATACCTGAGAGAGTTTAGCATATTGTTGGGGTTGGGCGCTTGGGGCTTGAAGTAGAAGCATTGGCGCTTCTCATTGCTACGATGCCGCCACTATGCCCACCGCCGCCGTTCACCCCAAGTCCGCGGATGCGGCGGCAAGCACGGAGCCTAGCACGCCGTTGATGAAGCGGGGGGCGCTGTCTGCGCCGAATGCTTTGGCAAGCTCCACCGCTTCGTTGATGGCGACTTTGGGCGGGGTTTCGCGGGCGAGCGCTATCTCATAGACCGCCATTCTGAGGATGTTTCTGTCGACGACCGCCATCTGGCTTACCGGCCAGTTGGGCGCGAAATCGGTGATTATGCGGTCGATTTCGGCGGAGTTCGCAAGCACGCCTTCCACAAGGCTGCGCGCGAAGAGTTCGGCTCTGCGCGGCAGCGTCGTTTCGGATATGCGGCTTGTCAGCGCATCGGCGGCACTGTGCGCTACGATGTCGGCTTCGTAGAGGGATTGCATCACGGCGGCGCGCGTTCTGCGGCGGGCGGCGACGCCCTTGCGCGCGCGCGCGCGTCCCGACGGCGCGGCGTCGGGACGGACGGCGGCGGCGCTTGTCAACGCCTAGTTCCTGCTCAGGCTGATGATGGACTCCATATCGCCCACATTGGTTATCTGCGATTTGCGGGATATGCGCTTAATCATTCCGGACAGCGCTCTGCCGGGCCCGATTTCGATGAATTCGTCGACGCCGGCGGACACCATGTAGTCCACGCAGCGCTTCCATTGCACGCATTCGCATACCTGCGATACCAACTCGCGGCGAATGTCTTCGGCGGTGGTGAGCGGCTCGCCGGTGCAGTTCGCTACGATGGGGATTTGCGGATCGTGGAATGTCACGGAGTTGATGGCTTCGATGAGCCCGGCGCGCGCCGGCTCCATAAGCCCGGAGTGGAATGCGCCGCCTACGCGGAGGGGGATAGCCTTCTTTGCGCCGCGCGCAGTGGCGAGGTCGCAGGCGCGCGCAACGCCCATCTTATCGCCGCTGATGACAATCTGCTCGGCGGTGTTGACATTGGACACATAGGTGTCCGTCTCTTGCGCTATCTGCTCCAGCGTCATTTCGTCCAGCCCGATGATCGCCGCCATAGTGCCGGGATTTTGGTCGCATGCAACCTGCATAAGTTCGCCGCGCCGCTGCACAAGCTTGGCGGTATCCCCCACATCCAGGGCGCCTGCGACGGCGAGCGCGGTGTATTCGCCGAGGCTGTGGCCGGCGGTGACAACGGGCTGCGGCATAGCGTCGCCGAGGCGCTCTTCCATCGCCTTGATGCAGGCGAGGCTGACGGTCATTATGCCGGGCTGCGCGTTGACGGTCTGGCGCAGGTCGTCGTCGGGTCCGTTGAACATGATGTTGGACAGCGGGCGTTCCAGCGCCATATCGACTTGGTGGAACACTTCGCGCGCCGCCGGCGACTCATCGTAGAGTTCCCGTCCCATCCCGACGGCTTGCGCGCCCTGTCCGGGAAAGAGGAAGCCCACCTTTGCGCCTTGCGTTTGCGGCATAAATCTGAGGGTCATCTAGCAAAACTCCTGTGTGTTGTGAACTATGCGGTCATCATATTTACGGCCCGGATGCGCGGCGGCAAGAGCGCCCGAAATAGGCGCAATTGAGGGGGCGCTACTCCGATCTATCGCTGCTGACGATGGAGCGGCCGTTGTAGTAGCCGCAGGCGGGGCAGGCTCTGTGCGGCAGGCGCAGGGTGGGGCATTGCGAGCATTGCGTCAGCGTCATCGGCTTCATCCCGAAGTGCGCCGAGCGCCCTCCTTGGCGTTTCTTGGAATGCTTTTTCTTTGGCAGCGGCGGCATATGCTTTGTCCTTAATTAGGCTTGCGGCTTTCGGCGCGAATGGGTGGTATATGTGAGCGCGCAAGCCGTGAATGTTCGGCTGTGTTGGGTAAGTTCGCTAGTTGTAGTTTCGTTCCTGAACGGCTGCGAGTTGGAGCAATGCGCCCCATCGCGGGTCGCGGATTGCGTTGTCGCAGTCGCAGCGGGTTTCGTTGAGATTGACGCCGCAGGTAAAGCACAAGCCCTTACAGTCGGGGCGGCACACGGGTTTGAGCGGCGCGTTGAGGTCGAAGTACTGCCTGACAGCTTCGCTGAGGTCAAGCATATGGGCGTGGTCAATGTAGAACTGCTCGGACATATCGTCGGGGGTATGCAGTCGCGCGCCGGTTTGGACATCCACTTCGGGCAGATACTCTTCCTCGATGGTTACGGTGACGGGCTGCTCCATATCGGCGAGGCAGCGGCTGCAAACGCAGTCGAGGTATGACGATAGGCGGGCGCTGACCCAAACGCCGGCGTCGGTGCGCATCATAGTGAGCGCGCCGGAGACGGCGACGAGTGGGGCGTCCTGTTGGACGCGCGCGAAATCGTTGATTTCATAGGCGCGGGAAGCGCCGCATGACTCTTTCAGCAGCTGCGCCACATTGAAGTACATCGCTACTATACCCAAAGATAGCCCGCAGGAACGGGCATTTGCAGTATTGCGCGCAACATTCGCGACATTAAGGAATGATTATAGAGGCAAAAGCGAGTTTGTGTCAAGTTTCACATAGTTTTGGAAATAGCCTAAATTGGCGGCAAGGGATTAACGCAAAGGCGCAGGGGCGCAAAGAGAAAGGGGTTAGATTAGAATTAAGAGCATTTGGATGGAACAAAACCGCGCGCGCAGGCGTTAATACAACAAGCGGGCAGCAAGGCAAGGGTTTCGCAGAAACTGCCCCGCCGTATGTGTTAATGTTAGGGGACGAAGGAGAATGTTATGAAACTCGTTACAACCCTAATCTGCGCGTTAGCGTTGGTTTTGGCGCTTGCGGGATGCGGAGCGTCTGCTGCGCCCACCGCCGCGGCTGAAGAAAGATGGTCGCCGGGGATGCCGGCAAATCCGGGAAACCCGGCAGCCCCTGCGCCGGCAGCAGCGCGCGCCGTTGAGATGACTGATGCGTCCGCTACACAAGCGATGGCGGCTCCCGCGGCGCCGGCAGCAGCGCCCGCGCCACAAGCCATGGCTGCGGCCGCAGATCCCACTCCCGCGCCACAAGCAGTGACTATGCAGGCGCCCGCCCCCGCGGCTCCGGCAGCGGCGGCAATGCCACAAGTGGCGGCATCGGTAGGCGCATCGTCCGAATACGTCGACGCCCCCGTCGCGCAGTTCAGCGAAGAGCAGGCGGCGCTTGTGGCGCAGAAGCGCATCATTGTTCGCACGGTGAATATGGGCATCGTGGTCGACAATGTGTCCGACGCCATAGCAGAAATCGGGCGCGCCGCCGCCGCGCAAGGCGGTTGGGTGGTAGGCGCTGACAGAAGTTCCACGCACTCAGGCTTTATCGCGGTGCGCGTCCCCGCAAGCATGCTGGACGATTTCGTGGACACGCGCATAGGCGCAATCGCGCTGGAAGTGGACACGCACAACTCCACCAGCGCTGATGTAACCGACGAATACTATGACCTGAACGCGCGCGTTGATAGCCTCAAGGCTACCGAAGGCGCGCTGATTCGGCTGCTCGACAGGGCAGAGGATGTAGAGGACGCGCTTGAGGTGCAGCGCGAACTCGCGGCGCTGCAAGCCGAAATAGAGGCGCACCTAGGGCGCATAAAGCTTCTAGAAGAGACCTCGGCGTTTTCGCTGATCAACATCAGCCTAACGGTTGCGCCGCTTGATATGCGGGTTAGCGCCGGAACGGACAGAACCTTAAGCGTGGGCGAATTCGCGCGGTTTCGCGCTAAGTTCCATCAGCCGGAGGGCATAGACGAATTCACGACTACATGGGATTTCGGGGACGGCGCTCCGCCGGTTACAATCTACACCAGCGTCGCCAGCGCCGATCCCGGTCAGCGAACTACCGCTACGGTGAATCATACCTACGATGACGACCGCGATTCGCCGTACATCGTGCAGGTGAAGATAGTCGGCACGGGCAAGGCGGGCTTGGCCGAAGGCAGCGATACATTCATAGCCACGGTTACCCGAATACCGGTCATTGAGGTGTTCTTGGATGCCGGCGCTATCTATGAAGACGGCGGCGTGGAAGAGGGCGAAGAAGTGGAGTACAACGGATCTTTCACGCGGCCGGAAGGCTTGAGGGATCTTCGATACAAGTGGGATTTCGGGGACGGATCGCGCGCAATAACCGGCGTTCCGGTTGAGGGCGAAACCAGAGTATCGGCGAAGCACATCTACGCCAACTCGCGCCCAATTCCCTACGCCGTAACTCTCACCATAACCGCCGAGAGCGATGCCGGGCGAGTTCACAGCGCAAGTAGCTTTGATGTGTATGTGAGCGAGTCTAGGGGGCTGATAGTGGGCGGCTGGAGCGCGGGTGACACCGCCAAGACCGCAGTGCGCGCGCTGTCCGTAGTGGGGCAGGCGCTGGGCTCCGCGCTGATATGGCTTGCGATATTCAGCCCGGCGTGGCTCATCGTGGGCGGCGTTGTGTTCGTGGTGATTCGGCTCAACAACCGCCGCCGCCAGCAGCAAAATGCGCTCAGACTGCAACGGCAATCGCAAGGCGGCGGCGCAGCGGACGGCGAAGCGCAGGCGTAGTTCGGTGATGATTCGACGCTTGACGGCGGCGGGCTTAGCGGCATGCAACGGCAGCGGGGAATAGGCTTGATATGGCGATAGTTCGGCACTTCACGGCGACGGGGTTCGTGATTCACAACGATAGCGCGCTGCTGCATTGGCATCGCAAGGTGCGGATGTGGTTGCCGCCAGGCGGACACATTGAGCCGAATGAAGACCCCGTCCAAGCCGTGTTGCGCGAAATCCAAGAGGAAACGGGCGTGCGCGCTGAGGTTGTGCCTACAAGCGCGGCGCCGTCGCTGGACTACCCCAAGCACGTCCACGCGCCATTCGCCATTATGATTGAGGATATCGACGACCCGGCGCAGGGCTACCATCAGCACATAGATATGATCTATTTCTGCAAGCCCGTGGGCATCCCCGCGCGCGTCAACGCCGGCTGGCTGTGGGTAAGCCGGCGGGATCTGGCGGACGGCGTAGCGCTGCGGATTGCCGAGGGCGCGGCGATTGCGCCGCCGGAGGATGTGCGCGTATTGGCGGCGCGCGCCTTTGAGGTTGTGGGCGGGATGCAGGCGTAGGCGGGCTTGGGCGTCGTTGCGGCTGCCAGAACCCGCGCGCCCGCTTGCTACGGCGCTATCGCCAGTCCCGCGGCTTGGATGCCGGCGCGCACGGCGTCTTCGTCCTCTTGCGGGGTACCGCCGCTGCCGCCCGCCGCGCCCGCGAGTTCGCCGTCCTTGTATATGGGCAGCGCGCCTTGTCCGGGGATGAAGCGCCCGCCCTGCAGCGCCATAAAGCCCTGAAAGATAGGTTCGTGCGCGCGCGCCGCCATATCGGCGCTGGACAAGCCCCAAGTGGCGGACGCAACCGCCTTGCCCTGCGCTATGTACGGCGTGCGCCACGATGCGCCGTCAGCGCGCGCCAATGCGATGAGATCGCCCCTGCCGTCCACTACGGCTATGGTGAGCTTGACGCCCATATCGTCCATCTTGGCACTCGCGCCGGCGATAATGCGCAGGGCGTCCCCTAGTGTGAGTGATGCCATATGCGTATTCCTTGTTCTGCTGGTTATGTCGATTCTGCCGTTCTGAAACCGGCTATGTCTTTGATTGCGCCGTTCTTGTCTGCAGTGCTTGCCGCGTCTGCCGCTTATCGGCATATTAGGGTTGGCCGCGCGGGTTGCGTCGAGCGATTTGCGCTAGGCTTGCGCCCGAATGCGTCCATTCCGTCGGCGTCAGCATACGGGCTTTTGCGTGATTTCGGGCGCTATTTTGCGCGATAGCCAGCTGCCGTCTTGCGGGCTGCCCAACAGAATGCGGTCTTCCACCATCACCTTGCCCCTCAGCAGCGTGGTAACCGGCCAGCCGCGAATGCGCCAGCCTTCCCAGATGCTGTAGTCTTCGAGATGCAGGTCGTTGAGCGAAAGCGGTTCGTCTATGGCGGTGTCGATGATGGTGATGTCGGCGTCGCTGCCGGCGGCGATAGCGCCCTTGCGCGGATACGTGCCGAATATCTTGGCGGCGTTGGCCGATGTGATGTCCACGAATCTTTGCAGGGACATGCCGCGCTTGACCACGCCTTCGGTGTATGCGATGCCCATGCGCGTCTCTATGCCGTTATGTCCGCCGGTTACATCGGCCACCGTCTTGAAGCGGATCTTCTCTTCCCAAGTGGTGGACACAAGATCGGTTGCGACCGTGGAAATCCGTCCGTCGAGCAGTCCGTCCCACAGCGCTTCAGCGTCCGTCGCGTCTTTGAGCGATGGGTATGTGTGATACTTCATTCCGTTGGATTCGCGGTAGTTTTCGGCGCTGAAGCAGGCGTAGTTGTGCAACGTCTCGCCGTATATCGGCAAGCCTTGCGCGCGCGCTTCGCCCACGGCGTCCACGCCTTCGCGCGCGCTCACATGCACGAAATAGACGGGGCAGCGCTTGTTTTCGGACAGCCGTATCGCGCGGCGAAAAGACACATCCTCCGACAGGTTGGAGTGGATATGGTGCATATTCCACCAGTCCCACTGATTGCGCTCTTCGGCGTGGTCGTAGTTGTAGAAGACAATGTCGTCGTCTTCGGAGTGGATCATCAGGATTGCGCCGCTTGCCGCAACCTGATCCATAATAGCCGAAAGCCTGCCGAAGTCGGTCTTGTTGTTCTGCATCTGCGGGCTTGGCGGTCTGATGCTGGTGGTGAATATCTTGAAGCTGGCGAAGCCGTCTTGGGCAAGTTCGGGTATCTGATTGATGGCGTGGTCGTCCGCGCCCTGCGTGAAGATGGGGTGATACGAATAGTCGGTGTATGCGCTGCCGCGCCAGCGATCCGCCGCTTCGTCGAGCGCGTGGCGCAGGTCGTGGCCGGGGATTTGGGTGGCGAAGTCCAGCACGGTGGTGGTGCCGCCGTGAATTGCGGCGAGCGATACCGGTTCTGCGCCGGAGCGCTCCGGCTGGCGCGGCCCGCCGATGTGGGCGTGCGGCTCGATGCCGCCGGGGACGACGAGTTTGCCCGTTGCGTCGATGCGCTTGGCGGCGTCGGCGGGGAATGCGTCGGGCTCCGCAACCGCCACGATTTTCTCGCCATGCACCGCCACATCCCAGTTGCCCACGCCGGCGGGCGTTACAACCTGACCGCCGTGAATGATAATGTCAACCATAGCCGCCCTCCTGCATTCATATTGCCTGCATCCCGCATCAGGATTTGGGGCGAATGTTACGGGCGCTCAATGGGCGTGTCAAGCGGGGTGCGGGCGGGTGTGGATGGCAGCAGTTTTACGACGCGACTGATCAGAAATTCGGTGCGCGAGGTTTGGCATTCAACCGCTGTCAGCCAAGATTAAGGCAGTTTGTTCGCCATCGGCTTTTGGTGGGGGTATCGTGGGCAAGCGTCGCCTACCCTGACACAATGAATAGGTCGCGCGGATGATGAAGCTCGTACCTGTTGCCTATTTTGTGTATATCGCCGGTCAGCGAAATTAGCCTATGATCTCGAAATGCCTCAATCACCATGTCGTAAGACGATTCAGGGAACTCTACTTTGATACGCGTCAATTGCCCGTCGCGCGAGGTCAGGATGTCGGCGCGCCCGTCGAATTCGTCCGGCTCACGCTCCAATCTCACTACTTGAGCTCTTATTGGCTCAGCGTAAGAGGGTTCGTTAGTTCTCAAGAACTTCGCCGCTTCATCCAAAACCTCCGCTGAATTTATGGAAAACGGGAATCGCGCGGTTTGTATATTGGCGGGTCTAACTCCCGCCCAATTTAGGTTGATTTCAATTCCCTTTCCCCTTTTCACCAACTCAGCCACTGAATCGCACAGATTAGCGCTTACGCCATAATTCTTCGCGTCAATGAAAGGATCAAGGGTGTCCGTCCTTATAGTTTCTGGTACCGCGTTTTCGGCGTATCTAAGCGCTTGCGCCAGCCTGTTTGTGACGCGCCGCGCGAATGGAAGCTGTTCGTTTCCCCAAAGGTCTTTCTGCGTGCCTATCCCCACCGGCACGGATGAATGAAGCGTTAGCGAATAGCCTTCCGCGTATCCTGGGATCGGGCGAACGTTGTCTAGGTATTCCGCAACTTCTGCATTTGGGCCGCCGCGATACGCGGCGCTAGGATTGTCAACTGAGCGGGCGGCGTAGCCAAGCATGCCATAAGAACCTTGCAATAGGTCTGCGCTGCGCCGCAGCGACAAGGGTTCTTTGGCAACGCCGTTTAACGAATGCAACCGCACTACATCGCACGATGTAGCCGACAGGTCGTAGAACACATCCAACTGCGAGCGCTCTTCCACCTCTGCGAGAACTGCCACGGCTTCTGCCATATTTTCGGCATAGCCCGCTATGGTGTCTCGGTGCGGAACAAGTATCTCCCAGGTTCTGCCGTCGTGTTCCCTCGCGAATATGGTAATGGGACGTTCGCCCCATACGCCTGCGTCCGTCCACTCGCGAGAATTAAGGTAGGCTCGCAGGCTTACTATCGATATGGAAGACAATGCCGCGCTGTCGCGTATTTGGACTAGCATACCGCACCTGTGCTTTCAGTCTTCTGCATCATAGCGATAAGTTGTTCGACGTTAAACACGTTGGACAGCGGCAACCGAACCGTAATGTTGCAGGCATTCGAGGTTTCGGAGCGTCCTTTGAGGGACATCCAATAGGCGCACTTGCGGATACAAAGAGCGGATTGCGTCTGTTCGACCCATTCGTCCGGCGTCTGCGGCATGATTAGAACTATCAGAATTCTAGGGTTGATGGCCTCGATGCGCAGATCGTTGTACGTCTTTACCGGCAGAGAGAAATGTATGTAATCTTCTCTAACGACGTCTTGCGAGGTCGCTTTAGCTTGAAACTCTATGCGGGGCCTTCTGCCAAAGTCTGCTTTCAGAGTTCCGTCAACGCTGTCATAATCTATTTTAGGTTCATCGACCCCAAAACCTGCGTGAGACGCCACGGTTTCGATGTACGATAAGGACAGCCGAGATTTCTGCATATTCGCTGTCATCGCTTCGGGCATTGGCAGTCTGCCTCAACTTCATCTGACAATAGCTTAGCTAAGTGTATCACGGATAGCCGCAAATGCAACATTTAGGAGTTTGGGGTATTCTGAAATTGCAGTGGTTATCAAATTGAAACCTTCTAGGAAGCCCTGTATTGACGAATACTTCGCGGGCTATGCACTCAATACCACTCAACATTGTGAATGCCGAGTTTGGTGCGAATGTTACGGGTGCTCAATGAGCGTGTCAAGTCAAGCGGGCGGCGGCAGGAAAGCCGGACTGGATGCGCCGATACGGATACGCGGGATTTTAACCTGTAACCGCTTGACAAGATTTTGAGAACTAACTTAATCTCAAAATAAGTATCCGAATTGACGGATGATGCAGCAGACGGGTGGATATAATGACAATTGACAAGTTTATGACGGAAATAGCGGATGAGGCACAGCCGCTGCGCCGCTCTAATCTGCTTCAACTTTCCAGTCTTGCTAGAGAAGATCTTCAAGATTTCAGGCGCGGGTGGGGCGGCATAACGCGGGCGCGCAGGCGCGAGATACTGGCGCTGCTGGTTGAACTGAGCGAAGACAACCTTGAGTTGGACTTCAGCGGGGTGTTTCGCTCATGCCTGTCCGATAAGTGCGAAGTGGTGCGCGAACAGGCGACGCGCGGGTTGCTGGAGACGGATGACCGAATGGTGATTCGGCCGCTGGTGGGGCTGCTGACGGACGATCCCTCTTCCAGGGTGCGTGCGGCGGCGGCAATGTCGCTGTCCAAGTTCACCGATATGGCGCAGCAGGGCAAGCTCATGTCGCGCGACGAAGACCGCATCCGCGAGGCGCTGTTCTCGGTCATATCCAAGCGCGGCGAAGCGGTGGATGTGCGGCGGCGCGCTATCGAGGCGGTGGCAAGCCTGGACGCGCCCGAAGTCGGCGGCATCGTGCGCGCCGCATATGAAAGCGGCGATCCGATGATGCAGCAGAGCGCCATATACGCTATGGGGCGAAGCTCTAACAGCGATTGGCTGCCCATCGTGCTGGAAGAGATTAACGCCAACAATCCCGCAATCCGCTATGAGGCGGCGAATGCCTGCGGACTGCTGGGCGACGAATCGGTTATACCGCATATGATGTCGCTCATAACCGACGAAGACTCTGAGGTGCAGTCGGCGGCGCTGAACGCGATGGGCAACATCGGCGGCGCGCTGGCGCGTCGTGCGCTGATGCGCGCCGCAAGCATGGACGACGACACGCTGGCAGAAGCGGCGCGCGAGGCGCTGGCGAACCTAGAGTTCGACGACGAACCGCTGGATTTCAGGTTCTGATTGGCGGTCAACGACTGCGCTCATCCGTTGGCGGCCGGGGCGTTGGCGAATGCCAGGGCGGCCGCCCCTAGCAAGCCCACGTCGTCCCCTAGTTGCGATTGCGCAACGGGCATCCTGTGCCGCAAATGCGCCATTGCGCGATGGCTAATCTGATTGCGAATTGCGGGCAGCAGCAGATCTAGGCTGCGCGAAACGCCGCCGCCGATGACGATTAGGTCGGGGTCGAATATGTTCATCAGGCTTACCACGCCCGCGCCGATACTGTCGCCCATATCGCGCATCAACGCAAGCGCCAAGGCGTCGCCGGAGTGCGCCGCGTCCGCCACCATTCGGGCGTCCACATTCGCAATATCACCGCGCGCAAGCTCAGTCAGCGCGCTCTGTTCCCCCGCCGCCAATCGCTCGCGTGCGGCGCGCGCCAGCGCCGTGCCGGACGCTAACGCCTCCAAGCAGCCCACATTGCCGCAGTTGCAGTTGTCCGACGTCCCGTTGCGATCGATGGTGATGTGTCCGATTTCACCCGCGAATCCGCTTGCGCCAGTGTAGAGTTTGCCGTCTATGACGATGCCGCCGCCTATGCCGGTGCTGACGGTCATATAGATCATATTCCGGCAGCCCTTGCCCGCGCCGAAAGCGTACTCGCCCATTGCGCCTAGCGTAGCGTCGTTTGCCGCCCAAACGGGCAGCGACAGCGCCTCTTCCAAAAAAGGCACGGGGGAGTAGAGATGCCATTCCTCGCCGCTGAGGTTGGGCGGGTTGTACATTTCGCCGCTTGCGGGGTCGATAGGGCTTGCCACCGAAAGCCCGACGCCCGCAATCAGCGCCGTATCTACCGCTGCGGCGGCTTGCTTGAGCGCGTCGGCGAGCCGCTGCATCACGGCGTCTCTGCCCTGCCGCTCAAGCGTGGGCGCTGACTGCCTGTGCGCGATATTGCCCGCGCCGTCAATCAGCGCAACCCGCGTCTGCGTGCCGCCCATATCGGCTACAAGAGCGTACTTCGTCATATTTCACCCCTGCATACCCCTAATTCGGTCATCAAAGTGGTAGTATATCAGACGGCGCTTAACCGCTAGGTATGCAATTGTTTTGGCGTCAATCCGTCAAAGCGCCGTCAGCGGCCGGGAAAGCTTGCGGCCGGTTTGTGAGACTGCGCTAGACGAAAAACGGGGGCGCAATCCGGGCGCAATCAAAGGCATAAGCGCATAGGCAAGCGCGTTGGCGCAGGATGCGAGGGTTTAGTTGGCAAGCGTAGGCATCATAGCGAACCCTGCGGCAGGCAAGGACATTCGGCGGCTTGTGGCGCAGGGCAGGTTCGTTCCCAATCAGGAAAAGGTGAACACGCTCAAGCGCATTCTGGCGGGGCTTGACGCCGCCGGCGTGGACGGCGTGGTTATGATGCCGGATGCCGCGATGCTGGGCAAGGGCGCGCTTGACAGCGCAAAGTTCGCGCTTGAGGTGGAGTTCGTCGATATGCCAGTGTTCAACGCCGAGCGGGACACGGTGCGGGCAGCGCGCGCAATGGCGGCTATGGGCGTGGGATGCCTAATCACGCTTGGGGGCGACGGCACCAACCGCGCGGCGGCAAAGGGCTGCGGCGACGTCCCGCTTGTGCCGCTGTCCACCGGGACGAACAATGTGTTCCCGGTGATGGCGGAGGGGACGCTTGCAGGGCTTGCGGCGGGCGTGGTTGCGCGCGGACTGGTGGATATCGAAGACGCCGTTAGGCCAAGCAAGCGGCTTGAGGTGCATATCGACGACGAACTGCAAGACATAGCGCTGGTGGATGTGGCAATATCCAAAGAGCGGTTCGTGGGCGCGCGCGCCATATGGGATATGGACACGGTTCACGAACTCTACCTTGCGCGCGCCGAACCCGCAAGCATTGGGCTATCGGCGATTGGGGCGCAGCTTATGCCGGTGGGCATGAACGACGGCAAAGGGCTTCGCATCCGCTTGGGCGCGGGCGGCGAAAGAGTTGTCGCCCCGGTTGCGCCGGGAATGGTGATTCCGGTCGACATAGAGCGCTGGTCTGAGATGCGCATCGGGGACAGCGCGCCGATCGATCTGCGCCCTTGCACTGTGGCGTTGGACGGGGAGCGCGCCTTCAGCTTGACGCTGAATCAGCGGGCGCATGTGGCATTGAGCGAGCGCGGGCCGCGCGTGGTGTCGATCGACGCCGCGTTGCGCGCCGCCGCGCTGAACGGCGTATTCAGAGGATTGGAATAGACGCTATGAAGTTTGATTCTCGACGCTCCAATGTGATTGCGCGCAACGGGATGGTCGCCACAAGCCAGCCATTGGCGGCGATGGCGGGGATGCGCATGCTGATGGCGGGCGGCAAGGCGGTGGACGCGGCGGTTGCGGCGGCGGCGGCGCTGAATGTGGTGGAGCCGTTCTCGACAGGGGTTGGCGGCGATGTGTTCGCGCTGGTATGGAGCGCGCGCGATGAGCGAGTCTATGCGCTGAACGCCAGCGGCCGCTCGCCAGCCGCCGCGGACGCCGACTTTCTGCGCCGCAAGGGACTGCGCGCCATACCCGACGACAGCGCGTATGCGGTAACGGCGCCGGGCGCCGTGAGCGGTTGGCAGACGCTGTTGGACAGGTTCGGCGCAATGTCTATGTCCGATGTGCTGCAGCCCGCAATCGAGTACGCCGCCGACGGCTACCCCGTATCCGAAATCATAGCGTTTCAGTGGGCGGGCGCAGAGGCACGGCTGAAGCGCCATCCGTCGGGCAATGAACTGCTGCTCAACGGCAGGGCGCCCAAGCGCGGCGAAACAATGCGAATACCTACGCTCGCCGCCACGCTGCGCACGATAGCGGACAGCGGCGCGGCGGCGTTCTATGAGGGCGAGCCGGCGGCGCGAATCGCGGAGTTCGTACAGCAACAAGGCGGCTGGCTTACCGCCGATGATATGGCGCGGCACGCGCACACTTGGGAGCAGCCGATTAGCGCCAACTATCGCGGCGTGGATGTGTGGCAGTGTCCGCCGAACAATCAGGGCGCGAACGTGCTGCTTGCGCTGAACATCGCGGAGGGGTTCGAAATCGGCGCTATGGGGGCGCATTCGGCGCAACGGCATCATCATCTTATAGAGTGCGCGCGGCTTGCGCTGACGGACGGCATGTATCACATCACCGATCCGGCTCGGATGCGGGTCGACGTGGGCGAACTGATTTCCAAGCGGTATGCCGCTGAGCGACGACGGCTTATTCGCAGCGACCGCGCTATGGCGGATGTGCCGGTTGGCGTGAACCCCCCGGACGGCGATACGGTGTATATCAGCTGCATAGACGGCGAGGGCAACGCCTGTTCGCTCATCAACAGCGTGTTTTCGGATTTCGGCACGGGGCTTGTTGTGCCGGGGACGGGAATTGCGCTGCACAGCAGGGGCGCTTCGTTTTCGCTGGACGCGGCGCATCCCAACGCATTGGAGCCGCGCAAGCGTCCGTTCCACACGCTAATACCGGGGATTGCCACCAAAGACGGGCAGCTATGGCTGAGCTACGGCGTGATGGGGACGGTTCAGCAGGCGCAGGGGCAGCTTCAGGCGCTGTCCAACATGATCGACTTCGGGATGACGCCGCAGGAAGCGCTGGATGCGCCGCGCTTCAGCTACCGGCCGCTTGAGGGCGAGATAGGGTTGGAGCGGCGCATTCACGGCAGGGTTGCGGATGCGCTGAGAGCGCTGGGGCATAGGATAGTTGTCAAGGATCCGCATCCGCTATACTTTGGCGGCGGGCAGATAATCGCGCGGGACGCAGACAGCGGCGCTCTTACGGGCGGCAGTGAACCGCGCAACGACGGGTGCGCCTTGGGGTGGTAGCGGCCGGCAGGGCGGCGCAACGCCTATTTCGCTTCGAGTTGCTGCGTGATTTGGCGCGCCCACGGGGTTTCGGCGATTTCGAACAGCGCGCCGCCGGGCGTGAGAAAACGGGCGGTCGTCTGTCCCCACGGTTCGGTTTTGGACGAATGCAGCATTTGGACGCCGCTGTCTGCGATGCGCTCGGCGGCGGCATCTACGGCGTCCACTTCGAAGCCGATGATGAAGCCAAGCGGTGCTCGCTCTGCGTCGGCGGCGCTGCCGAATGCGGCTTGGGCGGCGGATGCGCGCGACCATATGCCGAAATGCAGCATGCCGGGTATCTTGACCAGCGCATAGCCTTCGTCTAGGCGCTCCACCGGCAAGCCAAGCGCATCGCGGTAGAAGCTTACGGCGGCGTCCACATCTTCCACAATCTCGGCGACGCTGGCGAAATGTCTGAGCATAGAGACTCCTAAGTTTGATTGATATAGCCGTTTTAACGCAAAGTCGCAGAGGCGCAAAGGATTAAGGGTTGCCCTGCGCTTCTCTTATTCTTATACAGACACAGAGAAAGGCAGGGCTGCTGCGTATGGCTTTTAGTGGGGATGCGCGTGGTCGGCGGCGGGCTTGAACAGCGTTATTCGGTTGCCGGCGGTGTCGTAGAAGATGGCAATGGAGCCGAAGCCGCCGGGGATGTCCGATGGCTGCATCATAGCGGTTCCGCCTAGGCTCACCGCCTTGTCGAGGTAGGCTTGCAGGTCGTCCACCATCACGCCGATGGACGGGGCGTTGGGCGGCATTTCGTCGGTGTGCTCGAACATTCCGCCGCCGATGCCGCCCATTTCGCCGCCTTCCTGCTGGATTATCCGATAGTTCATATCTTCGTGGAAGTGGAATTGCCAGCCGAACATGGACTCGTAGAAGTTCTGCAGCGCGGCGGCGTCCTTGCCGCCTATCTCGAAATGAATCACGGGCGGAGCATTGCCCTTGGGCGGCATTTCGCCGTTCCATTCGGACGGCATCTCATACAGCCCGATGCCGTTGTCCGCCGGGTCTGCGAACATTGCGATGGAGCCCATGCCGGGCGCTATTTCCATCGGCGGCATGCAGGTGTAGCCGCCTATGCCCGCCGCCTTGTCTAGCGTGGCTTGCAGGTCGTCAACTTGCACATAGACGCTCACATAGTTGTCGACGGGCATTTCGTCCGTGGTGGACATGACGCCGCCGCCAATGCCGCCTTCGTTGGCTTGAACCAGCCCGTAGAAGCCCATATCCCCGCCCTGCGCCTCGATGCTCCACCCGAACAGGTCGCGGTAGAACTGCTGCAGCGCAGGGCCGTCGGGGCCCGCAATCTCAAAATGGACAACCGGATTTCCCATACTTTTCTTCTCCCGTTGGATAAAGTTTTTCGTCCGTTGTTCTTATTGAACAATTGTTAAGAACAATTTTAGAACGATATAATGTTCGTGTCAAGGCAATTTTAGGCAAGATTTGGCGAATGTTGCGGGCAAGCTGCGATGCGGATGCAGGGAACGGCGGCGGTGAAAGCGGGCAGAACGTTAGGTGGTTGCGAGGCGTTTCGCCTGTTCGTAGTCGCGGACGGCATCATCGCGGCGTCCGACAGCCCAGTACGCCATACCGCGATTGTTGTAGGCGTACCAGTAATCGGCGTCAAGCTCAATCGCCTTGCTGAAGTGGCGGATGGCGGACTCATACTCGCGCCTGTCGGATAGCGCCATTCCCAGGTTGTTGTAGGCGTCGCGGTAGGCGGGGTCTAGTTCCAGCGCGCGCTCATAGTCGGCGATGGCGCGGTCGGTTTCGCCCTTGTTGCGATGCGCTATGCCGCGGTTGTTGTGGGCTATGGGGTCGTTGGTCTTAAGCTCCAACGCCTTGTCATAGTCGCTGATGGCGAAATCGAGCGCGCCGCCGTCAAGGTAGGCGTTGCCTCTGAGAAACCAAGCGCGCGCGTCGTCGGGCGCGGCGTGCAGCGTATCGGTCAGGCTGTCGACCATCTGACGCAGGTGGTCGTTGTCGCTCATTGCGCTGAGGTTGGGGTTGTTCTGCCAGTTCATAGGCTAGTTATCGGGCGTGAGATAGCTGGATGGGATAAGGCGGTTATGATGTATGGCGGAGAGGAAGGGATTCGAACCCTTGGCGCCCTTGCAGGCGCACACGATTTCCAGTCGTGCCTGTTCGTCCACTCCAGCACCTCTCCGCGCGAATAGCCGTCGGCACTTGATTGTCAGCGTTAGTTAGTTGTCTATGGCAAGCAATCGGCTACAAGCGATTATAGCATCTTTGGGGAATGCGCGGCATTCGAGATACGGCCGCGACGGCTACTTTTTGCGCGCCGATTTGTAGCGGCTGATGTACTCATCCACCGTAGTCGATGCGATAGTTTCGGCTATCAGGTCAAGCGGCAGGTCGTCCACCCGCTTGAAGCGCACGCAGGATTTGCCCATATTCAGGCGCTTGCCGCTCGCCTTGTAGCGCGTTTCAAACCACGCCTTGTCGTCGGAGTGGGTGTACACGCTCATAAGGTAGAGGGACATATAGTTCTTCTGCGACGCCAGCGCGGCGTACATAAGCGGCTGCTTGTTGTAGGTGTCGGGGTAGCGCTCAAGCGGCACTTCCCACGAAATCATGCCCCAGTTCATCGCCTCGCCGTAGCCGTCGGGCAGGCTGCCGCGCACCAGATCGCGCACCGCCGCCATCGCCTCGCGCCGATCCGGGTCGAGTTCTGCCAAATACTCTTCAACTGTGGATGCGTTGCTTCTTGCCATAGCGTAAGTTTGAGTAAATGTCCGAGGGTTGGGTACGCACGCAGACCGAAAATGCGGCGGTATGGAACGCCTTTTGGGACAATAACGAACCTAGCCGGCGAATAGCATCCCAAGTATCAGGATCGCCAAAATCGCCAGGTAGTATGTCAGCAGCGTTTTTGAGAAAATCGCGCCTAGCAGACTGCCGCCGCCAAGTTCGCTTGTGTCCATAGAGAAGTCTATATCGGATTCGTCCAACTCGCGCACTCGGTTGTACAACGCTCTGAACAGCCGCTCTTGGTGAAGGTAGTAGCCATCCAGCGCCCAGAAAAGTATAACAGGAACGGCGGCTATGAGCATAAGGTTTGCGTCGCCTATTCGCGCAATGAACGCCAGGAACGCCGCAACTAGAAGCAGCGTCCAGCCCTTTATCACAAACGAGTTGCGCGCCATTCGGTTGATGATGTTCTGTATGAACTCTAGGTGCTTGAGCTTCTGATCCATCACCGCGCTCTGTTGTGTCCGTATGCGCCGTCTCGCGCCTGGCGGAGAGAGTGGGATTCGAACCCACGATGAGCTTGCGCCCATACCGGTTTTCGAGACCGGCGCTTTCGTCCGCTCAGCCATCTCTCCGCGACGATCCGCATAGCATTGTAGCATATCCGCGGCATGCGGGACTGCTAATAACGGCGGGGATTTAACGCAAAGGCGCAGATACGCAAAGGGGGATGTTCGTCATTCGAGCATGCCATTTCGCGCGCTAACGGCGCTAACGCAGCAGTCCGTACACGCGCTTGGGCTCGACCAGCGCTATCACCGCCTCTTGGTCTATCATCGCTTGGTCGTACTCATCCCAATCGGGATGTTCGGTGGCGCTGCACGCCATATAGACTTTTCGCAGCATAAGCCGAAACTCTTCGGCGTCGGTGTTGGCGTAGTCGTACAGCGTCGCGGTTCCCTCGACGGACACCCACTCGCGCCAGTCTTCGCGCACGGCAAGCACGGTGCAGTTGGGATTGCGGCGCAGGTTGCGTATCTTCTGCGAGCGCGGATAGACGGACACGAATGCGGCGCTGCCCTCATACGCCCCACACACCACGATGCTGGAGTGCGCCGCGCCGTCCGGCCGCTGAGTGGCTATTACGCCCCTGTGATGCGTTTCCATAAATGGGCGTACATCCTCAAAGTTCATTGCATCCCCCTTGTTTAGACTGGCTTGTTTGGAATTGTTTGGTAATCGTTTGCCGACTAAGATTTAGCGGTCAAGGCTTAATAATCAGGCTAATAACCAAGCAATGCTATCGGCTTCAACGCCGCGCTGTCCGATTTAGCGCCGCCGCTTTCTTGATGCGCGCAAGCGAACATACGCCGCCGCTAGAGCGCACGCCGCCGCCCCCGCAAGCAGAACCCATGCGCCCACCATAGCGCCCGGCAGCCAAAGCAGATTGGCGGAGATGACGGCTACAGCGCCTATCAGCGCCAGCGCGGGGTTGGCGTCCCCTTTGAACCATGCGCCCGGAGTTTGCAGCAGGGCGTTTATTCGATCCTCCAAGAGCCACGCGGCAGCGAATACGCACAGCATAGCCGCAATTCCCAGCAGCGCCGGCGCAGCGTCCGAATTGGGGCGGGAACTCATATCTAAGCGCCTCCGCGGGGCGTTTCGTTCACGCCTTTGCCACGCCGACTATGTTGGGTATTGTAACAGGCAAGCCTACCGAAAGGTCAAAAGCCTCTATCTCTACGCTGCTGAAACCGGCGCTGCGTATATCGGCGGCAAGATCGCGGTTCAGGTTGCAGCCGGTTGTGATGCAACGCCACATCGGGTTAAGCCGATGCTGCCACCAGCGCCCGCGCGCCCTAGGGGACAGCACATGCTCATAGAACAAGAATGCGCCGCCGGGCTTGAGCGCGCGCCGCGCTTCGGATACTACTTTGCGCGCATCGGCCGCCATACACAAAACCAGCGTGCTGACCACGCAGTCGAAAGCGCCGTCCGCAAATGGCAGGCATTCCCCCGCTTGGCGCACTATGTCTATGCGCCTGCCGCTGCGCTTCGCCTGCCGCTTGAGGCGCGCTATCATATGCGGATCCGGCTCCAGCATCGTGACGCTTGCGTCGGGCGGATAGTACGGCAGGTTTGCGCCCGTGCCGCCGCCGATTTCCAGCACATCGCCGTGCGCCATGCCCGCAGTCCGTCGTCGATAGGGCGTTACGCGTCCCTCTACGCCGGCGTTCAGCAGATCGTAGCCCTCGGCGAAAAGCCATTTGCTAATCGTCAACGCCGCCGCTCACTCATCGCCGCTTTGCGCGCTAGTTGTGGCAGCCGCGCGCCGTGATGTCCCACACCGCTTCGACTATGCCGTCGCGCGCCGCTATGTACTGATCCCATCTGTTCACCATAATGTCCTGCTGACCGGATATGAGCATATACTTGTCGCCAAGCTGAAGCGGCATATCGCCGTCGGATTTGAATACGATGTGATTGGGATGCAGCGAGTTCACGCGCGCGCCGGGGACGTCGTCAAGCATCGGCAGCACGCCGCCGGGGGACGCTAGGCAGCGCGAGCCGGTGTCCCCGATAGCAACGCCCGGACGGGGGGCGCTTATCACCGTGCCCAGGATTTTGGCGGCGATGCGAAAATCGTCCATATAGGCGTAGGCGTGGGACATAAGCGCGTATGTGCCGCCTTCCACTTCGGTTACGCCCGGAATGGTGGGGCATATATCGTATGTCCAACTTTCGCCGGCGGACACCACCTCAACCGCTATGCCTTCGGCTTCGATGGCTTCCTTCACATCCAGCGTCTTTTGTATGAAGCGCGGACCCTCTATGAAGCGCGTCTCTCTGTCCGGGTGGCCTGGCAGCGTTTGGTGGGACATAACGCCCTTGAACGCAACGCCCGGCAGCGCGGTTGCGAGCTTGGCAAGCGCTACGCCCTGCTCGGTGGCGCGAATGCCGGCGCGCTGCATCTGCGTATCGACCTCGATGACCACGCCGATTTGCACGCCCATAGCGCTCGCCGTATCGGATATGGCGCGCAGGTTATCGGGATTGTCGGCGGCTACCATAACGGCAGCGCGCTTCGCCAGGGCGCACAGGCGCGCTATCTTATCCGGCGCGACTATCTGATTGGGTATGAGTATATCGTCTATGCCGCCTTCCACCATCGCTTCGGCTTCGGCGACTTTTGCGGCGCAGACGCCGCCGACCGTGCCGCCGGCGCGTATCTGCATATGCGCCAACAGCGGCGATTTGAGGTTCTTGATGTGGGCGCGCATCTTGCAATCGGTATCGCGGTAGGTGTCCGCAATCACCTGATAGTTATGCTCAAGCGCGTCTATGTCAACCAGCAGGCAAGGCGTGTCAAGATCTGAGATGCGCGTCCCGATGAGCGGGCGATAGTTCTCCATATGCTCTTTACTCCATACTCTTGCGCTCTTTGCGGCGGGCTATGCGTGGGATATGGCGGGTCAGCGGTATTTGCCGCGCGCCGATATGTCCAACACGGCTTCGAGTTTTCCGTCGCGCGTGGCGTGGATGTAGTCATAGACATTGACGCAGCCGCCGATTTCCAAGGGAATGAGACGCACCTTATCGCCCAGCGTCAGCGATACTTGCGCATCGTCCGTCCATTGGAGCTTGCCGTGTTCTGCGCTCATAGACGCCACTTGCAGGGCGGGTAAGTCGGCTAACGCGGGAAAGCCGAAATCCTCGCCCATCGCCTTGCGCCCGGTGTCTAGGATTGCCGTGCCGGGTTCGGGCAGGCTTGTAACGGACGCCATCACGCAAGCGGCGGGCTGAAGTTGCGGCAGCAGCGCCGTGTGCGCCTGATCCATAAGCGCATAAGCGCCCGCAAGCGCTTCGGTTACGCCGTCCGTATCGGCCGCCTGCTCTAAGCAACTATCGCCGCCCACAATGACGGACTCGACGCCGATGCCCTGCCGTTCAATAAGTTGGCGCGTGTCCAGGGTCTGCTGTATGCGGTTGCGCGCTTCGGCGGCGAGCGTATCGGCGTCGGCGGTGAAATCGGGGACGTCGCAGCATATTAAGCCGGCGAAGTTGAGCGCGTCGGCTTGAACTATCGCGTGCGCAAGTTCTAGCGCAGGCTGGCCGGGACTGACGCCGCCGCGCGGCTGTCCCGTGTTGATGTCCACTGCCACGTTCAGCGCAACCCCGCTGACTGCGGCCGCGTCCGAAAGGCTGCGTACATTGGCGGCGTTGTCTGCGGCTATCGTAACCTTCGCCATATTCGCAAGCGCGCACAGACGGCTAATCTTGGGCGGCGACGCTATGGGGTTGGCGATGAGTAGATCGCGAAAGCCGTTCTGCGCGAACACTTCGCCTTCGCCCACGCTTGCGACGCCGATGCCCACGGCGCCGCCCGCCGCAAGCTGCTTGTGCGCTATCGCGGGGCAGCGGTGCGCCTCGACATACGGGCGAATCTTGGCGTCGCTATCGCGGAAGCGGGCGTGAACCCGCTCGATGTTGGCTTCCAGGATGTCCATATCCACCACAAGAGCGGGCGTGTCAATCTCGGCAACGGGCGTGCCTACAGGTTTGAGTATCGGGCGTTCCATTCTGAACTCCTGCGTCAAGATTAGATTGGAGAATAGCACAGCGGCGGCGCAGCGTCCAATATCCAATAAGAGGGGCGCATTGGCATTCGCAATCCCCTCTTTGCGTCTCTGCGCCTTTGCGTCAAAATCTTCTCTCTTGTGTTTCTTGCATTGGAACGGCGGCGCTTTCGGCTTTGAGGCGGGCGCTCAAAGTGGTATTATCAGCAGAGCGAACATTTCGGCAAGCGCAAGCGGCGGGGGTATGATTATGAAGGCTATCAGCGGCGCTCTGATGATCGACGGCATGGGCGGCAAACCCGTCGAAAATGCGGTTGCGCTGATTCAGGACGGGATGATCCAGGCGGCCGGCGCTGCGTCAAGCGTCCCGATTCCGTCGGATGCGGAAGTGGTGGACGCTACGGGTATGGCGCTGATGCCCGGGCTCATAGACACGCACGATCATCTAGCGTCGTTTAGCTACGAAATCGCAAGCCGCTGGGGCATCACGGAGCCGCGCAGCGCCCGCCATCTGCGAATAGCGGCGGTTCTGCGTCAAACGCTGGAAAGCGGCTACACCTGCGTGCGCGATGCGGGCGGGTTGGACGCCGGCTTTCGCATCGCGGTGGATGAGGGGCTTGTTCCGGGTCCGCGCCTGCAGGTTGCGCTTGGCTTCATCACGCCAACCGGCGGCATGGCAGACCGCGTAAGCCCGCTCGGATACAAGCCGCCCTTTGGTGAAGACAGCGGCCTGCCGTGGGGCGTGGCGGACGGCGCAGACGCTATGCGCGGCAAGGTGCGCGAGATGGTAGGCGCCGGCGCGGATGTTATCAAGACCGCAACCACCGGCGGCGCAAGCTCCACGGCGGGGCTTGGCCCGAAAGATACGCTTTTTGAGCGCGCCGAACTGGATGCCCTGGTAGATGAAGCGCACAAGCGCGGCCGCCGCGTGATGTGCCATGCGCTGGGCGGCGAAGGCTTGCGCGCCGCCGTAGAAGCGGGCGTGGACTCCATCGAACACGGCGCATATCTTGACGAAGATCCCGAACTGCTTGAGATGATGGCTAATCGCAGCATATTCTTCACGCCCACCTACGGCGTGTACACATTCCACGCAGCGCACGGGACGCCGCACGGCAGGGCGCGCGCCGCCGCGCTGCGCGAGCATCACATTCGCAGTCTGCGTATGGCGCTTGAGGCGGGCGTGAAGGTTACCGCCGGCACCGACGAAGGCGGCTGGGAACACGGCAACAACGCCCACGAAATTAGTTGCCTTGTGGAAGCGGGAATGACGCCGATGCAGGCAATCCTCGCCGCCACATCCGTCGCCGCGGAGTGCATCGGGATGGACGCGCAGATAGGCGCAATCGCCGCCGGCAAGCGCGCCGACCTCATCCTGGTGGACGGCAATCCCTTGGATGATGTAACCATCCTAGAGCGGGGCAAAGCGGTGAAGTATGTGATGAAAGACGGCGCAGTCTATCTCGACAGGCGCTCCAATCTTTGCGTCTCTACGCCTTCGCGTTAAATCCTCGATAATAAGCGCAACTCAAAACCGATTTCGCATTGTGGTATATTGTTCACACATCACTAGCGCTATCAAACGCTAGACAATCGGAGTGAATATGATTGAGGCGCAGCGGCAACATATCGACGCCGCTCACAACGAATATGAGGGAATAAGGCTTGTCGGCGGCGAGCGTATCGAGGCGTCGCTGGGTATGGGCGATGCCGCGGACGGCGGCGATGCGCTGCTGCTGACCGATAGGCGCATCATCCGCATTGGCGGCGGCAGGGATCGGCAGCGCGCTTTCGCGGCGATAGACGATGTGAGCGCGGCGGAGATAGCGCGCCAACCGGAAGGCTACGCCAACTTCGTTTGGGCGGCGCTTGGCTTCTTGGCGGCGCTGCTGGTGTGGCAGACCATCGACAGCCCGCCGCTGTCTTGGATAGCCGCCGCCGTCTTGGCGCTTATGGGCGTGTATCTGGTCATAGACCGCCTCATATCGCGCGGAAGCGCTTATATCGCGGTCAGGGCGGGGCCGACGCAGATAAGCGCCGCGCTCAAAGACGCCGACATCCCGGACGCCGAACTGCTTATCAACCGCCTGTTCGATCTCAAAGCAAAGCGCGCCGACGCTCCAAGCGCCGACGCATCCGAGCGTAACGACTTGCGTTTCGGGCGGTTGCGGCTTGCGCTGATGTGGCTGGGCGCTTCCGTCGCCATGGCGGTTTCGGCGGGCGTCTGCGTTATCATCGTCAGACTGATTTTGCGCCGGCGCAAGGGCAAGATCGACTGACGCCGCGCGCCAAGTCTTATGCGACTTAGCGTCAGCCGAGCCGCATGCCGGGGACTACATCTGCATCCCACTGGGACGGCAAGCCGGTGCGAAAGTGGAAGTAGCCCGCCGCGCCCATCATAGCGCCGTTGTCGGTGCAGAGCGCGGGGCGCGGCACAATCACCTCAACGGGCATGCGCCGCCGCATCTCTTGGCGCAGGTGGCTGTTCGCCGCCACGCCGCCGCCGAGCAGCATGCCCTTGACGCGATAGCGCTTCACCGCTTGGAGCGCGCGCTGAACCATGCAGTCCACCGCCGCCTCTTGGAACTCCGCCGCTACGTTGGCTACTTCCTGCGGATCGGGCGGCGCGTCATCCGTTGGGGGATACATGCCCTTCTGCTCCGCGCGGCGCGCCACCGCCGTCTTCAAGCCGCTGAAGCTGAAGTCCAGCGAGTTGCGCACCGTGGGGCGCGGCAGGCGCGGCTCGCCGCCAAGGCTATGCTCTGCGACGCGCTGTATTTCGGGGCCGCCGGGGAAGCCCAGGCCCAGCGCGCGCGCCGCCTTGTCGAACGCCTCACCCGCGGCGTCGTCCCTCGTGCGCGCTATCAGCGTGTAGCGCATATGCCCGCTCATCAGGATGAGGTCGGTGTGGCCGCCGGACGCTATCAGGCACATCAGCGGGAAACCGGGCGCGGCTTCGGGGTCGGCGTCCTCCAGCCAAGCGGCGTAGATATGCCCTTCAAGGTGATTAAGCCCGATGAACGGCAGGTCGTTGGCGAAGGCGAAGCCCTTGGCGGCGTTCACGCCGATAAGCAGCGATCCCGCCAAGCCGGGTCCGTTGGTAACCGCCACGCCGTCCAGCTGACGAGGCTCCAGGTCGGCGTCGGCGAGCGCCTGTTGCATCACCGGAACCATCGCGAGCATATGCTGGCGGGACGCAATCTCAGGCACGATGCCGCCGAACTGGGCGTGCAGCGCCGCTTGGGACGCAACCACATTGGAATGGATGACGCTGCCGTCCTCAATAACTGCGGCGGCGGTCTCATCGCAGGAAGTTTCTATGCCTAGTATTTTCATTGGAATCGCTCTTTGTTGACTGCGCCGGCTGATATAAGCAAGCGCGCTGTTTCCGTGTGACTTTCACGCGTCGCCCAATCAAGAGGCGTGTGTCCAAGCCTAGATTTGGCGTTAACATCTGCGCCGGCAGATATGAGCAAGCGCGCTACTTCCGTTTGCCCTTCCCTCGCCGCGTAATGAAGAGGCGTGTAACCGAGTTTGTATTTTGCATCAATGTCTGCACCGGCTACTATGAGCATGCGAACTACTTCCGCTTGCCCGCGACCTGCCGCTTCATGTAAAGGCGTGTCTCCATTGTTATCAGTTGCGTTGACATTTGCGCCGGCTACTATGAGCAAGCGGGCTATTTCCGTTTGCCCTTTGACCACAGCCCAATCAAGAGGCGTGTGTCCAAGCCTAGATTTGGCGTTAACATCTGCGCCGGCGGATATAAGCGAGCGAACTACTTCCGTTTTCCCTTTGCGCGCAGCCCAATTAAGAGTCGTGAAGCCAAGGTTATCATGTGTTTGAAGCACATCGGCTTGCCCGCTCATAGCCGCATCGTCAAAGGCATTCCTAGCGTCTGCGCCGGCTTCTACAAGCAATCGAACTATTTCGGTTCGCCCTTCACGCGCCGCTAGATAAAGAGGCGTGTTGCCAACGTTATCAGTTGCGTTAACATCTGCGCCGGCGGATATGAGCAAGCGGGCTATTTCCGTTTGCCCTTCACGCGCCGCAGAATGTAGAGCAGTGTAGCCACCTACATTGGTTACATTAACGTCAGCACCGGCGGATACAAGCAAGCGAACCACTTCCGTTTGTTCTCCAAGCACCGCCCAATGAAGAGGAGTGTGGTCACCTGAATTGGTTGCATTAACATCTGCGCCGGCAGATATAAGCAGGTCAACTATGGCTGTTTGCCCTCCACTCGCAGCCTCATGTAGAGGTGTGTAGCCACGGCTATTAACATTGACATCAGCTCCGACGGATACAAGCAAACGAACTACTTCTGTTTGTCCTTCCTTCACTGCACAATCAAGAAGAGTGCTGTCAAACTCATCTTTGGCGTTAACATCAGCGCCGACGGATATGAGCATTTGAATCACATCGGTGTGTCCCTGCCTAGCCGCATTGTTAAGGATATTCCCAGTGTCTGCGCCTGCTGATATGAGCAAGCGAACAACTTCTGTTTGCCCTTCCTGTATCGCATTATCCACTGCCTTATCTAGAGGTGTGTAGCCATCGCTATCGGTTGTATTAACATCTGCGCCGGCGGATATGAGCAAGCGAACTAATTCTTCCCTTTGTTCTTCACCCACCGACTCATCCATGCCAGCGGGCATGAATAAATGAGCTATTTCCCATCCACTCACTGCCTCATGTAGAGGCGTGTTGCCACGGCTATCAGTTGCATTGACATTCGCGCTGGTGGATATAAGCAAGCGGACTACCTCCGTTTGCCCTTTAAGCGCGGCCTCATGTAGAGGGGTTCTGCCACAGCTATCGGTTGCATTAACGTCTGCGCTGGCGGATATGAGCAATCGAACCATTTCTGTTTGCCCACCAGCCGCCGCGCTATGGAGAGGCGTGTTGCCATTGTCATCCCTTGCATCAACATTTGCACCAGCGGATATGAGCGTTTGCATTTCATCAGTTTGCCCTGTTATCACAGCTATCGTAGTCGCATTATTAAGGGCATCCCTAGTATCTGCGCCAGCAGATATGAGTGTTTGAAGCGCATCGGTTTGCCCTAACATAGACACATAGTTAACGGTATCTCTAGTGTCTGCGCCGGCGGATATAAGCAAGCGGGTTATTTCTATTTGCCCTTTACGCGCCGCGGGATATAGAGGCGTATTGACAAACTCACTGGCGTTAACATCTGCGCCGGCGGATATGAGCAACCGAACTACTTCCGTTTGCCCTTCAAGCACCGCCCAATAAAGAGGTGTGTTGCTAACCTCATCTTTGGCGTTAACATCTGCGCCGGCGGATATGAGCAACCGAACTACTTCTGTTTGTCCCTGCATTACTGCACTATGTAGATGTGTGAAGCCAGGTGCATTGGTTCCATCAACATTTGCGCCAGCGGATATTAGCAAACGTGCTATTTCCGTTTGCCCTCTATCCACTGCCCAAGAAAGAGGCGTGAAGCCGTGATTATCAGTTACATTAACATCTACACCAGCGGATATGAGTGTTTGAAGCGCATCGGCTCGCCCCGTTATTGTAGCAGTCATAGTCGCTCTATTAAGGACATCCCTAGTGTCTGCGCCAGCGGATATAAGCAAGCGAACTATGTCCGCTTGCCCTCTATCCACTGCCCAATCAAGGCTATCGGTTACATTGATGTTTGCGCCAGCTGATATGAGCACTCGGACTATGTCAGCGTGTTCATGCACCACTGCTGTATGGAGTGGTGTGTAGCCGAGCCTATTATTTGCATTGACATTTGCGCCGGCGGATATGAGGGATTGAACCATTTCGACGTGTCCCTGCATTGCCGCATGATGAAGTAGTGTGTAGCCCAATTCATCAGTTGCGTTGACGTCGTAGGATGCGCTGCGCCTTGAGCGGCTTGCGGGCTCAGGTTCGGTCCGCGGCGGTGGCGGCGGTTCGGATCTGGGCGGCGGTTTGGGGTCAGATTGCGGCGGCTGGCGGTAGGCAGTGTAGCCGCGCTGGCGGTCGTATTCGGCGCGCTTGGCGGGGTCGCCTAGGGTCTCATAGGCAAGGTTGATGCGCGTCATTCGGGCGTTTGCGTCGTGCGCTTTGTTCAGGTCGGGGTGGTATGTTCGCGCGAGGCGGCGGTATGCGGCGGTTATGACTTCGGCGTCGGCGGAATGGTGAACCTGCAGTTCGGCGTAGAAGTCGGGCGCGGCTTGCGCTTGCGCCGCCGCGCGCCGCTGCCGCTGCTGTTCGTATTCGTATCGGCGCGCGCAGTCTTCATGCAGGTTTCTGAAAATGCCTGCGTTGTTTCCGCAAATCCTGCATCTGCCCATGCGCTGCCTCTAACGCTAGTTGATTGTGAAGGCGTTGGCGTCCATAGCCGCCGCCATCCCCCTGCATAGTGTACTATGCCGCGCGGCTTTGGGCAAAGCGCGTCCCCCCGAACTTTGCGGATGATGGTATGATATACGCTGCCAACATTCTATCAGCGATAAGCGAGGTATGACATTGAATAGAGAGCGCTCCGGGGAGTTGTACGCGGCGGCGAGAAGGCATATTCCGGGTGGCGTGAACAGTCCCGCGCGCTCTTGGGGCGCAGTGGGCGGGACGCCGCTGTTTCTGGAGCGCGGCGCGGGCAGCCGGGTTTGGGACGCCGACGGCAACGAATATATCGACTATGTGTGTTCGTGGGGTCCGCTGATTTTGGGACACGCCGATGCGCGGGTTTTGGCGGCGATAGGGGCGGCGGCGGCTAACGGCACAAGCTTCGGCGCGCCCACGGAGCGAGAGAACGCCGTCGCCCGAATGGTGGCGGACGCCTACGATTCCATAGATATGGCGCGCTTCGTGAACTCCGGCACGGAGGCGACTATGAGCGCGCTGCGATTGGCGCGGGCGTTCACAAGCCGTCCGAAAATCGTCAAGTTCGAGGGCGGCTATCACGGCCACGCCGACGCGCTGTTGGTGGCGGCGGGCTCCGGCGCTATGGCGCACGGCGTCCCGGACAGCGCGGGCGTAACGGCGTCATTCGCGCAAGACACGCTGCTGGCGAAGTTCAACGACCTGGCGTCGGTGGAGGCGCACTTCAGCTCGTTCCCGGACGATATAGCGTGCGTCATCGTTGAGCCTGTGGCGGGCAATATGGGCGTTGTGCCGCCGGACGACGGCTTCCTGCAGGGGCTGCGCGAGCTGACGGCGCAACACAAGGCGCTGCTGATTTTCGACGAGGTCATCACCGGCTTTCGGGTAGCATACGGCGGGGCGCAGCAGCGCTATGGGGTTGCGCCGGACATAACCTGCTTGGGCAAAATCATCGGCGGCGGGATGCCAGTGGGCGCATACGGGGGCAGCGCCGAGATAATGGCGACGGTTGCGCCGCTGGGGCCGATGTATCAGGCGGGGACGCTGTCCGGCAACCCGGTGGCGATGGCGGCGGGCGCGGCGACGCTGGAGGCGCTGCAAGAGCCGGGCGTGTATGAGGCGCTGGAGGCGAAGTCGAGTCGGCTGGCGGCGGGCTTGCAAGCGGTGTTCGCCGACGCCGAAACGCCGCTCTGCGTCAACCGTGTGGGGTCTATGATGACGCTGTTCTTCAACGCCGGCGCCGTCAACGGCTGGGAGACGGTGTCCGCATCGGATAGGGATGGCTTCGCGCGCTTCTTCCATCGGATGCTGGAAGAGGGGGTGTATCTGCCGCCTTCGCCGTTTGAGGCGATGTTCGTATCCACCGCGCACACGGACGCCGATATACAGGCAACGCTGGATGCGGCGCGGCGCGCGCTGGGGTAGGGGGACAGGGAACGCTGGGGTAGTGGCGCTAGGGGGCTAATCGGCGCTAGGCGGCAAGGGGCGGGTCGATGCCTTCAGTCGATCTGCACTACCTTGTCGCCGATTGCAACGAAGCCTTTGCTCTCATCGTAAGACGCCCGGATGTCTCCCGAATCACTGGCTAGGGTTTTCACCCTGGTGACCGTGTTGAATTTTCTATGCAGCGAGAACGCAAGCGCGCTGGCGCTCGGTTCTTGGACTTCGTAGGTTTGGTAGGTGCGGGCTATTGCGAAACGCGGCTGCGCGTCGGCTACCTTCACCCTTATCTTTTCGCGAGAGATGGTTCCAAGGCTTTCGCGCGTATCCGGGTCGACAATCTCCTCAGTCTCTTCAACGACCTTGAAGCGCATGCCCGCCTCAATTCCGTGTTCAGATCCGCGATTGATTACGAGTTCGCGCGCGTTCAGTATCTTTGCCACTTTGCCCTCTATAAGAGCGCTTTGAGTATTTTGCATAGCGTTATCTCCAATGACGCAGCAATGCGATTATATGCTCCAGCGCCGTTTCGTAATCTGATGCGTCCCGCGCTAGATAAACATTCAGGGGCTTTGAAGTATCATACTTCATTCTGTCTTCAAGATTTTCCCAGAAAGTTGCATTCTTTCTATCATCTGGAACGCAATCACAATCCGACGCTCTAACGTCTGTGGCAATCACGCTGCCCCAGTATGTGTCGCCTGTGGATTCGTAAAGGTTAAACTTGCTACCTTCTCGAATGCTCTGATCTTCCCCGGCTAACACTCTGAGAGCCACCGTCCTCTTGTCTTCATTTTCAAGTATACCTGAACACTTAACAGGTGTCATAGCGTAAGACAAGGCGGAGCGAAGCGCTCTTATGACAAGCGCTCTCATAACGGCGCGATAAGCCCAAACGAAGGCTCTTAGATACAACCCGTAAGACGCAATCATAGCCGATGCAATCGATGAGGCTAACAGCGCCAACAAGATGCCGACGGATATGTTGACGATCGAATAGGCGTTTTGGGCGGTTATGGCTATCGCTGTTATGCCGATCGATATAGTTAGCGCAATCGAAAAGACGAACGCGAATGCCTTCTTGTTGAATCGCTGCATCACCCCTCGGCTATGCTGCGGCGTATGCGCGCGATTGCATCGGCGACGGACATTCGGTCGTTATAGACGGCGGATCCGGCTACCAGCACATTGGCGCCGGCGCGCGCTACGGATGCGGCGGTGTCTGCGCTGATGCCGCCGTCGACCTGCAGGTCGGCAGTCAGGCCGCGCTCGTCTATCAGCGCGCGCATGCGGCTTATCTTGCTCAGCATAGCCTCTATGAACGCCTGCCCGCCGAAGCCGGGGTTGACGGTCATAACTAGCGCTTGGTCAAGGTCGGCTATGACCTCTTCAAGCGCAGATATGGGCGTGGCGGGGCTGATTGCCACGCTTGGGCGCTTGCCCGCCGCCCGTATCTGCTGTATGACGCTGTGCAGATGAACGCAGGCTTCGGCGTGTACGGTGATGGTGTCTGCGCCGGCGCTTGCGAAATCGGCGATGTAGCACTCCGGGTTGGCGATCATAAGGTGCAGGTCGAAGGGCAGGGTAGTCCAGCAGCGGATCGCCTGCACTATCATCGGACCCATAGTGATGTTGGGGACGAAAGCGCCGTCCATAATGTCTATGTGAATGGCGTCCGCGCCGCCCGCTTCGGCTTCCGCAACCTGCTCGCCCAGCCGACTGAAATCGGCGGACAGGATGGACGGCGCTATCTTGATAGAGCGTTCACTTGGCATTGGCAGCCTCCAGTTCGGCTTTGGCGCATGCGATGGCTTGGCGCACGCGCCCAAATGCGGTACCGCCGGGAACATCGCGCGCCGCAACGGACGAATCGGCGCTTATGGCGAACACATCCGCATCAAACAGCGCAGAGAAGCGGCGATATTCGGCAAGCGGTATGTCCTGGAATTGCGCATTGCGCTCAACGGCGTACTGTGATAGGCGCGCCACTACGCCGTGCGCCTCGCGAAAGGGCATTCCCTTATCTACCAGGTAGTCGGCGATGTCGGTGGCAAGCAGACTGCTATCCTGCGCCGCGGCGCGCATCCTGGCGGCGTTGACGGTGGTTTTCGCCAGCATATCGGCGAAGATAGTGAGCGTGTTTAGCAGCGTATCGTAGGCATCGAAGAAGCCCTCTTTGTCTTCCTGCATATCGCGGTTGTATGTGAGCGGCAAGCCTTTCAGAAGCGTCAGCAGCGCTATAAGACTGCCATATACGCGCCCGGTCTTGCCGCGCGCCAGCTCAGCGAAATCGGGGTTGCGCTTCTGCGGCATGATGCTGCTGCCGGTGGTGTATTCGTCGCTGATGCGTATGAAGCCGAATTCATCCGACGACCACAAGACGAGCTCTTCCGCCATACGGGAGAGGTGCATCATACATATCGCCGCCGCCGCCTGGAAATCCAGCAGGAAATCGCGGTCGGACACGGCGTCCATGCTGTTGGCGGATATGCGGCTGAAGCCGAGCTGTTGCGCCACATATTCGCGGTCAATTGGATACGGCAAGCCAGCCAGCGCGCCGCTGCCCAACGGCATCACGTCGGCGCGTTCATGCGCCTGCCGAAAGCGCGCCGCATCGCGTCCAAGCATCTCGAAGTAGGCGAGCATGTGGTGCGCGAACAGAACCGGCTGCGCGCGCTGCACATGCGTGTAGCCCGGCATAATCGCATCGGCGTTGGCGTCCGACTGCCCCACAAGCGCCGTTCTGAGCGCGTGGATTGCGTCCAATATGCGGTCGATGGCGTCTTTCGTGAACATCCGCACATCCAGCGCTATCTGGTCGTTGCGGGAGCGCGCGGTGTGCAACCTGCCTGCGGCATCGCCTATCTTCTCGAACAGACGCCGCTCAACATTCATATGAATGTCTTCAAGTTCGGGACGCCAAGGGAATGCGCCGTCTTGGATTTCTTGGCGGATTTCGGTCAAACCGCGCTCTATGGCGGCGGCTTCATCGTGGGAGATGATGCCCTGCTTGGCGAGCATGCGGGCGTGCGCTACGGAGCCGGCGATGTCTTGGCGATACAGGCGGCGGTCGTAGTGGATGGATACGGTGTAGGCGGATGCAACCTCTTTCATGCGCCAAGCCCCTAGCCCGAGACTTGCGCTGCGCCTGTCGCAGCCGCTTCGGGGCGCTTGGTTACCAGAAAGCGCCGCCTGAGGGTGAGAACCTGCTCGCCGCGTTGATTTATGCCGCGCGATTCCATGTACACAACGCCGCGGTCGGGGCGGCTCTTGGAGACGCGTACATCCAGTATTTCGCTTTCGGCGTAGATAGTATCGCCCTCAAAGGTGGGTCCGTCGTGCGTGGCGTTTTCGTACTCCAAGTTCGCAATCGCCTTGCCCGAAGTGTCGCGCACGCTGATGCCCACCACAAGGCTGAATACCAGCATGCCGTTCACCAGTATCCTGCCGTGCGGGTGGTCTTTCATATAGTTTTCGTCGAAGTGCAGCGGGTTGCTGTTCATCGTCAGCAGTGTGAACAGGTGATTGTCCATTGCGGTGATGGTCTTGCCGGGCCAGTGCTTGAACACATCGCCCTGCTTAAAGTCTTCCAAGTATCCGCCGAAGTCGGCGCGTCCGTCGTGAATCATGCCGGCGCTTTACCTTTGTTTTTGGGATGTCTCTATAGTCGACCGCCTATATCTGATGCTTCAGCAGCAGGCGGCGGGCTATGACTAGCTTCTGTATTTCGTTTGTGCCTTCGCCGATTATCATCAGCGGGGCGTCGCGGTAGTAGCGCTCTAGCGGGTAGTCTTTGATGTAGCCGTAGCCGCCGTGAATGCGCATCGCTTCCATAGCGACTTCGCCGCACATTTCGCTGGCGAATAGCTTCGCCATGCCCGCCTCTAGGTCGACGCGCTCGCCGGCGTCTTTCTTGCGCGCCGCTTCGTAGGTGAGCAGGCGCGCCGCCTCTATGTTGGTAGCCATTTCTGCCAACTTGAGCTGGATCGCCTGATGCTGCGCTATGGGCTGCCCGAATGTTTCGCGCTGCTGGGCGTACTTGATTGCGGCGTCGAATGCGGCGGTAGCCACGCCCACGGCGCGCGCGGCGACGTTGATGCGCCCGCCCTCTAGTCCGCTCATCACTTGGCGGAAGCCCTGGCCCTCTACACCGCCGACCAGATTTTCGGCGGGGATGCGCACATTGTCGAAGACGAGCTCAGTGGTGTCTATGCCGCGATAGCCGAGTTTGTCGAGTTTCTGCGCCACGCTGAAGCCCGCCGCGGGCTTTTGCACCACGAAGCAGCTTATGCCGCGATGCGGGGGATCGGCGGTCTTATCGGTGCGCGCAAGCACGGCGAAGGCGTTGCCGCTTGCGCCGTTGGATATGAACATTTTGTTGCCGTTGATGACATACTCTTCTCCGTCTTTGACTGCGGATGTCTGCAGGTTCTGCATATCGCTGCCGCCGCCCGGCTCGGTCAGCGCCAAGCCGCCGCGAATCACGCCCTCCGCCATCTTGGGCAGAAAGCGCCGCTTCAGCTCTTCATCGCCGTAGGTGGCTATGACATACGCCAAGATGTGATGCGTGCCTATGGGGCCGGTGAGGCTCATCCAACCCTTGCTGATCTCTTCGAAGATAGTGGCGAAGGTGGTGTAGTCCAACCCCAAGCCGCCGTACTCTTCGGGTATCATAATCCCGAACAAGCCCATATCCGCCATCTTGTCCACAAGCTCTTGCGGGTAGATGTCTTCATTGTCGTAGCGGCTTGCCACGGGTTCTACTTCGCGCTGCACAAAATCGCGCACAAGGTTGACTATCTGGCTGCGGGTTTCGCTGGTAGTTGAGTTTGTCATTTGTCCGTCCCGGCCGAGTGTTGGCGTGTTGTGATGTTCGGTTTCAGCGTTCCAAGTGGGGGAACTGCCGCGTTCCGACGTTTTTGGATGATATGCCCAGCACCTTCAAGAAGCCTTCCGCGTCGGAGTGGTCGTATGTCCCCATCGCTTCCATAGACGAATCGTCGGTGTAGAGCGAATGAGGCATCGCGTCGGGGGTGTCGTCGGCAGTGTCGAAGAACACGCCGCCCTTGTACAGGCGCACGGATATAGCGCCGGTGGCGAGGCGCGTTATCGGTTCCAGGGCAGCGAGCGCCGATGTGGTTGCGAGGTCAAGCCAGTAGCCTTGATAGATCTGCAGGCTCACTACGCCGGAGACATAGTCGAGGAATTCGCGCGCGCGCCGGTCGAGGATGAACTGCATCAGGTATTCGTAGGAGCGCCCCAGCAGTTCCATGCCCGGCGCTTCGTAGATGCCCCTGGACTTGACGCCCACAAAGCGGTTCTCGACCACATGCGCGCCGATGCCGACGCCGTGCTTGCCGGCGAGCGCGTTGGCTTGCCGAAACATATCCGTTAGCGCCAAGCGGCTGCCGTTTAGCGCTACGGGGACGCCTTGCTCCCATCGTATAATGGCAACTTCGCTTTGGTCGGGGGCGTCCCAGGGCCAAACGCCCATTCCCGGCTCCACGAACACGGGCGATATGGCGACGTCCTCTAGGTCGCCGGCTTCGTGTGTAAGTCCCAGGAAGTTGGCGTCGGTGGAATAGCGCGATTCGCGCGCGGGTCTGATGGGCAGCGCATTCGCATCGCAGTAGTCGAGCATCTGCTGGCGTCCGGGGAACTGGCGCACGAATTCGGGATCGCGCCAAGGCGCATAGACTTCCAGGGCGGGCGCGAGCGTGTTGGCGGCGAGCTGAAAGCGCACCTGGTCGTTGCCGCGGCCGGTGGCGCCGTGAAACAGCACGCCGATGCCTTGCCGCTCAAGCGCGGGCAGGATGGCGCGCACGGTGATGGGACGCGCTATGCCGGTGGTGTTCCAATACCCGCCCTCATAGCGCGCCTGCGCCTGTATCACCTTGAGGCCGGCGTCGGCGAGCGCGTCGGCGCCGGGGATGATATGCGCGCTCTCAGCGCCGCAGCCCAGCATGCGCTCGGTTACCGCGTCTATGTTCTCTTCGTCGGGCTGCCCAAGGTCGACGGTGTAGCAGTGGACGGCGAAGCCCTTGCCCTTGAGCCAGTGCGTAACCGTGCAGCTATCCAAGCCGCCGGACACAGCGCCGCCGACTAGGGTTATGTTCTTGTCTTTGAGTTCGCGCCAGTTCATATTGCCTCGCGGGTTTTAGGTGATCGCAATTGTTTGACATTTATTGCGCTAACGGGACTGCCAAAACCTTGGATTGCGGCGTTGATGCGCAATAGATACGATCACTATCACGCCATCATCCAGAATATAGTAGATGTTGTATGGGAAATGTCTCATTTGCGCCTTTCGAATCTGCATATGCGCAATCGGATACATCCTTGGAAATTGAGATATACTATCGAGTACATCTTTGACGGATGCGCGAAATTCCCTTCCCAATCCGGGACGCCGCGCTTCGTACCATCTATGAGCGTCTTCTAGCTCAATTTCGGCTTCCTGTCCAAGCTCTACCTGAAGCGTCACTCTCTTGACAGCATCCTTTGCTTCACTTCGTCCCATGTGCTCAGGTTGCCTTTGTTTGCCCTGTAATTATCGAGCCGGCGATCGAGCTCTTGCCGCTCTGCATCCGTAAGCTCAAATGACTCGCCTTCATCCTCAAGGATACTGTCCCAAATATCCTGAACTAGCATAACGCGCTCATCGACGCTCAGATCCCTTATGACCACAGGCGTATCCAACGATCTTTTCACACTCTACCTCCATTCTCCGGAAATCAGATTTCGCCCATTTCCAGGTAGCCACATTCATTTTGCTTGTACCGAGCGGCGTTCAAGCCACCGCTTCAGCGATCGACGGCTTTCGCCGGACGGACTGCCGGTGAGCAGGTTCTCGACGCTGATGTCCTCGTCAAGATCGGGCCAATGTATGCCGCTGCCCATATCGATTATGCGCCAGTTGTTGCGCTCTTTGGGCGTGCCGTGCGCCAGGCTCGGATACCACGAAATCGGCGCGGATATGGTACGGGCGTCTTCCAAGTCAACCGTTAGGGCTTCCTCGGTAACGGTTACATCCATTGCCCTTGCCATTGAGATTCTGAGCTCAATTAGAGAAGAACTCATTCCAGTCCTCCAAGAGGCGTTCTTCGTTTTCCACTACAAGCCGCCAAATCCGATTAACTTCATTCCTGCGGAAACCTCTGGATTCAGTTCTCGCAATCTCGACGGGATCGAGCCAAACCTTAATTTTGCGCTCGCCATCCCTAACATGAACATGCGGGCGTTCCCCGCGATCGCCGGCGTAAAAGTGAAAACTTAGGGGCCGTGTCTGAAACTACGGGCATCGTGTAGCGGCCCCTACAAGTTATTCCTATGCCTTTACCCTTTCGCCATCGGCCGCAGCTCGCGCCCCCCTAGCCCGCAAGCGCGACGCCGATTGCGCGGTCTAGCTTAGCCACGCATTCGTCCACGTCCGCTTCGGTGATGGTGAGCGGCGGCATGAAGCGCACCGCGTCCGGCAGCACGGGGTTTAGCAGCAACCCCTGGTTGTTGGCGGCGGCGGCTACTGACGGTGCAATCGCGGACTGGAACTGTAGCGCAAGCAGAAGCCCCATGCCGCGCACGCCTTTCACCACATCAGGCCTAGACGCTCTTAGTCCATCCAGTTTGGATTCGAGATACGCTCCGATTTTGAGCGCGTTGCCGGGCACATCGTTGTCCAGCATATAGCGCAGGGTGGCATTCGCCGCCGCCGTGGTCAGCACATTGCCGCCGAATGTGCTGCCGTGATCGCCCGGCTCCAGCACATCGCAGGCGTCTTTGCACATGAACGCGCCGATAGGCACGCCGTTGCCAAGCCCTTTTGCCGAAGTCATCACATCCGGCTCGACGCCAAAGCGCTGGTGTCCCCACAGGCTGCCGAGCCGCCCCATTCCCGTCTGCACTTCGTCGAATATCAGCAGAATGTTGTTGTTGTCGCACCACTCGCGCAATCCTTTGAGATAGCCTTCGGACGGCACATTGACGCCGCCTTCGCCCTGCAGCACTTCCACCATTACGGCGCAGGTGTCGTCGGTCGTCGCCTCGCGGATAGCGTCCAGGTCTTCATACGGCACATTGGCGTAGCCCTCAGCAAGCGGCAGCCACGCTTGTTGATACGCCGGCTGTCCGGTGGCGGCGATCATTCCAAGCGTGCGCCCGTGAAACGAGTTCAGCGTGGTTATGACGCTCTGAGCGCCGCCGCGGTGGAGGCGGCCGTACTTGCGCGCCAGTTTTATCGCGCCTTCATTCGCCTCTACACCGCTGTTCGCGAAGAACACCTTGTCCATACCGCTGCTCTCAACGAGCGCCTCTGCGAGCTCCAGTTGCGGCGTGGTGTAGAACAGGTTGGATGTCTGAACAAGCTTTCCCGCCTGTTCTCGGATCGCTTCGGTTACGACGGGGTGGCAGTGTCCGAGGTTGTTGACCGCGATGCCGGCGATGAAGTCCAAGTATTCGTTGCCATCGGTGTCCCACACGCGCGCGCCTTCGCCCCGCTCAATGACCATCGGCTGGCGGTTGAAGGTGTGTATGTAGTATTGGCGTTCTTTCTCTTTCCATTCTGCCGCTGAAGTCATCCGTTTTCCTCCATATATTTGCATACTTGCCATATGCTTGGCGCTCGATATCCAAGGCGGACGAGCGTGCGCCGCCTATCCGCCGCGGATTCGGGTTATCGGGGATGTTATTGATTTGTGAGCGATTCTGTCAATGCGTCAAGCGCCGCCTCGAGTTCGGCGAGGTTTTGCTTGACGCCGTCTATTGCGTTCTGCAGCGTCTCGATGGTGGCTTCGATTGTGCCGGCGGGCGCGGTTATCGCGGGCGCTGCTGCTACGTCCGTATCGGCCGCATCCGTGGGTTCGCTTACGAAGGTCGTTACGCCCGTCAGCGAGTTCAGCGCTTCGTTGAGCGAGTCTTCCATCACCACCTTGTCCCCGGTGGCGAGTATGACGCGCTTGAGTTCGGGGAAGCTGACGCCTTCAGCCTGAATATAGACCGGTTCGGCATACACGATGCCCTGATCCACTGGAATCACCAGCAGGTTGCCGCGTATGCAGCTGGAGCCTTCGGTGCAGCGCAGCGTGAACCATGCCGATATGTCTTGATCGTTGTCGATGCGCGCCTCTACCTGCGCCGGCCCATCAACTTGCCTATCTTTGGGGAAGTTGAACGCTATCAAGCGGCCGTAGTTGTCCCCGTCGCTGCGCGCCGCAAGCCAGCCTATCAGGTTCTGCCGCTCGTTGGGCGTGTACGGCAGCAGCAGCACGAATTCCTCTTCGGTTTCGCCCGGCAACTTCATAATCACATAGTACGGCTCAACCTGCTGCAGCGTATCGCCCTGCCCGAACTTTTCCTCTGCCACCGCCCAGAGGTCTTCGTTGTTGTAGAAGTTCTGCGGCTCTTTCATATGGTAGCGGATGTACTTTTCCGCTTGGATGCGGAAAAAGTCTTGCGGGTAGCGCGTGTGCGACCTGAGCGATTCGGGCATTTCGCTTTGCGCCGCGAACAGGTCGGGGAATATGCGCTGGTAGGTCAGAATGATGGGATCGGTTTCGTCCCACACATAGAAGCGCAAGTCCCCGTTGAAGGCGTCGATGCTGACCTTGACGCTGTTTCGCATATAGTTCAGATCGCCGCCCAGCGGGTCGGAGTACGGATAGCGGTCGGTGTAGGTGTAGGCATCCTGTATCCAGAAGAGCTGCCCTTCGGCGGCGGCGATGTACGGGTCTTGGTCCAAAATCAGGAACGGCGCAACCTGACGCACGCGCTCTTGTATGTCGCGGCGGTACTGCAGACGGCTGTCCCCCGTAATCTGGCCACTGATGAGGATATTGATGTCCGCGAACTGCCAGGCGTAGGCGATGCGGCGGAATATGGACGACAAGCGCACGCCGCCATCGCCGAAGTAGTTGGTGCGAAACAGATCGCCGCCTTCCGTCTGATAGTCGAGCTCATCGGTTTCGGTGTTCACGATGACATACTGCTGCGTGTTTTCGCCGTAGTAGATGCGCGGGTTGGTAACCAGCAGCGCCGGCTCCGCCTGCGATCCCTCTGCCTTAATCGGGATGACGCCGTCGGCGGGTATGTCTTTGGCGAAGAACTCCGGCCTGCCTTCAGGCGTGAACTCCGTCACCGGGCTCATAGCGATGCCCATGCCGTGCGTATAGACCAGCCGCGTGTTCGTCCACGTCTGCGATTCGGGCTGAAGCTTCTCAGGCGCCACCTCGCGCGCCGACAGCAGCACCTGCCTGACTTCTCCGTCTATCTCATAGCGGTCGACGTCGGCGTCGTGGAATTCGTAGTAGGGGCGTATGAGCTGAATCTGCCTATACACGTTTGAGAGCGGGCGATAGTCCCACAAGCGTATGTTGTTGACCGTCTGATGATTGCGCTCAATGACGGCGGCATCCACTTCGGTTTCAGCAGGGTAGAACTGTTCGGTGATGCGATCTAGCGCGAAAGCGTGGCTGGTGAATTCGATGTTGCGCTCGATGAACTTCTTTTCGCGCACGAATTCGTTGGGGTTCACGGTGAACTGCTGTATGAAGCCGGGCCAGACGTTGGTCAGCACGATGTTAAGCCCGAACCAGAGCGCAAACGCGCCTATGAGCAGCCGCTTGCCGCTTATGTAGGTGTTCGCAAGCATCAGCAAGCCCGCCGCCGCCGCGATTATCGTCATTATCAGCAGCGCCGGCATCCGCGCGTTCACATCGGTATAGGCCGCGCCGAACACCGCGCCTTCCGCCGAAAGCAGCAAATCCCACCTGGCAAGCCAGTGGCCGCAGGCGATTGTGAACATTATCAGCGCCGCTATTATGGACAGGTGTATCTTGACATTCGGCAGCGCAAGGTCGAAGCGCTCGCCCTGCATGCTCACGCGCAGGAAGTAGATCGCCGCCGTAGCCACCAGCGTGGCAATCAGCATTCCCAGGATCCAGCCCTGCAGGAAGCTAACCATCGGCAGCGTGAACACATAGAAGCCGACGTCGCGCCCGAATACCGGCTCGATGTAGTCGAATGGCGCGGCGTTGGAAAAGCGCAGGAATATCTCCCAGCGCGCCGCCATAAGCCCGCCGAACAGCAGCGATAGCAGCGCCACCGCGCCGATGCTTATGCGAACCAGCGCGCGGCTCATAAAGCCCAGCAGTTCGTCCGGCAGCGTCAGCGCCGCGTCCCCGCGCGAAAACCGAATCGCGGCGTACACGCTTGCGCCCAGCACAACCGCCGTCGCCGCAGCGCCCGCAATGAACAGGCTTATGCGCGTAATCAGCACCTTCACGAATATGCCGCGATAGCCCAGATTATCGAACCACAGCCAGTCCGTATAGACGCCGCGCCCGAACACAAACAGCGAAAATATCGCCACCGCCCCGACGGCTATCGCTATCCATTTGGCGAGCGTTCCTATCTGATCGAAGAAGCGGTAAAGCTCATCGATTGAATCGCCGTCGCCGTTACTGCCGTTCTGATAATCGCCCGCCATAAAGCAAACCTTCCTGTCTTATCTACGCCCGAAAGCGCCTCAAGCGCCTTGGGCAATCGCGCAATCGCCGCCTCACCCTACGCGCGTGCCAAGCGTTTCGCCCGATACGGCGTCCATCAGCGCGGACGGCTTGCGGCCGTCGACGATATGCGATACGCCGCCCGCCCGCAGCGCGGTGAGGCACGCTTCCAGTTTGGGGATCATTCCGCCCGCCGCCACATTGGAGTTGATTAGCCCCTGCGCCTGCCGCTCCGTGAGGCGCGGGATTAGGCGGCGGGATGTGTCAAGCACGCCCTGCACATCCGTCAGAAACACAAGCCTGCTTGCCCCAAGCGCCGCTGCGATTTCGCCCGCGGCCGTATCTGCATTGATGTTCAGCAATGTATGCGAAGCGCCTTCGCCGTCGGATGTTTTGAGCGCGACGGGCGCTATCACGGGGATGCAGCCGGCTCTCAGCACGGCGTCTATCGGCGTTGTGTTGACCGATGCCACGCTGCCCACAAGCCCAAGCGCGGGATTGCGGATTTCGGCGCGCAGCATGCCGTCGTCAGCACCGCTGATGCCCATCGCGCTTGCGCCCAGTTCCACCATTGACGCCACCAGGTTCTTGTTAATCAGCCCCGTCAGCACTGCCACCACTATGTCGAGGCTAGGCTCGTCGGTTACGCGCAATCCCCGCTCGAAGCGCGGTCGGACGCCCTGCTTAGCCATCCAATCGCTGATGATTTTGCCGCCCCCATGCACCACGACTGCGCTGACACCCCGCCGCTGCAGCGCTGCAAGGTCTTGGAGCGTGGTATCGTGGCTGCCGAGCGTGCTGCCGCCAATCTTGACTACAATCGTCCCATTGGCATATGGCTCCTTAGGCTTGGTGTTGGGCGTGTCCGCTGCGCCGCCTCCGAGTCCGCCCGCATTGGGGACGGGCTGAGGCCATTGCGGCGCGGGCAACTGCATTGCGTTGGACGTCGACATAACCGATTAGGTGCTGTACGCCGAGTTGAAGGTTACATACTCTTCGGTAAGATCGCATCCCCAAGCGGTTGCGTCGTGCGCGCCCATATTGAGGTTCACGCGGAAGCGCACATCCGGCGAGCTCGCCATTGCGCTGACCACCGCATCGCGATAGAACGGAATGGCGATGCCGTCTTGCACGATTTGTATATCGTCCACGAAAATGTCTATCCGCGATTCCACCATATCGGCGCCGCTCTTGCCCAGCGCCATCATAATGCGCCCCCAGTTGGGATCGTTGCCGTGAACCATCGCCTTCACCAGCGATGATGTGGAAATATCTCTTGCCGCCTTGCGCGCGTCGGCGAGCGAGTTTGCGCCGCCCACGGTTACCTCGATGAGCTTCTTAGCGCCTTCGCCGTCGCGCACCATCTCTTTGGCGAGCGATTGGCACACATAGGTGAGCGCATCCTCGAATGCGTCCGCGGCCGGCGTCCCCGCGGCCACCTCTGCGCCGCCCGCCTGTCCGTTGGCGAATGCAAGCGCCGTATCGTTTGTGCTTTGGTCGCCATCTACGCTGCACATATTGAACGATGCGTCCACCGCGCGGCTAAGCGCGGCTTGCAGAAAGCCCTGTTCCACCGGGGCGTCCGTCGCCACAAACGCCAGCATAGTGGCCATATTCGGATGAATCATCCCCACGCCCTTGGCGGCGCCCCCGATAATCGCCTTGCGCCCGTCCAAGTTCACGGACACCGCGATGTCTTTGTGGCGCGTGTCCGTGGTCATAATGGAGCGCGCGAAATCGTGGCCGCCGTCTGCGGTCAGCCTCACATTCCCTACATTCTGGCGAAGCAACGCCATCGGCAGTTCCACGCCTATCATGCCCGTGCTGCACACCAGCATATCGTCCGCCGCAACGCCGGTGTGCGCCGCCGCGAGTTCGGTCAGTTCGGCGGCGTCGGTCAGCCCTTGATCGCCCACGCAGCAGTTGGCGCAGCCGCTGTTGGCAACCACGCCGCGCGCCATGCCGCGCTGAGCGCGCTGACGGCTCAGCACAACGGACGGGGACAGCACCTTGTTCGTGGAAAAGGTAGCGGCGAGGTTCGCCGGCGTATCGGACAGCAGGATGCCCAGATCCAGGACGCCTTCACCCTGCGTCTTGAGCCCTGCGTAAGTCCCGCCCGCCGTGAAACCTTTGGCGGATGTAACGCTGCCGTCGTTAATCAGTTCAACCATTGCAACCATAACCCGCTTGCTCCTAATTCCCCAAAATGCCCGCCATTGAGCGCCGCGTGGCGCATCAAATTAGCCAACGGATTATAGCACACGCATTGCGGCGGCGTATAGCGCCGCTTGGTGGGGCGGCGCTAATACGGCGTTTGTCAAGAATATCGCACAAAGCGAAAAGTCCCCAACGAGCGTATTGCAGCAAGTCAGGGACTTTTACTTAGGCTGCGTCGTTAGCGCCTAAAGCTCTGATTCAGATTTTTCGGCTTTGTGGTCGGTCTTTTCCGAAGCGGCGTTTATACGATTCGCCGCCTCAAGAAACGCTTCCATGAATGCGTCAGAAGCATCTTCGAGTGTGATCTCAGAGATGAGATCTTTGTCGCCTGACCGAATAAGAACGGCGTTGATCTGATCCCTACTCATGCCGCCCTTCCGAAGCGCCGTTATCACTTCGTTTCTGCCTTCCGCCTTGCCCTCATCCACCTGTTCCTTTACGCTCTTAACCCTCTCCTGCCAGAACTTCACGGCAATCCTCCATATGTTCACGCCGATTATGGTCGTCAAGACGAACAGCTGCGCCGCCCCATTTGTCTCACGCACATAAGCGACAACCCACTGAACGCTTATGAACGGCGCGTCTATCGTCTGGAACATTACATACGTCCATGCAGCCATCTGAATGATGTAAGCCCAGATGTGATCGGCCGCCAGGTAATTCTCAAGGGCAAGAAATCCTCTACTTTTCTTTGCAGTCAAGATACCACCTTCCTATTGCTTTGGGTAGATCCGACGCGTTGTCGAAAGCAATAGTCCCCGCCCGCTTGTGAGAATCGATGAGTAGCTGCGCCGCTCCCGCCTATCTCATGGACATAAGCGATAAGCCAAACTGGGCGTATCGCAAAAGCGGCGCGCGGCGTTCTCGACTGCTACGCCGCATTCACAAGATACTAGGACAAGACGCTATGCCGCGTCTCTCAGGCGCTCTTCCAAATCGCAGCGAATGTCAAGGCAGTGCCGATAGTCATTCGCCCACTCCACATACGGCGCGTCATCCCCAAGCTTGCCCCGCGTGTAGCGATTGAAGAAGTCTTCAGACTCCAAGCCGTGCCGAATCTCATACTCGGCAAGCCGCTTCGCCAAGCCAATCAGCGCATCAAGCGGCGATGTATGCTCAACAACCTACTTTCGCACAGCGCGCCTCCGTCCGAAATCCCGCCGCAATCGTTGGCCGATACACAGCGATATACATGTGCGGTGGATTATAGCATACGGAGTAAGGCTACCCGTACAGCGGATCCCTGTCGCGGCGGTCTGCCCAATAAGCCATCCAGCGAGCCATTGGGTCAATCCGTATCCCAATCCGTTTCCAGTGAATCCGAATTCGGAAGGTTTTACTGTGGTTCTCTGCCTTGCTGATAAACGCTTGCCTGATATTTATGCCGCGATTGTTTGTCCCTCTGCTGCTCTGCAAAAAACCTGCGGCGCTAGAATAGACGTCGGCAAGTCCGTTCAAGACATCTTTCGGAATGTAGAATACGCTGTCGGCATTCTTGTCCCACCATATTCGTATCAGCAGCAAGTCCGAAGTGAACCGAAAGTTTTCTATGTCCCGCTGAGCCGATTCTGCATCGGCAGTCCACTTAACTTTTACGGCGCCGCTGCCCGTGGCAGTCTTAATCTCAAGCGGTTCGCCGAATATAAGCACATCGCGCATCGCAGTATTCGACCTGGGCAACTCAACGTTCATATCGCCTAGGCTGTATCGCAGAAACGCAACGATAATCTTTTCTCTGACTACCCCGACTTCTTGCCCAACGGCTTCGTATGTAGCGCCGCCCTTTCGCTGCTGTATGCGGCGGCTTTCTGCGTCCGCAACCTCAAACGCGCGCGGCAAGCTGTTTTGCAGCAGTTTCACATAGTTATCATCTTTCAACAGGCGCACGAGTGCATCGTTCATCTCGACACACCTCCCGCATCGCCGGGCGCATTTACAGAGTAGTCGGCATCGCGCCCCTCCGCAATCACTCGACCGCCGGCGTCCGTATGCGCGAAAAGCTTGGGCGCGGCCGCAAGCCGCTTTTGCGCCAGTTCGCGGTACTCGTCGGAAATCTCATAGCCCACGAAGCGCCTGCCCGCCTCCAGCGCCGCTATCGCAGTGGTGCCGCTGCCCATGAACGGATCCAGCACAACCTCATCGGCGTAGGTGTAGAGTTGGATGCAGCGGCGCGGCAGCTCAGTGGGGAACGGCGCCGGATGCCCAATCCGCCGCGCGGACACCGCCGGGAAGCGCCAAACGCTGCGCGTCCATTCCAAGAAGTCGTCGCGCTCAATGGTGGACGCCTTGCCCGCCACCTTTGGGCGCTTGTAGGTGTCTTTGCAGCACACCAGGATGTATTCGTGTTCGTCGCGCAGCACGGGATTCGCCGCCGAGCGCCAGCTTCCCCACGCCGTAGATGACGCCGAACTTGCGCTCTTGTCCCAGATGATTTCGCCGCGCATCAGAAAGCCTAACGCCATCAGGTCTTCGATGATATAGCGGTGCAGCGGCAAATACGGGCGGCGTCCGAGATTGGCGATGTTGAAGCACACGCGGCCGCCCGGCGTCAGTACGCGATATACCTCGCGCATCACGCGGATCAGAAAATCGCGGTACTCGCCAAGCGTCAGGTCGTCGTCGTAGTCCTTGCCCACATTGTAGGGCGGCGAGGTTACCATCAGGTGGACGCTGCAATCGGGCAGCGCGCTCATCTGCTCGGCGGACTCGGCGAATATGGTGTTGGCGACGCCGGGCGGCAGCGGATTTTCTACATACGGCGCATTGCGCTCGGACGGCAGCCCTTCGTAGAGACGGCTTGCGTAGAAGCGGGTTGCATCGTGGCCGCGCCTGCCCGGCGAGCCGAATGAGCTTGTCTGCGAATTTTGGGAATTCGCCCTGGCTTCAAGTCGGGGGGGGGGGGGGGGGGGGGGGGATTTTCCAGTCCCTCGCGCGCGCGAGGGACACCGCTTGCGTTCACATCGGTCTGCTCGGACGCAGGCTCGGATGCGCGGGATTTGGACGCGCGACCGCTATCGGCGGAAGGTTGGCTATGTTCGGACGCGCTCACAACGCGCGCGATTATCGCGCCAAACGGCGGTGGACGCAAGCGCGGTTATGCCGAATATGCGCGTCAGTAGCTCTGAAACAGCCTGCCCCAGTCCGTTTGCATCGCTTCCTGCACGCGCTTGCGCCCCTTCAGCGGCAGCCAGTAGCCGTTGTGGTAGATGTTGGACGCCGCTATCGCCAAGTTCACCAGCGGCGAGCGCGCTATCGCCGTCTCAAGCGGCTTGAACGGGCCCCAGTACACCGACTTTTGTCCGCGGCTGAACAGCGTGTTTTCGCCGCCGCTGAAGCGCCAGTTCACGCCCGATATGTCTTCCCCCACAACCTCTATGTCCCGCATATCGCCACAGCCCAGCCCCAATTCGTGCGCCATCCATATGAACTTGACGCTCATCGGGTCAAAGCCCATCATCTTGGCGGACACGGCGTCTATGGCTACCTGATCCGCGCTTGCGAGGATGACGTTCTTGGCGTGCCAGCGCATCGCGCGCGGCCCCGGCCCGTCCCCTGCGAATGTGCCGTCCGTTACCGCGAATATGCCCGGATGGATCTGCTGCTGTATCTGCAAAAGATCCACCAGCGTTTCATGAATGGCGGCGTGCGTCCAATGGCGGTTGTGGTTCAGCAGCCCGCCGAATGCGTTCTTCATAGCGCCCGTAATCGTGGTGAACACATGCGTCTTCATCGTGGGCAGATGCAGCACATTCTTGCCGATAAACGCCTTGGGAATGCGAAACCCGTCGGGATACACGCCGTCGAGCGCCAACATCCGCGCCTCCGGCCGAAAGTCCACCCACTCCGCATCCTCAAGATGCAGCGCCTCAAGCCCGTGCATATCCTCAACCGGCTTATGCTTGTTGTTGACCACGCCAACCTTGGCGTCCACCACCACCGTGCCGTTGTGCGCCGGGATGATGTCCCGATAGCCGTCCGCCTTCAGCGCCCTAATTGCGCCGTCAAGCTGCCAAGGCGATGTAGAGCAGGCGGGATAGTAGTGCTGCCAAGAGGTGTTGACCTTCAGCAGCGTGGGAACGCCCTGCGGCAGCGCCCGCTCATAGCCCGCCATCCGCATAGCCGCCGCAATATCGTCAAGAACGCTGTCCGGCGATGTTCTAACCACCGCCACCTTCGCCGTAGTGGGGCGGCGGCGCTGTTCGTGGGCAGTAGTGGGGGTTGTTTGCGTTAGGGTTGTCATATAGCAGCGTTCACCTTTTATTTAGTAGATTATCGGATTTCGCAATGGACTTTGCGCCCCCGCGCCTTTGCGTTAATCACCCTCGCTTGAAAAGCGCCAAAGCCGCCCCTAAGTATCCAAAAAATCCCGCAGCTTCTTAGACCTCGTCGGTTGCCTCAGCTTTCGCAGCGCCTTTGCCTCGATCTGGCGGATGCGCTCCCGCGTTACCCCGAAGTCGCGCCCCACCTCTTCCAGCGTGCGGCTGCGTCCGTCTTCAAGCCCAAACCGCAGCTGAAGCACCCGCGCCTCGCGCTCGTTCAGCGTGTTCAGCACATCCTCCACCTGCTCTTTGAGAAGCTGATAGGACGCCGCCTCCGCCGGCGCAAGCGCGCTCCTATCCTCTATGAAGTCCCCCAAGTGGCTGTCCTCTTCCTCCCCTATCGGCGTCTCCAAAGACACCGGCTCCTGCGAAATCTTCAGGATTTCGCGCACCCGCTCCGGCGTAATCGTAACTTCGCCGGTGCTCATCCCCGCGCCTATCTCTTCGCTGGTAGGCTCCCGCCCGTTTTCCTGCACAAGGCGGCGGCTCACCCGCAGCAGTTTGTTGATGGTCTCTACCATATGCACCGGAATGCGTATCGTGCGCGCCTGGTCGGCGATTGCGCGCGTGATCGCCTGCCGAATCCACCAGGTCGCATAGGTGCTGAACTTGTAGCCCTTGCGATAGTCGAACTTTTCCACCGCGCGTATCAGCCCGATGTTGCCTTCCTGTATCAGGTCAAGCAGCGACATCCCCCGCCCGATGTACTTCTTGGCGACGCTCACCACCAGCCGCAGGTTGGCTTCCGCCAGATGCCGCTGAGCCCGCCGTCCCGCCGTCTTGACGCGCCCAAAGCGGCGGCCGTAGCTCAGCTCATACGACTCGATCGCATTGATGAAGTCCGGCTTGTCCTTCAGGGTGTTGAGCTCGCTGAGAGCGGGCGGATTCTTGAACAACTCCATAGTCTCTTTGGGAAGCAGCCGTCGGTTGAGCGAAAGTTCCTGAATGGCCGCTTTCACCAAGTCCGGCTCGGTGTTCAGCAGTTCGGCGACGAAGTTGAGCATCTCTTCGGGCAGTTCGCCGTCCAGCAGTTCGGCGAGCGCATCATCGGATAGGAAATCGGCGAGGGTTTCGGGCTTGGGGACGGCGTGGTAGCGGCAGAAGGCGTCGATGAGGAGGGCGTGGGCGTGGATTCCAACGAGGAAGTGGTGAACGCATTCCCATGCGCGGACATTGACATCGCGCGGGATAGTCAAGTCTTTGAATTTGGCGTTCCAGTTGGCGTTCTTCTGAATCTCTTCCAGCAGATCGTCAACGGATTCGATTTTGGATTTGGCTTTCTCTTGCACCCGCGCGCGGACGTCTTTCAGATGGGGGCGCTTGGCGAGGATGCGGTTGAATTCGATGGATTTCTCCACGCGCTCGATGTGCTTCCACTCTTCCATTTCGCGCGCCAGTTTGCGCTCATCCGCCGCCTTCAGCAGCCCGACCCTGCCGATTTCGCGCAGATACATCCGCACAGGGTCGTCGATAATGTCCACATTCTCCAGCTTCTTGACCCATTCGCTGTCTATGTCCGGCTCTTCCGATTCTTGCTCTTCGTCGTCTTCCTCATCCTCATCGTAGTGGCCGTTCGCGCGGTAGTCCGAATCCCCGTTACGTCCCGGCACCATCACCTCAGGTTCGCCGAGGCTGTAGCCGTCTTCCTTGGATTTGCGGGTAAGTATCAGATCGCCCACGGGCGCGCCGTGCGATATATCGGTTATCGCCAAATTGTCCGTGCCGTCCCCGTTCATATATGTGTCCATCCGCTTAACCCCCATCCGATTTGTGTGTAGATAAGCAATAAGCCCGTTTCGTATATTAGCGCGCGCTTGCCGTATGCGCGCATGCGTAGGCGATGCGTGCGCCGCCGCGCCTACGCCGTTTCCGTCGTCTTTATGTCTGCGTTGAGATTGGCGATTTGCGCCGTCAGCTCGCGCGATGGCGGCGTGGCGTCATCTGCCGTCTCGAGCAGCTCTTCCTGCAGCTCCAGCAGATGGCGGCGCTTCAGCCGTTGGATGCACTGATCCAGCGCCCGCTCGCTCTCGACGCTGTCCGTGGGCGCTATGTCAGCCTGCGTCAGCGACTGCATATGCGCCAGCAGCGGTTCGTCGAGCAGCGCCTCAAGTTCATCCGTCGCCGCGCAGCCCATCCAGCGCTTGAACACCTCTCTATCCGCGCTCTTGCGAAAGTATTCGGGCGATAGTTCGTGAACGCGCTCGCGCAGCTGCGGGCGGCTCAGCAGCAGCGAAAGCGTAAAATCTTCCAACACATCCTCGCGGCTCGCCGTCAGCGCCGATGCGGCGACCTGCTCTCTGCTGTTCGGCTGCGGCTGCGGTTGCCGCGATGCGCGCCGCCGCGAAGTATATGCCGGGCGGCGCGGCAAGCCCGCTTTGAGCGCATCCATCGTAATGCCCAGCGCGTCCGCTAGGTTCTGCAGATAGCGCTGCTGATCGAAGATGTTCTGCGTTGCCGCTATGAGAGGAAAGACGGCTTCGACCACCTGCGATTTGCCGTGTCCACTGCTGATGTCGAAGCGCGATGTGATTGCCGGTATAAGATAACTCATAAGCGGCAAAGCGTTCTGAGTAAGCCGCTCCCACTCCGCCGCATCGTGGCGTATGAGTTCGTCCGGATCTTTGCCGTCGGGCAGCGCCGCTATGTTCAGCGTTATCGGATCGCGCCGCTGCAGGACGCCCTGCGATCCGCCGCGCGCCGCCGACTGCTCACCGATTATCTTCCAAGACGCCTCTAGGCTGCGAAGCGTCGCCTCTTGCCCCGCGGCGTCCGGGTCCAGCGCAAGCACGAACTTGTTCGCCAAAGACTTCAGTTGCGCCACCTGATTTTCGGTGAGCGCCGTTCCCATTGACGCAACCACATTGCGATAGCCATGCTGATGCGCCGCGATGACATCCATATAGCCTTCAACGACGATACCCGTGTTGGCGCTGCGAATGTGGGAGTGAGCGAGGTGGAGTCCGTAGAGGGTGCTACGCTTGTCGAAGATGGGGGTGCTTGCGGTGTTGATATACTTAGGGTTGTAGCCCTGCGATGCAGGCGCGGCATTGCCCATATCGCGGCCGCCGAAACCTATCGCATCGCCCTGCCTGTTGTGTATGGGAAACATCAGCCTGCCGCGGAAGAAATCCCATGTTCTGCCGGCGTCATTGCGATAGATTAGCCCGCTTGCCACCGCTTCATCTTCGTTCACGCCCATATTGGACAGGTAGGTCTTCAGCCCGTCCCAGCCGTCGGGCGCTACCCCAAGTTGGAATGCGTCGATAGCCTCACCGTTGACGCCGCGCCGCCCTAGATACTGCATCGCCGCCGCGCCCTGCGCCGATTTCAGCCTATCCTGATAGAAGGTTGCGGCAAGACGGTTGACGGCGTGCAACCGACTGCGCTTATCGCTATCCTGCTTGGCAGTCGGCGACAGCGGAACGCCCGCCTTCTGCGCCAGCAATCGCAGCGCGTCCCCGAACTCCAAGTTCTGATGGCGCATCACGAAAGAGAAGGCGTCCCCCCCGGTGGAGCATGCGCCGAAGCAGCGCCAGCTCTGACGCTCCGGGTTCACGATGAACGAAGGCGTCTTTTCGGTGTGAAAAGGACAAGGCGCCTTGAAGCTGCGCCCCGCTTTCTGCAGCGGAACATAGCCCGACACCACATCCACGATGTCAAGACGCGCTCTTATGTCGTCAGCAACGCTCATAGTTCTATCGGTTGTCCGTCCGAATGCTTATCGGCAGCAATCGTCGATTGCGGAATTTCGGGCGCGCATAGGCGGCGCTCCGTCTTGAGCTTGCGCGTAGGCGTACTCCGCGATTTTAGTCAGCGGCTCGCGCACGCTCTCCAAGTGCCAAGCGATATGATCTATGGACGCGCGCATATCCACCAGCGAATCGCCTATGGCGTCCCAGTCTTCCGACGTCTTGAGCATATTGTTCAAACGATCCGTGAACTCTTTCTGAGCTCCCCACAGATCGCCCAGATCCGTGCCGACGCTTGCCAATTCGGCGTCAAGCGTATTCGGCAGCCCCATCTCGCGCAGCAGAACAACGACGCTGTGCGCCATAACCGCCGTGCGCCGCGCATGATTAAGATCGGCCTCCATCTCTACGCCCGCTGTCTGTTCGCTGTTAGCTGTCAACGCCGATCCTTTCCGCCGCTCGCATACCCTACGGACTGATTGCTGAATTGCTCTGAACCGCTAATAGTAGAGAGAGGGAACATTCCCTATTTTGGAAACGCCTTAGCGCCGCCGCCTACTGCCTTCCCAAAACCGCATAATGCGACAGATACATCATCCACGGTTCGCGTATCATCTCAAGCGCGGACTGCTGCGGATCGGGGCTCATATCGTTTATCTGCTCGAAGGTAGTCTTCCAAATATGGTCGACTTCGCTCTTCCAAGGCTCATACTCAAGCCCGTGAGCGTCCCGCTGCATCGCCTCCAGATGCTCGCGCACCCGCTTTATCTGATGCGAAACGCTGCGCATCAGTATCCTATCGTTGGGCGTCATATCAGCCATTATAGCAGTCTTTCTATGAAAATCTTAGCGATCCCCGGCTGAATCTTCTCAGCCACGCGCATCGCATACCAATCCGTCATCCCCGACACATAGTCCACCACCGCTTCCGATTCGCTTCGACTGCGCCGCGCGTAGTCCGACGGGATTTCGTCGCGATGTTCGTTGAAATGGCGATACAGCAGCCGCACAATGCGCCGCGCCGCCTCGCCCTCCGCGCGCGCATCCTGCGGCAGATACACATTCCTGAACATATACTCCCGCAGCTCCATAAACGCCTGCCGCACCGCATCCCCCATCCCGATTGTAGGCAAAACGTCGGGATGCGCCCCGTTCAACCCGCTCGCCGCATACGAATTCTCTATAATGTCGCACACAATAGTGTCAATGCGCTCAGCATGCCGCCCGCCCAGCGCATTCAGCGTCCCCGACGGCAGATCCGCGGGCGAAAGAACGCCGGCGCGAAATGCGTCGGCAAGGTCGTGGTTAATATAGGCTACCGCGTCCGATACGCGCACCACCTGCGCTTCGAGCGAAAGGCCGTCGTTGTCGACCCCGGCCAGGAAATCGCCGCGCGGCTTGGAGTGCCGCAGTATCCCCTGCCGCACCTCCCATGTGAGATTAAGCCCCCTGCCGTCCTTCTCCACGCGCTCCACGATACGCAGGCTTTGGCGGCTGTGCCGAAACCCGTCGGGGTGAAGCTTGTCCAGCTCATCCTCGCCGATATGCCCGAATGGCGTATGCCCCAAATCGTGCGCCATAGCGATGGCTTCCGCGAGGTCTTCATTCAAGTTCAGCGCCCGCGCGATAGTGCGCGCTATCTGCGCCACCTCAAGCGTATGCGTAAGGCGCGTAACATAATGATCCCCAAGCGGCGCGATAAACACCTGCGTCTTATGCTTCAGCCGACGAAACGCCTTGCTGTGGATAACGCGGTCGCGGTCGCGCTGATACTCCGTGCGAACATCGGACGGCCGCTCCGGGACTGCGCGCCCGACGCTGCGCCCCGACCTAGCGGCATACGGCGAGAGACCTTCCTCGCGCTCTTCCAACCGCCGACGGATAACCGCCCGCTGTGCCGTCATATTCAACGAAATAACGCCTGCCTCCGCTTGCCCTTACCTGCCGTCGCCATATCAGTGCCCGCCGCGCGCCGCAACATCTAATCGCCGCATCCAGTATAACACACAAATTCGCTCTATCGGCAGGGCAAAACGCCACTCTAGCATTCCAAATACGCAACGATAGTTGATAGCCACCCTATTATAATTACAACAACTACATCGAAGTCTTATACTCTTTGCGTGCGCCTAGTGCCTTTGCGCTAATAGATAACGGGCTAGGCGACAATCCCGAACCTTCGCCGCCTATACCCGTCCCGTCAGCTCGCCGAACCGCCCCGCTCTGTTTGCGGCGAACAGGTATGTGGTTACATAACTGCGCCACGGCGACCAGCGCTCCGAGTACGCCAGCGCATCGGCGGGCGGCATCGGGCTGCCGTCGCCTACCAGCGCGCCCATCATCCGCTGCAACGCAAGATCGCCGTAGGGGAAGCCGTCCGTATGCCCAAGCGCGCGCATCAGCATCCAGTGCGCCGTCCACGGGCCCACCCCGCGCAACGCCGTCAGCCGCCGCTCAACATCGTCGACCGCCAAGCCGCGCAGATCGTCCAGCGCCAGCTCGCCCGACGCCGCAAGCCGCGATATGTCCGTGATGTACTCCGCCTTGCGCCGACTGAACTTGATGGCGCGCAAACCCTCTACGCCCGCCTCTGCGATTGCGCGCGGCTGCGGGAAGGCGCAATGCGTTTCGCCCGAAAGCGTGAAGCGCTCGCCGTAGGTCTGTATCAGCAGCTCGCGCAGCATCCGCGCGACGTGATTGCTTATCTGCTGCCCCAAAATCGCCAATATCAGCGCTTCATACGGCGTGGGCGTCAGCGTGAGGCGCAAGCCGTGCAGGTTGCGCGCGAGCGGCGCAAGATGTTCGTCCGCCAGCGCCATAGCGTAGAACGGCGCGATGTCTATATCGGCGTTCAGCATTCGGCGCACTAGCCGCTGCGTTTCGGCGGCGTCCTGCGGCGTCAGGTCGTCGCCCGCCGCATCCACGGCAATCAGTGGCGCGTCCACGCTGCCGACTGAGCGCACGGACGCCAGCGCCGGCCTGCCGCTGCTCAGCGTCAGAACGCGGCGCAGAACGCCGTCCTCGAACACATCGGCGGCGTGCCGGCTTTGGAAGTATGTCATGCAGTCCGCCGTAAGCGCGAAGTCATACGGCGGCGTGGGCGCTATCTCAAAGCGCAGGCGCTTCACGGCTTGAAGCGGAACGGCGGATACTTGTCGTACAGCAGCAGCGCATAGCCGCCCACGCGGTTGGACCAGCGGGATATTCCCATCAGCAGATTGAAGTTGTCCGACGGGTAGCGTCCCCTGAACAGCAGCGTTATCATCGTGATAATCACAATCATTCCCGCCAACCCGCCGGTTGAAATCATAGCGGGCACGATGCCGCTTATGCCGATAGAAATCAGACGCTCGCCAAGAACGACTGCGCCTACGTCGGCGGTTTCGCGGCCAAACTCCAGGACGTCTGACCCGATTGTTATAGTTCCTATCGAGTTTTGGAAAAGCACGCCACTCGTTCCCACCAACGCCGCAAGCGCTAGGTAGTGCGGGATTGCCAGCAGCCACCACTTGAACAGAACCTTCGCACGCGACAGGCGTTCCGGATACTCCACATACAAGTCGGCGGGATAGTCGTCGTTGGAGCGCAGGCTGAACGGCGGATAGCGGTCGGTGGCGAGGGGTCCGAAGGCGTAGAACCCTACACGCCAACCCCAGCGCATCACGCCCACCGTGAAGTCGAACAGCCCACGCGGGTAGCGCGCAGTAATCAGCACCGCCCAGAACGCGATAATCCACACCACGAACATCGCAATTCCCAGGAATATCAGCACAAATATGTGCGGTATCGCGAGAAACCACTTCACCAGCCACAGCCAGCGGCTTATGTCCCCATCCGGGAAATCTCCCCGAATGTTCAACGGATAGCCTTGCTCTTCGGTCATAGCGAACCTCCCATAGCCGAATATACCTAGCCGCGCCCGTCGTCAGAACAGGTGAACCTCCACAAGGGTAAGTATTTGGGCTTGGTCGTCAATGGTGTAGTACACAGTTAGCGGAGGTTCTGACAGAACGGTAACTGCATACAACTGAGTCTCAGGGATACGCATGCCGGCTCTCGGATTGCGGGCTAGATCGAGGTCTATGGTCTCTTTGATTTCGTCCCATCTTTCGATTCTGCTGACCAGCAGTCCCATCTGTTCTAGAAAGTAATGCGTCTCTTTGACGGTGTACGGGACGATATGAGGGTTATCCAAGAAGTCCATTGCGCTCGGCAACCTCCTTGCCCTGTTCAATCTGTTCGGGCGTCAGCGGCTGCGGCGATAGCCAAGCGGTGCGATACGGAATAGTTTCGTATTCGTCGGTAACCTGCCATCCGATCTCATTGTGAGACATATCGCTGACTTGCGTCCCGTTCATATCCCACAGGCTTTCGATTACTTCGTCCATAATGGCGAGTTCGTCATTATTGAACACATCGGCATCCGCCTCGCGCATTGCGACTATTCTGTGCTGAATGGAGTTGAGGTATGGGCGTTTCTGCAACTCGATTGAGCCGTCCTTTATGAGCCCCGCCCTAACCTCAAGCAATTCGCGCGGCGCAGGCCCTTCGCTCAGATGCTGATACTCCGCTCCGGTTATGGAACGCCCCAGCGCGCGGTAGGCGTAAAAGTCGGAGTAGTAGAGTATCTTGTTTATCTTAACCGCTCCGAACTTTTTGTCCTCACTGCATCTGTTCGCAATGTGAACTATGGCTTCCCGAAATTTTGTTGTGTCTTTCATGTTCTCCCCCCTCTATTAAGGGAAGATCTCCCTCCATGAATTCGGATATTGGAACCTTTATCTGTGCGCCTAGCCTAGCGCATTTCTGCGCCATTGTCAAAATGTTCGCATCAGAACACCGATAAGGGAACCACCCGCCGCCTGCCAATCCGCCCGCATCAGAACACCGCTATCGGGTTCACCGGCGAGCCCGTCCCGCCTATCACGTTTAGCGGGTTGACGCTCAGCATGAATTCGTAGCGCCCCTCTTCGGCGCACGCCGCCGCCAGCGGCTCCAGCAGCGCATTGTCCAGCAGCGCCACGCCGTAGGCGAATATGACGCCGTGAACGCTCCAGCCTATGTCGTACTCATTCGGCGATGCGTCCATCATATCCCAGCCCAGCATCGCCATATCGCAGTCGCGCACAAACGGCAGGCAGGATGCGTGCAGCCCCGGCCGCGGCTCGCCCGATACCGAATTCGCCCAGACGTCGTGTTCCGCCGCATACGCCTCGCGCCCGCTGTACACCATCACCGCATCGCCCGGCTCCAGCGTTACGCCCTGCGCCCGCGCTATATCCTCAAGCTCCCAGCCGTGTACCGGCTCATCCACCGTAACATACGGCTTGCCCCTGTGCTGCGGCACATCCAGCAATACGCCGCGCGTCAGAATGCCCTCGCTCCATGCGTCCACGCTGCCGTAGTTAGCGCCCGCGAAAGTCAGCGTATCCGACGGCTTGCGCCCGTCCCACATCCCGTTTTCGTCCCACACATGGCACAGCGCGTCTATGTGCGTAGTCGCCGTGCCGTGATATATCAGCCCGTAGTAGTCAACCGCCGCGCCGGAGTTGCCCGGCCGTTCCCATACCTGCATATAGTGCTGCGCCGGGCGCGGATTCTCAGCCGTGGGCGTAACCGGAAACGGGCGGCTAAGCGAAACCATGCGCCCCTTCTCCACAAGCCCCACGGCGCTCAACCGCTTTGCGTCGTCAATCAGGTTCATAGCGCCCGCGGATCCCTTATCACCCCAGCGCCCCCAGTTGCGCCGCTCGCTCAGATACGCCATCACCTCGGATTTGGTGGGAACGCTTCGAGTGGCAGTAGTCATAATGCTGAACCTCCCGCATATGCTTGTATGCCGCTTGTGTATATTGCGCGTCGGTTGGGCAATGCGTCGCCCAATAGCCGCGCGCTGCCGACGGCGTGATTATAGCGCATTCCACGCCTGCGCGCCGCCTCTATGTATGCTAATGTGTCTAATGTGTCAAGCAATCACGGATACGCCTTTAATCGACGCAAGGCAGCCATCACAAACGCAATGCCGATATGCAGACAACCGCCCGGCAATGCGCCAATGCCAAGCCACCATAGGAGATGCCCCCAATGTGCAGAAGCATCAAAACGCTGAGGCAGCCCGACGCGTCCACCGCCGATGAGGATGTGCGCGCCGCCGCGCTCCAGTACGTCCGCAAGATAAGCGGCTACCGCAAACCATCGCGCGCCAACGAGCAGGCGTTCAACCGCGCGGTAGATGACATCGCCGCCGCGTCGCGCATGCTGCTAGATTCGCTGACCGCGCGAAACGGATAGCCGCTATCCTACCCTACCTCTTTGCGTCCCTGCGCCTTTGCGTTTAGAAAGCGATTAGGCGCAAGCCCTAACTGCCCACGCCCGCCAGCAGCGCATCGCTTGCGTGCTGTATCGCCCACATCAGCGGCGCGGGATACACCCCCAGCGCCACCATTCCCGCCAGCAGCGCCGCAAGCGTCCCCACCGTCAGGCGCGGCGATGCTATCGGCGCGGCGTCTGACGCCGGCTCTATGTAGAGCTGCCGCACCACCATAAGATAGTAGTACAGCGAAATCAGGCTGGCGAATATCGCGACGCCCGCAGCCCACAGAAAGCCTTGCGCCGCCGCCGCGTTGAACAGGTAGAACTTGCTGGTGAACCCCGCGAATACCGGCAGTCCCGCAAGCGAAAACAGCGACGCCGCGAATGCCAACCCCACTAGCGGCGCGCGACGGGCGACGCCCGCCATTCCCGCTATATCGTCCCGCCCCGTCATATTGTAGATAGCCGCGATGCAGAGGAAAGCCGCCATATTCGTTACGGCGTATGAGACCAGATGCAGCATCACGCCGTTGGACGCCAAGTGCGAAAGCCCCGCCGATTCGCCGCCGCGCGCCGTAAGTGCCGCAACGCCCATCAGCAGAAAGCCCACCTGCCCCACGCTCGAGTACGCCAGCAGCCGCTTTAGGTTGCGCTGCGCCAACGCCACCAGATTGCCCAGCAGCATCGTAATCACCGCCAGCGCTATCAGCAGCGTCTGCCATTGCTCCGCTATCGGCATAAACGCCTCTGTGAACAGCCGCAGCGCAAGCGCAAACGCCGCCGCCTTGGAGCTCACCGCAAGATGGGCCGTAATCGGTATTGGCGCGCCCTCATAAGCGTCCGGCGCCCACATATGAAACGGAACCGCCGCCACCTTGAACCCTAAGCCCGCCACTATCAGCGCAATGCCCAGTATCAGCCCCGCGCTGAGCCCGTCCCCGGCCGCCAGCGCCGCGTTAATCTCATCGAAGCGCGTAGTCCCCAGCAGTCCATACACTTGGCTTATCCCGTACAGAAGCAGCGCCGATGAGAACGCCCCCAGCAAGATGTACTTGGTAGCGCCCTCATTGGACTTGGCGTTGTAGCGGTCATATCCCACCAGCACATAAAGACCGAAACTCAGCAACTCCAGCGATATGTACGCCGTCAGCAACTCGCCCGACGCCGCCATCAGCATCATCGCCGCCACCGTGAACAGCAGGATGCCGTAGTATTCGCCCGGATGATCCAGGTTGCGCCGTACAAAATCTATCGACGCCAGTATCACAGCGCCGCCCAGCGCTATGAAGAACGCCTTGAAGAACAGCGCATACCCGTCTATGCGTATAACGCCGTCGTACAGCGTTGCGTCCGTGTCCCACAAAAACGCCAGCGAAAACGAGAATGCCACCGCCAACCCCGCCAGCGCCACATACGGCAGCAACCACTTGCGGCGCTCCGCCAGAAACAGATCCAGCGTCAGAACTACAAACGCCAGTCCCGTAACCATAAACTCAGGCAGCAGCAGCGAAAAGTCATTGTCCATACACTCAAAGATACGATAACAAAGCGCCTTTACGCAATTTTAGCCCATGCCTTATTCATGGACGTCGGGCATCCCCAACTCGAACAAAACAAGCCCCCGCCGGCGCCATTCGACGGAGGGCTTTCTGATTGCGTTATGCAATATGATTGCAATATCTATGTTGACTGCGCCGCGCTATACGCCATCGCCCTGCCGCAAGCGCAAACCCGCCCGCCGCCAATGCCGCGCTATCGCTATGCCGGGCGCGCACGCGCACGCCGTTTTATCCAAGATTGTCCCGCCGCTTATGCCGAACAGAAGCCTACACCCGCTCCCCAACCCCCGCCGTCTCCCCCACCATGCTCCGCAGCATCATCTCCATCGCCATCGTATGGCTGCATGTGCCGTACTTCGCAAAGTAATGGCAGTTGCAGCTCCACTTGCCCCCCTCATAGGAAATCTCGTGATCGGAATTATCCCCCCGAAAAGTAGCCTGACACTGCATCAGGACAACCCGCCCCTCTTGCACCGAGTAGTCCTTCGCCTTCTCTATCTTCCTAAAGAAGCTTGAGTCCATTCACTCCCCTCCTTTGAAACGGCGTCCGATTAGCGGATATTCAATGATATGTGGCAACGCTGCTTTCGGCGAACCGCCCCGTATGCCTAGCCCGCCGCAGCCTTCATATGCGCCCCACAATTTTACCCTTATCGCCCTGCCAGGTCAATTAAAAGACGCGCTAATCATCCCAGGCCCCGCAGCGCCCATCCATCTAAAACCATCACGAACCCCTTGCGCCAACGGCCATTTAACGAATCATGCGCCCAACACGGCTACTCAGCGTGTCATGCGCCCAATTTTAAGACGCCCCACACCGCGCATCCTAACCTTGCGCCGCTTATCAAACCGAAACCATCACGAACCCCTTGCGCCCAACACGGCTACTCAGCGGGTTAAGCGCCCAATTTTAAGACCGCCCCACGCCCGGCATCCTAACCTTGCGCCGCTTATCAATCTAAAACCATAACGAACCCCTTGCGCCCGCGGACACTCAGCGAATTATGCGCCCAATTTTGAGAATGCGCCGCGTTGCTCTCAAAATGCCCCGGAGAATGCGCCCCACTACTATTAGAACGTCCCGTGTTGCCTCGAAAAATACCCGAAGAACCCTCCCCGCCACATCGCGAACACCCACGCCGTCCCTACCCTCCCCCGCCTGCGTCAGCGTCAGCGCCGCCGTATAAAACAGCGCCGCCACTGCCACGAAAGCGATGCGGTAGCTCCCCGTCAAGTCAAACGACAACCCCGCCAGCAACGGCCCGCCAAAAAACGAAACCGCCGTCGCCATATTCACCACCCCCATTATGCTGCCGTACCGCCGTATCCCGAAGGCATCCTGCACCATCAACGGAAACAGCGCCCCGAATGCCCCCAAAAAGAAGCCGAACAGCGGCACGAACAACCACAAAAAGAACGCCGACGACCCCGCGAAATGCGTCAGCAGCAGCAAAAACGTCGCCTGCCCCGCCAAGTCGATCATCAGCGCATAACGCGCCGTTATCCGCTCCGCCAGCAGCCCCATCACGAACTTGCCGCTCATCCCGCATATCGCCACCGAACTCAACGCATACCCCGCCGTGGCGACCGACACCCCCTCTGCGTCCAAATGATTGAATATCTGCGGCAGCACCGCGCTGTATGTGAATGTCCCCATCACCACCGCCGCCGTAGTCGCGTAGAACGCCTTTGCCCGCAGCGCCTCCCCAAGCGACCATCCCGTCAGCGCCGGCCCCCGCGCGTCCGCCGATCCGCCCCCGCCCTGGGCCGTCGGAAACTCGCGCACCACCGCCAGCGTGTACACCGTCAGCGCAAGCCCTATCGCCCCGAATATCAGATAACCGCCCGCCCACGGCGCAAGACTAACGCCGCCCCAATTCCATGCTGCCCCAAGCGCCGCCGTTGTCAGCAGTGGAAAAGCGAACCCGCCGGCGTTGTTCCCCATCAGCGTTATGCCCATCACCCGCCCGCGCTTTTCCTGAAACCATATCCCCACCAGCCGACCCGCCGGCAATATCGACGCCCCCGCATAACCGGCGTACTGAAGCAAACTCAGCGCATACCAATGCCAAAGCTCGCTCATAAGCGGACGCAGCAGATAACTCACCGCAATCAGCAGCATAGACGCCGTCATTATCCCGCGCACGCCCCGCCTGTCCATTATCCACCCAAGCAGCGGCGCGATCATGCTCCCCACCGCCGTGAACGACAGCGACAAATTTATCTGCGTCCTACTCCAACCGAATGAATCCTCCAACGGCGCTACAAACTGCCCGAAAGCGTACTGACCCGCCCCAACCGTCAGCATCGCCGCCAGAAACGGCGCAGAAATAACCCACCAGCCGGCATATATGCGCGGACGCGGAAAACGGCGCGGTGGGCGTAAAGACTTGACCATCGCCATTGAGTATAACCCATGCCCACACCACTGTCAGGCATAAAACGGTTATCCACATCACTTATCCCTATTAAATCTTACCCTCATTGCGCCCCCTGCGCCTTTGCGCTAAAATCCTCCCGCCAAACACGCCTTTGCGCTAAAAACCATATTGATGATACTATGCGTTAGCGAACCTGACATTGGCATAGCGCGGCGTCTTGCCGCAGCATCACGGGAGGGATACCGATATGGCTACTAGACTGACCGGCGAGCAGATCGAAGAACTGAAGCAGCAGGCGTCAGACCACTTTTGGCCGCACAACAACGCCGCCGGCAATATCGGCGACGAGGGCGTTAAGCTTGTACAGAGCGGCAAGGGCGTTTGGGTCGAGGACGTGGACGGCGAGCAGTGGTTCGACACTATGGCGGGCATGTGGCTCAAGAACATCGGGCACGGGCGCACGGAGGTCGCGGACGCCGTGTACGCCCAAATGCAAGACATTAGCTACACGCCCGGCGGCACCGTCAGTCCCGTTACCGCGCGCATATCCGCCAAAATCGCAAGCCTAGCGCCGGACAAAGAGGCGCGAACCTACTTCGTCAGCGGCGGCTCCGAAGCCGTAGAGACGGCTATCAAGATGGCGAAGCAGTATCACAAGAACAACGGCGAACCCACGCGCTACAAGGTCATCAGCAGGCGCGGCTCGTATCACGGCGCAACGCACGCCTGCATGAGCCTCGGCGGCGGAGGCGTGGGCGCGCCCATCCACTTCGGCCCGCTAATGCCCGGCAACATCCACATCGCGCAGCCGGACGCGTATCGCTGCGCATACTGCAGCGACAACGGCGGCTGCAACCTGCAGTGCGCCCGCGATCTGGAAATCGCAGTAAAGCACGAAGGCCCTTCCACTGTGGCGGCGTTCATCGGCGAGCCCATATCCGCCGCGGCCGGCATTCACATACCGCATCCCGAATACTGGCCCACCATCCGCGAAATATGCGACAAGTACGGCGTGATTATGATATGCGACGAAGTCATAACCGGCTTCGGGCGCACCGGCAAGATGTTCGCCACCGAACACTGGGGCATTAAGCCCGACATCTTCACCGTCGCCAAGGCGCTCACCAGCGGCTACATTCCCATCGGCGCCGCTATCGCCAGCAAGAAGGTGTCAGACGCATTCATCGGCGAAGACGCCACATTCCGCCATCTCATCACCTTCGGCGGCAACCCCGTCGCCTGCGCCGCCGCCATCGCCAACCTGGACATTATGGAAGGCGAAGGCATGGTGGACAACTCCGCCGAAATGGGCGCGTACATGCACGACCAACTCCAAACGCTCTACGAGCATCCCATCGTGGGCGATGTGCGCGGCGGCATGGGCTTGCTCTGCGCCGTGGAACTGGTGAAAGACCGCGATACTAAGGAATCGTTCCCCGCGGAAGCCAAGCTTTCGGACAAGATAGCGCCGCTGATGAACGAGCATCGCCTCTTGGGCAGACCCGGCAACAGCATCTACCTTTCGCCGCCGCTCTGCATCACGAAAGACGAAGTCGACCATGTGGTAGCGCAGGTCGACAGCGTCATAACCAAGCTGGAAGCGCAACTCTAACGCACGGCGCGCGTATGATGCGCCGATATGCTAATGCGCTTGCATACAACGCACCACGCGCTAAGCCCCGCGCATAAGATATGCCGCTAACGGCAAGCCCCCCGCTATCCGGCCGAAAGCGGGGGGCGCTTATCCGCTGCGGCGTCTATGCCCGCCTATGCCTTTAAGGCTGATACGGCGCTATATCCGTCTATGCCTATATCGGATCGAGCCGCCGCTATCGCTGCCCATCATACCCGCCGAGCGCGGCGAGCGTATCCTCGATGCTGCGGTGAATGCCCGTGAATATCGGCGTGTCCCGCAGCGTGTACAGGCTGCCCTCAACGCCGCGCAAGTCCATCACCAAATCCACGAAATCCGACGGGCTGTCCGTCTCAAACCCCACCACGAACTCCTGGTCGTCCAACCCGAATGAGTAGGTGGTGTTGATCTTCACCGACGGATACTTATGCCCGACCGCGAAGTGGGCGTTCATCATCCGTTGGCGCTCTTCTTGGGGCAGCAGATACCATTCGCGCGTCTTCAGAAACGGATACACGATGAAGTATTCCGCCTTGCCCGGCTTCAGGCGCGTCCCCGTGCCTTCCTGCCCAGCGTGCGTGTGAGCGCCGACATACTGCGACCGCCGCGTCATCGCAAGATACGAATGCGGCGTGGTCAGATAGCCGCCCAGCCGCGTCGACCAAAGCTGCGCCGCCGCGTCTTGTATCTCTTCCGGCGTGTCCGCCGCCTGCCACAGCAGGAAATCGGCGTCGCCGCGCAGCCCTATCAGGCTGAAGCAACGCGTGAACATTCGCTCCGATATGTCCCAGACCGCCGCCGCGAACTCCCGCCTGTGCATATCGCGCTCGACCGGATCGAGCCGCCGCCACTCCGCCGCCGCCTTAAAGAATGTGTACTTCACAATCTGCCTGCGTCCCGCGTCCGCCATCCAACGCCTCCGTATGCTGCGTTCAACCGCCGTTCACTGCCGCCAACTGCCCCGCGAAATTATAGCACAGGGGCTTGTTGGCGTATTCCATAAGTTATCGAACAACCCCCTTGACAGGCGTTAGGGGGCGTAACTAAAATGCTTATGAACCTTTTACCGCGTTGAACCTTTCACTGCGTAAGGGTTTTAAGCAAGGTTGTGGTACAGCGGGAGGCAGCGGAATCGAACCGCAACGCTAGGTTCAGCTAGCGTCCACATAGGTATCAGCTATGGCTCCGCGCCATGCGGAGGCTACCTCCCGCAGACAAGTATATCGCAAAACATTTGACGCAGAAAGCCTGTCTAGTTGCGTCAAGATAGAAATTTTAATGAAACGCCGCCTGCGCTATTACGCGAGGCGGCGTTTAAGCGTTCAAAGTCTATGATGTTCATAGTGTATCCAACACCCTGACACTGAGCATTCACTAAGCAACCACTAAGGCGGGCAGCAATGGACGAAATCAAGTTGTGGGCGCTTAACGGCGAGCGCGCTTCGCGGGTGCAGCCTTCAAGCACGATGGATTCCGAATTGCGACTGGAAGAAATTCTGGTCAAGAACCCTGAGATGCTTATACCCGATCTGACACTCGTCGGGAGGCAGACGGCTACCGATGGCGGCCCGCTCGACCTGCTGGGCGTGGACAGCGACGGGCGGCTGGTTCTGTTTGAGCTGAAGCGCGATAGATTGTCGCGGGACGCCGTAGCGCAGATAATAGACTACGCCTCCGACCTGGCGTCTATGGGCATAGACGCGCTGGCGGAGCGCATAGCAGAGCAGTCGGGGACGGGCGGCATCGAGAAGATAGAGGATTTCGCGGACTGGCACGCCGAAAATTTCGACGCTGATAACCTAGAAGCTTTGCTGCCTCTGCGGATGTTCCTAGTTGGCTTGGGCGTAGATGACCGCACGGAGCGAATGGTGAACTTCCTCGCCGACAACGGCATGGACATATCGCTGCTGACATTCCAAGGCTTCGCGCGGGGCGATGAGTTGTTTCTCGCGCGACATATGCGCGTAGAGCCAGAAGACGACCTCGTTTCTCGTCCGTCAAAAAGAAGGCTAAGCGCGGCAGAAAAGAGGGAAAGGTTACTCAATTACGCCAAAGAGAACGGCGTCAGTGACTTGCTAGGGTCAGTGCAAGGGATGTTCCGCGAAAATTGGACAGATCTAAGAGAAGTGCCTATGTCTATGGGATTCGGCATAAGTCTCCCGGGTCGCACTCTGTCGGGCGGAAGCACCAAACACGCATATGGACGTATAGATCCACGCGGGAATGACGGTCGCGTTACAATAATTTTCTACGGCAGATCCGTTGAGTTGTGCCGCGAGCAGTTTGCGCCTCTTTTGGACGAAATCCGATACGGAATCTGGCCGCCAGGCCGCCAAAACAATCCGTTGGAAGACCCTGCGGCGGAGATTCAGTTTCGGGTGAACGCGGACGAGTGGGCAGCGCATAAAGATAAGCTAAGCGCGCTTGCGCGGGCCGTGTACGACGCATACCAGACACGGCAAAGTGCGGAAGCATCGGAAAGACTTTTCAACATGGCTAGAGCCAGCGGCTCAAATGAAGTAATCAAGCTGGCGCTCGATATGTTCCGCGAAAATTGGCGCAACCCTAACGAGTCCTATCATCGGCTAGGGTTAGAGCTTAAGCACGCATCAGGAAGCGATGCCGCGCGCGCCTATGCTCGTATAGGTCCGGAGGGAATGGCGGGAGGCATGGAGATGGTTTTCTATCGATCGTCCGTTGAGTTGTGCCGCGAGCAGTTTGCGCCGCTCCTGAACGAAATTCGGTATCAAACCTGGCCGCGTGACCGCAAAGACAATCCGTTGGAAGACCCGCAGCCGGAGATTCAGTTCCTAGTGAACGCAGCCGAGTGGGCAGAGCATAAAGACAAACTGAGCGTGCTCACGCGGGCGGTGTACGACGCGTACCAGGCTGAATATCCATAGCGGGCATGGAGATTGTTAGCGGCGTTCACGCTGTCCCGGGCATTCGGCCTTCGCGCGTCTATCTGATTGAAGACGCCGATCTTACGCTGATAGACGCCGGCATGCCTTGGAGCGCAAAGCCGGTTTTCAGATACATCGACCGCATCGGCAGGCGGCCGTCCGAGGTTAGCCGCATTCTGATGACGCACAGCCACCCAGACCACGCCGGCGGCGCGCCCCGCATACGCCGCGTCAGCGGAGCGCAGGTCGTCGCGCATCGGCGGGACACGCGGCGGCATCGGCGCGGCGGGCGTAGCCTCGACTGCATAGGCATATTCGGCGCGCTGAATGCGCCGCTGCCGTTCTTGCGGCGTACGCCCGTCGAGCGCCTAATCGACGAAGGCGATCTTATACCCGTTGCGGGCGGCATACGCGTCATTCACACGCCGGGGCATACGCCGGGAAGCGTCTGCTTTCTGCTGCAAGAGAAGTCGCTGCTGTTCAGCGGCGATACGATATTCAGCGACGGCAGGTTCGTCAGCCGCTCGTTGCCGTTCCCTGGCTATGATGCCGCGCAGTATCGGCAATCGCTTGAGCGGCTCGCTGCGATGTCGTTCGACATACTTTGCGGCGGACACGGCGCACCGCTCATAGGCGGCGCATCGGATATGCTGCGGGCGCTGCTGAAAACCAAGCCGAACCCGCCCACTTGGGGGGAGTTCGCGTTCAGGCGGCTTCCGCATCGCTTGGCGGCGCGCAGAGGCATAATCGGCGAAGATCAGTGAGCGGCTTGCTGCGCCTCCAGCAGATTGAGAAGCGCCAATACCGCGGCGTGGGCGTATGCCACGAACTCGCCGGGCGGCAAGTCCAGCTCCGCCATCTCGTCGGTCTGCTCTACGCCGCCCATATCGAACGGCGCGGGTATCATACGCAATACCAGTTCGCGCAGTTCGCCGTCCGGACAGGCTACCACGCAGCCGTTCTGCGGATTAGCGCCGCCGGGCGGCTCCACCTCAACCGCCTGCACGCTGCTCAAGCCCATGAAGTTGGGGAACGGCTCCAGCGCCGCGGCGATTTCGGCAAGAAGGCTTCTCAGTTCAAGCGAGGCGTCAGATGCGTCAACGGAGGCGCGCTCCAGCGCTGCATCGGCGGCGCGCTTTGTTAGGGGGGCGATAGGCAGTTGGTTCATGTTCATTATTCGCTATTACATCTCGATCTTCTTTTCGCCGGACAGATATGCCTGCGGCTCTTTTTGGAAGGCGCGGTTGCAGCCTTGCCCGCAGAAGTAGTAGGTGGAGCCGTTGTAGTCGTATGAGCTGCCGCCGGGCTTTCGCATATCCACTTCCATATCGCAGACGGGGTCTATCGCGGTGTCCGAACCGCGGCTGAATAGACGAATTCGCATCGGAGTACCCTCGCTATCGCTGGTATCGTTATTGTTGTATTGCCGTATTGCCGTTCATATTATTGGGGGAGCGCCTTACCGCATGTAGCCAAAGCGGCCGTTCTTGCTTGGCTTATTTGAAACGCCGCAGTCGGAGTGAGTTGGTAAGCACGGTTACTGAACTTATCGCCATTGCGGCGGCGGCTAGGATCGGGTTTAGGAAGCCGTATTCGCCGAGCGCGAGCGTTAGCGCGTCGGGGACGCCGCCGTCTGCGAACAGCGGGTAGAGCGCGCCCGCCGCAACGGGGATGAGCGCCACATTGTAGGCAAACGCCCAGAACAGGTTTTGGCGGATGGAGCGCATGGTCGCCTTGCTGAGGCGGATTGCGTCGGATACGGCGTTGAGGTTGGCGCTGACCAGCGTTATGTCGGCGGCTTCCAGCGCCACATCCGCGCCTGCGCCGATTGCGAAGCCCACATCGGCTTGCGCCAGCGAGGGCGTGTCGTTGATGCCGTCCCCCACCATCGCCACCACCTTGCCGCCGCGCTGCAGTTCGCTGATATGCGCCGCCTTTTCGCCCGGCAGTACATCCGCAATCACGCGCTCTATTCCGATTTGGCGCGCGATTGCGTCCGCCGCGCGCCGGTTATCGCCGGTCAGCATCGCCACTTCAAGCCCGTCTCTCTTCAGGCGCTGCACGGCGTCTCGCGCTTCGGGGCGTATCGTATCGGCGAGCGCGATTATGCCCAGCGCATCGCCGTCCGAGGCAACGAATACGGGCGTACTGCCGCGTTCCGCTAATGTATCGGCGAGCGCATCGTAGTCGTTCATGCGCGCCGATTCGCGCCGCATAAGCGCCGGGCTGCCGAGCAGCAATCGGCGGCCGTTCACATTCGCGGATACGCCGAAGCCGGGCAGCGCGGCAAAGTTTTCGGCGCGCGGCAGGGCAAGCCCCTTGGCGTCAGCGGCGGCGGCGAGCGCTTTGCCCAGCGGATGCTCCGATCCCCGTTCCACCGATGCCGCAAGCGCCAAAAGCTCATCGGGAGATATGTGATTGCTCACCGTGTCCACGACCGACGGCTTGCCGAGTGTCAGCGTGCCGGTCTTGTCGAAGACAAGCGTGTCGATTTTGTGCGCCCGCTCAAGCGCCTCTGCGCTTCGTATGAGTACGCCCAGTTCGGCGCCCTTGCCCGTGCCGACCATTATCGCCGCGGGCGTGGCAAGTCCAAGCGCGCACGGGCAGGCGATAATCAGCACGGCGACCGCCGTCAGGGTGGCATGCACATAACTTGGCGGCGGGCCGAATATCAGCCAGAAGGCGAATGTCAGTGCCGCTGCCGCAATCACCGCCGGCACGAAGTACGCCGAAACCACATCCGCAAGCCGCTGCACGGGCGCTCTTGACGCTTGGGCGTCTTCCACTAGGCGCACGATTTGCGCCAGCATCGTGTCCCGCCCAACCTTGAGCGCTCTGAATGTGAAACTGCCGGTGGCGTTCAGGGTTGCGCCATAGACTAGGCTGCCGGGCGATTTGTCCACCGGGGCGCTTTCGCCCGTCAGCATGGATTCGTCGACTGCCGAAAAGCCATCCAGAACTTCGCCGTCGACGGCTATCTGCTCGCCTGGACGCACGATGATTTCGTCGCCAACCTGCAGGTCTTCCACGGCAACCTGCATTTCTTTGCCGTCGCGAAGCGCCTGCGCCGTTTTGGGCTGCAAGTCCATCAGCGCCCTGATAGCGCGGGACGCGCGCCGTTTGGCGGTTGCTTCTAGGTATTTGCCCAGCAGCACAAGCGCGATAATGGCGGTGGATGTGTCGAAGAAGGTGGCGGCGTCTGCGTTGCTGAAGAAGGCGGCATCGCCCAAAAGCGCCACCGCCGCGCTGTAGAGGTAGGCGACGGATGTGCCGACCGCTATCAGCGTGTTCATGTTGCTTGTGCGATGCTTGAGCGCGCCCCATGCGCCGCCGTAGAACTGACTGCCCGCCCAGAACTGCACGGGGGTGGCGAGCGCAAGCAGGATGTAGTCAAGGCTGACGGGCAATGCGCCGCGCGCGCCGGGAATGAACATCAGCGCCATTATCGCGACGGAAACCGCAAGGCTGACGATGAGTTTGCGGCGCAGCAATAACAGGTCGCGCGGAGTGGCGGCATCGTCGTGTCTATCGCCTACCGCGCCGATGAGCGTGTAGCCGGCGTCCTCGACGGCGTGGCGCATATCGGCTATGGCGGCGAGGCCGGGTATGTACTCGACTGCGGCGCGTTCGGTGGCGAGGTTGACGCCGCAATTCACCACGCCATCCACGCCCGCAAGCGCCTTTTGGATGTGGCTTACGCAGGCGGCGCAGGTCATCCCGCCAACCCCAAGCGTAACCTTTTGGGTGGCGACGCCGTAGCCCGCATCCTGCAGCGCGTCGACGAGCGTGTCCGCGGATACGCCTTGCGCGTTCGATGCTATAGACGCTTTTTCGGACGTAAGGCTGACGGTCACATCTGATACACCCGGCACATCCTCAAGCGCGCGGGATACGTGGGTTACGCAAGCGGCGCAGGTCATGCCCGTAATCGGCACTACGATGCGCTCTTCGGTTTGGGCAAGCATTGGCGTTCCCTTCGCCGCCGCCAAAATAGGCGTTGCGCGGCGCTTTGGGTCAGCGCCGCCGGCTGCGGCTAATACTGCTGCGAATCATTCCTGCAATGATTATCGCACCAATGCGCGCGTCTTGCCATATCTTGCCATAGGCGTTATGAAATTAGGGACACCAAGCGGGCGCGAGATTTCGCCGTATGCCGCTTTGGTCATACGCAAGGGGGCAAGCGCAAGCCGCATAACGCGGCCGCGCTTGCCCAAACCTGCGCCTTGCGGGGCGAAAGCGCAGTATCTAGAAAGACCTGATGACGCCTATGACGCGCCCGCGCACCTGAACGCTGTCCGCCGGCACCCGTATGGGCTCCATCGTGGCGTTCTCCGGCTGCAGGCGCACGGTGTCGCCTTCGATGAAGAAGCGCTTCAGCGTAACTTCGTCCCGTCCGTCCAGTTCGGCCGCCACCATATCGCCGACGTCGGGGTTGGCGGTAGGCTGCATTATGACGAGGTCGCCGTCGGCTATGAAGGCGTCTATCATGGAATCGCCCTTGACGCGCAAGCCGTAGGCGTCGTCTTTGCCGTTGAGCAGCGCCACCGGCACGTCCATGGACTCGAAGTCGTCGGAGTAGCGCGATGCGGCGGACGGCACGTGCAGGGGTTCGCCGGCGGCGATGCTGCCGTAGATCGGGAGCCGCGCCACATTGTTGCGCGCCGCCGAGTGCATGCCGAGCAGCTCAATGCCGCGCGAGACCTCAGGCAGGCGGCGCAGGTAGCCCTCGCGCTGCAGGATCTGCAGGTTGTAGTCAACCACGGAGGTGGAGCTGACCTCGCACCCCGTCTGAATGTCCCGAATGGTGGGCGGGAACTGGTGGTCGCTCATGAAGTTCTTAATGAACGCCAGAATGCGCTCCTGCCTATCCGAAAGCTTGCGTCTGGTGACCATAGCGTTTTCCTCCTTGTATGTATATGCGTTGTGCGTAAATGATACTTATACAGCACGCTTGATGATATATGTCCTTAAATATATCGCGCACTAATGTTCGCTGGACAAAACCAGTCTAACAGAGGTAGAACGCGAGTGTCAACTATCTTTTTCAGAACGGCATTCTCATCACGAGCAGACGTGCTGTAGTTGAGTGGAAATTGACGCCTAAATCATGCTCATAGCAAAGATAGCTCGGTACAAAGAGCCTATCGCGACGATATGCAATACCCTCACTGCGGCTCCAACTAGCTGCTCAAAGCCGGACTCTCCCGAATGACGGTCTTATAGGTCATATGACACTTCCTTCTTTATTAAGGCTTGGAGTGTCATTACAATGGTTATGCCAGCGTTGTCAACATAGTTCCAAATATCACATAGTCTAGGCGTCAATGCGTCAACCCCCGCGCTCAGGTTGCCCGATTGCGCGCTTGGCGTCTATAATGCGCCCAATGCCATCGCCGCCAACACCGCTTGCGAATATGAACGAAAGGACAATGATATGGCGCTGCCCGACAGGATGAAGTTCGGCATATTTCTAGGCCCATTCCACCGCGTCGGAGAGAACCCTACGCTCGCGATAGACCGCGATTTGGAACTAATCCAATGGCTCGACTACCTAGGCTATGACGAGGCGTGGATTGGCGAACACCATAGCTCAGGCTGGGAGATAATCTCATCGCCTGAGATCTTTATCGCGGTCGCCGCCGACCGCACGCGCCATATCAAGCTCGGCACGGGCGTGGTCAGCCTGCCCTACCACCATCCGTTTATGGTTGCCAACCGAATGGCGCAGATTGACCATATGAGCCACGGGCGCGTGATGTTCGGCGTGGGGCCCGGCGCATTGCCCGGCGACGCCTATATGATGGGCATCGAGCCTACCACGCAGCGCGAAAAGATGGACGAAGCATTCGGCATCGTGCTGCGCCTGTTCACCGAAACCGAACCCCTCACATACAAGAGCGATTGGTTCGAACTCAACGAAGCGATGCTGCAGATCCGCCCGTATCAGCGCCCGCATATGCCCATCGCGGTGGCGTCCATTCAATCGCCTTCGGGCGTGGCGCTCGCCGGCAAGTACGGCGCGGCGGTCCTTACCATCACCGTGCCGCGCGATCCGTCATCAAACGCGCAGTCCAACCTCGGCGAACTCTGGGCAATCGCCGAAGAGTCGGCGGCGGAACACAATCAAACCGTCGACCGCAACGATTGGCGGCTTGTGCTGCCCGTACATCTTGCAGAAACCCGCAAGCAGGCGCGCGACGAAGCGCGAATGGGCGCCGGCTATTTTCTGCGCGAGTACACCGAAGAGACCAACGGGCGCAAGTCCGGATTCGACGGACCCATAGAGAAGATTATAGACCATATGGCGGACAGCGGCGCATGGGTGGTCGGCACGCCCGACGACTGCATAGAGGCTATCCACCGCCTAGACGAACAGAGCGGCGGCTTTGGCGGCTTTATGGTGCAAACCGTGGATTGGGCGCCCCGCGAGGCTATGCTGCGAAGCTACGAACTGCTGGCGCGCTATGTGATGCCCCACTTCCAAGGCAGCGCCGCCTCCACCAAAGCGTCCCAAGACTGGGCAAGAGCGCGGCAGGATACGCTTGTGAGCGGCAGAATGCGCGCCATAGATCGCGCCAAGCAGGCATACGCGCAGCGCGGCGCCTGACTCCGCCGCATCGCAAATCGCAATAGCCGCTGTCTATTAGCATCGGCGCGCGGACGAATTGCGGTATAGACGGATGCGGACTGACGGGATACGGGATGGCATACGGACAAGGCGATATTGGCAGACCTAATCAGTTTCGACATAGACGGCACGCTTGAGGTGGGCGAGCCGCGCGGCAGCGTTACCATCGAGTTCGTGCGAACCGCGCAGCGCAACGGCAGCATCATCGGGAGCTGCTCCGACAGACCGCTAAGCCACCAGCGGCGCATATGGGAGCGCCTCAATGTGGATGTGGACTTCACCGCGCTGAAAGACCGCCTAGACGAAGTTAAGGCGCGCTTTGACGCCGATTCCTATACCCACGTGGGCGATACCGATGTTGACGAACACTTCGCCAACAAAGCGGGTTTTGATTTCGTCCGCGTAGATACCGCCGCCTACCGCGTTTGGCACGCGCGCATCCTAAATCAGGGCGACGGGACGGATGGCTAGTATGGGAAATTTTCATATCGCAATGGAAGTGGGCGACGCGCAGGGCTTGCGCTACGAACCGGTGCAGGCGCTGGTGGATTCGGGCGCAACCTACAACATCCTGCCCGCGCCGATGCTGAGGGATTTGGGCGTATATCCGAAAATAAACAGGGGCTTCACGCTTGCGGACAGCAGACGGATAGAACTCCCAATGGGCGAAACTTGGATACGGCTTGAGGGTGAAGAGCATATGGCGCCCGTGGTGTTCGGCGGCGGCGATACGCAGCCAATCGTGGGGGCAGTAACACTGGAGATATTCGGGCTTGGCATAGATCCGGTGAAGGAGCGGCTAGTATCCGTTGACGGCTATATGCTGCCGATAGATCCGGACGGGCAGGTTGAGGGTTAGTATGGGAAATTTTCATATCACGATGGAAGTGGGCGATGCGCAGGGCTTGCGCTACGAACCGGTGCAAGCGCTGGTGGATTCGGGCGCAACTTACAACATCCTGCCTGCGCCGCTGCTGAGACGATTGGGCGTGCGTCCAACCGAAAGCGGCAGTTTCATACTCGCCGACGGCAGGCGGATACGGCGCGATATGGGGCAGACTTGGGTTCGGCTTGAGGGAAGGGAATACATTGCGCCCGTGGTGTTCGGCGGCGCTGACACTCAGCCGATATTGGGCGCGGTTACATTAGAGATATTCCGATTGGGCATAGATCCGGTGGCGGAACGGCTCATACCGGTTGACGGCTATATGCTTCCGATAGATCCCGACGGGCGGGTTGATTAGCGATGTCTCTTATAATACGCCGCGCCGACGGCAGAACTGCCGATGAACTGCGCCCCACGCGCATAACGCCGGGCGCGCAGTCTTTCGCCGAAGGTTCGGCACTGATAGAGGCGGGCATGACGCGCGTTCTGTGCACCGTCAGCGTAGAGGACAAAGTCCCCCGCTTTCTGCGCGGCACAGGGCGCGGCTGGGTTACCGCCGAGTACGCGATGCTGCCGCGCGCAACGCACACCCGCGCGCAACGCGAGCGCACACCACGCGGCCGCTCCCAAGAGATACAGCGGCTTATCGGCAGATCGCTGCGCGCCGCGGTGGATCTGGACAAGCTTGGTGAACGAACCTTCACCGTGGACTGCGATGTGCTTCAGGCGGACGGCGGCACGCGCACCGCCGCCATCACCGGCGCATATGTGGCGCTGCATCAGGCATTCGCGGCGTTGGCGGCCGACGGCAAGCTCGCTGAAATGCCGCTGCGAACCGCGCTTGCCGCAACAAGCGTGGGCATCGTAGATGGCGCGGTTATGCTGGATCTCTGCTACGACGAGGATTCGCGCGCCGACGCCGATTTCAATGTGGTTATAACCGCAGAGGGCGAGTTCGTGGAGCTGCAGGGCAGCGCAGAGCGCACTCCGTTTTCTAGGGATGCGCTCGACCATGCGCTTGCGGCGGCGGAGCGCGGCATTCGGCGGCTTATCCGCATTCAGCGGGACGCTATCGCCGCTATGTGAGTGCCCCGCGAAACGCTGCCGAACTGCGTTGTTGGCTTGGCCGTGCCGTTGCCGCAAGCGCAAGATAGGCGGCTCATCGCCAAGCGCGCTGATTAGAAATCGTCGGCCGTCATATCCTCGCCGGTGGCGTTTATGATGCGGTGAATTACGGGCGCAAAAGCGCTGTCGTCGCCCGGCTCGGTGTCGTCGTCCGACCAGTCTTTGAAGAGATGTCCGGGAAGTGAAACTGAGCGCGGTTCGTCTTCATCGTAGTTAAGCGCCGCCACCGGCATATAGGCGCGGTAATCGGATGTCCCGCGCGAGGGGAAGGACACAGCGCCCGCCTGCGAGGGGTGCTTGAAGGTTTCGCGGATGATAATCGTCAGCTCCTGGAAGCCTGAGCCGGTAACGGTGGCTTCGTAGCGATTGCCGCCGCGCATCATTCGAGCAAGCCGCGCCGCCAACTTCGGCTCCACGCTGCCGATGTAGTTGCCCTCAGGGTCCACAACCTTGACGCGGCCGTTTTCCATCGCAAGGCTGACCACATGCCCCGGCGCCAGCTTCAGCAGCGTTTGCGGCACGGCAAGGTTTATCAGCGATGTGGTGGTGGACTTGCCGCTGTCCTCTATAAACACTCTTGCCGCCGCCTTGACGGTGCCGACGGGGCGCGGCGCATCGTGGTCGCTGAGGCTCATAAGCCGGTCGAGGTTCTTGCGCGCGATGCCGTTGTGCGGCTCGATTTCGAGCGCTCGCTGGAACGCCTGCTTCGCTTCCCGGACGTGTCCGAGTTCGCTGAGCGCTTTGCCCAGCCTGTTCTGCGCCTCCATGTCGTCGGGGAAGTCGCGCAAGATGGCGCGGTTGGTCATTGCGGCTTCTTCCCAGCGGCTTCTCATAGCAAGCGCAACCGCCTTGCGGGCGCGCTCCCGCCTGACATCTTCGGTCTGTCTGTCAACGAGTTTTTGCATATCGTCTGTCCTGTCTTGCTCCAGTGTATCTAGGCGTTCAGTGTATTCAGAATGTGAAAAGTATCACATACGGCGGTTGCCGCAAAGGGTTTTCTCTTGTAAAAGTATTAGATTGCGCATATCCGAATAGTTAAAGGCTTCTGTGCGCCTTTTTCCTGAAAGGCAGCGTCATAAGCCACCAAAGCACTTCCACAATTATGCCCAGGGAGAGTTTGGATTCGCCGCGCGCGCGGTCGTAGAAGGTAATCGGATATTCCACGACGCGATAGCCGCGGCGCTGGCAAGCGTAGGCGACTTCCACCTGAAAGCCGTAGCCTTTGCAGCGAAACTGCTCCAAATCGAGCGCGCGCAGCGCATCGGAGCGAAACGCCTTGAAGCCGGTTGTGCAGTCCTTCACCTTGACACCGGCGACGATGCGTATGACGATGTTGGCGAATGCGCTGAGCAGCTGCCGACTGCGCCGCCAGTCCTTCGCCACCGCGCCGCCCTGCGTATAGCGGGAGCCTATCACCACGTCGGCGTCCCGCAGCGCGTCCAAGAATGTGGGGATGTACTCCGGGGCGTGCGACAGATCGGCGTCCATCTGCAGCACATAGTCCGCGCCCTGCGCTATCGCATACGCGAATCCGTCCAGATACGCCGTTCCCAAGCCGTTCTTGGCTTCGCGCTCTATCAGATGCAAGCGATTGCCGAACTGACCGCTGATGCCGCGCGCCACTTCGCCCGTGCCGTCCGGCGAATTATCGTCCACGATGATAAGTGTGATGTCAGGAATGTCAAGCGCGAAGACGCGCTGCGCCAATGCGGGCAGATTGTCCGCTTCGTTGTAGGTGGGGGTTACAATCGCAACAGTTGCATGCCTAGCAGGCGTTGCCGCATCCATCCGACGGGTTGAGGCGCTTGGATGGCGGGCAACGGCGTATTCGCCGCGCAGATCGCGCCAGCGCAGCGCCAGCACATCGCGCATCATCGTGAGCGGCGCCGTGGTGTTCACTCTGCTGTCATCGGTGTGATACCAGTCAATCGGCATTTCCAAGATACGCATCCCGCGCTTGGACGCCAGATACAAGACTTCTACATCGAATCCCCAGCCGCTTGTGCGCTGAAGCGCGAATAGTTGTGCGGCGTGGGCGCTGAAGCACTTGAAACCGCACTGCGTATCTTGGAAGCCGCGCAGCGCCAAAGATTGAACCCAAAGGTTGAACACGCGCGTGCGCAGATGTCCGGTTGCGGATTTGTCGTAGCGGTTAGCGCCCGCCGCCCGCCGCGAACCTATCACGATGTCGTAGCCCTGCGCCATACGCGCCAGGAAGTCGGCTATATGCTCTACGGGCATAGCGAGGTCTGCATCGCACATAAAGCGGTTTTCGCCGGCGGCGGTCAGCATGCCGCGCCGCACAGCCGCGCCTTTGCCGCCGTGCGGGATGCGCTCCAGCTGAAAGCCGTCGCGTTGCGCCATCCAGTCAGACACAACGGACGCCGTGGAGTCGACGCTGCCGTCATCTACTACGATTACCTCCCATGCGTAGGGCTGCGCGGCTAGATAGCGCGACACCGCCTCTAATGTGGGGATAATGCGCGACGCCTCGTTGTACGCCGGAATGATTACTGAAAGATGGGGTACTGCCATAGCGCAAGTCAGCGCCTCATTCGTCCGGTCTTGAAAGCCGACGCAACGGCGGCGATAATCGGATAAATCGGCGGTTACTCTTGGGGTATGTCTAGGCGAAAGGCGTCGTGAAGCGCGCTTGCCGCCTCGCCCGCCTGCGCTTCTTTCACGATGCAGGTGATGCGTATTTCCGATGTGGTAATCATATCGATGTTGATGCGCTTGTCCGCCAGTGTACGAAACATTCGCGATGCGTAGCCGGGTGAGTCCTGCATGCCGGAGCCCACGATGCTGAGTTTGGCGAGCGTATCGTCGCTCACCGTCCCCCGGCTGCCAAGTTCGCGCGCAACCGAATCCACCACTTCGAGCGAGCGCGTCAAGTCAGTGCGCGCAACGGTGAAGGTGAGATCGGTTGTGCCGTCCACGCCGGCGTTCTGCACTATAACATCGACGCTTATGTCCGCGGCGGCGAGCGGCTCAAAGAGGCTTGCGGCGATGCCGGGGCGGTCTTTCACGCCAAGCACGGTTATCTTTGCGACATTAGCGTCGGTCGCAATGCCTCTGACGCGGTTGCGAAGCTCGCCCACATTGGTATTCATATCCGTATCTCCGTGAATAAGCGTGCCCGGGGCGTCGGCGAAGCTGGACGCTACCAGTATAGGCACATTGTAGTACATCCCCATCTCAATGGAGCGCGGGTTCATTTTAGCGCCGTAACTAGCGAGTTCCAGCATCTCTTCAAAGCCGATTTCGTCCAGTTTGCGCGCCTTAGGCACAAGGCGGGGATCGGCGGTATAGATGCCGTCGACATCGGTATAGACTTCGCAGCGGTCGGCGCTCACGCCCGCGGCTATCGCAACCGCCGTGGTGTCCGAGCCGCCGCGCCCAAGCGTGGTGATGTCCATATCCTCAGTGATGCCCTGAAAGCCCGCCACGATGACGATATTGCCGGCGTCAAGTTCGGCGATGATGCGCGAAGGATTCACGCCCGAAATGCGCGCTCTGCCGTATGAGGTATCGGTGCGAATGCCCGCCTGCGCGCCGCTGAGGCTTATGGACGGGTAGCCCATAGTGCGGAGCGCCATAGCCATAAGCGTGCAAGAGACCAGCTCGCCAGTGGAGAGCAGCACATCCATTTCGCGGGCGTCCGGGCGATCCGCGATGCGGTTGGCGAGGTCGATGAGCTCATCCGTAGTATCGCCCATGGCGGACAGCACCGCCACCACGCGATTGCCATCGTCGTGAGCGCGCGCGATGCGATGCGCCACATTGCGTATCTTGTCCGCATCGGCAAGGGAGCTGCCGCCGTATTTCTGTACGATTAGCATAGTGGTATGTTGGCTGCAAGTTGTAGGTGGTTGGTTATCGGTGTGTTAGTGAAGCGATTGCGCCGTCACGGGAAATTCGGCTATTCAGCAAAGACATAGCCCAGGTCAATCGTCAACCCCGCAAGTGTGGGGGAAATCAGCGTTTGTCCGTCTTTGTACACGCCCGCAATCGCATATTCGCCGTCGGTTAGCGCCATAACCCATACAAGCTTTGCATCGGGCGCCACAAGCCACAACTCGCGCACGCCGTACTTGGCGTACATATCGCGCTTCTGCGTCCAATCGCGCTGAGATGTAGAAGGCGATAGGACTTCCACCACTAGATTAGGCGCGCCCTGCACATTGGCGGGCGTGATGATGCCGGCGCGCTCTTTGGATATGAACATCAGGTCCGGCTGTACAACATCCGTATCGGACAGAACTACATCAAACGGAGCGTGATAGACCCATCCGAAACCGCTTTCTTCTATCTGCATGAGCAACCACAACAATTTCTTGCTGACTCTTTGGTGTATCTCATTGGGCGTTACGGCCAGTATCAATTCCCCGTCAATAAGTTCGTAGCGCTCATCGCCCGGAATGTTCGCATAGTCTTCGTATGTGAGCTTGACTGCGGCTTCCGCATAGACCATATTCGCCCTCCCGTTTCGCGTGGGATGGTCAACTTGCGCCTTCCCTTTCTTAGGGGGAAAGGAAGGTTGGATGATGGCAACGCTTCCCAAACGGCGGTTTGATAGCCGATTAGCGCGCTGCCAAAGAACTTGAAAATCTCTATGCGGTCCCGTCAAACATAGGCAACGCCATTATTGCATATAGCGGCGGCGCTGACAGACACTCGCAATCAAGACGCGATTGCGTTGACCGAGCTGCGGACTAGCCCGCCACATGCGCTCCCAGCGGCGTGGGCTGCGTAACCTTTATTGCGCCGTCCACGCCCGATTTCATAGCGGCATCCGCCATCTCATAGCCTATCGTGTATTCGCGGTCGCGCGCCAGCGCCAATACGGCGGATCCCGCGCCGGACAGGAACACGCCCAGCGCGCCGGCCGCCATCGCAGCGCGAAAGATGTTCTTCATCGGATAAAAGATAGCCTCGCGCGCCGGCTGATGCAACTTGTCCTGCGTGGCGGTCGACAGATGCGTCAGGTCGCCGCTCGCGAATGCGTTCACCAAAAGCGCCGCTCTTCCTATGTTAAACACGGCGTCCCGTCTGTCAAGCGTTTGCGGCAGTATCCCCCTAGCCTGCTCCGTGGGCATCGGGACTTCAGGGACGAACAGCACCACTTTTAGCTCGGCGGGTATGGGCACCGCCGCAGTGATGAGCGCATCGCTGTCGCTGACCACAATGCGGCAGCCGCCCAATATAGCGGCGGCGGCGTTGTCGGGATGTCCCTCAATGTCCGCCGCCAGCGCCAGCAGTCGATTTGCGGGAATGTTCGCGCCGCTGAGTTCGCTTGCCGCAAGCAGACCGCTCGCTACGGCGGCGGCGCTGCTGCCAAGCCCGCGCCCCAGCGGAATTTCGTTGCGGCAGCGAATCCGAACCGACGGAACGGGCTTGCCGATGCCCTCATACACCCGCGCGAAACTTCCGTATAGCAGGTTGGTAGCGTCTTTGGGCAGGCTGTCACTGCCTTCGCCGCTAATCTCGAAACCGGAAGCGCCCGTCTCTATGCTGACGGTGTTCCATATGTCCAGCGCCATGCCGAGGCAGTCGAAGCCGGGGCCCATATTCGCGGTGGTTGCGGGCGCTTTCACCACAACGGAGTGTTTCATACGCAAGCCTGTTCCCCCTGATGCACGCCAAACGCCGGCGACGGATGATGCCGCGCGATAAGCCTAGCAGATGCGCGGGCAGCGATAAAGGGGATTGCGTCCGATAAACCCATTCCGACGCTATGCGTAGCGGGGGACGGGCGCAGGCGCGCATATGCCTTGCGATGTATAAGCGTCGGCATACGTCCCGCGCTGCGTCAGGAAGATGGGTTGGAGTCGAACTGCAGAATTGGCAAGTGTGGGAATATGCCGTATGCGCTGCCGCGGGCATACGGCGAACTATGTGTGAGATGATTGCGGCTAAGCGGCTACCTTCGTCTTCCGCCTGCGTCCGGGCTTGCCTCGCGTCTTCGCCCAGTCGAAGTCCTTCTTAGGCTCGGGCAGGATGTCCTTGGTGTAGCCGCACTGGAGGCACTCGGCGTAATTGCCGTACATGTCCCGCGTCAGCTTCAGATCGCCGGTACATCGGGGACATGCCTTGAACTGTACCATTTTGCTTGTTCCATCCTTTCTTCAAGTCGAAATCGCCGACTTTCGGCGAGCGCATCGCCCGCCCGCTGTTTAGATTTTCACATAACCTTGGATAAGATAATACAAAAAAATTCCGTTATCTATATTATAAATGCAATAGATAGTATCAATTTTCACAATATAGCGTCGAATGCGAATGCCGTACAGACGGGATGCGGGAATGCGCCCATAGCATATGCCGCGAAGCGAGCCTCATCGGCGGCGGCGGGAAACTATCCGCTGCGCGCGCGTTCCTGGAGTTCGTAAAGCTTATTGATCGCCTCTAGGGGCGTCATAGCGGCTACTTCGAGGTTCAGAATATCGTCCACCACGGGCGGGGTGAAGTCTATTAGGGGCATCTGCTGCGCCGGCTTAGCGGATCGTCTGCCGCGCCGCGCCGCGCCGTTTGCGCGATTGCGGCTGCCCTCGAGTTCGCCTAGAAACTCCCAAGCGCGGTTGACCACGCCGTTCGGCATTCCCGCAAGCCGCGCCACATGCACGCCGTAGCTCTTGTCCGCGCCGCCCGGCACGATGCGCCGCAGGAAGGCTACCCTGCCCTTGTTCTCCGAAACCGCAACATTGTAGTTGCAGGCGCGCGGCAGCGTGTCCGCAAGCTGCGTGAGTTCGTGGTAGTGCGTGGCGAACAGCGTCTTGCAGCCCAAGCGCGGATGATTATGCACATACTCGGCTACGGCGCGCGCAATCGCAAGCCCGTCATATGTGCTTGTGCCTCGCCCAATTTCGTCCAGCACAATCAGCGAGCGCGGCGTGGCGTGGTTCAGGATAGACGCCGTTTCCACCATCTCAACCATAAAAGTGGACTGCCCCATCGCCAAATCGTCCTGCAAGCCCACGCGCGTGAATATGCGGTCGCACAATCCTATCGTCGCCGAATCGGCCGGCACGAAGCTTCCAATCTGCGCCATCAGCGTTATCACCGCAACCTGACGGATGTAGGTTGACTTGCCCGCCATATTGGGGCCGGTCAGCACTACGAGCTGCTCGTCGCTGCAAGAGAGCGTTGTGTCGTTGGCGACGAAATCGCCTTCCGGCAGCATTCGCTCTACAACCGGATGCCGTCCCTGCCGAATGTCTATTGCGCCGCCTTCGTTCAGCGCGGGGCGGGCGTAGCCGTAGCGCGAGGCTACCTCCGCCAGCGCCGCGAACACATCCACGCCGGCGATGGCGCTTGCGGTCTGCATTATGGGATCGGCGGCGGCGGCAACCTGCTGGCACACCTGTCGAAACAGCGCATTCTCGATCTCGCTCACTCGGTCTTGGGCGTTCAAAATCAGCGATTCGTACTCCTTCATCTCCGGCGTGATGAAGCGCTCGCCGCCGACGAGCGTCTGCCGCCGCACATAGTCTTTGGGCGCCTGCGATAGGTTGGGATTGCTAATCTCTATGTAATAGCCGAATACCTTGTTGTAGCCGACCTTCAGGGACTTGATGCCGGTGCGCCGACGCTCGCGCTGCTCTAGGCTTGCGATGTATTCTTGCGCGCTGCGGGTTGCGTTGCGAACTTCGTCCAAGTCCGGCGAAAAGCCTTCGCGGATGACCCTGCCTTCGCCCACAATCAGCGGCGGATCGTCTGTTATGGCGCGCTTGATGAGCGCCGAAGTTTCGCCGTTGTCCCCGATGCGATCCGCAATTCGGCTCACCTGCGGGGCGTCCTCGTCTTCGAGCAGGATGTCGCGGATTTTCGGCGCTGCGTCGATGCTGTTGGCGAGGCTGACCAGATCGCGCGGCGTGGCACTGAAGCCGCGCACCTTGTTCACCAATCGTTCCATATCGGCGACGGCGTCCAGCAGCATAATCACGCGCTCGCGCCTCAGCGCGCTGCGGTGAAACCACTCCACGGCGTCTTGACGCAGAACCAGTCTATCCACATCGAGCAGTGGCTGCCCAAGCCAGCGCCGAAGCCGCCGTCCGCCCATGGATGTCTTGGTCAGATCTAGCACCGAAAACAGCGATGTGTTGACTGCGCCCCAGCGCCCGCCCTCATAGAGTTCCAAGTTGCGGCGCGTCTGCTGGTCAAGCACCATATATTCGGATGTGGAGTAGGTGTGCAGCGCGGCTATCTGTCCGACTGCGCTGCGCTGCGTTTGCGTGAGGTAGTCGATGACTGCGCCTGCGGCGCGCGCCGCAAGCGGCAGGTTTTCGCAGCCAAAGCCTTCCAGCGACGCCACGCCGAAATGATTCAGCAGCGTTTCGCGCGCCCAGTCCGGGTGAAAGGCGTCATCCGCAGCCTGCGTCAGCATAACGCCTTCCTCAAGCGTCATATCGGCGTGCGATTCGGGGACGATCAGTTCGGAGGGCATTAGGCGCGCAAGCTCAACAGGGAGCTGCGCCAGCGCGAATTGGCTGGTGGCGAACTCGCTGGTGGTGATGTCCACATACGCAAGTCCAGCCGCATCGCCTTCTGCAATCAGCGCCGCCAAGTAGTTGTTCGCCTTCTGCTCCAGCAGCGAATCCTCGACGATGGTGCCGGGCGTAACCACGCGCACCACTTCGCGGTCGACGATACCCCTAGATTTGGCGGGATCGCTGGTCTGTTCGCAGATGGCAACCTTGTAGCCCTTCTTGATGAGGCGCGCCAAGTACGATTCCAGCGCATGGTAGGGTATGCCCGCAAGCGGGACGCGCTGACCTCTGCCGAATTCGCGCGATGTGAGCGCAATCTCGAGTTCGCGCGAAATGGTACGGGCGTCGTCGTCAAACGTCTCATAGAAATCACCCATTCGGAACAGCAGAATTGCGTTTGGGTGTTGGCGCTTGACGCCCAGATATTGCCGTCGTACGGGAGTAGTCATCGCACTTTGCCTGCGCCGCCGAATACGCTAACGGCAGCGCTGATGCAACCCGACGCCAGCGCTATCGCTGACTGCGCCGCCGCATCACATAACCGCGCTCACTCTATATTTTAGCGCATTGTATCGCCTCTATGCGGATATGTTAAAGCGGCGGCGGGGTTATGTTTTGGGGCGGGGGAATGCGTCGATATGCTTGTCGACGACAAAATCGGCGGCGGTGGCAGTGATGGCGGTGGTGGGGCGCAAACGGATGGCGTTGTTACTTAGGACTTCCCTAAGTCGGCTATCCACTCCCGAAAGGCACCCATCTGCCTAAGAACAACTGCGGGTAATAGCGGACACAGGAACCGCTATTTTCAAAGAGCATACGCAGAACCACCCTATCCGTTAAACTCAGGGACGGATACGGGCGGTGCAGAAGTTCCAATATATCGGCGGCGTATGCAAAGCCATATTCATCGTATCGATAGTTATTGCTGCTTCATTAAGGATACTATCGAAGCCGCTGGCGCATTCGTCATAAAAGGCTTCGTTGCGCTTGGCTGCGTTTTCGGGCGTAATCGGTTCGCTCCACAGCACTTGGCAGGAATTAATTACATTGTAGTTGCCTGATACCTGCCCCAATACCTTAAGCCATTCCCAACGCTGCTTGTCGGTCAATGTATCGGGGTCGGCCTCTTCTATCTTCTCGATGAGAACGCCCGATAGTTCTTCCTCCAGCGCGGCGAACACGCAGCTTTCCATCGAATCGGATTGTTCGGCAGGCGCGGCGGTCTCATTCGCCGCCGCTTGGTCGGGCTTGCCGGCGGCTTTGTCCGTAGCGCCGCCGGGCAGCGCGGGAACTGCGTCTGTAATCTTGGACAGCGCGTCGGTTGCCTTGCTTGCCGCCGAGGCGGCTGCGTCAACGCCGGACAGCGCATCGTTGACCGCCGCCAACGCCCCCAAGCCCGGCAGATCGGCGTCGAAGGACGCGTCCGCAAGCTGCGGGGATGAACGCCTCACCGCCTGCCTGTCCATATCCACAATCATCAGGAACGGCAACGACGCTTGAACGCTGCCTTCCACAAGTCCCGCTATATCCAAATCCAAGCTCACGCTCGATGTAGCCGTTACCTCATAAATGGCATCGTCTGCGGCGGATTGTTCGGCTGTGTAATCCCATTGCACTACATCGTAGATAAGGTTTTCCAGATACTCGCCGCCCAATTCTTCGACAACCGAACTGAGAATAGGCGCTTGGAACACCATCAAGCCCGCGATTTCCTCGCTGATTTCGTCTATGTTGTCCTCTACATACGCCGCCGCTATCTCTTCGGGCGTGGCGCTTTGGCGCAGATACACCGCAGCGGCAACCACAAGTATGACCGCAAACGCCACGCCTAGCCCAATGAAAAGCGTCTTGCGCCTAGCGCTGCTTGTTCTCGATTCGGTTTGCATTGCCATACTACGCTCCGTTTCTGTGCTACGATGCGCTCGCATCAGTGCGCTGTCTTACGGCATAGCATACTCGCGATTGCGGCAGGTTCGGGCGCGGCGTATCGCAACCCGTCTGCCGCAACAGCGTTTATTAGCGCGCGTCGGTTATGTCTATTGAGCGCGCTTTCGCAGACTGCGACGCATCCGTTACGCAAGGGCAAGGCGTTTGCGATGGATCAGGTTACTTCAAGCGTAACGTTCCGCAGTGGCTCTGCGTACTGCGTGCGGTCGAGCGGGATGGCTTCCTTTTGGTATATCTGCACGCGGTAGGATTCGTAGTCGGGGATGAACAGGCGGAATTCGCTGTCTATTCTGACGGAGCGCGGGCGGCGCAAGCGCTTTTCCTGCTCCAAGTCGCCCATTTCGCGCAGGCGGTTGGGGACGGCGTTGGTGAGCATGTAAGTGCGCGCCACGCGGGATAGGGTGGCGTCGCCGCTGAAACTCCAGATGTACTGCCCCTCTGCGTTGAACATCTGCACGCGGTTGTTGCCCCAATCGGCTACATAGATGTCTCCGTGGGCGTCCACCGCAACCCCGGTCGGGCGGTCGAACTGGCCGGGGCCGCTGCCCTGTTCGCCTATGACGCGCTTCACTTCGCCGTCGGGCGAGAATATCTGCACGCGGTTGTTGCCCCAATCGGCTACATAGACATCGCCCAGCTCATCCACATGGACGCCCCAGGGCAGGTTGAACTGCCCCGCCGCATCGCCGTGCGCGCCGAAGCCGCCTAGGTATTCGCCTTCGGCGGTGTAGCGCTGGACCCTGTGATTGCGCGAGTCCACCACCAGTAGGTTGCCGTCGCCGTAGAACGCGATGCCGTTGGGCGCGTCGAACTCGCCGTCGCCAGCGCCGTGTGTACCCCATTTGGATACGAATTCGCCGTCGGGACTGAAGCGCGTTATCCTGTGCGTGGCTTCATCGCTGACGAATATGTTGCCTTCGGCGTCGGTGATTATCTGCACGGGCCAGACGAACTGCCCGTCGCCGGCGCCGTTGCCGCCGATGCTCTTGAGGTCGTCGGTGAGCGCGTCGGCGTCGTTCACGTGCCAGACGCGTATGCCGGAGGCGCCTTCGGCGCGCATAAGTATGAGCGCATCGCCGTTGTTGGAGAAGGCGATGTCCGCCGGGAAGTTGGAAACGCGCCGCATTCCCAGCGTCCGCAGGTAGGGATAGCCCGCCCTCAGCAGTCCGTATGGCCTACTCATAGTCTCTCTCCTGTGGTCTGATTTTGCGCCATCCGTCCGTCTAATCGGCTATGCGCCTAATTGACGAAGGGTTGGATCTGCTCATACTCGCCCTTGACGATGGGCTTGGCGTCCACATCCAGCACCTGCTCCAGCAGCGTGGCGTATATGCCCCTGAAGTCTATGGTGTGCTTGAGGTCTTCGCCGTGTTCCCAATCGGCGGGGTCGAGCGATGGGTATTCGCTGTACAGGCCGCCGTTGATGTTCTTGCCGAATATGTACGCGCCGCCGCCGGAACCGTGGTCGGTGCCGCTGCCGTTGTCGCGCATGCGCCGCCCGAATTCGGTGAACACGAATACGGTTACATCCTCGGCGGCGTCATGCTCTTCCATATCGTCTAGGAAGTCGGATATTGCGCCGGAGAGTTCGTTCATCAGCTTGGGGTGCGAGGGCATTTCGTTGGCGTGCGTATCGTAGCCGCCGTGGCTTGTGTAGAATATGCGCGTTCCGAGGTCGGCGAGGTGGATGCGCGCCACATCACGCATATTCTTGGCTATCTGATTGTCGGCGTACTCCACTTGCGATTGGTAGTTGTCCGCGACGTCGGCGAGCATATCCGCGCCTTTCAGCACATCCAAGCCCGTCTGTCCGATGTATTCGGCGACGGGGCCCGCGCCAATCGCTTGAGCGTACAGCCCCTTGAACGCCGCAAGCGATCTGTCGCGCAGGTTTTCCTGCTCCATGCGCGTCATCACGCCGTAGCCTTCCAGGTCGCCAACGGAGGTTACCGGCACACCGGCGACCACCATTGCGCGCGGCAGTCCCATGCCGATGTTGACGCCGGTAAGCACATTCTCGGAGTTGGGGTCAAGTTCGCGAACCGCCTGCCCAAGCCAGCCTTCGTTGCCCACGCGGTCGGGTTCGGCGGTGTGCCAGATGTCCATCCCGCGGAAGTGGGAGCGGTTGGAGTTGGGATAGCCGATGCCCTGCACAATCGCCATCCTGCCTTCGTCGTAGAGGCGTTTGAAGGGCGCTGCGTTGGCGTTGATAGCCAGGTCGTCGTTGATGGGCAGCACATCCTCTTGGCGCAGCACGACCTTCTTGCGGGCGTCGTAGTAATGCGGGTTGTTGTACGGCACGATGGTGTTCATAAAGTCGTTGCCGCCGGTGAGCTGCACGACTACCAGAGTCTTCCGCTTGCTTTTGGCGCTCATAGTATCCCCCATCTTGTCTTTCGGGTTTCGGAGTAGGTTAGGCGAACTGATAGTCAACGGTGGATGCGGTCATTTGCAGCAGGTTGTGGACGCCCACCGATGCGCCTTCGTCTTTGATGGCTCTGAGTTCGCGGGCGTAGTCCATCAGCGAGGCGTAGGTCTGTTCGCTGACCTTGATGCCGCCCAGGATGTCGAGGCAGCGATCCACCAGGGCGGCCGGTTCGGCGTCCAGATCGCCGGCGAGCTCCACCATATCCCGCACGCCGGGCTTGGTGACGTCTTCGAACTGGCTCTCCACGAAGCCGATGCGCTCGCTGAGGGTGCCGGAGTCGATCCATTCGTGGCCGGTGTGCCAGCCTTCCACGGTGGGCGGGTTCATTAGGCGCTGCCCCATTATCGCGAGCGGGCCTTCGGTCAGCGAGCCGTTGAGCGTGGTTACTGCGAACTGGGCTATGCCCGGCGTGGGCTTGCTGAACTCGCCCGTCTGCTTCAGCACGCCCGCCACCAGTTCGGTGGGGCTTTTCACCTTCTTGAACTCCGTCGCCTGCTTGAAGAAGTCGGAGTTGAAGAGTTCGCTGAGCACGGCGCGCATATCGCCTTCGGTGTCCATAAACGCCCTGCTGAGCTGCCGGATGGCGGCTTCGTTTTTGGGCGGTTCGGTAGACCAGGAAGGCACTTGCACCTCATCCTCGACAAAGAAGTTGTACAGATGGCGCGAGATGAAGCGCGCGGTTGCGGGCTGCTTGACGATGATGTCTATGATGTCTTCGCCGTCGAATGCGCCGGTTTCGCCTAGGAATGTCTTCTCAGCGTAGTCGTGGTCGTCGGCGACGAAAGTGAACTTGGCGGGATAGTGGCCGTTGGGATACAGCGAAAGCGGCTGCCTGAAAGTCCAACCGGTGAAGGCGCGCGACGCCGCTTTGATGTCGTCCTCGGTGTAGTTGCCTACGCCCATTGAGAACAGCTCCAGCAGTTCGCGGCCGTAGTTTTCGTTGATTTCGTCTTTGTGATTTTCGTTGTTGTCGAGCCAAAACAGCATCGCGGGATCGCGCGAAAGCTCAAGCAGGATGGTCTTCATATCCTGCAGCCCCACGCGGCGGAACATCGCTATTTCGGTGTACAGCGAGGGCCCGTGTTCGCTCTTGCCCCACGCCACGGGGAATATGTGATGCAGGAAGAGCGCCATCTTTTCTTCGAGCGGGCGCGGCGTGTTTATCATTCGGTAGAGCCACTTGCCCACATGCACCGCCACGAGCTCGCCGCCGTAGTAGCGCTCGATGAACGAGTCGTCCATCTGCGGGAAGCGGTCAGGATTGACGAGGTCATCCACAATCTCTTCGTAAGTCTTGTCAGCGGTCAGCGCATCGAGTTCAGCGGGCGTAGCCCCGAAGCCGGCGCGCCGCATCAGATGCGCCACAAGCGCCCTGTCCGATTTCATATCGCATTCCTCCCTATGTAACGCTGTGTAGCGGATTAACGGATAACGGATTTGGATGTCTGCGCGGGATTGCGCTACCCAAGCCCCCCCCATTATAACCACAAAGTCAACCGGGCGTGAACGCCCATTTGCGTGGAATTATTCGCCGCCGTCGATAACGCTGCGCCTACTGTCCATAAGCATAGGAAAGCGCAGGCAAATGTGATGTACGGACGAAAGAACGGGGTAGCGCCTCACGCGCGATTGTTCGGCCGGCGGCGCTACTAATCTATGACGATTTCGCCGACCTTGTACTTCTCTATGCCCGCCCAGTCGTACTCCACGCCCAAGCCGGGACCTTGCGGCACGGATACGCAGCCGTCGGCGTCTATCGCATCGAGGCCGTCGGAGTAGCCGTCTTTGTACACCGGCATGCGCGCGTTGCCCGCCAAGCGCGGATGCACCAAGCCCATCTCATAGAAGTTGGAGTTTCGCATCGCCGCCATGCAGTGGCGCTGCGCGGGGCCGGCGATGTGAAGCTCGACATCCATCCCGAACCCTTCGGCGGCGTGCGCTATCTTCATCACGCCGGTTATGCCGCCGTCATATTCGGGATCGGCGCGCCAAAAGTCGGTGGCTTCGGCCGCCGCCATATCGGTATGACCTTCTACCATATGTACATGCTCGCCCTGCAGCAGAGGCGTCTTGATGGACTGGCGCAGGCGTTTGTATGCCTGCAGCGATACGCCGCCGTCGTTCAGCGGATCCTCATACCAGAAGAAGTTCTGCTCGTCGCACGCCAAACCCACGCGAAGCGTGTCGCCGTAGGTGTCATAGACGCAGCACGGATCCGTCATAAGCGCCATCTTGCCGCCCACGCGCTTGCCGACGGCGCGAATCGTCTCTATTTCGCGCTCTATGGGCACGGCCGCCCAACCGTGTATCTTGAAGCCTTTGTATCCGAGTTCAAGACACTGCTCGGCGAAATCGGCGTAGGCTTCGGGGGAACTGAGACCGTCGGGGGCGCGGTCGGCGTGGTAAGTGCTGGCGTAGCAGGGGAACTTCTGCCGATAGCCGCCCAGCAGTTGGTATATTGGCGCGTCGAAGAGTTTGCCCGCCAAGTCCCACAGCGTGATGTCGATAGGGCCGATGCCCATTCGGTCATGCTTGCGGAGGATCATCTTCGCCTGCCGATAGAAGAGCTCGCGGTCAAGCGCGTTTCTGCCGATGAGGAAGGGCGCGAACATCTGGATCTGCTCAAGCGTGGCGGGCGTGCCGCTGATGTATTCGCCGCTGACGCCGGCGTCGGTGTCTATGCGTATCGCGGTGCAAGCGCGCTGCGATTTGCTGCCCGGCGAATAGAACGGGCCGGCGGCGAATGCAAGATCGGCGGTTACATCCTGCAGCGGAAAGCGGTATTGGGTAAGCGTTATTCTGCGAATGATAGGCGGATTGGGCATGCTAGTCCTCTTTCCAAAAGCGCTCTTCGTCCACCGAATAGCCGCGCGGGATCATGCGCGCCTTCACATCCTCGATCATCCCCGGATGGCCGCAGGCGTATATCAGCGTGTCTTCCCGCTTCAAGCCAAGCCGTTCGACTTGCGCCTCGACGATAGTGTTGACGCGCCCGGCTTCGCCCTGCCAGGCGGCGTTGCGCGCATCCTGCGGGCGGCTGACGGTGGGAATGAATGTCAGCAGATCGGGGCGTTGCGACGCCAAGCGAATGAACTCGTCGTCATAGCCGAATTCGTCCATGTAGCTTGCACCCTCAAGCACATAAAAGCGATGCCCGCTTTCGCCGCGATGCAGGTAGTCGCGCAGGTAACTCACATATGGCACAACGCCCGTAACCGTGGCTACCAGCACATGGTTCTTGAAATTGGGATTGAATGTGAAGATGCCCTTAGCCCTGGGGCGTATGGTTACCCTGTCGCCGTACTGCAGCGCATACAGCAGCGGGGTGAGATGCCCGCCCTCTTCGTATGGCACAAGCTCAATGAAAAGCTCCAAGTCTTCTTCGTGCGGAGCGGATGCGATGGAGTAGGCGCGCTCAATGCCGTCGACGCCGATGGTGCAATACTGGCCCGGCTTGAAGGCGAAGCCTTCAGGCTTTTGCAGCCACATAAGCCAAAGATCCGATGTAAGTTCCTCGCGTCTCAAAATCGTGGTTTCGGCTAGTTTCGGAGCGAGCCGCCGCCCCCTCATCGTGGTCAATTGCGTAACACTCTCCATTCGTTCATTTTCATTTCCATCGGCGTTTATATCCGCTATTAAGGCGCGCTTTCGAAGTAAGCGGTTCGGCTATTGGGGTTATGTTGGGCAATGCGACGCGCGGCGTCTAATCGGCGGCCGCCATTGCCGCCTCGACTTTGACGATGCTTGCGGGCAGCAACGGCAGCGCGGGGACTTTCAGCATCGGATCCGGGTCGCGCGACCGCTCTATGTCGGTTATCATCTGCCCGAACAGCGTGGTAACCGACAGCAGCCCAGGCTGCGCGCCGATCAAGGCGGCCGTACCGCGCGCGACGCCGTCCGCCGTGTGAACCTCTACGCTATCGCCCTCTGCGATGCCTAGCGCCGCGGCGTCTTGCGGATGAACCTCTATCACATCATCGCGGCTGATGTAGTTGCGTCCCCTATCCTGGTGTATCGCAATCGGGCGCTCCGGCTGATTTAGCACTCGCCCCCTCGCCAGCATGAACGGGCGCTCTTCGTCGGAATGCGACGGCGGCTCTGCGAACTTAAGCGGCGTCAGTGCCACGCTGCGATTGCGGAAGCCTTCGGCGTACAGACGCGGCGTGTCGACCATATCAATCGCCGGGCAGGGCCACAACAGGCTTTCGGAGCGCAGCCTATCGTAGGTAATCCCGCCGTAGGGCTGCCACAGGTTGTTGAATTCGTCGAACACGTCTTCCGCGTCGGCGAACTCAAACCCGTCGGCGCCCATTCGGCGGGCAATCTGACAAAGTATGCGCCAATCGGCGTCTGCATCGTTGCGCGCGCCTATCGCCGGCTTCAGCAGCTGCACGCGGCGCTCTATGTTGGTGTAGCTTCCCGCCTTCTCAGCGAAGGTCATCGAAGGCAGAACAACATCCGCGATTTCAGTCAGTTCGTTGGGGAAGGTATCCTGCACAAGCAGAAAGTCCAGATTCTCGGCGGCGGCTACAAACTCGCCCAGTTCGCCGTTGGTGAAGTTCGGGCTGTCCCCGATGATGTGCAGCGCCTTGATTGCGCCGTTGTTGATTGCGTCCGCGTACTCGCGTATGCCAACGCCCGGCCGCGAGGGCAGTTCGGTGTCCCACGCCTGCTCGAAGCGGCGGCGCGCTGCATCGTCCGCAACATCGCGATAGCCCGGCAGATGGTCGGGCGCGCATCCCACATCCTTGGAACCCTGTTCGTTTGCGCCGAGGAACAACGGATAAAGCCCGGATGAAGGCTTGCCCAAGCTTCCGCTCACCAGCGCGAGGTTCACCAATGCGCGCACGCAGTCTTCGCGCAGATCGGGCGCAAGCGTCTCGAGCGCGTATAGGATAGCGCCCGGCTTGGCGGCGGCGAATTCCCTGGCGGCGGCGCGAATGTCGGTCTGCGGCAAGCCTGTGAGCCGTTCCACTCTCAGCAGGTCAAACGCCCAAAGGCTGTTCTTGAATTCGTCCAAATTGTCGCATTCGTTGGCGATGAATTCGTGGTCGTCGAGCGATTCTTCCATTATGACGCGCAGCATGCCGCCGATGAGCAGCGTTTCGCTGCCTGGGCGCGGGCGCAGCCATATCTTGGCGACGCGCGCAAGCTCAGTTTCGCGCTGATCCATCACGATGAGCGCCGCCCCAGCACTAACCGCTTTCTTAATTGGCACCGCCATCACATTCTGCTCTTCGGTCATATTGGAGGACACCACCAGGATTGCGCTCGCGCGCTCAAGCTCCCAGATAGTGTTCGTGGCGGCGGGACGTCCCAGCAGTTCGCCCAGCGGCTTGGTCAGTTCGGGGCGCAGGTTGGACGATATGTCAATCGTATTGCTGCCCATCACGGCGCGCGCGAACTTCTGCGCGATGTAGTTGTCTTCATTCGTGCCGCGCGGCGAAACCACAAGCGCATAGCCGTCGTCCCTGAAATCATCGAGCCGCTGCGCCACGGCGTCCAGCGCATCTGGCCAAGACGCTTCAGTCAGCGCGCCGTCCCGCCTCACAAGCGGCTTGCCAATGCGCTGCCGCGCGTTGTTCACAAAGTCCAGCCCGAACTTGCCCTTAAAGCACATCTGCCCCTGATTGGCGGGGGCGTGAATATCGGTTGTGGGGCGGATAAGCCGATTGCGCTTATCAACTTCCATATTCATTTGGCAACCCACCGGGCAGTGAGGGCAGACGCTTTTGACGGTGTCGACCGCCTTGTCCCACTTGTACTTGCGCTCCACAAGCGCGCCCGTGGGACACACGTCGATGCAAGCGCCGCAGAATTCGCACCCCGACTCCAGCAGCGACGTGCCCTGCGATGTGCCAATCAGCACGCGGTCGGAGCGCTGCAGCAGTGTCAGCGCGCTGTCCCCGCGAACTTCGTCGCACACTCGCACGCAGCGCGCGCAGACGATGCACAAGTTCATATCCATATCCCAGTACGGATCGCTGACCGCAAGCGGCATATTGCGGTTGTTGTAACTCAGCGGCGATTCCATATCCATTTCTAGGAAACGCACGGTGTCTTTGAGTTCGCAGCGCTCGTTCTTGGGACAGGTTACGCACCTATCGTTGACCGATACATGGCGCAGGCAGATGTCGGAGGGTCCGCAGAGTTCGATGCGGTGGCAGGTGAGGCAGCCGTGCGGATGCTCCGATATGAGAAGATCCATAATCCCGCGCCGAAGCTCAACGATGTCGTCGGAGTTGGTGGTAACGCGCATGCCTTCCATAACGGGCGTGGTGCAGGATGCCGGACTGCCCGGCAGGGGTCGATATTCGCCGTCGCGTCCGGGCGCTTCCGCCTTCACCACACACATGCGGCAGGCGCCGAAAGGCTTCATCCCCGGGTAGTAGCACAGATACGGAATGTACATCCCGGCGTCCATCGCCGCCTGTATTACCATCTTGCCCGGATCCGTCTTTACCTCAACGCCGTCTATCGTCAGGCTGATCTGGTCTGCCATACTCATCTCCGTTTAGCGGGGACGCCCGTCGGCGCATCCGCGCAGCAACAGGCTTTTGGCGGCTTATGCGCTGTTCACAATCGGCTGCGGCATCGGGGCGCTGACAGCGTCCATAGCGTAGGGGCGGGTGTTCTTGGGATAGACCGCAGGGCGAAGGCAGCTCCCCGTGGGGCAGCGCTTCTGCTGAATATGCGCCATAAAGTCCGCCTCAAAGTGTTGCAACGCCGAGCGTATAGGCCCAAAGCCTAGCTGCCCATGCCCGCACAGCGAGCTCGACTCCATCGTCCTGCCTATGTTGCGCATAAGGTCAAGATCCGACGGGCGGCTCTCGAAGCGCGCTACGCGGTTGACCACCTCTAGAAGCTGCTCCATTCCCAGGCGGCAGGGGAAGCACTTGCCGCACGATTCGTACTGCGTGAACGCCACCAGGTTGCGCGTAATGTCCACGGCGCAGGTGTCTTCGTCTATGACGATAACGCCGCCGGAGCCGAATATAGCGCCCGCCTCGCGCATCTCATCGAAGTCGATGTGAACGCCTAGGCTGTCAGCGCCCAGCACGCCTCCGAGCGGCCCGCCCGTCTGCAGCATCTTCAGGCGCTTGCCGTCCGGAACGCCGCCGCCGATGTCGTTGATGACCTGCCCAAGCGTCAGCCCCATCGGCACTTCGTACAAGCCCGGATACTTCACCTTGCCGTTGAGACACACAATCGCGGTGCCAGCGCTTCGGCTGACGCCGATGGACGAAAACCATTCGGCGCCCTTGGCTATGATTTCGGGCGCATACGATAGGCTTTTCACATTGTTGATTGTGCTGGGCATTCCCCATACGCCAAACGCCGCGGGGAACGGCGGCCGATAGCGAGGCTGCGAGCGATGCCCTTCGATCGCCTCCATCAGCGCCGTCTCTTCGCCCGCCACATACGATTCGCCCGTCAGCGCCACCTCTATATCGAAGTTGAATGTGGAGTTCAGGATGTTCCGCCCAAGCAGTCCGTACTCATACGCCTGCTCTATCGCGCGCTCCGTGCGGCTTATCGGCCCATCGTGTCCGTGCCGAATAAACACGAACCCGTTTGTGGCGCCCGTGGCGTAGCCCGCGATGCACATACCCTCAAGCAGCGTGTACGGATCGCTTTCCAGAATGCCCTTATCGTTGTAAGCGCCCGGATCGCCCTCTTCGCAGTTGCACAGGATATACTTGGGCGGATCGGAGCGCACCATAAAGCTCCACTTCACGCCGGTGGGAAACGCCGCGCCACCCCTGCCGCGCAGCCCAGAGTCCGTGACCTCTTTGATTACCTCTTCCGGCTGCATCTCAAACAGCGCTCTATGCAGCCCCGAATAGCCGCCGTTGGCGATGTACTGCATGATGTCGGAGGGCGCGGCAACGCCGGCGTTTCGCAACGCAATTCGATGCTGCATCTTGATGCCCGGTAGATCGGCGAGGTTCGGAGCGCCGTCTATCGGCGTATCGCCCAGATACCCCAGCAGATTGGCGCTCGGCAGCGTATCATTCACCAACACATCCCGGACAATGCCAGGCACGTCGTCCGGCGCGACATTGCCGAAGAACAGGCGCGAACCGCCCGGCTTCTGTATATCCACCAGCGGTTCGGCGTAGCAGATGCCTAGGCATCCCACTTCGTCGATGTTGGCGTCGACGCCCTGCCTATCCAGCTCTGCCCTAAGAGCGTCGCGTACTTCGAATGCGCCCGCGGCGTGTCCGCACATAGCCGTGCCGATACGCGCCCACGGCTTGTTGCCCGCCGTCAGCTGCTGCCAACGGCTGTCCGCCTGCGCCTTCAATTCCTCATACTGAGGCATAGCCTATCCTAGCATCTCCGTATCGCCTATACCCGCCGAAACGCCGCCCCGTTCAATCAGAGCACGGCAGGCGCAGGGAAAACCTAATGACCGCCGCCGTTTCGCGACGAGCCCCGAAGCGCGCCCACGCGACGCAGCGCCGAATCGACGTTGATGCGCCCCGCGAGCCGATGATTCACCATCATAACAGGCGCCTGCGAACACGCCCCCAGGCAGGTGTTGTACTTAAGGCTAACGCCGTTGTCCGCCGTTTCGCCTTCGTCCGCAAGCCCAAGATCAGCCATCACCGCGCTCAAGATTTCGGGCGCGCCAAGCAGATGGCAGGTAGGGCCCCAGCATATCTCGACCACATTATCGCCCGGCGGCGTGAACCTGAAGTTGGTGTAGAACGACGCCACGCCCCAAACTTCGTTTATCGTGGTCTGCGTATAATCGGCTACCTCTTCTATCGCCATATCCGGAATGTAGCCCAAATCGTCCAGCACCGCATGCAGCGAAGACAGCACATTGACGTTCGTCTTCGTCTGCGATGCAATCGCAAGTTTCACGCGCTCCCTAAGCGCATCGTTCTGCGCACTCAACGGGCAAGCTCCTTACGCTTGACTGAGGCTATCCCACGCCCGATATTCACCGCCTAATAGGATACTTGCCAAGCCCCGCAAACGCAACCTTCTAGCGCGCTTCTAGCATGCGGATTCACGTCGCCGGGCAAGAGTACGGCGTTATCCTTTTCGGCGTCTCTCACAGCGGTTTTGCCTCTGCCAAAATGCGATCTCTCAGATAAGGGCTAAGCCCGCCTTCGTCAACCACATCCACTTTGCGCCCCAAGAGTTCCTCTACGTCGGTCAAGAATCCGCAAAGATCCATCAGACTCCTGCCGTCGTCCATATTCACTAGCAGATCCAAGTCGCTGCGCTCATCGGCGTCGCCGCGTGCCACCGAGCCGAACACGCGCACATTCGAAGCGCCGCGCATATAGGCGAAGCGAAGGATCTCGTCGCGATTAATTCGCGTCAGCTCGCCTATGTCCATCTGCAAGCCCCCTGCCAATCGGTTCGCGCACGGCGCAATCGCTATACATCATAATGCCGATTTTACGCAGCGCCGCAACTCCCGCCCAGTCTTACCCCAAATCCCCCATTACCATCCGCGCCACCTCGCGCCCCATTCGCACGCTGTAGTTCGTCCCTCTATCCTCCGGGTACACCTGCGTGGTGTTGGCGAGATACAGCCCCCTAAACGGCGTGCGGTGCGCGGGTATGCGCTCGCTGTAGTTCGTCCCGATGATAGGCTGCGCTGCGCCTACCCGATGATGGTAACTCGTCTCTATCCAAGACGGATTGAAGTCCGGGTTTATCTTTCGCAGATGCGGCAGGTATTCCCGCAAAATCTCATCGTGTCCCATCCGAAACATCGGGTGATCCGTGCTCAGATAGTTGGACAGATAGACGATGTGCTTGCCGCCGTAATGCTCCGGCCCAATCAGGTTGGTATGCTCTATCGCCGCCACAAACGGAATGGAGCGGTCGGCGACATTCAGCCAATAGACATTCGTAAGCGGCCGATCCAGCACCAGAATCACCAGCACCGCCGCCATATAGTTCACATCCGTAAGCCGCCGCAGGTAGTCCGCCGGCAGCCCGTCCACCAGTCTTGGAAAAAGATACGACGGCGTTGTGGCGATAACGGCGTCAAAGCGCTCATCTCGCGCCGAACCGCCGTCCAGCGCCACGCGCATCCCGACCGACTTGCCGTCCCGCGCGTCCACTCGCTCCACGGCCGCCGACAGATAAACCTCGCCGCCCAGCTCGCGCGCCTTGTCCGCCAGCACGTCGAACACTTCGCCGAAGCTGCCTATCGGATAGCCCAGCTTCTCTTTCACCATTCCCTTGCCGCGCGACTTCACCCGCGTCTGCACCTTGCCCCACATCCACGCCATCCCCACATCCTTATAATAGTCGTCGCCGAACTTGCCGCGCAGCATCGGACCCCAAAACACCTCATACCCGCGCTTGCCCGAATGCCGCCGCAGCCATTCGTCCGCCGTAATTCCCTCATACTTGCGAAAGTCTTTCTGACGCTGCAAGTACAACGTAGTCAAGCCCAAGCGCATGCGGTCGAGCAGACTCAGCGGCGTGAACTTCAGCAGATCCATCGGCGTAACGAATGGGTAAATCCTACCGTCCCAAAGCGTGCCGACGCTGGAGTCTATCCAACGAACTTGATGCCCAAGCCCAATTTCATGCGTAAGGTCAACAATGTCCGTATCGCTGGTGAACCAGTGGTGATAGCCCTTCTCAAGCCGCGCGCCGCCCACATCGAAGGTAGATGCCTGCCCGCCCAGGAAATCAGCGCGCTCATACACCGCCGCGCGATGTCCCTGCAGTCCCAGCTCATACGCCGCCGCCAGTCCCGCCGCGCCCGCGCCGATTATCCCTACGCGCATAGCCTATCCCTTCCCTAGCCTTATCCCTCGCCGACGCGCGGCCCGCTCAAAGCGCCTGAGCCGTCGGCCGTTGCGCTCCGCGAAGTCCGCACTAACCGCCGCAGCGACACATTCTCCGTCCAAAGATACGCCAGCCCCGGAATTATCATCACCAGCAGCAGCAAGGCGTGCGTAACCGTGGCGAAACCCGCCGCCGCCGATCTGTCCACCACCGCAAGCGGCAGCAGCAGCAGCGTCTCGCGCGTGATTAACTCAAACAAGCCGATGCCGCCCGGCGAACCCGGCACCGAGGCGCCCAAATTCGCCACCGCCGATACCAGAACCATCGCAATCGCCATCTGCATCGGGCTGCCGTATGCGCTATCCAGGTCGAACGATAGCCCAACCATATAGAACAGCCCCGCCTCGAACAGCCATACGGGAATGGACAGCACGAACAGAAGCGCCAGCGTTTTGGGACTGCGCAGCGATGTTAGCCCGTGCAGAAAATAGTCGATCAGATGGCGCGCTATCGACTCGAAGCGCTGAGGCAGCGGCCGGATCAGCGTCAGCGCTATGGCGCGCGCGCGATCGGGGAATACCGCAAACGCCACCAGCGCGCCAAACGCCGCCACAAACGGCACGCTGAACGCCGCCGCCAGCAACGGCCACGCCACGCCCGACCACTCGCCCAATCCCTCAGCAAGCCCGTACAGCGGCACGAACAGCGCTATCGCCGCTATGAAGAACAGCAACGTCAGCGCGTCCAGCATGCGCTCAACGAATATCGTAGTCAGCGACGCCGTCTTGCTTATGCCCTCGCGCTCGCCCAGATAGTAACTCCGAACCAGCTCGCCCAACCGCATCGGCAGAATGTTGTTCGCCATATAGCCCACCACCACCACCGGGAACAGACGGCGCACGCCCACATGCTTCATATGCCCCAGCAGCGCCTGCCAGCGCATCGTCCGAAACACCACCGCTATCAGGTATAGCGCAATCGCGGGGATCACATAGACGTAGTTAGCCTGCGCCAGCGCCGCCAGCATATGGCGCACGTCGACGGTCAGCAGAAACAGCGCTATCAGCGCCGCGCTCAAACCGATGCCTATCCAGAATTTCGCAGAAGAAATCACAACATCCCCTACAAAACATTAACACATCCCCATCGGTTCTTCATAGAGAAATTCTGTCGATGTCCCATTGCCCTAACCCTTTGCGCCTCTGCATATTTGCGTTTGGAGCGTCCCCGTGCAGCACCGCGCCGCAAGTGGGATTAACAGCAGCAATAGCCACAGGAGCGGGAAATTTCCGTCGTCCGGCATCGCACATTCGGCAATGCCGCAATTGTTAATAGGACAAACTCACTATATTCTGTGCGATAGTTTTTTTAGGACGGATTAGGAGATTATGCTTCGGGATTTAGGACATCCTCGGCGATTTGCCTGATTTCCGGGATGTTCAGAAGCTGCTCTACTAGGAACCTGCGGTTGGTTGCCGCGTCCGATTTGCGATCTTCGAGTATGGCGTCGTAGTCGAAACCCATCAGTTCGCAGAACTCTCTGCCCGTCCAAACTTGCGCTTCGGTAACGGTCTGTTTGAAGCCGATTACGATTGCCTGTTTGTCGGTTTGATTGAATGAGCAAATCTTGAATTCGGTTGAGTATGTGAGTGTGGAACCTACGGAGCGGGTGAACTCTTTAAGCGTTTCGACCTCGCCGCTGGGATTTCTTGGTGTCGAATGTGTCGCCGTCCTTCAGCTCCATCACAAAGCGCCGCCTTAGCAGACCTTCTCTTTGGAATATGAGGTAGTCGGGTTCTGATTTGGAAAACTGAATTCGGGATGAGGCTTTGACGGCGCGCTTGTCCGCAATGAATATCCCATCAGCGCCGTTATCCAGGAATGCGTCCAAGTCTAGGATGGCGCATTAACGGCTTCGCGCTTGGCGGCGTAGAAGGCTTTGTAAATGGCGCACACGCTTTCTTGGACATCCTTGAACTCTTCCACGTTAAGGCAGTCCAAGTTTAGCTGGGCGAATTCCAGAACTTCCTCGATGGTTTCCGAATCGATTTCAATAGTTACCTTCATATAAGTTGCTCTCCTTTGCTAATTCACCGCTTCCGTTCTTAGGAATGCGCGAAAGCCCAATGCCTACGCGCATTCCTAAAACCTTAAACGCTCCACCTCTAGGAGGCTTCGGTGGTAGGCGATAATTTGCTCGTAGTTCCTGATTTCAAACCTTCCGCTGTGAATGGAATAAGGCTCCTGCCTGAGCTTTCGGGTTATCCTGTTCACAAACTTATGTGGAGAGACTATCAAGAAATCCGTTTGGAACTCTTTAATCTGGTACATGCGGTTCAGCGCTTGCTCCAAAGTGCCGATGCTGTTCACCACTTCGATGGCTTTTCTGGGAAACTTGTAGCCATCTTTGTTGAGCCAAACGACGTCGATTCGCTTGGTTATTTGTATTATCTCCGGATAAGTGAAGTCGGGGATGTCGTCTATGGACGACAATTGACCGATAGGCACATTCCCTTGAAATACGGCGGTCTTGTCGGAGCAGTAGGTATCGTAGTTCTCATGATTGCCGGTCTCTACAAGCAGCCCCTCTATGTATGAGTGCATCCGAACTTCGTCCGTCATGATGCGCTCAACGACTTCTTGTTCTTGATAGTCTATAAGAGCATAGACGCCGAGTCCGATGCGCTTGAAGTGGCGTCCGTTCTGCCATTCGCGATACAACACGCCTCTGAGGGCGGCGTCCCAGCTCTTTGCGGCTTTGGCGTTTGGATAGTACCGCTCTATGTTTTCATAGATGTATTGCCAGCTTGCCGCGCCGCCGTTATCGCCAAGCAGGTTTATGAGCGCTTTGACCTTAGTTATCTTAGTCATACATCATGGTTCCATGCGTGTCTGACCTGTACACGCCTTTTGTGGATTACACTCTACGCTTGATGTGAAGGCAAACAGGGCTGGCGACGGCAAATACGCTTGCAGCCAAGCCATAGGGCGTTGCCTCGAATATAGGTATATGGCAAGTCGGTTGGGCGCATTATATCACACCAAACCTATGGTATGTGTACATATGTTTGATTGAAGTTGACGATAATCGCGAACTTAGGGCAGGGATTTTCTTGGATGCGCCTTTGCCGCTTGCCGCTTGCGCCACCCCCTACCCCTCCATCGCCTTGCGCAGATCCACTATCTGGTCGCGCAGCAGCGCCGCCTTTTCGAACTCCAGCGCGCGCGATGCGCTTTTCATCTGCGATTCCAAGTCTTTGATGAGGCGCATGATGTCGTCTTTGGGCAGGTCGCCGTGCGTAACGTAGGGGGCGCTCTCTTCGGCTACCGCCTTGACGCGCTCGGTGATGTCGCGCACCGACTTTTGGATGCCCTGCGGCGTGATGCCGCGCTCGCGGTTGTAGGCTTCTTGGATGCGGCGGCGGCGCTCCGTCTCTTCAATGGCGTTCTTCATAGAGTCGGTAACCCGGTCGGCGTACATAATGACGCTGCCCTCGATATGGCGCGCCGCCCTGCCGATGGTCTGCACAAGCGCGGTGAGCGAGCGCAGATAGCCTTCCTTGTCGGCGTCCAAGATGGCGACGAGGCTGACTTCGGGCAGGTCTATGCCCTCGCGCAGCAGGTTGATGCCCACCACCACATCGTACACGCCGAGCCGCAGATCGCGCAGGATTTCGCTGCGCTCCAGCGTGTCAATCTCCGAATGCAGGTAATGCACCTTCACGCCCATTTCGCGCAGATAGTCTGAGAGCTCTTCCGCCATTCGCTTGGTCAGCGTGGTGATGACGCAGCGCTGCCCTTTGGCGATGCGCGCGCGTATCTGATAGAGCAGGTCGTCGATCTGCCCCTCGGTGGGCTTGACCTCTACCAGTGGGTCGAGCAACCCGGTTGGGCGTATGACCTGCTCTATGACCTGCTGGCTGTGTTCGTGTTCATACGTGCCGGGCGTGGCGGACACATAGACGGCTTGGTTCACATGGTTTTCGAACTCGCCGAAGTTGAGCGGGCGGTTGTCCAGCGCCGACGGCAGCCGAAAGCCGAACTCCACAAGCGTCTCTTTGCGGGACTGATCGCCGCGGTACATCCCGCGTATCTGCGGCAGCGTCATATGCGATTCGTCAACGAACAGCAGGTAGTCCTGCGGGAAGTAGTCCATAAGCGTGTAGGGCTTGCTGCCGGCGGCGCGGCGCGCTAGGTGGCGGGAGTAGTTCTCTACGCCGGCGCAATAGCCCGTCTCTTGCATCATCTCGATGTCGTAGCGCGTGCGCGACTCCAGCCGTTCCGCTTCCAGAAGCTTGCCCTGTGCCTTGAAGTCCGCGACGCACTGCGCCAGTTCCACCTCTATGTCCTTGACGGCGAGGTTCATCTTTTCCTGCGATGTAACGAAGTGCTTGGCGGGGTAAATCTCGATGTCTTCGCGCTCGCCCAGCAGCTCGCCGGTGAGCGGATCCACCACCATAATGCGCTCCACTTCGTCGCCCCAGAACTCGATGCGGATGCCCAGTTCTTCGTATGCGGGCAGGACTTCCATCGTATCGCCGCGGATGCGAAACTTGCCGCGCGCAAAGTCCATATCGTTGCGCTCATACTGCATATCCACCAGCTGGCGTATCAGGTGGGCGCGGCTGCGCTCTTCCCCGCGCCGCACATACGCCACGAAGCTCTGATACTCTTCGGGCGATCCCAAGCCGAATATGCAGGACACGGACGCCACTATGAGCGTATCGCGGCGCGTGAGCAGCGCCCTTGTTGCGGCGTGGCGAAGCTTGTCCAGCTCTTCGTTGATGTCGGAGTCCTTCTCTATGTAGGTATCGGTGCGCGGCACATAGGCTTCGGGCTGGTAGTAGTCGTAGTAGCTTACGAAATACTCCACGGCGTTGTTGGGGAAGAACTCTTTGAACTCGGTGGCGAGCTGAGCGGCGAGCGTCTTGTTGTGCGCGATAACGAGCGTGGGACGCTGCGCCTTCTCGATGATGCACGCCATAGTGAATGTCTTGCCGCTGCCCGTAACGCCCAGCAATGTCTGGTGGCGCAAGCCTTCGTCGAGGCCGGCGGCGGCCTTGTCGATCGCATGAGGCTGATCGCCCGTCGGCGCAAAATCGGAAACAATTTGAAAGTCAGGCATATATTCACCCCGCCGTGTTGGTATATCTGACAATAATTGTACACCAAGAGACGGCGGGGGCTAACGAGTTTTGAGCGCTCGCAGCACCAATACGCAACGGCGCGCGGCGGGGGATGGCGGGCATATCGCGGAATGGGGTTGCGGGGACGATAGCAACGCAAATGCTATGTCAGCGCTTTGCGGTTCAGTCGTCGCGCGAACCCATCTGCCGGCGCAGACGCTCGAGTTCATCTGCCAACGCGCGGGCTTGCGCTTCGGCATCTAGGCGGGCTTGCCGCTCTCTTTCGCGCGCATCACGCTCCGCATCCGCGCGCGCTTCCGCCGCAAGCCACGCCACCCTGTCCATTTCACGCGCATCGCGCTCTTCGCTGAATGTGTTTATGTCTTCGCCCGTTATAGGATCGCGTACTCGAAACATTTCGCCGTCCCAGCGAAAGTCGAGGTTCAGCAGTTCGCTATGCGCCCAGACTGCGCCGTCAGCGTCGGTGTGAAGTTCATACGGCTGATACTCGTCGCCCATAAGGCGCTCGCCCACAAGCGGGCTGCCGTACAGACTGCCGCCCGTGGCGTCAAAGCGCCAGTATTCCGACACGCCAATCCGAGCGTACAACTCGCGCTTTCTGCCAAGATCGTTGGACGCTGTGCTTGCCGACGCCACCTCCGCCACAAAGTCCGGCGCCTTGCCCACTTCCCATATGAGGTATGCGTTGCGCTCGCGGATAGCGGCGGCGGCAACCCCGAATGCCACTAGGCAATCCGGCACAACCCGCGCGGTGAGCGTGCGGCGGTCGTAGCACAGGTAGCCGGCCGCGCCCGACACCAGCACATCGTCAAGGCCGCGGTAGTGGCTGCGGAGCGCGCTCACTATGTACTCTATCGCCAGCTCCTGCTGCATAGCGTCCTCCACCGGCTCCGGGTCTTCAATGAAGCTCCAGTCGGGATATGCAACCGTGGTTGTCGCAGCAGTGGTAGTGTCAGTTGCCGCCATATTCAACCCCCTTCCGATAGTATGCGCGCCGAAATTGCGCGGTCGCCGCCGTTATGCTTCGACCGGAACCGTTACATGGAATACCACATCGGAATCCATAGGAATGCGCCTATCGTCATCCATAAGCGCTTCCAAATAGAGCGCAATGGCTTCTTTGACATTATCAAGCGCATCGTCAAGGGTTTCGCCCTGAGAGGTAACAGCCCGGCAGTGCCGGCGCTTCTACCCAATAACCGCCCTCTTCGGCTTCGTGAACTATGACGGAGTAATCCATAATAATCACAGCAGGTCTTCGAACTCTTACATTGACTTAGTAGCAACTCACTACAACAATCGAGATTGTGGCAAGCGGGACATTTTTCGGTCCAGCGTCAATACCACCAACCCTGCGCGGTTATAGTCGTCGGCTATAAGGCGATCAAACAGACCGGGGCTGTCGGATGCTTGCAGCGCATCCAAAACAGAATGTCCGTTTAGTGGAGAAACTAACCCGCCGCGCAACACGTCCAACATACCGGAGCGGGCATCGCTTCTACTAACCCCGTAGTGATGCTGAACTGCGATATACGCCTCTCCGATAACTTGATTGGACGCGAAGATTTCTGCGCCTTCATTTTCAACCAAAGCGCTCAATTCGTCCACGCACCGCTCGAACTCTGCGGCGGGTTCGCCAGTAAGCAGCCGCACTAGAATGGAAGTATCAATCCCGAAGCGACGAGTCATGCACCTGCTCACGAAACGCTTGAATGTCAAATGGGGCGTGTCCGGGGCGGAGTTTGTCGCGCAATGGCGCTAGACGCTCCCGAACAACCCGCCTTGGGCGCAAAATGACCCCATCAGCGCATTCTTCAACCGCAAGATGATCGCCGGGCGCTATTCCCAAAGCGTCCAACGCTTGCGCGGGAAATGTAATCTGACGATTAGATGTTACCTTGGCTATCATCGCGTCCCCCTTAACTAAACTACACCATAGACGGGCAAGCGCGGATTTGCAAGCCCGCCTATGGCGCTGTGAAAGCGCAGAATCGCTCATCCATAATCCCGCCGACGCCATTCATTAGCACTTTATCGCAGCAATCCCGGCAGCAGTCGACCATACGGCCGCCTTATCGCAGCAACCCCGGCAGCCGTCTCAGGCTCTCTATATCGCGCGCCGATGCGTGGCAGTCGATGTGCGGCATTGCGGCTTGCAGGCTGCGCGTGCGCGGCTCGTAGTCGGCGCTGCCCAGCAGCGGGTTTAGCCACACGAAGCGATGCGCGCGCCGCCGCATCCGCTGCGCCTCAATCGCCAAACGCTGCGGATCGCCGGTGTCCCAGCCGTCGCTCATCAGGAATACGGTGGTATGGCGGTTCAAGATGTGTTCGTATTGTGTATTGACATGCGCCAGCGAATCGCCGATGCGCGTGCCGCCGGACCAGTCTGCCGCCACCCGCGCTATGCGGCGCAGCGCCTCGCCGAAAGACGCCGCGCCGATTTCGCGCGTTACGCGCGCCGCCGATGTGCTGAACACGAATGTCTCCACTCGCTTGGTGTGATGCGATACCGCGAATACCAGCTGAAGCAGAAGCTGCGTATGGCGCTCCATTGAGCCGCTCACATCCAGCATCACCAGCAGGCGCGGCGTTCTGGGAATCCGACGTCTGCGTGGAATTCGCACAATATCGCCGCCGCTACTCATATTCAGCCGAAACGCGCCACGCAGGTCGGGACTGCCCTTGCGCGGATGCCGCCTGCGCCGTCTGCCGGGACGCGACGCCATCGCCCGAACCATCTGCGCCGCTATCCGCGAAATCTCGGAGAGTTCGTCGGCGCGAATGGCGGACAGGTCTTTGCGGGATTGGGAGCGGCGCGCGCTTGCGCCTGTGCGGAGCATCTGCACCAGCGTATTTTCCGAGGATGCGTCCTCGTCGGGCAGCAACGCTATGCTTGGACTGCGGCGAAACTCTCTTGCGCCGCCCACAAGGTCGTCGTCCGATGCGATATGCGGGCGCATCGGCAGCGCATCGAAGTTCCAGAACCGTTCGAACAGCGCATCGTATATCGGGATTTCGTCGCGCCGCGACAGCAGCAGCGCCCGCAGCGCCCAGTACACGCGCCCCTTGTCCATCATATCCACGGCGTTCAGCGCGCGCGCCACATCGGCCGTCTCCGACGGCGCGATAAGCAGCCCGTGCGAGCGCAGCGCGCGGCAGAAGTGCGTCAGATGCGCCGTGAAATCGTAGTCGTCGGGCGCTATTCTGTCAGCGCTGATAGTCAATTGAGTTTCCTGTTTAGCCGGTGTTAGCTGTCAAACCGCCGCTTCAGATCGACGGGCGTGATAATCGGGATGGGGAATATGGGCGCCAACACCAGCAGATCGCCATCCCCAGTTACAAGGGCGTCCGCCTGTCCCGCCAGCGCCAGTTCTAGAAAAGGCTTGTCCGACGGATCGCGGCAATCAGGGATGGCGGGCGGCGGATCCGGCACGATGACTATTTCACACCATGGCATATAATCGTCTAGCAACCTTTCACGCGCTTCCGCAGGCAACCGAAACTTTGGGTAATGCAATACACGGACAAGTTCGTCCCGCGTGTATTGGCTAACCAAAAGCGTTACGATGCCCGCTTGCCACGCATCGCGCATCCAAGCCGATGAAACGGATTTGAATACCAAAGCCGACAACAGCGCATTCGTATCGAGAACTAATCGCAACGAATTAGCCGCTTTGGGCTCACCGTCGCGCCCACTTCACGGCGTCCGCTATATCGCCTTCGGTTATGCCCAGCGCCTCTATGTGATCGCGCACATCATCCGCGCTTTTGAAGCGGCGCGCGGGAGTCAGCACAATACGCCCATCTTCGCTGCTGATCTCGAAATACTCCGTGCCGGGGAAGTCCGCCATCACCGATTTGGGAAGCGTAACGCGGTTTTGGGATGTCAGTTTCGCAAGCATAAGATTAGTTCCTCAACAAGCGAGTAGTGGGTAAAAGGCATAGAAGCATAATACCTTGCGCGAGGGGGCGATACAAGGCGAACCTGCCTCCACTAAAGAACCAGTACGAACCAGCACATTGGTATCGATAACCGTACGCAAGGGAGCGATTAACTCTTCTGTTGGCGCGCCCATTTCACCGCATCGGCTACATCCGCTTCGGTTATGCCAATCTCTTTAAGTTTCCGCTGCACTTCGCCGATTCGCGCAAGGCGCACCGGCGTCAGCACAATGCGCCCGGCTTCGCTGCTGACCTCGAAATACTCCGTGCCGGGGAATTCCGCCATCACCGATTTGGGAAGCGTAACACGGTTTTGGGATGTTAGTTTCGCAAGCATAAGGTTGTTCCTCAACAAGCAAGCGGTGGGTAAAAGGTATAGAAGCATCATACCTTTTTATTATCTTATCCTCAAAGTTAGGCTTGTATCCGGATTAGCGCAATCAATCGTTACCGCCGGCAGATTAGCGCCGTCGACTTTTGTTGTGATGCGGGGGCGTTTCACTGCATCGTAAAGCCGCCCCAGCATTGCCTTGCATTAGCGTACGGCTGATGAGCCGCCGCCTACTCCATTCGGCTGCCGCCCCAGGCGCGCGATACGCCCGCCGCGGTGGGCTCCACTATCACATTCACCACCGCGGGCTTGCCGCTCGCGAATGCGCGCTCAAGCGCGGGGCGAATTTCGTCCGGATCGGTAACCTCTTCGCCGTGCGCGCCGAGCTCGCGCGCCATTCCGTCGTAGTTGGTGAAGCCAAGCTCGCGACCCGGCTTGCGGCGGTCGGGCGTGCGCGCCGTCCATCCGGCGTTGTTGCTTATGACCGTTACCACCGGCAGGTTAAAGCGCACGCAGGTGTCTATCTCCATCGCGTTCATTCCCATAGAGCCGTCGCCGTGCAGCACCAGCACCTGATTGTCCGGCTTGGCTATCTGCGCGCCGATGCCGTAGGGCAGCCCCACGCCCATTGTGCCGGTTACGCCGGAGTTCAGCCGATGCCCCGGCACATATGTGGGCAATGACTGCCGTCCGAAGTGCAGGATTTCGTTGCCGTCGACGCACAGGATAGCGTCGCGGTCTAGGAAATCGCGTATCTCTTTGCAGAGGCGCAGCGGGTGAATGGGCGTCTGGTCGGAGTTGAGCAGTACCGCCTGTTGAGTGGCGCGGCGGTCGTTGTCTTCCTGCAGGCGCGTAATCCACGGCGATTCCAGGCGGCCGCCGAAGTCGCCGGGGCGCGCTTCCACTTCCGCTACCATCTGTCCCAGCACCGCCTTGGCGTCGCCCACGATGCCGAGGTCGACGTCGCGGTTGTGCGCTATTTCGCTCGCCTCGATGTCGATCTGAACCACCTTAGAGTCTGCCGCAAAGCGCCTGCCGTAGTTCACCATCCAGTTCATTCGCGTGCCGATGACCAGCACCAAGTCCGCCTCTCGCAGCGCCGTGCTGCGCGCGCCTTGGAAGGATACGGCGTGATCTTCCGGCACGATGCCGCGCGACATCGGCGCAGTGTAGAAGGGGGCGCTTGTGAGATCCACAAGCCGCTCCAGTTCGAGCGAGGCGCCTGCGAAGAACACGCCGCCGCCAGCGAATATGACGGGACGCTCCGACGACGCCAGCATATCCACCGCCTCTTTGACCGCCGCCGCATCGCCCGCGGGAACGGACTTGCGCGACGCGCGGGTGGGCGCAACCGCATCGCTTTCTTCAACCTCTTCATACAGCACATCCGCGCCGCAGTCGATATACACCGGGCCCGGCCTGCCCGACATCGCCTGCCGATACGCCGTGCTGACGATTTCGGGATAGCGCGCCGCCATAGTGGGGCGATGCCAATACTTGCATATCGGCTCCATAATGCGCTCTTGGTCGACCTCTTGGAAGGATTCTCTGCCGATTTCGTGAACTGCGCTTGCGCCGCCTAGGATTACCATAGGGGCGCAGTCGATAGACGCCGCATAGACGCCGGTGAGCAGGTTGAGCGTGCCGGGGCCGCTTGCCGCCGTGCAAACGCCGGGCTTGCCGGTAACGCGCGCGTAAGCGTGCGCCGCAAACGCCGCCGCCTGCTCATGCCGAAAGTCGATCGTCTCTATGCCGAAATCCTGGCAGCCCATCACAATGTCGAAGTCGGGCCCGCCCATCAGATAGAAGAGCTTCTCCACGCCCTCTTCCTTGAGCGTCTTCGCTATAAGGTAGCTTCCGGTAACCTTTGCCATAACAAACTCCTTATCAGGTTAGCAGTGGGTAGCGGGTGATTGTTGGGTGATAGATGTTGTTAGCGCTGATTGTGGGTTAGCTCGGCTAGGCGATGCGGCGGCGACGTGAATAGGCTCGCGCTTGTGCGCCAATCGTGTGCGTCAACCGCTAGACGGGCAAAGCGTATCACATCGGGGGAGTTTAGCCAAACCAAATGCGTGGATGGACAGCGCAAGGGCGTCAAGCATACGCGGCGCCGTCCCCCAAAAGTTGACAACCCCGCTTCCAGTCTTGTAACATTATAGGCGTTCAACAACCGAATACACTCTCTTATCAAGAGTGGCTGAGGGACCGGCCCTGCGAAGCCCGGCAACCTTTCCGCATCCATATGGTGCGTGAAGCGGTGCTAATTCCGGAGAGCCTTCTACGGCTCGCAGATGAGAGCGGCATATGCGCATCTGACTTCTCTCATCAAGGGAAGTCTTTTTTTGCCCATCTCATATAATTCACAAGACGGCGCGCAAGCCGCCACATCGTAGCATTCACGCCAAACAACTCAAGCAAACAAAACGGAGGAACCATAATGCCAACCAAAGTGCAGGGCGAACCGTACTATCGCCTCAGCATCGACGAAGCCGCCGAGATGTACTCACAAGACGACGCCATCGTGGTGGATGTGCGCCGCCTCGACGAGTACGCCGAAGGCCATGTGAAGAATGCGCTGTTCATCACGGTCGACGACCTGCTTGGGCGCATCGACGAACTCCCCACCGACAAGAAACTCCTGTTCATCTGCGCCCAAGGCGTCCGCAGCGGACTGGCCGCTGAGATGGCGGCGGCGATGGGCTACGACACCGAAAACCTCTATAACATCGAAGCCGGCACCGCCGCCTGGATCGAGCAAGGCAAGCCCACTAGCTACGGCGCAGACGATTAGCGCAATCGACGCTTTTGGCGCTCGGCGCTCCGTCCATCTAAGGCGCAATCGGTTGACGCGCGCATCGATTGACGCGCGGTAGGCGTATCCCGTCGACAGAGTATCGAAATCAGCATCAACCGCGCCCGCCGTTGCCGCCCATCGCCGCCTATCGTTTGCCGCCCGCTAACCAGCCCTTGCGCCGCCATACCGTCAGCACTCAGCATTATCAGCATAAGCATATTATAAGGGGAAAATCCGTATGTCCGTGCTTGTCGTCGGTTCAGTCGCCTACGACTCCGTAACCACCCCGTCCGCAAGCCGCCGCGGCGCGCTCGGCGGATCCGCGATGTACTTCTCCATCGCCGCAAGCCGCTTTACCCCGGTCAGCCTGCTTGCGGTGGTGGGCGACGACTTCGACGAGCGCCATATCGCGCTGCTGCAGGCGCGCGGCGTGGATGTGAGCGGACTGCAGCGTGCAAGCGGCGGCACATTCCGCTGGGCGGGCGAATACCACCCCGATATGAACACGCGCGACACCCTGGACACGCAGCTCAATGTGTTCGCCGACTTCGCCCCCCAACTCACCGCCGAACAGCGCCGCAATCCCTACCTGTTCCTCGCCAACATAGACCCCGAACTGCAGCTGAGCGTCATCCGCCAAATGGAGCGCCGCCCCAAACTAATCGCCCTGGACTCAATGAACTTTTGGATAGAGAGCAAGCCCGACGCCTTAGCCGAAGCCATTGGCAGAGTTGATGCGCTGTTTATGGAAGAAAGCGAAGTTCGCGATTTCTCAGGCGAAGGCAACCTAGTCAAGGCGGCGCGGCGCATCCTGAGCATGGGCCCGTCCGTGGTGGTAGTCAAGCAGGGCGCGCACGGGGCGCTGCTGTTCGCGGGCGATTCGGTGTTCGCCGCCCCGGCGTATCCCCTAGAGCGCGTCGTCGACCCCACCGGCGCCGGCGACTGCTTCGCCGCCGGCTTTATGGGCTACATCGCCGCCACCGATGACACCACATCGGCCGGCTATCGCAGGGCTACCGTGCTGGGTTCCACGCTGGGTTCGTTCTGCGTAGAGGACTTCAGCGTGGACAGGCTGCTCGCGCTGACCGACGCCGATATCGACGCCCGCTTTCGCGCTTTCACCGCGCTGTCCGCCTTCGAGCCGCTCGCCGACGGCGAAACCCTGCCCAAGCGAAACACTTAGAAGGTCTGAATTTTAAGTCGAGAATTTTGAATCGCCACGCCCGCGCAGTTCACGGATACAACTAGCGCGGCGGCATATACGGCATACACACAGATACGAACAACAACATTGCGGGACGCCGTTAGGCGGCCCCTGCTCACCCTTACCGAGGAGGACAATTTGACGACAAGAACGGATAGCGGGCATATCAGAGACGCCTCCCTGGCGTCCGATGGCATCCGCCGCATTCATTGGGCGGAGCGCGAAATGCCGGTGCTGCGCCAAATACGCGAGCGCTTCGCCAATGAAAAGCCGCTCGCCGGCCTTCGCATCGCCGCATGCCTGCATGTTACCACCGAAACCGCCAACCTGCTGCTCGCGCTGCAAGACGGCGGCGCCCAAACCGCCATCTGCGCCAGCAACCCACTCAGCACGCAAGACGATGTGGCGGCGGCGCTGGTCAGCGAATACGGCATCCCCACTTTCGCCGTCAAGGGCGAAGACAACGCCACCTACTACGCGCACATCAACTCCACGCTAGACCTCAGTCCCAACATCACGATGGACGACGGCGCAGACCTCGTCGCCACGCTGCACTCCGAGCGCGCCGACGCCCTCGAGTCCGTCATCGGCGGCACCGAAGAGACCACCACCGGCGTCATTCGCCTGCGAAGCCTCGCCGAAGCCGGCAGACTGCGCTATCCCATCATCGCCGTCAACGACGCAGACACCAAGCACTTCTTCGACAACCGCTACGGCACCGGGCAAAGCACGCTGGACGGCATCACCCGCGCCACCAACATACTTTGGGCGGGCAAAAAAGTCGTGGTGGCAGGCTACGGCTGGTGCGGCCGCGGCGTAGCGCTGCGCGCGCGCGGCATGGGCGCGCACGTCATCGTTACCGAAGTCAATCACACCCGTGCCCTGGAAGCCGCTATGGACGGACACCAAGTTATGAGCATGGACGAAGCCGCCCTCGTGGGCGATATATTCATCACGCTCACCGGCGGCATGAAGGCGGTGGCGGCGCAGCACATAGCGGTTATGAAAGACGGCGCATTGCTCGCCAACAGCGGCCATTTCAATGTGGAAATCGACATAGAGGCGCTGGACGATATGGCGGACAGCAAGCAGGAAGCCCGCCCATTCGTGGAAGAATACCTGATGGCGGACGGCAGGCGGCTATACCTGCTGGCAGAGGGACGGCTCATCAACCTATCCGCCGCCGAAGGCCATCCCTCCGCCGTGATGGATATGAGTTTCGCCGACCAAGCGCTCGCCGTGGAGCATCTGGCGCAGACGGCGCACGCGCTCAAGCCCCAGGTGTACGACGTGCCGCGCGATATCGACGAAGAGGTTGGCCGCCTCAAGCTGCTCTCTATGGGCATTACCATCGACACGCTTACGGACGAACAAGCCAAGTACCTCGCTAGCTGGGACGTCGGCACATAGCCCCAAGCGAATTAGCATACGGCAAACCCCAAAGCGCCACCGGCGGCGAACAAAATGGTTTCAACCGAATCACGCCCACTCAAAACATACCCGAACTGCTTCGGCTGCGGCGACGCCAACCCAATCGGCTTGCGCCTGGCGTATCGCAGCGAAGGCAAGCGCCTGGTAACCCATTTCACGCCCGCGGAAGCGCATCAGGGCTGGCCCGGCATCGTTCACGGCGGCATCATCGCCACGCTGCTGTATGAGGTAATGGAAAACCTGCCTTATGCCGATGGCAAAACCGCGATGATGCGCCGTATGCAAACGCGTTTTCGCAAGCCGGCGCGCATCGGCGAGCGCATCACCGCGGCGGCGTGGTTCACAAGCGAAAACGGACGCGATATGAGCGCCGCCGCAACCCTCGCCGACGCGCGCGGCGAAATCATCGCCGAAGGCAGCGCCGATCTCGTGGCGCTGCGCCAAGAGCATATCGAGCGGCTAGGCATCGCATAGCCCGGCCAGCATATACACCACTTTCTGCAATACTAAACAACGCCCGCCGCCGCATCGAAAAAACCATCGGCGGGCTTTCAGGAGAAGATACATTGAGCCATACCTTTACCGAAGCGAAATCATACCTGTTCACATCCGAATCGGTTACCGAAGGACATCCCGATAAGCTCTGCGACCAGATTTCGGATGCCGTCCTGGACGCCATAATCGCCGACGACCCCAAGGCGCGCGTCGCCTGCGAAGTCTGCACCACTACCGGCTTGGTTGTGGTCATGGGCGAAATCTCCACGGACACCTATGTGGACATAGCCAACATCGTCCGCCGAACTATACGCGACGCCGGCTACATAGACTCATCTTACGGCTTCGACTACCAGTCATGCGGCATCGCAATATCCGTTCACGAACAGTCCGCCGACATCGACGGCGGCGTAAGCCGCGCCCTTGAAGTGCGCCACCAAGCCGACGACTCCGACGACGACCTAGCGTCCGTGGGCGCCGGCGACCAAGGCATGATGGTAGGCTTCGCCTGCAACGAAACCCCCGAACTCATGCCGCTGCCCATTGCGCTGTCCCACAAACTCTGCCGCCAAATGGCGCTGCTCCGCACCCAAAACACCCTGCCCTACCTGCGTCCCGACGGCAAATCGCAGGTAACCGTAGAGTACGAATACGGCGTCCCCAAGCGCGTCCACACCGTCGTTATGAGCACCCAGCACAACGAAGACGTCGAGCGGGAAACCATCAAGAAAGACCTGATAGAACACGCCGCGCGCGTTATCATCCCGCCTGAGCTGCTGGACGATGAGACCATCTACGAAGTGAACCCGTCCGGGCGCTTCGTAATCGGCGGCCCCGTCGGCGACACCGGTCTCACCGGCCGCAAAATCCTGGTGGACACCTACGGCGGTTTTGCGCGGCACGGCGGCGGCGCTTTCTCCGGCAAAGATCCCACCAAAGTCGACCGCTCCGCCGCATACGCCGCCCGCTATGTGGCGAAAAACATCGTTGCCGCCGGCATTGCGGACAGAATGGAAATCCAAGTCTCATACGCCATAGCGATGCTCAAGCCCATATCCGTGTCCATCGAAACATTCGGCAGCGGCAAAATCCCCGACGAGCAAATAGCCGCGCTCATCGACGAACACTTCGACCTCACGCCCGGCGCAATCATCCGCGACCTGGACCTCCGCAAGCCCATCTACAAGCAGACCGCCGCATACGGACACTTCGGCCGCGACGACCTCGACCTGCCTTGGGAGCGCACCGACAAGGCCGACGCCCTCAGGCGCGCCGCCGGCCTCTAACGCTAGGCGGGCGCATAACGGATGGCGGCGGCGGCGCAATATCGCGCATACAGGCGTACACATGCGAGCGCACAAGGCGTAAGCGAACCGCCGCGCTTGGATATTGCCGCGCAAGCCGCACACAATTGGGCGCACAAGCCACGCGCATACGGATGTATAGGGGACAGATATGGCAATCAAGTTCGGGACGGACGGCTGGCGCGCCATCATCGGCGAAGACTTCACCTTCGACAATGTGCGCCTATGCGCTCAGGGCGCCGCCGATCTGCTGAAATCCCACAACCTCGCCCAGCGCGGCTTTGTGGTGGGCTACGACACGCGCTTCGCCTCCGCGCAGTTCGCCGCCGCCGTGGCAGAGGTGATGACCGCAAACGGCGTCCCAACCCTGCTGTGCGACCGAACAGCGCCCACGCCCACCGTGGCGTACAACCTTGTGGCGAAAGACGCCGGCGCCGGTTGCGTCATCACCGCCAGCCACAACCCCGCGGCGTACAACGGCTTCAAATACAAGCCCGACTACGGCGGCAGCGCGCTGCCCGAAATCGTCGCCGAACTCGAAGAGCGCATCAACGGCGCGGCATCGAGAGGCGCGCTGCGAATGCCGCTTGCCGACGCAGAAGCGCGCGGACTGCTGGAATACTTCAACCCGTTGCCCGACTACCTAGCGCACATCGCATCATTCGTTGATGTCGCCGCTATACGCAACGCCGGGCTTGACATCATCGTGGACGCTATGCACGGCGCGGGCGCGGGCTACTTCGCCGAACTGCTCGACGGCGGCTCCACGCGCGTATCCGAAATCCGCGGCGAACCCAATCCCGCCTTCCCCGCAATGGCGCAGCCCGAACCCCTAGCGCACAACCTAGAGCCGCTTATCAACGAAGTCGCCGACAGAACGGCGGATGTAGGCTTGGCAAACGACGGTGACGCCGACCGCCTGGGCGTCATAGACGACGACGGGCGATTCATAACAACGCTGCAGACATACGCCCTGCTCTGCATGCACCAGTTGGACACGCTGGGCAGGCGCGGCCCAATCGTGCGCTCCATCACCATGACCGGCATGGTCGACAAACTGGGCGCAATCTACGATGTCCCGGTCCACGAAACGCCCGTAGGCTTCAAGTATCTCGGCCCCGTAATGATGAGCGAGGATGCGCTGCTTGCGGGCGAAGAGAGCGGCGGCTACGCCTTTCGCGGCAACGTGCCGGAGCGCGACGGCATCCTAAGCGGCCTAATGCTGCTGGATATGATGGTCAAAACCGACATGGGCGTCGCCGACCTGCTTGCCGAACTTGAAGACAAGGTAGGCCCCCACCACTACGACCGCCTTGACCTGCACTTCGACGAAGCCCAGCGCGCCGCCATACAAGCGCGGCTTCAGCGCGGCGCGCCCGCATCGCTAGGCGGCAAGCGCGTAGAGCGCGTCGACACGATCGACGGCTTTCGCTACTTGCTCAGCGGCGGCTACTGGACGCTAGTGCGCTTCAGCGGCACCGAACCGCTGCTGCGCATCTACGCCGAAGCCGAATCCCCCGCCGCAGTCCGCCTGCTGCTAGACGAAGCCCGCGCGCTTGCCGGCGTGTGAGGGGCGCGGCTTGCTCTGCCGTAATTGCGGATTGCGTCGGCGATAGGCCCCAACCGCGAAGGTCCCGAGAACATCCCGCTGTCCAGCATCCTCTTAGCCTCTTCGGTTTCCATATTCGCAATGAACTTGAAAACCCTCGGAATGGCGCTTGCGCGTGTCTTTGACGACGGCACGGCAATGCCGTAATTTTGGCAGAAGTGGGCAATATCGCCAAATGACGGCAGGAAGTCCCTACGCTCAAATCGCTCTGCCAACGCGGCCGCGACTTGCCGCTTCTCCGCGGGCAATTCCATCTTGGCGACATATTCCGTAGCAGTAGGCTTCGACTTAGACGCGCGCGTTTTCACATGGACAGCGCCGCGATTGAGCGCCGTCTTTGACTCAGAAGCAGTTTGCTCTTGAGGGGCATCCTCAGCGATTTTGCCAAGGGAAACAAGAACGCTCCCCAAGCCGTGTTCGCGAACTATGCGCCGCATGGATGCGTCAAGTTTGGAATTGGTCATTATCCGTCTAATCCTAACCTAGCGAAAAATTCGTCCGCAAACCTTCTGAACATCAAGTTAGCGTTGCCGGAATAACTGTAATCGCCACGCATCAGTTTCGGAAAACCACTAGAGTAACCAAGGCTGTTGCTGAATATGTGCCAACCATTCCTTTTTGCCTCTTGACGTATTTCGCCTATGGATCTGCTTTGTTCCAATGTGATTTGGTAACCGGAAGAGTTATTGATAACAACGCCGATGACCTCAAGCGGATGAGAAGGATTTCTGTTTCTAAATCCGGTGAGCGAATCCTCTAGCAGTAGGAAGCCGATGGTTGCCAGAAACTCAGGCTTAACGGGCACAAGTATGTAGTGGGACGCATGGTAGGCAACTCGAGTGAATATAGACTCCGTAGGCGCGCAGTCTATCAGTATGAGGTCTTTGTCTTGGAAACTATTGGCTATAAGACGCGCCAAAACCCTCTCGTCGGTTGCAATGGAACCAATTAGATTATCGGAGAAGTCGAATCTTGAAGGGATGATATGTAGATCATCTGAAACTTGACGAACTACATTATCAATATCAAGCGGACTCGCCGGCGGCTTATAGCCGTTAAACACCTCAACGATTGATGGAGAACCGTCGTCTAAGAACCGACCATATCTATTGGCGCCCATAAGCGCCTGAGAAAGGTTCGCCTGCGGGTCCAAGTCTATCGCTAGAGTGTCGAAGTTTCGCAATCGAGCATCACGCGCCAGCATTGCAGCAATGGTCGTCTTGCCAACGCCGCCCTTCATATTTATCACCGAAACGCAAACCGGTCCTTGTCCATCAGTCATTTGCCATTCCTCCATACGCCAATCCTGTTGAAAGTTAAACTCTCCGTTACAGCCTCTCCAACTCCCACGCCTCGCCGTACATCCCAATCAACAGGTTGAACACCGCATCGCGCATCTCCGGCGTATCCGGCAACGGCCTGTTCCTGATATGTTCGGGCAAGTCTCTCCACGCAGCCGCCAACCTGCTCAGATCCTCCGCCTCTTCCTGAGTCATACCCAAAAGGTTCTGCATGCTATCAGTTGTCCGATTCATGCCATTCCTACCAGGTCTTTGAAACCGTTGCATTACCGTTACATTATACACCTTATTGTTATTGTTGTCTTTATAAGTGCAACGCACGGCATTCTCAGCCTTGAGTAGTCTGAGTTTCAGCTTATGCGCCAGCGCAAGTAGATTCACCAATATCTACACGCTCTTTGCGCATCCATTCGTCAGCCTCGCCAGCCTGTTTAACCTGCCGCGCAACATCCGGCGCTACCCACTCTTGTGAATACATGTGTTGGCGCAAGGGAATTATCAGGATGCCGCCGCGCCCAGCGCTTGACCGCCTTCACGGACTGGGCTATCTTATGCGCTCAGGTTGCAAGGTTCTTGCAAAGTTCGAGGAGGCGCGACAATGAAGGTTACCAACATCAAGAGTTTCGCAATCACGGACGCTGAAGACAAACTCTACTTTATCGTGAAGGTGGAAACGGACGAGGGCATCTACGGGCTGGGCGAAGTGGGCATACCGCGCTGGGGCAATGCGGTAGCCAGCGCCGTGGACCATCTTTCGCAGCTTGTGGTGGGGCAGGATCCGTTCGGCACGGAGCGGCTGTGGCAGCATATGTTTCGCGGCGGCTTCTTTCCGGCGGACAAGGTGTATTGCTGCGCCATAAGCGCCATAGACATCGCGCTTTGGGACATCAAGGGCAAGGCGCTGAATATGCCGGTGTACAAGCTTCTGGGCGGGCCTGTGCGCGATAAGGTGGTGTCATATCCGCACACGCAGGGCGCCGACAACGCCGAACTGGCGGCGAACAGCAAGCGCGCGGTGGCGGAGGGCTGGAAGTTCGTGCGCTGGGGACAGCCCGAAACCGGGGGCGTGTTCGAGTATCAGGGCAGCGACGGGCTGCTTGAGCCGGTGGAGTCGATGCGCCTCGCCGAAGAGCAGATGGCGCTGGTGCGGGACGCAGTGGGGCCGGACATTCAGCTCTGCTTCGATATGCACACGCGGCTAGACACGGCGCACGCGGTTGCGCTCTGCAAGGCGCTGGAGCCGTATCGCCCGTTCTTCCTGGAAGACCCGCTGCGCTCCGAAAATCCCGCAAGCTACCGCACACTGGCGCGCCATACGCCGCTGCCGATAGCCGCCGGCGAGCAGTGGGCGAGCAAGTGGGCGTTCCGCGAGGTTATCGAAGAGGAGCTGATACGCTACGCCCGCATCGACTTGTGCATCGTGGGCGGGCTGACGGAAGCGCTGAAGATAACGCACTGGGCGGAGGCGCACTACATAGACATCGTGCCGCACAATCCGCTGGGGCCGGTGAGCGCGGCGGCGTGCGTGAACCTGTGCATGGCGTCCACAAACGTGGGCGTGCAAGAGATGCCGCGCCGTCCCGGAAGCTACGCCGCCGATCTGTTCCCGCTGCAGATCGGCTGGGAAGACGGCTATTCGTATGTGCCGTCGGACGCCGTGGGGCTGGGCGTGGACTTCGACGAGGCTCTGGCGGAAGCGCGGCGAGTGGATCCTACGGGTTGGCCGCCGCAGCTGCGCCGCAACGATGGGGCGTTCACCAATTGGTAATGGCGGCGGCGGCGGCTTGCGCGGGTTGGCGCGAAAGTGTAACCTTCGGCAACATCACATAGCCAGGGAGAATAATGTGGTCAAAGCATATGTGTTCATACAGGTAGCGGCGGGGCATTCGCGCGATGTGGTGAGCGCGCTGCTGAATAGCCCGAATGTGGTCAGCGCATCCCGCGTGACCGGGCCGTACGATGTCATAGCGGTTATTCAGGCGGATGCGCTGAACGCTATCCACGACTTGATAACTGAGAAGATACACCACTTGCAGGGCGTAGTTCGCACCACTACCAGCGTATCCGTGGAGCAGCAGTAGCAGTAAGGCTTTGCGGGTTCGGCGGGACGCAAAGCGCGTTTAGGCGCAATGCGGGCGCTGCGCTATCCCCTTACGCCTTCTGCGTCGTCGGCGTCTTCCTGCTCGATCTCGACGTCGTCCGAGTTGCGCCGCCTATGCCCTACGGAGGCGTGCAGCAGCACTGAGCTTGCGATAACGCCCACGCCCACCGCGAGCGGCAGCTGCTGCGCATTGGACGCGGTAAGCAGTAGCAGCACGGCAACCGCCACCACTAGCCCAAACAGCGATGTGTACGGCAGCTTCTGCCCGCCCAGCATAACAAGCGAGCCTATCAGCACCGCTAGGAAGCCGTTGAACGGCGGGAACATAACCAGTATCGCGCCGCCCAAAGGCGCAAGCCCGTCCCCGCCTCTAAATCCGGTGAATATCGGCCGCCAATGCCCCGCAACTATGGCGAAGCACGGCAGCAACAGCCACAACTCTTGCACGCCCATCAACTGCGCCGCGACGATTGCGATTGCGCCCTTAGCCATATCGCCGATGAGTACCAGGCCGCCCGGCACATTGCCGACCTGGCGGCGCACATTGGACGCGCCCGGCAGCCCTGTGCCTACGTTGAATATGTCGACGCCCCGCCTGCGGCTTATCCATACCGCAATCGGAAGCGCCCCCATAAGATAGGCTATGAGAGTTGAGATGATAACCGCCGCCGCTAGATTAAAGTCTATCACCGTAGCTTCATCCTCTTGTCAGTATCGTCGACGCGTCTTGTCAGCGCCGCCGCATCGTTCCGCCCAAGCCCAGGCCTATAAGGCGCAGGCTAGAACTCGAACTCCGTGCCGACGCCCTGCTCTACCGCCTGCTGATACACATAGTAGGCGGTAGATATGTCTTGTATGGACAGCCCTACGCTCTTGAACAGCGTAATCTCGTCGGCGCTCTCCCTGCCTTGCTTTGCGCCGGTGACCAGTTCGCCGATTTCGCCGTAGATGTCGCTTTCGCTCAGCGCGCCTTCCTCCAGCGGTATCTGAATATCGCCGGCTTCGGCAAGGCAGGCGGCCGTCTGGTCGCAGATTATCTTGGACTTGACCACGCTTGCGGTGTCCAGCTCGCGCACGCCCGGCGCATGCGATCCGATGGCGTTGATGTGCAAGCCGGGCTGCAGCCAAGCGCCGTCCACTATCGGCGTCGCGGCGGTTGTGGCGAGCGCAAGCACATCCACGCCCTCAACCACTTCCCGCACGCTGTCCGCGAGACTTACTTCAACGCCTATCTGTTGCGCCATATCGTCGGCGAACTTCTGCTTGGCGTCCGGGGCGTCCACGGAGAAGCACACGATTCGGTCCAGATCGCGCGCCGCCGCCATTCCCTCGCACTGCGCGCGCGCCTGCACGCCCATCCCCAGTACGCCCGCAACCTTGGCGTCCTCGCGCGCCAGGTACTTGGTAGCCAAGCCGGATACGCCGCCGGTTCGCATAGCGGTTATAAAGCCGCCGTCCATAACCGCAATCGTCTTGCCCGTATCGCCGTCCAACAGGATTATCGTCGCCAGCGTGCTGGGCAGGTTGAACTTGGCGGGGTTGTCTTTGTACACCGTAACCGCCTTGATGCCAAGCGCGCCCTGCCGCTTGAGTTGGGCGGGCATGAAGGCGTACCAGCCGTTATGGTCGGGGTCGGCGACGGCGGTGCGCTGCGGCATAACCGCGTCCCCGGCCGCAAGCTCGCCGAATGCGCGCTCAAGCAGCGCCATCGTATCGCTCATCGTCAGCAGTCCCCGTATCGTTTCGCGGTTGAGAAGCAGACTCATACCCTAGCCTCCAATCAGTGTAGCGTCCGACATCGCCCGTCCACGCAGCGCCCGATACATTGTATTACAAAGGCGAGCGCTGCGTCCCTATTTTGTTTTGTACAAGGTATAGTATCATCAAAAGCGCTTTTATAGAAACCGCAAAGGTTCGCGCGATGACACTCGGCACAATCCGTATGAATGAACCACCGATCGACGAGCCGAAAGCGCTGCTCAAGCGCTATTTCGGCTACGACGAATTTCGGCCGCTGCAGCGCGAAGTTATCGCATGCGCGCTTGAGCGACGCGACGCGCTGGTGGTGATGCCCACGGGCGGCGGCAAATCGCTGTGCTATCAGATACCGGCGCTGGCGCTCGACGGACTGACGCTTGTGGTGTCCCCGCTGATTGCGCTTATGAAAGACCAGGTTGACGCGCTCAAGGCAAACGGCGTGGCGGCGGAGTTCATCAATAGCGCTCTGAGCTACGATGAGATACGCCGCGTTCAGACGGCGGCGCGAAACGGCGATGTCAAGATACTTTACCTTGCGCCCGAAAGGCTTGCGCTGCCCGCATTTCAAAGCTTTCTGGACACGCTCAAAATCAGCCTAGTAGCGGTGGATGAGGCGCACTGCATATCCGAATGGGGCCACGATTTTCGCCCGGACTACCGCAGCCTAGGCGCATTGCGCCGCAGCATGCCGCATACGCCGTTCATCGCGCTGACCGCCACCGCCACCGAGCAGGTGCGCCAAGACATCGTGGCGCAAATCGGCTTGAACGCCCCACAAGCGTTTATCGCCAGCTTCAACCGCGCCAACCTCAACTATGAGGTGCGCCCCAAGCGCAACGCCTTCGACGCCGTCTGCGAACTGCTCCGCAAGCATCGGGACGAGTCCGCCATCATCTACTGCTTTTCGCGCAAGGACACCGAGGAGTTGGCGGCGCAGCTTCGCAACGCCGGCTTCGATGCGCTTCCGTACCACGCCGGGCTTGAGGACGATGTGCGACGCCGCACGCAGGAGCGCTTCATCCGCGACCAAACGCCCATCATCGCCGCCACAATCGCCTTTGGGATGGGCATAGACAAGCCGGATGTGCGCCTAGTAGTTCACCACAACCTGCCCAAGACGATTGAAGGCTACTATCAGGAAACGGGGCGCGCCGGCCGCGACGGGCTGCCCAGCGACTGCGTGCTGTTCTACTCATACGGCGATAAGATAAAGCAGGACTTCTTCATAAATCGGATTGAGGATGAAGCGGAGCATCAGAACGCGCAGCGCAAGTTGGCGCAGGTCATCGAGTTCTGCGAGCTTAACGCCTGCCGCCGCCGCTACCTACTGGACTATTTCGGCGAAACCGACGCCCAACCGCCGAACTGCGGCGCCTGCGACAACTGCCTTGCGCCTACCGAAGAGTTCGACGCAACCGTTATCGCGCAAAAGATACTGTCCGCCGTCATACGCACGGGGCAGAGCTTCGGCATATCCTACATAAGCCAAGTGCTGCGCGGCTCAAAGAACAAGCGCGTCATAGAGCGCGGCCACGATAATCTCAGCGTGTACGGCATCGTGAACGATTACTCCGCCGAAGACATCAAAGAGATTGGGGCGGCGTTGCTTGAAAGAGGCTTGCTGCGAAAGAACGACGGGGACTATCCCACTTTCGGCGTAACGACGGAAGGGCGGCGCTTTCTGAACGACCGCGAAACGCTGACGCTCACCAGGCGCTTGGACGACGAATATACGCCGAGGCGCGCTGCATCCGCCGCCGGCGCCCAATCGGCCGTGCCCGCCGAATACGATGCCGAACTATTCCAAGAACTGCGCGCGCTGCGAACACAAATCGCGTCTCGGCGCGGCGTCCCGCCCTATGTGGTGTTCGGCGATGTAACGCTGCGGCAGATGGCGGCCTACTTCCCGCAAAGCCGCGACAGTCTATCCCGAATACACGGCGTCGGCAGCGTGAAGCTGGATCAGTACGGCGACGAATTCCTGACGGTCATCATGGAGTACGCGCAGGCGCGCAATCTGACGGATCGTATGCCGGGTTTGCATACGGACTCGGATGATAATAAATCCTACAGCGTGGACGCAATACGCCAAAACTATCCAAAGGCATACGAAAAGTGGTCGGCGGCGGAAGACGAAAGACTAATTCGGCAAAGACGCATGGGGACAAGCATCGCCGAACTAGCAGTGATGTTTGAACGCCAACCAAGCGCAATTCGATCAAGATTGGCTAAACTTGGAGTTGAGACGCCTGAAGACGGTCAATCTTCATCCGAAGAAGAGATCCAAAACCCAAGCGTGGCGCGAAAAGAATCAACCTACGGACGCACCCGGCGGCTGCTGGCGCAGGGATTTTCAATCGAGCAAGCGGCGGATGAGCGGGACTTGTCAGCGAACACGATTGTGGCGCACATAGAAGCGCTTGTTCAAAACGGCATTTCGGTCGACCTGCGCCCCCACCTGCCGCCTGAAGAGCGCATTGAGCGCATCAAAGCGGCGTTTGAACTAGGCGGCATCGACACATCCCTAACGCCCGTCAAAAAGGCGCTCGGCGACGACTGCAGCTATATTGAGATAAAGCTTGTGCGCGCATTCCTGATCCAGCAAGCCGACGCGCCCGAACCCGACGGCGGCAATCCATCGACCCCAAATCTGTTTGACCTATAAGCAACTTGATAATCCAACCCGCGAGAGTGAGGCATCAATGAAGTTTGGCGACTTTTTATTCCCCGAAAGCAGAACGCCGCAAACCGATTACGCGGTGGTAACCGAAGCGCTGCAAGAGACTGAGCTTGCGGACGCGCTCGGCTACCATTCCGTTTGGCTGGGCGAACACCACTTCGACGGCGTGTGCGCCTACGCCGATCCGATGGCGTTTGCGGGCGCGGTTGCGGCGCGCACAAAGCGGGTTCGAATCGGATTCTCCGCGGTGCAGACGGCATTCCACCACCCGGTAAGACTTGCCGAGCAGATAGCGCTGCTGGACAACCTCAGCGGCGGGCGCGTCATCGTGGGGACGGCGCGCGGCTCCGCTTTCAACCGCTACGAATATCGCGGCTACGGCGTGGACTACGAACACGCCCAAGAACGCCTATTGGAAACCGAACATATCCTAGTGAAGTCGTGGGCGGGCAAGCCGTATCACCACAAGGGCAAGCATTGGAATGTCGAGATACCCGCGCTGCGCCCCAAGATACGCCAAGCGCCGCATCCGCTCATCATACGCGCAATCGCAACCGAAAGGTCGCTGCTTGAAATGGCAAAGCGGGGCAGGCCGTTCATGACGGCGCTCAAGCCGATGGACGCACTCAAGCGCATGTTCGCGCAGTATCGCAGCGCTATGAGCGCAGCCGGCCACGATGAAGCGCGCATCGCCGACGCTATGGCGAACTGCTGGGTATGGTTCAACGCCGTCGTATCCGAAACGGACGGCGAAGCGGCGCAAATCGCCAAGCCCGCATACGCCGGCAGCATGCGGCACGTCGCCGACGCTCGCCTCAGAATGAACACGCCGTCGGAGCAGGCGGCGGTCGATGCAATCCTCGCCGATGCCGGCGCAGGCCCCGAAGACGATTTGGTGTATGGCTCGCCGGACAGAATTGCGGATGCGGTGGCGGCGCTGCAAGCCATCGGCGCGGGCGGGCTGATGATTCAGTTTCGGATAGGCGATATGTCTTTGCAGGCGTGCGAAAACAGCATGCGCCTGTTCGCCGAAAAGGTAATGCCGCAGTTCGCATAATCCCTGCAATCGCAAAGCGTAATATCCGTCGGGGGACAGCGGCGGGCGCAGCGCATAGCCTTGACGGGCGCAACCCCAGCGCCTCGAATCGCCGCAATCCGTCCCCCACTTGAACACACGGCGCAACGCAAATATAATGCGCCTGTAAGGGCGTATCAACGCGCAAATCGTACAATCTGAAACTTGAACATTAAGCTTGGGGAGAAAGTTATGCACGCCATATTCGTTACTATCAAGATAAAGCCCGGCTACGCCGAGCAGTTCAAAGAGGCAAGCCTAGGCGACAGCCAAGGTTCCGTGCGCGACGAACCGGGATGCTTCCGCTTCGACATCTTGGAAAGCAAGACCGATCCCAACACATTCTACCTGTATGAGGTGTACGCCGACGAAGACGCCCATATGAACGCCCACCGCAACGCGCCGCACTACAAGAAGTGGCGCGAAACGGTGCAGGACTGGTTCGACGGCGATACGCAGGCGATACCGATGAACACCGTGTTCCCGTCCGACGATGGTTGGCGGGCGCAAAAGCCCGGCTTGCTCAACTGGTAGCGCCGATGCGGGGCGCTATGGCGGCGTATCGCGCGCATTCGGCTATACCCTGCCGCGCGCATCCGTACATTACAGCACCGCGCAATCATACATAAGTCATCCGTCTGCAAATCCGAAAGCATCATCAGAGGGCGCGATTTATGATAGAAACGCAACTCATATCCAAAGACAACCTGCATCCGAATAGCGCTATCGAGGCGATGCCGGAGCCGAGCGCCCCGCGGACCAAGACGATCCCGGACTCCGCGCCGCTGGACGATCCGCTGAACATATCCCCCAGGGAGCGCATTCGCTATTTCAGGGATAACCTCTATCCCTACGCAACCCGAATGAGCAACCGGGAATACTACACCGAAAAGCTGCCCTTGCAGATAGAGCTGGTCAAGCTCCAAAACTGGATGAAGGAATCGGGGGATAGGCTGATTATCCTGTTCGAAGGGCGGGACGCCGCCGGCAAGGGCGGCACCATCACCCGCTTTATGGAACACTGGAACCCCCGCAGCGCGCATGTTATCGCGCTCGACAAGCCATCCGACGTGGAAGCCGGGCAGTGGTACTTTCAGCGCTACGTCCGCCACTTCCCCACATCGGGCGAAATCGTGCTGTTCGACCGCTCTTGGTACAACCGCGCCGGCGTTGAGCGCGTTATGGGCTTTTCCACCGATCCGGAGTACAGGCTCTTTATGAAGCATGTGCCGCTGCTGGAGCGCATGATTGTGGACAGCGGCATACACCTAGTCAAGCTCTACTTCTCCGTGAGCCAGCGCGAGCAGCTCAGGCGCTTCGAGAAGCGCGCCACCGATCCGCTCAAGCAGTGGAAGGTGAGCTCCATAGACATAATGTCCAAGGACAAGTGGCAGGAATACACCGAAGCGAAAGAGGCTATGTTCCTGCTCACCAACCTTGAGGTTGCGCCGTGGACTATCATCAAGTCCGACGACAAGAAGCGCGCTCGCATCAACGCAATGCGCCATCTGCTCCACACGATGGACTACAAGGGCAAAGACACCTCAGTCGTCTATGAGCCGGACCCGTCCATAGTGGCGCTGTCCCACGAAGTCTATACCGCCGGCGCTCCGCCGCCGGCATAGCACCGCAAACGGCATAGCGCTGCCACGCCTAGATTGCCCCAAGCGGGCGCATAAAACGCCTTTATATGCGTGTCCGTTCACTGCTAACTTGCGCTATTGCATAGTGTAATAATGCAGTGAAAGTGGAAGGCGGCGCAATATGAAACGATACGCTTGCGCGGTAGCGGTAGCAATAGCCGTAGGGCTATCGGTGATTGGATGCAACACGGACGCTACGCCCAAAACCTGTATTGAGTTGGCGCAAGAATCCGGCGCGCCGGATGCGGTGGTTGAGTATATGCGCCGCCCGCTTGATAGCCTTAATCCGTTGGAACGGATAGCCCTGCGGACGGCGCTAAACGAATTTGGGCTTGGCGCCGCTTGCGATGCGACAAGGCAAGCATTGGGAGAAGGCTAGGGACTATGCGCCCCGCCGTATCTGCGGGATGACATCCGATCCCATCAGCGCGATCTGCTTGAGAACCTGCGCTTGCGGCATCCCGGGCCACTGCATCCGAAAGATGATGTAGTTGGCGTCGAACTCCCTTTGGTAGCGGCGTATCTGCGCCACGATGTCGTCGGGAGCGCCGAGCAGAAAGCGGTCGCGCGCCAGCTCTTCGTATGGCACGCGGAAGCTCTCTTCGCCCGGCAGCGCCTTGTCCTGTCCCCAAGCGGCGTAGGCGGCGTACTTGCCTTCCAAGTACGGGCGGCTTTCGGCAAACGCCGTCGCGCTGTTTTCGGCTACATACATTTCGCGAAACATCGGCATAGCGGGCGGCGTGGGCTTGCCGGCGCTTTCCAGTTCGGCGCGATACACCGCCGTTTGGCGCGCTATCGTCGCCATAGTCGCGTGCGGGTTGACCAGCCACGGGTAGCCCCAGCGCGCGGCGCGGCGGATGGCGACGTCGTTGTTGGCGGCAACCCATATAGGCGGGTGCGGCTTCTGTATCGGGCGCGTTACCGGCGTTGTTTTGGGAACGGTGTAGTATTTGCCGCGAAACTCCACTTCGTCGTCGAGCCACAGCCGGCGGATTACCTCCAGCGCCTCGCGCAGCCGCCCTACCCGCTCGCCGCGCTTGACTCCGAATGCCTCAAACTCTTCGTCGCGGTAGCCCAGCCCCACGCCGAATATGAACCTGCCGTCGCAGATGGCGTCCATAGTGGCGACGGTTTCCGCCAAATCAACGGGGTTGTGCAGCGGCACAAGTATGACCGCGGCGGCGATTTCCATATCGCCCGCTTCGGCGGCCATGCGCGCCAGAAACGGCAGCGTGGCGGGCTGCTGATACGGCGCAGACAAGAAATGCTGCCCTGCGCATATCAGGTCAAAGCCAGCCTCGCGCGCCGCCCGCACCTGTTCGGCGCTGTCCGCTACCTGCTGCGCCAGTGAGCTTTCGGGCGAAATCTGCGCCCCCAGGAATATGCCGAATTTCATGCCGATAGTCCCTTCCCTTTATCCTACCTAAGTTCTACATCCTAGCCTTATTGCCGCGCTTATCACGCGCGATAAGGGATTTGCCGATGTAGCGCTGCGGTTGTGTAAAGCGCGCGCCTAGCGTCTGCCGAATTCGCGCTCCAAATGGCCGGCGCTCATATAGATGATGGTCGGGCGTCCGTGCGGGCAAGTGTGCGGCTGGCTGCACTGCTCAAGTTGGCGCGTCAATGCAGACATCTCTTCGTGCGTCAGCGTCTTGCCGGCGCGCACGGCGCTATGGCACGCCAGCGAATAGGCGGCGCGATCGCTCCACGATTCCACATCGCCGCCCTGCGCCATCTCATCCAGCATATCTACGAAAGCCTTGGCGGGGTCTGCGTCCGTCAGTATGACCGGCACTCCGCGCATCAGATAGACATTGCCGCCGAATGGTTCTATGAGCAGTCCCAGATCAGCGAATGTATGCTGCTGCGCTTCCGCTATTTCTTGCTGGCGCGGGTTGAGTTCGATGGTGAGCGGCTCCAGCAGGCTCTGCGATTGCGGCGCGCCGGCTGCTGCGTCCGCCATGATGCGCTCGAACACCACGCGCTCATGCGCGGCGTGCTGGTCAATCAAATATACGCCGTCCGGCCCCTCGGCGATTATGTAGGTATTATGCGCCTGTCCCAAAACTCTCAGCGCGGGCAGCGCCTGCTTGTGCGTGAGCGCGGCGCTTTCGCTATCCGGCCGCATTGCGGTACCGGATGCGCCAAGCGGTGGGACGCTTGCGCCGTTCGACGTCCGACTGAACGGCTCCACGCCCCAGAAGTGAGACGCGCCAGGTCGAGACGCCGTATTCTGCGATGGATAGGCCGCCTCGACACGCCGAAACTCATGCACCGGCGAATGCGTGGTGAGCGTATGGCGCACCGATTTCTGTATGGCGGCGAACACGCTGTCCCCCCGGCGAAAGCGCACTTCCGTCTTGGCGGGATGCGCGTTCACATCCACATCGGCGTAGTCAAGCGCTATGTTCACAACCGCAATCGGAAAGCGGCGCTCTTTCAGGAAGCCGTGATATGCCTGCTCCAACGCATACCCTAGCATTCGGCTTTGCACCCAGCGGCGGTTCACGAAGAAGCTCATATAGCCGCGGTTCGCTCTGTCGAAGTGCGGACGGCTCGCCATTCCCGCAACCGATACGGAGATGCCGTTATCGTCGGGGGGCGCAATGTCCAGCATCGCCTCTGCCACATCCATCTTGTACACCGCCGCAATCGCATCGCGCAAATTGCCGCCGCCGGGCGTTGCGATCGAAGAGCGCCCAGCGTTCAGTTTGAAACTCACTTCCGGATACGCCAGCGCATAGCGGCTCACAAGCGCATGGATATGCGAGGTTTCGGTGGATGCGGCGCGCAGGAACTTGCGGCGCGCCGGCACATTGCGAAAGAGCTGGCGCACGCTGAAAACGGTGCCCGGCGATGCGCCATGCGGCTGCTTGTCCAAGATTTCGCCGTCCGCAATCTCCAAGCGCGCGCCCGCATCCTCATCGGCCGCCCTGGTGGTGAGCAATACGCGCGCGACCGATGCGATGCTGGGAAGCGCCTCGCCCCGAAAGCCAAGCGTGGCGATGGCGTCCAAGTCCCGCGCTTCGGCTACCTTGCTGGTGGCAAAGCGCTGAAACGCAAGCTCCACCTCATCGTAGGGAATGCCGTAGCCGTTGTCCGCGACGCGGATATGCTCTACGCCGCCGCCCTGTACATCCACCGAAATGCGGGTTGCGCCGGCGTCGAGCGCATTCTCCACAAGCTCCTTGACCACCGACGCCGGACGCTCGATGACCTCTCCCGCGGCAATCATCGAAGAAACATGATCCGAAAGCAGGCGTATGGGCATCAGTTGCCGCCTTTCGCGCCGTTGCGTGGCGGGCGATACGCCGAATGCTCCGAGCGTCCATCCGAGGCCACATCGGCGATAGTCTGATAGATCTCATCCATCTCAGTGTCTTTGCGGCTGCGGAAGTAGTAGGGTCTGCAGATAAAGCCGCCGAAGAAGCGCACAATCTCAGGATGGTCGTCGATCACAAAATCAGGGCGCGGCGAAACGCCCAACCCCGGCAGCGCCGCTTCATAATCCTCAAGCGGCTTTTGGAACACGCCGCCGACATAGCCCAACAGCCCGAAGCGCCTAACATCCGCCGTCCGCACGCCCACGCCCGACCAGATGAACAGGCTATGCCCGTCGTCAATCAGCTTCCGAAAAGTGGCTTCCGTATTATGGCGCAAACTGCCGTCAGCGCCCATGATGGTGTAGTCGACGTCGAAGAAGATGTTCATAATTCGCTACAACTTACAATGCCGAATGCTGTATGATGCTAGATATATTACTCGCCTAAGTTATATGGGTAAAGAGTATATGCGGACATACAATTACCGAATGCTTCCCTCCGACAATCGGATTATGACGCCGTCTCAGGCAAGCAAATGGGCGTCTGATCGAACCGGACGCAAGGTAACGCCTTCCAACATCGCATATCTAGTCAATTATGGACGAATCCCAAAGGTTGATGGCGATTCTCTAATGGTAGATGTCGCCGATTTGGAACGCTACTACCGGGCTGTGGATGGCAGAAGAGAAGCGGCTTACAAACGCAGCCTCGGCGATGATTTGAACTGGCGTCTCTCCTTTGAGCAGTTCAAGGAGTCAGAAACCACCAAGCACGTCCACCGCCTGCATCCCTATAAAGGCAAGTTCATTCCTCAGCTTGTGGAATACTTCCTAGATTCGCATACTGACGAATTCAAAAAGGAGGCATGTTTCGTTCAGGGGGATATTGTTCTTGACCCGTTTTGCGGAAGCGGCACAACGCTTGTACAAGCCAATGAGCTAGGAATGCACGCCGTCGGAGTTGATGTATCGCTTTTCAATTCTATGATTAGCAATCTGAAACTAAGTCGCATCGCCCCTGAACGGCTCGCGACTGCGACAATGATTGTCGACAATTGCATAGCCTCCAATATGGATGGACAGAAGGCGCGCGACTTTGAGGACGATTTGCTTGCCGAATTAAAGGCGTTCAACACAAAGTTTTTCCCATCGCCGGAGTTTCGACAGCGCGTCCGAAACGGAGAGATTGACGAAAAGCGGTACGGTCCAGAGAAAGCGGGCGAGTTTAGATCTCTGTTCTGCGAACTGCTAGAAAAGTACGACGTCAGCAACGATGTTGGATCAGATATCGACGACTTTATGAGCATGTGGTATCTGAGTTCGGTTCATAGCGAGATTAGCAGCGCCAAGCAATTCATAGACGGCTACTCGGATGGCTTGCTACGCGATGTTCTGCGGCTAATTTTGAGCCGCGCCGTCCGTTCATCAAGAGCCACCACGCATTACGATTTGGCTACGCTGGTCAGCCCCGTAACGGAAACGTACTATTGCGGGAAGCATAGCAAAATCTGCAAGCCTCTCTTCTCAATGCTGGGATGGTGGCGGCGCTACGCTAAAGACACGGTGAAGCGAATGGCGCAATTCGACAAATTGCGAACCGACACGATGCAGGTTTGCTTGACGGGCGATTCCCGCAGCATCGACATATTCTCTAATCTTGAAGACGCAAACACATCATTTGCAAATTTGGCAAAGCGTCGGAAGATTCGAGGGATATTCTCAAGCCCGCCGTACGTAGGTATGATTAACTATCATGAGCAGCACGCCTACGCCTATGAACTATTCAAACTGCCCCGCAACGATCGCTCCGAAATTGGGCCGCTAAGCGCGGGGCGCGGACGACAATCCCGTGAAGAGTATGTCAAAGGCGTAGCCGACGTCCTGCTGAACTGCCTGCAATATATGACGGACAACTGCGACGTGTTCCTAGTAGCCAACGATAAGTTTAGGCTTTACCCTCGCATCGCAGAAATTGCGGGGCTAAAAATAGTGAATGAATACAAGCGCCCCGTTCTAAATCGCGCCGAAGGCAACAAAGGCGCCTATGCCGAAACGATTTTCCATATGAAAGCGAAAGGCGAATAAATATGTTTGACAAAGATGCCATCGAACTCAGAATAGAAGAGGCGCTGCGTGATAAATTTGAGAACTACGCGCCTGAAACTTCTCATATGCCGTTTCATACACGGCTGCTTGGTGGCGATAGAATGGCGCTGTATAGCTTCATACATTCTCTCAATACCAACTTTGGAACAACGATCTTCGAGAAGGTCGCAAGTGAGATAGCAACCGGTGTCTTTGACGAAGTCGCATTGCAGCGCGAAGTCAATGGCGTGTTTGCAGCGGAAGCGCAGTCCGAAATCACTAAAATTATGAACGAACTGAGTAATGCAGATCGTCTTCCCAATCATGCTGACGAAGTGGAACAAATTCGCCGATATTGCCAAGCCGGACCCGTGGTGAACAAGAAACTTTCCAAGGCTGACATATATTTGGTCAATGGGAACTGCAAGTTTCTAATAGACTTGAAGACGGCGAAACCCAACAAGGGCAATTTTGAGAAGTTCAAGCAAGATATGCTTGAATGGGCGGCGGCGGTCTTGTACGAAGGCGATGAAGTCGACGTCCGCACGATAATCGCCATTCCATACAACCCATATGAGCCAAAGCCGTACAAGCGATGGACAATACGGGGGATGTTGGAAGTTGAAAATCAGAGCCAACTTATGGTGGGGCAAGAGTTTTGGAATTTCCTTGCCGGCGGGCAGGATGTTTATCAAGACCTGCTTGACTGCTTTGAGAATGTTGGTCTGCGTCTGCGCCATGAAATTGACACGTACTTCGAGCGATTCAGACAGCGAGGTCCGCGCGTAACAGCGCAGGAACGCCCTTATCAAATAACCCTATGATTGCAACCAAAGAACGCCCAAATCGGCTAGGCCAAACGGCGGTCTCTTATGAGACGGCGAAGTCCATCCTGGTAAAGACATCCGGCTTTCTGTCCGATTACGACTTTACGCTCAATCCGTACAGCGGCTGCGGTTTCGGATGCGCCTACTGCTACGCCGCCTTCTTCAGCAGAAGCGAGCGGCAGCGCCAAGATTGGGGCAAGTGGGTTGCGGTCAAGCAGAACGCCGTGGAGCGGTTGCGCGATTACCTGAAAAGGCGCAGGAAGGGGCCGCTTGACGGGGAAATCATCTATATGAGCAGCGTTACCGACCCGTATCAGCCCATCGAGCGCAGGCTTGAGCTGACGCGGCGGCTGTTGGAGGTCTTGGCGGCCCCGGTGGAACGCAAATCGGGGCAAAGCGTTTTGGAGCGCCACAAGCCCAAACTCGTAATCCAAACCCGCAGCCCCGACGTAGTTCGCGATATAGACCTGTTCCACCGCATCGAAGCCAACGGCGGGCGCGTGCAGGTGAATATGACCGTAACCACCGACGACGAAGATGTGCGCCGCACATTCGAGCCGTTCTGTCCATCCAATCCCGTGCGTCTCAACGCCGTTGCGGAAGTGCAGGCGGCGGGCATTGACGCCTGCATCACAATGACGCCGCTGCTGCTGGTGAGCAGTCCGTATGATTTTGCCAACAGCCTACTGGAAACGGGCGTCCAAAAATTTATCGCGCAATCCTTCCATTTTCAGCGCGGCAAGTTCGTGGCGTCCACCCGCGAAGGCGCGCTGAAGCTAATGGCGGACAAACTCGGTTGCGATATGAATTCGTTCAAGGCGGCGTATATGGAAAATTACGATAGCGCGTTCAAGGTTCTGAAAGCCGAACTGCCGATGCTAGGCGAAGGCAAAGATGGCTTCAAACCGCCGTTCTAACTATTGGCGTAGCGCCGAAACTTGCTATGCGGCGGACTTTGCAAGTTCGCTCATTCGTTCAAAGGAGATTTCAACTTGTGGAATAGACCTACCCTGCACGATGTCATAAGCGCGCGCGGACGCATAGCGCCCTATGTGTGGCGCACGCCGCTGCACCACTACCTTGGACTCGACGCCCTGCTTGACGCCGAAGTTTGGGTTAAGCACGAAAACCACCAGCGGCTCGGCGCGTTCAAGATGCGCGGCGGCATCAATCTGCTGTCCCGCCTCACGGACGAAGAGAAGCGGCGCGGCGTCATAACCGCCTCATCCGGCAATCACGGTCAGTCCATCGCCTACGCCGCCGGCATCCTCGGCGTCAAGTGCATCGTTTGCGTCCCCGAAGGCGCGAACCCCGGCAAGGTTGAGGCAATCCAAAACCTCGGCGCAGAGGTGGTTCACCACGGCCCATACTTCGACATCACCAACGAATACGCCCAACGGCTGGCGAAAGAAGAGGGCTACCGCTACATCCACGCCGTCAACGAACCGCTGCTGATAGCGGGCGTTGGCACATACACGCTTGAGATTTTGGAAGACCTGCCGGATGTGGACTACATCATCGTGCCGCTTGGCGGCGGCAGCGGCGCATGCGGAACTTGCATCGTCGCCAAGTCCGTCAACCCCGACATCAAAGTCATAGCCGTGCAAGCCGAATCCGCGCAAGCCGCATACCTGTCGTGGAAGACGGGCGATATTGTGGAAGCGCCGATGCAATCCGCCGCCGAAGGTTTGGCGACCGGCAGAGGATACGAACTGCCGCAAAGCATCCTGCGCGATCTGTTGGACGACTTCATCCTAGTATCCGACGCAGAGATGGAGCAAGCAATCGTTACGCACTTGGAGAAGACGCACAACCTCACCGAACACGCAGGCGCGGCATCGCTCGCGGGCGCGCTGAAAATCAAAGACCAACTGCGCGGCAAAAAAGTGGCGCTGGTAATGAGCGGCGGCAACCTGTCCCTGGATCATCTGAAAACGGCGCTGGCAAACGCCTGAGCCAAACGGCTTGCTCGATAGTCGGCGCAGTCCATATGCGAATTGAAGCGCCCGCCGTTTAGCGATACAATATGCCCCGAACAGCCCCATCACCCTAATCCGTAAATCCACGAAAGCGGTCAGATGCCCAACACACGCGCAGAATACATCGCATACGGCGACGGCTATATCAAGGCGGCGCTGCCGGAACGCACGCGCGTAATCGGCGGCAAACGCCCGCTGCCCGCCGTTCCCGACGTCGCGGGACGCATTCGGCAGGTTATCGCAGATCCGATTGCCCACGAACCGCTGCATACGCTAGTCAACGCCAAGTCAAAGGTGGTAATCGCCTTCGACGACGCATCCGGGGACTACTTTCGGACGCAGCGCGCCGACTTTCGCCAAACGGCTATCGAGATAATCGTAGAGGAACTCCGCAAGGCGGGCGTTGCGCTCAACAATATCACGCTGTTGCTGGCGCAGGGGCTGCACCGCAAGCTTAGCCGCACCGAAATGGAAACATTCCTGGGCAGACGGCTTGTGCTACAATTCGGCTACAACAACCTCTACTGCCACGACGCCGAAGACCCTGAGCAGATCGTCCACCTCGGCTATACGCATCGCGGCTTCGATGTAGAGGTGAACCGCGCCATTTTGGACGCCGACCAGTTCATATACCTGAACACGATGTGGGCGCCCTTCAACGGCGGCTGGAAGTCAACCGCCGTGGGGCTTGGCACATTCAAGGCAATACGACATCACCACCGCCCTTGGCCTATCGCAAGCGGCCAATCCGTCGACGACCCCAAGAATTCGGCGTTCAAGAAGCTTGTATGGGAGCAGGGCGCGTTGATTGAGAAGGCGCTCCAAGCCAATGGACGCCGCATATTCACCATCGAATCCGTCTATGACAACGCCGATCCGCGCAAAGACATCATCGCCATAAACGGCGGCCACCCTACCGAAGTGCATCCGCATACGCTTGCGGCAATCCAAGAGCAGCAAGTAGTGGATGTGTCAGGACAGGCGGACATTCTAGTAGCCGGCATAGCCAACTGGAACGAGTGCTACTCCAAATTCTCGTCGGTCAACCCCATGCTGGCGGCGAATCAGGCGATGGCGAACACGGTGATGCAGTTCCAGGGCATGCCGCTGGTGCGCGAAGGCGGCATCGCGATACTGGCGCACCCGCTTAACGCCGGATTCGATATGCGCCGCTTCGCCCCGTATGCGGAATTCTACGACAAACTGCTGCCGCACAATACCGATCCCTACTGGCTATGGGAAAACTATGTAGATGAGTTCGCGCGCCGCCCCGAATACATACACGGCTACCGCTACGGACACGCCTACCACGGCTCGCATCCCTTCTTTATGTGGAACAGCACAGGAATAGCGCGGCGCTACCTGAGCAGGATAATCTTTGCGGGCGTGCGCGACATAGAAGCGGCGCGGCGTATGGGCTTTGAGGCATACGCCGGCGTGGAAGACGCCGTAGCCGCCGCCGAAGCCGATCTGGGCAACGCCGTAAGCATTACGCTGATGCAGCGCCCCCGCCATTTCATCCCGCGCGTGTCCCCCGCCTAGCCGCCACGCGTCGCGTCCAAAGGCATCAATTACGATTATCGCTATGAGGTGAAAGCCCAATGCAACCCGAACTGATTGCCGATTACAACTGCGTAGTGGGCGAAGGCCCGCTCTGGCATCCCACAGAAAGATGCGTGTATTGGGTGGACATACCGCAGGGCAGGATATTTCGCTACGACCCCGCATCGGGCGAACACAGCCAAATCTTCGAAGGCCCGCAGGTGGGCGGCTTCACCATCCAGGCGGACGGCTCCTTGTTGCTGTTCATGGAGCGCGGCGCGGTGGCGTCTTTGCGCGATGGCAAACTCGACTATCACATAGAGCATATCGAGGCAGAGCGCGAGACGCGCTTCAACGACGTCATCGCCGATCCCGCCGGCCGCGTCTTCTGCGGCACGATGCCCGCGCCCGACCACGCCGGCAGCCTATACCGCTTGGACACCGACGGCTCCATAACCCAAGTTCTTAGCGGCATCGGCATCTCCAACGGAATGGGCTTTACGCCCGACGCCAAGCGAATGTACTACACCGACTCGCCCACGCACAACATCTACATCTTCGACTACGATGTGGACACCGGCGAACTCTCCAATCAACGCGTGTTCGTGAACACGGGCGAAAGCGACGGCATACCCGACGGAATGACCGTCGCCGCCGCCGGCTATGTGTGGTCTGCGCGCTGGGACGGCTCCTCACTTGTGCGCTACTCGCCGACGGGCGCGCAAGAACGCCGCGTCTGGTTCCCAGCGCGCAAAGTGTCCAGCATTGCATTCGGCGGCGTCGACTACACCGATATGTACATCACCACCGCCGGCGGGCAGAACAAGACCGCCGAAGGCCCGGGCGCCGGCTGCCTATACAAACTAAACCTAGGCATAGCCGGCAAGCCCGAATACCCGTCGCGCATAGGCTTGTGATGCGGCTTCACGCCCGCCGCCGCCACCCATCCCATTTTTGCGCCCTTGCGCCTTTGCGTTAAAACTGAGCGCAAATTTGAGAATGCCGCGCTGCCGCTCACTCGCACAAATCCTGATTCGCCTTCAGCCATTCCAAAACCGCTTCCGCCACCCACTGGTGGCCGAGGGCATTCCAATGCCCGTCGAAATGCCACAGTCCATCCTCCTCGTCGTGCCCCTGCCTGACGATGTAGGCGTAATGGCTGATTACGGGAATGCCGCGCGCCTCCGCAATGGCGCTCAACCGCTCGAACTGCGGATCCCCGCGCATTCCCATATACCCGGTCGCTGCCATGATAATCAGATCCACCCCGTCCCGGTCAGCGCGCCGCTTGAACTGATCTATGCCGAAAGCGGTATATTCCAGCGCGTTTTCTAAGAAAGGCCACAGGCTTTCTTCAGTGAACTGCAGATCGCTATACCTTTCGGTGGAACCCGAGCTATCCGGCAGCAATGCGCAGCAAGGACGCTCGGCTAACATATCCGACCACGCCCAAAACTGAGGACCACGATCATGCCTCCATAACTCCTTTGTATCAACCCACTTCGCAAAGTACGAAACCCTTGCCAACCGATCCCAAGCGCTGATATGCCAAGCCTTCGGCAAGCGTGGCAGTCGGAGGCGCTCATATTCCGGATCCGGCGGCCGCAATTTCAGCGCCCCGCGTTCGTCTCTTTGAGCAGACATATACGGCAGGCGGTCAGGATCCACGCCGCCGCCGCCGTTTAGCGCATACAGCGCAGGCGAGTTGTCTGCAAAGTCATTGAGAAAGAATACCAAAACCAGCAACTTCGGGACCAGACGCCGGACGTATTCGTCATATAACGGAAGCTGATGGATTTGGCCCGTGTTGCCTATTCCGTATGCCCGCGTGGTAATATCCAAACGCGGCAGTTCGCGCGCCGCCATCTCTTCCAACCGTATATGGAACTTATCGGCTATGGCCACCTCCTTTGCCTCCACATACGAATCGCCTATGAAGGCTATATGGCAGCCCGCTGCGGCGCGCTCAGCGCTGACCGGCTCTCGGTCAAAAAATCCCTGGCTGTTGGCGCGCGAAACGACAAAGTTGTCGTCACGCCAGTCCGCATAGCGCAGTTCGGCGTTGGGTTCACTCATAAGCCCAATCCCATCAACGAACTGATAGGGTAGGCTGGTGTCTATAAACGGATTTGCCAGCCGAAGATACACCTCCCCGACAACCGCAATCAGAAGCAGCCCGGATATGATGAACAGCGCATTCCACGCCGCCATCCGCAACGCGCGAATATATTTTCGGGGAAAAGGTAGAATTAGGTAGCGCATTAGTCAGCATTCGCAAATTACGGTGGTTATCAGTTTGAAACTTTCTAGGAAGCCCTGTATTAGCGGATACTTCACGGGCTATAAACTCAATTGCGCTCAACTTTGTGAATACCCCATTAATCTGAATAGAACCGGGCGTCGTAGTTTTCGCTTTTGAACAACATAAGGCGCATTCGGAGGCATATAAGATAAACCTTTGGCAATGCAGCGTATGATAGGCTCTTCCGGCAGGCAATACAATGCCGCCAGGCTGCGCTCAATCGCACACATCCTGATTCGCCTTCAGCCATTCCAAAACCGCTTCCGCCGCCCATTGGTGTCCGACGGCGTTCCAGTGGCCGTCGTGAGGCCATCGGGCATCCCCGGTGTAGCGCCCCTGCCTGAAGATGTAATCGTAGTGGTCGATTAAGGGAATGCCGCGCGCCTCGGCAATGGCGCTCAAGCGGTCGAACTGAGGATAGCCCCGCGTTTTCATATGTGGCGCCGCCGACAAGATAGCCCAGCGCCGCGCCGTCCCGGTCCGTGCGCCGCTTGAACTGCTCCATCCCGAAAGCGGTGTATTCCAGCGCCTCTTCAAAGACGGGCGGCAGATGTTTCTCCAAGAATGGATCGTACAGATAACCCGCCTGTATAACGGGTTGCCAGTCGTCCAGCAGCAATGCGCAACAGGGATGCTCGGCTAGTATATTCCTCCACGCATTCTCATTAGTGAGACTTGAATTCTCATTAGCGAGAATTGCATTGACTCTATCCATAACCGCAGGGATCTTTATATGCATCCATTTTGAGAAGTACGAAACCCTCCTAACCAACCGCCACGCCTTGCTGTACCAGGGTTTCGGTAACCTTGGCAACTGGAAGCGGCGGTATTCCGGATCCGGAGGGCGCAGTTTCAATACTCCACGTTCATCTCTTTGAGCGGACATATACGGCAATCGGTCAGGATCCATGCCGCTGTCTAACGATTTCAGCGCAGTTGAATTGTCTGTGAAGTCGTTGAGGAAAAAGACCAAAACCACCAACTTCGGGTTCAGACGCCGAGCGTATTCATCGTAAAACGGAAGCTGATTGATCTGTCCGGTGGCGCGTATCCCGTAAGCCTGCGTAGTAATTCCTAGATGCGGCAGTTCGCGCGCCGCCATCTCTTCCAACTGCGCATGAAACTTATCGGCGATAGACACTTCCTTTGCTTCCACATACGAATCGCCGATGAACGCTATATGGCAGCCGTCGGCGGCGCGTTCAGCACTGACCGGCTCGCGGTCGACGAAGCCTTGGCTGTTGGCGCGCGAAACCACAAAGTTGTCGTCTATCCAGTCCGCAAAGCGCACTTCTGCGTTGGGCTCAGGGATAAGCCCAACGCCATCCACGAAATGAGTAGGGTAACTAGAGGATATAAACGGATTCACAACACGCAAGTATATCTCCCCCGCAAGCGCAATCAGAAGCAAACCTGAGACAATGAACGCGGCGTTCCAAGCCGCCATTCGCATCGCAAGAACATACTTTCGATGGGGGGGGGTAGAATTATTTAGCGGATTAGTCCGAACAGAACGAAGCTTCATATCTTTCGCTTTTGAACAACATAAAGCGTCTTTGGAGGCGCATACGATAAGACATTATTCGCAGATAATCATATGATACGCTCTTGCGCGCGGGCAATCATATGAAAGCGGCGGGCATTCTAGCCTTGCGCCGCCATCCCATACCCCCTTTACGCCCCTGCGCCTCTGCGTTAAAACCTGCCCCAACCCCAGCGCCTTTTGACCGATACCTGCCTGCGTGCTAAAATAGCGGCGCAAGCACATCACTATCTCAACAGGGAGTTTCCTATGTCGGGTCACTCTAAATGGTCAACCATCAAGCACGCCAAGGCAATCACCGACGCGCGGCGCGGCAAGCTTTTCACCAAACTGACGCGCGAAATCATCATCGCGGCGCGGCAGGGCGGCGGCGATCCAACTATGAACATCCGCCTCCGTATGGCGATACAGAAGGCGAAAGACGCCAATATGCCCAACGACAACATCGACCGCGCCGTCAAGCGCGGCTCCGGCGACTCCGCCGATCAAGACCAAATGGTGGAGTTCACCTACGAAGGCTACGGTCCCGGCGGCATCGCCATCATGCTGCAAACCCTCACCGACAACCGTAACCGCACCGTCTCCGGCATCCGCTCCACCCTAACCAAAGCGGGCGGCAATCTGGCGCAGTCCGGCGCAGTGGCGTGGCAGTTCGAGCAAAAAGGCGTGGTGGTGGTCAACGCCGAACCCGACGACGCCGACGAACTGGCGCTAGTAGCCATAGACGCCGGCGCCGAAGACTTCGAGACTTTCGACGACACGCTGCACATCTACTCCGCCCCCGACAAGCTTGAGGACATTCGCCAAACCCTCACCGACACAGCGGCGGCCATCGTCTCATCTGAGCTATCCATGATACCCAGCAACACCGTGGCGCTTGACGCCAAAGCCGCCTCCCAAACGCTGCGCCTTCTCGACCAACTGGAGGAGCTTGACGACGTGCAAAAAGTCTATTCCAACGCCGACTTTCCGGACGAAGTTCTGGAAGAGTACCGCGACCGATAGCCGCCCCCTTGCGCATCATCGGAGTCGACCCCGGTACCTACAATATGGGCGTTGGCGTGATAGACGGCGACGCCGACGACTGCGCGCTTGTGCGCCTCGATGTGCTGAAAGCGGCGCGCGGCAGCCCCCCGGCAGAGCGCCTGCACCGCCTCTACGCCGCGCTGCTCGACTGCATCGCCGAATGCCAGCCCCAAGCGATGGCGATTGAAGAACCCTTCGTGGCGCGCAATGTGCGCTCCGCTATGGCGGTCGGACAAGCGCAGGCGATTGCGATGCTCGCGGCGGCGGCTTGCGGCGTCCCCGTTCACGCATACGCCCCCAGCCAAGTCAAGCAGTCCGTCGCCGGCCACGGCGGAAGCTCCAAGCAGCAGGTGCGCGATATGGTAGGCGCGCTGCTTGGGCTGGACGCGCAGAATTTGCCGCTCGACGCATCCGACGCCCTGGCGGTAGCCATCTGCCACATCAACGCCGGCCGCGCCCAAGACATCGCATTTCTGGAGTAACAACTAGCGTGGTATCCTCGCTGATTTCATCCGTGCGCGGCAGATTGGAAGCCGCCGGCGCAGACTGGGCGGATATAGCCGTCGGCGGCATAACCTTGCGCGTCAGCGTGCCGTCATCGTCCGTAGAATCGCTTGGCGACCCCGGCGATAATGTGCGCCTGTTCACCTCAATGCAGGTGCGCGAAGACAGCATGAGCCTCTACGGATTCGAGACCATCGACGCCCGCGAAACCTTCGAGGTTCTTATCGGCATCAGCGGCATCGGCCCCCGCGTCGCGCTCAGCATCCTGTCTATGTTCACGCCTGAGACGCTTGCCGCCGCAGTGGATGCCGGCGACCTCAAGGCATTCACCCCCGTGCCTGGCGTCGGCCGCAGAACCGCAAGCCGCATCGTTCTCGAACTGAAAGGCAAGCTCGAGTTCGAGCCGTCCGACGCAAGCGCCGCCGCGCCCGACGCCGACGCAATCGACGCCCTCACCGCGCTCGGCTATTCGGCCGCCGAAGCGCGCGAAGCGCTCGCCGCCATCCCCCGCGCCGACGCCAATTCCACCGAAGACCGCGTGCGCCTCGCGCTAGCACAACTCGCAGGCGCATAACCGCTATGAGCGCTTTGGACGCATCCCTATACGACGACTGGGCGGACATCTACGACGCCGTATTCTCTTACGTCGTAGAGGACATACCCTTCTATGTAGCCGAAGCCGTCGGCGCAAACGCCGTACTAGAACTCGGCTGCGGCACAGGTCGCGTATCCGTCCCCATCGCCCAAAGCGGCGTTGACGTCGTAGGCATCGACTCATCCCGCGCAATGCTGGCCCGCGCCCGCCGCAAAGCCGCCGCCGCCGCAACCCACCGCTTCACCCCCGTTCACGCCGATATGCGCGACTTCACGCTAGACCGCAAGTTCGACCTAATCATCATCCCCTTTCGCGGCTTCCTATCCCTGCTATCCGTAGAAGACCAAATCCGCGCGCTCAACACGATAAAGCGCCATCTGACCCCCAACGGCAGGCTCATACTCGACATATTCGTCCCCGACGTCAATATGCTTGTCCAAGAAGGCGACATCCCCTACCACTTCCGCGATGTAACCGACCCGGCGAGCGGCAGCCGCATCGTCATTTGGAATCAGGCAAGCTACGATGCCTATAACCAAATTATGAGCATACGCGCCACCCTAGAGGAGCTCGACCACTTTGGCGAAGTGCGCCGCAAACTCTACCGCGATTTCGCGCTGCGCTACATCTTTCGCTGGGAAATGCAGCACCTATTGAGCGCCTGCAGCTACCGCATCCTCAACCTCTACGGCGATTTCGATCGCTCCGAATTCGCCCCCCACAGCGTCGAAATGATATGGATAGCCGCCCCAACCGAATGAGCGCGCCCGCCGCATATGCCGTTGATTGCGCTTGCGTATCGCCATATGCCACCGCACGCCGCCCAATTCGCTATCTCGACGCAACACATCTGCGTTATACATATGCTACGCGCAATGCCGATGCCGCAAACCGCGCGCATCACAATCGCCCCCGCGCGCATCTGATATACTAATCGCAAGTCTAGCAGGATGAGTGAGGCACATATGAAGCGCTCTATTGCCAACATCAACCTAACCGTCAAACACACCGCAAGCGCCGCCCTGATTGCGCTCGCCGCCATAGCCCTAGCTCTCGCAACCGCGTGCGCCAACGCCCCCGCCGCGTCCACTCCGGCCGACGCCGTCGATATGAGCGATACGCAAGCGCAATCATCCCAATCATCCCAAGCCGCGCAATCGGCGCAAGCGTCCCCCGCCGACGCCGCATCGCAGCCGGCGCAAGAACAAGCCCTGCCCACATCCTGGCAGCCCCCCGTCGAGGCGCAGAGCGGCGCAACCGCCGCCGCCCAATCCCACCAAGCGGCGCAATCCCACGCCGCCAACGCCGGCACCCCCATATCCGAAACCGCCACCGAGATCGACGCAGACACAATCGTCGCCGCCTTCGAGCAGGTCATAAGCGGCGTGCATACCGATGTAATCCCCTCCGTGGTCAACATCATCGTCATCGACCGAATGGAAGCGGGCAGTATGCCGCCTTGGCTCAACCGCCCCTTCCCATTCGCCCCGCAGCCCAATCCCGACGACCGCAGCGATGAAAGCCAAGATGACAGCGCGCAGCCCCAAGAAGACTTCTTCTTTCGCAACGGACAGGGTTCGGGCTTCGTCTGGGACACCCACGGGCATATCGTAACCAACCACCATGTAGTCGAAGACGCCCACCGCATCCTAGTCATATTCGCCGACGGAACCGAAGCCTACGCCGAAGTTATCGGCGCCGATCCCGCCGCCGACATCGCCGTCCTCAAGATAGACTACGACGAAGACGCCCTAACCCCCGTAACCCTCGGCGACAGCAACGCCGTCCAAGTCGGCCAGCTCGCCATCGCCATCGGCAACCCGTTCGGCCAGGAATTCACCACCACCATCGGCATCGTCAGCGCCGTAGGCAGAACCATTCGCAGCGGCAGTACGCCCTTCTCCGTCCCCAAAATCATCCAGACCGACGCCCCCATCAATCCCGGCAACTCCGGCGGCCCCCTGCTTGACCGCCGCGGCAATGTCATTGGCATCAACGCCCAGATAGTCACCGGCACCGGTTCCAACGCCGGCGTAGGCTTCGCCATTCCCATCAACACCGCAAAGCAAATCGTGCCGGCGCTCATAGACGACGGCGATTTCAAATACTCTTGGCTGGGCATCCGCGGCGCCAACCTGCGCCCCGAAGCCGCCGAGCTCATGGGCGCGGACGCCGCGACGCAAGGCGCGCTGATTATCGACCTAGCCCCCGACGGCCCCGCCGAACAAGCCGGCCTGCTAGGCAGCGCCGAGATCGAGCGCGCCGACGACGGCAATATCCAATACGGCGGCGACGTCATCGTAGCCGTGGACGAAACGCCCATTACCGGCATGGACGACCTCATCATCTACCTGCTTGAAAACACCATGCCCGGCGATACCGTTACAATGTCCGTAATCCGAAACGGCGGCGATACCGCATCCATCCGTGTCACCCTAGCGGAACGCCCCGAAACCCTAAACTAGCCCGCGCATCCAACCGCGCGAACCGCCCCAAAGCGCCAACACACTAATCACACGGAGCGAAACGCTATGAACCGCGCAACCCTACTCGTCGCCCTAGCCGCGCTTGCCACCCTAGCCGCCGCCCTAATCGCCTGCAGCGCCGCCCCCGCCGCGCAAGCCCCCGCCGAAATAGCGCCGCCGTCTCAGCAAGCCGCCGACGCCACGACCGCTATGCAAACTCAGCCGACCGCTGCCCCTCAGCAAGCATTGGATACGACGACTGCTAAGCAAGTCTCGGCGCCGGCAACAGATACGCCGACCGCCAAGCAAACCCAGCCGCCCGCCGCGCCCGCGCAAGCCCCACAAGCCCCGGACACAACCACCGCTAAGCACACTCAGCCGCCGGCAGCGCCCGCGCAAGCCCCTTTGCGTCTTAGCGACTCTGCGTTAAAAACCGCTATACCCGCGGACACCGCCGCAGAACCCGCCGCCCCCATTGCGCGCGAAGTAGGCTACCGCGTTGGCATGGCCTCCCCCGAATTCGGCATGACGCTCGCCGACGGCTCCCAACTCACAAGCGCCATGCTTGTCGACCAAGGCAAGCCCGTCCTGCTCTACTTTCACTCTACAACCTGAGGAAGCTGCCACGCTGAGTTGCAGCGCATGAAATCGGAAATCGGCAGCGATTACAACGATACGGTTGCGTTCTACCTAGTCAGCAGCGAACCCGTAGATCGACTAACCATGGACAAAGAGCGCAACGGCTACCCCTGGACCGTCGCCCACATAGGCAGAGCCGTTTGGGAAGATCTGAATGTCTTCACGCAAGGTTCCAAGATAGCCTTCAGCGGCGACGGCGTCATACTGCACCGCTACGGCTATGGCAGAGGCGATTTCGCAAGCTGGAACGCCCTCTTCGACGACATCAGCGCAAACTAGCGCGCCACTTTGCGCCCCTGCGCCTTTGCGTTAAAAATTCCCCCAAACTTGGCGCTTGCCCGCTGAGCTACCCGCCCGCGCCCTCATACAGCAGCGTATTCGGCTTGAACGCCGCCCACGCAAACCAAAAGTGGTTGCCATGCACCAGAGGCGTCAAACTTTCGCCCGCCAACTCCCCCTCAAGCGCGCTGCCCAGTATGCTCCAAACGCTGCCAGTCTCAGCATCAACAATCCGCTCGCCCTCAACCCCGAATGTCAGCTTCCGCCCGTTCAGGTTGGCGTCGAACACCGCCGCCGATCCCACATCCCGCGAGCCCGCGATCGATGCGGCATCCAGCGCGGACGCAGCCCCGAACTTGAACAGCGCCACTATATCCCTGCCGCCCACCGTGTAGTTGATAACCCTTTCTTCCTGCAGAATGCCCAGCGGGAATGCCGCGTCAACGCCGTTCACGCTCACCGCGATAACCCGCTCCACCGGCGTCAGACGCTCGTCCAGAGCGCCGCCGAACAGAAACGGATTGCCCTTTGTAGTATCGTAGCCAACATAGGGATTGCGCCCGTATTGGCGCGCAAAGCCCGTGTCCCGCGATAGCGCCCTGCCATCAGGGTAAGCGGCGCGAAAGTCCGCGAAAGACACCAGCAGCGACGGCAGATGCTCCAACTGCCCGCCCGCATATCGCCCCACGATGCCTTCGCCCGTGAACTGCTGCCACCAAGTATGCGTCTGGCGGTCATACATAATCAGGTCCGAGTTTCGCAGATTGCCCGATACGCCAAAGTCCAAAACAGCGCCGTCAAACCGCCGATCGAACGCGATTGCGGAATTGCAAAGCGGGCAGAACGTAACCGCCACCGGCACGCCGCCCACCTCGTCGTTCACGATTTCGTGCCATGTCAGTATCTGCAGTGGATACGCCCGCGCATCCCCAGCGATATCCAGCGCCACCACCGGCTCCACATCCTCCAGCCATCCCGCCGCCGCGTCCACCGATACGAACTTGGGCGCGTCTATCGCCGGTATATTGTCGCGCGGTATCACCGTGCGTATCTCGCTAAACTCAACCGTATGCAGACTAAAATCCGTATCCCACCCGCTAGTCCTAAGCCTCGCCGCCTCCAGCGCCGCTTCATAATCCGGATCCGGCGCAACCCCGCCATTCGCCCCCAAACCCGCCCCCATCGGTGTAGGTTCAGGCGGCGGCGCAGCAGTTGCGGTTGCAGGAATGGCCGTAGGCGCAATCGTTGACGTCGACACAAGCGTCGGCGCAACTTCAGGCGTTGACAGCGCAGCCGCCGTCGGCACGGCAGTAGGCTCGGACGCAGGCACCGTTACGGATGTTGGCGCAGCCGTCGAAGTCGCAACGACTACAGGCGCAGCGCTAGGCGTGTCCACAGGCGCAGCCGCTACACCCGTCTGCGTCGGCAAAACAACTTGCGCCGCCGACCGCATTTCGCTCGACGCCGGCGCAGCAACATCACCGCAAGCAACGCCCGCCAGCGCCACCAAAACAACCGCCACCGCCCTAACATATCGCATCACCAAAACCCTATCCCCCCTTTGCGCCCCTGCGCCTTTGCGTTAAACCCCCGCGCGCCAACCCCGCTAATGAGACCGCAGCCACTTGCGCCCGTCTTGCGCCAGCAACGCGTCCGCCGCCGCCGGCCCCCAGCTTCCGGGCGCATATCCGTGCAACGGCGGCGTGTTCGGATGCCCCCACGCCTCGATCAGCGGATCCACTATCTTCCACGCTTCCTCAATATGATCGTTGCGAATGAACAGGCTTGTATCGCCGCTCAGCGCATCCTGCAGCAGCCTCTCATAGTCTTCGGGAATGGAATGGTCTTTGAACGCCGACTTGTAGTGAAACTCCAAATCCGTGGACTCCATTGAGGATATGTCCGTATCCGGGCTTTTCACCTGAAAGCCCAAGTGAATGCTTTCGTTGGGCTGCAGGCTTAGCCCCAGCACATTCGGCGGGATTTCGCGCGCCGCGTCCGCCATAAACATAGAGTGCGGCGGCTCTTGGAACACGATTACCACTTCGGACACCTTCTCCGCCATAGCCTTGCCCGTCCGCAGGTAGAACGGCACGCCGCGCCACCGCCAGTTGTCCACATACAGCTTGAGCGCCGCGTATGTGGGAGTGATGGAATCCGCGGGGACGCCCTCCTCCGACAGATACCCGTCATAGCGCCCTCGCACCGCATCGCGCGCCATCTCGGCGCCGCCCGGCCGTCGTATGGCGTGCAGCGCCTCCACCTTCTTGTTGCGCAGCGATTCCGAGTCCGCGATATTCGGCGGCTCCATCGCCACCAGCGAAAGCAACTGCAGCAAGTGGTTTTGAACCATATCGCGCACCACGCCCGACTCATCGTAGTACGCCCCGCGCTCGCCCACGGGGATGGACTCGGCGACCGTAATCTGTATGTTGTCGATATAGTTGCGGTTCCATATCGGCTCGAATATGGCGTTGGCGAACCGAAACACCAGCAAGTTCTGTACCATATGCTTGCCAAGATAGTGGTCTATCCGATAGACCTGATTTTCGCGAAACACATCGGCCACGAGATTATCCAGCGACACCGCGGACGCTAGATCATGCCCGAATGGCTTCTCGATCACCACCCGCCGCCAGCCGCGCGTCTCGTCGGCCAGCCCGTGCGCCCGAATGTTTCGCAGCGACGGCGCGAACAGCCACGGCGCAACCGACAGGTAGAACAGCCAATTCGCGGGAGCGTCCGCGCCCCCGTCTATCTCATGCAGCGCGCTCTTCAGCCGCTCCACATCGGCCGCCTGCGTCATATCGCCGCTCACATAGCGCATCCGCTGCGCGAATGCCCGCCAATCGTCCCGCCGCGTGGCGAGCGCCCCGAACTCGCGCACCTTGTCCCACATAAACTCGCGATACGAATCGTCCGTGTAGTCCGAGCGCGCAAACGAAAGTATTCGCAGATCGTCCGGGATGCGCCCCCGGCACGCAAGCTCAAACAGCGCCGGCACAAGCTTCCGCTGCGCCAAATCGCCCGTCCCGCCCACGATGACCAGCGTTGTAGTGGCGGCATCGCTCATCACTCCGCCCTCCTGACGCTATGCCCGCCGAACTGATTTCGCATCGCCGCCAGCAGCTTCGCCCCGAACGGCTCGCTCTGCCGCGACCGGAACCGCGCCTGCAGCGACGCCGCTATCACCGGGATAGGCACCGCCAACTCTATGGACTCTTCCACCGTCCACCTGCCCTCACCCGAATCCTCCACATACGCCGCTATCCCCGCAAGATCGCCGCTTTCCTCCAGCGCCGCCGCCGTCAGATCCAGCAGCCAAGAGCGCACCACGCTGCCGTAGCGCCATATCTCGGCTATCTGCGCCAAATCCAACTCCAAATCCCGCTTGGCTTCCATCAGCTCAAAGCCCTCCGCAAACGCCTGCATCATCCCGTACTCTATGCCGTTATGAACCATCTTGACGAAATGCCCCGCGCCCGACGGCCCCACTCGCCCGTACCCGCTATCGGCGCTCGGCGCAAGCGTCTGGAATATCGGCTCAAGCCGCGCGAATGCGTCAGCGTCGCCGCCCACCATAAGGCTATAGCCCTCGGTCAACCCCCACACGCCGCCGCTTGTGCCGGAGTCCAGCATCTCAATGCCGCGCGCTTTCACCGCCGCCGCACGCCGTATCGTCTGCTTGTAGTTGGAGTTCCCCCCGTCTATGATTGCGTCCCCCGCCGACAGCGCATCCGCCAGTTCGTTGATAGTAGCGTCCGTGACGTCCCCCGCAGGAACCATCACCCACACCGCCCTAGGCGCAGCCAGCATAGCCGCCACTTCAGCGATAGACGCCGCCCCGTCGGCGCCCGCATTCTGCGCCGCCCGCCGCGCCCCTTCATCCGGGTCATACGCCACAACGCGATGCCCGCCCTTCAGCAACCGCTGCGTCATATTCCCGCCCATTCGCCCCAAGCCGATCATTCCCAGTTCCAATGTATCGCCTCCTGCGCCCGCTTATCCGATGATTGCCCCGAACCCGAACCGCCGCTATCTCGAACTAGCCCCGTATCTCAAACCCGCCTCGATCGCATGAATATCGGCAACCCCATCGTCCCACAGCGCCGCGCGCGCCACCCGCCGCCCCTGCGCCGCAAGCGCATCCAAATCCCCCTTAGCCTGCGCGTCCGCCAATACCCCGAATGTGAACGACTCCCCCGGTATTGCCACGTCGCCATCCCGCCGCACCGTCAACTGCATATGCAGCCCCGTGTTCGGCCCGCCCTTGTGTATCTGCCCCGTTGAGTGCAAATACCGCGGCCCGTATCCCAGCGTAGTTGCCACGCCCCAGCGCTCCCCCACATACCGCCGCAGATCGTCTAGCGCAGCGTCCAATTCGGCCGTCTGCTCCAGATACGCCGTTATCGCCAGATAATCGCCCGGCTCCGCCTTCCCCAGCAGCCCCGAAAGCGAACTCACTGACTCAACAGACGGCGCTATGCCTGACGCCATGTAGCCCGCAATCAGTTCGGTTGTGATGTCTTTAGCCCCCTGCACATCAGGCTGATCGAACGGATTGATCCCAAGCAGCGCCCCCGCCGTCGCCGTAGCGAACTCCCACCGAAAGAACTCGCCCCCTACATCGTGCCTATCGTTCAACCGCAGCCGAACCGTCGGCATCCCCGCCGCCTCAACCCGATCCATATAAGCGTCCGTGTCCGCGGCGTCATCCCCGTTCAAGCGCAGATAGACGAACACGCGGTCGTCCCCCACGCCGTCAAGTGCCCCTAGCGGACTGCCCGCAATCGGCACTACCCCCTTGCCCTCTTTGCCCGTGCTTTCGGCAAGAAGCTGCTCCAGCCAAAGCCCCAAACTGCTCAGCGTCGGCGTGGTCACCAGCATAAGTTTATCTCGCCCCTTGGCCGCAAGCGCCCCCATCACAGCGCCCAGCCACGCGCCGGGGTTGTCCCGCGCCGCCGTATCAGCGCACGCCCCGCCCATTGCGTTCACCCGCTCCAGCAGCGCCCCTATGTCTATCCCCGCAAGCGCCGCCGGTACAAGCCCGAACAGCGATTGTACCGAATACCGCCCCCCTATGTCCGACGGATTCACGAATGCCCGCCGAAACCCGTGTTCCCCCGCAAGCCGCTCCAGCGCCGTCCCCCCGTCGCATATCGCGACGAAATGCCCGCCCGCCGCTTCTGCCCCGACCGCCTTTTCGGTGAGCGCCCGAAAATGCTTGTAAAACATATTCGGCTCGATCGTAGTCCCCGACTTGGACGCCACCACGAACAGCGCCTTGGCGCAGTCAACGGCATCCGTCGCCGCCTTGACGCTCGCCGGAACCGTGGAATCCAATACCCGCAGTTTCGGATACCCCGCCGCGCCGCCGAATATCTGCCCCAGCGCCTCTGCCCCCAAACTGCTGCCGCCCATTCCCAGAACTACGATATGCTCGAAGCCCTCGCCCCGAACCTCATCGGCAAACGCCTGCAGATCTGCCACTTGAGACCGCATATCCTCGCCCACCGTAAGCCAGCCGAGTCGGTCCGAAATCTCCGTCGAATCCGGCTTCCAAACCGTATGGTCGCGCTCCCATATGCGCCCCACCACATCCTCGCTCTGCAGCCTCGCCAGCGCCGCGTCCACATCGGCGTTGCAATCCCCCAGCGCCGCGCTCGCCGCCGCCCCGCCGCTTGCCATCAGCCTAGCCCGCTTATCCTCGATGTTGGCAATCAGCGCGTCAAACGAATCCGCAAACGCCTTCACGCCGTCCGCCAGCAGCGCATCCGTAACCCCCCGCATGCTTATCCCTGCGTCTTCGAGCGCATCGATCGTGCGAACCGCATCGTCCAAATCGCGCTCGATCGTGCCGCCCACAGGGTTGCCGTGTTCCAAAAACGCCGTCAGCGTTACATCCGGCAGCGTGTTGACCGTATCCGGCCCAATGAGCGAATCCACATACAGCACATCGCTGTACTCCGGATTCTTCGTGCTTGTGCTTGCCCACAGCGGCCGCTGAACACGCCCGCCCCGGCTTTGCAATGCGGCGAACCTATCCGATGCGAATGTCTGCTTGAAATCGCGATACGCTATCTTGGCGTTGGCTACCGCCGCCTTGCCCATCAGCGCCTCCAGCTCGGACGCCCCCTCGCCGATGCGCCCTTCCAGCTGCCCGTCTATCATCCCGTCCACGCGGCTAACGAAGAACGACGCCACCGACGCCACGCCCGCCGGATTGCCGCCCGCCTGCGCCAAATCCTCCAGCCCCCCGATGTACGCCTCCCGCACCTGAGCGTATGCGTCCAGCGAAAATATCAGCGTAACATTCACATTGATGCCCTCGCCGATAAGCGCCCGAATGGCGGGAATGCCCGCCGGCGTCGCCGGCACCTTGATCATCACATTCGGCCGCTCCAGCGCCGCATGCAGCCGCCGCGCTTCCGAAACCGTGCCGTCCGTGTCATTCGCGAGATGCGGGCTAACCTCTATGGACGCGAAGCCGTCCCCGCCCGCCGTGCGCTCATATATCGGGCGCAGCAAATCCGCCGCCGCCTGTATATCCTCCATCGCCAGCCGCTCGAATATCTCCACCGCGTCACTGCCGTTCAGCGCCAGCCCCAGCAGCGCCTCATCGTAATCCGCGCTGCCCGTGATTGCCTTCTCGAATATGGACGGATTGGAAGTAAGCCCGCTCACCCCCAAATCAATCAGCCGCTCAAGCTCCCCCGAATTGATAAAGCCCCTGCGTATATTGTCAAACCAAACGGATTGACCCAAACCTTGCAATTCCTGCAGCGAATTCGCCATACAAATCACCTCACGCGCTAAGTTCTGCCCTTCTGCGGCATATGCTGCAACCCGTTCACGCCCGCTACTTTATTATTATCAGTTACGGAACGCAGTGGCAACACTATAGCCGACAACCGCCCCCTTTGCGCCCCTTGCGCCAAAACCTTCGCCCAACATGCCCTTACGTTGAGCCATCCCTTGCCGCCATGCGCGATACGCTACTGCCGCGCCTGCTGTCAGGCGAAGTGCGGGTTGGGTAACGGGACGATGATTGCGGGGTTGACGAATTGACAAGTATCTGTAAAATATCGTTGATCTGACAACTGACGACGCTCTATTGACGACTACGGACGAAGAAGAAGCGCTGTCTCGCGCCTACGCTTACGCCGTAGTGGCGCGCGCCGGCTACACTACAGCTTGGCTTGATTTCGATAGAGACGGCGTCGATTTGCAAATTAACGCAGGCGGCGCAATGCGCCCCGCGCTCGGCGTTCAACTGAAGGCAACTATCAACTTGGGCAGCCCTCACGACGGACATTTTCGTTTTCCCCTGAAAACCAACAACTACGAATCGTTGCGTATAGATACTCAGACGCCCCGGATACTGGTAGTGTTGGACTTGCCAAGAGACCAAAGCCGGTGGCTGACAATCACGCCGGACGAACTTGTGCTGCGGCGCAGCGCCTATTGGATGAGCCTAAAAGGTTATGGAGAAAGCGCCAATCAAACCTCTGTTACTGTCTATATCCCTGAAAATCAACTATTCGATGTGGATGCGCTTCACAGATTGATGGAACAATCCAGAAGTGGGAGTATCCAATGAAAGCCGACATACGGGATATCGATGCGCTGACTGCGATTTCTCCGGCGTCGCTCGCCGCATATGCGCGCGTCATGGGTTGGGAAAAAACGGAACCCTACGGCGCCCATTCGGATGTGTATTCTGCAAACGACCTACCCGAGATTATCCTGCCGCGCACCCAAAACCTCGGCGATTATGCAACCGTCGTATCGCAGCTCATCGGCATTTTCTCATCCGTCGCGAATTACGATGAGATTTCCGTCTATCGCGACCTTACCACGGCTGACCGCGATGTAGTGCGGTTGCGCTCGCATGGCAACTACGACGGCAACATAGCGGTCAACATCGGGGTTGATATGCTAAGCGGCGCGCGCGATATGCTTTTGGCAGCCGCATGCTCGCTAGATGCGAATGACAGACGGGCGCTCTATCGGAGCCGGGCGAACAGACAAGCAAACCGCTATGTGGACAGCATTCGATTGGGACAAACTGAACAGGGCAGTTTTGTCATCGCATTGCTAACTCCCATTGTTTCGCCTCGCACGCAATTATCTTATAACGAAGAACCGATGGAGCGACGCATAACGGTACATCTAACCCATACTCTAGAAGCGGTACAAACTGCAACCGAAAAGACGGTCATTGGAGAATCCGACGCTTTCTCCGAGGCTGTGCAACAGGGCGTAAGCGCCAATCTGTGCGAAGCGCTTGTCAAGCTGATAGACCCGTTCCCAGCTCTCGATGTCAGCGTATCTTGGGCTTGGACGCGCTCTATAAACAAACAACGAAGCTCGGTTCGTTTCGCTTCCTCCGATGTTCCAATTCTGCGCGATGCAGCGCAATCGTTTCGGAATAACACGCCAAGGCTAGATGAACGCCTGTTTGGTTATGTGCAAAGATTGAAGCGGGATGAAAGAGAAACCGAAGGCACAATCACCCTGCGAGCGCCTATTGACAAAAACACATACTCAGTGACCGCGGTTCTGAACCAGCGCGACTACCAGCAGGCTATTCGCGCCCATGAGAGCAAGTCGCTTGTCATAGTAGAAGGCGACCTTGAGCGCGTCAACAACAGATGGCACCTAACGAATGCAAAAATCGCAAGCGTCGTTTGGAAAGAAGACGACGAAGATATGATTGAATAACCACTAAAGGAACCACCCTACCCGAGCTGCGCGCCATCGCCGAGTACATTGACGCGCAAACGGCAGCGATAGACGCCGCGATAGCGCACTACGAGCGCATGGCCGAGTTGGTAGCCGAATACTGGACGGTTCTCGTCGCCGACGCCGTAACCGGCCGCATAGACCTGCGCCAAACGGCGGCGTAGCCCGAATAACCGCCGTCCATTTGCGCCCCTTGCGCCAAAAATCCCCCCCAATACGCCCCTTGCGTCAAAATTGCCCGCAGATTTCCCCCAAATTCCCCAATTTGCCCCTTGACACACCCGTTCTGTTATCTATAATAGACCGTATAATCACACACGCAATCCCTTCCCACTCAGGGGAAGGCTAGGATCGGGACAACCCCCGCGCAACCGCTATGACCATCGACGCCACCATACAACGCCTCACCAACGACGGCGAAGTTGTAGTCCAATTCCTTGTAGATGTCATACAAGGAACCAGCTACAACGCCCCACTCGGCCACCGCATAAAGTCGGCCGAATGGCTCTCCGCGCTAGGCGGCTTCATCCCCGAAGACGCCATCCCCAAATCCGCGACCATTCGCCCACGCCCCAAATCCGAACCCAAGCAGGACAAGGCGAATAAGGCGGACAATCAGGACAAAAAGCTGTCCGTTACCGAAAAGCAAATACTGCACTTCGACATCGCCCGTCTCATCAAGCAAGAAACCAACGACGGCGAAACCGTCGTAGAGTTCCTAATCAGGGTAATCTCCAAGATCGAGAAATCAGGCGAAAACTTCACTCCCGCCGCACGAATGCGCGCCGCCAAAGAACTCCTAATCAGAGGCTTCGGCAGCGCTATCCCCGGCGTCAGCCGCATCCTATCCGGCAAAACCGAAGCGCTCGACTCATATCTCTCCAAGATAGTGCGCGAATACACCGACTACGGCGCTGACTCCGTAAAGTTTCTCGTAAAGGCGATGGAAAACAAAACCCCTGAGGTCGACTCCAAAGGCGCCCAAAACCCCTGCCCCAAGTTCGAGCGTCAGCGCAAAGGCAAGCCCGCGGTAGGCTTCACCGCATCCCAACGCGTCTGGGCCGCCTGCGAACTGCTGCGCCGCGCCTACGACATCCGCACCGACCACATCACCCCCGACGACATCCAAGCATATTGGAAGTCCCAGACGCCCGCCGCCAAAGCCGCCAATAGCGAAATGCGCCCCGCCGCCATCAAAGAAAAGCCCGACGCCGACAAGCAGCCCGCAGTTGCCAAGAATATCGCCGACAAAGAAAAGCGCGACCACGACCGGCAGCCCGCCGCCAACTCCGACGGCGCTCCGGCCGCCGAAACCCGCGCATCCCGCCGACGCCAAAAGCGCGACGCCCGCAAAGCCCAAAAGCGCGACGCCACCGAGCAACCCGCCGCTGCCAAGAACATCGCCGCCACCGAAAAGCGCAATGCTACTACTGAAAAACCCGACTACGCCCAAAAGCGCGAAGACAACAGGCGCAACGCCGACAACACGCTGTCAGCCAACCCCGGCAATCCGGGCAGAGCCGCACGCCGCCGCCAAAAGCGCGCCGCCCGCAAAGCCCAAAAGCGCGCCAACGCCAACCCCATGCCGCAGGCAATCCACGTCACCGACGTCGACGAAAACACCGTAGTCCTCTCGCACGAACCCCTATCCATCGAAGAGTGGAAGCGCTTGCGAAAAACCCTCGCCCGCCCCGACAACATCCCCGCAAACGCCCGCAGCCCCTAAACCCCCCTTTGCGCCCTTACACCCTTGCGCCCAAAAATCCTACCCCCGACCCTTTACGCCCCTGCGCCTCTGCGTTAAAAACCTTAGGTCCGGCCCTTTGCGTCCTTGCGTTAAATCCTACGCAAACACGCCTCCGCCCCCAGCATCCCCAGCCGGTAACCCACGATGCCCATCCCCGTTACCACGCCCCGGCAGGCAGGCCCAATCTCGGAGACCCGCCCTCTGCTTGCGGGGTTGGACATATGCACCTCCAGCGTAGGATACGCCTGCGCCCGTATCGCTTCCGCAATCGACGGATGCCCAGTTGTGTAGCCGCCGGGATTTATCAGCGCGGCGTCCGCGTCCGTCCCCTCCAGTTTGGCGATAACTTCAGACTCTTCATTGGAATGGAAAATCTCCACATCAACGCCCAATTCGGCGGCGTATCGGCGGATATGCTCATCGTATTCGGGCAATGTCATCGTCCCGAATATCTCCACATCCACCTTGCCCCGAAGCTCCATCCCCTTGCCGTGAAGCACAAGTATCTTGGTCATGTTCAACTCCCATCAGTCCGTTGGTATATCCGTAAATTAGCGGCGCCGCTGCGCTGCGGCGCGCTTACACTATCAGGCGTCAACCATGTTCGCGAAGCGCATGCCCGCCGTTCACCGCAGCGCCCATTTCTGCAACCGCATCGGCGCGCGCCGTCAGTTCCCCGCCGCCTGTTCGCGCTCTATAAGCAGGCGGCGCAGGATTTTGCCCGACGGATTCTTTGGTATGGCGTCCACGAACTCCACCTCGCGGATGTGCTTGAATGTGGCTACCCGCTCCGCCACAAAGCCCATCACCTCTTCCGCGGACACCGCAGCATCCTGCCGCGAAACCACGAATGCCTTGGGAACCTCGCCCGCCTCGGCGTCCGCCTTGCCTATCACCGCGGCGTCCGCTATCGCCGGATGCTCCAGCAGCAGCCCCTCTAATTCGGCCGGCGGCACCTGAAAGCCCTTGTATTTGATGAGTTCTTTCTTGCGGTCCAATATCCAGACCTTGCCCGCCGCGTTCATTCGCACGATGTCCCCGGTATGCAGCCATCCGTCCGCCGTAATCGTTTCGCGTGTGGCGGCGGCGTTGTTGTAGTAGCCCTTCATCACCTGCGGCCCGCGCACCAGCAGCTCGCCCACTTCGCCCGCCGCCACATCGGTTGTCCCCGCATCCAAGTCAACCACGCGCGCTTCCGTGTCCGCCACCACCGTCCCAACCGAACCCGCCATCATCCTGTCCGCCTCGATGTAGTCAATATGAGACACCGGCGAAAGCTCAGTCATCCCATACGCCTGAAACACAGGAAAGCCGCACGCCTCTTGAACCCGCAGCTGCAGGTCTTCCGACGCTGGCGCGGCCGCAAGGCATGCGGCGACCATCGACGACAGGTCATAGTCGCCGATGTTCGGATACTGCGTAAGCCCAAGTCCCACCGGCGGCACCGTATAGAGATGCGTAACCTTGTGCGTTTCTATCAGCCGCAGCATCTCTTCCATATTGAAGCGCGCCATCAATACCTGCGTGCCGCCCGACGCTATCACGCCGTTCATCAGCACCTGCATCCCGTATATGTGAAACAGCGGCAGATGCGCCAGCAGAACATCGCTTTCGGACGGCTCAAGCGCCTCGCCCGGCCGCTCCAAGAACTGCCGCAGGTTGGCGGTCAAGTTGTAGTGCGTCAGCATCACGCCCTTGGACAACCCCGTTGTGCCGCTAGAGTAGGGCAGCGCCGCCAAATCCTCCATCGGGTCTATGGACACGGGCGGCGGCGCTGCGGGCGCGCGCTCGATCAGCCCCCAAAACTTGCTTGGATCCCGCGACGTCGGCTCCACCGCGATGATGCGCTTCAGCGCCGGTATGTTGCCTCCGTCCGTTTCTACCAGATGCGCCAGCGTTTCGTGAACTATCAGCGTCGCCGCCCCGCTGTTGTTGAGCTGATGCGCCACCTCGCGCTCGCGGTAGCCGGAGTTGATTGTGGTCGCCACAGCGCCCGCCTTCAGTATCCCGAAGAACGCCACCTCGAACTCAACGCAGTTGGGCGTCAGCAGCCCGATATGCTCGCCCTTGGACACGCCCAGCAGCGCAAGCGCGGCGGCGAAGCGGTCGCTGTACATATTCAGCTGCTGATATGTGTACTTGTACTCGCCGTCTATTATCGCCGTCTTGTGCGGCAGGCGGCGCGCCGTGTTCGTCAGAATGTCCTGCAGCGGATGAACGGGGTAAGGCGCAAGGGATTGGCGGGCGGTAGAATGGCTACTCATCGTTGCCTCCTATATGTTTGGATGCCTGCTGACGCTCGATGCGAACCGAACCCATAATAGCGCGATTTGCGCCCGTTTTGCAAAGCGCGGCTAGATGGCGCAGCGTTGCGGCGTTAGGGATAAAGACGATAAGTATAAAGCAAGTATAAAGCGAGATAAGAGGACGTTTAAGCGATAGCCGTTTCGCCAAATGCGCGCGCCCTACACCGTGGCCGCCGTCCCCGCGATGAGCGTGCTTGCGGCGGCGAACATCCCGCCCGGCCCGTGCGCTATCCCAACCTCTGCGCCGCCAACCTGACGCTCGCCCGCCTCGCCCCGAAGCTGCCGCGTCAGCTCGATCAGCGTGAATATCCCATACATCCCGGAGTGCGTGTACGAAAGCCCGCCGCCGTTGGTGTTCATCGGGAAATCCCCGCCCGGCGCCGTGCGCTGCCCCTCCACGAATGCCCCGCTTTCGCCCGGCTTCACGAAACCCAAATCCTCCAGCGTAAGCATCGGCGTGAACGCGAATGCGTCATAGAGTTCGGCTACATCTATATCCGAATGCGATACGCCCGCCATATCGAACGCCGCCTTGCCCGAAACCTTCGCCGCCCGCGATGTGGTCATATCCGCCATCATGCTGACCATATTATGTTCGGTAGCCTCGCCCGTGCCGAGTATGTACACCGGCGGCTTTCGCAGCGCCTTTGCCCTGTCCGCCCCGGTCAGCACGATTGCGCCGCCCGCGTCGGTTACCAGGCAGCACATAAACAGCGAATACGGCCAGCAAATCGGGCGCGAGTTCAGCACATCATCGATCGTTATCGGCTCTTTCATCAGCGCCAACGGGTGCATCGCCGCCCACTTGCGATTGGACACCGCCACCGCCGCCATCTGCTCGCGCGTAGTGCCGTATTCGTGCATATGCCGCGTGGCGGGCAGCGAAAACAGCGTGGTGGGCCCGTAAGTCCCGTATGGCGCTTCGAACTGCCCCTGCGGCGAATCCGGCGCAACGCCGCCGCCGCCCATTCCCACGCGCGAGCGCCCGCTCTCGCCGTGCGTTATCAGCGCAACTTCGATCATCCCCGCGGCTATGGCGAGCAAGGCGTGTTCCACATGCAGAATAAACGAACAACCGCCCACATTCGTGCCGTCGCTGTATCGCGGCACAATGCCCAGGTATTCGCCCAATTGCCCGCTTGTAACGCCCGCCGTGAACAGCCCGTCCACATCGCCTATCGTCAACCCGGCGTCATTCAGCGCGTTGCGCGCCGCTTCGGCATGTAACGTCAGCGCCGACTTATGCGGCACGACGCCTATCTCATCCGACTCCGACGCCCCCACGATAGCCACCTTGCCCCGAAGTTCGCTTGCTGACGAAACCACTTGATTGAACTCCCCTTGTCTTGGCGCGCGTCTATACAATCGTATGCCGATGCGCCGTCGTTAGCCCATCCCGCTTGCGTAATAGCCGATAGCCCCTTGGCGGCGTTGCGCTATCGCTAGGCTTGCGGTTCGACCGGACGAAACTTTGGCAGCGTAACATCATCGGTTACATCGTCAAACACGATTTCCACCGCCATATCGCAGCGCACCATATCCGGATGCGGCTCCACGCCCACCAGGTTGGTCATCATCCGCGGACCCTCTTCAAGCTCCACCACCGCTATCACATAAGGCGCCTCAAACCCCGGCGGACTGCGATAGTTGATGACGAATGAGTACAGCGTACCCCTGCCGCTTGCCTCTTCCCATGCCACATTTGCGGATAGGCACTCCGGGCAGAACGGGCGCGGATAATAGTACGCCACGCCGCAGTCGTTGCAGCGCTGAATCAGCAGTTTGCGCCGCCGCAACCCGTCAAAGAACGGCTGCGTCTCCGGCGTAGGCTGCGGCAGCGGCGCGCGGTATGCTGTCAAGGCTATTCCCCCCGTCTAGTTCGCTATGCGCCAATCGTGATTGCGTCCCGCAAAGTGTATTCTTAGAATGGCGCATCGTCAAATCGCCAGCCAGCGCCATCGTGATACGGCGTGTGAACGGCATCATTTCGCAAGCGCATACTGAAGTATGATAATCTGCGCGCCAACACCATCAAACTGAAAGGCAGCGCAATGAAGCTTAACGAATTCGTAGAACAGTGCTTGGAAGACTATCGGCGGCGCGTCTATGCCGCAACTGCGCCGCTGTCCGAAGACGAAATGCACTGGCGTCCCGACGCCGAATCCAACTCAATCGCCTTTCTCATATGGCACGCCGCAAGGGTAGAAGACAGGCTTGCGCAGCGTTTCGCGCGCGGCGAGCCGGAGGTTTGGCTGCGCGACGGCTGGCCCGCCCGAATGGGCGTCCCCGAAGGCGATACGGGCGTCAACTACACACTCGAGCAGGTGGATGCGTTCCCCGCCGTTAGCAGAGATACGCTAGTGGAATACTTCGACGCCGTCCGCGAAGAGACGCTGCCCTATGTGCGCGCGCTAACCGACGCCGACTTCGACCTTGTGCCGGACAGGACGCCCTTCCCTGAATTCGCGGCGTCGGCGCGCTACTTTCGCGGGCGCAGCGTCGGCGGCATATTCCGCCAGCTCATCGGCGAACAAGACCAGCACCTTGGGCAGATAGCCTTCATTCGCGGCTTGAAGCGCGGCTTTGGCAAGTGAATCGCCCGCGCGCGCAACCCGCCCCGTCGGATACGCCGAGCGCCGTATCGCCCAAGACGCGGCGCATCCTGCTGACCACGCTGCTCAAGAGCGTATCGCGGGCGTTCTACCTGTCCCTGCGAGTGCTGCCCGCCGGCTTGCGCGAACCGATCGGCTTGGCGTATCTGCTGGCGCGCGCCGCCGATACCGTCGCCGATACGCCGCTAATCCCCCCTGAGCGGCGCTTGTCCCGTCTGCGCGCATTCAGAGCGCGGCTTGCCGGGGAAGCCGCCGCCGCCGATCCCGCCGATATGAGCGCCGAACTGGACGGCGCATTCGCCAACCCCGCAGAACGCGGGCTGCTGCAAGCGCTGCCCCACGCCTTTGCGCTGCTGGAATCGCTGACCGCATCCGACAGGGAACGGACGCGCGCAGTGGTTCTCACGCTGACGCGCGGAATGGAGATAGACCTGACCGCTTTCCCGCCCGCCGAATGCGGCAGGGTAACGGCGCTGAAAACCCGCGAGCAGTTAGACGACTACATCTATCATATCGCCGGCTGCGTGGGCGAATTTTGGACTGAGATTTCTGTGGCGCATACGCCGGCGCTTGGCGATTGGGACGGCGCGCGAATGTCTGCGCTCGGCGTGCGTTTCGGCAGCGCGCTGCAGCTTACGAACATCCTGCGCGATGCGCCCAAAGACCTGCGTATCGGCAGATGCTACCTGCCGTGCGCCGAGCTGGATCGCATCGGCCTACGCCCCTCCGATCTGCTGGACGAGCGCAATGCCGCCCGCGCCCGGCCGCTGCTGGCGTGGGGCATCCGAACCGCCTTGACCGACTTCGCCGCCGCCGAGCGCTACATCCTCGCCATACCCCGCCGCTGCCTGCGCCTGCGCCTCGCCGCGCTTTGGCCCGTTCTAATCGGCTTGTCCACGCTGGCGCTGCTTGCGCGCGCCGATAATTGGCTAAGCCCCGACAATCCGATTAAAATGCCGCGCCGATCCGTCTATGCCATCGTAGCCGTATCGCTGATATGCGGCCGCTCCAACCGCCTGCTGACGCTCTGGATTGGGCGGCTCAGGCGTCGGGTTGAACGAGCGCTCTGTTCTCGCGCATAGCGCGATAGTGTTAGAATTGCGCCAACCGCACACGCCGCATACATTGGGCGCATTCCCGCTCAAACGGATAAGGCGATAGGCAACGATATACGGATAGATAGCGAATAAGAGGCGAATGATGATAAACGAAATCAACCGCAAAGTGGTTCTGAAGTCCAGACCCGACGGCTATCCCAAACTCTCCGACTTCGATCTAGTGGAGCAGCCCATCCCGCAGCCGCGCGAAGGCGAGGCGCTCATACGCTCCATATGGCTTTCGCTGGATCCGTACATGCGCGGCAGAATGCGCGACGCCGCGTCATACGCCCCCTCCGTAGCGCTTGGCGAAGTCATCGTGGGCGGCGTTGTGGGGCGTGTTGTGGAATCGCGTACGCCCGCATTCGCCGTCGGCGAAATCGTGGAAGGCCCGCTAGGTTGGCAGGAATACGCCACATCCGACGGGCGCAACCTGCGTCGCGTCGACGAAACGCTCGGCCCGCTTTCCACCGCGCTCGGCGTGCTTGGGATGCCGGGAATGACCGCCTATTTCGGCTTCCTCGACATCTGCGATCCCAAGCCCGGCGAAACCGTGGTGGTGTCCGCCGCGTCGGGCGCGGTCGGCCAAGTGGTTGGGCAGATAGCCAAAATTATGGGCTGCTATGTTGTCGGCACCGCCGGAACGCCCGAAAAGGTGGACTACATCGTCAACGAACTGGGCTTTGACGCCGGCATCAACTACAAGACTGAGAATGTGATGGATGCGCTTGCGGCAGCTTGTCCGCAGGGCATCGATGTGTATTTCGACAACGTCGGCGGCCCGGTCACCGATGCGGTGATGGAAAACCTCGCCGACTTTGCGCGCATATCGGTATGCGGGCAGATTTCGCAGTACAACGTGGAGCGCCCCGAACTGGGCCCGCGCAACATTCGTGCGCTCATAACGCATCAAGCGCGGATGGAAGGCTTCCTAGTGTTCCAATTCCAAAACCGCCACCAAATAGGCAGACGGCGCATCGCCGCATGGATACGGGAAGGCAAGCTCAAGTACCGCGAAGATGTGGTGGAAGGGCTTGAGAACGCCCCCCGCGCCTTCATCGGCATGATGCGCGGCGAAAATTTCGGCAAACTTCTGGTCAAGGTTTCCGACGAATAGAGAGCGGGACAACGCAAAGGCGCGAAAGCGCGCAGCGCGCAAAGCGGCGCTTGGGCTACGGCGGCGTCAGTATGTAGTAGATAGACGCCGGCGCCGCAAGCCAACCCGCCGCTCCGATAACCGCAAGCGCCACTTCGCCCATGCCGATGCGGGACGGGGACGCCGCCGCCGAAACCGATTGCCAATAGCGGTTGATGTTGGATTGCGCCAATACAAGCAGCCAAACGATGACGCCGGTGAAAATCAAGTCCGTGATGAGACTGACCCCTGCGTCGGTTATCAATCGGTATTCGTGCAAAGTGCATCCAACGAACACCCCGCGTGGCTCATCGCAGAAGCCGCGCAAGACGCTTTTGTACATCGCCAGTTCGGCAACGCCGTCCGAGTCTTGCGCGAATATGAAGTCCCTTAAATCATAGCCGGGTTCTGCGTTCAAGTAGTATGCGAAATACGGAAAATCGCTCCGCACGCTCATATTGAGCGGCAGACCGCGTGGGTCGACGCCCAATAATCTAACAATATCCTGCTCCCTATTCGACATTGTGAAGTTCATACTGACGGGCGTGAAACTCCAGACGCCGTGATAGTGCAGCTGCAGGAACGCCACCGCGACCACGGCTGCCCAAGGCGCTATTGTGCTGGCGACGCCGCGATGAAGCATCGCATCTCTGTAGGCGCGCATATGGGCGTGCGTCCTGAATGCGCCATACACGGGGACTAGCAGCGCGAGGGCGTGCCAAACGGGATAGGCGTTATCGTCCGCCTTGAAGTGTTCGTGGTACTGCTTCCAAGTGATGTAGAGCCAGTAGAAAATGTACAGCCCGCCCGATAGAAACGTCAGCAGCGCGATGCGGCGGATAGATATGAGGTTGCGCAACGGCAATTCGCCGGTCGCCGCGCCGCAGCCGCCGCAAAACCTGTCGATCGCCTGAAGTTCCCGCCCGCACTGCGAGCAGTATCGCGGTTGCAATGCGCAAGTCCTTTCCAATCCGAATGCCGCGCTATCCGCAAGAAATTGTATAGTTGGGATATGTTATTGACAAGCGGCAGCCGATTCGATTGCGCCCCTTCATTCACGCTGGCAAAGCGCTGATACATACTCAGGCAGTCCATTATCAAGCCGTTAGACGCAGCAATCAACGCCATCTGTTACACTTGGGAAAATGCTCAAGTTGAGAGCCTGGGCAAACGCCCTAATCATTGTAAATCAAACCGCAGTCGCAGCAATCCAAGAAAGGCAATGCCAATGCGAACTATCGACGCTATCGCCCAAATCCTGAAGCGGGAAGGCATCGAATACCTCAGCGCGTTCCCCACTACGCCCGTCATTGAGGCGGCGGCGGACGCGGGAATCCGCCCAATCATCTGCCGCCAAGAGCGCGTGGGCGTGGGCATCGGCGACGGTTATGCGCGCGTAACCAACGGCCGGCCCCCCGGCGTGTTCGCTATGCAGTACGGCCCCGGCGCAGAGAACGCCTACGCCGGCGTCGCCACCGCATTTTCGGACGCCGTCCCGCTGCTGCTGCTGCCCCTCGGCCACCCGCGCGAGCGGGACGGCGTGTTCCCGCATTTCAGTTCGCTGCGGAGTTACGCATCGGTTACCAAGCAGATTGAACAGATAAGCGTGCCTGAGCGCGTCGCGGACACGATGCGCCGCGCATTCGCCGCCCTCAAGCGCGGCAGGCCGGGCCCCGTAATGGTCGAAATCCCGGCCGACGTCGCAACCGCCGAAGTCAGCCCGTCCGTCTTGGACGGCTACACGCCCGTAAAGCCCGCCGCCGCCGCCGCCAATCCCGACGATGCGCTTGCCGCCGCAAAAGCGCTGTTGAACGCCGCCAATCCCGTCATTCACGCTGGACAGGGCGTTCTGTACGCAGACGCCACGGATGACCTAGTCGATCTTGCCGAACTTACGCAAATTCCGGTTATGACCACTATGGCGGGCAAGAGCGCTTTTCCCGAAAAGCATCCGCTTGCGCTGGGCAGCGGATCCGGCGTTATGAACCGCGCGCTGCTGAACTTTGTGCGTCGCGCCGATGTGATGCTGGGCATCGGCACAAGCTTCACCACGCACGGCATGACTATGCCCATTCCGCCCGGCAAGACGCTCATCCACGCCACCAACGACCCCATCGACATAGACAAGAACTATTCCGTCGACTACCCCATAATCGGGGACGCTAAGCTTGTGCTGCGCCAGCTCATCGAGGCGTGCGCCGATCTGCTTGGCGGCAAGCGGCGCAACGAAGGCTCCGTCGTCGAAGAGATAGCCGCCGCGCGCCAAGAGTGGCTCGACGAGTGGATGCCCAAGCTCACATCCAATCAGAAACCCATCACGCCCTACCGCGTCATCTGGGAGTTTATGCAGAACATCGACTCCGACCACGCCATCGTTACGCACGACTCCGGCAGTCCGCGCGACCAAATTATGCCGTTCTATCAGGCGGGCGGGCCGCGCACCTACTTGGGCTGGGGAAAATCGCACGGGCTTGGCACAGGGCTGGGGCTGAACATCGGCGCAAAGCTCGCCGCCCCGGATAAGTTCGTGGTCAACTTTATGGGCGACGCCGCCTTTGGAATGACCGGGCTGGACTTTGAGACCGCAGTCCGCAGCGGCATCCCAATCCTGACCGTGGTGTTCAACAACTCCACTATGGCGATAGAGACATCCGCTATGGCGCGCTCTCACGAACTTTACGGCACGCGCGATTTGGGCGGCCGCTACGCCGACTTGGCGCGCGATATGGGCGGTTGGGCAGAGCGCGTAGAGGATCCGGGCGATGTAGCCGCCGCCATCCTGCGCGCCAAGGCGGCCACAGAGGACGGCAAGGCATCGCTGCTAGAGTTCATCACCAACGAAGAGCAGGCGTTCTCTCACCGCCGCGCCTTCTCATAGGAATGCGGCGTTGCGATACTACATCATCGTTGCCCGCCCCGAAGACGGCGGCATAGCGCTTATTCGCAGCGGGCGCCGATGGACGCTGCCCAACTTTGCGCCGCAGACAACCGACGTCCGCCAGGTGGATCACATCAACGCCGAAATGCGACGCATGCTCGGCTTGGAGACGGTTACCCTGCGTTGCGCCCAAAGCCGTATCGGGGACGACGAGCGCGATAGTTGGCGCGTGTTCGTCGCCTTGGCGCGCAACTCGAACGCGCGATTGCCGCCCGACGCGCGCTGGACAGCGCAGTCCGATTTGCGCTCAATAGAATTCGCGCCGCCCGCCCTCGTCGATGCGGTGAATGCGTGGTTCGCCGAAAGGGACAACCCTTTACCGCAGCGCGCCCCGTGGCATTCGGCGGACTGGTTTGACGGCGCATTAGAATGGATTCACGCGCAGGTGGATGCGCTTGGAATGCCCGCCATAGCGCCAATCCGTCAGCTGAGAGCGTGGGGGTTGTCCTGCGCGATGCGGGTTGCCACCGCCGGCGGGGATGTCTATTTCAAGGCAGCGCCCCCGTTTATGGCGCACGAAGGCAAGGTTATGCAGGCAGTCGCCGAACGCTATCCGGCGCTGCTGCCGCCCCCGCTGGCAGTGGACGCGCAACGCGGCTGGCTTCTGATGCCCGACTACGGCGACGATATGCTGCACAAATCGCCCGACATCGCGCGCTGGGAAACGGCGCTGCGCCTGTTCGCGCAGATGCAAGCAGAGCAGGCGGCGCATACGCAAGACTGGCTCACCCTAGGCTGCCCGGATAGGGGACTTGGGCGAATGGTAGAGCTGATAGACCCGCTGATTATGTCGTCGGCGCAGATGCTCGGCGGCAAACCCTACGGACTGGCCGCCGATGAAATCGACCGACTGCGCGCGCTGTCGATGCGCCTTAAGCTGATGTGCGCCCGCTTGGCGCAGTACGTCATGCCGCAAACGCTGGTTCACGGCGATCTTGGCGGCAACATCCTGATGAACAACGGCGGCTATGTCTTCTTCGACTGGACGGACGCCTGCATATCGCACCCGTTCTTCGATATGGCGACCATCTCCGGCGCATACTTCGACGAGAGCGCGCTGAAGTTGGATGCAAGCGCCGACGATCGGCTACGCGACGCCTACTTAGATGCGTGGACGGCGCATGAACCGCGGGAGCGGCTTATAGAGGCGTTTGAGGCGGCAAAGCCCTTAGGCGCCCTGCATCAGTCGATGACCTATGTGTGGATCCTCACAAACATAGCCGAGGATGAGCGCGCCGAACTGGAAGGCGGCCTAGCGCACTGGCTGCGAAACCTGCTGCGCCTATGCGGGTGATGCGCGAACCGCAAGCGCTTGAACGTCGCTTGGCGCTACCCCCGCTTGTCCGACACGATGCGTCCGTCCTTTATCACCATCAGCAGTTTGCGGATGTTGTGTATGTCATCCAGCGGGTTGGCGGCGACGGCGATTAGGTCGGCGAGCTTGCCGGCTTCCAGCGTCCCCAGCATATCGCCCACGCCGCATAGTTCGGCGGAATGCTTGGTGGCGGCCTGGATCGCCTGCCAAGCCGTTGCGCCGTCGCGTACCCACAGCGCCATCTCCAACAGTGCCGCTTCGCGCAGCGGGCGTATGTCCGAGCCCAGCGCCATCTTTACCCCGGCGTCCAGCGCGCGCTTGAACCAGCGGCAATGTTCGTCGGACGCCGCGTCCGCGCGCTCCAGCAGGTCGGCCGCGATGTTGCGCCGCTCCAGCCAGCGCCGCTCCCAATCGGTTGTAGCCTGATTGGGCGTGAGGTGCGATATGGCGAGCGTCGGGACATACCATGCGCCGCTTTCGGTGAACATGCGGATGCACTCATCGTCCATAATGTAGCCGTGTTCGACGCTGTGCGCCCCTAGCCGTATCGCCGATTTCACCGCATCGGGGTTGGCGGCGTGCGCCATTACCTTGAACTCGCGCTGACGGCAGATGTCGAACGCCGCTTGAAGTTCGTCTTCCAACAGAAACGAATGCCTATGCCTATCCCACGCCGGACCCATTATGCCGCCCGTCAGATTCAGCTTGATATGGTCGACGCCGTTCTTCATCTGCTCGCGGATTGCCTGAACGAAGCCATACGGGCCGTCGCATTCGCGCGCCTGTCCCGAAGTCAGGAAGTGTCCGCCCGTAGTGGTGAGGAAGTAGCCGCTTGCGAATACGCGCGGGCCGACGAATTTGCCGGCGTCGAATGCGCGCCGCCACGCCACATCCATAAAGTCGGCCGCGCCGCCGCAGCGCACCGCAGTTACGCCGCCTTCGGTCAGCGCCTGCGACAGCGCATAGCCGAAATCCGCCATTCGCTCCGCGGGGGTACTGCCGGGGATAGGCGGGTATTCGGGATGAATATGCGCATCCCACAAGCCCGGCAGCAGGTATGCGCCATCTAAGTCGATAACGCGCGCATTGCGGCTATCGACTGAAGCGCCGCCGCCCGCCACTTCCACGATGCGCCCGTCTTCTATCGTAACGCTTGCATCGGCAATCGGCGTGGGATTGAAGCCGTCTATGACATTGGCGTTTGTGAGAACTAGCCGCATATCGCCGCCTGCCGCTTTTGGATTTGCGTAGAAGGTTGGACGTCCGCCATTGCCGCATCCGTCCGTATCTGCTTATAAAATCAGCGCAGATACGGCTTGCCGCAAGCCGTGAATGATGGCGCAGCGGATAGCGGCGATTGCGCCAAAATCGCCTACTTGTCTGAGAAAGCGTCCCCGAATATGCGGTCGAAGGCGAAGCCCCAGGGCGGGCGCAGAAATCCCAACGCCCGCACGTCGTCCAGCCAAAAGCCGTATGGCGAACTGCGCGAGTATGCGCCGCCGCCCACGACCTTGCTTATCCTGATCAGCGCCGATTCCGCCAACTCCGCCACCGCCTCTTTGCATAGCAAGCCGCTGCGCGCCGCGCGTCCGTTGCCGTCCTCGACATCGCGCAGCACGCCTTCGTAGGCTTGGCGAATTAGCCAGCATTCCATCTCGACGCGCGCCCACTCGACCCGCTCGAAGGCGCGCATTGAATCGCGCTTAGCTTGAAGCTGCCGCCGCGCCGTCTCTACCGCCGCTTCCACTATGCCTACGATTACGGATGTGAACAGATGCCCCGCCGGCCGTCCCGCCTGTTCGCGCGCGCGCTGCCTTGAGCGGTTGTCGGGCCAGGCGGCGCGAGTGGCGGGCATGTCGTCGAAGCGCATCCCGTGGCTTTGCGTTGCGGTCATGCCGTGTCCATCCCACGGCGCCGTCAGCGTTGCGCCCGCCGTGCCGTCCCATGGAACGCCGCGCATATCCATATAGAACACATCGGGCACTGCCTCGCCTTCGGGGACAGCTTGGGTAATCATAAACGAAGTGATGCCGCTGCCGCTGCCGAAATGTTTCTGTCCGGTGATGAGATAGCGCCCGTCCGATGCTGCGCGTCTTGCGACGGCTCTGCTTTTGGACGGATCGCCGCCGCTGCCCGGTTCGGATATTATGGTTCCCCACCAGCGCTTGTCGAGCGCGGTCTCGAACACGCTGCGCCGCTGCTTTTCCCAGGCGTCGGCGTATGGCGGGGGAGCGCGCTCCACCTCCAGCCAGCCGCCTATCACGGCGGGGTGCATGGACGCCACCAGCGCGACGGACGGATCGCCCTTCGCCAGGATGCGCAGCATTTCGCACAGCGGCCGGGTGAACGCCGCAACGCCGCCGTTGACGCCGCCCATATCCGGCGGAACGCCCGTAAGGTGAAAGCCGGCGTCCGCCAGCAGATCGAAGTCGGCCGGCTCAAGCGCGCGGCGGCGCTGTCTTTCGGCGCGCTCCGACGCAAAGCGGGCGGACACTTCCTCGATGTTGCGGACTACTTCCTGGACCCGTTTGGCTGGAATATCCATATTCGTCCCTTGTTATGGTCCTATGGCAAGGCTATGGCGCTCGGCAAGCGCGCGGGGCGGCGCGCGCATCAGTCCACCAGCGTGCGTTCCATATTGGCGGTGGGAAATATCGCCAGCACGCGCGCCGCCGACCCTGATCGGTTCACGAAGCCGTGCCGCACGCCCGGCGGCGCAAGCACCGTTTGTCCCACGCCAACCCTGATGACCTCATCGCCCAGGATAGCGTCCATTTCGCCTTCCAGGATGACCATCGCCTCTTCCGTGGGGTGGATGTGCGTAGGCACTGCGCCGCCTGCGCCCACCACCACATCGCCCACGCTGGTGGATTCGGCGCCCTTGTCGCCGTCAACCAGCGCCCAGCGGTCAACGCCCGGCGAGAGTTCCTGCTTGTCGCTGTCATCGCGGTTCAGAATTGGCATTATGGCAAGCCTCCGTGTGCCGTAGTATGTAGGCGGCGCAAGCCTAGTTCGTGAAAGCGCCCGATACGCTGCCCCAGCAGACCACGGCGCCGTCGTTTCGCAGCGCGCAGGTGTTGGTGTCGCTGCTGCTCACCGATGTGAAGCTGTTGCCGCTTGGCGCCGTCGCCTGTCCGTAGGCGCTATTGCCCCAGCAGGATATTGCGCCGTTTGAGTGCAGCGCGCAGGTGTGATTCGCGCCGCTGCTGATTGCGCTAAAGCCGCTGCCACTCGGCGGCGTTGTCAGTCCGAAAGCGCTACTGCCCCAGCAGGATATTGCGCCGCCGCCGTCAAGCGCGCATGTGTGCGCGTCGCCGCTGCTGATTGCGGTGAAGCCGCCGCCGCTCGGCGGCGCTCCCTGCCCGAATGCGTTGCTGCCCCAGCAGGCGATAGTTCCATCTACTCGACGGATGCCGCAGGCGTGGCTTGGCCCGTTGCTGACCGCCGTGAACCCGGCGCTCGGCGTCGGCTGCGTCCCTCCCCCAACCGGGGTTGCGGACGGCGTAGCGGTGGGCGTGGCGCTGCCAGGGATGCGCGTAGGCGTTGCGGTAACCGCAGGCGGCGGCGCAAGATCTGACGGATCCGGCAGTTTCGCAAAGCCGTATCCCCAAGTGTTGTTCGGCGCAATCCCGCGCGCCTCTGCCGTGCGTTTGAGGTAGTCGGCGGTCTGCTGCGGCGTGTAATCGGGGAACGCCTGGCGAACCAGCGCGGCAAGCCCCGATACATGCGCGGTTGCCTGGCTTGTTCCCATCACCCAGCATCTTTGCCCGGCCGGATGCTCGATCTCGCCGCGGCTGACGGCAACGCCGCAGTCGGCGCCCACGATTTCGGGCTTGGATCTGCCGTCGGGCGCGGGCCCGCGGCTGCTGAACGGCTCGATCGTGTTCGTGTCCGCCCAGTGCGCCGCGCCCACCGCCAGCAATCCGGCGTTGGCGCTCTCCGCCGGATTGGCGATGCTGCCGTTCAAGGTGTGATACTGAAGCGTTTCCCCGCTAAACGCCTGAAGCTGCACCCAGCGCGGCGCATCCCCAAGCACATGGGTTATCCCAAGCGAGTATGTCCCGCTGTATCTCGGCGTGAACGCGAACACTTCGTAGGGCGTGTGCGCTCTGTGTCCAAGCTGGAAATTCTGACTGCGCGCAACCGGCCTGCCCCAGTAGTCGAACATGTACATATCCAGGTCGCGGGACGCATAAGGCCACCTATCTTCCCAGCGCAGTTGGACGATGAACCGCTTGCCCGCTTCAAGATATACGTCGTTGCGCTCGTCGTTTGCGCTGAAGTTCAGCCAGTCGTCGGAATCGGGATTTGAGAACTCGGCGTACCAAGTTTTCATTGCGTTATTGCCCGCTGAGCTTGCCCACATAATCCCGCCGTCCACCGCCGCGTCCACGCTCCTGAGCGGGCTGTCCATAAACGGCGATGTGCCGTCGCCCGGCCCGTCCCAAGTCCATCCCGCCGAGTAGTTGACGACATCAACGCCCTGCGCTGCCATCCAGTCGACGCTGGCGCGCAGATCGCCGAATGAGTTGGGATTGGATATGTAGAGCGCCGCTTCCGGGGCGACGTCGACTATCGTCTCGACGAGCGCCGTGCCGTGTGAAGATGCGATTTCGCAATCGGCAATGTCCGATGACGCGCTGCCGATGCTGCGATAGCAGCGCGCGGTTATGTTGGACGGCGCTTCGCTTCCCATCAGATCGCTCAAGCCCATAAAGCCCGGATCTATGATGCCGATACTGACGCCCGCGCCGCGATAGCCGGCGGCGTGCCAAGCGTCTGCGTTGTGCGCGCTCACGCCCTGGCTCACGACCGCCCCCTGCGCCGCTTGAGCGGGCTGCGGCGGTATGATTGCGCGCACGCTGACGACGCCCGGCTGCTGAGATGCGGCGGCAAGCAGGTCTATCGGAACATACGCCTCGATGTAGTCAGCGCCGATGTTGCGCGGATCGCCGCCGTTCTGCCGCAGAAAGCGCGCGAGCGCAGCGCTGCCGCCCTCTGTGTAGAAGGTAACCGCTATGGAGCCGTTATGATGCAGCGGCGCATCGGACGCCGCGCTGTGCGTGGTCATAAAGCCGCGCTCCACGCCTTCCACAAGTTGGGACAGCATAGAGTCCAGCGTCCCATGCGGCTTGGACGCATCAGCGCCGCCCAAATCGGGCAACGGCGTATGGGTTGGCGCAGGCGTGGGGGTGCCGGCGGACTGCTGCGACTGCGCGCCGGCCGAACCCGCCACCGTCAGCAAGCCGAACAGCGCCAACGCCGCAAGCGCCGCGCCCAGAATTGCAACCGTCCTTTTGGAGCCTATGTGTATGGAATGGATTATCCTCATTATTTCATTTCTCCGTCCATTCAGCGGGGTGTAGAATTTAAGCGGGGATCCGATCGGAGTTTGCGCCGTCCAACTTTGAAAGCGTCAGACTGAAATCAAGCCTGCAACGCCGGACAAGCAAAGCGCGTTCTCATAGGATCTGCCCCGTCTGCGGGCTAGGGCGCTAGCGCCTTTCGCCATATTCAACATTGCTGATTTTATCAGGTTGGCGGTTTTCACTCAATACCGACGGGCGGCGGCGGGTCAGCGCCTTGCCCGATCCGCATCCGGCCGTATGCAGAAAAGCCGCAGTGTGTCATACTTGACAGCGTCGGATGATGCGCCCGCCAAACCCGACTGCAGCTGCGTTATAGATACGCAATATCCAATACGGATAACGGATAAGATACGGATAGCGAATAGGATATTAGGAGCCTGAACGATGCCGCTTACGCCTGTGATTTTGGAAATGGGAACCGGAATTGACCTGCACGGACGCGACTACACGGAAGCCGCCAAGCGCGCCACATGGAACGCCGTTCACCAAAGCAGCCTGATGTTCCTGGGACTGCTTGGCGAAAACACATCCAAAGAGATGATAGTCGAGGTTACGATTGGCATACCCAAACCCGATGCGGTTCGCCCCGAGGATGTGCTGAGCGTGCTGCCGCACGGCAAAGGTACGCTGAACTTGGTGAGCGGCGGCCTGGAAATCGAGCCGCGCGAGGGATCCGGCGATGTAACCCTAATGGCAAACGCCGCCGTAGTGGTAAAGGTCAACGTGGACTAGCCGCGCCGCCCGTCTTTGCATCATAGCGCTTTTGCGTTGCTATTCCCCAAATGTCGATATGCTAAAGCGCGAAACGCCCCTGCGCCGCGGCCGAACCTAGTTCGGCGCAACGCAGGGGCGCAAGTTCGCGACGAATCGCGCTTATTCGGCGGCTATTAGCGCGGGGGTTGCGCAGGGACTGGGTTGACCAGTCCGTTAGCCAGCGAAATCGGTATCAGCTCGTCCAGTTCGTCCAGCGTCCAGCGGGCGTTCTTGTGGATGCTGCGAATCACATGGCGCGGCGAATACAGCGTTGTGGGCCAGCCGCTTGTGCCGATGACCTGTCCGGTGATTTCGCACGCTTCCGATGACAGATATACCGCCTTGGGGGCGTTGTTCTCCGGCGCGCGCGCTTCGGGCGGGCCCATAATCGGCGCGCCCTGCGTGGTCTGCGTTGCGCCCGCGGACGCCGCCGCCGCCTGACGCTGCGTTTGGCGAAGCTGCTGCGTGCTTTCGGGTATAGTTTCGGTCATTCGGGTCGCGCCGCCGGGATATACGGCGTTGACCAGAATGCCGTGTTCGTTGAGTTCACGCGAGAGCGCGCGCGCAAAGCCCACCATTCCCTCTTTCGCCGCGGCGTAGTTGGTCTGGCCGGACGCGCCCATGCCGGAGCCGGACGAGAACAGCACAAAGCGGCCGTAGCCCTGCTTTATCATATGCGGCACGGCGTTTCGCACCATATTGTAAGCGCCGTACAGGTGAACCTGCAGCACGCCGTCCCACTCCTCTTCGGTCATATTGAAGACCATTCGGTCGCGCAGGATGCCCGCCACGTGGTTGACTACGTCGATGCGTCCGAAGTTGTCTAGCGCCGCCTGCACGATTTTGCCGGCGGATTCGTAGTCCGCCACCGAGTCGAAGTTGGCGACGGCGGTTCCGCCGTTTGCCTCGATTTCGGCTACGACCTGAGACGCCGGGGCGTCGGAGCCGCCCACGCCGTCAACGCCGCCGCCGAGGTCGTTCACCACAACCGATGCGCCTTCAGCCGCCAGCAGCATAGCCACGCTTCGGCCGATGCCGCGCCCGGCGCCCGTAACTATCGCTGCCCGTCCTTCCAATCTGTTGCCCATTCCTGATTCCTTTCTGTGTCCCTGCGCGTCCGCCGCCGCATCATGCAGGCGTATGTTACGCCGTTAAGATGGGAAAGCGCGCGCCGTCTGTTTGTTCGTGTAAGTCAATCGGCGGGGGAAGCGGGCTACATGCCCTTGCCGATGATTTTGGGGAACAGCACATCCATTTCGTCCATCGTGAAGGTTCCCCACTTGTGGATTGCGCGCGCGATTTCGGGGTTGGAGTACAGGTATATGCTGCCGCCGCGCACGCCGAACACATTGCAGTTGACATTGGGCGCTGCGTAGGTAGCCAGATACACCGCGAGCGGCGCAACATTGGCGGGGTCGTCGGCGCCGCCGTCGCCTTCCCATTCGGATACGGGCGGGGACTGACCGATGCCGGCGCGCTCCGCGGGCGTGGGGGACGGGCCTTCGGCGACACGGTACTCTTCCACGGAGCCGGGGAACAGCCGCGTTTCCACCAGCGGCGATATGGCGTTGCAGGTTACGCCGTAGCGCCCCAGGTCTCTGCCCACCGTGCGCGTCAAGCCGATTATCGCCTCCGATGCGGCGGCGTAGTTGGAGCGCCCGATGTCGCCCAAGCCGGCGTCGGATGTGAAGTTCACGATGCGCCCGCTGCGCTGCTGCCGAAACAGGATAGCCGCGAACTTGGTGGGCGCGAACACGCCTTTCACATTAAAGCGTATCACCCTGTCCCAGTCTTCGGGGGACATTCGGTAAATCATTCGGTCTTGCAGAATGCCCACGCTGTTGACCAGCACGTCCACTTGCCCGAAATTATCCACGGCGGCGCGCATGACATTCTCGCCGCCCTGCATAGTGGACACATCGTCGTAGTTGGCGACGGCGTTGCCGCCCGCAGCCTTGATAGCGTCCGTTGTGCCGTCCGCCGGCGCATTGGACGAACCGCTGCCGTCCACGTCGCAGCCGAGGTCGTTCACCACGACCGACGCGCCTTCGGCTGCCAGCAGCAGCGCGGTTGCCCGGCCGATGCCGCGCCCTGCGCCGGTTACCACCGCAGTCTTGCCTTCTAAGCGGCTTCCCATATAAAACACCTCCGTGCGTGTCTAGTTATCGCCTTTGTCAATAGTCTTCTGATGATATTAGACTTTCGCGCTAATGATACCTTATCGGCGCATTGTTTGAAAAGTTTTAGCGCGCCGCGGCGTTAGCGCGGTATAGCAAGCGGCGCTTGTGGGGAATAGACGAGTCGAACTTTGCGCCCCTGCGCCTTTGCGTTTTAGACGCGATTAGGCGGTTTTGGTTTTGGACGCGCGACGGGACAGACGGGGACAATGGGGGAATAAGGAACAAGAGGGGGCTAACGGCTAGGCATTGGAGCGAAAGACGGGGCTCGAACCCGCGACCTTCTCCTTGGCAAGGAGATGCTCTACCAACTGAGCTACTTTCGCTCTCTGCGCCTCTTGCGGCGGATGGCGGCGATGCTGATGCGCTTGCCGCCGTTGCTGCTGGTGCCGAGGGTCAGAATCGAACTGACGACACCAGCATTTTCAGTGCTGTGCTCTACCTACTGAGCTACCTCGGCGATAAGAATATCATAATCACAGCGCGGCGTCCTGTCAAGTTCAAAGCGCGCATTCGGATTGCAAGCCTATGCGATACGCCAACCTACCCCCTAACCCCCTAACCCCCTTTGCGCCCCCGCGCTAAAATCTTAACCGAATACGCCCCCAAAGCCGTATAGCGCAAACGCCCGCCGTATCTCCGCGCATCCAAGAATTGGCAAGCGTAGGACTTGACAACTTAATGTATAATCCACATCGGCAGTTAGCATAAGGAAGAGAGTATGAGCGCAAAATCGGCCGATTGGCAGTTTCCGCCCCGAAACGGGGGCATCGATTTTGTTCAAGATCCGTCAAGCGCGCACTTCAGCGATGCGCCTATGCCCAAATTGGTGCGGGAAGTCATACAAAATTCGCTTGATGCCAGAGAAAACGGCATTTACGAACCCGTCGTAGTCAAGTTCCGATCAACCCAAATCAACCGCCAACTCATCGGAGCCACTCAACTCTACAAACATCTAACAGCCTGTCTCGACAGAGCGAAAGCCGAAAATCATCCCGCGTCCCTAATAAGGTTCTATGAGAACGCTTGCAAAACGTTAAGGGCAAAGAAGGTTCTATGCCTTAGCATAACGGACTCAAGAACAACAGGCTTGTCCGATTCCAGGTGGAACGCCCTAGTAGTTCAGGAAGGCGCAGTTCAGAAATCAAGCGGCGGCGCTCCCGGCGGTTCTTATGGAATCGGCAAGAACGCCGTGTTCAATGTCTCAGACATTCGCACCGTCTTTTACTCCACAAGGTATGTCAATGGGCGCGAAGGCCGTGTGGAAAAGATGCAGGGCAAAGCCACGCTTATGTCCCACCCAAACCCCGATAACGGCACCGACGCCCTTCAGCACATCGGGTTTTACGCAGCGCAGAACCGCGAGCCGCTGGTTACTACTGAAATCGACGATTTCTTTAGGCTGGACGAGCCCGGCGCCGGCGTATTCGTTATGGGGTTCAACCCGCGCTCATCCAACTGGATGAAGGGCGTAGCATCCGCAGTCGTAGAGAACTTCTTCGACGCTATCCATAAAAAGACCCTCGTCGTGGAAATATATTCTGATGACGTTGATGATGCCGAAAGCATAACGGTCGATCACGAAACCATCGACCAGTTGTTTGAGGGATTGTTCAGTAAGAAACCCGACGCGTTCTACTACTACAAGGCTATCCGAGATGCGGAAAGGATGCCGACGCCTGATATTGACAAAGCGGGCGTCTTGAACGCGCAAGTTCTTATCGATTCGGGCGCGCCTCGCCGGACGGCGTATGTCAATCGCAATGGTATGCTAATTACCGCCAGCAGGGAACAAAAGGATAACCCGATAGCGCCCAGGGGCAAAAGCCTATGGCCCGACTACGCGGCTGTAGTAACCCCGGCAACCGACGAAGGCGACACTTGGATTAGATCTATGGAAAATCCAAGCCACGATTCCATATCGTCAGATCAATTGCTTGAAGCTAAACAACAGCGTCAAGCCAATAAGATATTCGCCGACGCTAGAAGAGAACTCAGGGAAATCATCGACAAAAAGGCTGATATTTCCAAATACGGCGACACATCCAACTTAGACGAACTACAACGTTACTTCCCTGAGCTAGACCCAACCGCCGAAGGCAACAGGAAACTAGGCGTCAAGACTATACCAAGCAAGCCCAATCCAAGCCCAACCGCACCTCTCCGATTTCCCGATCCAGCCCCACGCCCGGATCCAGACCCTCGTCCTAATCCGGATCCACACCCACAACCTAACCCCAATCCAAAACCGCCGGGTCCGCCCATGCCAGGCCCCTTGCGCCGCGCGGCGATCAACAGCGTGCGATACATACCCATAAAGCAGACGGAAGCCATTATCTCATTCACTCCGGACAACATAACGGACGAGATAAAACTCACCCTTACACCAACGGGCGGAGAACGCCGCGAGAAAGAAGAGCCGTTGCAAATTATAGATGCAACCGCTCTTAGTCCGGACAACCCAAAGATAAGCCTTGCCGAGGGCGTACTGTCACTAAAGCCCAACGAAAACAAAAGAATGACGATTAAGATCGTCACCAACAACCCGCTCGGCAATTTTGCCGTCAAAGTAGGATAATTCGCAATGACCACATGGAACCCGCGCTACCTGCCCTACCCCCTGTTAGCCCCATGGAACGACGACTACGGCGACAGCGCATTCGGCGCTAGTATGCCGCACGACGCCGTTCTCAGCAGTAATGGGGAAATCAGTTTCACAATCAAATATAACCTAACAAGCCCGTATCTTCGACAACTCATAGCCGAAGGAAAGGCGAACTACGTCGCGCTCATAACCTGCTCAAAAACATCCAGCCGCAACGCCTATCCCACAAACCAAGACGAAGATGTCCATGTTCTCGACGCAAATGACTACGCCGAAGAGTTCAGACTGCGTCCCTACGTCGTCGCTATCAAGCCGATAAACGGATTCACATCGGACGAGCATGCCGAAGAGTTCAAGCAATTCAAACCCGACGGATTTGACATCGTGCCCGCGTCCATTCTAGCCGTTGGAGAAGAAAGTCGCATCACGCTAAAAGAAGGCGACAATCCGTATTCAATTATAGATCTAGTCAGCAATCCCAAAATAGAGAACGGCGTATTCGACATGAATTGGGATGAACAACGTATCAAGATACAGGTGTCCCCCAACGACAAAAAGCAGATTGAAGCGATTAGAAAAAAAGGCAACGCTGACGCCGAAATGGCAACGCTGTTCCCAGCAATCTACCTTCACGCGATAACCGAGGCGCTGCGAAAACTGTCAGAATACCCAGATTTAGGCTGGGCTTCGTCCATAAGACAATCATTGGAAAAGCTCGACATCACAGCCGACGACGAAGAGCTAAAAAACAATGCGCTCAAATACGCCCAGCAGCTATTGGAAAACCCCGTCGGAAAACTTCTGACGGCATTCGCGAACAAAGAAGAGGAATAGCCGATGCCCGATCAGTTCCCCGTTTTCAGGCTGACTCAGGAAGCCTACGACCAGCTCGCTCTGGTTATAAAGGATCATCCCGAAGTTTATCTGAACCCAAACGTTGACTTCGAAAAGATACTCGCAGATAGAGGCGTTGCCGACTACACCGAAGAGACCGAAATCTTCTCAACACATCCCATTAGCCTGACGCCCGTCTCCCAGAGTCCCGAAAACAGATCGGACAGTCAAGCGCTAGACTTCTACAACTCACTCCAAGGGCTTACGCCAAGCGCAGCCACTTGCGAGCGAATGTGGGCATGGATGACCCATTTCAGGTTGCATTCATACAGCCTGAAACGCTGGCGGCAAACAAAAATCACAGTATTGTCCAACTATCTCAAATCCCACTGGCTGGTGGATAGTGCTTCGGATGGGTTATACAAGAACAATACGGCGGCGCGCACATGGTGGATAGCGGATACGGCGGTTAAAGCGGCCGACGCATCCGGCGGCGCGTTCACCGCGCAGGAAGCCTTGGATGATTTCGCAGAATTCGCCGTGCATTATCACGCGCTCAAAAGCTATCGATTCACGCGACATCCAAGAGTGCTTGCAGAACTGGTGCGCGCGCTCTTAAACGAAGCAAAAGGCATTAAGGCGGAAGAAGGGCTATACGCGCTTACACGATACCTAAATCTCAAAAGCGGCACTCAACTTCTCGATGTGCTGCCGCGCGTTCAACTTAGGGAACACATCGTCCAACAAGTTGAGCGCATAATGTCCGATCCCAATCTTGTGAGAGATAGGAGCAAGCTTCGCAACCGCGATCCCTTTCGTTCATTAAGCCTAGGCGCGGGCGTTCAGTCCACAGTCTTGGCTCTTATGGCAGATAGGGGCGAATATGGACTTCAACGCCCGGATGTAGCGATTTTCGCAGACACCGGCTGGGAGCCCCAAGAAGTGTACGACCACCTTGAGTGGCTGAAATCGGAGTTGTCCTTCGATGTAGTCCGGGTTAGCGCCGGCAATATCAGAGAAAACATCCTGCAGGGAATCAGCCCCGGCGGTCATAACTACCTGGGACTGCCCGCGCACCTAGTTAACCCCAACGGAAGCTCAGGCATAGCCTCGCGCCAATGCACCGTCAAATACAAGGTGAAACCCATCAATAAATACCTACGCGAAAGGCTGGGAATTCCGCCGGGCCGCCGCGCCCCCAAAGACACCCAGGTTGAAATATGGATGGGAATAAGCGCAGACGAAGCGCTACGCCAAAAGCCAAGCCGCGAAGAATGGGCGACTAACCGCTACCCGCTGATTGAGCTAGGGTTTAGCCGCGCTCAACTGCTCAACTGGTTTAAGGAAAATTACCCTGATAGGTATCTGCCCCGCAGTTCCTGCATCGGCTGCCCGTACAAGAGCGATGCCGAATGGAAACGCCTCAAAGAAGACGATCCAAAATCGTTTCAAGACGCCGTGTTCATTGACATGGCGCTTCGAGAGATTCCCTTGGTTCGCAACGCAATTACCAGGAAAGGCGAGGCATACCTTCATCGGTCGAGAACCCCTCTCGCCGATGTCGACTTCACGGACTCTAAGCACTACGACGAAGTAATGCTGGAAGAATGCGAAGGGCTTTGCGGCATCTAGCGCCGCCTAGCCCCCGTCAACCCGAACCTCCACCCCGCCCGCGCGCTCCTCCTGCAGCAACATTGCGATGCGCGAATCCTTGTCCGCCCAGCCGCGGTTCAGCGCCGCCGTCATCTCTTGGTACGCGATGCTGCCCACGCTCATCGGCACGCCGTATTCGCGCGCAAGATCCAGCGCAAGCCCCACATCCTTGTGCGCCAGCCGCAGCGCGAAACTCGGCGGATCGAAGTTGCCCGCCAAGTAGGTGTTCGGGTAGGTGTTCGCGAATGTGCTGCCCCGCCCCACGGAGCCGTTGCATATCGCCTCAAACAGCGACGCGGCGTCAACACCCGCCTTCACGCCCAGCGTCAGGCATTCCGCCACAATCGTCTGCAAGCCGTAGCCGATGCAGTTGTGCATAAGCTTGGCGATCGAGCCGCTGCCCACGCCGCCTATGTAGCCAACCCTGTCCCCGATGGCGTCCAGCGCCGGCTTGACTCGCTCATACACATCCCTATCGCCGCCCACCATCACCGCCAGCCGCCCCGTGCGCGCGCCAACCGGCCCGCCGCTCACCGGCGCGTCCAACACGCTTGCGCCCTTGGCCGCGAACCGCTCCGCGATGCTGCGTATCAGCGTGGGCGAACTGGTACTCATATCGATATACACGCCGCCCGCGCGCATGGCATCCAGTACGCCGCCATCGCCCAGCGCCACCGCCTCCACCTCGCGCGGCCCCGGCAGCGATGTCAGTACCACGTCGCATTCGGCGGCAAGCTCGGCCGGCGTGGCCGCCCAACTAGCGCCGTTCTCCAGCAGCGGCGTTGCGGCATCCCGCCGAATGTCATGCGCCACAAGTTCATATCCCGCCTTGAGAACATTCGCCGCCATTCCGCCGCCCATCGTGCCAAGCCCGATAAATCCGATTTTCATATCCCCCTCCGTTGCAATGCCGCAATCGGATTGCGGTCTGCGTTTCCGGCTATATCCGATGCCCGCTATGATACATCCAAGCGCGCCGTTTGCAACACCGCCAAGCCCGCTTATCGCCGCCGCCTATCGCCCGCCGCTATAAGTATTGACATATTCGGCGCGGTTTTCTATGTTCAATGCGGCAGGTGATGATGAGCGAACCCACGGTTCTGTACGGCAAGCGCGGCGCGGTGGCGCAGATTGCGCTGAACCGCCCCGCCGTGCTGAACGCCTACAATGTGCGGATGCGCGATGAGCTTTTCGTGGCGCTGGAGGCAGTGCGCGACGACCCCGACGTGCGCGCCGCGCTGATTAGCGGCTCCGGCGAGCGCGCCTTCTGCGCCGGCGCCGATCTGACCGAATTCGGCAGCGCCCCATCGCAGGCTATTGCCCGTCAAGCGCGCTGGGAACGCGATATTTGGGGACTATTCGCCAACTTGCGAAAGCCCCTCATTGCGGCTATGCGCGGCTATGTCATCGGCTCCGGCGTGGAGATAGCCTGCTTCTGCGATATTCGCATCGCGGCCGATGACGCGCAGTTCGCTATGCCGGAAGTGGCGCTTGGGATGATTCCTGCCGCCGGCGGCACGCAAACCCTGCGCCGCGCGATAGGCGCAAACCGCGCGCTCGAGATGATACTGACGAACAGGCGCATCGACGCTACTGAGGCGCAGCGCATCGGCTTGGCGCACATCGTAACGCCGCCCGATGCGCTTATGGCAAAGGCGCAATCCGTCGCCGAAACGCTGGCGGCGCTCGACCCAAACGCCGTTGCGCTCGCTAAGCAAGCCGTGGTCGATGGCGCTGATATGCCGCTTGCCGCCGCCCTGGCGCTGGAAGAGCGCCTAGCCCGCCGCCTAATCGCAGTCGACCTATAACCCTATGACAAGGCTGACAACGCTGACAGGTGAACAACATGAACACCGTGCTGGTCGTTGAAGACGAAGAAAATCTGCTGGAAGCGCTGCGCTACAACCTAGAGCGCGAAGGCTACGCCGTGAACACCGCGATTGACGGCGAACAAGCGCTGCTTTCGGCGCGCGATTCCACGCCCGACCTTGTTATCCTGGATGTGATGCTGCCGCAGCTGGACGGCTTTGAGATATGCCGCATCCTGCGCCGCCGCAGCGACGTCCCCATCCTGATGCTCACCGCGCGCGGCGAAGAGATCGACCGGGTGGTAGGCTTGGAGCTAGGCGCTGACGACTATGTAACCAAGCCCTTCAGCATACGCGAGCTTATGGCGCGCGTCCGCAACCTGCTGCGCCGCTCCCACCGCGCTCCCTCAGCGGCGGACGACGCCTCCCCGGCCGACATCCTGCGCAGCGGCGATCTGGAAATCGACAGCGTAAGCCATATCGTAAGACTCAACGGCGATCTGCTCGAGCTGAAGCCGCGCGAGTTCGACCTGCTGGCGCTGCTCGCCAAGAACAAGGCGCGCGCCTTCACCCGCGACCAAATCTTGGAACGCCTTTGGGGACACGACTACTACGGCGACAGCCGCACGGTGGACGTGCATATTCGCTGGCTGCGCGAAAAGATCGAGCCGCAGCCAAGCAAGCCCGTCAGAATCGTTACCATACGCGGCGTGGGATACCGCTTCGACGGATGAGGCTGCCCCGCTCGCTGCACTGGCGCATCGCGCTCGCCTACACCGCGCTCATTTTCGTTACTATGGGCGTGGTCAGCATCTACCTCGTGGGCTTTGTGCGAAACACCTACATCGCCAACCTGCAAGCCGCCCTGCTGCAGCAAGCCCGCCTAGTCAGCGAAACCACAGCGCCCTATCTGACCGCCGCCGCATCTTCCGACGCCGCCGCTAGCATCGACCTGCAGGCGCTCACCGCGCGCTTGGGCGAAAGCGTGGGCGCGCGCGCAACCCTTATTGGCGTGGACGGCGCAGTCATAGCCGACAGCGTCCAATCCCCCGCGCAGGTGCCGTCTCAGATAAGCCGTCCCGAAGTTCGCAGCGCGCTCGACGGCAGCGCCGCCTACGCCGTGTACGACGCCGCTGCGCCCAATGCCGCCGGCCCCGTGTCGATGATACACGCCGCCGCGCCCATCGTCAGCGACGGCGTGGTCATAGGCGTTGCGCGCGTATCGGCGCCCGCCGCTCAGGTGCAGCCCAACATCAACCGCCTTGTGGCGGCAATCGCGCTGTCCGCCCTCATCGTGGCGATGCTGTCCGTGGGCATCGGCTACATTCTGTTTCGCAGAACGTCGCGCTCCGTGCGGGATGTGGCGGACGGCGCGCGCCGCCTAGCGCAGGGCGATTTGGAGCATCGCGTAGCGCCCACCGCATCCGACGAGACGCAAGAACTGGCGGAGGCGTTCAACACTATGGCGAACACAATCCGCCGCATGCTGCGCGATATGTCCGACGAAAGCGGCAAGCTCACCGCAATGCTGGACACGATGGAAGACGGCGTGGTGGTCATAGAAGCCGACGGCGTCATAACGCTGATGAACAGCGCCGCCGAACTGCTGCTGGACATCGGCGCAAGGGACGCCGTGGGCGCGCGCCTAGTGGAAGTTCTGCGCGATCACGAAATCCAGCAAACGGCGTCCCTTGCGCTCTCATCCGGGCGCATTCAGCAGGCAGAAGTCGAGATCCTGCCGCAGCGCCGCTTCCTGAAGGCGATTGCAACGCCCTTGAGTAGCGCGGGCGGCGCTGGATCGGCCGGCATCCTGCTGACGCTGCACGACTTGAGCGGCGTGCGCCAAGTAGAAACCACACTGCGCGAGTTCGTAACCAATGTATCGCACGAACTTCGCAGCCCGCTCGCGTCCGTCAAGGCGATGGTGGAAACGCTGCAAGACGGCGCGCTTGAGCATCCGTCCACCGCGCGCAACTTCCTCGACCGCATCAACCGCGATGTCGACCGAATGAACGATATGGTGGAAGACCTGCTTGAGCTTTCGCGCCTTGAGAGCGGCCGTGAGCAGATCAGCCTTGCCCCCCTGGACCTATCGGCGCTCGTCGCCGAAGTGGTGGCCGAGTACGCCGACCGCGCGCGCGGCGTGGATGTGCGCGCTCAGCTGCCGAATACGGCGGCGCTGGCGCTCGGCGAAAGCGCCAAGCTTCGGCAGGCGCTAGTCAACCTGATCGAAAACGCCTTGAAGAACACGCCGACGGGCAGCATAACCGTGTCCGTCGAGCGCGGTGAAAGCCACTGCTATGTGCGCGTCAGCGATAGCGGCGTGGGCATACCGCGCGAGCATCTGCCGCATGTGTTCGAGCGCTTCTACAAGGTCGACCGCGCGCGGCGGGACGGCGGCAGCGGCTTGGGGCTTGCCATCGTGCGGCACATCATCCAAATGCACGGCGGCGAAGTGAGCGTAGAGAGCGAAGAGGGCGCAGGCAGCGTATTCACCTTCAGCGTCCCGCGCATCTCATAGCCTTGCGCCGCCGCGCAGCATTAACGGATTGTTAATAATTCGTTCAAGGATGCTTAAACATCGGGGAGTAACCTTTACTGCGCTATGCAAAGAACGATACCGCATCTCCGGCCGCAGCGTCAGCAACGGGAAATCGCCGCCGAACCCGGCCGCGATGCGCTGCCCTTCAAGCGGCGGCGCGGCGCATCCATCGAAGGCAGGATAGTGCGCTGGCTTTTCTTTGCATGCGCGCTGATTTCCATATTCACCACCATCGGCATAATCTTCACGCTGCTATCCCAAGCGATAGGCTTCTTCTTTGAAGTATCGCTGTGGGAATTTCTGACGGGAACGCGCTGGACGCCCATCCTCAAGCCGCGCGCCTACGGGGTGCTGCCGCTGGTGGGCGGCACGCTGCTAATCGCCGCAATCGCCGCGGCGGTGGCGCTGCCGGTGGGCTTGGCTACCGCGATATTCCTATCCGAATACGCCCCCGACAAGATGCGCCGCGCAGTCAAGCCGCTGCTCGAAATCCTGGCGGGCATTCCAACCGTGGTGTACGGCTACTTTGCGCTCACATTCGTAACGCCGCTGCTTCAGAACATTTTCCCGGAAATGCTGGTGTTCAACGCGCTGAGCGCCGGCGTGGTGATGGGCGTGATGATAATCCCGATGGTGTCCTCGCTGAGCGAAGACGCCATGGCGTCGGTGCCCAATTCGCTGCGAAACGGCGCATACGCGCTCGGCGCGACCCGCCTTGAGGTGAGCCTGCGCGTGGTGGCGCCGGCCGCGTTGTCCGGCATCGTGGCGTCTTTCATCATCGCCATCTCGCGCGCCGTCGGCGAAACTATGCTGGTTACCATCGCCGCCGGCGCAACGCCCAATCTCACGCTCAACCCGCTTGAGAGCATCCAAACGATGACCGCCTTCATCGTTCAGCTCAGCCTAGGCGAAACCCCGCACGGCTCTTTGGAGTACAACACCATATTCGCCGTGGGCTTGTTGCTCTTCCTGATGACGCTGGCAATGAACCTGTTGGGCTACTTCATCGTGAGACGCTGGCGGGAGAAGTATTAGCATGCGGCAGAACGCCCTATTCAACCCGCGCCTGTCCGCGCGCAAGGGCATCGGCGCAGTGTTCTACAGCATATTCCTGCTGGCGGTGATGGTCGGCATCGTGGGGCTTATAGCACTGCTGGCGCGCATCGCGCTTGAGGGCAGCGATTGGCTGAACTGGAACTTCATCACATCGTATCCATCGCGCCATCCCGAAGAAGCGGGGCTGAAGTCGGCGCTTTGGGGCAGCGTCTGGCTTATGGGCTTGACCGCGCTGTTCGCCATACCCATCGGCGTGGGCGCCGCCATCTACCTGGAAGAGTACGCCCCCAAGAGCCGCCTCACCAGCTTCATTGAGATAAACCTATCCAACCTAGCGGGCGTCCCCTCGATTGTGTACGGCTTGCTGGGGCTATCGCTGTTCGTGCAGCGGGTATTCCAAGGCGAGCGCGTTCTGCTTGCGGGCGCAATGACTATGGCGCTGCTGGTAATGCCCATCGTGATACTGGCATCCCGCGAGGCGATACGCGCGGTGCCGGACACCTACCGCCAAGCGGCGTATGGACTGGGCGCGGACAAGTGGCAGGTCATAAAGGGCGTAGTTCTGCCGCAGGCGCTGCCCGGCATCCTGACCGGCACAATCCTGGCAATGTCCCGCGCGCTGGGCGAAGCGGCGCCGGTCATCGCAATCAGCGCGCTGGTGTATCTCACATTCGTGCCGGCGCATCCGCTGGAGCAGTTCACCGTGCTGCCCATACAGATATTCAACTGGACGTCCCGCCCGCAGGAAGAGTTCCAGGGACTAGCCGCCGCCGGCATCATCGTGTTGCTAGTGGTGCTGCTGTCTATGAACGCGGTTGCGATAATTTTGAGAGACCGCCATCAGGTGAAATCGGATGGACAATAACCCTGAATTCGTGCTGCGAACCGACGAACTGGGCGTGCATTACGGCGCGTTCCAAGCGGTGCGCGGCATCCGTATGGACATCAAGCGCAAAGAGGTTACCGCGCTGATAGGCCCGTCCGGCTGCGGCAAAAGCACGCTGCTGCGCTGCTTCAACCGAATGAACGACCTTATACCCGGCGCGCGCATCAGCGGCCGCATTATGTTCGACGGCTACGACCTCTACGCCGCCAACGTCGACCCCACCGAAATCCGATCGCGCATCGGCATGGTGTTTCAGCGCCCCAACCCGTTCCCCAAGTCCATCTACGACAATGTGGCTTTCGGGCTGCGAATAAACGGCTACACCGGCGATATGGCGGAGGCGGTGGAAAAGTCCCTGCGCCAAGCGGCGCTCTGGGATGAGGTCAAAGACCGCCTGAACAGCAGCGCGCTGGACCTGTCCGGCGGGCAGCAGCAGCGCCTTTGCATCGCGCGCGCCATTGCGGTGCAGCCCGAAATCGTGCTTATGGACGAGCCGGCGTCCGCGCTCGATCCCATCGCCACGCTTGCGGTAGAGGAACTCATCCGCGAACTCAAAGAGCATTACACCATCATCATCGTTACCCACAATATGCAGCAGGCGGCGCGCGTATCCGACGAAACCGCCTTCCTGATGGTGGACGAAAAACGCGCCGGCTACCTTGTGGAATTCGACGCCACGCAGCAGATATTCACCAACCCATCCGACGAGCGCACGGAAGCGTACATAACGGGGCGCTTCAGTTAGAATAGCGGCTAACAAACCGCCTACTGACAAGCCGCCCATCTGCCCAAGGAGCGCCACTATGCCCAGAACGGACTACGACCGCGACCTGCGAATGCTTCAGGACGAACTGCTGTTGATGGGCAATATGGTGGAGAAGGCGATTGCGCGCTCGCTGGACGCGCTGCGAAACCGCGACCTCGCTATGGCTAACGAAGTCATTCGCGAAGACGACATCATCGACCGCAAGCAGAACGAAATCGAAGAGCGCTGCATCGATCTGATAGCCACGCAGCAGCCGCTTGCGGGCGACCTGCGCATACTCATAACCGTGCTGCATCTGTGCGTAGAGCTTGAGCGCATGGGCGACTACGCCGAGGGCATCGCCAAAATCAGCGTGATGATGGGCGACGAGCCGCCACTCAAGCCGCTCATAGACATTCCCCGTATGGCGCACAAGGCGTCCGATATGGTGCGCCGCAGCCTCGACGCCTTCATCAACCGCGATGTGGTCTCTTCTATGGCGGTGCAGAGCGACGACGACGAAATAGACGCCCTCTACGAACAGGTCTATCGCGAGCTGCTGACATATATGCTGGGCGATCCGTCCGTCATACGCCGCGCAACCTACCTGCTATGGGCGGCGCACAACATCGAGCGCATCGCCGACCGCACAACCAACATCGCCGAGCGCGTAATCTATATGGTTACCGGCAAGGTCAGCGATACGCAGAACTAGCCGTTTGCCGTGGCGGCGTGAAGCTTGGCGAAGAAATCGCCGAACACGGCGTCGCGGTCAAGCCAATCCACGACGCGCATCGGATGGCGGCTTGCGTCGCGGCTGTATCCCAAGTGGGCGTTGAGTATGGGAGCGGCTTCGATATGCGTCTTCAGCCAAGCGGAGTTCAGCAGCCAAGCGCCTGGCGCAAGATCCCATATAGGCTTGCTGCGCCCCGGATAGTCCCGCACGAACTCTTCGTATCGCTCAAACAGGAAGTCCCCTATCCTGCCGCGCCCTTTGAGATGCTGCAGCAGCTCCCAGCGCGTAGTTCGCAGAAGCTCCGATACGCCGAAGCCGGTTACCTGCACCGTAGCGGCGCCGCTGTCGAATACTATCTGCGCCGCGCGAATATCCTGCCTGAAGTTGAAATCCGGAAAGCCGGCGGCGTGATGCGGCCAGCCGCCCAGCGCCACAATCGTTATGCGCTCGCGGATCCGCGGCTCCAGCAGTATAGCGGACGCCACATTGGTCAGCGCGCCCAGCGCCAGCACATACAGCGGTTCGTTGCGCGGCTGCATCGCTAGGTTCACGATGTTGTCCGCGGCGGCGCTGTTCACCGGCTTGCCGTCCGTATCCGTCATGGATTGGCGCGAGCCTCTCAGCACGGGGCCGTCGTAGCGCACGGGGGACAACTCCAGGATGCGCCCAATCTCGTCGTAGCTCAGATCCATGCCGTGTTCGAAGCTTTGCGTCTTGCGAACCGCCGCATGAAAGGGCGCCGCCTGGATCGCCTCGATGTTCAGCGTATCGGACAGCAGCGCATGAATGATGGCGAACTGGTCGTCGATTTCGTTGTATGTATCGGTGTCTATGACGACGTCGCAAGCGCCGCTAGGCGGCTCAAGCAGGCGCACAATATCGGCATAAGGCATTGGCGGCAGGTTCATTAGCGTATAATCTCCCTTTGCGGTTGGCATTGCGCTTGCGCCGCGGTCAACTGCGCTGCCGCGATTTCGCGCGGTTCGCCCGGCTGCGATTGCCGCGCCGCTTATTTTGCTTCAGCAGCAGTTCGTCTATCTTGGCGTCTATCAGATCCCAATCCCAACGGATCATTTCCCTAGCGCCCTTGACCTTGCCCGCAGTTCGTTTCTGTGGACGGATTTGGAACATCGGCTTGCGCAGTTGTTTGGCTATCTCAACCTCCTTTTTGACGCCGTCAGAGCTATGAGTATCATCGCCAACAACGACTATCACGATGTCGCTTCGCTTAATCTTGTTTCTTGCCTTATTCAACCAGTTCTCACTCGGACTATATGCCTCATTAAGAGAGTAGTCCTCGATAGCGTGTCGGGAATTGTCTTTATCCGGCTCTGCTTGAGCATAGAAGCTGCGGTGAAGTTCCTCGTCTCTGTCGAAATCGAAGCTTAGGAACACACGAACCTTTGCCATATCTCAATATCCTCCGCGCGCTTAATCGTTATGATGTACCCATATATCGTAGCAAAAAGACAAGCCCCGCGCTAATGCCTAACGCGGGACTTGCCGGTTCTAATGCGTATGGACAGCGGTCAGCGCCGCGCGGCTACCTTGACTTGCGCGGTTCCATATTGCTGTGGACATCCAGCAGCACGGCGCGGCCGTCGGCGTTGTGGTTTTGCGCTTGGCGTATGGCGTCCGCCACTTCGTTGGGGTCGGTTACGGTGATGCCCACCGCGCCCATTCCTTCGGCTATCTTGGCGTAGTCGCCGGTCATTTCGGTTGCGCCGAAAAGCTCGCGCGCCGTGGGATAGCCGCCGGGGTAGGTAGCCATCCCGCCGTTGTTCAGCACCACAGTTGTTATCGGAGCGCCCGCGCGCACCGCCGTCTCGATGTCCAACCCGGACATGCCGAAAGCGCCGTCGCCCATAAAGTTGAGGCAGAACTTGTCCGGTTCGGCAAGCTTTGCGCCAATCATCAGCGGAATGCCGTATCCCAAGTGCGTGGTCTTGCCCCAACCGATGTAGCTATGCGGCGTGGTGGCGGTGTAGAAGGGCATGATGGAGTCGCGCGGCGCTCCGGCGTCGTGCGTTACGATGCTGTTATCATGGTCAAGCACGCGCTCAAGTTCTCCGATGACGCGGTATGTGCTGATAGGCGTTTCATCGGAGTTGAGCAGCCCCGTCCAGTCCGCCATCCACTTGCGGCGTATGTCCGAGATTTCGGCGGCCACGCCGCTCTTGCCCATCCTGCCGCTATCGCCCAGTTGCGCCTTCACTTCGTCTATGAGCGCGCGCAGCGTGAGCTTGGTGTCGCCCGGCACGCCGATGTCCACGCTGAAGTCTTTGTTGATGTCTTCGATGCTTTCGGTGTTGTGAATCATCACCTTGCCCGCCGGGATGGGCTGCCCGTAGCTAGTGATGCTGAGGCTAGAGCCAATGCCGAACAGCACGTCGGATTCGCGCAGCCAGTGGCGCGCCTGTTCGGTGGTTGCGCCGCTGCCGGAGCCGAGCGCCAGCGGATGGCGCTCGTTGAAGCCGGACTTGCCGGGCATTGTGCAATAGACGGGTATTTCGGTGAGTTCGGCGAATTCCTGAAGCTCGGCGGACGCCCCCGCCATAAGCACGCCCATTCCAGACCATATCATCGGCTTGCGCGCGGACAGCAGCGCCTTGACGGCGTCGCTCACATCGCCCGACGACGGAAGCTGCGGATGGCGCTTCGGCGGCTGATAGTTGAGCGCGCCTTCGGACACTTCCATTGTGCTGACATCGCCGGGCAGTTCCACCACCACCGGGCCGGGACGGCCGTTGCGTAGATTATGGAATGCGCGGCGCATCACGCTGCTGACCATATCCGGCTGATAGACGACTTCGCTGTGCTTGGACACCGTGGCGTACGTGCGCGCGGGCGAGAAGTTGGGGCGCACCTGCGTCTGCGCCACCGCTGAGCCGCCGGGCAGGTACAGTATGGGGATGTTGTCCGCGAATGCCTGCGCCAGGCCGCCCATGCTGTTTTCGGAGCCGGGGCCGCCCTGCGTGATAACCACGCCGAACTTCTTGCGGTCGTTCATTCGGCTGTAGCCGTCCGCCGCCATCAGCGCGCCGCGTTCCTGCCGAAACATTATCGTGCGAATGCCGACCTTCGCCACCTCTTCGATGAGGTTGTTGGAAGGGAAGCAGGCTATCCACTCCACTCCCTCCTCTTTCAGTATCCGCGCAATCGCTTCCATCGTGTTCATAGGGTAAAATCCTCCGCTGCTTTCTAGTTTGAATGTGTAAGCAAGCATACCCTATCAAGCGTTTATGGGCAACTTGCGGCGCTGCTTGGCGGTATAAAACCCTTTGCGCCTTAGCGCCTTTGCGTTAAAATTCACGCCGCGCGCGCTACTCGGCATTAACACGCGCAGGTCTGCTAAATCCACACCAACATCAGCCACATTAACGCAATCGACAATATCAGCATTCCATCCGTCTTGGAGTATATCTTTGTACGACGCGCAAGCCTGTTCAATTTGCCGCTGTAGCCGCGCCCGCTCAGATCCGGCGCCGCCATAGAGTTGGAGCCGCAGTGTGGGCATTGCATATCGTCGCGATAGGCTCTTTGCATCGGAGAACTCCTTGCTATGAGTATGGTTTTAGGCGTCAATTTCAACTCAATTACACCACACCTGCAAGCGTTGAGAATACTAACGACATCAGCGCGCGAATTGACACCATTAGGCGCGTATTGCTATAATCCGATGCAAGTTGCGTGGGGATATAGCTCAACTGGGAGAGCGCGGCGTTCGCAATGCCGAGGTTGGGGGTTCAAGTCCCCCTATCTCCACCACTTACCCGCCCGCCTCAACCGCGTTCATTCCCCTCATACATTGCGCTGCGTCCGCACGATTACGCCCGCCGCCTTATACTCTGCTTAGGTATGGGCGTATCAGGTTGCGCTTGTCCCCGCGCAAGCCGCTGCGTCAGATACAGACCACAATCGGCTTGATGTGTTACACCTATCCTCCGCGCAAACCGCATCTGCAAGCGCAACATATCCGCAAGGGCTACCCACCTACCCACGCGCCAACATCCGCGCAAGCCGCATCCATGCGGGCGCAACCCGCTCCGATTTTGATATACTCTTGCTACATTGCCTTTTGTCAATCACAAGCGGAGGGAGCGCGCTATGCGGTTCGGATTTGGGTTGCCCAACACGATGGACGGCGATGAGCTTTGCAGGTTCGCGCAGAAGGCGGAAGAGTTGGGCTTCGAATCGGTTTGGATTGGCGATCATATCGTGCTGCCGATCGAGCCGACTAACCAGTATCCGTACACTGCCGACGGCTCGTTCACGCGGCCGCATGACGCGCCATTCCTAGAGTCGCTGACAACGCTTGCGTATGTCGCCGCGTGTACAAGCCGCATACGCATCGGCAGCACGGTGGTAATCGCCCCATACCGCAATCCCATCCTGCAGGCGAAAATGTTCGCATCGCTGGATGCGCTGTCCAAAGGCAGGGCGGTATGCGGCGTTGGCGTGGGCTGGTTGGAGAAAGAGTTCGAGACGCTGGGCGTACCGTACTCGGAGCGCGGGCCTATGACTAACGAATGGCTGGAAATCTTCGCCAATCTATGGACGGAAGACGAGCCGTCGTATAGCGGCGAGTATTATAGCTACAACGGCATTCACTTCAGCCCAAAGCCGGTTCAGCAGCCGCGCATACCGATATGGGTGGGCGGACACACTCGGCGCGCGCTGCGCCGCACCGCGAAGTATGGCGACGCCTGGCATCCATCGCGTCAGACGCCGGAGTTCGTTTCGCGCAACCTACCCTATTTGCGCCGTCAAACGGAAGCGGAGGGCAGAAATCCCGACGACATCATCATTTCGCTCAAGCGCAGCCTGCACATATCGGACATAGGCGTATCGGGCGGCGGCGAAGGCGGGACGCCAGCGGGTGGCGGCGTATCGGGCGCTACGCAGTTCGTAGTGGACGATGTGAAGAAGTGCGCCGACATCGGCATTCATCAGCTCACCTACGATTTCCGCACATCGGACATCGACGAGTGCATACGCATCCTGGAGCATTTTGCGGACAAGATAGCGGCGCGGGTCTCATAGCGCCTATTGTCCGTTCTCTGGATAGAGCGCTCTGCTACCGGATTTAGTTCTGCCAGCCACGCGCGCAATTTCCGGTTCGGTTGCGTCGAAACTGCGGGCTGTTGTTATTCGGCAGTATTTCGTCGCGTCTCTTAAACGCATCGTCGATCCATCTACGAATGTTCGACTGGTGATTCGACCAGTTATAGATGGATGCGTAAGGCTTTGTTCCTTTACAGTTAATAGCCAACCTTGGAGGTATCAGGCGAAGGTTGCATTCCTCTTTTCCATAATCGGGATGGTTGGGAAGCAGAATGCCCAAAAGGCCGCATCGGGAGTTTCGTTTTGTGTCCCTCAGACTAGAGCCAATTTCCCAGTCCACGTGCTTTCGCTGCCAGGTACAAGGGCCTATCAGAACTATGGTCACCGTTGCGTCCCGAATGAAGTTATCGCGGATTCTCTGGCGTATGGCATCAGTAGGCACATTCCGGTCGTTTATATCCCCATCTCCGACCGATTCGTCCACAATATCGTCCCCCATCATTTGGACGAACCAATCCTTGTATTCCTGGTCATCGTGATGGAAACTGATGAATACCCTATGCCTTGGCACTTGCGGTTGGCGCATTATCCTACTCCGGTTGTATGTCTATTCGTTCCAAGTCCGTTAAATCTTCCACGCCCGCGATTTTCGCCAGCATACGGTTGTAGTTGCACAACTCTTCTTGGATCACTTCGAGTTCCGAGCGAAATTCATCTCTCTTTGCCGGGTTCTCAAAAGCCCCTTCCAGGCTTTCCCTATGCCACTTTGCGGTAAATGGACGCACCACTTGATTCAGCACAGGTATAGCGACTGTGCTGAAACGGATAGTTCCACGCCCGCGGCGGCGCAAAATCTCACGCGTAGTCGGGAAAAGCGAATAGACGCTGTCCAAAGCGGTCTTTTCGTCCCCCACTTCCGAGGGCAACGGCTGAGTAACAATTCTAGTCAGCATTTCGACATACAATTCCCAAGCGGCGTCCTTGTCATCCTCATCGAAACTGACCTCTACCGAAGCCCACGCGGGACCCAAGCGAACTTTGTCCAAATGGAAACTCTTGAAGAAAGTGTCTAAGTTCATTTATTTCATCCCTTCCGACGCATTATACCGGAGATGGTAAATATGTAGAGCGGTGACCCTTTCTGCAAGAGCCACCGCTAACGCGTCGATAGTATGGTTGAGCTACACCCTCAGCGCGCCTACCTTTTCGTATGTCCCCTTGACGATTGGCTTGGCTTCCACCTCAAGCCAGTCCTCCAAGATTTCGGTGTAGAGGCCGCGGAAGTCGAAGTTGAAAGCGAGGTCGCCCTCTACGAGCTTATCGGCATCCAGCGAGGGGTATTCGCTGTAGTGGCCGCCCTGCACGCCGTCGCCTATCAGGAACGCCACGCCGCCCGAACCGTGGTCGGAGCCGTTGCCGTTGTCTTTCACGCGCCTGCCGAACTCGGTGAACACCAGCATAAGCACATCATCGGCGGCGTTGTGCTGCTTGAGGTCGGTGTACAGGTCGTATATGCCGCCGGATACGTCGGTCAGCAGCCGTTCTTGGAGCGCGACTTCGTTGGTGTGCGTGTCGAAGCTTCCGTGCTGCGTGTAGCATATGCGCGTTCCAATATCCGCCAGCAGCGTCTGCGCCACGCCCTTCATGCTCTGCCCGTATGAGTCCGCGCCGTACTCCACATCGGACTGATACTTTTGCGGGACGCTGCCGAGTATGTCCGCGCCGCGCAAGGCGTCCAAGCCCGTCTTGCTGAGAAAGTCCATCACCGGCCCGCTGCCGATAGCCTGCGTGTACATATTGGCGAACACTTCAAGCGCCTCTGTGCGCCGCTCAGCGTCGTCTATATCGTTCAGCAGTCCGTAGCTTTCGAGGTTGGTGACCGACGCCACAGGAACGCCCGGCGAAACCAGCGCGCGCGGCAGTCCCGCGCCGAAGTTGACTGCGCCCACTACATTTTCGCCCTGCGGATCCATCTCGCGCAGCGCCTGCCCAAGCCAGCCTTGGTCGCCGACCTTAGTGGGCTCAGCGGTGTGCCAGATGTCCATCGAGCGAAAGTGCGAGCGGTTGGGAACCGGATAGCCTACGCCGTGCAGTATCGCCACCTTGCCGTCGTCCCAAAGCTCTTTGATGGGCGCCATGCCGGGGTTGAAGCCGTAATCGCCGTCTATCGGCAGGACGCGGTCTTCGGTGATGCGAATGCGCGGGCGGTTGTCGATGTATTGCGGATCGTTGTAAGGCACAACGCAGTTGAGGTAGTCGTTGCCGCCGGAAAGCTGCGCCACCACCAGTTTGCGGTTCTTGCCGTTGCTGCTCATAGGAATCTGCTCCTTCTCATAGTTGTTTCAATTGTTCGCATTCGTCCGTTGGAACGCTTCTAGCCAATTCCATTTTCAGCGCGTTCAGCAGCTCCAAACTTTCGTCCAAAGGCGCAAGCAGGGCGTCATCGGACGCGTCATCGCGCCAGCGTCGCGCGGCATCGTCTAGCGGCGCAGTAGCTGCGGTGTGTATGCGATCGGCGGCAGAATACACCAGCAAACACCCGCCGATTACGCCCAGCGCGGGCGCAGCGGTCGCAAGCACAGGAGCGGCGCCTAGGGCAACGGCGCCCGCCAATGTGGTGCCGGCCAATGCGCCCACAACGGTGCTCTTAGCCACATTCAGCGACGTATCCTGCAAGGCGGCGCGCGCATCCTTTTTGCCTCTGTACACATAGATGCCGTTCTCGACTATGCTGACGCTCGCCTCGATTACGATGGCATAGAACACGGCGCGCGGCACGATTTTCACCGCTGTCAGCCTAAATGCGTCAAATCCGTTGTCGAGCCGCACATTCAGCTGCTCAAACGCTGACATATCCGCCGATCCCCTGGCGCGGTTGGCATCGATGTTTTCCCAGAGCATATTGGAATCGGTTCTGGCGAGATCGGGCGAGTTCGCCACCGATTTGATATGACTGGCGTTTTTGCCGTCAAGGAATTCCCAGACGCCATTCTCGCCCGACATTTTCACTGCGTCAGGAATGCTTGCGTCATAGAAATCGCTTGCCCCTGCATGCGTGCGTCTGGCGCCCCGCATTCCTGCGGAAATGAACTTACGCTGCAGTTGCGCGCTCAAATCGGCGTAGCTCACATTGTCGACGACTTGGTGGAGCGCAAGCGATACGGCCGATATTTGCTCTTTGACGCTTATGGCGCGCTTGTCCCCAACGCCTGCTTTCGCCGAAATCAGCCCGCCGCGCACGCGACGGGTCAGCGCCGACGGATTCATTTCGGCAAGCGCTTTGCGTCCCGCATCCACTCCGATCGAAGTCGGTTTCGCATCGGCCAACTTTCGGGATACGCCGGCGATTTTGCGCCCTATTCGCTCATTTTTATGCAGAGGGTTCGGCATTATAACGCCTTTATCCGTAATTTTGAGATGATCGCTTGCGCCAGTTTTATCGTATCATCGTATCGGTCTTTGTTCGGAATTCGGCGGGGATTAGCCGTGTAAGCGGGCAACCTACCCGTCCATAGCCGTCAGTCTGTTCACGAATGCGGCTACCGGCGGGCGGAACATCTCTATCTCATAGTCTTCCAGGAAGTCGTGGTAGAAGTTGGCGTGGAACTGCCGCGCTGCGCCGAAGCCCGCCCGAATTTCGGCGTCCCCCGTCTCTTGGTAGAGGCGGTTGACGCAATCCGCGAGATGATGATGCTTGCCGTAGCGCCAGCCGCGTTGCTGCGCGATGGACATTACGGCGTGAGCGGCCGCTCCCCAGAGCTTCTCCGACGCCTGCATAGTCTTGCCTTCGGCGAACTCTTCCGCCGATACGGCAAGAAATTCTTGCGCCGTATCGCGGTGTTCCACAGCGTTCATATCGCCTACGCCTTTCTGTACACTTGAAAGCGGTGGCGGCAGGTTTCCAGCACATACACCCGCTCTTGTTCGTCGAGCGCTACGGTTACCGGATCCCAGAAGTACGGCTCGACGCGCGCCGAAATTTCGTGTTCGTCGTTCACATCCACCGCGAATTCGGGAACGAAGCGCGAGCGGGCGTCAAGCTCGTCGGCGTTTGCTTCCAGGTATTCGGTTGCCCAGGGAGAGAGCGTCGCCTGTCCGCGCAGGTTGGCGAGGAAGTTGCCGTCTGCGTCGAGAACCTGAACGCGCTGATTGCCCCAGTCAGCAATGTACATATTGCCGTCGGAGTCCACCGCAAGCCCGGACGGGCGGCTGAGCTGACCATCGCCGTCGCCGCTTTCGCCAAACGCCGCCATGAACTCGCCATCGGGCGTGAACTTCTGTATGCGGTCGTTGCGCCAATCGGCTATGTAGATGCAGCCTTCGGCGTCCAACTCTATGCCCCAAGGCAGGTTGAACTCGCCATCGCCGTCGCCGTGCGAACCGAACTTGCTGATGAATTCGCCGTCTTTTGTCAGCTTCTGAACGCGGTGATTGCGATGGTCGACCAGCAACAGGTTGTCGTCGGCGTCGAATATCATCCCTGACGGGCCGTTGAATTCGCCGTCGCCGCTGCCTACGCGCCCCCACTTGGACACGAATGCGCCGTCCGAATTATAGATGGTTACGCGCTGCAGGAAGTCGTCCGCCATAAGCAGCGTGTCTTGGCTGTCCATAGCAAGCGCGGAGGGCCATATCATTTGGCCGTCCCCGCTGCCGTAGCCGTAGAGTTGGCCGAAGAAGCCGTGATCCACCGTAACCATCTGAATGCCCACGATGTCCAGGGCGGTGGTGTTGCTGCGGCTTGCCACGAATATCCTGCCGTCGCCGCGTATCTGCATATCCATCGGCATATGGAAACCCCTGCCGCCTTGGTCGGCGACGAAGCCGATGGTGTCCACATATTCCAGCGTGAAGGGCTTGGTGTCTATCTGCGCTACCATCACTCTATCCTTGCATTGCTTGTAGTCCGATAGGCTTGGCATCCCCGGAAGGCGTTAGCCGCATCCGATCCAATGGCTTGCGTACTAATGCGCCTGCGCGGGAATGCGCTTGCTTTCTGTTCGTTGCTTGCCGCGAAAGGCGCGCAATCGTATTCGCCGATGTGAACGCCGTGACGTCCCCGATGACAAATGAGCGCATCGCAGCGCCCCACAATCGGCGGCGCGGCGTTCTTACGCCAGCTGATACTCCTGCGTGGTTACCGCGAGCTGGAGCATAATCACGATTTTGCTTTCGGAGTCGGCGGCGCTGTCATCGTCGTCGAATGTGAGATCGCCCCACTTTTCGGCGTAGTCGATCAGCCCGTCGCGCGTGCTGTCCAGGACCGGCATCGGTCCGATGACGTCGAGGCAGGCGTCCACCAGCGTCTCAGGGTCTAGCGCATCGCCATAGGCGGCGTCCCGCACCTGGTCTATCAGCGCGCGCATGCCCGGCTTGTTGGGATTGCTCAGCGCTTTGCTTGCGAAGTTGACGCGGTGAACATAAGCGCCGGTGTTGATCCACTCGCTGCCGCCCTGCCAGCCTTCAACGCTGGGCGGCGCATAGAGGCTTTGCCCCATCTGAGCGCACACGCCGGCGGCGGCGTATGTTTCCATAGACGGCAGTTCCAAGCCACCCGCAAGCCGCAGCGTTCCCACCACCGTTTCCGCCGGGGACTTGATTCGGGCGAAGCGCACCGCTTCATCTTTGAAGAAGTCGGAGTTGAACATTGCGCGCAGCATCGCGGATATATCGTAGTCCGAATCGAAGTACGCCTGCGTCATAATGTCGATGGCTTCGGGATCTTTGGGGTCTTCATACGGCCACTGCGGGACGGGCGCTTCGTCCGCAACGAAGAAGTGATACAGGTGGCGCGCGATAAAGCGCGGCGTGGCTTCCTGCTTGCATATGATGTCCACCACATCCTCGCCGTTGAAATCGCCGGTTTCGCCGAGGAAATGCTTATCGCCGTGGTCGTGGTCGGCTTCATCGTAGTTGAACTGCCAAGCGATGTAGCCGTAGGGACGCGCGGTGTTGTTGCGCATCTTTATGGACATATAGTCCGGGTTCACCACGCTCCAACCGGTGAAGGCGCGCGCGCACTCTTTGATGTCTTCCTCGGTGTAGTTGCCCACGCCCATCGAGAACAGCTCCAGTATTTCCCTGCCGTAGTTCTCGTTGATGGAGTCTTTGTGATTGTCCTGATTGTCCAACCACATCAGCATGCCAGGATCGCGGGACAGGTTCACCAGCAGATCGCGGAAGTTGCGCATGCCGCATTCGCGGAACATATCCACTTGATTGACCACCATCCGCGCTTGAATTAGCTTAGTGGCGGCGGTGGCGAATATCCTGTGCCAAAAGAGCGCCATCTTTTCTTGCAGCGGGTTTTCGGTGGTAGCCATGCGATATACCCAGTGCGCGCCCGCCGCTATGCCGCTGCGGAGGTCGGACTGGTCGACGTGGTAGCGGCGGATGAGGTCGTCGGGCAGCGCGGATGGAGCGGACGGGTTCAGCATATCCTCCACGGTGGCCTCATATCCCGCCTCCAAGCGGCGCTCCACTTCCGCCCTAGTAGCCCCGAAAGAGGCGCGCCTCAGCAGATGCGCCATCAGCGCCACATCCTGTTTCGTCTGCACGGTTGTCATATCGGACCTCCCCGGATCTATTGCGAAATCATTCTTGATATACGCCCGCCGTAATAACGGCTTTCTGCGCGCATATTATAGCCGCCGCCCACTTGGGACATACGGATCAGTGCCAGCGCTGCGTATGCCAAAAGTCTATCAGCAAGCCCGATTTCAGTCAACGCGCGCGGTTTGTTACGCTTATATCTCACCCCAATATCCCCCGCTTGCGGAGCTGCGTCCGCAAGCGCTCCATGCTGCGGTTGCCCTTGACGGCGTTACAGGTGTGGCAGAGCATCTGCAGGTTGCCGGAGGCGTCCAAGCCGCCCATTTCACGGATGAATGGGCGCTTGCGCCATAAAGAACGGCCCGTTCATCGGATGCGGCAGAACCGATACGCGGATTGCCGCTTTCAAGGCAGCGTCAACTTCGTCAAGCGCTTCCCCCAAGTGGGCGTATCCGTCGCATCGTTGGACGGCTTGGGGCGCTTTATCCCAAGCATAGGCGTTTCCCGCCAACGCCGGATCGGTCAAGCGGCGCTCGTGAACCAGCATCGTCAAAGTGTTGGCGGCAATCATCGGGTATCTTGCGTCGGACAAGAGGTTGGCGCGCGGGTCGACTTGCGCCATTACCCTGAAGCGAACAGAGATTGACGAACCCTCGACCCTTCGGGTTTCGGCGAAGTTGGCTTGTTGAATGTCGAAATTCCGCGCGATCTCAGACGCATCCGCATCGCCCTGCGCGGATGCGGCGGCAACCTGCTCGAACGCATCCGCCAGAACTTCGTTGACGGGGACGGTCTCAAAGAAAGCGCCGCCCACCAATACCGTCTTTGCCAACGGCGACGATGTGGTTCGCTTGATGCCTCTGATGAGATAGTACACATCCCTTTGAGGGACGGCGTCTATGTCTTCGCCCGCTTCTAGCATCTGGGCCTTCAGATTTTGAGACAAAGACGAAACCGGCTTCGCCGCGCTGGGAAGCGTGGAGTTGAAAGACGCTATTTGATACGATTTCGTATCCTTGAGTTCAATGAACTCGCCGCCTGTCAACGCTCCGGCGGGGTTGGTTTTCAGCACGAAATCGGGAAACCCTGAACGGGATTCCGCCGCAGTCATATCCCTGGGGAACGCGAAATCCTCAAGCTTGTTGTCTTGAACGAAGTAGCCGCGGCGTTCCATAAGCCGGGCGAAGAAATGGAATACGGATGAGGTTGGCATAGCGGTCAGATGAGCGCCGACGGCGCGGGCGCGTTGGCGGAGCGGCTCAACGGCCATATCTCGTTCAGCGAAGGGGTGTGTATGTAGTTATCGCGATACTGAAGCAGCGAATCCGCGTCTCGCGCCTCTTGCAGGCGGGTTTGGATGCAGCCGAAGTTCACCTCGTCTTTCTCGACGCCCACGCCGATGCGGGATAGCTGAGACGCAACAACAAGCGTGGTGCCGGTGCCTGAGAACGGGTCGAATACGCAATCCCTGGGGTTCGTGGAAGACAGCATCATTCGCAAGAGCAATGCGATGGGGGACTGCTGTTTGTGAATGCGCTCGCCGTCGTGGTCGCGCAACGCCTCATCGCCGGCGTAGTAGCCGGAGGTCAGCTCTCTGATGTCGTCCCAAACATCGGTAACGAACATGCCCTTGGCGCGCGGCTTGTATCCGTTTGGCAGCGGCGGGTCTATCCGCAAGCGGTTGAACGCCCTGGCGCGCGGCCCTTTAGTGGCGAATGCGATTATCTGATACGCCTTGCCGTAGCGCACTTCGCTGGGGACGGCAGAAGTTTTCTTGCGCCAAACAATCAGGTTCTGAAAATGCCAACCCGACTCGCGCAGCGTCCGCAGTACATTTTCGGCGTTCTTTTCGCGCTGCATAAAATACATCGCGGCGCCCTGCGAGGAATGCTCAAGTGTCAATCTGCACACTTCCCGCATCCAATCCCAATACTCGGCGTCTTCCAAGCGGTCGTGGTGTTCGCGATATTCCTTGCCCTGATTGAACGGCGGATCGAGGAATGTGAAATCGAACGGCGGCGCTTCTTGGGCGGCGCGCGCCAAGAAATGCGTACAATCGTCAAGGAATAGGCGGCTATCCAATGGCGTTGCCCCTCTGTCTCGGCTTGCGTGCGGCGCATAGCAAAGCGATTATGCTATCTCATACTATCGTATCGATGTCTGCCATCGCATTCTATTGATAATCCGCCCTTCTTTCAATCACTCCTATCTTGTTCGACGTCAAAACGCCCCCAGCGCATTGCCCCCCCACTCGCCCGCGCCTAGCGTTCACGCGGCTTCGTTGGGCGCTAGATCCGACTCTTCGCGCCGCTCGCGCACGCGAATGAGCAGCAGCAAGCCGCCAAGCAGAAACAGCGATACCATTAGCATCGCGATGCGAAAGCGCGTATCGCCCAGATCCATTAGCGCGGTTGTGGTCAGGCCCCACAAGCCGGGGCCAATCACCGCCGACAGCCGCCCGGACATTTGGAACAGTCCGAAAAATTCGCCCACCTGCTCCGGAGGCGCAAGCCTTGTCAGCATAACCCTGTCCGCTATCTGCGGCGCGCCCCAAAAGAAGCCGGTTACCACCGCTACCGCCCAGAACATCCAAGTGGCATCCGCCAGCGACGCCGCCACTACGACCACCGCCCAGCCGCTCAACCCCACCAGCAGCACGCGCTTGGAGCCGAACTTACTCACCAGAAAGCCGGTAATCACCGACGCTATCACCGCCACCACCAGCAGCCGCGTTACCATATCCACCGCTTCGTCATCCGTGAACGCGTTGATGCTCACAAGGTATATCACATAGAACGATGATACGGTGTTGATGCCCTCCATATACAGCAGGCGGGCAATGATGAAGCGGAACAAGTTGGTGTGCCGCCTGGCGTTCTTGAATGTGGCGTAAAGTTGCATGTACGACTCGCCTATGAGCCGCAGCGATATGCCGCGCCGACGGCCGGCGTCTTTCACGATTAGCAGCAGCGGCAACGCGAACATCACATACATAAGCGCGGTGGGCATGAACGCCCACTGATTGCCGTACTGCTCAACGCGCGGTCCAAGCAGCAGAAACGCCACGAACAGCCCCACATACCCGGCGCCTATGCCTATGCCGGATATGACGCCGCGCCCTGATTCCGAGCTCACATTCAGCATAAGCGAGTTGTAGAACACCAAGCCTATCTGATACAGGAAGTTGGCGCAGAAGAACAGCGCTATGCCCATCCAAAGCCCGCCGAGCGAGCCTATCAGCGCGGTGCAGAGCGCGCACAGCAGCACGCACACCGCAAGCAGCGGCACGCGCCGATTTAGCGTATCCGACATGCTGCCCAACAGCGGCGCGGTTACTGCTACAAGCAGCGCGGATAGGGACAGCGCAAATGCAAAGTCTGCATCGCTGCCGCCGGCGTCCTCGGTTATCCACAGCGGGAAGAAGAATGTCAGGATGCTTGCCGAAAATATCGTGTCAGAAAAATCGTACAGCACCCAAGATGGCGTGGACAGCCGCTCGCGCAAACCGCGCTTTGATGGCGGCAAATGCATCTGAGGCGCGCCGTCGGATGAGTTTGGCATTGAAATCGCTACTCGCTAACTATCGCGCCTATGTAGTGAAAATAACCTATGGGCGAACACGGACAATCCCGCGCGGGATGACGGATTGCGGGATGTTCCCGGCAACGGCATTGCGCGCTTGCGTTTGACGCCGCCGCGCCTACACGGGCAGCGTTGGCGCAAGATGCGGCTCAAGCTCCACGCCCAGCGACGCCAATACCGCATTCAGCATCGCATAGTATCCAATGGCTACCACAAGGTCAACCGCCCCTTGCGCACCCAGCAGATGCTCGACCGCCTGAAATGTGCGCTCGGTCAGCGCGCCGTTTTGCGCCAATTCTTTGCCCGCTTGCGCGAACACGCCCTCTTTGGGCGGCAGTCCCATCGGCGCGCGGCCGCTGCGTATCGCCTCTATGACCGCATCGCGCACGCCCACCGCCCGCGCGACCGGTTCGTGGTGCGCCCATTCGTATTGGCTGTTCAGCGCGCGCGCCACGCCCAAAATCGCGGTTTCGCGCGCCGCCGGGTCAAGCGTAGAATGCAATCGGATGTATTCGCCCAAATGCCCAACCGCTTCGGCCGCGGCCGGGCTGTTCATCAGCAAGCGAAACGAACTCGGCATTCCGCCGCCCTCGATGCTTCCCCTCGTTTCCGCGATGCGGTCGTATATCGGCTGCTTGTCTTTCGCCAAATCATCCCTTGAAACATACGGAACGCGCGCCATTCATCGCCTCTCTTATTATTATTTGGGTTTTATTCAATTCATGGTTCACATCTTATATGAGGTTTGGACACCATTATATCTAACACTACTCAACTATAAGAATATCGTTAAACGCAAAGGCGCGGGGGCGCAAAGTGATTAGGCGGGCGGTTGGGCGGATAGGTGGGCTACGGCGGCTTGTTCGGCGGCGGTTTTTAGGGCGGATAGGTTGTGTATGCGCTGTTCGCTTTTGGGGCGCAGGAATAGGAATGCCACTTCTTTGACGCGGCGCCGCGTTGCGCGCTCGGCGGCGAGGGCGTAGCAGCCGGCTTGCGTGTGGTAGCGCGCGGCGTACTCTTCGGTGCTGTCTTGGTCGATAGCGTCGGTCTTGTAGTCGACGATTACGAGTTCGCCGTCCTCTTCGAACAGCAGGTCGATGAAGCCTTCCAGCGTTCCGTCGGCGATGGGGGCAGCGACGGGGACTTCGCGCCAGAAGCGGCGGGACGCCACGGCGCGGCGCACGATGTCGCTGTCGACGGCGGCGTTTGCCAGGCGCGCGATTTCGGCGTGGTCTTGCGGGATGCCCTCAGCGGCGGCTTGCGCGCGCGCGGTGTGTTCTATGCCGTCGCCGGTGGCGAGATCGATGGTTTGGAGAACGGCATGAACGGCTCTGCCGATTGGAGCGCCGCCGCGGCCGCGCCGCAAGGTTTCGAACTCGGCAGCGGGATATGTGTCCGCTTCGGATTTGAGTATGTTGGCGAGTCCGGTTGCGGCGACGGATGCGGGTCGACTGCGTTGGTCGAGCAAGGCGGCGCGACGCAGTTCCCATTCGGCGCGCGCTTGGAGCGAGTGGGCGTCGACGTCTATGGGTTGCGCCGGCTGCGCGCCGTTGGCAGACGCCGCGGCTGGCGTGATGTGTTCCTGCGGCTCAATGGCTTGCCAGAGATCGGTATGCGCTTCGGCGAGTTCGGCTATCTTGTGGGCGTCGGAGTTGTTGTTCTTTTCGCCTCTGCGCATGCTCAGAACTAGGTGGTCGCGCGCGCGGGTGGCGGCGACGTACAGCAGCCGAACCCGCTCGTCGGCGCTCATATCGGCCTCTGTCGCTTGCAGCGCGTCGTAGCCGGCGGTTTGGAATGCGTTGGGGTCGGATCCTACTTTGATCTCGATTCTGTTGTTCTGCTTGTCAAACAGCGTTTCTTCCCGCCGCGCTCTTGGTTGAGAGTTCAGTCCGGTTAGTATCACGATGGGGAATTCCAAGCCTTTGGCGGCGTGAACGGTCATAATTCGGACTGCGTCTTCGTCGGATTCGGGGACGGGCGATTCGCTGACGCGGGCGTTTTCGTCGGCTTGGCGGCGTACCCATTCTAGGAATGCGCGCAACGAGCTTCCGCCAGCTTCGGCGAAGGCGCGCGCCTGCTCCACCAGGAAGCGGTAGCGCCGCCACTGCTCGCGCGTGCGGGGATGGCTGACGGCGGCTTCCATAAGCAGGCGCTGGCGGATGAAGCCGTCTATGAGCGGGGCGGGCGCCGTCCAAATGCGGCGGTTGTGGGCGGCGTGGAGCGCGCGCAGAGCGTCGGCTACGGCGGGGACGTCGGATTGCGGCGGCGTAAGGTAGTTGAAGCCGCCGCCGTTTTCGCGAAAGCGCATAAGCTCAGCATCCGTGCATGCGAAGGCGTGGGAACGCAGCGCCGCTACGATGGCGATTTCGTCGGATGGGTCGTCTATCGCTTTGAGGCAGTTGAGGATGTCCCTGACTTCTTGGGTGGCGAAGAAGAGCGATGCGCCTTCCAAGCGATAGGGGATGTCGGCATCGTCAAGCGCCTGCTCTAGGATGTTCAGCACTGTGCGGGCGGGCATCAGGATGCAGACGTCGGAGTAGGCGGCGGGCTTGTAGCGCTCGACGGCGTGGGCGTCTTTGGTGTCGGTGTTATCGGTGTCGAGTATCTGCCACTGCTCGCCTTTGATTTGGCGCAGCAGTGCGGCGATTTGCTGGGATTCGCTGCGGCGCACGGCTTCCATATTGCCGTCTTGGGCGTCGCCCAGCCAACGGACGCGCGGCTTTGCGGGGTGATCGACGGCGGCGTTCCAGCGGTGGGTTATGGGCGTGTAGTCTGCCTGCTCATCGCTGCCTTCGTTCATCCATTCTGCGAACATGGCGTTGACCCAATCAACGACGGGGCGCTGGGAGCGAAAGTTTTGGGTGAGATGAAGTTCGCCGCCGCGCATATTTTGCTGCAGGCGGCGCATTTGGCGCACATCGGCGCGGCGAAAGCGGTAGATGGACTGCTTGGGATCGCCTACCACGAATAGTTTGCCGGGTTTGGGGGTTACGGCGCTCCAGTCCGTGGGGCGGGCGGCGGCGGCGTGTTCGGGGGCGTCTTCGGCGAGGAACATAGCGATTTCGGCTTGGATGAGGTCGGTGTCCTGCGCTTCGTCGATGAGCAGATGCGAAAAGCGTTCTTGGAAATGGTCGCGCGCCGTGATGTCGTCGCGCAGCATATCGCGCGCCCATACCAGCAGGTCGTGGAAGCCGGCGCGTCCCTGCCGCTTGCGCTCGGCGGCGTAGTCCAACACGAATGCTTTGAGCATCTCAAGCAGTTCCAACAGCGTATCGTTGCGGACGGCTTGCAGGGTTTGCTTGACCTGATTGTCTATATCCGATAGCAGCGCTTTGAGGGTACTGCAGGCGTTGATGCCGTCGTCGGAGTTTCGCCAATCGGATTGCCTGCCCCGGCCGCAGGATAGGGGCAGCATGTTGGACAGCAGGCGGTAGGCGGTATGATCGGCGGGCAGCGCGGTCAGGCGGCGTATGAGCGGGAGCTTCGCCTGCGTGTGGGAATACAAGTCGTCTTCATCGCGCAGTTTGGAGTAGGCGCAAAGCGTTACCATATCGGCGGCGGCGGCGGCGAGCGATTGGGTTAGCGCTTGGTATGCGTCGGGTGTATCATCGGCGGACGTTGGCGGAGTGAAGTCGGCGTCTTGGAGCAGGTCGTAGTTGGCGTGGAACTGCTGCGCGATGCGACGCATGTGGTCGACGGTCATTCCGAGCGAAAAGGCGGTTAGGAATAGGCGCTCTAGGGATTTGTCGTCGAGCGCTTCGTCGAGCCAGCGCGTCCATGCTTCGTCGAAGGCTATATCGCTTTCGATGGAATCCATGGTGTCGAAAGCGGGCGGCAATCCGGCTTCAAGCGGGCGTTCACGCAGCAGGGCGCCGGCGAAGCTGTGCAGCGTTTGGATGAAGGCGTTGTCTAGGGACTGTACGCCCTGCGCGCAGAGGCGGCGGCGCTCATCGGTTTGGGACGCGTCGGCGGCCGCTTTTTCCAGATCGGAGCGGATGCGCACGCGTAGTTCGGCGGCGGCGGCTTCGGTGAAAGTGATGGCGGCTATCCTGTCAAGCGTGGTTTCGCCGCTTGCGACGAGGTTGACTATGCGTCCCACCAGGCTTGTGGTTTTGCCTGTGCCTGCGCCCGCTTCCACGAACAGGGTTTCGCGCAGCGCTTTGGCTATCTTGTCGCGCGCAGGTTGGTCTTGCGCGGTGTAGGTTTGGGTCAAGGTCAATCCTCTTCGGTAGCGTAATCGCCGTCGGCTAGGCGGGTGTAGTCTTTCAGCAGCGGATCGGCGCTCTTTCGCTCCCAAATCACATTGCGCTTGCTAGGGCAGAGGGAGTCGAAATCGCAGTAGTTGCAGTTTTGGAAGTTGCCCCAAGATGGCGGGCCGGGGTTTGCGGGGAATACGCCGCTACGAATGCCGTTGAGTATGATTGACACGCCTTCGTTGAAATGCTTTTGTACATTCTCATCGCTGATTCGGACGGGCGCTGACGGCGCAAGCGCAAAGTTGCCTCTTGCGGTTACGAACCAGTAGGCGGCGCTGACGGATTGGGCGGTTTGCAAGCCTTGCTGCGCCGCAAGCGAATATATGGCGAGCTGCAGGCGCTTGCCGCGGTCGATGGGGTCGTCTTTGAGCGCGCCGTATGCGCTGCGGCTGCCGGTCTTGTAGTCCAACACCAGCGCCTCGCCGCCGTCGGGGGATATGTCGATGCGGTCGATTTTGCCCCTGAACTTGATGGTGGTTTCGTCCTTATCCGATAGGGTATATTCGGCTTCGCGCCAGCCGTCTTTGCCGATGCCGAAGTTGACCTCTACGGCAAGCGGGGATACGCCGTGCCGCCGGCGCATACGCAGATCCGCGTCTAGCAAGACATCTAGGTCGGTACGCATATCTTCCTTGACGATTTGCCACATGACTGATTTGCCCACGATGCCGCGATCAGCGGCGGCGCCGAAAGCTTCGTCGGCGATGCGGTGAAGCTCAGCGCGCTGCTCTTGCGTCCAGGCTTCGTTGGGGGCGGGCAATGCGTTTCGCTTGCGCATCGTGTCCACGAACTCTTCTAGGATGCCGTGCAGCAACGCGCCTCTTTCAAGCGGGCTGATTGTGTGAATGTCTTCGGGATTGTTCTCTGCGCCGAGTCTCAGAACGGAGGACAGGAAGTAGCTGAAGGGGCATCTTGCCCAGCGCTCAAGGCGGGTGGGGGACATGGGCTGCTCGACGAGCCTGCGCGCGAATGCGGCGTTGGGCGCTTCGGCGGCGAGGTTGCCGTCCCAAGCGGTGAACGCGCTGCCGTTTCGCGCTCTGCCAAGCCTGACGGATGCGGCTAGGGCATCGTCCGTCATAAACGGATGCCGCGCGGCGTCCATTCCAAGCTGCTGCCAGCGACGGAGGCGCTCTAGGTTGTAGTCGTGCTTATCGGCGTGGGCGGCGCTTTGGGCGGTGTCCAGCGAATTGGGCAGCGAACTTATGACGGTGAGCCAGGGTTCGGCGCTTGATTTCGCCAAATCAGAGTCGAATATGGGACGTCCCGCGAGTTGGGACGCCTTCTCCAAGAGCCAGCGCGAGGCGTAGTTTTTGCGCTGGCCGGCGGTATCGGCTAGGGGATATGAGAGCGTGCATTGGGGCGCTGCCGCAAGCGCCGCTAGGAATGCGTGGCGTTCGTCGGCTTTGCGCTGCCGCTGCAGGGGCAAGCCTTCCTCTGCGCCGCCCGCATCCTCGCGATCGCGCTCCGCTATGAGCGGATCGTCGCGCATAGCGGGCGGGACTGCGCCTTCGATCATTCCGACGATGTGAACGACGTCGAATGTCATTGCGGCGGCTAGGTTTAGCGGGGCGACGAATACGCCCTGCCCGACTGCGCCGCCGCGCCCGGCGGGGACTTGCAGCGCTTCGTTGAGCGCAAGCTTGAACACATCATAAGATGCGTCGGGTTGGATTTCGTCCGCATTCTTCAGTTCGTTTAGAATGCTCTCGATCTTATCTAGCGCGCGCCGCTCTTCTTCGGGGAGCGTGTCCGCCAGGCAGCGGTCGAGCAGGTTGAGCGCCCATTCGGAGTAGGCGCGCCAGGGTTGGCCGCCGACGTCGGCGGGCGGCGAGTTTCGGGCGAGATCGACGATGAACAGAGCGATTTGGCGCGCGGTATATGCCTCAAAGCGCATAGCGGCTTCGGCGGCGGGCGAGATTTCGTCTTGCGCTATGCCGTCTTCTGCGCGCTGTTCGGCGGCGGCGGCGAACTGCTCTAGGCGCTGCCGCCACTGCGCCGCGCCGCGCACAATGCCGGCGCGCTTGGATACGGCGTCCCAGCGGCTTGGACTGAATGCGGCGGCGTCTATGATTTCGGGCGGTTTCAGGGGGCAGCCGGTAAGCCATTCCATCACGGCATCGCGCGCGAAATCTTCATCCCACAGACGCAGGATGCCGCCGAGCGCTCTGCCCACGGCGGTGTCCGCCAAGGGCGTGGAGTCGGCGCCTGCGACGGGTATGCCGGCAAGCGCAAGCTCATCGCGTATCAGCGCAGCGTAGGGGGTTTGCTTGCGGTACAGCACGGCGATGCGGTGAAAGGGCGTGCCGTGGGTTTGGGCGCGGTGGACAATTTGGCGGATGACCCAGCGCGCCTCTTCGTGCGCGGTAGGGGCGACGAGCAGATGCGCGGTTTCTACGGGGACATCGGCTTGCTGTGGCGCGGGCTGCGGTTCGCCTAGAAGGGGACGCAGTTCGGCTATTATTTCTTGGACGGATGCGTCGGCTTCGATATCGCCGGTTTCGCCGAGTAGAGCGGCGCATCTCTGCGTCTCTGCCAGGGCGCGCATTAGCTCGCGCTGGGGGCGTGTAAGTCCGCGCACTCTGAAGAATACGATAAAGCCCAAATCGTCAAGCCCGGCGGCGGTGTTGTTTCGGACGGCGTTGGCGGCGGCTTCGGCGAGGTCTGCATCGTCGTAGAAGGCTTGCGTGAGTTCGCGGAAGCGGCGGTAGAGCGCCACGGATTCGGCGCGCAACCCGCCTCGATCTGCGATGCTGTCTAGCGCGGTTTCGGATGCGTGGCGGAGCTGCATGAATGTTTGGCGCAGGCTCATATGCGTGGCGGGATGATCGCGCTGGGGTTGGAGCAGCCCGGTGGCTTGGGCGGCGACGGCGCGTATGGCGGCGCTGCGATATATGGCGGTGAGCGGGCGGCGGTTTTCGGCGGCGAGCGCGGGGGCGCCTAGGAATTCCGCAAGCATAGCGAACTCTTTGAACTGCACATTGGCGAAGCCGGCGCGCCCAAGCGTATGGCGCAGCGACTGCATAGCGTAGGCGTGCGGGCATACCACGGTAACGGGGCGCAACGGGTCATCGCGCTGCAAGCGGCGTATGAACGCCAGGAGTTCGCCGGCGTCTGCGTGGGATTGGGGGCTCGCGAATAGGGCTGCGTCTTTCGGCATGGTGTCCATCCGATATATCTATGCGGGATGCTGCGCTGACGGATGCGGCATAGGCTAGGCTTTGGGGGACTGTGATACGATCGAATGCGCGCTGCGGTTAGGGCGGGTTGGCGTCCGCGATGATTGCGGTTAGTTGTTGGATGAGTTTAGGAATATCTGATTGGGCGGCATTCCACAGGATTTCGATGCTGACGTCGTTGTATTCGTGGGCGAGCCGATTGCGCGTTCCGATGATTTGATGCCAGGCAATTGACGGATGCTCATCTCTTACGGATTGGGGGACGCGATTAGCCGCCTCGCCTATGATTTGAAACACTCTTTCAACTGCCCACCGCTTTTCTTGGTCGCGCTCTAATTCGTCTAGGCTTACATCCCTCAGCAAATCAGTTAGCGCAACCGCATATTCGCGCATATCAACGAAGTACGCTAGGTTGTTGCGTTCCGTCATACAACACATCCGCGGCTCCAAGTATCGCCTCTCTGATTATGTAGTTGCGGAGCCGCTCGACTCCGTCGAATGTATGCAAATCAACTTTTCTGCCGCCAAAGATGGGGGACATCTCTTCGTCTAGGGTGAAGAATGACAGCCCCGGAACTTTGCCCGGCTCGAATTCTACCAGCACATCCACATCGCTGTCGGGCGTGAAGTCGTCGCGCAGCACGGATCCGAACAGCGCCAGTTTGCGGATATGATTGCGCCTACAGAAGGCGGCTAGTTCGTCTTGGGATATGTCTATGCGGGCGGTCATATGCGGCAATCAGTCCCACTCTTCGACGCGGATTAGGCTGCCGATTTCGTTGACTACATCCAGTTTGCCGATGGCTTTGAGCGCGGTTTGGACGGACGCTTCGCGGGCGCGGTGGGTCATCAGCACTATTTCGGCGCGGCGGGCTGCGTCGTCGGTCTCTTTTTGGATTGCGGACGCTATGCTGATGTCCAAATCGCCCAGCACTTTGAGTATCTGAGCGAATACGCCGGGGCGCTCGGCTACATTGAGGCGCATGTAGTATTTGGTTTCCAGCGCGCTGATGGGATTGACGCGAACATCTTCGGCAAGCGTCAGCGGCGGCGGGGGCAGCACATTGCCGACCACATTGCGCGCTATATCCACGATGTCGGCGGTTACGGCGCTGGTGGTGGGCATATCGCCCGCGCCCCTGCCGTGAAACAGCACGCGCCCGGCGAGGTCGGCTTGCACCTCAACGGCGTTCAGCACGCCGTCCACCTTGGCGAGCATCACATCCGAATGCACAAGCGCCGGATGCACGCGCGCCTGCACCGCGCCGTTGGCTTTGCTTGCGATGGCGAGCAGTTTTATGGCGTAGCCAAGTTCGGCGGCGTAGCGAAAGTCCTGCGCGGTAAGAGAGGTTATGCCCTCGCGGTAGACGTCGGCATCGCTCACGCGCGCCCGAAACGCAAGCGTGGATAGGATGGCAAGCTTATAGGCGGCGTCTATGCCTTCTACATCGTTGGTAGGGTCCGACTCCGCATAGCCAAGCGCCTGCGCCTCTCCGAGCGCTACGCCGAAATCTTGCCCTTCCTGCGCCATTTGGGTGAGGATGTAGTTGGTGGTGCCGTTGATGATGCCGTTGATGCTGATGACTTCGTTGGCGACCAGATCGCGCAGCAGCGGCGCTATGATGGGCGTGCCGCCGGCGACGCTCGCTTCGAACAAAACCTGAACATTCTTGAGGCGCGCCGCCGTGAGAATGTCTGCGCCGCGCTTCGCCATAACCTCTTTGTTGGCGGTAACGATGTGCTTGCCAAGCAATACGGCTTTCAGGATGTAGTCAAGCGCGGGCTGTTCGCCGCCCATAACCTCTACGATGATGTCCACATCGGGATTGTGGAGTATGTCGTCGGGGTTGGCGGTGAGAACGCCGTCAGGCAGCGCGACTGAGCGGCGTCGAGCGGTATCGCGCACCAGTACGCCCTCAAGCGAAAGCGGCGCGCCGATGAGTTGCGCGAGCTGCGCGCTCTTGTCCGCGAGGATGCGCGCCACGCCGCCGCCTACCACGCCCATGCCCAGCAGCCCTATGCCTACCGAAGTTTTCATTAGATCTGTTTCCTTGAATTGGCTATTGAACCGATTCGAGATTAGTTATCATCGGCCGGTTATCAGATTTTGGGGACGCCGTCCAGCATATAGAAGTGGTTTAGCGGCCCATGCCCTGCGCCTATGGGCGATGCGGCGCGCATGGCGTTGGTAACATACGCCTTGGACTTTGCCACGGCATCGCGCAGCCCGACGCCCAGCGCTAGGTTTGCGGCGATGGACGATGCAAGCGTGCAGCCTGTGCCGTGGTTGCTGGCGGTTTGGATGCGCCGCTCTGTGAATTCGGTGAACTCGCCGCCGTCGTACAGCACATCGGTTGCGGGGCCGTCCAGGTGCCCGCCCTTGACCAGCGCGGCGCGCGCGCCGGTGGATTCCACGAGATACTTGGCGGCGCGGCGCATATCGGCGAGCGTGTTCACGGGAGCGCCGGTGAGAACGGCGGCTTCGCGCGTGTTGGGCGTTACAAGCAGCGCAAGCGGCATCAGCGTTTCGAACACGGCATCTACGGCGTCGTCTTCGAGCAGCCTATCGCCGGCGCTGGTAACCATAACGGGGTCGACGACCAGCGTTGTAAAGCCGTGCTGGCGCGCCTTCTGCGCCACGACGTCGATTATGGCGGCGTTGGGCAGCATGCCGGTTTTGACCGCGTCCGCGCCGATGTCGTCTATGACGGCGTCTATCTGGCTTGCCACAAGCGCGGGGGGCAGCGCCAGCGCATCGGCAACGGCGACGGTGTTCTGCGCCGTTACGGCGGTGATGGCGGATGTTCCGTGAACGCCATGCGCCGCAAACGCCTTGAGGTCTGCCTGTATGCCCGCGCCGCCGCCTGAATCCGAGCCGGCGATGGTCATCACCCTGGGTATGCGCTTAGTATCCTGATTCACTGCGGCTGCCTGCCTCCGTATGCGTCTGCGTATATGCTTGGCGACGGCGCGCGCATTTGGCGCATCGCCGTATCGCCCTTCAAAGAATATCACATAACGGCGGTCAGATGGCGGCGGCAGGCGGGCGCGGGCGCTGGCGCCAATAATGCGAAAAGCCCTGCGGCAATCGGGTGTATGTATCCGATTGCCGCAGGGAATGCCAGTTGCCGTCGGCGGGAATTGTTTTTGGTTGGGTATGCGCTAGGCGTATGGCAGAGCGCGTGCGGTTTGATGCGCTGTTCTGCCCTCAAACCGCCCGCCGCGCGATGGTATTAGTTCCTCCTACGGCCCCGCCATTGCTCAAGGCGATCAGCTACCTGCTGTGGTGTTAAGCCGATGGATGAGCGCATCCAGGTTCCGTTATTTCTATCGCCGCCTTCGTTATAGTAGATGTAGGCGCGGATGTGGTGGTTCAGGTCGGCGGCTCCCGGTATGTACGAAGGCAGGCTTCCAACCAACTCACACCCTGACGGAGGAGTAGCAGTGTTATCGTCGCAGCGATACCATAGCCCCGAAGCGCCTGTTGGCAACGACGCAATTGTTATCTCCGTTCCAACGCGAGGTTGGGTGTGCCCGCTGGCAAAGCCCAACACAGGGGCGTTAGCGGCAGCCTTTATCTTGCCTATCACCTTAGTATAAGCGTAGCCGCCCCCCGCCAATGGCGCTTTAGCGCGGATGTATTTGCCTTCATGCTCCGACCTAGGGACGAAGAAGTGAGTGCGGTTCGTGCCGTAAGATTTCAGGAGGGTGGAGGTAAGTAGCGACCAAGTAATGCCGTCGGTGGATCCCTCCCATATCCAGGCACCTTGGCGCTGCCCTCTGAAAGCATTTCTGAATGACCACATAGTAGAATACAAGGTCATTCCCTCTCCGGGGTGCGTTATGTCGGAGCGGTTAGCCAGTCCGATGTACACAAAATTTTGATTGCCTGACTGGTCTGTGGTATGACCGCCATATTCCAGCAACGGATGAAATCGGCGGCGGGCGTTGTCGAAGACCCACGGGGCTGGCTCGACTGCGCCGTCGATCGTCAGATTTTTCCAACCCGCGTATATGCCGCTGGCTCGTGTGGGCGACGTGAGATCGCGCGTAGATTTCCCTTGCGGCATCGTAGTAGGAGACGCGTCGTCTATACCGCTGGACATGAAGTCCCAGTAACTGGCGGTTATCGCAGCAGAGGAATCGTTGTAGCCTGTCAGCCCGCCGCGCGTCGGCGTGGACGCGTCGGCAGTGGTAGCGTATGCGACGGAAGTAACGGGCGCTATGGAGTAGCTGGCGACTATCGTCTTTGTAGCGCTTGTTGCGTCTGACGGCGTTATGTTGTGTCCAACTAGACCGCCGACGTAGCCGCTGCCGCCCTTGCCCTTGACTGCGCCCGCGGCGTAGGTGGCGGTCAGCGTTCCTGAGTTGTACCCTGCCAGCCCGCCGGCGTAGATGTTCGTACTGCCGCCGATGGCGCCCGCTTCCATCTCTAGGTCGACGGTGGCGCGGGAGAAGCTGGCGTCTATGGTTCCGGTATTGTAGCCCACCAGTCCGCCGGCGTAACTTCCTGAGCCTGCGGTGGCGTCTATTGCGCCGGTGGAGTAGCACGCGATTATCTTGCCTTTGTTGTTTCCCACAAGCGCGCCAATCTTTGTATCGTTGGACGAAGTGGGTATGTTCACATTGACGTCCACAAGCCCCACGCCTTCAATTCGGGCGGTGGCGCTAGTTGCGCCGAACAGTCCCACTTCCGTTGATCTGTCGCTTATCGTGAGGTTGGAGATTGTGGCGATCTTTGGAGTTGCGCCGTTGCTGTTGCCCTTGAAAGTGGCGGTGAACGGACTGGCGGTTGTGCCGATGGGCGTCCAGTTGGAGTAGAGTTCCGTGTCTTCCACAATTCCGTCGCCGTCGGCGTCGAAGTCCAGGTTCGCCATAAGTTCGTAGCCTTTGCAGGTGGCTTGCTGGGCGGTGGCAGCATCGTCGTCGTGGTCGGTGAGCGGGCAGCCCATGCGTCCTGTGGCGGTGGCATCGCGGTTGGGGAAGGCGGCGATGTAGTCGGCGTGGGTTGAGTCGCCGTCGCCGTTGAGGTCGTAGCGGACGGCGTTGAGCTGGGCGAGGGCCTTGATATCGATGAGGCCGTCGTTGTCCGAGTCGTAGTCGGTAGTGGCTAGTGTCTCTGGCGGTGGCAGTGGCCCTGGCGATGGCGTAGAGGCGGGCGAGGTCTGCGCTTCGGCCGCGGCGTTGGGGAGCAGGACGGCGAGCGCGATTAGGAGCCCCAGCGCAGCGAGCGTCGAGGCGCGGAGCGCGGTCTTTACGCTTCGGAAGTTTTTGGACTTATCTCGATTTTTCGGGGGGGGGGGGGGGGGGGGGTAAAACGTATATTCTTCGACATTTTGGGACACTCCTTTTTGTTTGGTTAGGGTGGTTAATATAGACGACAGGTAAGAGCATATCGCAAGCGGGTTTGCAATGTCAACACATTAACGCGGGCATTTTGGCATTCTCGCATTGCGGCGCTTGTCGGTTTGAAACTTTCTAGGAAGCTAGGACTCTCTGCATTAGCGATTGCTTGGCGGGCTGTGCGCTTAATAGCGCTCAAATACAGGAATGCCTTTTACAATACACAAGCCGCAACCTCACCCCCTATTTGCCTTTGCCGTCCCCATCCGCGGCGGCGCGCTCCAGTTCGGCGCGCATCTCTTCGATGCGGGCGCGCTCTGTGGGGCGGTGGCCGTAGCACGCCCGCTCAAAGGCGCGCGTCGCCGCACGGGCGAGCCACGCGGGGAATATGCCCTCCAGAGCGCCTTGATATTCCGAGGGCGTTTCGGCGGACGGCTTGGGGGCGCCGCGCTTTTCGGCGAGCGTCAGCATGCCGAAGTAGATGCGAAACACGTCCGCGATGTTCGGGTCGTCGGACGGCACTCGCAGCGCGCGGCCGCTGCGTCGGCGGCGAAAGCGCGCGGGCAGCAGGTTGAACAGCAGGTTCGCAAGGTCATAGGCGGCGTCGGCGTCTTCGCGCACCGATTCGCGCTCGCCGTCGACGGCGTCGGCGATGCGTCTGTGCCGTCGCTTGTACGCCAGCGCCATCACCGCCAGCGCGGCTATGACGATTGCCGCCACCAATGACCATTGCAGCACTTGCAGCAATAGCAGCGCCGCCGGCTCGCCTTCGCCGCGCTCCAGCATCTGCAGCCCGCCCGATACATCCGGCGCAAAGGGGGCGGCTTCGGCTTGCGGCTCTACGCGCAGCCATCTGAAGAAGGCAATCAAGCCGTTCACAAGGAAGTCTATGAGATACGCCAGCGGGATGATGAGTACATAGAACACCGCGGTCGCCAGCATATTGAGCGCCCACAGCAGCGGCGCGGCGATTGCGGCTAGGGCGTCCCGCTGCAGCAGGCTGAACAGCAGTCCCAGCGCCACTATCGCCGCCACAAGCCCGCCTATCACGCGCATCCACGCCCTATCCGCCGCCGCCTTTTGGGACGCCGCCGCCATATGCGCTATGCTCAACCCCGCAATGCCGGCGGCGAAGAATACGAACATCATCGGGAATATGTTCAGATCGGCGGCGTGGAATATGTCCACCACCGCCGCAATCGCCAGCGCAATCACGCCCACCTTGAAGCTTGCGCCCAGCGTTTCGGCGGGGAACGCCGTAGCGCCGATGTGTCCGCCGCGCCACCACAGCAGCGCGCCGCCGACGCTGCCCAGTATCGCCCTGACCGTGAAAGAGCGCGATGCGTCCGACATATCATCGTTCGACAGCATCCCCGGCCATCCCAGATTTACGCCCTGAAACTCCGGGGACGCCTGCGCCGCCACGCACACATACACCACCGCAGCGCCCGCCGCCATCTGCAAGCCGTATGCCATAAGCGCGGGCATCGCTATCAGGGACAGCGCGCGCGCCGTCAGCAGCGATACGCCCATCACGGCGAGCATCGCGAACCACGCCAGCGGGCTGCCCGCCGCGCCCAACATCAGGCTGCCTACGCCGAATGCGCCGTAGAGCCACGCCGTTTCTTGCAGCAGCATCGCCGCCGTAACAAGGTTGTCCCGCGCCGAACTCATCGGTTTCGCCTCATATCGCTGCCGAATGCGCCGCTGCCCATATCGTCGCCGATAGCGCCGTTGCCGGCCATATCAGCGCTTGATTGCCGAAAGTCCGCCGTTGCATCCGTGGGCAAGTCCCCCGCCAAGTCCCCTACTAAATCCGCAGATCCCATGCGTTCACGGAACTCAAGCCCTTCGAATGCGTCCCCGATTTCATACACAAGCGTCCCCTCAGGCAGCGGTGGACACGGTTCGTCGCCCACATACACCACCACCGCGCTGATGCCGCGCGAGCGCATGCTGAGCAGTACGCCCGGCAGTTCGTCGGACACCAGGGACAGCGCCACAACCACGGTTGCGCCCATCGGGAAGCGCCGCCATTCGTCGCTTAGCTGAGCCGCTATCGAGCCCACGGGCAGCGGGCGTATGGACGCAAGCGCTTCCAGTATCACGGTTAGCTGCTCCGGCGCTTGGCTGGGCGCTATCTTGAGCGGTCTGTCCGCCAGTATCGGCGTGCCGTTGGAGAACAGCCCTAGGTTGCAGCGCTGGGCCGCGGCGTAGTTCGCGATAGACGCCGCCGCCGTGATTATGCGTTCCAAGTGTATCGGCGAATAGCCTTCCCAGGTGTGCGCCACCGTGTCCACCGCCACCGCGAGTATCACGGTCAGCGATGAGCTGGGCTCGAATGTGCGAACCTGCAGATCCTGCATTCGCGCGGTAGCCTTCCAGTCCACGATTTTGAGCGGATCGCCGGTGCGGTAGTCGCGCAATCCCATCGGGCGGGATGCGTCCTCGAATATGCGGATGCCGCCGCGCGTTTCGCCCAGCGGCCGCGCTGACGGCATACCGATTTCGGGCAGCGATACCACGCGCGGATACACCAGCACATAGTCTTGGCTTCGGATGGTCTTTTCGCTGCCGAAGAAGCCGAATATATCGCCGCTCTTCAGCGTGGCCGGCCCAACGCGAAAGTAGCCCCGCCGCCTGCAGGTGAATTCGTATGTCCATCGGATACGCTCATACCAAGACATTGAGGTGGAGTGCCGCAGCGTTTGCGCTTCCGGGTTCGGGCTGCCCACAACATCGGCGTCCGCCAGATCCATTGACGCCGGCATTTCGTCCTCGACGAGCGCGCGGCTCAGCGGCAGCGGCTTGCGGTTGGTGAGCGTTATTCGCATAGCCGCCTTTTCGCCGATGAACACCCGCTGCTGCGTGAATTCGCGCTCATAGGAAACGTCCTCAAGCGATACGCGGTTCCAGAGCCAGCCGGCGCCGGTTATCAGCAGACCCATTGCGCCGAAGCCAATCAGCATTCCGGCGCCCGCGAATATGCCCACGCCGATAAGCGCCGCGAATAGTATAAGCCAGAACTCGTGCCACATGCGGCTAAGCATCGGCGCTGCGCCTCTCTATGGGAATAGGGATAGCCGCCAGGATTTCGCGCAAGATGTGCGCCGCCGCGCGTCCCCGCAGGCGCGCGTTGGACGCCACGATGAGGCGGTGCGGCAGTGCGTGATGCGCTGAAGCCTTGATGTCGTCCGGGGTCGCGAACTCGCGCCCGTCTATGGCGGCGCGCGCCTGGGCCGTCTTGTACAGCGCCAGCGCCGCGCGCGGACTTGCGCCAAGCCGCAGCGCCTGATTCTGCCGCGTCGCCTGTACAATCTCAACTATGTACATCCGCAGCGCGTCATCTACCAGAACGCCCGTAACCTGCCGTTGCATATCCGCAATCTCGTCGGCGTCCGTAACCGCCTCGACATTGGGCGGGGCGCTCTCGCGCTCAAAGCGCAGCAGTATGTCCGATTCCTCCTCGGGCGTGGGATAGCCCAAGCGGATGCGCAGCATAAAGCGGTCGAGTTGCGCTTCCGGCAGCGGGAATGTGCCTTCCATCTCGATCGGGTTCTGCGTCGCCATCACCAGGAACGGCTCCGGCAGCGCGCGCGTTTCGCCGTCGATCGTTGCTTGGCGTTCCTGCATCGCTTCCAGCAGCGCCGATTGTGTGCGCGGCGTGGCGCGGTTGATTTCGTCCGCAAGCAGCAGCTGGCTGAATATCGGACCTTCGCGAAACTCGAAATCGCCTGCGCGCTGATTGTAGAAGTTCACGCCCAGCACATCGGTGGGCATCAGGTCGGGCGTGAACTGAATGCGCTTGAAGCTGCAGCCCAATGACTGCGCCAGCGCCTTTGCCAGCGTGGTCTTGCCGATGCCCGGCGCATCCTCAACGAGCGCATGCCCGCGGCACAGCGCCGCGATAATCGCGAGGTTGATAGCCTCATCCTTGCCCACGATAACGCGCTGCACATTCTGCCGTATCCGCGCCGCAAAGCGCCGGATGTCCGCCGCAAACCCTGCCGTATCAGTCAACAACCGCTCCCATTCGCTTCATATCCGATATTGCGCCCCAACCGCATCCCAACCGCTGCCGCATCTCAGCCGCCAACCTCACAAGTATAATGCGAAATCCAGCCCTTTCAAGCGCTTTACACTGGTTTAGCGCCCGCCAATGCGCTATATTTAATTGCGCAAGCCTACCAAGCCTTGCCGAGTTCAGGATGCGCCGAATGCAATGTGCATCTTGTTTCCCCACGCTGCCCGGTAGTGTAGTGGTAGCACAAAGGACTTTGGATCCTTTGACCGAGGTTCGAATCCTCGCCGGGCAGCCACATCCTACTCGCTTTGGGCGTCTCATATATCCCTTTGCTCCCTTCCCCATTAGGAGGGGGCAGCATCCCCCAAACAGCGCCGCCAATCCCGCAGCAAGGCATTCTCAACACTTGCAGGTCTGCTAAATCCCCCCAACATCAGCCACACTAACGCAATCGACAATGTCAGCATTCCATCCGTCTTGGAGTAGCAGATCTTTGTGCGACGCGCAAGCCTGTTCAATTTGCGGTTGCCGCCGCGCGCTCCGCTTCCAACGCCGCCATAGATTGGAGGGCTTTTTATCCATGAATAGATGGTCTTAGGCTTGACGCCCAGAACGCTAGATATTGCGGAGTATCCCATGCCTTCGGAGCGTATGGCGATCGCTTGGCGCTTGATTGCTTCGGGATAGTAGCCCTTCGGGAGTGAAGCGGTGGAGGCATTCTCCGCAGCGATAGTTCTGCTTGCCGTGCGATAGGCCGGCTGTGGTCAGCCGGTTGGAGCCGCAGTGTGGGCATTGCATATCGTCCGATAGGCTCTTTGCATAGACGCTTATTGCTATGAGCATGATTTGGGCGTCAATTTCTACTCGATTATAGTACGCCTGCATGTGCTGAATTGGCGCGGCGGTAAATGCAACTGCCGTCATCATCCTAGCGGAGGTGATTATGATGCTAGCGCTGATAGTCAAGAAGAAGTAATATGAAGAAGGATGCCAAGAAGGCATTGCCGAAGGGCGCAAGCAGAGCGCTAAGCGGATGCGCGCTTGGGCAAAAGATCGCGGCATTCCGGAAGACGAGCTCCCGCTCGATCCGGACGACGATGACGATTAAGCATACGCCCACTGCCGATAGCAACAGCGCTGCGCCCGCATTGCGGCGAAACACGATACGAAAGCGGCTTTAAGCGTAAGCCGTTTCTCTTATAGGCTATTAGTCTATAATGGAAGGTGAAACGCGGCGGGCGAATATGCGCGTGGAGGCAGTATTGAGGGCGCTAATCCCAATGAATGGAAGTCGCATCGGCGCGTTTGCCAAGTGCGCGCTGAAACTCCATAGCCGTGTATTGCCGTATCTCGCCGCAGCGTTGCTCACCCTACTCATCCCCGCGCTTGGCGGCGCGCCCACCGCATCCGCTCAGTCGCCTATAGACTATGACAAGGACGACGACGGCCTCATTGAAATAGCGTACTTGGAGCAGCTGGACGTGGTGCGCTATGACCTTGACGGCGACGGCGAACCCGATGAGGCCGACGGCGGCGCATCCAACGCAGACGCCTACACGGCCGCCTTCCCCAACGCCGCCGCGGATATGGGATGCCGCTTCCTTGGCTGCAACGGCTACGAACTAACGCAAAACCTGGACTTCAAGAACCCCGTAAGCTACGCATCCAACACGGTCAACCGCGATTGGACGGGCGGCAGCGGCTGGCTTCCCATCGGCATAGAACCGGAAAAGCCGTTTGGCGCCGTATTCGAGGGCAACGACAGCGTCATATTCAACCTGTACATCAACCGCGCAGGGCTTGCGGACACAGGAATTACGGGCTTGTTCGGCGTTGCGCGCGAAGGCGATTTTCGGCGTGTAGGCTTGGTTGATATGAACGTAGCCGGGTTTTCGGAGGTGGGCGGGCTTATCGGAGTGACTTATGTTACGCGCATCAGCGATTGCTATGTCACCGGGCGCGTATCGGGCAGCCACACAGTCGGCGGCTTGGTTGGACATATGCAGCCTACAAAGCCAGTCTCTTCCATAACCGCAAGCCACTCCGTCGCCGCCGTCAAGGGGGAAACGTTCGTCGGCGGCCTAGTGGGGGACAACGGCAGCGACATCAAAGGCAGTTACGCCGAAGGCAGCGTGGTCGGCATGTCCCAAGTGGGCGGGCTAGTCGGGGTCAGCATGGGCAAAATCAGCAACAGCCGCGCCGCCGGCAATGTTTCGGGCGAAAACGCCGTCGGCGGACTTGTTGGGATAAACGTAGAGATTGGCAGCATTCGGGATAGCTACGCCACCGGCAGAGCGCTGGGCAGGCAGTCCGTCGGCGGGCTGGTCGGCTTGAACGTCGGAACGATAACTTCAAGCTACGCAAGCGGCAATGTGAGTCCGGTGAAGCGAAGCGCCAATGTCGTCGGCGGGCTGGTCGGAGAGAATGTGGTAGGCAGGATTTTGGCGAGTTACGCAAGCGGCAGCGTATCCGGCGATGGGCTTGTGGGCGGGCTTGTGGGGGCTAATCACGCTGATATTATAGCGAGCTATGCCGTGGGCGGCGTGACAGGCAATCATGTGGTGGGCGGCTTGGTCGGCGAAAATCATCGCAGCATCTGGGGGAGCTACGCCCTCGGCAGGGTGCAGGCGGATGCAACCGTGGGCGGCTTTGCGGGATCGAATCACGGCAATATCAACGAAAGCTACTGGGACACCGAAGCCTCGCGCACTTTCGTGGGCGTCGGCTCGGACGACCGCAACAACGACGGCAGCGTGCGGACGCGCGACGACGAAACTGCGACGCAGGGCGCAGTCGGGCGCAATACGGCAGCGCTGAAGCGCCCCACCGGCTACGCCGACATCTACCGCGAATGGAAGCTGGACTTTGACAACGCCGATATGGACTACAACCCGCAGACGGGCAAGGACGATTTCTGGGATTTCGGCGCAACCACCGACTACCCGCTGCTGAAGGCGGACATCGACGGGGACGGCATATCGACTTGGTGGGAGTTCGGCAGACAGCACGGCAATCGCGCAGTCCCCACCGCCACGCCTACCCCAACGCCTACACACACGCTTACGCCGACGAACACGCCGATGCCGACGCACACTCCGCCGCCAACATTCACGCCGACGCCCACAGAAACGGCTACCGCCACGCTAACGCCTAATCCAACGGCAACGAACACGCCCACCGCCACGCCGACGGCGACTCACACGGCGACGCCTACGCAGACGCCCACGCCGTTTGTCATAGTGGTAACGGCGACGCCCACATCTACGGCAACGCCCCCGCCCACGCAGACGCCCGTGATAGTGGTGGTTACCGAAGCGGCGGCCGCGAGCGCGCCTGATGCTGATGCGCCGGCAAGTACCCCGCCCGATACGCTAATCGCGCCTGAGTCGACGCCTGCTGCGCCCTCAACCGAGTCGAGCGGCGGCGGATGCGGCTTTGCGCCGGGCGCATCCGCGGGAACGGCGGCGGGCAACCTGCTTGCGCTGCTTGCGCCGCTGATTGGGATTGCGGGCGTAAGGGTTGCGCGGCGGGGTAAAAGGTATTCTTGGCACGCGCGTGTATGATAAAACCGGGCAGAAATTAACGCCTAGTTCGTATTCATCGAAAGAAAAGAATGGACCCAATGCAAACAGTTTATCGTGACGATATACAATGCCCTTACTCCGACTCCAACCGGATGCCCAAAATCAGCATCTCGCGCAGCAAGCAGCCCTACAGCCGTAGAGAGGGCATATCTATCGCTTTACTTCTGAGGCAATCGCAGCTACTAACCGGGAAGCGGAAGCAACAATCAAGCGGCAAGCGATCGCCATGCACTCCGATGGCGTGGATACTCGGTAATATCTAGGGTTATCGGCGTCAAGCCCGAGGACTATCTATTCATGGACAAAACTCCTATTGTTGCGCTAGAAGCGGAGCGCGCTCGGCGGACGCTGGTTGCTGGTTAAGATAATAGCGTTTGTTGAAGTTAGACCGGGTTTAACGCGTATGCACGTATTAAGAATACTGCTTAAATGGCTTTAAGTGGCGGCGCATATGGCGTATAATGGATACGCTAGTCAACGGCAACGTAGCTCAGGGGTAGAGCGGGCGCTTCATAAGCGCTAGGTCGGTGGTTCGAACCCACCCGTTGCCACCACAGCCCACCCATAGGCGACAATGGCGCAACTTGAATGCGAATGCGCCCTAATTTGCCGCATACTCCACGCCGAACAGCCGGCCGACGTCTAGCCGCGCATTCGGCAGCAATGCGGGCGCGATGCTATCGCCGGGATAGAAATAGCTCATATCGCGGTATTCCCCGCCTTCAAGCCCACTGTATCGTTCGATGCGCACTTCTTCCAGCGCCATAATCCATACTTCGGGGATGCCCGCCTCTGCGTACAGCGGTATTTTGACGTTGCGGTCGTAGCTTAGACTGCTGTCTGCCACTTCCACCACTAGCAGGACATCGGCAGGCGTTGGGTGCGCTGATGCGTAGTAGTCGCGCTTGGGGCGTAGCAGCGATATGTCCGGCTCAGGCTCAGAGTTCTGCGCCTCCAACCTTATTGGGTTCTGCACTCTCACGATTGCGTCGTCGCCCACCGCTCGGACGAACTCAACGGTTAGTATGTCAACTCTAGATGCGTGCGGGATACCTATAGGCGCCATCCGTACAATCTCCCCCCGAATAAGTTCCACCCTGTCATCGCGGCGCAGGATGCCCGTCTCCGCCATGCGGTAGTAGTCTTCGATGGTGAATAGCCGCTTTTCGACTTGCAATGCCATAATCCCAACCTCCTTGCGCTCATTCTATATCCGATGCCCAACATCGGCAACGCCTTTTCGCCGCGCCAATCGCTCGCATCTCGCCCTGTGATATACTACCCGCCAAAGTCGATTATAGAGAACATCGCCGACGGCCGCGCGAGCGCGGCCTAAGCGGCATACGTATCAGGAGAGAAACGAATGGCAGACGCTAATTTCACGGTGTACTACATAGGACGGTGGCAGGCAGAGGATCTGACCGATACGCGGGCGGCGCTGGCGGAAGTGGGCGCAAGCCTGGAACTGCTGCAGTCGACTGACGACGAGGACGAACTTATCCGCAATGTGCGAAACGCCGACGGCATCATCACATCCGAAACGCCTATGACGCGGCGCGTGCTGGATGCGCTGACGCAGTGCAAGGTTGTGCTGCGAACCGGCGTAGGCTACGACGTCATCGACGTTGAAGCCGCCACGGATAACGGCATCGCGGTTGTGAACATCCCCGACCTGTGGACGCGCGAAGTCGCCAATCAGGCTATGTCGCTGCTGCTGGCCTGCAACCGCAAAGTCATCAACCTGCATACCGACATCCGCGCCGATACTTGGACGCCGCGCCCGCCCTACGCCGTGGGCGCGCTGCACGGCGAAACGATAGGCATCCTAGGGCTTGGGCGCATCGGCAGCGCTATGGCGCAGCGCGCCAAGGGCTTTGAGCTGAATGTCATCGCCTACGACCCGTATATCTCGGACGCGGTTTTCAGCGAGCGCGGCGTAACCCGCGTGTCATTCGACGAGTTGATGGCGCAGTCCGACTACCTTTCGCTGCACACGCCGCTAACCGCCGAAACGCGGCATATCATCAACGAAAGCGCGCTGCGGATGATGAAGCCTAACGCCTATCTGATAAACACATCGCGCGGACCCGTGGTGGATGAAGCGGCGCTCATCAAGGCGCTGCAAGAGGGCTGGATAGCCGGCGCAGGCTTGGATGTGCTGGAAAAGGAACCGCCCGCAAGCGATAATCCGCTGCTTGCGATGGACAACGTGGCGCTTTCGCCGCATTCGGGGCATACATCGGTGGAATCGCTGCGCCTGCGAACCGGCCGCTACGGCGAAGAGGTGGCAAGCGTTCTGGCAGGCAAGATGCCGCGCAATCTGGTGAACCCGCAGGTGCGCGAACATCTGCATCTGGTCTAGCGGCGCGCAACCCGCGCGGCAAGCAAAGCGCAATGCCGTAATAGCCTTAACGCAGAAACGAAAGCGGGCGTATCGGGCATACATCCAACGAATGCCATATGTTTGCAGCAATTATAAGGGGCGTACAATGGCGGACATTAGCGCAACGGCGGCAGCCGCGGCCGAGCTTTTGAAGCGAAACGGACACACAATCGCAGTATCGGAATCGTCCTGCGGCGGATTGCTGTCGGCGTCCCTCGTGGCGCTTCCGGGCGCGTCGGCGTACTATGTGGGCGGCGTGGTCTGCTACACGCGCGCGGCGCAGGCGGGACTGCTCGGCGTGCCGGACGCCGCTATGGAAGGGTTGCGCGCCAGCACCGAAGCCTATGCTATGCTGAACGCCCGCTCCGTGCGCGAAAGTCTGGGAACCACCTGGGCACTGAGCGAAACGGGCGCAAGCGGCCCCACCGGCAACCGCTACGGCGACGCCGCCGGCCACGCCTGCATAGCCGTATCCGGCCCCGTAGAGCGTAGCATCACCATCGAGACCGGCGCATCCGACCGCCAAGCCAATATGCGGGCATTCGCGCAAGCGGCATACGAACTGCTGGAGCGGTGCATCCGCGAAGCGGGGTGAGGCGCGCGCGAGGACGCAACGCGCGAACTGCCGCCGAATTAGCCCCCCGCCCTACACGCCGCCACGCCGCGGCAGCGCCGGCCGCCGCGCGCCGCCGTTCAGCGCCATCGCAGCGGCGTATGAGACGATGGCTATGGCGAACATCGCGGTGTAGCCGCCCGTCAGGTTGAACAGCAGCGCGCCCATTGCGGGCCCCAATCCCATCGCCGCCGTGCGAAACGGCCCCGTCAATCCCGTCAGCGTCCCAAACGATGTTCTGCCGAAGTAGTTGCCCAGCATCATGCTGCCCACTACGGGTATTGCGCCTGACGCTATGCCCCACGCTATCGTTATGTAGAAGCCGACGCTCTGCGCCTCCGTTAGCGCGAATGCCAGCGTTGCGGCGGCGGTGGCTACAAGCGCCGCGATGGTCAGCCGCTTGATGGTGAACTTGTCCGATAGGTGTCCCCACAGCGGAACGGACAACCCGCCTAGCAGCACGCCCAGCGTCAGCGCGGCGGCGGCGCTTGTCTGCGAAAGCCCGGCGTCCGATAGAAACGGCACAAGCTGAAAGCCGACCGCCGCCGTAGTCGACACCGCCAGGAATTCGCCCCATACGATAAACCAGAATGCGGGGACGAACACCACTTCGCGCGCTCGCCAGTCGAAGTCCGCTGATGGCCGCGCCGCGCCGCCCGCCGAATGAGCCCGCTGCATCGGTTGGGCGGCGTCCCCGTCGGGAAGCAGTCCGATGTCTTCGGGACGCTTGCGCATCACCAGCGCCAGCGGAACGGCGAGCGGCAGCGCGAGGCATCCCAAGGTTATGTATGCGGCGCGCCAGCTCAGCATTCCCGAAATCAGCGTGATTATCTGTATGTTGACCGCCTCGCCGCCGATGCGGTTTAGCGCGGTAATGCCCAGCGCAAGGTTGCGTTTGCGCCGAAAGAAGTTCACCGCCACTGTGCGCGGCACCACATTCTGCAGGTTCGGCCCCGCGAATGAGCGCGCTATGATGTAGGCGATGTAGAACTGCCAGACGGATTGAACGCCCGATAGCGCAAAGAATGCGGCGGCTACAACCAGCGCGGCGGCGAACATCATATAGCGCGGGCCGTAGCGGTCGACGAGTCTGCCGACGAGGGGCATCGTGAGCCCTGAAATCCAAGTGCCGGCGGTGGCGGCGAAAGCGATGGCGCTTCTGTCCCAGCCCATGTCCTGCGCTATCAGGTCTTGAACTGCGCCCAGCACCGTTTGCGCCACGCCCGTGGCTATGAACGCCCCCAGCGCCGCCGTGCCAAGCACAAGCCAGCCGTAGTAGAAGTTCGGGCGAGGATGCCAAGCGGCAACGGCTTTAAGAATCGCTTTCACTAACCGAAGTGTAACAATCCGCCCAGCGCGCGGTCAATGGGCTAACGCGCTTTGCCGAGTGAGGCTATTCGGGGTCAACATGGAACACCCAATTAGCGAGTGCCTGACCATCCGGGTCATCGTCGTAGAATATGCTCCATTTTGCGAATACTAACAGATAGGGATTATCCAATATATCTTTCGGTATTCGATGAAGCTCCACAAAGCCGTCCGCGCTTTCTTGCATACAAGGGTCTATCTGACCCAATGCACACTCATACTCTACATAATGTCCGCTGCGGTCAATATCCGCGCCGATGGGAATGCCGCTGCCGTCGGGATTCAACCCGGGGTATCCTTCAACAAATACCAGTCCAGGCTTCACATCGGTTAGGAAACGCACGACCGAGTTTGAACTATCTATAACGGTTGCCTCCGGCCAGATAAAAGGGGGTTCGCGTCCTGCCACCAGTGTTGGGGTAGCTGATATGAAGTCCCACTCTGCGCTCAAGAGATCGCCGTCGACTACGGCGCTAACGGAACCGCCGCTGACTATCTGCGCTTTAGGGATATCGCGCGGCGGCGGATAGTATCTCACCAGCAACACTTCCTCTTCTTCTTCGTATGCTTCCTGCGCCGCTTCGTCTATCGTCTCTTGCTCATATTCCGATTGCGCCTCCGTCGCAGTATACGTGACTGGCTGCTCACCCGCATCGGGCGGCGATTGTGCGCAACCCAAGCCGGCAAGCAGCCAAATCGTCAAGAGCGCCGTCAGGGTTGTACGCCAACTCACCCACAGGGCGGGCGAGAAGCGTTTCCCTTGTAGTATCAGGTATGACATCCGGCGCCCCCTACGAAAGTCTAGTCTATCCGGCATGGGTTATTGGCAATCCTGCTGGTGGTGCCAACATTGTGATACTTCACTCCGTCAACATCCAGCACATAACCCGCACCAGTAACCTTGAATTTGTGTCTTGTGCAGGTGGTGATTCCGTAGGCAGTACCACTGCGCGTGTTTCTCCCGTTGTACTCGCCAATAGTCCCAATCCCATCCCAGCCGCCGCTTAGCAAGCCTTCCCATCTCATTAGTTCTGCGGTGTGCCGCATTCTAGTTACTCTAGCGTTGCATCGCACCCGCACTTCCCCCTTGACGTTATTCCCCCAGCGTCGAGGCGTTTTGGATCTTTGAATGCACCCCGACGGGGATCGAGAGACACTATTGCCTCTTGAGAAGAGCATCCTGATTATGGGAGCGAACACCCCGGTGGGGGTGTCGACCTCGCGTATGTACTCGCTGGTCTCAGGCCTGTCTGAGACGGGACCATCGGCGTACAGGTCGGGAGTGGTGATAGCGAACATGGCTATCACCAACAACACTACGGTTACGCGTACAGTCATTTCGGCACCTCCTTCAGAGAATTTGTGGAACTTTTCATCTGAGGATCACCTGTTGTTTTGCGCCGAGCCGACTGAAACGCTGACCAGCCCTAATGCCGACCCGGCGCGGGGCAGATGACAGTCTTATAAGCCATATGACACCTCCCTCATTAAGACTTGGAGTGTCAGTATAATGGTTATTTCAGCGTTGTCAACATAGTTCCAAATATCACATAGTTTAGGCATAAATGCGCCAAACCCTCCGCACTCAGGTTGCCCCCCTACCCGCTTGGCGTCTATAATCACGCCATAACCACAAACACAAATCTCGATGTAGATTGCGGCACCTACTACATATCGGAGTGTCCAACTATGACTACTAAAAGCACACTACCCCATATCTACGACTACTCCCACTTAGAGCCGCTACCCGATCCGCCGCGAAACTACGATATGCAACAACTAGACAGCCTACTCACCGCCGGCGCAGCGTTGCAAGCGCACTTTGCGAACCGCAGCGATGTGCTGATTTGCGGCGAAGGCTACCTCAGAAACGACGCTACCAACGAATCCGAGCGTCTTGCGCCCGACTTGGTGGTCGCATTCGGAGTCAACCCCGACGCCATCATAGCGCGCAACGGCTATGTGATAAGCGAAGTTGGCAAGCCGCCCGATTTCGTACTAGAGGTTGCGTCCAAAAGCACGGGCGTGCGCGACTACACGGTCAAGCGCGCGGGGTATGCCGGCTACGGTGTGCGTGAATACTGGCGCTTTGACCGCACAGGCGGCCGGTTTCACGACGCCCCGCTTGCGGGCGATGCGCTGGTGAACGGCGAGTATGCGCCGTTGGCGATAGCGCGCGATCCCGCTGATCGCCTGTGGGGATACAGCGCGGTTCTGGGGCTGGAGTTGTGGTGGGACGCCGGCGAGTTGCGTTTTCGCGACCCTGTGAGCGGCGAGTTTCTGCTCAACGCTAGGGAGTTGGAGCAGGCGCGGCTAGAGGCCGAAGAGCGCGCCGATGCGGCCGAAGAGGATGCCGAATTGCAGCGCAACGCGCGCTTGGCAGCCGAAGTTCGTGTGGACGCAGCTGAATATCGCGCCGATGCGGCCGAATCCCGCATCGCCGAAATGGAAGCCGAACTGCGCCGTTTGCGCGGCGAGTAGCAGCGCGACATTGCACGAGTTGCCTCCGTCGTTGACATTGCGCTGTCATTATCGCAAGCAACGCCGCTTGTCCCCTAACGATGCTATAATCACGCTATAATCTCAAAATCAAATCCCGTTGCAGATCGCGACGCAAACCGTATATTGGAGTCCCCAACTATGACCACCCAAAACCTAGTATCCCATATCTAGGCATTTGCGCGATTGAATAGCATTAGCCTACGGCGCTACCAGATTTACCCACTAATAACGTCAACACCATATATCTTGCGCCCCTGTCTTTGCATTGATAATCCTAGCCAGCGTATCTACGCGCTTGCGTTAAAGCATTCCTTTGGCGTCAAAACTCACGATAATTCCATCTACGCGCCGCGCGCCTCCATTGCGCTCAGCCTGCATTGCGCCGCCCATTCCACGCCATAAACGCAATGGGCAGCAGCGCCGCCAAGCATAGCAGCATAGCCGCCGTGAAGAAGTCCCCGAACAGCGTCAGTCCGGCATCCGCAATCCGCTGCTGGAACTCCGCTATGCGCTCAGCGGCTTGCTGGGGCGTTTCGCCCGGCAGCGCAAACGGAACGCCCGCGCCCGCAATCAGCGCGTCGAACCTGCCTGTTCCCCACGCCGTCAGCGCCGCTATGCCCAGCGTCATCCCGATGATGCGCATAGCCGTTATCAGCGCCGCCGCCGCGCCGCGCGCATTATCGCCCACCGTGTTCGTGGCGGCCAAGGTGATGGGCGCTATCAGCAACCCGAAGCCCAAGCCCGCCGTCGCCAAGTGCGCCGTGAGCCGCGGATCGGCTATGCCCAAGTCCCACCCGCTCATAAGCCAAAAGCCCAGCGCCGCAAGCAGCAGCCCCAGCGCGGATGGCAGCCGATAGTCGAGGCGCTGGCAGGCAAGTCCGCCCAAGACTGCGCCCACCGGTATCGCCGCGGTGAGGCGCATAAGCATCAGCCCGCCCTCCAACGGTGTCCGCTCAAGCAGTGTGTTCGCCATCAGCGGCACGGTTACCATGCCGATTATCAGCGCCGCGCCCACAAGCAGATGCGCTATGTTGGACGCCGCAAACGCCGTTATGCGAAACATAGCGCGCGGCAGCAGCGGCTCCACCGCGCTGAGCTGCCGCCATACGAACAGCGCGAAGCAGACCGCCGCCAGCGCGCACCACAGCGCCATCAGTGCGTCCGGATCGCCTATGCGCGCAACCCCCAGCGTCAGCGCGACTATGCTGACCGTTATCAGCGTGCCGCCGATGAAGTCCACCTTTGCGGCGTAGCGTGGGCTTGGCGGCAGCAGCGCCAGCGCCAGCGCTATCACTGCCGCGCACAAGGGCAGGTTAATCCAAAAGACCCATTCCCAAGCCAAGTAGCGCGTGATGACGCCGCCCCAAAGCGGCCCGATTACGCCGCCCGCCTCTGCCGACGCGCCCACCAATCCCAGCGCCGCGCCGCGCCGCTCAGGCGGGAACACATCGCCCACAATCGCTATGGACACCGGCACGAGCGCGCCCGCGCCAAGCGCCTGAAACACGCGCAAGCCTATCAGCCAATTCAGGTCGGGCGCCAGCGCAACCCCCGCCGATCCCGCCATGAACAGCAGCAGCGCCGCCACGAACACATTGCGGTGTCCCCATATGTCGGACAGCCTGCCGATGAGCGGCATTGCGCCCACATAGCCGAGCAGGTAGCCGCTGATAGTCCACGATGCGCGGTCGATTTCGGTTATGGGCGTCTTCAAGTCCAGCATGATTTGCGGCAGAACGGTTACCACGACGGTTTGGTCGTCCGCCGCCACGAACACGCCCGCGAACACCGCCGCCAGCGCGGCATACGGCGCTATGCGGGCGTTGCGAAGCCTCAGTGTGTATGGCATATAGGACTGGCTGCTTGCGCTGCGGCTAGTTGGGCGGCGCTATGTCCACCGGCCGGTCGAAGTCGAAGAGCGTTATGGTTCGCGCAAGCCCGTCCGCCTCATTCGGCGTAATGCGCCCGTCCAACACCGCCTTGCTCAGATGCAGGCTCGGCTTGTCGATCGTGAGCGCGGCGCGCACCACGCTCTCATCCGTCGCTGCGCCGAACAGCGCTGCCAGCGCTTCCGCCGGCAGCGTGCCGTCTATGCGATACGCCGCCGCGTCGTGTGATACAAGCGCCACATCGCGCATCTGCGCCATTATATCGGCGATGCCCTGCGCCGGATTGAAGAAGTTGAGCGGGCTTGCATCGCCGCCAACCTGATGCCAATCGCCGGTTAGCGGGTTGGTCATATACACATCCTCGCCCACCGCGATTACGCTGCCGCTGACCGCGAACCTGCCGGCGGACACGCCGTTGAAGTCCAGCGTCACCCTATCGGGGACGGCCACGGTTCCGCTTGCATCCGTCAGCAGCATCCCAAGCGCAAGCGGAGTGCCGCCATCGTTGTTGTGCGTCAGCGCGAACCGAAACGAATCCAGCGCCGCCATCGCTGCCGCGCTTTCATCTACAATCGCCTGCGGGTTGATGGGCGTGGGAGTGGGCGTGAGCGTGGGCGGCGCAAGCGTGGGCGTGGGGGACTGCGCCGCATCGCTGCAGGCGCCCGCAAGCAGCGTCAGCATCAGCGCCAACGCCGCAAGCGCGGTGAACAGCGTTTTGGCGGACGCATCTATATGCTGTTGCATCATTCCAAGCCGAGCGCGCTCAATTCTGCCCAGCATTCTGCAACCCTTTGCGTTTAGTTCATTTCACGATAAGTCGATTGGCGGATGAGAAAGAGCGCATCGGGGGGATATTTCAAAAGCGCAGAGACTCCATCCAACCGATGCGGATGAAGTCTCTGTGTGTATCTAGGGGTAGGTTGTTGGGTTGGCGTTGGTTAGGCTTTGGAGCCTTGCCGCCGCGCCCTGTACAGAAGCGCGCCGCCGCCGATTATCAATGCCAGCGCTGTCAGCAGCATGAGTTGCATCGCGGCGGGAACGGCTGTGTCGCCTACAATGGGACCCTTCGTGGTGTCGTCGTCATCATCATCCTGGGGAGGTCCGTCGGTAGTGAGCGCGATGGTAGCCATCATTTGCGCCTGCTTGTAGGCTGCGGCTGCGCCGTCTTCGGTGGCGGTGCCGTTCTGCGCTGCGTCGAGCCTGCCGTTGACGATGTTCAGCAGCACCTTCGCGGTGTCGATGTCGTCCTCTGCGATAACGGCGACGGTTTGCGCTTTGGCGTCCAGCGCCCATATCTCCGCATTCCCGCTTGACTTGATAACCTTCTTGGCGTAGGTGCGGACGCTGTTTTCGGCGGGGCCCGCCGCGTCAGATGCGAGGTCTGCGTGTTCTTCAGCGGCATGCGCCAGCTCCACGATGCCGTTGTCTGCGTCGATGATGTCGACCGCTTCCAGCGTAGCCGCCTTAAGCGCTTCGATTTCGTCCGCCGCCTGCGCTTCGGCTATCTTTGCCATAGCCATGCCTATCTGCGCCTGAAGCTGCGTGAGCAGGCCGGAGTCGCCGCCGTCGGGGAATGCCACTACCAGATGTCGGATGTGCATTATCGCATCGGTGGAGATGGCGCCGGAGAACGCCTTGGTGTCCGAAGGCGCTTCGTCGTCGTCCGGCAGTTCCTCGACCGTAACGGCTACGGAGTCGTACATAGCGAGCAGATTATCGCCGTCGGGGGAAGTCCACGAATGGCTTATCTTGCCGCCGATAACGCTCATCACGCCGGTGCTCACCATGGCGCCGCTGACACTGTCAATCAGCCAGCCTTCGTAGGCGTGGTCGGCGTCCAGCGCGGTTACGCCCGCCAGCGAGTAGGTAACCTTGTCGCCACTCGCGGCAGCGTCCGAGATTACCGCAGTTCCTTCGCCGCTATAAGCCGCCGTATGGTGATCCGCGTAAGCGACTGACACCGATAGCGTCATCAGCAGGATTAGTCCCAGAGTTATAAGAAGCTTAGACCTAGGCATGCTATGTCTTTTCCTCCCTGTGTTGAAGAGTGTGTATTAGCCTGCGCCCAAGTACAAACATTACCACAACCTTGTGGAACATAATAGACTTTGCGGGCGTTATTTTCTTGGTAATTTTAAGATTTGTACAATTTCGTCGTATTCGCCGGCGCCATTGCGCGCGCATCGCAGCATATCATATCACACCAGCGCCGTTTGTGGGAAATGCCGCCGCCAACCCGAACCGCAAAGCATTATATCCCAAGTGGACAGCATTAGGCTACACTTTCGCGCCGAAAGTGTCAAAGTTGGCGGGTAACGGCGTTTCGGCGGCATCCATTAGACGGACAGCCACTGCGCCAACCGCTCCGAATGCCTTATGTAGCCGAAGCGCTCGCTTATCTTGCTGTTTAACACGCCGTCAGTCGACGCTTGGAGCCTTGACAGCCGCGTGTAGGCAAGTATGAAGAATGCCCCAACTGCCGCCAATCCCGAAACTAGCAGCGCCAATCCCGCTATGGTGAAGCCGGCGCCTAGGGATGGCAATCCCATTAGCGATACTGCCGCAACTAACAGCGCGAAGGACGCGCCCAGCATTGCGGCAATCGTGGAGATTAAGAGCGCGGCAACTATAATCAAAGCGCGCGCGCGCATATTGGCGCGTATCGTCTGTTCGTCGGGCATTTCTATGCCGAGCTCATCCGCCGCCCGCGATACCGCGCGATTCAGGCGCTGCGCGAGGAAGTTAAGTGAATGCGAGAATGCGATGCGCGACGCCCATAGAGTAATGTATGCGAGTATGATTATCCCCAGGCTATCATACACAGGGTACTCAACTACCCACAATCCCACGAACCATAGCGTCGAATAGCCGAGGGCAAGCGGGACGTCCCTCAATGACAGGTATTCGGCTAATTTAGTTCTCATCTTCAGCGTCCGTTTGAGTATATTCGTCAGGGGTTCTCATGCTGGTTTTTGTGAGGTTCCATATATCGTCGATGTTTGTCAGCACGATCGCAATCGCGATCATTATCGGAACGGCCAAACCAAACAGCGCAATCCTTTCCCTCACAGGATCAGGTATATTGAACGCTTTTAACGTATAGTCTATCAGCACATTGAAGATAATGGAAATCCCCAAGAAAATTGCGAAAGTCGCGGCAACTACAATTGTCCGCACAACGATGTTGACGCACCGCTTGATGAACGCAATCGTGGACGGATAGAGTATCGGCATATTCCCAAATCGGCAAGTACGCGTTAGACAGACGGGACAAGCCTAATCCTATCGGAGCAATTTATAGTTGCGTCAAGAAGGGTGCGCTAGGCAGATTGGACAAGCGCATTTCGCCATATCCCCCAAGGCGCGCGCATCCCGTATCTACCCTATCTACCCCCGCCGCCGCCGCGCCGCCAACACTTCGTTCATGCTGCCGGAGCGGAAGCCTTGCAAGTCCAGCGTTACATAGGAATAGCCTATCTCGCGGAACTTGGCGGCGATCTGCGCCCGCACCGATTCGGCGGTCAGCGTAGCGAAATCCTGCGGCGCCACCTCGATGCGCGCTATCGTATCGTGGTGGCGCACCCGAAGCTGCCGAATGCCAATCTCATCGCGCAGATACTCTTCCGCCTGCGCTATGCGCGTCAGCGCCTCTACCGTAACCATCGTGCCGTATGGGATGCGCGATGATAGGCATGCCTGCGCCGGCTTGTCCCAAGTGGGCAAGTCCATATCCTTGGAAAGCTCGCGTATCTCAGCCTTAGAGAGATCCGCTTCCACCATCGGACTGCGGACGCCGTACTGCTTGGCGGCGTTCAAGCCCGGCCGAAAGTCGCCCAAGTCGTCGGTGTTCGTGCCGTTGGCGATGCCGTCGTAGCCCTCTGCCGCCGCAAAGTCGCTCAGGTAGGTATAGAGTTCGTCTTTGCAGAAGAAGCAGCGATTGGGGTTGTTGGCGGCGTAGTCTTCGCGCTCGACTTCGCGCGTCTCGATGATGCGGTGGCGCAGTCCCAGCCGCTGCGCCAGTTCGGTTGCTTCGCGCAATTCGGCGGGCGCAAGGCTGGGCGATTTGGCGGTAACCGCAAGCGCCCTGTCCCCCAGCACATCGTTGGCGGTGGCAGCCAGAAACGCGCTGTCCGTCCCCCCGGAGTATGCCACAATCACCGATCCCATATCGGACAGGATAGACTTGAGTCCGTCCATCTTTGCGTCAATCGTCAGCGTTTGTTCTGTGTGAGTGGTCATATGTCTTGCCTCCGCAGGCGCAGTCTGCGCGCCGCTAACCGCAAAATCGGGTTCGCCGCCGCGCTGAACCCGTCAATCGTAATCGACGACAGCGCAGTCGCCGCATCGCAGTTCGGCAAGCGCGAACTTTGCAGCGCAATTCGCCGACGCCGTTTTCAGCATAGCCAGTCCATCGCTGATTTGCCGCCGCCGCTTCGCCGCCGAATGCGATTGCGCTAACCGCCCGCGCTCAAAGCGCCGTATCGAGAACTTTGTGCCGCCTTATCCGTTGGCGATTGGCGCTTGCGGATTGCCGCGCTATTCCGCCATCAGCGCCTCTACTATGGCGCGCATTTCGTCGCAGTATTGCTGATAGGGTCTATTCTGATAGCCCAGGATGCGCTGCGATTCTTCGGTATCGTACCAGTCCACCCAGCCGGGCGTTTGGCGATAGTTCACATCCTCAAAGGGCGCGCCCATGAAGCCGTAGAAGTCGCGCGCGTAATCCTCGCCGCGAAGCTGCCAAGTTGGGCCGCCCGCAATGTTGAGCGCCTTGTTGGCGGCGTCCGGGGCGTCCACAGAGGCGAACAGCGCATCTACTACGTCGTCGCGGTGAATCATCTCTACGCGCTGCCCCGCCACGAACGGCCACGGGTTGGGCGGCTCCAGGAACGCCGGCGCCAGTATGCCCGCGATGCGCAGCGCGATCCAGTTCAGCGAAGATTCGCGCACCATTCGCTCGCCCACAATCTTGCTATCGGCGTAGATGTCGATGGCGGACTGTGGATGATCCACGCGCACGGGCGGCGTTTCGGCGCTGGTGTCGCCGTATGTGCTGATGGACGATGTGAATATGAGAGCGGCGTCGGCTGCGCGCGCTTGCATCGCGGCGATGATGTTCTGCGTGCCGCCGACATTGACCGCGAAAGTGCGCTCGCGGTCGCGCTCGCTGTTGGGCGGCAGCAGCGCCGCCAGGTGCGCGACCGCGCTCACGCCGTCGATGGCGTCCGCAACCTGCACGGCGTCGGTGATGTCGCCCTTGACGATATCGATGCCGCTGCGCCCTTCAAGCCCGTCGAAGTCCATAAACGGCAGGTCGAATATGCGGACGCTGCGCCCCGAATCCACCAGCTTCTCTACCAGCATGCGCCCCACGCTGCCGGCGCCGCCCGTTATCAGAATCGGCGCGCTCATGTGAGGGTTACTCCCTTCATTCCCGCCTTCTCGATGAGGTTCTGCGATGACGCGATGAGGTTCTCGATCGCGGGTCCGAAGTTGTCCCAGTCTTCGTTCTGGCGCAGCGAAAGCGCGGACGAAGACTCGCGTACCACTGCGCGCGCCGCCGGCACGCTCGGCATCGTCTTGAAGAAGAAGGTGTCGCTTATCTCATCGAACTTCTCCAAGATTTCCACAATGGAAGTCTCCCACGCGGCGTTGACCGTGCCCAAGCCGTCCGCTATCTGCTGGCAGTTGACTATGGACTCTTCCAAAAGTTCCTGTCCGGATACTGGCATCTTGCTATACCCTCCGTTAGATTTTGTTCGTTCATATTTTGCCGTTGATTTGCGCTTGCGTCAAGCCCGCTTGATGCGGGGTTTTAACGCGCAGAGAAAACGCCCCCCTACCCCCGCGGCGGCGCGCCCGGCGTGGTCATTCGCAGGCTGTATATGGATGTGTTGGCGGTGAAGTAGAGCGTGCGATTGTCTGCGCCGCCCCAGCCGCAGTTGGCGGGGTATTCCGGAAGCTCAATGACGCCCAGCAGCTCGCCCGACGGCGCGAATACCCAGCAGCCGCCCGGCCCCGTGCAATAGACGCGCCCTTCCATATCTACCTTCATTCCGTCGGGAACGCCGTTTGTGGCGTCGGGGGACGGCATGTCGGCGAAGTGGCGCACGCCCACCACCGCGCCGCCGGCGTCAAGGTCGTACGCCATTATGTACTGACCGGGCCGCGTGTTGGATACATACAGTACGCTTTCGTCGGGCGAAAAGGCGATGCCGTTGGGGTATTCAAACGGCGCTATGAGCTCCACCGCGCCATCGGGCTTGATGCGGTGAACGCCGTTGAATTGCATGTCAACATCGGGTTCGAGGCGGTCGCGGCCGGGGTTGGTGAACCAGAGGCTGCCGTCCGATTTGCATACGACGTCGTTGGGGCGGTTCAGGCGCTTGCCGTCCGATCTGTCGGCGATTATGGCGAAGCTTCCGTCGGGTTCCATGCGTGTCAAGCGGCGGTTCACCATTTCGCAGACAACCACGCGTCCATGCGAATCCAAGGTCATCCCGTTGGCTTCGCCGCTGTTTTCGCAGATAATCTCAGGCGCTTCGCCCGGGACGAGTCGCAATATCTGAGAGCGGCGGATGTCCACGAACAGCAGATAGCCGTCGGGATGCCATAGCGGGCCTTCGGTGAACACGAAGCCGGTTGCGAGCCGTTCCGCCTGCGCCGATTCCACGATGCCGGATAGGTTGTTTGCCATTGCAGCCTCCTGCTGTGTGTATGAAATATGCGCTAGATTGGGTTGTGAGCGCGGCGATTAGCGGCGGGTGTATTTGACGATGCGCCGCCCCGCGCTGCCTTCGCCGGATGTGGGCTGCACGAAGTAGATGCTGCCGTCCGAATCGCCCGCCGCGCCGTGGCAGCTGCGATACTTTGCGTCGCCCCAGCGCGCCAGCAGTTCGCCGTCGGCGTTCAGCACGCTGAAGTAGCCGCCGTTGTGTTCGGCGACATAGCAGACGCCGTCATCGTCTTGCCATACTACCGCGGGGCCGATGAGTTCGGTAGGCCATTGCGCTACGAACTCGCCGTCTTGGGTGAAGACCTGCACGCGGTCGTTTTCGCGGTCGGCGATAAGCACATGTCCGCGCTTGTCCACATACGCGCCGTGCGGCAGCATGAACTCGCCGGGGCCGTCGCCGGGTTCGCCCCAGGATTTGATGAGCGCGCCGTCCGCCGAGAACTTGTGAACGCGCGCGTTGGCGTAGCCGTCGGCGATGAATATATCGCCTGATGGGGCGACCGCAATGCCCGCCGGCATATTGAAGGGTTCGCCGCCATGCGTAACCTGCGTATAGCCGCTTGAGCCGAAATCGGAGGGATCGGCGCCCGTATCGGAGCGGTAGCCCTTTTCGCCGATGGTCATAAGCAGTTCGCCATGCGGCGTGTACTTCAATATCTGCTGGTCGTTTCGGTCAACAATCCAGATGTTGTTTTGCGGATCGGCGTAGATGGCGTGCGGAAACGAAAAAGCGGTTTCACCCCAATCGTAGAGGTATTCGCCATGCTTGTTGAACACGATGACGCCGCGCGCGCCGCGATTAAAGCCGTACACTCTGTCCTGCGAATCCACGGTAACCGCCGCCATAGGCGCATGCCAGCCGTCGGGGACTTGCGCCCATTCTTCGTTCACCGCGTAAGTGTGCTTGCCGCTGCCGACTGTGGCTGTCATATGGGGTTCTCCTTAGAAAGTAGATAGGCGTATCATTGCGTTGATTATCGCGTAGTCCCGCCGCGGAGTATGGTTACCACCGCCTCGATTAGTTGGTTGAACTTGTCTGCTGTGAGTATGCCCGCCTGCGCCGCCATTAGACTTCGATGCGCAGTGAAAAGCTTGCCCGGGCGAGCATAACTTACTCTGTTCAGCGAGCCTTCTGCGAAATTTTCACCAACAAGTTCTATGGCTTGCGGGTCTCCGTATGAGTTGCTGGTAACTTGGCACAAGATTGAATCGTCCCTTCCTGCGTCCGCCAGCAGAACGGCGGGCCTTAGCTTGGATTGGGACAGATCAGAGAAAGGAAACCAGACTAATACGACCGCTCTTGCTGAAGGTGAGCCCACGCTTCATCCTCCTCTTGCCGATTCCAATCTTCTGCCAGCGCCGCTTCGCTCATCAGAGTCACATCCTGAACGGGCGGGATTTCATCCTCTAATATGGTTACCAGCGCGCGCCTTGCGGCTGCCAGTTTGAGCGGCGTCAACAGACGCACTTGCCCTTGTTCGTCTATGACGGCATCTACGGTGTGTGGCATATTCGCCTCCGATTTTCACTAGCTGCCAGGCTGATGAATATACGATTAGGCTAAGCGGCGCTTTGGGGGGCGCACGCCTGCATCACGGCGCGCACGGAGGCGATGCCGGGGCGCGCCGCCACTACGCGCACAATTGCGATGTCCAGTCCCTCGGCTAGGCGCGCGAACTCGGCGGCGGCGTTCTGCGCGCTGCCGTAGTAGCCCACGGTTCGGAGCAGCGCGGGCGGGAATGCGTCGGCCACTTCGTCCGCGCTTGCGCCGCTGCGCCGCATATCGTCAAGCGCGGCTAGCTCGGACGCAAAGCCCATTCGCTCAAAGTGCGCGCGATAGCCCAGCCGCCGCTCGCGCTCTGTGGGGACGGACGCCCCAAGCGCATAGTTCATCGTCGCCTTGGCGAATGCGCGCCGCGCGGTGTCTTCATCATCGTCGACGCATACGCGGATGTATTCGGCAAGTTTGATTTCGGACGGATCGCGTCCTGCGGCCGCCGCGCCCTTGTCGACCTGCGCGCGGCTCCACGCTATCTGCTGCGGGCTGCACCAGTTGAGGCATGCGCCGTCCGCAAGTTCGCCGGCGAGCTGCAGCATCCGCGGCCCCAGCGCGCCCAGATAGACGGGCGTCTTGGGCGGCGGGTCTATGGCGAGGCGCGCGCCGCGCAATGTAACAACTTCGCCTTGGTAATCCACCGACTCGCCTGCCACAAGCGGGCGGATGGTGGATAGGTAGTCGCGCATCAGCGCCAGCGTGGAGAAGCGCGGCAGTCCAAGCGCGCGGCGATCGCGCGGGCGGTACGAACCGCCGGAGCCGATGCCCATTATGAAGCGGCCGCCGCATATATCGCTGACCGTGCCGCCGGTCATAGCAAACGCCATCGGCGTGCGATACATCACGGGCGATACGGATATGCCGGTGGTCAGCCCGCCGTCCACCACTTCGGCGCTTGCCGCCCAGCGTTGCAGGCAGAGCTGATACGAATCCGTCCCGGCGCCTTCGGGCGTCCAAATGCTTGTGTAGCCCTGCGCCGCCGCCTCTTTGGATAGCGCCGCCTGCTCAGCCCAAGACAGGTTGAGCGTGGCGTCCAACCCAACGCCGATTTCCATTTCATAGCCCCCTTGCGCGCTGATACGCCGCCCGATTGTGTGCGGATGATGTGATGCCCCGCATTATATTGGCGCAAGGCGCTAGTGGCAAGCGGGCATTTTCGATGTAGGGTCTTGCCCAAGCGGGTGAGATGGATATGCAAAATGCCTGCGGCGTGTTGCAGACGCAGGCATTGGTAGGCGATAGGCGGGGCGACGAAACGCCGCCGGGGGTTATTCGCGCGAGGGCAGCGCCACGGTTGCGGCGCCGGGCGTGGTCTTTTTGCCTTCGTGGTCTTCGAGCCAGATGTCGCAGTCCACAAGGTTTTCGCCGTTTTCGGTGTACTTCTTGGTGACGATGCCCTTGCCGAACATAGGCGTTCCCGGCACATCCATGCCGCGATACTGCGTCGTGAGGGACTTGAGCGCGCCTTCCTCGCCGATCCAGTCGGTCATAAGTTGGCCGAGCCATGCGCCTTTCAGCGCGCCGTGCAGGATGACGTCGGGCAACCCGTTGCCCTTGGCGTAGTTCAGGTCGTAGTGGATCTGATAGTAGTCGCCGGAAGCGCCGGCGTACTTCACGAGCTGCTGCGTGGTGGGATCCTTCCTGAGCGTGGGAACCGCGCTGCCTTCTTGAACATCTTCGAAGTATATCTGATTGGTCATCGCAACATCCTCCTGTTAATTGATTCGATGCTTGACGCGTGGGCGCTAGGCGCGCGCTTGGGCGGTCGATTTAGGGCTGGTAGCTTATGCCGGTGGTGCGCTGAATGGCGACGGTTTGGCCGAATTGGTTCACATACTTGGTTTCGCGGACGCTGAACAGCATATTGCCCAGCCGTCCGGGGCGCTCGAATAGATTGGCGAGGCGGGTGCTGACGGTGATGCGGTCGCCCGGGCGCACGGGATAGAAGTATTCCCATTGGCTGCCGCCGTCTAGGTTCGCCGGATAGGGGCTTTTGAATGCGGGCGCCGGATTGGATATGAGAGAGCGCATAAAGGTTGGCGGCGCTATGAGGCCGCCGTAGCGTGTGCGGCGCGCCGCCTCTTCGTCGGTGTAGAGCGGGTTGGCGTCGCCTATCGCCTGCGCGAACTTGATAATCGCGCCCTTCTCCACATCGTAAGTAATGGGTTCGGAATCCACGCCGATAGCGGCGCGCATCTCATCCGTTATAACCGATTCCTGCGTCATATGGCTTGCTCCCTCATTGCCCTTATCGCTGCCCGCCGCCGCATAGCGTATCTGTGAATGCGGCCGCTTGTAATGTGTCCGTAGTCGTATATGGGATATGGCAAAAGTTTAAGCCGCCGCCGCCCAAGTGTCAAGAACGCGGCTTGCCTTTCGGCATAACTGCGCATAAGCATTCGGCAGCCGTATAGCGCACAACGCCGTTAAGCGCTATCATCGGAACACAAGCAAACCACAAATTAAGGGAGCGTGAACAATGGACATTGGCGCAATCGGGTTGCTTGGGGCGGTTACCGTGTTTATGGTACTGATAGTGGTTCTGCTAAACAAGCGGATTGACGATATGAAGGCAGAATTCAAGGACGATATGAGCGAGGTCAAATCCGATGTTAAAGCGCTTTCCGTCCGTCTTGACGCGCTTCAGGAAGGACAGATGAAGCTGATAGCATCGGTGGCGTGGCTGATGGCCAGGGCGGGTGCAACGCCCGACGAAGTGGCGAGGCTATACGAAGATCCGCAGTCCGGTGATGATTAACGGGTGAGCCGAAGCAAGCATAGCATAGGGAATTCCGAAGGGGGCGTGAACAATGGACATTGATATTCCCACCCTGCAGTCGTATTAAGTTTGAGATTGTTGCAGAAGACAAACGCAAGCAGAACCACCTGCATCTCCACTATTCGACGTGCCAACCGGTTCAACTTGCCGCGCAGTATAGAGCGCAGATATCGCTCCAGATAGCTACCCCGTACTACTTCCCAACTATATGCCCGTTGTGTGCCAATCACTCATACACCTTAGGTAACCCTTCACTTTCGTATCGCTCTGTAGCCGGCAGACGCTCCACTAGACGTAACAGCGTAACCTCATCACGCTCCCAACCTCAGAGTCCATCCACCTTCGTCCATCGCGCCCTTCCACCGCCGCCGTACACACCCACACGCCGTTGCGCTTTTCGCCAACTGAAAAGTGCGAATGCCATTTAGCTGGGGGCAGCGGTCTGCGAGGGGCTTTATCGCAGGGGCGCAAAGGGATGGGGTTTAGCGGCAAGCGGGCAGGCAAGGCGTGTTTGGATTATGCGCGCCAATCCTGATACACTTTCACTCGGTGCGGTTTGGGAGCGGCTGCCGCCGAACTATGGATGGGCGGCTGGTTGCTTGGATCGTATATCCGAACTACACCCCAAGCATTGCATATTCATTGCATAACTTTTAAGGAGGACGAACTATGCCAAACGGCGAAGATATGAAGCAGCGCATCCGCGACGGGGAGATTCTCATCGGCGTGTCTGCGCCGCTGACGGCGACGAAGAGCGAGCTGGAGGACATCCTGGGCAAGGACGACTACGCCTTCGTGCATACCGACAGCCAGCATTCGGCGTTCAACGAAGAGACGTTGGTTCAGTTCTGCGGTCACGCCGCTGAGCTGGACATTCCGGTTCAGTTCCGCATCAAGCACACGCGCCACGCCTATCTCATCGGCAACTTGCTCGACCTTGGACCTGCCGGCATAGAGGTGCCGCAGGTAGAGGATTTGGCGGTGGCGCAAGAGGCGGTGGACTACTTCTACTATCCGCAGTTCGGCAAGCGAAGCTGGGGCGGCGCTGCGCGCTGGAAGGTGCAGGGGCGCGAAGACCGGCTGGAGTACGCCGAATGGTGGAACAGCCACGGCTGGCTCTGCCTGCAGATGGAGTCCATCCAAGCGACGAGCAACGCGCGCCATCTGGCGATGGAAGGCGTGGACTGCCTCACTTGGGGGCCGAACGATCTGCTGGGGGACATAGAGGCGCATCCCAAGCATCCGTTCCAAAGCGTGGACGACTGCGTCAAGCATGTTCTGAAGCAGCTTGAGGGCAGCAAGACGCGCGTATCGTTCCGAAGCTACGACCCGGCGCTGCGAAACAAGTACATCGATATGGGCGTAACGATATTGATGGAAAGCCCCAAGCCGTAGCCGGGCGGGCAAGCGATGCGGTCGGTTGGGCGGCGCATCGCGGCGGTTGGGAATATCGCTGCGCATTGGGCAAGGCGCTTTGCGCGCTTGAGCATCGGCGCCGCTAACCGAATCGAGCGCAAGGCTAATCGGCGTAGCCGGGCAACCGAAAGCGCCGATTAGCCGTTATGCGCGCATACGCTCAACCGCGGCGCTGACCAACTGACGCATCGCCTATTATCCGAAACGCTGGCGCGCCAACACGCCAAAGCCAAAGGAGCGCATTGATGGCAGATAGGATTAGAGTGGGCAACGCAGAGATAGCGTTTGCGCTGGATATGATCCCGCCGCCGCGTCCGGCGGACGCCTTCTTCGAGGGCGTAACCGCCGCCGATTGGGAGCCGTACAGCGATATTCTGGAGGATGGGCAGATTCAGCTCTACTACGGGCATTTCTTCGTGCGCTCGATGGGCAAGACGGTTATGGTGGATACGGGTATGGGCCCGGGGCCGCATCCGGACCGCGGCAACCGCACGGGCGATCTGCTGAACCAACTCCGCGCGCAGGGCGTCAGTCCGCAGGATCTGGACATTGTGGCGCATACGCATTTGCACGCCGATCATGTGGGTTGGAACATCGACCACAGCGGCGCAGCGCCCAAGCCCTACTTCCCCAACGCGCGTTATCTTGTGCCGCGCCTAGACTGGGAGCATTTCACGCAGCCGCGCCATCTCGCCGACGCGCCACAGGTGCGCGACAGCGTGCTGCCGCTGGAGGCGCTTGGGCTTATGGATTTGGTGGACGAAGGCTATCGGATTACGGATGAGATAACTACGCTGGACACGCCCGGCCATACGCCGGGGCATCAGGTCATCCTCATCAGTTCGCAGGGCGAGCGGGCGATGATAGTGGGGGACGCCATACATAGCAGCGTACAGATACAGCAGCCCGATTGGTGCGCCGGCGTGGACACCAGCAAGCCGGACAGCCGCCGCAGCCGCCACGCCTTGCTGCAGCGCGCCGAAGACGAAGGCTATATCGTAGCGGCTGGACATTTTCATCCGGAGCAGCACATCGGCCGGGTTATCCGCGCGCAGGGGCGGCGCTACTGGCAGGCGCTGTGAGGCGCGCGGGGGCTAATCCAAGATATGCCGAAGGTGCGGGACGCTATTAGGCTTGTGGAAAATGATGGCTGGCAAATAGCGCGAATGCGCGGCAGCCATCGCCATTTCAAGCATCCTACAAAGCCCGGAATTGTGACCATCGCAGGTAAAATGAGCCTTGACCTTCCACCAGGGACGTGGAACAGCATTCTGAAGCAAGCAAGGTTAGGGGAATAGACCAATGAAATACACCGTCGTTATAGAGAAAGCGCCCGGCAACTACGCCGCATATGCGCCGGATCTGCCCGGATGCGTAGCGGCAGCCGAAACCAAAGAGGAAGTTATGACGCTGATGCGCCAAGCGGTTGCGCTGCATATAGAGGCACTCAGGCAAGAAGGCGTTCCCGTGCCGCCGCCGCAGGCGTGGGCGGAGCTTGTGGACGCCTAGCGCGGGGGCAATGGCAACACGCCTATGGAAGCGAAGATACGCCACCTGGAAATGATCCAGTCCGCCATAACCCAAGCGACGGGCAATTCGCTGCGAATCAAGGGGTTCGCGATGCTGCTGCTCGTGGGCGCAGTCGCGCTTCTGCTGAGCGGCGACGCGGGCGGCAGTGCTATACCTGTGCGCTTTGGTCTAGTCTTGACGGGGCTGGTAGTGGTGTTGGCGATTTTAGACTATTACTTTCTGCGGGAAGCAGATCTGTTTCGCATCCTGTACAATCAAGTAAAGGCGCAGGATGAAAGCGCGATTGACTTCTCCATGGATACAGCGAAATTCAGAAAAGAGTTAGATACACAGTATAGGGAACACCCGCCACTACCGGTAGCGGCGGCTATGTTTTTCTATCTATCTGCATTCTCGATTGTGCTATTAGGAACACTCTCATCCTTTTGATGCGCTGACTATTGTACTGACAAATGGGAGTTCTGACACTGATAGGCAAGGGGGTTATGAGTATGCTGACTGTTCCCGTGGTTTTCGCCGTTTCATTCGGCATATCGCTCGTCGGAGCGATAATAATGTTTCGGATTACGCACAACTACAAAGCCACCGCTATAGTGTCCGGCAGCGCGTTCTTGTTCAGTGTGGCTTACGGGCTGGCGGGCATGTTGGAGTAGCGCGGCGGTTGGGCGGCGGCGGGTTGCGTTCATGCAAGGTATGTTCGGACACGCATCAAAGAGAGGTAAATAGCGATGCTCCCGCTGACGATTCCCGTGGTTTTTGCCATATCATTCGCCGTATCCCTGGGTGGCGCAGTAGTAGCCTTTCGGGTTACGCACAACTACAAAGCCACCGCCATAGTGTCCGGCGGCGCGTTCCTGTTCGGAATGGCTTACGGGTGGGCGCGAATGCTGGAGTAGCGCGGCAGTTTGGGGACACTCTAACGCGCAAAGGCGTATAAAACGGAGGCGAGCGCATATGGCGATAATGGTTACGGGCGGCGCAGGGCTAATCGGCGGGCGCATTATGCGGGCGCTTGCGGAGCGCGGCGAGGATGTGGTCTGCTTCGATCTTGCGCCGCCGCGCGCCAACCTAGGGGCGATCGCGGAGCGCGTCAGCGTCTATCGCGGCGATATTGCGCAGCTCCCGCACCTGCTTGAGGCTATCAACGCCTACGATGTGCGGCGCATCGTCCATATGGCGGCGTTGCTGCCGCCGGACACGGAAGACCGCCCGCACTTCGGGATGGCGGTCAATATACAGGGAACGAACAATGTGTTCGAGGCGGCGCGCTTCTGCGACATTGAGCGCGTGGTATATGCCAGCTCCATCGCCGTCTATGGCGTGCAAGAGACTTTCGGCGAGCGTCCGGTCAACGAAGACGACCTGCCGGCTCCCGCCAATGTGTACGGGATGACCAAAGCCACCAACGATTTTGCGGCGGCGCGCTACCGAGATCTGTACGGGCTTGACCTGCGCGGCATCCGCATATGCACCGTCTTCGGGCATGGGCGCGTTACGGGCATGACGGGGATGATTGGCGGGCTAATGCTATCGCTGCCGGCGGTGGGCGAGCCGATAGACCTGCCCTTCCACCGCGATGAGCTTTCGCCGATGATACACGCCGAGGACGCCGCTCAGATATTCGCGCGCGCGGCGCTTGCGGAGCGGTTGAACCATCCCGTCTATATCAGCGGGGGCGCGTTGTGCAGCGTGGGGGATATGGCGGACATCGTGCGGGACATCATCCCCGACGCGCGCATCGGCACCGGCGAGCGGCGCGTGCCGCACATCTACCGCGTGGATAACAGCCGAATGCTTGCGGACATCGGCTATGAGATTGCGCCGCTGCGGACGCGCATCCTGCAGCACATCAACGACGCCCGCAGCGAAGCGGGTCTTGCGCCCGTATCGGCCTCATAGCAGTCTCATATGGCAATCGCATAATCGCATTCACCGCCGCACGCCTATACCTCAATAACGCAAACCGCCTATGCTGCCTTCACTGCTCATCTCAATTCCCGACGGGATCATAGACCTTAGTTGGGGGCATCCCTCGCCGCGCCTGCACCCCGTTGCCGCGCTGCGAAAGGCGGCGGAGTACGCGCTCACGGACGGCGACGCCACGCCGCTGCAGTACGGCGCGCCGCAGGGCTTCGGCCCGCTGCTGCATTCGCTTGCGGCGTTCTTGTCCACGCAGCCCGCATACGGCGGCATAGTAGAGCCGCAATCGCTGTTTCTCACTGCGGGCGCATCTCAGGCGATCGACCTCGCTACAACGCTGTTCGCGCAGACGGGGGACACGGTTCTAGTGGAAGAGCCGACCTACTATCTCATACAGCGCATCTTCGAGGATCACGGCTTGAATGTGGTGGGCGTCCCCACGGATGGGGACGGGATGCGGACGGACGCGCTGGATGCGATGCTGGAAGAGGGCGCTGTGTCGCGCGTCCGTCTGGTGTATGTCATACCGACCTATCAGAACCCGCGCGGCAGCGTGATGCCGGCGGAGCGCAGGCGTCATCTGGTTGCGCTTGCGCGGCGGCACGGCTTCATAGCGCTTGCGGACGAAGTGTATCAGCTCCTGCACTACGGCGATCCGCCCCCGCCGCCAATCGCCGCATTCGACGACTCTGCCGACGGCTGTGTGGCGTCGCTGGGATCGTTCTCCAAGATACTTGCGCCCGGACTGCGCTGCGGCTGGATACTGGCGCGCCCGGCGCTAATACGGCGCTTCGCCAACGCCGGAATTGCGGCGAGCGGCGGCGGCGTAAATCACTTCACATCTACGCTGATTCACGCCGCATTGGAGCAGGGGTTGCTGCAAGCGAACATCGCTAAACTTAGGTGTACATACGGCGCGCGGGTGGACGCTATGAGCGCCGCGTTGCGCGAAAACCTTGGCGGCGCCGCGCAGTTCCAACCACCAGGCGGCTACTTCGTATGGCTAACGCTAACCGACGGCGCTGACACAAGCGCGCTGCTGCCGCTTGCCCAAGAAGCGGGCGTGTCATACCGGCCGGGCAGCGCATTCTCAGCATCCGGCGCATTCGCCAACTCGCTGCGCCTAAGCTTCGCGCTGTACAGGCGGGATATGCTGCAAGAGGGCGTGCGGCGACTTGCGGCGGCGGTATTCTCATAGTTAAGCGGCATTAGAGTGGTATTCAAACCCTGCTTACGACGGTTCTAAATTAGCGAGAATGTAGAACCGCTTGTGATGGTATAATACAACCCCTACAAACGGACAATGGAAATCCCCGCTAATGGGCATTCTCATTACAGCGGTTGTTAATTTGAAGTCTTCTAAGAACCCCTATATTAGCATTAGCGGATACTTCGCGGGAATACATTCAATTTCGAGAATACCCCGCCAACATTATCTATCAACAAACACGATAAGCGCAGCTCGCCGCCGCTATGATTGACACGCAGATGACCGATACGCAACCGCAGACCACAGCAGACGGACTGAAGCAAGCGATACGGCGATACGCCCGCGATTGCGGCTTCGACATCGTGGGGTTCACCACGGCGGACGCCTTTGAGCGCGACGAAGCCGCCGCCGTGCAGCGTGTCCGCGACGGGCTTATGGACGGGCTGGCGTGGTACACGGAGGAGCGCGTGCGGCGCGCCAACCGCCCCAAGGCGCTGCTTGATGGCGCGGCGTCGGTCATATCGTTGGCGCTATCCTACAACACGGGCGAACCGCCGCCATCCGACGGGCAGCCGCGCGGCAAGATCGCGCGCTACGCCTGGGGCGACGACTACCATGCAGTCATCAAGAAGCGGCTGCGCGGGTTCGCGGACGGGTTGCCGTCAATTGTGGGGCGAGAGGTCAAGACGCGGATTTTCGTGGATGACGGGCCGATGAACGACCGCGCGGCGGCGGAGCGCGCCGGCGTGGGCTGGTTCGGCAAGAACACGAACATACTGACGCAAAGCCACGGCTCTTGGGTATTCCTGGCGCAGGTCATAACCGATATTGCGCTGCAGCCCGACGCGCCGTTGAAGAAGACCTGCGGAAGCTGCGTAATGTGCATCGACGACTGCCCCACGGGCGCAATCGTAGCGCCATATGTATTGGACAACCGACGCTGCATCTCATACCTGACCATCGAGCTGCGCGGCGCTATCCCGCGCGAGCTGCGCCCGCTGGTGGGGGACTGGGTATTCGGATGCGATATATGCCAAGATGTGTGTCCGGTGAACCGCAAGGCGGCCGAGAGCCTGGAGCCGGCGTTTCGTCAGCGCCACGATTTCGCCGCGCCCGCGCTAATGCCGCTGCTGAGTTTGGACGATGCCGAGTTCAGCGAGCGGTTTCGGCGTAGCCCAATCAAGCGCGCCAAGCGCATCGGGCTGCAGCGCAATGTGTGCGTGGCGCTGGGCAACATCGGGGACGGCGCGGCTATACCGGCGCTTGCTGACGCGCTGCATAGCGACAGCGGCATCGTGCGGGCGCATGCGGCTTGGGCACTTGGGCGCATCGGCGGCGGCCAAGCGGAAGCGGCGCTGACCGAAGCCCTATCCCGTGAAACCGACGCCGAAGTGATAGAGGAACTTGGGCTTGCGCTCGAAGAGATACGGATGCCGTCGTCGTGAACGCTCCCGCCGCCGTGTTCTCCGACGACCGCCGCTATCGCTATCTGCTGCGGCGCTGCATCGGCGGTTCGCGAAAGCGGGCGCTGTTCGTGATGCTGAACCCATCTACGGCAGACGAAACGCGCGACGACCCCACGATACGCCGCTGCATCGGATTTGCGCGGCGCTGGGGTTTCGGCGCGCTTGAGGTGGTGAACCTGTTCGCGCTCAGAACGCCGTATCCGCGCGCGCTGCGCCAACACGCAGACCCGGTGGGCGCGCGCAACGATTGCCATATACGCGCTGCGCTGCGGCGGGCGGACACCACGATACTTGCGTGGGGCGCGCACGGCGTCTATCTGAACCGCGGCGAATATGTGAAACGGATGGCGCTCGACATCACGATGCCGTACTGCTTCGGCGCTACCAAGTCGGGGCAGCCCAAGCATCCGCTTCACCTGCGCGGCGATTCGGAGCTAATCCCGCTAACCCATTGAAACGGCAATACGCCGATTACGCCAAATTATGCCGATGATAATATGCCAATTATGCCAATAAGGAATGCCGAATGAACAAAGTATTTGTAACGCGCGCGCACATAATCCCCGAAGCGATTGAGTATCTGCGGGACAGATTGGATGTAGAGGTTTGGGAGCAGAACTCGCCGCCGCCCAAATCGCTGCTGATTCAGAAGGCGAATGAATGCGAAGCCTTTCTGACAGAGGTAACGGACATTATCGACGAGCAGGTATTGGGCGAGGCGTCCACGCTCAAGGTGGTGGCGAACCGCGCGGTGGGGTTGGACAACATAGACATTCCTGCGGCTACGCGCAACGGCGTTCTTGTGTGCAACACTCCGGGCGTTCTGCACGAATCCTGCGCCGACTTCACGATGGGACTGATGCTTTCGCTTGCGCGCAACATCGCCTACGGCGACCGCCGCATACGCGCGCGCGAATGGACGGTGTTCGACCAAATTCCGTATCTGGGAACGGATGTGTACGGCGCAACGCTGGGCATCGTCGGGCTGGGGTTGATTGGCACGGCGGTTGCGCGGCGGGCGCGCGCCTTCGATATGAATGTGCTGTACCATTCGCGCACGCGCAAGCCGAATTCTGAGCAAAGCCTGGGCTTGCAGTGGCGCGCCGATATGGACGGCGTACTGGCGGAGGCGGACTTTGTATCGCTGCATGTGCCGCTGCTGCCTGAGACGGAATACCTGATTGGCGAGCGCGATCTTGCGCTGATGAAGCGCGGCGCATATCTCATCAACACCACGCGCGGGCGCACGGTGGATCCGCGCGCGCTGCACGATGCGCTGACGCGCGGCGAAATCGCGGGCGCGGCGCTGGATGTAACCGATCCTGAACCGATACCCCACGACGATCCGCTGCTATCGCTCGAAAATGTGCTGTTCACGCCGCACATAGCCAGCGCAAGCCGCCAAACGGTTCGGCGCATGGGGCAGATGTCCGCCGACAACATCATCGCCGCGCTGAACGGCGATCCGATTCCTGGGTGCGTCAATCAGTCTGAGATTGGCGCATAGGCGATACGGAAATCGGCGCGCGGCGGTTATTCGTCCTTGAAGGCGTTGACGCCGGTAACAAGCGCGGGCAGTCCGCCCATCAGGAAGGCGACGCGGATGGTTTCGGCTATCTCTTCTTCGCTTGCGCCCATAGCGCGGGCGCGGTCTGCGATGACGCTGACGCCGTTTTCGTGCGCCAAGAGCGCATCGCACAGCATCGTCATAAGCGTCTTCACTTTCGCCGAAAGCGCGCCGTCCGCCAGAATGAACTCGCGGTTGGCGGCGAGTATCTCCGCCATCTTGGGGTCGTTTGCCATAAGCGAAGCCGCGTAGGGCGGGGTCTGTTGCTGCATCTTGTTCTCCCTTGCCGTTCGATTAGCCGAAACGATGGCGCCGGCGCTCTTGCCGCCTGGCTACGCCGCGCCCGCCTCCGGGGATGTGTCGCGCTGATATGTGGGGCGTATAATCAGCTCAGGGATGCAGGCGCCCTGCGGCAGACTTGCGATTAGCAGTATTGCCTGCGCGGCATCGTCGGCGGTAACCATCGTTGAGCGGGCGTCGTCGGACGGCACTATGGGGCGGTTGTCCATAATCGGCGTGTCGACCTCGCCGGGGATTACCACGCTTGAGCGAATGCCGGTGTTCTTGAGTTCGGTGTTAAGAAACGCCGTGAAGTTGATGACCGCCGCCTTCGCCGCGCTGTACGCCATTCCCGCCAATAGACTGGCGTTCACCCCCGCCAAAGAGGATACATTGATAATCGTTCCCTCTTTGCGCTCAAGCATATGCGGCGTTACCGCTTGGGTACAGTACACCGTGCCGGTTACATTGGAGTCGAGCACGGAGCGCAGGTCTTCGGGCGTGGTGGTCATCAAGCGGCGGTGGGGCGAGCTGTGGCCGGCGTTGTTGACCAGGACGTCGATCCGCCCGTATGCGCTGAGAACGTCGTCCGCCATACGCATCACGCCGTCGTAGTCGGCGACGTCAAGCCCAATCGCCATAGCGCTGCCGCCCGCCGCTTCGATTTCGCGCCGCACCGCATCAACCTTGGATGGCGTTCTGCCAATCAGCGCCACTTTCGCGCCGGCGTCCGCCATCATCAGCGCCGCGCTGCGCCCGATGCCGCTGCCGCCGCCCGTAACGATGCACACCTTGCCGTCTAGTCCCATTAGTTCACCTCTATAAGTCTTTAAGTTTTGAATATCGGATTATCGCCCGCGCGGGCTTGGCGGACTGCGTCAAAGTATATCACGAGGCAATCGCAAGCACTAAAAGCCCGGTCAGCGTAACGCCCAAGCCTATCCACTGATGGCGGGTGAGACGTTCGCCGAATATGAGGATGCCGCCCATCATCGGTATGAGCGGGTAGGTAACGGACGCCGCCGCCACGATGGATATGGAGCCGATTTCGCTGCCCCTGGCGAAAGCGAAAAAGCCGCCCGTCTCGACTACTCCGGTAATTATCACGCCCAGCACAAGCGGAATAGTTAGGGATCTCATACGCCACTGACGCATTATGATGGTCATAGGGATAAGCAGTCCGAGCGTCATCATTCGGCTGACATACACCGGCAGGAACCAGCCGACGTCCCTGGACAGAACGCCTACCGTGAACTGCCATATGCCGATGCCCAGCGCGGTAACTATCGCAAGCGCAATGCCTACCGCGATTATTCTGCGATTGTTTCTGCCTTTGTTCAGGAATGCGCCCGGCTCAAAGGACAATGTAACGATGCCGCCTATGGTGCCCACTGCGCCCAAAATTTGAACTAGGTTGAGGGTTTCGCCCGCAAACAGCAACGCCAGCGCGATTACCACAACGGCGTATGCGGACACAATCGGACTGATTAAGGCAACGGGGCCGACTCGCAGCGCGCTGTAAAAGGCGATGTACATCAGCACGCCCAGCACGGACAAGCCCGCAAGCTCAAGCCAGTTCGCAGTGGACAGCAATTCGAGCTCATGCACCCAGATGAAGTACACGGTGGCGGCGAGGCAGGATGTGAGATGCACGCCGGTGGCGGTGTACACAACGCCCAAGCGCTTTGCCAGCGCCGATGCGAGCAGATCGGCGACGCCCCAGCCGGCGGCGGCGGCCAAGCCGTAGATAACGCTGGTTAGAACGGCGCTCAATCGGACACGCTCTCACAGCAGTTGCAGATAACCATACGCAGCATCGCTAAACCCGCCCGCAAGCCGCTAATTCGCATCCGCAAGGCGGCGGCGTATGTCTTTGAGGCGGTCGAGGTTAGGCTTGTCCGGCCCCTTCTTATCCGCGCCCGGCACTTCCAGCAGAAACGGCGCATCGGCGAATGCGGGATGCGCCATAATCGTCTCAAAGCCTTCTATGCCGATGTAGCCTTCGCCGATGTTTTCGTGGCGGTCGATGCCTGAGGCGAACTCCACTTTGGCGTCGTTGGCGTGAACCACAATGAGCCTATCCAAGCCGATTTCGGCGTCGAACTCTGCCATCGATTCGCGCAGTCCCTGCGGATCCGCGATGTTGTAGCCGGCGGCAAAGGCGTGTTCGGTGTCAAGGCATATGTTCACACGCGGCGAGTCCACCGCTTTCACAAGCCTGCCGAGTTCATTGAAAGAAGCGCCTATCTGCGCGCCCATGCCGGCGCAGTTCTCTATGATGAGCTTCACGCCTTCGTCGGTGTTCGCAAGCACCTGCTGCAGCGCGTCGACCGCCTGCTCGAACACGGCGTCAAAGCCCACGCCTTTGTGGCTGCCCGAATGGAATATGACGCCTTCAGCGCCGATTTGCGCGGCGGCGTTCATATGATTGGTGAGCGAATCGATCGACTTCGTCAGCAGTTCGGGCGCGCCGCCGATGTTGACAAGATATGAGCCGTGCAGAAAGGTGGAGCGAATGCCCGCCGCGGCCGCCTTGTCGCGAAACGCCTGCGCTTTTTCGTCGGGAATGGGCTTGAACGCCCAGCCGCGCGGCGATGAGGCAAAGACTTGTATCGTCTCGGCGCCGATTTTCACGGCGCGGTCAACCGCCTTGTCTATGCCGCCCGCCGCCGATACATGCGCTCCCAAGTCCATATGCCGCCTCCTGAAACCGATTGCGATAAATAGGGATATAAGCCCCATAGACTACGTTTCGTCTGTCCGTCCGCGCGCAAAACAATTATATGCGCCAAAGCGTCTTTCAACAAATGTTTTGAGACGCTATTTTGCCAAGCGTCTAATACGCAACCTAATAGGCGTATCGCGCAAGGCACTTTTGTAAGGCAAAGTCTGCCGCATTCTGATATTCTGTAACATAATTCGCAGCGAACATCGCTGCATAACAAATAGGCTTTCAACCTCGATTTCACATCAGCATCGATAAGCGCAATCAGCAAGCGCAATCGGAATTTTAGAAATTAAGGAGCGTCCCCAAGTGGCAGTTCACACCGTTGCAATTCTCAGTCCCGGCGATATGGGTTCGGGCGTAGGCCAGGCGCTTGGACAGCATAACATCGATGTAATAACCTGTTTGAGAAACAGAAGCAACCGCACGCGCGAGCTTGCGGGATGGGCGCGCATTCGCGACGTGCCGTCTATGCGGCTGCTGGTTTCGCAAGCCGACCTGATTCTCTCTATTCTGGTGCCGGAGCAGGCGGTTTCGGTGGCGCGCGAAGTGGCGGACGCGATGCGCTCAAGCGGGCAGACCACCGTGTACGCCGAATGCAACGCCGTATCGCCGCAGACCACGCGCAAGATCGAAGCCATAATCAGCGCGGCCGGCGGGCGCTATGCTGACGGCGGCATCATCGGCGGATCGCCGGCGCGCGGCGATTCCCCGCGCTTCTATGTGTCCGGCGAACATGCCCACGTGGTTGCCGAACTGGACGGAATGGGCATAAGCGTGAAGCCAATCGGCAAGCAGATAGGCAGGGGTTCGGGCATAAAGATGTGCTATGCGGCGCTGACCAAGGGAACGGCGACGCTTCAGATAGCGCTGCTCACGGCGGCGCAGTCCATGGGCTTGACCGACGAACTTCGCGCCGAGTTCGAGTTCAGCCAGCCTCACGCGCTTCGACAGATGGACAGCGGCATATCGCGGCTTCCGCCCAACGCCCACCGCTGGATCGGCGAGATGAACGAAATCGCGGCCACCTTCGAGAATTTGGGCATTCCGCCATCGTTTCATCAGGGTGCGGCCGAGATATATCGGCTGCTGAGCGAAACGCCTTTCGCGCAAGAAACGCCCGAAAGCGTGGACAAGTCCAGGCCCACCGGCGAGACGATAAACGCCGTGTTGGATGTTATACAAACCGAAACGGCGGCGCTGACCGAGCGCGCATCCTAAATCGTCCAACCGCGCGCGGCAAAATCGGAGCGTGAGATGAAGGCGCTTGTTCTCAACACGGACGGGGCGGCCCCATTGCTTGAGGAACGCGATATTCCCACGCCGCGCCTGCACACTCGCGACGTGCTTGTTCAGGTTGCGGCGTGCGGCGTGTGCCACCACGACTTGGCGGTATTGGACGGCAAACTGCGGCGCGGCGTCAAGCCCGATGTTGTGCTGGGACACGAAATATCGGGCGTGGTCACAGAGGTGGGCGATGCGGTGAATGCCGTGCGCCCAGGCGATCGAGTGGTGGCGGCGCTCACCGCCTTTTGCGACGAATGCGGTCGCTGCATGCGCGGGCAAGAGTATCGCTGCATTCGCGGCAGGGGCTTCGGACATGCGCTAGACGGCGGCTTCGCGCAGTTCGTTAGGCTTCCGGAGCGCAGCGCAATCGCTATTCCCGATTCGCTGGACATCGTTGCGGCGTGCGCGCTTGCGTGTCCCATCGGGGTGGCGCTCAACGCTGCGCAGGACGTCGCGCGGCTGCAGGCGGGCGAAACCGCCGTGGTCGTGGGAGCGGGCGGGGGGCTCGGCGTTCATCTGGCGCAAGCGGCGGCGGCGCTGGGCACGCGCGTGATTGCGGTTACCGGATCGGAGAGCAAGGTCAAGCGGCTGGAGGCTTTGGACGGCGTAGAGGTCATACTCGCAGATAGCGAACTTGACTTTTCTGAGATTGTGCTGGCACTGACCGAAGACGAAGGCGCCGATGTTGTTCTCAATCCGGTGGGTTCGGCGCTGTTCGGTTCGTGCTTGGCGAGCGCGGCGCAGTTCGGCAGGATAGTGGCGCTGGGCGAAATCAGCGGCAAACCCGCGCGCTTCAACCTCGCTGAGCTGATGTTTCGGGACGCAAGCGTGATAGGCGCTACGGGCGCATCCCTCAGGCATATACGCAGCGCTATCGATATGGCGGCGGGCGGCGGCATTCGCCCTATCGTGTCGCGGCGGTACGCATTCGCGGATGCGGCGGACGCCTTCGACGCTATGCGCTCAGCAAGCGCTTTCGGACGGATCGCGCTTATCCCCCCGCCGCGCTGACGCATACGCCGCGCTATCGCGGCCCGGACTAGCGCGCCGCGGACGCCGTTTGCGACGACCGACGGAAGGGCATCAATCGTCGGAATACGCCCGCTTCCCAAGCGACCAGGACTTGGCTTGCGACGGCGATGGAGCTGTATGTGCCGGCAATCACGCCGATTAGCAGCACAAACAGGAATGCGCGGATGGTGGGCCCGCCGAACAGGATTAGCGCGAGCAGCGTGAACAACAGGGTTATGCTGGTGTTCAGCGAGCGCCCCAGCGTTTCGGATATGCTTATGTTCACATTTTGCGCGAATGTGCGGCCGGAGTAGTTCACCACATTTTCGCGCAGTCTGTCGAACACCACGATGGTGTCGTTGACGCTGTAGCCGATTACGGTCAGCACCGCAATCAGGAACATCGTGTTGATTTCGGTGCCCAGCAGGTTGCCCAAAATCGCGAATATGCCTATCACGATGAGCAGGTCGTGCAGCAGCGCCACGATTGCCGCCACGCCGTAGCGAAACGGCTTCGGCACGCTGCGAAACGCCCACCACAGGTACAAGAATATGCCGATGGCGGCGGCTATGACGGCGTATATGCCGTTGATTACGGTATCGCGCGCCACTACGGGGGATACTAGGTCGAAGGACAGCACATCAACGCCGTCGGGGGACAGGGCGGCTTCCAGCGCCTCGACTATGCCGTCCTTATCGTCCTCGGAGAGTTCGCGGGTGCGGACGAAATAGGTGTTGTCGCCAAGATTCTGCACGGTGGAGTCGATTTCGCCGCGCGCTGCCAAAGTTTCCCTGAGCGCCTGCTGAGTAACGGGGTTTGAGAAGCCCAGCGTCATCGTGGAGCCGCCGGTGAAGTCGATGCCCGTCCGCAAGCCGGGGTTGATTATGAGGAAGGCAACGCCCGGCAGGATTACCAGGAGCGATACCAAAAAGAACCAGTTTCTTTTGCCTACGAAGTCCAAATCTCTAGCTCCTCTGAACGGCTGCGGTTGCGGTTTGCTGGGGCAGCTCAGCGGCTCCCGTTGGCACGAAAGCGCCCATGTATCTTGCAAGGCGGGTGGCGGCTATGACCCGCAGTATGGTTCTGCTGACCACGATGGCGGAGAACATGCTGATCATCACGCCGATAGCCAGCGTTACCGCAAAGCCCTGCACAATCGTTGTGCCGAGCTGATTGGAGAAGTAGAACAGAATGCCGCAGGTTATCAGCGTTGAGACATTGCTGTCCCGAATAGCGGGCCATGCCCTGTTGAAGCCGATGTTGATGGCGCTTATCAGCGTGCGCCCGTTGCGGAGTTCGTCCTTCATTCGCTCAAATATCAGCACATTGGCGTCGACCGCCATGCCCACCGAAAGTATCGTGGCCGCCACGCCCGAAAGGGTAAGCGTAACCGGCAGCGCCTTGAATATCGCCAACACCATAGCGGCGTATATGAGCAGAGCCACGGACGCTACAAGCCCCGGCACGCGGTAGTAGAGCGTCATGAACAGGAATACCAGCGCCAAGCCCACAATGCCCGCCACCACGCTTTTGGCGAGCGAGTCCGCGCCCAGTATGGCGTCCACATCGCGCTCTTGTATCAGCGTTATCGGGAAGGGCAGGCGTCCACCCTCCAGTTGCAGCGATATGTCCCGCGCCTGCTCAAGCGTAAAGCCGCCCTCTATAATCGCGACGCCGGTGGTAATCGGCTGGCGCACAACGGGCGATACAAGCTCCCTATCGTCTAGGAATATGGCTATCGCCTCGGTGTTGATGCCCGCGATTTCGGTGGTCTTTTCGCCGAACAATCGCGTTCCGACGGAGTCGAACTCTAGGTTGATGATAGGCTGATCGCTCTGAGCGTGCAGGCTGGCGTATGCCCTGGACAGGTTATCGCCGCCAAGCCCGAAATCTTCGTCGACCTGCCCCTGTGTCTCAACAAACTCGATGGTGGGGGCGCTGCCTACGGCGCTCTGCGCGCGCGCAAGGTCGTGGTAATCGGAGCTTTCGGCGTCAGGATCCGGCGTAGGCTGCGGATACAGGAACATATAGCGGTTGGAATCCTGAAGCTTGGTGATAGTGAACGCCGATGCGTCTATCTCAAGCGGTTCGTTGCCGTTTATGGCAACGGTCAGCGAACTTGGCGGCACGTTGAACGCCACTAGCTGCAGGCTTTCGTTGAGGCGCGCAATCACTTCGTCGAACTTGGCGGCGCCCTGCGGCGTGAACTCTATGATTATCACGGGCGCCGGGGGCTCTTCGGCTTCCGCTTCAGGCGTAGCGTCGGCGCTCGCTTCGGGGGCGGGCGTGGCGTCGGCCTCAAGCGTGACGTCCGCGCTTGTTTCGGCGGCGGGCGTTCCGTCGGGGTTCGGCGTAGGCTCTGCTTGCGTCTCATCCGCGCCGGCGTCGGGGGCAAGCTCTTCGGGGAACGGCTCCGCGGTAACGCTGACGATGTCGGCGGCGGTTATGACGCCTTCGGTGGTGAGATCGCGCTCGACGTTTATCTTGCGGTGCTTGAACTCCAGGCGCGCGGTTTCGCCGATGAGCCGCTTCGCCCTGCCCGGATCGCCTACGCCGGGAAGTTGGATGAGCAGTCTGTCATCGCCCAATATCTGTATGATTGGTTCGCCCAAGCCTGAAGAGTTGACGCGCTCTTCGATGATGCGCTGAAGCGCGGTGAGATCTTCCTGTTCGGGCATATCCGCTTCGGATGCGTCGTCGCCGGAGACGGGCTCCACCTGATAGACCAGGTGGCTGCCGCCCTGCAGGTCCAGCCCAAGGCTGAGCCCCAGCAGGGTATCGCCGCCGCGCTGAAAGCCGCCCAGATTGATGGTCTGGAAGCCAAGCGCCAGTCCGGACGCCACTATCAGCAGCGCAATCAATATCAACGCTCTTGCGTTTCTACGCACCGTCACCTCCACGCTCAAGGCTGGACTTCACCAGTTCCAGCGCCTGCGCTCTTGTAGTAACATCGCCGCCCGCCTGCGCCTCATACGCAATATCCAGCAGCCTGCCTATCGCAGGGCCGGGGGCAAGCGAAAACTCTTTCATTATATCGTATCCGTTAACCAATCTTGGAAGGGATTCGGGCGCTTTTTGGCGTTTTCCCGCATCCAGGATATACCGAATCAACGCGCAGTGGTTAGCCCAATCGCGGCGTTCGAGCAATGGGCCGCGCGCCGCTAAGTAGTCCGCTATGTTCAGATAGAGCGTGTCAACGGCTACATCGCCCGCATCGCGGTAGTATCTGTACAGCGCGCGCGGGGTGGGCATTTCGCCTTTCTGCGCCATCTGCGTGGGGCGCAGGTGCTGCCGTATCATTCCCGATATGTGGGTCACGCCGCGCTTGCTGAAGCGTAGCCGCGTGAGTATATCGCGCGCCATATCCGCGCCGTCAATGTGATGCCCAATGAAGCGGATGCGCCCCGACGACTCTATTGTTTTGGTGGCGGGCTTTGCTACGTCGTGCAGCAGCGCCGCCAGCTTCAGATATGCGATCCTGTCGAAGCCGTCGCCCACTTCGCCGTCGAAGTATTCGTCAACGCCATCGAAACGCGGCGTAAGGCTCAGCGTTTCGTCTGCGTAATCCGTGTAATCGGAATTCGCGCAGAAAAGGCGGTCAATCCAACCTACGGTTTCTACCAAATGATTGAACACATCCCAGTAGTGTTCTTTGGGCTGTGAAACGTCCTTTGCATCCGCCAGTTCGGGAATGACGCTGCATAGCAAGCCTAGATCGTCTAGCAGCCGCACGCCGTACAGCGCATTGGGCGTCCGCAATAGCTTCATGAACTCGTCGCGCGTTCTTTCGGGCGCGGCGGTGATTATGAGCGGGGCGTCTTGGCGTATGGCGGCGGCGGTGTCGTGGTCAATCGCAAAGTCGAACTGCGCCGCAAACCTTGCGCCGCGCAGCAGACGCAGGGCGTCTTCCCTGAGCGCATTGGGCGAAGTCATACGCACAATGCCGCGCCGCAAGTCTTGCATGCCGCCGCAGGGGTCGAGTACGAAACGCCGATAGTCGGCGCGCGCAGCGGCTTCGATCGGAAGCGCCATAGCGTTGATGGTGAAATCGCGGCGGCGCAAATCTTGCTCTATGCTACCCGCCGACGTCGTCAAGTCAATGTGCGCCGCGCCGCATTCGTGCGGCAATATGACGCGCGCAATCTCCCAATCGTCGTGCAGGCGCAGACAGCGGACGTCGAGCGCGGCCGCAAGGGCGCGCCCGACGGCAAGCGCGTCGGATTGCGCCACAATGTCTATGTCATCCGCGCGACACCCCAGCAGCGCATCGCGAACTGCGCCGCCGACGAGATATGCGCTTATGCCCTTAGCCCGAAAGAAGTCGGCAATCGGCTTCATCAGCGGGGACAGTGGCTTGGCATCGAGCAAGCGGGGCGCAATGGAAGCGCAGTCCATAGACGCGGGTTCGCGGCCGTGTGAAGAGCGCGAGGGGCGGGTTGCCGTAACAATGGGGTGGTTCACGGCTACTTGACTTTGATGGATGCGGGCGTGTTGCGCGGGTCGCCGTCGTCGGGGAGCCACAAACCGCTGTCGGGCGGCGGGTTGGAACTGTCGTCGCCGTCGTCTTGCCGCGCTTCCCCACTATCGCTATCAGTAGGCTCATGCTCTACTTTAATCAACTTTTCGTGGCTTTCCATATGATCGATGTACAGAATGCCGTTCAGGTGATCGACTTCGTGTTCAAGCGCCTGCGAAAGCACATCTTCGGCCTTCAGCTTCACCAGAGTTGCGGTGTGATCCAGCGCGCGGAACTTTACCCACACTGAGCGCGTAACGATGCCCTTGTATCCCGCAATGCTCAGGCAACCCTCTTCCACTTGGCGCTCGCCGTTGCGCTGCATAATCTCAGGGTTGATATAGACGCGCGCTTCGTCTTCTCCGGGAAGTTGAATCACGATAACGCGCCTCAGATCGCCGACCTGATTTGCGGCAAGCCCCACACCCTCCGCCTTTCGCATCGTATCCACCATATCTTGCGCAAGATGCAGCACATCGCCGTCTATGGAGCGCACCTTCTTCGCTCTCATCCTCAGTTTAGGGTGAGGGAGCTGCAAAATCTCTCGAATCGCCAACGCAAAACCTCAAAGCGGACGGAAGTGGGTTACAATTAGCATAAGCGGTTTGTCAGTAAGTTCAACATCTGATTATAGACGCAAGGGCGCTAGGCTGTAAAGTTTGAGGCGGGCGAGGGTATTCTCAATCTTAGATGATGCGTCAAAGATGACGCGCCAAGACGGCGCGCAGTCCGTCAAGGCTTGCGCGGGAAAAGCAGTAGTCGCAGGCGTCCCACATAGTTTGCAGGTCGTTGGGGCGGGACAGCCAACCGCCGCCGTCTATGACATTGACGAACACGACGTTGGGGGCGTTGCGCTGGGCGCGGCTGCGGTTGTGGCGCTGCACGGCTTCGTACATTCCCGCCTGCTCACTCGCTTTGCTGCTTTGGGATGACGATGTGGTGAGTTGATAGGACGCCATAATCAGGATTTGCGGCGAGGCAACGCCGGGGACGGCTATATCCACCTCTTTGTCATCCACGATGCCAACCGCGCCTTTTCCCCAATCGTATCCTAATCCGTCCACTAGCCGGCCGACCTCTAACTCCAGCGCGTTGCCCATGCTGACGGCGTACTGCGATTGCATACTGGCTTGCATCACCGCGCGCATATAGTTTCTGTCTTGCAGCAGTTCTATCCAGTTGTTGGGCAGATAGAAACTCTCTCTGATGAACTGCGGTATGAACATCTCTTCCGCGTGCGGGCTGATGAGAAATGCGGCTATCCGTCGTCGGATGCTCGCGTCGTGCCGCAGCCTGCTCCAGCTCACGCCCGGGAACATAGCCTCATAGATGCGCTTGACCCGCTCCAGCGAACCGCGCGATAAGCCGATGATGATTCTGAGGCGAGCCTCCGTGTTGACGCCGGCGTCAAAGTAATCAGTCAGAACGTCGACCGGATGCCTGCCGCCGTTGTGCGCCTTGCTCAGCAGTATCCCGCCCACGATGCGGTCGACATCCGCTTGGAGCGTGTGTTCAACATCGCGAAAGTCAAGAAACACCTGCATTTGCGCGCGCAGTTGGTCAAGCGTCATCTTTTGGGGCGGCGCAGTGGTCATTTTATATCGACATCCCGCATAGAGACTATCTTGTTCAGGTGAACGGATACATAGGCGTCGCCGCGTTTGACCGGCTTTGCGTCGATTAGCCGTTGCTGAGCGGCGTTGCAATAGCCGGCGTCTATGTCCGCGCCGATGTATCTGCGGCCGAGCTGCTTGGCGGCGACCGCGGCGGAACCGCCGCCGGCGAATGGGTCGAACACGATGTCGCCTTCGTCCGTGGTCATAAGCAGCATACGCTCTATCAGGTGGATAGGGAGTTGGCAGGGGTGCGAGTCGATGCGCTTGGAGCGGTGGCGGATGCGGTGTATATCGTCCCACACATCGCTGATTTGGTAGCCGAACTTGTGGCGCAGGCGCTCTTTGCCGCCGTAGTCTTTGAGGTAGGCGTCGCAGACGCGGCAGGTCTTGTGCGGCGCGCGCACATCGTAGAACTTGCTGTCCCGGTTCTTGGTGTAGAAGAGGATGCCGTAGTGCGCCGGCTGCATCGTCTTGCCCAGCGGCTGCCCGTTGGAGTTCCACGCTATCCAGTGCCGAAACTCGGCGAGTTGGTTGAGAATGGGCGCTGTGTGAGTGAGCAGTTTGGGGATGTTATAGACAAAGACGCTTCCGTCGGGTTTCAGGATGCGGCACGCCTCCGAAAGCCATTGCGCCGTCCAATCCATATACTCGTCGAACGGGCGGTTGTCTTTGTATGACGAGTATTTCTTGTTGAGATTGAACGGCGGATCCGCGAATACCATGCAGACGGATTCGGGCGGCATAGAGCGCATCAGCTCCAGGCAGTCCGCATTATGCACCTTGTCAATCAGACGGCTAATGTCCGTTTTTGATGGTTCGGGCGTGTCGAGACGGCGGTTCGCATTCGGCGCCGCGTCGGTTTCCGTTTGTGTGGTCATGGCGTTTGCCTGCGTATTCGTATGAACGGATTTGCGCGCGGTGTGCGGCATACGCTTTGCGCGCGCGTTGGCAACTATTTAATCAGAACATTATTGCTATCGTCAAGCGTGATTGGGTTCGCTTTTCGGCGCACACCGCGCCTAGATAGCCGTAAGTGTCTCAGTTCATAGCTACCGCAACGGCCTATACTCGTCGGTGTTCGCGCTTTCGGCGTCGTCGGGGCTGGGCGCTGCGCCGCGCGCTAGTTCGTCTATCCATAGGCGAAGCTTTGCTTCGCGCACTGCGCCTACCCAGCGGCGTTCCACTACGCCTTCGCGGTTGATGAAGAAGGTTACGGGTATGCCTATGACGCCGTAGTCAACCGAAATCCTGCCGCCTTCGTCGTAGCCGTTGGGGTAGGTTATGCCGAACTCGCTGAGGTATGCGCGGGCGTCGGCGTGTGCGTCTTGGATGTTGACGCCGATAAAGACTACGCCGCGCTCGCCGTACTCGCGCCACAAGCGCTCGAACAGAGGAGCTTCTTGGCGGCAGGGGCCGCACCACGACGCCCAGAAGTTCACCACAAGCGGCTTGCCGGCGTAGCGCTCCGGGGAGATGGCGCCGCCGTTGTATAGCGATATGTTTATGGGGGGCGCCGGCTTGTGGATGCGGGTTGCGCCGCTGCGTCCGGTGGGGCTGGAGCGGTTGGTCAAGCCCAGCGCCAGCAGCGCGGTCAGCGCCAACACGCCTATCACTACAAGCGCCGCCGCCACTATACGCAGGCGTTTGTTGCCGCGCCGTTGAGCGTCCGTCGGCGTGTGTTCGCCGTCGTTATGTTGCGTGTCCGTCGATTGTTCGCCGCTCTGCTGCGTGTCCGTCGTCGACTGCCCGTCGACATTCTGTTGCGCGTCCGCCGCCGTCTGTTCGCCGCCATCCGTCTGCTGGCGGCATTCGCGCGGGGGTTCAGCGCCGTTTTGGGGCGGTGGTTCGCTGCGGTCTGCCATCGCTATGGGGTTATGCGCCGCAATGCGTGGGCGATGTCCACGATTTCGCGCTCGCTTATCCAGTCCACGGGGCCGGGCAGCGCTTGTATGGCAAGACTGATTTCGTCCCCGTCGTCGGCGCGGCAGGCGAAGAACAGCGCCAGCGACTTGTCGTAGTCCCACTCCGCCTTGTCCGGACTGAGTCCGGGCCCCGCGATGATGCTCGCGTCCGACCAGCCGCCGCTCATTATGTACGCCGTTTGGTCTCCCAAGCGCAGTTCGCTCACTGCGTCTTCGGGGCGTTCCCATCCTAGCGGACCGGATGCGCCGTCGGGCGAAAACTCTACGGGATAGGCGAGGATGAGGTTGCGCGGGGGACTGCCGGCGCTGCCGCCTTGTTGGTATATCTGCGTGATTGCGTTGCCGCTTGCCGATACCCCGGCGAATGCGAAGCCGTTCGGCAGCAGCGTAGGCATGAGCGCGTAGCCGAGCCGCTCAACAACATTCGCGAGCGACGGCTCTGCGTCGGACGCGTCGCCGCACATCACCGCCGAGTCGTCGATCGGCGCTACAGCGGGCGGGGGCGTAGGCGCTACGGGCGCGATGCTTGGCGCGGCCGACGTCGTGGGCGTTGCGGGCGCGATGCTTGGCGCGGCGGCGGTCGTGGGCGGCGCAGACGTCGCGGTGGCGGCGCTTGGCGTTGCCGCGGTCGTGGGGGTTGCGGGCGCGGCGGCCGGCGGCGATGCGCTGACGGGCGTGGGGGCCGCGGGCGCGAGGCCGCCGTTGCAGCCGGCTACAAGCGCAGCCGCCAAGAGCGCCAATCCTGTGGTGTAGATAGCCCGCATACGATTTGCCATCTCAGTTTTGCCAATATCCGCGACGGGGCGCCGTCTAGCCGAATGGTTGCCGCCGATAGCGTTTCCGTTCTTGCGCATTCGGCCGGCGGTGCGGCGTCGACGTCCGGCATTACGGCGCGATATACCATAGCGCGCGCATATCCTAATCGGCGGCCGACGGATCGCCGTCGATATGTAAGTCAACGCGCGCGATAATTTGCTTCACACATCAGAGCGGCTTGCCCCTATTATATCTAACGCGCCTCAAATATGAAAATGCAGGGTTTGCGGCGCTCAAATCGCCGCCGCCCGCTGTCCGCGATAATGCGAAAAGTGCTGCTGCGCGCACATCGGATTGTGATACGGTCTATCCCCGCGTGGGCGGGGGAAACCTAAGCGCGGCGTGCGAATAGGCGTGAGGCAAAGGTCTATCCCCGCGTGGGCGGGGGAAACTAGAAGGCGCATTGACGGCGGTAAAAGACCTGCGGTCTATCCCCGCGTGGGCGGGGGAAACGCGCCGCTCACCGCCGGGCATCGGGAAAAGGCGGGTCTATCCCCGCGTGGGCGGGGGAAACTTAGCCATAGCTTCCCCTTTCTACAAAAGCGCCGGTCTATCCCCGCGTGGGCGGGGGAAACTTTATCGCGGCTAGAATATGGCGGCGCAAATCCGGTCTATCCCCGCGTGAGCGGGGGAAACTCTTGAACTGCCGCGTCCGCTTCGGCATATGTAGGTCTATCCCCGCGTGGGCGGGGGAAACCGCGCTGATTACAGATGCGAGGCTGGGTGGCGCTGTCTATCCCCGCGTGGGCGGGGGAAACTAAATCACACGCAGGCGCAATTTGTATTTGAGAGGTCTATCCCCGCGTGGGCGGGGGAAACCATCTGATACAGAAAAGGCAAAGTCGATCAAGAGGTCTATCCCCGCGTGGGCGGGGGAAACGCGTTGTACACGAAAGATCCGTATCGAAAGACAGGTCTATCCCCGCGTGGGCGGGGGAAACTGGCGTCCGCAGCGCGCTGTTGCGCATAGGCGAGGTCTATCCCCGCGTGGGCGGGGGAAACCCGCCGCAATCCACCCCTACCACAGAGCAACAAGGTCTATCCCCGCGTGGGCAGGGGAAACTGGCGCTATAATCGATGCCAGCCGCCGCCCTAGGGTCTATCCCCGCGTGGGCGGGGGAAACCGCGCGCCGGTTAAAACCGAAATCTATAACGACGGTCTATCCCCGCGTGGGCGGGGGAAACCTGTTCTATCGGGTGGACTATCAGCGCATGTCGGGTCTATCCCCGCGTGGGCGGGGGAAACGCGTAAGCGGGCGGCGCAACAGCATCCCCCGGAGGTCTATCCCCGCGTGGGCGGGGGAAACTCACCGACACGGACAAGAACAACATCATCGGCAGGTCTATCCCCGCGTGGGCGGGGGAAACCGGCGCAAGCCTATGAGCAGGGTCGGCTATGCGGGTCTATCCCCGCGTGGGCGGGGGAAACGCGTACCCGCGCGCCCCTCGGCGGCTACCTTGAGGTCTATCCCCGCGTGGGCGGGGGAAACTGCGTTAGTCAATGTATTCCCCCTTTTAGGAACGGTCTATCCCCGCGTGGGCGGGGGAAACAGCTCCACTATGGGGATGCCGCAGTATGTGCGAGGTCTATCCCCGCGTGGGCGGGGGAAACGCAGAAACTCCCAACAACGCCAACGAAGTCGCGGGTCTATCCCCGCGTGGGCGGGGGAAACCATTTTCGCGCGGCGGCTTGATGTGGTATATCGGGTCTATCCCCGCGTGGGCGGGGGAAACCGCCGCCGCGCACACATTCAATCCAGTGAAAGAGGTCTATCCCCGCGTGGGCGGGGGAAACCGCGCTCAAGGCGCTCTTCCACATCGCCCAAAAGGTCTATCCCCGCGTGGGCGGGGGAAACTCTCGAGCCTCCGAATCGCCTTTGCGGGTTCTGGGTCTATCCCCGCGTGGGCGGGGGAAACATCAGCGCCATTATCCCGCGCCCATCTGCAGCGGGTCTATCCCCGCGTGGGCGGGGGAAACCAACTGCGTGGCAACCTCTGTATGCGATACAGAGGTCTATCCCCGCGTGGGCGGGGGAAACGACTTGACCCGGCGCTGCCGTCCGCTGCCGGTAGGTCTATCCCCGCATGGGCGGGGGAAACTTGTAGAATGCCCATAACTGCGTCCGCTATCGCGGTCTATCCCCGCGTGGGCGGGGGAAACCTCGCTGCGCCTTACGCTAACCTGCTCGCCCGCGGTCTATCCCCGCGTGGGCGGGGGAAACCCTTGTCAACATCCGAATGCAAATACGGCGTGGGGTATATCCCCGCGTGGGCGGGGGAAACGTAGTCGCTAACGACCGCGGCATTATCGCGCGGGGTCTATCCCCGCGTGGGCGGGGGAAACGCGGCTATCGTATCAGCAGGCAACGGCGCGCGCGGTCTATCCCCGCGTGGGCGGGGGAAACGATAGCCCCGCTCAATGTAGTGTCCGTCCATCGGGTCTATCCCCGCGTGGGCGGGGGAAACGCAATCGCAATCGTTGACGGCGGCATTGACGGCGGTCTATCCCCGCGTGGGCGGGGGAAACGTATGCTGGCGCGCCCAAGCAGGTTGCGAAGCGGGTCTATCCCCGCGTGGGCGGGGGAAACGTATGCTGGCGCGCCCAAGCAGGTTGCGAAGCGGGTCTATCCCCGCGTGGGCGGGGGAAACCAGTCTTGCGCCGCACGCCGCGGGGCAGAGCCGGGTCTATCCCCGCGTGGGCGGGGGAAACCCGCAGACTAGGCATCATCGACGGCGGGTAGTGGGTCTATCCCCGCGTGGGCGGGGGAAACGGCATTGGACGACGGAAGTAGACGCCGGCCGAGGGTCTATCCCCGCGTGGGCGGGGGAAACGAGGCGCTTGCGCTCGCGGCGCGGACTGGGCTGGGTCTATCCCCGCGTGGGCGGGGGAAACCTTTGAGGATATAACCTATGATGCGCTCATGCCGGTCTATCCCCGCGTGGGCGGGGGAAACGCATCGCCAACTGCCTCGCGTACATCGGGAAAAGGTCTATCCCCGCGTGGGCGGGGGAAACTTGATCTCCCTCATCATCCGCCTCCATATAAAAGGTCTATCCCCGCGTGGGCGGGGGAAACCGAATCGAAAATGTTCCAAGTGTGCCAAGTCGAGGTCTATCCCCGCGTGGGCGGGGGAAACCCCGATTTGGTGAGGCTCATCATCCACGCGCCAGGTCTATCCCCGCGTGGGCGGGGGAAACCCGCCCGCCGAGGGGGACACCGTGCGCGTGGAAGGTCTATCCCCGCGTGGGCGGGGGAAACGCTGCCTAGCGTCGCCGGCGGGAATGCGCTCAAGGTCTATCCCCGCGTGGGCGGGGGAAACGCTTATGACATCAACATCGTCAGCCGCGCCGCGGGTCTATCCCCGCGTGGGTGGGGGAAACCTCGATAATCACATCTCGAAAATGCGCGTTGAAGGTCTATCCCCGCGTGGGCGGGGGAGAAACCCTCACGAATTTAGCCGTCCCGTCGGGCTGCACGGTCTATCCCCGCGTGGGCGGGGGAAACCGATGACCTGGCACAAGCCCGGAGGCTTCCAAAGGTCTATCCCCGCGTGGGCGGGGGAAACATAGACCAGTCGGCGCTTATGCCTACGCCCTCAGGTCTATCCCCGCGTGGGCGGGGGAAACGCTTTCGTCCCCGAAGACCTGCCGCGCACCGGCGGTCTATCCCCGCGTGGGCGGGGGAAACGTGAGCGTGAAAGAGCGCATCGCGTCGCGGTAGGGTCTATCCCCGCGTGGGCGGGGGAAACCCGACGCCGCTATTATGGCGGGCGCGCTTTCAGGGTCTATCCCCGCGTGGGCGGGGGAAACCTTTGCTAGTAGGTATTTCCTCATCAGGATCGGGGTCTATCCCCGCGTGGGCGGGGGAAACTGGCGCGGGCTAAAATTCAAGCCGCCGCCCATCGGTCTATCCCCGCGTGGGCGGGGGAAACCCGCTCTCCAAGCCGCCGCCGCCCCCTGTAAAGGGTCTATCCCCGCGTGGGCGGGGGAAACGTTACTGGTATGCGCTAACAGGGAACGCATATGGGTCTATCCCCGCGTGGGCGGGGGAAACATTTGCGCCTCCTCTGCGGCGGCAAGCACTCTCGGTCTATCCCCGCGTGGGCGGGGGAAACACCGCCGCCCTCAATACGGAGAGCGGTTCAAAGGGTCTATCCCCGCGTGGGCGGGGGAAACGTAATCAGCCGCCCATCACGCCGCTTTTGTAGGGGTCTATCCCCCGCGTGGGCGGGGGAAACGATATGATCGGCAACGGAGGGCAGTACGATCCGGGTCTATCCCCGCGTGGGCGGGGGAAACAAAGACGGAGAGGTGAGCGTACACTTTGCAACCGGTCTATCCCCGCGTGGGCGGGGGAAACTCATTACCTAAAACGGAGAGTCCTCATATGCACGGTCTATCCCCGCGTGGGCGGGGGAAACCTGAAATTGCTATGAAATTCGCGCAGAAAAGGGGGTCTATCCCCGCGTGGGCGGGGGAAACAGATATTGCCGTTTCACCATCGCGCTGCTCTTCGGTCTATCCCCGCGTGGGCGGGGGAAACGGTTGACCGCGCTTCTTGTCATCGTGTCCTCACGGTCTATCCCCGCGTGGGCGGGGGAAACTCTAATCGTGAGCGCGCTTTTATAAACTGCTCGGGTCTATCCCCGCGTGGGCGGGGGAAACCGCGCGCTGTACGATTTAGCGTATTCTGCTGAGGGTCTATCCCCGCGTGGGCGGGGGAAACGAATATCAGCAGTCCGAGCATCACACTCACTCAGGTCTATCCCCGCGTGGGCGGGGGAAACCTTGTAGAGATTGCCTTGCATTACCATAGTCTAGGTCTATCCCCGCGTGGGCGGGGGAAACTTGCGTATCAACCTCAACTGCGTGGACGTCGGCGGTCTATCCCCGCGTGGGCGGGGGAAACGGCAGAAGCGAGTTAATCCAAGCCGCCTTACCAGGTCTATCCCCGCGTGGGCGGGGGAAACTCTATGTGAACGGGCGTGTTGTCGATGATGAGGGGTCTATCCCCGCGTGGGCGGGGGAAACTTGTTCACGACCCGGATGCGATAGATACGCACAGGTCTATCCCCGCGTGGGCGGGGGAAACCGCGCCATAGCAGAGATACGCGATAGGCAAGAGGGTCTATCCCCGCGTGGGCGGGGGAAACCGCCATATGCGGGCGTGCTATACTTATCCAAGAGGTCTATCCCCGCGTGGGCGGGGGAAACGCCGCGCAATAATCTGCGCTGGTGATGGTGGACGGTCTATCCCCGCGTGGGCGGGGGAAACGGTTGGATAATGAAGCAGAACACGCTAATGAGCGGTCTATCCCCGCGTGGGCGGGGGAAACATATATGCAGTGGGTAAAAGGGGCTCCGGTCTCGGTCTATCCCCGCGTGGGCGGGGGAAACCATAGCACGCCATCGGCTATCGCAAGCGCAACAGGTCTATCCCCGCGTGGGCGGGGGAAACTCATAGAAACGCCGGATTCTGCGCCGTTCAAAAGGTCTATCCCCGCGTGGGCGGGGGAAACGCATTAAAATATTGCCCTCGTTCGGGTCTATAAGGTCTATCCCCGCGTGGGCGGGGGAAACGCGCATCCCTAACTGGAAGGCGAGCCGCTCAAGGGTCTATCCCCGCGTGGGCGGGGGAAACGCGCATCCCTAACTGGAAGGCGAGCCGCTCAAGGGTCTATCCCCGCGTGGGCGGGGGAAACATATCGCTGATGTCCGAAACCGAAGCCAGTGACGGTCTATCCCCGCGTGGGCGGGGGAAACAATGCGCCGTTGTCCCATCCGTCTAGGGAAGAAGGTCTATCCCCGCGTGGGCGGGGGAAACACGACGGCGAAGCCTGGACTTTGAGCCAAAACGGGTCTATCCCCGCGTGGGCGGGGGAAACCCGATGCCGATTGCAACCCGCCCGCCCCTACACGGTCTATCCCCGCGTGGGCGGGGGAAACCTTTCCCCCGGCTTGGCATCATTCGGTGCGTCCCGGTCTATCCCCGCGTGGGCGGGGGAAACGTGCGCGTTCACGAAGCTTCTTACGGTGTTGTCGGTCTATCCCCGCGTGGGCGGGGGAAACCCTGCCCCGCCAATCGTGTGGGGTCGCTCAGTAGGTCTATCCCCGCGTGGGCGGGGGAAACTATGGCGATATGGACAGGGACACAATGCACGGAGGTCTATCCCCGCGTGGGCGGGGGAAACATGCTGATAGTATCCGTCGCTGACAGGGACAGAGGTCTATCCCCGCGTGGGCGGGGGAAACCGGTAGCGCCGTGTCGTACATAACGCCGAGTAGGGTCTATCCCCGCGTGGGCGGGGGAAACGGTAATGACTGGCGTCCACGCTTCCTCGCCATCGGTCTATCCCCGCGTGGGCGGGGGAAACTGGCTCAAGCCGAAGCCTACGCGCACTATCTGGGGTCTATCCCCGCGTGGGCGGGGGAAACCGTGGTTCGCTCTCAATCCAGTCGTCGCGTTTGGGTCTATCCCCGCGTGGGCGGGGGAAACCCCACCACGCCGGACGCGGCGAGGCGCTATTTCGGTCTATCCCCGCGTGGGCGGGGGAAACTCAATGTCAATATCCGAATGCAGATATGAACCCGGTCTATCCCCGCGTGGGCGGGGGAAACCTGCGCGACGGGCGGTATGGATCGCGCCCGGGCGGTCTATCCCCGCGTGGGCGGGGGAAACCGATGCCGCACTGCGATACGCCGGACGAGGCGCGGTCTATCCCCGCGTGGGCGGGGGAAACACCGGCAAGCCGAATGGCTGGAGCCGGTGTCGGGGTCTATCCCCGCGTGGGCGGGGGAAACTGGTTCTATACCGGCGGCGGCGGCAATGTCTGGGGTCTATCCCCGCGTGGGCGGGGGAAACTCGAGCGCGCGTCGCCGCAGATGATGCGGTTGAGGTCTATCCCCGCGTGGGCGGGGGAAACCGCTATCTCGGCTATGTTCTTGAACCCGCCCACGGTCTATCCCCGCGTGGGCGGGGGAAACGCCTCTAGCAGATGCGCCGGGCAAGCCGCAGGAGGTCTATCCCCGCGTGGGCGGGGGAAACATTGTAAGAACGCGCAACTCGCGCGCTGTACGAGGTCTATCCCCGCGTGGGCGGGGGAAACCACTCCGGAGTCCGTCCGCGCCAAAGTATCGACGGTCTATCCCCGCGTGGGCGGGGGAAACCCTACCCGCCCAATCACCTCGCGCTGCTCGTGAGGTCTATCCCCGCGTGGGCGGGGGAAACGCAGGGTCGGCTATCGCTTCGCCCAAACGAATGGGTCTATCCCCGCGTGGGCGGGGGAAACTTAGCATCTCGCCGCCGGCGTTGTCTTCGGCGAGGTCTATCCCCGCGTGGGCGGGGGAAACCCAAGATGTTACCTTGCCTACAAGCATCGTAACGGTCTATCCCCGCGTGGGCGGGGGAAACATAGCCTACCCTAACCTAACTTAAAGTAAAAACGGTCTATCCCCGCGTGGGCGGGGGAAACTTGCGAAGATGTAGCGCAATCATTTCACGCCCGGGTCTATCCCCGCGTGGGCGGGGGAAACTGACGGCGTGGTAGTGATGCCCGAAGGCGTGGAGGTCTATCCCCGCGTGGGCGGGGGAAACAGCCGTCCGATGACCAGCGCCGTCCCCGATTCGGGTCTATCCCCGCGTGGGCGGGGGAAACGCAGTCCTTGCAAACCTTCGTCCGTGTCTTCATGGTCTATCCCCGCGTGGGCGGGGGAAACTTGCCGGTAGAATGGCGTTCTGCGTGAATGCGAGGTCTATCCCCGCGTGGGCGGGGGAAACTTCCCGCGATTAGATCGACCTCTTTGGCGGGCGGGTCTATCCCCGCGTGGGCGGGGGAAACGACGACGCAGTTGCGCCAACTGAGATAGGGCTAGGTCTATCCCCGCGTGGGCGGGGGAAACCGGCGGGTCGACATAGATGCAGGCGTTATCGTAGGTCTATCCCCGCGTGGGCGGGGGAAACGGTCGTCGGCGTTCAAGGAGTCTACATTTATAGGGTCTATCCCCGCGTGGGCGGGGGAAACGCTCTGTGTGAACAACGGCTACCATCGCCTCAAGGTCTATCCCCGCGTGGGCGGGGGAAACTCGAGATATGCCGTCTCGCGAATGTTCGAGCGGGGTCTATCCCCGCGTGGGCGGGGGAAACATTGCGCGCGCGAATAGCGTCCCGATAGTAGCCGGTCTATCCCCGCGTGGGCGGGGGAAACAACGGCAGCGCGGCAATCACTGGCTGGTCTGTAGGTCTATCCCCGCGTGGGCGGGGGAAACTGGCGCTGATAGCGTCCGTGAACTCTTTGCGGCGGTCTATCCCCGCGTGGGCGGGGGAAACGCTGTCTGGGTTTGCGATAGACATAACGGGGCAGGTCTATCCCCGCGTGGGCGGGGGAAACTGCTCACCTGACTTATGTCCACCGGCGGCGTGGGGTCTATCCCCGCGTGGGCGGGGGAAACTGAGCGAGCAGTTGTCCCTGCCGATCGACCAGAGGTCTATCCCCGCGTGGGCGGGGGAAACGTGATGTTGCGCATCAGCGCGGCGGGCTGGCGGGGTCTATCCCCGCGTGGGCGGGGGAAACGAACAACGAGCCGTCGGCTTCTAGGATTAGAACGGTCTATCCCCGCGTGGGCGGGGGAAACCGCATTATTTGCGTTAGCTGGGCATACTGAGCGGGTCTATCCCCGCGTGGGCGGGGGAAACGCCTCTAGCAAATGAGCGGCGCATTGGGCGGGAGGTCTATCCCCGCGTGGGCGGGGGAAACCGGTCAAGCGTTTCCTCGCCAATGCCATCGATAGGTCTATCCCCGCGTGGGCGGGGGAAACTGGCGCTTGTGAAGGCAGGCGATAGTCAGCGCCGGTCTATCCCCGCGTGGGCGGGGGAAACGGTAAAGTCCGCCTTGAGCTCCTCCATGCCGACGGTCTATCCCCGCGTGGGCGGGGGAAACCCGCTTTGCCTGCCGGTGGAGTGAGGCACATAGGGTCTATCCCCGCGTGGGCGGGGGAAACCCGCCGTAGCGTCTAGGTATGCGCGCACTCCGGGGTCTATCCCCGCGTGGGCGGGGGAAACGATACGATAGCGCCCGATATACAGCCAGTCGCGGGTCTATCCCCGCGTGGGCGGGGGAAACTCCGACGCTATGCGCCGCCCCTGCCAGAGGCGAGGTCTATCCCCGCGTGGGCGGGGGAAACCATCGGATAGGCGGGGATGTGCGGATGCACGAGGGTCTATCCCCGCGTGGGCGGGGGAAACACGCTCACCAGCCCGCACGCAATCACGCATCGAGGTCTATCCCCGCGTGGGCGGGGGAAACGCACTAGCCCTATCACCAAAACCGCGTCGTCGAGGTCTATCCCCGCGTGGGCGGGGGAAACCGGGCGCGGCGGTTTCGGCATGTGCGACTAGCCGGTCTATCCCCGCGTGGGCGGGGGAAACGCCCCAGCTCCTGGGCAGCGGCATTAGAAAAGCGGTCTATCCCCGCGTGGGCGGGGGAAACGTCTGCCACCAGCCTACCGCCCTGCCGGGGCGCGGTCTATCCCCGCGTGGGCGGGGGAAACTATCGGCGCGGACGCCACATTCGTCGCCACGGAGGTCTATCCCCGCGTGGGCGGGGGAAACCCCGTGCTTGCCGCCCACTGGTCATCCCAAATCGGTCTATCCCCGCGTGGGCGGGGGAAACGTCAGCGTTTGCGCTCGCGTCCATTAGCGCGACGGTCTATCCCCGCGTGGGCGGGGGAAACCTCTTCGCCGCTTATCATCACCAGCGTTCCAACGGTCTATCCCCGCGTGGGCGGGGGAAACCGTATGCGCCAAACAACGGCTCGGACGGCGCGGGGTCTATCCCCGCGTGGGCGGGGGAAACGCTATTTAGCGATAGGCTTGGGCTAACCTATCAGGTCTATCCCCGCGTGGGCGGGGGAAACGACTCCCGTCTTATGCCAAACATCGGGCAGCGGGGTCTATCCCCGCGTGGGCGGGGGAAACGCGCACGTCCACATCCCCATACGGCTTGGGGAAGGTCTATCCCCGCGTGGGCGGGGGAAACCGGCGCAATGCAAACACCGCCAAACGACTACACGGTCTATCCCCGCGTGGGCGGGGGAAACTCCCGTAGATAATTCCCTCGCGAGCCTGATCCAGGTCTATCCCCGCGTGGGCGGGGGAAACGGATGCCATCCCCCCAAAAGGTTCTATGTATGTGGTCTATCCCCGCGTGGGCGGGGGAAACTCGGAACTTCGGGCGTCGGCGTCGGCACAACAAGGTCTATCCCCGCGTGGGCGGGGGAAACTCGCGTATGTGAGTGTGGGCAAAAGCCCTATGAGGTCTATCCCCGCGTGGGCGGGGGAAACGTCGTGCGATACTAGGCTATGGCGCAGAACATCGGTCTATCCCCGCGTGGGCGGGGGAAACTGGGATAAGTACGCAAGCCGCTACCGAATACCCGGTCTATCCCCGCGTGGGCGGGGGAAACGACCATCCTGCTATCGCAGTCAGCCAATCATCGGGTCTATCCCCGCGTGGGCGGGGGAAACAGGCTAGGTTGCCCATGTAGATTGCGCCGAAGGGGTCTATCCCCGCGTGGGCGGGGGAAACGCCATCGCTATCAGCGAAGCCACTGCGGTAGGCGGTCTATCCCCGCGTGGGCGGGGGAAACGCATATCCTCAACCGCCCGTCGAGTCAGTTCCGGGTCTATCCCCGCGTGGGCGGGGGAAACCGGGGTCTATGCAGGGGCGTATCATCTCGATCGGGTCTATCCCCGCGTGGGCGGGGGAAACCTCCAAAGAGCAGCGCCACTATCGCCATCATCAGGTCTATCCCCGCGTGGGCGGGGGAAACCGGGTCTATCTTCATTTCGGGCTGGCTATGCGCGGTCTATCCCCGCGTGGGCGGGGGAAACCGGGATAGTGAATGTGGTGGACGTCCCGTCGCGGGTCTATCCCCGCGTGGGCGGGGGAAACCGCGCATGGCCGTGGTCAAGGCGCGCATAAACGGGTCTATCCCCGCGTGGGCGGGGGAAACGCCGCTGAGCGTGCCTTGCGTTGGCGCATAGTAGGTCTATCCCCGCGTGGGCGGGGGAAACCTTTTTTGCGCCGGTCTCGGTCTGCTCGCCGGCGGTCTATCCCCGCGTGGGCGGGGGAAACATGCGCAGATTTTCAGCCTCCACTTTCGACAGGGGTCTATCCCCGCGTGGGCGGGGGAAACGTGGGCTATCAGTTCGCGGCGGCGCTAAAACAAGGTCTATCCCCGCGTGGGCGGGGGAAACGGAGTGCGCCACCAGCAGCCCGCGATAGCGCGCGGTCTATCCCCGCGTGGGCGGGGGAAACTCTCAATCGGTATACATACATTTTAAGAGATTAGGTCTATCCCCGCGTGGGCGGGGGAAACCGGCACGCAGGGCGTAGAGGTCAGCGGCGCGAAGGTCTATCCCCGCGTGGGCGGGGGAAACGTCCACGTCTACCCTGATGATCATATCGGCTCCGGTCTATCCCCGCGTGGGCGGGGGAAACCTACCATCGGATCGCACATTGGCGCGCCATGGCGGTCTATCCCCGCGTGGGCGGGGGAAACTATGGCGCATTCGCATTCGTTGGCGCTATCGCAGGTCTATCCCCGCGTGGGCGGGGGAAACCATTCGGAAACTTCGCGGCGAGCGTTGGCGCGCGGTCTATCCCCGCGTGGGCGGGGGAAACACCATCAAGCGCGGCGAGCGCGGGAAACTCTGGGGTCTATCCCCGCGTGGGCGGGGGAAACCACTCCGGAGTCCGTCCGCGCCAAAGTATCGACGGTCTATCCCCGCGTGGGCGGGGGAAACACGGGCGGTTAGCCATTCGAATAACCTTGCAAGGGTCTATCCCCGCGTGGGCGGGGGAAACTTATTCGTGGTCTCAATGCGCCGCCCCAAACGCGGTCTATCCCCGCGTGGGCGGGGGAAACCTGACGGCGGGGATCGTGTACCTGGCGGACAAAGGTCTATCCCCGCGTGGGCGGGGGAAACTTGCCGATATCGAAGACGTCTTCATAGTCGAGGGGTCTATCCCCGCGTGGGCGGGGGAAACGCCTTCGCAGCACGCGCGGAAGCCGGGTCTAAAGGTCTATCCCCGCGTGGGCGGGGGAAACGGTTTGGATTAGCGGAGCCGCCCTCCCCGCCGGGGTCTATCCCCGCGTGGGCGGGGGAAACATGATTGAAAGTATTTTGCTCGGATGCCTTGGCGGTCTATCCCCGCGTGGGCGGGGGAAACCCTGCACCAGATCGCCTATCAGATACGGCACAAGGTCTATCCCCGCGTGGGCGGGGGAAACGCCGGCAAGGTCGCCGAGTTTGGGCAGCAGGCAGGTCTATCCCCGCGTGGGCGGGGGAAACGCTCGCCGCATACGGGCAGGACGCTGTCAAAAGGGTCTATCCCCGCGTGGGCGGGGGAAACGTACACACGCTGCCCTACATATCCACCGGCAGCGGTCTATCCCCGCGTGGGCGGGGGAAACGATGGCTATATCCACCACGCGCCATATGCCGCCGGTCTATCCCCGCGTGGGCGGGGGAAACAGGTCGTCGGCGTTGAAATCGGATTTCGAGCGGGGTCTATCCCCGCGTGGGCGGGGGAAACCTAGCGTCGCCAGCGATACGGTCTTGACCGCCGGGTCTATCCCCGCGTGGGCGGGGGAAACCAGGCTATTCGGGTCTGCGTGCGCCCGCTGCTCGGTCTATCCCCGCGTGGGCGGGGGAAACGCACCAGCGTAGCCACGCCCGCCGCCGATAGCGGGTCTATCCCCGCGTGGGCGGGGGAAACTCTGCGCCAGGCTCGACTATGTCGAGGAACTGGGGTCTATCCCCGCGTGGGCGGGGGAAACATTTTGCTTCTTGCATCGCTGCAAGATGTCGGCGGTCTATCCCCGCGTGGGCGGGGGAAACTCGGTCTTAACTACGAACTGGTCATAGAGCCCCGGTCTATCCCCGCGTGGGCGGGGGAAACAGTCGTCCAGGTCGCTATCAGCGGTTGCCTGGAGGTCTATCCCCGCGTGGGCGGGGGAAACTTGCAGCTCCATCGCCACGAAGTAGGTAAGCGGGGTCTATCCCCGCGTGGGCGGGGGAAACAAGTCGTCCTCAAGTGCCCGACCTGCCCTAACAGGTCTATCCCCGCGTGGGCGGGGGAAACCCGCTACCCGTGGCGGCAGGCGGCGCGCTGGGCGGTCTATCCCCGCGTGGGCGGGGGAAACAACGCCGCCGTCGCCGAGGCAGAGGCGGCGGGGGGTCTATCCCCGCGTGGGCGGGGGAAACTCGGCGGTCAGGTCGTAGTAGTGTCCGATCCACGGTCTATCCCCGCGTGGGCGGGGGAAACGCGAGAAATGCGGGATTTGCGTAGCGTTTCGCCGGTCTATCCCCGCGTGGGCGGGGGAAACCAGCGACTTAAATATAGACGGATCTGCGAAGAAGGTCTATCCCCGCGTGGGCGGGGGAAACGGTGACATCGGATAGCGTGAGAGCCATCTCGACGGTCTATCCCCGCGTGGGCGGGGGAAACCCTAGATGGGTAAATAATAACTTGCGTGGCTTATCTGTCAAGGGAATGCTGATTAGCGGCGCTTTACTAGATATACGCCGTCTGCGTCCACTATGCTTTTGGGCGCATCGCCAAGGTTGCGTATCCGCTGCTCGCCTATCGCGCTGGGGTCGCGCCAGGTCATTACTATGGATCCCTGCCCCAATTCGTAGTGCCACTTCGTCAGCACATCCCATATCCTGTCGCGGATTCCGGCGGTCATTTGCGGCGAAGTATAGACGCCGGGCGCTATCTCCAGCATCGCAGAGGCGAGGAAGCCCCGATAGCGCGCCTCTACATTGACGGTAACTACTATTGTCATTAGACCGCCACCTCTCCGGCTTCGTCCGTCAACGCAGTGCCGCTTTCAACCGCCTCTATGCCGTGAAAGAGCTGCTTGATGTGGTCTATCATCTTGGGTATGACGCGCTCTCTGCGAAGCGTTTCGCCCGTGGTTCGCCTAGTGTGCCTTTCAATGTTGAGACTAGAGTTCTTCATCACGTCCGCGGCGGACTTGAAGGCGGCGGGCAATAGCACGCTGTCGCGGTGCAGGTCGGCGATGTCTAGCGCGAAGGCGTCGCCGCTGTGCTCGTGGATGAAGCCAAGCTGCGGGATTGCGCCGGTGGCTATGACGGCTATGACGGCGGCGGATGTTACGGCTACGGACGCGTGGTTTATCGCCTGATTGGGAATGTCCGCCGCCATCGGATCGGCTCTGTCGTAGCGGCGTCCGCGCCATGTGATGCCATATCGCTGCGCTAGGTTCTGATATGTGCGCCTCATGCGCGCGCCTTCCATGCCGCGCAGCGTGTTTATGTCGGTGTGGGGCAGCACTTCGCCCAAGCGAATGGCGTACATTCTGCGCGCGACGGTGATGCGGCTGCCCTCGGCATCGCCCCAAGCGCGCATCTGCTGCCGCGCGATCTCCGATGTGTCGGGTGTCAGCGGCGGCGCGGTGTAGCAGCGCACGCCGTCCGATCCGACTGCCACAAGCGCAGTGCCGTGCCGCGCCATCAGCCGCAGCGCGTCGTGGCTGACGGTGGAGCCCGGCCCCAGCAGTATCATCGACAGCGTTTGAAAGGGTATGCCGTATTCGCCGCTGTCCAATGGGCTGTCGGCGGATGCGTCGGCTTGACGGTCGAAGCGCAGTGTGCCGTCCCGCACCGTGAGAGCGCCGCGCGATAGCCATAACAGCCCGTGCCTATCGGCGTGGGGAATGCGGGCGGTTTCTAATCCTAATCTGCCTCGCAGCATATAGCCTTCTCCTTGGATGCAAAAGGTGTCTTAATTTAATGCGATTTTAAGACAATAAAGCGAATATAGATAAATGGATTTGGCGGCGACGAATGTATCCGTTCCTGTTGGGCGCATTCGCCGCCGCTCGGTTTCTCTCGGTTGCGATAATGCGTGAAAACGGCGGTATGGCTGCGCGTCTTTTATTCAATTGTTAAGGTGCGCGTGTCCAATCGCCTCGGCGCCGGGCTAGGCGCGCGCCGGACGCAGCAGCAGCATTCCGTAGCCGTATGCGCGGTGGCGGCCTATGCCGCGCGCCAGCAATGCGTTGAAGGCGTGTGCGTCGGTTATGGTGAGAACGCCGCGCATCGTCGCATCCGGACCCTCAATAGAGCGCCGCGCGCTGAGATTGCGTATGATGCGCGTGCGCTGAAACGACTTCATAACCGCGCTGCCCTCAAGTCGCGCGCCGCCGTGCCGCAGAAGCTGCGCCGCCAGCCAATCGGAGTACACCGCTTCACGGCTGAGCCGCGCCTCTTCGCCTTGCGATTGCGATTTTCGTAATTCTACACTATGCAGGAAGACATCGCGCTCTTTGGCGCCTTTGCGATTGCTTTCCATATCACGCTTGTTATCGCGGCAGCGTGCCACCGGACGAATCAGCGTCTCAAATCCGAGCCGCTTCCCTACCCGCCAATCGGTTGGCATCGGCTTGCTGTCGATGCGGTTGGTGGGCAGAATGCGCGCTTGCAGCGGGCAGGCGCAGATAGCGGATTCTTGGCTAAGCTCATAAGCGTCCGCATTGCAGTAGCCGTAGAGCGTTCCGTGTCTGACGCCTTTGGAGCGCGGCACAATCAGGCGGAAGGGCTTGGGCGCAAGATCGCCGAAGGTTTCGGTCAAGAGACAGTGCAACGCATAGCCGGGGTCAAAGGCGCTTTGGCGCATCATCCGACGGATGCCCGCCCACTCATGGAACGCTCTGATGTCAACGGTTGCGCGTATCATCCGCAAAGGCGCAATGGTTGCGGTGGTCATATGCTAATCCTTTCAACGGATCGGTTATCAGCGGTGATCGGCGGGGTTGACGATGGATGCCCGACGAATGCTATGCGTCAGGCGGATGCGGCAACATCGGGAACGGGAAAGCGGTCGGCGTCAACGGAGGCTTCGCACACCCAGCGTCCGCCGCCGTGCAGTCCCGAAATCCAATTGCGCTCGTCGGTGAGCATAAAGGTGCGGTTGGGTTCAACGCCGTCAGCGCCTTCGCCGTCGGGATACATCAGGGATATGCGCGACGTCGCCGCCGTATCGTAGAGCGGCGCGGTAAGCAATGCTTCGAGCGCACCGTCGCCATCCGCGAACCTTCGCGCTTCCTCCGATGCTAGCAGCAGCGCGGAAGGCAGACAGGGCTTGCGGCCTATGAACAGCGGCCGCGCCGGGGTGTCCAGCGCTTGCGCCAATTCGTCCAGCGTGGGCGCGGCATCGGCGGGCTGCAGGCGCAGCGCCACGGTTACACGCATATCGGCGAAGTATTCGCGGTAGCGCAATGTAGGAGAATTGTATGTGTTAGGTCCACCCGCGCGTGTTTCAGGAAAACCGCGCGTAGTCCAACCTTCATCGTTCTTGTTAATCGCCGCTGTCTGAAAATCCCTCATATGCAGCCCGCCGTGCGGCTCGCGGTCGATGCGCGCCGCAAAGACGAGTCTGTCTTGCAATCGCTGATGGCTTTCGCGCTCGATGCGCCGCCAGCCCAGCGCGTTGGCGAACATGCCCGTCAGCATAGACGCCGCCGGGAAGCGGCGCACCACGCCGTAGTTGTCTATCGTTTCGCCGCCGAATGCCATCAGCGGCGCTTCTAGGTTCAGTATGAGATGCCGCATAATCTACTCCGCGCCGCCGTTGACAATCCCCGCCGCCCAGCCTGCCAGTTCGTCCATATTGAGGCGCTCGGCTTGGGGGATTTCGCAGTCTTCAACCGCCATGAAGCGGCGGATTTCGCGCGCGTTGTATGCGGCGTCCAGCTTCGTGAGATAGTCGCATAGCGCCTTGACTGCGGTGTCCGTCTGCGCGCCGGCCGGCTTGCGGAAGGCGTTTGCGAGCGAGCGCGGCTGGCGGCTGCCCGCCTCGATGAGCATAAGATCGGCGCAGGCATACGGCGCGGTAGAACCGAGCTTGGCGCCCGGCGACACCGTGGCGATGAGATGCGTCAGATGCTCCACCACCTTTGCGGCGAGCGCGCGGTCGGCGTTCTGCCAATCGGCGGCTTCGCACGCCGTTATGTTGGACACCAGCTCCGGCATACTCACCACGACATAGCCGTAGAACAGCCCCGCCGTCAGCTCCATATCGCCTATGTGCGCCGCGCCGGCGTCTTCGTCATCGCGCTGCAGGTCGTCCACCACCGAAAAGTAATCGCTTTCGCTCTCTTCGGCGTGGACGGTAAAGGCGTGCGCCACATGCACGGCGGCGTCAATGTTGGCGCCGGGGTCGGATGTAACCATACGCCCGAACAGCGCGCCCTCCAGTCCGCCGGGCAGCGTGGCGGCGTCGCGGAATGCGGCAAAGTTTCTGCCTTCGCCCCGACGAGTGGTAAAAAGATCATCGGCGGCTTTCTTGGCGGCGTCGGCGTCATCGGGATGCGCGGCGCATATATCGGCGGCCTTTTGTTGCAGATGCTCCACTTCAGGCAGGCCCAGTAGCAACGGTTGGCGTCCGGTCTCAGAGCCGCCGCTGCTGCCATATACGCCCACATTGAACGCAGTTTCAACCGCATTCAACACATCGACGGCTATCTCGCCGCCATCGCGCAACGGCTGCATCACCTTGCGCTCTACAATGTTGCGCGAGCGCAGCGCTGCTTCGGCACCGGGGATGTTGTGCATGGCGAAGTCGTCCTCCGCCGTGCGCCAATGCCGCTTGAGGCACTGCGATGATATGCGCGTGCGAACCGCGCCGCCGAAGGGCATGCGTTTGGCGAGGCCGCTGTCGTCGCGGTTGAGCAGCGCCGCCGGGTATGAGTGCAGCGTGTGGATTTGCAGAAAGCGGGGGGTTGTCATTGTGGAAACCTCCTTGTTGTGGTTATGGGTTGCTATTCTTGGGATTGTTGCGCGTTATACTCTGCTTGATAGTACGCGCGGGCGATTTCAACGCGCGCGGCTTCGGCCCTTTCTTCGTTGTAGCCTTCGTTCAGGATGAACCAGGCCATCGCGCGCCAATTGAAAGCGCACTTCTGATTTCCGAGCATGCGGAACAAGCGCGTCAGCAAGCTATGCAGCGTAGAGCCTCTAGCTTCGAGCAGCGTTGCCAACCTGCGCTCGGTATAGACCTGATACACTGCCTGCCCAACTGGTATTCTTGGGTTATGCGCCAAGCCTGCGCCGTGCGACATCAACGCTATCCCGTGCATTATCAGTCCCCACTTGCGGATGTCTGGATTTCGAGGCATTCCCTCTCTCGACATGAGCTTCCAGAAAAAGGGCGCGTCGGGATTGTTGGGATTCATTCGGCGCAAGCCGGCATGATCCCCGGAGCGCAGATTATCGTCTTCTATCGCTTCGACCAAGCCGTCAATGGCTTCACCGAAATTCGCAGGCAGCCGCTCGTCGCTTGTATGACGCGCGAATTTTGGAGAGGTTGCGTCGCTTGTTTCTGAAGCCGCTGTCCCGTGTTTTAGCACACTCTCGATCTCATCCCAGTTGTCTGGACGCCAAAGGTAGGTTGGGAATTGGGCATCGTCGAACGCTTCAAGCCATTTCTCTTGTTCGGGACGCGGCTTGTCTTGAGGACGTGACTTCAGCTCTGCAATCACAAACTCAGCCTTGCCGGTTTCCTCATTTCTTCGGTACATCACCAAATCAGGGAACCCTCTGCCTCGGACGACAACCATTTTGCCGCCTTCTCTGAAATCAAAGTGGGCGGGAGTCCAACCGTGATGCTGTGCCTCATCAAGCACATCTTGGGTAAAATGGCGCTCGTATATTCTGCGCTCCCTTATAGGAGGCTCATCTGCGTTTCCTGCGTCTGGTCGCTGTTCTGGCATTCGTTGTCCTCCTTCTTATCGTTCTCGTCGTTCTTGGTGTCGAACAGAAACGGCAGTCCATTGCTCCCATGTATCCCGCCATTGAATAGCCTGTCAGAGCGGACGCGCGCGCGGTAGCGTTGTAGAGTACTACACGGCAGCGCGTCTTGGGCGTCAGCCAAGATGTGGCGAGCATGGTTTATCACGCCGTCATCGTCCTTATCATTCAACAGCCATTTGTTGCGGATGCGCTCACGTTCGTCTGCGTCGTCTTCCTCGAACTCGACCTGCAAATCCTCAAAGAATGTGCTGTCGATTATGGCGTCGAGTTCATCTGACCAATCCTCAGCGCTTTTTCTGACACGCTGGCGCTCTTTATTAGTCAGTTCTCGAAGGATTTTCCCTTGGGCAATGAATGTTGCAATGGATTCTTTAAGAAGCCCTTGCACTTTGCCGATTTGCTCAATGCGAGATTTGGCAATCCTGCCAAGCTCTTCCCGCAACTCACTCCCACGGCCAAAGATGGCTGTTTTGGTTTTGTTGTTGATTGGAATAATCCGCTCGTAGTAACGTTCGGTTTGTCCACCCTTCTTGCGCCGAATCGCGCGAGCCACTAACTGCGCGTCGCCTTGAGCTGGATCGACCGAAAAGGATTTAGACAGATAAGGCAGCTGCCAATCCGGTGACGTCAAGTATTCGGACAGATTGCGGTAGTCAAAGCTGTACGGCTGCATTGTCAACGCCTTAACGCCTTGTTTATCTTGCGTAGTTAGCGTCCAAGGATCGCCTATCACCCCTCGGTTTTTGGCAGCGCTAATTCTACGACCGGCGCTAGGCGACTTCATAGCGTATAGCCGTTCATCCGCATCAACGCATAGCCGCCGCAGACGGCAAATTTCAATGAAAAACGGATGCAAGTCCTGCAGGCGCAACGCTTCCTTTTCACCATCCCATCGTTCCGTCCACAGCAACCCTAGTCCGTCCCAACGAAATGGCAGTTCGCCTATGAGTTCCGACGGTTGCTCCAACAGAGCGAGCATATCGCGCCGTATATGAGCCCCGGGGCGTATAGACGGAGTAACGCTGAAAGCAGTGCGGCTACCGTCGCCGCTGTTCATGCGCGCTATGGGATAATTGCCGCGCCCTACTTGTCCGTTCATGGTCTGCATAGTAATCAGCGCATACATCCAGTCTTCGCTAGATGATTCCGTCGCGACTGAAGCTTTCAGATCATGGTTTTTTGCCGTGTCCAGCATATCCAGCGCATCCGGCGTTAGGAACACTTCTTTTTTGTCGTATTTTGTCCAATCCGTTGAGGGCGGCTGCATAAACGCCGGCTTGGTGATGTCGTCCACCACCAGCCGCCACGGCTCGTCGGCGGGAAAGCTCGGCGTCAGTCCGCGTATCAGCGCCTGCCACTTGGGGGCGTCGGTCGGCGGCTCGCTCACGCCCGCGCGCTGCAGCGCCATTGCGCCGAGCTGCACGGTGAAGGCGTGCCACGCATGCCGCTGATGCGGGCGCAGCGCAGGGAACGCTTCCACCTCATCGCGCATTAGCAGCGCAAGGGTTTCGGGAAGGGACGCCCGCCTTTCACCGGCACTGGTGCGTACCCTGATGACCGCCTCTTCGAGTATGTTGAACATCGCCCTAACTCCCTGTATAATCGGCTATGCGAGGAAGCGCAACCATTCCCGAATAATGTATAGCATTATTTTGAGAAAGGTCAATACCTTTGACCTCGCCTCCGTCCTGGAATAAAATTCAGTGCGCTTGCGGTAGATTCGAGGTTGCGGAGTCGAAGTCTGACCATCATTGACCAGAATTATCTCCTCGGTACGGATGTAAGTTGTTCGGATAATTTCAGTCATTTTAATTTCCTGACTCATTTAATTGTTGTTTAATAGTCATACGAAAGTTATCTTTGATGTTATCCTATCCATTATACTCTTGTCAACGTTAATTTCTCAAGATTATCCTACACTACACCCCCACAGATTGGGGATAGACCCTTTCGCATGACGATTTGAATCATCATACGCAGTTTCCCCCGCCCACGCGGGGTTTTGGCGCAGGGACGGATGGCATTCGCCCCTGCGCCGCGCATGCTTCCCTACCCTACTCGGCGCGCAGTCCCAGCCGGTCGTAGCGGAATTTTGCGTCGTTTACGCTGAAGCGGAAGCCGTCGGCATCCGTGGTAGGCGCAATCGGCTCTTCACTGACGGCGGCGTCTAGGGACTGTCCGCGTAGCAGATGCGCGGGTATTGTCAGCTTCTCTATGCTGACGGATGCGTTGAATGGGCTTTTAGGCTGCGGCACGAATTCCACCTCAATGCCTTCGTCGCCCAAGCGCGTGCGTATCTGCTGTTGCATATCACCGAATATCACATCGCGGTTGTCCCCGTAGAATGTCTTGTCCCGTAGCACGATTACGCCGCCGGCAGTCATCGTGTCCGCAATCAACTCGCCCTCAACATTGTTTGCGTGGATGCGCCAATCATCCCCAAGCTCAACCACGATAGCCTCTAGCGCGGTGGGATGCGTGGCACGCTCAACTAGGCTGCGGTTCATCTCAGGGATGCGCCATTCGGGGTTTTCATGGATCAGCCGCCGCGTCGCCTCCAAGATGCGAAGGTCTTTGTACACCGTCCCCAATCCGTTCACGGATCTCGACAGCAGCGGGGACAAGTCCGCGTTCGATGGTGTCAGCACGATGCAGCGCGCTTGCCCGTAGCCGTCGGGTCTGGTATCACGCGAGTGGCGGTGCAGGCGTCCGATGCGCTGAAGCAGCACATCCGCCGGGCAGAGGTCGGTAATCAGGATGTCCGCGTCAATGTCCAAAGACTGCTCAAGCGTCTGCGTGCCTACCACTACGCAGCCCTTGCTAGGCGTGTCTTTGCCAAGCCGATCCTCTACCTCAGCGTCTAGCATATGGCGGTCGGGCGCCGCAAAGCGGCCGTGGTGCAGTGTGCGCTTTCCATTGCAGGCGAACAGCGCATCCGTATCGTCGCCGGCGGCGCGCTCTATCGCCTGCTGCGTGGCTATCGCATTGCGTACCGTGTTGCGAATTACCAGCGTCTTTGCGCCCGCCCTTGCCGCTTGCAGTGCTAGTTGCGCCGTTTGATCGAAGTCTTGCATCGCGGGGAGCGTTTCCATCTGTACGCGCTTGCGTCGGTCGTTTTCGCCGGCGGGCCGAATGCCCTCGCCGACGGTGGCGACGGACGGATACGCCGCCTTAACGGCATCGTCTATGCTCGGCGCGTCCATGGCGGCCATTCGCGAGCGCGTGAGCAGGCGATGGCGCGCGTCGGAGCCCAGCGTGGCGGACATCAGCAGCGCATAGCCGCCCGCGCCTATGTGAGCGTCCAGCAGCGCTTCCAGTATTCGCCGCATGTAGGCGTCGGAGGCGTGAACCTCATCCACCACAAGCAGGTTGCGCGCCAAGCACGCCGCGCGCATATGCGAATGCCTGACTTTGAGCGCCGCCATCATCGCTTGGTCAATCGTGCCAACCGCGATTTGGGCGGCGAGGAACCGTTTGGCGCTCTCGGCTGCCCAGCGGCGACGGTCGGTTGCGTGGTCGTCCCACCATACCTCATACGACTGAAGCTTACGCTTGCCTTCAATGTCGCCGGAGCGTATGTAGCCGGGCACGGCCAACACTGGTTTGGGCGTATCGGCGGCGGTGAACATACGCTCCGCAAAGTGATTGACGCGCCCATGGATCTGTACAGCGGCGGCGCGGGTTGGCAGCGCAAAGTACAGCCCGTCCACCATCCCGGCCTCGTAGAGCTGCGCAAACCGCCATAGCGCCGCTTCCGTCTTGCCTGAACCCGTCTCTGACTCCACCACGACTAGCCGCTCTTCCAAGGGCGCGTCATACGCCGCCTGCTGTATGGACTTCGGCGCTTCCAACCCAAATAGGCTTTGGAACGACGGAGCGCCGCCAAATCCCTTGCGCTGTTTCGCAATGTCCAGCCCGACTTCGCGCACAGCAGTTTTCGCTCGACTACGCGCGGTGGCTATGTAATCGCTTTGCGGCACACCCCGGAATTGGAAGAATCTTTCGTCGGAGCCAAGCCAGTCCGCCAGCGTGCATAGCCCCAGGAACATATGCTGAAACTCCGGGGCGGACGGCAGCGGCGGCGCATTTCGCGCGAATGCGGCGGGGAACCAGGCGCGCGCAAGCCCGCTGATGCGCTCAACGCACGCCTTGGGGTCAAGTCCGCGGTATGCCTGCCACATACTCGGATTGCGCGAAGGCCCGCCCTCTAGGTTCAGCGGCTCGCCGTGATGCGATAGCGTCGCAACGAACAGGCTGATTGCTGTCTCCTTCTCGTCGTCATCGTCCCACTCAAGCAGATCATCGAATCCCAGCGCGTCAGAGAACCAGACCGCGGTTTCCCTGTCTTCACCCATAATCACAGGCACAATGTCGCGGGTATGCCCCCGTCCCCATTCGTGGGGACGCCGCGCGCCTTGCCAGTCTGCCGGCTGCCATATCTGCGTCTGAAAGCCCACATTCACCTTGCCGATGTCGTGCAGCGCGGCGAATACCGACAGGCGGGCGGCGGTGGCTTCGTCTATGTCGTCGCGGCCGGCGGCGCTCGCGAGGCGGCCCCGGATGGTGGGCTGAGTAAGCAACGCCTCCATACATGCGCCAACGTCGGCGAGGTGGTGTTCAAGCAGGTGGATGCGGCCGGGATTATCCCTATCGGATTTCGCCCAGTGAGCGCGCGTGTAGGCGTTGGGGTTGGCGTGGGATAGCGTCATAGCGATTGCCTCCGCTGCGTAGTTGTTGGAATGCGGCGGAGTATATCACTTGACGCGCTGGGAGCGGCGGGATGGCGCGTATATCGGCGCAGGTTGGCGGCGCGGCGGACGGACGCTTATCCGCCTTCGTAGTAGTCGTGGGTGTTTCTGACGAGATGGCTCTCATCTACGGGGTGAACCTGCATATTGGCGAAGAACGCAATCACAAGCAGTCCCGCCATTACCCACATCATCAGATTATAAAGGCTGGGCGTAGGGTCAACCGTGCCGACGGGCGCTATCTCCATCAGGTTGCTGATGGTAACGGTGTTGGCGTCAATCAGTTCGCCAAGGCTGCTTATCGACGCGCCGAACTTTGCCTCAAAATCGGCAGGGTTGACTTTGGACGCCAATTCGTTGATTTCCCGTCTGACGGAGAATTCGCGCAGGGATGTCAGGATGAAGGGGCCCAGCACGCCCGCGGCGCTCCAAGCGGTGAGAAGCTTGCCGTGAATGCCGCCGACGTGCAGCGTGCCGAACATGTCGGCGATATAGGCGGGTATGATGGCGAAGCCGCCGCCGTACATAGTGAACGCAAGCAGGGTGCCGGCATAGAATATCACAAGCCAAACCACTATTGGATTAGCGCCCACCGCGCTCGCCGCAAATGGGATCGACAGGTAGAGCAGCGCCCCCAGACCGGTGAAGCAGTAGTAGGTATTCTTTCTGCCAAGATAGTCGGACGCGAACCCCCAAGCGAACCTGCCGAGTAGGTTGAACAGGCTTATCATCAGCACATAGGTTGCGGCGAAAGCGGGAGTTACTATGCCCGGCAGCGCGCCGCCGAAGATTTCGGTCATCATCGTCTTTGCCACGCCGATAATGCCTATTCCTGCGGTAACATTGAAGCACAAAACTATCCACAGCAGGTAGAACTGCAGCGTCTTGGGCGCTTGGCTGACATGAACTGCATCGCCGTGGTCATCCACTTCGGCTTCATCCTCCGCCAGGACTTGCCTATTCGGCCTCCAATTGGGCGCAGGGATGCGGTAGGCGAGCGAAGCAAGGAACATCACCGCGAAATAGATTAGCCCAAGCGTGATGAAGGTAGCCGCCGCGCCGGTAGAGCCGCTGCCTACTACATACACGCCGTCGGGGCCGGCCGTCAACAAAGTGGATATAGCGGACGCATCGGAAGCGCTGACCACTACCACTTCCATCATCTGACCCGATACTTCCGCGAACCTGCGCCCCTGTTCGGCTATCAGATCCACAGAGCCGACGGGACCCAAGTATTGCGGCGGGCGGTCAAATATGTTCAGCAGGAACTCTTTCAGCGGCACCGCGATGATTGCGCCGCCGCCAAAGCCCATTATCGCCATTCCCGCCGCCATGCCGCGCCTGTCCGGGAACCAGCGCAGCAACGTCGCCACGGGCGAAACATACGCCAAGCCAAGCCCGCATCCGCCCAGCACGCCGTAGCCCAGATAGACTATCCATATCTGATGCAGGTAGATGCCTAAGCCGCCGACTACGAAGCCGCCGCCCCACAGACATGCGGCTACCACGCCCGCCAAGCGCGGCCCAACCTCTTCTATCCATCTGCCGGTAAATGCCGCCGACAAGCCCAAGAACAGGATGGCGACGGAGAACACCCAGACGACTTCGCCTATGCCCCAGTCTTCGGCGGCGCTCGCTACAACGCCCAGCTCTTTTACAAGGACGGGGTTGAATATGCTCCACGAATAGAGCGAGCCGATGCACAGGTGTATGGCTATCGCAATAGGCGGGATCTTCCAGCGGTTGAAGCCGGGCTGCGCCACAATCCGATCTTTCATAAAGAACGAAAAGCGCGATGCCAACACTCTGCTGCTATCCATCACTATCCTAGTAGGCGATTTAGCGCAATCGGCGATTTAGCAGAAGTCCGCTTCTGCCGCCTCTGCCTCTTCACGCTCTTCGATTACATCGGCGGGCGGCGTCAGCGGCAGGCTGATTATCATATCCGTGAACTCGCCCGGCTCAGTGTTGACGTTGATGCTGCCGCCGTGCCGACGGATAATGTCGCTGCACATCGCCAAGCCCAAACCCGTGCCTTCATTTGTGGGCTTGGTGGTGAAGAACGGATTGAATATCTTGTCGACGACCTCATCGGGAATCCCGCTGCCGTTGTCATTGATGTGAATCTCGATATTATCGTCTTTGCGCTGGGTAATCAGCAGCAGTTGGGGCCAATAGCGGGCGTCGTCCGTCGCGGAGGATTCCACTTCGCGCCGCTTATGGTCCGTGGCGTAGCAGGCGTTGCTCACCATATTCAGCACCACTCGCCCCAAGTCTTGCGGGATGACTTCGATTTCGCCCACATCCGGGTCGAGATCATACTTCAGGTCGAGCTGGAAATCGGCGTCCGTGGCGCGCGCGCTGTGGAACGCCAGGCGCGCATGCTCATCCACAAGGTTGTTGATGTTGGTAACCTGCCACTCGCCGGAGTCCCTGCCCATCATCAGCATATCGTGAACGATGCGGTCGGCGCGGTTGCCGTGTGAGCGAATCCGTTCCATATTGTCCGAGAGGTCTTGAGAGATTTCGCCGATGTAGGAAAGTTGGTCTTCCTCTATATCATCCCCTATCTCTTCGACTACCTCTTTCAGCTCAGAGAGAAGTTCTTCGGAGGCTTCTGAGAAGTTCTTGACGAAGTTCAGCGGATTGCGGATTTCGTGCGCCACTCCGGCGGTGAGCTGACCAAGCGCCGCCAGCTTTTCGCGCGCCACAATCTGGTCTTGCGCCAGCTGCAGGTCTGCCAGCACGCTCTCCAATTGGTCGTTCTTGGATTGCAGATCTTCCGCCAGTTTTTCCACCAGGTTCAGGCGCTGCACCTCCAAGGCGTGCAGACGGAACACCTCAAGCGCGGCGGCCATATCTGCGACTTCATCGCGGCCGCCAATCTGAACTTGCGCCTCTAGATCGCCGCCCGCCATGCGGCGCATCCAGTCCGAAAGCATCTGCAGGCGGCGCAGCAGCACCCTGCCCACAAAGAGCCATGCGATAAGCACAGCGCCGCCGATGCTAAGGGCGCTGATTGCCAGCAGTAGCGTGCGCCCCCTCAGTATCGCCTGCGTGGACGCCTGCGTAACCTCCCGGGCGTCGGCGCGCGCTTCGTTCACTAGCGCGTCAATATCGGCGACCAAGGCGATGGTGATAGCGCGATTGCGCGCCAGCAGCGCCTGCTGATCTTCCACAAGGCGCAACTCGCGCTCGATCAGATTGAATACGCTGTCATCGCCTGTTCCCAACTCCACAATCCTGTTGAATATCGGAGCGATCGCAGCGGCGTTGGCGTCAGCGAAATCCGATGAGCCCGACGCTGCCGCCGCGCCATTGATATAGGCGGAGGATGAGCTGGCTTCGAGCCCCGCCAGGTTGCGCTGTATATGCTCGACCGACGCCTCGAAGCGCTCGCGAAGCGGTTCAAGCGAAGGGGCGTCGGGGATATTGAACGCGCTGGCAAGCAACTGAGTCGCGATGCTAATGTCAGACTGGAGTTCGGACAAGTGGTGATAGCGTTCAAACTCGGCTTCGGAGAAGTGTTCCGCGCGAGGCGACGCCGGCTGCCCTAGTTCGTGGTAGCCGGTGAGCGTATAAAAGAGCTGATCGTCTATAGCCGGCACAACTATATCGTCAAAGCTGCCGATTATCTCGGCGAGTTCGGCTTGCAAAGCCCTGCGGCTATCGGTCAGCTCATAGAGCTCCGACATATCCCCCTTGACCGATTCTATGTTGGAAATCAGCGTGTCCGCGTTGGAGCTGATGCGGGTGAAGCGCTCATCGGAGGGCGTCCACGCCTCTTCCGCGAGCGGCGAATCGACCTGTTCGGCGTTGGCGTTCAATCCGGTTTCCAGCGCGACGAGTTGATCCTCGAAGGCTCTGTACGCGCCGTCAATATCCGCGCTGACCTGCTCAAAGTCTTCGGGCGATGCAGCCGTCAGGCTCGGCGCGGCCGCCACAAGAGCGCCGCTGTACTGCGCCACGCCGAAAGCCGCCACAAGCCTGGGGATGCTGTCTTCGTTCACGCGGCTCTGCGCGGATCCCACCTGATTGAACGAAAACCAGCCGACCAGACTCGCCGCTATGGTAAGCGCCGCCGCGCCGCCTATGCCAAGGTAGAGCTGGGAAGATATGCGAAATCGCCTACGCAGCAATCGCTTCCACATTCTCAGTTCTCACTTCCTATCATCGTATCTACCGGATGATATGCGCCGTCGTCCCCTATCACCGTTAGGAACACTTCGTCCGAACCCTGATTGTCGTCGTTCCCATAGCGAAGTTGGAAGCCGTCGATGCTTATGCTTTCGGCGCTGTGAAGCTCTTTCAGGAAGCAAGCGCGGTCGACATTGCGCCCGCACCTATCCAGCGCCTCAATCGCCAAGCGTCCCGCAAGATAGCCCTCAAAAGAGACAAAGCCCGGAACTACCTCCGGCAAGCCGTTCTCTCGGGCGTACACCTCTAGCGCGTTCAGATAAGTGGTAACCGCCGGCGCCGAATTGTCTGTCGGGAAAGGCACTACCTGAGTAACATACACCCCTGCGCCGCCGGCGCCCAATTCTTCGGCCAAGGCGTTGCTTCCCACAAAAGACACCGTCATAAAGACCGCGTCCAAACCCATATGGCGCGACCAGGCTATCACTTCCGCCACAGGCTTGTACGCCCCGATGATAATCACAGCTTCCGGATCGCCCCGCCGCAGCTCGAGCAATCCCGTCTTTACCGCCGTGGTGTTGCGGGTATAGAGGCCGATCGCCACCGGCTCCATCCCTCGCCGTTCCAAAGCGCTCACTGCGCCGCGGTAGCCCGCCTTGCCGAAAGAATCGTCCTGATACATCACCGCTATGCGCTCTATGCCCAAGTCTTGGGTCAAGCGCGCCACCATCTCTTCGGTCTCTTGATTGTATGAGGCGCGCAGGTTGATGATGTTATCCCACTTGGGATCGCGCAGAAAAGCGGCGCCGGTGAACGGGGCTATGTATGGAATGCCGGCGGCGGCGGCGATAGGCGTTGCGGAGCGCGATGTGGGCGTGCCGACAGCGCCAATCAGCGCAAACACGCTTTCGACCTCAATAAGCTCAACGGTGTTTGCAATCGCCGCTTCGGGTTCATAGGCGTCGTCCCGCGAAACCAGAGCCAGCATTCTGCCGTGAACGCCGCCCTTGCTGTTCTTTTCATAGAACGCCGCCTCTATTCCCCGTCTCATATTGCGCCCCAGCTCCTGCGCCGGGCCGCTGAACGCCGCGGATTGGCCGAAAAGAATGCGGTCGTCGGAAATGCCGAGCGTAGCCGCTTGTTCTTCCCCCATAGCGCTCATCGGCGCGGGCGCGTTGGACGCGTCGGGCGCAATCCCGCGCAACGCTTCCAATGCTGTTCGAGCGCGCGGCTCGTCGGATGGAGCGGGCGCAGGCTCAGAGCCGACGGCGTTGCCGCATCCCGCAATCACGGCGAGCGCAAGAAGGGCGGCAAGCCACGCAAGCGGCGCGAACATTCGGGATTGGCGAAAGCGCATATAGGCGTATTGCGAACCCGCGCCGTCGCGGAAATTAGCGGTGTCCATAGATGCGGGCATCCTCGCCTGATTAGCGAACCTTAACCGTACAAGCATATCCGATTTGCAAGCGCTGGCTGCTCTCAAAAGCCTTTCCAATTCGCGGCGGAACGTTCGCGTTAAAGAACGCCCCCGCGCAAACAACGCCGAAAAGACAACATCGGCGCATGCCGACAGCGCCTAGGATTTGCTCAGGTTAGCCTCACTACCCTTCAAATCGTTTAGTCAGCGTTAGGTGATTCTTGCCGTTTTCGCGGCGGTAGCTCAGGTCGTCCATCATTGATCGAACCAGATGAATGCCAAGCCCGCCGATGCGCCGCTCTTCTATCGGCGCGTTCACATCCACGGAGGGGCCTTCGGTCAGCGGGTTAAAGGGCAAGCCGTCGTCGATAATATCGATGGTCAGCGCGTCTTCTTCGGAAGCCATCCTGATTTCAATCTTGTGATTGCCGTCAGGACTTCCGTAGTTGATGACATTGACGGCCAGCTCTTCAAGCGCAAGCGTGACGTGAAAGACCAGCGGAGGAGGCCAATTTTCTTGCTCTGCCAGCTGCTCTACTGCGGAAGTGATGCGCTCAAGTTCGTCGAGGTTGGTCTGGACTTCCAGCGAAATCTGCGCGCTCAAGAGGATCTCCCACGATGATAAAGCGTCAGGCAAGCCACATCGTCGGACTGCGGCGCCTCGCCTGCGAAATTGTTCACCGCCTCAAAAACCATACGGTTGGCTTTCTGCGCGTCGTTGGGGGGACTCGACTCAAAGATTTGGCACAGGCGATCCAGCCCAAACTCTTCATCATTCACATTCATCGCCTCGGATACGCCGTCCGTGTAAAGCACAACGGTGTCGCCGGGGCTGAGCGTTACGCTGTTTTGGCGGTACGGTATGCCGGGCAGCACGCCGAGCGCCACGCCCCCGGTCAGCGGCAGCAGGGTCGAAGTTCCGTCGGCGTGAACCACTACCGGGGTGTTATGCCCGCCGTTGGCGTAGGTGAACTTGCCGTCCGCCGGGTCGTACTCCGCGTACAGCACGGTAACGAATGTGGCGGTTTCGTTGCCCTCGCACAGCATATCGTTGACTTCGCACAGCACTTCGGCGGGTTTGCCCACGCCGACCGCCGTGCCTTTGAGCAATGTGCGGCTGGACATCATAAACAGCGCGGATGGCACACCCTTATCCGACACGTCGGCGATAGCCAGCCCAATCCGCCCGTTTGCGAGCCGAATCACATCGTAGAAGTCCCCCCCTACATCGCGCGCCGGCTCCATATTGGCGAATATCTCATAGTCGGGGCTTTTGGGAAACTCCGTCGGCAGAATGGACTGCTGGATCTTGTTGGCGACTTCCAGTTCGTTCTGCAGCGCCACCAGTTTGTCCCGTGAAGAGAGCGCGTCCCGCCACTCTTCCATATGGCGCAGCGTCCGCTCGATGGTGATCTTCAGATCCTCGAAGTCTATCGGCTTCGTAACGAAGTCGAAAGCGCCTCGGTTCATCGCTGTGCGGATGTTCTTCATATCGCCGTAAGCCGACACGATTACCGAGCGCACATTGGGATCGACCGAGGGGATCTGCTCCAACAGCGTAAGCCCGTCCATTCGCGGCATATTGATGTCGGAGAGCACCATATCTATGTCGCCCTCGTCGTTCAGCACCTCAAGCGCCTCAACGCCGTTGTGAGCGAAGACGAATTCGTACAGCCCCCTGCGGGTGTACCGCCTCATGCGCTGCAGCACCAGCGGCTGCAGGTCCGGCTCATCGTCAACTACAAGTATCTTATATGGTGTTGGCATCACATCCAATTCTCACATGCTTCGGGGATATGTTCACCGCGACGAGCGCGGTTTTAGCCGTTGAACGCAGCGCGCGCGTCCGACTCAGTCTTGTGGACTGAGATTATCTGATCGAAGCCGCTCATCTGAAAGACTTCGTAGATGCGCTCCTGGAGCTCGCACACCGCGAACTCGGTATTGCGGCTTTGGAGCGACTTGGCAATCAGCAGGACGACCCGCAGCCCCGCGCTGCTGATGTATGAGAGTTGCCCCAGGTTCAGGATCACCACCTTGTCTTCGGCGCCTATGGATTTCTCCAGGGTATCCTGAAACTCAAGCGCGTTGCTGCCGTCAACACGCCCCGACGCCTTGGCGACCAGAATTCCGTTTTCCCGCTCAATTGTAGTTTCCACTGGTTCCACCCCTTAAATGTAAAACAGGTCTAATGCGGCGTGTGAAATCATTATCCATCACGCCGCCGGAACGCCCGAAAGTCGGCATGCGCCGAAGCCTTTTCGCTATTATACTTGTTTGCCCATTACGCCGCAAATATACTCAGACATATCCAAGCGCTTTGCCGCCGTATCAGCGAAAATCGCCCTAATACCCCTAATTGTATCGCCTAGCGCCGTGAATTTGGCATAAGCAAACGCTGATTGCAAGCCGTGAACGGCGCTTATCGCTCCGTTTCGTTCCAAAGCCGCGCGCGCCGCATAAAGACCGATGCGTCCGCCAGCCATTCCCCGTAGCCGATTTGCCTGTTGTCCGTCAGCCAGTTCACCTTGTCGTCTATGCAGGCGGCCAGTTCCGCATCATCCGCCGCAAGCGCAAAGCCGCCGTACTCGACTTGCGGATCCAGCGCCGTTACTACGAATGCGCCGCCATTTGCCGCCGAAGCGTCTTGATTGCCTATCTCGCCCCGCGCAATCGCGTCGATACTGCCGTCCGCAAGCGCATCCAGCAGTTCCGATTCGCCGAGTTCGTCGCCAAGATATACAACCTGCGGCTTTGTATCGTCCGGTGGATGAAGCAGCGTTCTACCCTGAAGGCTCGGCGTCTCTTGAGACGATGTGATGACATAATCGGCGCTGCCGTCGGCGGTCAGTATGCCGTTGGGCGTCTCAATGCGTATGCCCGCAATCAGAACGCCGTCATCGTTCACAAGCCCCGTCAGCTCCAGCAAGCGCGCCTCGCCCGTAGTGCCGGCGAGCGCCCCGACGCGCACGTCGCCGCTCAACGCGTCATGCGTCGCAAGCCGCCCCACGTCCGCGGCGCGCGCAAGAAGCGATTGGCGAAAGCTCACATGTCCCGATGTGAACATAACCGCCGTTTCGCCCGCCGCGTCCAAAGTGCGCGATTCAAGAATGGTAATGCCGCCCCCTACTAAGTCGTAATCAGCGCCGGCCGGCTTCAGCCAAATATCATCCCATTCGGCGATAGGCTTGCGCTCAAACGCCAACCCTGCCCCGTCCATCGCCTCCAAAGCGGTCAGTATGTCCGCCTCATAGCCCATATGAGTATTGAAGCCAACCGACGCAGGGTTCTCATCGGCGCTGAAACTCATAGGCGCAAAGAATGCGTAGAACCCGTAGCGGAGCATTTCGCCATCCTTAACGCAGGCATCGGGGTTGGCTTGCCCCGCGCATCCCGCAAGACACAGCAGCGCCGCCCCCAACAAAATCGGCATTCGCATCACAGCCGCGCGGCGTTTGCCCATCTTACCATTCCACGCAAGTTTCTCTTAATCGGCGCCGAAGCGGTTCAGCGAATTCGCCGAGTTGGTCGAAAAATTCGGAGTTCCAATCGGCAATGACAAACTATATCTTATCAGGTTGTCTATTGCTACTGCCAAACGAAAATGGTATTCTCACTCTTAAATGGTATTAAGTTTCAGTTTGTAGGCAAACACTGGCGCAAGCAGATTCCCCAGCGTCTCAACGCTCTTTGCGCATCCCTTTGTCAGACGCACTAACCGGTTCAACTTGCCGCGCAGCATCGAATGCAACCCTTCGTTCCAGTTCACCGCGCCGTACTTCCCAACCACATGCTTGTTGACCGGCAGCGCCCCATACACTCCGTAAGCGTCAGTCTCGTAGTGCTCCGCGTCCGGCAAACGCTCCAGCAAGCGCAAGAAAGTGGCTTCATCCCTGCCGCCCATCTCAAAGTCCATCCACCCGCTCCCGTAGAGCTCTTCCACCACCACTGTCCAAACCCACACGCTATTGCGCTTTTCTTTGCGTTTAGCACCCAAGTATGTCCACATTTCGTCAAGCTATATCGTCGACGCGGCGATTATCGGAGCTCTGTCACTCGCGCCCCTAACGCTCATTGCGCTCATCTGTTCACACGCGACTTCTCCCCTTTTCCTAGCCAACGGCTCACCGTGGTAACGCTTGCGCCCACTACGCGCGCCGCCGCGGATATGCTGGCGCCTTCAACGCACATCTGAACCGCCTGCCGTTTGACATGATCAGGGAAGTGCGGCTACTTGGCGTCCACCATATATTTCCGCTTGCAACCGCCACGCTTGTGAACTTTGCCTACCTCGTGTGTGTTCGTCTTTGGGCATCAAATTGGAGCCGCAGTGGCGGCATCTGATGTCGTGTCGATATGACCGCTCGCGCGTCATAATTACATCCTAAACAGCTATTTGGATGCCACTATACCCTCACTGAAGAGTGAGAATATCCCGCGCGCCGAACTGGTTGACACGCGCCCCGTTTTGCTACACTATGAAAGCGGATACGGATGGCGGAGCGCAACCCTGCAATGAATACAACGAAACGCCCGGCGGAGCAACGGGTGGCGATATGGTCGCTGTCCCCCGCAATGCTCACCCTGTATTTCGTTATATTTTGGGTTCAGTGCGTTGTGGGTATCGCAATCGACGCCTATTATCAGCTGCAGCAGCGCGCGGACGCCCCCGTACCCGCTACATTGCTGGAAATCGTCAGAGGCTCCGGCCCCACCGGAATCGGCGCAGCGGTCAACGCGCTAGTGATAGCGCTCTTTGTGGAGGCAACTATGGTATTGGCGCAAATCGTCAAGCGAAGGCAGTTCGAGCAGGGTAGAGCGCAGGGCAGAGAGGAAGTCCGCGAGGAAGCCAGAGAGGAAGTTCAGCGCGAACACACTGAGCAGCTAGAGGCTTGGGCTAAAGAGAATGACATTCCGATCGAGAACTTGCCGAATCTCGGCAAGCCAAAGTCCAAGCGCGACTAGCCGGAACAATCAAAAGCGCGGGGGGAACATTGCGCTCTTTGTGGAGGCAATCATGGTACTGGCGCAAATCATCAAACGAAAGTACATCGAGCAAGATGTCGCACAGGGCTTTGAGCAGGGTTACGAACAAGGCTTCGCGCAGGGCTTTAAGCAAGGCGTTGAACTAGCTCACCGTGAACACACCATACAGTTAGAGGCTTGGGCGAAAGAGAAGGACATTCCTTTCGATGATTTGCCGAAGCTCCGCAAGCCAAAGTCCAAGCGCGACTAACCCAAGCCAGCAAAAAGCGTAGGAGAACAAGCAATGACTATGATGCCCGCCGCGGTTGCGACCGACCTTAGGCGGCTCCGATGCGACGACGTGCCGATTCCCGCTATGCAACCGGGGCATGCGCTGGTTCGCACCAGCCTTGCGTCCATCTGCGGCAGCGATCTGCATATCGTCTATATGGGCTGGAACGCCCACGAATTCCCGCTGCCGCACGGCTACCCCGGACACGAGGGCGTGGGCATAGTCGTTGATCCGGGCGATACCGCTTTCGAAGAAGGCGATCTTGTTCTGACCGCTCCCAACATCTGGAAGTCCAAGGTGTTCGCCGGCTACCAGATGATTGAAGAGCAGTTCCTGCTGAAACTGCCAAGCGGCGTTCCGCCGTCGCATCTGCTTATGGCGCAGCAACTCGGCACCGTGGTGTTCGGCGCGCGCAAGCTTCCGCCGCTGCTGGGCAAGACGGTAGCCGTGCTGGGGCAGGGATCCGTGGGGCTGTTCCACGACTTTATGCTGCGACGATTGGGCGCGCACCGCATAATCGCCGTGGAGCCGGTAACGGCGCGCCTCGACGCCGGCAGGCGCATGGGCGTCGACGAAGCGATCGATGTAACCGGCAACCGCGCCACCGACGCCGTGCTGGATCTGACCGGCGGCGAAGGCGCGGATGTGGTCATCGAAGCGTGCGGCAGCGTGGAGACGCTGAATCAGGCGCTCAAGACGGTCAAGCCGTTGGGGACTATCGCGGTGTTCGGGCTGCCGCCTACGATGGAGCGCGTGCCGTTTGACTGGGACACCTTCTTTCGCAAGCGGCTGGACATCTACTCCACATTCGGGGCGCAGGACGAACCCGGCCTGCCCGCATTCCAACTCGCGGTGGACTTCATCACCAAGGGCGCAATAGATATGGCGCCCTTCGTTACCCACCGCTTCCCCATATCGCAGGTGCAGGAAGCGTTTGACCTCGCGGAATCGCGCGAAGACGGCGCGCTCAAGGTGTCCCTGACATTCGACGAGTAGGCGAGAACTTTGCCTAGCCCGGTTTGGCGGCGTTACGCGGACGCCGTCTATTCGCCGCCCGCTAGTCGGTGGCGCGGCCGCCCCACATGCCGATGCCGATCGAGCCGGCGACCAGCGGGAACGCCACATCCGTCGGCTTCCACGACAGCCCGAATACCCCCAGGTCGACGGGCGCATAGTATTCCATGTTCAGATGGAAGAACCAGTTCCAGTAGTATAGCAGCGCCACCGCCAGTATGCCGTAGAACTGCACGCTCGTCGCCAGCCGCGTCCAAGTTACGGCGTCGCCCGATGCGGCGTCCACCGCGCGCTTGCGAATGAACGCGAATATCGCGCCCAGTACGCACCCTAGCCCGGTGAAATAGTTGATGACTTCCCATATGGGGCTGTACGGGTAATCCGCCGTAGATGTATGGATCATCGGCTCCACTACCGAGAATACCCCGACTACCGCCGCGATTATGATGAGATACGCTCCGACGATTCGCCTTGCGACATCCATATGCGCAGTCCTCCTATTCGTTGTCTTCGGCTGATTGGAATGTTCGGTTGTTGGATCCTAACGCCGTTTGATTTTCTGTCAATCCGTCTATACGCGGCATTCTCGTTTGGCGCAGAATTGGCGGGCACTCACTCTTAAGCGGCACCTTCCCGTCGCTGCATTGATGCGCCCAGCGTTACGGCTAACGGCGCAAACAGCGCGTATATGATGACCCACATCGCGCCGAAAACCGCATCGCCGCCGCCGAAGAATGTGTCCGCGTTCACCTGAGCGACCAAGTCCCAGTAGTACAGGATCGCCACAATCAGAAAGCCGTAGAACAGCGCATTCGCCGCCAGCCGATCCCAGGTGATTACCCCGGCAGCGCCCTCTTTGTCCACGCCGCGCTTGCGGATATACGCGAATGCGATGCTCAACGGAATGCTTATCACAATGGCGGGATCGAGCGCGTAGTCCCATAGCGGGCTGTACGGCTGCGCGTCCGTTGATGTGTACACCAGCGGCTCTATCATTATGAATATCCCCACCGCAGCGCCCACCACGATGAGAAGCCACCCGATAATCCGTGTAAGCGCTTCCATTGCAATCCCCCGTATATCCCGAATATCCCGCCGAAATTAAGGCGCGCGCTGCGCCGCCTGCTCTGCCAATCCCTGCGCGAAACGCCGCTAACCGCGCGCTCGGCAAGCCTTATTCCCCGCGCAGCAGCGTTATCCCCAATGCGCCGGACAGCACCGGCATAAGCGCGTCCACGATTATCCAGAGAAACCCTGCGGAGTCCGCCGCCAGTACAGTATGGCCGGGGCTGAGCAGCATGAACCAACTTGCGAAGAACACGATGCCGGTGAACACAAAGCCGTAGAACAGCGTGTTAGCCGCCAAGCGTCCCCAAGTGGCGACGGACGCGCCGCTTTCGTGGGCGAATGAACGCTTGCGGATGTAGCCATATATCACGCCCAAAACCATTGCCAGCGCCGACAGCGGGTTGATGTACGCCCATACCGGACTGTACGCCGCCGCCGCCGTAGATGTGTAGTAGGCGGGCTCTATGACCGTGTGAATGCCGATTATGGCGGCGATGGCTATGAGAACCGCGCCCACGATGCGATTTAGCGCTTCCATATCTGCCCTTGCCTCTCTATTCGCTGCCCGTATGCCTATGCGCCTGATAAGCGGTAAGCATTCGTCGGCAGCCCGACGGCGAACTTGTCGTTCTGCGAAATCCAAGCGCTTGCGGAGGCCCGTCTCGTCTGCAGTGCCGCTATTCGGGTTAATCGCCGCTGTGCCGTAGCAGATAGACGCCGCAGTAGCCCACCATCACCGGGAACACGGCGTTGATGAAGTACCATACCAGAAACCGCGCATCGCGCTGCGAATCGTCGAGTATCGCATTAAGCCAGTTGGACATGAACAGGATGCCCACGAACAGAAAGCCGTAGAACAGCGCCCCCGCTTCCAAGCGGCGCATTGCGCTCGATTCGGCGCTCGCCGCGGCGTCGCGCTTGATGTGAAAGGCGACGCTTGTCCCCAACGCCAGCGCCACGAACATAATCGGGTTGAGGTAGGGCCATACGAATAGGGCGTCCTCGAAGAGGGGATCGAATATCGCGAAGAACGCCACTGCCGCCGCAGTCAGAATCAGTAGCGCTCCAACTATTCGTCTAACGGCGCTCATAGGCTACCTCCGTTTGCGCTAGGCGCTGTGGGTAAAAGAATTCGCGGGTTGGCGCTGTTCGCCGCTATTCCTCATAGCGCGGATGCCAGCCGGGCCCCGCCCATGTGGTCAGCTTGCGCGGCGTGATTCGGATGTAGGCGCGCGGCATGTGCTTGGTCTCTTCGTAGTATTGCCCGCCCTCTTGCTCGCCGCGATAGCGCACCGCCCACGCGCGCCATTCGCCCAGCCATGCGCTATCCACAATCTCAGCCAGTCCCAGCGCCGAAACCCGCTTGTACGGCGCATCGCAGGTGTCTATGCAGAAAGACACGCGCGCGTCCCGCCGTATGTTCGCCACCCATATCGCCTTGCGCCGTCCCGCAACATAGAACGCTCCGTCTTCGTAGTGATACCAGATTGGCGCGACATACGGCCAACCTTCCGTCGTCAGCGTAGCCAAGCGCATCATATTGCTGCCTTCCGTCAAGAACTCGGTCGTCTGCCGTTCACTCATCTTGGGCATAATGCGCTCCTTGTTAGGCGATTGGGATTAAACGATTAGGCGTTATTAAGCGTTGGCGCTGATCGATCATATGGGCAGTCGTCGCAAATTAGCCGCGCGTCGGGACGGAACACGGAATATCTTGTATATACCGCCCGTATATGTCAAGCGCCTAAGCCGATTGCGGCGGGACAATCTAGCCTTGATAATTGCAATCGCAAGCCTATTCGGGCAGTCTTTGATATTATGACAGAAAGCGTTGCGCTTAACGGCGCAAGACGATGCTGTTATCAATGTTGTCTTTATCGACGTTACCAATGAAGAAGAGAGAGAAAAGGAGCGCTGATTATGGCGATAGCGATTGTGGGGGAGATGCGCGAGCTGATAACGAATGCGCTTGCGGACGGTTTTCCGTGCATCGTGGGGACGGCGTCGGCGGACGGCAAGCCGCAGATAAGCATGCGCGGCAGCGTGGCGGTGTATGACGCCGAGACGTTGTGCTGGTGGGAACGGTCTATGCGCTCCGCCGTGGAGAACATCGGCGAAAATCCGCAGGCGGTCATATTCTATCGCAACAACCGCGAGCGCATTCATTGGCGCTTTCACGGCAGGGTTACGCTGCACGGCGAGGGTGAAGTGCGCGACCGCGTGATGAGCGTAACGCCGCAGCCTGAGCTGGACAGAGACCCTGAGCGCATCGGCGTGGCGGCGCTGCTGCGGGTGGACAGCATAACTGAGATTTCGGGCAACGCGCTGCAGACGCGCTAACGAACCCTATGCCTTGCCTTATCCGCAAGGCGCAACTCGCGGCGCCCCCGTCAATGCGCTGCAGACGCGCTGACTAGCGCCGACGAACTAGGCGTCGAATTTGGCGCGCTGTACTAGGAATACCGCAAGTATCCCCACGGGGATCGCCACCACGATTAGCCCCAGTATGATGACTAGGGGCAGCGAACCCAAGCCGGTGATGCTTTGGATGATGTGAATTATCCAGTCGATCAGCACCGGATCGCCGGGTTCGGAGTGGTGGGCGGCGATGGACAGCAGCGGCATTAGTCGGCCTTTCCTGCGGTTGCGGCGGCGGGCGCGGGCTGGTAGCGGATAGAGAACTTGCGCTCGTTCACGGCGTAGCTGGCGAGGGTTGCGCCTAGCAGCGTAAGCCCGGCTAACGCAAACGGGATTTCGTATGCGCCGTATATTACATACAACACGCCCGCCATAAACACGCTGATCGAACCGCCGATTTGGTGGGACATCGTAGATAGCCCGTTCAGCGTGCCGATGTGCCGCACGCCGTATATGTCCGCAGTCAGCGAGCTTGTGAGCGGCGGCGTGGCTATCCAAGACACCCCAGCAAGCGCCGCGAATCCCCATATGGCGATTGAAGGCGGTATGGACACGCCCCAAAGTTGACCCGCGAAGCCGGGCGCTACCAGCATCACATAGGCGAGGAATCGGATGAAGTAGATAGTCCCCAGCAGGTTCTTGCGGCTGAATTTGTCCGCAAGAAAACCTACGACGAGTACGCCCACGGCGTTCAATCCCTGCATGAAGCCGAATGCAAGGCCGGCGACGCCCTGGGATATGCCCAAGTCAAGCGCGAAGGGGACATAGTGGGCGCTTATGATGATGGTCGTTACGCCGCAGACAAAGTACGCCCCGGAGAGTTGCAGGAAGGGCGGCGACCTAAGCGCGCTCTTCCATCTATCGGTTTCCAACGGCGCTTTCGCCACAGCTCTGGCGCTGTCGGCGGCTCTGCCGTTGGCGGCGGGCGTGGGATCGCTTTTGTCGCCGTCCGGTCTTTCGCCAACCTCGCTTGGGGTGTCGCGCATGATTATCAGCACAATCGGCAGCGCGAGCAGCAGCACGAACATCGCAAGCGCTATCCACGCAATTCGCCAATGCGCGCTGGCTATGAGAAACGACGCAAACGGGGTTAGCAGCATGCCGCCCACCGATGCGCCGGATGTGGCTATGCTGAGCATCATGCCGCGCTTGCGGTAGAACCACTTGGATAGCACGGAATGCACCGTTACCAGCGATACGCCGCTGGATGCGGTGGACATCACAAAGCCGTATATGAGTATCAGATATATCAGCGAGCTGGTGAGCGTGTAGGTGAAGCCGCCGATGCCGATATTGAAATCGAGCAGACCGGGGAGCGGCGTTATGCCGACGCTGAAGCCGGGGAATGCGATGTCGATGCCGAAATCGGGGATTACCAGGCCGGCGAAAGTGAGCGTGAGCGTCGCAATGCCAAGCACAAGCAGGCTTGCGGAGATTACGATGCGCGCGCCGTAGCGGTCGTACAGCCTGCCCAAGAACGGCTGCGTCAGCGCGTTGACCATCGTGCCGATTGCGATAACGGCGGAGATTTCGGCGCGGTTGTCCCATATGCGGTCGGCCTCCATCTCTTTGATGAATACGCCCAAGCCGTTGCGCGCGCCCATAGACACGAACAGCGCGAAAAAGCCCGCCGCGACGATGAAATTCCCGTAAAATATGGGCTCGCGCAGTAGCCTATGGAGCAGTGCGTTTTGCAATGCGTTCTCCCGTATAAGGTAGAATTGAGATTAACACCGCATCGTTGCGTTGGCAAGGGTAAATAGCGGGCAACCCGCGCGCATTCGGCGAGCCGGCGGATTGGCGGGATTGAACAAGATAACGGGGATGCGGGCGGTACGCAATTGCGAATTAGCGCTTGCGAACCGAGGCGCGGCGGCGATGCGCGATGCAACTGGCGGCGGCGGTATGACAAGCGGCGCCGAAACGGGTATATTTAGCGCGCTTGCATACGGCATACGGCGGTGAAATTTGGCGCTACAACTGACGGCGGCGCTCTCTAACGCGCAGGCGTTCACGCAGACGTTCGACGCGTTGCGCTATCGCAACTTTCGGCTGTACTGGTTCGGCGGCATAGGGCAGGCCGGCGCTATCGGGATGCAGTTCCTGATTTTCGGCTGGCTCATACTGCAGCTCACCAACTCGGCGTCTCAGCTTGGGCTGCTCATATTCATCTACGGCATGCCGAACCTCTTTATGCTCATATTCGGCGGCATCGTGGCGGACAGAGTCGACAGGCGCTGGCTGCTGTTCTACAGCCAAGCCGTGGTAGCCGTGCTAATCGCAATATCCGCCACGCTAACCCTGTATCAGCTCATATCCATCTGGCACCTGTACGGCATCGCCTTCGTACTGGGCATAATTCAGGGCATCAATATGCCGGCGCGAATGGCGATTGTGCGCGATCTGGTAGATAGGGACGCCATAATGAACGCCACCTCGCTGAATATGGCGGTGTTCAACACGGGGCGCATTATCGGCCCATCGCTTGCGGGATGGATAATTCAGTACGTCGGAATGGGACACGCGCTCTACTTCAACGCCGTATGCTATGGCGTGGGCTGCGTGTTCCTGCTGCTTATGACCGGCGTGGAATCGCGCAGCGAGCGGCGGCCGGGCAGCGTTCTGAACGATATGTCGGAGGGACTGCGCTATGTGGCGATAACGCCGATAGCCTTCACGATGGTGGGCTTAAGCTTCGCATTCGGCTTCTTCGGGGCGGCGTATGTGCAGGTGCTGCCCGCATTCGGCAAAGAGGTGCTGCGCCTGAAAGCGGACGGCGCCGGCGTGCTGCTTTCGGCGGCGGGCATAGGCTCGCTTGCGGGCAATATGTTCATCGCATCGCTCGGCAACACGCGCCACAAAAGCCTGCTGCTCATAGGAATGATAGTGCTGTTCGGCATAACGCTGTTCATATTCGCGTGGACGCCGTGGTACAGCGTATCGCTGCTAATGCTGTTTCTGACGGGCATAGGCTTCACCGGCTTCATATCGGTGGGGACGTCCATCCTGCAGCTGACCACGCCGCCGCGCCTGCTTGGGCGGATGATGAGCCTATGGCTTATCGGCGCCGCGATGCACTACATCGGCGCGCTGCCGCTCGGCGTGGTGGCGGACTACTACAGCTGGACCATGTCCCTTGCGATGGGCGCGCTTGCGATGATGGCGTTTGTGATATGGCTGGGCATGCTCAGACCTACGCTGAGACGCTTGCAAGTGTAGCGATGCTGCGGCGCGGGCTAAGCGGCTTAACCGCGCGGGCGATAACATAGACGCGCGCAATACATACGCGATTGCGAACCGCGGGCGGCAGTTAGCGGCAATCGACGGCAATCGGCAAAACGGGGGTTAGGCAATATGCTGGACATTATGCGAATAGTGCGCGCTATGGGGTATTCGTACAGGGGATTTCGCGCCGCATTCACGGGCGAGCCGGCGTTCAGGCTAGAGGTGGTTCTGGCGCTGATACTGACGCCGATAGCGGTATGGCTTGGCGGCGACGGCGTGGAGCGCGCGCTGCTGATAGGCACGCTGCTGCTCGTGCTTATCACAGAGCTGCTGAACTCCGCGGTCGAGGCGGCGATAGACCGAATGGGCGACGAGTTTCACGAACTATCCGGCCGCGCCAAAGACATGGGCTCGGCGGCGGTATTCGTCGCGATAGCGCTGGCGGTAGTGGTATGGGCGCTGGTGCTGCTGGGATAGCCGCCTAGAATAGCCGAGCGCGCCGCCAAAGCCGCCAACAAGCGGGTGGGGCTGACTGCCTAGCGCACCCAGCAGCGCTTACGACGGCTTATATTAGAAATTTATCCGCATTGCATTGTAAAACACTTGACATCAAAATATACATGTATATTATATGCGTATCGAATTGCTATCAATCAGAGAAGGATGGAGCGGGCAAAGTCATGCAGTTCAGATTTGGAGAATTGTTCTGCGGCCCCGGCGGCCTGGCTCTTGGCGCTTCATGGGCTAAGGCGGAAAGCAATGGCAAGATTTATTCAATTAAGCATGCTTGGGCAAATGACTTCGACAAGGATTCTTGCAAAACCTATAGACAGAATATCAAGATCAAGCCCGACAAGGTGATCAATCGCGATGTTAGAGAATTGGATTTCTCTAAACTCGCAAAACGCGCACCGATTGACGCGCTGGCTTTCGGGTTTCCCTGCAACGACTTTAGCGTCGTTGGCGAACAAAAAGGCATGGATGGCGTGTACGGTCCTCTGTATTCATATGGAATAAGAGCTCTGAAGCGTTTTAAGCCTCAATGGTTTTTTGCTGAGAATGTCGGCGGACTGAGAAGCGCCAATGATGGGCGCGCCTTTCAAATCATCCTTAAAGAAATGCAGGAGGCCGGATACATCATAACGCCTCATCTCTACCGGTTTGAAGAGTACGGCGTGCCGCAAGCCCGACACCGCATAATAATCGTCGGGATTCGTTCAGACGTTAGGATACAATTCAAGGTGCCTGCGCCTCTGTCCTCGGTTCCCATAACGAGCAGAGATGCGATTGAATCCCCGCCGATACCTTCCGACGCTCCAAACAATGAACGCACTAAACAGGCTGATTGGGTCGTTGAAAGACTTCAGCGTATTAAGCCTGGCGAGAACGCATTTACGGCAGACCTGCCGGATCGCCTGAAAATCAACGTGAAAGGCGCGGAAATTAGCCAGATATACAAACGCCTCGATCCCGACAAACCTGCATATACCGTAACTGGCAGCGGCGGCGGCGGGACTCACGTCTATCATTGGGAAGAAGACCGCGCCCTTACTAACCGTGAGAGAGCTCGTCTCCAAACTTTCCCGGATGACTTTGAGTTCTCCGGTTCAAAAGAGAGCGTCAGACGGCAGGTTGGAATGGCTCTGCCGCCATTGGGTGCAAAAATGGTTTTCAATGCCATTTTGGACTGCTTCGCGGGCGTAGAGTACGAATCCGTTGGGGCTAATATATCTGTCAATGGCAAAACGTACCCCAACCGCTCTGCACAGCCTAGACTTTTGGAGAAAAGACGTGCTTACTGATAATTTGTTTGAACAAGTTCTCATCGAGCCGTTCGATCAGTATTCCAGCCTCTACATCGTGTCTGGATATGCGAGTGCGACTATGGTGTCTAGGCATTTTCGCAGCCTCATCCGCGATAACCGCAGGCGGAATGGCTTCATAAGAAGAAAAGACGTCCGGATTGAGCTGATTGTGGGAATGGCGGTACACGACGGCATTTCTAAGCAAGACCATGAGGGATTCCAGGAAATCGCTCATGAGTACGACGGTTTGTTTGAATGCCGATATGTAGTGTATGCCCCACCCGTTCATTCCAAAGCATTTGCTTGGTATGACGCCAGCGGCAATCCTGTAAGCGGCTTCGCCGGCTCTGCGAACTACACTCAGGCGGCTTTCGGCAGATCGCGAAGAGAAGTTATGGTTAAGTGCGATGCAGAAGCGATTCACGACTATTTCGGGATTGTTCGGCAGGACACAATTGACTGCATGGATCCCCATGTAGATAACCACATCGAAATTTACGACAGACAACCCGATGAATTGGCTGGAGACGAAAACACTGGGGAAATATCGGACAAATTGGCAGAACTTCCCCATGCAAAAATATCTCTTCTTAACAGAAGAACCGGGCAGGTGCATGAAGTCTCAGGTTTGAACTGGGGTCAGCGTCCAGGCCGTGATCCCGACCAAGCTTATATCAGCATACCTGCTGGTGTTTATAACACGGACTTCTTCCCGCCTAGGGGTGAGCATTTCACCATAATTACCGATGATGATAAATCATTGATATGTGTGCGCCGCCAAGATAATGGGAAGGCAATACACACCCCTGACAAAAATAGCCGTATGGGGGAGTACTTCAGAAATAGGATTGGCGTGCCGTCGGGATCTTTCGTAAAGAAAGAAGACCTAGAACGCTATGGGCGTACAGACGTTGATTTTTACAAGATAGACGAAGAAACCTACCGCATGGTTTTCTCCGTATGACATGACAGATAACCTCTCACCGCAAGACCGCAAAAAGAATATGTCCCGCATACGCTCGCGCGGTAATCGATCTACGGAGCGGAGGCTTCGGAGTTCGCTGGCAGGCGCAGGTATATCGGGGTTCAAGATGCACTCGTCCTCCCTTGTTGGCAAGCCCGATTTCATTTTTCCACAGCATAAAGTAGCAGTTTTCGTTGACGGCTGTTTCTGGCATGGATGCCCGAAATGCTATGTCCGCCCTAAATCGAGCCAGAACTATTGGGATGAGAAACTGCGGCGAAACAAAGCCCGTGACGTTAAGGTAAATGCCGAACTTGAGAAGATGGGTTGGAAAACTATACGGATATGGGAGCATGTCCTTAAAAACCCTTCTGAGGCTCGCAGGATAGTCTGCGAAGCGCTGAGCGTGCTATGACCACTGAAATCGGCACTGAGATATACTCCGACTACGCCGTGCATCCGGGGGAGTTTCTGAAAGACGAAATCGAATTCATCGGAATGACGTCGTGCGATCTTGCAGATCGAATGGGCAGGCCTACGCATGTAGTCGACGAAATCCTCAATTGCGAGCGAAACGTGACCGCCGAAATCGCGGCGGATTTGGAACGGGCGCTTGGCAGTCCCGCCTACATGTGGACTAGGTCGCAGGCGCGCTACGAGCGAACCCTTCAGTACATCGCAGAGCGCGGGGAAGAGTAGCCTGCGCCCATATCCCCCCATCCCCCCTCACCAAAACCCTCCCCCGCCTTGTGAACCCCTCACCCCACAAGTGTATAATCAGGCTGCGCCCTATCCCGCTATCCCGATGTATCGCAAGGTGAAGCCTATGACCTCCACGCCCGCCGGCGCAGCCCCGCTGCTAGACACGCCCGCAAGCCCGCTGCTAATCCTGATTGACGGACACGCGCTCGTGCATCGGGCGTTCCACGCCATCCGCGAACCATTAACCGTGCAGCGCAGCGGCGAAGACGTCTCCGCCGTCTATGGCTATCTCAACGCATTCCTGCGAACCATAGAGGAATGGAAGCCGTCCCACTGCATCGTCGCCTTCGATGTGTCCGCGCCCACCTTTCGGCACGAAGCGTTTGCCGAATACAAGGCGCACCGCCCGCCTACGCCGCCTGAGCTGCGCGGGCAGTTCGGACGCGTGCGCCAACTGATGCAGGCGTTTGGCGTGCCTATCTTCGAGGCGCCCGGCTTTGAGGCGGACGACCTGCTCGGCAGCCTCGGCAGACAAGCCGAAGAGCGCCAAATCGAGACGCTCATACTCACCGGGGACAGCGACATCCTGCAGCTCGTATCGCCGCATGTGCGCGTGCTGCTCGCCTCAAGCGCGCGCACTGCAACGCTGTACGACGCGGCGAAAGTGCGCGAGCGCTACAGCGGGCTGGGCCCGGAATTGGTGGCCGAAATAAAGGCGCTGCAGGGCGATACGTCGGACAACATACCGGGCGTGCCGCGCGTGGGCATCAAGACGGCGGTCAACCTGCTTGCGGCGTATGGCAGCATTGAGGGCATCTACGAACATCTGGACGCCGTCAAGCCGCCGCGCATACAGCAGTCCCTGCGCGAAAACGAAGCGCTGGCGCTCCAATGCAAGATGCTGACCACCATACGCCGCGACGCCCCGGCGACGCTCGACCTCGACGCCGCGCGCTTCGGCGGCTTCGACCGCGCCGATGTGGTGGCGCTGCTGCGCGAACTGGAATTCGTCAGCATGGTCAACCGCATCCCCGCGCCCGCCGCCGGCGCCGCTCAGATGAGCCTTATGGACGCCGCGCCGCCCGCCGACGATACCGATTACACGATAGTGGACACCGAATCGGCGCTTGACGATATGCTTGCGGCGCTGAACGCATCGGACATCGTGGCGTTTGACACCGAAACCACATCGCAGGCGGCGATGACCGCCGAACTTGTGGGGCTGTCGTTCTCCAACGCCGCCGGCAAGGCGTGGTATGTGCCGGTGGGACACCAAGACGGCAGGCAGCTTGAGCGCGGCTATGTGCTGGATCGGCTGCGCCCGCTGCTGGAAAACGGCAAGGCATCGCTCGCCGCCCATAACGCCAACTACGATTTGAGCGTGCTTGAAAACTACGGCGTCAAGGTGGGCGCGCTCTCATTCGACACGATGCTCGCGGCGCACTTCAGCGGCATCAAGGCGATTGGGCTGAAGCAGCTGGCGCAGACCCAGCTCAGCGAAGATATGACGCCCATAAGCGAACTCATCGGCACCGGACGGAAGCAGCTCACGATGGACAAGGTCGAGATCGCCGCCGCCGCCCCATACGCCGCCGCGGACGCCGATATGACGCGCCGCCTTGTGGATGTGTTCGCGGATAGGCTTGAACAAAACCGCACGCGCGAGCCGTTCGACGCGGTGGAAATGCCGCTGGTATCGGTGCTTGTGCGGATGCAGCGCAACGGCGTCGCCGTAAATGTAGAAGCGCTGAACCGAATGTCCGCCGAACTGGGCGGGCAGCTCGCCGACATACAGGCGGGAATGTACGAAGTGGTGGGACACGAATTCAACATCAACTCGTCGCGGCAGCTGGGGGATGTGCTGTTCAACGAACTGCGCCTGCCGCCCACGCGCCGCACAAAGAGCGGCTACTCCACCGACGCCGCGGCGCTTGACGGCCTCAAAGAAATGCTCGACGCCGGCGAAGCCGAAGGCGTCGACCCCAAGGCGTATGAGGTGCTGAATCGGGTATTGGAGTTTCGGCAGGTTTCCAAAATCAAGTCCACCTATGTTGACGCATTGCCCGCGCTTGTGAACGCCAAGACGGGCAGGATACACACGAACTACAATCAGACGGGTTCGGCGACGGGGCGCGTGTCAAGCAGCGACCCGAATGTGCAGAACATCCCGGTTCGCACCGAGCTGGGACGGCAGGTTCGCAAGGCATTCGTGGCGGAAGACGCGCCGCAGTGGACACTGCTGGGCGCGGACTATTCGCAGATAGAACTGCGGATACTGGCGCACATATCGCAGGATGAGGGCTTGCTGACGGCGTTCCACAACGGCGAAGACATTCACGCCGCAACCGCCGCGTCCGTCTATGACGCCCCGATGGACGCCGTAACCGCCGAAATGCGGCGCATCGCCAAGATAATGAACTTCGGCGTGCTGTATGGGCTAAGTCCGTTTGGCATTCGGCGGCAGACCGGCTTCAGCGCCGATGAAGGCAAGCAGTTCATAGACACCTACTTCAGCAAGTATCCCGGCATACGCGAATACATAGACTCGGTCAAGCGCGGCGTAAAAGAGCGGCGCTATGTAGAGACGCTCAGCGGGCGGCGGCGCTACATCAACGAAGTGCAATCGCGCAACTACAATGTGCGCGCGTCCGGCGAGCGAATGGCGGTCAACATGCCCATACAAGGCACCGCCGCGGACATCATCAAAATCGCGATGATAGGCATTCAGCGCCAACTCGATGCGCTTGCGATGCGCTCGCGGATGATAATCCAAGTCCACGACGAGCTCATCTTCGAAGCGCCGCTGGACGAACTGGATCGGCTGAAGGCAATCGTAATGGAAATAATGCCCTCTGCGCTGCCGCTTGATGTGCCGCTGGACGTGGAGCTAAAGAGCGGCGCGAACTGGGGGGATATGGGGTAGGGGCGAATGGCTGAGAGATGGCTGAGCCCCCCCTTGCGCCCCCGCGCCTTTGCGTTGAAATCTTAGCCAAACACGCGCTCCAACCCTGTCTAGCGCAAACGCGCCGCCGTCTGCTACCATAAGCGCGCTATACTGGCGCATTGAGAGGAATTTATGCCCACCCTAGACTTCAAAGGCAAGCAGCACATCTACGCCCACCACCTAGCCGTTCCATATCGGCCGCTAATTCCCGACGTGGGCAAATCCGCCACACAGAACATAAGTACGGGGGGGGGGGTGATTCCTCGAACGACTTGCCGACGAATGACAACCTAATCATATACGGCGACAACCTACACGCCCTCAAAGCACTGCTCCCAAGATACGCCGGCCGCGTCAAGTGCATCTACATCGACCCGCCATACAACACCGGCAACGAAGGCTGGGTCTATAACGACCGCGTCAACAGCCCGCTTATGCGCCAATGGCTCAAAGACAACGGCGCAGTCGACGGCGAAGACCTAGAACGCCATGACAAGTGGCTCTGCATGATGTGGCCCCGGTTGCATCTACTCAAAGAACTGCTTGCCGACGACGGCGTCATATTCGTCTCAATAGACGACAACGAACAGCATCACCTGCGTATGCTTATGGACGAGATTTTTGGCGCAGAGAATTTCGTTACGAACATTTCATGGCAATCAAGAACGTCGGTGCAGAACGATACGGACATTAGCGTGAATCACGAACATATTGTGGCATACGCAAAGATACGCCGAAAAACCGATAGACGCTTGAAAAGATCAAATGCGGAAAGATGGCATACCACGGAAGGCTTTGCTATGTACCCTGCTCCGCTTTCGGATAACAGGTTCAGCAACCCCGATAATGACCCAAGGGGACTTTGGCGAGCCGATCTGTTCCATGCGCCCAACATAAGACCGAACCTCACTTATGAGATACAAAATCCCGTTACGGGCGAAAAGTTCCTGCCGCCCGAAAGCAGATGCTGGCGCATGACCCAAGATAGGTATTTAGAAGCGCTTGCAGACAATAGGATTGTGTTCGGCAAATCGGGCGACGGCAAGCCGCAGTTAAAAGTCTTCTATAACGAAGTTGCCGAATATGGGCGTGTGGAAACTACTTGGTTCGATGCGCCCAACAACGGCACTGCTGCATTGGGGACGCAGGAACTAGAGGCGGTTTTTGGAAGACGAAAAGTATTCCAATATCCTAAGCCTACTCAGGTCGTCGAGCATCTGCTGCGATTGTCCACCAAGGAAGACGCCATCATCCTCGACTCATTCGCCGGCAGCGGCACCACGGCGCACGCCGTACTTGCGCTGAACAACGAAGACGGCGGCAATCGCAAGTTCATACTCGTGGAATGCGAAGATTACGCCGACAGCATCACCGCCGAGCGCGTGCGCCGCGTCATCGGCGGCGTTCCCACGGCGCGCGATAAGGCGTTGCAGCAGGGGCTTGGCGGCTCGTTCACCTATTGCGAACTAGGCGAGCCCATCGAAGCCGAAAGCATGCTGACCGGCGAGGCGCTGCAGTCATATTCGGCGCTTGCCGCCTATCTGTTGCACACCGCCACCGGCGCATCCGTCGGCCAATCCGAACTTGCGCCGCAGAACGATGACGGGTATTTTCACACAATCGACGAAACGGCGTACTATCTGCTATACGAACCCAACTTGGAGTATCTCTGCAGCAACGCCGGCATGCTGACCGCGGAGCGCGCCAAGCGCATCGGCGACGCCGTAAGCGAAAGCGCCCACGCCAAGCGCGCAATCGTATTCGCGCCCGGCAAATACATCGGCCAGCGCGAACTCACCGCGCAGCGCATAACCTTCTGCCAAATCCCGTATGAGATGCACCGGGGCGCAGCGGTGTGAGTGAGGCGGTGATTTCGGCGCTTATCGGCGGCAGAACTTGCGGCTTACGCCGATATGATGTCCAACCCCCGCATTCGCTCAAAATGCCGTCGGTTGTTGGTGAGCAGCGTGAGGTTGCATTGGGGCGATTGGATACGGATATGAAGGCATCCGCTAAGTTCGCGGTTCGGATACATCAGGGCGGGTTTGACTATGCCTATGTGCGGGGCGTCTGCGCGCGGGCGGATGAGCTGGGGTATGACGCGGTGTCGCTGTATGATCTGCTTAGCGTCAATACGCTGGAGTGCTGGACTACGCTGACGGCTATCGCGGCTGAGACGGAGCGCATTCGGCTTGTGCCGCTGACGCTGGCGAACTTGTATCGACACCCGGCTACGCTGGCTAAGATGGCGGCTACGCTGGATGTTATCAGCGAGGGCAGGCTGATACTGGGCATCGGCGCGGGCGGCGGCGAGCGGGACCATCGCGCATACGGCTTTGCGTATCCGCCGATGAGGGAGCGCGCCGCTATGCTGGGCGAGGCGGTATCCGTGATGAAGGCGTTGTGGACGGGCGAGCGGGTTAGCTTCAAGGGGACGCACTATCGGTTGGATAACGCGCTGTGCCAACCGACGCCGGCGCAGCGTCCGCATCCGCCTATACTCGTCGGCGGACACGGGGAGCGCTATCTGCTGCGGGCGGCGGCGGCGCATGCGGACATCACGAATATGAGCGCCGATATTGGGATTGCCGAACACGCCGCCAAGCGCAAGGCGCTGGAGGCGCACTGCCGCTCGGTGGGGCGCAATCCGTCGGACATTGCGGCTAGCCATAATGCGCGGGTGTTCATCGGCGCCGATGATGCGGCGGTGGATGCGCTGCTTGCCGATCAGGCGGCGCGTCAGGGCGTTTCGGCGGCGCAGTTTCGGGCGTCGCTGGGCAACGCCGTGGTGGGGACGCCGCCGCAGTGCGCCGCTCAGATTCGGGAGTATGTGGACTACGGCATAGGCTGGTTCTTCCTGCTGTTTCCCGAACCGATAAGGGCGGCGCAGCTGGAGCTGTTCGCCGCTGAGGTTATGCCGTTGGTTAGGGGCTAGGGGTTGGCGAATGGGTTGTGGTTGGGAGTGGCTTTAACGCAGAGGGTTAGGGGCTGCCGCGATAGTCGCGGAAGGGGCCGTCGCGCCATTCCAGCGCCGCTTTTAGGCCGTCCGCCTTGGAGCGGCGCGCGAACTCTTTGACGATGGGGGCTTGGTGGGCTATGGCGTCGGTTTCGGCGGCGATGTGCTGCAGGGTATTGCGTCCCATCAGCTCCAGCGCGCGGTTGACGATGCTCTTGTTGGCGGCGAGAAGCTCCCAGGGTATTCGCGCCATCGTGCGCGCCAGGTCTTCTACGGCGTCTTCCAGGTCGGCGCGCGGCACGGATTTCCAGACGAGTCCGATTTCCTCGGCGCGCTTGCCGGATACGGATTCGCCGGTGAGCAGGAACCATTTCGCCCACTGCGGGCCAACCATGTATGTCCACATATGGGTTGGGGGCGTTCCCATGGAGCGGACGGGCGGGAAGCCGATTTGGGCGTCGTGCGCGGCGATGGCTATGTCGCAGTGCATGGCGAGGTCGGTGCCGCCGGCGATGCAGTAGCCGTGAATGCCTGCGATGACGGGCTTGCTGAGGTTGAGAATCTGCGCCATCGTGTTGGGGGTTTGCTTCATGCGATGGATGTCGGAGCGGATGTTGTCGCGGCGTTCTTGTGCGGCGCGCTCTTCGTCGGGGGTTTGAGGCGGCGTGATGTCGTAGCCGGCGCAGAAGGCGCGGCCGTTGCCGGTGAGTGTCATAACCCGAATGTCGGGGTCGTCGTCTGCGCGCTGCAGGCAGTCCACAAGCTCCAGTTGGAGTTCGCGGCTGAGGGCGTTGAGTTTCTGCGGGCGGTTGAGCGCGACGCGCCCGATGCCGTCCGAGGGGTTGTATTGGACAAACTGATAGGTCATTGGGGCAGCGCCTCCGTATGAATTAGCGATCATCGCTGACTGCCAATTATGAATTGCAGAGCGCGGTAGGTCAATATGGGGCATGAGAGGGTTCAACGCAAGAGTGTTGAGTGGGATTTGCGATATTCTCTGCACATGCAAGTATGTTGAATCCAATCCAACTTCAGCCATACACCCCGTAGGAGTCGAGCCTGTAACGCTCCGTGTCCGACAGCCGCTTCAACAAACGCAAGAATGTGGCTTCGCTCCTGTCTCCCACCTCAAAGTCTTTTACCGATTGCCTGAAGCGTCTTCCACCACCGCCATCTATATCCCAGCGCCAATTGCGCGTATCACCCCGATTGGCGCTCACATATATCCACATCTTGCCAAGCGGATATGACCTTAATCTCAACTTGCCGCTTGATTGATTCAGGATAATAGCTGCGATTGCCTCGGGGGTAAAGCGGTGAAGATAATCGCTGCGCAGCGATATGTCCGTTTGTAGCGCGAAAGTCCGGGCTTTGGGTAGCCGGTTGGGCCGCGACGCCGGTATTGCATATCGTCGCAATAGTAGGCTATTTGCATCGGGGGACTGCCGGCTATAAGTATGGACTAGGCGTCAATTTCAACTCAATTTTAGTACGCCGGCACGTGTTGAGAATACCAGAAGTTCACTCATCACTATATCTAATGCCACTTAATTTTGAGAATACCCGTTGGATGTGTCAGCGTAGCGCGTTTGTGGTATTATCGGGGCGGTTCAGTATCGGGTTCAAAATTAGACAAGAAAGGCTGCGCGAGAATGAAAATCACGAACATAGAGACTTTTATCGTGGATGCGGGCTGGCGTCCGTGGATGTTCGTCAAGGTGGAGACGGACGAAGGGATAACGGGCTGGGGGGAGTGCAGCGACGGGCGGTCGCCGCACGGGATAGAGGGGACGATACGGGATATGAAGCCGCTGCTGATAGGGCAGGATCCGCGCGCGTTTGAGATGCGCTTCCAAGATATGTACCGCATAACGCGGCAGAGTCCGGGCGGGATAGCGGCGAAGGCTATCGCGGGGTTGGACTGCGCGTTCATAGACATCAAGGCGAAGGCTCTGGGCATATCGGTGGCGGAGCTTTTCGGGGGGCCGACGCGCGAAAAGGTGCGGGTGTATTGGTCGCACTGCGGCAGCTCGCGGGTGCGGCATCACGACATCCTGGGGACGCCGCCGATCGATTCGTGGGATGCGATAACCAACCTGGGGCATGAGGTCAAGGAGCGCGGGTTCACGGCGCTGAAGACGAACATCATAATGCCGGGCGAGAACGCCACATTCGGGGGCGGGTTCAGCGGCGGCGTGAGGTCGACGGATCAGTACGCGCCTAAGTGGCTTATGCCGCATGTGGAGCGGCTCATCGGCACGTTCCGCGATGCGGTGGGGGACGATATCGACATCAACTTGGACCTGAACTTCCACTTCAAGACGGAAGGGGCGCTGCGGATCGCCAAGGTTCTGGAGCAGTTCGATATGCTGTGGCTGGAGATCGATATGTACGAACCCAAGAGCCTGCGGCAGATAAAGGATTCCACCACAACGCGCATCTGCACGGGCGAGAACCTGTTCTATATGCGCGACTACATTCCGTACTTCGAGAACCATTCGGCGGATATGTTCATGATAGACGTGCCGTGGAACGGGTTCAGCCAGTCCAAGAAGGTGGGGGATTTGGCGGAGGTGTATCAGCACAATGTGGCGCCGCACAACTACTACAGCCACCTGTCCAGCTTCGTGAGCGCAAGCCTGTGCGCCACGCTGCCGAATGTGCGGATAATGGAGATCGACATAGACGACGTGCCGTGGAAGGATGAGCTGACTACGGCGGTTCCCGAAATCACGGACGGGTATATGACGGTGCCGAGCGGGCCCGGCTGGGGTGCTGACATCAACGAAGAGGTAGCGCGGGCGCATCCGTGGGACGAGGGGAGCTTGGCGGCGGTTCAGACGGCGGGGTACAAGGTGGTGTAGGGGGGATGGGGGCGTAGGGTCTGCAAGGGGTTGCAGCCGTCGTCGTTAGCGGCGGGGTTGGCGTGCGGCTGCGGCTCGGCGTTGTTTTGGACGGCGCAGGCACATTCGGCCGCTTGCGCCCATAGAACAAGCGCCCATACAATAGCCTGCATCGGAACTGAATAAACACGACGGCTGTGAATGCGATGCGAATAAGGATATTCTGATGACTACACCGCATCAAACCGAACCAAGCGCGAACAGCGCACTCGGCGCTATCTTGCGACGCATGTTGCCGAGCTGCGCGGTTCACTCCGAAACCACGCGCGCTATCAGCGACCATCCCGGCCTGCAGCCCGATATTCTGGTTACGGCAATCGACCGCGCGCCCGTAGTGGTGGAAGCGGAGTATATGCCGGCATACGCCGCCGAGGATGAGGCGAAGGCGCGGCTTGGCTTGCGTCTGACAGACGGCGGCAAGCGCATCGAAGCCGCAATCGCGCTGCGCTACCCGACGGATGTCGCGAATGCTTCAGACCTGGATAGCGCAATTCTATCGGCGCGCTTGGAATACGCCGTGTTCTATGAAGACGAAACGCGCTTTCCCGCGTCGGGTTGGATTAGCGGCACGGCGTCCGATCTTGCCGATCTGATACGGCTGGTGTCCGTATCGCAGAGCGAAGTGGACGCCGCTACCGATAAGTTGCGGGAAGGCATAGAGCGCGTTGCCGGCATTATGGACGAAATGGACGCCAGCGCGCCTAGCGTAATCGCAGATATAGCGCAGCGGTTGAGTATGCCGAATGTGCCGCAGACGCGCCGAATGGCGTGCGCTATACTCGCCAACGCCCTCGTGTTCCAAGAGCGCATCGCCAGCATTCACCAAGGCGTCAAGCGCCCGCGCCACGTGTGCGGCAACGGCGTTACTAATCCCCAAGCGAAAACCTTGGACGCCTGGGCGGAAATCATCGAAATCAACTACTGGCCCATATTCGCCATCGCAATGGACATACTGGAGCAGATAGATCCCCACAACGCCTCGCGCATCCTGAAAACTTTGGAGTTCACCGCCGGCGAAGTGAACTCTTTGGGCGTAAGCAACTCCCACGACCTCACCGGGCGCATATTCCAACGGCTCATCTCCGACCGCGAGTTTCTCGCCACCTACTATACGCTGCCCGCATCCGCCGCGCTGCTTGCGCGCATCGCGGTTTCCAAGCTTGAGGGTGTAGATTGGGCGGACGCAAACGCCATAGGCAGGTTGCGCGTGGCGGACTTCGCATGCGGCACGGGCGCGCTGTTGTCCGCCGTGTATGAGCAGATAGCCAACCGCCACGAGCGCGCCGGGGGCAACGCCGCCGGGCTGCACAAGCCGATGATGGAAGATATTCTGTACGGCTGCGATGTAATGCCCGCCGCAATCCACATCACGGGGGCGACGCTGTCGGGCATTCAACCGCAAGAGGGCTTTAACCTATCGCGCCTGTACATAATGCCGTATGGACGGCAACCCGACGACGAGGTGAAACTCGGCTCGCTGGAACTTTTGCAAAGAGAGCAGTTGGATCTGCCCGTCAACACAAACAACCCTGCGCTGAGAACCGGCAGCATGGGCGAAGAGACGGCGGCGTACACATTCACGGAGTTTCCGTCTGACGGCTTCGACATCGTGATAATGAACCCGCCGTTCACCAGAAATGTAACGCACGAAGGCGCATATCAAGGCACATTCGCCGCCGCTTTCGCCGCTTTCGGCAGTACTGATGCAGACCAAAAGGCTATGAGCAGCCGAATGGCTTCGCTCAAGAAAGATAGCTGCTATCACGGAAGCGCCGGCATGGCGTCCGCATTCGCGGGACTTGCGCATCGCAAGCTCAAGCCCGGCGGAGTGCTTGCGCTGGTGCTGCCGTTGGCGGCATCATCCGGTACATCGTGGCAGAAATTCCGTCGAATGCTGATGAGTAAATACACAGACTTGGAAGCGTTCAGCATCGCAGCCCACAATGGCGAAGACATGGCGTTTTCGTCGGATACCGGCATGGCGGAGTGTCTTGTGATAGCGCGCAAACGCGGGATGGATGAAAAGGCTATGAGCGCCATCAAGTTCACATCGCTGGATCAGCGTCCGGCCGGATTTATACAAGCCGATCTGATTGCGAAGAGCGTTCTCAACGCCGATGATGATTTGCGCCGAATTGAGGACGGCCCCTACGGCGGCACGCCCTTAGAAGTAGGGGAGGAACAAGTAGGCGAACTAATTGAAACGCCGTCTCCACAAGAGCTTGGCGAAGGCTGGGGAGCAGTGCGTATCAAGGACTTTGCTACCACGCAAACCGCTTACGCGCTAACTCAATCCAAACTGTGGCTTCCAACAAGCGGTACGCCGCTTGAACTAAAGACGGTGTCCTTGGGTGACATAGCCCAATTCGGCAAGTATCACCTCAGCATAATCGGCAGGCCGCCCCAAGGCTGTTTCACCAAGACAGCATTCCGACCAACCGCTACCTATCCTGCGCTGTGGAACCACAACGCCAAGAATGAAACCCGCATAGTTTGTGAACCTGATTCGCAGTTGCGGGCGCGTAGGGGAATGGAAAACCAAGCTGGCGAAGTTTGGGCAACCGCAAGCCGCGCGCATCTAACTCTTGACTTCAGGTTCACTTCTCAGCCGCTAACGGCAGCGCTCACGGATCAAAAAACCATCGGAGGGAGGGCGTGGCCCAACATAATCTTCGATGATGAACGTCTCGAGGCTCCTTTTATCCTATGGGAAAATTCTTCCCTAGGTTTGCTGCTATTTTGGTGGCACTCAAACAGACAACAAGACGGAAGGGGCGTAACAACAATTAGCGCAATCGAATCCCTCCCCATCCTAGACCTGCGCGCACTCACCGACGCCCAGCTCGCGATGGCGCAAGAAATCTTCGACGAGTTCCGCGAACTGGAGCTGCATCCGGCGTATCTCGCCGACGCCGACGCCAATCGCGCGCTGCTGGATCGGCGCGTGGTCTGCGATATGCTGGGCTTCGACGACGCCGTGTATGAGGGCGTGCGGATGCTCGCGGCCAAGTGGTGCGCGGAGCCGTCGGTTCACGGAGGCAAGCGGCGGCCGGCGGGGGCGGGGCTAATCGTGTGACGCCCCCGCCTGCTCCAGCAGCTGCAGCAGGTTGCCGTCGGGATTACTCGCGGCTTTACGCTCATAGGCGCTCTTGCGCGCTGCCGTTGCCCCTAACCCGTCCATGCGTACTTCTTCGCCATATCTTCGCGCAGGTCGGTTCCCCAGCCGGGGGCGGTGGGGATTTTCATCATTCCGTTGTTGATTTCGGGGAGGGCGGTGAAGAGTTCGTCGCGCCAGGGCGCTTGCACGGGGTCGCTTTCGCTTATCCGCACATTGTTGATTGAGGCGCACAGGTTCATCGTTTGGAAGTTGGATAAGTGGCTGTTGTAGTTGTGGGGCGCTACGTTGATGTCGAATACCTCTGCCATATTGGCGGCGCGGCGGGCGGGTATGAAGCCTTGCCACTGCACATCCAACTTCATGAAGTCCATCGCGCGGTTTTGCAGCAGATCCAGGTAGTTGAGCGGCCCAAGGCGCTGTTCGCCCGAACATATCGGGGTGCGCGTGGCGTCTTTGACCATACGCAGGCTTTGGGCGTCCAAGTTGTCGATTTCCATCCACATCAGGTCGTAGGGCTCAAGCGCCTGCGCTAGGCGTATCTGCGCTTCCGCCTTGAAGTTCACATTGACATCAAGGCAGATGTTGGCGTCGGGGCCGGCTTCTTCGCGCATAGCGGCTATCTGCTTCACGGCGGCGTTTCGCAGCTCGCGCGGCAGCGTTTGGTCGTGCGGGCCGGCCGTGCCCTGGCTTATGGTGCGGTACGGGTCGCCCGGGATTTGGATGTTGGTCTTGACGGTGTCGTAGCCGGCGTCCAGCGCTTCGCGCATTATCGCCTTGATGTCGTCGTAGCCGCGGACGGGCTGTCTGCCCAGCGTTTCGTAGTTGCTGGACTGGTAGGATACTAGGTGAGACCAGTACACCTTTTGTTCGGAGCGGGTGGGGCCGCCTACGAGTTCATGCACGGGGACGCCAAGCGCCTTGCCCTTGATGTCCCATAGCGCGAGCTCTATGCCGGCAATCGCCATCCAGGTCGCGCCGCTGTACGCCGAGCGCGATGAGCGAACCATGTTCGTGTAATGTTGCTCTACGCAGCGCGGGTCGTTGCCGATGATGTGGCGCGAGAGGTCTTGCGCAAGCCCCTGCATGCCCTTGGCGAGGTCGCCCACGCCGAATTCGGAGTAGCCGGTTATGCCTTCGTCGGTGCGTATGGCGCAGTACAGCCAGGGGCGGGACAGGGACTTGACGGCGAAGGTCTCGATAGCGGTAACTTTCAATGCGCTTTCTCCTTGTGAATGTATCGTGAATAAATCGGGTCAATAATATCGGATGCCGTTCTTGTTCGGCGTTATATGCAGCCTAGTAGCCTAGCCTGGTCAAGACGATGGTCAACGCCGACCACACTATCAGCGCTACCACGACTGCAAACAAAGCGATTTGTATGCGCTTTCTGAGTCCGCTCGCTTTGGGGCGGCGCTCAAATGTGTATCCGTCCGCCGCGCGGCGGTATCGCCAAGTCCTGAAATTGGCGTATCCGCTCGCGCCGGCCACTGCCATGGCCACTAGCATCCCTATTCCATAGGTTGACGCTAAGGTTAAGTTGGTGAATAGGATGCTCATGGCAAGCATTATTCCGCCTACGCTGAGCAACCCGCCCCCTACAAACGCCCGCAGGATGAGCTGCGTGTGCGTAATCACGGCATCGCTCTTTGGTCTAAATCGCTTTATGAAGAACTTTTCGGGCGACTGCGAGTAGCCCGCTATCATAAGCGAAACACATATGAGCAGCAGCGCCGCCAGCAGTTCCAGCGCGCGCAGGCTTAGGATTGTCATACCTGTAGTCCTTTCACGATGGCGCCGCTCTATCATTGCCCAAATGCCGCGGATGGGTTGCTTGACCGATGCCATCATAGCACAATCGGGCGGTAGGCTACATCTGCGGACGGCGTGATGGCGTTGGGCGCGGCGCTTTGAGCGTATCGGGCTATACTGTGCCGTTGGGGGCGCGGCCGGCCGCGAAATCGGCTATTGCGCGCGCCACGGCGTCGGGGCGTTCCATGTACATGTTGTGGCCGGTGTCGGCGATGGTGAGGCGGTGGAGGTTGGAGATGTCGTCGGGGACTTCGTTGAGGTCAGATATACGCGTGCGGTGATTGGCGCTGCGGATGAACAGAATGGGCATGCCAAGCGCGGCGAATATGGGCTTTAGGTCTATGTTGTCCCCTTCGCGGTCTGCCATATTGAAGGTGCGCGGCGACCATTTCATATCGTATAGGCCGTCGCCGCGGCGATACGCTTCATGCGCCGCCACATCGCGCGTAACTTCGTCAGTCCAACTTGACGCAGAGGGGTGGGCGCGCAGATATTCGTACAGCGCATCGCGGCTCTGCCAAGTAGTGCGTGGGGCATTCTCTCTGCCCGCTACCATTTTGTGAAAGCGCTCGTCGACCACCACCATAGGCTCAAGCAGCGTCAGTTTGCCGAATATGCGCGGGCGGCGTTGGGCGCACAGCGTCATCACCACGCCGCCGGTGGAGTGTCCCACGCCGATGGCGTCGCGCAGTCCGAGCGCGTCGCAGAATGCGGCGAGGTCTTGGGCGCGCTCGGCGAAGCGATAGCCGCGCGGCGTCCAGTCGCTGTCGCCGTGGCCGCGGGCGTCGAGCGCTATGACGCGAAAGCGGTCTGCGAGGCGGCGGGCCACGGCGTCCCAGCTTCGGCCGGTGCGCATATCGCCGTGCAGTAGCAGCATCGGAGCGCCGTCGCCGCCCCAGTCGGCGTAGCGCAGGCGGATGCCGTTCACGGCGACGGCGTGGGATGCGGGCTGCGGCGCTTGGCGCGGGTTATCCGTCATAGCGGGCTATGTCCGGTTGACCGCGACGGGCTGTCGTGGTGTATTCTGTAGCGGGCGTGCGGCGCAACGGCATTGGAGACGGGCATGGACAGATACGAACTTTACTACAACTATGCGCATTCGCAGATACAGGAGCAGAATGAGCGAATTAAAGCGATCCAAGCGCGTGTGATGAATTTAATGGCGCTGAATGTAGCGCTGTTAGGCGTGTTCGGGTTGATGCTGCCTGACATAACTATGGAGATGAGTCTTCCACAGATACTTGAGATGGGGCTGAGCCCTTCACAGATGCTTGTGATGGCATTTTCGCTGGTAGTAGTTGGGGCATCCGCTGTGTCAATCTTCTATTCGTTGAAAACACTGCATCTGGGTAGATGGCATACATGCCCCAAATTGGATAACCTTCAACGGAACATCCAAAATATGGACCATACCACTGAGCAGATCGCGGAATGGACGATAGAGGGTATGGCGGAATCATATCGTCTAAACGCCGAGATACTCGATGAAGGGGGGCGGTATTTGATAAAGGCTATGAGAGGATTTTGGTTCGCAGTCGCATTTCTAGTGATACTTATGGCCAGTATTAACCTTTGGTAGGCGCTTATTAGGTAGGCAGTCTAAGCTAACGAGTACGCATATACCCGCCTATCTGTGATCTATGAGAATCGTCTTTTGATAGTATGCGTCTTTGCGGGTGGCGGCTTCTTTCCGTTTCGGTTTTGCGTCTGCGCGCTTGGGCGGCGGCGCTCTATAAGCGCGTTTGGTTTGGATGCGTCCGGCTTGGGCGTCTTTTCGGATTTGGGCATTTTCAACCCTCTGCGGTGTTTGGCGAGTTGTGTCGATTGTTCGTATGTATATCCAAATTGAGGCTCTATCCGCCAAGCCCCTTGTTAATAATGTAGCCTTTCGCGGGCGGCGGCTTCTTTCCGTTTCGGCTTTGTGCCGGCGCGCTTGGGCGGCGGCTTTCTATAAGCGCGTTTGGTTTGGGGGCGTCCGTGTTGGGCGTCTTTTCGGATTTAGGCATTTTTAACCCCCTGTGGTGTTCTGCAAGTTGCGGCGGTTGTCCGTGTTCATATCCTAGCAGGATTTGGCTGGCGGGGGAACGGCGTTTCGCGGCGATAATCGGAGATGTCGGCGCAAGGTGTGGGCGGTCAACCGATGCCTTGCGCTGTGTGATGTGCGCCTACGCCAGTCCCAGCTCTTCCAGGATGGGCGGGATGGCCGCTTTCTCAGCGTCGGTGAAGGGGCGTAGGGGGCGGGATACGGTGGCGTGGTCGATGACGCCCATGTGCTTGAGGGCGGACTTCATCCCGGCGAAACTTGCGGCGTTGGGGCCGCCGCCCTGGGCTAGGCGGGCTATCTTCTGGGATGCGATTATGGCGGCGTTGCTCTTTCGGACGCCTTCATCGTCGCCCGCTTCGCCGGCCTCCCAGCCGGATGCGCACGCCGCCGGTATCAGGTTGGCTATGCCGGGGATGACGCCCTGAACGCCCACGGAGCCGGCAGTGGTGATGCGGAACGCAGTGCCCAGAAAGCGCAGCAGCGATATGCCGCCCTGCTGACACAGCACGTTCAGTTCGGCGAGCAGTTCGCCGGCGCCGGAGCTATCCTTCACGCCTACCACGGCGCCTTCGCCCGCGAGCGTGGCGATTGTGCCGGGCGCAACCGCTGTCTTGACGGTCTGCGGGATGTTGTACACCCACAGCGGCAAGCCCACGCGGGCGCGAATGTGGCGGTAGTGGTCAAGCAGTTCGTCTTGGGCGTTGGGGTAGTAGTACGGCGGGGTTACGGCGATGCCGTCCATGCCCATCTCTTGCGCCTCAAGCGCCATGTTGACGGAGAGCTGCGTGCTTGCGCCGGATACATTGCCGATTATCGGCACGCGCCCGCTCACTTCGTCCACTACGGCATCCATGCTTATCAGACGCTCTTTGTCGGACAGGTTGGCGAATTCGCCCGTTGTGCCGGACACCCAGATGCCGTGCACGCCGTTGTCTATGAGATAGTTGACCAGCCGTCGTAGCGATGGCACGTCCACGCTTTCGTCGGGATTGAGCGGCGTGAGGATGGGGACTATCACGCCTTTGATTTGCTTGTCTGTCATTGGTGGAACTCCTTGTGGATTGGCAGTCCGTCGGGACTTTCAACTCTATTTTATATGCAACATATGCAACGCATTGAAACGGCGTTTTAGAGATCTTGCCTTGTGGGAAGCGAGCCCTGCGTGGTTTCCCTAATCTGCGCCGCGCCCGCGCTATCGCTGTTCTCATCGTCAGCATTGCTATTGGAAGGAGGCGTATCTTCGGGGATGTCGTCGTCGAGATGGTTGATGTAGAAGTTTCGCAGCATCCATAGCGCTATTGTGGCGATGGTCAGCACGGTGGCGGCGCCCAGCACGAAGCGCATTGCGCCTGCGTCAAGCGCGCCCCACAAGGCGAATACGGCTACGCTGAAACCTACCATCCCAAGCGCGGCATACGCAATCATTCCTATTATGCGTCCATTTTCGGTCTTGTGAGATGTTTCGTACACCACTAGCCCGATAATCCCGAACACGCCCGCCACAATGCCCACGGTGAGCGCAATCCAACCGAAGCGCGCGCCGGTGTCGTCGCTGGATAGGTAAGCCACCGTCCAAAGCGCGTCCAGCGTTTCCACGCCTACCAGGAATGCGAGGGCGTACATGGCATATCGCAGCGTGGCATAGACGAGGTTGGGCTCGATGCGAACAAGCGATACAAGCCCGCCGTATGTGCCGCAGCTTCCTACGCATATCAGCGAGTACATGATTTTCAGCGCAAAGTTGGGGCCGGTCTTGTAGTCCGTCCATATCTGCACGATGAGCATCGCCATTCCTACGCTCATCAGCGCCGCCCAAATTGTGGGCAGGTATCGCAGCAGGGGATGTCCGCCAGTTCCCCGCTCTTCATGAGTCCGCATTATGTAGGCGTTGGTGAAAATCGCCGCCATTATGCCGAAGATGATGAGCTGGCTCCAGAGCAGGTTAATCAGCGTGGGCAGGGTGGCGATGTCGAAGCGCAGCGAGATTAGCCCAATCACCACCCACAGCAGGCAGGCGAACACAATCACGGCGACGAATATCCGAATTGCGTTGACGGCGAAGCTGGCGCCGGGTTTCAGGATGATGTTCTGCACACGCCCGCCTTTCGCTCGATGTTGAACGATATGTCTTGAACAAACGGCTTGACGCCACCAGTTGGAGTTCGGCGGCGTCAAGCCGGTCTGTGTTTATGCGCCAGTCCGATGCGCGCTATCGCGGGGAAGCGTCTTTCGTCGGCGGCAACGCGATTGGAGCGCCGCCGCCCAGCGCGGGCAGGAAATGCACCTCGCTGTTCTCGCCCACCCTTTGCAACATCCCAAGCGGCGTTACTTCGCCGTCGACCGCGACCGATATGTTAGGCTTGACGCGGTCGCCGTCCACCAGGCGCGCCTTTACGCCCGGGTATTCGCTGTCGAGGTTGTTGATAATCTGGCGCACGGTGGAGCCTTCCACCTGCACCTGACTTTTGCCCTCGGTCAGGCTCTGCATTAGGGAGGGTATGAAAACGGTTGCCATCGGATTACTTTTGCTTCCATGTTTCTTCCATAATCGCCACCGGGCTCATGGGCAGGCGGTCCATTCGGAGTCCGATAGCGTCGTGGATGGCGTTGGCGATAGCGGGCGTGGGCGGCACGATGTTTGCCTCGCCTACGCCGCGCACGCCGAAGGGATGGTCGCTCGGCACTTCCACGATGACGGTGTCGATCATCGGCAGGTCGAGGCTGGTGGGCATGCGGTAGTCCAGCAGCGTGGAGTTCGCCATAGCGCCGTCTTCGGTCATGTAATACTCTTCGTTGAGCGCCCAGCCGATGCCCTGCACGCTGCCGCCCTGCATCTGTCCTTCGACGTAGCTTGGGTGGATCGCCTTGCCGGCGTCCTGGACTACGGTAAAGCGCAGCACGGCGGTTTTGCCGGTGTCGGGGTCGACTTCCACGTCCACGATATTGCCCGCGAAAGAGCCGCCGCCCACGCCCATGCCGCCGGCGTTGCGGCTTGCCCTGCCAATGACGGGGCCGCCTGTGCCGCCGAGCTGGCCGGCGAGGTCTTTGAAGCTCATATTGAGTTCGGGGTCGGCGGTGGACTGGAACACGCCATCTTTGAGTTCGATGGAGTCGGCGTCCACATCCCATATCGTTGCGGCGCGCGCAATCATCTGGCTCTTGACGTCTAGGGCGGCGTCATAGGCTGCCCAGCCGGTGGCGTAGGTTGTGCGGCTGCCGCCGGTTACGGCGGTGAAGCCCACGGAGTCAGTGTCCACAACGGACGGGCGGACGCTTTCGGCGGGAATGCCAAGCACTTCGGCCGCCTGCATCGCGATGGATGCGCGGCTGCCGCCGATGTCTGTGGAGCCTTCCACAAGGGTAATAGTGCCGTCGGCGTTGACGGCGATGTTGACGCTGGATTCGAAGCCGACGTTGAACCAGTAGCCCACGGCTACGCCGCGTCCCTGGTTTTCGCCGAGCGGCGCGCTGTAGTGCGGGTGGTTCTTCATCGCTTCCAGCACTTCCACGCAACCGATGCGCGGGAACACGGTGCCGTCGGGGCGGCGCGTGCCTTCAGTGGATGCGTTCTTGAGGCGCAGGTCGAGCGGGTCCATGCCCAGCTTGAGCGCCAGTTCGTCGACCACCTGCTCGGCGGCGAATGCGGCGTTGGGAGCGCCGGGCGCGCGGTATGCGGCGGTCTTGGGCTTGTTCACCACGACGTCGTAGCCGTCGATGGTGGCGTTCTCTACATCGTAGGCGGCGAATACGCACATAGCGCCCGCGCCCACCGGCGAGCCTTTGAACGCGCCGGCTTCGTATGCGAGATACGCTTGCATCGCGGTAATGCTGCCGTCGTTCTTTGCGCCGACCTTTATCTTCATATTGGAGCCGCAGGTTGGGCCGGACGCCTCAAAGACGTCGGCGCGGCTCATAACAACCTTGACGGGACGGCCGCTCTTTTTGGAGAGCATAGCCGCCACGGGCTCTAGGTACACCGGAATCTTGCCGCCGAAGCCGCCGCCGATTTCCATAGGCGTAACGCGGACTTGGGACACGGGCATTCGCAGCGCCTCTGCGGTGGCGTCTCGCGCGGGGAACGCGCCCTGCGTGCTGCACCAGATATGCAGCCGGCCGTCGTTGTTCCACAGCGCGGACGCGGCGTGCGGCTCGATGTAGCCTTGATGCACGGTTACGGTGTTGAACTCGCGCTCGACTACGACGTCGGCGTCTGCAAAGCCTTTCGAGATGTCGCCTTTGACATGCTGGAAGTGGTCTGCGACGTTCGTCTTCTTGTCGGCGATGGTTGTTCCCAGTTCGCTAGTGCGAAGGCTTTCGTGCAGGATGGGGGCGTCGGCTGCCATACCCTCCGGGGCGGTCATCACGGGCGGCAGGACTTCGTAGTCCACCTTGATGCGCTTTACGGCTTCTTCGGCGGTGTGGGGGTTGTTCGCCGCGACGGCGGCTATGGCGTGTCCCTTGTAGAGCGCCTTATGGCGGGCGAGGATGTTGGCTTGCAGGTCGTGCAGCGTGGTAACCTCTTCGCCCAAATCCAAGGTGGCGTCCGCAACATTGGGGAAGTCGTTGAATGTAACCACCGCGAACACGCCGTCGAGCGCTTCGGCGGCGGATGTGTCGATGGATCGGATATGCGCGTGGGCGTGCGGGCTGCGCAACACCTTGCCGTGCAGCAGTCCGGCGGTGTCGAAGTCGGCGCCGTAGAGCGCGCGGCCGGTTACCTTGTCAGCGCCGTCGTGGCGGACGGGGCGGGTGCCGACCACGTTGTAGTCCACGCTGGACAGGATCACATTGTGTTCGTATTCGGTTGTCGTCATGCGGTAGCCTCCTGCATTCGGGCGGCGGCATCCTGCACCGCGCGCACAATCTTATCGTAGCCGGTGCAGCGGCAGAGGTTGTTCGCCAGCCAGAAGCGAATTTCGTATTCGGTGGGCTCGGGGTTGTGATCCAGCAGCGCTTTGGTGGCGACGATGAAGCCGGGCGTGCAGATGCCGCACTGGAGGGCGGCGTTTTCTAGGAACGCCTGCTGTACGGGATGGAGCTGGCTGCCTTCGGCTACGCCCTCGATGGTGGTAATCTGCGCGCCTTCCGCTTCGACGCCCAGCACGAGGCAAGAGGTAACGATGCGGCCGTCCATCTCGACGGTGCAAGCGCCGCAGTTGCCGTCGTTGCAGCCTTCCTTGGTGCCGGTCAGCCCGACCACATCGCGCAGGCATTCCAGCAGGCTCTGGCGCGGCTCGGCGAGGAAGTCCACGCTTTCGCCGTTAAGCGTCGTCTGAATATAGGTCTTTCGGGGCATTTATGCACTCTCCTTAGCTCGGTCGATTGCGATTCTGAGCGAGCGCCGAGTCAGCACGTCGCACAGATGCTTGCGATACTCGATTGTGCCGCGCATATCGGTGATGGGACTGGCGGCGTCCCGGGCAATCTGCCCCGCTTCGGCGAGCGTATCGTCGTTGGCGGGCTTGCCTGCGACGGCGTCGTTGATGGCGGTAACGAACAGCGGCGTGGGCGCGACCGCGGCGAGCGCGACCCGCGCTGATGCGATATTGCCGTTGTCCAGCACGACCGAGGTTCCGGCGCCCGCTACGGCGATGTCCATTTCGTTGCGCGGGATGAAGCGCATGTAGTTTGCGCCGAAGCCGCTTGACGGAGCGGGGAAGCTGATGGACACCAGCATTTCGCCGCGCCCAAGCGCATTGCGTCCGGGTCCTGTGCAGAAGTCTTCCACCGCTATTTGGCGCTGTCCGTTGGGGCCTGCCACGTTCGCAACGGCGCTGTGCGCTATCATCGCGGGAATGGAGTCGCCGCTGGGCGTGGAGTTGCACAGGTTGCCGCCGAAAGACGCCCTGCCCTGAATCTGCGTGCCGCCGATAAGGGACGCCGCGTCGATCAGTCCGGGGTATGCGGCGGAAATCTCAGCGTCGCCGTACACCTTGTAGCAGGGCACCGCCGCGCCGAGCGTCAGGCCGCTGTCGGCATCGTAGGAAAGCTCATTCAGCTCAGGGATGTTCTTGCCGTCGACGATGAGGTTCACATTGTCGAACCGTCCGCCTCTGAGCTGAACCAGCAGGTCCGTGCCGCCTGCCATAATTCGGGCGCTATCGCCCGCTTCGTTTAGTAGGTCAACCGCCTCGCTCACCGAGTTGGGACTGGCATAGTCTATCCAGTGCAATTGCCCACCTCCTTTCTCTGTCTCTCCCAAATTCGTGTCTAAAACACGCTGTACATTGCGCTTGTTTCCCAAAATGTTCCCACAAGCGGCATAAGTATATCAGACATTGATTATATTTCAACAATTGGCGTTCTGACAAACCTTGATGCGGGGGCAAAGGACTCCGGTTTGGGTTCGCATTGCGTTATCAACGGCGCGAATGGGGATAGTGGCGGGGGCGGTGTAGCAAGGTATGTTCACAGGGGCATACCTTGCTGTGTATCATTTATGCGCCATTTGTGTATCATATAATCCCATGAACGCTAACGAACTTCGGCGTTGGCTCAGAAGGCAAGGCTGTACCTTTCACACTCATAAAGGCGGCAGCAGGCCATATCACGGTTCGACTCGGCGATAGGACGGACGCAGCTTCCGATGCACGGCAACCGCAGAGAGTTGGATAGGGGACTCGTCGCGAAAATTAAGAAAGACTTGGGGTTGGACTGATGCTCGCATATCCGATACATCTCAAAGATGACGACGACACGATGTTGGCGACTTCCCCGGATTTCCCTGAGCTAACCACCTTTGGGGACGACCGCGAGGAAGCGATAGCGCGCGCCGCCGACGCGCTGGCAGAGGCGATAGCCGCGCGCATCCATTACGGCGATGACATTCCATCGCCGTCTCAACACGCAGGCGCAACCTATGCCGCGCTCCCCACGCTCACCGCAATCAAGGTTATGCTGTATCAAGAGATGCGCGCGCAGGGGCTTGGCAAGGCGGAGTTGGCGCGGCGGTTGGGCTGGCGTCTGCCGCAAGTGGACAGCGTCTTAGATATTCAGCGCAAGACGCCGTTGGATCGGATAGACGCGGCGATGGGCGCAATGGGGCAGCGGCTGTATGTAGCGGCGGCTGAGCGTTCATCGGATTGATGGCTGTTGCCTCTGCCGCTGCATATCGGGGGCGCATCCTACCCCGTAACAAAAGCAGCGACGTCCATATATTGACATTCATGTACAAGTAGCCTACACTTTTGTACACACATTCAAGGCACGCTCGATGTTAGGCGCGCACGGTTAGGCGCGCACGCCTTGTTTTGCGCAGATAAATGAAAGGAGGCTAGAGACGATGCGAAAAGTGGTTGTGGTGGTGTCTCCCGACTTCCTGCATAACGAAGCCACCGGTGCTTATGCCGCCCGCATCAGGCCGCTCGGCTTGACCGCTTACGGGTACACCCTCGATGCGGCGGCCGCTAAAGTCAAAAGAATGTTCGCGTCGATGGTGAACGCTCATCGCGCAAAGGGCGACGTCGAAGAGTGGCTCAATTCGTCAGGCGTCGAATGGCATTGGCTTGACGAATACAGCGGCGACATCAAGGTGGAAGAGGTGCATGCAACCGTCCAACAGCGTCAAGCCGCAGCGCCTAGCGCCAAGCCGTCATCTACGAATTGGGAAAATGCTTTCCCGATAGGGGTAGCTGCCTAAAATGCCGCTGTACCCGTCCGTTGAACTTGCGAAAATCCTCGTATTCTTTGAGTCCAAAGGTCTGCTCCACCCGTAGGCGAACCCTTTTCATTCTCAAACCAGGACGAACTCCCTTCTCCGGTAATCAGCGCAGATGAAGAGTTCAATGCTATTGACTTGAACCACTTGGTAGAGGATTGGACGGTTCAGGGCGCGGGAGAACTTGCCAGAGAACTCATCATTTGGCTTGGCATGGATCTCCTATCGTCTGATTATCGCGCACGCTCTATTTGCCTCTACCCCAACTCCCCCTGCGTCCCCCGATTGTGCCCCCGGCGCGGCGCGCGCCGAAAAGTCGCATTCGGCGCAAAGCGCGGATAGTCCGCCTGCGCGCCCGATAGCAGCGCGTCTATGGTGAGGATCTGCAGGCGCGCGAATTGATGGTCGGGGTAATGTTCAGGCACATATACGCCCGCGGATGCCGCCTCTTGCAGCATCGGGCGCGTGGGCGGCCTCAGCGTTATGAACAAGCCTAGCGCCGCCTTTTCGCGCTCCATATCGCCCTTCAAGGTGGCTATGTCCCCCCGCTTTACGCCGCCGCTCTTGACCTGCACGATGATGCGCTTGGGCTTGCCGCTGTTGTCGTCGAAGAAGTTGATATAGCCGTCAACGCCGGAGTCTGCGCCGCGCTTTTTGTCTTGCGCCGGGCGGGCGTCCACTAGCCCAAGCGCCCACCACTCGAACTGATAACGCCCATCGTTTTCGCTGTCCACCGCCAGCGCCGCCGCGCTTTGCGCATCCTGCGGCGCGCCCATCACTTCGTAGCGCGAAAGATCCGCGCCGAATGTGTCCTGCAAGCGATGCCGAATCAGCGATATGGCGAGGTGGGTTATGTCTATGCCGATCCAGCGGCGATTAAGACGCTCTGCCTCAACGATTGCGGTGCCGCAGCCGCAGAACGGATCCAGCACAACATCGCCTTCGTTGCTGCTTGCGCTGATGATGCGTTCCAACAAAGCGGCGGGCTTTTCGGTCGGAAACAATTGCTTGATTGGCGCTACCCGCGAAATGCGCCACACATCATCTTGTCTGACGCCTTGAGATTCCTGTTCTTCAGTCTGAGACGGGATGCGCCGCCCGCTATCATCACGCCCCGATAGGATTCGTGAATTGCCGAAGCGCTTCAACGTCGAAGGGGAGCGTTCCATATAGAGTTGGTTAAAGGTTCTGTTTCTATCCGCCGAGCGCGAATAGAACAGGATGATGTCATGGTTTCGTTGGAATGTGTACTTCCCCGTTGACCATTTTCTATAACTCCAGACTATCTCGTTGCAGAAATTGTTATAGCCGAATACGGCGTCCATCATCAGTTTGAGATAGTGGCTTGCGGTGGGATCGCAGTGCAGGTAGATGCTGCCGGTGGGCTTGAGGACGCGATGCAGTTCGGCTAGGCGCTGCGCCATCATCGTCAGATACGCCATCATATCGTTCTGCCCCAGAAACTCGCGCATCGCAATCAGAAGCTTGCCGAGCCTGTCCGGACCATCGGTTACGACGTCCTGATAAGCGGCTTCCGATTCCATACTCCAGCGCCAGGTGTCGTCGAAAGCGGTGATCTGCGCCGCCGACTCTTCGCCGCTGCGCTCGCGAAACAGCACATTGTAGGTGGCGTTTGAGTTGAACGGCGGGTCAAGATAGATGAGGTCGACCGATTCGTCCGCGATATGTTGGCGCAGGATTTCTAGGTTGTCCCCGAAGTAGAGGGCGTTGGGTGTGTTCGGCATTTAATCGCCTACGCTTTCTTTGCCCCTGCGGAGGCGTTCCCGGTGGCGCTTTTCGGTAGTGATGATTGACCACGCGGCAACGCCAAGCCCTGCTATGCCAATGATGGAGCCTATGACGACTAGCGATAGGGTCAGCATTTTTACACCTCGAATTTCGAGACTTTATGATATACATTGTAACTCAAGGCGAATGACGCCAACCCCAAGCCTATGGAGAGAAATTTTATGACGTCCCCGTTTATCAATCCAGGGTTCGCTTCGCCTAGCAGATAAGATGCGAACAGAACGCTGTAGAACGATATGAAGGCTATGGAAGTTCCGTTTTGTATTGTCTTCCATGACTTTTCGTCATCATGGAAATGCTCTATTTCGTTTATGTTGGATATGTGAAGAACCAGTCCGAATATCACAAAGTCCAATGTATTCAGAATGTCTAAATCGCGGTTCTGTGATATAACCCATACCAGAATCCGAATGCAGGCAGGTATCAGACCTACGAGCACTGTGTATATGAGCCATTTGATTTTCCTGTCTGCCATACTTCGGACCGATGCGCTAACCGTTCGGAGTGATGCGCTTCATTCTATAGTTCATATGGATAGTACGCAACCCGCGCGCCCGCGAACTATACCCGTTGCCGATGATTATGGCGGCCGCGCGTTAGCCCAACTCGCGCGCTAAGCCTAACTCCGCTCCCTATAAATCTCCACCCCCGCGTAAGACAGGATGCTGCCCTTAATCGCCACTTCCGGCTTCTTCACCCTCACGCCTACCGCCCGTACATCGAATTCGTTCAGCGCGCGCGCGGCGATGGTTTCGGCGATATGCTCAAGCAGGTTGTGGCTTTTGCCTTCCATAATTTCGCGCACAACCGCATAGACGGCGGCGTAGTTCACCGTGTCCGCAATGTCGTCGGATGCGCCCGCCGCGCGGTGGTCGCGCTCCAACTCCAGGTCGACCACGAAGCGCTGCCCCTGCGCCTTCTCCGCCGAATTGACGCCGTGATAGCCGTAAAATATCATGCCTTGCAGCAGTATCTTGTCCCGTCGCGCGCTAATCATCGCCCATTCCCCGCGCATCGCCCGCCGCCGCCAGCGAGTCCGCAAGCTCAAGCAGCGCCTGCGCCCGCTTGACCACCGGCACATCCACAACCTTGCCATCCAACGATGTGGAGCCGCGCCCGACGCGCGCCGCCTCTTCGAACGCCTCGACTACCCGCCGCGCCTGCGCTATCTCTGCCGCAGAGGGCGAAAATGTTTCGTTGATGATGTCGATCTGCGCCGGATGAATGGCGAACTTGCCCTTGAAGCCGTATCGCCGCGCCGTCAGCGCATTCTGCCGCAGCCCGTCCGGATCGCGGAAGCTGAAGTACGGCGTGTCCAGCGCAAGAACATCGGCGGCGCGCGCCGCTACGCTTATGGCGTTGCGCGCAAAGAACGTCTCAGTTTCGTCATCGGAGCGCTCAATTCCCATATCATTCGTGAAATCCTCCGCCCCGAACGCCGCGCCCACGATGCGCGGCGATGCCTTGCATATCTCACAAACATTCACTATCGCCAGCGCCGTTTCAATCCACGGCACAAGCCTAATCCGTCCCGCGTCCAAGCCCGCCTTTCGCTCCAGCGCATCCAGTTTGCCCGATATGACGGCTATGTCCGCCGCCGAATCGATCTTGCCCACCGAAACGCCGAATACATGCGCGCCAACCACCGCCGCAAGGTCGTCGTCCAGCAGGCCGGTGTCCAGCGAATTCAGGCGAGGTATCACTGCAACGCCGCCCGCCGCCAACGGCGCCAGATGCGCCGCCGTAACCGCGCGCGCATTCGCCTTCTCTGCTATAGGCACCGAGTCCTCCATATCCGGTATGAAGGCGTCCGGCTTCAGTCCCGCCGCCCGCTCCAGCATTCGCGGCTGATTGCCGGGCACGAATAGCAGGCTCCTCAGAACGCTCATATATCTCTCCTAATAGATAGATAACAGGCGCTTCGCCGCTCTATGCAGAACAGGTTTCGCATAGACGCTTGGCGTCGGAATTCACGGCGCAGTTCGCCCCAAGAGTATAGCACGATGCGGGTTGCGCGCGCCCACGGCGGCAAGCGTTTTGGCATCCATATGCTCAGTTGCCAAAGGGCGTTGTGTGCGCCCACGGCCGCAAGGCTTTATACTATCTGAGCAGTCAGCGCGATTAGCCGCCCAACCCCGCGCGCAAGCCGATCCGGCGAGCCGAATCCGAAAGGAAGCATTGGCAGAATGAATCACATACCGCGCATAGAGACCATCGGCATAATCGGCATGCCCGAAATCGCGGGCGGCGAGGATCTAGGCGCGCTGATAGCGGAGGCGGCGCAGGCGCAGGGAACGCCGCTGCAGGATGGCGACGCGCTTGTGGTTACGCAGAAAATCGTGTCCAAGGCGGAGTTCAGGCTGGTCGACCTCAACGACGTGCGCCCGTCCGCAATCGCGCGCAACTTCGCTGAGCTGACGAGCAAAGACGCGCGCCTAGTGGAGCTTGTGCTGCGCGAAAGCCGCTCTGTGGTGCGTATGGACGCAGAGCGCGGCATCATCATCGCCGAAACGCGGCACGGCTTCGTCTGCGCCAACGCCGGCATAGACTCGTCCAACGTGCCCGGCGACGACGTGGTGTGCCTGCTGCCCGAAGACCCCGACGCATCGGCGCGCCGAATACGCCGCCGAATAGCGCGCATCGCCGGCGTTGATGTAGCCGTTGTAATATCGGACACATTCGGGCGCGCTTGGCGGGAAGGCCACGCCAATATCGCCATCGGCATCGCCGGCATGGACCCGATGATGGACTATCGCGGGACGCTCGATGTGAACGGAATGGAGCTGAAGGTAACCACCATCGCCGCCGCCGACGAACTAGCCGCCGCCGCCGAACTGGTTACCGCAAAGGCGATACAAGTCCCCGTCGCCATCATACGCGGCTACGAATACGCCAAGTCGGACGACGCCGGCGTAGCTCCGCTCATACGCGATAGGGCGCGCGACCTGTTCCGATAACCGACGGATAGCGCCGCCGCTAGACCGGCCAGCCTTCTTGACGCCACGCCGCGTCCCAAAACATGTACTCATATCGGCTGCTGACCAGAAACGCCCGCTCCATCCGACGGAGTTCGTCGGCGCCGCACTCAAGCGCCGTGCGGTCGATGAAAGAGCGCAGCCAGGCGGCGAGTTCGGCGAACTCGGCTGAGCTATACATCTCTATCCAGCGCGCGTACAACGGCTGATTGGCGGGGACGCCTCTGTTCTGAAGCGTCTGCCCGATTTCGCTGTATCCCCACGAACAGGGCAGCAGCGCCGCCGCAATCTCGCCGATGCCGCCCGCAAACGCCGTCTGCAGCATATGCCGCGTGTAGGCGATAGTGGTGGGCGAAGGTTGAGCGCTTTCAATTTGCGCCTTTGTGATGCCGAAATCCTTGCAGAAGCCGATGTGCAGCGCCATTTCGGTGTTCAAAGTTTCGTGCAGCAGCATCGCGAACCAGCCCATATCCTCTACGCGCGGCGCCTTGGCGACCGCAAGCGATAGGACGCGGCAGAAGTCGATCAGAAACACATAGTCTTGGCGCATATAGTAGCGGAACTTGTCCAACTCCAAGCCGCCGTCCCCGATGCCGCTGACAAACGGGTGATTGCGTTCCTTGTCCCAGATATGAGCGCCCTTGCGCCGCAAATCGTCTGAAAAGCCCATACAGCCTAGCCCTCCGCCGTGAGTTATCGGGATAGTGATAGCGTCGATGATAGCGCCGCTCGATTATACCCGATTGCGCCCGCCTAGTTTTCCCTGCCGCTATGTTCACCACCAGCGCTTTCCCTACTACCGCCGTGTTCACCGCCCGAACCATCAGTGCGCTCACCGCCGCTGCCGTGTTCACCATCCGACGCAACGCCATCGCCGCCGCCAACCTCGGCGTGCGCGCTCCATGTGTCGAACGGCCGATCCGGCGCCGCCAAAGACACCGCCGCAGATGCGCCCGGCGCCAGGTCGACTGCCGGCGTCGGCCCCAGCTCCACGCCGTTGGACAGATGTACCTCTACGCGCACCCGACTCAGCGGCGCTTCCGTGATGTTCTCGACCGTGCCGGTAAAGGCGTTGGACTCGGCGTCGTAGCTCAGAATCAGACGCGAGCCGGCGCGCAGTTCGTCGTATGTATCAGATTTGCCCAACTGATTGGCGGACTCTTCGCCATCGCCGCCGCCGTGTTCGCCGCCCGCCGCCGATGCGCCGCGCTCGCTGCGTTCATCCGACGCCTCATAGCCGCCCCGCGCGCATGCGCCAATCACAACGGCAGCCAAAATCATAAGCCCGATAGTTGCGTACTTCATGCGCAATAACCCCTGTTCGCTGCGGATAGCGGCATTCCCGCCCATTGCGAAAAGCCGCGCGGCATCGGCGATTTCGCTGCGATGCCATCGCCGAACTACAACGCCGCTGCGCCTCACACGTTAGCATAGGCAACGAGTATCGATGCGCGCTCAAGCCACACAGAGCGCCCGCCGCATCCCGCGAAATGCCGCCAACCGCCGCCGTTGCCGTCGCTACTCCAGCCGTTCCACCACTACCCTTGCGCCGGGACGCGCCGCCTTCAGCGCCGTAGCGTCCCCCTCTATCGCGCCCAGCGCATTCACCGCGCTCGCCGGGCGTATCTCATCGCCCACGCTCGCCGGCGTCCGCCCAAAGAACAAGCACAGCGCAGACCCCGGCGGCCAGTACGCCACAGCGCCCATATCCACCACTTCCACAGCGCCGCCCTCAGTCTCCAGCTCCGGAATGCGAAAATATATCTCGTCGCCCCAAACGCTGCCCGACGCCTCGATCGGCAGCGCGTCCCACACCTGATCCGCCGTATCGCTGCTGTTCAGCGCCGCCGTAACCTGAACATCCCCCGCCGTAATCCTAATCCGTCGACCTTCCATAAGCGCCTCCCGTTTCCTAATTCGTCGTCTGAACATATCCGCCCGAACATCACGCCGCTTGCGCCCAAAGTCGGCTATCAACGCAACCTTTGCATAACCTTGCGGTAGATAGCGGTGAGATAGCCCCAACATTATAGTGAATTGAACATCGTTGTTCAGCAATTGCGTCGGTTCGACGCTATACCCTATGCGGACATTCCCAAATATATCGCAATTGAGTGTATATCCTGAGATCTATCCGATAAAGTAGCCCTTCCTTGTGGGGTTTCACGCTGATAAGCGCGCAAGGCGAGAACGCCCCGGCGCATTTAATTGTTTATTCACGATTTGCGCTTGTGTTACAATTTTCCTTGACCGCGATTAACCGCGGTTTTCTATTGCGCTGCGGGCGCGGCATTCGCTTTCATATCGCAAGCGGCCGTCCGCCGCATCGATGGCAGAGCGCTTTGGGATGTGGCTATCACTAGCATTGTAGGAGACAACAGGATGAGCAAAAGATTTACGGCGGCGGTGGCGGCGTTTTGCGCCGTTATGCTGTGCGCGGCGCTGGTCGGCTACCAGCAGTTCGCGGCGGCGCCGGCGCATGCAGCGCTGCATCAGCAAGACTTCCAGATCCCGCCGCCCACTATGACGGAGCTGGCGGACGGCGTATATCAGTACTTCGGCTTCTTTAGCAGCAGCCTTGTGGTGATTGCGGACGACGGCGTGCTGATAACCGATCCGGACAATCCGCTGAGAGCGCAGTCTCTTAAGGAAGAGGTAGCCAAGCTGACGGATGCGCCGGTTGCCACTATCGCGCTTACGCATGAGCATTATGACCATGTGGGCGGCACGGGCGTGTTCCCGGACGCTACGGTAATTTGCCACCGCAACTGCCAGGCTACCTTCGACCTGAATTCGCTGGGGGACGTGCCGGAAGTGGACGAAACCTTCGACGACTTTATGGAAGTTCGCGTGGGCGATAAGGTTGTGGAGCTTCACTATCTTGGGCCGGGCGACGGCGAAGCCACCACAATCGTCTATATGCCGAATGAGCGGATCGTGGTTACGTCGGATTTGTACGAGCCGCGCGCGCTGACGTACAAGAACTGGGTTGATGATAAGCACTTCACCGGGGTGCGCCACATCCTCAACACCATAAGCCAATGGGACATCACATACGCCGTGAACGCCCATTCGCCGGGCACGGATCCGGTGGATATGATGGAAAATGTGGAGTATTACAACGATCTGTACGATGCGGTGTACGCTGCGATAGTGGAATCCGCAACCGCCGGCGGCCCGTTTGCGATATTCGGCGTGTTTGAGACGCTGCCGCAGACATTGGAGCTGGAGAAGTATAAAGACTGGGAGAACTACGAATCATCGTTCCCGCGGCATGTGGAGCGAATGTTTCAGTCCATATCTCACGGAGACTAAAACGCGGCTGGGCGTCTCTAATCCAATCAAGGGACTTGCCCCGTCCGATAGGCAGATGATATGCCTGCCCTAGGAGGCAACACGATGAGCAGACGATTTAGCGCGGCGCTGGCAGCGTGCGCCGTTGCGATACTTTCGGTGGCGCTGTTGGTGGCTTGTTCGAATACGCCGCCTGCGCCCGTTGCGCCCGCTGCGGTGTCCGCGCCGGCGATGCAGCCTGCGCCCACCGCGCCGCCGCCCGTTGCGCCGCGCGCCCCGGCGATGCCTGCGCCCGCGGCCGCCGCGCCGCCGGCCGCAACCGCAATGCCGGCGCCCACGGTCGCGCCGATGATGGCGCCCACGCCTAGGCCCAGGCGGGCGCCTGCGCCCACCGCGACGGCTGCGCCTGAGCCTACCGCCGCGCCTACGCCTGAGCCGGCGGCAACCCCGGAGGCGGAGCAAGAGCAGGAACAGCCGCAGTTCCAAATACCGCCGCCCACTATGACCAAGCTTGCGGACGGCGTGTATCAGTACTTCGGCTTCTTCAGCAGCACCCTAGTGGTGATTTCGGATGACGGCGTGCTGATAACCGATCCCGCTATCGGCTTCAGGGCGGAGTCCGTCAAAGAAGAGATAGCCAAGCTGACGGATGTCCCGGTTACCACCATCGTGTTGACTCACGAACATTACGATCATATAGGCGGCACGGATGTGTTCGAGGACGCCAAGGTGATATGCCATCGCAACTGCCAGCCGGTCTTCGACCTGTTCAAGCAGGGCGAGGTTCCCGGATACGGCCCGATTCCGGACGTGGATGAGATGTTCGACAAGTTCAAGGCGATTCAGGTAGGCGATAAGGTTGTGGAACTCCACTATCTTGGGCCGGGCGACGGCGACGCCACAACCGTTATCTATATGCCCAATGAACGGATCGTAGTTACGGCGGACTTGTACGAACCGCGCGCGCTCACGCACAAGATGTGGGTGGATGATAAGAACTTCGCGGGCGTGCGGCACATTCTCAACACCGTCAGCGGTTGGGATCTCACGCATGTGGTCAACGCGCATTCGCCGGGCACGGATCCGGTGGATCTGATGGAGAATGTGGAGTACTTCAACGATCTGTACGATGCGGTGAGGGTAGCCGTAGATGACGCAATCGCGCAGGGTGGCGGCGCGCGCTTCGCCGCATTCGGGCTGTTCGACACGCTGCCGCAGACTTTGACTTTGGACAAGTACAAGGATTGGGGCAACTACGATACTTCGTTCCCAAAGCATGTAGAGCGCATGCTGCTGGCGATCTATCACGGCGACTAAGTCGCCCGTCGCGCGCAGTCAACACGGTCAAGCAAATCGAGCCGGGTTGAAGCACTATGCTTCTGCCCGGCTTTACTTTTGCGCCATTCAAGTCCCCGATGTGTTACCCTTGTGTTGCCCTTGCGGCGCTTCGGCGGGGCAGCTTGAGCGCCAAGCCGCAAAGACGCCACGCAAGCCAAGCCACGGGCGGCTTGCCCTGCGTCAGTATAGTATAGAGTAGCCCTTTTGGCGTATGAGCAGATCGCGGTCGATGTTGAATGCCACGATGCGGTCGGGGCGTCGATACTCGCGGCGTGTGGTCGCGGACGTGTATGTGGAGACTTCGCTCATAACCAGCGTTGTTTCGTTTCTGCCGAAGTGAATGGCAAGCGATCTCATGCGCGAGGGTTCATGTATGTAGATAGGGTTGTTCATATCGTCTCGCGGGGGATACTCAGGGAATACGGCAAGGCGCTCGTCTTGCTGATGAACGTCTTGCTTGGGGGCGGCGATTAGTTTAGTAACCATTGGCTTGCCTCCGCTTGCCAAGCCGCCGTGGATTGGCAGCGTGTCTGTGGGGGTGATGGGGGTATTCTAACGCAAGGGCGCGGTGGGATGCAAAGGGGTTTAGGGGATGTTCTGCGCTGATAGGGGGACATATTGTCCCCCTATCTTAGTCTCTTAGTCTTTCCCCGCAAGGAGGGAAGGCATATCTGCGCGGATGCGGCGCTGCTATGCGGGGGCGGCTTCGGGGGTTGGCGATGCGGGGTCTAGGATGCGCTTGAGTTCGTCGCCTTCCACGGTTTCGTTGGCGATGAGGTGGCGCGCTAGCTGAGCGAGTTTCGCCTTGTTGTCGGTCAGCACTTTGGTCGCCGTCTGATAGGCGGTGTCAACTAGGCTGTACACCTCTTCGTCGATGTCTTGCGCTATCTTGTCGCTGTAGTCGCGCTGTTCGGAGATTTCTCTGCCGAGGAACACGAGCTCTTCGCGCTTGCCGAATGTGCGCGGGCCGAGCTTGGAGCTCATGCCGTAGCGGGTAACCATAGTGCGCGCGATGTTGGTTGCCTGCTCCAAGTCGTTGCTTGCGCCGGTGGTGATGTCGTCGAAGGTTATCTGCTCGGCGACGCGGCCGCCCATAGCGGCGGCCATCATATCTTGGAACTGCCCCTTCGTCCAAAGGCTGCGGTCTTCGTCGGGCAGATAGCGGGTGTGGCCGCCCGATCTGCCTCTGGCGACGATGGTAACCTTGAAGGGCATATCCGCATTGGGCAGCATGTAGCCTACAAGGGCATGCCCCGCTTCGTGATACGCCGTTATCTCTTTCTCGCGCGCGTTCACAACCTTGCTCTTGCGCGCAGGCCCGGCTATCACGCGGTCTATCGACTCCGCGAACTCTTCCTCGGTTATCGTGGTCTTTTCGCGCCGCGCCGCAAGTATCGCCGATTCGTTCACTAGGTTCGCCAAGTCTGCGCCGCTGAAACCCATCGTTTGGCGCGCTATTCCTTCCAAGTTTATGTCCTCGGCAAGCGGCTTGCCCTTGGAGTGAACGCGCAATATCTGCTCGCGCCCGCGAACATCGGGGTTGTCCAACACTACGCGGCGGTCAAACCGGCCGGGGCGCAGCAGCGCGGGATCCAAGATGTCGGGGCGGTTCGTGGCCGCCACCACTATGATGTTGGTGTTGACATCGAAGCCGTCCATCTCGACGAGGATTTGGTTTAGCGTCTGTTCGCGCTCATCGTGGCCGCCGCCCAAGCCGGCGCCTCTGTGTCGCCCAACGGCGTCTATTTCGTCCACGAACACGATGCAGGGCGAATTGCGCTTCGCCTGCTCAAACAGATCGCGCACGCGGCTTGCGCCCACGCCCACGAACATCTCAACGAACTCGGAGCCGCTTATCGACAGGAAAGGCACGCCGGCTTCGCCGGCGACGGCGCGGGCAAGCAGCGTCTTGCCGGTGCCGGGCGGCCCTATCAGAAGCACGCCCTTGGGGATCTTTGCGCCCAAACTCACGAAGCGCTCAGGAACCTTGAGGAACTCCACCACTTCTTGGAGTTCTTCTTTCGCTTCTTCTACGCCGGCAACATCGGAGAAGCTCACGGCGGGGCTGTTGCCTACGAACATTCGCGCGCGGCTCTTGCCGAAGCTGAAGGTCTGATTGCTGCTGCCCTGCGCTTGGCGCATCATGAACAGCAGAATAGCGCCGAAGAATATCAGCGGCAGGAAGTTCAGCAGCACGCCGAACAGACTGCCGAGACCGCCCGAACCCTTCACTTCCACGGCAACGCCCGATACGGCAGGGTCGACGCCCGATTCGCGCAGCGTGTCAACCATGCTTGCGCCCGATTCTTTGCGGGACGCGAATGTCTCGCCTGATGTGGTGAACACGGTGAGGCGGTCGTTGCGGACTTCGATCTTCTCGACTTCGCCGCGGATAGAGCGGGAAATCACCTCATTGATGGGGATTTCCTCGGAGCCGCCGAGCGAATCTGAGAACAGGGTGAAGAATATGGCGAGTACGGCAACGGTTATGAGCAGGTATATGAAGCCGTTTCGCAGCAGTCGAGGACTCATCACTCCTCCAGTGGGTAGCGGACTTCGGCGCAAAGGGCGCTTGGAAGCGTCATAGGCGTTTTCACCGCCAAATCCGACGCGGGCGGGAACGCTAAGGGCATTCGCTGATATGTTGACTGCGGGTCTATGCGCTTCAAGCCGCGCATATAGGGAAACGCGCGCATCACACTTCATAATACAATATAAGGCCGCGCAACGCAAAGGTTGGCGGGGAAATCGGTATTCTCAATGTTAAGTGGCATTGGATGCAATGGTATCTAGACCACTAAAAGAGCGAGCATACCTAATAGAGCTCATCAATTGCCGTTTGGCGGCGCGGGTGTGTTACAATCCGTTGCGTTGCAAACATTGCAGATCATCGGTTGATTGGGCTTGCCAAAGGCGGCGCAAGGGCAGGCTTTCGCTCACAGAGGGGGGCAGTCTTATGGTTGCGAATGGCGCGAACGGCGGATACTCCGGCAACGGCCCGTTGAAGGGCATACGGGTTTTGGATATGACGATGTGGCAGTTCGGCCCAATGTGCGCCGCGATGATGGGCGATATGGGCGCGGACGTCATCAAGATCGAGTCATTGGACGGCGATGCCGGGCGCGGCTTGTGGCGGGCGTCCACGCTGAATATGGACTTGGGCGAGGGACGCAACGCCTACTTCGAGGCGTGCAACCGCAATAAGCGCGGCGTGGCGGTGAACCTCAAAACGCCCGAAGGCAGACAGGTAGTCCATAAGCTCGCGGCAAGCGCCGATGTGTTCGTGCAGAACTACCGCAAGGGCGTGGCAGAGCGGCTGGGCGTGGGATACGATGCGCTGCGCGAAATCAACCCGATGCTGGTGTACGGCTCCGCCACGGGCTACGGGCCGGAGGGGCCGGATTCGCATCTGCCGTCGTTCGACGGCTGCGGCCAGGCGCGCGGCGGGCTGATGATGTCCGCAACGCCGCCGGGGGCGGAGTATCCCACGCGCATATCGCAGGGCGTCTCCGACCAGATGGGCGCGATAATGCTCTGCGTGGGCGTGCTGTCGGCGCTGGTGTGCCGCAGTGCGCAGGGCATCGGGCAGAAGGTTGACGCATCGCATTTGAGCGCCAATATGTGGCTGCAGGGGCTTGGCATCAGCATGAGCCTGCTCAATGGCGGGCGCAGTTTCGGCTCCTACGACCGCGACGCGCCCACGAACCCGCTCTCAAACCTGTACAAGTGCAAGGACGGGCGCTGCATCCAGCTCATGCACCTGCAGCCCGATCCGTACTGGCAGCCGCTCGCGCGCGCTATGGATATGGGCGATATAGCGGACGATGCGCGCTTTGCAGATATGCGGGCGCGCGCCGATAACTGCGTGGAGTTGGTGCGAATTATGGACGCCAAGTTCGCCGAAAAGACCGCCGACGAATGGGATGCGCTATTTCGCGAATTCCCGGTGGACTTCATATACGCCAAGGTGCAGGCTATCGAAGAGTTGGAACACGACGTCCAGGTGCAGGCGAACAACTACATAGCGCCCTTCGAGCATCCGGTATTGGGCGAGGTCAAGATGTGCAGCCATCCCAACCGCTACAGCGAAACGCCTGCCGGCATATGGCGGGAAGCGCCCGAACTGGGGCAGCACACCGAACAGATCCTCATCGACGAACTTGGCTACGACTGGGATGACATCAAGCGCCTGCAAGACGCGGGGGCGATACTGTAGCGATGCCGCTAACTATTAGTGGGCGCGCATATTGCTAACCTTCCAACAAGGTTTACGGCGCGCCCGCATCGCCCAGCGCCCCCCAACCGCGCGCGATACGCCGCCAACAACCCCATTTGCGCCTCTTGCGCCCTTGCGTTAAAATATCCCCCAGCCTAATATAAGCGAGAGCCCGAGCTGACCAGGTTGAGCAAGCAGTAGCCTGACCTTGCCGGTGCCCAGACTGAGCGGCAGAAGGACGAATAGCGCAAATGAAACATACGCAAACTTATGCCCCGCTGCGCTCTGCCCCCCCCCCCCCCCCCCCCCGCAATACCACTGCAGCCGAAAGCGGGCTTTCTTATGAACGCATAATCCGCGAACTATTCGCTAACGCAGTCTTTCCCGGAAAGGTTCAATCTGATAAATGCTGCAAGGTGATGACCGAAAATGCGAAACACAACAACTTCCCGCCGCATCCCCGCGCTGCTCGCGCTCAGCATCCTAATCGCGCTTGCCGCCCTGCTGTCCCTCAGCGGCGATGCCGCCGCCCAAACCGTCGACTACGACAGCGATAACGACGGCTATATCGACATTACAACCCACCAGCAGCTCAACGCCGTCCGCCACGACGTCGACGCAAACGGCGATCCCACTAGCGGCGGCGCTACCGCATACGGCAACGCCTTCCCCAACCGCGTTACCTCTGCGTCAGGACGCATGGGCTGCCCGTCAGGGAACTGCACCGGCTACGAACTTATGAATAACATTAGCCTAAGTAGCTATAGCAACTGGACGCCCATCGGCAATGACGCCCATAGCAACAACAGATACTCAGGCGATTTCAAGGGCAACGGCTACGCTATCAGCAACCTGACCATCAACCGCACCGGCAGCACCGATACGGGGCTGTTCGGCGCCGCTCACACCTCCGCCCGCATCGAATCACTAGGCGTAACCAACGCCAGCGTTACATCAAGCGAAGACTATACCGGCATTCTGGTCGGCTCTACTTACGGCGAAGTCGTCGCCTGTTACTCCACCGGATCGGTCACCGGCACAAAAATTCTCGGCGGATTAGTCGGCTGGACCAGAGGCTCTATTTCCTCAAGCTACTCTACCGCTTCCGTTAGCGGAAATGAAGACCTCGGCGGGCTGCTGGGAAGAAAACACGCCGACGCCTCCGTAACAAACTCATACTCCACCGGCGCCGTCAGCGGCACCAAAAATACCGGCGGACTAATAGGCGATTCGGGTTCCGGCACAGGCGCCGTTACCGCAAGCTACTGGGACACCCAAACCAGCAACCAGAGCAGCAGCAGCGGCGGCAGCGGCGTTACCGGACAGACCACCAGCGGACTCCAAACGCCCACCGGCTACAGCGGCATATACGCCGCTTGGAACGCCAACCTAGATGGGCAATCAGGCAACGACGACCCCTGGGATTTCGGAACCTCATCGCAGTACCCCGCGCTTAAGTACGGCGCCGCCAACGCGACGGACGCCCTGGTCGCGCAGGGACGAGCCGCCCCCGACCACGATGCCGACAACGACAACTACATCGACGTGCCAACACACGCCCGCCTCAACGCCATTCGCTGGGACCTCAACGGGAACGGCGCGCGCGACTCCGTCAGCGCCGCCGATTGGGCGAAATACACCGCCGCGTTCCCCACAGCCACCGCCACCGGCATGGGCTGCCCCGGAACATGCGTCGGCTACGAACTCACCGCCAACATAAACCTAGACACCAACGGCAACGGCAGCCACGACTCCGCCGACGCCTACCACAATAGCGGCATGGGCTGGGAGCCCATCGGCACAAACGCCAACAGATTCACGGGCGATTTCAAGGGCAACGGTTACGCTGTCCAAAACCTGACCGTCAACCGAGGCTCCACCAATGAAGTGGGACTATTCGGCAACGCAGACACCACCGCCCGCATAGAATCCGTGGGCGTGACCGGCGCCAATGTCACCGGGAATGAGTACGCCGGCGCTCTGGTCGGCGCCTCTCGCGGCGAAGTCGTCGCATGCTGGTCCACCGGCAGCGTTACCGCAGGCAGGGTAGTTGGCGGACTGGTCGGCTGGTCTCCCAACACTATCCACACAAGCTACTCCCACGCATCCGCCACCGGAACCAATTCGCAAGCCGATCACGTCGGCGGACTGCTGGGCGCATGCCAAGACTGCACCGTAACCAACTCATACTCCACAGGCAGGATTACCCGCACCGGCACTAGCGTAAACGTCGGCGGGTTGATGGGAAGCGGCGGCGCGCACGACGCTCCGGGCAGTTACTGGGACACCACAACCAGCATGTTCGCCACAAGCGCCGGCAGCCAAAGCGCGGTGGGCAAAACCACCGCCGAACTCCAAAACCCCACCGACTACACCGGCATCTACGCCGCTTGGAACGTCAACCTAGACGGCGTTGCGGGCAACGACGACCCCTGGGATTTCAAGGGCGCGTCCGCCTATCCCGCGCTCGTATATCATCACACCGACTACGACACCGATGAAGACAACCTAATCGAGATATCGAACCTCGCTCAGCTCAACGCCATCCGCTGGAACCTAAACGGCAGAGGCGACTCCGCCCACGCCGTCTATAGCGCCGCATTCCCCAACCGCAGCGCCTCCAACACAAAGCGCATGGGCTGCCCGGCCGGCTACTGCCTCGGCTACGAACTCGTCGCCGACCTCGACTTCGACAGCGACGGAGACGACGATGTGGACGCCAACGACCACGGCGGCGCATACTGGAACAATGGCGAGGGCTGGGTGCCTTTCGGTCAGGTCTTTACCCAGACATACGCAACCACCTTCAAGGGCAACGGCCACACCATCGACCACCTGTTCATCAACCGCCCCGCCGTTGCCTACCAAGGGCTGTTCCGCATCATTGCATCCAACGGCCGCGTCGAATCGCTCGGCTTAACCAACGCCAATGTCACGGGAGGCGGTCCAACCGGCATTCTGGCAGGAGGCAACACCGGCGAAATCGTAGCCTCTTATACCACCGGGGCGGCGGTAGGCACGAATTCCGTAGGGGGAATAACCGGCATAAATCAGGGTACCGGCGCAGAAATCCTGTCTAGCTACTCTACCGCATCCGTTAGGGGAGTAAGCCAAGTTGGCGGCTTGGTGGGACGTTTCGGCAGCGGCGCGATAACGCACGCCTACGCCGCCGGCGCGGTTGCCCGCGCCAGCGGCACGCTGACAACCTTCGGCGGGCTGATAGGCACAGCCGTCGCAACCGCCGGCATAACCGCCAGTTACTACGATACCACAACCAGCGGCTGCGTATCCGGCAGTACTACCGGCTGCGCGGGCAGCGCAGGCGGCAGCGCCGTGGTGGGCAAAACCACCAGCGAACTCAAATCCCCCACCGACTACACCGGCATATACTCCACTTGGAGCGCCAACCTGGACGGCGTAGCCGGCAACGACGCCCCGTGGGATTTCGGCGCCACGACGGACTATCCCGCGCTGGTGTATCACATCATCGTCGACTACGACGCGGACAACGACCGCTACATCGACATAGCGAACCTGGCGCAGCTCGACGCCGTGCGCCACGACCTAAACGGCAACGGCGACGCCACCACCGCGGACTACGCATCCGCCTTCCCCCGCCGCATCGCCGGCATGGGCTGCCCCTCTACCGGCTGCGCCGGCTACGAACTCACCGCAAGCCTCGACTTCGACAGCGATGGCGACGGCGATGTGGACGCCAGCGACCACGGCGGCGCATACCACAACAGCGGCTCCGGCTGGAACCCCATCGCCACATACACAAGCGCCTTCAAGGGCAACGGCCACACCATCAACAACCTGTACATCAACCGAACAAGCGGCAGTGTAGGGCTGTTCGGGCGCACTAACTGGGCGAGCATAGAAACCCTGGGCGTAACCAACGCCAACGTGCGGGGAGGAGCCAACACCGGCATACTGATAGGCTATATGTCTCGGGGCACAATCGTCGCCTGTTACACCAGCGGCAAGGTGCGAGGCGGCGATCAGACCGGCGGTCTAGTGGGCTACAGCGGCTTTAACGGCGGTGCTATCAACACCTCGTATTCCACCGCATACGTCAGAGGCGGACAGTATGTCGGCGGGGTGGTGGGCTTTGGAAGTAACGGCTCAATAACAAACTCATACTCCACCGGCAGGGTGGACGGCAGCAGCAACGTGGGCGGGCTGCTCGGCTGCTCATGCGCCAGTCACACTCAGTCCGCTAGCTACTGGGACACCTCCGCCAGCGGGCGCAGCAACGGCATAGGCCGCGTCGCGCCCGGCGCGCTCCCCGGCAGCGCCGCCGGCGTTACCGGCAAGACCACCCGCGAACTCCAAATCGTTACCACCTACACCGGCATATACTCCGCCTGGAACAACAACCTAGACGGCGTAACCGGCAACGACGATCCGTGGGACTTGGGCAACAAGATGCAGTATCCCATGCTTGACTACAAGAGCATGAGCACAGACCCGCAGGGCGGCCAAGCCATGGGCATCCCCGACAACTGGAACGCGCCCATCGTGGGCGAGCTCGTAGGCGTCTGCCTAAACGCCGCGACCTTCCCCCGCCGCAGCGGCGCCTGGATATGGGAAAGGTCGGACAACGGCGATACTTGGGAAACCATCGGAGGCTGGCGGCAGCCCACCTACGAATACACGCCCACAACCGACGATGTGAACCACTACCTGCGCGCCAAAGTGCAGTTGTCAGACAACAGCTTCGCCTACACGCGCAACCTAGGCGGTCGGGTCAAGAACGCAAGCGGCGCAGCGGCGGGGACGGCAATCGCATTCGTAAGCGGCAATGCAAGCCCGCGCGTGGGGACGGAGATATTAGTGTCGGATCCTAGGCCATCGGGGGCTGTGGACTCGCATATAGCGTGGCAGCGCTGCCCGAACGCGACTGCGCCGCACACGGATTGCATCTACATACGTGTCCCGCACACGCGGGAGCTGCGCTACACGCCCACATCCGATGATTTGAATCAGTACTTGCGGATATATGTGTACTACGCCACAAGCGCGGGCGTATGGACGCGCCATGTGAGCGGCTACACGGGGCAGGTAGCCGCCGCATCGCAGTAAATCTAGCCCAAGCCCCAATCCCTTTGCGCCCCTGCGCCTTTGCGTTAAAACCCACCGCAAGGGCGCAAACACGTCCTCAAAGAGCGGCATGCGGCAATGAAAATTGGCGGTTGACATCCGTCGAAACCCAAGATATAGTACATATAGTATCACAAAACACAATATATTGTATGATTTCTAATAATTTACTTAGATAAAGTTCGAAAATGCGCTGCCACTTCTGCGACTGCATAAACACCAAGGTTGTGGACTCCCGCGATTCCGGCGACGAAATACGCCGCCGCCGCGAGTGCGTATCCTGCGGCGGGCGCTTCACCACCTATGAGCGCGCGCATGTGAAAGCGCTGCTCGTGGTCAAGCGGGACGGCGGGCGGGAAGAGTTCAGCCGCCAAAAGCTCTGGGACAGCCTAATGAAGGCGTGCGCCAAGCGGCCGCTATCCGCCGCCAAAATCCAAAAGTTGGTCGACGACATAGAGGCGCGGCTGTACATGCAGGGCCGGGCGGAGCTCCCATCGCACACAATCGGAGAGCTGGTGATGGCGCGGCTGTCCGCGCTCGACCGCGTGGCGTACATCCGCTTCGCCAGCGTGTACCGCGACTTTCAGGACATCCAAAGCTTCAAGACAGAGATAGACGCGCTGGAGTCAAACGGCGTCAACGCATCGGCGGTCAACCAGTTGTCGCTATTGCACGACGACGCAGACGCCGATGCGCGCTCCAAGCGGCGGCGCGGCCGGCCCCGCAAATCCGAAGCCGCGCTGCCGTCGTGATGCAACGGCACTGGGCGAAACGCCAATGCGCTTGCATAATCGCCCAAAATCGACCTTGCGGTGCGCCGTATATTTGTTCTAAAATCTTATTGTCAAGTGAACCAGAAGCATTGAGTAGCGCCGCTATTACGAACCAGAAAGTCGACTTGAGAACCCTATAACCCCAAAGAGGCGGCGCATTAACATATTCCAAAATCAAAACGGCAACTTGGCTTGCCAAGGGGGATGAGATGATACAGAACCATAACGGCAACGGCTCGCGGGGGGCGCCCGCCTTGGCGGATGCGCGCAGCAACGGGGGCGTTGCAGAGTTGGATGCGGTCAAAGAGGCGCTGGCGCCCTTCGACTTTGCCGATGAGCGCGTGAATGAGGCGGTCGCAATGCTAGTGGGCGCCGCCAACGCCGCCGCTCCAAACGGCGCAGCGCTCGCCGCGCATAGCCCAGGCGTGGCCCATGCCGATGCGTGGCTTGAGCCAACCGGCGGCGTATCGCTCTCAGACAACGCGCGCGTCATCCTCGAAAAGCGCTACCTTATGAAAGACGAAAACGATGCGCCCCTCGAAGACCCCGAAGGGCTGTTCCGCCGCGTCGCCGCCGCCGTCGCGGACGGCGAAAAGCCGGAAGCGCGCGCTTTATGGACATCCCGCTTCTACAACCTGATGACATCCCTCAAGTTCCTGCCCAATTCGCCCACGCTGGTGAACGCCGGCGCCGGCGGCAGGGGCTGCCTGTCCGCCTGCTTCGTGGTGTCCCCCGACGACGATATGAACTCCATTATGGAAGTGGCGAGCGACGCCGCGATGATCGAGAAGTGGGGCGGCGGCATCGGCTTCGGCTTCTCGCGGCTGCGCCCCAAGCATGACCGCATCGCCACCACGCACGGCGAAGCTTGCGGCCCAATCGCGGTGATGAAGCTCTACTCCGCGGTGGGCGCAACCCTGACGCAGGGCGCGTTTCGGTTGGGCGCGCATATGGGGCAGCTCCACATCAGCCACCCCGACGTGCGCGATTTCATCCATTGCAAAGACGCCGACGACACGCTGCAAAACTTCAACATATCGGTGCAGATCACCGACGAGTTTATGCGCGCCGTCGCCAACAACGAAGACTGGCCGCTCTACAACCCGCGCGACACCGGGCAGGGCGCAATCAACGAACTCGCCGATACGGTCAGCGCGCGCGAACTTTGGCGCGAGATATGCGAATCGGCGTGGAAGACGGGCGATCCGGGCGTGGTGTTCATCGACCGCGTGTGGGACACGCAGCCCAACCCGCAGCTGGGCGACATCCAAACCAGCAATCCGTGCGGCGAAGAGTTCTTGGAGAACTACGGCAATTGCTGCCTCGGCTCCATCAACCTCGACAAGCACATCGGCGAAGACGGCGGCTTCGACTGGCGCGCGCTGGAAGACACGGTCAGAACCGCGGCTCGTTTCCTGGACGATGTAATAGAGGTGAACCAGTTCCCGCTGCCCAAGCTCAGGGAAGTCAACCTAGCCACGCGGCGCATCGGATTGGGCGTGATGGGCTGGGCGGACGCCCTCATCCGAATGGGCATCCCCTACGATTCGCAGCAGGCGCTCGACCTCACTGAATCGGTGGGCAAGTTCATACACGATACCGCCTGGGACGAATCCGCGCGGCTGGCGTCCGAGCGCGGCCCCTTCCCCGAATACGAAGGTTCTGCGCTCAAAAAGCGCGGCATGCCGCCCGTGCGAAACTCCAGCGTCATCACCATAGCGCCCACCGGCACAATAAGCCGCCTCGCCGACTGCTCATCCGGCATAGAGCCGCACTTCGCCAACGCCTGGTGGTCCAATGTGCTATGGGAAGACCACGAAGGCACAAGCGAGCGCCTGCTTGACGCCCCCAAGTCCGTATGGGAAGAGCTTCGTCTGCGCCTTGCCGGCGAAGAGCAGGTGCGCGAAGCGCTGGGTCGGCTTGCCGACGCTCCCGAAAACGCAGAGCGCATCTTCACCGAATACGGCATAGATCCCGCCAACTTCCGCACCGCTATGCAAATCAGCCCCGAAGCGCATGTGCGCATGCAGGCGGCGTGGCAGACGCATGTCACCAACTCCGTATCCAAGACAATCAATATGCCCAACAGCGCCACAATAGAGGATGTAGAGGCGGCGTACTACCTTGCGTGGCAGACGGACTGCAAGGCGGTTACCGTCTATCGCGACGGCTCAAAGTCAATGCAGGTATTGGAAACAGGCAAGGACGTCGAAGCGAATGCGGACGGCGCAAGCGACCTATTCCCACGCCGACGCCCGACCGCCGTGTACGGCGTAACGGAGCGCGTAAGCACCGGACACGGCACAATGTACGTTACCCTAAACTTCGACGAAGGCGGCAAGCCCTTCGAGCTCTTCACCGCAATCGGCAAGGCGGGCGGCAGCGAACCCGCGCACCTCGAAGGGCTATCGCGCATGGTGTCGCTGTGCCTGCGGTCGGGCATCTCCCCGGACGCAATCGTCGAGCAGCTGAGCGGCATAACCTCCGAACCCGTATGGGACAACGGCGTGCTGATACGCTCCGCCGAAGACGGCGTGGCGCATGTGTTGAGACGGCATCTCAAGCGCGCCGAAGATTCGGACGTCATCACTATGAACAGCCGCAGCGCCGCTCAACTAGGCCTGTTCAGCCCCTCCGCCGACGGCAAGCCCAGCGTGCAGTACGCCGCAGCGCTCCGCGGCGGCGGATGCCCCAAATGCGACGGCAGAGTGATACACCAAGAGGGCTGCATCCGTTGCTTAGAGTGCGGCTATACCAAGTGCGAATAGCGCGGCATAGCGGCGGACTGCAGCGCATCCAAACCAAACCCCTGCCGACGGCATAATCCAAATATCGGCGGGGGTTTTCTATTCCCACAACGGAGGTATAGGGTATAATGATTGAAAATCCAAACGACGACGAACAGGTCGACCTGCTGGGCATATCTAGGCGCGAAAAGCGGCTGCACGGTACGGTGTACGCGCTGATAATCCTGGCTTGCGGTATTCTCATTCTGAATTGGTATTGAATGTATAACAGCGAAGTATCCGCTAATACAGGGCTTCCTAGAATCTTTCAAATTGATAGATCCTGCAGCGTGAGAATGCCGCGCTGGAATCGGAGCGCGCGCCGACGGCAGTGGCAAGTTGCAGGTTAAGGGCGTATCCGTTTGATAAGACGTGGGCGTCAAGCGGGGGGACGCGCGTAATTTGCGTTGGATATAAACAGCGGTGGAGGAAGAGTCGATGGGCGATCTGTGGAATGACTTTGAATTGGGGGGACAGGAGTGAAGCCACACCTTGAGGTTGTTGGAGCAGCAGCCAGTTGCGGAGCATCATAGGATCGACGCCTACGGGTTGTATAGTTGCTTGCCTGTGAACAAGCGCAGTGTAGGCAAGGGCGGTGTAGTGAACAGAAACAAGGGGCAACGCTCACTACTGCGCGGCAGATTGAACAGGCTTGTGCGTAGTACGAAGGGGCTACTCCAAGTCGGATAGGATGCTGACATTGTCGATTGCGCTGATATGGCTGAAGTTGGGCTGGATTCAACACACTTGCACGTGTTGAGAATACTACGCGAGCACTTTCACATCGCAGCGCTCAGCAATTATTAGCTGAGACACCTCGCGGGTTATACGCTCAATTCATTCAACGAAATGCCCTCTACGCATTGACTTGCGCCGAAACGGGCGTATAGTAAGCGCCAAAGAGAAACCAACGTCCATAGATAAGGAAGGCTTACCCCCAATCCTAAACTTCCTTTCATGGGATGATGGTTAAATTCGATCGTTCTGCATGCCATATCCTAATTGAAATGCGGTTGCCTTGCATACATACCATAGCCTAATCCTAATCCAACAAGGAGAAGTCCGATGAAGTACGATGTCATCGTCATTGGCGCGGGTTCGGCGGGGGCGGCGGCGGCAAGCAGGCTTTCGGAAGACCCCAAGCGCTCCGTGCTGCTGCTGGAGGCGGGGCCGGACTATCCCGACTTCGAGCGGCTGCCCGACGAGCTGAAGTACGGCTACGCCACCGGCGCCGATATTATGGTCAGCGATGCGCACAACTGGCAGTTCACGGGCAAAGCCAACGATGCGGCGGAGCCTATGCTGGTTCCAAGGGGCAAGGCAACCGGCGGCACAAGCGCAATCAACGGGCAGGTGTTTCTGCGCGGTCTGACGCACGACTTCGACGATTGGGCGGCGCTGGGCAACGACGAATGGGCGTTTGAGAAGGCGCTGCCGTTCTTTCGCAAGTTGGAAACGGACACCGACTTTTCGGACGATTTTCACGGCGGCGACGGCCCAATCATATGCCATCGTTTCAAGCGTGATACTTGGCTGCCAATGCAGACGGCGTTCTACAACGCCTGCATAGACGCCGGCTTTCCGCCGGTGGACGACCTCAACGCCCCGGACGCGCACGGCGTCGGCGCATTCCCATGCAACAACCCGGACGGCATCCGCTGGAGCAGCAGCCTGGGCTATCTATCGCAGGCGCGCCATCGGCTTAACCTCACAATCCGCCCCAACTGCATGGCGCATAAACTTCTGTTCAATGGCAAGCGCGCAGTGGGCGTTCAAGTAGAGAGCGGCGGCGAAAAGTTCACGGCGGAGGCCGACGAGATTGTACTGAGCAGCGGCACAATCGCCAATCCGCAGATGCTGATGCTGTCGGGCGTGGGGCCGGCCGATCATCTGCGAGAGATGGGCATTCCGGTGGTTCACGATTTGCCGGGCGTGGGCAGGAACTTCAGCGATCATCCGCTGATATTCATAGACGCAAGCGTGCGGGATTGGGTTGAGTTGGACGGGCTTGCGCCGCGCCTTCAGGTTGGGCTGCGCTACACCGCCGCCGGCTCGCAGCGCCCCAACGATATGATGATGTGGATGCAGTCTTTCGCGTCGGAGCGCATAAACCGCGGCGGCAGCCGAATGGATGCGCTTGGCATACGCATCACCTGCTCGGTGTATCTAGCCGCCAGCAAGGGGCGCATCACGCTGACATCCACCGATCCGCATACGCAGCCGTTCTTGGACTATCACCTGCTTGAGCATCCTGAAGACCGCCGCCGAATGCGCGAATCGGCGCGGCTGGCGGTGGAATGCTTCGCGCATCCTGAGCTTGCGGCGATAGTGAAGGGGGTCATACAGCCGACGGAGGCGGATTTGGTGAGCGATGACGCGCTGGACGCGTGGCTGCTGCGCGAGGTTACCACCGGGCAGCATCTGACGAGCACCTGCAAGATGGGGCCGGCGTCCGATCCGTTGGCGGTGGTTGACCAGCGGCTGCGGGTACACGGCATAGACGGCTTGCGGATAGCGGACGCATCGGTGATGCCGGACACGGTGCGCGCCAACACGAATGTGACGGCGATGATGATAGGCGAGCGGCTGGCGGATTTTGTGGGGCGGGGGTAGGTTGGGCAATAATAGGGGATTGACAAGGCAGTCCCGACTTCTCTAAAATGGGTATGTAAGCGTGGAGTGGTCGGAGCAACGTCGTCCCGCTACTGGGATGGACGCCGAACATAGCCACGCTTCCCTTTTGCCGTTGCCTTACCATTCACCCTTCCTCAAATGAAACAATCTCAAGCCTAGGAGCGTCACGCATTGGGCATCGAAGCGCTAACTCATAAAGACGACGGTTCCGAAGTTATCCCCATTTCCAAAGACGATTGGCGGTTGTGGGTAAGCGCAGGCCGCACGCGCAATTGGATGATGAAAGATCCGCTTATCGACTGGCTGCAACAGTACGGCGAAAGCCGCGCCTACATACCCAAGCAAGATCTGGACGATTACGATAAGAACCTTGATTTCTTGGAGTTTATTTTCGAGAAGGGGAATCAGTTCGAGGAAGGCATTCTCAATCTGTTCAAAGAGCGGCATGAGGTTGTTGCGGTCGCTCAAGACTATACCGAAATTCAAAGCCTAGACAAGGCTATGGAAACCTTTGAGGTTATGAAGCGGGGCGCGCCCATCATCTACCAAGCGGTATTGTGGGACGCCCAAAATATGACCTACGGCTCGCCCGATTTTCTGATACGCAGCGATATACTGCGTGAGATGTTCGGCAAGCCCGCCCTTTACCGCGCGCCTGCGCCCGATTTGGGAGCCGCCGATTGGCATTACTGCGTAGTGGACACCAAGTTCACCACGCTGCACCTGAACGCCACCGGCGCTGAAGTTGCCAACGAGGGCAGCGCGCCGGCGTATAAGGCTCAACTGTACATCTACAATCGTATGCTGGGGCGGTTGCAAGGCTACCTTCCGCCGGAGTCGTATCTGTTGGGGCGCGGCTGGCAATTAACAAGTAAAGGCGAAACCCAACGCTGCCCCAACGCTATGGATAGGCTGGGTCCAATTCGGCAAGATGGAACTATCGCCAATCACGTCCCGATTTCATACGCTGTCGAAGAAGCGCTTGACTGGGTGCGCCGAGTTCGCGCATATGGCAAAGACTGGCAGATTTTCCCCAAGCCGTCGGTTCCTGAGCTCTACCCCAATATGAGCAACGTCGACGACGGGGATATGATGATGTCGACCCCAGAGCCGGAAGACGGCGATGAATACGCCGAATCGTCCAATCAGTGGGTAGGCGTCAAAAAGTGGCTGGCGGACGAACTGAAAGAGCTGACCCAGTTGTGGTATGTGGGATATGATAAGCGTAATTACGCGCATGGCAATGGCATCTACCGCTGGGACGATCCTCGCCTGACACCCGACGCTTTGGATATTAGAGGTCCCAAAACTGCGCCTACCCTAGCAAGCCTGCTGGCAGTCAACACCGACGGCGGCCCGCCGGTTCGTCCCCTCCGATTTAGCGATGCCCTGCATAAGTGGCATACGCCCGCAAGCGTCGAGTTCTATGTGGACTTCGAGTTTTGCTCCGACCTGAACGACGACTTCTCCAAGCTGCCGCAGAAGGGCGGGCAGCCGCTCATATTCATGATTGGATGCGGCCACCTAGAAAATGGGGAATGGCAGTTTAAGTCGCTGGTAACCAACGATCTGTCTGAAGACGAAGAACTCCGCATCATACGAGAATGGGTTGAGCATATGCAGTCTGTCCGCGACAGGCTTGACCCGCTCAATGACGAGCCGCGCATATTCCACTGGTCGTCCGCAGAAGTTAACGCGCTTGAGACAAACTATAATTCAGCCAGGAACAGACACTTGGAGCGCGCCGATTGGCAATCCAACTTGGGTTGGTACGATTTCCTGAAAGTGATGCGCGATGAGCCGATAGTGGCGCGGGGCGCTATGGGTTTCGGATTGAAGGTGGTTGCAAAAGCGATGCGCGCGCACGGGTTAATCGAGACCGAGTGGGGAGACAGCCTAGTCGACGGACTTGGCGCTATGGTGGGCGCATGGCACTGCGACGAAGAGGCGCGGCAGAAGGGCGTGTCTATGACGGATCTGCCGCTAATGCGCGAGATTGCCGAATACAACGAAATAGACTGCAAAGCGATGATGGAAATTATCCGTTATCTGCGAACTAACCATTAAGGCGCGCCGCCCAGAATGCGGGGACAGACGGGGGACACGCACCCACCCCACCCCCTACTCCACAACCACCGGAAACCGCTCAATAAACGATTTGGCGTATGACATCCAGCCGTCTTGATACGGCCGGCTGACGGTCTTGATGAAGAAGTCCGCATTGTCCGAGTTGAGCGCGGCTAATAGTTCTTCCAACGCAAGCGGCGAATGCGGCTTGGGCTTGACGACGGGCCGCTCTGTAACAGATGGAGCTGGTGGCGTGGGAAGAAAGGCTGGGAGTTTGTTTCGTGGGGATGCGCGCGTGGCGGAGCGGAACCGCGCCGTCAAGCGGCTTTTGGGCATGCCCGATACTGCCGTATTGGTGACACTGCCATTCGGATGCCGCAAAGACGCCGCAATGGACGCGCAAGGGCGCAGAAATCGCAAGCCGCTCGGCCCATATCTCGCCCACAGCGAGCGCTACGGCGCTGCATACACCCCCGCGATTAGCCAACCCGCCGGCCCTCTACATAGATTTCGCGGAGCAAGGGCGTCTCACATACCCGCCAAATGAACCTGCGGACAGGGGATGCGCGGCAATTCTATATGCTAGACGCATAAGGCGGCGCAACCGCGCAACGATGATGGAGTTATAATCGGCGCTTTCATTCTAGCAACGTTGCCCTTTAATTCGCCAAATTCCGATTGGCTAAATGGTTCCATCCCTCCGAAATCTAACGAAGAAATGCTTGTCAACTTTGCGACTTATCCATAAAATAATGCATTGGCAGGCATTCTTGTTTGGACGGGCGCCTCCGCCGCATGATTGCCAACAAATCAACGCCGATAGGGAACAACAACTCTAGATGAATGATTCAACGTCATAGCCATGGTTGCCCTAATTTGTCGTGGGGAGACACGCTGAAAACCGCCCTCACAGCCGCCGTCGCCATAATCGTAATCTCTGCCGCGCTTTTAGGCGGCATCCTGCATTCCGACGTCTATGCCGACGGCCCGACGCCGACCCGCGCCTCGCAATCCACCGGCGACGCATCACAAGCCCTGCGCCGATACGCCCTGCAGCTGCTGCATATCCTATCCGCCCCCGACGCTAACCAATGGGAGCGCTATCGGCAGGCGATGCCGCATTGTGAGGTTGCGCCAACATACCTTGATGAAATCGGATCAGGCGGCGATGGCAGCCCGCTCGACGCCACCCTTGTCGCGCTGACGGAGGATCTGTGCGCCGGCCTGGACCAGCGCTTGGACGATGCCAGAACCGTCGGACTGCTCGTGAACGAACCTGAGGCTATGCGCGGATACACTTTGATAGCTGGAAACCTTAACAACGATGTTCATCTAATTGACCATCTTGGTAGAGTTGCGCATTCATGGGATTTCGAAAATTCGGTTCCCCACGCAAGGCTTTTGGACAACGGGAATCTGCTTGCTCAGCTAGGCTACCTTAGACGGGGAAGCATATTGGAAGTTGATCCGGACAGCAATATCGTATGGCAATACACCCATCCTGACGGCCTCGGCCACGACTTCTTAAAAATGCCCAACGGCAATATATTGATGTTGACAGGTAGCGATAAAACTACGGAAGAAGCCGTAGCCGCGGGCGCAAATCCGGCCGTCGTCCCTTCGGAAGGAATGGAGTACGACTATCTGATAGAAGTGCGCCCCACCGGAAGCGAAGGCGGCGACATCGTGTGGGAATGGCATGCGTGGGATTACATAGTGCAGGACTTCGATTCAACCAAGCCAAACTACGGCGATCCATCCGAGCATCCCGAACTAATCGACGTCAACTTTTTTGCGGAACGTCCAAGGATATATAATGATGTTTGGGATTGGACGCATATCAACGCAATAGACTACAATCCTGATCTGGACCAGATATTGCTTTCCCCGCGCCACTACAGCGAATTGTGGGTTATAGATCGCAACGCAACCTCCGAAGACGCTGTTGCGCGCAGTAGCGCCAACGCAGGCAATGAAAATACCCCCCCCGTACGGATGTGCTAACCAACAAACTCGACGGTGGCTCAGGCAAAAGCGGCGCGCTGTTGTACAGATGGGGCAATCCGCGCGCCTATGGGCATGGCACGGCCGACGACCAACGCTTGTTTTGGCAGCACCATACCCAGTGGATAGATCCTGGACTGCCGGGCGCGGGCAACATTCTCGTGTTCAACAACGGCTATGATATAATTGAAAACCCACGTCATTATTCTTCCATAGAAGAAATAGTTCCTCTGGTGGACGGATACGGCTATCTGCGAGAGCCGGGAACGCCCTATCCTCCGACCAATCCCATCTGGTCCTATACTGCCGAAACGCCCACGGATTTTTACTCGTCCATAATATCGGGCGTCCAGCGGCTTCCCAATGGGAATACGCTGATTTGTGGGGGAACGTCGGGCGATGTGTTTCAAGTGACTCCGGACGGAAGAACGGTCTGGAGGTATGTGTACCCAATGGATGGAGATACGCCATTGAAGCAGGGTGATGAACCCTCGATAAATTTGCAATTGTTGGCGAAGCGAAATACCATTTTCGACAACTCCATATACCGCGCCTACTGGTATGCGCCCGACCATCCGGGGCTGCAGCATTATGACCTGACGCCCGGCGATGCCATTGAGCTTTACGAATAGATGGCGGCGGCAAGGTTCGCCCCTGCGCCGCCGGAGCAGCCGCGCCACATAGGAGACGGCAACCCAAAGTGAGCAGATTTAACGCAATAACCCCGATCGCCCTAATTCTTCGGGAGGAAAGAGTGAAAATCGCCCTCATAACCGCTGCCGCCGCAATCGCAATCTCCGCCGCGCTTGTAGGTGGCGCTTGGCATTCCCAAGCCCATGCCGACAGCCCGACGTCTGCCGCAACCAGAGCATCGCAGTCGACCGCCGACGCCTCCCAAACTCTGCGCCGCTACACCCTGCAGCTGCTGCGTATCCTCTCCAATCCCGACGCGAACCAATGGGAACGCTATCGTCAGGCGAGGCCGCATTGTGAGGTTGCGCCAACATACCTTGATGAAATCGGATCAGGCAACGACGTCAGCCGCCTCGATGCGACCCTTGTTGCGCTGACCAAGGATCTGTGCGCCGACCTGGATCGGCGGTTGGACGAAGCCAGAACCGTCGGACTGCTCGTGAACGAACCTGAGGCTATGCGCGGATACACTTTGATAGCCGGACACTTTAACAACGATGTTCATCTAATTGACCATCTTGGTAGAGTTGCGCATTCATGGGATTTCGAAAATTTGGTTTCCCACGCAAGGCTTTTGGATAACGGGAATCTGCTTGCTGAGCTAGTCTACCTTGGACGGGGAGGCATATTGGAAGTTGATCCGGACAGCAATATCTTATGGCAATACACCTATCCTGACAAACTCCACCACGACTTCCTAAAAATGCCCAACGGCAATGTATTGATGTTGGCGGCTGGCGATAAAACTACGGAAGAAGCGGTAGCCGCGGGCGCAAATACGGCCATTGTCCATTTGGAAGGAATGAAGTACGACTATCTGATAGAAATGCGCCCCACTGGAAGCGAAGGCGGCGACATCGTGTGGGAATGGCATGCGTGGGATTACATAGTGCAGGACTTCGATTCAACCAAGCCAAACTACGGCGATCCATCTGAACATCCCGAACTGATTGACATTAACTTTTTGGTAGAAACGTCAAGAATCAACTCTCAAAATGATGTTTGGGACTGGCTGCATATCAACGCAATAGACTACAATCCTGAGCTGGACCAAATATTGCTTTCCCCGCGCCACTACAGCGAATTGTGGGTTATAGACCGCAGCGCATCTACCGCCGCGGCGTCCACGCGCAAAGGCGGCGCGCTGCTGTACAGATGGGGCAACCCGCGCGCCTATCGGCACGGAACGTTTGCCGACCAGCGCCTGTTTTGGCAGCACCATACCCAGTGGATAGATCCCGAACTGCCAGGCGCGGGCAACATTCTCGTGTTCAACAACGGATATGATATAACTGAAAACCCACGTCGTTATTCTTCCGTGGAAGAGATAATTCCTCCGGTGGACGGATACGGCTATCTGCGCGAGCCGGGAACGCCCTATCCTCCAACCAATCCCATCTGGTCCTATACTGCCCGAAACCCCACGGATTTTTACTCAAGCGTAATATCGGGCTTACAGCGGCTTCCCAATGGGAATACGCTGATTTGCGGGGGAACGTCGGGCGATGTGTTTCAAGTGACTCCGGACGGAAGAACGGTCTGGAGGTATGTGTACCCAATGGATGGAGATACGCCATTGAAGCAGGGTGATGAACCCTCGATAAAGTCGCAACTGTTGGCGAAGCGGGATACCTTTTTCAACAACGCCGTATATCGCGCCTACTGGTACGCGCCCGACCATCCGGGACTGCAGAAGTACGACCTGACGCCCGGCAATGCCATTGAGCTTTACGAATAGACGCGACGGCAAAAACTTCACCCTTGCGCCGCCGGAGCGCCATATATGAGACAGCTGCCCAAAATGATCGACTTTAACTCCATACGGCGCGTTGCTCTTCCTCTCCAATTTGTAGGGGTAGGGAAGCTGAAAACCACACTCACAGCCGCTGTCGCCGCAATCGCCATCGCCGCCGCGCTATTAGGCAGTGGTTGGCATTCCCAAGCCTATGCCGACGACCCTGCGCCCGCTGCATCCCGCGCCTCGCAATCGCCCGACGACGCATCCCAAGCGCTGCGCAGCTACACCCTGCAGCTGCTGCATATCCTATCCAACCCCGACGCCAACTTGTGGGAGCGCTACCGGCAGGCGATGCCGCATTGCGCCGCCGCTCCTGCTCGCCTTGCCGAAATCGGCGCGAACAGCGATTCCAACCCGTTCGATGCGGCCCTTATTGCGCTGACCCAGGATATGTGCGCCGACTTGGATCGACGCTTGGCTCTACGCTTGGACGATGCTAGAACCGTCGGGCTGCTCGTGAACGAACCCGAAGCTATGCCTGGATATGTCTTGATACCCGGCGGTTTCAACAACGATGTTCACCTGATTGACCAACAGGGCAGGGTCGCGCATTCATGGAAGATTGGAAAGCATGCTGACCACGCAAGACTTTTGGATAACGGGAATCTACTTGTCGGATACAACTCCGGACGCGGCCAATATGCCATAATAGGCGAAAGCGATCCGGACAGCAATATCGTATGGCAATACCGACGTCCGTACCCCGTTACACCCGATACATTCCACCACGACTTCCTCAAGATGCCCAACGGCAATGTGTTGATTTTGGCTGAGGGGATTAAGACCAAGCAAGAAGCCGTAGAAGCAGGCGCGAACCCCGAACTCGTGCATGCCGAGGGGCTGAAATACGACTATCTGATAGAGGTGCGCCCCACGGGAAGCGAAGGCGGCGAAATTGTGTGGGAATGGTCGACGTGGGACTACCTAGTGCAAGACTTCGACCCAAGCAAAGAAAACTACGGCGATCCTTCTGAACACCCGGAGCTAATCGACATTAATTTTCTGCGGACCCAGAGCTCGCGTTTCAGTTCCACGTCCTGGCTGCACACCAACGGAATAGACTACAATTCTGAGCTAGACCAGATAGCGCTTTCCCCACGTGACAACAGCGAGCTGTGGATTATAGATCACAGCGCATCCACCGAAGAGGCGGCAACACGCAAAGGCGGCAACTCAGGCAAGGGTGGCGCGTTGCTGTACAGATGGGGCAATCCGAGTGCCTACGGACAAGGCACGATCGCCGACCAGCGGTTATTCCGGCAGCATCATACTCACTGGATAGCCCCGGGACTTCCGGGCGAAGGCAACATCCTTATATTCAACAATGGATTGGCGCATCAGAGAGATCGGAATAGGTACTATTCGTCCATAGAAGAGATAGTTCCTCCAGTGGACGGATACAACTATCGGCGAGAGCCGGGAGCGGCATATCCTCCGACGGAGCCGGTCTGGTCTTATACCGCCGAAACGCCTACGGATTTTTACTCCAGCATAGTATCGGGCGTGCAACGGCTTCCTAACGGGAACACACTGATTTGCGATGGGACGTCGGGCAATCTGTTTCAAGTAACGCCGGATGGCAAGACGGTCTGGCAGTATGTGTACCCGATGGATGGCGATATGCCATTGAAGCAAGGCGAGCAACCATCAATATTTTCTCAACCGGCAGGAGACACACTCACGAACAACGCTGTATATCGCGCCTACTGGTACGCGCCCGACCATCCGGGACTGCAGAAATACGACCTGACGCCCGGCGATACAATTGAGCTTTACGAATAGGCGGCGGCAATCGCTTGGACGCAGCGAATAGCCATTTGCTATAATACGGCGAATATAGGCAGTAGGAAACAGCAACCAAAATGAGCAAATTCAACGCCATATCGCGCTTTACTTCGTGCCCCCAATTTGCCGGGGGAATGAAAACCGCCCTCGCAGCCGCCGTCGCCGCAATCGCAATCGCCGCCGCGCTTTTAGGCGGCAGCCTGCATTCTCAAGCCCATGCCGACAGCCCGACGTCGACGGGGGCCCCCCGCGTTTCGCAACCACACGGCGACGCTTCCCAAACGCTACGGCGCTACACACTGCAGCTATTGCATATCCTCTCCAATCCCGACGCGAACCAATGGGAACGCTATCGTCAGGCGATGCCGCATTGCGCCGCCGCTCCAAAGCGCCTTGGCGAAATCAGCGCAGCCGGTGACGTCGGCCCGCTAGACGCAACCCTTATCGCGCTAACTGAGGATCTGTGCGCCGACCTGGATCAGCGCTTGGACGATGCTAGAACCGTCGGACTGCTCGTGAACGAACCTGAGGCTATGGGCAGCGGATATGCTTTGATAGCCGGAGGTTTCAACAACTATGTTCACCTGATTGACTATCTTGGCAGAATCGCGCATTCGTGGCAGGTAGGAAAGCGGATTCCCCATGCAAGGCTTTTGGATAACGGAAATCTGCTAGTTGAGCTAGAAGACGAAAAGCGCAGCATAACGGAGGTCGATCCGGACAGCAACATCGTATGGCAGTATGCCCACCCTGATGACACACACCACCACGACTTTCTCAAGATGCCCGACGGCAATGTGTTGATGTTAATGCGGGGAATTAAGACTACGGAAGAAGCCGTAGCGGCAGGCGCAAATCCGGACCTCATTCCTTCTGGGGGAATGGAATACGATTATCTGATAGAAGTGCGCCCCACCGGAAGCGAAGGCGGCGAGATTGTGTGGGAATGGTCGGCATGGGACTACCTAGTGCAGGATTTCGACGTAAGCAAGCCAAACTACCAAATGATTGCCGAGCGCCCTGAATTAATCGACGCTAACTTTGGGGCAGGTACGCATTGGCGCAACCCTATTGCCTTGGCCTGGACGTACATCAACGCAATAGACTACAATCCTCAGCTAGACCAGATATTGCTTTCCGCGCGTCATTTCAGCGAACTGTGGATTGTAGATCACAGCGCCGCCACCGAAGAGGCGGCAGCGCGCAGCAACGCCAACCCAGGCAACGGCAATACCCCCCCCCCGTACAAATGTGCTACATAGCGAAACTGGCAACAACGCAATCAAAGACGGCGCCCTGCTGTACAGATGGGGCAATCCACGCGCCTATGCGCACGGGATGCCTGCCGATCGCCGACTGTTCCTGCAACATCATACTCAATGGATCGACCCGGGCCTTCCTGGCGCCGGCAACATCCTTATATTCAACAACGGATGGGCGTATCAGAGAGATCAGAGTAGGAACTATTCATCCATAGAAGAGATAGTTCCTCCAGTGGACGGATACGGCTATCGGCGGGAGCCGCGAGCGGCATATCCTCCGGCGGAGCCGATATGGTCTTATACCGCCGAAACGCCTACGGATTTTTACTCCAGCATAGTATCGGGCGTGCAGCGGCTTCCTAACGGTAACACACTGATTTGCGAAGGGACGTCGGGTAATGTGTTTGAAGTAACGCCGGACGGAAAGACGGTCTGGCAATATGTGTACCCTATGGATGCGCACGCTCCATTGAAGCAGGGTGAGGAAGCTTCGTTATCGGTGCATGGAAAATTGCCGGGGGGCGATAACCTCTTCAACAACGCCGTGTATCGCGCCTATTGGTATGCGCCCGACCATCCGGGGCTGCAGCATTATGACTTGACGCCCGGCGATACCATTGAGCTTTACGAATAGGCGGCGGCCGTCTATCGCACGCCAATACGCGAGTGTATAATAGCCTTTGGGCGCGCGGCGGCAAATGCTCCGCCGCGGCAAAGCGTCATCGGCTATAATACGGCAAGCGCAGGCGATAGGCGGCGTCCGTTTGGGATGCCCCGCCGCCTGCGCCAAGATGCGCAGAGGTTGCGCGTGAAAGGCGGCCGCTTTGAGGGAATTCGCGCAGAACTGGGGCTGGGCCGAGCTGCTGAAAATCGGCTTGGTGCTCGCTAGGGGCGTGCTGGGCTTGTTCGTGTCCAGCGCGCTGGGCGGCGGGCTGTATGTGCTGACCCTGCCCGTAGTTCTGTCCGTCTGGGGATACGGCAGCAACCTGAGCCTAACGCTGCTGCTGTTAATTGCGATGAGCGTCGGCGCGGGCGTGGGAAGCTACATCACCTGGTTTGAGCGCGACTTGAAGCTTGGCGCGCATGCTTTGCTGTTCGCGGTGGCGCTGGGATGCGCGCTTGTGGGCGCATACCTAGGCTTGCTGCGCGGCTTGGAAGTGGGGTTGCTGCATCCCATCTGGCGCCCCGGCATCCCCGAAACGAGCGTTACCGCAATGGGCGCAGTCATCAGCGCCAACATCCCGCTGCTCGCGCTCGCGCTCTACAAGGCAATCAAAAACCCGCGCCTGTGAAATCGCAAGCCGCGCCTAGTACGCTATATGCTACGCCAGTCTAATCCGCGTAGCGCGCGCAGTCCCGCTCAACGCCGCAACCGTCTTTGAAACGGCGAAAACCGAAAGGGGACACGCCTAATATGCGGCGCATCCCTTTCTGTTGCCGGCATACGTTTGCAATACGCCCGAATGCGTCGGGTTCGACTCCAATCGTTTGGCGCATCGCTTTGGATAGCGCCAATACGCCCGAATGCGCCGGGGTCGACCAATCGGCTAGTCGGCTACCGCCTGCGCCGCTGCCTGCGCGAAAGGCTTGCCGTTTGCGGGGTCGACCTCAAACGGGCTGGAGAGCTCAAGCTCTTTGCCCATTTCACGCACGGCGGGGATGACATACTCGCCCATAAGCCGCAGGCTTCGCATCTGGTCGTCGTGCGTCATTGCGCCGTCGCCGTCCCAGAATATCACGCTGCCGGGGCGCAGCGTCTCAAGCACATGCCGAATTTTGGGCAGCACGGTGTCCGGCGTGCCGCTCACTATCGTGTAGTTCTCTTGCTGCTCTTCGAACGGGCGGGCGCTAATCATCCCGCCGCGGTTGGCGGTCGCCACATCGCGCGTAGGCAGCACGCGCCGCCGCGAAGTCAGCCCCGGCAGGCTCACCAGCGCGCTGTTGGTGGTGCCTTCGTTGCCGGCTAGGAACGGGTTGCTGGGCCCCTGCACATACTTGCGCGCCGTCCGTTCTGCGAGCTCTTCGGTTTCGTCCACATGCACCTTCCACAGGTAGCCGATGTTCTGCGAGCCGGACTCGTAGCCCTCTTCGGCGGCGGTGTCGTGATAGAGCTGGAACGCTTGGCGCGTGGGTTCCATTTCGGTAGCCAGCATAATGTAGGGGATGCGGTTGCGCGCCGCCCACATCAGCGAATCGCGGCTGACCACGCCGGGCAGCCAGATAGGGGGATGCGGCTTCTGATACGGGCGCGCCCACGGGTTGACATAGCGATACTGGTAGTGCTTGCCTTCCCAGCGGAAGGGTCCGGGCGTCGTCCACGCCTTGACGATGAAGTCGTGCGCCTCTTGGAAGCGCTCCCAGTTGTAGGGCGGCGGGGCGTTGTGCGCTACGCTCTCTCTGCCGGTGCCGCGCACCCAGCCGGACACCAGCCGCCCGCGCGAAATCATATCTATGATGGAAAGCTGCTCCACCAGCCACAGCGGGTCGTCCCAGATGGGTATGATATTGCCCAGCAGCACAATCTTGGCGCGCTTGGTCATGCGCGCTAGAATTGCCGCCTCGATGTTCATAGCGCCGCCCATGCAGAAGGGCGTGCTATGGTGCTCGTTCAGCATCAAGCCGTCGAAGCCCATCTCTTCGGCGTAGAGCTTCTCATCCAGGTAGCGGTTGTACAGATCCGAGCCCAACTCCGCATCGTAGATTTCGTTGCTGAGCGTGAGGTCTTTGATTGATTTGCCGGTCGCGCCGAAGTAGCCCGATTCGGGATCTTGGTACGGCCGCTCTGTGAAGTGCGCGATAAACATAGGCGCTGTCTCCTCTCATAGATCTAGTTCGGGTGTAGGCGTTAATTCGTTGTGAATGCCGTGAATGCCGTAGGGTTGCGCCGCCGTTCTCTATTTCCGTTGCGTTGTATCGGATGCGCCCGCCGGCGTGTATGCGATTTGCGGGACTGATTGGCGGTGCGCGCTTAGCGTCGGGGCAACGCAACGTCCGTTACTCGGCGAAGAAGTCCCGTATCAGCGCCAAGAATTCGTCCGTCTTTTCGATGTCCGGGCGGTGTCCGCAGTCGTCGATGATTTCAAGGCGCGAGCCGCTGATGGACTTGTGATAGACCTCGCCCGCGCTCACCGGCACGATGGGATCTTGCGCTCCCCAAACGATTAGCGTGGGCAGGTTTTGCGCTCTGCCTAGAAGCTGCGGCAGGGCGGGGTAGTACATATACGGCTTCCAGCTCAGGCGGCACGCCTCTTCGCGCGCCACCGCCCACGCTTCCACCAGATCGGCGTCGGGTTGCGGCGGGCGCACCACGGGGAATTCCGGCGCAGAAGCCGAGTCTAGGCATACGGCGTCCAGATACTCTTCTGCGGTTACCAGAAAGATGTCGAAGATTTCGCCGACGGGAGGCTTGACGCCTGCCGCGCCTACCAGCGCCATCTTGTTGAACTGCTGCGGACACATCGTCGCCATCTCTGCCGCAAGCCAGCCGCCCAGCGACGACCCGATGACGTTCACGCCTTGCAAGCCCAGTTCGTCCAGCGCGCGCAGATACCATCCCGCCAAGTCGCGCATGTTCATTATCCAGTCCAGGCGCGGCGACTTGCCAAAGCCGGGGTGCGAGGGTATGTACACGGCGTTGTTCTGCGCTAGCGCGTCGTGCCAGCGCAGGGTGGCGTGGTGCCCAATCTCATCGTGCAGAACCAGCAGTGGAGCGCCGCTGCCGCCCTTCGTCAGCTGCAGGCGGCTTCCCGCAACCTCAACTATCTCTTCCGTCCACAATTGCGATGCGGTAGTCATTCATATCTCCCATAGGGGGTAGTAGCGTTGCAGCCTAGCCCAAGATGTTAAGCCGCCCTGATTTTCGGATGATAAGCGCCGCTTGTCAAGTTGCGCCGTAGCCACTCAGGAACCACGCCGCGCCGCAAGTTAGCAACGGCCCCGCGCCTACTAGGAACAACTTCAGCGCGGGGAACTTGCTGCGGCTGTCTATGCCAAAGCGCGCATAGCCTAGAACCCGTCCGCCGTCCGGCATAATGTAGCCGTCATCGCTCACCATAGACTTCCAGTCGAACCACTTCACATCGGTGACTTTTGCCCTGAGCGCAATGGCGATCAGGTAGTGGTCTAGTTCGCGCAAAATAGCGCCGGGCATAGCGAGCCGGTTAATCAGCAGCAGTGTCGGCCTTAGCATATGCGCTCCCTTGCCTATACACTTGGCTATGAGCAACACGCGAACGTCGGACTAATCGGCGAGCGTTTCGTCGGGCTGCGGCGCTAATCGCCTTCCGACGCCAGCTTGCCCGCCTCCGCCCAATCGTCTTTGGACACGTCCGCGAACACCACGATGGTAGCCTCCGGCGGCGCGCCCGCTATGTCATGCACCGCATCGGTTATCGCTTTCGCCAGCTCAGCCTTCTGTTGCCGCGTGCGGCCGGGCCACATTTCGACGCGTACTATCGGCATAGTTGTGCCTCCTGTTTGTGAGTTTAGTTATGAGTTTTGCGTTGTAAATCGTATGTCTTGGGCTTGCGCTTGGAGTGTATCAGCAAGGCGCAGCGCGCTCAATGCAAGGGCGGCAGCGCGGGGCATTCGCATCTAATCATCGCTTTCATGCTAGGCTAGGTATCGCGCAACTCGATCTATGATTTCGTGTCCGACGTCGTACTTGCTCATCAGCGGCAAATCCTGCCTGCCGCCTTCGCCGTCCAGCAAAATCACCTTGTTGGTATCTACCCCGAAGCCGCTGTCCGCTGCGGTGATGTCATTTGCGGCAATTAGGCGCAGTCCCTTGGCGCGGCGTTTGCTTTCGGCGTTTGCCAGCAGATCTTCGCTTTCGGCGGCGAAGCCCACTTTCACAAGCCTATCGCATTTTATGCCGGCGACGATGTCCGGGTTCTTGACCAGATCGACCGACCATACATCGGCGTCCCCCTTCTTGACTTTTTGATCGGATATGTTGGCGGGACGCCAATCGGCAACCGCCGCCGCCATTATGAGAGCGTCAGCATCGGCGCATTCGCGCTCGACCGCGCGCTGCATCTGAAGCGCCGTCTGCACGCGCGCTATGCGAATGCCGTATGGAGCAGGCAGGGCGGTCGGCGTGGATACCAGCGCCACGTCCGCGCCCCTATCGCGCGCCGCTTCCGCTACGGCGTAGCCCATCTTGCCGGACGAATGGTTGGCTATCACGCGCACCGGGTCTATCGGCTCTTGCGTGCCGCCGGCGCTGACTACTATTTTGCGCCCCGCAATATCGCCTTGGCGCGCAAGCGTTTGGCGGATGCAACCCAGTAGATCCGGCGTTTCAAGCAGCCGCCCCATTCCCATAAGCCCGGACGCGAGCCGTCCCTTTTCGGGCCCCGCTATGACGCATCCCCTTGAGCGCAGCGTTGCGATGTTCTGCTGCGTGGCGGCGTTGTCATACATATGGGCGTCCATTGCGGGCGCTACTATCAGCGGCGCTTGCGTCGCCAAGATGGTGGCGGCAAGGGCGTCATCCGCAAGCCCGTGCGCTATCTTGGCTATGGTGTGCGCGGTGGCGGGCGCTACGATGATTGCGTGGCTGCGTTCAGCCAGCGCCACATGGTTGACGCTGAGTTCGGACTGCGGATCGAACACATCGCTTGTTACCGCGCGGTGCGTGATGCTGCGAAAGGTTAGGGGAGTGATGAACTGCGCCGCTTCTTTGGTCAGGACGACGTCCACAAGCGCGCCCGCCTGCGTGAGCTTGCTTGCGAGGTCAACCGCCTTGTAGCAGGCGATGCTGCCGCTGACTCCAAGCGTAATGCTGCTTTGCGCTATTGGATCGCGCATAGGAAAACCTCGCGAATGAGCGGCGGCGAACTTGTTGGCGTTAGCGCGCCATGCCTTGTATGAGCATAAGCCCCATCAGCGTCAGGTCGGGGTTTATATCGTCGAAGACGCCCGCTTCCGCCTCTAGTATATGCGCCAGTCCGCCGGTGGCGATCACTTTTGCGCCGCCGCCGAGTTCGGCGTCGAAGCGCGCCACCATCCCGCGCACCAGATCGGCGTATCCCAGCACAACGCCGGATTGGATGGCGTGTATGGTGTTTCTGCCGATTGCGGTCGCGGGGGCGACGAGTTCCACTCTGCGAAGCTGCGATGTGCTGCTGAAGAGCGCGTCGGAGGCTATCACCATTCCGGGCGCGATTGCGCCGCCGAGGTAGTCGCCGTTGGCGGTTACGGCGTCAAATACGGTTGCCGTGCCGATGTCCACCACTATGACGGGGCCGCCGTATAGCCTCAATGCGGCGGCGGCGTCCACTATGCGGTCTGCGCCCACATCGCGCGGGTTGTCGTACAGAATGCGGACGCCCGTCTTTGTGCCTGCGCCCACCACCAGCGGCTCTACGCCGAAATGCGTTTTGCAGAGATCAACGAATGTGGGCGTCAGCGGTGGGACTACGCTGCAGAGCGCGACGGCGTCAATCTGCTGCGCCGCCATATCGCGCAGCTGCAGCATCTGCATCAGCGTTGCGCTGTACTCGTCGGATGTTTTGGAACGCTCGGTCGACAGCCGCCAAGTGGCGGACAGCGCATCGCCGTCGAACACGCCCAAGGTGATGTTGGTGTTGCCTATGTCTATGGCTAACAGCATAGCGGCGTCATCCGTGCGTGAAGGATATAGGACGGCGGCGGTTGCGCAAAGGGTGTAGGGCAGGCTACTTGCGGATGATGGCGTTGCCGTCGCGCCGCCAGTTGAGCTGCAGCAGCGTGCTTGCCTCAAGCAGTTTCTCCAGAGATGGATACTCGGACACGCTCAACTTGCGCGCGCCCAGCGCCTTTGCGGCGTCCATAGCGGCAACGCGTCCGGCGATGCGATCCTTGTCCCGCCTGTGCCACGCGGCGTTCACTTCCTCCGCCCATGTAGCCACTTGAGCGGGATCGCCTGCGGCGGCGGGCTCATCATCGGGCTGAGGCGCTTGGGGTTGAGCCGTTTCTTTGATTTCTTTGACTACGGGAACCACGGACGCTTCGGCCTCTTTCTTAGCTTCAGCGGCATCTGCGGCCTTAGCCACTTCGCTTTCAATGTCCTCAGGCGAGACGGGCGGCAGTATGACGGGCTGGGGCGGCGGTTGGGGCGGGTTGCGCTGAATTGTGGGGGTGGGGCCGTCGTCCGGCTGATAGCGCAGCGGCGTTCTGCGCCTGCTGGGGGATCTGTGGTCTGCGTCCGGCCGTGGCGACGTGGGCTGCTCCGCGTGTTCGGCGGCGCTCTGCCGGCCGCGCCCGTTGCGCCGCGCCGCGGTTCGGGGCTGCTCGCGGCTGCCGTGAATCTGCACAATCACATCGCCGCTGCCATCTTTGGGACGGATCACATCCACCACATCGGAGTAACTGTCCAGGAACTGCGTGAATATCCGGTGGCGCAGATCTTTGTAGTTGAAGCTCGGCTCTATGCGGCGCATCGTTTGGTAGAGCTTGGAGCCTACCACGCTGCCTTCTTCATCCATCGATGCGTTCATAGCGCGCAGCAGCAGCGATTTGGGATCCGGCGTAGGCGTTCTGGCGGCGGTTTGCGTCCCGCGCCTTGAGGGCGCTGCGCGGCGGCGTGAAACGGCGTTCTGCGCCACGGCGGGTTCGGCGTCGTCTAGGAAGATAAAGCGGTCACAGCTCTTGATGAGCGTGGGCGAAGTGGCTTCTCTGCGTCCCGCCACGATGACGCTCTTGCCCGCGGAGCGCAGCCTGCCGACGAGCGGAACGAAATCGCTGTCCGACGAGACGATAACGAAAGAGTCAATCGGGGATGAGTGCAGCAGGTCAATCGCTTCGATCACCAGCCGAATGTCGCTCGAGTTCTTGCCCGACTTGTTGGAGTGGTACTGATGGATGGGCTCTATGCCAAGATCGAGCAATTGGTCTTGCTTGCCGCGCTGCACGGACCAGTCGCCATACGCCCGCCGAATTATCACCCGTCCCACGTCGGAGAGCTGGTCAAGCAGGTGATCGATAGCGTCCAACCCCACGTTTTCATAGTCAATCAGCATAGCGACGTTTGCATCTACCAAATTATCATCCCTGTCTATTCCTATGTGATAGCCGTTCTACCGCCTATGCGCATAGTATATCATCTTTAAGTTCAAATGCGTAACTTGCGCCGCCGCATATCGACGACAAGTTCTCTATTATGCGTATGCGGCCGAGGTTGGCGCATTCGAGAGCGGGGACGGCGCGCGCGCCTATTTGAACGCCGGGACTACCTTTTCGCAGAATAGGCGCAGCGAGCTGGCGATTTTCTCTTCGGGGATGAGCTCGCCGGCGTTGAGCTCGGCCACCACGCCGTTGAGGTTGAGCGCTTCTTTCATCGCGCTGAGTTGCTCCACCACCGCTTCGGGGGTACCGACCGCCGCCTTTTGCCCGATGACGTCGCGCTCCCAGTCGAGGCTGGCGAGCTGCTGGCTGCGCTCCGCGCGCTCTTCGCGCGGATCCGCGCCGGCGCGTCCGGCCGACGCCGCAAGCTGACCGCCTAGTCGACGGAACTGGCGCATGAAGCTCTCTTCGGGCGTCCGCAGCGCGTCCTCTTTGGTTGCGCCCACATATACCGGCACGCGCAACGATACATCGATATCGCCGCTGTGTCCCGCCTCATCCCACGCCGCCTTGTAGAGCCGCACCTGTTCGCCCACGCCTTCGAGGTTCATGCCGCGCACGCCCACGAACACCGAAAAGCCCATCTTGCCGATTATCGGGAATGTGTCAGAGGTGGTAGCCGCTATCCGTATGGGCGGGTGCGGCGACTGATACGGCTTAGGGACTAGGCACACATCTTGGAAGCTGTAATATTCCCCGTCGTAGCTGAAGCGCTCATTTCGCCATGCCGCAAGTATGATGTTCAGATATTCGTAGAACCTATCGCGGCTTTCGGAGTAGGGAATGTTGTAGCCTTCATATGAGCCGGGCAGTCCGCTGCGTCCCACGCCGAAGTCGAAGCGCCCTTCGCTTATCTGGTCGATGGTGGCGGCTTCTTCGGCGGTGCGGAGCGGGTTGCCCAGCGGCAGCACGCTGACTGCCGTGCCGATCCGCAGCCGCTTGGTGCGCGCCGCTATCGCCGAAGCGATGGCGTGCGGCGAGGACAGCACAGACCGCGCCGGGCTGAAGTGCGATTCCGCCAGCCAAACCGCATCCAACCCCAGCGACTCCGCCATATCTATATGCGCGAAGGCTTCGCGAAAGGCGTCCGCTTGCGTCCCTCCTGCGCGGCAGTGAAACTCCATAAACGAACCGAATTGCATCGCGTATTCTCCAAACTGAACCGGCGTGTAGGCGCATCTTATCGCGCGCGGTATATATCGCTATACTACGCAAGCCTACTCGCTTGGGATAGCAAGGTCAAGGATAAGCCTGCTAAACGGCGGCAATGCGCGCTTACGCGGATTATCTAACAAACGCCGCCGGGTGCTTTAATAATAATGGGTGTAGATAGCCCTAATTCGCGCTTAATCGCAAACTTCTTGGTTATCCTTCAGCCATTCCAGCAGCGCTTCCGCCGCCCAGCGATGCCCGTCTTTGTTCCAGTGCCAGTCGTGTTTGAATTTCGCATCCGTAGAAACTGCGCCTGCGCTGATTATGTAATCGTGCTGGTCGATAACGGGGATGTCGAGTTCCTTCGTCATTGCTGTTAGCCTTTCGAAACGTTGGATGCCAAATGTTTTCATTATGTGCGTGGATAGGATGACGAGTTTGGCGTCGTCGCGGTCTGCGCGCCGCTTGAACTGCTCCAGCCCGAATTTGGTGTACGCCAGCGCTTCCTCAAATACGGGCGGCAAATCGCTTTCTGAGAATATCTCGCTTAAATTTCTGTATGTGGTTGGCGTCCATTCTTGGAGAAGCGTTGAATAGCGCGGCCTTTGGCTGAGCAGATCTGCCTGCCATACTAGCTTTGGGCGGCGTGTCTTATTGCGAGCCACAGGCACATACTTAACATCCAGCCATTTCGCGAAGTAGGAATAATTGACGGCTTCCGTTTTGGCGGAGCCAACCACGCTTGCGAAAGCTGCGGTATAAGGTTTGACTTCGTCGTTGTCAGAGGTTTGTGCCTGCTTAAACGGCGGCGCCATTCTGAACGCTAGATAATCGGGATCCGGCGGGCGCAGATCCGGCGTTCCGTTTGCGCCTATCGCCGCTGTGACCCGTGGCATATGGTCAGGATCTAATCCGTGTTCTAGGGCGGTCAGTATAGTAGAATTATCAGGAAAGTCGTTAGGGACAAATACCAGCGCCACGACTTTGGGGCGCAGATGCCGCGCATACTCATCGTAAAACGCCAGCTGGTTAATCTGTCCGAAGCTCCCGCGTCCAAACGCAGAGGTAGTGACGTCTAAGTGAGGCAGTTCGCGGGCGGCGAGCTCTTCCAGCTTCACCTGCGCTTTGTCGGCGATAGGGACTTCCTTCCCCACTACAAAGGAATCGCCGATGAGGGCAATATGGCAGCTTTCGGAGGCGCGCTCCGGGCTAACAGGTTCGCGGTCTAAGAATCCAAGGCTGTTGACTTGGGTGATTGTCCAAAAGTCCAGGTGGTTCGAATAGCGTATTTCCTGATTGGGCGCCGTTACATTCCCAACATTTTGGACAAAGCGGCCCTTCCATGTATGGTAGCCGAAGTCTTTGGGATTGGCGTCAAACCCGTAAGGTACACTCACACGGAAGTACATCTCCCCCGCAACCGCAATCACCGCCAAGCCCGCAATGATTAGCAGCGCATTAAACGCGGCTGTTCGCACAATGCGAGCGCATACGCGTGGGAAAGGCGGGGGGGCGTGGCTATTTTCAAAATGCGGCGTGTCGGTTGATTTCCAAAAGCGTTTCATAGTTCAATTCTGAGCGAAAGAACGCTGTTCGGCAAAGAGAAGCGGGCTGCCAAACAGGTGGCTTAACCCCGGACGGATGAAGTTTGTATATGGTCGTAGCGTCATTATACGCTATCGGGTAGCGTAACCCGCCTAATCGCAAGCGTCTTGATTATCCCGCAGCCATTCCAGCAGCGCCTCTGCCGCCCAACGGTGCCCGTCTTCGTTCCAGTGTCCGTTGTGTTTGAAAGCCGCATCCGTGGGATCTGCGCCTATGCCGATGATGTATTCGTATTGCTCAATGACGGGGATGTCGAGCTCCTCTGCTATTGCAGTTAGCCGATCGAAGGGTAGGTTCCCATCCACTTTTGTCCTGTACACCGCTAGGATAACAAGTTCAGCGCCGTCGCGTTCTGCGCGCCGCTTGAACTGCTCCAGCCCGAATTTGGTGTTCGCCACCGCCTCTTCAAAGATAGGCGGCAGCTCGCTTTCCTTGAATATAGCGCCCATATTTGCGTATGTGCTTGGCGTCCAGCCTTGGGCAATCGCTGAATAGCGTGGCCGACGGCTGAGCAGATCCACCCAATATACTAGCTCCGGGTCGCGCGCCTCTTCTTTAGGAAACGTCGCCTTCCTCTTGGCATCCAGCCATTTTGCGAAGTAGGAATGCTTGACGATTTCCGCGTTGGCGCGTATCACGGGCCCGGCAGCGCGCTTGGCGAAAGAGCCGATATACGATTTGACATCACCATTATCGCCGTCTGAGGTTTGCGCCCAGTAGTTAGGCGGCGGCGGCGGCAGTCTGAACGCCTCATAATCAGGGACAGGCGGCCGCAGCTCCGGCTCGCCGTCTGCGCCTCGCGCTGCCGTAACCCGCGGCAGATGATCCGGATCCATTCCCAATCCCAGCGCGTTCAAGTGAACGGAATTATCGTCAAAATCGTTATTGACGAATACAAGCGCCACCACTTTGGGGCTCAGACGCCGCGCATACTCGTCGTAAAACGCCAGCTGGTTAATCTGCCCGTAGGCTCTTCGTCCAAACGCGGAGGTGGTAATGTCCGAGCGAGGCAGTTCGCGGGCGGCGAGCTCTTCCAGTTTCACTTGTACCTTGTCTGCGATGGGAACGTGCCACGCCTCAACAAAGGAATCGCCGATGAGCGCAATGTGGCAGCTTTCGGCGGCGCGCTCAGCGCTGATGGGTTCGCGGTCCAAGAACCCAAGACTGTTGGTTCGGGTGATTGTCCAAAAATCAAGATGGTTCGTAAAGCGCGCTTCCGAGTTGGGCCGCGGCATCACCCCAACATTGGGGACGAAGCGCCACGACTTGTATCCTTTGAAATCTTGGGGATTAGAGGAAAGCCCATACCCATTGGGGACCACTATCAGGCGAAAGTACGCTTCCCCCGCAGCCGCAATCAGCGCCAACCCTATGGCGATTAGCAGCGCATTAAGCACGGTTATCCGCATGATGCGAATGTGTTTGTGAGATGCGGACGAGGTTGTATTCAGAGAGCAGCGCACTGGACTCCCAAAAGGGTTTCATAGTTCGAAATTTGAGCGGAAAGCGATGAGGAATTTCCCCCATTGCGCACGCCGCCGGCTATCTATGCGTACTTGCAGCCACGCGCTTGGCAATCCAAATGCGGGTTGCCCCGCTAATCGTAGAATGAGCAGCCGATGCCGTGATAGCCTACCGTAACTTCGCCGTCTTCCACCGTGACCGGCGTGATGCGCTCGCCGTCGGTCAACGCCTCAAGCTCCGACCACTTGTCCGGCTGCTCCGCCAGATCGATCTCGCGATAAGCCTTGCCTTTTTCGTCCAACTCCATCTTGACCGTAACGCAGATGGTACATTCGGGATGTGTGTAAATCACGATGTTGGAGTCTGCCAAATCGCGCTCCTTGTTGTGAGTCATAGCGGTAGTTCGGGGCGCTGACGGCACGCCCGCGTCGATGCGTGAGAACTTGCGGCGCGACATGCGCTAAGACACGCAGCCGATGCCGTTGACGCCGACCGTAACCTTGTCGCCTTCCACCACCACGGGCGTCAGCCGCACGCCGTCGGTGTAGGGCAGTATTTCGCCCCACCTGTCCGGATGCAGCGAAAGGTTGACCTCTTCGTAGGCGGTTCCCGCCTTCTCCAAGTCCGCCTTCACCACATCCGTATAGCCGCATCCGATTGTGGAATATACGATTGCCTTATCAGCCAAAGCGTTCACCTCAACAAGCGTAATTGTCAGCATTGCCCGAAAGCCTTTCGCCGGACGCTCTCAATGATAGCGCGAATTGCCCTTGTTTTGCAAAGAGCGGCCGCCGTTTTGCGAAATGGGTGTTGCGTATTATAGCATCCCGCGCAATTCAAGGGGCGCGAACCGCGTGCAGCGCATGCGCCCGTCCCGGCCAGCGCGCGCGGCCAGCGGCGGCGCAACAACTCGGCGGCGGCGTTCTCAAACGAATGGCGTTATCGCGATGGAACTTTACCGGCATATCTGGCGTTATATTTATACGCTCGTTGGGCAAGGTGTTGCTTCTCAACGACATAAAGGCGATGAAAGCGATCTGTAGAGTGAATGCTGCGCGCTGACGATGGACTAAATATGATTTACGGACGCACGCCACTTTTGCAAACAAGATACGCGCTGTTCATTCTGGCGGCGCTCTGCGCGATTGCGGCAGTGGGTTGCTGCTTTCAATTTTTGCCCAAGACACTTGCAGCGCCATCGCCGACGCCCGCGGCGACGCTTGTGCCGCCCGCGCCGATTACTCCGTCCGTTGAGAAGCGCGTGTTTGACGCTGATGTGATAGTTCGAGCGCGTCCGCCGTCCGTTTCGGGAAAAGTCGAAGCCGTCCCCAGTGCCGATGAGTGCGTAGCGCCCACATACCGCCCCGCGCTTGTGTTTCAATTCCCTGTAATCGAGTATCTCAAAGGGAACGGCGACGACGCGCTATCCGTGGAGTTTCCATTCGCAGGCAGTTCAGGCGCGCACACATACTTGACACAAGAAGAGGCGCAGAGCGCGCTAACGAAACAACTCGCGAATAGAAACGCCACCTGGGACAACCGCGATGCGGCGCTCTTTCTAAAAGTTGATGCAAGCCGAAGCGATGTGAACGCAGATGGCGCAGTCGATACGCCGCCTACATATCGCTTCGTCAGAAATACGCATAACGACTACACGATCGACAAAGTCAACAAGCCCTGGCTGCCGGTTGCAGACGCTTCTGGGCAAGCGGATGGCGAGCCTGTGTATATTCTCGACTCAGAGCCTGTAGAAGGGAATGAGCGATTGCCTACGATGTCCCTTGCCGAATTGCGCGCTTCCATAGAATCGGTATCGGCTATTTTGAAAGCGGGGGAGGGAATTGAGGGCTATGAGGAGTGCGTGCAAAGGTGGCTAATCTCTGAAAGTCCTAATGATAATGCGCCGTATCGTCCGCGCGTTCCATCCACTTCGCCCATTTCGGAAAATGGGTATGATATTGTCGATGATGAGAACGGCGTACAGGAATTTTTCTATTTCTCAGTGTACGCAACCCAACGCCCGCTGCCGAGCGGCGCATATAGGCTTGTCCCGCATCATTACTGGGCGCAATGGGAGCCTTGCAACCGCAATCTGCCGCTTGATAATTGGCCGCGCTGGGAGGTTGCGGCAACCGCGCCCAACGGCGCAAGCGTCGTCATAGAGCAAATCGAGTGGTCGCCCAGCACAAACAAGGTTGCCCTAAAACTCTCCAACCGGTCCGCCAAACTAGCCGGCCACCACATAGACTTCATCGAGTTAGACGCCAGCGTATCCCTGCGCCTAGACATCGACGACGCAGAAACGAAGTCCACGGGCTACGGACAAACCCTAAGCTGGGAAGTATGCCGCCAGCCCTGGCATCCCGGCGACCTGCTGATGTTACGCATAGCCAAAAGCGCCAGCGCGGACAGCGCGACCGTGAAGCCGATATGCGTCGACGACGACAAAGATGCAGGGGAAGTGGCGCCTGTGCCTACTATCACACCCACGCCACCGCCCACCCCTGCCCGCTAACTTTATAGTATAGTCCCGCCGTGCGTCAGCTCATAAACAGCGTTACATCGGCGTGCGGGAAGCTCACCGCCACGCTTGCGCGCCGCTCGCGCTGCAGGGTGCGGGCGTACTCCACGCGCTTGGGGTCGTCGTCGGCGAGCTTGTGCGGGCAGGGCTCGCGGCGCTCTTCCTGCGGGCAGAGGTGCAGATCCGCCTGGTAGTCCCAAAACCCCACCATCTTCATCGGAAAGAACAGCGTCTCGGCGGCGCTACGCAGGTCTGCCAGTATTTCGCTTGCGCGCGCGCCGCCCGCATCGCTCTCAATGCGTATGACTATCTTGTCCATAGACTCTTTCGTCAGCGCGCGCCGCGACGGATGCGCTCATACGCGCCGTCCGTTCAGCGCTTGCGATGAGCGCGCCGTCTTTGCGCTGATACAGGCTTCGCCGCCGCTACAAACCCTCGCTGATGCGCCCGTTGGCGTGGATGCGCCCGGCCGCTCTGATCTCGCCGCTGCGCTCGAAATCGGCAATCAGCCGCCGCACATCGTCCGGCACTGCGCGCGCCTTGCCTAATTCGGCGTCATAGTCCACATAGATCACTTCCGCGCGGTGTATCGGCTGCGCGCCGTCCGCCAAGTACATCTCAGCCTTCAGCGTGAGGCTGCTGTTGCCTATGCGCGCCACGCCCATGTAGATCTCAAGCATATCGTCCACGCGCGCCGGCGCCATATACTCCAGCGTAGCCTTGACCGTCGCCAAGTCGAAGTAGCGCCGCGAATCGGCGTCGTAGATACGCATCCCCAGATTGCGAAAATACTCCGCCTGCGCCACCTCGATGAAGTTCATATACTGCGCGTTGAACACGATGCCCTGCGCGTCGCACTCGCCCCAGCGCACACGCAGTTCGCAGCTGAACCTAAAATCCGATTTCGCCAAATCGGCCTCTCTCACTACTCAATGTATCCATTCCCCTTGGGAAAGATTAGGATGGGGGCAACTGCAATAGGGTAGGGAAGTATAGACTAGAGGTGTACAGATACGCCTACAATTATCCCGCTATTCTGCCAAGATACTATTCCATTATGCCGCTTGGGATGATATACTTTGCGGGATGAGTACGCAACTAGACGCCAAATGCAAAGTCATTCACCCGGACGGGCTTGAAGTGGAAGTAGCCTCCGGCAGTATGACGCGCCTCGCGGGGGTGTCCAAGACGCTTGCGGGAACGGAAGGCATACACCTTGCGGTTGCCACCATACCGCCCGGCTGCGCCTCAAGCCCCCACTACCACGTCAACTGCGAATCCGCGATCTATGTAGCCAAAGGCAGCGGACGATTTCTCACAGGCAAGCGGCTCGAAACAGCGCTGGACATAGCGACGGGCGATTTCATATATGTGCCGCCCGACTCCGTTCATCAGCCGGTCAACGACAGCCTATCCGAGCCGCTGGAGCTCATAGTGGCGCGCAATGCGCCCGTCGAAATCGTAGTGGAATTCGACCCGCAGACGGGCGAACCCAAAACATAGCCGCCATATTTTCGGCGTCGACCGCGCGTCAAATCAACAGGGGCCATTAGCTCAGCAGGTTAGAGCGCAGTCCTGATAAGACTGAGGTCCGTGGTTCGAGTCCACGATGGCCCACCATCCCCCCGCTCACTAAGCACGGACAGAGCCAAGGCAATGCCCGCCAAGCGCAAGAAGCCGGCTAAAGCGGCCGGCAAACCGCCTGCTGAGAACTCTAACGCCAAGCCTGTCCGACTGCTCTCAGGCGGCAACCCTCAGATAGCCAAAGCCGACGGCGACGCCCCCGTGCAAGCGTACATCGCCGCGATGCCGGGTTGGAAAAGCGAACTTGGACGCCGCCTCGACGCTCTCATAGTACAAACCGTGCCCGAAGTGCGAAAAGCCGTCAGATGGAACTCGCCCTTCTACGGCGTTGATAGACAGGGCTGGTTCCTGAGTTACCGCGTCTTTACTCGCTATGTCAAAGTAACCTTTATGTAAGGTATTCTCAATGGTGAGTGGTATTGAGTTTGAGATTGTGCGCAAACACCAGCGCAAGCAGATTCACCAGCATATCCACGCTCTTTGCGCAGCCCTTTGTCCGACGAACCAGCCTGTTCAACTTCCCGCGCAGCATCGAATGCAACCCTTCGCACCAGTTCACCGCCCCGTACTTCCCAACTACATGCTTGTTGACCGGCAGCGCCCCATACACTCCGTATGCGTCGGTCTCGTAGCGCTCCGCATCCGGCAGACGCTCCAACAACCGCAAGAAAGTGGACTCGTCCCTGCCGCCCACCTCAAAGTCCATCCACCTGCTGCCGTCGCGCTCTTCCACCACCGCCGTCCATACCCACAGGTCATTGCGCTTTTCACTAACCCTAGCGCCCAAGTATGTCCACATTTCGTCAAGCGCTATCGTTGACGCAACGATTGTCGACACTCTGCCGCTTGCGCGCCACGCGCTCATTGCGCGCATCCGTTCAAGCGCTATCGCCCCCCTTTTTTGACCCAACCACTCACCGATGCAGCGCTTGCGCCCACTACGCGCGCCGCCGCCGATATGCTCGCGCCCTCTATGCGCATCTGAACCGCCTGCCGCTTGACTTGCTCCGGGAAGCGCGGTTGCGCTGCGTCCGCCGTGTACTTCCGCTTGCAATCGCCGCGCTTGTACACTTGACGCCCGCGTGTGTGTCCGTCTTTGGGCATCCAATTGGAGCCGCAGTGTCGGCATCTGATGTCGTGTCTATATGACCGCTCGCGCGCCATAGATCGCCTCCTAGATAGTAGTGGTCTGAGCGCCATTATATCTAATACCACTCACTATTGAGAATACCGATGGTGCGAGCCGGTAGCGTGATATGCTATCGTGTGATACACTGCTGAGCGCGTCAAAGCAGATGACCTTGGGTTGATAAGAAGGCGATCAAATGGATGTCAACATACGGAACTTGACAGATCTATTTATGAATCAGGTGCAATACGAAATACCGTCTTTTCAGAGGCGATATGTCTGGGATCACGATGAGCAGTGGCACCCTCTTTGGGAGGATGTGCGAAATATCGCGGAGAATCTGACAGAAAACGGTCAACTTAAGACATCGCACTTTCTTGGAGCCGTGGTGCTTAAGAATTTGAACTCACCGGCGGGTGGGATAAATGTGTGGTCGGTTGTGGATGGGCAACAGCGGCTGACCACAATGGCGCTCTTGCTTGACGCGGTGCATGAGGTTTTCGCAGAACGTGACCCCGAACACGCGGCAATGATGGAACCTTTGGTGCTGAACCTGAAAGCGTTCTATAAAAATGACCCTGACCGCGCTTTCAAGGTATGGCCCACAACGGGCGACCAGGACGCGTTTCGGCATGCTATGCGCAACGAACTATCCGTTGACGAGTACGAAGACTCCTTGATTGTTCGAGCGCACGAATACTTCAAACTTCAAGTTCGAGGATGGCTTGACGATGTCCCTGATGAAACCGATGCGCGGGTAGATGCCTTGCACAAAGCGGTTGTCGCTTTCCTCCAAATGGTGGTGATAGACCTCAACTCCGACGATGATCAACACATCATATTCGAGACGCTAAACGCGCGTGGAACGCCGTTGCTGCAATCGGATCTAATCAAGAACATGGTACTGTCCGAAGCAAACAAAGAAGGAATCAAAGAGTCCGAAGTCTGGGATTTCAACGATCCCTGGTGGACTAATGAGATACAACAGGGACGCCTTATGCGTCCTCAAATCGACGCCTTCCTGAACTACTGGTTGGTAATTCGCACTCGGAGGGATGTCAGGATTTCTGAAGAGTTCTCGGAATTCCGCCGTCTTTCTACAGGACAGTCAATCAGGGATATTGCCGCTGACATTGCCAAGGTCAGAGATGTCTATCGTGTCCTTGCGGATGGAAGCAAACACATTCCGGGATGGGAAAAGTTCCGTTATAGACGAGGAGTAATGCGCGCAGGCGTACTTAATCCCGTTTTGCTGTGGTTGCTTACGGCAGATGTTCCGCAGCAACAGATGGACAAGGCGATTTCCGCTATCGAGAGTTACCTCGTGCGGCGAATGGTTTGCGGCATGAATACCAGAAGCTACGGACAGGTATTCATGGGGTTGCTAATACAGTTGGATGAAGCTGGCGCTGATCAAGCTGGTGACCTAACCGTGGAACACCTTAAAAGTCGGAATGACTGGGGTAGCCTGTGGCCAGACGACCCTCAACTAACAGACGCCTTCGTAAGGCGTCCCTTGTATCGGATTCTGACGCGGGGTCGACTGCGAATCGTTCTTGAGGGCATAGAGGAAGAGTTGCGGACGAACAAGGTGGAAGACCCAAACGTGCCCCGCAACCTCACAATAGAGCATGTCATGCCGCAGGCGTGGCGCAACAATTGGCAACTGCCCAACGATGTAGAAGGCCACGCCCAAGCGGAGCACGAGCGCGAGCGCGACCACATTGTTCACACAATAGGCAATCTGACGCTGGTGACTAAAAGACTCAATTCCACGCTGTCCAATGCGCCGTGGCATGAGAAGAGGAAAACTTTGGGCGAGCACAGCGTTCTGTTTCTCAACAAGACGCTACATGACGATGCGCCGGATGTGTGGGATGAGGCGGCGATTAAAGCGCGCGCCAAGCAATTGTGCGCGGCCGCAGCTAAGGTCTGGCCCCGCGCCGACGGCATACCCTAGCCCCCGTTGCGCTGCCGCATCTTTGATGAACCCCAATCACCCGTTGCTTGATTGCTCGGCGGACGGATTTGGCGTTAGCCCGGTTGCCGCTTTGCGGATTTCATCATAGCGGTTTCGCGCCCACTGACGGCGGACGCTGAATGCGGCGCCTACCGCGTCTCTTTGGGCTTGCGTCTGTATGCGTCCATCGGCGAGCGCCTTGTCAATCGTCTGCGTTGCGTTCAGCCTATCGCCCTTATCGCCGTTGCAGGATACGCAGGCAAGCGCGCGGTTCCAGCAGTCGTCGTTAGAGCCGTCCCCCTTGTTCGGCTCTACATGGTCAAGCTGAAGAACGCGCCTATCGTCATCCTTTCTGCGCCCGCAGTACCAGCAATCCGTTCCCCACTGCTCGACGAAGGCGCGCCAAATCGCATCGCCAGTTTCCAACGGCTTTTGGCGAAACCTGATTTCAGGAATAGGATGGCGGCGCGGCGGCAGATGTTCAAGCGTAGTATCGTCGTCGGTTCGGACGGGAAGTTGATTTGGGCCGCGCACGCTGAGAACGCCTTTGCCTTCGAACCTCGGCGACGCCTCTTCGTATTCGGCCTCATCGCCCTCGACGGTCATGCCAAGTTCGGGCTTTTTAGCGAATTGGCGGCGAACCACCGTCCACGCCCTTGGGGACATATCGCAGGCTATCCATCTGCGCCCCGATTCTTCCGCCGCCACAGGGACGTAGGCGCATCCCGCAAAGCAGTCCATCACAATATCGCCGGGATTGCTGGACACTTCTATAATGCGGCGGGCGAGCGCTTGCGGCTTCTGAGTGGGGTAGCCCGTGGTTTCGCGCTGATTGGTCAGTGCCGGAATATCGTCCCACCACGATTCGGGAACCTTGCCTTGCCCGAAAAGAGAACGCACCCGTTCTTCGCTGCGCCGCCCGGCGGTTTCTACCGAAGGCGATATGAAACTGCGCGCGCCCTCAACTCGCCCGCGCCTGGCAAGCGTTTCTTGGTTGTACGGCACGCGCACGGCGTCTCTGTTGAACACCGCTTTGTTGGATTTGGCGTAAAACAAGATGGTGTCATGCTTGCGGGGAAACCAGCGCCTTGTGTTGCTGGGTCCCGTGTATGCCCACGCAATCTCATTGCGAAAGTTGGCGGGGCCAAACACCGCGTCCATTAACTGGCGTAGGTATGCGTTGGCGTCGTGGTCGCAGTGCAGATAGACGCTGCCGGTTGGCTTTAGGACGCGCCGTATCTCGATTATTCGCTGCGCCATAAACGCGATATACGCCGCCGTGTCCTCGCCGTGCGTGCGGCGGGTGGACTCTATGAGCCACCAAACAGGCGTGTCTTTGATCCGCTCCCACCAATCCTGTTGCAGCACTCGCTCAAAGCGCCACATCTCCCTGAACAGCGCCGTCTGCCCCGTTTGGTCGGGATACTCTACGCCCAACTCATACGCGCCGGCGACATCATATATGCGCCATTCGTCCATCAACTCGCGCTCTAGTTTGCGCTCAAGTGCTGACAGCGGCGGCTTTAGGTTTCCCGTAAATGTCTGCTTCTTGCCGAATGGCGGATCAATGACGACGAGGTCTATGCTCTCAGTATCCAGCGCTCTGAGAAACGGCAGGTTGTCGCTGATAAAGACGGCGCGGTTCAGACTGTCCGTATTTAGAGGCATAGCCGCTCCCTGATGTTCGCCTATCCCAATGTTCGCAGAACTATTTCTTGGCAGGGCAGTGAAAAGCGAACATATGATACACATACTAACATAATACGAAACTTGCGATAGATGCAATAGCGCGAAGGGTATTTTGCTAGATATTGGTATCATTGCAAATCAGAATTCCGACGGCGTTGGAGCGATAGATGGTTGCCGCTCTCACAATTGAGCCTGGGACGTCTGCGCCGAATAAGCCTGCGGACGGGCGGTTCACGGTTGCGGAATACTTTGCGGGCATAGGCTTGTTTCGGATGGGGCTTGAAACGGCGGGATGGCGGGTTGCGTATGCCAACGATTGGAACGCAAAGCGCGCGCGGATGTATGAGGGCTTCTTCGGCGAAAGCTATCAGGCGCAGGATGTATTCGCCATACGCCCCAGCGATGTCCCTCCGACTATACTGGCGACCTGTTCATTCCCATGTACAGACTTGTCGCTCGCCGGCAAAGGCGCCGGCCTCAACGGCAAGCATTCGGGCGCTTTCTGGGGCTTTCACCGCATCCTCAAAGAACAAGGGACGCAGGCGCCGCCCATCGTGTTGCTTGAGAATGTTGCGGGTTGGCTATACTCCAACGGCGGCGCGGATTTCTACGCCACTGCCACAGCGCTCAACGATTTGGGTTACGCTTGCGATGCGTTCACGCTAAACGCCCGCTCGTTTGTGCCGCAAAGCCGCCCGCGCGTGTTCATGGTGGGCGTGAAGGGGGATTATACATCGGCAGATCCGATGAATCGCTTATCCCGATCCAAGCGATTGATGCCGCCCAAGCTCAGAGAGTTGACGGATAAGAACGATACTATCCGATGGACTTGCTTGGACATTCCGGAGCCGCCGCCTTACATTGACACCGGCTTGTCGGAGCGCATCGTAGAGAAAATCCCGCCGAATGACGCGCGCTGGTGGGCGGCGGATAAAGTTCGCAAGCATCTTGAGATGATGTCGCCGCCGCACTTGGCGATGGCAAAGCGCTTGTCCCAAAGTAAAGTAGAGCGCTTCAGGACGTTCTATCGCCGACGCCGCGCCGAGGGGCAGCGCGCAGAGGTTCGGCGCGACGACATCGCCGGCTGCCTTCGCACGGCGGTCGGCGGCAGCGGCAAGCAGTTCCTGCTGGCAGCGGGGAACGGCGCTATACGAATGAGAACGCTAACCGCGCGGGAATACGCCCGACTGCAAGGCGTTCCGGATTCCTACCCGATTGCGGCAGACAGCGAGCGGCAAGCCTTGGACGCCTTTGGCGACGCAGTATGCGTCCCCGTGGTGTCGTGGATGGCGCGAGAAGTTCTGGCGCCGCTTGCCGCTAAGGTGTGGTCCCACGCCGACGGCATATCCTAGCCCCTAACCCCCATTGCGCTGGCTGCCGCAACGCTCTGAGATTGTTCACACGCACCAAGCGCGCGCCCGTTACGCCACGTTATCCGGCCGCACGGGCCGCTCCTCCGCGGCGGCTTGATAGACCGCCATTGCGGTTTGCAAAGTGTGGCGCGAAAACGCCAAGTCCATATCCGGCTGCTCATCCCTCAGGATGCAGTCGATAAACTGCGCCGCCGCGCCGTTGAACCCCTCGATCCAGTCCATCGGCGTTTGGATGCCCGTCGTCTCTGTGCCGCGCACAAGCATAACGGGCGGCAGGTCTAGCATCTCGCCGGTGCAGCGCGTTACCCAGATAGCACCCTTGCTGCCCTGTATCTCAAAGAACTCGTCGGCAGGGTAATACTTGCTGCGAATTTCCATTTCGGGCGATGACGAATAGTCCAGCGTTCCCAAGCAGTCGCGCCCCTTGAACTTCCAGCTCACCACGCTGGGCGTTTCGTCAAGATAGTCCCCCGCCTTTTTGGTGATGAGGCTTTGCACCTTCTCTATTTCGCCAATCCACCATATAGCGGTGGCGTACTTGTGCCAGCCGTCATCGTACAGCATCCCGCCGGCGTGCAGGCTGGGATCGCGCCGCCATACATACGCGCCCGGCGATACCTCAAGCTGCGCGCCCGACGGCTTGCCGCGCACCGTTCTTATGCGAACCATAGACGGCTCGCCGATAGCGCCGGCGTCCAGCAGTTCTTTCGCCTTCACGATGGGCGGATAGTAGAGGAAGTTCTCCGTTACGCGGAACTTGGTTGTGGCGGTTCGCAGCGCGGCGGCAATTGTGTCCGTCTCTGCAACGGTCGAGGCTATGGGCTTTTGGCAGGATACATGCTTACCCGCGTTTAGCCCATCCACAATCTGCTGCGGGTGCATATGCGTGGGCGTCAGCAGTTCTACGGCGTCAATCGCGGCATCGTTCAGCGCATCGGCGTAGTCGGTGTATATCCTCGGATCGATGCCCCACTGCCGCGCGCGCAGTTCGGCGCGCTCACGCTGCGGATCGCAGAGCGCCGCCACCTCGCAGTTCGGATGCCGCAGGTAGCCGGGCGCATTCAGTTGAGAGATAGTGCCGCAGCCTACGATTGCCAGCCTTACTTTGTCCACCGCGCGCCTCCTGTGCGTGAATGCGAATGCGTCCGGTCGGTATGCCTATTAGTTGGTTGATAGGCGCATCGGGCAAGATTTGGGCGCAATCCGTCCGATTGCAATTGCAGGATACCACTTATAGCGGACTTTGGCATTAGGCTCGATGCGCCGATTGACACATCTCCCCGAATGCGTCAAAATCCAAGCGGCGCAATCGCTTATCGCGCATTCTAGCTAGCGCAGAAAGTTGGACTATGGCAGTATCGCGCAAAATACGCAACTTTATGGAGCAAGGCTCTTGGATACGCAAGATGTTCGAAGAGGGCATTGCGCTCAAGCGGCGATACGGCGATGAGAACGTCTTCGACCTATCGCTCGGCAATCCGGTGATGCAGCCGCCCGCCGAGTTCTTCGCAGAACTTCGTCGCATCGCCGCAGATCCGCCGCCCGGCATTCACCGCTATATGCCAAACGCCGGCTATGCGGAGACGCGCGCCGCCGTAGCCGCCGAATTGGCGCGCGAGACGGGCCTCGGTTTCGGCGCCGACGACGTCGTGATGACCTGCGGCGCGGGCGGCGCCCTCAATGTTGTGATGCGGACGCTGCTAGACCCCGGCGACGAGGTCATCATATTCGCGCCCTTCTTTGTGGAGTACCATTTCTATGCCGACAATCACGGCGCTTCCTGCCACGTTGTGCCGCCGGACGAGAACTTTCTGCCCGATATGCAGGCATTTCGCGAGGCGTTCAGTGAGCGCACAAGGGCGGTTCTAATCAACTCGCCCAACAATCCGTCGGGCGTTCTGTACGGCGCGCCGCTGCTTGACGAACTCTGCGAAATCATTCGGCAGAAGGAAGCCGAATACGGCACCGAAATCTACCTTGTGAGCGACGAACCTTATCGCAAGCTGCTGTTTGACGGCTTGGAGTATCCACACATATTCCATCATCACATCCGCAGCATCGTGGCGACATCGCATTCCAAGGACTTGGCGCTGCCCGGCGAGCGCATAGGCTACATTGCGGCGCATCCCGCCTATGAGGGCAAGGCTGAGCTTATGGACGGGCTTGTATTCTGCAATCGGATACTGGGCTTTGTGAACGCCCCCGCGCTGATGCAGCATATAGTTCGCGCGCTGCAGTCCGTAAGCGTGGATGTGGGCGAGTATCAGGCGAAGCGCGATTTCCTGTATGACAACCTGACGCAGATGGGGTATAGCCTTGTGAAGCCGCAGGGCGCTTTCTATATGTTCCCGGCGTCTCCAAACCCCGACGATGTGGCGTTCACCGCCGAACTTCAAGAGCATAATGTGCTGGTGGTGCCCGGCAGCGGTTTCGGCTTGCCCGGCTACTTTCGCATATCCTACTGCGTGGACGACCGCACGCTGCAGGGTTCGCTCAAAGGCTTTGAGGCGGCGATGCGAAAGTATCGCTGAGTTCGCCGCCAAGCCGTTGCTATGGTATAGCGTCTTTCAATCCGAAGCCTGTTACGGGAAGCAGCGTCGATTCGGATTGGCGTATAACGCCGCGCTTGACAAGCAGTTCCAAGCCTGCGAATGCCGCCGCCGCCGTGGGTTCGGCGAATATGCCTTCTTTGCGCGCCAAAAGCGCATGCCACCGCGCAATGTCCGAGTCCGATACGGCGACGGCGGTTCCGCCGGTATTTCGCAGCGCCTCTATAGACTGCTTCAAGCGCGGCGGGTTCGCAACCGATATGCCGCCGGCGATAGTGGCGCTGCCGGCACTGAGCGACGGGGCGCTTGCGTCGGCGAAAGCGGCGGCAAGCGGCATCACGTCGCGCGCTTGAACGGCGTGCAGATGCGGCATTGCCTCGATTAGTCCGCCGCGTCGAAGTTCGCTGAAGCCCTTGTACGCGCCTATGAGCAGCGATCCGTTGCCCACGGGGATGACGATATGCTTGGGCGGCCGTCCGTCGAATTGGCGCGCGATTTCGTATGCGAATGTCTTGGTTCCCTCCAAGAAAAACGGGCTGAGGTTGTGCGAGGCATAGACAAGCCCGCGGGCGGCTGCGAAATCCGTTGCGGCGTCGGTGGCGGCTTGGCGGCTGCCCTCGCTGAGGTGCGCCGTAGCGCCATAAACGCTAATCTGGCTGAGCTTGGCGGCGGGCGCGCTTGCGGGCGCGAATATGTGCGCCGTGATGCCTGCGCGCGCGGCGTATGCGGCGACGGACGCCCCGGCGTTGCCCGACGAGTCCTCCACAACCTCGCGCGCGCCAAACTCTTTGGCGACCGACATCAGCGCCGCCGTCCCCCTGTCCTTGAACGAGCCGGTGGGGTTCATAAACTCCAACTTGGCGTACAGCGCCTCAAGCCCCAGCAGATCGCCGAGCGCGCGCAGCCGTACCGACGGCGTGTCGCCTTCGCCCAGCGCCACGGCGTCGGAGGGGGAATGCAACGGGCTCGGCATATCGGACGGAGGCGCGTCGGCCGCCGCTGCCGTATATGCCACATCCAGGGGCGAGCCGCATTCGGCGCAACGCAGCCGCGCCATATCGGGGGCGAACTGCGCGGCGCATTCGGCATCGGCGCATTGCAGGCGTATGTGAGACAAGCGGCGTTACCTCTGAAAGCAGGCGTTTCAAAATCAACGCTGGTATTCTCAATCATATTCATAGAAATGAAGGAATGGCAATGCAAAGAGTCTAAAAAAGCTATCGGATGATATGCAATGCTGGCGCTGCGGCTCTAACCTGCTGCCTAGCGCCGATCTCTTGCGTTGCAAACACGTTCGTTTGCGCCGCGCCGCCGCCGATTTCGCAGCGGTTTCAAGCGGCGCACAGACGCATTGCGCTTGGCAGTCTCATATTCCATTGCAAGACGGCATACAAAACTGACATAATAGGCGAGAGGCTTTTGGCAATACCGTCCGCGCTGTGAACCCTCAAGCGGCGGGCGCATCACGCGGCTCAGCTGATTCGGGAAGACATATGACTACATCCACTTCAACGATGGACTTGACCGACCGCAATATCCTGAATGTGATTCAGACGCGCTTCCCGCTTGTGGAGCGCCCATACGCCCATATCGGCGAGGAAGTTGGGCTTGCCGAAGACGATGTCATCGAGCGCATTCGGGAGATGAAGAGCAAGAACGTGGTGCGGCAGGTGAGCGCCATATTCGACACGCGGCGCTTGGGCTACAAGACCACGCTGGTGGCGATGCGCTTCCCCGAAGACGAACTGGACGCCGCCGCGCAGATAATCAACCAACACCCCGGCGTAAGCCACAACTACGCCCGCAACGGCAACTTCAACCTGTGGTTCACGCTCGCCGTGCCGCCCTACGAAGACCTCGCCGAAAGCGTGGCAGATATGGCGCGCGAGACGGGCGCCGAAACCTATCGGCTTATGCCCACCATCAAGTTCTTCAAAATAGGCGTGAACTTCGATATGGTGAAAGAAGAGGGCGCCGCCAAGAAATACTACAGCCCGGACGGCTACGACCGCTCAAACGGGCAGGCTTGGAACAAGGCGGAGCAGGTGTCCGATTTCGACATTGCGGTCATACGCGAACTGCAAGAGGATGTGCCGCTCACGCCGCGCCCGTTCAACCCGATGGCGGAACGGCTTGGCATATCGCTGCAGGCGCTATTCGACGCCGCCGAATCGTTCAAGCAGCGCGGGATGATGCGCCGCTTCAGTGCCGTGCTGCATCACAGGCGCGCCGGCTTCCGATCCAACGCTATGGCGGTCTGGAAAGTGCCGCCTGAGCGCGCCGTGGAAGTGGGCAATATGATGGCGCAGTCCCGCTGGGTCACCCACTGCTACGAGCGCCCCACTTTCCCCGATTGGCAGTACACCCACTTCACGATGATTCACGCCACTTCGCAGGATCAGTGCGAAGTGGTGGCGCAGGAAATCTCGGACGCCACCGGCATCACCGAATACCAACTTCTGTACAGCAGCCGCGAATACAAGAAGACGCGCGTCAGATATTTCGTTTAGCGGCAACCCCCAATATGCCGCTACAACTGCGCACATACAACGGCAAAATGGCAACGGCTAGGAAGGAATAAGAGCAAGTGCCTGCGTACTATCCGGCGTTTATCGATGTCAAAGGGCGCTGCTGCGTGGTTATTGGCGGCGGCGCTATCGGCGAAGAGAAGGTCGTCAAGCTTATGGACTGCTACGCCGATGTGGTGGTCATAAGCCCCGATGTCAACGACGCCGTGCGCCAACTAGCCGCCGCTGGCAAGATTGCCTGGCATCAGCGCAAGTATGAGAGCGGCGACCTGAAAGACGCATTTATCGCAATCGCCGCCACGAATGACAACGCCGTCAACCGCGCAATCGCCAAAGAAGCCGAAACGCGCAATGTGCTGCTGAATGTGGTGGACGTCACGCATCTTTGCACATTCATAGCGCCCTCCGTCGCCATCCGCGGCGATGTAACCGTGGCGGCATCCACCGGCGGCGCAAGCCCCGCTTTGGCGCGCAAGTTCCGCGAACTGCTCAACGGCAGCCCTATCGACTCATCGCACGCGCTTATGGACTACGCCGAGCTCACCCCGCTGCTCGCCGACGCTCGCGCCGAAATACGCGGCAAGGGCATCACGCTGTTCACCGACCACTGGCAGGCGTGCATCACCGACGACTTACTGGACACCGTGCTTGCCGGCGCATACGCCGATGCGCGCGCAACGCTAATGGCGGATCTGTACGCTGGCGTGAACTGCGACTGCGTGAACGGCGTATGCAAGATGTGGGAAGAAAAGAAAGCGCTCGCCGCCGCCAAGGCGGGAACGCCCTCATAGCGCAAGCCGTTGACTGCGAAAAGACGGGCGCGCATCGGCTCACGCTCAAGCCTGCTCTCAATGGCGCAAACCAATGAGGTGGCAAGCCTGCTGAAGCGGGCGCATCCGACGCTTGAAATTGAGATAGTATCCCTATCCACGCGCGGCGACCGCAACAAGTCCGCCCCGCTGCTCAGCATGGAGCGCGGGATGTTCGTGAAAGAGATCGAAGCGGCGCTGCTGAACGGCGATATCGACCTGGCGGTACACAGCGCCAAAGATATGCCGGTCGAAACGCCGCCCGGACTCGCCGTAGCCGCCTACACCGAGCGCCAAGACGCGCGCGACGTCCTTGTGAACCGCTGGGGACTGCCGCTCGCCGAACTGCCCCCCGGCGCAAGGCTAGGCACAAGCAGCCCGCGCCGCATATCGCAGCTCAAGGCGGCGCGCCCGGACATAGCGCTTCTGCCCGTCAGAGGCAATGTCGACACGCGCATACGCAAGGCGAATGCGCCCGAATACGACGGCGTTGTGCTGGCGGCGGCGGGCATAATGCGGCTTGGGCGGCAGTCGGAAATCAGCGCATACCTATCGCCGCAGGAATGCGTCCCCGATGTTGGGCAGGGCGCGCTGGCGGTTCAAGTGAGAGCGTCCGATGCCGATATGCTGCAATGCGCGCGCGCGATCGACCACGCCCCTACAAGCGCGGCGGTTCGCGCAGAGCGGGCGTTCCTGGAAACGCTGGGCGGCGGCTGTACGCTGCCCACGGCGGCATACGCCCGCATCCAAGCCGATGCGCTGCATATCATCGCTATGGCGGCGCATCCCGACGGCGGCGAAATAGTTCGGCTTTCGGACACATACCGCGCATCCAACCCAACGGCGGCGGGCAGCGCCATTGCGGACGCGCTGCTGAACGGCGGCGCAAGGCGCATCTTGGAGGGACGATGACGCAGGGCATCGTTTGGCTGGTGGGCGCAGGCCCCGGCGACCCCGAACTTATTACCATCAAAGCGCGGCGGCTCATCCAATCCGCCGACGCCGTGGTGTATGACCGCCTAGTGGATAGTCGATTGCTGCGGCATGCGCGGACGGACGCCCAACTAATCGACGTGGGCAAAATCCCCGGCGAGCGCGTCAACCGCCAAGAAGACATCAATCGACTGCTGATAGATCTGGCGATGGACGGCAAGCGCGTAGTGCGGCTCAAGGGCGGCGATCCGTTTGTGTTCGGGCGCGGCGGCGAAGAGGCGGAAGCGCTGGCGGACGCAGGGCTGCGCTTCGAAGTGGTTCCCGGCGTTACATCCGCCATTGCGGCGCCCGCATACGCCGGCATACCGCTTACGCACCGCAGGATGGCATCGTCTTTTAGCGTGGTTACCGGCAGCGAAGATCCCGCCAAGCCGAATTCCGCCGTGAACTGGCAGGCGCTGGCGCAAAGCGGCGATACGCTTGTCGTGCTGATGGGACAAAGCAACCTGCGCTCCATCGCAAGCGCGCTGATGCAGTTCGGGCGCGCGCCGCAAACGCCGGTTGCGCTCGTGCAGTGGGGAACCGAACCCTATCAGCGAACCCTCGTCGGCGTTCTAGCGGACATAGCGGACAAGGCGGCCGACGCCGGCATAGGCGCTCCCGCTGTTACCATAATCGGCGATGTCGTCGGGTTGCGCGATGCTATTCGCTGGTTCGACGACCGCCCGCTGTTCGGCAAGCGCATCCTAGTTACGCGCACACGCGCGCAGGCAAGCGCGCTGTCCGATATGCTGGCGCAGCGCGGCGCTCAGCCCATTGAGCTGCCCACCATCGAGATACGCCCGCCCGACGACTACGCCCAACTAGACAGCGCGCTGAATGCCGTTCACATCTACGATTGGCTAATTTTCACCAGCGCTAACGCGGTTGATGCGGTGTTCGCGCGAATGGACGCGCTGGGCTTGGACGCTAGAGCGCTGCATCGCGCGCAGATAGGCGCAATCGGCCCCGCTACGGCAAGCCGTTTGCGTCAAGGCGGCGTCAAGGCGGACTTCATCCCGCAGTCTTTCGTCGCCGAATCCATCATCGACGGCATGCGCGCCTGCGATATGAACGGCAAGCGCGTTCTGTTGCCCCGCGCTGACATTGCGCGCGCCGCCCTGAGGCAGGGCTTGACCGAACTCGGCGCATCCGTCGACGATGTTGCGGTGTATCGCACCGTTGCGCCGCCCGATTCGGCTGAGCGCGCCCGTAGCATCATCGAAGACGGCATCGACATCGCCGCATTCACCAGCTCATCCACCGTCAAAAACCTGTGCGCCCTGCTGGACGGCAACACAAGCGCGCTGCAAAGCGCTACTATTGCGTGCATAGGCCCCATCACCGCGCAAACCGCCGCCGAACTGGGTGTCAGGGTTGACATAGTGGCTGCGGAATACACGATTGCAGGACTTGTTAAAGCGGTGGAATCGCATTTTCACCGGGGAGGTAGCCCCAATGAGTAGATTTCCGCGACTGCGGCTTCGCAGAATGCGCGATACGGCGGCGCTCCGCAGCCTAGCGCAAGAGACGCGCATATCCGTCAGCGATTTCATCTACCCCGTGTTCGTAACGCACGGGCGCGGCGTGCGAAACCCCATCGACCCGATGCCGGGAATGTATCAACTCTCCCTAGATAACCTCATAGCCGAAGTGGGCGAAGTCGCGGCGCTCGGCATAGACGCCGTGCTGCTGTTCGGCTTGCCCGCCAACAAAGACCCCGAAGGCACGGAAGCCTACGAACCCAACGGCATCGTGCAAGAAGCGATTCGCGTCATCAAGCAGACCACCCCCGAAATGCTTGTGATTGCCGACGTCTGCCTCGACGAGTTCACCGACCACGGACACTGCGGCGTCATCAAGAACGGCCGCGTGGATAACGACGCCACGCTGGAGTTGCTGGCGCGAATGGCGGTCTGCCAAGCGGCGGCCGGCGCCGATGTGGTAGCGCCCTCTGCGATGATGGACGGGCAAGTAGCGTCCATTCGAGAGGGGCTCGACGACAACGGCTTCGATCATCTGCCCATAATGGCGTACTCCGCCAAGTACGCCTCATCGTTCTACGGCCCGTTCCGCGTGGCCGCCGACTCCGCCCCGCAGTTCGGCGATAGGCGCGGCTATCAGATGGACACCGCCAACTCGCGCGAAGCGCTGCGCGAAATCCAAATGGACATCGACGAAGGCGCCGATATGATTATGGTCAAGCCGGCGCTGGCGTATCTGGATGTGATTGCGCGGGCGCGGCGCGAATTCGGCTATCCGATGGCGGCGTACAACGTCAGCGGCGAATACGCAATGGTCAAAGCCGCCGCCGAAAACGAATGGATCGACGGGCAGCGCATCACGCTTGAGATACTCACCGCCATCAAGCGCGCCGGCGCCGATATGATAATCAGTTACCACGCCAAAGAAGCCGCGCGCTGGCTTATGTAGCGGCGTATTTCTGCTGGCAAATCGCAGGGTATAGGCGCACCAATCGGCGCTTTCGCGCGCTGCCAATGTACGCCAATCTACACGTCCTACCCTACCGCTTGCGCCGTCTAATCGGCGGCCAAACCCGCCAAAGCAGTCTGCCCTCGATTTGGCGCAAGCGCACGGGCCCGTAGTGGCGGCTGTCAGCGCTATGCGCCCGGTTATCGCCCAGCGCGAAGCATTCGTCGCCGCCCAGCGTCCACGCCGCCGCGCCCAAGCCCGGATTGGACGGCCGCCCATGCAGATAGCGTTCCACAAGCCGCTCGCCGTCTATGAACAGCATCCCGTCCTCAAAGCGAATGCGCTCGCCCGGCAGTCCCACGATGCGCTTTATCTGACGCCCTTCGCCCACGCCCGGCGTCGCAATCACCGCCAGCGCCCCCCGCTTAGGCGCGCGCGCAAGCCCGTCCGTGCGCCGCGCCAGCACAAAATCGCCGTGGCGCAACGCCGGCGACATGCTGTCCCCCCGCACGCAGTACAACATAAATCCGGTTGGCATACCCTATCCGTATCCAATACGCCGCGCGCTACTGCCGCATACACGCCGCCGCAAGCCCAAACACTTGCGCGCTATCGGCGTTTATTGTATCTTTTAGGCAACCGATACAATCCCTGAAAGGAAGGTTTTTATGAGCATCAAGTCAACCTTTGAGCGGCTCTTGCCCGTCCGATACGCAAGCGCGCACTGCGACATTCCCTGCGGCATATACGACCCTATTTCCGCCAAGATTGCGGCGCAGACCGTCCAAAAGATGGTTCTTCGCATAGGGGCGCTGGAGCCGTCCTCCGACGCCGCCTACGCCAACACGATGTCCCGCTATGTGACCGTGAAAGAGGAACACGCTGAGCTTTGCAAGCACGAACTCCGCGTGCTTTGGGCGGACTACACCTGGCCCGGCGCCGACGCCAACGAAATCGCCGCCAAGTTCAACGCCGCGCTCAAGCTGGCGGGGCAGTGCAAGCAGACCGTCAGCATGGACAACGCCGAGGCGCTGGTTGCCGCCGTCGACGAAATCGCAACGATATTCTGGTCAACCAAGGGCGTGGAGTACAGCGATCCGGTAGCTGCCGCGCGCTACGGCAGCTAAGCCGCCCACCAATCGCAACGCCGATTGAGCGTACCGCGGGAGCGTCTGCCTATGCAGCGTTCCCACGGTTCCTTTATGCGCGATATGTGATACGCCGCGCCGTTCTAGCGCTTGTAGTCTTCGCGCGGCGGGCTGAATATGTCCAGCGCCATAGACCAGCCGTCGGAGCCTTTGACGCCGTGTTCTACGCCGCTGGGGATGATATAGGCGTCGCCCTGCCGCAGCGTCTTGACTTCGCCGCCGATGGTGAACTCAAACTCGCCTTGCAGCACAATGCCCGCCTGTTCGTTGGGGTGGGCGTGCATCGGCACTACGGCGTTGGGCGCGATCTCAACCATGCTCATCATTATCTTGTCGCCCCACATAGTTCGCAACGCAACGCCGGGCGCAAGCTCCCTGCGCTTAACCGCCGACGGGTCGATAAAGTAGTCCATTCAATTCCCCTATATTCGACTATTTCGCTGTTATGAGCCGCTTACGGCAGCGCCTATGCCCCTTGCGCGGTTGTCCGCAATCGTCAGGCAGGCGGCGATTACGCCGTTGACGGGCGCAGCGACGCCAACCCGCTTGCCTATGCGCGCCACAGCGCCGTTGATGAGCGAAACCTCAAGCGGGTTGCCCGCCTGCAAATCCAAGAACATAGACGAAAGCAGATCGCCCTTTTCTGCTTGAAAGCCCGCCATCACGCTTTCTACGATGCCGTCGTCAAGCGCCACGCCGCTCGCGCGCCCAACCTCAAACGCCTCTTGCATCACTTGACGGGCAAGCGAGCAGGTTTCGGGCGTGTCCAGCACATCGGCGAATGAGGCGCGCGTTATGCACATCATCCCGCTGAGGGCGCAGATGTATATGAGCTTGCCCCACAGCGCGGTTAGTATGTTGGGCGAAAGTTCGGCGTCTATGCCGGCGCGCCGCAGCGTCTCTTCCACGGATTTGGCGCGCTCCGAAATAGCGCCGCTCTCTTCGCCGAACACGATGTGGGGCGGACTGCCGCGCTGCGCCACAACGCCCGGCGCTTTTCGCATAGCGTCTATGTACGCCGCGCCCAAAAGAACCCTGTCGGCGCCGAAACGGTCGGCTAACTGCTCGCCGCTGCCTATGCCGTTCTGCAGCGTCAGAATGGCGGTGTTATCGCCGACCGCGGGCGCCATATCGGCGATTGCCTGCGTGTTGTGATAGCCCTTGACGCAGAACAGGATAAGGTCTGCCGTCCATTTGCCGTCGAGCCGCTCGACGGCTTGGGGATGCGCCGTGAAATCGCCGTGTGTGGCGGATTCCACGCGCAGGCCGCGCTCGCGGATTGCGCTCAGGTTATCGCCGCGCGCAACGAATGTTACATCCGCGCCGCTGCGCGCAAGCAAGCCGCCGTAGCAGCCGCCAACCGCGCCCGCGCCCATTACCAGTATCTTCATCGCATTCACACTCCGGCGGAAGCGCGCGCAATGCGCCGCCTCTTGCGCTAATCCTGAAGCTCTATGATGGCGTTGCTGTACAGCGCATCCCCAACATTGGTTACGCGATGCACGGCGTCCTTGCGCCCTTTGACCACCTGCCCAAGCGCCAGTTCGGACACCGACGTCGTGCCGTCGTCGTACTCAGTCTTGAGCGTGCCGGGCCGCGTTACGATGAACACATAGCGCCGCGTGTGGTGATGCCAATCGCTGGACTGCCCCGGCTCCAAGACAAGGTCCCAGACCTTCACATCGGCGTCTTCAAACTGGAATTGCGTGCCAACATCGCCCAACTTCTTGTCATTTATATCGCTCATAACGCCCTCCTAATCTGTCTGCGTAGTCTATCCGCACAATCCATTCGCGCAATCCGTCCGTCTAGCGGCTTTCGGCCGCCATTCCAATGTCGCCGCCGATGCCTGCGCTCACATCGAAGCCAAGCCCGCGCTCTTTCAGGCTGACATACCGCCCGCTGCCGATTACCACATGGTCAAGCAGCCGAATGTCCATCATTTCGGCGCAGCTTCTAATCTGCCGCGTTACCATAACATCCTCAGGGCTCGGCGTGGGATCGCCGGACGGGTGGTTGTGTACAATGATGATGTTGGGGCAGTTATCGCGCACGGCGGGGCGAATCACTTCGGCAACCCGCACGCCCGCCGAGTTCACCGTCCCCTTGTATATCTCATTGGTGGCAATCACTTCGTTCTTGGTGTTCAGCAGCAGCACTTTGAGATGCTCTTGGTCGAGGAAACTCATCTCTGCGCTCAGCAGGTTATAGACATCCAACGGCGAGCCGATGACCGCCCTGTCTTCCGGATGCAGGGACACTAGCCGCCGTCCGAGCTCGAGCGCCGCCATAAGCTGGCACGCCTTGGCGTCGCTTATGCCGTGTAGATCGCAAAGCTCGCCGTAGGATGCGCGCGCCACGCCGCCAAGCCCGCCGTAGGTGGCAAGCACTCTGGCGGACAAGTTCAGCACATTCTCGCCCGTAGAGCCGACGCGCAGCAGGATGGCTATCAGCTCGGAGTTGCTCAGGTGGTTTGCGCCGTATCGCTGCAATCGCTCGCGCGGGCGTTCATCCTGCGGCATATCCCGTATCATCGTGGAGTATTGCCGTGCCGTTTCAGCGTTCATCGCAGCGCCTCGCCTCTCATATCAATCGCGTTGCGTGTAGTTTATAACCCTGTGCGCCGTTAAGTCCAACCCTTGACACGCCCCGCATACTAAATACAATATCCCAAGAGTTTCAATCGCTAATCTACGATACGGGGAGAACGGATGATAAACCGCGACCGCTTGGTAAAGACATTCACGGATCTTGTTCAGATAGACAGCCCGTCGGGGGAAGAAGAGGCGATGGCGGTGGAGCTGACGCGCCGCTTGGAAGCGCTGGGCTTTAGCGTAAAGCGCGACGCTTACGGCAATATCGTCGCCGACGACGGCGGGGCGGATCCGATATTGCTATCGGCGCATATGGACACGGTGGAGCCGGGGCGCGGCATTAAGCCAAGCGTCGACGGCGATCGAATAGTGTCCGACGGAACCACGATTTTGGGCGGCGACTGCAAGTGCGGCGTGGCGGCGATACTGGAGGCGCTGGAATCGGTGTATGAAGACGACGTGGCGCATCACGGCATTGAGGTGGCGTTCACGCGCGAAGAAGAGATAGGGCTTGTGGGCGCGCGCAACCTGGACTTCTCGATGCTGAACGCCAAGGAAGCGATTGTGTTCGACGGCGAAGGCCCCGTATCGCAAATCACATCCGCAAGCCCGACATACATCGGCTTCGACATAGAGATTACCGGACGGGCGGCGCATGCGGGCGTGGAGCCGGAGAAGGGCATATCAGCGATACGCATAGCGGCTGAGCTAATCGTCCGATTGCCGCAGGGCAGGTTGGACGAAGAGAGCACCTTCAACATCGGCACGATCGAGGGCGGTTCGGTTCGCAACACCGTTGCCGAAACCACACTCATCCGCGGCGAGTTCAGAAGCCGCAACCTAGAGACGCTGGACGATGTGCGCTTTCAGATTTCGGAGGCGCTCAAAGAGGTGCGGGGTATGTTCCCCGAAGCCGAACTTGACGACCATCTGCATACGGAGTTCGAGACCTACACCCTCAGCAGCGACGACCCGGCTACGGCGCGCGTTACCGATGCGCTGCGGCGTCTGGGGCTTGAGCCCGATATGCGCCCGTCCGGCGGCGGCACCGACGGCAATGTGTTTCGGCTGCGGGGCATTAGCTCAGTGGTGGTGGGAATGGCGGATCACGGCATGCACACCGTCAGGGAGTATGTCATCATACCGGAGTTGGTGGACACGGCGCATCTGTGCGAAACGCTGATACGCACACACGAATAGCCGAACCGATTGCGCCACCTTGCCGCGCGCAAGCGCAACGCCGTTTCATAACGATATAACGGCGGCACGAGCGCATAGCCGCAACGATGCGGCAGTAATAGCAGTTCGAGCGCATAGCCGCGCAACGCCTTACGGGGGCAGCGATGCGAGTCAAGTTAGCATACGGGCGCAGCGGGTTGAGCGTGGATCTGCCCGATGAGCGCACAACGGTGGTCGAGCCGACATATGTGCCGGGGCTGCCCGACGCCGTGGGCGCAATTCGGGACGCGCTGCGAAATCCGATAGGCGCGCCGCCGCTGCGTCAAATCGCCAAGCCTACGGATAGCGTCGCCATATCGGTTTGCGACGTCACTCGCCCGATGCCCAGCGCGCTGCTGCTGCCCGTGTTGCTGGGCGAACTGCGCCATATACCCGCGCGAAACATCGCGATACTTATCGCCACCGGCACGCACCGCGCCAACACGGACGCCGAACTCGTCGAGACGCTGGGCAAAGACATAGCCGCCAACTACACGGTCATCAACCACGACGCCTTTGACGATAACACGCTTGCCGATATTGGCAACACGGACGAGGGCATACCGATACGCATCAACAAGCGCTGGGTGGAAAGCGATATTCGCATTACAACGGGGTTTGTGGAGCCGCATTTCTTCGCCGGGTTCAGCGGCGGGCCGAAGATGATCGCGCCGGGGTTGGCGGGCTTTGGCACGATAATGCGGCTGCACAACGCCGCGATGATAGCGCATCCAAACGCGCGGTGGGGCGTTACGCGCGGCAATCCGATTCACGATGCCATTCGGCAGATAGCGCGCAGGGTTGGCGCTGACTTTTCGGTGGATGTAACGCTAAACCGCGAGCAGTGCATAACCAGCGTCTATGCCGGCGAGTTGTTCGGCGTACACAAGGCGGCGCGCGCGGTGGCGGCGCGGCTTGCGATGCGGCCTGTGCCGGCGGCGTTCGATGTGGCGCTGACCACGAACAGCGGCTATCCGCTCGACCGCAGCCTGTATCAGGCGGTCAAGGGGATGTCGGCGGCGGCGCAGGTGGTTCGGGATGGCGGCAGGATTATATGCGCCGCCGAGTGCTTGGATGGGATGCCGGATCATGGGCAGTATGGGCAAATTCTGACGGAGCGGGACAGCCCCGCCGAACTGCTTGAGATGATCTGCGAACTGGGATATGAGCGGCATGACCAGTGGCAGGCGCAGATACAGGCGCAGATCTTGTTGAAGGCGGATGTGTACTTGAAGGCGGGGCATCTGACGGACGAGCAGATACGGCGGGCGCACCTGAAGCCGATTAGCGATATCGAGGCGGCGATAGCGGACTGCGGCGATGATGCGCGCATCTGCGTATTGCCGGAGGGGCCGCAGACGATACCGTACATCCAACGATAAGCGGCTGCAGTGGGTTGTGTATATTGATGACGGCGCTTATAGGCTATGCTTCTTTCGGCGCCGCGCCCACACCTGCGCTTACAAGCCAGTGCCGGAATTAGCGTCTTTTGAGGGCAGCGCAAACCAGAAGGCAATCGCCGCCGCCGGGAACAAGATGTGGCACTCTCACTTTTCACTTCACGGCTGTATAAATCGTATAAATTGGGAACGTTCTAATCGCAAGCGGCGCAAGGACAGGCGCTAGATATTCAGTTGGAACGCAATTGCGCCGCAATCATGCGCGCTAACCCTGACAAACCGCGCCGCTAAATGCTACTATTGCATTATGAACAACACGCTGAACAACGCAAACAACATTCGCAATACTGACGCGCGGCATATCCGCAATTTTTGCATCATCGCGCACATCGATCACGGCAAGTCCACGCTGGCGGATCGGCTGATGCAGCAGACGGGCGCTGTGGATGAGCGCGATATGGTGGAGCAGCTGCTGGACAATATGGACCTGGAGCGCGAGCGCGGCATCACCATCAAGGCGCAGGCGGTGCGGCTCGCCTATGAGAGCGGTGGCGGGCAACGCTATCAACTCAACCTGATAGACACGCCGGGGCATGTGGACTTTTCGTATGAGGTTTCGCGCAGTCTGGCGGCGTGCGAAGGCGCGCTGCTGGTGGTGGACGCATCGCAGGGCATTCAGGCGCAGACGCTCGCCAATGTGTATTTGGCGCTGGAACACGATCTCGAAATCATCCCGGTTATCAACAAGATAGACTTGGATGTAGCAGAGCCTGAGCGGGTGGCGCAGGAAGTATCGCAGGCATTCGGCTTCAAGGATGATGAGATTATCTTTGTGTCCGCAAAGGACGGCACGGGCATTCCTGAGATATTGGATGCGATTGTGGAGCGCGTGCCGCCGCCTTCAGGCGATCCGGACGCGCCGCTGCGCGCGCTTATCTTCGACTCCAAGTATGACCCATACAAAGGCGCAATCGCCTATGTGCGCATAATGGACGGCGAAGCGCCGTCGGGCAGCCGCATTCGGGTTATGTCCACGGCGCGCGCAAGCGAAGCGCTGGAGGTGGGCGTGTTCTCGCCGGAGCCTAGCGGCGTCGACCGCCTAGGCGTGGGCGAAGTGGGCTATATCGCCACGGGGCTGAAGAGTGTGGGGGACGCCCCGGTCGGCGATACGATAACCTTGGCGGCAAACGGGGCGTCGGATGCGCTGCAAGGCTATCAGCCGCTGAAGCCGATGGTGTTCGCGGGCTTGTATCCCGCGGACGGCGAAGACTACTTGGAGATGCGCGTTGCGCTGGAGAAGCTGCAGCTCAACGATGCGGCGCTGAGCTTTCAACCCGAAAACTCGGTGGCGCTCGGTTCGGGCTTTCGCTGCGGCTTTCTTGGCTTGCTGCATATGGATGTGGTGCAGGAACGATTGGAGCGCGAATACGACCTCAACCTGCTCGCCACATCGCCGAGCGTCGCCTATGAGGTGCTTCAGACGGATGGCGAAATCTTGGAAATCGACAGCCCGGCGCATCTGCCGGAATCGTCGCGCATCGATGAGATACAAGAGCCGTGGCTAGACTTGAGCATCATAGCGCCCGCCAACTACATCGGCGCTGTGATGGAGCTTGTGCGCGGCAGACGCGGCGAATACAAGCGAATGGAATATCTGCAGCGCGAGGGCGCCGACGCCGCGCCGCGCCTGCTAATGGAGTTCGGCGTGCCGCTGGCAGAGGTGCTTATAGACTTCTACGACCTGCTGAAGGCGCACACGCAGGGATACGCCTCTATGGACTACTCCGTATCGGGCTACCGGCCGGGCAAACTGGTGAAAGTAGATATACTTGTGAACGGGGAGCCGGTGGACGCGCTGTCCATCATCACGCACAGGGACAACGCCTACTATCAGGGACGGGAATTAGTCAAGAAGCTGCGCGAACTGATACCGCGCCAGCTCTTTGAGGTGCCGGTGCAGGCGGCGATTGGCAGAAAGATAATCGCGCGCGAAACGATACGGGCGCTGCGCAAAGATGTGCTCGCCAAGTGCTACGGCGGCGATGTTACGCGCAAGCGCAAGCTGCTGCAGCGGCAGGCGGAAGGCAAGAAGCGAATGAAGCGCGTGGGCAGCGTAGAAATCCCGCAAGAAGCGTTCCTGAGCATCCTGAAGGTTAGCCGCTAGTGCTTTCGGCGACGCGCATCGACGTATGGGCGTTACGCAGTTGGGGCGTATAAACGGATGGCGCAATGGACGCAAGCGCAATGCACATAAGCAGCGCTATGACGCACACGGATTTGCCCGCGATAGACTTGGACGCCAAGGTTGACGAGCTGACCGCTTCGCCGCTGGGATGCGCTTTCCTGCTGATTGTGAACGAGTCGGGGATAAGCGCGGATGTGGCGGCGACGCCGTCGGTCAGCCTAAGGGCGCTTACGGACGCCGTGTCCGAAACGAGCATATGGCAGCCGCTATATCCGCGGGTTGCCGAATTCATCCTATCGCGGGGACGGCGGCTAAGGGACTTGGCGCGCGCCATCCTGGAATCGCCTGCAAGCGGCTGGTGGTTTGCGCCGATTGACCGGGACGCGCAGACGTGGGCGGCGCCGTACAGAGCGCCCGCCGACGTCGCGCCCACGCTGGCTAGGTTCAATGCGCCAAATCGTCCGATGACTAGATGGGAACAGTGGGCTAACAAGTCTGAGAACGGGCTGTACACATCCACGCTATTGGACGGCACAACCGCTATGTTGTCAGCGCTGGATTCGGGAATGGCGTCGGATATTATGATAGATTATCCCGTCCGAAGCTGGCGTCTGTGCGCGAATGCTGCTGCGCGAGTGTATGAGATACGCGGCCCTTTGGATTGGCATAGGCTTTGCGCGCGCTATCCGTCGCAGGGCTTGTTGGACGCATCCGACGATCCAGATGTGATTCAGAACGAAAATGTGTATCCGCTGCTGCGCGTAGAAGGCGAAACGCGATACGCCACCGCCATAGATCGCCTATTAGCGCCGAACTGGGCGGCGGTCGCCGCGGACTGGGACGGCGTTCATATGACTTTCGGGGGGCTGCTGACTTGCGACAAGGTTCGGGCAGCGTCGGCGGCAGGATGGTCAATGAACAGGTTCTGGGATTTGGAGCAGACGCTCTGGCTGAAGTGGGTATTCGGCGAGCCGCAACGCCTGCCCGACCACGAAAGCGCGGCGCATCTGCCGGTTGACTTGGGCTTCCCGCATGGCGAAATGTGGGACGCCACGGGCATGCTCGACGAAGACAACCCGGGAATCGCGGTGTATCGGTGAGGCGTATCGTGCGGCGCTTGCCCGATAGCGCAAGGACGCTGTATGCCCGATGCGCTCACTCGTCGGCTATGTGGAACAGCCAGTTGGCGGATACCGAACTAGGCAGGTCGGATGGCGCAACCTTGCCGTCTTTCAGCGTTGGCGCTACTGACCACATCGCGAATACGGATATGTAGCGATGCTGAAGCACGGCGGGCGGTATGCGATAATACTCCGCGAACCCGTCCGCGTTGATGCGCTCGCACGGGTTGGCGTTGGAGCGGGTACATTCCCAAAACTCCGATTCGTCAAAATCGTACTCTGCATCGGCGGCGGGGCTCAGGTCGTCTATGCCGGCCACCATTATAAGATGAGTGCGCGAGCCGGTCATAACTCGAAGCAAGCGGTCGGGGCCAAGGGGCGCAGGCGGGGGCGTTACTTCAGATAGAAAGTCTCGCAGATCGACGTCATCGTCTTCAAACTGCGCATCATCGCGCTCAAGCCATTGCGCAGAGTACACCACGCCTTCGGCAGCCGCTTCGCCGCCGGCGCTTTCGCTGACTATCAGCATCGCGGGCGGTTCGGCGGGAGTGGGCGGGTATCCGTCGATCCATTCGGGTTCGTTTGGCGCAGGAGTGGGCAGAAGTTCGTAGATGGCAACCGAACTATCGTTAGCAGTGTAGGCGCCGCGGGCGGGTTCGGTGGGTTCGGGCGTGGCGCTCATAGCCGTAGGTTCGGCTGTGGCTATCGCTATCGGTTCGGTAGGTTCGGGCGTGGCGCTTGCTTCGGCGGCGGGTTGTGCTGCCCTCGATTGCGGTTGGGGCGCAGGGGCGGCGGGCGTGGGCGGGTTGCATGCGATAGACGCAAGCGGTAGTAGCGCGCCGAAAAGCAGCGCCGCGAAAGCCTGCGTTAGTTTGGAGTTAGGCATAGCGCCTCTGCTGCGGGGCGATGCGATATGAGCGGCGAAGGTTGTTCAAGTCGCATTATAATGGTAGTCATAAGCGTGTCAACATTGTGTTTCAGTTCACAAAACTTGTGGAATGCAAGGTTTAGGCTATGAACCAACATCGCTTGCCGCCGCAAGATATAGACGACAGGGTGGATGATCTGGTCAGGTCGCCGCTGGGATGCGCTTTCTTGCTGAGTATGGACTATTCGAGGATAAGCCCGGCGGATGCGGTAAAGCCCGCCGTTAGCCTGGCCGCATTGGCAGACGCCGTATCCGAAACGACTATATGGTCGTCGGATTACGCTAATCTCATTCGGTATCTTGCGCTGAAAAGCGAAGCGCTTAAGCCGCTTGCGCGCGCGATATTGGAGCATCCGGGCAGCGATTGGTGGTTCGCGCCGATCGATCGGAAGGCGCAGGTGTGGGCGGCGCGCGCAGAGAACGCATCCGCCGCGCCCACGCAGGCAAGGTTCGCGTCTCCGACGAATAGACGGGGAACATGGGAGAACAGGCCCGGCGGCGGGCTGTACACCGCCACGCTGTTTGACGGCGAGACGGCGCTGTTTGCGGCGCTGCATTCGGGCGTATCCGAGTTGAGCGTGGACTTCAAAAGCCCAGTCGCCTGCTGGCGTCTGAGCGCAAGCGAATCGACGCGCGTGTATGAGATAACAAGCCCGTTGGACGCTCACGAACTCTGCGCGCGCTATCCGTCGCGTGGGAACGGGCGCGGCCGCTATCTGCGCCTGTTCCCGGTAAAGCGCATAGAGCCTAACGCCGATACGGATGAACGGAGTTTTCTGACCGTGGACTGGGAAGCCGCCGCCAAGGATTGGGACGGCGTTCACCTCACTTTCGGCGGCTTGCTGACATCGGATAGCGTCCGCGTAGCGTCTTCCGCCGGCTGGTCTATGCTTATGTTCTGGGACTTGGAACAGACCTTGTGGCTGCGCTGGGCGTTTGACGCCGTAGAGCGCATGCCCGATTATCGCGAAACTGAATCGGACATTGATGACCTTATGCTGGGCTTTCCAATGGATTACCGGTTGGATGAAGAATCGTTTTATGAGCGGCTCTCCGATACGCCAAGCCACGCCGCAAGCCTTGGTGAGAAACTAGACTACCGCCGCCGTGTAGCCTATAATCCCATCAGGCGATTTCTGCATCGCTTGGCGCAGAATTGGGCGCATAGAAGGAATGCGTCCGCATCGCGCAAGAAGCGCGGGAACTGACCCGTTCTTTCCATATCCCCAAATCTACAAGAGACTCTCTGAATTCGGGAGTCTCTTGTCCGTTTTATGTGGTGTTCGGTATGGTGCCGAGGAAGGGAGTTGAACCCATACTCTCGAGAAGAGAAGCAGATTTTAAGTCTGCCGCGTCTGCCGTTCCGCCACCTCGGCGCTGACGCAGGGCTTGTAGATTGCAACCCTACTATCTAATTGTAGCATAGCAAACGCGCCTTCACATTGAGCCTATGGGTTTCTGTCATCGCGAATTCGGACCGCGACGGACGTCGCGTTCTGCCGTATCCGTTACAGGAACAGCGGCGCGAACACCAGCGCCACGATCGACATTAGCTTGATGAGGATGTTCAGCGCCGGCCCCGATGTGTCTTTGAACGGATCGCCCACGGTGTCCCCCACAACCGCGGCGGCGTGGTTCTCAGATCCCTTGCCGCCTAGGTTGCCCGCCTCGATGTACTTCTTGGCGTTGTCCCAAGAGCCGCCCGCATTCGCCATCATTATGGCGAGCAGGAAGCCGGTTGCGATTGCGCCTATGAGCAAGCCGCCGAGCGCCTCCGCGCCGAGTACAGCGCCAACTACTACCGGCACCGCCACCGCAAGCAGTCCCGGCAGCACCATTTCGCGCATTGCGCCGTTTGTGCTGATGGCGACCGCGCGCGCGTAGTCCGCCTCCGCCGTGCCTTCAAGCAGTCCGGTGATTTCGCGGAACTGCCGCCGCACCTCTTGCACCATAGCGTTTGCCGCCCTGCCGACCGCCTGCATCGTGAGTGCCGCAAACAGGAAGGGCATCGTAGCGCCGATGATAAGCCCCATCAGCACTTGAACATTGAGCAGGTCAAACGCCTGCACATCCGCCGCCTGCGAGTACGCCGCCATAAGCGCAAGCGCCGTCAGCACCGCCGAGCCTATCGCGAACCCCTTGCCGGTAGCCGCGGTGGTGTTGCCAAGCGAGTCCAGCGCGTCGGTGCGCTCGCGCACGGCCGGGTCGAGATGCGCCTGCTCCGCTATGCCGCCGGCGTTGTCCGCAACCGGTCCATAGGCGTCCGTCGCAAGCGTAATGCCCAGCGTGGAGAGCATGCCCACCGCCGCAAGCGCAACGCCGTAGGTGTCCGCCAAAGAGTTGGCGATCCACATCGCGACGACAACCACCAAGCCGGGAATAAGCGTGCTCAGCATCCCAAGCCCCAAGCCGCCGATGATGACGGTTGCGGGTCCCGTTTCCGCCTGATCCGCAAGCCGCTTTGTGGGATTGAACTCGAAGGATGTGTAGTATTCGGACGATGTGCCGATTATCTGCCCGGCAATCAACCCCACTAGCACAACCCAGAAGAGTCTGAAGTCCAAATCCATCAGGCTGATTGCAATCGCAACGCCTATGAGAACCAGCAGCCCAGCGGCGAATATGCCGGTTCGCAGCGACCATAGCAGTTTGCCCATCGTTGCGTTTTCGCCGGTGCGTACCAGGAATGTGCCGAGAATCGATGCGAATATGCCGATGGCGGCAACCAGAATGGGTAGCAGAAACAGCGCGGCGTCAAAGTCGCCGGTGGGGTTGGCCGCGCCGAGCGCCGCAGCGCCCACGGCGGCAAGCGCAATCGTGGCGATGATGGAGCCCACGTAGCTCTCGAACAGGTCTGCGCCCATTCCCGCCACATCGCCCACATTATCGCCCACATTGTCCGCAATCGTGGCGGGATTGCGCGGGTCATCCTCAGGTATGCCCTGCTCTACCTTGCCGACGAGGTCTGCGCCCACGTCCGCAGCCTTGGTGTAGATGCCGCCGCCCACTCTTGCGAACAACGCGATGGATGACGCCCCGAAGCCGAAGCCCGCCACAACCGTTATGTCGCGAAATATGAAGTACAGAATGGATATGCCGAGCAGCCCGATGCCCACGACCGATATGCCCATCACCGTGCCGCTGTTGAAGGCGACGCGAAGCGCGGGATTCAGTCCTTGCATCGCCTTAACCGCCGTGCGGGTGTTGGCGCGCACCGCAATGCTCATGCCGATGAAGCCCGCGAGCCCGGAGCCGATAGCGCCTATGAGGTACGACAGCGCGGTCGAGGGAAAGCCGTTGCTTGCGCCCACCTTGCCGGTAACGTCGAAGTCGATGAACACCGCCAGAATAATCGCCACCACTACCACGAATGCCGCAAGCAGCGTGTATTCCCTAGTGAGAAACGCCATAGCGCCCTGCTGTATGGCGCGCCCGATGAACTGAATCTCTTCGCTGCCCCCGTCCTGCCTCGTTACATTCAGCGCCAATATGAGCGCAAACGCAAGCGCCACGATGCTCGCGACGACGGCTATGAGTATGATTTCCAAGGCTAGTTCCTCCCTAAAAGTAAAAGCGGCCTCCCCAACTTATGGGAAGACCCGCTTATGTTGGGGGCAACATTTCGGCAAGAATTGCACCGAAAACGCTATCATAGCCGATAAAAGCAGTCAAGTTAATCGGGCGGAGTGGTATTTTCAACTACGCGTATCTGCGCCGCCTACTGCTTTCCTCTTGAATTCACCGCATTACGCATTTGGCGACCGCGTGTGTATCTATCGTTGGGCATTCAATTGGAACCGCAGAGTCTAGGCAAAATGCGGCATCACCTCTTCGGCGAACAGCGTCATTGCGTCCAGCACCTTGCGGTGGGGCATGCCGCCGAATGCGAAGTTGCAGCCGAAATACTCTATGCCCTGCGCCTGCAGCGCCTTGATTTTGGCGATGCACTGCTGCGGCGTTCCAATGACGGAGCGCTTCTCGAAGACATCCTCGAACTTGAGCGTCGGCTCGCCGCGCGTTTTGCGCCATTCGTCTAGGCTGTGCGTCAGCTCGCTGCCCTCGCTGAACGCCCCTCGCCACTGCAGCATATCTATGACCCAGCTCAGCGATTGGCGCACATCGTCCAGCGCCTGCCGCTCGCTCTCCGCAACATAGCAATATCGGAAGAAGGGTATATCCGCCATTGCAACCCGATGCGGCGTCTTGGCGGACAGCGCTTCGTAGCGGCGGCAGAGTTCAAGCGCCGGTTCGGTGTCGACCGTCAGCCCTATCATCGTGGGAAAGCCGCGCTCCACGGCGTACTCCAGCGTGGCTTGCGTGCGCGTGGCTGCGATGTAGATGGGCGGGTGCGGCCGCTGCATCACGGGCGGCACAAGGTTTGCCTGATGCGCGCTGTAGTATCGCCCCTTGTGCGTATAATCGGGCGTTGTCCACATCCCTTGTATCATATTGACGGACTCTTGAAAGCGCGCCTGCGTATCAGCATGGTCGACGCCGTAGGGCGTGAACTCATACCTTGCCGCGCCGCGCCCAAAGCCCACATCCAGCCTGCCGTTGCTCATCAGGTCAAGCGTGGCGGTATCCTCTGCTAGGCGTATGGGGTTGTGCAGCGGCGGCACAAGCACGGCGGTGCCCAGCCGTATCTTTTCGGTGCGCGCCGCGATTGCGCTTGCGAACACCAGCGCCGACGAACCGATGCCGTAGCGCGAAAAGTGATGCTCTGCGAACCAAGCGCTGTGAAAGCCCAGCGCCTCGCCGTGCGCTACCTCGGCGATGGTCTGCTCGGCGACGCTGCGTATATCAGTGCCTTCCGGCCAGGGCAAATGAGTAATCAGGGCGAATTTCATAGCGGCGCTCTTTCGTTCTTTCGTTAACAACATAGGCTTTGGGATTGCGATGCGCCTTATTATAAACCAACGGCGTTGGCGCGTAGAGACGATTGCGCCGTCTTCGACGCCGGCGTGGGGCGAACATCGGCTTTCGATACGGCGGGTTTGCGGCGTGAAGTTGATTTACATCGCGCAACGGATATTATAACCTGTTAGCCGAACCGCTCAAACGCAAGGCTTATTTCAAGTGAGGATAAGATGATTCAATTCGTCAGGTTCATAGCGGCGTTCATAATATACGCCGTGATTGATATAGCGTGGAACTTTTCGCCCATCGCGGTGGGCATGTACGCGCGGTTTCACGAAGCCAGCGGCAGCCCCCTATCGGATATTCAGCGCGATAATTTGAACAGCATAGGGTTTGTCTTCGCGGGGATAGTGTTCTTCGCGCTGATTGCCTACGCGAACAGCCGCTTCGCAATCGAGCCCGCCATCAGAGAGCGCAGCATCCGCCTCGCGATGGTCAACAGCGCCGTGTTGGGATGCGCGGCGTACGCCACCTACATCGTGCCGGTCTTCCTGATTATACGAGACTGGCCGGGGGCGCTTGTTCCCATAGACATCATCATCGGCGGCCTGCTGAGCCTGATAACATCCACAATCGTGACCGCCGTCGCCCTGCGCCTGCGAAAGGACTGACGCGCCCGCGCCGCTTGTGGGTCTGATGCTTGAACGGCAGCATCGACCCGCGGCAACCGTCGCCGCTATCACAATGCGGCGGCGCAAGCGAATGGCATAGGCACTGCGGGCTATGCGCGATAGCGGGAACCGCGGCGGCGCGCAGTATCGCGAATGGCCGGCGCAAGGGGCAACGCCGCTTTTGACGAAACGGCGCGGTTGGATATAATAAAGACGGACACGGATGCAATAGGGATAGGTAATGCAAGCGCAAGGGACGCTTTGGGTGCGATACTATGGCTGATTCGGCAAACGGCGGCGGTCTGAGCAACGATACGCTGCTGGAAATGTACGCCAAGATGACGCTGTCGCGCGCTTTGGACGAGCGCATTTGGATGCTGAACCGTCAGGGCAAGGCGGCAATCGTGGCATCGTCTCAGGGACACGAGGCGGCGCAGATTGGCAGCGCATACGCGCTCCGCCGCGGGACGGATCTGTTCTACATCTACTACCGCGATCTTGCGGTGATGCTGACGCTTGGAATGACGCCGCGCGAAATTATGCTGGGCTTTACCGCCAAGGACGGCGAACCGCTGAGCGGCGCGCGCCAGTTTCCCACGCACGGGGCGTATCCCGAACTTGGGCTTGTGAACCTGTCAAATGTGGTGGCGACGCAGCTTCCGCAAGCCGTGGGCGCTGCGCTTGCGCTGCGTATGCGCCGCGAGGATGCGCTGGCAATCGTGTATTTCGGCGACGGCGCATCCAGCGTCGGAGATACGCACGAAGCGATGAACTTCGCCGCAATCCATAAGCTGCCGGTCATCTTCTTCTGCGAAAACAACAAGTACGCCACCAGCGTGCCGCTGCATCGGCAGATGGCGGTCGAAAGCCTGGCAAGCCGCGCGGAAGGCTATGGAATGCCGGGCGTGTCCGTGGACGGATGCGATGTCGTCGCGGTGTATGAGACGACTATCGAGGCGGCGAACCGCGCGCGCGGCGACGACGGCCCCACGCTGATCGAGGCGCAGGTGGAGCGCTACCTGCCGCACACCAGCGACGACGACGACACGCGCTATCGGCCGCGCGCTGAGATAGAAGAGGCGCGCAAACGCGATCCGCTTGCGCTGTTCGGCGCGCGCCTGTCCGGGATCGGCGTATTGGACGATGCCACTACCGCGCGCCTGCGCGAGGATGCGCTCGCCCAAGTGAACGCCGCAACCGACTTTGTGGAAACCGCGGCGTATCCCCAAACCCACGATTTTATGCGGTATGTGTACGCCGAATAACCGGCGGCGGGTTGGGTTGGATAGAATAGCGGTGAGTGCAACGGGATTGGAGCGGATGCGATGGCTGTGAAGAATGTGCTTGAGGCTGTGCGCGACGCTATGCGCGAAGAGATGCGGCGGGATGAGCGCGTCTTTGTGCTGGGCGAGGATGTGGGCGCGCGCGGCGGCGTGTTCCTTGCCACCGACGGCTTTACGGATGAGTTCGGCGATGCGCGCGTCATAGACACGCCGCTTGCGGAATCGTCCATTGCCGGCATAGCGCTGGGCGCGGCTATCAGCGGCATGCGCCCGATCGCGGAGATTCAGTTCGCGGACTTCATCTGGCCCGTGTTCAATCAGATTGTAGGCGAAGCGGCGCGCGTGCGTTACGGCACAAACGGCAGGCTCAGCGTGCCGCTTGTGGTGCGTACCCCTGAGGGCGGCGGCGTGCGCGGCGCGCTCTACCATTCGCAGAGCGCGGAGGCGTACTTCTGCCACACGCCCGGCTTGAAGGTCATCGCGCCCGCAACGCCGTACGACGCCAAGGGGTTGCTCAAGAGCGCGATCCGGGACGACGACCCCGTCATATTCTTGGAACACAAGCGCACATATCGGCTTGTGCGCGGCGAAGTCCCCGATGCCGAATACACGCTGCCAATCGGCAAGGCGGATGTGAAGCGCGCGGGCGATGATCTATCGGTCATAACCTACGGACTGATGGCGCATCACTGCCTTGAGGCGGCGCAGACGCTTGCGGATGAGGGCATTAGCGTAGAGGTGGTGGACTTGCGGACGCTGCGCCCGTTGGACACGGACGCTGTGCTGGCATCCGTCAGGAAGACTGGCAAGGCGCTGGTGGTTCACGAAGATAACAAGGTTGGCGGCATCGGCGGCGAAGTGGCGGCGATTATTGCGGAAGAGGCGTTTGAGTATCTGGACGCCCCCGTGCGGCGGCTCGCCGGCCCCGAAGTGCCGGCAATGCCCTACAGCCCGCCGCTCGAAGCGCTCTATATGCTGGATTCGCAGAAAATCGCCGACGCTGTTCGCAGCCTGGCGGCGTACTAGGTTTGGGCGTTCAACCGTCGGTTTGGCGGTATTCGGATTTCAAGCGCGAACCGACGACTGAAAATCGGCTATTCGCATATCGGTTCGCAGGGTGAGGCGATGATAATCGAGCTTCCACAGGTTGGCGAGTCCGTAACTGAGGGCACAATAACTCAGTGGCTAAAGCAGGTGGGCGACCGCGTAGAGAAGTACGACGTGATAGCCGAAGTTCTCACCGATAAGGTCAGTATGGAATTGCCCGCGCCGGCGACTGGCGTGCTGACCGAAATTCTCGTTGAAGAGGGACAGACCGTCCCAATGGGCGCTCCCATCGCCGCGATACGAACTGAGAGCGAAGCCGAAACCGATTCGCAGCCAGTCGACCGGCAGCCCGCCGCTGCGTCCGCCCAATCGCCGCAATCCGGTAGCATCGACCGCACGGGCGTATTGCTGAAAGACGTTGCGCCCGTCGGCCCCACCGGTTCGGGCGCGCTAGAAAGCGCCGCCGCATCGCAAGCCGCCGAACCGCCGCCGTCCACAACCAAGCCCGACGGCAAACGCCGCCGCTATTCGCCCGCCGTAACGCGTCTAGCCGAACAACACGGCGTCGATCTGACACAGGTAAGCGGCAGCGGCATAAACGGACGCATCACGCGCAAAGATGTGCTTGCGTTCATAGAGACCGCCACCCAACCGCAGGCAGCGCCGATTGCCGCCGCGCCCGTAATACCGCCCGCCGCCGATACGCCCACGGCAATGCAAGCCGATGTCGATACAACCGCAGCAACACCCGCCGCCGCGCAAACACAATCAGCGCCATCCGGATGCGCCGACGAAGAGCGCGTGCCGCTGTCCGCCGTGCGCCGTATGATTGCCGCCAATATGGTACGGAGCGCATCCGAAATACCGGCGGCGTGGAGTATAACCGAAGTTGATGTGAGCGGGCTTGTGCGGCGGCGTGAAGCCGTCAAGGACGCCTTTCGTCAGCGCGAGGGCGTCAACATCACCTACCTTGCCTTTGTGGTGAAAGCCGTCGCCCAATCGCTGAAAGAGAACCCGTTGCTCAACTCATCGTGGGACGGCGACGCCATTCTGCTCAAAAAGCGCGTCAACATCGGCATAGCGGTCGCCGCCCCCGACGGATTGGTCGTGCCGGTCATTCTGGACGCCGATACGTTGAGCGTCGCGGGCATCGCAAAGCGCGTGGCGGACTTAACGCAGCGCGCGCGGCAGGGCAGGCTTAGCGTAGATGATGTTCAATTCGGCACATTCACGCTGAACAACACCGGCGCGCTGGGATCCGTGGCGTCGCAGCCCATCATAAACCATCCGCAGGCGGCAATCCTGACCACTGAGGCGATAGTCAAGCGCCCCATGGTGGTAGGCGACGCAATCGCCATCCGATCGATGATGAACATATGCCTAACATTCGACCATCGCATCATGGACGGCGCGGAAGCGTCCGCATTCACCAACGCCGTCAAGCGCCGCCTAGAGTCGATTGCAGACGATACGGGGATATACTAGCGGCGCGCGCTAAAATGGATACCGCCCTAGCGCAGGGAAAAGACGCTATTATGAATACGACACAAACGCCCGAGCCCGATGCCCACGCATTGGCGAAGCTGCTGTACTCCAAGTACGCCGCCAATCCCCAAAAGCTCCGCTCCGATATGCCGGACGTCGCTCAGATGCTTGACGCTATGAACCCCCCGCGACGCCTGCATAAGTCAACCTTTGGATTGACCGAGCGGGAAGCGAAGCGTCACCAAGACGCGCTAACCGAAACGCTGGCAAAGGCAGCATCCGGGGATGCGACGGCGGATGAAGCCGTAAAAGGCTTGGAGCGTTGCGCGTTTCTGATTAGAGACGATAGCCTGCCATCGGAAGCGAACTACGAAACCTTGTCTAACCTGCTCAAGGCAGCCGTCGGCAAACGCCCCGCCTCTTTCAAGAAATCGGAGAAAATCGCGGTTGCCGATGAGCCGCCGCCGCGCGAAGTCATAAGCGAAGTCTCATTGGTGAAAGGCGTCTCGCTTGCGCTAGACAGAGAGATGCGCCTCATATCCATTAGCGTTTCGCCTCACAAAGTCAAGCAGCGCCGCAAGATGCTCGCCTTTGTTGGCATAGGTCAGGATACAAAGACGGACGTCGCCCTGCGCCACGACGAATATCTGGCGGAGATAGATCCCCATGGCGCTTAACGAAAGAGTGGTTATAGACACCTCCGCTTTCTATGCGCTTGTCTCCAGTGAGGACGCTTTTCACGAGAGTGCGCGAGATACATACGAATACCTGATAGACCATGAACGGGAGTTATGGACTACCTCATACGTCCTTGTGGAAACGATAGCCTTGATTCAGAACCGCTTGGGGTTCAGCGCCGTTTCAGACTTCATAAGCGGGATAGACGGGGTAGTAAGCGCCTTCTGGATTGAAAGCGCATTTCATAGCCGCGCGTGGAATCTCTTGATGGAAAATCAGGGCGCCGGGCTGAGTTTCGTGGACTGGACGGTGGCGTTGGTATCCAGAAATTTGGATGCTCATATATTCACCTTCGATAGCGGATTCGCCAAGCAATCCTTCCCCGTACTGCCCCGTTAGCCGATTTCGCGCAAAGGCACATCGCGGCATATCGGCATATCTATGAACGCCTGTCTATGAACACTTGTTGGGTAGCCTCGCTTGGACTTATGGAGTACAGCGCCGCATACCGCTTGCAGCGACGATTGCATAGCCAAGTTCTCGACGGCGCGCTGCCCAATCTGATGCTGCTGTTGGAGCATCCCGATGTCTATACACTGGGGCGTCGCGGGCGGCAGTCCGATATTCTTGCGCCGCAATCCGCGCTCGACGCGCTTGGCGTTCAAGTGGCATGCGCGGACAGGGGCGGCGAAACTACCTATCACGGGCCCGGGCAACTGGTTGGCTATCCTATAATCGGGCTGCGCGGCCGTAGCGGCGGCGTGCGCGGGTATGTGCGCCAGCTGCAGCAGACGCTTATACGCGCGCTTGCGGACTTCGGCATACGCGGCGAATGCGCGGGCAAGCCCATCGGCGTATGGGTAGGCGACGCCAAGATAGCGGCGATAGGCGTGCGCGTGAGCCGCGGTGTTACGCTGCATGGCTTCGCGCTGAATGTATGCCCGGACTTGCGCTTCTTCGACTACATCGTGCCGTGCGGCATCCCGGACGGGCGCGTTACCTCAATGGCGCGCGAACTTGGGCGCGACGTCGGAGTATCGGACGCGATGCGCGCGGTAACGCAGGCGTTTGCCGTCGAGTTCGGCATTACGACGGAATGCGTAGGCGCAGACGCGCTGCTCGAAGCCGTTGGCGCGCCGCATATCGTCTAATTGCGCCGTCAAGTCTGCATCGTTAGACAATGCAATGCCTAGTCGATGCCCCCGCATCCCTACCTAAGTATCCCGCCGCATCAGGCTGAAGCTCTGCGCTGTCGGACCCTTGTCCGGCTGCGTGGCGAGGAACATAGCGAGCGGCAGCACATCCTCGGCTTCCTTCACCCATTCGCTGTCGATGGCGTTCACGCTGCGCTCTTCCTGCGCCCACGCCGCGGTTGCGCCGGGCGTGGCAACCGGACCCGGCACAAGCTCATTGACGCTTATGTTGTGCTGCCATACCTCTTGCGCTAGTACGCGCGTAAGCATCCACAAGCCCGCCTTGGCGCAGGCGTAGGCGGACGATCCGATTTGCCCGTTGTGTCCAATGCCGGATCCTATGGTGATGATTTTGCCGCCGCCGCGCCGCTTCAGATAGGGCAGCGCGTTCTTTGCGGTGTAGTATGCGCCCTTGAGATTCAGGTCGATGGTCGCCGTCCACGCCTCTGCGTCGCCGTCTTCAATGCGGTGGCGTTCTAGGTTGCCGCCGGCGTTCACCACAACGATGTCTATGCCGCCGAACCGATCCGCTGCCGCCTTGTGCATCGCCTCCACATCCGCCAGCCGCGTTGCATCGGCTTGCACTGCAAGCGCGCTGCGGCCGTCGCCCTCTATCAGCCGCGCCACTTCGTCTATTTCGGACTTGGTGCGCGCGGCGCAGCACACCGATGCGCCCTCGGCCGCAAACCCTACGGCGATTGCCCTGCCGATGCCTCTGCCAGCCCCGGTTATCACAGCCACCTTGCCCGCCAAACGGGATGCCGTTTCCGTCATCTTGTCATCCTTCCCATTGCATTCCATCTAGGTTGTTCGCCTCATAGCGCAGAACGGGCGCAAGGCAAGCGTTGGCAGCGCCCCGTCGGGTTGTTGCTACGCATCCAAGTATATGTCCGCCCTAATCTAGGCGTCAATCGGCATCCCTTGCACTTGCAAGCGCGCTGGAATTAAGTTGAAGTTGACGCCTAAACTATGCTCATAGCAAATAGGCATCCAAGTCAAAGAGTCCGACGATACGCAATGTCGCCTGCCACGCAACTTGACTTTCATAGTGCCTGACATATAATTGATTCACAACGGTTTCTATTTTTCGTGAAGAAGAAGGGAAATTCGATATGAGATTTACTCCATTCAATTCCAAACACGCGCTCTACTTCCTCACCGCCCTCACAACGGCGGCGCTCCTGCTATTCACCATGCTCGCAAATACGGACGACGCAAGCGCGCAGCAGACCGTCGACCACACGCCTACAGCCACAAGCGCGCCGCGCGCAATGACTTTTCGCGCCGTAAGCGCCGGGGACGGTCTTACCTGCGGTATTCGCACGGATGGCGCGGCAGTATGCTGGGGGCTTAACGCGCATGATCAGATTTCTCCGCCGTCAGGTGTCTTCACATCTATCAGCGCTGGATTTCGCCACGCCTGCGGCCTTCGCGCGGATGGCGCGGCAGTATGCTGGGGTGATGCCAAGTACAATAGGTCAGCGCCTCCAACGCCCCCTACGGGCGCATTCGCGTCTATAAGCGTCGCAAGTGTTGCAAGCGTCGGTTACTCTCATACTTGCGGTCTTCGCGCGGATGGCGCGGCAGTATGCTGGGGAGGGCGTAACATACATGGCGAGGCAACGCCCCCTTCGGGCGCATTCGCGTCTATAAGCGCTAATACGTCTTATACCTGCGGACTGCGAAATGACGGCGCCGCAGTATGCTGGGGCGATAACAGGTTCGGTCAGTCAACGCCTCCTGCGGATGAAACCTTCGCATCCATAAGCGCCGGACATCGCCATGCCTGCGGTCTTCGCGCGGATGGCGCTGCGGTATGTTGGGGTTATGACGGATTCGGACAGTCAACGCCGCCTGCGGGTGAAACCTTCGCATCTATAAGCGCCGGCGCTCGGCATACTTGCGGATTGCGAAATGACGGAGTCGCAGTATGCTGGGGGCTTAACGATTATGGTCAAACAACGCCGCCTGCGGGTGAAACCTTCGCATCCATAAGCGGTGGCGGGAGCCATAAGTGCGGTCTTCGCGCGGATGGCGCTGTAGTATGCTGGGGCAAAAACCAATTTGGCGAGTCAACGCCGCCGGCCGCATCTGCGCCCATAGAAACGCCAATCCCAACTCTTACGCCTACGCCTGAGCCTACTCATACGCCCACGCTTGTCAACAGTCCGCCTTACTTCGTCTATGATGACACAGACTGCGCCACAGCCCGACCACGCACTACCTTCTCTGCAGGAAGAGATCCGGTTTATTGGATAGACGGAGATTCGCTAACGCGCACGGTGTTGGAGGATTTCGATGCCTGCGATCCGGACGGAGACGCCATTAAGTTTAGGCTCCGCACCGCTATAGGCGAGCCGCGCGTGTTCGCCATTTCTTCTTCGGGCGTTCTGTCCGTAGATGCCAGGCTGAATACATGGTCGAGACCCTTCCATAGGGTGGAAGTCCGAGTAACCAACGATGCAGATGACCAACTGGGTACGGACGTAATCTATGTAACGGTACACCTATTCGGTGTGAGCGGATCGTCAACGCCTGCTCCCACAACAACTTCAACACCGACTCACACGCCCACGGCAACGAGCGTTTCAGCCACAGGCGAACCCACGCTTACGCCGACTTCCACGAGTGTTTCGGCAACAGACGAACCTGCGCCCACAGCAACGGCAACTCATACGCCCACGTCCACAAGCGTTTCGTCCACAAGCGAATCTATCCCAACGCCTACGAGCACGGTCATCACGGACGAACCCGCCCCCACGCTCACGCCAACCGCAACCGGCGTGTCCACACCCACCGGCGCCGAAAGAGTGGGCGCGGTTGAAGAACAAGCCGAAGCGCTGCTAGGCCAGGCGGGAACGTTGCAAGAAGTGGAAACGGACCCGTTGCGGCGGCTTGTGCAAACACTGCAAGGGCTTATCAATGCGCTGACTGACATATTAGCGGCGCGTGAGGGCGCATCCCCAACGGCAACGCCAACCCATACGCCCACGCCGACGAATACGCCGGTAACCGTGCTGGAAGCCACGCCTGCACCCACGGCGACGTCTACGACCATACCTACGGCAACGCCCACGCGCGCATCAGCGTCGACATTGGCGCCCGACTGCATTCGCAAGACCGGCTTGGGCTGGCTCACCGGCACATGGAACGCCGATTGCCTATCGGATAAGACGCCCGCCACCGCAAAGGCGGGAACCCGCTATGCGCGTTTCTACACATTCACGCTGGACGCGGCCTCAACCGTAACCGTTAACATATCATCCGACGATGTGGCGGACACCTACCTCTACCTGCTTGAGGGCGTGGGCAACGCCGGCTCGGTGGTGAACCGCGGCGACGCGCGCATAACGGAGCAGCTGCAGGCGGGCAGTTACACCATCGAGGCTACCACCTACCACCTGCAAACTGGCGGCAACTTCATGCTGACGCTGGACATCTCTACCTCAGGCGTCTCTACTACGTCGAGTGTCTCGCGCTAATGCAACGCTTTCTTTCCCTCCTGCAGTTCTTTGCGGGGGAAAGAAAGCGCCTATTTCCGAGTATCTCAGAAAGTATGCGATAGCAGTGCATGCGCATGCACTGCTATCGCGCTCGACGGCGTTTCTTCGTTAGAAACGTTGTCTGCGTTCATCCCCACTAACGGCCGCCTCTCCCACACGCTCGATGACCTCGTCAACCTCACATTCCGCAGTACTCTGTCGAAGTGCCTAATCGGACTTCCACCGATTGCCCAAAGTGGCCTTCCACCAACGCCGTTCATATCCGGCGACAGTTGCGCGCATCACCCTGTCTGACGCCCACATATCAGCAATCGACATGACTTTTTAATCCTAACTTGCCGTCGAGCGCGCTCTGATTCCAGCGCAGTCATAGATTGGGGCGCCTTTTTACTCAGGAATAGATGGTTTCAGGCTTGACGCCGATGACCCTAGGTATTGCCGAATATACCATTCCTTCGGAGGTGAGCAGTGGAGGCATTCACAGCAGCGATAGGTCTGTTTGCCGCGCGCGATGCCGGCTTTGGGCAACCAGTTGGCGCCGCAGCGCCGGCATTGCATATCGTCGCGAATAGACATTTTGCATCGGCGGGTTGCTTGCTATAAATATGGTTTTAGGCGTCAATTTCAACTCAATCGTAGTACGCCTGCATGTGATGAGAATACCGCTTTTCTGCCGGCGTCCGAAAGCAATGTCTATCGTCCAATCCGCTGATCCCCCTAAAACGCCTCCAACGTATGGCTCTTCCACCGATTTATCGCCGCCTGGCCGCGCGGGCTTACGGCGCGTTGCACCTGTACATTGATGAGCGCCGGCCGCTCCAGCTTGAGGCAGCGCTCCAGCGCCGGCTGCAGTTCGTCCGGGCTGTCCACCACTTCGCCGTGGCCGCCCAGTCCGCGCGCTATCTGGTCGTAGCGCGTGGGCAGCAGGTCGGTGGCGACCGGCTTGCCATATACCCCGAGCTGAATCTGGCGGTCGATGCCCCACGCCGAGTCGTTGCCCATTATGCAGACTATCGGCAGGTGATGGCGCACGGCGGTGTCGAACTCCATCCCGTTGAAGCCGAATGCGCCGTCCCCGCTGAACGCCAGCACGCGCCTATCCGGGTGCGCCAGCTTCGCCGCGAGCGCGGTGGGCAATGTGTGTCCCAGCATTCCCGACGGCGATACATAGAGCCAGCTCTTGGGCATGCGCGCCGGCAGATACGCCCGCCCGAAGTGGCAGTAGTCGCCGCCGTCGAACACCAGATAGTCGTCGGGCGCGAGGCTCTGCATCACCGCGCGGTGGACGTACATGGCGTGCATCGGCGCTTGGGGCAGCGCCAGCGATTCCAGGTGTTCCCGCCATTCGGCGCGCTCGGCGCGCAGTTCGCTCACCCAATCCAACTCACGCCAAGTATGCCGCGCCGCCTCTTCGGTGAGCTGGCGCAGCGTTGCTTCAACATCGCCCGCAATGCCCACCGCAACGCCGCGGTTGCGCCCTATCTCCGCCTCAGATGGGTCAATCTGAATGACCGCGGCATCGGCGGCGATTGTGGGCGGCATTGCGTAGCCGATAATCAGGTCTTGCTTGCGTCCCAGCAGCATCACCACATCGGCTTGGCGGATTTTGCGCGCCGCTTGGCTGAGCCCCTGATCGAAGAATCCAAGGCAGTAGGGATGTTCGTCGGATACGAAGCCGCGCGCGTCGCCTTCGGTGAGCAGCGGCAGGCGTGTGGTCTCGATGAAGCGCTGCAGCGTATCGCCGGAGCGCGCGTATGCGGCGGCGCTGCCTGCCACGATGAGCGGCCGCTTTGCGCCGCGCAGCAGATCGACCGCCTGCCGAACCTGCTCCGGCGACGCCTGCGACGCCCCAACGCCGCGATATTCGCTTGGCGCGTAGAACGCCACTTCGCCCTCGCTGACAACCTGCTGCTGAATGTCAACCGGGATTGTCAGATGCACCGGGCCGCGCCGTCCGCTGTACGCCACGCGCAAGGCGTGCGCTATCATATCGGGAATGCGCCGCGTGTCCGTAACCATCCATGCGCCCTTGGTGACGGGGCGAGCCATGCCCACTTGGTCTATTTCCTGCATTGCGCCTCTGCCTAGTTCGGCGAGTTCGGCGGAGCCGCTGATGGACAGCAGCGGGCTTTCGGAGTGCAGCGCGTTGGCGAGTCCCGGTATGGCGTTGGCGAAGCCGGGCGTGGTGTACATAGCGACGCCGGGTTCGCCCGTGATGCGTCCCCAAGCGTCCGCCATATGCGCCGCCGCCTGTTCGTGGCGCGTGTCCACAAACCGAAAGCCCATATCCGCCATAGTGTCCAGCGCCGGCAGCACATGATCGCCCGCAATCGTGAACACATTCCTAACGCCCTCAAGCCGAAGCGCCCTGCCGATAAGCTCAGCGCCGCTCACCATCCCCGAAGTAGTCATTCAAGCCTCCCAAGTCTTTGTCCCGCTGCCCTGCAGCCTAGTTGGACAGTGTTTGCCATCCGCTTTGCATTGCATCCAATCACTCAGATATATCGTATACACCGCAATTGTAGTTCCAATAGTCAGACTTGCCAACTATAACGGGACGGCGTTCATAGCGTTTTCGTGTACTATCGCATTGAAGCGCTGTTGGGAATGATTTGTTGGAATGACGCAGACGCATTGCGTCTGATACAATCCTAACAAGTTTTCGACGGGCGGGTGTTAGCAGGATTTGCGGATAAGAGCGCTTTATGAGAGGGCAAGCGGGATTTGAGAATAAGAGGGTTTGACTGGTCGGATGCAGCGGGGTTGGCGCGGGCGCATAATGAGATTGGCGGCGCGAGCGGCGCTGCCAAGGCGCACGACGCCGAGTCTATGCGGCGTATGCTGGAGCAGCCGGGCTGCGATCCTGAACGGCACTGCTTTATCGCCGAATTGGGCGGCGCTATGGCGGGCTATGCGCTGGTGGCGTATGAGCGGCCAATCGCAAGGACGGTGGCGCAAGGCGGGACGCTGCCGAGCATGCGCGGCATGGGCGCAGGGCGGGCGCTGGTTCGGCAGGCGGTCGAGCATTCGGCGGCGCTGGGCGTGGATGCGCTGCATATAGAAGCGGGCGAGCGAAACGATGCGCTGCAGCGGCTGCTGGCGTCGGAAGGCTTCGAGATAGTCAAGCAGTATTGGCAGATGCGCTGGCAGGGCGACAGCGCGCCGTCGGTTCGTTTGCCGTCTGGATTTGCGGCGCGGTCGCTGCTGCAGGGCGAGGATGAGGCGGCGCTGACTTTTTTGCAGAACACCGCTTTCGGCGAAAACTGGGGCTTTAGCCCGAACACGGTTGAGCAGATTAGCGCGCGCGTGGAACAGAACATAGGGGGCCCTGAGAGCATCCTGTTCATCACAGACGACGGCAAGCCGGCGGCGTACAACTGGACGATGTTCTCGGCGGACGGCGCTAACCCAAGCGGCGTTATCTCTATGACGGGCGTGCATCCGAACTATCGCGGGCGCGGGCTGGGCAGAGCGGTGGTCGCGGCGGGCATAGCCTACCTGGTGGACAGAGGCGCGGCGCATGTGGATCTGGAAGTGGACTCGGATAACACGCCGGCGCGCGAACTCTACCTGAAGCTTGGCTTTCGGCGAGTGAGCAAGACTATCTGGTATGAGAAGCGGTTCGCTGGGTAGGCATTGGGGTTGAACGCAAGGGCGCAGAGGCGCAAAGCGGGCTAGGTTGATTTAGTCGTTGCGCCGCTATTGGGCTTCGGGGATTTCGTCCGTATCTTTGGGCTTGCTTTCGGACACTTTCACGCGCATGCGGTCGGGATGCACCATTCCGCCGGAGAAGACTATCTTCATCGCTTCCTCTACGGTGAGGTCGGTTTCGATTACATCCTTTTCGGGGATATAGGCTAGGTTGCCGGATGTGGGATTGGGGACGGTGGGGATGTACACCACCATAAGCGGCTCTCCGCTGAGTTGGTTGGAGTAGCAGTGCGCGGTGATGAAGCCTATCGCCAGGTAGCCTTCGCGGGGCCACTGCACGAACACCACGCGGCTGAAGTGGCGGCCGTCTCTCTGCGCTATGACGCTGTCCATAACTTGACGGCCGACCCTGTAGATCGATCGGGCTACGGGCAGATTGGACAGCACGGCTTGCTTTGCCTGCACCGCCTTTCTGCCAGCCCTGAATGTTATCAGCACGCCGAATATGTACAGCACCATCAGCATGATGAGCATGCTGACTAGCGGACCCGCCGCGATTACGACCGACTCGATCCAGGTGCCGTGCGCGTTGAAGACGGTCAGCAGGTAATTGCTCGCCAGATGCACAAGCCCGCCAAATGTGGAATCCACATAGCTGAAGAGCGCCACCAGCACGATGATGGTTACGAACAGCGGGAACAGGATGACGAATCCCGAAATGACGGTTCTGAGCAGATGGCGCTCTAGCCGCTTATGGAAGCGCACATTTTCGTCGGGGGGGAATGCGTCGTTGCCTGAGGAGAATTGATTGCTCACATCTGCCTCCTTGCAGTCGCCTTTGTTCAGGCGATCGCGACGCCTTCACATGCCCGTTCCCGTCTCAACAGCGGTTGGTAACATTTTAGCATAGCCGCCGCCGTTCTGTCCCAACTCATCTTAGATGCCTTGCGGCGGGCGGCGCTGCCCATAGCGTCGGAGAGCGCGGGGTCGGCGAGCAGTGCATCCAACGCGCGCGCGAATGGTTCGGGGCATTGGCGGGGTATGAGATAGCCGGCGCGGCCGTGTTCTACGAACGTCTGCAAGCCGCCCACTTTGGACACCACTACGGGAGTGGCGCACGCCATCGCCTCAAGCGCGGCGAGCCCGAAGCTTTCGTAGTATGAGGGCAGCGCCATCACATCGGCGGCGTTGTAGTACGCCGGCAGGCGCTCTTGCTCTACGGCGCCGGTGAATGTAACCATATCTTGGATGCGCAGGCGCGCGGCGAGCGCTTTGAGGCGCTGCAGTTCGGCGGCGTCTTCCTGTCCGCCGCCCACGATTACGAGGCGCGCGCGCGCGCGTGTGTCCAGCAGCTTGAAGGCGCGCATCAGGATGTCGATGCCCTTGATCTGCTCGAGGCGGCCTACATACAGCGCCACGCGATCCTCTGCGATGTTGAGCGCGCGCCGCGCCTGCGCCTTGTCCGCGGGCTTGAAAAGATCCAGGTCGACGCCGGGCGGCACCACTTTGATTTTGGAATGCGCCGCGCCGTAGAGTTCGGTTATTTCGTTGCGCTCCACCACGGTTGACGCTACGATGGCGTCCACGCTGTCCATCACTACTTCTTCCACGCATGCGCGCTGCTCCACTTCGCGCTCGCCGGGGCGCGCCTTGAGCTTGGTGCGCGCGTGCGTGTGGAATGTGACGATGTGCGGGACGCGCCAGCGGCGGCTGAGCTTCATTCCGATGCGGCCGGATAGCCAGTAGTGGCTGTGAATCAAATCGTATCGGACGCATTCGGCTTGCTGAAACGCGCCGAGTTCGTATATGAACTCCGGGATGTGTTGGTACAGATCTTCCTTGACGATGGCAAGCGGCCCCGCCTTGAGATGGATGACTCTTGCGCGCTCGCCGATGTGGACTATCTGCGGGTCTTCAGGGTCGTGGCGGCGTGTGAAGATGTCCACCTGATAGCCTTGACTGCCGAGCCTGCGCGCCAGCTGCCGCACATACACATTCATGCCGCCGGTGTCTTTCTCCCCAAGCCGTCCGGCAGGGCAGCTATGGAAGCATATTAGCGCCAGTCTAAGCATCAATCCTCCGTTGGGTCGGCGGTCGTCGAGTGGTGGTTGGCGTGTGAATCGGCTGTCAAACATAGGTTAGCGGCGGCGGATGGTTAGTTCGTGAACGGTCTGGTCTTTGCCGCCGAGGTTGTACTTGTAGCGCTCGTCGCCGCGCAGGAAGTCGAAGCGCCGCTTGCCGCTTTCGATGGCTTCGCGGATGCAGAGCGCCTTGTTGAGCAGCCCTACGCTGAGCGCGGAGTATTCGGGATCGTAGCCGCTGTTGTACAACAGGAAGCTGTCGTCGTAGTCGAAGCAGATGCACGCCGCTACGCGCGCTTGGTCGACTTCCAGGAAGAATAGCTTGAACTGCCCGCGCGCCGCTAGTTCGCAGGCAAGTTCGCCAAAGAAGCGCTCGCGGTCCGGCGTCAGAAAATCGTCCTTGTCCCCGCTGCTTGCGCGCATAAGCCGAAAGAAGTCGGGCATGGCGTCGGCGATAGCGTCAGGGTCGGCGTAGGCGTACTGATTGGCGTTGCCGCCGTTTTGCAGACGGCGCAGTTTGCGGCGCAGTTCGTGGCGGTCTTTCTTTCGCAGACCGGCTAGGTATTCGTCCCAAGTTGGCTGCAGAACGGTGTAGGGGGACACATCCTCTTGGGTGATTTCGGATTCGCAGCCGTCCGCTTGGGCAAGCGTAGGCAGGCGCTTTAGCGTGTGCGAATCTTGGCGCAGGGACTTGAGCGCCAGCGTCTGCCAATCGAGCGCGACGATATGCTGCCAAAGCGCGTTGTAGAAATCGGCTTCGCAGCCGTCGCTCACTAGGAAATCGTGGTAGTCGAACAGATCGGTGTCGCCCAGGAACGAGAGCGCATCGCCGCTTATCATAAGCGGCGCTATGCCAAGCAGCGCGTCGTCGCGGCGCACGGCCAGCAGCTCAAGGCGCGCGTCGTCGCCGTAGCGCTCCCACCATAGGCGCTGCCACCAGGGGGTTATGAATATGGTGTTGGCGGCGGTTCGCGATAATATATCTTCCCATTCGCCGTCGATGGTGTCGAAGGACTCTCTTTGGACGGAATATGCCATTCCTAGCTCCCTAGTAGCGATAAGAACTCTTGGCGCGCCGCTTGTTGGGTTTTGAGCGCGCCTCTAGCGGCGGTGGTAACGATTTTGCTGCCCGGCTTGCGCGCGCCGCGCAGGGACATGCACAGATGCTCGGCGCTGATAATCACGATGACGCCGTCGGGACACAGCGTATCATTGACGGCGTCGGCGAGCAGGGTTGTGAGGCGTTCCTGGATTTGCGGGCGGCGGGCGAGTATGTCGAGCGCGCGCGCCAGTTTGGATGCGCCTACCACGCGCCCGGTGGGAATGTATGCGATATGCGCGCTGCCGTAGAATGGCAGCAAGTGGTGTTCGCAGACGGAATGAAAGGGAATATCGCGCAGCAGCACAAGTTCGCGGTGATGTTCGTCGAAGGCGGTACTAAGCTCGGCGGCGGGATCCTGCCCAATGCCTGAGAACAGTTCGGCGTACATATCGGCGACGCGGCGGGGAGTGTCCGCAAGCCCTTCGCGGGTTGTGTCTTCGCCGACGGCGCAGAGTATCTCGGTTACCGCGCGGCGTATTTTGTCGTAGTCCACTAAGAGACTTCCTTGCACTGCTTAGGGATGCGCTGCCGAACACGCGCAGACGGCGGCGTTTGGCTTGGCGGCCGCGGCTGCGATGCGGCGCGGGCGCTTGGATAGCGCGGGATGAGTATTATCACTTGGCGGCCGCGGCTGCGATGCGGCGCGCGTACATGCGCGGGACGGGGTTTGCGGTGAACCGATGATGCAAGCCAATGTCTATACAAGCCCCATTGCTTGCTCGATTGCGTTGAGGTCGGCGGGATGTTCGTCCATCGCGACGGGTTCAATGCCCACGGCGGTGTCAGGATCTTTGAGCCCGTTGCCGGTAATGACGCATACAACCTTGCTGTCGTTGAATCGCATACCGCCGCGGGCCAGCTTCAGCAAGCCTGCAACAGAGGCGGCTGACGCGGGTTCGCAGAAAATGCCCTCATGACGCGCCATAATGGTGTAGGCTTCTAGGATTTCGTCGTCGGTTACGGCGTCAATCATCCCCTGCGATTCTTCGCGGGCGGCGACGGCGCGCTTCCAGCTTGCGGGATTGCCCACGCGAATGGCGGACGCCACGGTTTCGGGCGTCTTGATGGGATGTCCCTTGACGATGGCGGCGGCGCCTTCCGCCTGAAAGCCCATCATCTTGGGCAGCGTTCCCGTCCATTCCATTTGATAGGCTTCGTTAAAGCCCATCCAATAGGCGGTGATGTTGCCGGCGTTGCCTACGGGTATGAACAGGTAGTCGGGCGCCGCGCCGAGGTCGTCCACGATTTCGAATGCGGCGGTCTTCTGTCCCTGCAGTCGATACGGATTGAGCGAGTTGACCAGCACGACGGGATGCTTGGCGCTGAGTTGGCGCACGATGCTGAGAGCGTCGTCGAAGCCGCCGTCGATAAGCATAATTTGCGCGCCGTAGGTTATCGCCTGCGCCATTTTGCCGCGCGCGACATGGTCTCTGGGGACAAGTATGACGGTGGCAAGGCCGCAGCGCGCGCCGTATGCGGCGGCGGATGCGCTGGTGTTGCCGGTGGAGGCGCACACAATCGTAGCGCCGCCCTCTTCCAACGCCTTGGCGACGGCTACCACCATGCCCCTGTCCTTGAAAGAGCCGGTAGGATTGCAGCTCTCTAGCTTGAAGTAGAGTTGGCTGCAGCCTAGTTCTTTCGCCAAGCCGTCGGATTTGACCAGCGGCGTATCGCCTTCGCCCAGCGTGAAAATGGGCGTATCGTCGGTTACGGGCAGATAGTCTCTGTACCGTTCCAGAACTCCGGTTATCATTTTGCCCCGCGCATTGCATATTTACCGATTGGCTTGCCTGATTTTATCACAATTGCGGCGATTAGTGGCAAATGGCGGTTTTGGATGTATTCTCACTCTTTAAGTGGCATTGAGTTTCAGCTTACGCGCAAACGAAAGCGCAAGCGGATTCACTGGCATCTCCACGCTATTTGCGTAGCCCTTCGTTCCGGTTCACTGCGCCGTACTTCCCTACCAAATGTTTGTTGACCGGCAGCGCTCGTACACTCCGTAAGCGTCACTCTCGTATCGATCCGCATCAGGCAGACACTCGAACAAAAATAGTAACGCAACCTCATTGCGCTCTCCCACCTCTAAACGGCAATTTGGATGCCATTATATCCCGTACCACTGAAGAGTAAGAATACCTGACACAAGCGCATTGCGTCTGATACAATCCTACTGAGTTTTCAGAGGGGGATGCGACGAATATATGAGCAGTGAACAAGTTCAGGAATATCGTGGAGTGATGACGCTGCCCGGCGAGCAGGAAGAGCGCGGCGTATCGCTGGCGCTAGACACGGCGGCGCCGTCGGTGAGCATACGCTTCGACGATCCGATTGAGGGCAGCGCCGATTGGCAGGCGGAAGGCTTAACCGTCGCCAATCGGCTGAAGTACAACGAAGTGGTGTTTTACACCACCGGGCTGCCCAAAGAGACGGTGCAGGTCACGTGGAAGTTCAACAGCAGCCTGCTCGACGATTCGCTGGCGGGTGTGGTGATTGCGCGCCCCAACGCCCTGCGGGTTACGGGCGAAAAGGGCTTTGTGCTGACCAAAGTGGGCTAGGTTAGGTTAAGGGATGCGCCGAACTACCGCGCCGTCCGCAAGTTCGCGGCGGCTATTTTGCGCTCTCTTCGGGGAATAGTAGCTCGGCGATGGTTTCGTATGCCTGATCGTTTGCCAAGCCCATCACCACGCCGGCGCGCGCGTCGCGGAAGTAGCGCTCGAACGGCAGCTGCCGCGCAAACGCCGTGCCGCCGAACATCGTCATCAAGTCTTGCGTAACGCGCACCGCCAATTCGGAGCAGACCACTTTCGCCTGAATGTACGGCAGCAGCGATGGCGCTCTGCCAGCGTCCGCCATTGCCGCGGTTGTATGCAGGAAGGCGCGCGCCGCCTCTATCTGCGCGCTCATCTCTGCGATGCGCCGCTTGTTGATGGGGTTGTCCAACCGCCGCGCGCCGCTTGCAAACCGCCGGCTGCCCTCTACGCATGCCAACTCGAATGCGCCCGACGCTATGCCCAGATACGCCGCGCCGTAGGTCAGGATTAGCACGGGCATCATATACTTCTGCATCACCGGCTCTTTTTCGCCCTCGAGTTCGATGCCCAGCAGGTTTTCCTCAGGCACAACGCCGTTGAACAGCATAGGCGCGCTGCAGTTGCCGCGCATGCCAAGCCCGTCCCATTCGCCGAGCGTCTGCCAGGCCACCTTGTTGGCTTCAATCATAAGCAGATCCGGCGGACCGTCCATACGGCCGCCTTCGACGCGGCAGAACATTACATAGTGAGAGGCGTGGCCGGCGGATGTAACATAGGATTTTCGCACATTGTCCAGCAGCAGGCCGCCATCGACGCTTGGCAGCGGCGTATCGGGCGCGGATACGGGACGCCAGTCAGCGCCGGATTGCCCGCGTGATTCGCCGCCGGCCGCCGCCGCGAACACTTCGCCGCGCGCCAGCGGCTCCACGAAGCGCTCCAGCTGCAGCGCGGTGGGTATGCGGCTGACGGCTTCCACGGACTCCAAGTGCATCTTGTAGCACATTGCGGTTGACGGGCAGCGCTTGGAGATCTCTTCAACGATGAGGCAGGTGGTGACCATATCGCCGCCAAGCCCGCCGTGCCGCTTGTCCACGCGCAGCGCCCACAAGCCCATATCGCCCAGCGCCGCTAGAGACTCTTTGGGAAACTGCGCTTTGCGGTCGCACTCGGCGGCGCGCGGCGCAATCACGCGCTCGGCAACTTCGGCAACGCGCTCTTTCCATTCCAATTGGCTCTTCGTCAAAGGGTAGTAGTTCATAGCGCCTTCTCCGTGTATCCAAAGGTTCGCATATCCAAGCCACGCCGCCATTCGCCCCCGTATTAGCCGGCCCGACGGCGTGATACGCGCGCCGCCAATGCCACGCCGCCCAATATGAGCGCAATGCCGGCCGCCGTCGCTATAAGCGCAAGCGCGGGGACGGATGCGTCGCCGGTGGACGGCGGATGCGCTGATGCGTCGTCGAGCGGGGCGGACTGAGCGGCCTCGATCGGCGGAAGCTGCGCCAAGCCGTAGCCCCAGGTGTTGTTGGGGACGGCGTCGCCGCGCGGTTGGGCATGCGCTTTGAGGTATTCGGCGACTTGGCGCGGCGTGTAATCGGGGAAGCACTGGCGCACCAACGCGGCGATGCCGGCGACGTGCGCCGCCGCCTGTCCAGTGCCGAACCACGGGCCGGCGGTTGCCGAATTCGCGCCGTGAACCCCCACCACGTCGGGCTTGGTGCGCCCGTCCGGGGTTGGGCCGCGCCCGCTAGTGGGATCGATTTCGTTGGGCGTCTGCCAGAGCGCCGCGCCCACGGTGAGCATGCCGGGGTTGGCGCTTTCGCCGGGTGTGCGGATGCTGCCGCTCAGCGTGTAGTGGCGCGGCTGTTCGTGGCGCAGCGTCATAAGCTGCAGCCATTCGGGCGCCTCGCCACTCTTTTGGTGAACGGCTAGGCAAAGTTCGGCATCGTCTTCGGGCGTGTAGCGCAGTATCTCATACGGGTTGTGTTCGGGCGCGCCGCTCTGCGCTTCGTCGGCGATTGCGCGCTCTATGAGTTCGCCGCCGCGCGTTTCGTAGATACGCAGGTCAAGATCACGGGATGCGCCGCCCCAAGCGTCGTTCCAACGCAGTTGCGCTATGATAGTTCTGCCCGCTTCGGTTTTGAGCAGCGCGTTGCACTCGGCGTCAGGGGCGAATTCGTGGCGTCCGTCGGCGTCTGCGTCTGCGAATGCGCCGAACCAAGTGTCTTGCGCCCAATTGCCCACGCTGTTGACCCACAAAGCGCCGCCGGCTACCGCCAAATCCACCGCCTTGAGCGGGCTTGTATCCGATGGTGAAGAGCCGTCGCCGGGGCCGTCCCATATCCACGATATTGGATAGACGATGACATCCACATCTTCGGCAACCATCCAACGGACGGTGTCGAGCAGTTCGCTGGGCAGGTATGGGTGCGCCACATAGGGTACGATTTCGGGCGCTATGTCGGCGATGGCTTCGGTCATTCGCGTTCCGTGCGTTCCGTCGCCGGTGGCGCAGTCCGCGAGTTCGGATGTGTAAGCGCCCTCGTCGCCGTCAATGTAGCAGCGCGCCTTCACGGTTGACGGCAGTTCGCTGTCCATAAGCTCGGCGTAGTTGCTGAAGCCGCTGCCGCCAAAGTCTATGATGCCAACTTTTACGCCCTGCCCGCGAAAGCCGGCGGCGTTCCAAGCGGGCGCTCCGTGCGCCGCCGCGCCTTCGCCCACAACTAACGCTTGCGGCGTGGGCGTGGGGGCGCCGCTCTGATTGCGCTGATCCGCAGCATCGCCGCTATACGCGCGGTCGAATGCGTATGCCGCGGACGCCGCCATCAGCAGAACGGCTACTAGCAGCGTGAATATGGCGAATGTGCGAATGGGCGGCATTGGGCTTTTCCTATCTGATATATGCAGTTTGAGGGATACTCTAAACGCAGAGGCGCAAAGGCGCAAGGGCAGGTTAAGCGGCGTGAGCGCAATCCGATGGGAATTGCGCTAAAATGGTTTCATATCGTCAAGCGATTTGGGCTTTGTGAGATGCGCCGTAGTAGCGCATAGGTTGATAGATGTTCAAACTAGGGCTGGTCATAAATCCGATTGCGGGAATGGGCGGCAGCGTGGGGTTGAAAGGCACCGACGGCGCTGACGCTCTGACGCGCGCGCGGGCGCTTGGCGCATTGCCGGCGGCTCAGCGGCGCGCGGGCGATGCGCTGGCGGTCATCGCGGACGCAATGCCGTCGGCGCACATCGTCGCGGCGCCGGGCGCAATGGGCGCTGACGCCGCGCGCGCGGCCGGCTTCGAGCCGACGGTTGTGGACGTCGGCGCATCGATCGCAAACGCCACCACCGCAGAACACACCCGCCGCGCTGTTCGCGAAATGGCGCGCTTGGGCGTTGACCTGCTGCTGTTCGCCGGCGGGGACGGCACGGCGCGCGACGTCTGCAAGGCTATGGCGTCGGCGCAATCCATCCCCGCGCTTGGCATCCCCGCCGGCGTCAAGATGCACTCCGCCGTGTTTGCGCTCACGCCGCGCCGCGCGGGCGAAACGGCGTTGCGTTTCATCAGCGGCGAAGCGCGCGCTACCACAGAGCGCGAAGTGATGGACATCGACGAAGACGCATTCCGTCAGGGCGCAGTATCGGCGGCGCTGTACGGCTACCTAATAACGCCGCAGGACGGGGACGCCGTTCAGTCCACCAAGGCGGGCGGCGCAGTCGACGAGCGTGATGCGATGCAATCCATTGCGGCGCAGATAGTCGGCGATATGCAAGCCGATACGCTGTACATCATCGGGCCCGGCACAACCACCCGCGCGATAGCGGACGCGCTGGGAATGGACAAGACGCTGCTGGGCGTTGATGTGGCTCTGAACGGGCGGCTTGTGGCGGCGGACGCAAACGAAGCCGAACTGTTGCGATTGACGCAAGACGCCCCTGCGAAAATCGTGGTGGGCGTCATCGGCGGGCAGGGATACATATTCGGGCGCGGCAATCAGCAGCTCAGCGCGCGGCTGATACGACGGGTGGGCGTTGGCAATATCATCGTAGCGGCGACGCGGCGCAAGCTCCTGGCGCTGGGCGGCAAGCCGCTGCGAGTCGACACCGGCGACGGCGCGCTGGACGATGCGCTGAGCGGCTACATCGGCGTGGTAACCGGCATGCGCGAAACGCATACATACAGGGTTGCGTGTTAGCGCGGGGCATTTAACTCAAAGGCGCAGGGGCGCAAAGGGAAAGTAGCGGTGTAGAGGTGTTGATGTTAAGGGGGACGGCTACGCCTTTCGGATTTCTGCCGCCAGTCCGTATGCCTGGATGCGGTCGTAATAGAGTTCGGCTTCTTCTAGCCCGCACACTATCACCACGGCGCTGCCCGTGTTGTGCGCCTCCAACATAATGCCCATCGCTTCCTCTACAACTAGGCTTGGCACGCACTCTAGCAGCGCCTCCACCACGAACTCCATCGTGTGGTGGTCGTCGTTGTACAGCACAACCGCATACGGCGGCAAGCGTTCCCGCAGCGCGCGCTGCAGTATCTCGGTGTCCGTTGTAGTGGTAGTCATTCTCATATCCGCCGCAAGCGTTGGGCGCAATCCGTATCAGCATATCTAACCTAATTATACCCAACCCGTTCAAGTTTGATAGGGTTGGGTTAATCGCATCTTATCGGCGCTACGGGATGTTCCCTATCCTAGCCTTCCTATCAGGGGTAAGGGATTAACCGCTTGCCGCGCTTACCCGCAATCTTGCTTGAAAGATGTGAACGGATAAAGGGCGTGATAGACGATTGGATGCGAATTCGCGCGATTTGGCGGGCGTTTGGGGTTTGGTATATGCGGCGCAAGGGTATGGTATATTTATTATATGGGCAAGATAGACAGGTTTTGCGGGCAAAGCCTAATTTCAATCGCAGGAGCGCATCTCAATGCAAATCGGAATGTCGTTGACTACCGCATATCCGCGCAGCCTTGACGCCAAGGCGCTGATGGACGGGCTTATCGCGCAGGTCAAGTCTATGGCGGAGCTGGGGTTCGCTTCGCTGTCGCTGGGCGATCACCATGTAACGCCGAACCACTACTTCCAAGCGCTGCCCACGATGTCGCATCTGTCGGCGCACAGCGGCGATATGCGCCTCATTCCGCTGTTTCTGCTGCCGTTCTACAATCCCATTCTGCTTGCGGAGCAATTGGCTACGCTGGATGTGATTAGCGGCGGCCGAACTACGGTGATATGCGCGCTCGGACATCAGCCGGAGGCGCACGCGGCGTTTCAGACGTCGCAGCGCGTCAGAGTATCGCGCTTCGTAGAGACATTCGAGATAATGCGCCTGCTGTGGTCGGAGGATGACGCAACCTATGCGGGCAAGCACTACGCCTTCGACGGCGTGTCCATCAACCCCAAGCCTATGAACGGGCCTCTGCCGATGTGGATAGGCGCAAACGCCGATCCCGCCATACGGCGCACCGCGCGCATCGCGGACGCATGGGTAATCAACCCCAGCTGGATACCGCCGTATGTTGAAGAGCGGCTGGCGTTCTACCGCGCGGCGCTCGACAGGCTTGGGCGCAGCGATGATGTGAGCGAGGTGATACTGCGGCGCGATCTGCATCTGTCCGATAGCGAGGCGGCGGCGCGCAAAGAGGCGGATCGGCTGTTTAGAGAGGGCTACCGAGGCTTTGGCGAATGGGAGATGCGCGAATCGCTGATAGTGGGCGGGCCGGAGGAGTGCATAACCACGCTGGAGCGGTTTGAGCGCATGGGCGTAACGCATGTCTTGTTCCGCTGCGCTATGGACGAACCGGAGCCGGCGGCGCAGACGCTTCGCGTCTTGGGCGAACAGGTCATCCCGCACTTTCGGCACTAATCGGCGTTTGCGCGCGTTAGGCTTGCGCGCTATGTGTATGCGTTGCGTATCGCTAGGGCGTATGCGACGGCTTGTATGCGCTACAGCGTGCCGCGCAGCCGCGGGTCGAGCGCGTCGCGCAGTCCGTCGCCGAACAGGTTGAACGCAAGCACTGTGACGGTGATGAACAGCCCCGGGAAGAACACATGCCACCAGAACGGGTATAGCAGCGCGGACGCTTCGCCCAGCATGCCGCCCCAAGTGGGCGTGGGCGGGCTTACGCCGAGCCCCAAGAAGCTCAGCGACGCCTCTATGACTATCACCGTTCCCAGATGCACGGTGAACAGGATTAGGAAGGGCGCTATGCACTGCGGCGCTATGTGCCGCGTCATAATTCGCATTTGGGACGCGCCGATGCCGCGCGCCGCCTCAACATAGGCGGTCTGCTTGATGGACAGCGCCACGGAGCGTATCACCCTTGCGCCAAACGGCACGCGCGTTACCGCAATCGCCACGATTATCGTCCACATCCCGGCGCCCATCACCAGCACCAGCGCAAACGCCAGTATCAGACCGGGCAGCGCCATTATTATCTCAACGAAGCGCTGGCTTATCATATCGGTCATGCCGCCCAAGTAGCCGCTCACAAGTCCCCATACGCCGCCGATGGTGGTGCCCAGCAGCACGGACGCAAGCGCCACGAACAGCGATATTCGCGCGCCGTAGAATATCCGACTGAGCAGATCTCTGCCTATCTGATCCGTGCCGAAAAGGCTCTGCGAATCGGGGGGGACGCTCATGCGCGTGAAGTCGGTCTTGAGCGGATCTTTGGCGGCCACTACGGGGGCGGCTACCGCAAGCAAGATGAGCGCAAGCCCGATGATGCCCCACACGGCCGCAAACGGGCTGCGCTTGATGAACATTCGAACGGCGTCGACGTACTTGTTTCTGTTAGCGTTCACGCTTTCGCGCACGGCCACTGATTCCATCGGCACACTCGCTTAGCGCCGCCGCCGTCTTGCATCGAGCATAGGGCGCGGGCGCTTTCGTCCGACCTAACGGCCGGGGTTCTAATTCAGGCGTATTCTGGGGTCGAGCCATCCGTACAGCAGATCGATGAACAGGTTGACCAGCACGAATATGACGGCGTAGAGCAGCACGATGTTCTGCACTACATTGAAGTCGCGGTCAATCGCCGCCACCACAAGCGCTTTGCCTAGCCCTGGCACGGTGAACGCCTGCTCCACGGCGACGGAGCCGCCTATCACGAAGCCGAGCAGCACGCCGCTGAGCGTCAGCACGGGCAGCAGCGCATTGGGCAGGGCGTGGCGCGCCATCACAAGCCGCTCAACCAAGCCCTTAGCGCGCGACGTCCGCACATAGTCTTCGCGCAGCACCTCGAACAGCGACGAGCGCGCCATTCGCGCGATGAACGCCGCCTGTCCAAGCCCCAGCACAACCGCGGGTCCTGCGATTATCTGAATGTTCTTCCACGGATCTTCCCAGAGCTGCACGGACACGATTGGCGCTTTGTACTGAAACCAGGTAATCATCGCCACTACCATAAGCAAGCCCAGCCAGAAGCCGGGGATTGCCAGGAACAGCACGGTGAAGAAGCTGGAGAACATATCCCAAACGGAGTTGGGGCGCACGGCGCTTATGATGCCCACCGGCAAGCCTATGAGCCAGGATATTGCCACGGATATGAGCCCGATTTCGGCGCTGATAGGGCCGCGCTGCACCAGTATCTCGATTATCGGATCGCCGCGAAAGAAGGATTCGCCCAGCCTGCCGGACGCAATATCGCGCATCCATAGCGCGTACTGCACCACTATCGGCTTGTCGAGTCCGAGGTCGCGCAGTATCTCCGCCTTCTGTTCGGGCGTCCAGTTGATTATCGTCTCGATGCCGTAGTACGCGCCCAGCGGATCGCCCGGCAGGATGCGCATAATGGCGAATATGAGGACGGTTATGCCGAATATGGTGGGGATTGCATACAGCAAGCGTTTCAAGATGTAGGTTCGCAATCGTCCACTCCCCCGAATGGGGACGCAACGCCGGCGCTGCCGGCGCTGCGTATCCCATTGTGATTAGTTTCGCTTGTGTTCGTACGCGTTCTTGGCGGTTAAGCGGCGAAAGCGGTAGGCGTTTGCGCCGCCGCGCCATTGCGCCTTTCAGATGCGCCTATCTGTCCAACCAGACGTAGTCCCACTTGTGGAGTTCGTAGTTGGCGTAGAAGTCGCTGTTGGCGGGCATTAGTCCCTTCACATGGTCCCAGTAGCCCCAATAGGTGATTTCGGTGGTGTCCAGCGGCACCCACGGCATCTCTTGATCCAGGAAGTCGGACAACTCCCTGGACATCTCGATCTTCTTGGCTTGGTCGAGCTCCAGCTCCATCGCCCTTATCATCTCGTCCAGCGCAGGGTTGTCGTAGAAGGCGGTGTTGTTGTCGCAAAGCCTATCGCCGCAGCGCCCGAAGAGCTCTTTGATGTAGAAGGCGGGATCTGGAATGAACGCCCATGCGCCGCCCTCGACGGATATGTCGTAGTTGCCCGCCTTGATCTCTTCGCCGTGCGCCGATACGTCGACCACGCGAATTTCGGTCTCGATGTTCAGGTTCTCTTTGAGCATCGCTTGGATGGCGGGCGCGCGAATGCGCTGATTGATAGTCTCGCGCGTTACCAGGTCTAGCGTGGGTATGCCCTGCCCGTCGGGGTAGCCCGCTTCCACTAGCAGCGCCTGCGCTTCCGCGATGTCCTCAGGCGTGGGATGGCGGAAGTACTTCTTTTGCTTCAGCTCTTCTAGCGGCAGTCCGTAGGGCGTGCCGTCGGTGAACCAGCCGCCGCCGAACAGGGTTGCCTTGACGTCGGCGGTGGTGTCCAGCAGCGCCTGCTGGTCCAGCACCAGCGCGACTGCCTGCCGCACGCGCTTATCGTCAAACGGCTTTCGCAGGTTGTTGAGTGGGACGCCGTGCCATATGAGCAGATGCTGGCGGATGCTGTTCAACCCCTGCCGATTGCCGATGTCCTTGCCGTCTTTGGGCGCGAGCCACATAGCCCAGTCGGTCTGTCCGCCCAGCAGCGCCGCCGTGTTTTCGGGCGTCCACGCCTTGAGCCAGATATGCTCGATGCCGTCTATGTAGGGCGCGTCCGGGCTCCAGTAGTCCACATTCTTTTCCATTACCCAGTGGTCGTCGTTGCGCTCAACGTACTTGAACGGGCCCGTGCCGGGATGGTCGTCCACATCGCGCAGGTTGCCGTCGTATTCCTCAAGCGTCTCTTTCTTGCTTATGAGGTTCCACTCCGTAGAGAACGCCACCATCATATTGGCAAGCGCGCGCGCTTCGCTGAGTTTGAACTCGATCGTGTAGTCGTCGGGGGCGTTGACTTCGGACACATTGGGGAATAGTCCCTTACGCAGGCTGACAAGCCCTTCGCGCGGGAAGATTATCCTGTCGTAAGTCGACTTGATGTCGGCGGATGTGAGATCGCTTCCGTCGTGGAACTTGACGCCTTCGCGTATGTCGAAGGTGAAGGTGAGCTGATCGTCGGACACATCCCAGCGATACGCCAGGTCGGGGATTACCGGCACGTCGGATGTGCGCGGATCGCGGCGCAGCAGCGCATCGTACATCGGGGACTGAACGCCGTGATTGGCGATAGTGCCTGAGGCGTACCAGTCGAAGTGCGCGGGCGGGCCGTGCGCGCCGGCGCGGAATATGCCGCCGCTCTTGGGGAACGGGTCAAGCGGGCGCACATAGAATATCTCTTCCGCAGCGGTGGGTGTGGCAATCACCACCTTCTCGATGGGAACCTCTTTGATGACCTCTTTGACCACCTCCACCTGCTTTTCTACTTCGACCTCCTTGACCACCTCGACTTCCTTGACGACTTCTTCCGTGACTACCACGGTTTCCACCACGGTAATCACTTGCGGCTCGGCGGCGGGCTGCTCAGCGGCGCCGCACGCGGCGGCGAACAGCGCCGTCGCAGCGGCTGCCAATAGCCACAACGCCAACTTTGATGCCTTCAAACCTAGCATCTTAACCTCCTCAATTCGGTTCAACTCGCCCTCGCAGAATTCGCTGTTGACATAATATCGCTTGTGTTGATGCTATCTAATCATTATTTAGCGATATAGTCAAGAACGAGTTTCAAAACGCCCTGCCGCCGTGAAATCTTGCGCCCTTGCGCCTCTGCGCCTTTGCGTTGAAAAGCCTAGACAGCCGCCTCAACTTGACATCGATAAGCCTATAAGCCACTATTGCAGCAACGCGGGACGCTAGTCTATCCCGCGCTGAGACGCTCACAATTCCCGCTTGGATTATCCCCGTCAACCTATGCGCATACGAACCATACTCGCTTTCGCGGCGCCGGCGCTGCTCGCCCTGCTTGCGGGCTGCGGCGTCATCGGCGGCGCGCCCGACGACCCGCCGCCCGCCGATACGCCCCCGACGCGCGACGTATCAGGCATTGCGCCCTTCACCAACATAGCGGCGGCGGCGCTCCAAGACGGCTTTGGGGTGTGGAACGACCGCCCCGGCGTGGCGATATTCGACTACGACCGCGACGGCGATCTGGACTTCTACATCACCGCTGAGGCGGGCAGTCCGAATATGCTGTATCGCAACAACGCCGATCTCACATTCAGCGATGTGAGCGCGGCGGCGGGCGCGGCGCTGACGGATTCGCACAGCACCGGGGCGGTAGCCTGCGATATAGACAACGACGGATTCCAAGATCTGTATGTGGGCGCTTGGGGCGATCCGGCCGACGGATTGGGCTTTCGCTCGCCGCAAGAGGGCAACATCGACTCGCTGCTGTGGAACCGCGGCGACGGCACATTCGCGGACATCACCGCATCGGCGTTTGGCAGCGGCGTGAACGCGCGCTCCGCAGCCGGCGTCGCATGCGCCGACGTGAACGGCGACGGCTGGTTGGATCTGTTCGTGGGCAATCTGATGGACCAGGACTTTCGCCACTTCGAGGATCTGAATCATCCCGGACACTACAACGCGCTGTACATCAACAACCGCAATCTCACCTTCACCGAAGCGGCGCACGAAGCGGGCGTTCAGGGCCCGCAGATACTTATGCGCTACCCGGACAATACCCCGGTCATCTACCAGGATCCGCAAACCGATAAGACATATGAGGGATACAACCCGCACACCGCCGACGAGCAAGGCAACCTCGTGGGCGAACCCACCGGTCAGACGCACGCCGTCTTGTTCTTTGACTATGACAACGACCGCGATCCGGATCTTTGGGTGGCAAACGATGCCGATAGATTGCATCTGTATCGCAACGATTCGGACGATTCGGGCGTGCGCTTCACGCCGGTGGCGCGCAGTATGGGCATCGACAAGGCGGGCGCTTGGATGGGCTTTGCGGTGGGGGACTATGACGGGGACATTGACTTGGATGTGTTCGTCCCTAATGTAGGCTTTCACACGCTCATACAGCCGCCGCGAGAAGTGCCGCGCGGCACATGCGAATACTTCGGCAGGTTCGCGTCGGGCACATGCTCTCACTTCCTATTGCGCAACGACGGCAGGGGCGGCTTCGTGGACGTCGCGCACGCCACCGCGGTTGCGCCAAGCCCTTGGTTCCCGCCTATATCGCTGAACCCCGAAACCATCGATCCCGGCCACCAAATCCCCACCGGCATCGCCGCTTACGATTTCGGTTTCGGCGCAACCTTCTTTGACTACGAAAACGACGGGGATCAAGATCTCTACTGGCTTGGCTCCACAATGGGACGCGGCGGCGGCCCCGGAGGGCATATATTCCCCGCGGCCGGCCGAATGATGCTCAACCACGGCGGCGGGCAGTTCGAGGACGTCACCGTGCGCGCCCGTCTGCTTGACATCGCGATGGTGAACTACGAAGGCATAGAAAAAGATCCGCTGGTGCGCGCGAACCCCGCCGTGGGGCTGCAGGTGCGCGGCATTGACCGAATGAATCACGAAAACGGCAAGGGCTTGGCGCACGGCGATTTGAACGCCGACGGCTTCGTCGACCTCATCGGCACCAACAGCAGCGGCGATCTGTTCGTGGGCCCGTTCGATCGGCAGGGCAGATCGAGTTACACAGCGCCGGTGCCGGGCCCCGTGTTCGTGTGGCTCAACGGCGGCGGCGGCAATCACTGGCTTACGCTGCGCCTCAAAGGGCGAATGGCGATTGACGGCACAGGCAGCAACGCCGACGGCATCGGCGCGCGCGTCTATGTATCCACGCAGCGCGCCCGCCAAGCCGCCCCCCATGTGCAGGTGCAGGAAGCGCGCGCCGGCTCCAGCTACCTATCTATGGACAGCGTGGATCTGGAATTCGGGCTGGGCGAAGCGCGCGTTGTGGATAAGATCGAGATAATCTGGCCCAGCGGCGTTACGCAGATAATCCAAGACACGCCCGCGGATCAGGTTTTGGAGGTTATAGAGCCGCAATCGTGAACCGCGTCCGCAAGCAAGACGATAGCGTATCTGCAACATAGACGGACGGCGAACATAGACGGGTTTTGCGAATTATAAAACTAGATATTGACTATTTATTCAACTGATGTTTCAATAGCGCCTGCGCGCTGTGAGCACCTTATGCGTATTGAAAACTTAATGCTTCATAGTAGCAACGCCGCCGGCAATGCCGCCGTGAATTAGTCAAGCAAGGTTGCCCAACCTAAGCCCTGAAAGGAAGGTAAGGGAATGAGAATGAAACCTTTAATGCTAATCGGTGTCATGGCGATAGCCGCTTTGCTGGCGGCGGCATGCGCGTCTGCGCCCGAAGAAGCGCCGGCGTCCCAAGCGCCCGCCGCCGCGCCCGCGACTCAGGCGCCCGCTCCGGCCGCCGCTGCTCCCACTGCCGCGCCCGCCCCAACAACGCCGCCCGCCGCGCAAGCAGCGCCATCAGGCGGCGGCACGCTTAAAGTGGCTATGAGAACGCTCGGCAACGCGCAAGGCCTGCCAAGCCAAGCGTCCGGCGGCACGGGGGACACCATCCCCGGACTCATCGGGCTTATGGAAAGCCTCACCGAGCGCAAGGCGCAAGACCTGCTCTTCTATCCCCACCTCGCCGAATCGTATGATGTGGCGACGGATCTGTCCAAGATAACCGTCAACCTACGGCAGGGCGTTCAGTTTCACCACGATTGGGGCGAAATGACCGCCGACGACGTCAAGTGGAGCTTCGGCGACGCCGGCGTTGAGAACGAAGAGTCGGTGTTCGGCAATGTTGGCTATCTGCACGAATACCAAGATCCGCATGTGGTCGTGGATTCCCACACCGTCGAGTTCCCGCTCAGGAGCTTCACTTCGGAGTATGAGGGCGCGATAATCGGGCTCGTCTTCGTGTACAGCAAGAAGTCCATCGACGATATGGGGCGCGATTGGGCGTTCCAAAACCCCATCGGCACCGGCCCGTTTCAGATGGAAAGCTGGACCGCCAACGACGAGTTCGTAGGCAGCACCTTTATGGATTATTGGGATACGCCGGCGTCTTTCGACGGCATCAGCGTCAAAGAGATACCCGAAGACTCCACCCGCGTGGCGCTCATCAAGACGGACGCCGTTCACATCATAGACCCCGTGCCGTTCAGCTTCCTGCCCGATCTGCTGGAATCCGGAATGGAAGCCAACAGCGACAATCAGGGCGGCGCTACGCAGGCGATCACCTACAGCGGCAACTTTTGGATGTTCGAGTATCCCGAAGGCGACAACAAGGGACGCGACGGCCAGCCGGTAACGCCGCGGCCGGGATTCGAGCCCGACGACGAGCATCCGTGGATCGGCGATCCCAACGATCCGGCGCGAATGGAATCGGCGCGGCTGGTGCGGCATGCGCTCTCTATGGCGATAGACCGCGATCTGATAGTGGAAGAGGTGCTGCTCGGCAACGGCTTCCCCGAATATGTCAACTTCTACTCCAGTTCGCTGCCCGAACACCCCGACCACTGGGTCATACCCTACGACCCGGACGGCGCAGCCGCGATGCTTGCGGAAGCGGGCTATCCGGTGGACGACTTCCCATCGTTCCAAATCTATGTGCAGCAGCTTCCGAATGTGAACTTCGAGGTGTTCGACGCCGTAGCAACGATGTGGATCAACCTCGGCTTGGATGTAACCGTGGACAGCACGGCGTATCAGGCGTTCAGGCCGCGCTTGGTGGACAGGGAGTGGAACGGGCTTACATCGTGCTGCGCTTGGCCCGGCTGCGGAGGCCCGTTGCTGTTGATGGACCAGCCTAGGCTTGCGGCGCGCGAAGGCTCCACAATCGGCGAGGGCGACTGGAACCCCGGCTTCGAGGCGCTGGAAGTGATGACCTATGTCAACGAAGTGGAAGCAAACCCGCTCGACAAGGAAGCGCGCGTAGCCGCAAACCTCAAAGAGGGCGAATTCCTCTACCACTGGATGCTATCCACCGGCGTGGTTCACGCAGACAACCCCGTCTGGGTCAACCCCAAGTTCGTGGAAGACTGGCAGATGGAAATCACCGGGTTGTTCAACAACCTCGAGACCATAACCCTCAAGCAGTAACAAGCGCTGCAAGGGCGGGCGCTGCATAGACGGCGTCCGCCCCGGCGCTCGAACGAATCACAACCCGCTCTCTCTGTAACGCATAGCGCCGCCGCAACGCCGCCAATGCGCTTTGGGGGGATGAACGAAACCGCGAAACTGACCGCCTAAACCCATCCTGAATTACAAGAAACTATGACGCGATTTTTGCTGCGAAGGGTCGGCTATTCGCTAGTAACCATCATTCTCGCCACGGTCATCGTGTTCGCGCTTTCGCGAATGTCGGGCGATCCGCGCCTTCTGTACTTGAACGCCTTCTCGCACGTCGGCCCCGAAGTATGGGAAGCTTGGGGGCGCAAGCTCGGCTTGGACAAGCCGCTGCCGCTTCAGTATCTCTACTGGCTGCGCGATGCGGCGATTGGCGATTGGGGCGAGTCCATCGACACCGGCATACCGGTGCTGACGGCGGTTGCGGACAGACTGCCGCTGACGCTGAAGTTGACCGGCGGCGGCTTCCTGTTCGCGGTGCTGTTGGGCATCCCGCTAGGCGTGCTGTCCGGCGTGTACAGAAGCACCGGCTGGGACTACCTCGGCAGAACGATGGCGGTGCTGGGGCAATCGGTGCCGGCGTTCTGGCTGGCAATCGTGCTTATCCTGATATTCTCCGTCAGACTGGGATGGCTGCCCGCCGCGGGACAGGGCGGCTTTTCGCACTACATAATGCCCAGCGTCATACTCGGCTGGTTCGGATCGGCGGGCTTTCTGCGCCTGACGCGCTCCGCGATGCTGGATGTGATGGACTCGGAGTATGTGAAGCTTGCGCGCGCCAAGGGCGTGAGCAAATTCACGCTGGTATGGAAGCACGCCTTCCGCAACGCGCTGATAGCGCCGCTCACATACGGCGGCTTGCTGCTTGCGGGATTCGCCACCGGCACCGTGCTGACCGAGACCATCTACGCGCTGCCCGGACTTGGGCGGCTCGCGCTGCAAGCCGTCTATGCCAACGATTTCCCCATACTGCAGGGCTCGGTGCTGATATTCGCGTTCATGTATGTGGTGTTCGCCTTCATCTTGGATATGCTCTACGCCATAGTCGACCCGCGCATAAGATACACATAGAGCCAACGATATGGAACTCCAACAGACCGAAGCGCTGCTGCAAGCCGCCCAGCCATCGCGCATATCGCGGATCTATGCCACGTTTCGCAGATGGCCGTACATCCCCGCGCTGATACTGTTCGCGCTGGTATTCGCGGCGATTACTGCGCCCATCATTTCGCCCTACGATCCGGTGAAGGGCGATCTGCGCGCGCGCAGCAAGCCGCCCCTAGGCTTTGGCGGCACAACGGAGCATATATTCGGGACGGACAATCAGGGGCGGGACATTTTCAGCCGCATAATACACGGCGCGCGCGTGTCCATCAGCTTCGCTGCGATAACGATGCTACTCAGCGTGGCGTTGGGCGCGCTCATCGGCGCAATATCCGGCTATTTCGGCGGACACATAGACGAGATGATGATGCGCCTCGTCGACTTGCAGAACGCCCTGCCATTCATATTAGCCGCGCTTGTGGTGGTGGGTGTGTTCGGCGCGAGCTTCACCACGCTTCTGATAATCATCGCGCTGTTTTCGTGGGGGACTACCGCGCGCCAAATTCGCGGCGAAGTGCTGCAGCTGAAGCAGATGGACTATGTTGCGCTCGCGCGGGTGGCGGGCGCGTCATCGCCGCGCATAATCTTTCAGCATCTACTTCCGGGCGTTACCAACACGCTCATCGTGGTAGCCACGCTGGGAACGGGACAGATAATCCTCACCGAAGCCACGCTGAGCTTCCTAGGCGTGGGCATTCCGCCGCCCCGGCCGGCGTGGGGCAGTATGGTCTCATTCGGCAGAAACTACATCGACTCCGCGTGGTGGATAGCGGTCATTCCCGGCATCGCGATTGCGTTGGTGGTGGTGTCCCTCAACTTCCTAGGCGACTGGCTGCGCGACTACTTCGATCCGCGCCTGCGCCAGATTTAACCCCGCATAAGCCCGCGCGCTGACTCGCAATTGACTTCCACTCGCCAAGCCGTTTTAGGCATAGATGTAGGGACAACCGCGGTGAAGGCGGTGGTTGTCAGTGCCGACGGCAGCCTACTTGCGGACGCCGAAGCAGAGCAGCCGATAGCGACGCCTCGCCCCGGCTGGGCCGAACAGCGCCCCGATATGTGGCGGCGCAATGCCGTAGTTGCCGCGCGGCAAGCGATAGCCGAAGCGCAGCGCGCGCATGGACGCATCGATATCGCCGCCGTCGGGTTGACCGGGCAGATGCACAGCTCAGTCTTCCTAGACCGCGACGGCGAAGTCATCCGTCCCGCAATCCTGTGGAACGACACGCGAACCACGCCGCAGCGCCGCTTCATCACCGATACGCTGGGAATGGATGGGCTTCGCCGCGGCATAGCCAACCTGCCGTTGGAGGGCTTCACCGCGCCCAAGCTTCTTTGGCTGCGGGACAACGAACCCGAAAACTACGCCCGCCTGCGAATGCTGCTGCTGCCCAAAGACTACATTCGCTTTTGGCTAACGGGCGATTACGCCACAGAGCCTTCCGACGCCGCGGGAACGGCGCTGTTCGACGTGCGCCGCCGCCACTGGTCTCAGCAGACGCTTGACGCGCTGGGATTGGACGCAAGCATACTGCCGCCGGTGGCAGGCTCGACCGAAATCACGGGCGCAGTATCGCGCGCCTCCGCGGATGCGCTGGGCGTTCCGCCGGGCATACCCGTAGTGGGCGGCGGCGCTGACAACGCGGCGGGCGCAATCGGCTGCGGCATTGTCAGCGATGATGTTATGCAAGTGAGCATAGGCACATCGGGGACGCTGTTGCTGCCCGCCGCGCGGCCGGTTGTTGCGCCCGATATGAACCTGCATACATTCTGCCACTGCGCGCCCGATCTGTGGTATCTGATGGGGACGATACTATCGGCCGGCAGCGCATTGCGTTGGCTGCGCGATACGCTTGGCGGCGGCGTTTCGTATGAGACGCTGACGGCAGACGCCGCGACGGCGCCACCCGGCAGTGATGGACTGCTGTTCCTGCCCTACCTCAGCGGGGAGCGCACGCCGCACAACGACGCCAACGCGCGCGGCGTGTTCTTTGGGCTGCATGCGGCGCATAACCGCAGCCATCTTGCGCGCGCCGTGATGGAAGGCGTCTGCTTTGCGCTGCGCGATTCGCTGGAGCTTATGCGCGAACAGGGCGCATCCCCCAAACGGGCGCACGCTATTGGGGGCGGCGCGCGCAACAGTCTTTGGCGGCAAATCTGCGCCGATGCGTTCGACTTGCCCGTCGTCACTACGCAGCCCAACTCCGGCCCCGCCTATGGCGCTGCGCTGCTGGCGGCGGTTGGATGCGGCATATTCGCGGACGCGCGCCAAGCGGTAGAGGCGTGCGTCAAACCGGGCGCCGCCGTCCATCCCAACCCCGCTAACGCCGCTGCGTACAACGAACTATACCGCGCATATCGGCGGCTCTACCCTGCGCTGAAAGATCACTTCGGCAATTTAGCCGAACTCACCCAAAGGCGTCGGTTGTGATTGCGGTCTGCGGCGAAGCACTGATCGACTTCACACCGTCCGAAATCGGCGGCGAGCGGGCGTACATGCCGCGTCCGGGCGGCTCGCCCTGCAACGTCGCCGTGGGGTTAGTGCGGCTTGGCGTTCCCTCGGCGTTCATAGGCAGGTTATCCACCGATCATTTCGGAGAGACGTTGCGCGCATATCTGTCGGACAGCGGCGTCGATCTGCGCTGGCTTTCGCGCGGCGGCGAACCCACCACGCTGGCATTCGTCATCCCGCGCGCAGGGCAGGCGCACGAATTCGCATTCTACGGCGTGAACACGTCCGACCAAAACCTAGCGCTCTCAGATCTGCCGCGCGCCTTCCCCGACGATGTGAGCGCGCTGCACTTCGGTTCGTACTCGCTGATGCTCGGCGAAAGCGCGCACGCCAGCGAAACGCTTATGCGCCGCGAGCGCCGCCGCCGCTTCATATCGCTGGACCCCAATGTGCGCCCGGCGCTCTTTCCCCACCGCGCAGAATACCGCCGCCGCATCGAGGCGCTGCTGGAGTTCGCCGCGCTGGTCAAGGTCAGCGCCGAAGATCTGCAGTGGCTTTATCCCAATGAACCCCCGTCGGATGTGGCGCATCGCTGGCTGGACGCCGGTCCCGCGCTGGTCATCTTGACGCTGGGCGCGGACGGCGCAATCGGCATAACCCCCAAGCAGCGCGTTCACAGTCCCGCCGTCCCCGTAAGCGTCGCCGACGCCGTGGGCGCTGGGGACGCCTTCACCGCAGCGCTGCTATCGCATCTCTACAACGCTGGCTATCTGAGCCTAGCCGCTATCCCAACGCTGACGCATCACGCGCTCGCGACGGCGCTGGCGCATGCCAACTTGCACGCCGCGATCGCTTGCGTGCGGCAAGGCGCATCGGCGGGCAGCGAAACGTTGCTGCGTGTTATACTTGACAAGCCGAACTCAGGGTAGAAAACAGCGCGGGAATAGATGCAAGACAGAGCGTTAGAGGGCGTGCGCGTCCTAGACTTGACTCACCATGTAGCGGGGCCGTACTGCGCCAAGCTCCTCGCCGATTTCGGCGCCGATGTGGTCAAGATTGAGCGGACGGAAGGCGATATTGCGCGCAGTATGCCGCCCTTCTTCAACGATGAAGCCCACCCGGACAAAAGCCTGCTATTCGCATATCTGAACATCGGCAAGCGCAGCGTAACCCTTAACCTGAAGACCGCCACCGGCAAGGCGCTGCTCGAAAGGCTCGCCGCCGATGCGGACATAGTGGTCGAGAACTTTGCGCCGCGCGTTCTGCCCTCGCTTGGCTTGGACTATCCCGCGCTGCGCCGAATAAACCCCGCGCTTGTGATGGTGTCCATATCCAACTTTGGGCAAACCGGACCTTACCGCGACTACAAGGCGGCGGACATAGTCCATTACGCGCTGGGCGGGCTAATGTACATCTTCGGATCGGCGGAGCGCGAACCGCTCAAGCATGCGCTGCGCCAAACGCAGTTCAAGGCGGGCGCCAACGCCGCGACCGCCGCGCTGATTGGGCATTGCCATCAGCAGTTCAACGGCGAGGGACAGCATATCGATGTATCAATCCAAGAATGCGTAACATCGGCGCTGCGGGACACCACTTCGCTCTACACCTACGCCGGCAGCATCCGCCAGCGCCAGCCCGCCTACACCGGCGATATGCCGCGCAGCCCGGTGCCGACGGCGGACGGCTACATAGTGCCAATCCACTTTGGCGGCGCAGTTGATTGGAACGGCGTAGCGGACTTCATCGGCGAACCCGCGCTGAAAGACGATAGGTTCGCCACGCCCGAAAGCCGTTTCGCCAACGCAAAGGCGCTGCAAGATGCGCTTGAGGCGGGAATGAAAAAGTGGCGCAAGTTCGAGTTGATGCGCGAGGCGCACAAACGGCGCGGGCATATCTACGGCGTAGTTCACAGCCCCGCCGAAACGCTGGCGAGCGAGCAATACAAGGCGCGCGGCTATTTCACCGACATAGAGCATCCCGTATTCGGCAATGCCACCTATCCGGGCGCCCCCTTCATTATGAGCGCAACGCCGTGGCGCGCCGCATCCCCCGCGCCCGAACTGGGTCAGCACAACAAGGACGTCTTGTGCGGCAAACTAGGGCTATCGCTGGACGATCTGAACCTGCTGCGCGCGTCGGGGGTTGTGTGATATGCGCCTGCCGCTTGAGGGAATACGCATCATTGAGATGGGGCAGCTCATCGCCATTCCGCACGCCATCAAACTGCTTGGCGATATGGGCGCTGAGGTCATTCGCATAGAATCGTGCGCCCGCTTGGACAACTACCGCACGCATTCGTTGTACGAAAACAGCGCCGAAGGGCGGCACTGGGACAGGGCGGCGAACTTCTATGAGCAGAACCGCAACAAGTACAGCCTAACGCTCGATCTGAGGGACGACGACTGCATAGCGGCGCTGCGCGATCTGATAAGCGTCAGCGATGTGTTCGCCGAAAACTTCACGCCACGCGTTATGCGAAACTTTCGGCTGGAGTACGACGACCTGCGGCGCATAAAGCCGGACATCATCATGGTGTCCTCGACCGGCTACGGCTACACCGGCCCGTGGGCGGACTACGGTGCTATCGGCTACACCACCGAAGCCACTTCAGGGTTGGCGCACATCACCGGCTACAAAGACGGGCCGCCCGCATTGCCGGAAATACCCTACGCCGACTACACCGCCGCCGAACACACCGCCTTTGCGATTATGGCGGCGCTAACCTACCGCGCCCGCACCGGCAAGGGGCAGTTCATAGATGTATCGCAGTCCGAAACGCTCACATCCACCATACCGGAAGCGATTATGGACTACGCCGCCAACGGACGAACCGCCGAGCGCATCGGCAATCAGGACGCCGCAATGTCCCCGCACGGTTGCTATCCCTGCGCCGGCAAAGACAAGTGGATCGCCATAGCGGTCGCCGCGAATCAGCAGTGGCAGGCGCTATGCGAAACGCTAGGCGGCCCGGCGTGGGCGGCGGATAAGCACTTCGCTGACGTCGCCTCGCGCTTGGCGCATCGCGCTGAGCTGGACGCGCTGCTATGCGATGCGACGTCGGAATGGGATCAGTACGAACTGATGACGGCGCTTCAGTCCAACGGCGTCCCCGCGGGCGCTGTTTTGGACGGCAAGCGGCTTCTGTTCGACCCGCACCTGCAGGCGCGTGGCTTCTACGAAATAGCCGAACACGACCCGATAAGCGGTATCCCGCCGCTGCCCTACACCGGCCGTCCCTGGAAATTCTCACGCACGCCCGGCGGCCTTCGCCGCGCCGCGCCCACCCTTGGCAAGCACAACCGCTTCGCGCTATGCGAAATGCTGGGAATGCCGTCGGCGCAAGCGGACAGCCTAGAGGCAAGCGGCGCAATCGGCGACGCGCCCACGCATCCAAGCCCGCCGCGCATCGCCTCGATCGAAGAGCAGCTACAGCGCGGCCAAATAATCGCCAACGACGCCGACTACAAGCAACGGCTGGCGCAGCGTTTCCCCCACAAAGCGGGAATGGATGATTGAATGCGATTGATCTTTCACCCCGTCGGCTTGCCTTGACCGCCCGATGGCAGAGTGATACGATTTGTGAATAAGCAGCAAGCGTCTGCGTCTGTGGCGATTTCGCCCCGATTTCACCCTTGGAGGTGTGATGGTGACAACAACAACCCCTCTGATAGAGGTCTCTGAACTGGCTTCACAGAAGCTAGAGGAAATCCTGACCGAGCAGGGCGAAACGGGCGCGCTGCTGCGTATGATGGTGGTGCCCGGGCCGCACGGAAGCTTCCAATATATGCTCGGCATGGAGCGCGAAGCCAAGACGGACGATGTGGTGATCGACACAAGCGGCGTTCAAGTCCTGGTGGACCCGGAGAGCGCGCCGCTGGTCGAGGGCGCGCAGATCGACTATGTGGACGGCTTGATGCGAAGCGGGTTCGTGATTAGCAACCCTAATTTCCAAGCCGGTGGCGGCGGCGGATGCGCCTGTGGCGGCGGTGGGTGCGGTAGCGGCGGCGGATGCGGTGGTGGAGGTGGCGGCGGGTGCGGCTGTGGAGGTGGTGGCTGCGGCGGCCACTAGGCGCCAACCTGCTCTGTAATCCCACGCAAGGCGGGGCGATAATTCGTCCCGCCTTGTTGTTGCCTATGAACATAGCCTTTTCTTGGAATAGGACGACGGCTTGCTATTCAACCTGTTAGATCAGCTTCAGATTAACCCGCTTGTTGCGCTCATCAACTTGGCGGCGTTCACGGTTGCGCTGGTGGTGGGCATCACGGTTCACGAATTCAGCCACGCATGGGCGGCGGCGCGGCTTGGCGACCGCACGGCGCAGCGGCAGGGCAGACTGACGCTCAACCCGATGGCGCATCTCGACCCCGTGGGGACGCTGCTCATATTCATCGCCGGCTTCGGCTGGGGCAAGCCTACGCCGGTAACGCCGTCCAACATACGCATCGGCGAAAAGGCGGGCATGGCGGTGGTGGCGCTTGCGGGGCCTATATCCAACATCATCGTAGCAACGCTCGCCGCTATGCCCTTCAGGCTTGGCACATTGTCCCTTCCAAGCAGCGGCATTGACGCGCAGATGCTGCAGGCGCTTGTGCTGTGGAATGTGGTGCTTGCGGTGTTCAACCTGCTGCCGATTGCGCCGCTTGACGGCTTCAAGGTGGCGCTGGGCGTTCTGCCGCGCGCGCTTGCCGTCCCGTTTGCGCGCACAGAGCGGTTCGGCATGATAATCCTGCTGATGGTAGTCCTAGCGGACGCTGTGCTTAACGTAGGGATACTCAGCCGAGTACTGTTTCCCGCCATCAGGTTCACCGTGGGCGCGCTGCTGGGCTAATAACCGCTTTCAACCGAGCATCCGTCGATTGTGATAGACTTTAGGCATTCGGGCATGTGTGAAATGCGTCGATAGCCCGAATAGTTGGCAGGCGCGCGTACTTGCAGGGCGCTGCGGACGGATTAGAGCGGGAGGTGTGCTTTGGAGCGCATAACAATCATAGGCACAAGCGTCGTCGGGGTGTCCATCGGGATGGCGCTCAAGAAGGCGAACCTGCGCAACACGGAGATTGTGGGCAGCTCAGGGGACAGGGACGCGCTGAAGATAGCGGCGAAGGCGGGCGCTTACGATGAGGACACATCCAACCTGCGAAACGCCGTCAGAGGCGCGCAGATGATAATCCTGGACTCGGCGTTCACGCAGACGCGCGAGTTGCTTGAGGCGATTGCGCCGATAGTGGAAGACGGCTGCGTGGTTACGGACACCTGCTCGGCGAAGGTGAAGTCGCTGGAATGGGCGGCGGAGCTTCTGCCAAGAAGCGTTGACTTCGTGGGCGGGCGGCCGCTCATCAAAAAGCCGTCGGTCAATTTGGAAGACGCATCGGCCGAACTGCTGCAAGAGGCGCAGTATTGCATCACGCCGGGGGAATCCGCCAGCCAAGAATCGGTGCGCACGGTGGTGGGAATGGTGGAGCTTATAGGCGCAAAGCCGCTCTTCCTAGACGCCCACGAACACGATAGCTACGCCGTGGCGATGGAAGTGCTACCCACCGTGCTGTCGTCGGCATTCGTAACCGCCACTGCGGGCAGCGATTCGTGGCGCGAAATGCACCGCTTGGCGGCAGGCACATTCTCCGAATACTCCCGCTTGGCGTCCGAAGACCCGCTTGACAACGAGGCGTCCTGCTACGCCAACCCCAATGCGCTGGTTCACTGGCTCGACCGCTACATCACTGAACTCTACGCCTATCGCAATATGATAAACGATTCGGACGATAGCCTGGTCAACACATTCATAAGCGCATGGGAAAACCGCGCCAAGTGGGACGCCGGCGCCGTGGTCAACACAGGCGAAAACAACCTGCCGAGCGCGGGCGAGTCGATGGCGAATGCGTTCTTCGGCGAGCGGCTGACGCAGCGCTATCGGCAAGCCACCGGCTCCGAAAAGAAGCAGTCTTGGATATACCGCCGCTAACGCCAACGCCGACGCTACGGGGCAACAATGGGGACACGGCGAACAATTCGGGCTATGGGACGCTATGGACAGGCGGCATGAACGCAACTGATGCAACTGAGGCAGCGCCGCTGCTGATTGTGCTGTCCGGCCCCTCCGGCGTGGGCAAAGACCTGTTGCTATCGCATATGAGAGCGTCTAGCGCCGCGCCGCGCCACTACGCCGTTACCGCCACCACGCGCCCCAAGCGCAGCGCCGAACAAGACGGCGTGGACTACCATTTCGTCAGCAAAGCGCGCTTTGAGGCGATGATTGCCAACGACGAACTGCTAGAATGGGCGGCGGTGTATGGCAACTACTACGGCGTCCCCAAGGCGCAGATAGCGGATGCGCTGGCGCAGGGCAAGGATGTGATAGTCAAGATAGACGTCCAGGGCGCGGCGACCGTCAGGCGGATTGCGCCGGACGCGCTGTTCATATTCCTAGCGCCGCCCAGCATCGCCGAACTCAAACGGCGGCTCGCCGGACGGCAGACCGAAACCGAAGAGGCGCTGGCGCTTCGGCTGGCTACGGCGCGGCGCGAGCTGGCGGAGGCGCCGAAATACGACTATGTAGTCGCGCATCACACGCGCCAAACGGCGGCGGCGGCGCGCGAAATCGAAGCCATCATCGAGCGCGAGCGCGCCCGTGAACGTCGGCCGCTTGCGGGGATGGGCGGCGGACGCACGCCGCCCACGGATTAGCCACGCTTTGAGCGGTGAAGCCGAACTCGGCGGCATTCGGTTGCCACCAGCGCGCACGGACGCTTCGGTTCCTTTTCATTGCGCGCGCGCCTCGAATGTGAGCGTGAAGTTGCCAGCGGTTTCCAGGTCGTAGGTGGTAGCCTCTATGGTGTATGCGCCTGGCTGCAGGCGCTCATCTGCCACTGCGTCTATCCGAGTGGCGCCCCGGTTAACCACGGAGCCGGCGTTGCCCACGCCCTCAAGCAGGTAGAGGTAGGTGTCCGCCACATCGTTGGATGTGATTTTAACGGATACGAATGAGGGGGCGTCCAATGTGAATGTGAAGAAGCGCGCGTAGCGGGTTCCCGTCTGTGCGCCGGGCGGCGTCTTATCCGATAGGCAATCGGCGTTCCATGCGCCGGTGAGCCAGCCTAAGCTAATGCTCCGAATGCAGCCGGGCGCCAATGTCGACGCTGATGCGCGCGTGGGCGTTGCCGTAGGTATGGGCGTAGACGTCGGCGTGGGTGTAGGCGTGGTTACCGGGGTGTTCGTCGGCGTGGGCGTTGCGGTAGGCGGCGTCGACGCGGAGCCGCTGTCGAGCGCGTCTAGTCGGGCGGTTAGCCTGTCGATGAGCGAGCTCAGGGACGCTATAAGGCCGTTCTGGGTTTCTACCTGGTTTCGCAGCGTCGTTATCTGTTCTTGCTGCGCCCTTGACTGGGCTTCAAGATAGGTTATTCTGGCGTTGGCGTTTCCGGTTGCGGGCGTGGGTATGCGGGTTGCGGTGCGGGTGGGGGTTGGCGTGGGGACGTCGGCGCGGGTTGTGGTCGCGGTGGGCGTGGGGATTGGCGCGCCGCTGTCGTCGCGCGTTGTGGTTGCCGTGGGCGTAAGGGTAGGCGTTGCTGTAGTTGAAACGCCGAATGTACCCGACGGCGTCGTCAATTGACCAAAGGCTCCCCAACACACCGCAGCGCCGTTGGAGCGCAGGCCGCAAGTATGATCATAGCCGGCGCTTATGGATGTGAATGCGCCCGACGGCGGCGTCGACCCACTATCGAAGTTTTCGCCCCAACACACAGCGGCGCCGTTTGTGCGCAGGCCGCAGGTGTGCTTCCCGCCAGCGCTTATGGATGTGAATGCGCCCGATGGCGGCGTCGACTGACCTTGTTGGTTATTGCCCCAACACACCGCAGCGCCGTTTGCGCGCAGGCCGCAGGTATGATCCTCGCCGGCGCTTATGGATGTGAATGCGCCCGACGGCGGCGTCGACTGACCATCGCCGTTACTGCCCCAACACACCGCAGCGCCGTCTGCGCGCAGGCCGCAGGTATGATCCTCGCCGGCGCTTATGGATGTGAATGCGCCCGACGGCGGCGTCGACTGACCATCGCCGTTACTGCCCCAACACACCGCAGCGCCGTCTGCGCGCAGGCCGCAGGTATGTCTTGCGCCGCCGCTTATGGATGTGAATGCGCCCGGCGGCGGCGGCGGCATTGACCGACCAAAGTTGTCAGTGCCCCAACACACAGCGGCGCCGTCTGCGCGCAGGCCGCAAGTATGCGCATAGCCGGCGCTTATGGAAGTGAATGCGCCCGGCGGCGTTGGCATATCCACTCCGTCAGTGCCCCAACACACAGCGGCGCCGTTTGCGCGCAGGCCGCAGGTATGAGCAGCGCCGGCGCTTATGGATGTTGCGGTCGCGGATTGCTGGGCGCTTGCGTTATTCGAGTTCGGCAGCAGGATTAGGAATAGAAGCGTCGCCGCTGTGAGGACGGTGAGGAAGTAGAGCGCGAGTTTAGAACCTATGAACGGGGGGGGGGGTAAATCGTATGTTCGGCATGATTCTACTCCATTCGCTAAGGTTGAAGACTTGGTGTTGATGATACGCCGCTAATTTACGAAAGTCAAGTTGCGCAGTTCGCTGTGGCGCTTTCAAATTGACAAGCGCCGCCGCGCCGCAAGATAAGCATACCCTAACCCCCAATCCGCTAGTCAGCGCTTGCGGCGGGAATGTACAATGGCAACCTACAATCCGATTGCCGCCCGCTATGGGGATTGCTGCGTCAGCGCGCAATGTCCAGCGTGAGCGTGAAATCGCTGCCGCTTCGGGGGGCGTAGGTGGTTGCCTCGATGGTGTATGCGCCCGCGGGCAGCCGCGCGGATAGCCGCGTTTCGTGCTTATGCAGCACGGCGCCGTCCACGCCAACGCCCGCAAGCAGGTAGAGGTATGTGTTGCCTACATCCGCTGCGGTGATGGCAACGGTTACATCGGCGGGGGCGTCCAGGGTGAAGGCGTAGAAGCGCGCATAGCGAACTCCGGGCGGCGCGCCGTCGGGCGTCTTGTTGGACAGGCAGTCGTCGTTCCATACGCCGGTGAGCCAGCCCAAGCCGATTATCCGAATGCAGTCGGACGTGGGCGTTGTGATTGGCGTGGCGCTTGGCGTTGCCGTCGCGGGCGGGCTCTCAAGTGTGGCTATTCTGCCGGTCAGCGCGGTGATGAGCCCGCGCAGCGTGGCGATGAGGCGCTCCAGCGTTCCTATCTCTTCTTCAAGCGCGCTTATCCTAACGCTGCCCAAGGGCGTTGCGGTGGGCGTGGGCGTTATGGTGGGCGTATGCGTGGGCGTGGGTTCGGGCGTTGCGGTGGGCGTGGGCGATGCGGTGATGGCGGGAAGCTTGGCGAAGCCGTAGCCCCAATCGTTGTTGGGGACGGCGCCGCGCGGCTCGGCGTTGGATTTGAGATAGTCCGCGATCTGCGCCGGCGTGTAGTCGTGGAAGCGCTCTCTGACCAGCGCCGCCATTCCCGCTATGTGCGCAGAGGCTTGGCTTGTGCCGGAGAAGCCGCAGGACTGCCCGTCCGCGCGCGTTATGACGGCGTAGGTAGATACTGCCACCGCGCCGCAGTCGACGCCTACGATGTCGGGCTTTGTCCTGCCGTCGATCGCGGGTCCGCGGCTGCTGTAAGCCTCGACTGCGTTCACGTCGGCGTGGTGCGCCGCGCCCACGGCGAGCATGCCGGGGTTGGCGCTTTCGGCGGGATTGCCGATGCTGCGCGCGGTCGTGTGGAACTTCGGCTTTTCGCCCGAAAGCGTCTGCAGCTGCGCCCAGGCCGGCGTATTCTCGCCCCAACGGACTACGCCGAGATAGTATAGTCCGCTTTTGGCGGGCGTGTAGGATATGAACTCAAACGGCGTGTCCCCAATTCTGCCGCGCTGAACGTTTTCGCTGCTTGCCACGGTTTCGCCGGTGGTGTCGTCCAGCATTAGGTCAAGGTCGGTTTCTGCGCCGCGCCAGCTTCCCGCCCAGCGCAGTTGCGCCGAAAACTCCTCGCCCGCCTCAAGATAGACTTCGTTGAATTCGTCCCCGGCGGCGCCGTTGTCAAAATTGAGCCATCTATTGGAGTTCGGATCTGAGAATGCGCCGAACCATGTGGTTTCGGCTTCGTTTCCTGCGGAGTTAGCCCACATAGCGCCGCCGCTAACCGCCGCGTCCACGCTCCTCAGCGGGCTGTTGGAGTAAGGGGATGTGCCGTCGCCGGGGCCGTCCCACGCCCAACTCACGGACATATTGATGACATCCACATCCTGCTCGACCATCCAGTTGACGGTGGATCGCAGATCGCCTACCGAAATCGGGTTGGCGATGTAGAGCCCCGCATCGGGGGCTATGTCGAGCAGGGTTTCGGCCACCGCAGCGCCGTGTGCGCTTTGGTATTCGCAGTTCGCAATGTTTGAGTTGAACGCGCCTACGCCGGTATAGCAGCGCGCCATCACTTTAGGCGGCAGTTCGGCGGGCGGTTCGTCGTCAGCGGGCGCTTCGCTTTCCATCAGATCGCCGAAGCCTTCGAAACCGACGTCTATCACGCCCACCTTGGTCCCCTCGCCGGTGTAGCCTGCGTCGTGCCAGGCGTTTGCGGCGTGCGCGGCGACGCCTTGGCTGACGACGACGCCCCTGTTCGGCCGCGGCGGAACGATTGCCTGCACGCGCATCACATTCGGCTGCTCGGACGCTTGCGCCAGCAGATCTACGGGAACATACGCCTCGACATAGTCGTCGCCGATGTTGCGCGGATCGCCGCCGTTGGCGCGCAGGAACGCCAGCAAGGGCGCTGCATCGCCGCTGAGGTAGAAGGCAACCGCAACCGAATCGGCGGCGTGTATCGGCGCTTGGGACGCCGCTTCGTGCGCGGTGGAATAGCCATCTTGGACGCGCGCCGCCAGCTGCGAAAGCATAGAGTCGAGGTTGCCCAGCGTGGGGGCGCGCGCGGTGAGTTCGGGACGGAAGGCGACGGGCAGTGATGTAGGGGTAGGCGTGGGCGTGCCGATGATGGGTTGCTGCGCGCTTGCGCCGTCGGAGTTCGTCAGCAGCGCGAACAGCAGCAACGCCGCCGCCGTGAGGGTTGTGAAGAAGTAGAGTGCGGGTTTAGAATTCATACCGTATATGGAGAGGCAAGACGCATATCGTTTTCCACTCAGAGCGCAAAATATAAAGTATCGAGATGTATAAAATCCAGCGAATTATATGTCCGTTTAGAGGTAATATACACTCAGATCGCCCTTTGCCCCGCCACAACGGTTCGCGATACAATGCTATGCGCCAACACGCTACGCCGCGCGCCGCCGAAAGTGGCAAAACGCCGCTAACGGACTACCAAAGACTTATCGCCCCAGCATATTGCAACGCCGTCCGCGCGCAGTCCGCAGGTATGATCGCGGCCGGCGCTTATAGACGCAAAGGTTTCTCCCTGTGGCGGCGTTGACTGCCCAAGCAAGTCTTCGCCCCAGCACACTGCCGCGCCATCAGCGCGTAGCCCGCAGCTATGCCGCCCGCCCGCGCTTACCGACGCAAAGATGCCACCAGGCGACGATGACTCGCCATATTCGTTAGCGCCCCAGCACACCGCCACGCCGTCCGCGCGTAGCCCGCAGCTATGCCATCCGCCCGCGCTTACCGACGCAAAGATGCCACCGGGCGACGATGACTGACCGTGTTTGTCTCGCCCCCAACACACCACTGCGCCGTTCTCGCGCAACCCGCAGGTATGCCACCACCCGGCGCTTACCGATGCAAAGGCGCCGCCCGGCGGTGAAGACTCGCCATATTCGTTATGCCCCCAGCACATTACATCGCCATCCGCGCGTAGCCCGCAGTTGTGCCACCAGCCGGCGTTTGCCGACGCAAAGACGCCACCCGGCGGCGATGACTGACCAAAGTAGTCATTGCCCCAGCACACCGCCGCGCCGTCTGCGCGCAACCCGCAGACATGAACCTCGCCCACGCTTATAGACGCAAAGGTTTCGCCCGACGGCATTGCCGACTGACCATATTCGTTATATCCCCAGCACGCCGCCGCGCCATCCGCGCGCAGTCCGCAGGTATGCCACCAGCCGGCGCTTGCGGACACAAAGGCTTCGCCCGATGGCGACAGAGCCTCGCCATATTCGTTACGCCCCCAGCACATCGCCGCGCCATCAGCGCGCAGTCCACAGCTATATCCCCAGCCGGCGCTCACCGACGCAAAGGTTTCGTCCGCCGGCGGCAAAGCCTCGCCATATTCGTTACGCCCCCAGCATACCACCGCGCCATCCGCGCGCATCCCGCAACTATGTTCCCAGCCGGCGCTTACGGATACAAATGCTTCGTCCACTGGAGGCGACGACTCGCCATATTCGTTATTGCCCCAGCATACCGCCACTCCGTCAGCGCGTAACCCGCAGCTATGCCTCACGCCGACGCTTATGGACGCAAATACGACCGTCGGCGGCAAAGACTGACCATATTCGTTATTGCCCCAGCACACCGCCATGCCATCCGCGCGCAACCCGCAGCTATAATGCCCGCCGCCGCTTACCGACGCGAATGTTTCGTTTTGCGGCGGCAAAGACTGACCATATTCGTTGTTGCCCCAGCATATCGCAGCGCCGTCCACACTCACACCGCAGCTATGCCACAAGCCTGCGCTTATCGACTTGAATGGTTCGTTCTGCGGCGGCAAAGACTGACCATATTCGTTATTGCCCCAGCACACCGCCGCGCCATCTGCCACGCGCACACCGCAGCTATGATGCCCGCCGGCGCTCACCGACTTGAATGGTTCGTTCTGCGGAGGCGAAGACTGACCGTTTTTGTTGTTGCCCCAGCACACCGCCGCGCTGTCAGCACTCAGCCCACAGGTGTGCCACAAACCGGCGCTTACCGACGCGAATGTGTAGAGCGGCGATTCGTCTTCAGCTGAACTAGGGGAAGCCATGGTTTGTGCCGCTTCCGCTTTGAGGGATTTATCGCCCTGTTGCGGCGCTGACGCCGTCGATGCCGCTATGGGATACCCAACGCTGCCGTCCGCGCTTGGCTCTTCCGCCGTCGGCCCCCCTGGCGGGGCTTCATTCCCGCATCCCGTCGCCAGTATCAGCGCGAATGCCGCAACCGTTAGAAGTGTGGCTACAAGGCGCTTCAAAGCTTGCGTCTCCGATGTGTCATAGCTCTACAAATCAACCGAGTGGTAGCATACCATACTGACGCACTAGCCCTCATCGAGCGTTCTCCGTCGGGGCTAGGACTTGCGCGGCGCATATCACGCCAGTATGCGTGCTACGCCCGCGCGCTCTTTGCCCCATCCCACCCATTCGCGATACAATGCTATGCGCCAACACGCTACGCCGACAACTCCAACAACAAGGCACCGCTTATGGCATCCGAACATTCCGACGGACATCCCGGCGCGAATGCGGGCGCGCTGAACGGCGTCCGCATCCTCGACTTTTCGCGCATATGGGCGGGGCCGCACGCCACCAAGCTGCTCGCCGATATGGGCGCTGAGGTCATCAAGGTGGAGTCAACGCGCGCTTGGGATCCGCATCGGATGATTGTGGGCTCCGGCAATCTGCCCGGCGGCAAGCGCGGCGCCGATCCGTGGAACCGCAGCGGCTGGTTCAACACGCTGCATATGAGCAAGTACGGCATCACCGCCGAAATGCGCCATCCGAAAGGCAAGGCGATTATAGAGGAACTTGTGAGTATCAGCGATGTGGTCATCGAGAACTTTCGCGCCGGGCTTATGGAGCGGCGCGGGCTTGGTTATGAACGGATGCGCGCGCTGCGTCCCGACCTGATTATGGTCTCTATGCCCGCATTCGGCAGCAGCGGCCCGTGGAAGGATTTCATCCAGTACGGCATAGGGCAGGAGCAGCTAGGCGGCATCGCCTCAATGAACGGCTATCGCGGCGAGGATGCCCCCGTGAAATCGGGCGTGAACTTCGGCGATCCAATCAGCGGCGCGCATGCCGCCGGCGCCGTTCTTTCTGCGCTATATCGCCGCCGCCGCACGGGCGAGGGCGCGTTCATAGATGTATCGCAGTTGGAATCGTCCATAATGACCATCGGCGAGCATCTGCTAGGGTTTCAGATGAACGGACGCCCGCCCGCCAATCGCGGCAACCGTCATCCCGTCTATGCGCCGCACGGGGCGTATCCCTGCCGCGGCGCAGACGAATGGATTACGATAGCCGTCGCCGACGACGCCGAATGGCGGCGCCTCTGCGATGCGATGGATATGCCGCAAACCGCCGCCGAGCCGGCGTACATCGACATACTCTCGCGCCACAAGAACCACGACGCGCTGGACGCGCTCATATCGGATTGGACGCGGCGCAGATCGGCCGATGACGCGATGCGCCTGCTTCAGGATGCCGGCGTCAGCGCGGCGCCGGTGATGACGGGCGAGGCGATATTCAACGACCCGCACTATCAGGCGCGCGGCTTGCTGGAACTGGTTGACCATCCGTCTTGCGGGCTATACTTCATGCCCGGCGCAGCGTGGAAGATGTCCGCCACGCCGGCCGCAGCGCCCCGCCATGCGCCGCGTTTGGGCGAACACAACCGGCGCATATTCGGCGAGTTGCTTGCCATGGACGCCGACGCCGTCGCCGCCCTGGAAGCGGACGGCGTGAGCGGAAGCGCGCCTGAGGTGTGATGCGCCTAAGTCCGACGCTAACGTACCATTGAGGGATTAGCGCATCGCTCCGTTGCGCCGGGTTCACGCCCGCCGAGGATGCGCCGCCGCCATTATCATCGGCAGGGGGTATAGTTCGCGGGCGAGCGGGTTGAACGCCAAGCCCAGCGCTTTCAGGGTGGTTGCGCCTATGAGCGCGCTGTCGCCGGCTTCGCCGAAAATCACATCCGCGCCGCCGAAACGGTCGCCGTATCTGAACAGCGCCACGCCCTTTTTGCGCCTTATCGTGGAGCCGTCGGCAAGCGTGAACGCCTGCTCGCCTTTCGGCTCTATGCCCAGCCGCTCAAGCGTCGCCGCGGGGACGGCGGAGTAGATTGCGCCGCTGTCTATCAGTCCGCGCACGGACTCATTCATATCGGCGGCGGTGGGGTTTTCCACTTGCAGATCTAGGTAGGCAATTCCCATAACAGCAAATCCTCTTCTGTTGTGAAGTTCGTTATATTATCCGTATGCGGCTATTATAGCAGTAGCATAGCGTCTTTGGGGCAGGGCGGCTATGCGTGTTTGTGAAACTGCTGGCTGGAGTGTGGGCGTCTGACGTCGTGTTCAAGCCTACCCCCGCACCCCCTCCCGCTCCAGCTCGCGCAGCACGGACTTGTTGTTGGCGTTCACGATGGGCTGGAGGCACATTAGCTTGCGCCACGCTTGCAGCATCGACTCGGCGTTGGCGTCGTAGGGCAAGCCTAGCATCTGCGTTACTATGCGGTCTATTTCGGCGCGGTTGGGGTCGAGGGCGCTTAGGCTTATGCGCTTGAGCGGCAGGGTTCGCAGACGGTCGAAGTTGGCGGCGGCTATGCGGCGCGCTGTCTTGGCGGCGTCCGCATCGGCGGCGAAGTCGGGGATGGGGTGGCCGCCGATAGCCCTGACTTGAATAGGCGATCGACCTAGATCCGTGGACTGCCCGTATCCTATCCGTATCAGCATCCCATAGGTGCTGTTGAGGAACAGGGTTATCGCTTTGGCTACATCGTCGGCGGCGTAGATGGTTGTCCATGACCTGCCGCCCATACATTCCTGTTCGGTGTAGCACATGGCGATTGTTTGAGCGCTCATACGAAGGTTGCGGGATAGGTGAAAGTGTCCGGCGGTATTCAACATTCGCGTTGCTTCACTGGCATCGCCGCGCGGTTCGCCGTAATGCGTTGGTTCACAGGTTATAGTTAGTTGAGTCTTTGCATCCAAGTGCCACATAGACGGATTTGTTCGGTTGCGCGCCTCTTTTTCGGGGCGCATTAGAAATGCGCCCCGCGGGTCATCACTTGCTGGGATACATCCCAGCAAGTGATGACCCGGGCATCGGCCCGACTCATCACTTAGCGTTGCCATCGGCAACGCCAACCCTGCGGTTGCGCCCGTGCGCGGATCCCACGCTGCGCCTTCCCGCATATATTCTGCCAATATCGCATAATCGCCGCTGGGGCCGAGCGCAGACCACGGATTGCCTTCGCCCAAACCGCTCATACGATAGTAAGTTCCCACGGTTTCGCCTACTGCGATTTCACCCGATTTATTGCCAAGCGCGACTTCATGACGGATGGCGTCGGCGAACATCTTGGCTTCGAGTTTGGTTGTGAATGTGCGTGTTAGGTTAACGCAGGTTACGGATCTATCGCCGTTTGGGTCGATCATGGGCGGGGAAGTGTGCTTTGTGCCGATTAGCAGCATCTCTTGTATGCCGGTGTCCGCCGACATTGAATTACCGTCGCCGGACGCCGTGCTGACGGCAATCACATCGCAGTATTCGTTCTCAATGTTCTTGCGAAAGCCGGCGTATGTTTGGGCGTGCGCCGCCGTGAGGGGCAGCACCTTGCCGTGCGGCCTTCCATTGTCCAATACCAAATGCTCAATCGCGTGCATAAAAGTGGCAAGCCCAGCCTGTCCATTTGCGACGCCGGGCAATCGGCGGTCTGCGGCGCGCTTGTACTTCTGCATATCTTTGGTATCAATAGGGCTATCTGCGCCGCCGCGCGCCCGAAAGTAGGGATCATTGTTGTTGCATATATCGAATGTGCGCGGGTCAATGGTGAGCATCGTGTTTTGCGCGCCTCTGAGTCCGATGATGCGCGCCTGCATATTCGATACGCCTGTAGGCAGCAGAAAATTCAGAGAGCCGCCGTTATTGGTGATGGCGAATATGGCGCTGTCGGTAAAGGAAGTTTGGGGTTCGAGAGATGTCAAGTTGGCAGTGGCGACGGATACGGACTGCCGATTGATGTCGGATAGTTGGATGAAGCGCTCCATTCGGTCGGCGTGGATGCTGGTCTTGTCGGCGGATTTGGCGTAGTGGCGAAAGCGGATGTTCTCTTCGGTGGCGCGCGCAAGCGTGCCGGTGCCGGCGCAGACTTCGTTGTACTTGGCGCTGCGCGGGTCGGCGAGGCGGCGGGTGGTGATGTTGGCGAGCAGTTCGGCGGTAGCGGGCTTGGTGTAGTAGGCGGCGCGCTGGTCGCGGTCGGGAATAAGGGATTGCCATATTTCGGCGGCGACGTTGGTGGTAGCGCTGACGCCGGCTTGGATGTACTGCGAAACGGCGTCTTTTACTGCGCGCAATGTATCGCCGATATGGGGACTGACTTCGGAGTCTTCCAGCATATCCGACGCGAGGGTGGATAGGGGCGTGTAGTTGATGGCTTCGATTTTGCGCCATTCGGCGGCGATTTTGGCCGGAATGCCGTCGTATAGCGCTATCTTCTGATACAGATCGGGAGCGTCTATCGTCAAGACATTTTGCAAACCGCCCCACTCGTTGAGATTCATATGGAGCTGAATCATGCTGAAGAGGGTGCCGACGATGTTGCCGGCGACGGATTCCACTTGTTGACGCTGTTGCGCTTGCCGCAGTCCATAGCGCCCGGAGAGGCGCGCTCGCGTAGCGGCGGGGCAGGCGTTCAGTTTGGCGGCGAGCGCATTTTTCGCCTTGGTCATATCGTCGATTGCCGCCTGCATAACGGATTCGGCGTATGGTTCGGGGATGGCGGCGAGCCAAGCGTATTGGACGACGTCTTGCAGCGATACGGGGAATGGCTCGGCGGGGACGGTGGTCAGCTCAGGGTCGTCGGGGGACTTGCCGGTTACCACCTGCATCAGGAATTGGGGTTCGTCGCTCATAAGCGGGGCGTCGGGTTCGCGCGAAGCGAGTTCATCCAAATCCAATTCGCCCAGCGCTCTTGGGATGCCCAGCGCGATGACGGACTTCATCGGGATGTTGTAGTTGTTGAACTGATAGCCAAGCCGCGCGATAGCGTCTTTGACGGCCGGAGCGCCGTACTCCGTCTCGATGATAGTGCGCAGTCCGTAGGGCATTTCCACTACGATGTCGGGAGTGGCGTTGCCTCTGCGCGCCGTGCCGGACTGTTCGGCGGCGAACCTGTAGTTGGGCGGCGCTTGGCGCTGCATCGCCGCGGCGATAAAGCCGTTGAGGGTTCTTTCGTTCATAGCCATAAGCGCGCTGTTCCTTCGTGGGGGGTTAGATATAGTGCGGGGGTTCGATATTAGTGCGATGGGTAGATATTCGGTGAGATAGATATAATGTGCTATCGTGTGTGTATGATACACAAGGGGGCGGGCGGGGGTCAATGCCTGGGCGGTAGGGCAGAACTGAGGGACAGCGCCTATGCTGATTATGCCTAAGGCTAAACCCGCGGCGCTACTGTAGCGGCGAGTAGTCCGTGGGCGTTAGGGTGTTTCCGCTTTCTATGGATGCGAACTAATGGCTAATTTTAACCCGTTCCATCGCATTCGCGCTTGCTGATAATGCCTTTTCCCGCAAGGTGTGGACATAGCGCGTTTCATTGGCTATAATTGTTGCGTCAGCGACGACCGCGCGGTTTAAGAGCCGCCCCGATTGCGGGCGCAACCTTACTCCGTGAGCGGGCCGAGGTGGTGGAATTGGTAGACACGCAGCGTTGAGGGCGCTGTGGCCGCAAGGCTGTAGGAGTTCGAGTCTCCTCCTCGGCACCAATGCGTTATAGTTCCAAGGCGACGTAGCCAAGTGGTTAAGGCGGGGGTCTGCAAAACCCCTATCGGCGGTTCGAATCCGCCCGTCGCCTCCAGCATATTTTCCAAAGCCCGCGATGCTTACGCTTGCATGCGGGCTTTGCATTTAATACGCCTTTCCCTCCCGACGCATACAGCGCATCCGAAAGTTGGGACGGATACGGATGTCTATCGAACCCTCTGCGCGTAACGCATCCGCCGGGCTTTCGCGCGCCAACGCCCCGCTTTCCCGCAACAACGATTTGCCTCGTCCGCCGTCGTCCCGCTATGCGTATGCGCGCATTTTGCTATAATGGCGTAGGCTTGCATCAAAACTCCAACTCAATTAGCAGCAAAGGCGGATACAATCGTGGCAGACAGCGCAGCATCGGCAGCATCATCCGTAGATTTGGACGCGCTCACATCGCTGGCAAAGCGGCGCGGCTTTATATTTCAAAGCAGCGAAATTTACGGCGGCATTGCAAGCACTTGGGACTACGGCCCGCTGGGCGTGGAGCTCAAGCGCAACATCAAGGACGCATGGTGGCGCGCATTCGTATGGGAGCGCGACGACATAGTTGGGCTGGACTCGTCCATCCTGATGCACCCCGAAGTGTGGCGCGCAAGCGGCCATGTGGACAGCTTCACCGATCCGCTTGTGGACTGCCGCAAATGCAATCAGCGCTGGCGCGAAGATCAGCTCGCAGAGCGCAAATGCCCCGACTGCGGCGGCGAACTCACCGCCGCCCGCAACTTCAACCTAATGTTCAAGACTTTCGTGGGCCCCGTCGAAGATGATGCGTCCGTGGCATATCTCAGGCCCGAAACCGCGCAAGGCATATTCGTTAACTTCGAGAATGTGCTGAACTCATCGCGCAAGCGTCTGCCCTTCGGCATAGCCCAAATCGGCAAGGCGTTCCGCAACGAAATCACCACCGGCGGCTTCATCTTTCGCACGCGCGAGTTCGAGATGATGGAGATCGAGTATTTCGTGGAGCCGGGCGAAGACGAGCGCATCCACGAGCAGTGGATACAGGACTGCCTGCAATGGTACACCGACCTCGGCGTCCGCCGCGACCGCCTGCGCGTGCGCGCCCACGATGCTGACGAACTATCGCACTACGCCAAGGCGACCTATGATGTGGAGTATCTGTTCCCGTGGGGTTGGGGCGAAATACAGGGCATCGCCAATCGCACCGACTTCGATTTGAAGGCGCACTCGAAGCGCAGCGGGCATTCGCTCACATACTTCGATCAGGCTGCCAAGAAGCGCTTTGCGCCCTATGTCGTAGAGCCATCCGCCGGCGTCGACCGCGCCGCAATGACCTTCCTAGTAGATGCCTACACCGAAGAGGAAGCGCCCACGGCGGACGGCGGCGTTCAAAAGCGCGTGCTGCTCAAGCTGCATCCCGCGATTGCGCCCGTCAAGGTGGCGGTGCTGCCGCTTAGCCGAAACCAAAGGCTTGCGCCGCTAGCAAGAGATGTGTATGACAAGGTGAGGCGATCCGGCGCGGCCGGCGGCTTCGTTCAGTACGACGACGCCCAAAGCATCGGCAGACGCTACCGCCGCCAGGATGAGATAGGCACGCCGCTGTGCGTTACCGTGGACTTCGACTCGCTGGACGACAACGCTGTTACCATACGCGAGCGCGACACGATGGCGCAAACGCGCGTCCCCATAGCCGAATTGCCCGCCGAAATCGGCGGCCGGCTTGCGCTGTAAGCGCAGCGGGAACGGACGGAGCGGGCGCGCGCGGATACGGCGCGCATTATCTCAACCATCCCAAGCCCAAGCCATCCCCAATCCCCCAAGAAAGGCGCTTCCCATATGCGAATACTCCATTTCGCAGACCTGCACATCGGCGTTGAGAACTACGGCAGGGTGGATCCCGCCACGGGGCTATCCTCGCGCTTGGGCGATTTCCTGCATACCTACGATGAGCTTGTGGACTACGCCATAGACACGCAGGTTGACCTTGCGCTTTTCTGCGGCGACGCCTATAAGAGCCGCGATCCGTCCCAAACGCACCAGCGCGAGTTCGCCAAGCGCATCGCCCGCCTATCCGCCGCCGGCATTCCCACATTCCTGCTGGTGGGCAATCACGATACGCCGCAGGTGATAGCGCAAGCGACGGCGCTAGAAATCTTCCCGACGCTGAATGTCCGCAATGTCTATATCGGCGATAGACTGAATACCTATCTGGTCGAAACGAAAGACGGGCCGCTGCAAGTGGTGGCAGTGCCCTGGATTAAGCGCAGCGAGTTTCTCGCAAGCGCCGAAGCCGCCCGTATGGATCACACTCAGATTAACGAATCCATCGAGCGCAGCATCTCCAACGCCGTCAAATTGCACGCCGACAGCCTAGACAGCGCCATCCCCGCAGTGCTTGCGGGACATATCACCATCAGCCAATCGAAGCTTGCGTCGGAGCAGTCCATGATGCTCGGACACGACCATGTGCTGCTCAACAGCAGCGTGGCGCTGCCGGAGTTCGACTATGTAGCGCTGGGGCATATCCACCGCTATCAGATATTGAGCAAAGATCCGTATGTAGTTTATGCCGGCAGCCTTCAGCGCGTTGATTTCGGCGAAGAGCGCGACGACAAGGGCTTTTGCGTGATAGATATCGACGCCGCCCAACCGCGCGGCTCGCGTTTGCGCCACTTCGAGTTCGTCAAAAGCAGCGCGCGCAAATTCGTTACCGTCGCCGTCAAACTCGCCGCCGGGGACGACGACCCTACGGCAACCGTCATCAATCAAATTCAATCTCAGCCGATAGAAGGCGCAATAGTACGTCTGCAGCTGACCCTGCCCGCCGAACTGGAAGGACATATCAGGGAAGCCGATATTCGGCAGGCGCTCGGCAGCGCGCATCACATCGCATCGATATCCAAGAATGTGCTGGACAGACCCAGAACGCGGCTAGGCGATGCGGAAACTATGGGCATTTCGCCAAAGCAGGCGCTGCAACTCTACTTCGAGACGCGCAATGTGCCGGAAGAACGCGCCGCCCTGCTTATGCAGCACGCCGAAAGCCTGATTGACGAACAATCCTAACCGAACTTGCGGATGAGCGCTCCGCGAACCGTTGCGCCTCAACGCGCATCTAAATCACAGAATTAAGATACGATAATATGCGCCAACGCTTATACTGACTTGGAGGGCTTTCGTGTACGGACTAGCGGCATCTGCAAGGCATATCGCGGGCGGGCTGCCCGGCGGCGCATTGGCGCGCGCAATCCTGTTGTGCATAGCGCTAACGCTGGCATTGGCGTGCGGCTCGCAGAACGAAGCTGCGCCCGACGTTTCGCTCGCGCTCTACGGCACGGAAACCCGCGCGGATGGCGAAACGCTGCGTATATCCGACTTGGAAGGCAAGCCGATAGTGATGAACTTCTGGTTCCCGTCATGCCCGCCCTGCGTTGCGGAAATGCCAGACCTAGAAAGGGTATATCAGAAGCATAAGGCGGACGGCGTGGAGTTCATAGGCGTCCAACTCGTCGGGCTTGACACGGTTGAGGACGGCAAGCGGTTCGTCAACGATATGGGCATCACCTACCCCGTGGGAGCGGACGAAGACGGCGGCATCGTGCAGGCGTATGGCATCACGAGCTTTCCCACAACCGTGTTCATTGACCGCGATCAGGGCATCGCGCGCAAGTGGTCGGGCGTGGTGAACGAGGAAAAGTTGGAAGAGCTGGTCGCCGAGATCCTGAACTAGCGCACGCCGCGCGCCGCCGGTTATCCAATCCGATGAGCCTATCCGAAGCCTTTCTGCTAATCGTTAGATGGCTGCATCTCGTATCCGCCGCCGCGTGGGTAGGCGGTAGCATATTCTACCTGGTAGTGTTGCGTCCCGCGCAACGCCGATCGCCCAACGCCTCAAGCATGCTCATGGGCGCGGCAACCGAATTCCGCGCGCTTGTGGACACCTGCATCTATGTGCTGATTGCAACCGGCATCATCCTGACGCTGAACCGCCTTACGCCGGGCGTAGTGGGCGCGCCGTATGTGATTGCGTTGGGCGCAAAGATCGCGCTGTCCGTCTGGATGTTCACGCTGGCGTGGTCGCGGCGGCGGCGAACCCCGGGTTCGGACGCATCCCGCAGCGCAGAAGCGCCCGCCGAAACTAGGCTAAGCAAGGTATTACGCGCCATATCCGGATACAACGCGCTGGTGATACTTGGGCTAATCGTGTTCCTCATATCCGACCTGCTCAAGGTTCTGTATGAGATAGCGCTAAGATAACGATATTCTCAATGCTCGCGGGATACTATAACTCAGCGCGCTCCGGTTGGATTCAACGCGCTTGCGCATGCTGATAATACCCACGCCAAAATTTATATTGACCGCCCGCCGCGTATTGGATACAATTGTATTCAATACGATGAACATTCGGGTTAGCGCCGCGCGTTGGCGCGCTAACCTGCTTTGTTGTCAGCATCGCATAAGCATTCGCACCAGCGCCCCAGTGGCGCAACAGGAAGCGCAGCCGACTTGTAATCGGCAGGTTAGTGGGTTCGAGTCCCCTCTGGGGCTATCCCTTCTTTCAACGTTGCTGTGAAATGCGCGGCGGCGTTTGAATGAAGGGATAACGGGTATTACTTGGATTGAACGAATGCCTATGTTAAACTGAAAGCATCCGCACAGCGAACCTTTGGAGGGATGGGAGAGTGGCTAAATCCACCAGACTGTAAATCTGGCGCTCTGACGGGCTACGCAGGTTCGAATCCTGCTCCCTCCACCATATACAAACAGCATATCTCAAGCATCAAAATCTAAACCAGGCCCACATAGCTCAGTAGGTAGAGCGCGTTCTTGGTAAGAACGAGGTCAGCAGTTCGAGTCTGCTTGTGGGCTCCACATCTGGAGGCAAAAGAGAGGAAATGGCTAAGCAGAGGTTCGAAAGGACGAAACCCCACATAAATGTTGGCACGATTGGCCATGTTGACCACGGCAAGACTACCCTGACCGCCGCCATAACTAAGGTTTTGAGCAGCGCGGGGCTTGCGGACTTCAGGGCGTTCGACAGCATCGACAACGCGCCCGAAGAGAAAGAGCGCGGCGTTACAATCGCAATTCAGCACGTGGAGTACGAGACCGAATCTCGCCACTACGCCCATGTTGACTGCCCCGGCCACGCCGACTACATCAAGAACATGATAACCGGCGCAGCCCAAATGGACGGCGCTATCCTCGTGGTCAGCGCCCCCGACGGCGCTATGCCCCAAACCCGCGAACACATCCTGCTCGCCCGCCAAGTGGAAGTCCCCGCTATGGTGGTGGCTCTCAACAAAGTGGACGCTATGGAAGACGAGGAACTCCTGGAGCTGGTGGAACTGGAACTCCGCGAGCTTCTGTCCGAATACGGCTTCCCCGGCGACGACATCCCCATAGTCCGCGTCAGCGCCCTCAATGCGCTCGAAGCCGAAGAGACCGGGCGCGACTCCGAATGGGGCAAGGGCGTTTGGGAGCTTATGGACGCCGTGGACGCCTACATCCCCATGCCCGAAAGGCCCAGCGAGTTGCCCTTCCTGATGCCCATTGAGGACGTCTTCAGCATCAAGGGACGCGGCACCGTGGTAACCGGGCGCGTGGAGCGCGGCTTGGTCAAGGTAGGCGATCAGGTCGAGATTGTGGGCATCAAAGACACTTCCACCACCACGGTCACCGGCGTGGAAATGTTCCATAAGCTTATGGATCAGGCAGAGCCGGGCGATGCGGTGGGCGTGTTGTTGCGCGGCGTGGATCGCACCGATGTGGAGCGCGGCCAGGTGCTTGCGGCGCCGGGCAGCATCCTGCCCCACAAGGACTACGAAGCGCAAGTCTATGTGCTGAGCAAGGACGAAGGCGGACGCCACACCCCGTTCTTCAACGGCTACAAGCCCCAGTTCTTCATCCGCACAACCGACGTGACCGGCGAAATCAACCTGCCCACAGGCACCGAAATGGTGATGCCCGGCGATAACATCGAGATGAACGTCAAGCTCATCACGCCCGTCGCCGCCGACGAGCAGCTTCGCTTCGCCGTGCGCGAAGGCGGCCGAACCGTCGGCTCCGGCGTAATCACCAAGATCAACGACTAACGCGCGAAATCGCCCGCGGGGTTGCGATATTATCGCAGCCCCGTTTGAGGATACGCAGATGGCTCGCAGAGCGGAAAACCGCATCATCATCAACCTTGGTTGCGTGGACTGCCGGGAACGCACCTATCATTCCACCAAGAACCGCCGCAACGACCCGCAGCGCGTCGAACTGAAAAAGTTCTGTCCCCGATGCAGGGTCCACACTTTGCACAGAGAAGTCAGGTAGGTCGCTATGGCTACCAATCCCAGCGCCCCTCGCAGACTCGGCAGCCGCGCCGCCCGCCGCGCGTTTCGCCTGTCCGCCGTCGGCGACATCGTATCCGAACTCCGCCGAGTCACATGGCCCACGCGCGAAGAGACATTTCGCCTGTCCATAATGGTCATTGCGGTCGCCGCCGCGATAGGCACATTCCTAGGCGTGATTGACTTGGGCTTTTCTAGGCTATTCGACTTTATTCTGGGGAGTTCGTAGGCTTATGGTGAATAAAGTTGAAGAGCGCCAAATCGGCTGGTATGTGCTTCACGCCTATTCGGGACACGAAAACCGCGTAAAGGCAAACCTTGAGCAGCGCGTCGCCAATATGGATATGAGCGACAAGATACTGGAAGTTTTCGTCCCCAAAGAGGACGAAATAGAGATCCAAGGCGGACAGCGCAAGACGGTTTCGCACAGGGTATTCCCCGGCTACATCTTTGTGCATATGTCGCTGGACGACGAAAGCTGGCACCTGGTTCGCGATACGCCGGGCGTTACTGGCTTCGTCTCCGCGGACGACGGCACGGGCGACCATCCCGAACCCGTCCCCCTAAACGACCGCGAAGTGGAAAACATACTCGGCTTCAAAGAATCCGACCAACCCCGCATGCGCGTCGGCTTCACCAAAGGCCAATCCGTGCGCATCACCGACGGCCCGTTCGTCGACTTTATGGGTGTGGTCGACGAAGTTCACGCCGACAGAACTAAGCTAAAAGTGCTGGTGTCCTTCTTCGGCAGAGAAACGCCCGTGGAGCTCGACTTCCTGCAGGTGGAGCGCGCATAGCATATTCGTAGCGCTAGGCGCAGCACCGCCCCCGCCAAGACTTGGCGCAGGCGCATCCCATTCGTTTCGGCGCTCAAAATAACTCACCCGCTACTTACCCGCAGATACGCCGCAGCGCGCTTATCTGCGAACTCAAAGGAATGCAAGTTGGCAAAAAAGGTAATGACCGTAATCAAGCTCCAGATTCTGGCGGGCAAAGCCACGCCTGCGCCGCCCGTAGGCCCCGCGCTCGGTCAGCACGGCGTCAACATTATGGGCTTTGTGAAGGAATACAATGAGCGCACCGCATCCCAAGCGGGCAACATCATTCCCGTCGAAATAACGGTCTTTGAAGACCGCTCTTTCAACTTCGTTACCAAAAGCCCCCCGGCGTCCGACCTGCTCCGCAAAGCAGCAGGCGTTGAGAAGGGCAGCGGCAACCCTAGAGCCGAAAAGGTGGCGCGCATTCCGCGAGACAAGGTGCGCGAAATCGCCGAACTCAAAATGGTCGACCTCAACGCCGCCGACCTGGAAGGCGCTATGCGCATCATCGAAGGCACCGCGCGCAGCATGGGCATCGAAGTGCGCCAATAGACGCGCGCGCCGCCCGTGCCAAACCCATCGATCGCATCACGCCGCTAATCTCACAAACTAGGATGTTTCCAATGGCTAAATACGGAAAACGGCACTCCGATGCCGCCGCCGCAATAGACAAAGACTTCGAGTATCAGCCGGACGAGGCTATCGATCTCGCTAAGAAGTCCGCCACCGCCAAATTCGACGAAACCGTCGAACTCCACCTGCGAACCGGCGCCGACCCACGCCACGCCGACCAGATGATCCGCGGCGTGGCGCTGCTGCCGCACGGCGTTGGCAAATCCGTCAAGGTTACCGTGTTCACCCAAGGCGAAGCCGTCGCCATCGCCGAAGAAGCGGGCGCCGATTTCGTAGGCTCCGACGAACTCATCAAGCGCGTCGAGGACGGCTGGGTGGACTTCGACGTGTCCATCGCCACGCCCGATATGATGGGGCGCATCGGACGGCTGGGGCGCTACCTGGGCAGAAGGGGACTTATGCCCAACCCGCGCACCGGCACCGTTGTCCCGCCCGAAGACCTGCCGCGCGTCATCAGCGAGTCCAAGCTCGGCAGAGTGGAATACCGCGTTGACCGCACATCGCTGATACACGCCCCCATCGGCAAGGCGAGCTTCGAGCAGACTCAGCTTATGGACAATCTCACCGCCCTTATGGACAACATCGTCAGGGCGCGCCCAAGCGGCGTGAAAGGGCAGTACATCCGAACCGCCTACCTCACCACTACGATGGGGCCCAGCATCAAAATGGACGTTGCAAGCGCGTCCGCCCTTAAAGTAGAATAGACTAGCGCCGCAGACCACGGGCCTCCCATCGGAGTTAATACGCCAGCCCGTATAGGCATAACGCGACGAACCCCGTCGCAAAGCATTGTTATGCTTATGCCCTGAGTCTGCGCGACTCAGGGCTTTTTACTGCCCTCGCGCAACCGAATAAAGCGCATACAAGCGGCGCTCGAACCCGAACCGCGGTTTCCCCAATGCGCCGCTAACAACACAGAACAGCAGAGGTAGCCAATTGCCTACTGAAAAGAAAGTCAAAGCCGTTCAGGACATCCAAGACTGGTTGGACGGCGCTACAATCGTCATTTCCACGAACTATTCGGGCTTGCCCGTATCCGACATCACCGGACTCAGGCGCGCCCTCAGAGAGAAGGAAGTGCGCTACAAGGTCGTCAAGAACACCTTGGCGTACCTTGCCGCCGACGCCGCCGGAAAGCCCGAACTCAAGCGGATAATCCAAGGACCCAGCGCAATCGCATTCGGCTACGGCGAACCCACCGACCCCGCCAAAGCGATTGCCGACTTCATCCGCGAGAACCGCTCCGCGCTCCAAATTCGGGGCGCGCTGCTGGACGGCGATGTGCTGGACGGCGCGCAAGTTCAGCAGCTCGCGAACCTGCCCGGCAAGGACGTGTTGCTGGCGCAGCTCCTAGGACAGATCCAAGCGCCCGTGTCCGGCTTGGTGAATGTGCTGAGCGGCCCCATATCCGGCCTAGCCCGCGTGTTGCAAGGCCGCATAGACAATCTGCAAGAACAACCCGCAGAGTAAGCAAAACAAGCAAAGCAGGCGTTAGCCTATAGCGCCTATAACAAACGGAGGTTTTCCATGGGAAAAGAAGAGATACTGGAAGCGATCAAGGACCTTTCGGTGCTGGAACTCTCTGATCTCGTCAAGGCGCTTGAGGAAGAGTTCGGCGTAAGCGCCGCCGCGCCCGTAACTATGGCGACCGTGCAGGGCGTCGCCGGCACCGCCGAAGCCGCCGCCGAGGAAGAGAAGACCGAGTTCGACGTCTCCATCCAAGAGATCGGCCCCAACAAGATCCAGGTCATCAAGGCCGTCCGCGAGGTTACCACCCTCGGCCTCAAAGAGGCGAAAGACCTCGTCGAAAGCGCCCCCGTCGCCGTCAAAGAGGCTATCACCAAGGACGAAGCCGAAGACCTCAAGTCCAAGCTGGAAGGCGCCGGCGCAGTAGTGAACGTCGCCTAACCACGCCGCCTAGCAATCGCCCGATATGGCAAGCATATGCCCCGGCAACGATAAGATGCCGGGGCATAACTTTCGTTTTCAATATGCGCGTTGTTGCGACTTGATGAAGTCTGTGGTAGCCGCCGCCCCGCCGCACGGCGAAATTGGCAACTACATCTTCTTCCCTCTGGTGGCGATTGCACTATGGTTCGCGCTGCCCCCAAAGGCGCTAATTCCGACTACGGCTTATGAACGTCGGTGTGAACCCCCTGCGCCGAAAGAAGCATAGCCTATAAGCGCGCCGGCAATATCCACAACTCGCTGCAGCCATCCCACCCCGCCTTTGAGAATACCCGCGCGCCGCAATCGTGTAGAATGGCCGCGGCAAATCGGGTTGCGAAATCGAACTCGCCGCATGCCGCCGTTGGTGAACGAATATGAACAGGATGTATGACGAATTCGCGCATATGTGGCCGCTGATAAGCCACCACTCGGAGTACGCCGACGAGGCGACTCACTGGCGCAATGCGCTGACCGCCGAGCTGGGGCGGGGCAGGCATCGCATTTTGGAGCTAGGCGTTGGCGGCGGCAACAACCTGCATCACATCATCTATCCGGACTGCGACGCGCGCCCGTCGGCATCGGCGGCGTGCGATTGCGCTCAGAGCCGCGGCGGGGCGGCTCAGCATGACGCCGTTGCGGTTGACCTGTCCGCCAAGATGCTTGCCAACTCGCAGCTGCTCAACCCCGACGTGGAGCATCACATCGGAGATATGCGCTCCGTCAGGTTGGGCGGCAAGTTCGACGCCGTGCTGATCCACGACGCCGTGTGCTATCTGCTCAGCGAAACCGACATCAGCGCTACGCTTGGCACGGCGCGCGCGCATCTGGTCGATGGCGGCGTACTCATAATGGCGCCCGACTGGTTCACCGAAACATATCCGGGCGCTAGGCTTGAGTGCGGTGTAAGGCGGGATGTTACGCCTGAGTTCGCCTCGATCGAGTATGACCACGACCCGGATCCCAGCGATAACGCCGTGGAATCGGTGTTCATATACATCATCAAGAACGCCGACGGCAGCGTGCGTGTTGAGGAAGACCGCCATATAACGGGAATGTTCCCAATCGCAACCTGGCTTGGGTTGATGGAGCGGGCGGGCTTTCGGGCGAAGCGGTTGCCGTATCCGGTGCATGAAGACGGCAGAAACAGCTATCTGCTTGTGGGCGTTTTGGACGCCGTCCACGCCGATTAGCGCGCGATGAAGCCGCCGTCTATGACCAATTCAGCGCCGGTGATGAAAGACGCTTCGTCGGACGCCAGGAACAGAACTCCGTAGGCTACTTCGATTGTTTCGCCCGTGCGGCGCAGGGGCGTCAGCCGAACCTGCTCTTGGCGCATAACGGCGTCGGGCTTTGAGGTGCGCATAGGCGGCATAAAGCCGGGATGCACGGAGTTGACGCGAATGCCCTCCGGCCCGTACTGAACCGCCATTGCCTTGCTGAATATTCGAACCGCGCCTTTGGATGCGTGGTAGGCGGGATGGCCGCCTTCGCCGCCCACAAAGCCCATTATGGACGATATGTTGACGATGGAGCCGCCCCCGCTTTGGCGCATTCGCTCTACGGCGTGCTTTGTGCCTAGGAATACGCCGGTGGCGTTCACATCCATAATCCGATTCCAACCGTCGGTGTCCAGGCTGTCGTCTATTGCCGAGCTGCTGATGCCGGCGTTGTTGACCAGAATGTCCAGTCTGCCGTAGCGCGAAACCGTCTGTTGGATTAGGTTCTGCCAGTCGGATTCGTCGGTAACGTCGGTTTGGACGAACATAGCGTCGCCGCCGGCTTCGCCAATCTGCGCCTCTACCTGTTTGCCGAGTTCTTCGGTTATATCCGCCATTACCACCTTTGCGCCCTCGCGCGCGAACAGGCGCGCCTCTTCCGCGCCCATGCCGCTGCCCGCGCCCGTGATTATCGCCACTTTGCCTTCCAAACGCATATCTCAAACTCCTCAGGGTAGGTTAGGGTAAGTTGCGGTGATTATACCCCGTATCGGCGGCCAATGAGCAATCCTGTAGGGCGGCAGGTTCCATTATAGGGCAGGGGAATGTGCGCCGATACGGATGCGCGCGACGATGGGCGCAAGCGATAGTTCGGCGGCTTTTAGGCGATGATCAGGCAAATCGAGTAGGCGATAAGCAGGGCGAAAAGCGCCATGAATATCAGAGGGACGAACTGCTCGACCCTTGTGAGCTGGAGGTAGGGTTTGCGTCCCTCCGGCGGGCGCAGTATCTCCCACTCTTCGCTGTAACCGGCGAATGGGAGTTGCTTTTCTATGCGGTTGATTATCTCAAACTTGGCGCTGTTCAGCGTGCGGTATGAGCGGATGTTGAGCCACCATACGCCGGACAGCGCGAACCCGAACAACCCGATTGCCAGGAAGCCTATATCCGAAAGCGCGCCGTTTGCGCCGCCGGCAGGCAATCCGAATCGCGCAATCACTACCACGATTGCGGCAAGCGCGGACACGATGGTCACATAGAACCTGTTGGACTGATCGCGGCGTTGGCTTACGCGGTCTGCCATCTCTACATAGAGCTTATACTGCTCCAAGAGATGGGTGGAGTATTTATCGCCGTACTCTTCGGGCTTCATTTTGAGCGCTTTCTGATTGCGTGCTTTCTGATTGCGCTGACAATGGATTTCGTGTTCCACTTGACCATTGTCGTAGCGGCTGAGCGAACTTCGGTAGGAACGCGCTTAGATCTCCAAGGCTCAATTCCAATTATTGGCTTGCCGAAATCTTTTGACACATCCATTTCGTATTGGATCCATTTTCTGTGGTTCACGTACATCCCTGATATTATCAGAACCGCTTGCGCAAGTTGAATGTGATTTTTCAACGCCGCGCGTAGTTGGGCATTGTCCTTTGAGCCAATTGGGTCAAAGAACGGGACACTATAGTCTTGCCATTTGAAGCGTTTTGCATCATTTAGCAAGTGTGTGAGCCTATCGTAATCGTCCTTGTACTTCCAAGCGTGGCTTATGAACAGGCGGTAATTTCTCAAGCGGGGCATGTTGCGCCTCCTAAACCTTCAATCATCCTAACCCTGAGTTCTAGGGCTGCACCGATTATAGCGCAGATGCGCGGACGATATGCGATTCAATGGCGTTTGGCTACACGATGCGCGCCTGATCCGGTTGGGCGCGTCGGCGGGGTGCGCGCCTGAACGTGGCATTCGGCGCAAAGCGGGGATAGTCGGCTTGCGCGCCTGACAGAAGATCTTCGATTGTGAGTATCTGCACGCGCGGGAAGCGGTGGTCGGGGAAGGCGTCGGGCGTGTAGAAGCCCGCCGCCGCCGCTTCCTGCCGCATCGGATTGGTGGGCGGCTTTAGCGTAACGAACAGCGCCAGCTCCGCCTTTTCGCGCTCCATATCGCTTTTCAGCGTGGCTATCTGATTGCGCTGCACGTTGCCGCTCTTGACCTGCACGATGATGCGCTTGGGCTTGGCGCTGTTGTCGTCGAAGAAGTTGATGTAGCCGTCCACGCCGGCATCCGCGCCCTTCTTCTTGTCGTGCGCCGGCCTGGCGTCCACTAGCCCAAGTGCCCACCACTCGAACTGATAGCGCCCGTCGTTTCGGCTGTCCACCGCCAGTGCCTGCGCGCTCGCCAAATCCTTCGGATCCCCGAAGACCTTGTAGGGACGCAACTCGTCGCCGAAAGTGTCGTGCAGACGGCTCTTCATCAGCGATATGGCGAGGTGCGTTACATCTATGCCAATCCAACGGCGGTTCAAGCGTTCCGCCACCGCCACCGCTGTGCCGCAGCCGCAGAACGGATCCAGCACAACATCGCCTTCGTTGCTGCTTGCGCTAATGATGCGCTCCAACAGCGCTTCAGGCTTTTGGGTGGGGTATCCGAGCCGCTCTTTCGCTTGTGAGTTGATTGGCGGCAGGTCTGCCCATACATCTTGGAGCGGAACGCCCGGCATTTCGTCAAGATACCTGATGTATTCGGCGACGCCGTTGCGGGTGTGGACAGTCGTAGTGCGTATATGTTTGCGCTGGTGGCTACACCGGGGTCGGTGATAGTGCCGTTTGCGTTGGGGAAGATGGTGTCGGAGTTGCCGGGCGCGTTTGACTTGTTGTTCGGCGTGCTGCTTGGGTTTCGGATTGTGGTTCGCGATTCGCAAGATCAGAGGCGGCGGCAAGAGCGACGGCAAGCGCTTTTCGCGGCGGCGCGGTTTCATAACGCCTAACGCTTTGAGGATGCGATTGATTACGACTAAGGGCGGCAGCGTGTATCGTTATCGGTTTCACGAACCCGCCGCGGTGAGCATGAACTTCGCGCTGGGCTTTTTGTCCAGTTTCTTCGGCGTGGGCGGCGGTTTCCTGCGGACGCCGGTACTTGTGTATCTGTTCAACTTTCCCGTCCGGACAGCGGCGGCGACATCCTTGTTCGCGTTGGCGTTTTATTCGTCAATGGGGGCTATGGTTCATCTGATATTGGGGAATATAGAGTGGTTTCCGACGTTCGCGTTTTCGGGCTTGGGTCTATGGTTCGGTGGTCAGTTGGGCGCGCGAGTTAGCGGCCATGTGGGCGGCGATTGGATAATGGGGCTTCTTGCGTTGGTGACGTTGGGCTTAGGGGCGCAGCTCGTCTTTCAGGGCGTATGGCTCTAGCTTTTGTTTGGCGGGGGTGTTTGGTTTGTCAATGCTGGTAGGATGGGGTGTATTGCGCGCCGTAAGGGAAAGGGAACTCGGATATGGCGTTGGATAGGCTGCTTCAGTTGATGGAAACTCTGCGTGAACACATTAACCTGCAGCCATCGATAGTCAGCAGCGGGTGGCAAACTCGCTACGCTTTGATTGATCCGTTGCTGCGAGCGTTGGATTGGGATACATCAGATCCAACTATGGTTGTCCCTGAGGACGGATCGGGCAATGGGCGTGCCGATTATCTGCTGCAAGTGAATGGCAAGCCCTGTATGGTAATTGAGGCTAAAAGACTGGGCGCGTCTCTACGCGACGCTCAAAGACAAGCGTTAGATTACGCGATGGATGCGTCAAGGCAAGCGCGCTACTTCGTGGTAACGAATGGCAAAGAGTGGATGATATATGACACTCACAAGCCGGCAGTTGATATGCTTGTCGTATCGTTTGATTTGACGGGGGGGGCTCGCTTGTCGAAGTTAGTCTCAACGCGTTGGCGCTATGGCGTTCCGGAATAGCGGAAGGCGAGGTTAGCGCGGGACACGGGCTTATTGGCGGCAGTGAAAAGACACAAAGGCAAGGCATAGATTAAAGTCTGCGGCATCCTAGCCCAACGGCTTCATTGTCTTCAGCGTCAAGTCGGGTTGCTTCGATTAGGGAAATGCCTGCCGCTGCAATTGGAGCTAGTGAGTGGATGTCGCTTTCGGATCTCAATCCACGGCCGAGGGGCAATCATCCAGCGCCTAACGAGATTATGTTCCCCGATGGCAGTAGCGCCGCCACGCTTGGCAAATGGAACAAGGTTATGATTGAGGTAGCCGGGTGGTTGATAGCCAATGGATACTTGAATGGTGGACATTGTCCCATTATGGGAAGTAACAGAGGCGTTAGGCGCATTGTATCTACTACGCCCGTGCATTCAAATGACAGACCTTTCGATAGAAAGCGATACGTTGATGGGCTGTATCTTGAGTTGGATTATACAAGCGCGTATTTAGTTAAGAACGCTAAAATCGTCATTAACCGGGTAGGACAAGATCCGGCTCAATTCAAATTGCGGTTCTAGTGGGTGATTGTGGCTCCGGCGGTTGGGATGAGGTGGCGCTGATTAGCGGTTATGCCGTGGGGATGGTGTCTGGGCGCATTGCGGTAGCGTTTGCTAGTGGCTGCGTTGTGTCCTTGGCTATATTTGAGCGGGAAGCGCGCTTCGACAGGATTGATGGGGGATAAGATGAAGGGAGGAGGATCATATGTCTAAGAAGGGAATGATTCAAATGTCGTGCGGCATGCTTGGGGGGCTGGGCATAGGCTTCTCTCTGCGGTATGTCGGTTGGCATCTGTGGACGGGCGAATGGACTCTTAATGAGACGGGCATGCTCATGGGCTATTCTATCCTGGCCGCTGTCGGCGGCGGCGGGGTTGGATGCGCTATTGGGATTGTATTGAATCGCTTCATGAAGCGACGAAGAGAAAATGGAGCCGGTTGAGGGTTGCGCGTAGATCAACGGCTTTATTGGGCGCGGCGTTTAGGCTGTTCGCTTTTTGCGCTGCGCCTTTGGCTTTGGGCTGCTCTAAAAGGGATGGTTAGTTGTGTTGGATGCGAAGGTTCGAATTAGTAAGAGATGGGTTATTCTCGGCGGTGTTGGATATTTGTACGCGGGCTTGGTTGTTGGCGTAATTAGTGGTGGTACGCTGAGGGCTATAATGGTAAGACAGGATCGGCGGCAGTGAATCTGATGCTGAAAGAGAACATAGAGTTCCTGATTACTAAGGGTCATTGGGGCATGCCCAAGAGAGAGAAGTCCGTTGCGCTGCTAACCACGGATTTCGAAGACTTCCTTGAAGGGCATATGAGAAGTCTTGGACTTTCGGTAGTTAAAAATCCCAAGCTTCCAAACAGACGTACTCCGGACTTTCTAGTTGAATCCGAAGGTGTGAAATGCTACGTGGAGGCTACCTCGCGCCCGGACATACGTGATCAGATATTGGGGGCGTTTGACGGCTATGGCCATAAGCCTTATACGCTGTTCATAAGAGTGCTGCAGTCCGGTGGAAGGCTCATTTTAATGGCAGGCGCGAAACGGCGCGTGAGATTATAGAGTGGGTGGATTCCTTCTATGAAGCTCTTAATGAACATCTCGATATCAATGATATTGAGGGTTTTACAATAGGCGGGCAGATCCCATTGACGTTTCTCACTAATCATCGCGATTATCCGCGTATGAGTCCGATAAAGACATTCTGCAAGGACGGCTATGACTGGTCTATAAACGGTCTGGTTCATTTCTCTGCAAGTGAGATGGTTCGTATAGAGGAGATGTTTTCCGGTTTTGAATTCCGAATTCCTGTCGGTTGGCCGGATGTAGATGATGTCCGCAATATCGGAGCTGAGAGTCGTCGTAAAGAGGACGTCAGAAGCCTTCGGCATGCGCTCAGAGAAAAGGCGGTGCATTATCTTCCTGTTCCTGACGGCATAGGCGATGTGCCGTTGATAATCGCAATTAACGACTATGACTCCGGTTTGGTGGTTGACGAACTTCTTGGCGAGAGAGGGGTTGACGTCTATCCGGACTTCGGCATTGCGCTTCCTGCATCGAGAAGAGACAACGGCTTTTGGAGGCGGTCGGCGCAAAGCAAAAGGCGTCATGTGAAGGCCGTCTGGCATTTTGATCGCGCGCGGGCTGATAGTCCGGACTTTAAGGCAAAGCTGATTTTTAACCTTGATGAAGGCAATGCGCGGTCAATTCTTCCGAAGCCGTTCTTTTCCGATCCGCATACTGATGTTGTGTGGTCGGGTTAGATTTCGGATAAGGATTTATGTAGAAGGGGAACAAGATAGAATGCGTCAGACCGAAAGCGCTACGCCCATAACTATTGAGAATGGCGTTATACGCATTGACGGAAAGGCGATGTATGGGAAGGTTGTGATGGAAGTTGAAGTGAAAGAGAAAGTCAAAGTCATCGTCCGCAAAACGCTCGAAAAGCGTTTTGCGGACGACTTTATATTCGACCCGATAGTCGTAATCTTTGATCGGACACGATGATGGGCGGTTTAGCGTTGAGTGGGGGAGGTGAGCAGGGCAGGTTTGCGGCGGCGCTTATGCTCGCGTCGGTTTTGGGGTATTCGGCGTTGCCGCTTTTTGTTGTGTGGGGCGGCGTTGGCAGTCCTTTTACTTCCAATGCGGCTTTTAAGCTCGGCGCGGCTGCCGGCTGCGCGGTGTTTCTGTTGGCGACGTATCGTCCGGCGCTGTTAAGCAAGACGGTGTGGCGTTTAATTGGATGTCGGATAGTTGGCTTGACTACCGCGCTTTGGGTTTGCAGCTACTTTTCTATGGCGTTTTACGCTTGGGCGGCGGAATTCATAGATGTTTCGGTGTCTGCCGTGTTGTATGAGACTTGGACGATTTTGTTCATTGTTCTGATGGGACGGTTGTTTAGCGGAGAGCGGCGTTATCGGAGTCTCTCTTTTCGGACGCTTGCGCTGTGCTGCGCGGCATTCGTTGGCGCTGCTTGTGTCGTTGTGGCTCAGATTGACGGGCGTGACGGTTTGACTGATGGTTCGTTGCTGGATCTTTTGTCGGGCGTTGTTATAGTAATTGTGTCCGGCGGTTTGACGGCAATGACCGCTTTCGGCTTTCGTTGGGGCGCGGGTTTGGCTTCCTATTTGAGAAGTGGCGGTTGGAATTATGATCGTAATGCGTTGGAGTTGTTCGGCGTAATTGTGGGGGTAGGGCTTTGCAGCCTTATTGCGGCTCCGCTAACGGCGGCGGTTGGAATTGCGCGCGGCGAGCCGCTCTCTTTGGGGTTGATTGCGTCGGGATTGGGGGGAGGCGTTTTGATAGGCGCGGGCGCGACTATTATTTGGCGCAAGGCGAATATCGCGACACGCAACCTTGGGGTTAACGCTCTGATGTATTTAGCGCCTGTATTCGCGTTGTGCTGGCTGTTCGCTTTCTCATATGTTGGAGATGTGAACCTTGCGTTGCTGACAGTAGGCGCTTTGACGATAGTCGCCGCGAATGTGGGCGTCTATTTTGAGCGGCTGAGGTGATTGGGCGTTGGTGTGGGGAGGATGAGTGGAGTGAGGCGTGATAACGCCGCGGTGGGGTTGATGCTCGGCGCTGTGCTGTTCTTTTCGCTGATGCCGCTGTTTGTGGCTTGGAGCGGTAGCGAAGGCAGTCCGTTTATCTTTAACGCCGCGTTAGCCGTGGGCGAGGCGACGGGATGCGCCGTTTTTCTCATGACGGCTTATCGTGGGCTGATATTCAACAAGATCGTCTGGCGGGCGGTTCGGCTGAAAGCGTTTAGTCCGGCTATGCTGTTTTGGATGCTGGCGTTTGGCGATTTGTCGTTCTTTGTATGGTCGACGCAGTATATTGACATTTCGGTGGCTTCGATTTTGTTTGGGGCTTGGCCGATGATATTGGTGCTGCTGACGAGTTGGCTGTTTAGGGACGATTTGCGTTATCGGAGAATTTCGTGGCGCGCTTATGCGCTTTTCGCGATTGCGGGGATGGTTATAGGGTTTGGCGGTTAGTATGCTAACATTTATTCGACTGGGTCGTGTAGCCTCAGCCCGTCTATTCGGATAAAGTCGCGCGTATTGTGGGTTATCAGAGTGCGGTCGTGAACTAGCGCAGTGGCTGCGATGATGGCGTCTGCGAGTCCCATCCGCCTCTGCTGCCGCAGTCTAACTGCCGTCATAATCACATCGTCTGAGAGCGGCAGAATTTCGACGTTTTGGAAGAACCGCTCCAAACTCTCCCTTGTTTCGCTGTTCAATCGATGGTAGCCGAGCGTTTCTATGAGACTCACGACTGACACCGCCGGAGTAAATCTGTCGATAAACTGCCGCAATTCGCTATCAGCGTCTTGGACGGCGTAGATGATGATGTTGCTATCAAGTATCACTGCGCTTCTCGCCCCGGAAGTTCGCGCTCTTTGCGCTGTTCGCGCTGCCACTCCACAGGGTCTTCTATTTCGGCGAATGCGCCCTGCTCCTCCAGTGCATTCAACGCATCCAGCATTCGCGCTTTGCGCTGCGGTTCATCGGGGGGCGGCGTATGCTTGACGCCGCCCCGCCGCGCGAGGTCCGCAAGAACGCCCGGCGCGCTTTCCCCATCCGCCTTGTCTTTGCCCGTCAAATCGTCCGACAAAACGGTTATGCTGACATTCACCGGCGCAGATGCGTCGGGCGAACTGTCGCCGACCCACTCTATCCTATCGCCCTTCAGTATGGCGGCATATGTTTTCGGCATAATAGCCTCGCTTCGGTTGCGGGGATATGCTTCGCTTATTGGACACGCCGCTGTTGCTTGCGCCTACGCCCTAGCGAAACATACCCTTACTCGTTCTTAGTCATCCCCGGCCGCTGCCACGGACCCCGCCGCCGCATCGACGCTCCCCTAAACGCCGGCATCAACTCCGCCGCGAACCACTCCAGCTGCTCCGTTATCACCGCTTGCGGCGCCCCTACCGGCTGACTCACGCTCACCCGATCCAGGCCGGGATAGCGCTCCTCCACTCGCTAAAGCTGCTCCGCCACCTGCTCCTCGAACAGATCGCGGTTGCCGCTCTGATCGAACAGCGGCGACCCGAAAGTATCGATCTCGCGGCTATGATACCCGCCCCCCATGCCGAATATCACCCGCCCGCCCGTCAGAATATCCGCCGTGGCATAGTCCTTGGCGAGCCGCAGCGGATGCCACATCGGCGCTATATTGAAGCCGCAGCCGATGTTCAGCCGCTCCGTTGCGCCCGCCAAATGCGCATTCCCGAAGACCCTATCGTTCACCGCTGTCCTGCCGTATCCCACGTCCTGCTTATTCACATGTCCCGCGTACAGGCTATCGAACTTGGTAATCATCATTGCCTTCCATAACTGGCTTGCGTTTGACCGCCGCGCTTGTTGCTTTCTATGGCGAATTGACGGGGCATAGAGCCACGCCAACTATACGCCTATTGTAATGCGCCCAATCTGAGTGTCAAGATGCTCGCGCGCATCCCCGTTGGCGCCCTATCGCTTGATAGGTTTGGCACGGTTTGAGGCTGTGGCTTCCGAAACTCTGATATACGGGTTTCTGAGCGGGATATTCGCCGTCGCAGCGCCTGGGATATTGTGGTATAAGGCGAATTTGATGACTTACAATTTGAGTGTCAACGCGATGGTGTATCTTGCGCCGGTGGTTTCGCTGGGGTTGGCTGTTGGCGTTTTCGCTCGTAGGGGATGTGAGCTTGGCTTGGCTCTTTGGGGGATCCGCGGCGATAGTGGGGGCTAATATAGCCGTGTACTTTGAGGGGCGGGTTTCTACAGGCAGGCTGAGCGGGGTTGAAAGCGGATAATCGCAGGCGGCGGCGTTAATGCCTTGCGCGGTTGCGGCATGGTGAGGGGTATATGATGCGCGATCTGTTTGACAAGATGTTCGATGTGGTGGCTGGTTCACTTATTTTGGCTAACTTGAGAAGTATGCTTCCGGATGATGCGTTTGTTGTTGTTCTTGTAATCCTATGCGTTATTTTTTCATTCTTTCTTGTGATGTTGACTTTGCGACAGCATTGAAATTTGATAAGGTAGTGAGGAGATACCGGGGTTGAGGGCGGCAGCGCTTTGCGCGCGCTTGTGGGGTATTTGAGGGAGGATGTGGGAATGTTTGATATGGTCGACAAGATACTTGATTGGGTTAGTCGGATAGTCTTCGCGGTAGGCGGATTGATTATCTTGGACAGCGTGCTTGCGGACGGCGCTGGGGTCTTTGAATATGTCCTGGGTGGCCTGTACTTTGGTATGGCTGTGGCTTATGTTGCGGCGCTTGTGTTCCGTTATCGGTGGTTGGCCGCGATGCGCGAAGATTTGAAAGAGTGGCGGCGGTACGGCGGCGATTAGTCTGCGGTTACGGCACGGTTGTCTTTTCTGCTAATTTCTTTCCCATTGCGTCGGAATCTCTGATATACTAACTCCGCTAATCTACATTAACGATTAGACATACGGGAGTGCCCGGTGTGCGGAGGTGGCAAGTGTCAGGTGGCAACGCGCTCGACTAATTCTTAGGCATGCGGGAGCGCCATAATGGAAGCCGAAGCGAAAGAAAAAGTTGAAGCCATCGTCCGCAGTACGCTCGAAAAGCGCTTTGCCGGTGAATTCATATTCGACCCGATAGTCGTAGTGCCTGAAATCGACGAGTACGGCGACGACTACTTCCACATCATCATCGTCTTCGACGGGGATCAGACTAACCTTGATCCGAGCTGGACGGGAGGGTTCATAAGACGCATCCACATTCAGATGATTGACGCAGGCATAGAGGTGTTCCCCGTTCCGTCATTCATCATAAAATCGGAGTGGAAGTACATGGAGCGTAATCTGAAGAAGCGGAATAAGTTGGATTATGCAACCGCTTGACTTCACCAGAGCGGCAAGGGATTTGGTGGACAGCGCCGGCAGAGGCAGACCCCGTGAAGTCAACTTGCGCCGCGCAGTGAGTACCACCTACTACGCGCTCTTCCATTGCTTGGCGGATTGTTGCGCGAATATGCTGGCAGGCGGCGTTCAGGCTAATCGCAGCCGGCCGGCGTGGCGTCAAACCTACCGCGCTTTGCAGCACACAACTGCGCGCAACCGCTGTCGCAGAGACACTATCAACCGATTTCCGTTTGCGATACAAGAATTCGCTGAGACGTTCGTTGTTATGCAGGTGAAGCGGCACAGCGCAGACTATGACCCGGATGCGACATTCCTTAAGTCCGATGTCATCCAAGACATTGATACAGTAGAAGACGCAATCAAGCTTTTCAGCGAAGCCCCTCGCGCCGACAGGCGCGCTTTCGCTATCTATGTGCTGCTTGATATAAGAAACGATTAGGCTAACCCAATCTACATACCGTGCGATTCGTCCAGATGCAGTCGATGCTATCGTCGGGGATGTCCTGCATTAGCGCGAATGCGTCAGCGTTGTAGAATGTGGACAAGCGATCATCGGATTGCCAGACTATTGGGTGTTTAGTCTTGGTATCCGGCAAGGCGACCATTAGGCTAGGCTTCGCAGGTATGGTTGGCGGCGCAGTCGTTGGCGCACAATACGCCTAAGCAGACCCAGCAGCTTGCGCCGCTCGCGCGCTCGGTCATAGGCTTTCCGCATTCCTCGCATTTGAGTATCTGTAGGTATTGCGTCTTTCTCAGCGCCACCTTTTTGGCCGTGCGAAGTCGCTTTATGGGAAGCGACCAATGGGAGGGGTAGTTGCGCTTTGAATGTTTTATGAGCTGGTCGCCAATCGCGAAGCCGAACACCCAATTCCCGGGGTGGTTTTCCATTATCGTGTCCGGCGCGACGATGACGTCTATCTCTACGTCTTTGCATTTCGTTTGAGTCTTGTATGCGCCGCGTTCGATTTCTACCCACTCTTGCGTTCTACCCACTCTTGCGCTTGCGTCATTTTCGTCCCTCGGCTATAGGTTGAATTCTGCTAGACTCGGCGTGATGGCGTTACCATACTAGAAATTGCGCGGTGGCGCAATTGCGTTCAACGGATATAATATCGAGAAGTTTAGGCAGATTGTCAAGTGTGTATTTTAGAGATAGTCCGGATCTGTTTGAGGGGACAATTAGGCGCTTATTAGGGGACAATTGGGGGACGATTAGGGGATGATTGTGACGTTAGGATGTCATCAAAATGTCATCAAGGTGTCACTAATGCGGCGGTGTTTGGGGGTGGGTCGATTTTGCTGTGGTTGAACAAGATGCGGGACGCCGCGAATGAGGGCGCGCCGGCGCTGACTATGCTGGGCATATTTTCGCTTCCCACGCTGCTGCTGTTCGCGATACTGGCGGCTTTCGCATTTGCGCATAGACATCGTCGCATTAGCAACCCTGAGCGGAATGTGGTATTCTGCAGAACAAACAGCTCCAGTCGGTCGCAGGAGAACGAAATGACAACCGTAGCAACCATGCCGCGCTCCGCTAATGGCGGCGGCTCTGCTCTCGCCAACGCTCAGCATGCCCAGCGCCTGCAAGCCAGCAAGGATGAAGTCGCACAAAACTTAGCGGACGCAGTACAGAAAGAGCGAAATGTAGGCGATCTCATCGGTATGGACTACGACACCGCCGATGTCTTGATCCATGATTCTATGAAAGTGTCAGTTGGAGGCGTGCCTCATAGTTGCCTGCTTATCGCAACTAGAATGAAGCCGGACGTCAAGCCGCAGATTGACGATGCGGATGCTCAGTTCATTCTGCTCCGCGTTCTCGGCGCAAGCAAGCTTCCCAGCGATATGGAGATGCAGCAAAAGCGTCTGGATGCTGCCAAACGCGCCGCGGATTCGCTATCTAACTACGACGAAAACAACATCACCGACACCCTCACGTTGTATCAGATGCGCTATGCGGGCGCGCACTGCCGCATTCTCGGCAGCTTCCGTCCCCGGCTCAACCCACAGACGGAGCTGTATGAACTCGCATTCAGCGCAGATATCGACAATTTCTATGCCGGGCAGGGTATGAAAATCTACAAGCCCGCAGGAATCGGCTTGCAGATTATCGTCAACCATGCCAAAGGCGAAAACGCAGCCGAGCGGCGCATTGAAATAGGACGCCTGCGTTACTCGGCAAGCGCGTACTCAGAGGACGCGCCCGAAGCTGTTCCAATAAAGATGACTACCGCCGACATTATCGCTAAGCGCACCGCTCTGTTCGGGATGACGCGCACAGGAAAATCTAATACGGTCAAAACTATCGCCGACGCAGTCTTTCGTATGCGCTTGGACAAAGACAACCCTATCAGGGTCGCCCAGCTCATCATCGACCCTGAAGGTGAATACGCTAACGAAAACGCGCAAGACCAAGGCGCGCTGCGCAACCTGAACAACATAGACCCGGATGTGGATGGGGACGCCGTTATCCATAGCTTCGTTGAGCGCAAGGACGACCCATACCGCCGAATAATGAAAATCAATTTCTACGGCGGCGCTATTCCGCCGGCGAAAAGTAGCAAGTCCGACTACGACCAAGCGCTTGCCAGCCTTTATGCCGGAAAAGATAAAATCGACGAACGTCTGCAAACCGAGACAGGGGCATACGTTCAAGCCTTCGTATCTACTGATATTGAAGCGCCGCCCGACGTGGACGATTATGGGGCCCGAACGCGATACAACCGCGCCGTCTTTCTTTATCGCGCCATCCTGCATCGCGCCGGATTCCGTGCGCCGCAAAATATCGCGGCATCCGCTAAAGGTCTATTCGGCGACATCAAAAGCGCTATGAAGCAAGACGCCCGTACACAGAGATTTGCCGAAAAGTTGGAAGGGGACGCGCGACTGACTTGGGATGAAGCTGACGGTTTCTGTCAAGCCCTGGCAGAATGGAAGGCGGACAGGAACAGCAGCTACGCCAATTTCAATCAAGTCTATTTGAAGAAGAAGGGGCGTAATTGGCACGACGACCGGATCGACGGACTGCTTCGCATTTTTGACAACACTCGAGGCCTGCAGGCTATCCGTGAATGTGGGCATTGGCACGGCGCCGCGCAAAATCAGGAAGATCCGATAGAGCGGATTGTGAATGACTTGGAAGCGAGCCGCCTCGTAATCCTAGATCAGGCGCTGGGCAATCCAGCGATGAACGAGCAGTCCGCAAAGCAAATAATGTGGCGGCTTTTCGAGAACCAGCAGCGGCATTTCGTTGACCCGGATGTCAACGCAGACGGCAGCCTGCGGAAGCCGCCGCCCGTGATAGTGTATGTGGAAGAAGCGCATACCTTGTTGCCGAAAGGCAGTGAAACGGATACTACCGAAATCTGGCCGCGCATCGCCAAAGAGGGCGCAAAGTTTAACATCGGCCTAGTGTACTCCACTCAGGAGCCGTCCTCGGTGCAGACCAACATCCTCACTAATACGGAGAACTGGTTCATCTCATACTTAAATAGCAAGGGCGAAACCCGCGAGCTGGACAAATACTATGACTTCGAGGATTTTACGCCTAGCATCCGCAAGACCAATGAGCCAGGCTTCGCGCGCGTCAGAACCCACTCCAGCCCCTACACCATACCCGCGCAGATATACCGCTTCAGCTCGATGCCGCCCAATAGCAACGGCTCATATTCTAACCGCCTCATATAATCAAGAGTGGATTTATGCCTTATCCCAACGAATTCGCCTCCGGCGAATCTCTGCCCGGACTGACAAGCAGCCAAAGCGTGCTGGAGTTTCAAGGCGTTATCAACATCAAAGATGCCAACGAACTGCATGAACTACCGGATGTCGTCGTGCCTGCCAGAGATCGCGATTACATTGCCAGAGTCATCGCCATTGACGGCTCCACAGTCCCCACCGTCGTCCGCAATGGCTATCCCGGCGCAGAAGCGGCGCTGATGCGTATCGCGGCGGTGGTATTGGATCTGCGCGCCATTAAGAACCCGAACCCTAAGCGAATACCTAGACCCAGCGAAATTCGAGATATGGAGGAATGCGAGGCGCTGGATGCTGTGCTGCCCGGCTGTAACGTAGCCCAGCGCGGCTGCCCCAACGATTCGCCCAAGCGATACTTTCGCCGCACTATCTATCACACCCTGCAGGGAAGCATCGAAAAGGGACACGAGTCTCTGCTAGGTACCTTACTGGCAATCACCGCTAATCGTCCGTCTCGAAATCAAAAGATTGCCTGTCCGGTGGAAGACTGCAAAGAAATTATAATGCCGCCGTCTTGCGCATCGAAGCGCTCTTGCCCTTGCCCCAAGCGCGAACCTATCTATCCCACCGATGCGTTGGGCATTCACGAGCGTTTTAACGAAGCCGGCCCTAACGGACAGGTTTATACCCTGTTTCAGCAAGTGACCGAGCAGCTAACCCTAGTCAACATCCTGCGCTACTGCGATCAGGCTAACAATCCGGCTTTCATGCGCGATACCGCCTTTGTTCTGGACGGCCCGTTAGCCATTTTCGGCATGCCGGCCTGGCTGCATACTTGGGTGCGGGATGAGATAGCGCGCATACACAACAAGCAAACGCAAGACGGGTACCCCGGCATACTGCTGATAGGTATCGAAAAAACAGGGCAATTCCTGGAACACCTGAGCCAACTGGACTGGTCAGATAGCGACGGACCCCGCTCGACGCTGTCCGATTCGACCGCACTCGCGCCCACAATGGAATATGTCAACCGCCATATATTTCACCGTCCACCCGGCGCCAACGATTTCGGCCGTCAAACTTATTACGGACGCAAAATCCTCTACAAAAACCGCAATGGGCAGCACTCCGTAATCACAACTCCAATCGTGAACAACGCCGGGCGCAATGCAGAATGCGTTAGCCTCGTCGCCTTTCCCCGCCTAGGCGAAATCCTGGACATTATGGACGAGTTGTCGACCTATCTTTATGAAGATGGCTTCGCGCCGTTGGTAAGAGCGCACGCCCATGCCGCCATACCTCTCAAAGCAGGCGCGGAAATACTACGAGGGATGTTCTCTCTAAAATGACTATTGCCAAGCAAAGCGCCAAGTACGGCACGGCTGAAGCTCGTTGGGCCGGCATCGGCCCTTATTACGGTATGTTCCCCACTGCGTTCACCGACTGGGCAGTCGACGAATATACTCACCCCGGCGAAACCGTGCTCGATCCATTCGCTGGCAGAGGCGCCGCTATATTTAGTGCCGCCGTCGCAGGACGCGCCGCCATTGGCATAGACATCAATCCACTGGGGTATGTCTATGCTAACGCCAAACTCAAGCCCAGTGAGCATAAAGCCGTAATTGATAAGCTGGAGTTCATCGGCGACATCTCCGAACAATATCGAGGCGCGGCGGCAGCGCTGCCTCCATTCTTTCACCACTGCTACACGCCTCAAGTGCGCGAGTTCCTACTGGCGGCCCGCGCTCATCTAAACTGGCGTCAGGCAAATGCGGACCGTGTCCTGATGGCGTTGCTCCTCATCTCATTGCACGGCAAGCAGGGAGCGGCTTTATCCAATCAGATGCGGCAAAGCGCCGCAATGGCGCCGAACTACTGCATCCGTTGGTGGCGAGAGAAGGGGCTCACTCCGCCCGATACCGACCCTGTGGCATTCCTTAAAGCTCGTATTGCATGGCGTTATGTCCATGGCGCGCCGAGAACCCACAATGCGGTTGTATATCTCGGAGACAGCCGTCAACGGCTTCCCCGTATCGCGCGGGAAGTCAAAGAAGGCGAACGGGACAAGGTTCGGCTTCTCATCACCTCGCCTCCCTATCACAACGTTACAAACTATTATTACGACCAGTGGCTCAGGATATGGCTGCTGGGTGGACCCGAATGCCCGGTTGCCCGCGTTAGCAACCGATACGGCGGCAAGTTCAGCAATCAGCGCCAATATCGGCGATTGCTTCAGCAAGTGTTTGCAAAGTGCCGGCCGATATTGGCGAAAGACGCCGTAATCTATGTACGCACGGACAAAAGAGAATCCACCTACCGAAATACCAAAATTGCGCTGGAACTTAATTTTCCCGAAAAGCGCATTATTGAGGAAATAGCGCGCCCAATGCCGCCGGAACGCCGTGTTAAAGCATATAGCCGCGGCGGCGCTCCCAAAAGCGCTAACTGTGAAATCGACATGGTACTCCTGTGAATAATTTTCGTGAGCGTCATCGTAATTGGGGCGGTGGTATTCCTAGCGGTACAGATATGGCGGAGGCGCAGCGCGTGGGGTTGGCTTCAGACTGTTGATGTGGTTTTGAGGGAAGGTTAGAGGTAGGTGAATGCGTTTGGTTGGGCTCCGATTTGTTGATATTAGTCAATTGTCACCGAAATGGTACTATTCGGGGATAATGTGATGTTGATATAGTGAGTGGGATGTGGGATATTGTGAATGAGAGTGTGTTGGCGCTTGCGTTGGAAGCATAATTTGTTATGCTTTGCGTAATTGAGGAAGGCGGTGGGAGAGGGTGGTTGGTTCGTTGTGAAGTAGCATTTATTGCGGGAGATATGATATGGAGTTCTTGCTACCCTTTCACCCGAAAAATACTGCAACGTTGTTGGATAATTCAACGCACTGGTTGCGGAGCGTGATCCAATTTAAGTGGTCAATTGCAGAACACGAGATATATCGTATTCGTACTGTCTTGATTGGGGAAAGTCGCGATGGGAGAGGATACATAAGCCGCGACGTCAAAGACCTGTGGAAGGCGAGAAAGAGTAAGGACGTACGCAGCTATGAAAACGAGCTGTCGAATGTCAAAATCGCGTATGATCGTATAGTTGATGACCGGAATACGATCATCCACGGGAACCTCGATATACTTCCTCAGATTGATGAGTTCTACGTCCCCGACTTGCGGGCTTCCGTTACTTCCGGGTTCATTCCATTCTACCGGCCTGGGCGTGTAGTGATGGTTCGTGAGGAGAAGGAAGTGTCTCAGAATGCGGTTGTATTACGGGAAATAAATGAAAAGGCAGACCAGTTACTCTTTGCTATCTATGCCATGTGGATCGCGATGGATCCTCGGTATGGGGTTGAGGTGAATCGCAGAATAGATAGCTCTAGCTCCCCTGACATAGGATTTGGTCCCAATGGTGAGAAGACAGCCCGCTTTACGGGCAGATTCAATCTTAGGGACATACTAAATCTAGAGGGAACGTCTCATTACATCTGCAAAATTTGTGATCAGACGTATATAGCAAACCCTTCCCAAGAACCGGTGTGCTGTAATGTGCAAATGGTTAAGCTTATATGGAAGGAGTGTCCAGAGTGCGACATCGTTGCGATAGAGAATGGGCCGTCATGCTGGCACATGGCTATGGCGGATTACTATGAAAATGGTGTATCACGTACTTTCACTGTACGGTTATCGATCGAGTATCTGATCGAGCAATTAAACCAAGTAGGCGCGGACAATTTAGTCCTGGAGTTTTCTCCCGCTACCGGTAAACTCCAGCTAATATGGGAAAAGTCTGAGATCTGATGCTGAAAGAAATGAAAATGGTGATGGATGGCGTAGTTTGAACTGCGCCATTTATTTGCACTGGACTAAATAACTGACGACGCTTGACTTTTCGTGTACATATGTGTAGAACATACGTAGAGCGTTCTGTTATGCTAAATGCCGTTTGGGTGATGAGATGAGGTGAGCGGCGTATGGCGGGGATTGAGTGGACGGACACGACTTGGAATCCGGTAACGGGTTGCACGAAGGTTTCGCATGGTTGTGATAATTGCTATATGTTCAAGCTTTATCCGTGCTTAAAAGCTATGGGCGCTCCCGGCTATCAGACTGCGCCGGACGACGTTAGGCTTATGCCTGATAGACTGCACGCGCCGCTGTCTTGGAAAAAGCCGCGCTATGTCTTTGTGAATAGCATGTCCGATGTCTTTCATCCCAGAGTTCCATTTGACTATGTGACTGAGATGTTCTCGGTAATGCGCGAGGCTTCCGCAAAGCGTGGGCATATATTTCAGGTGCTTACAAAGCGTCCGGGGCGCGCTGCAGCTTGGTGGCGCAAGTATGAATCGGAGTTCGCGGATGGTTGGCCGCCCAACATCTGGATAGGAACTTCGGTTGAAAGCCAAAAGTACGCGCCAAGGCTGACTGTATTGGAGCGGTTGCCCGCGGCTGTGCGTTTCGTATCCGCCGAACCTCTGCTAGAGCGTCTTGACCTGACTGAGTGGCTAAATAGAGGCGCGCTGCAGTGGGTAATCGTCGGCGGCGAAAGCGGGCCCGGCACAAGACCGATGGATATCGTTGGGCGCGCTCTTTGAGGGATCAGTGCCGAAGGGTTGACACGCCGTTCTTTTTGAAGCAGCTTGGCGGTTCGCGGAATAAGCGCGCTGGGGAGAAGGCATTGATTGATGCGGAACGTTGGATGGGAATGCCTGATTACGATTCACTGCGAGTGGTTCGTAGTGCCTGAAGTCTTTCGTCGTCGGGATCTCTCGCGGCTAGGATATCGATGAACTCATCCCATTGCGCCGTTGCATTGGAGAAGAGTGTCTCCCAATCCAATGCAAACATGTCTTCTCGCCTCAATGCCTGTATTCTTCCCGCCATACCGCTCTGTCTGTTTATTTTGTCTGCGACGACGTAGCCGGTTACTCTGCTGAATCTGCCACCAGTGTTAACTTGCAACCCTTCGCGGACGATTCTTACATATCGTTCGAAGCGTTCCACGTGATCCCAATCTAGCGTAAGGCCAGGCCGCATAAATTCCAGGATTAGCAGATGATCCCCACTTGCTAGAGCAAGATCCACTCTACCGCTGAAACCTTCATGCGTATTGATGCCAGCTTCATTTGCCGCGCGATTAAGTCCATGGACGTTTCTCTCTTTTGCAAAAGTTTCCCATTGCGGAGATATTATCCACGGATGGTTGCTTATGTAGTCTCGAAATTCGTTCTCAAGTTCTTTGTCCTTTATTCTCTGCTTTAGTTCGTTTACGATGGACAGCTTAGTCTTAACGGCTTCCGCTATATTAAGAGCCATTAGGACATCTGCTTCCACCAGTATTTCTACCAATCTATCAGGCGCGAGAATCTCTACGCCTGATATTTCAGTTATCAAGTCTTTGAGGCGTCCTTGCTCCCAAGCAACGATAATTGCTTCCCCTAGGTCTTCGAATTGGGTTTGAGTTAATGTCTCTATCTGCCCTATTCGCCTTATTGCCTGCGATACGGTCTTTTGCTCGCTTTTGCTCAATTTGTTGAGGCGTTCACCGAATACCCCTATGCGCTCTTGGAGTTGACGTTCACGTTTTTCGCCTCGTCTTCTTACCCATATCTTTAGAAGGTCACGCAACCGATTTTCTCCCCATTCAAGAAGCGGGGTTGCGGCAGAGTGTTCCCAATTGATTCGCTGACGTTCGGGAGCGGTTAGGTCTTCTTCTTGCTCGTCGAGGTAGTCGGCTTGAATCTGTCCGGATATGTATTGTTGGCCGTGTTGCCCCGTCAACCCGCGGGTGATATTGAAGAAGAAAGGTGCTTGCACCATTTTGCCGCCGGCGAACACGCTTATGCCTCTAAGCTCTTCATCGGCAATTGGTTCTTCATAGAACCGAAATCGCCATCTGACATCGTGTTCTCCAACTTTCTCTTTGCCCCAGTCTCCATCAAGTTGGAGTCCATCAGGGCATTCATCCTGGGTGTAGTCAGTTGGAAACGAAAACTGCTCTGGAAGCAGTTCGTTAGACTCAGGCAGAGGCGAGCCGTTAACTGAAACGTTAAAGCCGGCAGCTGTTTGATGAAGCAAAAACCTTCTGGCCATGCTATGGGCGAAGTTCTCTGGGTTTCGTCGACGAGACAAGGAAAGCTTCCTAAGTCTGATAGTGGTTCCGTGGCGTTGTTTCCTATCTTCGTCGGGTTCTTCGTATTCGAGGACTTCGATATTTGTTCCTTCGGGATTAACATAACTATCGGCGCGCAACTTCTCTATGTCCATTTCGAAAACGGTTCTCTCGCCGTTGGTTTGGCTGACCGTTTCAATATGGATTACCTGAGCTATGCCGAAACCTGCGAATTTCCCAATTCCCTTGCGCCCAAGAATCTTTCGTTCTTTTGTTATTGATCGCTCGACGTTGCTACTCCCGCGCCGCGCGTATCCTACAATTAGAAATCGCTTGTCGCATTCATCAAAAGTCATTCCGATTCCGTCGTCTGCAACGACGATTTCGGCATGCTTATTAGTCGTGTTTGGCAGCTCGATTTTCACATTATCGGCATCTGCGTCCCAAGCATTTGCCACGAGTTCGGCAATTGCAGCTACTGGGCTTTGGTACATCTGAATTCCCAGATGATCAATAATCCGGCCGCTGTAGTTGAGACTCAGCGAGCACTCGGCGTTTATGTTGGTTATGGCTGTCTGGGTCATTTGCTACTCTCATCGTTGAATGAATTATAGCATCTCCCAGCCGTTTTGCAAACTCAACGGGAACGGCGTTTCCTATTTGGCGAGACTTTTCAATGAACGATGTGCCGAAGAATTCGTAGTCGTCTCCAAAAGTTTGAAGGGCGGCGGCTTCGCGCAACGAGATGCCGCGGTTCTGCTCCGGATGTATAAAGCGTCCGCAGTATACGTCCACGCAACGGCATGTCAAAGTGGGGCTCGGCTTATCCCAAGCCATTCGTCCGAAGACGTCCTTATGAGCTTTGGGATGCCTTTGATGACACTTGAGCAGGATTGAGGTGTCTGCTACATCGCTTCTGCTTCCGCCGTCTTTCGGAACCGCTTCAACTATGCGCTTATGATGCGGACGCAGCTTTCGCGCCTCGTGATTTGGGGGATAGTCCAATTTTTCGCCGTCGGTTATAACGGGGTAGTTTGCGATGCCGTCTCTGACGGTTTTCACTTTATTTGGGGCGTCGGGCGCGGGTAGGGATAGTTTGCCGTGTCTGGAAGCTAATAGTATGAAGCGTCTGCGGGTTTGCGGGACGCCGAAGTTCTTGGCGTCAAGCATACCGGCGTCTATGCTGAATCCCTCTCTATTCAGGACGTCTTCAAATTCCTGGTATATTTCTCTGCCGATAGCGTTGTTTAGTCCCGGCACGTTCTCTACCAGTATGAAGTCGGGCGGGCTTTTGGCTACTATTTCGGCAAAGTCGAGCAGTAGCGCCTTCCTGTCGTCCTCGCCCTTCATGGTGTTTAGGGTGGAGAACGGTTGGCAAGGTGTGCACGCCGCGTATAGCATTGTATCGCCGGGCGCAATGCCTAATTTAGTGTGCAGAGACTCTATGTCTATATCTTTGACGTCTTTGGCTATGAGTTGGCTGGGAGCGTTATTTCGCTCGTACGTCTCACGCAGACGCTCGTCGTCGTCCACTCCCGCGACTACGTTGATCCCCGCATCCAGCAACCCCCGCGTTAGTCCGCCGGCGCCGCAGAAGAAGTCTATGGCTTTTATCATGCGCTTACCCTTCCGCCCAACATTATATCAGAATGAGGCTGGGAAAACGGCATTTTGCTCCGGTTATGAACGAAGAACCGTCAGTAAGCGGACAAGCGTATGGGACAGCGCGCATTCGGTTTTCAAGTCGTGTTCGGGTATTCTGACTACGCGCCATCCTTTTCTTTCAAGGCAGGCGGTAACTTGAAGATCGCGCAATTTGTTAGCCTTTATCTTAGTTATCCAGAATTCGGACTTCATTCCTGCGGACTTGCGGCAGCGCGGGCAGCCGTGCCAGAAGCATCCGTCGACGAATACGACGACTCGCTTTCGAGTGAATATGACGTCGGGTTGACCGTATAGCGTTCTTCCGAACTTAGCTTTATAGCCTTTGGCGGTTAGATAGCGCAAACCGGCGCGCCATAGAGCGGACGCAAGCGCGAGTTCGGGCTTGGTGCGTCCTTGGTTGTTGGACATAGCCTTTCGGCGCTGCGTCGCCGTTAAATTGTCCATGCTTTCAATTGCATTGCCGCATTAGGGTCTGTTGCTGCGCGTCCTTTGTGGAAAGTCGTCATTTCTTTTGCCAGGAGGCTTGCGCGGCTTTGTCTTTTGTGCTGTCGATCGGTTGGGCGTCTGCTTTTTGGCGTTATAGCCTTTGGTTTTGGTTTGCCCGCGTTCGACTTTGAGCGCGCCTTCACGGGTCTTTGCATTGCCGTCCACGGTTAGTTTTCCTCTGGTGCGTTTGCGCTGATGCTCTTTCTCTCGACGTTCGGGATCATTAGTTATCCCTCGATGTGAGACTTCTCGTCCTTCCCTGTAAGTGTAGTTGTAGGTATCGTGTTTTGGCATGGCATTGAACTCCTTGTTCACCTTATTTAGACTTTGCGCTGCATTTTAGCGCTTCTGGTTTATCGAAGCCGCAATAAGGAGCTTGGTCAAGCCACATTTTGTTCTAATCGCTTATATCTGTCCTTCACTAGACAGCGGGCGCTGGAATATGACTTAGTTAGGATGAGCGTGGCGAAGGATGATGTGGTTCGAGTAGGCTAGATATGAGGCGTTGACTATTTGATTTTTATCGGAGCTTTATATGTTTTTGTAGTAGATTCCTAGTCGTCTTGCTGCATCCACTTCTGCTAGGTGGCAATTCTTGTATTTCTTGTTGCTTCCGCAGGCGCATAAGGCGTTTTTGCCTACTTTGTTCATGTTTCGTAATTCACGGATATATTCGGGCTCTGCCTTTTCATTGCCGTGAGGATATTCTCCCCATAGTTCTGTTTGGGCCGCTTTTAGTCCATGGCGTTCTACATATGCGATCCTATAGAAAAATGGAATTACCATTTCTCTGATGAATTGGGCTATTTCAATTTTTTCATCGGAATATGCTTTGAAGCCGAGACAGCAGGCGTTTCCGGAATTTCTTGGGAAACAGTGCATATCCGCTTTGTTGACAATTTTTTGCTCATCCATTATTTGCTGGATTCGTCCTGCGGTCTCTACGACATCCGGCCAAGGGTTGTACTGCGACGGGTGAAATCTCAATTGGATTTCAATTTCGAAAGCGTCGCATATGAGCATATTGGGGTTTTTGTACACTGGGTCTGATAGTTGTTCTGCCCAAACAGCTATATCGCCGTTCTCTGTGTCATATTCTGCGGTGAATCTTATATTGCCGCGGATTGTGTTGGTTTCGGCATCGTATGACAACCCCGGCTGTTCCCGCTTCAATAGTTCCAAATCCTCATTAGATACGGATAGGGTTATGGTGTCAGGGATTGTTTGATTGGATATTTGCGCGCCGGCGTATGGCTTGCGCGGTCTAATAATGGTAGGCACAACGGCGCTCCGTTGTCCGTGGCTTCCGCTTGATGGGCTTGGCGGATTAGGCAGGGAGTTACTGCCTTTGCCGCCGCCGCCTGATGAGCCTTTCCCGAAATTGTCGCCGAACAGATCCTGCCACAACTTGATTGCTTCTTCGCTCGTCTTCGCGTTCTTCGCGTCACGCGCTTTTCGCGCGTGCGAGTTCACTCTCTTTCTGAAGTTGGCGTATTTTGTCTGATCCCAGTGTCGGTTGAAATTCTCCGAAGCCAAGACTGGATTTCTGATTTCGGGCATATTGGGGTTTCTCTGAAGGTAGTCGTCCATTCGCGTAAGTGCCGTTACAAGCGTATCGGCGACTGTGCTCACGGCTTCGTTTCCTTCATCGTATTCTTCTATGGCATTGGCGGCAAGCGTCGTCAGTATGATTGATTTGGCTGTATAATTGCCCTTGTGATCCCGTAGGTACTTCAGTAGCTTGACGACTCGCCTCAGGTTGCCTCCCGTTATGCGATTCTTATCTTTGAACCATTCACGATAACCTGTTCCGTCCGTTTCTTCGCGCTCGTTTTCTATTCTGTTGAAGATGTAGTGCGTTCCGTCATCTGTGATTCTAGGAACGACGTCTAGGTGGAAGTCGCCGGCGTAGTCGACGGTTACACAACGCGTCTTGAGCCTGACTTTATCGGCGTAGGTTTGATCCGCCTTCAACGCTTTGTACACTTCGTTGATGTAGTCTTTGGGCTCCATTTCCGGGTTGGGGTTCATCACGACTTGTATGTCGACGTCGTATTCGTCGTCGTCATCTACCGGCTTGATGAGGGTTCTAAGAGCGTATGATCCTTGCGGTTCCGTTGTTTGAAAGCCTGTAAGGTGTTTTTTAAGAGAGTCGGTTACACCTCTGACGCCGCTTTCCAGCCGTTTGATTCTATTCTTGTTGAGGTTCACCTCATCTCTTAGGAACTCTCCGAATTCCGTGTTGTTCTTTGTCATGTCTAAGCCCCTTGTTGTTGTGGACTATCCGGCAAATCCGCCTAATCCATTCTAGCAAAATGCGCGCGCAATGGAAGGGCAGTTGATATGGATTAAAGGACTTCTTCCCTATTGGGGGGCGGCGAGTCTCATCTTTTCCATGATTTCCTTGCTGAAGCGGTTGAAATCGCGGTCAGCCATCGCCTTCAAGTTGTGAAGATGCTTTGTGTCGTCTAGTCCCCAATGTTCTATTTCAGGGTCAAGGCGAAAGTATCTATCGCCAAGCAGAAGGCTTGCCATATTGGTGGAGGCTTGAGACTGCAGACTGAGGAAGTATTCAACTAGCTTCTGCCTGCCCCATCCGGTCGCTAATCCCCAGAAGCGCCTGCGTCGGTATAAGTTAAGCGGCTTTCCCGTCCCAATCGACAGGATATGCACCTGCTCTATCGGGCGATTGAATTTCGACACCGCCTCTGTCACCGCTAGAATCGAAGGATTGTTTGCCCATAGGCCGCCGTCGGCTAGAAGGTAGTCGCCTACCTGCACGGGGTCGAAATATGATGGCGCGGCGCATGACGCTAGTACGGCGTCACTCAATAGAACATCTCCGTCCCGCAAGTATTGTTCTCCGAGCTCGTCAAGATACTTGGATTTGAAAACATGCACGCCGCCTGTTGATATGCTGGAGCTTGTTATGAGCAGCGGCTTGGATATTTCACCCAACGGCTTATTGGGAAGATACTCTTTTAGTAGTTGTTCAAGGCGTGCGCGCGTGTATTTGCTTCTGATAAGTCCCCAGCCGGATAGTCGGCTGCGGAACACTTGCACGGCTTCTTTGTCGAACAGATCAACCACAGCGCTCATTTTTACGCCCGCCGCTGCCGCGCCTGCGATGATAGCACCTGTGCTAGTGCCTGTGATTAGGTCGAAGCAGTCCTTTATCGGTTTGCCGAGGTTGCGTTCGACGTTGGCGAGTACGCACGCCGGATAGATGCCTCTAGCGCCGCCGCCATCTAGCGCCAGAATGTAGAAGTTTTCGCCGGATTGTTTTGACATGCTGTTTGTTCTCAATGGTCTCGCTTGTGGAGGTTATCATGAGTAAATTATTGGAAGCGCTTTGTCGTTAGATAACGTTGCCAAGCAGCGCCGCCGCATTCTCTATTTCGTGGCGGGCGCTGAACCGTCCGAAACTGAACCTTACTGAGGCATTGGCGTCTTCCACGCTTAAACCGATAGCGCGAAGTACATGCGACGGCTCCGTGATTCCGCTCGCGCATGCTGCTCTGGTGGACGCCGCCAAGCGAGGTTGCGCGAGGCTCAGAATGTCAGCCGCATTTCGTCCAACGAAGCGCAAGTTGGCGTTGCCGGGATGTCTGCGATTTCCCCAATGACCGTTGACTTCGACGCGTATGCCGGATGCTTGCATCAATCTCACAAAGAGATCGCGCAAATCCGCTATGCGCCGCCTTTCCCGCGATTGCTCCGGGCGCATTGCCTCGTCCGCCGCCGCCGCCATGCCCACGCACAACGCTACAGGAACCGTGCCTGAGCGCAGTCCGTTCTGCTGTCCGCCGCCGTGTATGATAGGCTCCACCATTGGTTGCAGGCCGCGCCGAATGTAGAGCGCGCCGATGCCTTGCGGCCCGTAAAACTTGTGAGCGGACAGACTAATTAGGTCTGCATATTCGGCAAGTCTATTCGTATCCATAGCGCAGGGCGCTTGCGCCGCGTCGCAGTGAAGCAGCGTTCCGTGAGGTTCAAGCGCTTCGGACACCGCCGCAATGTCCTGTATCGTCCCTATCTCATTGTTGACCGCCATCACGGACGCCGCCAATGCCGTTTCGTCTAACATATCCCGAATCGCATCGATAATCACGAATCCGTCGCGGTCGACGGGAATAGTTTCAATGATGAAGTCTTCACGCTCGGCAAGCGCGCGGGCCGTTTCAAGAACGCACTTATGCTCTATGGCGCTGACAAGGATTCGGTTTCTTCCCAGCGGCGCGCGGCGCGCCAAACCCATAAGCGCAAGGTTGTTCGCTTCCGTCGCGCCTGATGTGAACACAATCTCATCGGCGTCCGCGCCTATCAGTCGCGCTGTTGCTTGGGCCGCCTGTTCGACGACCTGCGCCGCGCGCCATCCGACGATGTGGTCGGATGAGTGAGGATTGCCGTAAGCGCCGCGCCAATAGTCCGTCATCGCGTCGAGAACGCGCGGGTCAATAGGCGTTGAGGCTTGGTAGTCGGCGTAAATCGTATCCACGTGTTTTCTCAGAAACTTAATCGCTATAAGACCATAAAGTACTATAAAGTTATGCCTGCCACACGCTAATGTGAACTAGAACTATCTTCCAGTTAAAGAAGTATGGAATGAACGGACTGCTGAATCAAATCAAAAATCCGCAATTCTCCGGTCATGAGACATTCACTCTCAGATATGGGTGGCTGAAAAAGGCCTACGACTTTGCGACAGATCCACAGGAAAATGAACGCTCCGTCTTCCTGAGGGAAGGCGCTGCCGCGCACCTCGGCGTTGGCAAGAATATGGTTTCCTCTATGCGCCATTGGGCGAAGGCGGCCGGCATCATTGCCGACTCTAACGGCACAGAGACCGTAACCGACTTGGGAAGGTTTATGTTTCAGGATGACACAGGGCGCGATCCGTTCATGGAGAATCCGTCGACTTCATGGATCATCCATTGGAATCTTAGTAGCAGCGCAGCGCAAAAGACAACCTGGTTTTGGGCGTTCAATTGCTTCAATGAAATTGATTTCGAGCGCGATGCAATGGAGAGGCAACTTCAAAATGTTGTGTCAAACATGGATTGGAAGCGGGTTGCGCCCTCCACAATAAAGCGGGATGTGGCTTGTTTCATTCGCACTTACGCCGCTCATGCGCCTTCCTCAAAATCAACCTTTGAAGACGAAATGGAATCGCCGCTGACTGAGCTAGGCTTGCTGACGCAGCAAACGAGGGACAGGTTCAGATTCATCCGCGGACCGAAACGTTCGCTGGGCGCCGGCGCGTTTGGCTATGCGCTCGCCCAATTCTGGCGCGCCCGGTTCCCCGGGCTAACCTCATTGTCATTCGACGCGTTGGCGCATGAGCCCGGTTCCCCCGGCAGAGTGTTCTTATTGGATGAAAACAGCCTATTCGATCTGTGCGGACAATTGGAAGAAACAAGCAAGGGAATTTATCGCTGGTCGGAAACCGCGGGACTGCGGCAGCTAGTCAGAACCGGCGAGACCGACAAAGTCCACGACATTGAGACGCTTTCAATGGACTACGAAAGCTCTAGCTTCAAAAGAGGGCGCTATGCCGCTGTCAGATAGGGTGCGAGTCGCGCGGGCGTTTCAACGCGCCGTCCGCATTGATTCCGATATATCCAAACCGTCGGCTTTGGAAGGGTTTATATGCCCGCCGTCCTCAGCGGTCGCCCTGCGAACAATGGCGCGGCACATCGCAGAGACGGGACAAGCGGCGTTCACCTGGACTGGTCCTTATGGCGCGGGCAAGTCTAGCTTAGCGGTAGCGCTGGCAGCCGCTCTAGACAGCAACGCGCAGGTCAGGGAACGAGCCGAACGGGCTCTTGGAAAAGATACGACCGCAGTTATTCGAGAGGCGCTCCCTCCGAAATCCAAGGGTTGGCGAGTCTTGCCTGTGGTTGGGCGAAGGACGCGCCCCGCGCAAGCAATCGGCGCTGCTATTGTTCAAAACAAACTGAAGCGGGGGCAACGAAATGAGGAATGGAGCGATGAGGAAGCGCTAGACGCTCTCGCGCGCATAGCGCGGCGGGATTCGGGCGAGCGCGGCGGTCTGCTGGTCATCATAGACGAAATGGGCAAATTTCTTGAAGGCGCGGCTTACAACGGAGCAGACATTTACTTCTTTCAGCAGTTGGCCGAGTTGGCTTCGCGCAGCGACAACCGCCTTATCGTCGTGGGCGCGCTGCATCAAGCGTTTGAGGAATACTCCAACCGATTGTCCCGCGAAATCCGCGACGAATGGGCGAAGATACAGGGGCGATATGTCGACGTCGCCATCGACGCTAGCTCAGAAGAGCAATTGGCGCTGCTATCGCGCGCGATAGAATTCGCCTCGCCCGAACGCGACATATCCGAGTTAGCGACTGAAGTGGCCGGGATCGCCGGTGGCCGATTTCAAGCGAAGCCGCTTGAGGAATGCTGGCCGTTGCATCCGATAGTCGCCTGTTTGTTGGGGCCTATTTCACGCCGCCGCTTCGGACAGAATCAACGCAGTCTATTCGGCTTTCTAACCTCCGCCGAGCCTGAGGGCTTTCAAGACTTTTTGACGAATGCGGACTGCGCTCAACTATATTCCCCGACGCGTCTGTGGGACTATTTGCGTCTTAATATGGAAACTTCCATAATGGCGTCTTCCGACGGGCATCGTTGGGGAATGGCTGTAGATGCGATAGAGCGCTGCCGAGCCAAAGGCGGTGGGGATCTGCATATCCGCCTGCTGCAAACGATTGCGTTATTGGAACTGTTCAAAGAGCGCTCCGGCATCGCGGCAAGCGAACCCGCGCTATGTCTGGCGCTGAAAGACGATTTCACATCGCGCAAAATAAAGTCCGCGCTTTCCGATTTGCAGAAATGGTCTATGGTCATCTATCGAGAATTCAGCGGTTCTTACGGCGTCTATGAAGGCAGCGACTTCGACATAGACGCCGCGCTAGACACTGCCTACGCAAATTTCACGCCTGACGCCCAAATGCTGGGGCAGCATAGCAAACTGAGACCTATATTCGCCAAGCACCACTATCATCAATTCGGCGCGTTGCGCTGGTACGACGTTATCGTTTCGCTCTTTTCGGACATTGACGCGACCGTTTGCGCCTGCATAAGCGGCGAGTGCTTGAGTGAAGGTTCGGCGGGCGCGTTCGTACTGACAATTCGGACTGACGAAAGCGCTCTTGGGCAAAACGGCATCGAAGCGGTGAACGCCGCGCTGAATATGGCACAGAAAGCGCGCGTGGATATAGCGATTGGGACGCCTAATCGGTTTGACCGATTGCTGCCATCGCTGATGCGGGAGCTGCAGGCGCTGAAGTGGATTTCGGAAACCACGCCTGAACTTCGGGGCGACGGAGTCGCGCGCGCGGAAGTGCGTTCCCGCATAGCGTCGGCCGAAGAGCGCATAGCGAGCGCGCTTGAGCGCGCGCTTGACAACGCAGTATGGCACTTCGGCGACGGAAGTAAGAGAAGGCTTGGCTTGGCAAACCTAAGTGCCGTTGCGTCGGATGTCGCGGACAGCCGCTTCTCGAAATCGCCTTGCATATTCAACGAACTGTTGAATCGCATACGGCCGTCTTCAAATGGGGCAACGGGACGAAACATCCTCTTGCGCCATATGGTTGCCGATGAAGGCAAAGAGCGGCTCGGCATCGCAGGCTATCCGATCGAGGGGGGATTGTTTGATTCGCTGCTAGGCGAAACGGGGTTGTATCGCAAGATCGGCGGCACGTGGTCATTCGGCATACCGCAAAACGCCTGCAAGAATTTCAGCCATATTTGGAAGGCCGCCGAGGGATTGCTAAAGCGCAACTCCGACAAAGCGGTGAGTATGCAAGCGATCTACGAAATTTGGAGGCAAGCGCCTTACGGCGTCAAAGACGGGGTTATGCCGGTCATCGCGGCGGCTTTTCTTATGTCCCACAAAAGCAACCTTGCGTTCTACCGCGATGGCGTGTTTCAGCCGGCGTTAGCCGAAATCGACGCCGATATTCTGAGTAGAACTCCGCAGCATATTTCGGTTCGCTGGATGGGCAAGTACCGCGTTGATCAGGCGAAGTTCTGGCGCAATATGACCGCTGCTACCCGTCAAATCGCGTCAATCGCTTTGGACGAGAACGCCGAGCCGCTCGAAGTGGCGCGGGCGCTTGTAGCGGCCTATGACGGTTTGCCCAAGTGGACGGAGCGCACGGCGTTGATTTCCGAAAACGCAAAGAGGGTCAGGCGAATACTCAAAGACGCCCACGACCCGAACAAGGTCATTTTCAACGAATTGGCATCCCTTGCTGAACGCAATGAGGATGCGCCCGCGCGCCTCAAGAGCGGGATGTTGGAACTACGCGCTTCGTATCCTAAAATGTTGAAACGCCTGCGCGACGCTATGTTGTCCGAATTAGGCGTCGCCGCTGATTCGGACCGCGCAATTAACGCTTTGCAAGCCCGCGCTGACAACATCCGAGGGATTAGCGGCGACCATCGCATGGAATCGTTCACAATGCGAATTGCCGAGTTCGACGGCTCCGACGCCGCAACCGAGGCTCTGGCAAGCCTGGCCATCAACAAGCCTCCGCGCGAATGGTCGGACGCGGACGTTGACCGCGCCGCTATCGAATTAGCGCGCCAGTCTCGTGAATTCATCGACTTGGAGACATTCGCGCACATCAGCGGGCGCGCAGACGGGCAGCGTTCCATAGCAATTGCGGTTGGACTGAACGGCGCGCCGGCGTATGAACGCTTCAAGGTTCCCGAACAGCGCCGCGCGGAGATAGACGCGCTTGTCAAAGACTTGGAAGAAAGGCTACAATCCCGCAACGGATTGGATAAGGATGTGGCGCTTGCGGCGCTTGCCGAAATGTCCGCTAGATACATCAATGCGAAACCAAAGCCGGAGGCGTAGCGAATGTCCGGAACTGAGCGGCATGTGCTTGGGTTGTCCGGCGGGCGCGACAGCGCGGCGCTTGCGGTATTCATGCGCGACGCCCGCCCCGATCTTAGCATCGACTACTTCTTCACCGACACCGGCAAGGAATTGCCGGAGGTGTACGAATTTCTGGTCAAACTAGAGGGCTTCTTGGGCAAGCCGATAACTCGCCTCAACCCCGACCGCGACTTTGACTTTTGGCTGCGTCAGTTCAACAACTTCCTGCCGTCTCATCAAGCGCGCTGGTGTACCCGCAAGCTGAAATTGCAGCCGTTTGAGGAGTGGGTGCGCCCGATGCTGGATGCCGGCGATACCGTGTATAGCTACGTCGCCATTCGCGCGGACGAAGAGTATCGGGAAGGCTATTCGTCCAAGCGCGATAAACTCATCGTGCGCCTGCCGCTCAAAGAAGCCGGGATAGACAAGGCGGGGGTATTGGAATTGCTGGACGGGGCGGGCATCGGATTGCCGGCGTACTACGAATGGCGCACCCGCAGCGGCTGCACATTCTGCTTCTTTCAGCAAAAGATAGAATGGGTGCGCCTGATGGAGCGCCACCCTCAGTACTTCGAAGAAGCCAAGACATACGAAAAGACTGCAGTGGAAAGCGGCTCGCCCTTCACTTGGATTCCAGGTGAATCGCTAACCGATCTTGCGAACCCGGAGCGTGTGGCGAACATCAGAGAAGAACACCAACGCCGTCTAGCGCGATTGCGGGCTAAGCGCGTTCCCAACCCGCTGCGTCCCGACGCAGAGCCGATTGACATTGACGACTTGTACGGGCAAGCGAAAGTGTGCGTGGCTTGTCATAAATAAATGGGTTACACAATATGATGACCATTCCACCTGAAATATCTGACTTCGCGAATCGCGCTCATGAACAAATTGGTCGGTACAGGGTTCGATTTATTTTGAATCCTCAATTCATGACCAGGGATGATTATGTGATTCCCGTATTAACGTGGCAATCTATCCAGTACGGGGTTGCTGACGAAATAACCCAAATTCCTGCCGACAAGCGTGGGATTTATGCTTTCGTAGCGCAATCCCCAAACAACGCTTTGCCGCCGCATGGTTACGTCATGTACATCGGCATAGCAGGCAGAGATTCAAACAGATCCTTGCGTGAAAGGTATCGCGATTACCTTTCTTGGGGACACATACTAAAACGTCCGCTTGTATCGCGTATGATCATTGATTGGCGCGATATTTTGAGGTTTTACTACGTTTCGGTCGAAGATGATGTATCATCGGAAGAGCTGAAGAGGATTGAGGAACAACTTAATTCCGCCCTTTTGCCGCCATTTTCACAGCGTGACATTGAGGCTGAAATAGGGAAAATGAGGAGAGCGTTCTCATGACGATAAGTAAGAACGGGCGTCTAATACTGCCTGCCCTACGCGGAGTGATGGGAGACAGGGCTTACTATTCCTGCCTCATGAGCATCGATGAACTTGCTCGTAGAGTGAGTTACGCAAACGAAGTGCATCAGAACAAATCGCTCTCTGACATGATTCAACGCGAGTTGAATAGTCGACGCAGCGAGGAAATTGCTCGATACTTGAGTAATGTTCAAGAACGCTTCTTCAACTCGCTAGTCGTGGCAACCTACGACGGGGAACCAAACTGGCATCCGCTATCAGATGTGAACAGCCGCAACGATGAGTCTCTGAATAATCTGAGTGAAGAAACTATTGAGTCAGTCGGGTTTCTTACCTTGAACGGCGATGAAAGCCTATTCGCTGTTGACGGACAGCACCGCCTCTCCGGGATAAAGAGGGTTGTCAGGAATAACGAAAACAGCGAACTTCACGATGAGGTATCCGTCATATTCGTAGCGCATGAAGATACGCCGGTCGGTCTTCAACGGACAAGACGGCTATTCACAACCCTGAATAAGACAGCGCGTCCGGTACGCAAAGGTGAAATCATCGCCTTGGATGAAGACGATGTAATGGCAATTTGTGCCCGCCGACTCGTTGAGGATACAGCGCTCTTTGGCGGCGACAGAATCGCTTTCGTCGCCGGAAACAATATGCCGGTTAATAACACTCATAGCCTTACAACGATCGGCAATCTCTACGACGTTTTAGGCATACTTTTTTCGCAAGCGCAGACCCCCTTGAAAAAGATCAGGCGGGATTTACAGCGAGTTCGTCCAACAGATGACCTGTTAGACGAATACTTCAAACTGGCTCAAAACTTCTTCATGGAATTGGGAGCCAGCATCCAAGAAGTCGGAGAGTTCTTCGCTGCGACAGATACGGAGCCGATTGTTGCGAAGCATCGCGGCAGTCATGGCGGCAGCGCCTTGTTCAGGCCCATAGGGCTGGATATATTTGCGCGCGTCGTGGCTGAATTGACCAAAACCAAAACCCTGTCGCTTTCCGAAGCGGCTGAACTAGCGGCAGAACTTCCTACAAACCTTAGCGAAGCTCCGTATGTTGAGCTTATGCGGGATACCAGGACAGGAAGAATACTTAACTCCAACAAGGCGCTCCTTCGCGATATTCTCTTGCACATGCTGGGAAACTCCAAAAAGTCGGCTGAAGATCTCACGGAACGATACAGACGCATTACAGGAAGCGAGAACGCAGCGTTGCCAACACGGGTAGTTTAGACGACGCCGAAACCGATTCTGCACGGACAGGCATCGACTCTACGGGGGCGCGGCGCTACTCAGCCAACAACCGCTCCACCGCGTTGGATAGGTTCCATATAGGCGGTTCATCGCCGCTGGTCAGCATTTCCACTACGCAGGGAACGCCTGCCGCGGCCAAGCCGTTAGCCAGCGCGATTATCGCGGCGTGATTGGTGAGCGCCTCCGGTTCGCCTTCGAACTGCAGGGCGATGAGCCGTAGGTATTGTATGCGCCAAGGATCGCTGTCCAAGATAGACCCTGTCGCAAAGTACCTTGTCCGATGTTCGTTTAGATCGACGGGCTTGAGTTCGTTTCGCGCGGCTAACAATAGTCCCGCCCACCAGAAATCGATCATGCGCGGGAATGGACTCTCGTCGACGCGCAATGAACTTTGGTTTTTCGCAAAGCGGTTGTAGTAGTCTCCCTGGTCAATCGGATATACCAACCGAGCGTTAGAGAACGGATTGTGGTAGCGCTGCGTCATTGGCGTTTGTCCCTAGATCTAGTTCACGGCGATTGGCTCATGCGCGCGCCGTCGGCATATTCGGCAGTCGGAGCGGTGGTCACAGTCGCATCGCACTACTTGCGAAGGCATGGCGTCGGGCGGGAATTCAAGCATCAGCGGATAGTGCGCGGTGTTGGTTAGCGTGATGACGCGCCCTGCGGTTTCGTCTATTATGTCTTCGCATTCGGCTATTTCCGATCGGGTGAGGAACAGAATCAGTTGCGAGCTTTCGCGGGCAAGCGTTTTCAACACCGCCCGCTTGACATAGCCGCTCATCATGCCCAGCGGCGTGTCTATGATATTGGGCGCGGCTACCTCGCTCACCTTGGTTAGCGCCATGATGAACGCCAACGTCAGCGCTCTGCGCGCCGCGCCGTTTATATCCCGGTCGGGATTTAACTCCCTGTCATCCGTCCCATACACAAGAATGTCGAACCGCTCGCTTATCGCAGCGCGTCGTATGATGGAGCTCTGTTCGGGGTCGGAGCCTATCATCTCAAGAAAATAGCCGTTCATGAGGGTGCTGACTTTGTTCAGTTCCTCATGCGTCATTCGGCTATAGGCGCGCTCAAGGACGTCTTTCACATCCTGCGCCACGTTAAGGTTGGCGAGAATGTTCGCGCCTTTCGTTTGTTCCCGCAGCAGGCTGTCGCGGCGGCGTTTCAGGCTTTCTGACTGATCAAGCAGATTGGCGCGCATAGTTTCGCTTCGGACGCGGGCGTCTCTCTTGCTATCGCGCATGGCGGCAAACTTGCGTTGGCTATCCTGCAGCAGCGCGATGTCCACGTCGCCGAGTTGCCGTATCTGCGCGTCTAAGTCGCTGGCTTCTTTGCCTAGTTCGTCAATCCTCTCTTCCAAGTCGTCGCGCCGCTTTGCGACCGCTTCGAACTGTTCGCTCCAAGTCGTCGCGCCCGCCGACGAAATTTCGGAGAGCGCATTCGTGGCGAAATAGACTTCAGTCAACACGCTTTGCAGTTCGTCAGCCTTTCGGCTGTTCTCAATCAGATCTTGGATGCGCCGCCGTCTGTGCTCGGACGATGCGTCGGCATCGTGCACCGCTTCGCCGCAAAAGCAAACCCGCGCCTGCAGAATGTCTTGCAGCAAGGGAATGGAAGCCTTGGGAAATTGCTCTTTGCTGCGAAGGTCGGCAAGCATATCCATAGCCTTCTGTAACGGCGCAGCGATGATGTCGCGCGAAAACTCCATGCTCCGAAACAGTTCGCTATGGGCTTCCTCAGCGGCTTTCTTGTCCTTGTTCGCTTCATTGGAAGCCGCGTCATTGCGGGCGCGCCTGCGTTCCAAATCAGCCTTATCGCCCTTCATAAGGGCTTTGCTGATTTCAGCGTTGATTTCCGCGAGTTTGACATCAAGGACGGACAACTCAGCCGCAGCGTCGGCGATTATGCTTTCGTGTTGTTCTATTTCAGACTCGACCTTATCGAGTTCGGTTGCCACTTCTTCGATGGATTCGTTGGCGCCGATATTCTTGGCGGCGGCGTTTGCTTTGCGCGAAGTGGTTTTAATGTGGCTCAACGCCGCCTCGATGGTGTCTAGCGCCAACAAAGACCTGATAGCGTTCTCTACGCGCCCTCGTCTAGACGATGCGTCGGTGGACTCTATGAATCTGAGAACGTCGTCGCCGTCGGTAAAGAAAACTTCTCTCAGATCTAGCGATAGATGTTCATCGAGTATCCGTTGAGGGAAGATCTCTCGTTCCCAACCGTCGCTAGTGCGGCGATGCAGGGTTAATGAAGTGGCGTCCCGCCCCCATTTGCCGGCAGTTAGAGTTTCGCGCGCCATTCGTGATACGCGGAACACCTCAGGGCGATTGAGGATTTTGCCTTGCCGCGTCTTATGGAACGATGACAACTCTAAATCGATCTCAACGGAGATGTTGGGCTGCCCGGCGGACGCCTCCCAATTTATGGGATGAAGCCGAAAGTCCCTGTCCCTGCCGCCCGGCAGAGCGTCTTCGCCGTACAATCCCCACTGCAAGCCTACTAACAAAGTGGTCTTGCCGCTCTCATTTTCCGCGCGTATGACGGTCAGGGGCTTATCCGCGTCCGTAGAAAAGTCAATCTCGACGTCGCGCAGCAATCTGAAATTTTGGAAGCGGGCTCGGAGTATCTTCACTGCCATCCGCCTTCTCTAACGGGATGTGAACTAGGATTGCCGCGCGGCTAACCATTTGCCTGACGCATCGCATTTGGCGTCGATTTCCTGCTGAATGTTGATGCGCCTTTCGCGGTTGGTTCGTTCAAGCATAAATATATCGGCAATAGTTTCTTCCAACTCGCCGTGATACCCGGGGCAACGGTTGGGGACGTTTTTCACTTCTTGCCGCAGTATGCCGATGACTTTCTGTTCGTTGATTGGCATATCGCGCTCCCCAATTATATTGCCGCGCCGCGAATGAGTTCCATTATCGTGTCCAACGGTCCGTCAATGCTGCCTGCGTTGCGCGCTAGTCTAGCGAATTCTTGCGCCCGCGACAATTCGCTGCGATATATGGCGCGGTCATCCGCCGATTGATAGCCGTCTGCCGGCGGCAGCGCCACGAAATCGTGTATTTCGCCGTACATCTTACCTATGGCGTCGCACCTGCGCAATAGCCGCCCGCGCCTTTGCGTCCATTGCCTTGCCACCGTTGTGCTTGCCAGTATGTACGCCTTTCGCACCTGCGGAATGTTGACGCCTTCGTCAAGAACCCGCTTCGCCGTCAGAACCTGCAGTGTTCCATGTTGGAAGTCTTGCAATATAGCGTTTGTCTTGCTGCGGTTGGAAGTCTCTTTCGCGGTGAGCTGATGATAAAGAACGCCGCGCTCATTCAACAGGCGGTTCACTGCTTCCAACTGAGTTGGGTTCTTGTCTGAAGCGTAAATAAGTGTGTGGCGTAGGCTGTCGCGAGTTTCCAACGCCAACAAGCGCCTTAGCTCAGCTACTTTATTCGCCGCGTTCTCCAGCGCCGCGCGCCTATCGCGCAGGAGCTTCGCAAGGTATTCGCTAGGCGGCGCTTCTTCTTTTTCACGCCACGCCTGCGCCCTGATTTTATCGGATAATTCGTTCCATTCTTCAAGTTCGTCCGCTGTCAGCTCAACGGGGTGTATGAAGTAGTCGTAGGGGACGAGGCAGTTGCCGATGGCTTCATCCAATCCGTACTTGTACACCACATCGCCAAAGTATGCGAACAGGTCGGCCGTGCCTTCAGCGTCATATTGGCGCGCCGGGGTTGCGGACAATCCAAGCCGATAGTCGAAGAAGTCGGGCGGCGCGTCAATGAACTGAGCGCGGCCCAAGTTGTGAACTTCGTCGGCGATGAGCAGGGTGGCGCATCCGAAGTTTGAGAGCGTTTCCTGGAAGTGGGGATTGCATAGGGCATCGTGCGATAAGACGATAGCCTGAACATCCTGTCCGTGTCTTCGGATTTGCCGTTTGATGCGTCCAAGCAAGCGGGCGCGCGCCTTTGCCCCGCCCGCTTCGCCGATGGTGCGCGGCTTCAGACCGAAGGGTTCGATTTCGTCGCGCCACTGCTCAATAAGCGGGACGTAGGGCGCGGCTACCACAATTAGCAGGGGCTTGTTGATGCGCTCCGCCAACTTTTTGGCGCATATCATCGCCGTGATGGTTTTGCCGGATCCTGTTGCCATCTCTAGTACGCCGCGGCAGTCGTTGTCGAGCCACGCTTGAACGGCTGCGCCTTGATGCGCGAATGCGCCTGTCCGGTATTCCAGCGATGCGGGTATGGCGAATTCGGGCAATGTATAGTCCGTTGCCGTTTCTGCGACGCTCTGCGAATTTACCGCTTTGCTGTACAGCGCGTTGAGGTCGTCTTCGGTTGGTGGTATAGCGGGTTTATAGTCGCGCAGCAGGTCTTGGCGGACAGCTTCGGGCATATTCACTACAACGCAGTCCGTTTCTTGATCGTTCCACAAAGCCCTGAACTTGTTTTGCAGGGTTTGGATTGTGTAATTTTCGTCGCCGCTCCAAGATCGCGCTATCGCAACTTGTTCGATATTCTTTTGAAGTCCGGCTCCGGTGGCGTTGCTGGAGCCGTGAGCGGCAAGGGCATGCTGTCCGTGATAGAAAAGCCAGACTTTGGGATGGAACAGTCCTTCGCGCATTAGGGCTATCTTGATTTCTATGCGCCCCGCCGCCAGAAGCCATGCGAGGCATTTGAGGGTGTGGCGCTTTATAAAGTCCTCCGTGTTGAGCGTCTCCCTGATCGCATTGGCGGCAATGATAGCGGCGTCTGACTGTGAAACGCCTTCTTTGAGAGCCTCTTGATCTTCCTGTTTGAGCAGCGGACATACAATTAGCCGAAAGGGGCTTGTTGGGTTGTCTATGAATGTAGCTAGTCCCGGAGCGAGCGCGGCGAGAGATTCGCTTGAGAAGAATCCCATCATGCTATCTACCCGCTCTGCGGCGGCGAAACAGGGAATCAGCGCTTCGGCCGCCAAATTATCTTTGGGCAGCCAATATATCGGGCGTATATGGTCTAGCCCTATAAGCGCGTCTGATCGCTCTGATCTGGAAGTATTGTATGTTTCTTGCATCTCTAACATTGGCTAGACTCCGCAGAGTCCTTCGCATTCTTGTTGCATCGCATCGCTTTCCGTTAGCGAGTCGTTGAAGTTCACCTCATTTAGAGGCTTGCGGGAGCTGTGCAAGTATGCGACGCCCGTCAGCGCGCCTTTGCTTCGTTCGACATTGCGAATTGCCCAGTCCACATAGACCGCGTCTTCGAAGGATTCAGCGTCATGTTCCTTCATCTGTTTCCATATTCTGTCGCTATGGTAGGGGCAGCCGATGCAAGCGCTCTTTGGAAGAGGGCGTCCGGGGTAGTTTTCCATAAACCACTGATTTGGTTTATTTCTTTCTGTAGAAAGCGTAGTTCTTTATGAACTTGCTCTACTTCATCAGGATTGTCCAGTTGCTTGTAGTGAAGCGCGTCGTGCGCTAGTGGCTCCAGGCGGCGTAGATTGCGGTCTGTGTTATCGTCTGCCGACATGGTAACCGCTGCCCACGGCAACCAGCTGCCTGCGCCGCGTGCAGGATAGAATGGGTTGGCGTTGAATTGACGGGCGTCGGTTATCAGCATGCCTCTAATGTTGATATGCGCCGTGCGCTTGGGCGCGGCTTCATCTGTGCCGATCCAAACAAGCAACCTTGTAAGAGCCGCACGGGTCTTTTGGGGGCAAGATGAATCGTTTCTGTCGTTGTTTTATTCGCCTTTTTGAGGGCTGTTGCGCTTTATACGCTTTTAACTTGGATTTATCAAGTATCTCGCGCGCGATGCTTGGACTAGGTTTGTTCGGATATATTCTGAGCGGTTGACTTTGACGGCCTCTGCCGTGGTGTTTATACTCGCTCCGTTCTCTTTAACTCTTGCCTACGCCTATTTGCTGGCGTATGCGCGTAGCAGGCTTTAAGCAAGTTGTCGGAGATAATAATGTTTCTATTGGGTTTAGTCAAAACTTGGCGTTATGGGGTTTTCTGCGTATGGGCAATCGTTAAGTTGTCTTCCCGACAATCGTATCTTTGGATTGATGCGAAGCCATACAACCTTGGCGATTTTGTGTTATGATTGCATCATGATCTACACACATCGCTTTACTTTAAGGAGCAAGTGAAATGGCTGAAACATTTACTCTCAAGGTCAACGGCATCGAGATGCAAATGGAGCATGAGAAGGTGGTGGCTCACGATATACTTGAGCTCGCAGAGAAAGAGGGAGCCATTCCCGGCAAGCCCGAAAACTACTTGTTGGATGGGGACAAAGGACGCTATGGCCGGAATGACTGGGTAAATCTGTCTGAGGACAGCGTGTTCATTACACTTCGCGACGCTCCTACGCAGGTCGCGTAAGTCTGTATGTGAAGGGATGAAAATGCCTCAAAGCGTTGATCGGGTGCGCGCCGAGCTGGAAGCCTTGGGCCATAAAACTACTGAATTCGATAGTCCACACGGCAGGGTGGTCGCCTTTGATTACGAAATTCAAGCGGGTTCTCACAAAGGCGAGGCAGTTCGAGTGGGCGTCAGCTTTCAAGAGGAGGGATACCCTGAATATCCCCCGCATTGGATACATGTATCTCCCCCGATAGATGATGGAAAGGGGGGCGCAGTGCAGTCCTATACCGGACCGGATGATATGACGTGGCTTGCTATGAGCAGACCGCCCGGCGGCTTTTGGGATCAGTTGCTGACGAAACATATGCACAACTACATATCTGAGCACCTGCGCCGAATATGGAGCGATGTGTGAGATACGAAGCCGCTTTTAGTTTCGATGCAGATCAAATTAGCAGCAAACATCTTCTGCAGCATTATCGCAATGATGAGCGGCAAGAAGACATATGCTTTGCTCTTTGGCGTCCGTCAACCGGACGGGCTCGTTTCACTGCTTTGATTGACCGCATCATTTTGCCAAAAGCGAAAGAGCGCTTATTGCACGGCAACGCCAGCTTCGAGCCGCAGTACTTGGCGCGGGCTATAAGAGGGGCTGTTCAGCAAAACGCGGGCATCGCTCTAATGCACAGTCATCCTAGGTTCAGGATGGCAGGGAATGAGCGGCGCGGATGTCGAGGCTGAACGAGATGTAGCGGCATATCCTGCGGGGGCTACTGGATTGCCGTTGCTCGGCTTGACGCTTGGAATCGACGGTTATTGGAGCGCAAGATTCTGGGAAAGAGACGGCAAGCGGATGCTCCGCCGATGGTGCGACAAAGTGCGCATCGTAGGCCCCGGGCAATATCGGGTACAGTTCAACGATAATCTTGCGCCTCCGCAACCTAGGCGGGATGTTCTCCGAAGAACCTATGACACTTGGGGCGCGCAAGCGCAAGACATTATATCTCGCCTAAATGTAGGCATTGTCGGCGTCGGCAGCGTGGGCTGCATAGTGGCGGAGTCTATGGCGCGCATCGGCGTCGGCAAAATTACGCTGATTGACCCCGACAGAGTAGAGCGGCATAACTTGGATAGGCTGCTTTACGGATCTGTCAAAGACGTCGGCAAACTCAAGGTAGATTTGGCGGCGAAGGCGTTTCGGCGAAATGCCACAGCCGAAAAGATTCATATCGACGCCTTGCCGATTTCAATTCGGGATAAGGCGGCGTACAAGGCGGCCTTAGACTGCGACGTCATCTTCAGTTGCGTTGACAGGCCGTTGGCGCGCGATGTATTGAACTTTATCGCGCATGCGCATCTGATTCCTGTTATTGACGGCGGCGTAGCCGTGGAGACGGATAGGAAGAAGGATACTCTATTTTCGGCGCATTGGCGCGCGCATACCATCACTCCGTATCATTGCTGCCTGCGCTGCAATGGACAGTACAATACGGGTATGGTGACTGCTGAACTAGACGGCTCTTTGGACAATCCGTCTTATATCAATAATTTGCCTTTGGATGAGCGCGATAACAACCAAAATGTATTCCCTTTCAGCTTGAGTGTTGCGGGCATGGAAGTTAATATGATGCTTCGGTATTTGCTGGCGCAGGATTGGTGGCCGCCGGCAGCGCAGCAAGACTACCAGTTCGTCGCCGCCAAAATGGGCGTTATCAACGAAGAGTGCCATCCTTATTGCTCGTTTCGTCCGCGGCGCGCGCAGGGCGATTTGGAAGAGCCGCATTACCTGGTTGATGAGAGCAGGGGAGACGCTCGGTTCAGCTGGGGTGCTATCCACAAGAGAATTACTGATATTCTTCGGTTCCGATAGCCTATTTTACACACAGGGAAAAGGGGCGCTGACTTGGTGAACAGCATTAGTCCGTTAGAAAAGCTTCGCGTTAGAGTAGAAGCGTTGCTAAACAGGTTTGAGCGGAACCAGAATGAGAGCAATCTCCTCGCCGGAGTGGAAGCGATTGTGCTTCCTGCTCTAAATGACGTGGTGTCGAATGAATTTATGCCGTTCAAAGATCGACACCTTGTAGGCGGCGGCGATGATGGCAAGGCACTTGTTGTTCACTACACTAAAGTCGATACTGTCATCAAGATGTTCCGCGACTACATAGAGAATGAGCGCAGTTATCTGCGGCTTTATGACACGTTTCATTTCAATGATCCGGATGAAGGCAAGTACCTGATAAATATGTTAGATATAGATAACTATGCGGAACTAAAGGCTCTGATAGGTGATAAGTCACCTTGCGCCTATGTGTCTTCGTTCATAATTCCTGATGCTTCGAGGCAATCCAAGGGCGTTAATGATCGAGATAACCTTGTATTCTGGCGAACCTACGGTCGAGAATGCACGGGATGTTCCATAATGGTGGAAGTGCCTGCTACCCGTTTGTACAAGGTCAAATACGGCATAGATAAGAAAGAGGCGTCGCGTATAGCTGATAAAATAGAAGAAGTGCTGACATCTCAAAAATCCATAATAATGGAATCGGTAAAGCCCATAATGGATGTCTCATTCGATTTTAAGGGAAGATTGGATTACGCGTTGTCTGAGGAAGTAGAAGCTATGCTCTATTTGTACAAGAGTACGTACTACAGATATGAAAATGAGGCTAGGATGATAAAGACAGTTCCGTCCATCAAAGCGATGGGCGATGAGATCTGCTTCGATGACAATTCAGGCGCAAAAGGGATACGACATTATTACAATGATGCGAGTTTGTCTGCGCGTAATCTGCTGACAACCCGCAGCGTTATTACTCTTGGACCCTGCGTTCCGGACAAAGAGAACATAGCCTATTATTTGGGGCATTTGAAAGAGAAGTCCAGGCTGGTTGGACCCAAAATCTGCCAGTCAGAGGTTTCGTATCGCAGTTCATCTTGACTTTGTCTTCTCTGTTGACTGCTTCAAGCCCTGACAGTGCCGCGTTCTTTGTTGAATTCCGCATTTCTCACCGCTAGGATATAGTTATGCTTCAGGCTGCCCGCCTTTAATTTTGGGCGGGCGCGTGAGCCGCTTCTTTGGGATTGTAGGGTCGGTGAAGAGGATGAGAAGCGTATCCGTACGTTTTCGGACTGCAGCGCTCGCCGCCGTTTTTGTTCTGGGCGCGCTCGCCATGGGCGTCTGGTCGTCTGAAACATTCGGCGTTCCCGCGCAGGGTTCCGACGATCTTATCCCTACGCCTACTCTTGGCCCCGAAGGCTTCGGCCCCGTGTTCCATGAGCATCCGCACGACGGACACGGACATTCTCACGACGATTACGAATGGTGGGTCGTCGGGAATGACGGCACTGCCGCGCGCTATGAGGGCGGTGGGCGCACTCATTGGCATAAACATCCCGCGGGCGGCGAGGATTCGGAGCCTGAAATACTCGCCGGCGGCGAGTGCAGGACTTTCGGCGCCGGCGGTTCACTCTTTCATTCCGTATTCGTTGACGGCGGCAACGCGCCGCTGACTTATGAGCTAACGGACTCCGACGGCGCAGTAGTTCCGATTGAAACGCGCTGGGACGGTGAGGACGCCTCGGCGGATAATTGGGCATATGCGCTGGACGGATTGACGCAGACATTCCTCTCGCTGGAAGACCATGTATGGCAAGAGCCGTACTATACGTCGCCGGATGGCGGGGAGCGCGTCAGGTTCTCGGATCAATACGGGCATCGCGTAGAGCATGAGAGCGTTTATGCGCTGACGCTTGATCCTGATGAGATTAGGGGAGACGGGCGTTGCCACTGGTTTGAGTTGACTGTGCGGGATGCCGACGGCGATACGGCGGCGGCTCGTGTTGGATTGCGTGTAGGCGTTAAGCGCGTGGCCGATGCTGGTGATGCGCCTACTGCGACTCCGACTTACACTGTAACGCCCACTTATACGGCAACCGCGACGATTCCTGCTGCGCCTATTGAGGCGGCGTTGGTCGTTCCGGACACGCCTACGGCTACGAGTACGCCTGAGACGGCGGCGCAGTCGACTTGTTCTTCGTCTTCGCAGCCTCGTGAGCTTTCGTTTGGCTGGACTACCGAATCTATTTCTAATGGTTCAGGAAGCAAAAGTTTCTGCTTGGCGAACCCGCGGAGCAGATTATTTCTTTCCATTACAGATACTGCAGGAAATCCGTTGTCGGCTGAATACGGGATAGAATTAGGGGGTAGATCGGCAAGTGGATCTGCTCAGTTAGCCGTGGATTTGAACGCGGGCAGTTATACTCTTCGCATTAGAGGCCCCCAGGGTTTTAGCGGTAGCGTGCGACTTATTGTGGACCGGATTCTTAGAGTTAGCACGTTAACGCCGACGCCAACTAAAACCGCCACGCCTACGGCTACAGGGACTGCTACTAAGACGCCGACGCCAACTAACACTCCTACGGGTCCGACTTTCACGCCGACGCGAACTTCTACGGCGACGCCTACAGTTACTCGCACGCCCACGGCTACCGGCACATATGCGCCGATTGTACATAGGCATGGTCATTCAGGTCACGATGAGGAGCGATGGGTTACTCATCATGATCATACTCACAGCAGTTTTACCTGGTATCGTTGGAGCACAGGGCGTTACGGGACGAATACGCCTACTCCGACTCCGCGCGCTTTTGAAGTGCGCGCTAACGCCTTTCATTGGCATAAGCACGACAAGCCCAACGCGGATTCTACTCCAAGCCTGATTTCCAGTTATGGCGGTTACAACCTGTCTCGTAATCCATCTGTGTCTTTTGTCAGTCGTTACGGCAATAGTCAAAGCTATGTGATAAATGATGGGAATCGGCCGGTCAGGGCTGAGCTTATTGGACCCGACGGCAGTGTAATTCGCGGCTCCGTTCAGTCTAGCCAGCCCCACAACGCGACGAATTGGAAATGGGTGTTGGAGGGGGTTTCGCTGACGAGTCCTGCCGACTACATTACAAATCGTATTTGGCATTGGAGTTATTCTTCTTCGAATCACGGGAGAGTGAGTATTCCGTTTTCTAATCAGTATGGATACAGGATTACTGATCCATACAGCATTAGGATCAACGGGCCGCGTTACACTAGGGGTTCGGGCGGCAGTTATAATCTGACTTTGAGGCTTACGGACGCCGATGATGATGTTAGAGATTATCGGCTTCGTGTTCGGGTTGTGACTGCGACGCCGACGCCTACCTCAACGCCTACGGTTACTCCTACGCCGACTTATACCGCAACGCCTTCGCCGCGTCCGCCTCTTTTTAGCGTGGATAAGCAGAACCCGCTAGTCGGTCAGTCGGTGACTTTGAGCGCGGACAAGCCTGCCGACAACGCGCATCACGGCAACATTAGCGAGTCGCAGACACGCTATGAGAGGTGTTTTGACGATGACGCCGCGAATGCGGCGGCTTGCGGCGATTGGCGCAGCGTCACGAAGTCCGTCGAGAGTTATTCCAGTCCGATAGCTCGGTTCTATCGCGCTACGGTTAGATACGCTTCCGGCGCGTGGTCGGGGGTTAGCGCCGCGATAAAGGTGACGTGGCATGCGGCTACGGTTACGTTCAGTCCATCATCGCTTTCTTTGAGGGAAAATGAGGGCGTGGGTCTGCAAAACGGTTTCCATCCCGAATGGCTTTTTGCGCATAACGGGCGTCTTTACGGCGGCGGCGGTTGGACGTTGAGTGAGATCAATCCTACGACGGGCGCGGTTGCGAGCTTGGGTTTGATGAGCGGGACTCGCCGGGCGGGGGCGTCCGTTAGAGGAGCCGCGGTTGTGGGCGGCAAGCCTTATTTGCTGTCGACGATCGGTACAAGTGATGGGCGGGAACTTTACCTGAATGAGATAGATGTGGCTAATATGACGGCTACGGAAAAGGTAAAGATAACCACTCTGAACAGCAGGGGCGAGAAAACGCCGTTGCGCAATGGGCTTCATTCGCTTGTAAGTGATGGGACGACGCTGTGGATAATTATTGGAAGCAGTCTGCGCAGCGTCGATATAGATACGGGCGTGGCTTCGGCAGTTCGGGCGGTTCCCTGGCTGGTGATTTTGAGCGGCGATCAAAGGTCTCGTTTGCCGCCTGCGTCTGCGTATCGCGCAGGTCAGATATACGCGTTCTACAATGAGCCTACTAAGGGTTGGCGCTTTGAGCCGACGCAGGGCAATGCCACGCGTCTTAACGCCTATAGTTTTTACGAATCGGCTGAGACGCTTGGCGGGATCATCTACGGAGTGTCGGGCGGGCGTCTGCATCGCATTGATCCTGAGTCCTGATATGGAGGTTGAAGGCGATATAGCGGTATTGGGGTAAATTCTTCGAACGCTATGCTATGGATTATATCTTTGGGATGATGGGGTTGGTACTATCGGATTTATCCGCGTTAGTTACGAGAGGAAGAAGCGAGGTGAGGCATGGCGCGAATTAAGACAAGTGTAGTGCGGAAGGTGGGGTTGCTCCCCGCGCTGGCGTTTGCGCTGGCGGCGATTGCGCTGTTTGGGGGCGTGGCTTTGCAGGCTGCCCCTGCTGTGTACGCAAGCGTAATGCAGCTGTCCGATGAGATGGGTTTCGGCGGTGGCGTTGGGGGTGCGAACCTGTTCGGGGATGGCTTTGAGCTGCTTGAAGCCGGCGGGCAGTCCGGCGACAGGTGGCACAACAGCTTCGGGGTCGCGAAGTCTTACACGTTGGAGTTGGACTCCAATCCGAACAATGGGACGCCGGCGAGTCTTACCGCCGCGGTGAAGGCCGTGATTTCGGTCGAAGACGTCACCATTGACGGCATGGCTTATGACGGAACGGCGCTTAGCACGAGTACGCCTGATAAATCGCCGCAGATGATTCAGGTCTGTTTGGGGGCTTGCTCCACCGATTCGGATTGGAGCGATGAGGTCACCATCTACTTCGCCACTCTCGCGACGACTATCTCAAGTACGTCCGTGCATAAGTGGGATGACCCTCAGACTATCAAGGTTCGCGCGCGTGATGACGACTACGATGATCTGGGCGGCGAGAAGCGAACTCGGATAAAGCATAAGTTCACGAATTACAGATCCCTCGCGGATCAGTTCCTCGTGGTGGCGGTTACGGATGACGCCACCCGCGGGATCGGGCTTGATGCCACCGGCATAGGCGGCGATTCGTCTGCAGGCTGGACGCAGGCGGTTAATGAAGGCACAAGCGGCGATACATACATAGAGTTGGATGTGGAGTTGGAGTCTCGTCCGCAGATCGGGCCTGTGAAGCTGACGCTTACGGGCGCTCAGGATAACAAGGATCCGGACGACGACTTCAGGTGGGCTAAGAAGCCTGCGGGGGCGTGCAGTACAGTATCCTCATGGCAATCTAGCGGCAGTACGGTTACGCTCGCCTACAACAAGTCCAGCGACGAGTGGAACGCCGCTCAGAAGATATGCGTCCAGATAGACGACGACTCGGTGGATCATCCGACTGCCGAAGTGGTCGTGCTGACTTTTACGGCGTCCAACGACGACGCCGCTAAAAAGACGGACTATGATACTGGGTTCGTTCCTAGTTCAACCAGTCCCGGCAGCGCTTGGACGCCTGCATGGTCTAGGAGCGTTACCGCGCCCGCGAGCGCAGTCAGCGCTACATACACTATCACGATCACGGATAGCGACAGTTCGGGCTTTACGATCCAGCAGAGCGGATCCGACGTCAGCGGCACTTGGATAACGGTCAGCGAATAGGGCGCTGGCTGGGATCTTTTGCTCTATGGCTGTGCGGGTTCGGGCATCGTTCCTTGGGCGCTGCATTAGCGCAATCGCGGCGATTGCGGCGCTGGGATGCTTTGCGTGGGCGGCGTCCACTAGCGCCGCCCAGCGCGAGGCAGGCTACCGTGCGCAACTCGGATTAGCCGACAATGCTCAAATCCTGAGCATGGCGTTGCGCGAGTCCGGTGGGATGCCGGCGGAAGGCGATGAGACTCCGGCGGAGCATATTCCTACGTCGGTGGAATACGCGCTTTCGCTTGCAAGCATGCCGCTTATGCCTGTAGAGGTTGCGCTGTCCGTTGTGATGCCCGAAGGCGCGCCCGACGCTTTTGAGGTTGATCCCGCGAGCGTGGAGTTCGCGCCTGCCGCTTGGAACACACCCGTCTCTATTAGGGTGAGCGCGATAGACGACGATTACGATAACCCTGATGATGAACGCGCTGGGGCTATCTTGCATAGCGCGTCCAGCGGCGGGTACAGCGATATTTCGGCTTCGCTATCCGTTGTGGTGCAGGATGACGATGAGCGCGGCTTGGCGCTGAGCGCATCGTCGATAACGATCAGGAATGGGGGGGGAGGGGCGTTATGAGGTGGCGCTGATGAGTCGTCCGGCTGACGATGCCACTGAGATACATATAGACGGCGGCGGGGATTTGCTGCTTAGGGGTTCGGCGGGCGGCGGTTTTGCGGACGAGCTGACGCTTTCGTTTGAAGCGGATAGTTGGGCCACGCCGCAGCCTGTGTTTGTGCGCGCTGACGGCAGGTTTAGGGCTAGGGCTTCGTATATGTTCTTGCTGCCTCATGTGGCGCATAGCGAGGGCGAGTACAAGGATAATGAGGTTTCTCATCATCTTGAGGTGGTGTTGAATATAGTTCCTACGCGGACGCGGGTTCCCACGGCTACGGCGACTTTGACGCCTGCGCCGGCGCAGACTGAGCGTCTTACGCCTACGGCTACTGCGTCCGCCACGCCTACGTTCACTCCTACTTTTACGCCTACTCCTACGCTAACCGCAACGTCGACTATGACGGCTACCGCTACTAAGACGAGTACGGCTACGCCGACTTTCACTTTGACGCCGACGGTTACATATCCTCCGGTTGACTATAAGAATACATCCACGCCTTGGCCTACTAAGACTGCTACGGCTACTGCCACGGCTACCGAGATGCCTGCGTCCACTAAAACGCCAGCGCCGACTGAGACGCCCGCGCCTACTAAGACGGCTACGATGGCGGCTGTGATTACGGCTACGACTATATTGGTTTCCACTGCTACGCCGACTGCTACGCCGACTATCGCGCCGACGGCTACTCCGACGGTTTTGATTGTCTTGCCGGTGGTTCCGTCTATGGAGCCGACGGCTACTGCTACTTTTGTCCCGACTGAAACGCCTATGTCGGCTGTCGTGGTTCCGACTGAGGTTGTGCCGACTATCGCGCCGACGGCTACCAGCGTGGCTGAGTTGGAGAATGTTGAGCCGACGGCTACGGCTACCGTCGTGCCTGAGTCTTCTGAGCAGGTGGGGAATGACTGGGGGACTTGGGGTTTGATAGTCGCGGCGATGGGGGTTATGGCAGTGGCTGGATTGGCGCTTTGGGCGCTGGTTAAGGCTTTCATTCTGCCTAAACTTGGGTGAGGGGGTTTTGGAGATGAGGATGCTAATGGTTTTGGCTGCGTTTGCGCCGCTTATGGCGTTGACTGCAGGCGTTGCGTTGGCGCAGACGCCTTCGGATGAAGGCTTTGACGGCATAGAGATATACTTAGAAGGTTCCGATATGCCTGCGGATCCGGATGATGAGCTCATCTTGAATGATGGCGAGACTGCAGGCGTTCTTGTGGAATCGGGGGATGACCGGGGCGGCGCTGCGCCTTGGATGGCTGATATGGCGTGGGCGCTGTACTTCGCGGCGATATTTGGAGTGATGTTTGGAGTAGGCGCGCTGATTGGTCGTCGGATGGTGGGCATCGTTTTGCGAAGGCGGCGGCGCAGCTGAGCGTGCGCCAAAAGAGCTTGCGTGATTGCGCGGAATATAGCGCTGTTGGGAGTGTGTGAATGCGGCAGTTGTCGTTTCCTGAGAGATTTATGCCGCCGGTTAGTTCCGGGGGCGATAAGAAGCCTGATCGTCATTACCATTTGTGGGTTATTGAGGATGACGGAACTCTGTATCCGACCGTGGCGCATCGCAAAGATGATAAGTTTCGGACGGCGGCGCAAGCTAAGCGGGCGGCGCTTAGATATGGTTGCAATCCTAAGAACGCGATGGCGCGGGCGTGCGACTGTTAGCTTGGGGCTGGCCGTCGTGTGAATGGTTGGAGGGAGCGATGCTGTTGAAAGAAACGTGGAGCCGGCAGTGCGATTGCGCGGGCAAGTTGGTATGGGAGAATTGGATTTTCTTTTCTTATGCCGTCTTGGTTGTGAGGTCTTGGATTACGGGCGATTCCGGAAGAGAAGCGCATATAAATTTTCTGCCGGTTATATCTTCGGAATTCGGTCTTAACGTCTTTTATGTGGCGCTGGGAATCGTTTGCTGTTTAGTCATGTATTTCGGCGCGTATATGACTGAGTTTCGGTGCGACGCTTCGGGTATTCTTAGTGGTGAGTGGTATTGAGTTTGAGTTTGTCGCAGAAGGCTAGCGCAAGCAGATTCACCAGCATATCCACGCTCTTTGCGCAGCCCTTTGTCCGACGAACCAGCCTGTTCAACTTCCCGCGCAGCATCGAATGCAACCCTTCGCACCAGTTCACCGCCCCGTACTTCCCAACTACATGCTTGTTGACCGGCAGCGCCCCATACACTCCGTATGCGTCGGTCTCGTAGCGCTCCGCATCCGGCAGACGCTCCAACAACCGCAAGAAAGTGGACTCGTCCCTGCCGCCCACCTCAAAGTCCATCCACCTGCTGCCGTCGCGCTCTTCCACCACCGCCGTCCATACCCACAGGTCATTGCGCTTTTCACTAACCCTAGCGCCCAAGTATGTCCACATTTCGTCAAGCGCTATCGTTGACGCAACGATTGTCGATACTCTGCCGCTTGTCCGCCACGCGCTCATTGCGCGCATCCGTTCACGCGCTATCGCCCCCTTTTTTGATCCAACCGCTCACCGATGTAGCGCTTGCGCCCACTACGCGCGCCGCCGCCGATATGCTCGCGCCCTCTATACACATCTGAACCGCCTGCCGCTTGACTTGCTCCGGGAAGCGCGGTTGCGCTGCGTCCGCCGTGTACTTCCGCTTGCAATCGCCGCGCTTGTACACTTGCCTGCCGCGTGTGTGTCCGTCTTTGGGCATCCAATTGGAGCCGCAGTGTCGGCATCTGATGTCGTGTCTATATGACCGCTCGCGCGCCATAGATCGCCTCCTAGATAGTAGTGGTCTGAGCGCCATTATATCTAATACCACTCGATTTTGTGAATACCAGTCCATATGGCTCTGTTACATTTGCTGGGTAGTTTAGCATATAATACCGCAATGGGTCATCTTTGTGGGGCAACCTGTAAGCGCAAAACTGGGCAATCTTGCCGAACCTGCCGTTCATCTGGCGCGGTTCGGTTTGTCCAACTTGACGACCGCGGCAAGCCCATCAAGCCGACGGACGGACAACGCCGACAAGCCACTTCCCACGAAAAGGGCGCCGCGGTGGATATGTACTTTGATGGCGTGTCCTATCGCAAGGCGGCGCAAAATATGAAGCAGTATTTTGGGCGGGAAACTACGCAAGTCAGCATATACCGATGGGTTCGCGAATTGACCGCGAAGGCGGACACTGCGCTGAAGCCGAAGGTTGACACTGGCGATGTCTGGGTTGCCGATGAAGTTGTTGTCAACGTCGGCGGGCAGAAATACTGGCTATTCAATGTGATGGATGCCGATAGCCGCTTCCTATTGGCGGCGTATCTATCCTCGGAGCGCACAACGCGCGCCGCGGCGACTGCTTTGGCGATGGCGCGTGAAAGGGCGGCGGAGCCGCCCGAACAACTCAAAACCGATGGCTTGCCATCCTATCGCCGCGCAATGCGCCGCGCATTCCCAATCCGCCTTGTGAAACACGTCGTTAGCCAGGGTATTCCGCAGAAATCAACAACAACCTGAGTGAGCGCCTGCAGGAGACTATACGGGACAGGGATAAGACCCTGCTGGGACTGAAGGCGCGCGATACGGGACAAGCCTATGTCGATGGGCTAGTTACGCACTGCAACTACTTTCGACCCCACGAAAGCCTGCAGGGTAAGCACCGGCGGAAGCCGCAGGCGGCGGCATTGCCGTTCACCACCTGGGAAGACGTGGCAGCGATATTAGGGGGTATTATGCTCAAGCAGTGTGAAGCTATTATCTATACTGACCACCAATGCGGACAGAAGAGGCGCAAGCTAAGGGTTCATCCTGAGACTGGGCTAGGCGTATGCGAATGGCATCACCCTGCCACTCGCCCACTCATAGGGCGTCCCGCTAATAATGATGGGCTACCGGGGCTGTTTCGTTATGGCGGCATTCCTGTATCTGGTCGTGGCTTCAATGCTGGCAAGAGCCGCCAATCTAAGGGCGATAGGATTAGAGATTGCGCCGTATGCCGAGGGTCTCTATGGCTTTATCAAGTGACGGTGTATGACGACTCATATCACCCCGATAAAAAATCGTAGCTAAGCGCGAGTCCCTGAAATGCGTCGAGTGTGGGCATTCACATAGGCACGTAGGAGCGACGGTGATGCGCGGCAGGGATAGCGCGACGGGACATATCTCTGTATCGCCCGGCTTTGCGCCAAATGAAGATGTATATGTGAATAAAAACATGCTGCGCCGTCGCCGCTATGAATTCCTGGTTACTCAGGAAAAGTGTAGGGATTGCATTGTGCGTCACAGACTGATTGATGTACACGCGGCACTTGACGACTTGCGACGGCGCGCGGGGCTAATATCGGATGGCACTTAACTACCATGAAAGCGGAACAGAACCATCGGCGTAGGATGTGGAGGTTGTCGCCGAAGTAGAGGGCGTTGGGGGTGTGTTGGCTTGAGGCGGTCATAGGGTTTTCCCTTCGAGCAGGGCGGCAAGTTTATCCCGCTCTGCCCATGTAATTGCGTATTCACTAATCGGCGCGATGGCGCGCGGCGTCCATATGACGCGCTCGCTGACATACTCGGCGCGGTTGTCCAACACGGGGTATTCACAAAATCGAGTGGTATTAGATATAATGGCGCTCAGACCACTACTATCTAGGAGGCGATCTATGGCGCGCGAGCGGTCATATAGACACGACATCAGATGCCGACACTGCGGCTCCAATTGGATGCCCAAAGACGGACACACACGCGGCAGGCAAGTGTACAAGCGCGGCGATTGCAAGCGGAAGTACACGGCGGACGCAGCGCAACCGCGCTTCCCGGAGCAAGTCAAGCGGCAGGCGGTTCAGATGTGTATAGAGGGCGCGAGCATATCGGCGGCGGCGCGCGTAGTGGGCGCAAGCGCTACATCGGTGAGCGGTTGGATCAAAAAAGGGGGCGATAGCGCGTGAACGGATGCGCGCAATGAGCGCGTGGCGGACAAGCGGCAGAGTATCGACAATCGTTGCGTCAACGATAGCGCTTGACGAAATGTGGACATACTTGGGCGCTAGGGTTAGTGAAAAGCGCAATGACCTGTGGGTGTGGACGGCGGTGGTGGAAGAGCGCGACGGCAGCAGATGGATAGACTTTGAGGTGGGCGGCAGGGACGAGTCCACATTCTTGCGCTTGCTGGAGCGGCTGCCGGATGCGGAGCGCTACGAGACAGACGCTTACGGAGTGTACGGGGCGCTGCCGGTCAACAAGCATGTGGTAGGAAAGTACGGGGCGGTGAACTGGTGCGAAGGGTTGCATTCGATGCTGCGCGGGAAGTTGAACAGGCTGGTTCGTCGGACAAAGGGCTGCGCAAAGAGCGTGGATATGCTGGTGAATCTACTTGCGCTAGTCTTCTGCGCCAAACTCAAACTCAATACCACTCACTATTGAGAATACCCAACACGGCTTGGGGTTGCCATATCTCATTGGATTGCATAACGTCGTGGAAGCGGTATGCCCAGCGTTCCGCCAACGCGTGGGCAGCGTTCTCGCTTGCCGCTACCATAGGCTGTATCAACAAATTGCGCCCGGAGTTCACATGAAACTTGAATGTGTGATTTTCGCGCTTGCCGCTCACTTGATAGGCGGTGTCATAGGCTGCCGCGCTGTGCTTGATGAGGGACTCCACCATGTAGTCGAACGGTGCTATGCGCGGTTTTGTGGATCGGCGCATTTGGATAAGATCGGTTACCGCAATCGTGGCTTGCACAATGCAGTGGAACGCTTCGCCGATCGATTCGGGTGCCGCCTCTATAGCGAGCGGCCCGTCTTCCAAAGACACGCCGTAGCATTTTGATATGAACTTGGCTCTGTCCATCATCTTATCGTCTAGATCCAGGCCGTTGACGAACAGGTAGCCAAGCGTATCGCCCATATCGGTGACGCGTATGTTGCCGCCGGGGAGCGAATTGACTTCTAGCCCAATGCCCTCGCCATCCGGCCTTGAGAAGGGCAATGATACATAATACCCATCATCCAAGGGGTAAGTCTCAATTTCGGAAGATAGCCATTTTAGGTATTGTTCGGCGGCATTTTCGTAAGCGTTGGCGCTTGTCATTAGCGTCCCCCTTGCTTTGCTTAAAAGAACCTCTGAGATGTGTATGAACCTCTAACGGATATATTGCATTCGCGCAGGAAGTCCAATATCTCTTCATTAGGATCGCCTATTCGGATGTCGTTGGGAATGTAAGCCACATTATCTTTGTGTTCGTCGTGCCAATAGTGTTTGTGTGGTTCTCTGAATACCTGCCCCGTCAGCGGGTCTCTGTGCGGTTGGTAGTTGTGAACCGTATATTTGCGTATGGGCGAGTTTCTGTACAGAAGGGCGAAACTGCGATTGGGTGCGCCAACGTAGCCACGCAAGGATAGCAGTTCGCCTGAATTCGGCATATTACATCGACTTGCAGACGAAACGCCTGCGTGTTGCGCTCAACCCTCCAACTCAGGTTCGCGTCTATCACCTTATCTTCGGCAATAACTCTATCAGCCTCCGCTGCCGTTACCATGCGCCTCTCCGTGACTTATTTGAAATCACACTTTACAATACCCAAGAACTGCTTGACAAATGCGATGCCTTGCATCCGCGGGCGCTTGCCATTCCAACCGCAAAAGGCGATACTTACCCGCGCCGCAGAACCCCAGCATATACGGCGCAGCATCGGTTAGAGGAGGGCATGTATGGAAGGCAGACTGAAGGACAAGTATTGCATCGTGGGCGTGGGCGAAACGGAGTACAGCCGCGCATCCGGGCGCAGCACACGCGCGCTGGGCGTAGAGGCGATACGCAACGCCATCCTGGACGCCGGACTTACGCCGCAGGACGTGGACGGGATGCTGAGCTACCACGGCGGCGACTCCACGCCCTCAACGCATATGATGTACGACCTTGGGATGCGGCTGAACTTCTATATGGACTGCTCCGGCGGCGGCTCCAGCACGGAGGCGCTCGTCGGGCTCGCCATCGGCGCTATCGAGGGCGGGATGTGCGACACCGTGGCGATATTCCGCGCGATGAACGGCTATTCGCAAGTGCGCATCGGCGGCACCGGCGCGCGCTCGGCGGCGCCCGTCAGCGGCTCCGACCTGTTCAAGCGCCCCTACGGCATAGCCAGCGCAGTGCAGAACTTCGCCTTCACATTCACGCGCCATATGATGGAGTACGGCGTAACCGGCGAACACCTGGCGGCCATCAAGGTTACGCACAGCAAGCACGCCAGCAACAACCCCAAGGCGCTTATGAAGCAGCGCGTAACCGTGGACGATGTGCTGAACTCGCGCTGGATCGTGAAGCCCTGCGCCCATCTGCTCGACTGCTGCCTTGAGACGGACAACGCAACCTGCATCATCGTTACATCGGCGGAGCGCGCCAAAGATCTGAAGCAACCGCCCGCCTACATAATGGCGGTGCAGGGCAGAGGCGCCAAGCCGGGCGGCGACTTCCACTATCAGTACGCCCCCATAACGCGCGTGGCGGGACACTATGTAGGGCCGCGCTTGTTCGAGCTGGCGGGCGTAACGCACGACGACATAGACGTCACCGGCTGCTACGACGCCTTCACATACACGACGCTGCTTCAGTTCGAGGACTACGGCTTCTGCAAAAAGGGCGAAGGCAAGGACTATGTAACAAGCGGCATAACCGACCTAGGCGGGCGGCGTCCGAACAACACCAGCGGCGGCCACCTGTGCGAAGGCTACACGCACGGGATGAATATGGTGATTGAGAATGTGCGCCAGCTCCGCGGCTTGGTGGACGACTACTGCCCCGATTGGCGCGAGCGCAAGCACTCGTATGACTACCTAGAGGGCGGCTGCCGCCAAGTTCCCGACGTCAACATCACGATGAATATGGGATGGGCTATGCCCGGCGTGGGCAGCGCTCTGATAATGAGGAGGTAAGCCAATGCCGGTATATCAGTATCGCGGCATGCCGATAGCGATTTCGGATATCGACAGCGAATACAAGGGCTACTTCGAGGCGGCGGCGGAGCATCGGCTGGTGGTGAAGAAGTGCGCCGTCCCCGAATGCGGCTTGCTGCGCGGCGAGCCGGGCCCCGGCTGCCCGTGGTGCGCCTCGCTCGACTGGGAGTGGCATGAGGTCAGCGGCAAAGGCGCTATCTATAGCTACCAGGTCATCACGCACGCCATCCTGCCCGGCTTCCGCGATTGGACGCCCTACACGGTGGCGCTTGTGGAGCTTGATGAACAGAGCGGCGAGCCCAATCCGGAGAACGGGCTTCGCATCACCGCCAACCTGCTGAACGCCGATATGCAGCCCGAAGACCCCGAAAATGTGGGCATAGGCAAGCGCGTCGAAGTGGTGTTCTTGGACACCGACGACGGGCTATCGCTGCCGCAGTTCAGGCTATCCGATGAGCCGCCGCGCGGCGAAGTATGGCGCTACCCCGTGTAGTGTGATATAGTTAGGCTATGGATAGTATAACGCTCAAGAACTACCGATGCTTTCGCGAGGAGCAGACCGCGCGGCTTGCTCCTCTGACCCTGCTTGTGGGCGAAAATAGCACGGGGAAGACATCCTTCCTCTCGATACTGCGCGCGCTGTGGGATGTAAGCTTTGCCGATAGAGCCCCCGACTTCCGGGAAGATCCATATGACCTTGGGGCGTTCGAAGACATTACTTACGACCGAGGTGTTAGCGACAAAGAAGTTGCCGAGTCGTTCGAGGCGGGATTCACATTTAATCCATCTCAACCGAAAGAGTCGGTTGTGTCCTTCACCACCACATTTAGAGAACGTGATGGGGTACCGTTTCCCGTAAAGCGCAGGCTCGTTGGCAAAGACGTTTGGATTGAAATGAATATAAGTGCGGATTGGAAAATTCATTCGCGACTTGGCGTTGGAGAAAAGCAATGGGAAAACGCTTCTGAGTCCATCATTCGATTTCACAATCTCGGTATGTTGTTTCCTTTTGCGGCTGCACACTTGATTTTTGAACAAGAACGTGAACAGGATGAAAATGAAATAGATCTGTCAAGTAATAATGGCGCATCTCCAAGTGAAAACGACTTGCAGAAGATACACAAATTGTCATCTTCCCTACGATACGCTTGGACATCAGATCCATTAAATTTTGATCCGAAGCCTTTCGCTGGTGCTCCTATTCGGGCGCGCCCGAAGCGCACTTACGATCCAGTTCGGCCAACGGATGACCCAGAGGGAGAATACATTCCTAGTTACTTGGCGAACTTGTACCGACGCAATACCATGGAATGGCAAACACTTAAGGACTCTCTCGAGAAATTTGGAGGCACGTCAGGATTATTCGACGATATTTCCGTTAAATCATTTGGTAAAACTAGCGGCGATCCATTCCAAATACAGGTCAGGAAGTGGGGCAATCGACGCAAAGGCGTCGAGCGCAACCTGATAGATGTGGGCTACGGAGTCAGCCAAGCGCTTCCGATGCTCACCGAGTTGCTCCGCCCGGATGCACCGCAGATGTTCTTGTTGCAGCAACCAGAAGTACATCTGCACCCAAGTGCGCAAGCCGCATTGGGCAGCCTGTTCTGCGCCGTCGCATCACAGGGCAAGAGGCTCATCATTGAAACGCACAGCGACTACATCATCGACCGCGTGCGTATGGATGTGCGCGACAATGCCGCTGGTCTCAAGCCCGAAGATGTATCGATTCTGTACTTCGAGCGCGGCGATTTGGATGTGAAAATCCACTCCATCCGATTGGATGACATGGGTAATGTGCTAAATGCGCCGCCGGGTTACCGGCAGTTCTTCACGGATGAGATGATGAGGTCTGTGGGCTTTTAGATGTGCGCGATAGTTGACGCGAATGTGCGGGATGAGGTTTTCGGGGATAACCCAACGGACGCCGGCAAGTTTTTCCGTGAATGGTTGGCCAAGCCAAATGGGGGGAGTCTTGTAGTAGGCGGAACAAAACTCCAAAGAGAGTTAGGAAGCGCGAAATTCATTATCTTTCTACAAGAAAGAATAAATGCTGGGCGCGCGAGGCATATTCCTAATGGAATTGTGGATGATGAAGAATCCAAACTCCGCGCAGACGACGTCTGCCGATCCGACGATGAGCATATACTTGCGCTGGCAAGAAAGAGTGGCGCGCGACTTTTGTTCACGAATGACAACGACCTTATACGCGATTTCAAAAACTCCAAAATCATTACATCAGGTGTGATATACACAACTGGAAATCCCAAAGGCACAACTGGAAATCCCAAAGATACTCGGCCTACTCATCGTAAGACACTTACTCATAAGCACCCGTGCGATTGGTGCCGCTAACTAAGCTGGGCTGGTTTAGGTACAGATACATTTATCTTCAAAACATCGTTGCTTGCTTCGTGCATGACTCATCCTTTGTATTCTCCACGCACCTAGTCGTCTAATACGGATTGATTCTTCATCCACTCCGCAACTGATAAATCAATCATCCTCCAGATAGGGGTTTTCCTGATCACTTGGATGGTGATTCACGGTAAGTTAACTGGGGATGAGGAAAAAGAGGAATAGACATGCAAGTCTATGACGCAGTGCGCTCCCGCCTGACGGTGCGAGAGTTCAAGCCCGACGCGGTGCCGGATTCGGTCATACGCAAGCTTCTGGAAGCTGGCAGGCTCGCGCCAAGCTCGCGCAACCTGCAGCCGTGGCATTTCATTGTCATCAAGAGCAAAGACACCCTGCGGCGCATAGCCGAAATCGCTACCAGCGGCCGCTTCATCGCAGACGCGCCTATGGCGAGCGCCATCGCGATGGAAAACGCCGACCGCGCCGAACTTGACGCCGGGCGCGCCCTGCAGCAGATGGAGCTTGTGGCGTGGGAAGAGGGCTTGGGCGTCTGCTTCGTGGGGCTGCGCGTGGCAGAGCAGAACCGCGCCGTCAAGCGGCTTCTAGGCATACCCGAAAGCGCCGTGTTGGTAACAATCCTGCCATTCGGATACCGCAAAGACGCCGCAATGGGCGCGCAGGGACGCAGAAACCGCAAGCCGCTCGCCCAGATAGCCCACAGCGAGCGCTACGGCGCTACATACAGCCCGTGCGATTAGCTAGCCCGCCGCACTCAACATAGATTTCCTGGATCGGGTGTGCCTCACATTCCCGCCAAATTAACCTGCGGACGGGGATGCGCGGCAATTCTATCGCAAGACGCATAAGACATCACAATCTATAGAGATGCAATTCCTGCGGGGAAAGTTCAAGTAACCTATGGATAAACTGCCTTCATTCATATTGTCCGCGCTACATCTTACGGATGACTCTAGACCCGCTTCTAACGATTGGGAGCTGATTGGAACCCGTATCAACGGAGATGAGGACTACGACTTTGTCTCCGACTGGTTGCTTTCTCGGATAAGCGCGATAGAGAAGCAGGGGCTTGGCGACGATCCCAATGATTTGACGCGCTATGTGAACGGGAAGACGTTCCAATATATGCTGGTGTTCGGCAATTCCGACGGCGATCCACTCGGGATTTGCCGCACTCTGAAAAACAGCAAAGTCGCGAATAAGTCGATCAAAAAGACTGGGAAACCGCGCTGGCAACTAATCGGCGATCATGCAAGTGAGGGTGGGCCGTACACAGGCAGTTTGTCCAACGTTCCGAAATGGGTGGTGAAATACCTGTATAAGCATGAACAGGGCGACGTTTTCATGAGTGAAGAAACTATTCGAGTTCACTACTTGAAAGGCAAGCGGTTTCGATACAAGGGTTATCATATTAACGCTGGACATGGACACCATGCTACACGCGTTTGGAGGAAGCCGCGTAGGTGGTACTGGAAGAAGCTTAATGCCGGCGCAGGGTAGAAACTGGCGCGGATTTGGGACGTCTTTACTCGACCCTGAACTCCGTCGGCAGCGCGTACTCTGACTTCTCGATTATTTCCTCAGGAGCCTTCAGGGCTGTGCCGTACTTAATGCCTACCACTTCTTCATTGTAAGTTTGGCACCAGTCCCTGTCATTGGATGTGCGAGTCCAGGTGTAGCGCTCGACTTCGTAAGTCGCTTCATCTACAACTAGCGTTATTTCAAGGGTTTCGTCTATTCCCCATTCAATAAATGGGTTGTCGTAGCGAATTTCTAGCGTTACCTTTCCGTCTGACCGATCCACCGCTTTCACATCGTATTCGTCAGCGAAACCGCCGTTGTTATCGGTCAATCGGAAGTTGCTGTAGAGCAACTGGCCGAGCGTTCTGTGAAGTTTGGCGTTTCCAAGGGGCCAATTGGTTGAATCACGGAGTTGCTCGCGGCTAATCTTTGTCCAACTTCCTGATACTTTAGTCCAATGCTGCCAACCGTCAGCGTCATCAGCATAGGCTTCGTCTGAGTGAAAGATGAAGAACGATTTGCCGCCTTCGCGCAAATAGGCTATCTGAGAGTCATCGCGCCCGTCGCCCCAACGCAGGAAATGGCTTATCTCATATGCAGCCCAGTCATGGTAGCCAAACGATCCGCCGCAATTGGCGTCTAGCCAGCCGCCTCTAAGCTTCATTCGCATTGACCCCGCGTGCCGCAAAGTGGCGTAAGTCCGCTCAAGGAATTTATGCAGGTCAAAGTCTTCCGGCGGGCTGTCCAGAAGTTCATCCCTGAGAACTACCAACTTTCTCACCTCACCCATAGTCATCCCGGGTTCAACCAGTGGATGAGAGTTAAGCGCGAGTATCGCTTTGTCCATATATGTGAGGTAACCCATACCGGCCATAACGCTGATTACGTTGCTAAATTCTGCGTGCGACGTAGGCGCAAGCGCATGCAACCCTTCGTGAAGAATCACCGCCGTCATATAGGACTTCAGCTTTTCATAATCGGTTAGGTTTGGATCTTCATCTTCACCTTGAAATATAGTGAAAGCGCCGCCGTCAACCACTGACCAGTTGCCTCTATTGTCTTGTGTAAGACTGGTTGGGCCTCCAAAGCCCCAGCAGTATTCGCATCTTTTCCATTCCTGGTCATCATCAAGCGGTTTTCGGAATGTTGCCACAAAGTCGGCGGCGGCTTTGTTATCGACCCACTGAAACTCAAGGTTAAGCAAGGGCGCAAGCCGCTCATCAAAGATTTCTTTGGTGGATCGGATGTAGTTCGGGTGGCCTTCTCCCCAAACTTTAACGACGGATCCGCTGCGCCACTTTTCCACGACGTCCGAGCGCCATCCGTAACATCCGTGATTTCCTTCATAGTTTCTTGATTTATCCCTATCGCTATAACACTCCCACACTTCCCGTTCCACGCCCAGGATGCGCTCCGGCACAACCACATTCACGCTCAAAGCCGCATCGCCGTAGTCTATATCGAGCGTGGCGTTCCCCATAGGCAGGCGCAACGCGAGGTTGGTTTCGCCCGCGCCAAATCCGTCGGGCAGCGCTATTTCCGTCGTCCCGCCGCAATCCTCAATCGGGTTGCCATCTCGCGCGCAAGATACGGCGATGCGCTGCGTTTCTTCATAGGGCAGCCTGCCCTCATTTCGCAGCGACAGCGCTACATCTACATTTGCCGTTCCATCAGACCAGAAACCCGTGATCGTGGTCTCAGCGTCTAGCGTCAGCAACGTCGGAACGCGTGTTGAAGTTGGCGTCGGAATGATTTTTGCGACGGTGGTTGCGGTGGCTTTTGTCACGTCCTCTAGCCTTGGGGAGAGTGGGGGCGTTGGCGGCGCAGAGATTGTAGGCAGCGGCGTGGGCAACGTGGGTGGCGTGGGAAACACCGGCGGCGATGGCGGCGTGGGCAGCGGCTCAAGCGTGGGCGGCGGTTGCGGCGGTGTAGGGAACGACGTCGGCAACGCGGGCGGCGTGGGGGGAAGCATGATGAACGGCGTTGCGCTAGGGCTTGGAGTAGGCGGCGGCGTAGATGTAGGCGGCGCAGGAACGCCGGCGGCCGTGGTTGTGGCGCGCACGCTGGCGTCTATCGTCGCTTGCGCATTCGGCGTATTCGTGGGCATTATTGCTGAAGTAGCGGTTGGAACTGCCGGCGACGCTAGTTGCGTCAACTGCGGCGGCACGGGCAAGCCCTGTCCCGAAGAAGCGTAATACCAGGCCGCCGCCGCGCCTGCCGCGATTATCAGCAGCGCCGCAATGCCTGGCGTGGAGCCGAATGTGTTGTGGCAGCGGCGACAGCGGTATCTATTGAACAGGTGAAACTTGTATCGCTTGCGCGTGTTTCGGCTTTCGCATTGTGGACATTTTTTCATTTTGTTCTCAATCAGCGGCGCTACCCTTTGAACGCATTCACTGCCTCGATTGTAGCGTCTTGTTCGGATGCGGCACAGTGCGTTATGCCGATTGTAGCATATTCATATGCGGTAGCCGGTTCGCCCGATTTGCGCCGAAAGCCCGCAAGTATTACCATAGGGGCGCAAGCCGCCCAACTTATGCGGCGAAAGTCCGCTTCGGGCGCGGCTGACAACGAAATTCATACGGCACAACGGCATATCACAGCAGGAGGCGCAAACGGATGCACAACTACACTACCGATATGTATGAAGGGATGCTGGCGGAGACTATCACGATTAACGGGCATAACGGCGATGCGATTAACGCCTACTATGCCCGTCCGCTGGGCGAGGGTCCGTTCCCCGGGATGGTGCTGATTCACCACCTGCCGGGTTGGGATGAGCTCTACCGCGATTTCACGCGCAAGTTCGCGCACCACGGCTATATCGCAATCTCGCCGGATCTGTATCACCGCTTCGGCAGCGGCTCGCCCGACGATGTGGCGGCGAAGGCGCGCGGCGAAGGCGGCGCTCCCGACGACCAGGTGGTAGGCGATATGGCGGCGGCGGCGGCGTATATCCGATCGCTGCCGTATGCCAGCGGCAAGGTGGGCGTAATCGGTTCGTGTTCGGGCGGACGGCACGCCTTCCTGTGCGCCTGCCGCTCGACGTCGTTTGACGCTGCAATCGAGCTCTGGGGCGGGCGCGTGGTGCAGGCGGCGGACGACTGCCCGCCACAGCAGCCGGTAGCGCCGATCGACTACACCGCCGACCTGTCCTGCCCGCTGCTGGGGCTGTTCGGCGAGGAAGACCAGAGCCCCACGCCGGCGCAGGTGGAGCAGCACGAGCAGGCGCTCAAAGACGCGGGCAAGGACTACGAGTTCCATATGTACGAGGGCGCCGGACACGGCTTCTTCTACTACGACCGCGGGGCGTATCGCCAAGAGCAGGCGGTTGACGGCTGGAACAAGGTATTCGCCTTCGCCGCCAAGCACCTGGCGTAGGGGATGCAATAGCGCCGACGTCGGAAGCGCGCGGCGTTGCCTCCGATATGGCGCATCGATAAACAATAATTAAGGCGCAAGGCGTTATGTCTTGCGCCTTTGCGCTGTGTGGGTTCGAGAATTGCGCGGTCGACTGAGTGAACTAAACCTTTACCCATCGCATCGCGCGCCTAATCGGGGGATGGGCGAAGCGGCAGCATAGTGCGGACGGCGTCGGCGTCTATGACAATCAAGCCGTCGGCGAGTTGGGTGAGATCCCTGGCGACGGTTGCGGGGTTTGGGGTGGCGATTAGCGCTCTCACGCCGAAATCCTGCACGGTGCGGATAACTTCGGCAAAGTCTTGGTCGCCCGATACAAGCACGGCGGTGGAATAGGCGGAGCGTCCGGCTAGGCGCACCATATCCAACGCAATCAGTGTGTCGACGCCCTTCTGCCGCCGCTCCGGCGGGAATGTCCAGTTTCGATCGAACTCGGACTGCAGCCTGTCGGGGGACACTTCGAGGTTTCGCGCGGTCTTTCTGACTGCCTGCCGAATGGGTTCCGCCAGCGGGGATGGCCGCTCTACGATATGTCCAAGACGCAGTTGGATGCCGGGGGTTCGCGCTATGACATGGAAGTATTGACGCTGGCCGTCGTACCACTGGTGCGACGGCTCGAATGCGCCTTCGTACCAGTAGGCGCGCAGGAATGACTGGTTCATGCCCTCATCCGCCGCCGCCAACTTTCGCAGCCAATCCACGACCGCGGATGCGTTCATGTGAACATCCACGCCCCTTTTGCCGATAACGCTTGCGCCCTGCGCGCGCAGATAAAACGCGTCAACGAACCCCACCAGCATATCAGCCATACGACGTGCCTTGCCTTGTGTAAATAACGGAACGGGCGAACCGATTTGCGCCCGGATCGCCCGTTCATCTCATCTCGTTAATTCGTGCGGTATTCGCGGCATTCGCCGCCTAGCGCCAGTAGCGGGAGATGGTCTCTTCTTCCTTGGTCATCATTTCGAGGACGGCGGGGCGGTCTTCCTTGGTGGCTTGCAGCGCGCGGGCTATGGCGGGGCCTACTTCGTCGGGGGCGTCAATGCGCTCGGCGTACGCGCCCAAGCCCTCGGCGACTTTGGCGTACTCGCCGCCCAGTTGGTTGCTGCCCCAATGCTCGGTGGCGTGCGGGAAGTGGTCGTAGTAGTGCGTCATCACGCCGTTGTTAAGGATGATGGTCAGCGTGCCGATGTTGGAGCGCGCGGCGGTCTCTATGTCCAAGCCCGCCATGCCGAAAGCGGCGTCGCCCATTATGTTGATGACCGTCTTGTCGGGGGCGGCCATCTTTGCGCCGAGCGCAAGCCCCAAGCCGTAGCCGAGCTGCGTGGACTTGCCCCAGCCGATGTAGCCGCGCGGCGTGGTTACGGGCCAGAAGGGGACAATCTGCTCGCGGGGATAGCCGGAGTCGTGGGTTACGATGGTGTTGGCGACGTCCACATTCGCCATCATTTCGTTGAAGACGCGGTAGGGGCTGATGGGGACTTCGTCGGATGTGAAACGCGGGCCCCATTCCACCATGTATTCGCCGCGGACGCGCTTGATTTCGTCGCGCACGCCGTTCACATCGCCGCGCCCTTCCGCGCCCAGCTGCCGCTTCGCCTCTTCAATCATCTGCGCCAGTACCAGCTTAGCGTCGCCCACTGCGCCGTAGTCTGCGCGGTAGTCCTTGTTGACATCCTCGGCGCAATTGGTGATGTGCGCCAGCGTAACGCCGGCGGGCATCGGGGCGTTGAAGTTGGATATGGTGAAGCTTGTGCCGATGCCTGCTACGAAATCGGTCTTTTCCAGGAAGCGGGCGCACATCAGGGTGCCGGACGACGCGCCTGTTCCAAGCGCTAGGGGGTGGGTTTCGGGGAAGGCGCTCTTGCCGGCGAGGGTGGTCATAACGGGAATGTTGGTGAGCTCGGCGAACTCGATGAGTTCGGGCGTGGCTTCGGCGTACAGAACGCCCTGCCCGGCGTTGATGACGGGCGCGGCGGCGGCGAGCATAGCCGTGACTACATCGCGCACATCTTCGGGGGCTGCGCCGGACTTTCGCACGGCGACGGGTTTGTAGTTGAGTTCGCCGGGGAATTCGGCGGACGCCACATCGCCGGGGAACTCAAGCAACACGGGGCCGAGCCTGCCGTGCTTGAGGTGGGTCATAGCGCGCCCTACCATTTCGGGGATGCGCTCAACCATATTGACATTCGCCGCCCACTTGGTAATGCCCTGATAGTTGGGAACGGATTCGAAGTTGGGATGCACGCCTTGGCGCGGGGCGGGATTGCCGCCGGGTATGCAGAGGAAGGGGACGGAGTCGGCGAAGCCCTGCGCCACGCCGCCGAAAGCGTTTTCGGCGCCGGGGCCGGTCTGCATCGTGAATACGCCGATTTTCTTGCCGTTGTGGATGCGGCTGAAGCCGTCCGCCATATTGACGCCGGCGCGCTCTTGGCGGCAGAGGATGGGGCGGATGCCCTCGCGCGAGCAGGCGTCAATCAGGGGCTGCGCAGGGAAGCAGGATAGCCACTCGACGCCCTCTGCCTTTAATATCTTTGCCATTGCTTCGTTGCCGTTCAATGTTTTCTCCTTGGAATGCGGGTGTGGAGTAGAGATAGGTTTGTTCGGTTTTAGTTAGTCAATGCCGCGCTCGTCGCCCTGTTGCGCCATTGGCGGGGATTGACGCAGCATTGGCTGTCCGATGGATTTGATGAATGCGACGCCGTTGTGGTTCTCGATGATCTTTAGCGCCGATGTATCGGAGAAAGTTAACATACACGCGTGATGCAATGAAAGCACAGCGTCTTGGAGTTCGTCGCTCGTTTCCAGTTCGGTAACTTTCAGTCCCATTTCCTTACATCTATCCATAGACAGATGGCGAGCGTGAGACTTTGTAAGAGCGTGGTCGCCGAGTTCCGCTAATATCTTTGAGATGGTTTCGTCAGGGTTTGCGTCTTCTTGGAACATTCCCCCACGCAACCAGTCATCGGTCATTTCGTTAGACCACGCTATCGCCTTTTCACATTCGCCAATGAAGGCGGGGGCGTACTTGGCAATAACCGGCTGCCAGACGTAGATAGCGGCGTTGTCCTCCGCGATTTCTCTCTTTGCTCGGTTAAACTCCTCTATTACTCCGTGTGCCGGAATTCTGCCAATTTGCGGGTCTATCGGACCCAGGCTTGATTGCTTACCCATAATTATCCGCTTGGATGAGCAGGCAATCATCGTTCCGCCGGACATTGCGAGTTGAGGCACTATAGCGCGTATGTCATTTCCGAACACCGATCGAAGGTAATCAACCAACGATTCGGTGGCGGCGATGTCGCCGCCTGGTGTATGAAGCACCAAGTCTAGTCCTTGCCCCTTATCCAACTTGTGGACTACGGTCATGAACCCGTTCTTGTCTTCATCATTTATATCTACTCCGGCGACGCCCTGTTTCTGAAGCCATCCCGAATAATAGATGATGACATTGCGCTTCGTGAGCTCATGCAGTTTGGCAAGGTAACGCCGCCGCACTACGTCGTACATGCTTCCCGCAGCGCGAATTTCGTCGAGCAGTTCGTTCCAGTTAGGCAATTCAACCTCTATGAAGCCGTGTTGTTTCGAGTGCGCTCAGGGGCAAGCCGCTTTTTGCCCCAAATGTTTTGTCCCTCTGTCTTTGCCATTGCGCGAAAGCGTTCACGCTCGCTTTCGGTTTCCAAGCCCAAGTCGCTGAATACCTTCAGTATTTCGCTGTCCGCTTTGCTTTCACCTTTAGTTTGCATCGGATTATCCCTCCTGATATATCAGTGTATCAGGTTTGACGGGCCGAATGTTAGTCGTCGCCGGCGGCGGTGGGCTCCGGCAGCGCGCGCAGATCGGCCGATCTGAAGTCGCGCGGCGGCGTGGCTATCTCGCTCAGTTCTGGGATGTCCTGGTTGGCGGCGACGCCGTACTCGGAGAACCTGCGCGCGGATGTCAGCACGCGCGATTCCAGCGAGCCTACGCCGCTGTTGAATGCCTTGACAGCGCCGTCAAGCGAGCTGCCCATCCGCGACATATGTCCGGCGAATACGCGGATGCGGTCGTGGAGTTCCTGCCCAAGCGCGGCTACTTTGGCGGCTTCCTCTTCTATCTGCGCCTCGCGCCAGCCCATCGCCACCGCTTTGAGCAGCGCCATAAGCGTGTTAGGCGTGGCGATGATGACATTGCGCTGCATTGCCCAGTCAATCAGATCGCGGTCGGTTTCCAGCGCGGCGGACAGCAGGTATTCGCCGGGCAAGAACATCACCACAAAGTCGGGGGAGCGCTCGAATATCTGCTGATACGCCTTCTGCGACAGATTTTGCGCCCGCTCTCTGACCTGCTGCGAATGGCGGCGGATAGCGTCTTGGCGCGCGTCGGCGGTGTCCGATTCCACGGCGGTGAGATAGGCGTTCATCGGCGCTTTGGCGTCCACCACGATGGTGCGGTTGTTGGGCATGCGCACCACCATATCGGGGCGGTCGCGGCTGCCGTCGTCCGCCGTTACGCTGACCTGCTCTTCGTAGTCGCAGTAGTCTTGCATGCCCGCCAGTTCCACCACGCGGCGGAGCTGCATTTCGCCCCAAGAGCCGCGCACTTCGGGACGCTTGAGCGCGGTGGCGAGGCTGCGGGTTTCGTCGACAAGGCTGCTGTTGTTCTCTTGCAGCGCTTTGATCTGCTCCGTCAGGCTGCCCTGCGATTTGTTGCGCGCCTCTTCTATGCGCTTGAGTTCGTCGGATAGGGGCTTGACCAGTTCGTTAACGGCGTCTTTGCTGAGGGAAAAGTCCTTGTTCGCCTGCGTTACCAGCGCGCCAATCTTTTCGTCCGCCGCCTTGATGAACTGGTCGTTGTTGGATTTGAGCGCATCGCTCGCCATAACCTTGAACCGGTCAAGCAGCGTATTCTCTATGTCCGTCTGCTCTGCGAGGCGTTTGTTGGCGGCGTCGAGTTTGGCGCTCAGGTTGGCAACCTCCGCTGCGTTGGCCGCCGTCTGACGCTGCGCGCGGTCATTGGCGTCGCGAAGTTCGGCATTCGTCCGTTCGAGCGCGGCGTATCGCTCTCGGGACGCTTCAAACGTAGCGTTGAGGCCGGCGATTTGCGCATCGCCGGCAGCGGCTTTCTGCCGATACTCTTCGGCGCTGCGCTTGTGTTCGGCGGCGGCGCTTTCTGCGTCCGTGATGCGCTTGTTGGCGGCGTCAAGTTCGGCGCGCAGATTTGCGTCGGCGCTGCCTGCGCGCAGCCGCATAGCGAGCCACGCCAGCAGCCCGCCGAATGCGGCGCCGAATAGCAAGCCTACGATGATGGCAAGAATGGTTTCCAATGGGATGCCTTTCGGTTGGGGTGTGAGTGAGTATGCGATAAAATGCCGCCGATCGGCGGCAGTGGGATAGCGGCGGACGGTGGACTTGAAGTGAGAGTGTAAAGTTGCATGCTGCCTGAAGACCGCTAATAAGCTTCGTTAATTCGGCAAACGGAACATCCGAATTGCGTTGCCATAGACCGTGACTTGCGGCGCAACTTGGTTATGAGTAGGCGTAGCCGAATTAAGAATTCGAAAGACGCTTTCGGCATTTAGGCGAAACTTCATCTCTTTGTAATGGATTCGGCTATCATGACGGTCTTCCAATTCGCCGATGTTTCGTCGATGGTGTCTTGACCAGAAGGTAACTTTTTGATCATCCCATTGACCCGCTCGACGCTTTTGGGAGTTCTTGAGCATAACGTCTTGAGCTAACGCTTCCACAACATCCGATTTATGGAATATGTGGAACACCTTATCTGAGCGCGGGCGGTTGGCGGCTCCAAGAGTGATGCTCAAGTAATCTGCATTGCCCCCATCGAACAGGGACTTTTCGAGAAACGCTCTAAACAGGCGCGGGTTATCCAACTCATCCCGAAGTCGGCGCATCTGTGGTTGAAGTTTGAGTTTAGCAGTTGCCTTATCGTTCAGATAGTTTTCATAAGTTTCAGGGTAAGCGTCGAGACAAGCGATCATAATGTCGGCTAGATTGCCCAACCCCTGAAAAATAGTGTTGGTTCTCAGCCGCTCTCTGCCATACAGGAATACTTGCCACCAAGTTCCCGCCTTGACAGAGTGAAAGCGATGTTGCGCATCGATGACGTCTTTCTTGTCGATGTGTGAGCCTTGATTGATTTCACCACCAATCAGGAAAGCAAAATCCTCTTCGTTGCGGTGCCCTGATACTTTTACATCACTCGCATGTTCAGAAGACATAGCGCGGCGTCTAGGCATTTTGTATTACTCTTTCACTATCAGAAGTTCGTGCGACTTCTTGACATGATGGTTGCTTCCGTTCTCGATGCGGTTTTTGCCGATGCGCGTTTCGCCTTGCCCTAGGGTGTACTGCCACTCGACTTCTACGATGCGGCAGTCGGAGTACCATTTGCGTATGGTTTCGCAGTCGTTGTAAGACAAGATGAAACCGCCGTCGTGTTCGTGAAGCATCTCGCGCAGTAGCGCATGATTGAAACCCTTATGGTGAACGGGGAAGTTGCGCTGCGGATATATCCCCCGGAACATCTTGCTGTCGCCGTCAAGGTAATAGGGCGGGTCGCAGTACAGAAAATCGTTCCTATGGAACGGAATGGTGTCTTCGAAGTTGCCGTACTGAATTGACATTGTAGGGCAGCGAAAATCCCGCACTTTGTCCAACAAGCGATGGTAGCGCCTGGGCTCTTCGTATATTTTGGACATCCACCCCAGAAAACCTGGGCCGTAGGATAGGTTGTGATTGAACCAGTAATGCGCGGCAAGCTCCAATCTGTCAGTTATCGGCTCTTCACGAGTCCAGTGTAGCTTCAGACGTGCCTTGACTAAGGCGTATTGCGCCTTTGTAGGCTGCCATTTGGATATGCGCGTTGCCAGTGCCTGTGGAGAATTAAGTTGAACTTCCCAATAGTTCGTCAGTATGTCAAATACGTCGTAGCCTTGCACTCGCATGCCAAGCTCACGCGCGCAAGCTATCTCAACGGATGCGCCGCCCACAAAGGGTGATACAAGTTTATCCAATCCATCGGGAAGGTACTCGACTATGTGACCAACAGCAAGACTTTTACCACCGGCATAACGAAGAGGCAACCCGTTGTATCTGCCATACTTGTACTTGCCGCTACTTCTAAGGTTGGACAAGAAGTCAACCTTTTTAGCGGGATCTACCGAGAATAGATAATCAGACGCTCTTTGCGGTTCACTGATTAAGTTGGTTGTAGTCATGCCGCCAACTCACAGACAGATTGATTTAAGCAACGCAAGTGTACATCGATCAAGCCCGTTTGTTCAAGGCGGGGCTTGATCGATGTTGCCAATTCACTGGCATACCGCGGCCAGTCCCCTACCGCTGGCGCACGAACTTTTGGATGCGCTGACCCTCCAGCACTTCGCCTACGTAGATGTCGCCGCGCGAGTCGATCGCCATTCCGTGCGGGGCGTAGAACAGGCCGGGCGCGTGGCTGTGCTCGTCGCCCCAGCGCGCCAGCAGGTTGCCCTCTTCGTCTATGATGCTGACGCGGTGCTGCAGCTCAGGCACATATATTTCGCCGTCGGGGCCGAACGCCACCGATGTGGGCTGCTGAAAGCCCGTCCACATCATCTGGAATTCGCCGTCTTCGTCGAACACCTGTATGCGGTGGTTTTCGCGGTCGGCTACAACCACGCGGTTGTGGCGGTCGACGCCGATGCCGTGCGGCAGATGGAAGTCGCCAGGGTTGATTTTGCCGGGCAGTCCCCACGAGTTCATCAGCGAGCCGCTGGCGTTGTAGTGATGCACGCGGCAGTTGCTGTAGCCATCCGATATGAACAGGTCGCCGAAGTTGCCGATTGCGATGCCGGTGGGCATGTTGAACGGGCCGCCCGGCTTCTCTACAAGGAAGCGCTGGCTCTGTTCGCCGGTGTCGGACGGCATGTCGCGCGTGCCGAGCGTCAGCAGCAGATCGCCCTCAGCATTGCGCTTTTCAACGACGTGCGAGTCTCTGTCCGCCAGGAACACATTGCCGTCGTCGTCCACGCAGATGCCATGCGGCTCTTTGTGCTTGAGGTCCCAAGAGCGCAGGTAGTCGCCTTCGCGGTTGAAGATGACGAGGTTGTGCGTGCCGCGGTTATAGACATACACATTGTCGGCGCCGTCCACCGCCACATCCGCCACCTGCTTGAACTCGAAGCCGTCGGGCAGCGCGCCCCATCCCTCAGCGACTTCGTAGATGTAATCTCCGCTTCCGAATGCCATAACTATGACCTCCCAAATCATAATTCGCTTGTCTTGATGTCTGTCTTGAAAGGGGCGTCAATGCGCGCGTCAGCCGCCCAAGCGCGGACGGGGGCGGGCGCTCAAAGCCCACAGCGGTTGTGCGGTCAATATACGGGGTTAGGGCAAGGGGGGTCAAGCGCTGGGGCAAGAGGCGGATATGACGGGGGAGCGAGCGCCTACTCGGATGCGCTATTGCCGTTGCGCGCGGCGAGCCGTCCACCCGCAAAGCCCAAGATTAAGCCTATGGAGGCTTTGAGCATCCAATCGCCCGCATTCAGCAGGCGATCTTGCGCCGGCGTCATCTCGGCTGCGGTTACGGGCGTAAGCCATATAAGGATAGTTATGCCAGCCGATGCTACCGCAAATAGGCTGGCGAATATCCATCGTGGAGGGATTTGGCTGTTCCCCTTATTGGCGTTATCGCTCACAGCGTTTAGTCCCGATTCGACCGCGTATCTTGGCGGCGGTCTCTGCGTTCCGGGTTAAGCCACGAAACGTTAATCATGCCGTACCAGTCCATTATGCCCGCAATCGTCAACGTGAAAAGCGCCAGCGTGAATACCAGCAGTATAATCGCCAAGATAGGCGCGGCAGTGTTCACATCCATATCATTCGCCTCCATACATATCGAGCGCCGCGCCTGCCCCGCTGTCCATTAGCGCGCGGCGGGCGGCAACCTTTATTAGGGATTATAGCGCATTTCGGCGGGAAATTGAGCGGCGCAACGCATCCCAGCATAGCGTCGTAACGCTACGCCACTCTACGGCTCCAAGGCGTCGGACGATAGCAATCTTGCTTAGCCTACCGCCCGATGCTCTGTTCGACTACGCCAGTCTATACACGCGCGCTGCGGTGTCGTGGAACAGCGCCGCCTTTTCGCTGGCGGAGAAGTCCGCCACGATGCGCTTGAACGAGTTCCACATCACATTGTAGGAGTAGGACGCCTTGTCCACCGGGAAGTTGCTTTCGAACATGCAGCGGTCGGGGCCGAACTGCTCGATCACATAGAGATAGTAGGGCGCGGTAGCCTCTGCGAGTTCGGCGGAGTCGGGCGGCGCGGCGCGGTCGTGCCAGCCGAAGCCGTAGTTGGGCATGCCGCAGCCGCCTACCTTGACCACCACATTCGGGTTGGCGGCAACCTGCGCTATGCTGCGCTTCCATATCTGCATAACATCGCTGCGCCTGCCCGCATACGGACCGATGCCCAGCGGCGCGCCGATATGGTCTAGGATGATGGCGGTGTCGGGGAAGGCGCTTGCGAGGTCGGCAAGTTCGGGAAGCTGCGGGTGAAACAGCCACGCGTCGAAGCTCAGATCGTACTTTTGGAGTTGAGCGAAGCCTTCGCGGAACTTGGCGTTCATCATTGTGCCGCCGCCCTGATTGCGGTATGTGGCGATTTCGCTGCTAGAGTCAAAGGCGGTGCCGTGCCGAATGCCGCGAAACCTGCCCTTGCCTAGCTCAATGTGCGCCTCCAGCGCCTCTGCCACCGCATCGCCCAATCGCAGGTCTGCGTAGCCGGCGATGCCGGCGTTGATGTTGGCGGACACATCCGGCATAGCGGCCGCTTGCTCCGCGACCGCCGCCACGAACTCGGTTTCGCCCAGCGGCTGCAGGCGCTCCGGCCCGTCGGCGCGGTACATAGACGAGCACTCCAAGAAGACGGTGCTCACGATGTTATGCCCCGAATTGATGTCTTGCAGCAAGTCTTCGAGCATATAGTCGTTGCCGTCGCGCTGCCAGAGGTGATGATGCGGGTCGCAGATGGGAAGGTCGGGTTCGATGGGCGCTTCCTGCGTCAGCGCGAGCCAGTCGGAGCGTGGGGTAACCATAGGTGGGGTCCTCCTGTAATGCAGTGGTGCATAGCGATACAACCATCAGTCTGTTGCCTCGACCATGATTGGAGTATGATTGATTGACTGATTGCAGAACGATTCCAGCGCATTATAACACGCCCAACCCCATCTTTGCGCCTCCGCGCCCTTGCGTTTAGACCGCCCTTGAAAACATCCCCCGCCCCCTACTTGCATACAGAACAAACCCCCTATATCATATGAGCGCCAACTCCAATAATGTCAATCCCAATAACGCTAACTCGACAGCGCCAACCCCAACGTCGGAGCCACGCCAATGCCTACCGCCGCCGAAACCGCCCAAACCCTGTTCGCAAACCGCCGCAACCTAGTTGCGCTTGTCGACTACAGCGAACAAGACACCGTCAGAAATCTCATAGATCCCGCGCTGGATTTCTTGGGATTCCCAGGCGACCGCCAGCGGCGCGAATTTCAAGCGGGGGACAATCGCCCGGATATTGTGCTGTACGACGTCCCAGCCGCGCTTGCGGGACGAAAGCCCGCCGTCGCCATCCTGGAAGCCAAGCCGCTCAACGCCGACCTGGATGGCAGAGGCAGCGCCCATTCGCGCAGACCCAAGAGCCAGCTGCTGCGCTACATTATCGCTCATCCCGCAAGCGGCCCGGGCGCCTACGGCTTTCTGACCGACGGCAATGTATGGCACGCCATCCGTCGCAGCGAATACGACGACAACCAAGCCAATTTTGTGCAAGAATGGCGCTTGCTCGACGGCGATCAGCGGCAGTGCGCCGAATATCTCGCCGAAATCAAGCGCATGCTCGCCGAGGCGGCGCCCGCCCATGCCGCCCCCGCGCGGCGGCGCGATCCAACCCCAAAAGCGCGCGACATCTGCCAAGCGATTGCCGAAAACGCATCCCCCACCGTGATACTGAATATGCTCACTGATAAAACGGGGGCGCGTCAAACCCAAATCCAAACTGAAATCCGAGACGGACAGATACGAATTTCCAGTACGGCGCAAACGGAAATCAACCGATGGCGGCAGTACGCATTCGCCCAAACCGCCCAGATTCGCGCCGAGCAAGCCGACGCTTCCCACGAAGCGCTCTGCGTAGCGGTGATTAGCGCCGAGCCGCCCATGATGGAAAACGACATGTCCATTCACCGCGAAGACGTAGCGCTCGCCGCCGAAACTTTCGCCAAAGTCGTGCCGCTCAAAATGTCGGTGGCGCTTATTGTCCAACCGGACGAAACCGGCAAATCCGCCGCCGCCCGCATCGCAGTCCACTACCAAGCGCATACCGGCATGACCACCGAGTTCAACCCGCACATGCCCGCCCCCAAAACCCTGCGAACCATACAGCGCATCTACGACCAACTCAACAAGACCGCCGCCGTCAGAGCCGATACGCTGACGGACGCCGTCGCCGCCAAGACCGTCCGCAAAGAGTTCTTCGAGAAGCTCGCCAACGGCTGGACGCTGCGCCAACAGCGCAAGGCAGCCGGCAGCGCCAACCAGCGCCACGCCTACCGCGAAGCCGTCCTGCGCCATCTCATTCGCGTCATTTTCGTGTGGATACTCAACGAAGACGGCAAACTGCCGCCCGAAGCCTTCGACGAAGCTTTCGCAAAGCGCGAAGCGCCCGGCGATTACCACAACGCCATTCTCACATTCCTGTTTCACGAAAGGCTCAACCAGCCGCCCACCGACCGCATATCGCATGACAACCCGCGCATCCAACAGGCACTCGCGGATACGCGCTTCCTCAACGGCTCCCTTTTCGCGCGCCACCAACACGACGACCTGCTCGACCTCGCGGACGCCGACTATTTCGGCGCCGATCCGAATGCGCCCGGGCTTTTCGCCATACTCAACGAGTACGACTGGACTTCGTCCGAACACACCCCATACGCCAGCGAACAGACGATTGACCCCGAAGTGCTCAGCAACCTATTCGAAAACCTTATCGCCGCTACCCAAATCGGCGAAGAAACGCCCGACAGAATGCCCGCCGGCACCTACTACACGCCGGCGGACGTGGCGTTCGAGATGGTGAAGGACGCGCTTGCCGAAGCCACTCTGCCGCACGCCCCGCCGTCCTTGACGCGCGCGGACTTGAGACAATTGTTCGGTAATGAAGATATGACTAGCCGATTGCTTTCAGCATTTTATGCTGAAAGCAATCGGCTGCGGTTTGTCGACCGTCTCCGAAATCTCGCCATATACGACCCCGCGGTGGGTTCGGGCGAGTTCCCCTTCATATGCCACCTGGCAATCAAGCATGCGCTGCGGAAGTTGGAGGTATCCGACGATGACGCATCCCTAACCCGCGACATCATCGCGCGCCAACTTTATGCGCAAGACATCAACCCAATGGCGGTGCAGGTTACCCGCCTGCGCCTGTTCATCGCCATCATCGCCGCCGAAGACGCCGCCGCCGATCCGGCCGAATACGAACCGCTGCCCAACCTTGAGGCAAAGATAGTTTGCGCCGATACAACCGCCACCGTCGCCAGCCCGAACTGGTCCATTTTCGGCGCAGAAACCCTGCAGTCCCGCGCAACCCAAGTGAACAAAGCGCTAGAGCATGTCGCCGCCATTCGCCAAGAGTGGCAGTCCGCGCACGACGAACAGACCAAAGCCGAACTGCGCCGCCAAGACGCCGACGCCCGCAAAGCGCTGAGCGCCGCCATCGGACGAGGATACGCCAGCGCCGAAACCATCGCATTCGCCAAGCATCCGCTGCTCGATCCCGACGCCCCGCCCGTCGAGACCGATCCCAGGCTGCTGTTCTACAATCCCAAGCGGCAAGGCTTCGACATCGTCATCGGCAACCCGCCATACGAAAGCGTGAACAAGGACTTGAAGACGGACACGGCGCGCAGAGACCGCCGCCAAACCCTAAAGCTGCGCCGCTATCGCACAACATCGGGCGGCGATCTGTACAACCTCATCGCCGAAGCGGCGCTAACCCTCGCCAATCCTAGCGGCGGCGTTGTTACGCTCATCGTCCCCCTATCCGTCTGCTTCGGGCAAAACAAGAAAGACCTGCGCCGCCTCTTCGAAGAACGCTCCAGCCGCATCAGTCTGCGCTGCCAAGGTATTAGGCCGGACAAGACATTCCAAGACAGTCCCGTCGCGCATCCGTCAAATAGCCAGCGAACTACCATAATCACGGCGATTATGGGCAAGCAAACTCCCGTTATAGAAACCAGCGGCGTAAATAAATGGCCCAAATCTGAACGGCACGAATACTTCACTTCAAGACCCAAAACGGTAACGATTAGCGCACAACAGAATGCCGTCGGGGACGCGCGCATCGATTCGCAGTGGGAACGCATACACACAACCGAAATCGCCAATCTGATTGCCGCGATGGGCGCCGAAGAGACCAAAATCGCCAACTTGAGCGGCATGGGACAAGCCGATAACGCCTTGGGCTTTCCCCCGTCGGCAAGATACTTCATCACGATAGCCCCCGCCGGCAGTCTCAAGCGCAGAGAGAAACTCTTGCCTATCTCCGGTCAAGAAAACCTAGAGTTAGCCGTAGCCGCCGCCAACACCCACGCCGCCTACGCGTGGTGGATGGCATACGGCGACGCATTCGACATCAACCACCATGAGATTGCCACAATCGCCGTCCCCCGCGCTTGGCTTGACGATGCCGCCACCAACCGCCGCGTCCGCCAATTGGCGCGCGAACTCATCGCCGCCGTCAACCCGCAAAACATCCGCCCCCTCACAACCGGCACGCTAAGCAGCGTCCAAGACAGCCTAAACTTCCACGAATGCGCCCCCGCCGCCATAGCCGAATTGGACGCGCTATACCTAGACGCCCTAAGCCAACCGCGCTCCACGCTATCCCAGCTCCACGCCCTCCGCAGCAACGTCACCTGGCGCTTGGGGGCGGATCCGGGCCAGGGCGCATAGCGCGAATGCGGGCGTTTGTGCTATACTGCTTAATAATACTAAACATAGGGGGGCATCGTAATGGAACGCATCGTAATGGAACGCATAATCTTCCTACCCATTGTGGCAGTAGCAGTAATAGCGTTGCTACTCTCCGGGTGGTTGCCTGATCTGATACGGTCATCATTTCTTGACGCAATCGGAGTCGCATGTAATAGCGCATCAACTCCGAATAGCATAAAATTTCTTGTGTGCTGGCTCGGCTAGAGGCAGTGCCATCCGGCAGCGCAATAAGGGGGATGATGCCGCTTACGCCGCGCCATCCCCTAACTCCCCTTTGCGCCCCTGCGCCTTTGCGTTAAAAACCCGCCCCCGCTTGCGCGCCGTACACGCCTGTATTATATTGTGCTTATCAGACTGCAATATCCATTAGGAGGGCGAGGATGACCACAGCGCAGAACGAATCGCTGCAAGCCGTCAAAGAGTATGCCGACGACTACGAACTTGACCTGTCGTGGCTGGACTCGCGCGGCGAATGGGGCATTAAGGCGGCGCCGGACGAAAAGCGCGGCATGACGCTGTCCAGCATCGAGGTCGGCTCATACGGCGAAGCGCCGGACACCACCGACAATATGACGGGCAAGCCCAGAGGCGCGGCGTCCCGCCCCGACGCCTATCGCATCGGCGGCTACGGCGTGCGAACCAAGTCCGAAATCTGGCTTGACAACGCCGCCGCGCTATACGAAGAGTCGCTGCAGCGGCAGTGGAGTTCGGCGACGGACATCCCCTGGCACACCATCAAGCCGCTGCCCGACGACATCGAGCGCGCTCAGTGTCAGCTGGACACATTTCTGACCGAAGTGGAGTTCGTGGCGGCGGACATTCCGGCGCGCTGGGTGGCGACCACCAGCCCCGACTACTTCGAGCCGCGAATGTTTCTGCTGAGCCAGATAATGGACGAGTCCCGCCATTTGGATGTGTTTCGTAAGCGCGCGCTTGCCAATGGCGGCGGGCTGATGCAGCGCCCGGACATCACCACCAGCGGCGTTGTGGGCAGCATCGACTTGTCCCGCGAGTTCACGGAAATGTCATCGCGGCTGCACATATCGGGCGAGGGCGCGGTGCTGACGCTGTTCAGGATGGGCGAGCTGATGTCGTACAACGAAGCCGAAAAGCGCATCTATCGGCTGGCGGCGCAAGACGAATCGCGCCATGTGGCATTCGGCGTTATGCACATGCGCTATCTGTCCGAAAGCGAGCCGGAGCGCCGCGAAGAGATACACTGCTACCTCGACGAAGGGGAGCGCAGCCTGCTCGCTGGCACGCAGAACCCGGCCGCGATTAACACGCCCAGCAGCGAAGCGATGGCTATCCTGCTTGGCGGCGGCGTCAAGAACTACGATGAGGGCGCGCGCAAGCTGATGGCGATACGCCGCCGCCAAGTGCGCGAATATGTGCAGCGCATCCGCTCCGCCGGCTTCGGCGAGCGCTTCGAGAACGGGCGCGCCGTCCCCGGCATCATGGACTACATCCGCAACTAGCCCACGCGCGGCGCAGCGATGCTTGACCGCCCATCTTGACCGCCTGCGAGGTATAAGACGATGCGTCTAAAAAAGGCGTTAGCCCTGATTTTCGCGGCGCTCGCCTTATACCTCGTATTCGGCGCAATGTTCACCATCGCGCGCGCTCTAGTGCTCATTCTAGAGATTTGGGGGTTATCGCCCCGAATACTAACCGAAGCCGCCGATCCCTTTTACGGACCCTTCACCCTAGCGGTAATCCTACCCGCAAGGGTCATACTGCAGATAATACTGCCCGTTGTCATCGTGGTTTGGAAAAGACAAGCGATATACTCCATATTGCGCGTCGACTGACGGTTCTGAGCGGGCGGCGCTAATCGCTATTCAACACACCGGAGGCGCAAGCCAATGACCGCAGGAAAAGCAGTCGCCCTGTTCGTGGCGTGGTTTGCGCTGACGGTTGCGCTATTCGGCGTAGGCGTTAGCGCAGTTACTTCGGATGCGCCGCTTATGGTGTACTCGTTGTTTGAAAATGAGCCGCCCCACGCCATCGGGCGCATCAACGACGCTACTCTGCTTATATTTGCCGGCGTACTTCCGGTAGTCATAGTGGCTTGGAAGCGGGAAAGGATATACACTCTACTGGGCGGCGATTTGATGAATGTGAGAAGAGCTCTAGCCCTATTTGCGGCGGGGCTTGTGTTGGTGATTGCGGTAAATGCGGTGTGGGTTATTGTGCCGGTTTTGGATTTGGTTCTAGTGGTTATTTTGTCGCCATTGTTTGAATACGACCTGGACTGGCTCGGATTTTTGGCTCTTCAGCTGCTCTCCATTATCATTAGAGTTATACTGCCCGTGGTCATCGTGGTTTGGAAAAGGCGGACGATATACTCCATACTGCGCGTCGACTGACTGGTTTGGGCGGTCAGCGATAATCGCTATTCAATACACCGGAGGCGCAAGCCAATGACCGCAGGAAAAGCAGTCGCCCTGTTCGTGGCGTGGTTTGCGCTGACGGTTGTGTTTGCTAAGATAGGAGTTTCGCTTGGCATTTCGCTAGGGATTACAATTGGGCTGCCGCCGGTGTACCTGCCGTTTATTGACTACCAACCGATTGAGAACTCCACATTCCCGTTCGCGTTCTACGCTTGGGCGCTCTTAACAAATGCGATTCTGTTTGCATCCGTCGTTGCAGCGCCGATAGTCATAGTGGCTTGGAAGCGGGAAAGGATATACGCTCTACTGGGCGGCGATTTGACGAACATAGGAAGAGCGTTAGTCCTATTGACGACGTGGGTTGCGTTAGCGATTGTGGCGACGCTCAACTTCTTCATCCCGCATCTTATTGTGGCAGTCGTTTTGCAGTCGATCTTCGACAACCTGTTCGGAGTCAACAAGTACCTACACTTGCTTGAAGTTTTATCCACTTACCTTATAGTTGACGCCATCACGCTCATGCTGCCGCTAGTTCTAGTGGTTTGGAACAGAAGGCTAATATACGACCTGCTTCGCGTGGATTCATGGTTCGGAGCGAAATCGGAGTAGCGATACACAATGACAGACAAAACTCAATCCCCAAACGCATCTGCGCCCGAAGCGTCCGCGGCGCGCGCCACCGAACAGGCCGCCGGCGCTGCGCCTGAAGTGGAAATCGCGCCGCCCGACCTGTCGTGGATGAACAACACGCTCCAGTGGGGGACGCGCGCCGTGCCTACCAAGAACGGGTTGACGGTGGATGCGCTCAACGTGGGCGTGTATGGCGATGTGCCGGACTTTTGGGATGACCAGACGCGCAAGCCGCGCGGCGCCTACCCTGTGCCGGGCGTTGCGCCGCTGGGCTTTGAGGTGCGCGAAAAGCGCGAACTCTGGGCGGACAACGCCGCCGATCTCTACGAAGAGGCGATTCAGCGGCGGTGGGCGCCCGCAACGGACATCCCATGGGATACGCTGCGCCCGCTGCCCGACGATGTGGAAGCCGCTATGTGCCAGCTCTGCACTGAGCTTTCGCAGTACGCCAGCGTTGAGATAGACGTCATCGGCGGCTGGCAGCAGAAGCTCTCATACGGCTATCACGAAGTCAAACTCTTTCTTGCGTCGCAGATGTTCGACAACGCGCGGCACTTCGAGGCGTTTCGCAAGCGCGCGCTTGCCAACGGCGGCGGCTTGGGGCTTGAGAACAAGGGCGAAGTCAACCGCATGCTGCTGGAAAGCACCGGCGGCTGGCCCGAAACTGCGCTTATGCTGCATCTGCTGCGCGGGACTTTCACCTTCACGCTGTACAGGTACGGCGAACTATTCGCGCACAACCCCGCCGAAAAGGTTTTGTTCGCGCGCTGCGTCCAGGACAAGGCGCGGCATATCGCCTACGGGCTTTCGCATCTGCGCTACGCCACATCGCATAACCCGGATAAGGTCATCGTGTTCGGCCGCCTGCTCAACATAGCGGAGCGCGTGTTCGAGCGCGAGCTGGCAGATCCGGCGCTGAAAGAGGCGCTCGCCGTCATACTCGGCGGCGGCTTCGAGGGCGCGCGCAGCGGAATGCGCCAGTTCGAGCGGATGATGGGCGATTTCGCGCGGCAATACCTGTCCAATATGGAGTACATCGGCGTTAGGCGCGAGACGGGCTTCCCGCAGGGGCTCGCAAAGTATATGGAGGCGTAGAAAGTGCCGCAATTCCCATCGCTAGACTGGTTTGAACAAGTGCGCGGCGTCTTCAATTCCGACGACTCGTATCAGCAGGCGGGCGGCGGCTTGTGCGATGCCGTTATGGGCGTCAAGGTGGGCGATAAGGCGTATCTGGTGGTGTTCGAGGGGATGGAGTGCGCCGAAGCGCGGGAAGTGGACGCCGCCACGCTGGGGGACGCCGACTTCTATCTCAACATGGAGTACGCCGAATGGCGCGATATGCTGGCGAACATCAGGGACAACAACGGCGCTGACCTGGACTATACGCTGAACACGCTGGATATGGGGCGCGACGACGGCTTGGCGCAAACGCTGAACGGCGACCAGTACCGCCAAGACTTCTTCTATCGCTACAATCAGACATTCCAATACTTCTTCGACGCGTCCGCGCGCGTCCAAACCGAATTCGCACCGGAGGCTTAGCCGATCGCTAGATGATGAAAAGGTTCTTGTCCGGCAGAATATCCATATGGAGCATATCCGAGGCGTGGGGCGTCGTCTATTACATCCTGTTTTCGCTTCAGATAACGGTTGTCATATGCCTGATAAGCTGGCAAGAGATATTCCACAACACCGACGACACGCCTACCGAAACGCTCATCGCAATCGGGCAGGGAACCGCGCCGCTGGTAATCACGATTGCGGCAGAGACGCTCGTAATACTACTTACACTGGAGGGAACTGTTATGCTGGCAGAACGCTACTTGAAGAGGCGCTACGAAATAGGGCGAGAGGAGGGGATTGAGGAAGGCGCTAACAGAGAACGCGCCAAAGCCAGCAGACGGCAAAAGCGGCACAACGCCAGGCTCAAGGCGTGGGACGCGCGCCGCCTGAAATCGATAGCCGAAGGCGAACCCTTCGACGAGCCGATGCCCGAATTTGACGACGATGACGAATCCGAAGAAGAGGATGCTTAGCCGCCGTGCGCTGATGCGCTTTGCTTTGGCGCAAGCGCAAGCCTGCCGTATAGCGATTGGAGGAAACTATTATACTTGCAGAACGATACCTGAGACACCGCTATGAGGAAGGGCGTAAGGCAGGGCGCGCGGAATCTGGCAGACGGATGAAGCGATACCGCGCCAGGCTCAAGGCGTGGGACGCGCGCCGCCTGAAATCGGAAGCCGAGGGCGAACTCTTCGATGAGCCGCTGCCCGAATTTGACGACGATGATGATGCCGAAGCGGACGTTTAGCCGCCGCAAGCGCTGATGCGTTTCAATCGGGTTGCGAGTCTGCCGAATAGCAAGCGAAATCGAAGTGAGGATGATATGCCGGATTTTCCGTCAATAGAGTGGTTCGAGGCGGTGCGCGAGCGCGCCAACGCTGATACGCAGTTCGCATCGCAGGGGAGCTGCAACTGCGTTATGGGCGTCAAGGTCGGCGATAAGGCGTTTGCGGTTACATTCGATGGATTCGAGTGCGCCGGGGCAGTTGCCGTTCCTGCGGACGATATGCGCGCCGCCGATTTCTATCTGGATATGTCCCCGGCGGAATGGCGCGCGCTTTTGGACAACATCGCGTCCAACGGCGGTGCAGACTCCACGCATACCTTGAACGCGCTTGACCTCGCGATGCCCAACGGCTGCGTAAAGTCGCACGACGAACTGCGCCGAACCGCTTTCTTCCAGTATCACCTATCGCTGCAGGCGTTCTTTGACGCCTCGGCGGGGGTGCAGACCACATTCGCCTAACCGGCGACGCAAACGAGTGAACGCATATGCCTATCTATGAGTACAGGTGCAGGGGCTGCAACCGCAAATCCGACGTGCTGTGGCGCAACTTCTCGCCGCCGGACGCCGTGGAGTGCGGCAGCTGCGGCGGCAATGACACCACACGCGTAATCTCGACCGTTGCGCTGCATAAATCGCTCGCCAGCAAACTCGGCGATCTTGACCCAAAGTATGACAGGATGCTCGACGCGGCCGATTCCGGCAATCCTAGGGCGGATCCCAACTACTACCTCAGCAAGGCGACGCCGCTCAGCGAAGGCGCTCCGGACTGAGTTAAGCAGATCGCCGCCCGTTCAGCGCATATAGGCGTTCGAGGGCAAGCGCGTCTATGAGCGCCGCCGCCATTTGGCTGCGCCCAGCATTGTGAACGCGCACGAACAGGATGGCGCTCATTCGTCGTCCCTTGGCGCGGCTATCAACCCGTCGGTGGGGACGTGGCCGTCTTTGGCGTTCGCTGTGGTAATCAGATCATCGCTTGCGCTCGCGCTGTCGTCTGCGTGGCTTTGCGTCGGCGGCAAGCCCGGCTTCAGCAGGAATTCGTGGACGGCGGCGCCTATCGGAGCGCCTATCAGCGGGCCTACGATGTATGCCCAGAAGCCGCCGGACGGGCCCGGGATGGCGATGCTGCCCCAGCCTGCGAAGAATGCCACGATCCGCGGCCCGAAATCGCGCGCCGGATTCCAGCCCGCCTGCGTGAGCGGCGCAAAGACGCTTATCAGCACGGCGACGGTGAATCCGATGAAGAAGGGCGCAAGTCCCTTGTTGGGCAGCGCGGCGTTGCGCCTATCCGAAAGCGAGAATATGACCAGCGCCAGTATCGCCGTTCCCAAGCCTTCCACTGCCGCCGCCATTGGCGCAGATATGAGCGCGCGCGCCACCGCGTCCACGCCGACGGTGTTCGGGTCGGGGAAGTATTCGCCGAAAATCATTGCCGAATGCTGGCTGCCGGGCATTCCCCTAATGTAGCCGTTGGCTTGCTCGAAGCGCTCTATGAACGGGCCGAACAGCGCAAGCACCACAAGCCCGGCTAGTACGGCGCCCGCCAGTTGAGCGCCCCAGTAGGCGAGCATTCGGCGGAATGGGAATTCGCGGCGGCGGAATATGGCGAATGCGAGGCTGACGGCGGGGTTGAGGTGCGCGCCGGATATGGCGGCGGTGGCGTAGATGGCAAGCGCGACGCCGAAACCCCATACGACCGCCACCTGCCATTGTCCGACTTGCGCGCCCGCAATCACAGCCGCCGCCACTACGCCGGTGCCGAACAGCACAAGCAGAAAAGTGCCAATCGTCTCCGCTATCAGCGCATAGCGCAACCGCAATGTGTGGATTCTCCCGTGTAGCGTTGGGGCGTTGAAGCAAGCCCGCGAACTACTTTACCCGTTTGGGTTTAACAACTCTTTAACGCCGCTTTAGCGTGTGGTCAAAATGGGCTTGGAGTTGTGTATATCTCTAAGCGCAATCGCGCAAAGGCGCTAATGCAAAATAAGGCGGGGGCGACGGTAGTTCGCCCCTGCCTTAGATGCCGCTGTGTTGGGTTGGCTTGTGGGAAATTGACGGGCGGCTAGATGGCGTAGGAGTCTATCATCCTGTCCACTTGGCGGGAGAAGGACTTGTCGTTGATGGCGTCGATGCGGTCTTGGAATGAGGGGCGGTCGCTGTCCTTATAGACTACGCCCACGGGGACGCCGCCCTGATTGACCAGATCGGCGGCGGCTTCGATGTCGCCGGGGTCGTGGTGTTCGGGGATGTCCCACGCAAGCGGCGGGATGCCCTGCCGAACATTGCCCTTGAGTTCCTGGTAGGTGTTGTTATAGGTGGTGCAGGGCGATTGCACATGCACGATCGAGAAGCCCTTGTGGTTCATCGCGTCGGTTATGATTGCGCCCAAGTCTCTGACCTTGGTGGATACATGGGATGCGATGTAGGACACGCCCAGCGTGAGGTAGAGCGCGAGCGGGTTTAGGGCGTCTTCGGGCTTGCCGAAAGGCGTGGAGCTGGTAACTTCGTCAAGTTTGGTGGTGGGCGAGCTTTGCCCCTTGGTCAAGCCATACACGCCGTTGTCCATAATGACGGCGGTGATGTCCAGGTTGCGCGCCGCCTGCGGGGCTATGTGTTCGTTGCCGATGCTGAGAAAGTCGCCGTCGCCCGCGACTACTATGACATTGAGGTCGGGGCGTCCCATCTTGACGCCAAACGCGATGGGCAGCGCCCTGCCGTGAATGCCGTGAATGCCGTAGGGCTGATCTCCCTCAAGCAGATGAACCATATTGCCGGAGCAGCCGATGCCGGCTACCACAACATTGTTCTCTACGGGCAGTTCGGTGTCCACGCGGCGCTGCTTGATGGCGGCTTCCAGAGCGCGCCGCACGCCGAAATCGCCGCAGCCGGGGCACCACTTGAAATCGTATTCCGGGTTCTTGACGCTCATACGGGTACGCTCACTTTCTGTTCCTGTTCGAGGCGCTCTCTTATTCGGCCGACCAGGTCTCTCACCTTGAAGGGCAAGCCGGTGTACTGCGTTATCGCTTCCGCCTTGACGCCTTGCGAGCGCAGCACGCTGGCGAACTGCCCAAGGTAGTTGAGCTCAGGCACAAGCACAAGTTCTTTCTCTTTCAACTCTTCCACAAGCTCTTTGGGCAGCGGATTGACGAACATAGTGTAGCGCCAGCCCAAGTCTTCGCCGTCCGCGATGAGCTGCTCATACGCCGCCTGCGCCGGGCCTTTGGAGCCGCCCCAGGGCATCAATACGATGGGGCAGTCGTCGCCGTCGATTTCGTAGGCTTCGTCCTCAAGAAGCTCCAGCTTGCTGAAGCGGCGCTCGGTCATTTGGATGTGGCGCTCCGGCAGGTGGGTGGTGTCGCCCATGCCGTCGTGTTCGCTGCCGTTGGCGATGTAGCTTCCGGGGCCGCCGGGCAGCGGCATTGGCGAAATTTCCCAGCCGTCGTAGCGGTTGTAGCCGTTGCTGCCGCCGTAGGTGTCCCTGTTTTCAACCGTGATGCTTGCGAGGTTGGGCTTGCGGATGTTCTGCTTTCTTTCGGACAGCATATGTTCGCTCATCAGGATGACGGGGCCTTGGTAGCGCTCTGCCCAGTTGAACGCCATAATAGCGGCGTAGAAGCACTCTTCCACGCTGCCGGGCGCGATGATGGGCATGCTGACATCTCCATGTCCGGGGTTGAGCGCCGCCAGCAGGTCGGACTGCTCCGTCTTGGTGGGCAATCCTGTGGATGGGCCGCCGCGTTGCACGTCGGTAACCACAAGCGGCACTTCGGCCATCCACGCAAGCCCAAGTCCCTCGCCCATAAGCGAAAGTCCGGGGCCGGCGGTTGCGGTCATAGCCTTCTGCCCGCCGAAACCGGCGCCCACGATGGCGTTGATCGCCTCGATTTCTGAGCTTGCCTGATGCACGAAATTGCCGCCGCCGGTGAGGTTGCGCTCCATCCATAGCAGGATCGAAGTTGCGGGGGATATGGGATAGCCGACATAGAAGTTCAAGCCGGCGACGCATGCGCCCAATGAGATAGCTTCGTTGCCGTTGACCAGGATTTGATCGCCTTCAGGCATAATCGGCGGCGCAAGCTCGCCTAGGCTGAAGCCGCTGTTTTCCGATTGTTGGCGGCCGAGTGAAAGCGCTTCTATGTTGGATGTGATTATCTGCTCGTCGTTGGCGCGGCCGCGGGTGAAGCGTTCTCTAACGAAGTTTTCCAAGATAGTTTGGGGCATGCTGACCAGATGCGCCAGCGCGCCCAGCACAATCATATTTTCGGCGCGGGCGTTGCCGGTTGATTTGGCGAGGTCGGCGAATGGCATGCCGAAACTGCCGTCAAGGTCGTCGGGCTCGAACTCGCCGGAGTTGTAGATGATGACGCCGCCATCCCCGACTTCGTCTCTGTGATTCAGGTACGCCTCTTCGTTGAAGCACACAAGGACGTCGAGTTCGTCGCCGGCGCTCAGGATATGCGAGGTGGACAGCCGCGTCTGCGCCATAGTGGGGCCGCCCATGATTTGCGAGGGGAAGGTAACAAAGGTTTGCACATGATAGCCCTCATTGCTTGCCGCCTGCGCCAGCCCTTCGGATGAGGTAACCATGCCTTGACCGCCCTCACCCGCGAATCTAACTACAAAGTCGGTCTTTTGCAAATCTCGCCTCCTGGGGTATCGCCCGCTATACGGCGCGCGCCGTTCATCGCCGGCTGAATGCGTGGGAATGCCAAAACGCCCCGAACCCTGCGGCGGTTTTGCCGCGCGATATAGGGATGGGATGATGCGGCGCTTGTCCGCTATGATGTCGCTGTGCTGCTCGCATTGTAGGCTCTGCAAGAGCGCCGGGTAACGCCGGCGCGGGCATTACGATAAGCCCGCTATATTTCAGGATAGTAGGAATTTAATATATCAGGTATAGGTTTTGAGTGTCAATTGGGGCGCGGGCATTCTCACGCGGCAGCGGCATTAAATCAAAGCAGTTTTTTGATTACACGCCGCCAACCTTGCGAACTCCCCCCGTATCGAGTAAAACTACTAATACGGCAATCCCAACAAATACGCGCAGCGCCGCAAACCGCCAGGCCCTAACGCAGCATATCCCCCGAAAGGACGCCCCCACCCGCCATGACGCACCCAAGCCAACACGACGCCAGTCCCCACATCCCCCACGACGCCGACGCCCCCGAACCGCTGCCGCAGCAGGACGCCCTCTGGCGGGCGCCGGCGCGCTTCGGCAACGTTCCGGTGGACGCCGAACCCAAAGGCTGGGACAGACGCCAGCGCTTCGAGAAGCATTACCCACGCGTCGACCTGCCCACGCAGATAACCGAGCGCGTGTCCCTCGGCAGGCAGGACGCGCACGAACCCAACCGCCTTATCTGGGGGGACAACCTGCACATCCTGCGCCAAATCCCTAGCAACTCCGTCGACCTCATCTACATCGACCCGCCTTTCTTCTCCGGCAGGCAGTACAATGTAATATGGGGCGACAACAACGAACTGCGCTCGTTCAACGACATCTGGGAAGGCGGACTGGACGGCTATCTCATATGGCTCAACGCCCGCCTCTACGAAATGAAGCGCATACTCAAATCCACCGGCTCCATCTATGTCCACTGCGATTGGCACGCCAGCCACTACATCAAAGTGGAGATGGACAAGATCTTTGGATACGATAACCTTCGAAATGAGGTTATCTGGGCCTACCAACGTTGGACTGGTGGCACATCACACTTTCAGAGGATGCACGACGTACTATTGTTTTATTCTAAATCAGACAACTACACATTCAATAGACAGTATGAAGCATATAGTAATAAGTCCAAGCATAAGGGAAGGCGTTTCTCGAAGGTAGATAGTACAGGCAACCTAACGCAAACTTATACCGATGATACGTCAAGGCAAAAATCTATGCGCGATGTCTGGGACGTATCTTATCTGAATTCTCAAGCGAAAGAACGCATCGGATACCCTACACAAAAGCCGATGGAGTTGCTCGAACGCATCACCAAAGCGTCGTCGAATGAGGGCGATATGGTGCTAGACGCATTTGTCGGCGGCGGCACAGCTGCCGAAGCGGCTATGAGATTGCAACGGCACTTCATCTGCATTGACCAGTCGCGCGTCGCAATCGCGGTTACCGCAGAGCGGCTGAAGCGGGCAGCGGTCGCGCAGGAACTGGGCGACGGCTCATATCCCGATTTCACCGTGGAGCAGTGGGGCATCTACGAAGCCGAGCGGCTGTCCGCGATGCCCGCCGATCAGTTCCGCGAGTTCGCGCTCAAGGCATACGGCGCAACCCGCAGCGCATCTGAGACTGACGGCGAGTTCATTCACGGCTGGCGCAATCAGTTCCCCATTTGGGTTGGCGAGCCCGCATTGGATTCGCAGGCAACCGCCGCCGATGTGCGCGAGTTCGCCAACGCCGTCCGCCGCACGGCGCGGTATCAGCAGGCGAACCTGCGCGACGGCATAATGCTGGCGTGGGGCTTTCGCGCGGACGCCGCCGCTGCCGCCGATGATCTGCGCCGCCGCGAAAAGGTGGATGTCAATTTCATTCGCCTCAAGCGGATACGCATCGGGGACGCCCAATTCCGCGAGCATATCATCGGCCGCTCCACCGACCGCGCCGACTACAGCGAGTTCCTCACATTCATTCAACCGCCCGTAGTCGAGGTGGCGCACCGCGCCAACGGCGGCCGCGCCGTAACCTTCGACGCCGGCGACTCCGTGGTGGTCAACTCCGACGCCGAAATAATCAATGTGCAGTGGGACTTTGACTATAACGGCGCGCGTTTCACGGCGGCGCAAGGCTACACATTCCAAAAGGGCAGGGGAAACAACAAGAAGCCGCAGCTTCGGGTAACGCACAAGTTCAACCGCGCGGGCAAGTTCCGCGTCGCCTGCCGCGTGCAGGACAGCCGCGGCGGCGAAGGCATGTGGACGGGCGAAGTGGAGGCGCGCTAGATGTTCAACGAATTCAGCCAATACGAAGACGAATTTCAGCAGTGGGTCAGAGACGGCTATCCCGAAGCCAAGCCCGAAACGCTGGACTACATTCGCCATCTGAGCGACCCTGCGGACGACCGAATGCCGCGCGAAGGGACGCTGTGGCGGCATCAGTGGGATTCGTTTCTGCGCGTGATATACGCCCGCGAAATCAGGCGCGCTGAGCTGGCGCAGCCCAACGGCGTGCTGCTGAATGTGGTAACCGGCGGCGGCAAGACCGCCATAATAGCGGCGCTCATAGTTTGGCTGCGCCTCGCCCACAATGTCCAAAAGTTCGTGATGCTCTGCCCCAACCTCATCGTGCGCGACCGCCTGGAAGACGATTTTGAGAACGGCAAGGTGTTCACCGACCGCCGTCTAATACCCCAAGGCTCCGTGGTTACGAAAGACGATTTCGCGCTGACCACGCTCGGCAGCGACCACCCTAGCGGTTGGGCGAACCTGCTGGGCGCATCCGTCATCTTGGGCAATATCCACCAGTTCTACGGCAGCAGCGCCGCCGGACAGCGCAACCTGTCCGGCCTAATGAACGGCCCAGAATTCGCGCTGTTCAACGATGAGGCGCACAACTCGCCCGCGCCCGAATGGGACGCAACGCTCGCAAAGATGCGCCCCAAGATAGCGCTGCGCGTGGACACCACCGCCACGCCCGACCGCGCCGACGGCAAATCCCCCGAAAGCGGCATGATCTACGAATACCTGATTCAGGACGCCCTAGCCGACAGACTGGTCAAAACGCCCGTAGTCTATCAACCCAACATAGAGACCGTGCAGCTCACCTACACCGACGGGCGCACGGGCGAGACGCGCTCTGTTGAGGAGATAGACTGGTCCGAAGTGGACAGGCTTGGGCTAAACGCAACGCAGTGGGTAACCGACGACAAGCCGATGCAGCAGCAGATGGCTATCGCATTGCAGCGCCTCAAAGAGCAGGAACGCCGCGCCAAAAGCCGCTATCAGCCGATACTATTCGTGGTTGCCGTCTGCAAACTGGACGCGGAGCGCGCCAAAAGGACGCTCGAAGCGCATTTCAACATCAAGACGCTGCTGGTAACCGAAGACAGCTCTGACACTGAACGCCGCCAGGCAACCGAGTTAGGGAGCGCAAGGCGCAGCGGCAGCCCCTACAAAGCGGTGGTCAGCGTTATGATGCTGCGCGAAGGCTGGGACGTCCCCGAAGTAGGCGTCATCCTGCTGCTGCGAAAGTTCGGCAGCAACGTCTATGGACAGCAGGTCATCGGGCGCGGGCTGCGGCGCGTGCGAACCCGCGGCGTCAAGGAAAGCGAGCCGCAAATCTGCGCGGTCGTCGACCATCCCAAGCTAGAGCATCAATGGTTGTGGAACATATTCAGCAGCAAGGTGCGAACCGACGTCGGCATAGACGATATGTTTGACGAAGAGGAAGACTTGCCCGAACCGCCGCCACGCCAGGAACTCGACAAGCCCCACAACAACATCGATATACCGGATCCTATCGATGACGATGAAGGCGAATTCGTAGTCGATATATCCGAACCCGCGGACGAACCGCTCAAAAACTGGCGCGAGATACTCGAAGGCATTGCGTATCAGACGGAAACCGTCGCCATAACCGACCAGACCATAACCGGCGTCGAGCGCCGCGAACTCACCGGCGAAGGCTGGCTCACGCTGGAGTCCGCCCCGCAAGACGACGCCCACGCCGTCAGCATCCCAACCGATCCCGACGAACTAGCCGACGCCGTCAAAGACGCGCTTATGGCTATGTCCGAAAGCCTGCTGGAGCGCGCCGGCCACACCGCGCACTTCAAAGGCAAAATCTACGCCATCCTGCTGAACCACGTCCGCGTCAAGTTCCTGGACGGCGCATCGCTTGGGCTCGCCGACGTCCCGCGCTTGGAGTACGCCTGGCGAATGCTGCCGGCCGTCGAAAGCCAAATCGCCGCAACGCCCGGCCTAGTTCAAGGGATGGTGAAGCATGGCGATAAGTAAGCGCGGCATATACGAAGCGCCCCAAAAGAGCCCGTGGAGTTTCGAGCGCTACGACAGCGACCTTGAGCGCCGAATGATGGCGAAGCTGGAGGCGGACGGCGAGGTAGCCAAGTGGCAGAAGCGGCACGGCATATCGATACGCTGGATCGACGCGCGCGGCCGCGAATGCAACTACCGCCCCGACTTTCTAGTGGAATACGCCGACGGGCGCAAGGCGCTAATCGAAGTCAAGAACCCCGCCATGATGGATTCGCCGTCCGTGCGGCGAAAGCGCAGCGCCGCCGAAGAGTGGTGCCGCAAGCGCCGCATGCTCTACGAACTGACCACGGTCCCAAGCTAAACGCATCCGCGCCGCCGCCCGGCTGCCCGCGCTAACCCGCATCCTCGCGTCCCCAAAACAGACGCAGCAACAACCCGCCCAGGAAGAATAGCGCGCTGGCAAGCAGCATATCGAAGGCAATATCGTTGAAGTCGGACGATGGGAATGCCCGCGTGAACAGAATCCCCGCTGCGCCCAAACAGCCTGCCGTCAAGTAATTAACGGCAGGCCGGAACCACTCTTGAACGCGGCTCGTCCAACTGCTGATACGCTCCCTCACCGCTTGAACACCGCCATCACAAAGGCGGCAACGGCAACACAGCCCGACAGCATCGCGACGGAATAGGCGGTGGGAAGGGTGAGATCGACAATCGAAAGCCTATCTATGCTGCGAAAGCCGGCAATGTCCAACTGGTGCCCGACCACTATTACCCAGCACGCAACCACAAAGCAGATTGCGAAGAAAATAAGCGCCCCTTTCAGCATCATCCGCAGACCTCCGCAAGCATATAATCCGTTCAACTTAGCAACCTAGTTTCAGTGTAGCACAGCGCAACCCCGTTTTCTCGCAGCGTCAGACGCTTGCGCCCATTACACCAATGGGCGAAGTTGCTTCCCAACTTTGCGCCCCTGCGCCCTCATATCCACAACGCCGGCGCATCCCCGTCGGCGGGGTAGCCGTCGGGACGGGCGCTCTGGCGCGCGAATGCTATGCCCCAGACGGATAGCGCGCCCGCGTTCTTGAGCGCATCGGCGCAGGCGGACAGCGTGCTGCCAGTGGTAGCCACATCGTCTATCACGATTATGCGCTGCCCGCTCATATCCGCCGCGCACTCAAACGCCTCGGCTATGTTGCGCATTCGCTCGGCGGGCGATTCCATGCCCACCTGCGGCGGCGTGTTGCGTATGCGGCGCAAGGCGTCCTCGCGCAACGGAATGCCGCTCAGCCGACTGAGTTCGCGCGCCATCAGCGCCGACTGATTGTAGCCGCGCCCGCGCTCACGCCACCGATGCAGCGGCACCGCAATAAGCGCATCGGCGGGATAGGGGTTGCGCTCAAGATATGCGGCGAGCAGGCGCGCCATGTACGGCGCTGCGATGCGTATGTTGCGATACTTGAGGTCGTGCGTCATCTGCCGCGCCACGTCGCTATACACATACGGCCCGCGTATGCTGTCGAATGCCGGCGCAACGCGTCTGCATCCATCGCAGAGCTGGGGAACGCCGGGGCTGGCGCATATGAAGCAGTACGGCTTTCGCAGCGCCGGAAGCTCAGCGGCGCAGTCGGCGCACAGATATTCGCCCTCTCTGTCGCAGCCTACGCAGCGCTCCGGAATTATCAGGTTCAGCAGCGCAAGCGAGGCTTTCTGCATCAGAGAGGCGGCGGGCTGCATCTACACGCGCTCGAACTTGGACACGCGCTCGCCCTGCCCGATTTCGGTTACATAGACGCTGCCCTTGGAGTCCACGCAGATGCCGTGTCCGCCGATGACCGTGCCCTTGCCCGCGCCCTCTCTGCCGCGCCAACGCGTGATGAGATCGCCGTCCAGCGTCCAAATGCTGACGCCGGTTCCCGGCCCCTGCTCCACCACATACACGATGCCGTCGCGAATCCAGAGGTCGCCGGGGCTTTCCATGTCTGTCCATTCCTCGATGAAGCCGCCGTCTGCGTCGAATATCTGAATGCGGTGATTTTCGCGGTCGCAGATGATGACGCGCCCGCGCTCATCCACCCAGATGTTGTGCAGCAGCGCGAACTCGCCGGGGCCCGTGCCTTGCGTGCCCCACGAAAGCAGCAGCTCGCCCTCAGGGCTGAACTTGTGGACGCGATGCCCGCCGTAGCCGTCGGACACGAACAGGTTTCCGTCGGGCGCAATCGCAAGCCCGGACGGCATATTGAACGGCATCCCTTGGAACGACGGCGACGGCGCGAGCTTCTCGCCGAGCGTCCGCAGCGTCTCGCCGCCGGGCGTGTACTCCGTGGCGATATGGTAGTCCCTGTCCACCAGCCACACATTGTCGTTGGGCGCGATGTATATGCCGTGCGGGTTGGCGGAGAATGTGCCTTCGCCCCACGAAGATATGAAGTTGCCCTCGGTGTCCCATATCGTCAGCGGATGCGCCCCCCTGCTGAAGATGTACACCTCGTCCTTGGAGTTCACAGCGCCGTCGGACGCCGCCCCGAAAGCCCAGTATTTGGGCATATTCGGCCACTCGGTAACTCGCTCGTATCGGTAATCGCCCGAACCCACAACAGCCATATCAAGCGCCTCCAATCCGTTGTCAAGTAGTGTATGGGTTTGCATTGCGCCAATTTTGGCAACCGCAATTGTATGGGCATTAGGCGATATAGTCAAATGGCGATAGCGCATTGCGCTGCGTAAGCCGGTATTCACAAAATCGAGTGGCATTAGATATAATGGCGCTCAGCCCACTATCTAGGAGGCGATCTATGGCGCGCGAGCGGTCATATCGACGCGACATCAGATGCCGACACTGCGGCTCCAATTGGATGCCCAAAGACGGACACACACGCGGGCGTCAAGTGTACAAGCGCGGCGATTGCAAGCGGAAGTACACGGCGGACGCAGCGCAACCGCGCTTCCCGGAGCAAGTCAAGCGGCAGGCGGTTAAGATGCGCATAGAGGGCGCGAGCATATCGGCGGCGGCGCGCGTAGTGGGCGCAAGCGCTGCATCGGTGAGCGGTTGGGTCAAAAGAGGGGGCGATAGCGCGTGAACGGATGCGCGCAATGAGCGCATGGCGCACAAGCGGCAGAGTATCGACAATCGTTGCGTCAACGATAGCGCTTGACGAAATGTGGACATACTTGGGCGCTAGGGTTAGTGAAAAGCGCAATGACCTGTGGATATGGACGGCGGTGGTGGAAGAGCGCGACGGCAGCAGGTGGATGGACTTTGAGGTGGGCGGCAGGGACGAGTCCACTTTCTTGCGGTTGTTGGAGCGTCTGCCGGATGCGGAGCGCTAAGAGACCGACGCATACGGAGTGTATGGGATGCTGCCGGTCAACAAGCATGTGGTTGGGAAGTACGGCGCGATGAACTGGAACGAGGGATTGCATTCGATGCTGCGCGGGAAGTTGAACAGGCTGGTTCGTCGGACAAAGGGCTGCGCAAAGAGCGTTGAGATGCTAGTGAATCTGCTTGCGCTAGCCTTCTGCGCCAAACTCAAACTCAATACCACTCACCATTGAGAATACCGATATAAAGAAAGTGCTTGTACAAATCTAACTCTCGAAATATTATTGATATATTTTCCAACTATAAAAATTCATCAACAGGAAGCGCAATGCAAACAGACACCGCATTTTTCACAGAAACCTTTCAGACGCTAACCGGCTTCAGCCCAATGGCGTGGCAAACCCGTCTCTATGAGCGAATGCTCGCCAACCACATCCCCGAAACCCTGTCTTTGCCTACCGGTCTCGGCAAGACGTCCGTCATCCCCATATGGCTTATCGCGCTATGCCGCCAAGCGCAGGAAGGCGAAATAACCCTGCCGCGCCGAATGGCGTACGTAGTGGATCGCCGCACCGTAGTCGACCAAGCCACCGCCATAGTAGAAACCATAAGGCATAAATTAGATGAAGGCGACGCCCCGTTGCTAACAAAAGGCTTACGCCTAATGTCCCCCTCCGACGAGGAAACGCCGTCGCTCGGCATATCCACACTCCGGGGCGAGCTGGCGGACAACGCCGAATGGCGCGCAGACGCCGCCCGCCCCGCCATCACAATAGGCACAATAAACATGACCGGCAGCAAGCTGCTCTTCGGCGGCTACGGCGACGGAGCCAATCGCCGCGCAACGCACGCCGGACTGATCGGCATAGACGCCCTGCTCGTGTACGACGAAGCCCACCTATCGCCCGCTTTTAGCGCCGTCTTGCGCTCCATAATTGACGAACAGCGTAATGAAAACGTCAACCCCATAACTTCAAGCCGCCGCCTTCGCGTTATGGAAATGAGCGCAACCACGCGCGAAGAGTCAGCCCAACCGTTTAGCCTAAACCCATCCGACGAAACCGACTCAATCGTCCAATCCCGAATACACGCGCGCAAGTCCATTCGCCTGCATCAAACAAAGAGCAAGACCCCCGCAATGTCCCTAATAGCGAAAACCGCCGCCTCATACAAAGCAGACGCGGTGAAGACGCTGATATACATCACTTCACCCGCAGACGCAGCGCGAATCGCAAGCAGACTCGCAAATAGGGGCAAAGAAAGCGAAAACGTGGGACTGCTAACCGGCGAAATCAGAGGGCGTGAGCGCGACTGCCTAGCGCAGTCGGATTTGATGCGCTGGTTCTTGGATTCAAACGCCAAGCCAAACAAAAGCGTCTATCTCGTCTGCACGTCCGCCGGCGAGGTTGGAATAGACATAGACGCAGACCGCATGATTTGCGATATGTCCTCACTGGATTCAATGATCCAGAGGCTAGGGCGCGTCAACCGCCGCGGCGGCTCCCCTGACGCCTCAATCGACGTAGTCATAGCCGGAAACGAAAGAGGCGAAAGAGCCGCTGCCGCAGAACTGCTGCAACGCTGGGCGCAAGCGTCCCCCGACGGCGTCATAGACGGCAGTCCCAAGAACATCGACGCGCTTATCGCTGCGCTGATGCCCAAAGAGTATAAAAGCGCCATTCCCAAGAAACCCGAACTGCGCCCCGCCACAAGCATAGCGTTCGACCAACTCTCAATGACGGGCTTGTCTGAATCGGCTGAGCGCAATTTAATTCCCGAATACCTGCGCGGCATAGAGAAACACGTACCCGAAACCACAATAGCGTGGCGACGCGAAGCGCGTCACTTTAACAAGAATACAGAACTCCAAGATATAGAACGATGGTTTCGCGCCCGCCCCATACGCGCCGCCGACAAGCTTACTCTCCCTACATCGAGCGCAAAAACGGCGCTGATAGACATAGCCCAAAGGCTAAGAAAACAAGCCTACGACAACAAACAAAATATGTCGGTCTTCGCGACCCTGATACACCAACATAGCGGCGCGTGCGAAGTCATACGGCTAACTGAGCCCGAGCTGAGTCAATCCGATAATAAGCTCGAGTTTCAAACGGTCGTGTTGCCGGACAACATCGGCGGACTGCTCTTGCCCCAAGGCACAATAGAACCCAAAGCCGCTCATCTTCCCCAAGACGACGATGCCGAAACGCTCGACGTCGGCATCGCGCGTCCAAACTGCCCCGAAGAAGAATTGCCGCGCTACGTCTATGTGTCAACGGATGAAGAAGACGTCGAGAATCTCAACAGCGTTCTTCCCGAAGAATTCGTCAAGAGCATCGCAATTCGCATTCCGGACAATGCCAACAACGGCGATGACGATAACGCGCCGAAAAGCCTAATCCTCTATCAGCATAGAGACGCCGTCGCAGCGAACAATCCAGCCGCCGCCAAGTTTCATCAGACGCTTGCCGAACATCACGCGCGCATCAAAGCGGATATGGAAAATATGGCGAAGCGCCTAGACTTGCCGCCCGAAATCCAAAGCGCGCTCGCGATAGCGGCCAAACTCCACGACTGCGGCAAAGAAGCCGCGGTATGGCAGGAATACGCCCAAAACTCCAATCCCGACGGCTCACTAAAATGCGGGGAAGTCTTGGCGAAGTCCGAAAACTACGGACACCCGCAGACGCTGGGCGGATACAGACACGAATGGGGATCGGCAGAGAATGCGAAAGCCTGCGAAGAGGTTGAAAACCATCCTGATCAGGAACTGATCCTTCACCTCATCAGCGCGCATCACGGACGCTGCCGCCCGTCCTTCCCGCAAGAGGCATACAATAAAGAACGAATGACGGACAGAGACGCCAACATCTCCAATGCCGAAGCCACCCGGCGATACGCCAAACTGCAGCGCCGCTTCGGGCGCTGGGGACTGGCTTGGCTAGAAGCGCTGATTAAATGCGCCGACGCCAAGGCCTCAACCCCCAACTAAGCCACGCCGAGAAAAGGGATCGAACATGAAAGAATCGTTCAGCGTGCAACTTAACCCATCCAATCCCGCCGAGTTCTTCGGCGCATGCGGACTCCTGGAATTAGCCGGCATACAAACTCATGCCGAAGGCAAGTTTGGAGTCGACAACGTCTTTCACCTATACACCGAAACCGACGGCGACCCCATAAGTGCCGCGCTGCATATGCTGAAAGCCGCGGGAAGCGCCTTACCCATAACTGATAACGGGGACTCACCCATAGAAATCTCCACACCGGTGGATATGCGCCTAGACTGGTGGGCGGACAACAGAGGACAGGCGCTGAAAACTTTCGCGGGGCGACAGGGATCCAACATCATATACAGCAACCTGCTACAGGCGGCCACCGACAATCTCTCAAAAGAGAAAACGAGCTTGGATCTCTGGAACGCTGTCAGCGCCGGAGTGAAAGGACTCGGACTCGACATAAGCAGATCATGGACACCGCTGAGCATGGGCTTTTCACTAAACAAAATGCCCGCTAAACAGCAATCCCCGCCCTGCCGTCCCGCAATTGAACTGCTGTCGGTGATCGGATTGCAAAGAATGCGCCCAGCGCTGCGAATAAACCCGGGCGGAATAGAATACTGGACGTGGGACGCGCCGCTCAGCCCGCTCGCGGCCGGAGCCGCGGTCGCAGGGCAAATAGAGTTCGCGAAACTGCGGAAGTACCGAGCCGATTTTCAAATGCTCGGAAAGAACAAAAACTACAAAGTCGCCGAAGACGGCGATTAGAGAAAAGAAAGGATTGACAATGGCAAACATCCTAACTACAAACGATCCGCTGTTGATCGACGACAGCGAAGCCGCCGCGATTGTGGCGCGCCAAGCGCTGGAGCCCGCGCTGAGCGACGACGCAGTCATATTCCCGCCTACCTACGCTCCCGCCGAAAGGGAGGGCAAGAGCGGCTACAACATAGACGACTTTGGCCACGGCGAAAACTTCTGTCTTATAGACAGCGTAGGATCGCAGGCAAACCGCCTTGAGCCGCTCTTCAAGAACGGTGCTATGGCGAAGCTCATCCCCGGCGTCGAGATAAACGTCAAAGACGGCTCTCCGGTCAATCTGCTGGATCTGGGACACAGAGCCGCGGACGCCATAGCCCGCTTTACCCCGGCGCTAAACGACCTGCTCTACGAAGCCTTTCTGCAGTGCGGACAAGCCAATCACGAGCCAATGGCGCGTATCGCGCCCACTACAATAGTGTTCGGCGCTTGGGATTCGCGCGCCACCCAAGTCAAACTTCCCCGCCTAATAAGCTCCGTCATCAGAGCCAAGAACGTAAAGACGCTCACACGCTCGGCCCAGTACGTGACCGTCGCCGGCAATCTTCTAAAAGGCGTGGACGTGGATAGGGAAACGGGGCCGGAGTCAGAAGTCGGATTGACTCATGTGCCGTCTCCCGAACAGCATGGCGGCATAATCGCCCGTGGCGGCATCAGTAGGGACATACAGATATATCTAACCCCGCTGCGTCGTCTGCGCTCCGGCGACGGATCCGACGAAGCCGAAAACCTGCGGCTGCGCCGCTACATATTCGGACTGTGCGTAACGGCGCTAACCGCAAAGCAGGACTACTACCTGCGCGAAGGCTGCCAACTCGTCGCCAAAGAACGCATCGAGTGGACGCTGCGCGAATTCGACGGCGGCCGCGAGACATTCGCGATTACCCACAAAGAAGCGCTTGAATACGCTCAAGCCACCGCCGCCGACTTCGGCGTAACGCCGCCGGACATCGAGAATCCGACGTTCGACCCGCAAGCCGCGCTCAAAATGGTGAATAGCAAAAACCGCAAAGAAGAGCAGCGCAAAGCTCCGTCAGAATGGCAAATCTAGCCGACGAAAATACTAGCGGGCAGGCGCATCAGCGCTTGCCCGCCGAAAGGCAAGCATATGAAAAAGCTCATATTGGAAGCCGAGTTTCTATCGCCGAGATTTCACGGCTTGCTGCGGGACAAAACCCCCGAATGGCCGCCCTCGCCGTTTCGCTTGTTCCAAGCGCTGCTTAACGGCGCAATGCAATCCGGCATGAATTCGGACGCCACTAAGTCGGCGTTTCGCTGGCTTGAAACGCAAGGCGCGCCCACAATATACGCCCCAAAGATACAAAGCGGCGCGCGGCGAACAGCCTACGTCCCTAATAACCACGCCGACTACGAACCCGACCTTAGCAAGCTCAAAACGCCGAAAGAAGTCAGACCAAGCGTATTCATAGATGGCGCATCGGTCAGCTACATATGGACGCTGCCGGACACGGACGAAACCGCGCGCAACTCCGAACTGCTCATACGCGCCGCGCGGCGCATGAACGCGCTCGGTTGGGGCATTGACACCGTAATCGGCGGCGGCAGGCTAATCAACACAGACGCAGCCTGCCCCATCTCCGGAGAACGCTGGGATCCAACCCCCGAACGTCGATATAAGCGTCAACCCAGCGCGCTGCGCGTTCCCATCCCCGGCGCGCTTGACGACCTGCTTCGCTGCCACTCCGAATTCCTAAATCGCGCGCCGCAAGGCGAAGCGCCCAAAGCGCGTAGAAACCCTGAACTCTATCGCACAATCATCTACAAGAAGTCGACAGAACCGGACAAACGCTACTTTCAAGCCTTCGGTATAGAAGCCTATCAACCGCGCGCAGGCTTCTTCGCACTGAGGAACGCCTTCGGCGTAGGAGACAGCATCCGAAAGCTTATGTGCATCAGCATCAACCGCCGGGGCTATAACGAAGAGTTCGGCGGCGACGCCGAGACATACTTGGCGGGACACATAGACAAGCAAGAAACAACAGTGGATCGCATTAGCTGCATCCCCCTGCCGTCCTACGGACATGATCACTCCGACGGACAAATACGCAGAGCCCTTATAGCTGAGCCGGCAAGCGGTTCGGGAAAGGTGTCGGAGTGGGCGCGCCGACGTCTACGCGCGGGAAAAATTTACGACAACGAGCGCAGAGAATACAGAGGCCTGCTAATAGAGCAGAACGACGCGGCTTCACGCCGAATGGTCAAACGATATACTTCACCAAGCAAGACGTGGCGCAGCGTAACGCCGGTTATACTGCCCGGCACCGACAAGCGAAAACGGCGCAAAGCCGAGGCGCAGATACTCAAAACGCTGGCGCAAGCCGGATACAATGAGAGCATGATCGCAGACTGGAACATCAGTAAAACGCCCCACTGGAAGAACGGACTGCACGCCGAGCGCTACCGCATCCCCCCTGAGTTCATAGGGCGCGGCGTGTGGCATCTGGAATTAGAGTTCAAGAACAAAGTGGCTGGGCCCGTAGCGATAGGCGCAGGAAGGTTTCGCGGACTCCGGAGTAATGGTGAGAACCGACTGATACGCCCCAAAATGCGAACGGTGCGGTGATGGCGTCCATAAGCGGGAGCCCTCGCGTTTTTTCAGGGCGGTTGGATGACTTGAGTGAATAATTCGAGAGCCGGCAGAGTCAAACGCGCGAAAATGTTACGCTATCCGTCGCAATATAGCACATTAACAACTGAATCCAGCATTCATATGCTGTTACCCCGCCTATTCGGGCGGGGCCACATCGAAGTTAGATGAGCGGGATGAGGTCGTTGACCGCCTTCGCGGTTACCCCGTCTATTTAGGCGGGCCACATCGAAGGAGCTCATACAGCAGCGTGGAAACCGCTATGTTGACATATTACCCCGTCTGCTTAGGCGGGGCCACATCGAAGCATGACGCAGGTAATAGAGTGCGCCAAGCCCAACGGATTACCCTGTCTATTTAGATAGGGCCACATCGAAGCGTGTCCAGGTGATAGCAGGTGTAGCCGTAGCCGCGCAGGGTTACCCCGTCTGCTTAGACGGGGCCACATCAAAGCCGATGATAGGATCAACGAACCCATTTAGTCCACCAGATTGCTCCCTCTATTTAGGCGGGGCCACATCAAGGCCACGCAAATATACAAATGCGCTCTAATCAAATTACCTCGCCCACTTAGGCGGGGCCACATCAAAGCATATAGCATCCAACTATCGTCCTATAAGAAGATAAAGTCATTACCCTGTTCAAGTAAACGGGGCCACATCGAAACATTAGGAATAATCACAATATCCGGATCAGGAAGACTTCCCCACGTAAGTTACCCCGTCTCCTCAGACAGGGTCACATCGAAGCCTGGCAATAAGCTATTAGATGACTTGTTCCCACACATTACCCCGCTTACTCAGACGGGGCCACATCAAAGATAGGGAATTTGCGCGCTAAAATAAGCACCGCGTCAACCTAGTTACCCCGTCCGAATAGGCGGGCCACATCGAAGCGACGGCATATTCCTAGGGCGCTACACCACCACCGTTATTACCCTGTCTATTCAGGCGGGGCCACATCCATCACATCCCGTCCCGACCGTAGCGAACCAGATTCACCAACCAAGCCAAGAGCGTCATCACTACCACAAAGCAAACTGAGGCTATCGCAAAAGCCAACGCCCAAAACAACCAATGCCCGGAAGCTATGAACGCCACACCCATCAACACAGAAATAACCAACAACGCAAGTACAGTCGCCATAACGCCGACCACAAAACGCGCTCGCCCATCGCCGTACCTAGCGTCGTTCAGCAACCCCATCATCACACTCCCTCTCAACATCCGCCAAGACCTTATTGCGTCGGCGCAGCCGCCAACCCTAGACCGCGAGCAACGGCGTCTATGCTTATCATGTAAGCGCAGGAATAGCACAACCCGCCAAATTGGACACGCCTATCGGACATCTTCGTATCTATGCGCCAGCCGCATCGGGCGCAATCACCTTCTCCGCCAACGACTAGCCTATAAGCCGTGAACGCGCGAGCGCGCTCGTAAGCATCCCCTGCAAGCAGAACATCGGCCTGAATAAAACACGCCAAACAACCATGTATCCCAACATCGTAAGGCGATACGGCGCGCATCAGCGTTATATCCAACGCCGAATCTAGGCTTATGCCCGTCTCTATCGAACCTTCCCACCCGCACAGCGCGCTACCGCCATCCATGCTGCAGCCTACCCCCGGCAGATAGATATGCCAGCGATCGCATCTCTTACTAAGCGCGCTCACTGCGTCTCTTGGATTCATATTGCGCCTCACCCCTCAGTTTCAAACACGCCGCGCAGATGTCCGATATAGTTGTGCATATCAAGCGTAGCCCCGCTTTTAGACACGCTCACAACGCTGACGGCGCAGTTTTCAAACCGAAACCGCCACATGCTCTCCGGCGGCAAGCCCAAAAGCGAAGTGATAACCGCCCGCAGCGTTACGCCGTGCGCCACCACCAGAATATCGCCGCCCGCGGCGTGACGCCGACGCAGAACGTCAACGCAGGCTTTGACGCGAGCGTAAAGTTCACGATCGCTCTCCCCGCCTTCCGGCGCGAAGTCGGCGGATTCGTCGCTAAACATGCGCTTGAACATAGCGGGGCAGCTTTCTTGCATCTCTTTAAACGTCTTGCCTTCCCACTCGCCAAAGCCCTTTTCGCGCAACGCCTCAAGCTTGACTAGCGGCATGCCTCTGCCCTGCATAATACATGCCGCGGTATCCACCGCGCGCCTCAAATCGCTGGAATACGCCGCGTCAAAACGCATCGGCAAAAGCGCAGAGAAAACCCGCGCCGCCTGCCCACGCCCTTCGTCGCTTATCGGAACGTCCGACTGCCCATGAGCCCGACCCTCGCTGTTCCACTCCGTCTCGCCATGCCTAACCAGAAACCATCTGGACTTAACAGTCATCCTTTGCGATCCCACCGTGATCTCCATCCCTGCTCCCCCACCGTCTAAAACCCGTAAGCCTCTGCAGACTCATCACAATCAAGTATGCGCAGGTCAAAGCCCCAGCCGCGCATAGCAGGACGCAGCACCTCTTCGCAGAAAGCCGAGGAAGCCTCCCCCGTCGCCTCTTCAATGAACGGACAGAGACAGCCAACCAGCTCAACCGACAAGCCTTCATCAATCAAAGGCTGAACGGACTCTTTGCCCAAATAAGGCGTTACCTGCACCTTGTCTCGCCCCTCCTCTTTCACTTCACGCGCGCGCTGCGCCGCAAGTCCTCTCACATCCTTGGGGTCTATTCTCATATCCAACTCCTCATTGACTAATCGTTTATGGCATACGCGCCGTGTCCATAAACTCCCACGGCATAAATAGCGTTATGTATTGTAGAGACGCTTACGCCGTTTTCTAGCGCAAGACTTTCAAACGTCGCGTCGATATCCGTTTCATGCCGAGCGCGAATATCTTGAACGGATTCCGGCGTAAGCTTAGGCCGACGACCCGGAGCCTTCCTGTTTGGAATCGCCAAAGCGTCCGCAGAGCCGTTATACGCACCCTTGCCTTCGAGGCTATCGATGCTTTCGTGTATATCGCAACAATCCGCGCATACATCGTCAAGCGAATACATCCGGAGCCACCTACAGGCCACTATACGCTCCGATTCAGCGCCGCAAAGCGGCGCGACGGCCATCAGCAACCCGTTCCGGCTAACAACGCCACTCGCTCGGTTGTATGAGCAACGCAGATGTATCGTATCCGAATCCGTACTCATTTCATGCCCGCTCCGCCGTTCAATCCCTGACAGTCAAACGAATGACCTACATAAATAGTAACACATTTGTACATAAAAGCGTAGGGCGGATTACGATATTTGGGCATCAATCCATTCCTATACGAATCCAGATCTATATGAATAGGAAAATATATGTATAGAAAACGACATAAATGCAACTGCATTTATACATTCAACTATTAACGAATATATGGACAAATAAAGAACAATAGACAACTCGCCCAAGGGAACATCGCATCAACCGAAAGCGCGCTAACGCCGGTAAGAAATGAGAACAAGAAAAGGTGAACCGCTTTACCCTAGGTTCACCTTTTCTATCCGTTAAACCCTACAAAAAGCCCTAACACAATCATCCGCCAAACGGATTGCGCCAAACAGACGGACGCCTAACTCGCTCGTCCAAGAACTCTTCTACCAAATCCTTCTTAAGAACTATCTGCCCCGCTACGCTCGCCGCATCGTCCAACAACCAGTCCGGTATTTCATTCTTTAAGCTTCGCGCCTGCATTATCGGAGCCTGAACACGGATGCTGTCCCCGGACAAAGTCCAGCTGCCGTCCGAAGGCTTGCGCTCCCTGCTGTAGTTGTCTTTATGCAGCAACTGCTTTAACTGAAGCCGCGGCCGCTCAAAGGCGTTCAGCTGATACTGCTCCAGCGTCACCGGCGCGCACCATTCGGGCAGAGTATCGCCTTCAGGCAGATGATCAGCGAATATGTCCACAAGCGCGGACGAAGACAACCCCAATGCGTCAGCGCCGTCATCCTCGCTTTCAATAGCATCGTAAGTAGCCGCAAGAGTTCGCTTGAGATACTCACGATACAGTCCGGTAGTCAGCTCATCTTGTATCCGAGCCACCGACTTCTGCAAATCCCTCATCGCCGCAATCTCGTTGTTCGGCAGCGACGTCCGCGTGTATATCATCAAGCAGCGTTTGATAACTTCGGGCTTAAAGCTTTTGGCTTCAGCGTTCATTGAAAGCGCGAAGCAGGGATACTCCACCGCCGGAATCCTATCGTTCTTTATGATCTCAGGCCCATGCCTGTCAAACCGACTTTTCTCAACATCGTCAAACACCACGGGGAAACGCTTGTAAGACGCTTGAAGCGCGCTCAACTTTCTGCCGACGAACTCGGATGTAGGCAAATCGTGCGGCTGCGCGAACATAGACTGCATCAGCGTTTTGATAAGGCTGGTCTTGCCGCAGTTGCTTGAACCGTAAAGCAGCGCGAACATCGGCTGGCTGAAGCTAAACGAATTGCGGCGCAGCGCGGCGTTTCGCAAATCGCACAGAAGCGGCGAGTAGTAAAACCAGCTCATAAAAGTGAAGTAGTCCCGCTGCATCCGCGCCACATCGCCCTTGAAGCCCCGCTCGTAGTTCTGAAAGAACTCCAGCCAGTTGTGGACGTCGCTTCGGACGTCGTCCGCATCCGCGTCAAGAGACATATCTTTGCCCGAAAGCGAAAAGCCGCCGCCTTCGTAACTCATATACGTCTGCGGAACGCCGTCTTCCGGACGCTCCAACGCTATCCGAACTATCTGCTCCGCCTGCTTAGGCTTTATGGAAACCATATCGTTCTTGGGCGCGGGAACGCCCGCAAGACCCTTCTTCACCACCGGCAGTATTCGCTCTACCTTTTCTACAACCGCAGGCGGGCCGAAAGAGACCTCCTCAGAAGTTCGTGGAGGAACATAGAGAGTAGCGCCCTTGGGATTGCGCTTCGCATCTCTAATCACCGGAATCTCGGCAAGAGAGATGTCACTCGGCAGCCGCAGCCGCGCGGCGGTAGGCGGACGCTCCAATTCAACATGGCTTGACGAAACGTCCCTAACGGCTTCGTACTGCTTTTCATAGTCTTGATAAGCGATAGGGTCGTCGTCAAAGACTATAAGCGTTTCGGCTTGTCTGCCCGAAAACGCTATTTCGGAGAGGTTCGCCGAACCCACGATTACACGGCGGCGCTCAGCGCTCTCAAGCAGGTATATCTTGGCGTGAGCCACAATATCTTTGACCACATAAAAGCGCGCTCTGCCCTGCGCCGCGAGGTCATAGACAATCTGACGGCGCGCGGCGTCTTTCACAGCCACAAAGCCGTCGTTTAGACAATCGTTCAACGCCTTTTGAAACGCCAAGATATGAGCGGCATCCTGAGACAAAACCCGCTCATGCCCAAAGACGCACTCAAAGCTCTCAAAGTCAAACCGCTCCAACAACCCCACTATCATCGGAATGCTGGACGTATAAGTCAGCGCCTTCATTAAAGTGAAGCCGCTAAACAGAACATCGCGGTTAAAGGTTTCAGATCGCTCCGCCTTAGCGTACACCACGTTGAGCGCGCCACTGCGCGTGCGCGAGTCAGGGTCGTTAAACTGAAAGATCTGTTGATTAGACATTCTCAATATCCCTCGCCAACCGCAAAGGTAGCGCCCGCCGGCGCTTACATTCAACATAGACGCTGCAATCAGCGTTAGACGCAGGTAGAACAGCCACAAGCCGCTAGAATGCCCATAAGACGTTGCAACGAAAGATGCAGGGAGAAGCATAAAATCAAAGAGTCAGATGTGACTCCCACAGGGAGTCCCGCCCGACTCTGAAAACATCATACTCAAAGTTTGTAGGCGTATCAAGCCTAATCTACAAAAAGTTTCAAACCTAATGATAATGACGATTTTAGAACCACAGGCTATACTACGAAAAGAAATCCGTGAAATAGAAAGGAAAGGCATGCGGCCCGAACAGATACGCGTATGGTGGGACGGCGAGGGCGATTTTCTGTACGTTGCGTTTGCGGACGGAGACGACGATATGGTTCGCACACAAGACGGCAAGGCGATGGTAAAAGTTAACGCCGACGGCAACGTCATCGGCTTTCAGCTCACCGGAGTGTCCAAACGCGGGAAAGGCGCAAGCCCTCTGACCGTCAAGCTAACGCCCGCCGGTGAAGAGTCATCGCCACCCTAATAACGCCATAACCCAAGCCCTAAACACATCGAGCGTGAAACGAAAACATTCCAACAACAATCCAAAAGGAGCTAACTAATGGAATACATCCTGGCTTTTCTCATAGGCGCGGCGGCGGGAGCCGGCGTAGTTTGGTTCATTCTCTCACAGAACGCAAAAGCCGGCGGCGAGTCCGTCTCCGAAATAGCCGACCTGCGCGCCAAACTCGACGCCGCCAATCAGCGCATCGCAGACCAGTCAGACCTAGAAAAGACAATGCTCAACAGCTTCAAGGTTATGGCCAACGACGTCCTCAAAGAGAACAACGACGCGTTCATGAAGACGGCGGACGAAAAGATAGGCGCGCTTGTAACTCAAGCGAACAAGGACTTCACAATCAGCAAAGAAGCCGTAGGCGACATGATCAAGCCGCTGTCCGATGAACTCAAACGCGTAGAGGAAGCCCGCAACAAGTCGCAGGGCAGCATAACCGAACAGATCAAAGCGCTGCAGGAAAACAACAACAGCCTAGCCGCCGAAGCCCGAAACCTCTCATCCGCGCTCAGACGCCCCGAAGTGCGCGGATCCTGGGGTGAAATACACCTGCGGCGCGTAGTCGAACTAGCGGGCATGCAGCCCTACTGCGACTTCGAAGAGCAAGTCAGCGTAACGGCCGAAGACGGCAGCCGCGACCGTCCGGATATGGTAGTCCGAATGCCCAACAACCGCACTATCGTAGTGGACGCCAAAACACCTATGGACGCCTATCTAGCCGCCGTAGAGTCGGACACCGGCGAACAACGCGATGAAGCCACTTTCTTGTGCATGATGGGGCAGCTGCCGGACGCGGATCACTACGAGCCAGACACTTACGGAGTGTACGGGCGCTGCCGGTCAATAAGCATGCAGTTGGGAAGTGCGGCGCGGTGAACTGGAACGATGGATTGCATTCGATGCTACGCGGGAAGTTGAATCGGTTAGTGCGTCGGACAAAAGGCTGCGCAAAGAGCATTGATATGCTGGTGAAGCTGCTTGCGCTAGTCTTTCTGCGATAAACTCAAACTCAATACCACTCACCATTGAGAATACCCGAAAGCGGCGTTTCATTGACATTTCCTAACGGATTTGCATAAATTTACGCATCGCGATAACCGCCGAGTTTCCCCGTCCGGCCCTATGATGAGGAATGCGATGCCGCATATGACACGAAAGGATAGTATATGAAGCCGATTGCGATAATAGCCCTAACCATAGCCTTGACCACGACCGCATGCTTAGGCAACCCCACCCCCCCTGATGTGAGCGAACTCCCTAGTTACCATCTGATACCACCGGGCGCTAATGAACACACCCATCCCGATCTATTCGCGCAGTTGATGCGCGAATACTGGGACGCGCAACCCACACTTGCAGAGATAGCCGCGCGGCGCGCGGTTGACGTCGGTTTGCCCCTGCTTGTGATAGGCGCGATTGTGTATGCCCTGCGCCGGAACGCAAAGAGCAAGAGAGAGCGCCGCGATGAGTAAAATAGCAACGATATGCGGACTGATTGCGGCACTTGCGCTAACCGGCGCTTGCGGCGCAACGCCGAATACGCCACCAACGCCTATGCCCACATCTACTGCCGTGCCTACCTCTACCCCTATTCCCACATCTACCCCTGCGCCTACCGCAACGCCCATACCCACCGCTACCCCTTTCCCCTTCACGACTCCGCCAATCGACATAGACGAAATCGCGGCTTGCATACGGGCAATGCCCGACGCCCCGCCCAAAGACATATCCAAGTGGAACGCTGTTAACAGGTTAGCGCATAGCGAAATAATGGCTTTGGCTATATCCGAACTCGCTGACACGCCGGGAGTGCTCGAAGATGGGCTGCTAACCAGCCTAGCAAGCGGGGAATTGAGGCCGGGGCAAGCGCATATGATGCGCTTTATCGCTTGCCCCCGCGAAGAGACTATCGAGCACGACATAATTGCGATTGCGGCGTGCATACGCGCGCTGCCCGACGCGCCAGTGAAAGACATGTCAAATCGGCATCCACTAGAGCAGGACTTATATCGACTAGCCCAAGAATTGTCTCAATCCGAACTGGCTAATGAACAAGGCGGGTTGGAAGCGATGATTTTGTCCGATGAGCGTCTCACCCAAGACGTGCTTTATGGTATGCGATACGTCGTATGCCCCGAAGCCCAGTAAGGAAAGTACCCTATCTACTAGACACCAAACAACCGACGCAATAAAGTCCTCATAGCCCAAAAGTAAATACCCCATGATGCTACGAAAACAAGCAGGTAATAACCATTAGCCATAGCAATAGCCAAGTCGTTCAGCGGGCCAAGGACTGGATGTACCACTACTGGATCATCAAATAGTCTCCTCAATACCAATGGCGTTGAGACAGCAGCAAGAATATACGCCACCGCACCAAAGATAAATGTAACAAGTATGTTTATTAGACTTCGCATAAGATGTCCCCACCAATAATGTCAAAGACTCGATTATCATAACTCATACACCGCATTTTGAAAAGACCCATCACCCTCTATCACACAATAAAAACAAAACCCAATATAATGAAACCATTCCAATACAAACAAAGACAACTTATCTCACAGTCTTGGAATTGCGCCATGACCAATAATAATCATTCACAAACTCCCGCCATCAAGCGCATACGCGAACTCATCCCCGATCCGCCGATAGTAGAAGACGGCATGCTGCAAAACCCCGTCATAGAAGACATAGGCTCCGTGCTAAGGCTACGCTTCAAGACCCAAGCCGATTCGGTATTAGTAGCCGGACGCAGCTATATCCTCTACGACATAAACGACCCCAACGCACGCATAGCCCCCGACTACTATGTAGTCTTTGACGTCGACGCTCAAGCCATCATCAAGCAAAACGGCTACCGCACTTGGCAGTGGGGCAAGCCGCCCGACTTCGTGCTAGAAATAGCGACGGAAAGCACGGCGATAAGCGACCTCACAACCAAGCGCGACATCTACGAGCAGATAGGCGCGCAGGAATACTGGCGCTTTGACCCAACGGGCGGCGAGTTGTACGGACAGTCCCTTATATGCGAGCGGCTAGTGAACGGCAAATACAAGCCGTATCCAACTCACACAGACGCTAACGGAGACATATGGGCGCGCAGCGAAACGCTGAACTTGGACTTCTATAAGCGCAAGGACAGATTTTGGGTAAAGGACTCGGCAACCGGCAAGTGGCTGAACTTTCTTGAAGCGGAGAAGGCGGCGCACGAAGCCGAAAAACTAGCGTATGAAGAGTTCAAGGCAAGAATATCAGCAGAGGCGCAGGTTCGCGAACTGCGCGCAGAAATAGACCGTCTGCGCCAATCAAAATAACGCTGCCGCCATCCCCACCCTATGCTATAATCCCCACAAATCCAATAACCTCACTCCCAAGTGCTAAATCATGCAAACAGCCACAACCCATCCGTGGATAACATTCACGCTAGACCTCAGACAAGCGCCGCCAAACTTCTGGATGCTGCTGTCAGACGCCTGCGCCAAGTGCGAGTTTATCGCCAGTCTGCCAATGACGCCGGACGACGCAAACGAACTGAGACAAGTCTTCCTAGAACGAGGCGCGCGCGCCACCACCGCCATTGAGGGGAATACCTTATCAGCGGAACAAGTAGCCTTGCTCGCGAAGGGTGAGCTGAAGCTGCCGCCGCCCAAAGAATACTTGGGCATAGAAGTCCAAAACATCTTAGACAGCTACCAAGAGATAACAGCGCGCATATACGCCGCCAAGCCCCTACCCTTGAATGCAGAGTGGATAAAGCGGCTAAATGCAATGGCATTGGCGCGGCTTGAACTAGACCAAGACATAACGCCGGGCGAAATACGCAGCATAGAAGTCGGCGTAGGCCGCTACCTATGCCCACCCGCCGCCGAATGCGACCGCCTGGTCGAACGACTTTGCGAATGGCTTGACGAAATGTATGAAGAGCAACTAAACGCCCCAGCACTCGCGCTTCCCATCCTAAAAGCCATACTCGCGCATCTATATCTCGTTTGGATACACCCCTTCGCGGACGGCAACGGACGAACCGCAAGACTGCTGGAACATCACATCATGCTCGCCGGCGGCGTTCCCGAAACCGCTACGCATCTGCTAAGCGACTTCTACAACGAAACCAGGGCGGAATACTACCACAGGCTGGAAGCCTCCAGCAAAGCGATCAGCGGCGTTACCGGATTTCTGCTCTACGCGTTGCAGGGATTCGTGGACGAACTATCAGAGCAGATTGAATACATGCTACAACGAGTATGGCGGGATATGTGGGCAAGCTACATCGTCGCGCAGTTCCAAGACAAAGCCGGCCCTACATCGGAACGCCGCATGAAACTAGCGCACAGCCTAACGCCGAAGCCGGTTCACAGAAACGAAATTCCTACGCTGACCCCGGAGCTGGCGCAAGCCTATTCAGGCATAACAACCCAGACCCTTACACGAGACCTTAACGCGCTGAGACAAATGGGGCTAGTTGAGCAGACAAGCGAAGGCGTCAGAGCCAAAACGGAAACGCTGCGACTTCACAGCTCAATCTAGGGAATCGCTCGCGCCGCCGTTAATATGCCCCGGCGTGAAACATAAGTCGGACACGCGCAACGCCGCCCGCGATACGCGGTTAACGACGTCCGCCAAGTCGTCCTCAGGTCGACATCTCGCCTGCAGCATGCCACGAAAGAAAATCTACCCCGTACGTTTGGCAGGCGTCTTGTATGATGCGATTTTGCTCAGGCGAGCGGCGCGACGCTTCGAAGTGCATTTGCAACCAGCCAGTAGTTTCCGCATCATCCGTCACCGTTATAAGATCGCCGTCGAACTTGCAGAAAAGGTTAATCGTATCCCCGTCGGGATACAAGTACGGCGTGCGAATCCGATAGTAGTCCCCGAAGTCGGCGCAATCAAACGGCGCGCCCATCTGCCGTTGCATTGTTTCGCAGACATCAGCGCGGTTCATGCAGGTTCCCCTGGATTCTAGCTTGCATCAGCGTGTTTAGACTAAGATTTTAATGCAAAGGCGCAAGAGAACGCAAAAGACTAGCGATTATTCAGTGCGCCGCGCCCTTAATATCATTACCCGAATGCCTAACTCCGCCAACAAGCGTCTCAGCCTCAAGCACCGCTCAAAGCATATTCATCAGCCTTCCCCAAAATAACGCCTTTTGGGTATAAGTATGGCTTCTACCTCAAACAAAGCGCGCGGCAACAACGCCGGCGCTATCCGATCCCCACGCTCATACCGCCGTTTCACGCGATAGTCTGAACCAGTAGGTTCGGACAACCCCTCTATGCAGTCCTCTTCCATGTTCAACAGCCAAAGTTCGGGAACGCCCGCCTCGGCGTACAACGGAATCTTCATATTCCCATCGTACTTGCCGCCAAGACGCGACACCTCAACTACCAGCATCACATCATCCGGATGAGAATCTCCGCCCGTGTAAAGGTTGGCATACGGACGCAGAAGCGCAACGTCTGGCTTCAACTCAGAGTAATCGCTCAAACGGATAGGCTCATTCGAACGAATAACAACGGTCGCAAGCGTATGCCTAAAATAACCGAGTAAAACGTCAACTTGAAGAATTTCGAAACACCGCGCGCGATAATCCGCATCAACAGGCACACGAATAATCTCACCGTCCATAAGCTCATGCCGCTCATCCGATCTCAGAATGCCGGCATCCACCATAAGGCGGTATTCCGCAACGCTAAACCGCCATTCTTTATCTCCCCACATTATCCGACCATCTACAAGCTCCACTCGATCAGGCAGAATGCCGGACTCCGCCATAAGGCGATATTCATCGACGTTAAACCGTCGCTTCGCGCTAGACGCCGCTGATTGAACTGTCATAACGCCCCTTCCACTTTGCTCAAACGTGTAGTTATTCTATATCATTCCCATCAGAAAAATCGCCGTGTCCCGAAGCGTGGTATTCACAAAATCGAGTGGTATTAGATATAATGGCGCTCAGACCACTACTATCTAGGAGGCGATCTATGGCGCGCGAGCGGTCATATAGACACGACATCAGATGCCGACACTGCGGCTCCAATTGGATGCCCAAAGACGGACACACACGCGGTAGGCAAGTGTACAAGCGCGGCGATTGCAAGCGGAAGTACACGGCGGACGCAGCGCGGCCGCGCTTCCCGGAGCAAGTCAAGCGGCAGGCGGTTCAGATGTGTATAGAGGGCGCGAGCATATCGGCGGCGGCGCGCGTAGTGGGCGCAAGCGCTACATCGGTGAGCGGTTGGATCAAAAAAGGGGGCGATAGCGCTTGAACGGATGCGCGCAATGAGCGCGTGGCGGACAAGCGGCAGAGTATCGACAATCGTTGCGTCAACGATAGCGCTTGACGAAATGTGGACATACTTGGGCGCTAGGGTTAGTGAAAAGCGCAATGACCTGTGGGTGTGGACGGCGGTGGTGGAAGAGCGCGACGGCAGCAGATGGATAGACTTTGAGGTGGGCGGCAGGGACGAGTCCACATTCTTGCGCTTGCTGGAGCGGCTGCCGGATGCGGAGCGCTACGAGACAGACGCTTACGGAGTGTATGGGGCGCTGCCGGTCAACAAGCATGTGGTTGGGAAGTACGGAGCGGTGAACTGGAACGAGGGATTGCATTCGATGCTGCGCGGGAAGTTGAACAGGCTGGTTCGTCGGACGAAGGGCTGCGCAAAGAGCGTGGATATGCTGGTGAATCTGCTTGCGCTAGCCTTCTGCGACAAACTCAAACTCAATACCACTCACCACTAAGAATACCCGTAAGTCAAGCAAGTGTTGCAAAAGGCGCAATTTGCATTATACTTGGGGTATGGGAGGCAACCTTTGACCACTGCAAACGCAATCAACACGATTGAAGACCTGACCCGCATCCTGAGGGAGCGCCCTGAGTGGCGGGATGAGATACGCAAGCTTGTGCTTACCGATGAGCTGCTGACCCTGCCGCAGCGGTTTTCGGAGTACGCGGCAAGCACAGACAGACGCCTAGATGAGCTCACTCAGATAGTCCAAGAGCTGGCGCGCGGGCAGCAAGAACTGAGGCGGGACGTGCAACAACTAGCTCAAAGCCTACAAGAACTGACGCAGCGCTTTGAGCAGTATGCAGAGATTACGAACAGGCGCGTCAGCAGTCTGGAAGGGCGCGTGGGAAACCTAGAAGGCAGCCACTACGAAGCTAAAGTTGTACGGTTGCTGCCCACACGTATACGTCACGAGAATGTGGCGAATTTGAACAACCCCCAGGTTGTGTATCCCGTCAATGGGAACGCCCCCGCTCTTGATAGTCTGCTTCAGCGCGCCCTCAACGACGGCGCAATATCGCACGACCAGATGATTGATCTGACCGACGCCGACGCAATCATCGCAGCCGACGACAACCGCTACGCCGTCGTTGAATCGTCCATAACGCTGGCAGAGGGTGCAATCAACCGCGCAATAGAGCGCGCAGCCATTATGTCGAGTGCCACAGGAAGCGAGACCATCCCGGTCGTGGCGTCCGACAACATCGCGGACGAGGAACGCTCTTTCGCCGAAGAGCGCGGCGTCAGCATCATCCGCATCCTGTATAGATAAGCCTTCATATGAATCAATTGGATAAGGAAACGCCCATGCCCACCCTCGAAAAATATCAAGTGCGCCAACTAGCGCATATCGCCGGCATCGATCTGGACGAACAGCGCGCCGATCTGGTAGCCGCGCGTCTGGGCGCTGTGCTGAATGCGCTTGCGGAAATCCCCGCCGATGCGCTTGCTGCGATCGAGCCGGCTACCACCTTTGCGCCGCTTGCGTCAAACGATGACTCCCCGCAAGAGGCCGCCGATGAGTAACGCACCGCTGCACTACCTATCCATCACCGAAACCGCAAGCCTGATTCGCGGCGGCGAAGCCTCGCCCGTCGAGATAACGCAGGCCTATCTGGATCGCATCGATAGCCTCAACGATGAACTTGGCGCATACATCAGCGTTATGGGCGAGCATGCGTTGGCGCAGGCGCGGCAAGCCGAAGCCGATATACAGGCGGGCGGCTACAAGGGCGCGTTGCACGGCATACCCATCGCAATCAAAGACATCATCTATACCAAGGGAACGCCCACCACCGGCGGCTCAAAGGTGCTGGCGGACTTCATTCCCGACGAAGACTCCACGATTGTACGGCGGCTTGATGCGGCGGGCGCGGCGCTGCTTGGCAAGCTCAATCTCAGCGAATTCGCCATCGGCGGCACGATAGACCACCCCTTCGGAACGCCGCGCAATCCGTGGAATACGCAACACACCGCGGGCGGCTCCAGCAGCGGCTCCGGCGTAGCGGCGGCGGGCGGTCTGTGCGCCGGCGCGCTCGGCTCCGACACCGGCGGCAGCGTGCGCGGCCCCGCCGCCTTTTGCGGCATCGTGGGATTGCGTCCCACATACGGCAGGGTAACGCGGCACGGCGTCCTGCCGATGTGCTGGTCTATGGACACCGTCGGCCCTATGACGCGCAGCGTCGCCGACTGCGCCCTGATGCTGAACGCCATAGCGGGACATGACCCGCGCGACCCCACTTCCGGCCGCGCGCCCGTCCCCGACTACACGGCGTCCCTGTCCGACGGCGTGCGCGGGATTCGTATCGGCCTGCCCACAGAGATGTTCGACTTCGATGGCTTGAACGCCGATGTGCGTAAGTCCGTTATGCGCGCGGTGAGCGTACTGGAAGAGCAGGGCGCGACTGCTGACGAAATATCGCTACCCACATCGGCGCACAGCGGCGCGGTGTTCATCGCAACCGCCGATGTGGACGCCGCGGCGTATCACCACGATTGGCTGCGGACGCGCGGCGACGACTACGACTGGAGTACCCGCGTGCGCCTGGAATCGGCGGCGCTGACGCCGGGCTGGGCGTACCTGAAGGCGCAGCGCGCAAGAACGCTTATTGCCAACGAACTGCAGGCGGCGTTGGAGCGGTTCGACGCTCTTATCCTGCCAAGCGGCCCCGTAGCCGCGCCCACCATAGCGGCGTCCACCGGCAGACCCGGCGGCTACTATCAGGGCAAACTGGATATGGGACGGCGGCGATACACCAGCCCGGCGGCGCTTGCGGGATTGCCCGCCATCTCAGTCCCGTGCGGCTTTTCGGACGACGGCTTGCCCATCGGCATGCAAATCATTGGCATGCGTTTCGCAGAGCCTACGCTGTTCCAAGTGGCGTGCGCCTATGAGCGCGCTACGGACTGGCACGAGCGGCATCCCGCGATGTGAGCCCTAGCCTCAGGCGTCTTGCGGTTCTTGAACTTATAGTGCAGCCCAAGATGCCGTCGGCAAAACCCGATTATGGCGTTGTCGATTAGCTTGGATTCGCTCGTCGCCCAGCGCGCTTTGCCCACATAACTCGGCAGGTCAACCTGTTGCGCTATCCGCGCGAAATACGGAAGCATCGTCTTGAAAGCGGCTTCCTGATGGTACTGAAACTGCGGATTATGATAGCGAAAGAAAGGCTGCGTATATTCGCGGTCAATCGGCGGCAGCAACTGCGGCAATAGGTGATGGAGCGCCTTTGCGCCCGTAACCGTCTGGCTTCGGGTTTGAGAGAGTTGCATTCCTTGGATTATCCGCCAAAGCTTATGCGCGATTTCCGCATCTATCTGCGAAAGCCGTGTGTTCTCCAACGCCGCAATGCCGCCCTTGTATGAGCGAATGGATGAGGCGAACTTGTCATAATCCTGCATCTTTGCGCCCTTGCTGTTCATTCCCCACGCCTCTAGCGTGAAGTACAACGCATGCAGATACCCATCCGAATCTATGCTCTTTGCCGCTCCCCCAAGTTTATCTCTCAGGTCTAGCGCCGTTATGTGATAAGACACCTGCGTATCGGTGAACGGCGGATCGTCGTTGAATTCCGTGAGGTAGGCGGCGAAATTCCTGCATAGATCATCCACCTGCCGATCGAGCGCAGGCCCGTTTGTCTTTCCCGCATTCGCCGCCGTTCCAAATCGTCTAGCCATAGCAACGCCTCCGCCTTGACTTCGCTTGATTTCAGCAACTCTAACGCTATGCCAAGCCCGCCCGCTTGACTCGCCGCTTGCGATTATACATCCCAGCCTTCCCTTGTCAACGCGCGCCCAACCACTTATCATCTTTGTATGGGCGCGCGCAACCGCAGCCACAAATTTGCCATTGATTGGAATGACAAATTCGGCGCGGCGGCGTTTGTATGCCCGTCTAGTCGGGGTGTAGCGCAGCGGGAGCGCGCTTGCTTTGGGAGCAAGAGGTCGCCGGTTCAATCCCGGCCACCCCGACCAGCGCTTGCTTGGACAATCCCATTCCAGGGCGCGGCGATTGCCCAACGGCAGCACGCTCATCACGGAGGGGTTTTTCGGGCGAATCTTTCAGGTTACGCCTGAAGGCGAGGCAGTGTGGGAATACATCAACCCATATTTCGCAGACGGGCCGCTAGGCGTCAGCAAAGCCGTGTTTCGCGCTGAACACTATGCGCCGGGAGCGATAGCGCGCTTGTAGCGTATATCCGGGCGTGATTGATGCGGCAGGTTGCGCCCGCGCTGTCAATTGCGCTTATCTAGCCAGCGCCGCAGCGCCGCAATCTATCTATCCCCGGCCGGCGCTGTTATGAATTCGGCGGATGAAGTGGGATACACCTCGCCGATGTCTTCTTGCAGCGTGATGCCGCCGAACAGGAATATCCTGCCGTCCGGCAGTAGCGTAGCGGTGTGGTCGTAGCGTGGCTCCGCCATATCAGGGCCGGGCAGCCATTCGTTGGTCGCCGGATCGAATATCTCGGTTGTGTCGAGCGGCTCAAAAGCATCAACGTCCATCCCGCCCACGGCGAGCGCCCGTCCGTCGGGTAGCAGCGTCAAGGTGTGGGACAGCCGCGGTTCGTTCAAGGGTTCGGTGGATTCCCAAGCGTCTGCGGCGGGATCGTATATCTGCGCTATCTGCTTAGATTCGTCAATCTCATCAAACTCACTGACGCTCCATCCGCCGGCGACTAATACCCTGCCGTCGGACAATTCCACCGCCGCGGGCGTTAGGGGCGTCCAACCGTCGGCAGTGTCCGAAGTAAGCGTCCACGAATCGGCAATCGGATCGTATATCTCTGCGCCGCCAATGCCGCCGTTCACAACTATTACGCGCCCGTCTTGCAACGCCACTATCGCCTGGCTTTCGGACGCCTCATTCATATCGGACGCCGATTGCCATTCCTCTGCGCGCGGGTCGAAAATCTCTGTCTCTTTCAGCGGTTCATCATAATTGCGAATATCCACCCCGCCGGTTACAAGCACACGCCCGTCCTGAAGCTCCGTCACTTTCGGAAAGCTGCGAACTAACGCAAGCGGGGGCAGCAGCGTCCAAGACTGCTTCGCCGTATCGAAGATGCTGGCAGCGCCAACAAGTTCGCCGTCGTTTGCACCAAGTCCAACGGACATATACCGGCCGTCGGACAACCCGACCGTAGTTGTCATTGTGATAATCGATTGCTCTTCCTGCGGCGCTATCCAAAGCCACAAACCGCTCGCGGGATCGTAAATCTGAACATCGAACAGCGGAATCGGAACGACCACATTGTTGTTGGCAACGCCGCTTAACCCGCCGCTGATTAGGATTCGCCCGTCGTCAAGCAGCGCCGCTTGATGTTGGTAGCGCGGGGCTGCCGCCTCATCCGACTCCGTTGGGGGTGGAAATTGCAGAGCGGGTTGAGTCGTTGGTTCAGGTTGAGACGGCGGTTCAGGGCGCGGCGTGGGTTCAGGGCGCGGCGTATTATGCTTGGGGACGCCGGTCGGCAGCCACTGCGGACCGGCCAATGTAAGCGTGGGCGCAATGGTCGCGGTTGGCGTGGGATGCGGCGTTGCCGTTGCCGCAACGGTCGCCGCCGGAGACGCCGTTGTCGTAGGGAGCGTATCCGGGATGCCGCCGTCCTGTGCGCCGCACGCCGCCAACAGCATCGCAAGCGGCAAAACTACGACGCACGCCAATCTAATGCAAAATCTCATACAATCTCCAAGCAAGGCTAATCGGTTTTGGGATCAGATCTGTCAGCGAACATAGGCAAGTTCGGCAACGCCGTCAAGAACACAGAACCTGCGCGCCAAAAAGCGGCGGCGCACGGGCGCAAATACGGCAGGAAACGTCGTCTTGGGTCTTACGGCAGGAAGCGCTGTTCGAAGACGATTATCGCGGTCATCACGCCCGCAATGCCAATCATCAGACCGCCAAGCCACAATGTAATACGCAGTTCCATTGCGCGCATTTCGGCTTTGAGTTCGTCTGTTGATTCATCGATGGCAAATTTGAGTTCATCCTTCGCTTCTGCGATGTAGGTTTTGGATGCGACAATCTCTTGTGCGCCTCCAGGCTCGCTAACGCTCTATTGGATTATTGCCATTACCTTGCCCCTTAAAGTGAACACTATCGGCCCGCAGTCCCTTAATTACAGGAATCGCTGTATCGCGATAATAAGCCCAGCAAGCGCAACTATCAGACCGCCAAGCCGCAGGGTGATGCGCAGTTCCATTGCGCGCATTTCGGCTTTGAGTTCTGAGATGTCGGCTTTGGATGCGGTATGTTCTTGCGCGCCCTCAAGCCTGCTGACGCGCTCTTGAATTGTTGCCATTGTATCGCTCCTAAAATTGGTATTTACGCGCAACGCCTCTGCGCCAATAAGAATACATTCGCATTCTATATCAGATAAAGGCGCTTATGTGGACGCCGCTATGCGGTGGGGATGTGGACGAAGCTCGCGCGCCTTGCCCATAGGTCGACTCCGCTGAGTTGCAACTCGACTCGATCGCCGGGGTTGATTGCGTTGGGGAGTTGCGCCCTGACTCTGAACGGGTAGTCCGCAAGCTCTAGCAGCGCAGAGCGGCGGGGCTGGTTTTCCAACGCGATGGCGTCCATATGCGGAGCGTCGGCGTCTTTGGGTATGGACTGCTTGAGGAATTTGAGGAACCAGTACTGCTTGCGCTGCGCCTCCAGCTTGCCGAGCGCGCGGAGCTGCGCATCGGCACGCGCCGCAACGGACGCAATCTCTTCGTCGGAGTAGAGCGGTTCGCCCGCGCTGAGGAAGTGGCTTATCTGGCGCTGCATCACCATATCGGGGTAGCGGCGCAGCGGCGAAGTAGCCTGTATGTACGCCGCCACGCCCAAGCCGTTGTGCGGGGCGGCGGCGGCGCTTATGTCCGCGGGCGCAAAGCGGCGCATCATCAGATGCCAGCGCAGCGGGCCGTCACTAAGATCCACGTCCGGCGGCAGGTCTGCGCCGATGTCGCTGATGTCGGGCGCAGGCTGAGAGCGATACGCCGCGGGGATGGCGTTGTCGCGGCAGAACGCCGCCAGCAGCGAATTGCACAGCACCATGCACTCGGCTACCATTTGGCGCGCGGGCGTGGCGCGCTCTATGACGCGCACCTCAATATCGTCGGGCAAGTGTACCTTGACCTGCATCTCCGGCCTGTCTATGTTGACTGCGCCGTTAGCCTCGCGCCGCCGCTTCAGCGCCAGTGTCAGCGTTTGCAGATCGGCGAGCATAGCGTTGTACGGGCGCGCGGGATCGGCGATTGCGGCGTCGGCGTCATCGTAGGACAGCGCCGCTTCGCTGCGAATGACCGACGGCTTCACCGCAAAATCCAAGACTTCGCCGTCAGCGCTGATGCGTACAAGCAGGCTTAGGGCGGCGCGCAGTTCGCCGCTTTCAAGGCTGCCTTTGGCGTGCGAGACGGCGTTGGGCAGCATCGGTATAGCGCAGTCGGGGATGTATAGCGTCGCCATACGGCGGTTCGCTTCGTCGTCGAGCGCGCTCTGCGGCGGGATGAGCGCGCCGGCGTCCGTGATGTGTACGCCAAGCCGATATACGCCGCCGCCGTTGTGGGATTCGTCCGTGCGCTCCAGCGAAAGCGCGTCGTCTTTGTCCGCCGTGCCGGCGTCGTCGATCGTAATGATAGGTACCTCGGTCAGGTCAAGCCGATGCGCTTCGGCAAGCAACGCGGCGTCGGTTATCGCATCGGCGGCGGCGAGCGCCTCATCGCTGAACGCCTCTGCGATGCTTTCGCGCCTGAGTTCCAGCGGTTCGTCGGGCGCAAACTCGCCGATGGCAACCAGCGTCTCAAATGCGAGCCGCTGCAGGTTGCCCATCTTGCGTTCCATCTTGTTGAGCAGCGCCTTGACCGTGACGCTGCGGGTGTAGTCGTCCCCGAAAACGGCGTAGTCGCGTATGCTCTCCATCAGCATTTGTTGGTGCGGCGTGAGCGCGGGCGGCAGGCTGCCGTCGGTCAGCGCTGCGGCGAGCGCGTCGGTATCGGCGGCGTTTTGGGCGCGTCGGCGGCGGCGCGCAAGCGTCTCTTCGACGGCGGCGGGGGGGCGCGGCGTGTAGCCCGACTTGCCGCTCTCGAAATGCAGATCGTCCTTGTCCACGCAGATAAGCAGCGCAATCCGCTGCGCCGCGTCCGCGTTTGATCCCCAGTAGAGATCGGCGAGGTCGTCCGGCGTGAATGCCGTTTGTTCGTCGCACACCACTTCCCATAGATCGGCGAGATCCATATCGGCGGCGAGCAGTTCGGCGCGCTCTCGGAATGCCGCCAGTTCCTCTTCATCCGATACGATGATTTGGGTGGACAGGATGATGCGCTCCGCCGGCAGGCGCGCTTCCCGCTTGCGGCGCACGGCGACGCGGACGCGCGATGTGTCCACTTCCACCACCCTGGCGACGGCAATGCCGCCGCTCATACGCGCCGCAACGAGTTCGCCGGGTTTCATCGCGTCCTTTCGTTTCGCATTTCGCTTATCTATGGGCTATGGGGCTATGCCTATGCCATTGAGATAGCCGCCGTTGATGCTGCCCACCGACCGCTTATGACCGATTGCCGACGGCTAATCCAGATCCGCCAGTTGGGGCAGCACATCCTCTTTGAGCATCGTCATTGACTTGAGCCACTTGGCGCGCGGCTGCCATTCGTGTCCCATCGCAAGCAGCGTGCCGAAACCGCCTACCTGCTCATACATATCGCGTATCTTGGCGGCGACGTCGTCGGGACTGCCCACTATCCAAATGTTGTCTAGCAGGTATTCGGCGGTTACATCGACGTCAAGCATATCGGGGTCTTGCTTCATCAGTCCAAGCTGCCCCATATGAGACAGCAGCGGCTTGAAGTAGTTGTTGAAGTCGCGCGCGAATACGCCTTCCAGCATATCTTTGCGCGCCTGCTCGGTGGTGTCCGCTACATAGACTTCGCGCGCTATGCGCCACTCGGCGCGGTCGGGTGTGCGGCCGGTGCGCGCCGCGCCTTCGCTCACGGCATCCCAGTGCGTGGCAAGCTGATGAACGGGGACAAGGTTAATGCTCATCGGAATCCAACCGCGCTCGCCCGCCAGAAACAGCGTTTCGGACTTGGGCGATACGCCCGCCACGCCGATGGGCGGATGCGGCAGCTGATACGGCTTCAGGTGGAAGGCAAGCCCCACCTCTTCCACAGGCTCCGGTATGGTGAAGCGCCAAAACTTATGCTCATAGACGCCCGGCTTGGGGTCGTTCCATATCTTCAGGATGACCTCCACGGCGTCGCGCGCCATGCCGCGATGCTCGCCCGATTCGGGGTCGAAGCCGAACACCGTGAAATCGCCCACGAAGCCGCCGGAGCCTACGCCCCACATAAAGCGCCCCTGCGCCATCTGGTCAAGTTGCGCTATGCGGTGCGCTATCATGAACGGGTTGTGATTGGGCATGCAGGTAACGCCGGTGCCAAGCCGAATGCTCTGCGTCCTGCCCAGCGCCATTGCGATGAACAGATCGGGCGCGGGGATGTTTTCCCATACCGATGTGAAGTGTTCGCCTATCCACGCTTCGGAGTAGCCAAGCGCATCCAGCGCAACAAGCTGCTCCAAGTCGTCGTCCAATGTCTGCGCCACATCGGAGCCGGGCGGATGCAGCGGCATCGTAAAGTAGCCGAGTTCCATAGCGAAAACCTCCCCTTGGCGTATAAGCGTATATCGCGGGCGTGTATCGGCGCGCATGCGTTGGCGCTTGTACGCAGTATAAGCCGCATTGCTTAGGCGCGCAACGGGCGGCGGCGTGCAGTGGCCGGATACAACGGACGCGTTAGTTAGCGGACGGGCGTCGCCGGCGCATTCGACGGCCCGTCAGCGCGCAATCGCGGCGGCGGATTGCGGAACGGCGGCGTCTCGATGCGCGAGCCAGTATTCGAGGCTGTCGGCGAGCGCGAGCCAGCTTGCCTCGATGATGTTCTCCGACGAACCCACCGTGCGCCATACGCCGCGCCCGTCGGTGGACTCGATCAGCACGCGCACCACGGATCCGGTGCCGTGTTCGTGATCCACCACGCGCACCTTGTAATCAAGCAGGCGGACGGCGCGCATATCGGGGTAGAACTGCTCCAGCGCCTTGCGGAGGGCGTGGTCGAGCGCATTGACGGGGCCGTTGCCTTCAGCCGCGGTGTGCATCATTTCGCCGCCCACGCTTACCTTGAGCATCACTTGAGAGCATATATCGGGCGCTTCGCCGTCGCCGTTTGCGCCGTTGACGCTGTGATTGCCGTTGACGCCGCCGTTTTGAGCGTAGGCGTGGGAGCGCTTCTCTACGATGGACACGAAGTCCACCAGCGCAAACGGCGGGGCGTATCCGTCCTGCATACGCCGAACAAGCAGTTCAAACGACGCCTCTGCGCCTTCATACTGAAACCCTTGGCTTTCCAAGTGCTTTATGCGCTCCAGCAGTTGGCGCGCCTGCGTCTGGGACAGCGCCACGTCGGGACACATTTCGCGCGCCTTCCAAAGTATGTTGCCTCTGCCGGACAGATCGGACACCAGCACGCGGTTGCCGTTGCCGATATGCTGCGGCGGGATGTGCTGGTAGCTATGCTCCACTTTGGACACCGCCGCGGCGTGCAGCCCGCCCTTGTGCGCGAATGCGCTGCCGCCCACATACGGCTGTGAAGCGAGCGGCGGCATATTGGCTACTTCCGCCACATAGCGGCTGGTTTCGGTCAGCGCCGCAAGCTGCGTATCCGATATGCAGTCGATAGCCATCTTCAGCTTGAGGTTGGCGATGACGGACACAAGGTTGGCGTTGCCGCAGCGCTCGCCGTAGCCGTTCATCGTGCCTTGTACCTGCGAACAGCCGGCGCGCACCGCCGCTATTGCGCCCGCCACCGCCATATCGGCATCGTTGTGCGTATGGATGCCAAGCGCTACGTCGGCATTGCGGCGTACTTCGGCGACGATTGCGGCGATTTCGTCGGGCAGCGCGCCGCCGTTGGTATCGCACAGAACCACGCATTCGGCGCCCGCAAGCGCGGCGGCATTCACCGCTTGGAGCGCATATTCGGCGTTTGCCTTGTAGCCGTCGAAGAAGTGCTCGGCGTCAAAGAACACACGCCGGCCGCGCTCGACCAGGAACGCCACCGAATCCGAAATCATAGCGAGGTTCTCTTCCAGAGAAGTCTCAAGCACGCGCGTAACATGCAGATCCCAGCTCTTGCCCACAAGGGTAACTACCGGGGTTTCGGCGTCAAGCAGCGCGGCGAGGTTGGCGTCTTGGGCGGCGCTGATGTTGGCGCGGCGGGTGCTGCCGAATGCGGTCAGCGTGGCGTTGGCGAGCGTCAGCGATTTGGCGCGCTCGAAGAACTCGGCGTCGCGCGGGTTGGATCCGGGCCAGCCGCCCTCGATGTAGTGTACGCCCAAATCGTCTAGCTTGCGGCAGATGGCGAGCTTGTCTTCCACCGACAGCGATATGCCTTCGCCCTGCGCGCCGTCCCGCAGCGTGGTGTCGTAGATTGCTACATTAGACATCCGTGTGTATGCTCCTTGCGTCCGTGAGTTTGTGATTAGCGTTATATGCGGTTCGCATTCGGTTGCTTGCGCGCCGATGTTTGCCGTTGGGATGCGCGCGGCGTCGATAAAAAAACGCCCGCCCCCAATCGTGTAGGGACGGGCGTTCAGTCGCTGCGAAAGAGACAACCGGACGGGATCCGCGGTACCACCCTGCATTCCCCGGCGCAAATGCCGGAGCGCTCATCGGAGTGCGTGTTCACACCCCCGCCCCGGTAACGATGGGCGAATCCGTCGCAGCCTACTTGCCGCCGCCGATGGCAACCGCGCGCATCGCTTTGCGCCGATGCGTTGCCGTCTGCGGGCTAAAATCTTTCGGTGCGCGGCTCAGGAGGGATTTTCCGCAGGGCATCCTAGGCGTCCGCTCTCACCATTGCGGCGCATGGGCGTAAAGCCGCCGCCGCGTCGGACTCGCTGTGCCGGATAGCGCCTCGTACTCGTCTCCGTCTTAGCCTTTGAACAAGATTTGTTAATGTTGCTATAAATAAGGTTAGCGAATGCGCCGCCGCGGTGTCAACAATTTTCGCGGCAGAGTTAGGCTTGGCAAAGGCAGCAATCGCAGTCAACGAAAGCGCTGACTGCGATTGCCTCGGTGGACGTCATCACGCAACCCGAAACTCAGACGACGGAAGCATCACGCCGCCTGAGCATATCGGATCGGCGGAACGGCTATTGCGTGAAAGTGTTGTTTATGCTGCCCCAGCAGACCACAGCGCCGTCGTTTCGCAGCGCGCAGGTGTGCGCGTCGCCGCTGCTTATCGATGTGAATACGCCTGTTGTTGGCGGCGTTGCCTGCCCGAACACATTGGAGCCCCAACAGGCGATCGAGCCGTTGGCGCGCAGTCCGCAGGCGTGATTGGCGCCGCTGCTTATCTGAGTGAAGCCGCCGCCGCCCACCGGCGTGCCTGATGGCGTGGGAACAGGTGTAACGGGCGTACCGGACGGGGTAGGCTCAGGCGTGACCGGTGTAGGCTCCGGCGGCGTTTCGCTATCCGTCGGAGCGGGAAGTTTGGCGAAGCCGTAACCCCAATCGTTGTTGGGGACTGCGCCGCGCGCTTCGGCGTTGGATTTCAGATAGTTCGCAATCTGCGCCGGCGTGTATTCGGGGAAACGCTGCTTGACCAGCGTCGCCAATCCCGCTACATGCGGGGACGACTGACTCGTTCCCGGAAACCAGCAGCGCTGCCCGGTTGTAACCGTAAAACCAGCGCCGTCAGTAGAGGTTGCGGCGCAGTCAGACCCCACGATGTCGGGCTTGGTTCTGTCGTCGGGCGTGGGGCCGCGGCTGCTGCCAGACGCGATTGTGTTCACATCCCAGTAATGCGCCGCGCCCACGGCGAGCAGTCCGGGGTTGGCGCTTTCGGCAGGGCTGCCAATGCTGTGTCCTTCTGTGTATGAATCCAGCTCTTGGTCTGTACGAGAGTGTAGCTGCACCCAACTCGGAACGGTGCTTGCCACACTAACATAGCTCACAGAAAGCCCGTACAATCCGCTTTGCGTGGGTGTGTAGGTAAGCCATTCAAAAGGGGTCTGTCCGAGTCTGCCTGTTTGGTAGTTCTCACTCGATGCGACTACATTATTATCCCCGTCGTACAAATGCAAGTCGAGGTCTATGTTGGCCGCAGACCAGCTATCGTTCCAGCGAAGTTGCGCCTGAAACGGCTTTCCAGCCTCAAGACGAACTTCGTTGGATTCGTCAGCGCCTACAAAGTTCATCCATCTATCAAAATCAGGATCTGAGAATGCGCCGAACCAGGTTGTACGCGCACCGTTTCCCGCAGAATTAGCCCACATCGCGCCGCCGGTAACCGCCGTGTCCACGCTATTCAGCGGGCTGATGGGATTAGGTGATGTGCCATCCCCGGGACCGTCCCAAGTCCAACCCAGAGACATATTGATGACATCCACATCTTGTGTGACCAGCCAATCAACGGCGGTGCGAAGGTCGCCTTTCGTTAGCGGATTAGCGATATAAAGCGCCGCATCCGGCGCTATGTCAAGCAACGTTTCGGATACTGCTGTGCCGTGGGATCCATCGGTTTCGCAGTTCGCAAGGCTTGAGGTGAACACGCCTATGTCTGTGTAGCAACGCGCGGTTACATTGGAGGGCAGTTCACTTCCCATCAGCGCGCTGAAGCCTTCGAAGCCGTCGTCTATCACGCCCACCTTCACGGCTGAGCCTGTGTAGCCGGCAGTATGCCAGACGTTGGCGGCGTGCGCGGCGACGCCTTGGCTTATAACGGTACCCTTGCCTGCCGGCTGCGGTGGCGCTATTGCTTGCACGCGCACAACATTCGGTTGCTCCGAGGCTTCCGCCAGCAGCGCCACCGGCACGTACGCCTCTACATAGTCGTCGCCGATGTTGCGCGGATCGCCGCCGTTGGCGCGCAGGAACGCCAGCAATGGCGCGGTATCGCCGTTGAGATAGAAGGTAACCGCAACCGAATCGGCGGCGTGCATCGGCGCTTGGGACGCCGCGTCGTGCGCCGTGGAGTAGCCGCCTTGCACGCTCGACGCTAGTTGCGAAAGCATCGAATCCAGGTTGCCCAGCGGTGGCGTGCGCTTCGGCGGCGCGGGCGGGAAGTCCGGCGTCGATGCCGCGGGAGTGGGCGTAGCGGTGGCGGCGGTTGCCTGCTGCGCGCTTGCGTCGTCGGAGATCGTCAGCAGGACGAACAGCAACAACGCCGCCGCAGCGAAAGCGGTTAGGAAGTACAGTACGGATTTAGAACTCATATTCTTGGGGGGGGGGGGGGGGTAAATCGTATGTTCGGCATTTTGCTACTCCATTTCGATAAGGTTGAAGACATTGACGCAAAGCATTGGCGTATATCGATATGTTGCGCAAAGCGCAAGCTTGCGGGCAATCTTATACCATTGTGAGATGATATGCAACTCGCGCGGGCGCGGAATTCGCGCGCTTGCCGCAATGCGCTTGTGGGGGCGCCGGCGCGGGCGCTACGCGGTTCGGTTGCCGTCAGTGCTGTCCGCAGCTATGTCGATAGCATGGGCAGAGTAGGGCGGGGTTGCCGTAGGGTTTTCCCCGCCCATGTGGAATTAGCCGGCGCGCATAACGCTCGATCTAGTGGCTCTACGGGTTTTCCCCGCCCATGTGGAATTAGCCCCGTCGCATCCGCGCCGCGCGATTTTGCCGCCCGCCTCCGCGCTCACAACGCCGTCTTGGGGCGTTCTTTTGTGGGATCGAAGAACGGCACCCGCGCAACCTCCGCATCCACAAGCCCGTCTTTGGGCAGCAGCGCCTTTACGCAAGTCCCGCGCTTCCAGTGCGAGCGCGGCATCACCGCAAGCGCTATGTTGCATCCCGCATTCGGCGACCAGAAGGCGCTAGTTACATAGCCCACCTCGCGCAGATCGGCATCCTTCACCGGATAGAAGCCTTCATTGTACCACACAATCGGCTCGCCCCACATTTTCAGCCCAACGAGCCGCTGCTCAACCCCCGTTTCCCTGATTTTCGTCAGCGCCTCTTTGCCGATGAAGCAACCCTTGTTCAAGTCCACCTGCCAGCCCAGGCGAACCTCGAACGGGTTGTTCTCTATGTCCATATCCTGCCCGTAAGACAGGATGCCCGCCTCCAAGCGGCGTATATGGCTGGGCGCTATCACGCGCAGGTTGAACTCGCGCCCCTGCTCCATAATGTACGGCCAGACCTCATCCGCCCGAAGCATGGCGTCGTGCAGATATATCTCAAACCCGATTTCGGCAGAGAATCCCGTGCGCGAAATCGTAACCTTGTTGCCGTTCAGCGTATCGTGAAGCAGTCCGTAGTACGGTATGCGCTTGATGCGCGCGCCGAACATCTTCTCCATCAGCGCCACCGATTTGGGCCCCTGGATCTGTAGCGGCGACACATCGATTTCGTGAATGTCCACTCTGAACTTGCCGGATGAGTTGACGCCCTGCGCCCACAGCAGCAGATCGGAGTCGGATATGCTGAACCAGAACTCGTCGTCCGCCACCCGAAGCAGCACAGGGTCGTTGATGACGCCGCCGTACTGATTGCATAGGATGACATAGCGCGCCTGCATCGTGGGCAGGATCTTGTGGACGTCGCGCGTAATCAGCATATTCACGAAGTCCGCCGCGTCCGGCCCCTTGACCCGTATCTGACGCTCGACCGCCACATCCCACATGCTGACATGCTTGGTCAAGTATTCGTACTCCGCCAGCAGCCCGCCGTCCTCAGGCTTGATGTACGCGCGGGGGTGGTACATATGGTTGTAGGTTGTGTATGCCCAGCAGCCCGCCGCCTTGGACAAGTGCCACCACGGGGACTTCCTTATGCGGGTAGAAATCAGCATCCGCGCGTCGCTGTTCCCGCTCTGCCGCAGGTTAATCGGCAGCTGACGCCGCTTGAGCCCGTCGATCACTAGAGTCTGTGCCATCTAAACACCTCCAGCCGCTTGGCGTTTATGCCGGTTCGACATGACGTCAATGTAAGGTAGGTATAGGGTTGTTAGAGTTAGCGGTTATGCGCTCTTGATGCCGCCTCCTTATTCTTATTGCTGATTAACCTTGTTAGGCGAAACCCGCTCGTCTGCGCCGATTGCGCTCTGAGCCTGCACCGTATTTCAGGCGCGCATCTTCTCGCCATCCGGATCGTACAGCGGCTCCCGCGCTACCCGCGCCCGAATGCGCTCGCCGAAATACATTATATCGACGGGCGTTCCAACCGCCGCGCATTCGACGGGCAGATAGCCGTATGCGATGCCGCGTCCTATGGAATGCCCGTAGTTGGCGCTGGTGACATAGCCGAGAACTCGATCGCCGTCTAATATAGGCTCTTTGCCCATAACTACCGCTTCCGGGTCATCCAAAGTCATGCAGCATAGCCTGCGCCTCAAGCCCTGCGCGCGAACTTGGCGCAGCGCGTTCCGTCCGATGAAATCGCCCTTGCGCATTCTCACCGCAAAGCCGATGCCCGCCTCATACGGATTGTATTCGGTGTGAATATCGTTGCCCCAAAGCCGATAGCCCTTCTCAATCCGCAGCGAGTCGAATGCGCCGCCGCCCGCCGCGATTGCCCCAAACGGCCGCCCCGCATCCCACAGCGCGTCCCACAGCGCCAAGCCGTGTTCCACGGGCGCGTATATTTCCCAGCCCAGCTCGCCCACATATGAGATCCGCAGCGCCAGCGCGGGCGCATTGGCGACGCTTATCCGCTTGGCGGTCATATACGGGAAGCCGGCGTTGCTTATATCGTCTTCGCAGACTCGGCTAAGCAGATCGCGCGCCCGCGGCCCCCACAAGCCCACGCAGCACAGCGCCGACGATATGTCCGCCGCGCTGACCGAGCCGTCGTCCGGCAAATGCGCTCGAATCCATGCAAGGTCATGAAGTCCCATAGCGCCGCCCGCAACTACCATAAAACGCTCTTCGGCGAGGCGCGTAACCGTCAGGTCGCACTTGATGCCGCCGCTTGGAGTGAGCATAGAGGTATAGGTAACGCTTCCCGCCGGCTTGTTCATCTGATTTGCGGCAAGCCGCTGCAGCGCGGGGAGCGCGCCGGGGCCGCTTATATCGAACTTGGCAAACGGAGTCATATCGAACAGCGCGACGCGCTCGCGAGTGGCCGCATGCTCCGCCGCCACCGTAGGCGACCACTCCCGCGCTTCCCATCCGGAGCGCGCTGCGCCCGCAACGGCTATCGAATCCAACAGCCCTGCGTTTGCGTCATACCACTGCGGGCGTTCCCAGCCGGCGCTCTCGAAGAAGACGCCGCCCAGTTCGCGCTGCCGCGCATAGAACGGCGTCAGACGCAAATTCCTGGGATTGGCAATCTGCTGGCGCGGATGGATGATGTCATACACTTCGCGGTACTGCTGAGCGGCGCGCGCGCGAACATAGCCACGACCGTATGCGTGCGGATGAAAGCGCAAGATGTCGCATTCCCGAAGATCGACGGTCGGCTCGCCGTTCACAATCCATTCCGCCACCGCCTTGCCCACGCCCGCCGCTTGCGTAATCCAAACCGCCTGCGCCGACCAAAACCCGCGCGCATGCGGCGATTCGCCCAACACAGGAAATCCGTCAACCGTGAATGAGAATAGTCCGTTGAACTTGCGCGTTAATCCCGCCCCCTTCAGGCAGGGCAGCGCTTCGCCCGCCGCCGCCATCGCCCTTTCGAAATGATGCGGCGTGAACGGCAGCTCTGCCGGCGCAATCGGCGCGTCGGCGTAGTCCCGAATGTCTTCGGCGTCCAGCGGCAGCGGTTCGTGCCGATATGAGCCGATGCCGTAGCATTCCCCGACCTGGCGAAAGTACACCGCTTCGTCTTGGTGGCGCAGCAACGGCAGCGTTATATCTTCAGTAGCGCCCGCCAGTTCGGGAATAGGCGTCGTAACTGCGTAAAGATGCTGCATCGGGGACAACGGAATTGACGCGCCCGCCATAGCGCCGAGCTTGGGCGCCCATATGCCCGCCGCGGCCACCACAAGTTCGGTCGCGATGTCGCCGTGCGCCGTGCGAACCGATCTGACGCGCCCGTTTGCGATGTCAAAGCCCGTAACCTGAACGCCGCCGTAGAACGCGGCGCCCCGCCGTTCCGCCTCGCGCGCCATCGCTTCCGCGGGCATCAGCGCATTCGTCTGCACATCTGACGGCACATACAGCGCGCCCAAAATGCGCTCGGACAGCAGTGGCAGCCGCTCGCGCGCCTCGCCGGGGGTGAGCAGATGCGCCTCTACGCCCCAGCTCATCCCATACCCCGCCTTGCGCTTCAAGTCCGCGAGCCGCTCCGGCGTCCACGCTATCTCTAAGCTGCCCACCGTCTTGGCGCAGGATTTGCCGTCCAGCTCAAGCCGCTTCCACAGGTCGACCGTATAGCGCGCGAAGTCCGTCATAGTCTTGGACGGGTTAATCTGAAAGACCAGCCCCGGCGCGTGAGAGGTAGAGCCGCCGGTATTGAAGAGCGGCCCCTGATCCACTACCACGACGTCCCGCCATCCGAGCTTCGTCAGGTGATACGCCACGCTGCACCCGGCGATGCCCGCCCCGACTATCACCGCTTGCGCTTGTTTCGGCAACTTGATGTCAGGCATATCCCTATGTCTCCGGCGTCAAGTCATGCGTAAAGCCGTTTGGGGCGATGCTAACACAGAAATGGCGGCTATGTAAGGGCAATTTTGAGTAAGAAAAATTTAACGCAAAGGCGCAGAGAATACTCAGCGCTTGCCATCGCCCACGCCAACCGCTAACATAGCGCGCGAGCATCCGAACTGCTCGGCGATACGCGCCCTCGCCCGCACGCCCCGACGGAGTTTCGCGCATTGAAACGCCAACCCTATACAACAAACGCGCTACGGACGCTGCTTTGGGCGGCGGGCGCAATCGCGCTCTTCGCGCTGTGCTACGCGCTGATTTCCCCCAACTACGCCGCCCAAGCGCAGCAAGCCCCCGCCGCCACGCCAACCCCCGTTGCGCCCCAAGACGACGATGGCGACGAGGACGGCGCAACGGGGCAGGGTGTTGGCGGCGCAGTCGGGCAGGACGACCCCGAAAGCACTCCCACGCCCCCATTGACTGAAGGCGGCGTATCCGGACAAACCACCTTGGCAAAACCCACCGGACTCACAGGCGCCGGCGCCAACGGAAGCATACGCCTTGACTGGAACGACGTCGCAGGCGCGACCGAATACGAAGTGATGCAGTGGGACGGGCATGTATCCCCCGCAAGATGGCGCGCACTGCCATTCACCAGCAACCGTACCTTCACCATCACCTTCAGCGGCTCAAGCGCCGTAGCGGGCGGACTACTAAACGGCGCAGGCTACGGTCACAGAGTTAGAAGCAAGAACGGCGGCAACTACTCCGCCTGGACTTACCGCACCACAATCGCAGGAATACGCCCAAGCATTCCGACCGGACTCACGGGCGTCGGCGGCAACAATACAATACGGCTTGACTGGAACGACGCCGCAAACGCCACCGGCTACGAAGTGATGCAGTGGGACGGGCATGTGTCCCCCGCAAGATGGCGCCCCCTGCCGTTCACCAGCAACCGCAGCTTCACCATCAGATTCAGCGGCTCAAGCGCAGTAGTAGGCGGCCTCATAAACGGCGCAAGCTACGCTCACAGCGTTAGAAGCAAAGGTGTCGGAGTTCTCCGATCTTCATGGAACTCTTTCATCACCACCAGCGTACCGGGGACATCCGCCGCTACCGCCACTCCCACGCCCACGCCGACGCGCACCCCGACGGCAACGCGCACCGCCACTCCCACAAACACCCCGCGGCCGAGAACCGCCGCTACCCGCACGCCAACCCCCACGAACACCCCGCAGAGCGGAACCGCCGCCACCCCAACCCCTTCGCCGAAACCGCCGCGCATCAGCGTCAATTCGGCGAACCCTACGCTCAATCAGCGAATAGTTCTAAGCGTCGACCAACCCACTGGCGGCAACGCCCATCACGGCAAAATCAACTGGACCGCCTATCAGAAATGCCTTGACAACGTCCAGTCCGCCGCCGACTGCCGCCGATGGTGGAACATCGCGGGCTGGCCCTCCGGCGGAACCAACCGCTACTACTACTGCCGATATATGAGGCCGAACCTCTACAATCCGCGCAGCGCCACGGAACGAAGCCGCGACAACCCCGGCTTCAACGAAGCCGAGTATCGGCGGATCTATCAACCCATCTACGATACCTACTGCGACGACATTAACGACGGATTAGAGATATACTCCAATCCGCTGACCGAATTCTATCGGGCGTATGTCTTTTACGACTCCGCGCGTAACGGCAGCCCGCCTTGGCATAGCGGGCTGCGCGCCTTTTCAAGCGCAATCAAAGTAGTTTGGGGCGGTTCCACTGCCACGCCCACGCCTACCGGGACCGCAACGCCCACCCCAACGGCGACGGGAACGCCCACCGCCACAGGAACGGCAACGCCAACTCCCACCCTAACGAATACCCCCGTATCCGGCGCAACCGCCACGCCAACGCCCACGGCCACGGCGACGGGAACCCCCACGCGCACGCCTACTCTAACGCCTACATCAACCAATACTTCCCGAGCATCCGCCTACCTATCGCCCGACCCCTCCACCGTGAACTTCCAGCCAAACGGTCAGTGGCGCAAGTTCACGCTGACTCATAGTCCTAGTGAACGCGTTAAGGTGCGAGTGAATCCTCGCGGAAGTCCGATAAACACCGAAATAACCACTCTAAGCGGCGTTGGCAACTTCTGCCCCGCCGAGTCAAACGATACTTTCGCGCCCGGCAACGGAGGGAGCGTCTATCTAGCAGGCTGCGTCGCCGGAACCGGAACGGTTCAACTTCTTCGGCCTAACGACACGCTGATACACGCATACACCATCAACATCGGCGCAACGCCAACCCCAACGCGGACATATACCGCCACGCCGACGCCCACAGCCACGGGAACGGGAACCGCAACCCCCACGCCTACCCTAACTCCCACGTCCACATCTGAGTCCAACACCTATACATGGACTACAACGCTGCACTCGGAGCGCGAAGGCGATGAGGACGGCTACGATAGATACGACTACGGACGCATTGACTCCCATGAATTCTATCTCAACGGCGTAAGATACTGGATAAACCACCTAAAGTGGGATGAGTCTGCGGAGGAAGTGGAGTTCGAACTAACCCGTTGCCTGAAATCCTCGGAATTCATAAGCCTGCAGCTGGGTTCGCGCACATTCGACAGCATCGACAGAATTGAACACACGGATGCGGATTGCGATAGGAATAGAAGCCTTGACCAAGAGTTTGAGTTTGACTCAGGGCGTAACCCGCTGCGCTCCGGGCGCTCGTTCGATATAACGCTAAAGCTGCGAAGCAACACTGCCGTATCCGATCCTACACGCACGCCAACTCCCACCCGCACAGGAACGCCTACGCGCACAGGAACGCCCACCGCGACAGGAACGGCAACGCCAACACCCACCCCAACGAACACATCCGTACCCGGCGCAACCGCCACGCCCACGCCCACCGGAACCGCTACAGGCACCGCCACGCCTACGCCCACCCCAACCGCTACAGGCACCGCCACCGCAACGCTAACGCCCACTGCAACCCCAACGGAATGGGCAACCATCACTTCACTACTTGGCGAGTTGCATAGGGATGTAGCGTCGGATTCTACTTATACATCCGCGCAAAACGCCTTGCTCAGTTGCATGAATTCGTCATCAGGCGCGTCAGGACAAAGCGCAACGTCCTATTCGTCTTTCGACGACGTTCTTGACAATTACACCGGCTCCGTCAAAACCAAGATGGAATCAGGAGGCACGTGCGCGACGCAAGCAACGGCTATGTTTAGTGCGCTTAGAACCGTCTCGCAAAATAAGCTTGCGAATCTAAAGCGAAGCAATACACGATACGCTGCTTTGCTTAATACGGAACTCGGCAGAGATTTCGCATCCGGCGTAGGGGCTGAGCACGTTATAAAGTTGTTTGCGTCCGCAATGGCATCGCCATCTACCGGCGGAGCTTCGGGCGCTGCCGTTGATCCCCCACCTACAGATCCTATCGGAATCAACTGTCTTGCGCCTAACGCCAATGTTGCCGCAATGTCGGCGACTGCCAAACTTGAAGCGCTCAACTGCCTCGTGTTCGACACGCCTCACACATTCTGGCGCAATCAACCCAAACGCAAGGAAGACAGCCAGTTGTACACCCTGCAGCGCTATAGAGCCTTGCTTGGATACGAGAACTGGGATTGCACTTTTGTGCCTGATGATGTCTTTCTTGCATCCTGCTTGATGCACGACGTCTCGTGGGACACTTTGCGGAAAGTTGTAGGAGGGACGACAAGTGATGATATAGACTCGGCATGGAATGCGCGCAACAAGTATGCTGCGGATACGCATTTCCTAAGCCGCCTTCTAAAAGATGCAGAGGAACGTGGACATATGGCTGAATGTCCACGGGGAGTGAGTCTAATCGGAAGGCTCACCCTTTTCGTGAGGACGCAGCCTTATTTGGGATTCGTCGCTTGTAAAATATACGAAGCAAGTGCAAGCGTCACAACTAGAGCATATGCGATGTATTACGGCGTGAGCGCTATAAACTCCAAGCGCCTGGATAGCGTGCTCAGTGGCAGCTGGCGTAGATGGGAAATCACCGACGAAATAGAACGTCACGTAGCGGATAATCCCCAATTCGTCGAGTACACGATACCCTAGCCATAACCCAAACAAAGGCGGCCAAGCAATGCTATTGGTTACGCTGCCCCTTTTCTTCTTCAACATCGCCATCGTCGCCGTACAAATGCTATGCCTTGCGTTTGCGCCCTTCGCCGCGCTCATATGCGCCTACATCGCCCGCCGGGAAAACCTGCCCGCAGCGCGCTATGCCCTTTTGGGAGCGATAAGCGCGGCATGCTTTCTCATGCCTTGGATACACTTGACCCGCCGAATGATAGGCAAGCCCATTTCGCTTGGAACGGCCGACGCAGGATACACAATCTTATACATCTGTTGGTCTCTTTTCATACTAGGAAGCTTTCTAACCGTGTTCTATGTGTCCAACCCCAAGCCTTGGTGGGAACTAGGCGTCAACCTCTATGTTCCAACGCCGAGCGGCTGGACGGCTTGGAATGTCAACTTCTATGTTCCACTGCTGGTCAGCGCGGCTATATGGGCTGCGGCTTTGAAGATACTAACATCGCATGGGAAATTCTCATCAACCGAAGCGTGGGATGATGCCATGCAGGAAGCCTTTCGCCCCGCTCATTACTATAACTACGCGCTGTTAATCCCGTATGCGTGCGCGTCGGTTGCCGTCGTAATGCTCACATATGTATGGCCGCAATATCTATTTATACTGCTTGAAGCGCTGGGATTGATTTAGCGCGCGAGACGCCGGCAGCCGCTGTTGAAGCGCATTTTAGCGGCGTCAATGGCGCAAAAGCCCGCAGATGACGAACTAAGCGTGATACAATCCCCCCACATCCCAAGCATGCGTATCATCCCCAATTCGTCCCATACACCACCCCTTAGCAATAACCCCAGCGCGCAAGAGGAAGCATTCAGTACGATGTTTATATTAGCATGGTTTCTCTTAGTCCACTTCATCAAAGCCTGTTTCTTCATACAGGCTTTGTGCATCGCGTTTGCGCCCTTCGCCGCGCTCATATGCAACTACATCGCATGGCGTAGAAACCTTCCCATAGTCCGCTACGCCCTGCTCGGAGCGCTAGGAGCGGCATGCTTCATCATGCCGTGGATATATCTGATTCAACGAATGCGAAACAAGCCAATCTCTCTTGGAACCGCCAATGCCGCATACACAACCCTATACGCGCTTTGGTTCTTCGTTCTGCTGGGGGACTTTACTGGTGCAATTTATTTGGACAGCTACTCAAGGCCTTGGTGGATTCCGGATATAGAACTCTACATCCCAATGTTGGTTGGGTTGGCAATGTGGGCGGCGACTTGGGTATTGTTAGCGCGGCGCGGCGTCTTTTCAAGGGACGCGAATACACTGCCCCCCAGTGAGATAGCCCATTGGGTTAGAATAGCGCCGTTTGCAGGCGCGTCCGCCACCATCGCCGTCATCACATACGCCTGGCCGACCGCATACATTTGGCCCGACTTTATTATGCAGTGGCTACGGTCATTGCAAGGCTACTAGACGCAAAAAGCATCGGCGGTTTGATTGCAGACCTTCTGCCACCCACCGGCGGCGTCAGCGGCCAGTAGGTGATATAATATCCGAGTTTCAGTAACCCTAAAGTCCATCGAAATCAGACCCAACGACATAGTCTATGGCGGTCTGCTGGGCTTTGAAACTGCCCTTGGCGACCACTTCCTGGACGACTACTTCGCCGGCGCATACTACCCCAAGCAAGTCGTGAACAAGATCATACGACGATCATCTCAATGAGGTGAACAGAAATGCAAGCGCTCGCCATTCTCAGCATAATAGCGGCTATCTTCATGTTAGTAGGAATTTTGATGCTCTTTCTCCCGATTCTGCTGACAATCGTGGGCATTCTATGGTCGCCTTTCGCGGCGCTGATATGCGGACTTGCGGCGCGACGCAAAGGACTTCCAGTCGGCAAATACGCCAGAACGGGATGGTCATATTCCGTCCAGATGATCCTGCCTTGGATATATCTGGTGGCGTTGCAGTTCGGCAAACCTCCATCCGCAAAAATCGTCCACATCGGCTACAAAGCGCTTTATTCGTTCTGGGCGCTTCTCATAATCTTGAGCGTAATCGCGTTCATTGGGGCGCTTCTGAGTAGAGACGGAGTTTTCGGCGACGCCAACCCCGATACTTACAGCTCTTTCGGAATGTACATCCCCTCGATGCTAATCGCAATCGCCGGGTCTGTGGTGAACTATTTGCTGCTAAGGGAATCTCTGAGAGATTTGCGGCGCAAGTGGCGCGAGGACAGCGAAAACCCCAAGCCGGATGAGCGCCGCTACGCCCCGCCGCATGAAGCGTACACTCGCCCTTTCAAACTGATGCCGTTGGGAGTAGCGCTAGGCTGGCTAGCGTGGGGTGCTGTGGTGATGATATATCTGATCACTCCGGCGGGAGGCCCCTAACCCGCATCAGCGCGCGCCGCCCGACGCGTTTCACACCCGAACCGATCGAAATCAGACCCAACGACGTCGTCTATGGCGGCCAGTTCGGCTTTGAAACCTTCCTGAGCAACCCCTTCCTCGACAGATTCTTCGCAGGCGCATATTATCCCAAGCACGTCGTGGATATGGATCCCATAATGAGGTAAACAAAATACCTACACTTGACGAAATCCTTTATGCAATTATGTGGATAGGCGTACTACTTCACGTTTTGCCGGTTCTGCTGACACTTATGGGCATTGTGTGGTCGCCCTTCGCGGCGCTGATATGCAGACTGATGGCGCGTCGCAATGGGCTTCCCGCTGGGCAATACGCCAGAGCGGGGTGGTCATATTCGGCGCAGATGCTCTTGCCGTGGATATACCTAGCTGCGCTGTTGTACGACAAGCCCTTGCCCACGTTAGTAGTCCGAGCAGGCTATATTCTGACATACGCCATATGGACGGCCGTCATAATATCGGGCGCTTACGTATTCGCCGAATTTTTTATAATTGGCTCCGGACAGCAATTTGGTCCTCTATACGGACCTTTTGGCGCATTCGCTAGAAATGAAGGCCTATTCTCTCCGTCAACGCACATCTTGGCGCTAGTGTTCGCGCTTGCCCCGCTGCTGTTTAACTTGGTGATGTATCCCAAATCATTGCGGGATCTGCGGCGCAAACGGCGCGAAGACAGCGCCAAACCCAAGAACGCCGAAGATCGCTACGCCTTGCCCGATAAGGCGTACACTCGCCCTTTCAGCCTAACGCTATTCGGGTTCATGCTAGGCTTCTTCGCCTGGATTATCCTGATATTCGGCATCTACGGGAGGTGCGCCTTTGAGGGTGCTTGCGTGCGCGGTCTGTAGAGTATGCGCCATCGACGATTACTTCGCCGGCGCATACTACCCCAAGCAAGTCGTGGATGAGACCATAAATCGATAGATCGCTCTCAATCCCGAGGTAATCAGAAATGCTAGAGATCCTCAGAGTAGTAGCGGTGAGCCTCATGTTAACAATAATTGTGATGCTCTTTCTCCCGATTCTGCTGACAATCGTGGGCATTCTATGGTCGCCTTTCGCGGCGCTGATATGTGGACTTGCGGCGCGACGCAAAGGGCTCCCCGCCGGCAAATACGCCAGAACGGGATGGTCATATTCAGTCCAGATGATCCTACCTTGGATATATCTAGCGGCGCTGCAGTTCGGCAAACCGCCATCCGCAAAAATCGTCCGCATCGGCTACAGAGCGCTTTACTCGCTGTGGGCGTTTCTCATAATCTTGAGCGTAATCGCGTTCATTGGGGCGCTTCTGAGTAGAGACGGAGTTTTCGGCGACGCAAACCCTGATACTTACAGATCTTTCGGAATGTACATCCCCTCGATGCTAATCGCAATCGCCGGGTCTGTGGTGAACTATTTGCTGCTAAGGGAATCTCTGAGAGATTTGCGGCGCAGATGGCGCGAGGACAGCGAAAACCCCAAACCGGATGAGCGCCGCTACGCCCCGCCGCATGAAGCGTACACTCGCCCTTTCAAACTGATGCCGTTGGGAGTAGCGCTAGGCTGGCTAGCGTGGGGCGCTGTGGTGATGATATATCTGCTCACTCCGACGGGATGACCCTAACCCGCATCAGCGCGCGCCGCCCGACGCGCTGATGCGCCCGAAGCCTCATCCTACTGCGTCGCCGGACAGCAGTCGGTGGACAGGGTGGGTTGCCGGCGCCCGCGATATGTTGACGCTCCTTTGTAAGTGTGCTAGGTTCACCCTGCTTTGACCGAGTGCAGGAGGGCTTTTGTGAGTACGCAGTCAGCGGCGGACGGCATCGATTGGGACGATCCGATTGAGGCGATGGAGGCGCTGTATCGGCTTGGGTGGACAGACGGGCTGCCGGTGGTTCCGCCTACGGCCGATAGGGTGGCGCAGTTTATCGAGCGCGGCAGCAGATCGGCCGATGATGTGGTAGGCGAACTCCCGGAGCGGCGGCGGCGCATCACCGTGGAGAAGGTCGCCGCCAACGCGGTGATGGCGGGCTGCCTGCCGGAGTATATGCCCGTCATTCTTGCGGCGTCGGAAGCGATGCTGGATCCGAAGTTCAACCTGGTTGGCCCGTCGTCCAGCCTTGGCGGTTCGGGAATACTGGCGGTGGTGAACGGGCCGATTGCGCGCGAACTGAACATCAACGCCCGCAACAACCTGTTCGGGCCCGGCAACCGCGCCAACGCCACGATTGGGCGCGCGCTGCGCCTCATCCTGATGAACGCCTGCGCCGCCATTCCTGGGTTGTTCGACCGCAGCATCTTGGGGCATCCGGGCAAGTTTAGCTACTGCATCGCGGAGGCCGAAACCGAGACGCACTGGCTGCCGTTGCACGCGGAGCGCGGCTTTCGGGCGGAGCAGAGCGCCGTTACGGTGTTCGCCTGCGAAGCGCCCCGCCAAGTGCGCGCAAGCGGCAGCCCGCAAACGATGCTCGCCACAATCGCGGATGTGGCGTCCGCGCTGGGGACTTCGCTATCTACCGTCGGCTCTACGAATGACAAATCGGCGGTTGTGCGGCAGGGCGAGCTTGGAGTGGTGATTTCGGGCGAAAGCAGGGTTTGGGACGGCTGGAGCAAGCGGGATGTTCGGCGGGCGCTGCAACCGATGATACGGCGCACGCTGGCGGACATCAAGCGCGCCGGCGAGGTGGGCGGCGAGGTTGCGCCCGAAGACGAAACGCGCTATCTGCCGCTTGTAGCCGATCCGGACGATGTGCTGCTGGTGTTCGCGGGCGGCGAAGAGCGGACGATGTGCGCCGTCATACCCAGCTGGGGCCCCAAGGTGTCCTCCACGGCGGTAACCAAGGCGGTGAGAAGCGCCTAGCAACGCCGGTCTGTACATCGGTCAGCGTCTTGCGAATACATGGCTGCGGGCGGCGCGCGCCTCGGCCGCCGTTTTCACCTGCGCCAGATGCTTCGCCAGCGTCCGCTCAAAGACGGGACGGGTGTATATCAGCCCGCCTAGCCTGCCGAACAGCGGAACGCCGCTCCAGATGAACTCCCCGCTGTGCGTCAGGTCGGTCTGCGCGCCGTTCACATCCGCGAATGCGAACTCTTCGACGGCGTAGCGCAGCGGCCCCGATAGGTGGCGAAACGCGATGCGCTCCGGCGGGTAGAGCGTAACCTCTTCAGTGGTGGTATAGGTTGCGAACAGCGCTTTGGTCTTGAACTCCACCACCAGCGAATTGCCCTCTCTGCTGATGACTTTGGACGCCTCGGCGTTATCGCCCGGCAGCCTGCCCCTGCCAAAGCGGGACAGCATCTGAAAGACCAGCTCGCGCGGGGCGTTGATGCGGACGGTTTGCGGGCGCAGCGGTATGGGCTTGGGCATTGTTGGCAGTCTTGGCAAGCGGCGTATGCTACTTGCGCTTGTCTTCGAATATGGGCGGATAGTTCGGGACTTTCCAATCTGCGCCGGAGTTGTTCATCATCAACTCTATGAACAGCGGCACAAGAAGCGCCATGATGCGCGCGCCATCTTCAACTTGGGCGCGGGTGATGATGCTTTTGTACGTTGCTCCGCCATGTATCATTTGGTTGCGAAACACATACATTCGGTCAAACAGCGTTTTCAGCACCAGCACGCGATCTTTTAGCGCAGCCAGCGGAAATGCTTTCCCTTTGCGAATTGTCCTATCCAGCGCAAGAGAAACCTCTCGGTTCTCTGCGTCGAATTTGGATTTCCATCCGCCATGCCCACGGATGCCAAGGTAGTGATCCCAGAAATCCGCGTATAGGTACTTGTTGTTGATGAACGAAAGCACCACTTCTTTGGAAACTTCACTGCACAGGGCGTTGTATATTTCATTCCTGTGGTCGTAATAAAACAGACGCCCAAAGTATTCCTTGAAGCTAGTTCTTTCGTTTAAGTCGTGCTTGCCGTACTCGTCTGAGCGGTCTTCCGCATAGGCAGCGTTGAACGCTATCCAATAGAAAATGAAGGCGGCGTCCGTATCCGGCGGTTCGCGTTCGAACAGTTCTTGCTCGGCGCGCGTAAGCCAGCTTGTGATGCGCCTCATCCGCAGCATCAGATTCGCGTATGGCGTATTGTCGTATCGGCTGCGAAACTCGCTGAAGCGGGCTTCCAAGCGTTTGGCTTGCGGCGTTCCGTATGGGTGGGGCGTAGTCATACGCAATTGTCCCTTTCGGATAGTGTGTTAGCCGATTATAGCGCAAAGGCGCGATATTCCCAAACTCCTCGCCGCCGACTGCGCCGCTGTGATTATATGCCGCCCATTCTGAGCGCGCAATCAAGGGTTAGCGTCAGTTGTCCTTGACAGACGAAACGCCGGGAACTCCAGGCGGGAGCGTGTAGTACGGCTTTCCCAAGTCCATCTCTGGGTTATCCATGACTAAGGTTATGAGCAACGGGAGAAGGAACTCCATGATGTTAACGCCGACGCGCAATTGATCGTAGTTTCGGCCGCCGTTCCATGTTGCGTTGCCGTGAACAATCTGATTGCGAACCACATACAGGCGATTGAACAAAACGCTCAAGATCTCATAGACGTCTTGTTTTCCAAGAGCTTCGTTCACTGTGTTCTTGTCTTCTGCGAATATGTCCTTCCAATTGTTAGCTTTGCCCACGCCGTTGTGATGCTTCCAAAAGGGTTCGAACGCATACTTATTATCCAGCAAAACCTTGATTGGTTCTGATAGGTTACCCTGGATTTGGTCTAAGATCGCGCGTTTGCATTCGTCATGGTACCCGATAACCGTTTCGAAGAACGCTTTGAATGAACCTTTCTCGCCTTGAGTAGGCGTGTATGGGTGGTCTTTGGCATACAAGGCGTTGAACGCAAACCAGTAGCAGGTGAACGCCATGTCGAGATCCGGCGGGGCGGAGTGATAAAGTTCGCGCTCGGCGCGCCCAAGCCATCCTACGCTGCGACGTAGGCGCAGGTGAAAATGCGAGTCTTCATCTCCGTTGTATGGGAACTTTTTGTGACGGCGTGCCGTTAGGCACTCGAATTGCGGCTCGCCGTTTGGCGTGAACTCTGCCTGAGACTCTGGCATATCGCTGACCCCATGGATGCGCTTATCTGCTGTTGGCGTATCATACTACATTATCGCGGCGGGCGGGAAGGGGCGAGGCGGCGCGGACGGCGGCGGCGAATGCGGCGATTTTGGCGGGGTCTTTGACGCCGGCGGTCTCTACGCCGCTGGATACGTCAACGCCCCACGGATGGGCGGCGGCTATCGCTTGGCGCACATTTTGGGGCGCAAGTCCGCCGGCTAGGAATACCGGATGGCGGCATGCTATTTCGGATGCGATGCGCCAGTCGAAGGTATGCCCGGTTCCTCCGAGCGCGCCGTTGACGCGCTTGTCCAACAGCGTCAGGTGAACGCGGTTGACGACCTCTTCCACTTGGCGCAGCGCGTCGGCGACGGCTATCGCGCGCGGCTGCGTATCGTCCACCTTGACCTGACGGATGACCCAGGCGTCCACATTGTCCCAGTAGTCGGGCGGTTCGTCGCCGCAGAGTTGGACGGCGTCCAGGTCGCAGCGGCGCGCGATGCGGTTGACTTGGCTGAGCGGCTGATTGGCGAACAAGCCCACGATGCGGGGGCAGTCCGCGCCGCATATATCGCGTATGCTTCGGATGAGGCGCGTTGCCGTGTCAACCGCAATCTGCCGCCGCACGCCCTCCACGAACACGAACCCCAGCAGGGATGCGCCGGCGTCCGTGGCGGCTAGGGCGTGTTCCAGCGATTTAAGCCCGCATATCTTGAACTCGGTCATGCCAACTCCCTCAGTTTCTGCGCCACGTCGGGCGCGGTTACAAGCGCTTCGCCGATGAGCGCGGCGTGCGCGCCGGCCGCCTTGACGCGGCGCAGATGCTCGCGGTTGCTGATGCCGCTTTCGCTGACGATAATCTTGCCGAATGGAATCTTGGGGGCGAGGCGCTCGGTTACGGCAAGGTCGGTAACGAATGTATGCAGATCGCGGTTGTTGACGCCCACGATTTCGGCGCCTGCTTTCAGCGCTGCGCTCAGTTCGGCTTCATCGTGAACCTCGACTAGGCATTGCATCCAGAACTTGCGGCTCAGCTCCATAAGCGCGCTCAGGTCGGCGGGCGTCAGCATCGCGGCTATGAGCAGGATGGCGTCAGCGCCGTATGCGCGCGCTTCGTAGATCTGATAGGGGTCGAATATGAACTCTTTTCGCAGCACGGGGATTTTGAGCGGGTTCGCGACGGAGTGCGCCGCTTGGAGATGCTCGACGCTGCCCTGAAAGTGGTCGGCGTTGGTCAGCACGGATACGGCGGCGGCGCCGTTGGCGGCGTATGTATTCGCCAGCGCGCGCGGGTCGAAGTGGGCGGCGAGCAAGCCTTTGGATGGGGACGCCTTCTTGATTTCGGCTATGATGCGAACCTCATCGCCCCACAGCGCCCCGGCGAGGTTCAGCGGCGGAGGCTGCGCGGCGATGCGCTCTTCAAGCGCGGCGATGGGGACATCCGCTTTGAGGCGCTCCACTTCGCGCCGCTTGACTTCAACTATCTTGTCCAGAATATCAACCATACTCAACTCCGATTGCTTTGCCCTTTGGCGCTGCGGGCAAATGTTAACTCAGCGCGCAAGCGCATCCCTGCGTTTGGCTTTCGCTGCCCAAAACGGGACGGAACGGATAGGCGCATCGGTTAGTTTTTCTTGCGGCGGACTACCGCCATCAGGTACACCGAACCGCCGCCGCCGTAGCCGTCCATCGCCACAAGCTCATAGCCGTTGGCGTTCATTTCGTTCAGCCATTGGGCGAGGTTGCGCGCCTTGTTGCTGCCCACTTCGTAGGTGATGTACTCGTCGCCGATTGAACCGCCTTGTCCGCGGGGCTGCTCTTGCCGTTTAATCATGGGTTTGCCTCACTCCAAGCTTTGGCTTAGGTCGATGAATTCGTTTAGGCGCTGTTGGGCGCTGCCGTCGTCGATGGATTGGGCCGCGGCGGCGATGCCGTCTTGCAGCGATGGCGCTTTGTTGGCGGCGAGCAGCGCTGCGGCGGCGTTTAGCAGCGTGATGTCGCGCGCTGGGCCCGGTTTGCCCACGATTACGGCGCGCAGGGTAGCGGCGCTTTGGGCGGCGTCGGGCGCGCGAATGGCGTCGGTCGGCGCGCGCTGCAGTCCAAGCGATTCGGGGGTTATAGCGTATTCGCTGACTGCGCCGCCGCTGAGTTCCCAGATGCGGGTTGCGCCTGCGATGGTGATTTCGTCCATGCCGTCGTCGCCGTGAACGATGAGCGCGCGTTGGCTGCCGAGCATGCCGAGCGCCTGCGCCATCTTGGGGGCGGCGAGCGGATCGGCCACGCCGATGAGTTGGGATTTTGCGCCGGCGGGATTGGTGAGCGGGCCTAGGATGTTGAACACGGTGCGGATGCCGATTTCGCGGCGCGGGGGGGCGGCGAAGCGCATTGAGGGATGGTAGCGCTGCGCGAACATAAAGCCGAAGCCGGTTTCGTCTAGGCAGCGGGCGACGGATTGGGGACTGAGGTCAATCTTTGCGCCGAGCGCTTCCAGGACGTCGGCGCTGCCGCATGCGCCGGACATAGCGCGGTTGCCGTGCTTGGCGACTTTTGCGCCCGCGCCCGCAGCCACGAATGCGGCGGCGGTGGATATGTTGAATGCGCCGATGTCGTCGCCGCCCGTGCCGCATGTGTCCACTAGATCGCCGCCGACGTCCACGCGCAGCGAATGCGCGCGCATCACTTGCGCCATGCCGGCGATTTCGGGGACGGTTTCGCCCTTCAGCCGCAGCGCCGTAACGAAAGCGCCGAACTGGGCGGGCGTGGCTTCGCCGCTCATGATTTCGTTCATCACTTGGGCGGCGTCTTCCATTGAGAGAGATGCGCCGCTCACCACGGTTTCTATTGCGTCTCTAATCATCGTTTCCTCTTTTTTAGCGTATTCCCGCATTCCCGCCTATCCCGCATAGTTCATAGCGCTTGCGTATCACATATCGAGGAAGTTGCGGAGCAGGTCGTGGCCGACTTTTGTCATGATGGATTCGGGGTGAAATTGGATGCCTTCGACGGGATGGCGCTTGTGGCGCACGCCCATAATGACGCCGTTGTCCGTCCAAGCGGTTACGGCTAGGTCGGCGGGCAGGTCCGCTTTGTGAACGGCGAGGGAGTGGTAGCGTATCGCCTCGAAAGGGTTGGGAAGGTCTTTGAACACGCCATCGCCGTCGTGGTGTATGAGGGACATCTTGCCGTGCATAATTTCGCCGGCGCCGCCCACTGTGCCGCCGTAAGCGTCGCCGATGCACTGGTGGCCGAGGCATACGCCGAGCGTGGGGATGCGCGCGCCGAAACGCTGGATGACGGCGTTGGAGATGCCCGCTTCTTTGGGCGTGCAGGGGCCGGGCGATATGACTATCTTTTCGGGGGACATTGCGGCGATGTCGTCCACGCTTGTCTTGTCGTTGCGGACTACTTCCACTTCTGCGCCGAGTTCGCAGAGGTACTGATACAGGTTGTAGGTGAAGCTGTCGTAGTTGTCTATCAGAAGTATCAATCGTTGCCTCCGTGTCCCCGCCGCTGCTTCCGTGAAAGCGCAAGGGCGGGGGATTGGGTTGATGCAAGCACAGGGTTTAGAAGTGGGACATTCCTATCTCTTCGGCGTCGTCTATGGCGCGCATAAGGGCGGACGCTTTGTGCAGCGTCTCGCGGTACTCGAAGTCCGGTGTGCTGTCATAGACGATGCCGCCGCCGGCTTGGGCGTGCGCTATGCCGTCCTTGATAACCAGGGTGCGTATGTCTATGGCGGTGTCCATATTGCCGGCGAGGTCGAAGTAGCCCACTGCGCCGGCGTAGGGGCCGCGCTTGTTGGGCTCGAGTTCGGCGATGATTTCCATAGCGCGAATCTTGGGGGCGCCGGATACGGTGCCGGCGGGGAAGCAGGCGCGCAGGGCGTCGAAGTTGGTGTAGCCTTTGCGGAGCTTGCCGGTTACATGGGATACGAGGTGCATGACATGGGAGTAGCGCTCGACGTCCATAAGTTGCGTAACCTCGACGGTGCCGGGTTCGCTGACGCGGCCGATGTCGTTGCGGCCGAGGTCGACGAGCATGATGTGTTCGGCGCGCTCTTTTTCGTCTAGGCGCAGTTCTTGTTCGTTGGCGTCGTCTTCGTTGGCGTCGGCGCCGCGCGGGCGGGTGCCGGCGATGGGATGGGTGGCTACCATGCCGTTGTCCACCTGCACAAGCATTTCGGGGGATGCGCCCACTATTTGGAAGTCGTCCAACTGCAGGTAGTACATGTAGGGCGATGGGTTGATGGCGCGCAGGGAGCGGTAGATTTGGAACGGGTCCGCGGTGGTGGGGCGGGACAGGCGCTGCGAAACTACGGTCTGTATGACGTCGCCCGCTGTGATGTACTCTTTGACTTGGTTGACCATATCGCCGAACTCTTCGGGGGTTACGCTGGATGTGGTGGCGAGGCGCTGGCTTGGGGCGCTGCGCTCAGTCGGGGGCAGGGTTAGGGGGGACTGCAGGCGGCGCACGATGTCGTCGATGCGGGCGGTTGCGTCGGAGTAGCCGCGCTCTATATCGCCGTCGATGTGGGCGTGGCTGACAACGCTTATCTTGTGGCGCAAGTGGTCGAAGACCATAAAGGTGGTGGTAATCATAAAGACGGATTCGGGCAAGCCGAGCGCGTCTTCGGCGGGCGTGGGCAGCGTCTCGAAGTAGTTGACGGCTTCGTAGGATAGGTAGCCGACTGCGCCGCCGTTGAAGCGCTGCATGTTGGGGACGTCGATTAGTTTGAGGCGTGATAGTTCGCGCTCGACTGGGTTGAGGGGGTCTATCTTGCCGTACTGCTGGGCTGCGCCGGTCTTGATGACGGATTGGGGTTCGGTGCCGATGAAGCTGTAGCGGGCAACGCGCTCGCCGCCTTCCACGCTCTCTAATAGGAAGGAGTAGGGCGGGCGCGCCACTTTGAGATAGGCGGATACGGGGGTTTCCAGGTCGGCGGTTATTTCGCGGCAGACGGGGATGAGGTTGCCTTTGTGGGCAAGGCGCTTGACTTGCTCTAAGTCGGGGTAGTACATCGTTTGCATCCTCCGATGGGAGCGCCGTCGATCTGCGCGCGGGCTGTGATGCGGCGGCGGGTAAGGTCTTATGAGCGCGGCGGCAGGATGAAGCCCATGCGCCGCTTGATTTCGTCCATCTTGGGAGTGGCTACGGCTGCGGCGCGCTCTGCGCCTTTGGCGAGCATGCGGTCGAGTTCGGCGGGGTCGTCCATGTAGTCGCGGTAGCGCCGTTGGATGGGGGCTAGTGCGTCGATGACCACTTCGGCGACGCGGGACTTCAGGGCGCCGTAGCCGCGCGCGTCGGCGAAGTCGGCTATGACGGCGTCTTGGGACTTGTCGGTGATTACTTTGTAGATGCCGAGCAGGTTGTTGACGCCCGCCTTTTCGGGGTCGTCGGAGAAGGCGATTTGGCTGCCGGAGTCGGTAACGGCGCGCTTGATTGCGCGCTCGATCTCTTTGGGTTCGTCGAGCAGTCGGACGGCGTGGCCGCGGATGTGGGCGAAGCTCTTGGACATCTTCACGGTGGGGTCGTTCAGTCCCATAACGCGGGCGCCGATTTCGGGGATCATCGCTTGGGGGACGACGAATGTATCGCCGTAGATGCGGTTGAAACGGATGGCGATGTCGCGGGCGAGTTCTACGTGCTGGCGCTGGTCTTCGCCGACGGGGACTTCGTGGGAGTCGTAGAGCAGGATGTCGCCCGCCATAAGGACGGGGTAGTCGAACAGCCCGGCGGAGACGCTCTCTTGGCGGGATGATTTGTCTTTGAACTGGGTCATGCGTTCCAGCCAGCCGATGGGTGTAACGCAGTTGAGCGCCCAGCAGGATTCGGCGTGGGCGGCGACGTGGCTTTGGACGAACACGGCGCTTTTGGCGGGATCGAGTCCGGCGGCGAATAGGATGGCGGCGAGGGAGCGGGTTTGCTGGCGGAGTTCGTCGGGCTGCTGATAGACGGTTACGGCGTGCAGGTCGACTAGGCAGAAGAAGTTGACTTTCTCTTCTTGGCGCTCGACCCAGCCTTTGATTGCGCCTAGGTAGTTGCCGAGTTGGACTTCGCCGGATGGCTGGATGCCGCTGAACACGCGCCGCTTTTCGTCCGGTTTATCCGCTTGGGAGTTGGCTAGGGAAGTGGCGGCGGCGGTTTCCACTCTTGCTTCCTGTAGTGTCTGCATGTGCGAATGTCCTTGATGATGATTCTGCGATGCGGTTGGCGGCTGGTTATGCGGTTCGCCACAATGGTTTGCGGATGACGGTCATCGCGCGTTAGCCTCCCAAGCCGAAAAACGGCAAACAAAAAGCCCGTCCGCAAAGGGACGGGTTGAAATCCGTGGTGCCACCCTAGTTTGCCGCCGCGCGCGTTGTGTTATAGAGCGCAAGCGGCCTCAGCAAGGCACGGAAGGCGGCTAGAGCCTTCGATGCCCTAGGCTATGGTAACGGGCGCCTATGTGTCCCGGCCGGGCCTACTTGCGCTGGTGGGCTTTCGGGCGGCGGCTCGCAGGCCCATTCGGTTCTCTGCGAAAGCGCCGGTTCGCAGCTTAATCCGGCTCTCTGGGCTTCGCGGTCAGAACTTACTATTCCTGGTCGATGCCTTTGGATGTGCGATTGTTCACGCTGATGTTAGCGCGAATGCGGCGGCGGTGTCAAGGGTTTGGGCGCACGGGGCTCTAAACGCAAGGGCGTGGGCGCGCAAAGGGTCTGGCCTAAGGCATTTAACGCAAAGGCGCAGGGGCGCAAAGGGTCGGGGGTAGGATTTTTTGACGCAAAGGGATTAGGGGCTGCGGGCGTTGGCGGGGATGTTGTCGGGGTGGGCGAGGGTTTTTCGCAAGCGCTTCCATTCTTCGATGGATAGGGGTTCGTGCGGGAAGACTACGGTGTTTTCGTCGACGTCGGTGACGTGGATTGCCTGCGGCATGGGGTTGGCGGCGGGCTGCTTGGCGTTGTTGCGTTTTTCGGCTTTGCGGGCGGCGCGCTTTTGGCGGTGGCGTGCGGCTCTGCCCGGGTTGCCGGGGTTGGCTGATGGCGTGTTGTCGGCGGCGGGATTTTCGGCGGCCGCGGGCTGCTCGGTGGCGGCCTTGGACTTTTCTTTGACGGCGGCGATATTCGAGGCAGCGGCGGGTTGCTCACTGACGGCGCACTTTTCGGCTTTGCGGGCGGCGCGCTTTTGGCGGCGGCGGGCGGCTCTGCCCGGGTTGCCGGGGTTGGCTGAGGGCGTGTTGTCGGCGGCGGGATTTTTGTCGACGGCGGCGGGTTGCTTGGCGGCGTCGGGCTTTTCAGCATCGGCGTCGGGCTGTTTGGCGGCAACATCGGGCTTTTCTGCGTCGGCGTTGCGCTTTTCGGTGGTGGCGGCGGGTTGCTTGTCGGCGTCGCGCTGTTCGTTGGCGCTCTTTTGTGAGACTGCGATATTTTCGGCGGCGGCGGCGAGTTGCTCACCGGCGTCGGGCTTTTTGGCGTCGGCGATATTTTGGGCGTCGGCGGCTTTGCGCTTTTCGGATTGGCGGCGTTGGAATTCGAAGGCTGCGGGGCGCCTGGATTCTAGTTCGGCTTTGAAGGCTAACATTTCCGCTACATCTTCGCGGGTGCGGCGGCGATTGGGGAAGAGTGGGATGCGCTTTAGGGTTTTGCGGGCGGCGCGCTGTTCGCGTCGGCGGGCAGCGCGGCTAGGGGTGTCTGACGGCGTGTTGGCGTCGGCGGGATTTTTGTCGGCGTCGGCGGGCTGCTTGTCGGCATCACGCTGTTCTTTGGGGTGGGCGTCGATATTCGCGTCGGCGGCGCTGTCGGCGGCGTCGCGCATTTTGGCTGCTTGGGTTTCGAGGTATTCGGGGGTGAAACCCTTGAGGCTGGCGGCGGGACTGCCGGGGTCGTCTTTGCGGGCGTCGGCGTGCGTGCGTGCGCTCCAGTATGCCTGGATGTCTTCGTAGGTGATGTGGTCGGTGCGGATGTCGTAGGCGCGGCGCAAGAGTTCGCAGGCGGCCCAGACGCGGTGGGATGCGGTGAAGCCTTCGGCGGGCTTGGTTCTGGGGCGCATACGCATGAGCTTGATAAAGCTTGCGGCGCCTCGGGATTCGCCCTCAGGGTCTTTGTTTTCCATCGTCTCTACCAGGAAGCGTATGGAGTCTGCGCCGTAGTTGGTGTATTCGCGCACAATCTTGGAGAGATATGAGTCGAGGTCTTCGGTTTTGCCGGATAGGATGCGGCGGACGCCGGGGATTGTGCCTCCGAAACCCCTGATTAGGAGTTCGCGGGCGGCGCGCATTCTTACGGCTGGGGTGAAGTTTTCGCCTGTTTCCTCGATCTTGGAGATTACCCTGATTAGGAACTCGATGATGGTTTCGCCGTCGTTGGTCTCTTGCTTGATTAGACGGGCGATGTCGAAGTGCAGGATTTGCTTTTCGGTAACCTTCGGCTTCTTGTCGAGCTTGTCCCGCTTGTCGGGCTTGGGTTCGGACTTGGGGCGTGGGCGAATGGTTGCGGATTTGGGGATGGCTGATTCGGGGATGAGTCGGCCAAATGCGGTAAGCCATTCGGCCGACTTGAGGCGGTGGCTGACGGTGGCGTCGTGGGTGTAGCCTTGTAGTGTATCTACAAGGAACTGGGCGATGATTTCGCCGTCTCCGGTGAGGCGTTGTATGGTTGCGTCGATGGTCATAGCGATTGTGTGTGTGCGTGTGTTGATGATTATGTGGTCTATTATAGTGAATAGAACGGGTGTGTCAAGGATTTATACGGGGGAATTTTGACGCAAAGGGGCTTATTTGGCAGAGAAAATTAACGCAAAGGCGCAGGGGCGCAAAGGGGTTGGCGGTTATTCGGCGGACTCTTGGCGCAGGTCGATGCGGCCGGTTACGGCGTCGGCGACGAGAACGGTCCAGTATTCGGCTACTAGCTCGGCCATGCGCTCATAGTGGGCTATGGCGGCGTCTATCGCTGCCGTTTTCGCGTCGAGGTAGGCGGCGATGGCGCGCTGTTCGGGTAGGGGTGGCGTGATTATAGGCTGATTTCTAACATCGCGCAGTCTAACGGCGTCAAAGATAGAACCGGTCGACGCCAACCTCAAGCCTGTGGTTACCGCTTGCAGATGATAGTAGGCGAATATGGTATCTAGGTTTATGTTGTCGGGAATGATGGCGCAAAGTCCGCGCCCAATCGCATACTCTTGGTCTGCGATGTTTAGGCGGCCTACGGGAGCGCGAACCGATAACAGAATGGCTCCCGCGGGGCTGATTTTCTTGGGAGCGCGGCAGTACAGTACGGGTTTGGGATGGCGTTCTTGGAATTCGGCGCAACCCTGCAGGAAGGGTGGGCCTATGGGAGTTTCATCGCAGTCGTAACCTGATGGGGATTGCCCCATTATAGTCTTGGCTGAGTATTTCAGCGGCCGCGTATCCCAATGCGCGGGGATGTCGCCTAGCCATTGTACGTCGGATAGTTTGTAGGCGGGGTATGCGGGGAAGTCGGTGGGGTCGGCGGGTTGTTCGGGGTTTTGCATGGCGGGTTTAGTTGGGTGATGCGGTTAGTAGCAAGCGGGTTGGGTTGGTTAGGGTAGTATGATGATAACACGGTCTTGGATTAACGCAAAGTGGCGGGGGCGCAAGGGGGATGAGGCTGTTGGATGCTGACAAGCGGTAGGGGATGGCATATAATAGGGGCATTGCTACGATACAGATAAAAGGGGAGTGAGATATGCGAGAGAATGCGGCGAAGCATAAGCTGGAGCGGGGGGAGCGTGTTGTGTGCGTTTCGGGGTTGAACTCGACGCATGTGATAGATTTTCTGGGGCAGTTCGGGTTCGATGCGGTGTGGATCGAGGCTGAACACGGGCCGGTGGATTTCGCGGATATACCGGATCTGACGCGGGCGTGCGATGTGTGGGGGATGAGTTCGGTGGTGCGGGTGAATCAGAATAACGCCGGCGTTATCTACCGAACCTTCGATGTGGGGGCGCAGGGCGTTGTGATTCCGCATGTGAACACGGCGGCGGAGGCGCAGGCGGTAGTGGATGCGGCTAAGTTCCATCCGATAGGGCATAGGGGGATGTTCGGCAGCCGTCAGGGGTACGGGGATCCGGATTATGTCCACAAGGCGAATGACGAGACGCTGGTGGTGGTTCTGATCGAGGACATAGCGGCGGTCAACAATCTGCCGGAGATACTGGCGGTGGACAACATCGATGTGTTCTTCGTGGCGCCGAGCGATTTGGCGCAGTCGATGGGGCATTTGGGTGGGATAGACCACCCGGATGTAACGGCGACGATAGACGGGGCGCTGGAGCGTATCGTGGCGTCGGGGCGCACGGCTGGGGCGCTGGTTACGGACGCGAATGTTGAGCATTACATCGGCAAGGGCGTGCGGTTTATGATGACGGGCTGGCAGGCGTGGGTAGCGTCCGGAGCGGCGGCGTTCAAGGCGAAGGTGGACGGCGCAGCAGGGTAGCGCGCGGGCGGCGGCGCTGGGATGGCTAACATAGCGTCCACGATCGAGGGGCGGCTTACGCCGAATCAGTTGGCGCAGCTGCGGACGGTGGCGCGCGTGGCGGATGATTTCAGGCTGCGGTGCTGGCTGGTGGGCGGCGGCGTGCGGGACGCGCTTTTGGGGCTGGCGGTGTCGGACTTGGACATATCGGCGGTGGGGGCTACGGCGGAGTTCGCAGAGGCGGCGGCGAATGCGCTGGGCGGGTCGGTGGCATCGCGCTCGCAGTTCAACACATTCGGCATCGGCACGGCAAGCGGGCGGTTGGACATCGCAATGGCGCGGCGGGAGTCGTATGCGCGTCCGGGGGCGCTGCCTAGCGTGTCGCCGGGGATGATGGCGGACGATCTTGGGCGGCGGGATTTTTCCATAAACGCAATGGCGGTTTCGCTTGCGTCGGATAACTGGGGGGAGTTGCTGGATCCGTTTGACGGGCAAGGCGATTTGCGGCGGGGCGTGGTGCGGGCGCTGCGGCCGTTCAGTTTCATGGACGACGCCACGCGCATATTTCGGGCGGTGCGGTACGCCGTGAGGCTTGGGTTTGCGCCGGATGCGGAGACGGAGCGGCTGATGCGGCGGGACGCGGCGCATGTGGGCGGCATATCGGGGGCGCGGGTTCGGGGCGAATTGGAGCGCATGCTGGGGGAAGCGCGCGCGGCGGCGATGCTGGCGGCGGCGAATGAGTACGGGGTTTTGCGGGCGGTTCATCCGGCGCTGGAGCTGAACGCCGATGCGGTGAATGCGCTGGAGCGCGCCGAGGCGTCGGACTATGCCGACAAGCCGCTGCTGATGGTGGGAGCGCTGGCGTATTGGGCGGCGGCGGAGCGGCATGCCGAACTTGCCGCGCGGCTTGATATGAGCGCGTCGTGGGCAAAGGTATTCGCGGACACGGCTAGGGTGAAGGGCGAATTTGGGGCGCTGGGGCGGGACGGCGTTAGACGCAGCGAGATATATCGGCGGCTGCACGGCTGCAATGACGCGGCGATAGCGGCGTGCGCGGTGTGCGCGGGGGATGGGCGCATAGCGGGGCGGCTGGAGCTTTATCGGCGGGAACTGCGGGATGCGCGAGCGCTGTTGAACGGGGACGATTTGCTTGCGCTGGGGGTTCCGCAGGGGCCGCAGGTGGGGGCGATATTGGCGGAGCTGGTGTACGCGCGCATCGACGGGGAGGTTGCGACGCGCGCGGACGAAACGGCGTATGCGCGGCGGCGGTTGGGGGATATGCGCGGCGGTTGACGGTTAGCGCGCAAGTCCGCAGGCGATCGATTGACGGCTTGCTGGTACGCGCGGCGGCTAACCGATGTCGTGGGTTGATTTCGGTTTCTATGGCGTCTGCTGGCGGATGCGCGCGGCGGTTGACGCTTAGCCGACGGATACGCCGCCGGGGGATAGGCCGGGTTCGGTCATGCCGCTTGGGTCTAGGATTTCGTCAAGTTCGGCGGGGGATAGGGCGGTGGTTTCTAGGGCTACTTCTTTGACGGATTTGCCGCTTTGCTGCGCCTGCTTGGCGATGGCGGCGGATGCGTCGTAGCCGATGTGGGGGACGAGGGTGGTAACGATGGCGAGGCCGCGCTCAACCATTTCGGGGCCTCTGGCGGTGGCTTTGAGGCCGCGGATGCACTGGGCGTCGAGGTTGCGCGCCGCCGCCGCAAGCAGGTCGATGGATTGGAGCAGGTTGTAGGCGCAGACGGGCATCATTACATTGATCTCGAAGTTGCCGGATTGGCCGCCGACGGCGATGGCGGCGTCGTTGCCGATGACTTGGGCGGCTACTTGGCAGACGGATTCGGGGATGACGGGGTTGACTTTGCCGGGCATGATGGAGCTGCCGGGTTGGACTTCGGGGAGTTCTATTTCGCCGATGCCGCCGCGTGGGCCGGATCCGAGCCAGCGGATGTCGTTGCAGATTTTCATAAGGCTGACGGCGAGGGTTTTGAGCGCGCCGCTTGCTTGGACGACGTTGTCGAGGCTGCTTTGGGCTTGGAAGTGGTTGGAGGTTTCGCGGACTTGGACGCCTAGTGTTTGGGATAGGCGGGCGCAAACGCGGGCGGCGAATTCGGGGTGGGTGTTGACGCCGGTGCCGACGGCGGTGCCGCCGAGCGCCACTTCGGAGAGCTCGGTTTCGGCATGCTGGAGGCGGGCGATGGCGCGCTCGATTTGGCCGGCGTATCCTAGAAACTCTTGGCCGAGGCGGACGGGGGTAGCGTCTTGGAGGTGGGTGCGGCCGGTCTTTATGACGGGCATGAACTCGTCGGATTTCTGCGCCAAGCCTGCTTGGAGTTGCTCTAGGGCGGGGATTAGGTCGTCGTGGACGGCTTTTAGCGCTGATATGTGGATGGCGGTGGGGATGACGTCGTTGGATGATTGGCCGATGTTGACGTGGTCGTTGGGGTGAACGGGGGAGCGGGAGCCGAGGGCGCCGCCCAGCATTTGGATGGCGCGGTTGGAGATGACTTCGTTGGCGTTCATGTTGGTGGAAGTGCCGGATCCGGTCTGAAAGATGTCCACGACGAACTGGTCGTCGAGTTTGCCGTCGATGACTTCTTGGGCGGCGGCGGCTATTGCGTGGGCGAGTTCGGGGGGGAGCAGGTCGAGGTCGGCGTTGACATGGGCGGCGGCCTGCTTGATTTGGCCGAGGGCGCTGATGAAAGAGCGGCCGAAACGCAGGTCGCTGATGGGGAAGTTCAGCACGGCGCGCATGGTGTTTGCGCCGTAGTAGGCGTGGGCGGGGACTTGGAACTCGCCCATGGAGTCGCGCTCGGTTCGGTGGGCGTGGGATTGGTCTGGCATCCGGTTTCTCCTAATTCGCTTTATTCACTTTCAAGCCTTGAGGCTTCTTGAAGGTTGGGGTTTAAGCCCGATATTATTCGCAGAGTGTTGGGGCGCGTAAATGCGTCGTCTCATCATAAGACTAAACACGGCGTTGCGGTATATTATTGCCTATTGGGGGGATGTATCGCAATGCGGGCGCAAGGCGGCGAGGGTTTGCTGTTGGATATGAACGATAAGTTTGCATCGTCGCTGACTTTCGCGGATATGTTTTGCGGGATAGGCGGGTTTCATATTGCGGCGGCGGCGATGGGGATGCGCTGCGTGTTCGCCTGCGATATCGATGGGGAGGCGCGGCGGGCTTATCAGCAGAATTTCGGCATTGAACCGGCGGGGGATATTACTGAGATTTGCGCCGATGATGTGCCGCGGCATGATGTTTTGTTTGCGGGGTTTCCGTGTCAGCCGTTCAGCATTATAGGGAATATGCGCGGGTTTGAGGATGCGCGGGGGACGCTGTTTTTCAACTTGGCGCAGGTGATTGAAGCCAAGATGCCGATGGCGTTGCTGTTGGAGAATGTGCGGCAACTTTCAAGCCATAACAAGGGGCGCACGCTGGCGAGGATTATGGAGGTGCTGGCGGAGTTGGGGTATCGGGCGGATTGGCGCATTTTCAACGCCTTGGATTTTGGGTTGGCGCAGAAACGCGAGCGCACTTTTATAGTGGGGTTTCGGGACCATTCCGTTCCGTTCGAGTGGCCGGAGCCGATTGGGGAACCGCCGTCTTTGGAGACGGTTCTTGAGCGGGAAGCGCCTGCGCGGTATTTCGCGAGCGATAGGATACGGCGCAAGCGGCTGGCGGAGCATCGGAGCGCGCATCGGCTGGCGATATGGCATGAGAACAAGGGGGGGAATGTGTCTAGCCATCCGTTTTCGTGCGCGCTGCGGGCGGGGGCGTCGTACAACTATCTTTTGGTGAACGGGGAAAGGCGGTTGACGCCGCGCGAGATGCTTAGGCTTCAGGGGTTTCCCGATTGGGTTGAGCTGCCCGGTTCGTATCAGCAGATACGAAAGCAGACGGGGAATGCGGTACCTGTGGCGGTTGTGAGCGCGGTTTTGGAGAGAATGATTTGTGGGATGTTTGGGGAAGGGCTTAACGCAAGGGCGCAGGGGCGCAAAGGGTATGGTTCGGATTGGGCAGCATCTTGCAATAGGCAGTAGCAGGGGCAGGGCAGTATGGCAGACAAGGTATCGCCGGATGTTCGCAGCCGCATAATGGCGCAGGTGAAGTCGAAGGGGATGAAGCCTGAGATGAAGGTGCGGCGGTTGCTGCATGGGTTGGGGTATCGGTATCGGCTGCATCGGGCGGATTTGCCGGGCAGGCCGGACTTGGTGTTTCCGTCGCGGCGCAAGGTGGTGTTTGTGAACGGCTGCTTTTGGCATCGGCATTCGGGCTGCGCTAAGGTGCGAATTCCGGCTACCAATCGGGATTACTGGGTGGCTAAGTTGGAGCGAAACTATAATCGGGACAAGCGCAATTTGGCGTTGCTGCAGGGGAGCGGGTGGGGCGTGATGACGGTGTGGGAGTGTCAGCTGCGGGATTTGGGGGATGTTATGGATAGGCTGGTGGCGTTTCTGGAGGGGTGATGTTTCGTGGCGCTCATCGCCTAAGCGTCGCCGCTAGGAAGTCGGCGGCGAGTTCGGCGGCGTGGGCTTCGCTGCCGCTTAGGGTGTGGTCGGCAGCTGGTATTTCGCGAAATTGGACGGGTTGGCGCACATCGTCTAGGGCGCGCTGGATGGCTGGGGGCGGGGCTACGCGGTCGTTTTGGCCTTAATTACCATCTTCTTTATGGCGTCTGTTTTCACATAGTATTAGCGAGCGCCCTTCCTGCGGTTGCAAGTAGAACAAAGCAGTTGCAAGTTAGAAAATTCGCTCCCGCCACCTTTTGCAATTGGTATTATATGGTCTATTTCGAACAAGTCTTTGGGTATCGAGCGTTTGCACATAGCACACATTCCACCTTGTTCATAGTAGCGCGTGCCAATGATATACTCGCGCTCTTTTTTGCTGAAACGCCGCCTGACGCCCGGGCTTGATTTGCTGTTTATCCGCCTTTGGTTCTGCGCATTATATAGCCAGTTCCAAATCCCGCTTACTACGAAAAACGCGAAGATAATGGCAACGACAACGGCAAGCACTGTAAGGATGCCTTGTAGCCAATTTGGTAGAAAATTGAATACAGTTGCAAGAAATTTCCATACTACGGTTGAGGTTACTAGAGCAACGAACCACTCAACCGCTTTGTATATTACAAATATGATGAACAATATGAGAATGCAACCAATGCCACCGCCGCTAGAACTACTTCGTCTTGGCATTATCCCAACCTTATTAAAGCATTAGCACTTGTTGTAAAATTATCACAAATTCAATGATATGCCAACCGTCGCCGCTAGGAAGTCGGCGGCGAGTTCGGCGGCGTGGGCTTCGTTGCCGTGTAGGCTGTGGTCGGCGGCGGGTATTTCGCGAAATTGGACCGGTTGGCGCACATCGTCTAGGGCGCGCTGGATGGCTGGGGGCGGGGCTACGCGGTCGTTTTGGCCGGCTATGAATAGCTTAGGGCGCTTGTCGCGCTTTATGGGCGATGCGGTTATGGCAGAGGCGGGCGGCGCAATCAGCGCTAGGCTTTTCGCGGCTTTGCAGCGCTTGAGTTCGCGGAGTATGAGCGCCGCGCCGAATGAGTAGCCGACTAGGGCGAGCTGTTTGCGGTCTATGCCGGGCCATTGGCGCATTAGGTTCAGCGCGTTCCGTATGTCTTCGGCTTCGCGCTTGCCGTTGGTGAACTCGCCCTCGCTGCTCTCAACGCCGCGATAGTTGAAGCGCAACGCCGCTAATCCCATTGCGCTTGCGGCGCGGCATACGGCGGTTACTACGGGATTGTCCATGTTGCCGCCTAGCAATGGATGCGGGTGGCATGCCACTATCGCCGGGTAGGGCTGCGGCAGTTCGTCGGGGACGGATAGAACGCCTTCCAGCGTTAGTTTGCCGCTCTTGAAGGCAATGGCGGATTGGCGCATTGCCGCTATCCGTTGCTTTCGCCAAGCCACTGCTTGAAGAAGGCGGTTGCCATATCGGCGACTTGGGATACATGCCCGCCGAAGAAGTGGTCTGCGCCTTCGATTACCTCAATTGACTTGGGGTCGGAGTAGCGGCGGGCTAGAAAGCGAAACTGCTGAACGGGGAAGTCGTGGTCGCGCGAGCCGCATATGAGGAGCTTGGGCTGCAGGATTTCGCGCGCGCCCATTTCGTTGAAGACGCGCGAGGGGCATGCGATAGATACGATGGCCTGGGCTAGGTTGGACTGCCACGCCGCGGTGAGCGCAATCGCCGCGCCGAATGAATAGCCGGCGATTGCGATGCGGCTGGCGTCCACGCTGTCGTTGAGCGAAAGGCATTCGAGCGCTTTATGGGCGTCGCGGATTTCGCCGGCGCCGCCGTCGAAAGCGCCCTCGCTTAGGTCGACGCCGCGAAAGTTGAAGCGCAGGGCGGCGATGCCGGCGGCGGATAGGGTGTCCGCAAGCGTTGCTACGATGGCGTTGTACATATCGCCGCCGTATCGGGGATGCGGATGGCATATGACTACGCCGGGGAAGCGCGCGGCGGCGTGCGAGGCGTGCGCGGGGAGATGCAGAGCGCCTTCTAGGGTTAGGCCGTCGCTTTGGAATGTGATGTCTTTGCGGATTGCGGGCATAACTCGGCGCACCCCGGCATAGGGTAGGGCTAGGATTTCTTGGGCGGTCTGGGCGGCAGCTTGGGCTTGCGTATATTTACGGGTTTGGGCGTTTCGCCACCCTCGATGACTTTGCCGCCAATTTCTTTGGCAGCCGCAACTTGGCGTTCACGCGGCGAGGGGTTCGGTTCTCTAACCATATCTTACTCCTTATTATGGGTCAGCAGGCTCAGAATGATCAGTAGGCTCAGATTGTATAAACTCTACCATCTCCACATCTTTTGTGTAGATTTGGGGGCATAGCTCGGCGCATCCCGGCATAGGGTAGGGTTAGGATTTCTTGGGCGGTCTGGGCGGCAGCACCCTGGGCTTGCGTATATTTGCGGGTTTGGGCGTTTCGCCAAACCCGATGATTTTGCCGTTAACGTATTTGACAGTCTCCATTTCGCGCCGCGAAGGCTTCGGTTCTTTAGCCATATCTTACTCCTTATGGTCAGTAGGTTCAGGGCGTATAAACTCTACCATTTCCACCTCTTTCGTGGGGATAAGAAAGGTGGGCATAGAAGAGCGATCTTGGTCGCTTTCGGCAGTGAGCGGATCACGGGATTCGTCGAGCCATTCGCCTTCAGCAATCCGAATATGCCCGTCATCGGAATTTTTGGGCCATCCGGACGGCCAGCCGTAGAGTTGGCGGTTGTGCGTCAAGTGTAGCACAACATAGCAATCGGTGTTGCGCGAAAAGGATGAATACCATGCCGAGTGCGAACTATCTTTTGTGAAGCGAATCCATCTGAAGAATCTGTGCGCTAGGTCGTTGTTGGAAATTCCGACGACAATTATCGCGGAAGCGGCCGCTCCTGTCACAGAAATCGGAACGCCCCATTCGCTGCCTATCGGGGATAGCCGCTCTACGATTATCCATACGGTTTGCCCAATCGTAGTGAACACTAGAGCGTGAATGACCTGCCCAAATTCGTTGGGTTTGGGATTGGGATAGGAAATGAGGAAGTAATAGAGCGCCGCCGCCACGAAACCGGGCAGCAGGAATAGCAGAACTTGAATAACGCTGTTGTCCGCTAGTAGCGCCGAACTCATTTCGTTTGCCTTCATTGCGATTAGATAGATAGGGTAGCCCGTGATGTCATAATGTAGGCTACGCTATGGATTTTGACAAGCGTTGTGCTAGAATTGCGCGCATAGAATAGGCAGTCAATCGTATGACAGGAAACGGACTTGCGCGCAGGGCAGGTCGGGGGAGATTAGAATTGAGAGAGGTTGATCTTCGCAGCGATACGGTAACGCATCCTTCGGCTGAGATGCGGCGGGCGATGGCGGAAGCGGAGCTTGGGGACGATGTGTTCGGGGACGATCCCACGCTGAACCGGCTGGAGGCGATGGCGGCGGAGCGGCTGGGCAAAGAGGCGGCGGTGTTCGTCGCAAGCGGCACTATGGGCAATTTGGTGTCCATACTGACGCACGCTCAGCGGGGGGACGAGATCATCATCGGGGACAAGGCGCATATCTTTCGCAGCGAGGCGGGCGGGGCGTCGGCGCTGGGCGGCGTGGCGTACAACACGCTGCCGAACAACGAGCGCGGGCTGTTCGACTTGGACGAACTTGAGGCGGCCATCAAGCCGCCGAATGTGCATTTCACGCGCACCGCGATGATCGGCATAGAGAACACGCACAACGCCTGCGGGGGGGCGCCGCTGACTGCGAGCGATACGCAGGCGGTTGCGGATATAGCGCATCGGCACGGCATACCGCTGCACATAGACGGGGCGCGCATATTCAACGCTTCGGTGGCGCTTGAGACGCCGGTTGTGGAGCTAGTGCGGGACGCCGACAGCGTGAGCTTCTGTCTGTCCAAGGGGCTGAGCTGCCCGATAGGATCGGTGATTTGCGGCAGCGCGGAGTTCATAGAGGGCGCGCGCAAGTGGCGCAAGATGGTGGGCGGCGGGATGCGTCAGGTGGGCGTCGTGGCGGCGGCGGGGATAGTGGCGCTGGACGGGATGGTGGAGCGGCTGGCGGACGACCACGCCAACGCGCGGCGGCTGGCGCAGGGGCTGGCGGAGATACCGGGTATAGCGATCGAGCCGGACAAACTGCCCACGAACTTGGTGTTCTTCGAGATAGAGCGGGGGGATCCTGGCGCGATAATGCGGGAAATCGGCAAGCGCGGCGTCAAGGGGGGGATGCCGAGCAGGGCGTGGCGGTTCGTTACGCACTACGGGATTACGGCGGACGATGTGGACTATGCGCTGGAGGCGATGGAGGGGGCGATGCGGGGGGTGTGAAGGGGGGACAGAAAACTGCCCAAAATCGCTTCTACATTGGGCGTTGGGGATATAGCGTTGAGGGAGGCAATAGGTTAGAATAACGCCATAAAGGATGCCAAGCGGGTGAAGTGGGATTTATCGATAATGACGACCGTAGTTTCGTTCATTAACTATAAAGGCGGAGTTGGAAAGACGACCTCGGCATATCATGTGTCGAGTTCGCTGACTCAGCATTATGATCGAAGGGTCTTGATGATTGATATTGACCCTCAGACTAACTTGACTTTCCTTTGCGCGACTATCGAGCAATGGCAGCGGCGCAAGAGATCCGTCGGAACAATAACGGATCTGTACAAGCGTTTTACAGGTGGGCAAGCGCTAGACACTAGAAGGTATATCTGGAACGACGTTGTGGTCGTTGGACGCCATCCAATCCGTGGGCTAGATCTGATTCCTTGCGACATAGACCTGCTTGGCGAAGATCTGGGCGGGGGACAAATTGCCGGCGTTTATCCAACGATGCAGGCTTTGCGCCAAAACGCGCAAAGATACCTGAGGGAACGCTCTTTTCTGAGAAGGATGATCGAAGAAGTTGAGGACAGGTACGATTGGGTTGTCATAGATTGTCCTCCAAATCTATATTTGATGACTCAGAACGCCCTGCATGCCAGCGATTACTATGTTATAACCGCCGTGCCGGATCATCTATCCACGATAGGGTTAAGCATCCTCACTCAAAAGGTGGGAGATATAGGCGAGCGCATGGCGGCGGCTCAGACGTTCGCAGGGCAAAGCGGATATCGAAGCTTGTCTTCGCTTGGGGCTATTGTGTTCGTTAAGGTTAGACTTGGGGGAAGCCGGATAACTACAACGCATGAGACGACTATGCTTGCCATGAACGAGCAGCAGTTCGCTATGGGCAAAGTGGCTCCTACGCATACAACCGAATTGATAGGTTACAGCGAAGCGGCGGAAAACCAAGTCCCTGTTTGGGAGCATGATTCGCAAAATGCTAGGCGGGCTGCGAACAAGAACGAATACCCCGAAATAACGCGATACTTAATTGAGAAACTAGAGTGATTTTCTCAGATCCAATGACAGACCACAAACAACCCTATCAAACCGATGCCCTGCTCAAGGGGCTGAAAGCGTTGCTCACTTCGCTGCCTACAGAGGAAGAGAAGAGAGAGCTTCTTCGCGTACTGAGTGAAACTCAGGGTTTCATAGAAGAGATGCAACTGCTGGTGGAAGCTTTCCCAACGGTGGAGTCGAGTCGCGATTTGTCAGAAGGCTTGTCAAGGCTCAATGTGCTTACACAACGCGCCCATAATGATAAGGGACTCCGAAAGCTTCTTGGTTTGAAGGGGGTAGCGGCATCTTCAAAATCCAAGATAGCAACTACCTCTGATGAAGTTAAATCGCGGGCGCGGAAGTTGGAGCGCCAACTGCATCATCAGGATAGTTCGGATTTTGCGGAATTGCTAGAACAGTCCGGGGAACCTCTGCCGGTTTTGACCGAATTAGCAGCATCGCTTGGCATGCGAACCATAAGCAGGGAGCGCAAGGCAAGCCTCATCAAGCGGATAGCGACGCACGTCGAGAACCAACGGGGGTATAGTCTGCTAAGAGGCGAGGGTTAGGTTTCGCTTGACGGCAAACGGGTTAGTTCTAACGGCAAGCTGTGAGGTTCAAGACAGCAGAGTGGGGATCCGTCCGCGCGCTAGGCTTTGGGCGGCCGCTTCGCATCATCTATCCGCGGCGTTTGGGTTCCCGGTATTCCGCCAGCGGCGCATCCGTTCTTGCACGCGCGCTTCGTAGCCTTGGTTGCCGGGGCGGTAGTAGCGCCTATCGGTGAGGCTGGCGGGCAGGTTTTGGGTGGGGGTGTAGGCGCCTTCATAGTCGTGGGCGTACTTGTAGCCGGCGCCGTAGCCCATATCTTTCATCAAGCCGGTAACGGCGTTTCGCAGATGCAGCGGCACGGGTTCGTTTCGGGTATGCTGAACATCGCGCATCGCTTCGTTGAGCGCCATGTACGATTTGTTGCTTTTGGGCGCGGTGGCGAGATAGACGGTCGCCTCGGCAAGCGGGATGCGTCCCTCCGGCAGTCCGATGAAGTGAACGGCTTGCTGCGCCGCTACCGCTACCACCAAGCCGTGCGGGTCTGCCATTCCGATGTCTTCGCTGGCGATGATAACTAGCCGACGCGCGATGAACAGCGGATCTTCGCCCGCTTCCAGCATTCGGGCAAGCCAATATACGGCGGCGTCCGGGTCGGATGCGCGCACGGATTTGATGAACGCCGATATGGTGTCGTAGTGCAGATCGCCTGCCTTGTCGTAGCGCAGGGAGCGGCGCTGCATGGCGTCTTCCACCATCGCGAGGCTTATGCGGCGGATGCCGTCGGCGTCGGGCGCGGCGGCGGATACGGCAAGTTCCAGGGCGTTGAGCGCGGTTCGGGCGTCGCCGTTAGCGAGGTTCACCAATGCGTTGAGCGCCTGTTCGTCCAAGCGGGGCTGCAGCGCGCCAAGCCCGCGTTCTGCGTCGGCTGCCGCGGTTTGCGCGATGCGCTTGACCTGTTCATCTGTGAGCGATTCCAATGCGAATACGCGCGCGCGGGATAGCAGGGGTGAGACAACCTCAAATGACGGGTTTTCGGTGGTTGCGCCGATAAGCACAAGGGTTCCGTCTTCCACATAGGGCAGGATGACGTCCTGCTGCGCCTTGTTGAAGCGATGGATTTCGTCCACGAATAGGATGGTGGATTGGCCGCTCATGCCGAGTCGTTGGCGGGCTTCGGCGGCGACGCGGCGCAGGTCGGCGACGCCGGACGCAACGCCGCTTATCTGCTCGAAGTGGCTGCGGGTTAGGTTGGCGATGAGGCTGGCGAGGGTTGTCTTGCCGGCGCCGGGCGGTCCCCAAAGTATGATTGACGGCAGGCGGTCCGCCTCTATGCTGCGGCGCAATACGCTTCCTTCGCCGATGATGTGGTCTTGGCCGATGTATTCGTCGAATGAGCGCGGGCGCATTCGGGCGGCGAGCGGCACTTTGTCTTGGAGTTGCTGTTCGGAGCGGTGGTCGAAGAGGTTCATTCGCGCCATCCTTGCGCCTGAAGCGCATCCGTCAAGGCTTGCAGCAGCGCTTCGTCTTCGGTTGGCAGCACGGTGCGTGGGTCTAGCAGGATGCGCTCCGATTCGATGCGGCCTATGACGGGGGTTTCGGCTTGGCGCAGGCATTTGGCGAACTCTTCTGCGCCGCCGTTGAGCGCGCTGCAGTCAATCGCAATCGCCCAAGACGGCAGGGTTTCGCCGGGCAGACTGCCGCCGCCGATTGTGGATTGCGTGGGCGCTACGGATACGGACGGCGGGCATCCTAGCTTGCGCGGCCAAGCGTCGGCGCGCGCTTTCACGGCGTCGGCGGGGGCGGCTATCATGCGCCATATGGGGATGGTTGTGAGCGCTTCGCCGCGGATGTAGTGTATGAGCGTTGCGGCGAGCGCCGCCATGCTGAGCTTGTCGATGCGCATCGCTCTAGCAAGCGGATGGCGCGCTGCGATGTCGACGAGTTCGCGCTTGCCGGCGATGATACCCGCCTGCGGCCCGCCTAGAAGCTTATCGCCTGAGAAGAACGATAGCCCGACGCCGGCGCTGACGCTTTCTTGCGGCATGGGTTCGCGGGCAAGCCCGAAAGCGGTGGTGTCGAGCAGGCAGCCGCTGCCAAGGTCGTGCAGCACGGGGATGCCGTGTCGTTTGCCGATTTCTACAAGTTCGGCGATGTTGGGGGCGTGCGTGAAGCCCATTACGCGGAAGTTGCTGGCGTGAACGGCGAGCAGCGCGCCGGTGTCGGCGGTGATGGCGGCGGCGTAGTCGCGGGCGTAGGTGCGGTTGGTGGTGCCGACCTCCACTAGGATTGCGCCGCTCTGACGCAGCACATCGGGGATGCGAAAGCCGCCGCCAATCTCAACCGCTTCGCCGCGGGACACGATGACCTCTTTGCCGGCGGCGATTGCGGCGAGTCCGAGCATCACGGCGGATGCGTTGTTGTTGACGACGAGCGCGGCTTCAGCGCCGGTCGCGCGGCTGACAAGTTCGGATATGCGCGCTTGGCGGGAGCCGCGCCTGCCGCTGACTAGGTCAATCTCAAGTTCGCTGTAGCCTTGCGCCGCGCGCTGAATCGCATTGAGCGCGTCGTCGCTCAGGGGCGCGCGGCCGAGGTTAGTGTGCAGCGCTACGCCGGTTGCGTTGATGACGCGCTTGGGCCAAGGGCGTCGGGACGCTTCAGCTTGGGCGGCGACGGCGGCGATGATCGCGTGGGCGTCGGGGGCGGCGCGGCCGGCGGCGATTGCGCTGCGGGCGTCGCTCAGACTGCTTCGGACGAACTCCAATACCACTTGGCGGGAGTGGGTTTCAATTAGCGCCATTACGCGGTCGTCGGACAGAAGCCGCTCTACGCTCGGCAAGGCTCTGTATGCTGATGTCATTGCTTAACCTCGTCTAGCCTATAACGCCCCTATTATAAGGTAAAGGGCGGGCGGCGGTAATCCCTATTTCACCCGTTAAGGTTGGGGATATGTTGGGATTGCGGGTAAAGCGCGGCAGTGTAGTATAATGCGGGGCGTGAATGTTTGGATGATGTTTGCCGTGCATCCGCGCGCGTTGCGCCTTGTTTTGTACGCCGCCGCTTGTCTTGTATGGTTGGCGCTGCTGGCGTGGTTGGCAAGCGTATCGTGGTTCTTGACCGATGACGCGTTCATCAGTTTTCGCTATGCCCGCAATTTGCTGGAGGGGCATGGGTTGGCGTTCAACCCCGGCGAGCGCGTGGAAGGCTACACGAACTTCCTTTGGGTTTTGGAGCTGGCGGCGATATGGGGGGCGCTGGGCATAAGGCCGGAGCATGCGGCGCCTTGGCTTTCGGTGGCGTTCACCGCGGGGACGCTTGGGGCGATGCTGTGGTGGACGGCGCGAATGCCGGGGCTGCGGCATCGCGGGTTGGCGGCGTGGATGGCGCTGGGGTTGGTGTGCGGCAGCGCTACCTTCGCCGTATGGACATCGGGCGGCGGGCTTGAGACGCGGCAGTTCACATTTTTCGTACTCGGCGCGGTTGTATGCCTAAGCCTGTATCGCAATAGCAGATGGGGCTTGCTTGCGGCGTCGCTGAGTCTTGCGCTTGCGGCGCTGACGCGGCCGGAAGGCGTTCTGATAGCGATCGTCTGCTTGGGATGGTTTGCGGTTCAGCGGTTGGTTGACGGCGGGCGGCTAAGATTTGAGCGGGGCTATCTGCGGGATCTGCTGACGCTCGCCGCGCCATTCGCGATATTGGTTGCCGCCCATTTCCTGTTTCGCTACGTATACTACGGCGAATGGCTGCCCAACACCTACTACGCCAAGTTCGTGCGTCCGTGGTGGGATATGGGCTTCTACTACTATGCGGTCGCGGCGCTGGAGACGGGGCTGTATCTGCTGGGGCCGCTGGCGCTGATAGGGGCGTGGGTGCGCTGGCGCAATGGGCGGGACGGCGTGTATGCGCTGGCGCTGCTGTGCATCGGGGTTCATGCGCTCAGCGTGATGCGGCTGGGCGGGGATCATTTTGAGTGGCGTCCGTTGGACTTTTACTGGCCGCTGCTCGCGCTTCCCGCCGTAGAGGGCATACTGCGCTTGGGAAGCTTGGGCGGCAGGATTGCGGGCAAGGCGCGCGCGCTGCAGGTGAGTATGCGGGCAAGGGTTTTCAGAAGCACGCAGGTATGGGCGCTGCTGCTGTTTATCCCGGTGATGTTTTACGCCAACGCGATGCAGGCGGCGCTGCTGTTCGAGGCTGATCGCAGCGGCTACTCTAATGTTGGGTTGAACGAACAGAATGCCGGCTGGCTGCTCTGGGCGCCGGGAATGGAACGGATCAGCGGTCTTGCCGGGTCCGGTCGATGGCGAATTGGCGGCAGCTATGTAGGCGTTAGGTTCGGGTTAAACCAGCAATTCACTGATGGGCTTATAGAGTCTTGGCGGCCTTATGACGGCGCGGCGCGGCGGCTGATTCCCCTCGATGCGACGGCAGCGGCGGGGCGCACGGGCATTATGCCCTACTACCTTTCCAATCTGACGGTTGTGGATGTGTGCGGGCTGACGGACGAAGTGGTTGCCCGCAATTCGGTCATAGTTCCCAATAGCGCTAGGATAATGGCGCATGACCGCAAGCCGCCGGTTGGCTACTTGGAGCGGCGAGGCGTCAACTTTGTTGTCTATCCGGCGGCCGGAAGCGAAGCGGAAGCGCTTCTTCTGGCGCCGTATGCGGTTCAGGTTGGCTCTAATCTGTGGATGCCCTTCGATACCGACAAGCCTATTGATTGGGTAGAGGAGCGGTTTGCGGAGTTTTCGCACGACGCGCGGCGCTGGATGCTGAATGCGGTTCCCGCGGTTATCGTCAACGAGGGCGCTCCGGCAGTGGGCGAGCCGTTCACGGTTGCGCTGTCCGAGGCGACGCGCAAGGCGGGCTTTACGCAGGGCGGGCGGTGGCGGTGGCAGCGGGGGAGCGATGGCGATGGATGGAAGCAAGCCTTTGGGATAGTCTGCCCGGGTTACCGATACATTCCGTCTGCAGACGATGTTGGCATGAGCCTGCGCGCCCACATCACCTATATCGATGCCGCGGGAAACAGGGTTAGGTCCGTTACTCCGGCATCCGCGCCGGTAGTCGCAAGGTAAGCGGGCATCCCGTTCAACCCGTTGGAATTGACGGGCGCGACGCCGCGAATTTATGAGAAAGGTTACTCAGGGTTCACGGGAAACTCCGCAATCCAGAGGTTTGTAGTTGCGCCGTCGTCTTCAATGATGTACTGGCCGGTTGAGATGCGCGCTATGTCGTAGGCGGGGAGATTTACCATAGCGGCGCATGCGTCGTCTAGTATCATCGATCCGCGTGCCGTATCGAAGTAGAAGTCGAGGTTATCGAAGCCGTACTGCCGCCTATCACCGCCTATATCTTCTACATTCGCAGGGAATACGCCTAGAAAGAAAGTCGGCAGGACGTCGTTGTCAGCGCACGGTTGCTTGAAATAGTGCAGATCGCGTCCATTGAGATACACATCAAAGTCGGAGCGCGCTATAGGCACGACAGTCTGGGCTAACATGCGGGTTTCTTTGAAAGCCGCGGCATCCGCCCTAACGTCGAAGTACAACATGGCTGCCGGCACGACGCTGCCGGCAATAGTGAGCGCGCAGAAGGCTGTCCAAGGCGTTAGATAACCGCACTTGATTTCGTTGAAAATTTTACCCTTACTCGTCGGAGAGGAGGGAAGATTTATGCGTATGGAAGGAAGCGCTACTGTGGGCTTGATATCGATATTGGCGACCGCTGCCGCTATCTTCTGGCGCGCCGCTTCCTGATCCTGCAACGCTATAAGCGCATAGAAGAAGGCAATGAGGCCGAAGATATACTCGGACAGTTCTCTAAAATACCATATGCCATCGTAGTGTGTGCTTAAGTAGGCGATAGCTAAAGCGATCGACAGGGACGCAGCGGCGGCGGCGAACAGCATAGCGTTCATGGAAAACAGGGCAAATATGAGCAGGAGCAGAAACAGTCCTCGCTGCCACGATAGGATTGTATTTAGGAAATAGGAGAGTTCCGGTATTCCTAAGTAGGTATAAGACATTGTGACCAGAAGACTTAATGTCAGCAGGATTGGCGGCGTCGGAATCCCGAGTATTCTTTCTTTGCGGCAGAAAAATACGGCGCATCCTGCTAAGCCCAGCGCGTAGATTACTTCCCACAGCCTGTCGAAAATCGGGTAATTCACTTCATGGATATTGTGAATGTTGAATTCGCCTTGGTAGTTCAAATTCGCTATAAAAGCGGGCGTCTCGAAGCCGATTATGCGCTGTCCCCAGCTGATCTCTTCGCCTGCGAATAGCACCAGCGCCGCGCCGCCGAAAATGTAGGCGCAACGCCGGAAGACGCGCCGCTCTGCCCAAGCAGCTGCAAACAGAGGAATTGCCGCCATCAGAAACACGACGGGGGTGAGATTTTCTATCAAGTCGCCTTCTTGCCTGGCCAACCGATCATAAATGTTCGAGTGGGCGACTAGAAGGTAGTTGAAGAATAAAATGTGCAGACACACAATAATGTAGCAAATCTGCGCCAACCTTGCGTTGGTTATCTGTCTGTTATCTACGGCGGCGTTGCCGCGCCGATCTGCGGGGGCTTTCGAAAGGTTGTCAGACATACGCGCACTTGGATCGGATAGATTTTGCCGGCGGCGTCAAGTGAATCGTGGATGGGGCCGTCAATTTCACGCTAACGGCAGTCCGTGAAGAAATTCGCATCTCGACGACTGCATAGATTATATCACCGAATAGCTCTGTATTGCGCAAGGGTGAGAATACTTCTATCTCGGATGCAGTATGTTGACCCTTTTATAGTCTGCTTGTTAGAATGTGATGGATTTTTCAAATGGCGAAGTGTTATGTTCACAATCGGATTGACGGGCGGCATCGGCACCGGCAAAACTCAGGTATCCAAATTGCTTGAGGGGCTGGGCGCCGCTATCGTGAACGCGGATCTGCTGGGACACGAGGTTTATAAGCCGCATACCGACGGCTGGCGGGAAGTGGTGAGCGCTTTCGGCGAGCGGGTGGTTGCGGCGGACGGCGAGATCGACCGCCGCGCGCTGGGCGGCATCGTGTTCAGCGACGCGGACGCGCTCAAGCGGCTGAACGCTATCACGCATCCGCGCATATACGCGCTTGCGGAGGAACGGCTCGCCGCCGTGGAGCGGCAGGGCGGCCGCGCGGCGGTTCTGGAGGCGGCGCTGCTGATCGAGGCGCAGTGGACGGGGCTTGTGAATGAAGTATGGGTAACCACTTCGCCCGAAGCGGATGTGATAAGGCGTCTGCAAGCGCGCAACAATATGGACGCCGCCGCTGTCCGATCGCGCATCGACTCGCAGATGCCGCAATCGCAGCGCGTTGAATACGCCGATGTGGTAATAGACAACTCCGACAGCCTAGAACGGCTGGACGCCCAAGTTCGGGAATTGTGGAACTGCAGGGTTATTACTCGTTAAGGAGCGCAGGCTTACAATATGACGCAATCAACCACAACACTCTATCGCAGCTACATCATAGAGGAGTATCACCTAACCGAAGAGCCGTACTATGTGGCGGTCGGGGACGAAGTGGAACTCTTCGAGGCTGCGTATCAGCAGCGAATTCCGCTGATATTCAAGGGCCCCACCGGCTGCGGCAAGACGCGCTTTGTGGAGTATATGTCGTATAGGCTTGGGCAGCCGCTTACGCAAATCAAGCAGGCGGACAGCAGAGGCGTGGAGCGGCCCGAAGGCGATAACCTGCCGTTGGTAACGATTGCCTGCCACGAAGACTTGACCGCCAGCGATCTGGTGGGGCGCTACCTGCTGGAGGGCGATTCCACGGTTTGGATCGACGGGCCGCTTACGCGCGCAGTCAAGGCGGGCGGCATCTGCTATCTCGACGAAATCGTGGAGGCGCGCAAAGACACCACGGTTCTGATTCACCCGCTCACCGACCATCGGCGCATTCTGCCGGTTGAAAAGCGCGGCGAACTGCTGGAAGCGGCGGACGGCTTTCTGCTCATCCTGTCGTACAACCCCGGCTATCAGAGCGCGCTGAAAGACCTGAAGCACAGCACGCGCCAACGCTTCGTGTCCATCGAGTTCGACTATCCGCCGCGCGATATAGAGGCCGAGATTGTGGAACACGAATCGGGCTGCAGCGCGGACGATGCGCTTCAGCTCGCCAAGCTGGGCGAAAAGGTGCGCAATCTGCGCGAACACGGCTTGGGCGAAGGCGCCAGCACGCGGCTGCTGATATACGCCGGCAAACTAATAGCGCAGGGCATCGCGCCGCGCCGCGCCTGCCAGGTCGCCATCAACTGGGCGGTTACCGACGACGCCTCGGTTCAGAAGAGCATCGAAGAGATAATCGCCTCGATATTCGAGTAGGCCGGAAATAGCCTGGCGATTAGAGAGAGTCAGATATGGCGGATACGCAGACGGCAAAGATAGCGCCGTGCCTATGGTTCGACGGGCTCGCGCGGGAAGCGGCGGGCTTTTATGTCGGCTTGTTCCCCAATTCGCGCGTGGTCAACGATTTCGATCTGGCGGCCGGCGCCGCTATCGTGGAGTTCGAGTTGAACGGGCAACGTTTCAGCGCGGTAGATGGCGGGCCGGGCGTGGATTATACGATGGCGGTGTCTTTCGTGATTAACTGTGAGGATCAGGAAGAGGTCGACCACTACTGGGACGCGCTGTCCGATGGGGGCGAAACGCAGATGTGCGGCTGGGTGAAAGACCGGTTCGGGCTGTCGTGGCAGGTGGTGCCGGCCGCCGCGATCGAAGAACTCACAAGGGATCCGGCAAAAGCGCCGGCGGTGATGGACGCTATGATGCAGATGCAACGGATAGACATCGCCGGCTTGGAAGAGGCGTATCGGAACGCATAGAGACTACTACGATAAGTCAGAAAATCGGAGCCCGTCCGCTGTGGGCGACGCATTCACGCAAACAATCAAGCGCATACTAGCGGCTAATCCCAAGAACGCCATAGACGACCCGGCGCTTACGCCCGCGGCCGTGCTGACGCTTGTCTATCGCAAGAACGGGGAATACTGCGTGCTGCTGAATAAGCGTTCCGATAGGGTAGATGACCACAAGGGCGAGATCTCATTCCCGGGCGGCAGGATGGATCCGGAAGACGCTACGCTGCTTGACACCGCATTGCGCGAAACATACGAAGAGATGGGCGTCCGTCCGCAGGATGTCGAGGTTTTGGGCGCGTTGGACGATACGCCGACCACCAGCCGCTACCTCATCAGTCCATACGCCTCCACCATTCCATACCCGTATGATTTCAGTCCCAGTGAGGTGGAGGTCGCCGAAGTGGTGGAGGTTCCGCTGTCCGCGCTGATGGATCGCGCCAACCGCCGCGATGAGATTCGTATCGTGGATGGCGACATCCGAAACGCCCCGGCATTTGCGTATAACGGACACATTATTTTTGGGGCGACGGCTCGGATCTTGCGCCGATTTCTGCAGTTGCTCGAAACCCCATTGAAGGAGACGCCTTGAACACACACTCAGCGCTAATGCTAGAAGAGATCAAGGCCGAGCTTGGGAAGTATCCGGCCTCGGTCGCCAACGAATTCGACAAGGCGCACGCGCAGATGCCGCCCAACCTCACAGAGGCGCAGATGGCGGATTGGGCGAATGCGGGCTTGGACATCGCCAAAGAGACGGTGCGCTCATGGGAAGCCGCCGCCGAGTTCTACAAGGTGAGCGCGCGCGTGCTTGGCTACATGCCCCTGAACTACTTCTTCAAATGGACGGACTGCGGCAAGACGCTCTGCAAAGAGTCCCCCACGCTTGCGGCGGCGTACTTCGAGGCAAGCCCCGGCACGATGAGCAAGCTCCGCTCGCGGCATATAGAGAGCTGGGCGAACCTAGGCTGCGGCTTGTACAAAGGCACTTGGAAGTCCAGCACATTGGCGTGCAAGTTCTTTCAGTGCAGTCCCGCGCTACTTGAAGACCTCAGTTTCCCGGAAATGGAACGGTTCGCCAAGTTCCTGGACGCGCTGTCGCACCGCTCATACGACTTGTCGTCGGAATGCCTCACGCTTGGGCAGCAGCTCTTCCCGCTGATAGGCGAAGACAGGTCGGCGTTCATAGCGCTGGCATCTACGCTGGTGGATTCGGGCTGGCGCGAAATCAAGAGCTTCTTCGAGTCCGGCGCGCGCGCGCTGCCCCGCATTGAAAGCGCCCAGCGCATGCGTTTCCTAAACCTATCGGAGCAGTTGGTCAAGAACGGCGGCTCCAACATACCCAGCGTGATGCTTGAGACTTCCAACGCCTTGTCGCAGATAGACACGCACAATCACGAACAGATCCTCACGCTTGCGGAAGGCTTGCTGACCTGTTCGCACGCCGCGGCGCCGGAGTTCATCAAGTCTTGCCCGCAAGCGCTGGACAAGCTCACTATGTCCCAGCTTGAGAAGTGGTACGCCGAAGGGCTGAGCATCCTGACGCAGAACGCCGACGGCGGGCTTGCGTACTTCAAGATCGAGTCTGCGCGCTCCGAAGAGATGCTTGAAACGCTGTCTTCCGGCGTGGAGTTCGCGCGCATCAAAGATGTGATGGAAATGTACTGCCGCGCGCTGGCGGGCGCAGACATCAAACTGGCGGAAAGCGGCGAACTCGCGGACAAGAACATCGGCTGGGTGTCCAACGAATCGCCCTCAACCGAAGGCTCCACGGTCTTTGTGCCGTCGCTGGTCGACCGCTACATCACCAAGATGCAGAACTTCAACTGGTTCAAGGTGGTGTCCACGCATCAGGTAGCGCACCTTGAGTTCGGCAGCTTCTGGTTCGAGTTCGACCGCCCGTCGGCGATGTTCAACGATCTGCGCCACGAACTCGCGCGCCAAAAGGTTGTGTCCGCGCAGGCGCAGGCGATGCCCGAAATCGACGCCGAAAGCGTGGAAGAGGCGTGGCTCACCGACGCTCAGCGCTTCTTCGATCTGTTCGACGACCGCAAGCTGGCGCTTGACATATACACCGTGGTCGAGGATGCGCGGTTGGACGCGCGCGTCAAGGTGGAGTATCGCGGCATACGCCGTCCCTATACCGAAATTCAGATCGATTCGCTGCCGCAGCGCCCCAACATAACCGAACTGCCTATGCGCCAAGCGATGGTGGAGTTTCTGGTCAGGCTCAGTCTGCAGCAGTTCGAAGGCTTGCCCGCGCCGCAGGAATACGTCGAGGAAGCCAAGCAGATTGGGCGCATCATACGGCAGGTGCTCAACCCCGAAGCCGCCGTGGAAGATACCGCCGAAGCCACGCTGCGCATCTACGCCATCATATCGCAGATACCCAACGAAGAGATCCCGCCTGAGGATTGGGAAGATGTGGATATGGGCGACGACCAGCAGGAAGAGTACGCCGATCCTGACGATATGGAATCGTTGCTGCAGCAGATAGCCCAGGGCATGGAAATGCAGGTGCGCCCGGACGGCGAGCAGGAATACGAGTCCACCGACGAAGTGGAATTCAGAGGCGATTTTAAGCCTGAGCTTGTGCAGCTTCTGGAGCAGCTCAGGATGCAGAACGACGAAGGCGGACAGGCGAGCGGCGAGCCCATCACGCAAGAGCAGCTTGAGGAGCTCTTGCAGAACAGCGCCGAGCTTGAGCTGCAGGCAACGCAGGGCGAAATCCAGCAGTCCAGCAATGTTATGGCGAACAACCTGATGAAAGAGGCGGGCGTTGACGCTCCGCAATCGCCTGAGTTCGGGCAGGGGCCGCTTGTGCATGTGGATGAAGACGGCGGCGCGCTTGAGGCGAGCGAACCGCAGACATTCGTGTACGACGAATGGGATTTTCGCGCCGAAGACTACAAGCCGCGCTGGTGCATCGTGCGCCAAAAGACGATGCAGGAAGGCGATCCCTCATACTACGGCAACACGCTGGGCAACTACGGCTCGCTGGTAACGCAGATACGCCGCCAGTTCGAGATGATGGTGCCGGAGATGTTCCGCAAGGTTCGCAAACTCGAGGATGGCGAAGAGATCGACATCGACGACATCATCGAGGCTTTCGTCGATATGAAGACGGGCGCAAGTCCCAGCGACAAGTTCTATTGGCGGCGCAACAAGGTGCAGCGTGATGTTGCGGTGGCGTTCCTGCTGGACACCAGCGCATCCACCGCGGAGGCTATCGACGACAACAAGAAGAACGCCGACGACTGGGATGCCCCCGACGACCCGGTAGAGTACATGGTTTGGCTGCGAACCCGCCGTGGGGAAGCGATGCGCCGCTCCTACAAGCGCATCATAGACGTTGAGAAAGAAGCCATCGTGCTGCTTATCAACGCGTTGGAAGCCATCGGCGATCTGTACGGCATCTACGGCTTTTCCGGCTACGGCAGGGAAAATGTGGAGTTCTACACCATCAAGGACTTGGACGAAAACTTCTCGGACAAGGTCAAAAAGCGCATAGACCGGGTTGCGCCGCTGCACGCCACCCGTATGGGCCCGGCCATTCGCCACACTACCTACAAGCTCGACAAGCAGGATGCGCGCACCAAGCTGATGTTCCTCATCAGCGACGGCCGCCCGCAGGATAGGGGGTACAGCCGCGAGGGCGTTGAGAAAGAGTACGCCGTCCACGACACCAAGATGGCGCTTGACGAGGCAAAGAACAAGGGCATCAACGCCTTTGCGCTCACCGTGGACAAGAACGGCCACGACTACCTGAAAACGATGTGCAGCGATATGGGCTATGAGGTGCTGGACGACATCTATGAGCTCCCATCGCGCCTGCTGTATCTCTACAAGAAGCTGACGATGTAGATGCGCCGCGCTCGACCGCGCGACGCATTCGCTTGACTCGCGGGGCGTTCTGCCGCTAATTTGGCTTGGCGTGTTTAACCGATTCGCCTGCGGGATTGGCGGCAATTCTGCCCGATTGTCATCCACGTAGAACCTACAAAACGAAACTGAAAGGACGGATATTTATGCGACTAACGGCCATTCTCACACGACGCCCGCTCGTCATTGCGGCGGCAATAAGCCTTGCGCTGCTCACTGCGTTCTTCCTGCGCCCCTCTGTGGCGCACGCCGCCGTGGACGGGGAGACCGCCTTCGTCTTCAACACATTCGCGTTCCTCATCTGGGGCGCGCTTGTTATGTGGATGTGCGCGGGCTTCACGATGCTCGAGGCGGGTTCGGTTCGCACCAAGAACGCCGCGATGATCTGCCTCAAGAACATCGGCATATACTCCATTGCGGGGCTGGCGTACTTCTTCATCGGCTACAACCTGATGTACGTCGACGTGGACTACGGCATCCCCAACCTCATCGGCTCGCTCAGGCTCACTTACGGGCCGTCCGCCGATGAATTAAGCCTGTTGGGGGGCAACGAAGCGGCGCTCGGCGCGGTGATTGACAACGGCTACTCGTACATGTCCGACTGGTTCTTCCAGATGGTATTCGTGGCTACCACCGCCTCGATAATATCCGGCGCGCTGGCGGAACGCGTCAAGATGTGGTCGTTCTTCCTGTTCACGCTGGTGCTAACCGCGGTTCTGTATCCCGTCGTGGGCGCGTGGACATGGGGCGGCGGCTGGCTTGCCGACCTTGAATTTGTGGACTTCGCCGGATCCACGATAGTACACAGCACGGGCGGCTGGGCGGCGCTCGCCGGCATACTTGTGCTTGGACCCAGGCTTGGCAAGTTCCGCCGCGACGGAACGGTCAGGGCAACGCCGCCTTCCAACATACTGATGGTAACGCTGGGCGTGTTCATACTTTGGTTCGGCTGGCTCGGCTTCAACGGCGGCTCTCAGCTTGCGCTGGGCAGCGCCGCCGACGCGGTGGCGATGAGCATTGTGCTGGTCAACACCAACTTGGCGGCGGCGGCCGGCGCGATTGCCGGCTTGGCGGTCTCGCGTCCGCTGCTTGGGCGCATAGACCTGTTCGCCGGCCTCAACGGCGCGATAGCGGGGCTGGTGTCCATCACCGCCGCGCCGGACATCACAACCCACTTCTGGTCGGTCATAATCGGCGTGATTGGCGGCGTAATCTGCATAGCCGGCCTGAAGCTGATGGAAAAGGTGAAGTTGGACGACGTGGTAGGCGCCGTGCCGGCCCACCTGATGGCGGGCGCATGGGGAACCGTCGCAGCCTGCATCGCCGGCGGCGGACTGATTCACATACAGCTTCTGGGCATCGTCTCGGTGGGCGTGTTCGCCTTCGCAGCATCGTGGGTGGTATGGTGGCTCATCGACAAGACGATAGGCGTCCGCGTAGAGCCCGAAGTCGAGCGGATAGGCCAAGACGTCGGCGAGCTCGGGATGGAGTCCTACCCCGAATTCGTGCTGATGCCCGACCTGGACGAATTCGACGACACTGAGGAACAACCGGCTAAAAGCTAAAGGCGCAACCGCGGGCGGCGGCGCGTGAGCAGGCGTGTCTAACGCTTAATCAACGCCGCTGTTGCCCACTGTCCTGGAATTCGCAGCCCGCGCGCAAACCGCAAACTTGGAGCGCGCGGGTTGTGCGTCGATTCGGGGTTCGGACGGGGCGCAAGGCTATGGCACAGCAGTCGATGTTAAGGCGCATCACACGCAAGTAAGCAGGGCAGGGGCAATCAGCGCCGATATAGCATCGGACGATGGTTCATCGCCCCCGTTCTGTGCAGGGCTTGTGAAAGACGCCGGCGACGCGTCAGGAATTCTTGCAAGCGTCGCCGGCGGTGTTGTTTCGTATCTGTGTGTGGGCATAACCATAGACAGCCTGTAGACAGCGACGGGGAAGAGCGCCCCTTATTGCATCAGGTGGATTTTGTATTTCCACGTATTTTCAAATAGACGTGCCAACCTAGAAATAGCGTTGCGCATGTGTCTTGACAGCAAGCTGACGGAAACGCCCTTCCTGCTCGAATATCGTCATGCCGTGAAAGACCAGCAGTACCGCGAATACATCTACGATTGCGTCGCTGGAAATCGCGTCGCCGTAGTACAAGCAGAAAGGGGAAGAGAACGCCAGCGCCGTTGCGGTCAGCGCGATCCAGCGGCTTGCTGTGATGCGGCGCAGCGCAAGGTACGCCATTAGCGCGGCGGCGGCGAAGAATAGCAGCATCAGCATTCGGGCGGCGTAGATTTTGGCTGACAGATTGTCTCCGAAAGGCAGCGTCGCCAGCTTAATCAGCGCATAACTGCCGATGGGGAAGCGGCTATATGGCTCATATGCGGGCTTGCCGTCTGTGTCTAAAGTCTGTCTGATGAACATCGCAAAATGATGATCGATAGACAGGTTCTCGACTATCGCCATGTTCTTTGACGATATTTGCTCGTGAATGCCTCTTGTCCCTTTGTAGAAATAGCCGCGGTGTTCAGCGCCGAAGATGAACACGGATGAGAGGGCAAGCAACAGCAGAGCCGGCGGCAGCCAAGCGCGGCTTTGCGGGGAAGCGAGTCTGTGAGCGAATGCTTTGAATGTTTTCATAGGCGAAAGCGTCAACGCGCTGTCTCCGGCAGGTGGACGTCGCCTTCCCATAGGTGTTGAGCTGAGCCGTCCGCCCGTTGTATGTACTGGCCGGTGTATATGCGCGCTATGTCATAATCGGGCAGCTGCGCTACCGCGATGCACCGCCCGTCGCTTCCCCGGAAGCCGCCTGCGTGGAAGCCGAAGTCCCGATTATCAAAGCCGCGTTGCCTAGCCTCGGCGGACAAGTCGTTTTCGTCGGCGGGATATAGCGCCAAGAAGAAAGAAGCGTTAGTGTAGCCTATGGGGCAGTCGGCGTTGGAATATATCAGAGCGCCGTCGCTGAGATACACGTTGAAGTCGGAACGGATTATCGGCGCGCCCGCCTGCGCTATGGTTTCGTCTATGCGTCTCATATGGTCGTCGGCAAGCCGATTTGGGAAATTGAAGTCGCCTTCCCACAGGTGTTGGGTTGAGCCGTCCGCCTGTTGGATGTACTGGCCGGTGTATATGCGCGCGATGTTATAATTCGGCAGCGGCGCTATGGCGATGCACCGCTTGTCGTCGCTTCCCCAGAAGGCGCCTTCGTGGAATCCGAAGTCGCGATTATCGAAGCCGCGCCGCCTAGCCTCGGCGGACAAGTCGTTTTCGTCGGCGGGGTATAGCGCCAAGAAGAAAGAAGCCTTAGTGTAGCTTACGGGGCAGTCGTCGTTGGAATATATCAGATCGTTGTCGTTGAGATAGACGTCGAAGTCAGAGCCGATTATCGGCGCGCCCGCCTGCGCTATGGTTTCGTCTATCCGTTTTAACCGGTCGTCGGCAAGCCGATTTGGGAAATTGAATTTGCCGTTCCACAGGTGTGGTTTTGAGCCGTCTGCCTGTCGCATGTATTGGCCGGTGGATATGCGGGCGATGTCGTAATCAGGGAGCTGCATTATGACGATGCATTGCTCGGCGCTTCTCCGGAAGCCGAAGTCTTGGAATCTGAAGTCGTGGTTTTGGAAGCCGTGCTGTCTGGACCAGTCGGGCAGGTCGCTTTCGTCAACCGGATATGGCGCCAAGAAGAAAGGAGCTTCAGTGTAGCTTTTGCGGCAGTCGTCGTTGACATATATTAGAGCGTCGTCGTTGAGGTAGACGTCGAAGTCGGAGCGGATTATCGGCTCGCCCGCCTGCGCTATGGTTTCGGTTATGTATCTTTGGAATTCGTCCCATTCGTAAAGGAATACTATTTGGTTCTGCGGCGTGAGCGAGGCGAGTCCGCCCGCCTTTATGCTCGTAACTACGAATGGGTTATGCGGATAGGGCGGTCCAATCACTCTGTATGCAGTGAGGTAGTAATTGCCTATTGCATTAAGGTAACCATCGTACATTTGCCAGGGCCATATTATCTTGCCGTCCGTCATACTGCGGATGAGTTGAAAATCGGAGGTTATGGCTTTGTGGAATTCGATTTCTTGACCGGCGTCGCTTGGCTGCGCTATCCGCCAGCCCGATAGGACGAACACCGCTAGCGATATGACGGCTAACGCTACGACAAGCCGCTCGCCTAGCAGTCTATACAGCGCCAGCAAGACGAGTGAAATAAGGGTTAGCGCGATGCCGATGTGGAATATGCCCTCGAAGTTGTGCCATGGAAATCCGGCGTTATAGCGCACAAGCGCCGCCCAGCAGAAGCCGCTCAGCGCTAGGGACGCCAGCAGGATTTTGTAGCGGCGCGCGAGCGGCAATCCAATCAGGGTTGCGACGGACGCCGCCATTCCCAATATGACAAATAGCCGCGGCAGTGTGTAATCGCCGTCTGACACTTCCGCATATGACGGGGAAAAGGCGTAGGGCGTGAACATCACGCCGATGCGGTAAAACTGACGCTCCAGAAAATTGCTCCAGACAATATATTTGTCATAACCTTCTATGTATCCTCTTGTTGTGCGGCCCATCATGGAGTTGAATGAGGGTAGGTCGGTCAGTGGCTTTTCGCGGTTCAGCGCGAAGTATTCATTTGTGAAGTTAATGGTCAGCACTGAGACGCCGAAGAGCAGCGCTACCGCGCCGAGCGCCAAATAGCGGCTGCGCAGCATAGCGCGCGCCGTATGCTTTATTTGGCGCAATGAAAGGATCGGAACGGAGGCGTTCACGCGAGTTTTGAGGAGACTAAGTATCAGCCCGAAAGCGATGAACGGCAGCAGCAGCCCATATACATGCCAACCCAAAAGCAGCGCTATGCAAGTCTTGGCTAGGAGCTGCCGGAAGCGCCCTTCCTGCTCGAAAACCGCCATGCCGTGAAAGACCAGCAGTACCGCGAATACATCTACAGTCGATTCTCTGGAAATGACGTCGCTGTAGTACAGGGGATATGCGGACGAGAATGCCAGCAACGTAGCCGTCAGCGCGATCCATGGGTTGAAAGCGAGGCGGCGCAGCGACAGGTACGCCATTAGCGCGGCGGCGGAAAAGAACAGCAGCATCAGCATTCGGGCGGCGTAGATTTTGGCTGATAGGTCCTCTCCGAAGGGCGAAATCGCCAGTTTAATCAGCGCAAAGCTGCCGATAGGAAAGCGGTTGTATGGACTGTAAGTAGGCTTGCCGTCTTGGTTCAAGTACTTGTAGGTGAACATTAGAAAATGTTCATTGATGGACAAGTTCTCGACTATTGCCATATTTAGCGCAGACATTTCGTAGTGTCTGTGATCCCGATAGAAATAGCCGCGGCGGTCGCCGCCGAATATGAACATCGTGGAGAGGGCAAGCAACAATAGGGCCGGCGGCAGCCAAGCGCGGCTTTGCAGGGAAGTGAGTTTGCGGGCGGCGAGTTTGAGCGTTTGCATCGACAAGGGTGTCAATTCGTTGCCTCCGGCAGGTGAACATCGCCTTCCCACAGGTGTTCGGTTGAACCGTCTGCGAGTTGGATGTACTGGCCGGTGTATATGCGCGCTATGTCATAATCGGGGAGCGGCATTATAGCAATGCAACGCCCGTGGCGCTCAACGTCCTGATTATAGAAGTGGAAATCTAGGTTGTCAAACCCGTGCCGCCTGCGCTCGGCGGTCAGATCGCTTTCGTCGACGGGATACAGCGCCAAGAAAAACTGCGGTCCTGCGTCATCCTTGCGGCAGTCGTCTTTGACATATAGCAGAGCGCTGCCGCTGAGATACACATCAAATTCGGAGCGGATTATCAAATCATCCGCTTGCTCTATGACTTCGTCTATATGTCCATAGTAGTCGTTCCAATCGTAAAGGAATACCAGCCGATTCTGCGGCGTGAGCGAGGCGATCTCGTCTATGCGCACGCCCGTAGCTACAAAGTTGGGCGCTAGCTCAGACGGCAAGGCTATGTGTTCATAAAATGTTGTAGTTCTCCCAGCAAGGTAGTAATGGATCAAGACCGTTACTCCTTTGTGAAATCTAGGCATGACGCCTATCTGCGTTACCTTCTTATCTGTCATGTTGCGTATGGTTTCAAAGTCGGCGATTGCGGCTTGGTGAAGTTCGGACGTTTGGTTGGGATCGTTTAGTTGGGACATTCGCAAGACGGATACGGCGAATATCAGCAGGGCGGCAACGGACAGCGCGGCGACAAGCCGCTCGCCGTACAGCCTGTGAATGCGCAACAAGATGAGTGAGAATAGCGTAAGCGCAACGCCTATGTAGAATACGGCTTCAAAATTGTGATAAGGAGTTCCCGTAGTGTGGCGCATTGGCAGCGCCCAGCAGAAGCCGCTCAGCGCTAATGACGCCAGCAGGATTTTGTGGCGGCGGACGAACGGCAACCCTATCAGACTGGCGCCGGACACTGCTATTCCCAGCATGACGGATAATAACGGCAGCGGCAATCGCGGCAGCGTCTCGGTGTATTCCATAAGCGGCACTTCCAAGTTTGAAGGGGAGAGCGCGTATGGCAGGGACATAGCGCCCACGCGGTAAAACTGATGCTCCAGAAACTCGGGCCAGGGCGGAAGTTTGAAGAATAGTTCGCTGGGGTTATGATCGATGCCTGTGCGGTTCAGCATAGACTTGAACGAGGGCAGTTCGGTCAACGGGGTTTCGCGGTTCAACGCCAAGTATTCATTCGTGAAGTTAAAGGTCAGCGTCGAAATGCCGATGAGCAGCGCTACCACGCCCAGCGCCAGGTAGCGGCTGCGCAGCAAAGAGAGCGCTAGATGCCTTATTTGACGCAACGCGCCGGATGCAGCAGAAACGGCTGAGCGCGTCTTGATAAAGTCGCGCATTAGCCCGAAGACGATGAACGGCAGCAGCAGCGCATACGAATGCCACCCTAAAAACAGCGCTATGCACCCCTTGAGCAGAAGCTGCCGAAAACGCCCATCTTGCTCAAATATCGTCATCCCGTGAAAGACCAGCATCAGCGCAAACAGGTCTATCATCACTTCGTTGGAAATGAGGTCGCTGTAATACAGGCAGTATATTGACGAGAACGCCGGCAGCGTGGCGGTCAGCGCGATCCAGGCGCTGGCCGTGATGCGGCGCAGCGATAGGTATGCGAGGAATGCGGCGGCGGCAAAGCACAGCAGCGTCAGCATTCGGGTGGCGTAGATTTTGGCGGACAGGTCGTCCCCGAAAGGCAGAATCGCCAGTTTAATCAGCGCAAAGCCGCCGATGGGAAATCGGTTGTATGGTTTATAAAGGCGCTCGCCGTCTGCGTCTAATGTCTGGCGGATGAACATCAGAAAGCGGTGTTCGGGGGAGAGATTATCGGCTACTGCGAGGGCTTTTGCCGAATTATGGGTGTGAGTCGCGTTTTTATAGAAGTAGCCGCGATTGCCGCCGAACAGGAATACGGATGAGAGCGCAAGCAGCAACAGAGTCGGCGGCAGCCAAGCGCGGCTTTGCAGGGAAGCGAGTCTGTGAGCGGCAGGCTTGAGCGCTTGCATCGGCGAGAGTGTCAATGCGCTGTCTCCGTCAGGCTGACATCGCCCTCCCACAGGTGTTCAAAGGATCCGTCTGCGAGTTGGATGTACTGGCCGGTGTATATGCGGGCGATGTCATAGTCCGGCAGCGGCGTTATGGCGATGCACCGCGCGCCGCGCCGAACTGCCTGGTCTTCGAAGCGAAAGTCGAGGTTGTGGAAGCCGTGCTGCCTGCGCTCGACGGGGAGGGCGGTTTCGTCGGCGGGATATAACGCCAAGAAGAACTTTCGACTGATGTCCTCCTCGCGGCAATCGTCTTTGACATACAACAGTGTATTGTTGTTGAAATGCACATCAAAGTCGGAGCGGATTAACGGCTCGCTCTCTTTCAGAACTTCGTCTAAGTGGCTGTGATAGTCCTCCCATTTGTAAAGAAGGAATAATCGATTATTCGGTGTGAGCGGAGCGATCCCCTCTGCGCGCTCATCCGTAACTATGAAGTCGGGCGCGTGCGTTGTCTGTACGATTTCTTCTTCGGACAGTTGTATCCTTCCTGTAAGGTAATAGCCGAATACCCTATTTTTAAGTCTAGTCACAAGTTTTTTCCGAGTGAAGATAGCATTCCCTCCGTCTTGCGTCAAATTACGGATAGATTGAAAGTCGGCGGTTACCGCTTTGTAGAGTTCCGGCGGTTGAGCGGCATTGTTTAGCTGCGCCATACGCAAAGCGGAAAATACGAATATCAGCGACGCAGCAACGGACAGCGCCGCGACAAGTCGCTCATGCGAAAGCCTGCGTATGTACATTAATGCCAGGCAGAATAGCGTCAGCGTAACGCCAATGTAGAATACGGATTCGAAGTTCTGGCTCGGGTGCGCGACGTTGTGGCGCATGGGCAGTGCCCAGCAAAAGCCGCTCAACGCCAAGGATGCGAGCAGAATTTTGTAGCGGCAGATAAACAACAACCCAAGCAGACTCGCTCCGGAGACTGCTATTCCTAATCCGACGAATAATCGCGGCGGCACCCTGCTTTCCACTGACAGGAAGAATGCGTAGGGCAATGTCATTATTCCGACCCGGTAGAACTGACGCTCGGTAAAAGCGGGCCAAGACAGGTATTCGGCATCCTGTTCTTTGAAATATGGGCCGACGCCTATGCGATTTGTCATAGACTTGAATGAGGGCAGTTCGGTCAGTGGGATTTCGCGGTTCAGCGCGAAATATTCATTCGTGAAGTTAAGAGTCAGCATTGAGACACCGAAGAGCAGCGCAACCACTCCGACCGTCAGATAGCGGCTGCGTATTAAAGAAAGCGTTGCGCGCTTTAGTCGACATAATACGGAGGGAGGGGGAAGGGGAGTAGAAGCGTATGAGCGCGTCTTGAAAAGATCGCGCATTAGCCCGAAAGCGATGAACGGCAGCAATAGCGCATACACGTGCCATCCCAAAAGCAAAGCTAGGCATGTTTTCAATAGAAGCTGACGGAAACGCCCTTCTTGCTCGAAAACTGCCATCCCGTGAAAGACTAGCAGCGCTGCGAACAGATCTACAGCCACTTCGCCGGAAATAAGGTCATTGTAGTATAGGCAGTAGAGAGAAGAGAATGCGAGCAACGCAGCAGTCAGCGCAATCCAGCGGCTGGCAGTGAGGCGGCGCAGCGACAGATATGCCATGACTACGGCAGCGGTAAAGAACAGCAGCATCAGCATTCGGGCGGCGTAGATTTTGGCTGATAAATCGTCTCCGAAGGGCAAAATCGCCAGTTTAATCAGCGCATAAATGCCGATAGGGAAGCGGTTGTATGGCTGATAGGCAGTGTTGCCTTCCGCATTTAAGGTCTGATGAGTGAACATCAGAAGATGCTGGTTGATGGACAAATTCTCGGCTATTGCCAGATTCTTTGCCGACATTTCGTTGTGCTTGTGTTCCCGATAGAAATAGCCGCGGTCGCCACTGAATAGGAACACGGATGAGAGCGCAAGCAACAGTAGAGCCGGAGGCAGCCAAGCGTAGCTTTGCAGGGAAGCGAGTTTGTGAGCAGCGGGCCTTAGTGCTTGCATCGGCAAGAGTGTCAATTCGCTGCCTCCGGTAGATGGACATCCCCTTCCCACAGGTGTTCGAACGATCCGTCTGCGAGTTGGATGTACTGGCCGGTGTATATGCGCGCTATGTCGTAATCAGAGAGGGGCGTTATGGCGATGCACTGCGCGCCGCGCCGAACCGCCTGGTCTTCGAAGCGAAAGTCTAGGTTGTCAAAGCCGTGCGGCCTGCGCTCGACAGGCAGATCATTTTCGTCAGCCGGATACAGCGCTAAGAAGAACCATTCGCTGATGTCATCCCAGCGGCAATCGTCTATGACATATATCAGATTGCTGCCGCTGAGATATACATCAAAGTGGGAGCGGATTAACGGCTCGCGCGCTTGCTCTATTGTTTCGTCTATGTATCTTTGATAGGCATCCCATTCGTAGAGGAACACCATTCTATTTTGCGGCGTGAGTGAAGCGAGTCCGTCTGCGCGCACGCTTGTGACTACAAAGTCGGGTGTGCGTGCGGACGGCACGGTTTTGTCTCCGGATATTATAGTTCTTCCCACTAGGTAGTAAGCAAACAAATGCCGCACATTTTTATGAAATCTAGGCATAGCGTTAACCTGTATCACCTCTGCCTCCGTCATATCGCGGATGGATTCAAAGTCGTCTATCACGGCTTGGTGAAGTTCAGGCGTTTGGTTGGCGCTGTTTAGTTGGGACATTCGTAGGGCGGAGAATACGAATATCAGCAGCGCGGCGACGGACAGCGCGGCGATGAGCCGCTCGCTCGACAACCTGCGCAGGCACAGCAACAGCAGCGAGAATAGCGTTAGCGCGACGCCGACATAGAATACAGCTTCAAAGCTATGCCAGGGGTAAGCGACGTTGTATCGCATCGGCAGCGCCCAACAAAAGCCACTCAGCGCTAGGGACGCCAGCAGAATTTTGTATCGGCGGACGAACAGCAATCCAAACAGACTCGCGCCGAATGCCGCTATTCCTAATATGACAAGTAGTCGCGGCGGCGCATCTATGCGTTGTTCTACGAATGGCGGGAAGAACGCGTAGGGCCAGGCCATCATGCCGACCCGGTAAAACTGACGCTCAGGGAAATCGGGCCAAGCCAGGTAATCGGCATTCCGTTCTTTGAAATATGAGCCGACGCCTATGCGATTTGTCATAGAGTTGAATGAGGGCAGATCGGTCAGTGGCCTTTCGCGGTTCAGCGCAAAGTATTCATTCGTGAAGTTAAAAGTCAGCACTGAAACGCCGAAAAGCAACGCTACTGCGCCAAGCCTCGGATAGCGGCTGCGCAGCAAAGAGAGCGTTAGATGCCTTAGTTGAGGCAATGCGTCGGACGCGGGGGAAGCGTTTGAGCGCGCCTTGATGAGCGCGCGCGTCAGTCCGAAAGCGATGAACGGCAGCAACAGCGCATACACGTGCCATCCCAAAAGCAAAGCTAGGCATGTTTTGAATAGAAGCTGACGGAAACGCCCTTCCTGCTCGAAAACTGCCATTCCGTGAAATACCAGCATCACCGCGAATAGGTCTGTTGAAATTTCGGGATTAATCTCGTCGCTATAATACAGAAGGTAGGGAGATGAGAACGCGAGCAGGGTTGCTGTCAGCGCGATCCAGCGGCTTGTGGTGAGGCGGCGCAACGCCAGATACGCAAGGCCTGCGGCGGCGGCGAATAGTAGCAGCATCGGCATTCGCCCGGCGTAAATTTTTGCTGACAGGTCGTCCCCGAAAGGCAGAATTGCCAATTTGATTAGCGTATAGCCACCAAGCGGAAACCGGTTGTACATTTCATAAATAATCTCGCCGTCTCTGTCCAAAGTCTGACTGATGAACATCAGAAAGAAGTGATCAATGGACAGATTTTCGGCTATTGCCAGCCTCTCTGCCGAGCTCAAATTATGGCTGTGTTCCCGATAGAAATGACCGCGATCGCCGCCGAACAGGAACACGGATGAGAGCGCAAATAGCAGTAGAGCCGGCGGAAGCCAAGCGCGGCTTTGCAGAGAAGCGAGTTTGTGAGCGGCAGGCTTGAGCGCTTGCACCGGCAAGAATGTCAATTCGTTGCCTCCGTCAGGCGGGCATCCTCTTCCCACAGGTGTTGGGTTGAGCCGTCTGCTAGTTGAATGTACTGTCCGGTGTATATGCGCGCTATGTCATAGTCCGGAAGTGGCGTTATGGCGATACACCGCTCGCCGCGCCGAACTGCGTGGTCTTCGAAGCGAAAGTCGAGGTTGTGGAAGCCGTGTTGCATGCGCTCGACGGGGAGGGCGCTTTCGTCAGTAGGGTATAGCGCCAAGAAGAAGGCGGCCTCGGTATCGGCAACGCTGCAGCCCTCTTTGGAATATATCAGCGCGTCGTCTTTGAGATGCACGTCAAAGCTGGATCGGATTATCGGCTCGCCCGCCTGCTCTATGATTTCGTCTATGTGTCTCAGTTCGCCATCCATCAGTTGGACTGCCCACTGGCGCGCGGTTGAGTTTGGGCTTTGGCTGTACTGTCCGGTGTATATACGCGCTATGTCATAATCCGGCAGCGGCGCTATGGCGATGCAGCGCTCGCCGCGCCGAACGGCCTGATCCTCAAAGCGAAAAACGATGTTGTCGAAGCCGTGCAGTTTGCGGGCGTCGGGGAGATCGCTTTGGCGTATGGGATACAGTCTCAGGAAGAATCTTTCGGAGATGTCATCCTCGCGGCAAGCGTCTTTGGCATATATTAGAGCATTGCCGGCGAGATGTACATCAAAGCCGTGAAGGGTTAGCGGCTCGTCCGTTTGGGCGTCTATGATTTCGTCGATGTGTGCGTGGTAATCATTCCATCCGTAGAGAAATGCCACTCGATTCTGCGGCGTGAGCGTTGCTAGGCCGTCTAGGCGCAATCCTGAAACCACAAAGTCGGGCGGGCGCGCAGACGGCGCCGTTTCGTGTCCTAGTACGACGATTCTTCCGGAAAGGTAGTACTCGATAATTGGAATCCAATACCAGACTAGAGGAGTAGCGGTAGTCTGCGTCAAATTCCCTGCGTCCGTGATGCTGCGGATGATTTCAAAGTCGGCGATTGACGCTTTATGAAATACGCTCGTTTGTTTGAGGTTGTTTATCTGCGACATCCACAAAGCCGAGGCGACGAATACCAGCAGCGCGGCGACTGACAGCGCGGCGACGACTCGCTCACTCGACAACCTGAGTAAGTATAGCAAGGCGAGCGAGAATAGCGCTAGCGCGACGCCTATGTAGAATACCGCTTCGTGACTGTGCCACGGGTATGCGACGCTGTAGCGCATGGGCAGCGCCCAGCAGAAGCCGCTCAGCGCTAATGACGCCAGCAGGATTTTATGACGTGGGATGAACAGCAATCCAATCAGGCTCGCGCCGAACGCCGCTATTCCATATATGACCAATAATGATGGCAGGTTTTCGTCGCGCCACGTGAATGATGGGAAGAAAACGGATGGCATGGACATCGCGCCGACGCGATAAAACTGACGTTTCCAAAACAATTGCCAATGCAGATGCTCGACACGCTTGGCATAACCGTCAGCTTGGGGATCTCTTGCCTCTGATCCTATGCCTGTTGTGCGCAACATCATAGACTTGAATGAGGGTAGTTCGGTCGGGGGAATTTCGCGGTTCAGCGCAAAGTATTCATTCGTGAAGTTGAAGGTCAGCGCTGAAACGCCGAAAAGCAATGACATTACGCCAAGGGTCAGATAGCGGCTGCGTACCAGCGAGAGCGCTAGATGCCTTAGTTGACGCAATACGCCGTATGTGGAAGAAACGTCTGAACGCGCCTTGATGATAAGTTCGCGCGTCAGTCCGAAAACGATGAACGGCAGCAACAGCGCATACACATGCCAGCCCAGAAGCAAAGCTAGGCATGTCTTGAGTAGAAGTTGCCGGAAACGTCCTTCCTGCTCGAATAGCGCCATCCCGTGAAAGACCAGCAACGCCCCGAATATATCTACTATCGCTTCGCTGGCGATTAGGTCGTTGAAGTACAGCAAATAGGAGGAAGAGAATGCCAGCAGCACGGCGGACAGCGCGATCCAGCGGTTGGAAACGAGGCGACGCAGCGCCAGGTACGCCATGAATGCGGCTGCGGCAAAGAACGCCAGCATCAGCATTCGGGCGGCATATAATTTTGCTGACAGGTCGTCTTCGAAAGGCAGAATCGCGAGCTTGATTAACGCATAACTGCCGATAGGAAAGCGGTTGTACACTTTATAGGCGTGCCTGCCGTCTGCGTCTAATGTCTCGCCGCGAAACATCAGAAAATGGCGCTCCGGGGACAGATTCTCGGCTATGGTCAGATTCTTTGAGGATATTTGAGTATGGGCGCTGCCCGGATAGAAGTAGCCGCGCTGGTCGTAGCCGAACAGGAACACGGATGAGAGCGCAAGCAACAACATGGCCGGCGGAAGCCAGGCGCGGCTTTGCAGGCAAGCGAGTCGCGAGCGGCAGGCTTGAAGCGTTTTCGTTGGCGAACGTGTCAATTCGTTGCCTCCTGCAGGTGGAATTCAACTTCCCACAGGTGTTGGGTTGAGCCGTCTGCTAGTTGGATGTACTGGCCGGTGTATATGCGCGCTATGCCATAGTCCGGCAGCGGCGTTATGGCGCTACACCTCCCGTAGCGCTGAACTGCCTGGTTATAGAAGTAGAAGTCAAGGTTGTCAAAGCCCGTGCGTCTGCGGTCGTCGGGCAAATCGCTTTCGTCGACAGGGAATAGCGCCAAGAAGAACGGCGGTCCGTCGTCATCCTCGCGGCAGTCGTCTTTGACATATAGCAGAGCGCTGCCGCTGAGATACACATCAAAGTCGGAGCGGATTATCAAATCATCCGCTTGCTTTATGATTTCGTCTATATGCCTGTGGTAGGCGTTCCAATCGTAAAGGAATATCATTTGATTCTGCGGCGTGAGCGAGGCGAGTCCGTCTATGCGCACGCTCGTAATTATAAAGTCGGGCGTGCGCTCAAACGACACGGATTTGTACGCCGGCGTTTCAATTATTCCTGAGAGATAGTAAGAGATACTGATCCCGCCGTAAACCTCAGGCATAGCAACAGTTTGTATCAAGTTTCCGCTGTCCGTCATATTGCGAATGATTTCAAAGTCGGCGATTGCGGCTTGGTGAAGTTCGGCCGTTTGGTTGGGATCGCTTAGTTGGGATATTCGCAGGGCGGATACGGCGAATAACAGCAGGGCGGCAACGGACAGCGCGGCGACGACTCGCTCACTCGACAGCCTGATTAAGTATAGCAAGACCAGCGAGAATAGCGTAAGCGCAACGCCTATGTAGAATACGGCTTCAAAGTTATGCCACGGGTAAGCGACGTTGTGGCGCATCGGCAGCGCCCAGCAGAAGCCGCTCAACGCTAATGACGCCAGCAGGATCTTGTGGTGGCGGACGAACAGCAACCCAATTAGACTAGCGCAGGACGCCGCTATTCCTAATCCGACGAATGATCGCGGCGGCGCATCCGCTATCTGAGAACTAGCGAAGCTGTATGCCGACATCTGCTCTAAGACGTATGACGGAGAGAACGCGTAAGGCGTGAACATCACGCCGATGCGGTAAAACTGACGGTCCAGGAAGGCGGGCCAAGACCGATAGGCGGCATGCCTTTCTTCATAATGCGATGCTTCGATGCCTGTGCGGTTCAGCATAGACTTGAACGAAGGCAGTTCGGTCAACGGAGTTTCGCGGTTCAGCGCCAAGTATTCGTTTGTGAAGTTAAGAGTCAGAACCGAAATGCCAAAAAGCAACGCTACCACGCCAAGTGTCAGATAGCGGCTACGCAGCAAAGAGCGCGCGGCATGCTTTAGTTGACATAATACGGGGAGGGAGGGAGGGGCGGATGAGCGCGTCTTGATAAGCTCGCGCGTCAGCCCCAAGACGATGAACGGCAGCAGCAGCGCATACGAATGCCACCCTAAAAGCAGCGCTATGCACGCCTTGAGCATAAGTTGACGGAAACGTCCATCCTGTTCAAATAGCACCATCCCGTGAAAGACCAGCATTAGCGCAAACAGGTCTATCATCACTTGGTTGGAAATGAGATCGCTGTAGTACAGGCAGTATATTGACGAGAACGCCAGCAGGGTGGCAGTCAACGCAATCCAAGGGCTGGATGTGATGCGGCGCAGCGATAGGTATGCGAGGAATGCGGCGGCGGCAAAGCACAGCAGCGTCAGCATTCGAGCGGCATAGATTTTGGCGGACAAGTCGTTTCCGAAAGGCAGGATTGCCAGCTTAATCAGCGCAAAACCGCCGATGGGAAATCGGTTGAATGGTTTATAAAGGCGCTCGCCATCTTTATCCAAGGTCTGACGGATGAACATCAGAAAGCGGTGTTCAGCGGAGAGATTATCGGCTATTGCGAGGGTATGCGCCGAATTCCAATTGTGAATTGCGTTTTTGTAGAAGTAGCCGTGATCGTAGCCGCCGAGTAGGAAGACGGATGCGAGCGCAAGCAGCAGCAGGGCCGTGGGCAACCAGGCTCGGCTTTGCAGGGAAGCGAGTCTGTGAGCGAATGCGCTGGGCGTTTTCGGCGGCAAGAGTGTCAACGCGCTGGCTCCGGCAGTATGACATTGCCTTCCCACAGGTGTACGGTTGAGCCGTCCGCGCCTTGGATGTACTGGCCAGTGTATATGCGCGCTATGTCATAGTCCGGCAGCGGCGCTACGGCGACGCACCGCCCGTCGCTTCCCCAGAAGCCGCCATCATGGAAGCCGAAGTCGCGATTATCGTAGCCGCGCCGCTTAGCGTCGGCGGCCAAGTCGTTTTCGTCGGCGGGGTATAGCGCCAAGAAGAAAGAAGCGTTAGTGTAGCCTATACGGCAGGCGTCGTTGGAATATATCAGCGCGCTGTCGTTGAGATAGACGTCGAAGTCGGAGCGGATTATGGGCGCGCCCGCCTGCGCTATGGTTTCGTCAATGCGTCTCATATGGTCGTCGGCAAGCCGATTTGGGAAGGTGAATTCGCCTTCCCACAGGTGTTGGGTTGAGCCGTCTGCCACTTGAATGTATTGGCCGGTGTATATGCGCGCTATGTCATAGTCCGGCAGCGACGCTACGGCGATGCACCGCTCGGCGTCGTTTCCCCAGAAGGCGCCTTCGTGGAATCCGAAGTCCCGATTATCGAAGCCCCGCCGCCTAGCCTCGGCGGGCAGGTCGCTTTCGTCGGCGGGATATAGCGCCAAGAAGAAAGAAGCTTTAGTGTAGCTTACGGGGCAGTCGGCGTTGGAATATATCAGCGCGCCGTCGTCGAGATAGACGTCGAAGTTGGATCGGATTATCGGCGCGCGCGCCTGCGCTATGGTTTCGTCTATGCGTCTTAACCGGTCGTCGGCAAGCCGATTTGGGAAATTGAATTTGCCGTTCCACAGGTGTGGTTTTGAGCCGTCTGCCTGTCGTATGTATTGGCCGGTGGATATGCGGGCGATATCGTAATCCGGGAGCGGCGTTATGGCAATGCACCGACCGTCGCTCTGCCGGATGCCGTTGTAGATGAATCTGAAGTCGAGGTTTTGGAAGCCGTGCTGTCTGGACCCGACGGGCAGGGCGCTTTCGTCGACGGGATGTGCCGCCAAGAAGAAGGGCGCGTCGGTATCATTCCAGCTGCAGCCGTCTTTGACATATATCAGAGTGTCATCGCTGAGATACACATCGAAGTCGGAGCGGATTAGCGGTTCGCGCGCCTGCGCTATGGTTTCGGTTATGTATTTGTGGTAGGCATCCCATTCGTAAAGAAATAGAATGCGATTTTGCGGCGTGAGCGAAGCGAGTCCGTCTGAGCGCGCGCCCGTGACTATAAAGTCGGGCGAGCGTTCATTCGACACGGTTTCGTTTCCAGATAGTATAGGCCCTCCGGAGAGATAATAGTTGATTACCTCCTTTCTGTTGAGAAATCTAGGCATAGAGTTAATTAGTATTGCCTTCCCGTCCGTGGCGCTGCGGATGACTTCAAAGTCGGCGACTGCCGCTTCCCGAAGTTCTGCAACTTCTGCCGTTCGGATGGAGTTGTTTAGTTGAGACATTCGCAAGGTGGAAAACGCGAATATCAGCAGCGCCGCGACGGACAGCGCCGCCACAAGCCGCTCGCCCGCCAATCTGCGCAGGCACAGCAAGATGATTGAGAATAGCGTTAACGCGACGCCGATGTAGAATAAGCCCTCGAAGTGATGGGACGGGATTGCGGTGGAGTGGCGCATGGGCAGCGCCCAGCAGAAGCCGCTAAGCGCTAGGGTTGCCCAGAGCATTGTATAGCGCCGGACGAACAGCAACCCAATCAGGCTTGCGCCGGACGCCGCTATTCCTAGCATGACGAATAATCGCAGCATCACGTCTTTGTTGTCGTGATCCACGAATGTTGGGGAGAAGGCGTAGGGCAGGAACATTGCGCCGACGCGGTGAAACTGGCGCTCTATGAATTCTCTATGATTGTCGCGGCTTACTCCCAAAGATGGGTCGACGCCTGTGTAGTATATCATCGACCGGAATGCGGGCAGTTCGGTCAACGGGGTTTCGCGGTTCAAGGCGAAGTATTCATTTGTGAAGTTAATGGTTAGCATAGACATGCCGAAGAGCAGCGCGATGACGCCGAGCGCCAAGTAGCGGCTGCGCAGCAAAGAGAGCGCCGTATGCTTTAGTTGACGCAATACGATGAGAGGGACGGAGCCGTCCAAGCGAGTTTTAGTGAGTTCGCGCATCAGTCCGAAAGCGATGAACGGCAGCAGCAGCGCATATACATGCCAGCCTAAAAACAGCGCTGCGCATGTCTTAACGGCAAGCTGGCGGAAACGCCCTTCCTGCTCGAAAACTGCCATCCCGTGAAAGACTAGCAGTACCGCGAATATATCTACGATGGCTTCGCTGGTAATCGCGTCGCCGTAGTACAGGCAGAAAGGGGAAGAGAACGCCAGCAACGTTGCGGTCAGCGCGATCCAGTGGCTGGAAGCGAGGCGGCGCAGCGCCAGGTACGCCATAACCGCGGCGGCGGCAAAGAACAGCAGCATCAGCATTCGGGCGGCGTAGATTTTGGCTGACAGATTGCCTCCGAAAGGCAGAGTCGCTAGCTTAATCAGCGCATAACTGCCAATGGGAAAGCGGTTGTACAGGGAGTAGGTGGGCTCGCCGTCTGCGTCTAAGTACTGACGTTTGAACATCAGAAAATGATGCTCCGGGGACAGGTTCTCGACTATTGCCATATTTTTTGCAGATAGTTCATCGTGAGTGCCTGCTCGATAGTAGGGGCTACGATCGAAGTAGCCGTGATCGTAGCCGCCGAGTAGGAACGTGAATGCGAGCGCAAGCAGCAACAGAGCCGGCGGCAGCCAAGCGCGGCTTTGCAGGGAAGCGAGTCTGTGAGCGAATGCGCTGGGCGTTTTCGGCGGCAAGAGAGTCAACGCGCTGCCTCATTTAGGCTGACATCACGCTCCCACAAGTGTTCGAACGATCCGTCTACGCCTTGGATGAACTGGCCGGTGTATATGCGGGAGATGTCGTAATCAGGGAGCAGCTTTATGGCGATGCATCGCTCGCCGAGCAGAACTGCGTGTTCTTCAAAGCGAAAGTCGAGGTTGTCAAAACCGTACTGCATGCGATTGATGGGCAGATCGTTTTGATCGACGGGATACAGCGCCAAGAAGAACGGCGTGTCGGTGTCATCCTCTATGCAGTCGTTTTTGACATATATCAGCCTATTGTCGTCGAGATACACGCCAAAGCCTGGGCGGGTTAGCGGCGCGCCCGCTTGCTCTATAATCTGATCTATGCGTCTGTAGTAGTCATCCCATTCGTAAAGAAATACCATTCGATTCTGCGGCGTAAGCGAAGAGAGTCTGTCTGCGCGCGTGCCTGATATTACAAAATCGGGCGTGCGCGCTGTCGGAGCCGTTTCGGGTATATGCACTCCAATTCTTCCGGAAAGATAGTAGGCGAAGACGGTGATCCTGCCATAAAGTTTAGGCATAGCGATAGTCTGCATTACGTTTCCGGCGTCCGTCATACTGCGAATGATTTCAAAGTCGTCGATTGCCGCATCGCGAAGTTCGCCTATTGGAATGGCATTGTTTAGTTGGGACATTCGCAAGGCGGATAGGACGAATATCAGCAGCGCGGCGACGGACAGCGCGGCGACCGCCCGTTCACTCGAAATTTTGAGTAAGTATAGCAATATCATCGAGAATAGCGCTAGCGTAACGCCTATGTAGAATACGGCTTCGAATTGGTGCCATGGGTATGCGACGTTGTAGCGCATCGGCAGCGCCCAGCAGAAGCCGCTCAGCGTTAATGACGCCAGCAGGATTTTGTAGCGGCGGATAAACAGCAACCCTATAAGACTGGCGCCGGACACTGCTATTCCTAAGACGACGAATAATAGCGGCAACGCCTGCCTATCTTCCACATATGACAGGGAGAATGCGTAGGGCAGTGTGATCATTCCGACGCGGTAGAACTGACGCTCGAGGAAGGCGGGCCAAGCCAGATAGTCGGCATGAATAGGCAGTTCTTTGAAGTATGAGCCGACGCCTATGCGATTTGTCATAGACTTGAATGAGGGCAGTTCGGTCGGGGGGATTTCGCGGTTCAGCGCAAAGTATTCATTCGTGAAGTTAAAGGTCAGAACTGAAACGCCGAAAAGCAATGACATTACGCCAAGGGCCAGATAGCGGCTCCGTATCAGAGAGAGCGCTAGATGCCTTAGTTGACGCAATGCGCCGGATGCGGGGGATGCGTTTGAGTGTGTCTTGACGAGCTCGCGCGTCAGCCCGAAAGCGATGAACGGCAGCAACAGCGCATACATATGCCAGCCCAGCAGCAGCGCTATGCACGCTTTGAGTAGAAGCTGTCGGAATCGCCCTTCCTGCTCGAAAACCGCCATCCCGTGAAAGACCAACATCACCGCGAATAGGTCTATCGTAATTTCGGTATTGATTACATCGCTGTGGTACAGAAGGTATGGCGAAGAGAAGGCAAGCAGCGCGGCCGTCAGCGCGATCCAGCGGTTAGATGTGAGGCGGCATAGCGATAGATAGGCAAGGACTGCCGCCGCGACAAAGCACAGCAGCATCAACACCCGGGCGGCGTAGATTTTGGCGGACAGGTCGTCTCCGAAGGGCGAAATTGCCAGCTTTATCAGCGAATAGCCGCCAATCGGGAAGCGGCCGTACAGCGAATAGCCGCCAATCGGGAAGCGCTCGTATGGTTGTGCGTAAGTAGGCTTGCCATCGGCGTCTAAAGTCTGATCAATGAACAAGCGAAAATTGTGATCTATAGACAGGTTTTCGGCTATTGCCAGTTTCTTATGTTCATCTTCCTGATAGTAATGGCCGCTGTCGCCGCCGAATAGGAACACCGATGAGAGCGCAAGCAACAACAGGGACGGCGGCAGCCAAGCGCGGTTCTGTAGGGAAGCGAGTCTGTGAGCGAATGTTTTGGGCGTTTTCATGGGCGAAAGTGTCAACCCGCTTCTGCGGTCAGGTGGATTTCACCTTCCCACAGATGTTGGAATGAGCCGTCAGGCAGTCGGATGAACTGGCCGGTTTTTATGCGCGCGATGTCGTAATCAGGGAGCGATGCTACGGCGACACACCGCTCGCCGCGCCAAACGGCATGCTCTTCGAAATGAAAGTCGAGATTTTCGAAGCCGTGCTGCCTGCGGTAGGCGGGTAGATTGTTTTTGTCGGAAGGATATATCGCCAAGAATAATTTTTCGTTGATGTCATCCTCTCGGCAAGTGTCTTTGAAATATATCATAGCGTTGTCGACGATGTACACATCAAAAGCGGCGCGGATTAGCGGCTCCGCTCGCTCTATGCTTTCACTTATGTATCTGTGATAAGCATCCCATTCGTAAAGAAATATCATTCGGTTTTGCGGCGTGAGCGAGACGATGCCGTCGGCGCGCATATCCGTGGCTACAAAGTCCGGTGGGCGCGCTGCGGATAACCCCGCTCTAAAGGTGTATGTAATAGTTCTTCCGGCGAGGTAGTAATCGATCATACGCCTATGATCACCTCGGATCTTAGAGTTAACCTGTACGGACTTCTCGTCCGTCATATCACGGATGGATTGAAAGTCGGCGATTGCCACTTTGTTGAATTTGTCCGGTTGATAGGTGTTGTTTAGTTGCGACATTCGCAAGGCTGAAAGTGCGAATACCAGCAGGGCGGCGACGGACAGCGCGGCGGCAAACCGTTCGCCCGACAGCCTGCGCAGGTACAGCAAGACGAGTGAGAACAGCGTTAGCGTAACGCCTATGTAGAAAATGGCTTCGAAGTTGTGGTGCGGGTAAGCGGTGTTGTAGCGCATCGGCAGCGCCCAGCAGAAGCCGCTGAGCGTCAGGGACGCCAGCAGGATTTTATGACGACCGACAAACAGCAATCCAAACAGACTCGCGCCGGACGCCGCTATCCCTAATATGACAAGCAGCCGCGGCGGCGCGCCTGTGCGTTGTTTTACGAATGGCGGGAAGAACGCGTAGGGCCAGGCCATCATGCCGACCCGGTAAAACTGACGCTCAGGGAAAGCGGGCCAAGCCAGATAATAGTTGGCGTCTGCTTCGTCGGAGGAATAGGGGTCGACGCTTATGCGGTTGACCATCGACTTGAATGAGGGCAGTTCGGTTGGGGGAATTTCGCGGTTCAGCGCAAAGTATTCATTTGTGAAGTTAAAGGTCAGCATTGATATGCCGAAGAGTAGCGCGATTACGCCAAGCGTTATGTAGCGGCTGCGCAGCAAAGAGAGCATGGCATACTTTAGTTGACATAATGGGGGGCCTGATCGGGTCTTGTTATAGAACCCGCGCATCAGCCCGAAAACGATGAACGGCAGCAACAGCGCATACACGTGCCATCCCAAAAGCAAAGCTAGGCATGTTTTCAGTAGAAGCTGACGAAACCGTCCTTCCCACTCGAAAACTGCCATTCCGTGAAATACCAGCATCACAGCGAATAGGTCTATGACGGTTTCGCTGGAAATTACGTCGCTGTAGTAAAGGCAGTATGCGGACGAGAACGCCAGCGGCACTGCCGTCAGCGCGATCCAGCGGCTTGCTGTGATGCGGCGCAGCGCAAGGTACGCCATAACGGCGGCGGCGGCGAAGAACAGCAGCATCAGCATTCGGGCCGCGTAGATTTTGGCTGACAGATTGTCTCCGAAAGGCAGCGTCGCCAGCTTAATCAGCGCATAACTGCCAATGGGGAAACGGCTATATGGCTCATATGCGGGCTTGCCGTCTGTGTCTAAAGTCCGGCTGGTGAACATCAGAAAATGATGTTCCGGGGACAGATTCTCGGCTATTGCTAGATTCTTTGCAGAAATTTCAGAATGAATGCCACGCTGATAGAAATAGCTGCGGTGTTCGGCGCCGAAGATGAACACGGATGAGAGCGCAAGCAGCAATAGGGCAGGCGGCAGCCAAGCGCGGCTTTGCAGGGAAGCGAGTCTGTGAGGGAATGTTTTGGGCGTTTTCATGGGTGAAAGTATCAACCCGCCCCTGCGGTCAGGTGGATTTCAGCCTCCCACAGGTGGTCGAATGAGCCGTCTGCGCGTTGGATGAACTGGCCGGTGTATATGCGGTCAATGTCATAATCCGGGAGCGGCTTTCCGGCAATGCACGTCTTGTCGCGTTGAAAAGCCTGTGCCGCAAAGCGAAAGTCTAGGTTCTCGAAGCCGTGCCGCCTGCGCTCGGCGGGCAGATCGTTTTCGTCCACGGGATATAGCGCCAAAAAGAAGTGCGGCATTGGCTCACTCAGCCGGCAATTGTCTTTGACATATATTAGCATATTGCGGTTGAGATACACATCAAAGTGGGAGCGGATTAGCGGCGCGCCCGCCTGCTCTATCATTTCGTCTATGTGTCTTCGGTAGCCATCCCATTCGTAAAGAAACAGCGCTTGATTCCGAGGCGTGAACGAAGTGAGTCCGTCTATGCGCATATCCGCAATTATAAGGTCGGATGGGCGCGCCACAGACGGAGCGGCTTCGTCTCTTGCGTAAATCACAACTCTTTGGGTGAGGTAGCTTTCAGCAAGATAAAATGCCTCAGATGGCATCACTTTAGCCCATATCGCTTTTTCCTCTCCTTCAGTGGCATCGCGGATGGATTTCAAATCGGACAGTAGCGCTTTATGGGTCTCAAATGTTTCGGCGGCGTTTATTGGCTGCGCCACCCGCAAGCCGGAGACGACGAACACTAGCAGCGCGGCGACGGACAGCGCCGCGATAAGCCGCTCGCCTCGATGCCTGCGCAGCCACAGCAAGACGATTGAGAATAGCGTTAGCGTAACGCCTATGTAGAATATGGCTTCGAAGTTGTGATTCGGGAATGCGGTGGTGTAGCGCATTGGCAGCGCCCAGCAGAAGCCGCTCAACGCTAGGGTAGATAGCAGGATTTTATGGCGACGGACGAACAACAGCCCAATCGGGCTTGCGGCAGACACCGCTATTCCTAAAATTACAAATAACCGCTGCGGGAAATCCGAATGATCAACGAAGTTGTACGTCGTCATACGCTCCAAGACGTATGACGGGGAGAAGGCATAGGGCAGGGACATTATGCCGATGCGGTAAAACTGGCGCTCTAGAAAAGGCCGCCAAGACAAATTGTTGAGAAGATCTTCGCTGATGTACGAGTCGACGCCTGTGCGGTTAAGCATCGAATTAAACGAGGGCGTTTCGGTAAATGGAACTTCGCGGTTCAGGGCGAAGTATTCATTCGTGAAGTTGATAGTCAGCATCGAAACGCCAAAAAGTAGCGCAACTACGCCGAGCGTTAGATAACGGCTGCGCGCCAAGTAGAGCGCCATATGCCCTAATTGAGATAATGCGCCGTATGCGATGGGACGGCTTGAACGCGCTTTGATGAACTCACGCATCAGCCCGAAAGCGATGAACGGCAGCAGCAGCGCATATACATGCCAACCCAACAGCAGCGCTATGCACGCCTTGATCGGAAGTTGCAGGAAACGCCCCTCTTGTTCAAATATCACTATTGCGTGAAAGACTAGCATTAGCGCGAATAGATCTACCATCGCTTCACTGGAAATGAGGTCGCTGTAGTACAGGCAGCAGGCGGACGAGAACGCCAGCAGCGTTGCGGTCAGCGCGATCCAGCGGCTTGCGGCGATGCGGCGCAACGTCAGGTACGCCATAACCGCGGCGGCGGCAAAGAACAGCAGCATCAGCATTCGGGCGGCGTAGATTTTGGCTGATAGGTCGTCTCCGAAAGGCAGCCCCGCCAGCTTAATCAGCGCATAACTGCCGATGGGGAAGCGGTTGTATGGTCTATAAGTGGGCTTGCCGTCTGCGTCTAAGGTCTGACCGCGAAACATCAGAAAATGATGTTCGGAGAACAAGTTCTCTACTATTCCCATGTTCTTTGCCGATATTTGGTCGTGAGCGCCTCCGCGATAGAAATAGCCGCGGTGTTCAGCGCCGAAGATGAACACGGATGAGAGGGCAAGCAACAGCAGAGCCGGCGGCAGCCAAGCGCGGCTTTGCGGGGAAACGAGTCTGTGAGCGGCGGTGTTGGGCGTTTTCGGCGGCAAGAGTGTCAACGCGCTGCCTCCGTCAAGCTGACATCGCCTTCCCATAGGTGTTGAGCTGAGCCGTCCGCCCGTTGTATGTACTGGCCGGTGTATATGCGCGCTATGTCATAATCCGGCAGCTGCGCTACCGCGATGCACCGCCCGTCGCTTCCCCGGAAGCCGCCTGCGTGGAAGCCGAAGTCCCGATTATCAAAGCCGCGTTGCCTAGCCTCGGCGGACAAGTCGTTTTCGTCGGCGGGATACACCGCCAAGAAGAAAGAAGCGTTAGTGTAGCCTATGGGGCAGTCGGCGTTGGAATATATCAGAGCGCCGTCGCTGAGATACACGTCGAAGTCGGATCTGATTATCGGCGCGCCCGCCTGCGCTATGGTTTCGTCGACGCGTCTCATATGGTCGTCGGCAAGCCGATTTGGGAAATTGAAGTCGCCTTCCCACAGGTGTTGGGTCGAGCCGTCCGAGCCTTGGATGTACTGGCCGGTGTATATGCGCGCTATGTCATAATTCGGCAGCGGCGCTACGGCGATGCACCGGTCGGCGTCGCTTCCCCAGAAGCCGCCTTCGTGGAAGCCGAAGTCGCGATTATCAAAGCCGCGTTGCCTAGCCTCGGCGGGCAAGTCGTTTTCGTCGGCGGGGTATAGCGCCAAGAAGAAAGAAGCCTTAGTGTAGCTTACGGGGCAGTCGTCGTTGGAATATATCAGCGCGCCGTCGTTGAGATAGACGTCGAAGTCGGAGCTGATTATCGGCGCGCGCGCCTGCGCCATGGTTTCGTCTATCCGTCTTAACCGATCGTCGGCAAGCCGATTCGGGAAATTGAATTCGTCTTTCCACAGGGGTGGTTTTGAGCCGTCCGCCTGTCGTGTGTACTGGCCGGTGGATATGCGGGCGATGTCGTAATCAGGGAGCTGCCTTATGGCGATGCATTGCTCGGCGCTTCTCCGGAAGCCGAAGTCGTGGAATCTGAAGTCGTGGTTTTCAAAGCCGTACTGTCTGGATTCGGCGGGCAGGTCGCTTTCGTCAACCGGATATGGCGCCAAGAAGAAAGGAGCCTCAGTGTAGCTTTTGCGGCAGTCGTCGTTGACATATATTAGAGCGTCGTCGTTGAGGTAGACGTCGAAGTCGGAGCGGACTATCGGCTCGCCCGCCGGCGCTATGGCTTCGGTTATGTATCTTTGGAATTCATTCCAGTCGTAAAGGAACACTATTTGGTTCTGCGGCGTGAGCGAGGCGAGTCCGTCTGCCTTCATAGTCGTAACTACGAATGGGGCGTGCGGATAGGGCGGTCCACTCACTCTATATTTAGCAGCGAGGTAGTAATCGCCTATTACATTATAGTAACCCTCGTACATTTGCCAGGGCCATATTATCTTCCCGTCCGTCATACTGCGGATGAGTTGAAAGTCGGAGGTTATGGCTTTGTGGAATTCGATTTCTTGACCGGCGTCGCTTGGCTGCGCTATCCGCCAGCCCGATAGGACGAACACCGCTAGGGAGATGACGGCTAACGCTGCGACAAGCCGCTCGCCTAGCAGTCTATGCAGCGCCAGCAAGACGAGTGAAATAAGAGTTAGCGCGATGCCGATGTGAAATATGGCCTCGTGGTTGCTCCATGGAAGTCCGGCGTTATAGCGCACAAGCGCCGCCCAACCGAAGCCGCTCAGCGCTAGGGAGGCCAGCAGGATTTTGTAGCGGCGCGCGAGCGGCAATCCAATCAGAGTCGCGATGGACGCCGCCATTCCCAATATGACAAATAGCCGCGGCAGCGTGTACTCGCCGTCGGACACTTCCGCATATGGCGGGGAAAAGGCGTAGGGCGTGAACATCACGCCGATGCGGTAAAACTGACGCTCCAGAAAATTGCTCCAGGCAACATATTTGTCTACTTCTTCCCGGAATCCTTCTGTTGTGCGGTTTATCATGGAGTCGAAAGAGGGTAGTTCGGTCAGCGGAGTTTCGCGGTTCAGCGCGAAGTATTCATTTGTGAAGTTAATGGTCAGCACTGAGACGCCGAAGAGCAGCGCTACCGCGCCGAGCGCCAAATAGCGGCTGCGCAGCATAGCGCGCGCCGTATGCTTTATTTGGCGCAATGAAAGGATCGGAACGGAGGCGTCCACGCGAGTTTTGAGGAGACTAAGCATCAGCCCGAAAGCGATGAACGGCAGCAGCAGCCCATATACATGCCAACCCAAAAGCAGCGCTATGCAAGTCTTGGCTAGGAGCTGCCGGAAGCGTCCTTCCCGCTCGAATATCGCCATGCCGTGAAAGACCAGCAGTATCGCGAACACATCTACAATCGCTTCACTGGAAATGACGTCGCTGTAGTACAGGGGGTATGCGGACGAGAACGCCAGCAGCGTAGCCGTCAGCGCGATCCATGGGCTGAAAGCGAGGCGGCGCAGCGACAGGTACGCCATTAGCGCGGCTGCGGCAAAGAACGCCAGCATCAGCATTCGGGCGGCGTAGATCTTGGCGGACATATTGTCCCCGAAAGGCAGAGTCGCTAGCTTAATCAGCGCATAACTGCCGATGGGAAAGCGGTTGTATAGTCTATAAGTAGGCTTGCCGTCTGTGTATAATGTCTGACCGCGAAACATCACAAAATGATGCTCCGGGGACAAGTTCTCGACTATCGCCATATTTTTTGCAGATAGTTCGTAATGTCTGTCATCCCGATAGAAATAGCCGCGGCGGTCGCCGCCGAATATGAACATCGTGGAGAGGGCAAGCAGCAACAGAGCCGGCGGCAGCCAAGCGCGGCTTTGCAGACAAGCGAGTCTGTGGACGAATGCTTTGAGCGGCTGCATCGACAAGAGCGTCAATTCGTTATCTCCGGCAGGTGGACATCGCCTTCCCATAGGTGTTGGGCTGAGCCGTCTGGCGCTTGAATGTATTGGCCGGTGTATATGCGCGCTATGTCATAATCGGGCAACGGGGCTACTGCGATGCACCGCTCATCGCTTCCCCAGAAGCCGCCTTTGTGAAATCCGAAGTCCCGATTATCAAAGCCGCGTTGCCTATCCTCGGCGGACAAGTCGCTTTCGTCGGCAGGGTATAGCGCCAAGAAGAATGAAGCGTTAGTGTAGCTTATGGAGCAGTCGTCGTTGGAGTATATCAGAGCGCTGTCGCTGAGATACACGTCGAAGTCGGAGCTGATTATCGGCGCGCCCGACTGCGCTATGGTTTCGTTTATCCGTCTTAACCGGTCGTCGGCAAGCCGGTTTGGGAAGGTGAAGTCGCCTTCCCACAGGTGTTGGGTTGAGCCGTCTGCCTGTTGGATGTACTGGCCGGTGTATATGCGCGCTATGTCATAATCCGGCAGCGGCGCTACGGCGATGCACCGCCTGTCGTCGCTTCCCCAGAAGCCGCCTTTGTGGAAGCCGAAGTCCCGATTATCGAATCCGCGCCGCCTAGCCTCGGCGGGCAGGTCGTTTTCGTCGACGGGGTATAGCGCCAAGAAGAAAGTAGCCTTAGTGTAGATTATCCGGCAGTCGTCGCTGGAATATATCAGAGCGCCGTCGTCGAGATACACGTCGAAGTCGGAGCCGATTATCGGCGCGCGCGCCTGCGCTATAGTTTCGTCTATCCGTCTTAATCGGTCGTCGGCAAGCCGATTTGGGAAATTGAATTTGCCGTTCCACAGGTGTGGCTTTGAGCCGTCTGCCTGTCGCGTGTACTGGCCGGTGGATATGCGGGCGATGTCGTAATCCGGGAGCCGCCTTATGGCGATGCATTGCTCGGCGCTTCTCCGGAAGCCGAAGTCTTGGAATCTGGGGTCTTGGAATTTGAAGTCGCGGTTTTGGAAGCCGTACTGTCTGGCCCAGTCGGGCAGGTCGCTTTCGTCAACCGGATATGCCGCCAAGAAGAAGGGCGCGTCAGTATCATCCTCGCCGCAACCGTCTTTGACATATATCAGAGTGTCGGCGTTGAGATAGACGTCGAAGTCGGAGCTGATTATCGGCTCGCCCGCCGGCGCTATGGCTTCGGTTATGTATCTTTGGAATTCATCCCACTCGTAAAGGAACACTATTTGATTCTGCGGCGTGAGCGAGGCGAGTCCGTCTGCCTTTATGCTCGTAACTACGAATGGGGCGTGCGGATAGGGCGGTCCAATCACTCTATATCCAGATCCAGTGAGGTAGTAAGTGCCTATTACATTAAGGTAACCATCGTACATTTGCCAGGGCCATATTATCTTCCCGTCCGTCATACTGCGGATGAGTTGAAAATCGGAGGTTATGGCTTTGTGGAATTCGATTTCTTGACCGACGGCATTTGCGTCGTTTGGCTGCGCTATCCGCCAGCCCGATAGGGCGAACACCGCTAGGGATATGACGGCTAACGCTGCGACAAGCCGCTCGCCTAGCAGTCTATACGCCGCCAGCAAGACGAATGAAATAAGAATTAGCGCGATGCCGATGTGGAATACGCCCTCGAAGTTGTGCCATGGAAATCCGGCGTTATAGCGCACAAGCGCCGCCCAACCGAAGCCGCTCAGCGCTAGGGACGCCAGCAGGATTTTGTAGCGGCGCGCGAGCGGCAATCCAATCAGAGTCGCGATGGACGCCGCCATTCCCAATATGACAAATAGCCGCGGCAGCGTGTACTCGCCGTCTGACAGTTCCGCATATGTCGGGGAAAAGGCGTAGGGCAGGAACATCGTGCCGATGCGGTAAAACTGAATCTCCAGAAGATTGCTCCAGGCAGCATATTTGTCATAAGCCTCCCCCTCCTGGAATCCTTCTGTTGTGCGGTTTATCATGGAGTTGAATGAGGGTAGAGCGGTCAGCGGAGTTTCGCGGTTCAGCGCGAAGTATTCATTTGTGAAGTTAAGCGTCAGCACTGAGACGCCGAAGAGCAGCGCTACCGCGCCGAGCGTTATATAACGGCTGCGCGCCAAGTAGAGCGCTAGATGTCTTACTTGATGCAATACGCCGTATGTGTGAGAAACTTCTGAAAGCGCCTTGATAACCTTGATAAGTTCACGCATCAGCCCGAAAGCGATGAACGGCAGCAGCAGCCCATACACATGCCAACCTAAGAGCAGAGCTATGCAAGTCTTGGCTAGGAGCTGCCGGAAGCGTCCTTCCTGCTCGAATATCGTCATGCCGTGAAAGACCAGCAGTATCGCGAACAGATCTACAATCGCTTCGCTGGCAATGACGTCGCTGTAGTACAGGGGGTATGCAGACGAGAACGCCAGCAGCGTAGCCGTCAGCGCGATCCATCGGTTGAAAGCGAGGCGGCGCAGCGACAGATAGGCGAGGAATGCGGCGGCGGAAAAGAACAGCAGCATCAGCATTCGGGCGGCGTAGATTTTGGCTGATAGGTCGTCTCCGAAGGGCAGAGTCGCCAGCTTAATCAGCGCATAACTGCCGATAGGGAAGCGGTTGTATAGTCTATAAGCAGGCTTGCCAGCTGCGTCTAAGGTCTGACCGCGAAACATCAGAAAATGATGTTCGGGGGACAAGTTCTCGGCTATCGCCATATTTTTTGCAGATAGTTCGTAGTGTCTGTCATCCCGATAGAAATAGCCGCGGCGGTCGCCGCCGAATATGAACATCGTGGAGAGGGCAAGCAGCAGCAGAGCCGGCGGAAGCCAAGCGCGGCTTTGGAGGCAAGCGAGTTTGTGGACGAATGCTTTGAGTGGTTTCATCGGAGAAAGTGTCAACGCGCTGCCTCATTTAGTCTGACATCGCCCTCCCACAGGTGTTGGGCTGAGCCGTCTGCCACTTGAACGTATTGGCCGGTGTATATGCGCGCTATGTCATAATCGGGCAGCGGCGCTACTGCGATGCACCGATCATCGCTCTGCCGGATACCGTTTTCCTGGAAGCCGAAGTCGAGGTTTTGGAAGCCGCGCTGTCTGAAACCGACGGGCAGGTCGCTTTCGTCGACGGGAAATGCCGCCAAGAAGAAGGGCGCGTCAGTATCATTCGCGCTGCAAGTGTCTTTGACATATAGCAGAGTGTCAGCGCTGATATACACGTCAAAGTCGGAGCGGATCAGCGGTTCGCCCGCCTGCGCTAGGGTTTCGTCTATGCGTCTCAGTCGATCATGGATTGACGGGCGGATTTCGCCTTCCCACAGGTGTACGATTGAGCCGGTTGCAAGTCGGATGTATTGGCCGGTGTATATGCGGGCGATGTCGTAATCTGGCAGCGGCGTTATGGCAATGCACCTATCGTCGCTCAGCTCGGCGCTCCGCCGAAGGCCGTTGTAGTTGAAGGCGAAGTCAAGGTTTTGGAAGCCGTACTGTCTGGCCCAGTCGGGCAGGTCGCTGTCGTCGACGGGAAATGCCGCCAAGAAGAAGAGCGCGTCAGTATCATTCCAGCTGCAACCGTCTTTAACGTATAGCAGGTTGTTGCCGTTAAGATACACATCAAAAAAGTCGGAGCGGATTAGCGGTTCGCTCGCCTTATCTATGTCCTCAGTCATGTGTCTGTGGTAGGCATTCCATTCGTAAAGAAATAGAATTCTATTTTGCGGCGTGAGTGAAGCGAGTCCGTCTGCGCGCGCGCCCGTGACTATAAAGTCGGGCGAGCGTTCAGGCGCCATAGTTTCGCCTCCATATAGTATAGGCTTTCCGGAGAGATAATAGTAGATGACTTCCTTTCTGTTGATAAATCTGGGCAGAGAGTTAGCCAGCACTGCCTTCCCGTCCGTGGCGCTGCGGATGACTTCAAAGTCGGCGACTGCCGCTTCCTGAAGTTCTGCAAGTTCTGCCGTTTGGATGGAGTCGTTTAGTTGAGCCATTCGCAGAGCGGAAAATGCGAATATCAGCAGCGCCGCGACGGACAGCGCCGCCACAAGCCGCTCGCCCGACAGTCTGCGTATGCACAGCAACACGAGCGAGAACAGCGTTAACGCGACGCCGATGTAGAATAAGCCTTCGAAGTGATGGGACGGGTATGCGGTGTTGTTGCGCATGGGCAGCGTCCAGCAGAAGCCGCTAAGCGCTAGGGCTGCCCAGAGCATTGTATAGCGCCGGACGAACAGCAATCCAATCAGGCTTGCGCCGGACGCGGCTATTCCTAGCATGACGAATAATCGCAGCATCACCTCTTTGCTATCGTGATCCACGAATGACGGGGAGAAGGCGTAGGGCAGCAACATCGCGCCGACGCGGTGAAACTGACGCTCCAGAAAAGGCCGCCAATACAAATTGATGCGAAGCTTTTCTTCGTGGATGTACGAGTCGACGCCTGTGCGGTTCAACATCGAACTGAACGAGGGCGTTTCGGTAAATGGAACTTCACGGTTCAGGGCGAAGTATTCATTCGTGAAGTTGATAGCCAGCATCGAGACGCCAAAAAGCAGCGCAACTGCGCCGAGCGCCAAATAGCGGCTGCGCAGCAAAGAGAGCGCCGTATGCTTTAGTTGACGCAATGCGATGAGAGGGACGGAGCCGTCCAAGCGGGTTTTAGTGAGTTCGCGCATCAGCCCGAAAGCGATGAACGGCGGCAGCAGCGCATACGCATGCCAGCCTAAAAACAGCGCTGCGCATGTCTTGACGGCAAGCTGACGGAAACGCCCTTCCTGCTCGAAAACCGCCATCCCATGAAAGACCAGCAGTACCGCGAATACATCTACGATTGCGTCGCTGGAAATCGCGTCGCCGTAGTACAAGCAGAAAGGGGAAGAGAACGCCAGCGCCGTTGCGGTCAGCGCGATCCAGCGGCTTGCTGTGATGCGGCGCAGCGCAAGGTACGCCATTAGCGCGGCGGCGGCGAAGAATAGCAGCATCAGCATTCGGGCGGCGTAGATTTTGGCTGACAGATTGTCTCCGAAAGGCAGCGTCGCCAGCTTAATCAGCGCATAACTGCCGATGGGGAAGCGGCTATATGGCTCATATGCGGGCTTGCCGTCTGTGTCTAAAGTCTGTCTGATGAACATCGCAAAATGATGATCGATAGACAGGTTCTCGACTATCGCCATGTTCTTTGACGATATTTGCTCGTGAATGCCTCTTGTCCCTTTGTAGAAATAGCCGCGGTGTTCAGCGCCGAAGATGAACACGGACGAGAGCGCAAGCAGCAGTAGAACCGGCGGCAGCCAAGCGCGGCTTTGCAGGGAAGCGAGTCTGTGGACGAATGCTTTGAATGTTTTCATCGGCGAAAGTGTCAACGCGCTGCCTCATTTAGGCTGACATCGCCCTCCCACAGGTGTACGGTTGAGCCGTCCGCCTGTTGTATGTATTGGCCGGTGTATATGCGCGCTATGTCATAATCCGGCAGCGGCGCTACCGCGACGCACCGCCCGTCGCTTCCCCGGAAGCCGCCTTCGTGGAAGCCGAAGTCGCGATTATCGAAGCCGCGTTGCCTAGCCTCGGCGGACAGGTCGTTTTCGTCGGCGGGGTATAGCGCCAAGAAGAAAGAAGCGTTAGTGTAGCCTATGCGGCAGTCGTCGTTGGAATATATCAGAGCGCCGTCGTTGAGATACACGTCGAAGTCGGAGCGGATTATCGGCGCGCCCGCCTGCGCTATGGTTTCGTCTATCCGTCTCATATGGTCGTCGGCAAGCCGATTTGGGAAGGTGAAGTCGCCTTCCCACAGGTGTTGGGTCGAGCCGTCCGCCTGTTGGATGTACTGGCCGGTGTATATGCGCGCTATGTCATAGTCCGGCAGCGGCGCTACCGCGATGCACCGCTCGTCGTCGCTTCCCCAGAAGCCGCCTTCGTGGAATCCGAAGTCGCGATTATCGAAGCCGCGCAGCCTAGCGTCGGCGGACAAGTCGTTTTCGTCGGCGGGGTATAGCGCCAAGAAGAAAGAAGCCTTGGTGTAGCTTGCGGGGCAGTCGTCGTTGGAATATATCAGAGCGCCGTCGTCGAGATAGACGTCGAAGTCGGAGCTGATTATCGGCGCGCCCGCCTGCGCTATGGTTTCGTCTATCTGCCTTAACCGGTCGTCGGCAAGCCGATTTGGGAAATTGAATTTGCCGTTCCACAGGTGTGGCTTTGAGCCGTCTGCGAGTCTGGTGTACTGTCCGGTGGATATGCGGGCGATGTCGTAATCCGGGAGCGGCGCTACGGCGATGCACCGATCGTCGCTGAGATCGTCGCTGAGATCGTCGCTCAGCCGGATGCCGTTATAGTAAAAGATGAAGTCGAGGTTTTGGAAGCCGTGCTGTCTGGACCCGACGGGCAGGTCGCTTTCGTCGACGGGATATACCGCCAAGAAGAAAAGCGCGTCGTCAGTAGTATCATTAGTAGTATCATTCCTACTGCAGCCGTCTTTGACATATATCAGAGTGTCATCGCTGATATACACGTCGAAGTTGGAGCGGATTAGCGGTTCGCTCGCCTGCGCTATGGTTTCGGTTATGTATTTGTGGTACTCATTCCATTCATAAAGGAACACCCTTCGGTTTTGCGGCGTGAGTGAAGCGAGTCCGTCTGCGCGCGCGCCCGTGACTATAAAGTCGGGCGAGCGTTCAGGCGCCACAGTTTCGTTTCCATATAGTATAGGTCTCCCGGAGAGATAATGGTTGACGAGATACCTTCTGCTGGTAAATCCAGGCAGAGAGCTAATCAGCGTTGCCTTCCCGTCCGTGGCGCTGCGGATGACTTCAAAGTCGGCGACTGCCGCTTCATGAAGTTCTGCCGTTTGGTTGGAGTCGTTTAGTTGAGACATTCGCAAGGCGGAGAATGCGAATATCAGCAGCGCGGCGACGGACAGCGCCGCGACAAGCCGCTCGCCCGCCAATCTGCGCAGGCACAGCAGGATGATTGAGAACAGCGTTAATGCGACGCCGATGTAGAATAAGCCCTCGAAGTGATTGGACGGGAATGCGGTGGTGTGGCGCATGGGCAGCGCCCAGCAGAAGCCGCTAAGCGCCAGGGTTGCCCAGAGCATTGCATAGCGGCGGACGAACAGCAACCCAATCAGGCTTGCGCCGGACACCGCTATTCCTATTATGATGAATAATCGCAGCATCACGTCTCTGTGATCTCTATCCACGAATGGCGGCGAGAAGGCGTAAGGCAGCAACATTGCGCCGACGCGGTGAAACTGCCGCTCCAAGAAGACGCGCCAAGGCAGATCAAAGGCGCGCCACTGCAGATCATGGTCGTATCTTTCTGATATACGATCGACGCCTGTGCGGTTCAGCATCGACTTGAACGACGGCAGTTCGGTCAACGGGGTTTCGCGGTTCAAGGCGAAGTATTCATTTGTGAAGTTAAGCGTCAGCATAGATATGCCGAAAGCCAGCGCGATTACGCCGAGCGCCAAATAGCGGCTGCGCAGCAAAGAGAGCGCCGTATGCTTTAGTTGACGCAACCAGATAGGAGGGACGGAGCCGTCCAAGCGAGTTTTAGTGAGTTCGCGCATCAGCCCGAAAGCGATGAACGGCGGCAGCAGCGCATACGCATGCCAGCCTAAAAACAGCGCTGCGCATGTCTTGACGGCAAGCTGGCGGAAACGCCCTTCCTGCTCGAATACCGCCATCCCGTGAAAGACCAGCAGTACCGCGAATATATCTACGATGGCTTCGCCGGTAATCGCGTCGCCGTAGTACAGGCAGAAAGGGGAAGAGAACGCCAGCAGCGCTGCGGTCAGCGCGATCCAGCGGCTTGCGGTGAGGCGGCGCAGCGCCAGGTACGCCATTAGCGCGGCGGCGGCAAAGAACAGCAGCATCAGCATCCGGGCGGCGTAGATTTTGGCTGACAGGTCGTCTCCGAAGGGCAGACCCGCCAGCTTAATCAGCGCATAACTGCCAATAGGGAAGCGGTTATATGGGTGATAAGCGGGCTTGTCATCCGCCTCAGGAATTTGACGGATGAACATCGCAAAATTATGATCTATAGACAGGTTCTCGACTATTGCCATATTTTTTGCAGATAGTTCGTCGTGAGTGTCTGTTGTCCCTTTGTGGTGGTAGCCGCGGCCGTCGTCGAAGATGAACACGGACGAGAGCGCAAGCAGCAGCAGAACCGGCGGCAGCCAAGCGCGGCTTTGCAGGGAAGCGAGTCTGTGGACGAATGCTTTGAATGTTTTCATCGGCGAAAGTGTCAACGCGCTGCCTCATTTAGGCTGACATCGCCCTCCCACAGGTGTACGGTTGAGCCGTCCGCCTGTTGTATGTATTGGCCGGTGTATATGCGCGCTATGTCATAATCCGGCAGCGGCGCTACCGCGACGCACCGCCCGTCGCTTCCCCGGAAGCCGCCTTCGTGGAAGCCGAAGTCGCGATTATCGAAGCCGCGTTGCCTAGCCTCGGCGGACAGGTCGTTTTCGTCGGCGGGGTATAGCGCCAAGAAGAAAGAAGCGTTAGTGTAGCCTATGCGGCAGTCGTCGTTGGAATATATCAGAGCGCCGTCGTTGAGATACACGTCGAAGTCGGAGCGGATTATCGGCGCGCCCGCCTGCGCTATGGTTTCGTCTATCCGTCTCATATGGTCGTCGGCAAGCCGATTTGGGAAGGTGAAGTCGCCTTCCCACAGGTGTTGGGTCGAGCCGTCCGCCACTTGGATGTATTGGCCGGTGTATATGCGCGCGATGTCATAATCGGGCAGCGGCGCTACGGCGATGCACCGGTCGTTGTCGCTTCCCCAGAAGCCGCCTTCGCGGAATCCGAAGTCGCGATTATCGAAGCCGCGCCGCCTAGCCTCGGCGGGCAGGTCGCTTTCGTCGGCGGGATATAGCGCCAAGAAGAAAGAAGCCTTAGTGTAGCTTGCGGGGCAGTCGTCGTTGGAATATATCAGAGCGCCGTCGTCGAGATACACGTCGAAGTCGGAGTCGATTATCGGCGCGCCCGCCTGCGCTATAGTTTCGTCTATCCGTATTAGCCGGTCGTCGGCAAGCCGATTTGGGAAATTGAATTCGCCCTTCCACAGGTGTTGGGTTGAGCCGTCTGCGAGTCTGGTGTACTGTCCGGTGGATATGCGGGCGATGTCGTAATCCGGGAGCGGCGCTACGGCGATGCACCGATCGTCGCTGAGATCGTCGCTGAGATCGTCGCTCAGCCGGATGCCGTTGTAGTAGAAGACGAAGTCGAGGTTTTGGAAGCCGTGCTGTCTGGACTCGACGGGCAGGGCGCTTTCGTCGACGGGATATGCCGCCAAGAAGAAAAGCGCGTCGTCAGTAGTATCATTAGTAGTATCATTCCTACTGCAGCCGTCTTTGACATATATCAGAGTGTCATCGCTGATATACACGTCGAAGTTGGAGCGGATTAGCGGTTCGCTCGCCTGCGCTATGGTTTCGGTTATGTATTTGTGGTACTCATTCCATTCATAAAGGAACACCCTTCGGTTTTGCGGCGTGAGTGAAGCGAGTCCGTCTGCGCGCGCGCCCGTGACTATAAAGTCGGGCGAGCGTTCAGGCGCCACAGTTTCGTTTCCATATAGTATAGGTCTCCCGGAGAGATAATGGTTGACGAGATACCTTCTGCTGGTAAATCCAGGCAGAGAGCTAATCAGCACTGCCTTCCCGTCCGTGGCGCTGCGGATGACTTCAAAGTCGGCGACTGCCGCTTCATGAAGTTCTGCCGTTTGGTTGGAGTCGTTTAGTTGAGACATTCGCAAGGCGGAGAATGCGAATATCAGCAGCGCGGCGACGGACAGCGCCGCGACAAGCCGCTCGCCCGCCAATCTGCGCAGGCACAGCAGGATGATTGAGAACAGCGTTAATGCGACGCCGATGTAGAATAAGCCCTCGAAGTGATGGGACGGGAATGCGGTGGTGTGGCGCATGGGCAGCGCCCAGCAGAAGCCGCTAAGCGCCAGGGCTGCCCAGAGCATTGCATAGCGGCGGACGAACAGCAACCCAATCAGGCTTGCGCCGGACACCGCTATTCCTATTATGACGAATAATCGCAGCATCACGTCTCTGTGATCTCTATCCACGAATGGCGGCGAGAAGGCGTAAGGCAGCAACATTGCGCCGACGCGGTGAAACTGCCGCTCCAAGAAGACGCGCCAAGGCAGATGATGTGCGTATCTTTCTGTGTGAGGCGAATCGACGCCTGTGCGGTTCAGCATCGACTTGAACGACGGCAGTTCGGTCAACGGGGTTTCGCGGTTCAAGGCGAAGTATTCGCTTGTGAAGTTAAGCGTCAGCATAGACATGCCGAAAGCCAGCGCGATTACGCCGAGCGCCAAATAGCGGCTGCGCAGCAAAGAGAGCGCCGTATGCTTTAGTTGACGCAATGCGATTGGAGGGACGGAGCCGTCCAAGCGAGTTTTGGTGAGTTCGCGCATCAGTCCGAAAGCGATGAACGGCAGCAGCAGCGCATATACATGCCAGCCTAAAAACAGCGCTATGCAAGTCTTGGCTAGGAGTTGCCGGAAGCGTCCTTCCTGCTCGAATACCGTCATGCCGTGAAAGACCAGCAGTACTGCGAATATATCTACGATGGCTTCGCCGGTAATCGCGTCGCCGTAGTACAGGCAGAAAGGGGAAGAGAATGCCAGCAGGACGGCGGTCAGCGCGATCCAGCGGCTTGCGGTGAGGCGGCGCAGCGCCAGGTACGCCATTAGCGCGGCGGCGGCGAAGAACAGCAGCATCAGCATTCGGGCGGCGTAGATTTTGGCTGACAGATTATCTCCGAAAGGCAGTCCCGTCAGCTTAATCAGCGCATAACTGCCAATGGGGAAGCGATTGTACATCCAATAGAAATGCTCTCCGTCTGCGCCCAAAACCTGACGTATGAACATCGTGAAATTATGATCTATGGACAGGTTCTCGGCTATCGCCATGTTCTTTGCAGATAGTTCGTCGTGAGTGTCTGTTGTCCCTTTGTGGTGGTAGCCGCGGCCGTCGTCGAATATGAACACGGATGAGAGCGCAAGCAGCAGCAGCGCCGGCGGCAGCCAAGCGCGGCTTTGTAGGGATGCGAGTCTGTTGTGGACGAATGATTTGAGTGTTTTCATCGGCAAGAGTGTCAACGCGCTGCCTCCGTCAGGCTGACATCGCCTTCCCATAGGTGCTCGGTTGAGCCGTCTGTCGCCTGAATGTATTGGCCGGTGTATATGCGCGCTATGTCATAGTCCGGCAGCGGCGCTACTGCGACGCACCGCTCATCGCTTCCCCAGAAGCCGCCTTCGTGGAAGCCGAAGTCGCGATTATCGAAGCCGTGCCGCCTAGCCTCAGGGGGCAAGTCGTTTTCGTCGGCGGGATATAGCGCCAAAAAGAAAGTAGCCTTGGTGTAGCTTATAGGGCAGTCGGCGTTGGAATATATCAGAGCGCCGTCGTTGAGATAGACGTCGAAGTCGGATCGGATTATCGGCGCGCCCGCCTGCGCTATGGTTTCGTCTATGCGGCTCATATGGTCGTCGGCAAACCGATTTGGGAAATTGAAGTCGCCTTCCCACAGGTGTTGGGTTGAGCCGTCTGCTACTTGGATGTACTGGCCGGTGTATATGCGCGCTATGTCATAATCCGGCAGCGGCGCTACTGCAATGCACCGCTCATCACTTCTCCAGAAGCCGCCTTTGTGGAATCCGAAGTCGCGATTATCAAACCCTCGCCGCCTAGCGTCGGCGGACAAGTCGTTTTCGTCGGCGGGATATAGCGCCAAGAAGAAAGAAGCCTTAGTGTAGCTTATGGGGCAATCGTCGTTGGAATATATCAGAGCGCCGTCGCTGAGATACACGTCGAATTCGGAGCTAATTATCGGCGCGCCTGCCTGCGATATGGTTTCGGTTATCTGTCTTAACATGCCGTCGGTAAGCCGATTTGGGAAATTGATTTCGCCCTTCCACAGGTGTGCGGTTGAGCCGTCTGCCTGGCGTATGTACTGGCCAGTGGATATGCGGGCGATGTCGTAATCCGGGAGCGGCATTATGGCGATGCACCGATTGGCGCTCGGCTCAGATCTCTGCCGGAAGCCGAAGTTGTGGAATCTGAAGTCGCGGTTTTCGAAGCCGTACTGTCTGGCCCAGTCGGGCAGGTCGCTTTCGGCGACGGGATATGTCGCCAAGAAGAAGAGCGCGTCAGTATCATTAATATAGATGCAACTGTATTTGACATATATCAGAGTGTCATTACTGAGATACACATCAAAGTCGGATCGGATTAGCGGTTCGCTCGCCTTCTCTATGGTTTCGTTTATGTGTCCGTAGTAGTCATTCCATTCATAAAGGAACGCTACTCGATTTTGCGGCGTGAGTGAAGCGAGTCCGTCTGCGCGCGCGCCCGTGACTATAAAGTCGAGCGAGCGTTCAGGCGCCACAGTTTCGTTTCCATGTAGTATGGGACTTCTGGAGAGATAGTAGTAGATGACTTCCCTTCTGTTGAGAAATCCAGGCAGAGAGTTAGTCAGCACTGCCTTCCCGTCCGTCGCATTGCGGATGGCTTCAAAGTCGGCGACTGCCGTTTCCTGAAGCTCTGCCGTTTGGACGGAGTTGGTTAGCTGAGACATTCGCAGAGCGGAAAATGCGAATATCAGCAGCGCAGCGACAGACAGCGCAGCGACAAACCGCTCGCCCGACAGTCTGCGTAGGCACAGCAGGATGATTGAGAATAGCGTTAGCGCGACGCCGATGTAGAATAAGCCTTCGAAGTGATGGGACGGGTATGCGGTGGAGCCGCGCATGGGCAACGCCCAGCAGAAGCCGCTAAGCGCTAGGGTTGCCCAGAGCATTGTATAGCGCCGGACAAACAGCAATCCAATCAGGCTTGCAACGGACACCGCTATCCCCAACATGACGAATAATCGCAGCATCGCATTTCTGTTGTCGTTATCCACGAACGTCGGAGAGAAGGCGTAGGGTAGGAACGTCGCGCCGACGCGGTGAAACTGACGCTCCAAGAAGACGCGCCAAGGCAGATGATGGTCGTATCTTTCTGATATACGCTCGACGCCTGTGGTGTTCAGCATCGACTTGAATGATGGGATCTCAGTCAATGGGATTTCGCGGTTCAGGGCGAAGTATTCATTTGTGAAGTTAAATGTCAGCATAGATATGCCGAAAGCCAGCGCGATGACGCCGAGCGCCAAGTAGCGGCTGCGCAGCAAAGAGAGCGCCGTATGCTTTAGTTGGCGCAATGCGACGGGAGGGCGGAGCCTTTCCAAGCGAGTTTTGGTGAGTTCGCGTATCAGTCCGAAAGCGATGAACGGCAGCAGCAGCGCATATACATGCCAGCCTAAAAACAGCGCTGCGCATGTCTTGACGGCAAGCTGACGGAAACGCCCTTCCTGCTCGAATACCGCCATCCCATGAAAGACCAGCAGTACCGCGAATAGATCTACGATAGCTTCGCTGGTAATCGCGTCGCCGTAGTACAAGCAGAAAGGGGAAGAGAACGCCAGCAACGTTGCGGTCAGCGCGATCCAGCGGCTTGCGGTGAGGCGGCGCAGCGCCAGGTACGCCATTAGCGCGGCGGCGGCGAAGAACAGCAGCATCAGCATTCGGGCGGCGTAGATTTTGTCTGGCAGATTGTCTCCGAAAGGCAGCGTCGCCAGCTTAATCAGCGCATAACTGCCAATAGGGAAGCGGCTATATGGGTGATAAGTGGGCTTGCCATCCGCCTCAGGAATTTGACGGATGAACATCGCAAAATGATGCTCCGGGGACAGGTTCTCGACTATCGCCATATTTTTTGCCGATAGTTCATCGTGAGTGCCTGCTCGATAGTTTTCGCTGCGATAGAAGTATCCGCGTTGGTCGCCGCCGAATAGGAATACGGACGAGAGCGCAAGCAGCAGTAGAGCCGGCGGCAGCCAAGCTTGCCGTTGCGCGGCGGCGAGTCTGTAAGCGAATGCTTTGGGCTTTTCCATCGGCGAATGTGTCAACTTATCGCCTCAGCGTCGGCCCCTGCAGGCTTTGCCTTTGCAGGAAGCGGCATAGGCCCAGCAATGCGTGCGTTGCGGCGCGGCTGCGGATGCGCAGGCGGCGGGTGGGGTAGCGGCCGGATGTCGAGGCGCTGCGCCCATCGGCGGCGAATCCGATGTATGAGGCGCCGGCGGGGGCGGCGTCGGACGCATCGCTGGCAAGCGGGCTAATGCCGACGCCTACATCGGCGGCGAATAGGCTGCGTGCTGCGCGCGCCATATCCTCGGCGACTTGGGGGCTTGCGACGCCGTGGCGCTCGATTAGCGCGGCGTCGACGCCCTGTCGCGCCAAGCCGTCCGCGCTGTGGACGACTGCGCCACCAGCTAGAACTTTGTCGCCGCCTTCGGCATCCGCCAAGTTGCTCAAAAGCAGCCCGCCGGTGAACGATTCCATCACGCCCAGCGTAACGCCGCATTCCCGCAGCTGCGCTATCGCCTTGCCTTCAGGCGTTTCGTCATCCAAGCCCCATATGGCGTCGTCGCCGATGATGCGGCGTATATCCGATTCCATCGGCGCAATCAGCGCGCGCGCCTCTGCGTCGGTGGCGGCGGTTGCGATGGCGCGCAAGTGTATGCCGTCCTGCTTGGAGTAGATGCCGAGTTGCGGGTTTTCGCTCTTGAACAGCGGGGACAGCATTTCGTCCAGCCCGCCTTCGGTTATGCCGAATGTCTTCAGGTTGCGCGTAACGATGGCGACGCCGGGGTTGCGCTCTTTGAGGCGCGGCGCGATTTCGCGCTCCCACATGCGTTGGATTTCGCGGGGCGGGCCCGGCATAGCCGCGATTACGGCGCCGTTGCGCTCCGCCCACCAGCCGGGCGCGGTGCCCATCGGGTTGGGGATCGCCTGCGCCGATGGGATGAGCGTCGCCTGCTTGATGTTGGTTTCCGGCATTGGGAAGCCGCGATTGGCGAATAGGCTTTTGAGATGCGCTAACAGATCGTCTTGCACGCTCATCTCTTCGCCGAACACGCGGGCGATAGTTTCGCGGGTGAGGTCGTCGGATGTTGGGCCAAGCCCGCCGGATGTGAGCGTAACGTCGGAGCGAGTGAAGGCGCGGTCTATGACTTCGAATAGGCGTTGAGGGTCATCGCCAACCTTGGTTACCCAGCGCACTTCAATGCCTAGCTTGGCGAGTTCGGACGCTAGGAACGCCGAGTTGGTGTCCACAAGCTCGCCCATAAGCAGCTCCGTGCCGATGGACACTATCTCAGCGTGCATAGCGCATCTCCAATCCGTTCAAGCGTGGCGTTGGCGTTTTGCAAGGCAGGGTAGGGCGGTTGCCGCGGATTTAGCGGCGCTGCGCGTCAACGAGACGGCGCAAGCGGCGGCGGGACAAGCGGCGCGTTAGTTGGACGCATCGGCATCTTCCTCCGCTTCGCCGTATGGCACATCGTCAATCAGGTTCAGGAAAGTATCCACCCATTCGGCGTCGAGGCTGATTATCGGCTGGCGTATGAAGTTGGATTCGGACTTGGCGTAGTAGCGCCGCCCGTCATCGGTCTTGTTTCCAAGTATGAACAGCACGCCGTCGGTGAAGCGCGTGCCGCGCTCGGTGGTTCCTGAGAAGCGTATCTCAATCGCCTTGGAGTCGTCCCCGATTCCCCAAGGCGTGTAGTCTTGGTCGTCCACCGCAGGCACGGCGATTGTCATATTCTCCGGCCCAGGCGTCAGCGGTATAAGCGGTTCCCATACATCCAGATCGATGGGTTGCTCTTGCTTGTCGACGTCGTAGTCTATGACGCTCCATTCGCCGGTCTTGTAATCCTGAATGAAAGAGACGTAGGTTACCTCTTCCTGTATCGGGTTGCCGCGATAGGCGTTCAGCTCCACGATGTTGGCGGGATCGCGCCGCACATACCACTTGGGAACGGGCGGTTCGTTGGCGAGCCTGCTGATGACGTCGCCCCACGAAGACGCTATGAGAAACAGGTCGGGAAATCCGACGACCTGCCCGTAGTGATGCCTGCCGTCGGTGGTGAGATCGCCCAGCCGAAATTGGATGCTGCGGTTTGCGGACAGCCCTACATCTACGATGGTGGCAGGCGTGTCAAGCCCGTACTGCGCGGGGTCGTCGATGACGGGTTGAAACGCCGTCAGATCGCGGCGCGTGCCGGGGCCGCTGAGCAGCAGGGTAATGCCGCCCCAGCGGTTGTAGTTGGGCGGGATGCCTTCCGGGTCGGTGAACGCCCAGGTGTTTGAATCCGTGCGGTAGAAGTCGACGCTGTTATCGTTGGAGCGCACGCCGATGGTCAGAATGTCGTCTTCGGACACCTGATAAAACCACGGGGACTTGTCCTCTTTCTTTTCCTGCAGCGTGAAGCGCCCGGGGCTGCTCTGCACGATGTAGTAGGCGTCGAGGCTGCCCTCTTCGAAGCGGGCGGCGGCGATGGCGAACACGTTGCTCCACGCTATCAGCGCCACCACGATTGCCGCTACAACGACCGCGCCGGTAATCTTGAGATTCATTGTTCGGAGTTACTCCTGTTAGCGCCTTCGCCACCACACCACAGCGCCGATGATAAGCATAATCATGGGCGGCACGAACCAGCTCGACCACTTGATAAAGTCGCGCTCCCGCGTGGTAACCACCAGTTCGCGGAAGGGGAAGACTTTGGGCCTTATGGAAATAAGGTCGTAGTCCCCGGCGAGCCAGTTGACCGAGTTCAGGAATATGTCGGCGTTGTCGCTGGACGAAAAGAACTTGTTTTTCGCAAAGTCCGAATCGCCGAACACTACTATCTTTGTTGTGGGATGGCGCAGCGTTTCGTCGATAGTTCCGCTTGCCTCAACCGCCACCACCACGGGGAAGGGACCCAGCCGCTCTTCGCCGGGATCGTAGTTCACTTCCTTAGCGTTTGTTTCCAGCCAGCTCGCGGGCGTGGTCATTGCCAGCGGCGATATTTGGATGAAGGGCGGGCTTTCGCTGGCGGGCAGCACCCGGTCGATAGCGGCGGCTTCGGGGAAGAAGGTAACGTCGATTCGGTCTGCGATAGGGATGCCGGGCGCTGCCGGGGAATCGCTGTCGAAATACTGCCCGTTTGCTTGCTGAAGCAGCGGTGTGAGTTCTTCGCCCGCGACATTGCTGACGGCGTCGGCGATGCTCATACTGCCTAGGAACACGCCCCATTGGGAAATCAGAGCGTTGAAAGTGTCCGGGGTAGTGGGATCGAAGAGCGCTATAAGCCTGCCGCCGCCCTTGATGTACGCATCCAGCGCCGCGAACTCGTCGGCGTCCATATCTTTGCGGGGCGACGCTATGACCAGCACGGCGGCGTTTTCGGGCACTTCGCCCGTCTGCTTCAGGTTGAGCGGCGCAACGCGATAGTTGTCGCGCTGCATGCCCGCCAACGCGAAATCAAAGCCGTTGTCTTGGTCAATCGCCCCGGATAGCGGATCGCGGGTCGCCGCCGCTTCGTCGTGTCCGGTTAAGTAGTACACGATTTTCTGGTCCGCGCCGGTTACGATTAGGATACTTGTAACGAAATCCTGTTCAGTGTAAGCCTGCGTATCCTGAAGCGTGCCGTCCGCGAGGTTTTCGAATACGACGGATGGGAAGGTGGTAACGCCGTACTGCTGCGCCACGCTGCGCTGGAGTTCGGGGTCGATGAAGCGATAGCCGAAATTGCCGCTGCGCCGCGTGAATTCGTTGAGCAGATCTTCGGCTTGCTGGCGGGCTGGGCCGGTGCGCGCGTCGTTTGGCACGAAAAAGGCGTTGGCGCGCACATTTCGGTCGAGGCCGCCTAGTATCTGCAAGGTCTGTTCGGACAGCGTGAACACGCGCGTTGCGGTTACATCAATGCGGGTGGGGCTTCTGAACAGCAGGAAGTTGAGCAGCACGATTATCACGAAGAACGCAATCGTTAGCACAACGATGTTGCTGCCGTAACGCCCCTGTCTGCCGACTAGGAAGATGGCGATAGCGCGCGGCGACATCACCAGCGCCAGGAACATCAGCGCGATGCCGATGATTACCACGCTGACGGAGAAGTCGCGTATCTCTTCGATGGTGAAATACAGCGCGCCGCCCGCTATCAGCGCCACTATGCCGACTACCGCCGTTACGAAGCTCCAAAAGCCCGTGGAGCGCACCGACGACAGCAGCAGACCTTTGAGGCTGTCCCCGGAACTGGTTTGATCTACCATCTTACCGCCACCTGCGCGTTTCTAGTGAGCGGACGGCGATGAACAGAAACACCGCCGCCATGCTCAGGTAATAGACGATATGGCTTGTGTCCAAGACGCCCCGCGAGAAGTCCGTGAAGTGGGCGTTCATTGAGATGCCGGTCAGCACATCAGCCGCCAGCCCCTGCACGATTGTGGCTATCCTGTCAATGAACGAAAGCGTCAGCAGGATGCCCATGCCCACCACCGCCGATACAATCTGATTGCTCGACAGCGATGACGCCATAAGCCCGATTGCGAGCGCGGCCGCCCCGAACAGGATCAGCCCCAGGTAGGCGCTCAAGATGGGCCCGGTGTCCGGGTTGCCGAATATGTACAGCAGCGCCACATAGTACAGGGTGAACGCGATGGCGACCAGCAAGATCGCGAGGCTTGCGATGTACTTGCCCAGCACCACTTCCCAATCGCGCACGGGGGAAGTGAGCAGCAGTTCCAGCGTGCCGAGCTTCTGCTCTTCGGCGAGCAGGCGCATCGTGAGCAGGGGCGCTAGGAACATAATGAACAGGTTTGCCCACGAAACGAAGTTTCTGACGCTCGCTTCCGCAAACGGCCTGGTCATATCGAATACGAAGAATATGCCCGTCAGCACCAGGAACATAGCGCCGACGATGTAGGCAGTGGGCGTTGAAAAGTACGCCTTCGTCTCTTTCCACGCTATTGTGAGTGTGTTGTTCAATCCGCTTCAACCTCCTCCCCGTCTTCGGGATCGGGAATTGCCTCATCGGTGGTAACGCGCAGAAATATCTCTTCGAGAGACATTCCGATGGACTGAAGGCGCAGCAACCCCCAGCCGCCGCCTACTACCGCCGCCGCAAGCTGCGCTCTGGGTTCGGCTTCGGGCGCCGCCACAACCAGGAATGTGGAGAAGCCGTCGGCTTGCGAGTATCTGTGCTGCACGGTCTCTACGCCGTCCACGCTCTCAAGCGCCGTGGCTATATCCCGCGAGGGGCCTTTGACGTCGATCTCAATGCGCTCTATACCGCGCAGACGGGCGGCGAGGTTCTCCGGCTTGTCTTCCGCGACGATCTGCCCTTCGTGGATGATGATGACGCGCTCGCAAATCATGCTCACTTCGGGCAAGATGTGCGTGCTCAGGATTAGCGTGTGTTCACCGCCCAAGTTCTTTATGAGCTGGCGCGTCTCTACAACCTGAATCGGGTCGATGCCGATGGTGGGCTCGTCCAGCACCAGTACATCGGGTTCGTGCAGTATCGCCTGCGCGATGCCTACCCGCTGCTTAAAGCCTTTGGATAGTTTGCCGATATGAGTAGAGTGGTACTCTTCTAGGCGGCAGATTTCCACCACTTCGCTTGCGCGCCGTCGGATGTAGGCGGGGGACATGCCGCGTATCTTGCCCATAAAGCCCAGGTAGTCGCGCACGCTCATATCGCTGTAGAGCGGCACCGTTTCGGGCAGATAGCCGATGTGCCGCCGCGCATCAAGCGAATCGTTCACGATGTCGTATCCGGCAATGCTCGCCTTGCCTTCGGTGGGCGGATGAAAGCCGGTGATGACCTTCATCGTAGTTGATTTGCCGGCGCCGTTCGGGCCTAGAAAGCCCAGGATTTCGCCCCGCTCAACCCGAAAGGATATGTCCGTAACCGCCGGGAAATCGCCGTAGTATTTGCTTATGTGTTCCAACTCGATCATACTGCCGCCCCGTGTCGAGGGTGTTCGCGCTGCGCGCTATGCAACTCGTCTGTAACTAATACGCTTTCGCGGCGCATAGGTTAGCATTCGCCATATTCGCTTTTGGGCGCATTCGCGCGATGCGGCGTAGTGTTATGCCGCGCATTCAAGCGTATGCGATTAGGAATTATAAGCAGGTTTAAGCGCTAATTTCAATAAACATTGTGCGCCGCAACTATCGGTGATAATCTGAATGGACACCGAAATTTTCGTCGAGAGCGTTGCGATCTAGTGAGGATACCCGCCATTGCATCTCGTAGTTGACGGCTACGGCGCAGACGCCGCCAAGCTCAAAGACACCGATCTGGTGTACAGGTTTCTGGACGAATACCCGTCCGCCATCGGCATGACCAAGATTGTGCCGCCGCAGGTTTATGTGTATCACGGCAAGACGGCGCAGGATTGGGGCGTGTCCGGCTTTGTGCTTATCGCCGAAAGCCATATCAGCGTTCACACCTTCCCGGACAGGCGGTATGTCAACATCGACATATTTAGCTGCAAAGACTTTGATGCAAAAGCATCGCTTGAGGATGTAAAGCGGGCGTTCGATCTGCCGGAAGTGAGCGTATGGACGCTGGAGCGCGGCATCGAGTTCGCAACGCCGCGCCAAGCGTACAACGGCATGGTGCGCGAGCGCGTCAGCGCCAACCGCGCGCCCGACGCGATCCACAGCGCCGATGCGGCCGGCAGCGTTGCAGCTCAGGTCTCTCAGCCGTCGCGCGATGATTAGGCATAACCCCAACGCATGCGTAGTCGACAGCGGCGGCAGGATTTGCGATGAATGAATCGGATTATGAGCGGCTGGGCGGCGCGCCGCTGCAGTGGCAAACCTTTCTGGACACGCCGCCGCATGAAGCGGATCCGACGGACGCCGGCGTATGGGTTATCCCCGCGCCATATGATAGCACCACTTCGTTCAAATCCGGCGCGAGGCACGGCCCCGCCGCCATCATAGAGGCGTCCCGCCATCTCGAAGACTATGACATTGAGCTTGGCAAGGACATATCGGAGGTTGGCATTCACACCACGCCCGCCTTGCTGCCGAATGTGAGCGGCCCGCAGGCGATGATAGCCAATGTGCGCGCCGCAATCGGAAGCGCGGCGGCGCGCGGCAAGCTGACGGCGCTGCTCGGCGGCGAACACACCATCACGATAGGCGCAGTCCAAGCGTTTGCCGAACTCTACGCTGATCTGTCCGTGTTGTACTTGGACGCCCACGCAGATATGCGCGACTGCTATATGGGCTCGCGCTGGGGACACGCGTCGGTTGCGCGGCGCATCTACGATGTCTGCCCGCTAACGCTGGTGGGCATGCGCAGCGTCAGCGCCGCCGAAATGCGCTTTATCCGCGAAAACCGCGTGCCGACGCACTTCCGCCGCGAATCCGGGGACGATATTCGGGATGCGATTGCATTGGCGCTGGCGAACCTTACGCCGAATGTGTACATAAGCATCGACTTGGATGCGCTAGACCCGTCTATTATGGCGGCGGTAGGCAATCCGGAGCCGCACGGCTTGCTGTGGCGTGAGATTACCGAACTTCTGCGCGCGGTTGCCGAGCGGCGCAACATCGTGGGCTTTGACCTAACTGAGTTAAGCCCGAATGAGGGACCTGCCGCCTGCGCCTACACCGCCGCAAAACTGGCGTATCGACTCATCGGCTACGCTACCCAAAATCGGCGCCGCTTTTGAGACTGCCGCTAGTCCGTGATAGAATAGGGCAACTCCGAAGCGCCTACGCAGAAATCGCAGCGCTTGCGCCAAGCGAATGGCGGCAACCGCGGCAAGCAATTTTAGGGAATTAGGGAAGGGCAATGGCAAGTTCCGGTAACATAATTTACCTGGACCACTCGGCGACTACCCCGGTTCGCGCTGAAGTGTTGGAAGCGATGCTGCCGTACTTTTCGCTTGGCTTCGGCAACCCTTCCAGCATATACACGATAGGGCAGGAAGCGCGCAAGGCGGTGGACGACGCCCGCGAGCAGGCGGCGCGCGTACTCGGCGCGCGCATGAGCGAAATCGTGTTCACAAGCGGCGGCACCGAGTCCGATAACGCGGCGCTCAAGGGCGCGGCATTCGCGCTGCGACATACGGGCAACCACATCATCACCACCGCGATAGAACACCACGCCGTACTGCATACCTGCCATCAGCTTGAGCGGTTCGGCTTTGATGTAACCTATGTTCCCGTCGACGAATACGGCATCGTCGACCCGCAGACCGTAGCGCGCGCCGTCACCGACGAAACCGTTCTGGTCAGCGTGATGATGGCGAACAACGAAATCGGGACGATACAGCCTGTCGCCGAAATCGCGCGCATCGTGAAGGCGGAAGCGCAGCGCCGCCGCCGAACTATCGTTATGCACACCGACGCTGTGCAGGCGGCCGGCTTCCTCGACATAAACGTTCGCGATATAGGCGTTGATCTTATGAGCCTGTCGGCGCACAAGATTTACGGGCCCAAGGGCGTGGGGCTGCTGTATGTGAAGCGCGGAACGCCGTTTGAGGCGCAAAACGCCGGCGGCGGCCAAGAGCGCCAGCGCAGATCCGGCACCGAAAACGTTCCCGGCATCGTAGGCATGAGCGAAGCGCTGCGCCTTGCGGCATCCGAGCGCGAGCAGGTTGCGGCAAATTGCCTGCGTCTGCGCGACAAGCTCATAGGCGGCATATTCGACAGCATTGACAGAGTGCATCTCAACGGCCACCTTACGCAGCGCCTGCCCAACAATGTCAACATATCGTTTGAAGACATTGAGGGCGAGCCGGTGCTGCTAGGGTTGGATTTCGCCGGCGTGTGCGCCTCCAGCGGCAGCGCATGCTCGTCGGCATCGCTTGAGCCGTCGCATGTGCTGCTCGCCATTCGCCGTTCCCCGGAGCTCGCGCAGGGCAGTCTGCGCATCACGCTGGGACGCGACAACACCGATGAGGATGTGGACTATCTGCTGGCGGTCTTGCCCGAAATCGTGGGCAAACTCAGGGCAATGCCATCGCTGGCTGCAGTGTAAATAAGACATTTCAGAAGAGAAACCCGAATGCGGACACTAATCAACACACTGACGAATTCGGCTTGCTTCAGGCATCGATCCGCCGCAGGCAAGACGCCCGCAACACATTTCGCAATTCTGGCGCTGCTGCTAATCGTCGTCCCCGCGCTTGCGGGATGCGGCGGCGAGCCGGAGCGCTTGAGCGGGCGCGGCAGAAGCCTGGAAGTGCATACAACGCAACCGCTCATCGTGGATAAGCTGGCGTTCACCGATAACGCGGGGCAGCATCTAGTCATACGCCCCAGAGCGTCCAACCGCCAGCTTGTGCTGCTCAACATCGCGGTCATCAACCGCACAAGCCTTGTAACGCCGCTGCTTATAGACACGGAGGCGGCTCAGTTAGGGGACAGGCGTGGCGAGCGAATCGACGCGCTCAACCCGTTTGAGGCGGCCAAGGTTGTAGAAGCGGCGGATCCGGAAGAGAATATGTACGCCCCGTTCCTGTGGGGCGATGTGCAGCTTGACCGCGATTTTCAGGTGGATGGCTGGATGGTGTTCGACGTCCCCAAGGGGCTGATACTCGGCAGCCTTTGGTGGGATGAGGTGGACAGCATCATAGTCGACTTCGTAGAATACAGACGCCGCCGACTATAACGGCCGGCTATAACGCGAACCGTTTGGAGGCGCAAAAGCGGCGTATGATATGGGAGCGGATGGGCTCCGGTGGGTTCCACGGACTTCAAATCCGATGGTCCCGGCCCTGCGGTCGGGACGGTGGGTTCGACTCCCTCGCGCTCCCGCCAAGTATGCGCAAGCGCGCCTCGAAACGGGCGAAATTCGCGCATTTCGGCGCATAAATATCGTTAAGAGAACTAAATACTACTTGACACTTGCGCGGATATAAGTATCATACTTGGCAACTTTTGCAGTTCTGTTTCGCGCAGACTGCAACGGACGGCAACCCGTTGGCAAATAGCGCGCTTGCCACTAGCAAGCGAAGCGGACATATTTGAAGGAGGGATAATTGGTAAATTACCTGTCATTTAAGCGATGGAAGCGCATCGGCTTGACCGCGGTTGCGGTTATGGCGCTGTTCGCCGTTGCATGCGGCGGCGCGCCCGAAGCCACGCCGTCGCAGCCCGCATCACAGCCGGCCGCGGCAGCGCCCACAACCGCGCCCGCTCCGGCAGCCCCGGCACCAACCCAAGCGCCCGTCGCGGCGCCCACCCAAGCGCCGCCGCCCGCCTCGGCCCCAACCGCAGGCACGGTTACAATCACTATGGCTATCCCCGCAGTCGAAGAGCAGTTCGGAGACTTCGAGGTGCAGACATACGGCGGCAGCCCCGGCGAAATCCAAATGGGCTTCTTTGACCAGCTTCTGGTGCACGACGGCGAAGATCCCCTTGCGCCCTTCGTTGCGGAGCAGTGGAGCATCAACGACGCAGGCAACGAGCTGACGCTGAATATCAGAGAAGGCATCGCCTTTCATGCGCCCGAAGCCTTCGCAGGCGAGGACTTTGGGATGCTGACCGCAGAGGACGTGGCGTGGAACCTAGACCGCCAAAACGCCGTGGTCAACCCCAGCCTCGGCGCCGCTATCGGCGCGCAGTTGGGCGCTACATTCGGCCCGGCGCAAGTGGTCGACGAATACACCGTCAAAGTCCCGATGGTAACCGACATCTTCTGGGGCATACCCATCAGCGAGTTCGACATCAACGACACCACCGTCCGCTTGGACAGCAAGGCGGCCTACGAGCGAATGGGCGCAGACGCCGTGCAGTTCGTGCCGGTAGGCTCCGGACCCTTCACCATCGGCGAATGGAAGCCTAACGACCGCGGCGAAGTTCACGCCGTCCCCGAACACTGGCGCGAAACGGCGCACATCGCCAAGTTCGTCGTTCGGCAAATGCCCGAAATCACCTCCCGTATGGCGGCGATGGAAACCGGCGAAATAGACCTAGCCTCCATCGACTTCGCCAGGCTCACGGAGCTGGAAGAAAAAGGCTTGAAGTTCATCCCCACAATGACCGAAAAGGACACGATGACACTCAGCGTCATCTGGCCCGGCAACCTGTGGACCGACCTCAACGCCAAGACCGAAGAGGCGCTAGAGCCTTGGCTCTCGCCCGTGTATGAGACCGACCTGCCGCACCTCGGCTGCGCGTGGGAAGACAAGTGTCCCTACACCGACACCAACAACCCCGACGGCATGAGCGACATGGAGCAGGCGCGGCTGGTGCGCTGGGCGCTCTCTATGGCAATCGACCGGCAAGGCATCGTGGATGTGCTGCAGGCGGGGCTTGGCACGCCCATCTACCTTGAGCTGATGGGTCCGAAGTTCCCCGGTTGGCAGCCTGAGCGCACGGTTACCCAGTCCATGATTAACTCGGCGCACGAAAAGTACAACAGCGATCTGCTCGGCGCAGGCACAAGCTGGCCCGAGTACGACGTCCCCGCCGCCGAGCCCGGCTATGAATGGCCGTGGACAATCCCCACCGACCTCACCGAGGCGGAGCGTCTGCTTGACCTGGCGGGTTACCCCCTGGTTGACGGCACGCGCTTCGAGATAAGCCTCAACAAGTACCGCTGCGAAACCGGCGATGTCTGCCTAGAACAGGCGGACGCCGTAGCCGCGGGATGGGAAGACCTTGGCGTCAAGGTAACCATTCTCACGGAAGAGTACGGCGCAGTGGTGGTGCCGCGAATGCGCGACCGCACGCAGCCTTGGCCCGTGGTCAAGAACTGCAGCGTGGAGACGGCGAACTACCCGTTTGACTGGCCGCCGCCTCCCGCAGACAGCAGCTTTAGCCGTCCCGCTTGGGGTTGCGCTTTCGAGAGCAAGTTCCTCGACTACATGTTCATCAACATCAACGGCGAGCGCGACAAGCAGGCGCGCGAAGACCTACACCAAGATATGGTGGACTACTACTACTACTGGCAGCTCTACAGCGGCATGGTTCAGCCGCCGCGCGGAGTCGCCGGCAATCCTGAGACCGTAGAGTCTTGGAACTCGCGCTCAACGGCGGCGGGCTTCTGGGGCAGGCCTCAGCACATCGTCCCGGCGAAGTAACAACTCGCCTAACCTATGGAGAGGGGATTTCATCACTTCCCCTCTCCATTTGCATTTATCCAACTGCCCCTAATCATCCGTACTGCCATCCTTTGCAACCCACCCCACGCGCAGCGCGGCGCGATACTCACTCAAACGGCAACACCGCAATTCCAACCCATAAACGAGGCTTAATCGCTTATGGCACGATTCCTGGCAAGAAGAGCGCTCTCAATCCTAATATCCATTATTGGGGCGACCGTCTTTATCTTCATACTGACGCGCTTGGGTCCCGACCCGCTGACCCTCTACATCGGGGACTCTCAGGTCGAGCTCACGGAAGAGCAGATCCAAATCATCAAAGAAGAGCTGGGTTTGGATAGTTCTTTGCCCGTTCAATACGCCACCTGGGTATGGAATCTTATGCGCTTCGATATGGGGCAGTCCATTGGCACACTGCGCCCCGTCAGCGATATTATTCGTTCCCACATTGGAGTGACCCTGCGCTTGGCATTGGGAGCGTGGCTGTTCGCTATAACCGTCGGCGTCAGCATGGGCATATTAGCCGCCGTCAAGCGCGCCACATTCTGGGACTACGTCGGACGCGGCTTTGCCCTAATGGGACAGGCTACGCCTCAGTTCTGGTCGGGTGTGCTTGCCATACTGTTCTTCGCCGTAATCCTCGGCTGGTTTCCAACCGGCGGAATCAGCAATTACGACGGCTTCCCGCTTGCGTGGGAAAATGTGAAGTACTACGTCCTGCCCTGCATCGTGCTAGGCTGGCCCGCGTCCGCCGGCATAATGCGCCTTACGCGCTCATCTATGCTTGAGATACTGGATTCGGAATTCATCAAACTGGCGCGCGCCAAAGGCGTGGGCCCGTTCACAATTCTGTGGAAGCACGGCCTCCGCAACGCCATCATTCCGCCGCTCACATCCGCCTTCGTTCTGCTCGCCGACTACCTAAACGGCGCGCTGGTGGTTGAGATTATCTTCTCGCTGCCGGGCATTGGAACCGTAGCCCTCAACCAAGCCGTCTATGACAACGACTGGCCCCTGCTTGCCGGCACGGTATTCTGCTTCATCAGCATATATGTGACGTTCGCCTTCCTCGCCGACCTCCTGTATGCGCTGATAGACCCGCGGATAAGGTACGAATAGTTATGTACACAACCACGCCGCTAAGCGAAATCGAGCAGCAACTTCTGGGGACGCGCCCGCGCCCGCCCGTCGTCAAACAGGTAAGGACTGCCTGGCTCTTCTCGCGGCGCTGGCCCGTGCTGCCGATGTTCATACTCGCCAGCCTCATATTCGCGGGCATATTCGCAGACGCGCTTGCCACTCACGGCGACAGGGCAGGCGGCATCCGCGATCGCCACTATCCCCCGGTATGGATGCAGGACGACCGCTATGACAAGCTTATAGAAGAAGGCGTGAACCCTGCGCAATGCCTATTCGACGCTTTGCGAAGCGATCCCGATGAAATAAGCCGCGCCGAAGCGTGCAAATTCCACTTGCTCGGCACCGACCACGCCGGTCGAGACATATATACCCGAATGCTCTACGGCGCGCGCATATCGTTGGTGGTGGCGGCAATCGCGCTGCTCAGCGGCTTCATCGCCGGCACTACGCTTGGCATCGTCAGCGGCTACGCCGGCGGTTGGATAGACGAAATCATCACCAGATTGGTGGACATATGGCAGGCGCTCCCTTTCCTGATGGTGGCGCTGGTGTGCGTGCTGATATTCGACCAAAGCACCGTGCTGCTGTTGGCGCTAATGGCGGCGCTTGCGTGGAACCCATTCGTCAGGGTAATCCGAAGCCAGACGCTCACCATAAAGAACCAAGCCTATGTGGACTTGGCGCGCGTGGCGGGATGCTCCACTGCGCGCATCCTCATTCGGCATATCCTGCCCGGCGTCATAAACACCGCCGTTGTGATAGCCACCCTGAGCGTGGGCTCGCTCATCCTTGCGGAAGCGGCGCTGAGCTTCTTGGGCGCGGGCGTGCCGGCGCCGGAGGCGACGTGGGGCAGCATGGTGTCCGAAGGCAGAAGCTACATCAGCACCGCTTGGTGGCCCACGGTGTTCCCCGGCTTGGCGATATTCCTAGTGGTGCTGTCGCTCAACTTCACCGGCGACTGGCTGCGCGACAGGCTTGACCCCAGACTGCAGCAGATAGGCTAGACATCGGCGCGAACTGCCGACTTGGGCGAACCCGCCAAGCCGCAGCTCGCCCGCAAGCGCAGCGATAGATGATGAGGCTGGAATCGGTCGTTTGGATAGTCGCCCGCGCGACGCTTGGAGTGTTGCTGTCAGCCGGCATATCGGCCGCCGTTTGGGCGCTGTCGCGCTACTTCCCGCAAGATGCGCTCGCCGCGTCCACCGGCTTTTTCATCACGCAATCGCTGATAGTCGCAATGCCGGCGGGCGTATGCGCCGTGGCGGCGTGGTGGAACCCGGACAGCCCCCTCGGCGCGCGGCTGTTTGCGGCGGCGCTAGTTCCCGCTGCGGCGTTTCTTGTGTCTTGGCTGACGATCGAGGTTCGCGGCGTGGAAACCTACAACGCGTTGTTCGCGGGAACGCACCGCCTGCCGGTGATAGCGACCGGGGATCTGCTCGGCGTTCTCATCATAACCGCCACGCTGAGCGCGAATGTAGCCGCCGGCGCGCTGTACATCTACCGACTGCTTAGGCACAACGAACTTTGAGGTGGACAGGGCGCTAGATGATGGCGGGGCTATCCGGCCGCTCCGTCCACTCTTCCCCGGCGGCGTCCTGCGGCGCATACCCCAGAACCTGTTTTGTGGTTTCAATGTCCCAGATGCTCAGCAGATTGTCCGACTCGCCGTTCACGATGGCGAACCCTACGGATGCGGGCGCGTCTATGCTGCGCTGAATTAACTGAGCGGCGTCGCGGTGGCTTAGCCACAAGGACAGCGCGGCCGGTGAGAACGACGGGTCGTCCGGCGTCATCACCCAGCCGATTCGCAGGCATAGCACCGATACGCCGTACTCTTCGTGAAAGTAGCTCCCCAGCGATTCGCCAAACGATTTGCTTACGCCGTAATAACTATCAGGGCGGATAAGGTCGGTTGTGAGTGGCGGGAATGGGCGGCGCACTTCGCCAAGTCGTCCGTCGTAGATCGCTTTGTACGGATCTTGGCGCAGCGGATAGTTGCCCACCACATGGTTGCTGCTGGCGAACACGATGCGCTTGACACCCGCAAGCCGCGCCGCCTCATAGACATTGCGCGTCCCCATGATGTTGTTGCGCAAAACCGAATCCCACGATGCGCGCGGGCTAGGATCCGCGCCCAAATGAACCACGGCGTCAATGCCCTCGAATGCGGGCTTGATAGCCTCAAGATCGGCGATGTCCGCCACCGTAACCGGAACGCCATCCACGCATACGCGGTCAATGCCGCTCAGTTCGTACCTATCGCCAAGCCGCCGCCTGATAATGCCGCCAATCTGCCCCGCCATTCCGGTTACCAGCGCCCGCTTCTTATCGCTCAAGACAACCCCTTTTCGTGAAACTGATACCCGCCAATCGGCGCTTACGCCACTCCGAACATTGCATATTTATGCTGCAATATATGAAAATATCAGAAGCTCCGATGTTTAATTTACGATTGTTTCGTTAAGCGCTAATAAGTAAGAGAGGCTACTATGATAGGCGTATTGACGCATCACTGGGCGAAGGCGGATGTGATTGACGAGGCGCGGGCGCTGCTTGATCGCAACGGCGAAGCGCAGAGCAGGGCAAACGGATTTGTCAGCCGCCAAACCTTCTACTCGATCAGCGATCCCGCCAAGATTACCACAATGGTCAAGTGGGACAGCAGCGAGATTTACGACGAGTGGCGCGCAAGCCCTGAGCGCGCCGCCGTGATGGAGGGCGCAGAACGCCTGTGGTCAAGGCAGACCGAATCGGAGCGTTTCCAGGTAGTAGAGTGAGCGGCGGCGTAGCGCGGCGCATTCTGATCTATTCGGCAAAAGGGTAGGGCTTCTACAAGCCAATCAAGATGCGGCAACCTGAAAGCGCGCGCCGTCGGATTGCCTGGGCGCCGTGCCGTAAGGGAAACGCAAGGGGACACGCGCTAACGCATGCCCCCGCGATAGTCCGTCGATTGAATGCCGCCGCATCGGGGCTGCCGTCAAGCCGCCGCACGGCCCTGGATTAGCCCCTTGCCAGCAGGATGCTCAGCACATCGGGCGCTGCTTGTATGGCGCGCTGCCGCAGGCGTTCTTCATCCAGGCTGCCAAGCGGGTGCGGCAGGACTACATACGGGTAGTCCGGTATGCCGCCGATTGCGGACATCGCCTTGGCGCTGGATATGAACGGCTCAGTGCATATGACCGCCGTGGGGACGCCGCGCTTCTCTAGCGTTATTCCGTCGTGCACACTGCACGATGAGCATGAGCCTCAATCGCCCGATGAGGTAATCACCACATCGCACTGCTCCACAAGCTCATCGATGATTTCCTCAGGGCAAGGGCGCGAGGCGTTGCGCTTGTTGCGCGCTATCACGCCCTTGAACTCATAGCGATCCGCCAGCACCTCTTGCGTCAGCGCCAGTATCTCTTCGGAGTTCAGCTTGCCATTTGCCAGCAGCCCGATAACCTTGCCGTCCAGCGTTTCGGGGCGGTCTGCCACCACGCCCTCCGCCGGTATGGGCTGCACCGTGGGGTCTAACACCCGCAGTCTCTCCGCAGTAACCATAGTTTCCTCCTATTCTGCATCTGCGACTTGTCCGTATTATAGCGAAACCGCCGCCGCTTGCAATTGCCGATTGCGCGCTTGAGCTGCCACGCAATCGGCGCGCTGCGTTGCGCTAGGGCGTGGCGATTTTGCGCGAAACGGAGCGCGAGTTCGAGCCGCCGCCCCATAGCGGTATCACATGCGAAAATGCGCCCGCTGCGCCGCCCGCCACCAGCACGGTTATGCCGTCTGCGCTGTCCATCACCGCAAGCATCGACTCGGCGTCCACTGCGCCGTCGGGTAGCGCGCCCGCCCTCACCCATTCTGACGCCCGCCGCTGCGCCGTTTCGTGCAGATACGCCTTCACCTGCGCTTTCGTCCAACCCGCCGCCGCCAAGTAGCCCACATGCTCAGGGCATAGCGCTATCACCACTTCGCCCTGTCCGTAGCCGCACGAAAACATAGCGTCTTGGAAGCTGACCAGAATGTCTTCGGGCGTGTTGCCCATATGATTGCTGACCTGCCGCGCGGACAGCCCCGCGAACACTGTGATTGCGCTGTCGCCGGCGTCAAGCCCGCGCTCGGCGTGCAATGGCTCCCAGGGGCTTGCATCCTGCGCCTCTGCGATGCACCAAGTATATTTGCCCGGATGCCCCATCGTCGCCTTGTCAAGCGCGCCGGGAACCGCCCCCGTAACGTTGATTATCACCAACCGAATGGCGCGCCCGATAGTAGCGTTTGCCCGATGCCCCGGGCCGAATACGCTCACGCCCGAATTCAGCGCAAGATCATCCGCGATTGGGCCGTTCACCACCGCAAGCACGGCGGCGCCCATTGTGCTGACCGTGATTGCGTGCAGGTTGAACTGCGGTTCGCACATCGCCTCAATCGCCGCAAGCAATGTTGGGAAATACTCCGGCAGGCATCCCGCCATCACCGCATTGACCGCAACCTTTTCGACGGTGATAACCCGCCCCTTTGTAGGTTCTGTACCCAGAATCTCAGACGGCGGCCGTCCCGCATAGTCCAGGAACGCCTGTACCTTATCGATCGTGGGCGGCACAACCGGCAATCCGTCCGTCCACCCGGCGCGAAAGTAGTGTTCAATCGCATCCGATGCGTCGTCGAACTCCAGCAGATTAGAGGCTAACGGCTGCATACTCACAGGCAACTCCCTCGCAACGCAATCCAATTCTAGGCTAACTCAACTCAGTGGGCATATTCTATTCCAAAATCCACGCCAACGCCATACCAATCTACGCTTTCTGTATCCGATGCCCCCATTTTATCCAACCTTATTGGTTTAGTAGAGTAGGGCGCGCATAGAGGCATCCCTATCATTCTCGACGGCGCAGCATCAATTGACGCATTCCCGCGCAAAGCGTATGCTTGACGCAGCATAAATCAGGAGGAATCCCCCGCATGAACTCGCCAACCATCACCAGAGTAGTCAAGGAAGAGGCGCGCGCCGATAGCGCAATGGTCGCCGCCAAAGACATCGAAGCCACGCGCGCAGGGCTTGCAATGCTTGAGGCAGGCGGCAACGCCATAGACGCCGCCGTAGCCGCCTGCCTCGCGGTGGGCGTGGTGGAGCCTGCGTCCAGCGGCATCGGCGGCGGCGGCTACCTTGTGTACCAAGTAGGCGAGCAGGGCGGCGTAATCGGCTTTCCTATGAAAGGCCCGTTAGCCGCCAAGCCCGATATGTACGAACTCACCGGCGAAAGCGCCACCGGATCTTTCGGCTGGCCCGGCGTAGTCGACGACGCCAACATCGAAGGCTTTCGCTCCATCGCCACGCCCGGCGCCGTGTCGGGGCTATGCGAGGCGCACCGACGCTTCGGCAAGCTTCCGCTCAGCGAAGTGGTTGCGCCCGCCGTAAGGCTTGCGCGCAAAGGCTTCAGCCCAAACCCGTTTGGCTTGTATCAGATAAGCGGCATGGGCGGCATGCTCTTTCGCTACAACGAACTGCGCCGCGTTCTCATGCCCGGCGGCAATATGCCGGGCGGCGATGTAGTCGATCGCGTTGTGCTGAAGCAGCCCGACCTGGCGAATGTGCTGGAAGCAATCGGCAAGGGCGGCGCCGACGCATTCTACAAGGGCGACATCGCCGCCGCCATCACATCCGATATACGGCAGAACGGCGGCATCCTGTCTGAAGACGATATGGCGCAGTACAAGCCGTTGGTTTGGGACAAGGGCTTGGAGTTCGGCTATCGCGGCTGCACCGTGCGCGTGCCGCCGTTTGCGTGCGCCGGAACTACCAGCGCAATGACGCTCAAGCTGCTGAACGGCTTCGACATTGCCGCGATGGGACACAACTCGGTGGATATGCTTCACGCCTACATATCCTGCGCCCGTCTCGCATACGCCGACCGATTCCAATACCTCGCCGATCCCGCATTCGCCGACGTGCCTTGGAACGGATTGCTGTCCGACGCCTACACCGCGCGCCGCCGCGCCACAATCGGCGATACGGCGCCTGCCGCATACGAAGCCGGTGATCCGTGGCGGGAAGAGGGCAGGCAGCCGGATAGCGTACTGCCCGCAAGCCGCCCGGCGGTGGACAACGGCACTACGCATCTGTGCGTTATGGACGGCGAAGGCAACGCCGTTTCCATCACCAACACCATAATGTCCGGATTCGGTTCGGGCATCATCCCCAAGGGAACCGGCGTCATAATGAACAACGGGATGATGTGGTTCGACCCCGTGCCGGGTCGCATCAACTCTATCGCGCCGGGCAGACTGCCGCTCAACAACATGACGCCCGCGCTGGTGATGGACGGCGATGGCGTGCGTATGGCGGTGGGCGCATCGGGCGGCAGGCGCATCACCAACTGCGTTACCCAGCAAATCGTGAAAGTGCTCGACTTTGGCATGGGCCCGCAGGCGGCGATAGACTCGCCCCGCGTGGACTGCAGCGCTCCCTACACCTGCATCGACCCGCGGCTTGACGCCGATACGCAGGCAGGCTTGAAAGCCAAGGGACACACCTTGAAGCCAATCGCAGAGAAGTTCATTCAATCGGGCTTCACATCATTCGCAAGTCCTGTAGCCATCGTGCGCTCCGCAGACGGCGTGCGCGCCGGCGTGGACACCTTCCAAGCGGCATACGCCGAAGGCATCTAGCCATCCCCGGCATATCGGCAGCGCAGCGCAGCGGGCGGCAAAGGCTTTCACCTTACGCCCCTGCGCCAATCCTCAAACCTTAATATGCGCGCATCCCTTAAACTTGCTACCATCACCGCGGCCGCTTTGCTATTGACGGCGTGTTCGGGGCTTGGCATCGGACGCTCAGGCGGCGAAGAGACGCTGACGCTTCACTACTGGCAGCCGCCCTCGCTGCCGTTCCCGTACCTATCCGCCGGCGACAAAGACGAAGACGCCGCCGCCGTTACCCTCGAACCGCTCGCCAACTACGACCCCGACGGCAGCCTCATCCCCAAGCTCGCCGTCGAAATCCCCACGCTTGAGAACGGCGGCGTATCGCAAGACCTGCTGACCATCACTTGGCGTCTCAAAGACGGCTTGAAGTGGTCGGATGGCAGCGATATGACTGCAAGCGATGCGGTATTCGCCTGGCGCTACTGCGTTGACACTGACACCGGTTGCGTCCGCAAAGACGCATTCGACGGCGTGGCATCGGTTGAGGCGATAGACGACCTCACCGTCAGGATAACCTTTGATGCCCCGACGCCGTACCCCTACGGCGTGTTCGTGGGCGCGGGCATGCCCATAATCAGCGGCGCGCAGTTCGCCGACTGCATCGGCGCGTCCACCAGATCCGCCGCTTGCGAGGCGCAATACGCCGAGCCCATGGGCAGCGGCCCCTACCGCATCACCGAATTCGCGGTCAACGAGCGCGCGATGTATGAGCGCAATCCCTTCTATCACGGAGAGCGTCCCTACTTCGACAAGGTAGCGCTGCAAGGCGGCGGCGATGCGGATGCCGCCGCGCGCGCCGTACTTCAGCGAGGCGAAGTCGACTACGCTTGGAACCTGCAAATCGAGTCGGACGCCCTGCGCGAACTGGAAGCTGCCGGGCTTGGCAAAGTTAGCGCCGCATTCGCAAGCCTTGTTGAACGCATAGTGGTCAATCAGACCAACCCCGACGCGGCGCTGGGCGACGACCGCTCCGAGTACATGGACGGCGCTAACCCGCATCCGTTTCTGACATTCACGCCCATACCGCAGTCGATGTCTATGGCGATTGACCGCAGCGCCATAGCCGAACTCTACGGCTTCGCCGCCGTCCCCACATGCAACCTGATTGCCGCGCCCGCCAACTACGCCTCCACCGCAAACGACGCTTGCCTATCGCAGGACATCGCGGGCGCAAACCGCCTGCTGGACGACAACGGCGTGTTAGACCAAGACGGCGACGGCATTCGCGAACACAACGGCATCCCGTTGCGTATTGCATACCAGACCACCGCCAACGCCATCCGTCAGGACACCCAAGCGCTGATTCGCGATTGGTGGCGCGAGATTGGCATTGAGACCGAACTTATCCAGCGCGACGCCGGCGCATTCTTCGGCGGCGATCCTGCGGTGGGCGGCGCGCTGTATCGCCGTTTCTTCGCGGATGTGCAGATGTACACCGAAGGCTCCAACGCAGACCCGCAGCAAGCGTTGTCCGTTGGGCTTTGCGGCCATATCCAGGCGCGCGCCAACAACTGGGGCGGCAACAACAACGCCCGTTCCTGCAACGCAGAGTACGATGCAGCATTCGCTCAGCTCGCGCATACGCCGGTTGGCCCGCAGCGCGAAGCGCTAGTCAAGCGTCTCAACGACATCACGGTGCAGAACTACTATGAGATACCGCTAGTGAACCGCGGGCTTGTGTCCGCCGCGCTGAACACGCTGCAGGGCGTCCGCCTAAACGGATGGGACAGCGGGCTTTGGAACATCGCCGAATGGCATCGCTAAACCCGCCCGCACAGCCCAAGCGCAGCGCGCAAAATTGCCGCCACGCACGCTATACAAGCCGAGCCGCTTGAGCAGAGAAGGGCGGCGCGTTGCCCAACACCGATATTAGCGCTACCGCTCCGGCCGCCAAGTGATAAAGCCTTGTCGCATAGGCGCAACGCCCTTGACGCGCACGCCGCCGTCGGTTTCAAGCAGCAACTCGCGCATAGCGGCTTGCAGGCGCGCGTCCTGCGTGCTGTCTTGCTTCACATACAGCCGATTGCGAAGCTGCCCCAGCGCCACATCCAAATCCTCGAACATATCGGGCGGAACGGGGTCGAGCATCCGAACATCCGGATAGACGCCCATATCCCACAGCGCATTTAGCAGTTCGGGCAGCGCCGGCATATCGATGCGCCGCTCGCCGTGAACCGGCCCCCAAAACCGCGATATGCGGTTCATCGGCGATTCCACGAAAGCCAACACCACCACCAGCGCCTTTGCGTGCGCCTCCAGCTTGCGTATGAACGGCTCTATATCGCCCACGCCGTATAGCACATGGGCGCACAGCGCAACATCGGCGGCATCCACCACTGCATCCTCCCATATGCTCTGCGCCACCGATATGTTGGCGATGCCCGCCTCGGCGGCGCTTTCCCGCAGCTGCGCTATCATGCTGTCCGACGGCTCCACCACGCTAACATGGCGGCATTTCAGCGCAAGCGGAAGCGCCATCCGTCCCGCGCCGCCGCCCACATCGAGCGCGGTGTATTCGGGACTGACCATCGGCAGCAGCGCATTCAACACAGGGTCATCCTGCCGTCGCGGGTCTTGCCGAAAGAAGCGGGCGTATGGCCGCCAGAAATCGTCGTCCGCCCAGCCGGCCTCCGCCATCACGCGCTCCGATTGCCGATGATGCGCCCTAACGCGCTCGTTCCAAGCGTTGATAGCAGACAATTCTTTATCCTTATGCTACTGATGATGTGAATGCGAATATCTTGATTAAGCGTTATCAGTTGCAACGCTAATGCAGCGCTTCACACGCCGCGCAGGTTTCGCAACGCTAGTGTATCAAATTGGGTTATGAGTTCACAGAGCGTTTATAGCAAAAGCGCATTGCATCATAACCGCTATCGTTGTATGCTTTGCAGTGAAACATAAACCTATGGATGGCTTGCGCCGTTTCTTATCAATCAAGAGCAAAATATGCCCCTAACCCGCTACATAGACACCCCCTTTTCTTGGGCAATCATCGGCTTCGCCATCGGCATTGCACTGGGCGTCAACTTCATTTCGGTTGTGCTGGTGGCGCTCGGCTTGGGCGCATTCGTGCTGTACATGTACCTGCACGGCCCCGCAAAGCCCGAATCCGAAGGCTGGCTTTTCGCAGGCGCGCCCGCCTTCATCGTCGCGTGGATGGTGGGCTTTTTCGTCAATAGTCTGGTGTTCTGATGGCTGCCGACAAGCCCCCAATCAAGGCGTCTCTGTTCGTTACCTGCATCATCGACCAGTTCTACCCTGAGGTGGGCGAAAGCGCGGTGCGATTGCTGCGACGACTTGGCGTAGATGTCGACTTCCCGGCGGGACAGACCTGTTGCGGACAGCCGGCGTTCAACTCCGGCTTTTGGCGCGACGCCAAACCTATGGCGCGACGCACGCTCGACGCGCTCGCCGGAGCCGATTATGTGGTAATCCCGTCCGGCTCTTGCGCCGGTATGCTGCGCGTATTCTACGCCGAACTATTCCACGACGAACCGCTCATGCTGAAGCGCATAGCATTGCTGACGCCGCGCGTCTATGAGCTTTCCGAGTTTATCGTGGACGCCCTGGGCGTGAGCGATTTGAGCGAATACGCCGAAGCGGGTTCGCCCCCGCCGCCGCGCAAAATTGCCTATCACGAAGCCTGCCACCTGCGCCGCGAACTCGGCGTTATGTCCCAGCCGCGCGCGCTGATTGAATCGCTGCCCGGCGTGGAGTTCGTGGAAATGCGCCAGTCCGAAGTGTGCTGCGGTTTCGGCGGGACGTTCTCTGTCAAGTATCCCGAAATATCGGGCGCTATGCTGCAGGACAAGATCGATTTTGCCGCCGAAAGCGGCGCGGACGCCATCACCGCTTGCGACAGCAGCTGCCTCATGCACATCGGCGGTGGCTTGGCAAAGCAGCGCGTCGCCGTAAAGCCGCTGCACCTAGCATCGCTGATTGAAGAGCAACTGACGGGACGCTGACAGATGCAGCCAAAGACCAAAGAGTTCAACAGCGCATCCGCCGCCGCACTGAACGACGACAAGATTCAGGCGAACCTGCTGGGGCTTTACGGCGGCTTCCATCAGGCGCGGCTTGACGCATCCGGCGCGACGCCCAACTGGGACGCGCTCCAAGACCGCGGCCGCGCAATCAAAGCCCACACGCTCGAAAACCTCGACTTCTATCTGCAGATGGCTGAAGAATCGGTCAAGCGGGCAGGGGGGAATGTCTTTTTCGCCAAAGACTCCGCAGAGGCTACCCGCTATGTAACCGAACTCGCGCTTGCCAAGGGCGTTAAGACCGCCATCAAGAGCAAGTCTATGGTGTCCGAAGAGATGGGCTTGAACGAAATACTTGAAGCCGCGGGCATCGAGGCGGTTGAAACCGACCTAGGCGAATACATCATTCAGCTTGCGGGCGAAACGCCCTTTCACATCATAGCGCCGGCGATACACAAGTCGCGCGAGGATGTATCGCAGCTTTTCCAAGACAAACTTAACGCCCCTCGCTACACGAACATCGACGACTTGGGGCGTGAAGCGCGCAATCAGCTTCGCCGCAAGTTCATCGCCGCCGATATGGGCATCACCGGCGCCAACTTTATCGTCGCCGAAACCGGCGCTCTGGTTCTGGTAACCAACGAAGGCAACGGGCGCATGTGTACCTCAATGCCGCGCATCCATGTCGCCATTACCGGCATGGAAAAGGTAGTCCCCTCGCTGGAAGATATGGGCATAATGCTGCGCCTGCTCATCCGCTCCGCCACCGGCCAGCGCATCTCAAGCTATGTAACCGCCGTAACCGGCCCGCGCCTCTCCGACGACGAAGACGGGCCGGAAGAGTTCCATCTTGTCATAGTGGACAACGGCCGCTCGCGCCTGCTTGCGGATCCCGAACTGCGCGAAGCGCTCTACTGCCTGCGCTGCGGCGCCTGCCTCAACGCCTGCCCCGTGTATCGCAAGGTAGGCGGGCATTCCTACGGCTGGGTGTATCCCGGCCCCATCGGCGCTGTGGTAACCCCCGCGCTGACCAATATGTCCGACGCCAAGGATCTGCCGTATGCCTCCAGCCTGTGCGGCGCTTGCAAGGAAGCCTGCCCCGTCAAAATCAACATCCCGCGAATGCTGCTCTACCTGCGGCGTCAGCTGGCGGAAGGCGATACCTATCCGCAACACAAAACATCCACACTCGGCGAGCGTCTAGCCGCCAAAGGACTGCGCCTAGCGGCATCTAGCGAGTTCACGATGGGCGTTGCAAACTCGATCGGCAGGCTGCTCAGCGGTCAGATGCAAAAAGCTTCGCAAAACGCAAAACGGACATCCCCAATAACGGCGTGGGCGCGCTATCGCAGCCTTCCCACGCTGGCAAAGCGTCCGTTTCGCAAGCGATGGAAAGACGGCATCGACTGACGCCAGCATCCATCGACGGCGCAAAACCTGAAGCGCGCTTCAGCCGATTTCGCAATGAAGGATAATCTATGAAGAGCGAAGATTTCATCCAAAACATACGCCAAAGCCTTGGGCGCGCTGAAGGCTCATCACTCACGCCCGACCCCGCGACGCACCTCGCGCTGAGCGAAGAGCATGTTGAGCGGCGGGCGCGTCGCATCACCCACGACATCGCAGCGCGCGCCGATGAGCTTATGGGAATGCTGGAGAAATCGGCGGCGCAAGCGAACTGGAACGTGGCGCGCGTGAACTCGCCCAAAGCGGCGGCAGAGTACATCCGCGAAGTGGCGCAAAACTTGGAAGCGCGCGCGATGCTGCGCTCCGGCCACGCATCGCTTGAGGCGCTTGGCATAGAGGAAGCCATGTACGGCACAGGCATTTCGCTGGAAGTCATGGCGCTTGACGACGATGATGACGGCGACGCCAAAGAAGCAAATCGCGCTGAGCTGCGCCAAAAAGCGATTGATGCCGACATCGGCATAACCGGCGTGGACTACGCCATTGCCGAAACCGGCACCTGCGTGCTGCTAACCCGCAAAAAGGTGAGCCGCGTGGTGTCCCTGCTGCCGCCCGTGCATATCGCCGTAGTAGAATCCGGCCAAGTGCTGCCCAGCCTTGACGAACTCTTCACCCTTCGCCGACGCGAGTTTATGAGCGGCAGACTCGGCAGTTATATGAACCTTATCAGCGGCCCAAGCCGTTCAGCGGATATAGAGTATAAGCTCATTTCCGGGGTGCACGGCCCCGGGGAAGTGCATATGGTACTACTCGGCTAACGGACGCTTGCCCCCTTATCCCTTGCCGAATACCTGCCCGCCCACCTTCATAAACCGCATCATCTCTTCGGTAGCGTCCGCGATAAGTTCGGCGGCGCGCGCTGATGCGTCTTCAAGCGTCATCGGCCCCAGCGTGATTGCGGCGGCGGCGTCTATGCCGTGCTTGTGGACATCTCGGTAGCCCAAGCCCAAAGAGCCGGATATGTCCACTACCGGTATTCCAAACCGTTTGGCGTGTTCGGCGACGCCCACAGGCGCTTTGTTGTAGATAGTGGAGTGGTCTGTGCTGCCTTCCCCGGTGATAACCAAGTCGGCGCCGGGCAGATAATCGTCAAGCCGCACCGTCCCCAGCACGATGTCCACGCCCGCCCTAAGGTGAGCGTTGGTGAACGCTATCAGCCCGCCGCCCAAGCCGCCGGCAGCCCCCGACCCCGGCGTTTCGTCGATATCAACCCCGATGTCCCGCTCCACGATGCGCGCGAAATGCGATAGCGCGGCGTCAAGCTGGGCTACCATCCGCGGCGTAGCGCCCTTTTGCGGCCCATAGATAGCCGACGCCCCGGTTGGCCCCGTAAGCGGATTGTTGACATCGCACGCCACCAGAATTTCGCATTCGCCGATGCGCGCATCCAATCCGCTCATATCGATGGCGTTCAAGTTGGCAAGCGCCGCGCCGCCGTATGGCAGCTCGTCCCCGGCGGCGTCCAGCAGTCTAACCCCTAGCGCCTGCGCCATCCCAGCGCCCGCGTCGTTGGTCGCGCTGCCGCCGATGCCGATGATGAAACGTCGAAAGCCCGCATCCAGCGCAGACCGCATAGCCTCGCCCAAGCCGTAAGTGGTGGTCGTCAGCGGGTTGCGCTTATCGTCCGCCACCAACGCAAGCCCCGATGTGCGCGCCATCTCTATGACCGCGGTCAGCCCGTCCCCCATAGCGCCCCACTGAGCCGCTCGCCGCTCGCCTAGCGGCCCGGTAACCTCAATATGGTGAACCTCGCCGTCGGATGTTTCTACCAAAGTTTCAAGCGTTCCGTCGCCGCCGTCCGCCACTGGAACCAGTACGGTTTCAGCGTCAACCACAACGCGCTTGACCCCTTCGCTCATAGCGCGCGCCACATCCAGCGCCGATATGCTTCCCTTGTATGTTTGAGGCGCAATCACAATTTTCATAGCGCTAGGATTATACACCATAATCGGCTTGACGCAATTTCCAAATTTCGGATTTAGCCAGGATGCGACGGATATTGTTGAAAGCGGATTGGAGCAGCAGGGTAGGGAAGTGGTTAGCGCGGCGGCTTGCCGGCGGATGGCAAACCGCCCCGGACGCAGATGCTCGACGCCCCGGCTTTCGGCGCGCTTCGCCCTCTGCGCGCGTTGCATTGTAGATACTCGAATTGCAAACACAAAGCGAACACGCCCCGGTTTAGACTCGACTTGCCGCCGTCCCCCGAAAAGCCGCAAATTGGAGTATGCAAAATAAGCGGTTCATGTACTACCGCATTAGACGGCGCAAAATAATCGCTCTCCGTCCAATCTGTTGCGATGGCGTTTCTCAGCGCAACAAATCCGCGCGCGTTTCGCCGATCCGCACACCGAAAGCAGAGTAGGGGACTGCGTTGGCGCATAACCCGCGCGCATCGGCAAGCGCCTTTGTTCGCAGAATGAACAGGCATGCAGCAATCTCACGAATTTCACGATAATCGCGCTCAAGCGATGCCGCGCCGTTGAGTTAGAGGGTTCGATCGACATCGCACAAGTGAAGACAAGGTTAAACCGCAAGAGGTTATCCAAAATCCTATTCGTACACCGTCGAAGCTCGCAATGATATGCGGCACTTCGACAAGCCTACCGCTCCCAACGCCTACACCACGGACTTGCCCGACGCAATGCTGAACGGCATACGGCCGCTGCGGATTATGCGCCCCGCCCACGCATTTCTAGTTAGGCGTTCATAAGGACGGCTATCATCATGCTTGATATACGATAGCCTATGATTCAGCGCAATATCTATATTTACATATCTGTATTGATATTAAAATATATGAAATACTGCTAAAAAATTGCGATTCGAAGCGCTCATAACCGATTGACTATATTCGTATATTGCGATAATCTTGGATTATGCCTAGAACTAAGGAACACTCACTACCCACACGTCAGCTTTACGCCTCAATACGCGAGGACATCTACTTAGCGGCTAAGGCTAAGGCGACTGAGCTTCGGCTGCCGCTGAGACGCTTTATCGAGGATGCGCTTGAGGCCGCGATACAAGGCGGCGCAATCGGGCAGACGCCTCCGGAAGCGCCAACGCCGCTTGACGCCACGCCGGCGCAGCCCTCGGTTTGGGACGACCGGTACATCGGCGCTCAAGCGCGTCAGCCGCTTGGCGCGCCGCTAGAGCTGTCCGAAGACGAAGCGCGCCGTGTAGCGCTCAGCGCGTTTGACGCCGCCGAACCGCCCGCGCAGCCGGTTTCGGTATGGGAGCAGGAACGCCTGTATCGCCAGACGCAGCGCGACGTAGGCGCTCCGGTGGATCTGCCGGATGAAGATGCGGCGCAGTTGCTGCGCGCGGCGCTGGAACGCGGCGGCTTTGACGAATATGAGGGCGCATAATGGTTGATATGATTTTGGACGAAACCCTGTTTGCGGACTTTCAGCGCGGCGATGACGGCGCGCGCGCCGTAGTAGAGGCGATTTTGGACGGCAACGTCACTGCAGCGGTATCGCCGATGACGGCGTATCGCATATGGCAGGATGCCGAACTAGACAGGCGCGCCGAAATCATGCTGCTCAGCCTGCTGCGATTTGTAGAAGAAGCGCCGCTTTCCATAGACGCCGCAAAGACGGCAGGCTTGTGGCTCGCCGCGCTGCCGCCCGACGAGCGCGATGCCTTTGGCTACTATACGCTAGTAGCGTCAACCGCCGTTCAAATCGACGCCCCCGTATGCACGCGCAATCCCGGTCCATTCGAGAGGTTAGGCGCGCAGACAACGGCGTACTGACTGCTTTGCGCCATACTAACAAAGACGCAAAAACCCTTTGCTCGCCCATAACACAGCGTCCCAATATCGCTTGAACGGCATACGCAAATGGATGCGGCCGCCGTTCTAAGCCTAGCCTTACCCAAACAACAATAATCGGCGTATCCGCGCGAGTGGCAGCACAATCACCTTCACCGTCATCCCCCGCTGTCTAAAACCCGTAACGGCGTAGTGCTGCCACGCCGTCATAAGCGCCGCCCAACTTGCGCTATCCCGCGCTCAACTGCTAACATCCGTGCGCGGCATTGCGCGGCCGCCTATTGCATATGCCAACCTATTGCGTAGGCGTAGGGTAGGGCAAGCCGCTCTGAACGCCGCCGCTATCCGACAGCCGTATATCGTCCGCTTGCATTCCGCCGCAAATCGGCTTGCGCCGAACCCGCCGCCGGGAGACGCCAATGAGACATCTCATAGCCTGGGCGTTTATCGTTGCGGGCTTTGGCGGAATGCTGACGATTTACGCCATCCCCGCCGCGGCGTCAGAGCATCAAGCGTACCTGCTGGTTCTCGACGATGCTATCGATTCGCCATCCGCAAATCTGCTGTCGCGAGCGATAAGGGACGCGGAAACCGCCGGCGCGCAGATGTTGATTGTGCAACTCAACACTCCCGGCGGCTTGCTTGCATCCACGCGGGACATCGTAGAGGCGATGTTCGCGGCATCGCTGCCCGTAGTGGTCTATGTATCGCCGTCGGGCGCGCAGGCGGCGTCGGCCGGCGCATTCGTTACCGCCGCGGCGCACATTGCCGCAATGGCGCCGGCGACCAATATCGGCGCGGCATCCCCCGTTGGCGCAGGCGGCGAAGATCTGCCCGACACCATACGCTCCAAGGCGACCGAAGACGCCGCGGCGTTTCTCCGCAGCATAGCGGCGCAGCGCGGGCGCAACGCCGATGCGCTGGAAGCCTGCGTGCTGGACGCCGCCTCTTACACCGCCGACGAAGCGCTTGAGCTAGGCATTGTCGACCTGACCGCCGACGACATCCCCGACTTGCTGGCGCAACTTGACGGCATGACCGTCAGCGTGAACGGCGATCAGTTGACGCTCCAAACGCAAAGCATCGGCGTTGCGCGCATTCAACCCACGCTTGTGGAGCGGTTTATAGACTTCATCGCCAACCCCAACATTGCGTTCTTGCTGCTGACCATCGGCGGCATCTGCATTCTTGTCGAGGTTCTGAGTCCGGGGCTTCTGGGTCCGGGCGCGGTGGGCGTGATAGCGCTGGCGCTGGCGTTCCTCGCATTCGGCAACCTGCCGGTGAACTGGGTGGGCGTGGGACTGATAATCCTCGCCATGGGGCTGTTCTTCGCAGAGGCGCAGGCGCCCGGCGTGGGCATATTCGGCGTGAGCGGCGCTGCGGCATTCGTGCTGGGCGCGTTCCTGCTGTTCGGCAACTTCAGCTTCGCGCCAAGCCCGCCGCCGCTGCCGGACGCCCCCGACTTTCGCATAAGCGTCCCGATTATCGGCGCGGTAAGCCTTGTGATGTTCACGGCGATGCTGTTCACGCTCAAAGCGGTTCGCGACGCCAAGAAAGCGCGCGCATACGCCGGCGCGACGTCCTACTCCAATCTGATGGGACAGCAGGGAAGAACCGCAACGGCGCTCGATCCGCTGGGCAGCGTGCAGATAGGAAACGAGCGTTGGACTGCCGAAGCCGAATCGGGCGAGCGCATTCCCGCGGGCGTAGATGTTATAGTAGTGGAAGTGGACGGACTGCGCCTGAAAGTGAGCAGGGCAAACGGCGTTGCCGATGCCGATAGGGAAGGGGGGTGATGCCGTGGAATTGACGTCTCTCGAATGGATAGGCGGCGGGCTGATTGCGTTGGCGCTGGCGCTGATGTTTCTTGAGACGCAGATGCCGGGCATCGGCGTATTCGGCATAAGCGGCGCGGCGTTCCTGGTGATTGGAACGCTGATACTGACGCGCAACCCCGCGGCGGTGGCGGGCGTGGGCGTCATATCGCTTGCATCGGCGGGACTGACATTCAAGGCGATGCGCCAAGCGCGACGGGCGCGCAGGTATGCCAGCCCTACGCATCCCAAAAGCCTAGTGGGGCAGCTTGGCAAGACGACTACGCCGCTCGCGCCGCGCGGCAATGTGCTGGTCGGCGGCGAACATTGGAGCGCCGAATCCGACTCCGGCGAACATATCGCAGCCGATGAATCGGTGGTAGTATTGGAAGCCGACGGCTTGACGCTCAAAGTGTTCAGAGCCGGAAGCGAACTTACGAAACTTGCAGCAGGAGAAGATAGCGATGATTCCATACATTAAGATAGTCCAGCAGTACCAGCTGCTGAGCGTGTTCTGGCTTGGCAAGTACGTCGGACTGAAGCAGCCCGGCTTGCAGATACTTGTCTGGCCGTTCCACAAGACGGAGACGATAGACCTGCGCGAGGATGTCATAGACATTCCCCGCCAGACCAACATCACCAGCGACAACGCCCCGATAGACATAGACTTTCTGGTCTATCTGCGCGTGATGCCCGATGAGGCGCAGAAGTCGGTGCTGGAAGTGGTGGACTATGTGAGCGCGGTCATCGGCATAGCCACAACCACCTTGCGCGCCGTCATCGGCGAAATGCCGCTTGACGACGTGCTGTCCCAGCGCGAGCGCATCAACGAAGAGCTGCGGATAAAGCTGGACGAAATAACCGAGCGCTGGGGCATCAAGGTTACGCAGGTCGAGATACGCGAGATCGAGCCGCCGCGCGACATCCAAGAGGCGATGAACCGCCAGATGTCCGCCGAGCGCGTGCGCCGCGCCGCCATCATCGAGTCCGAAGGCACGCGCCAAGCCGCCATCACCGTCGCCGAGGGCGAAAAGCAGTCCGCCATCCTGAAGGCGGAGGGACAGCGCCAGGCGGAAATCCTAGCGGCGGAGGGCGATCAGCAAGCCGCCATACTGCGCGCCGAAGGCTTCAGCACCGCGCTGAACAAGGTGTACGACGTGGCTCAGAACATCGACGGCAACACGATGAGCCTGCAATACTTCGACACCCTGCAGAAGATAGGCGAAAGCCCTTCCACAAAGTTCATCTTCCCGATGGAGTTCACCAACCTGCTGCGCCCGTTCACCAGCGCGCGCAGCGGGGGCGCCGACGCATCCGCCGCCGACTAGCGCCGCGTCCCGTCGACTAGCGCGGCGGGACGCTTAGCCTTGGAAGCCATAACGCCCCTTCGCCAATCCGGTTGAAGGGGCGTTATGCGTCGCCGATCCGTCAATTAGGCGTTTCGGTATGCTACACATAGTCCTTGACTTTGCGCGCTAGGGTGAGCGTCATTCCCGGCACGGACGCCACCTCTTCCACGGATGCGCCGCTTATCGCGCGCACGGAGCCGAACTTGCGGATTAGCATTCGGCGGCGCTTGGGGCCTATGCCCGGCACAAGGTCAAGCGCCGATTGCACGCTCTTCTTGGAACGGCGCTCGCGGTGGAATGTGATGGCGAAGCGGTGCGCCTCATCGCGGGCGCGCTGAACCATATACAAGCCCTGCGAGTTGCGGGGAAGCATTACGCCCTCGCTCATCTGCGGCGTGAACAGCTCTTCGTTCTCTTTGGCGAGGCTGGCGAGCGGGATGTCGTTGATGCCAAGGTTCAGGAACACCTGCAGCGCCGCGCCCAGATGTCCCTTGCCGCCATCTATCAGCACAAGATCGGGTTGAATGCCCCAAGCGTTCTTGGGCGGTTTTGCGTTTGGCTTTGCATCCGTCGGCGCATCCGCGCTGCGATTGGCGGCGCGCCTGGTTTCGGCAAGCCGCTTGAAACGGCGCGTCAGCATCTCGCGCATCATAGAGTAGTCATCCACGCCGTCGACGGACTTGATCTGAAAGCGGCGATAGTGCGCCTTTCGGGGCTTGCCGTCCTCAAACACCACCATACTGCCCACGGCGTTGCTGCCTTGAATGTTGGATATGTCATAGCACTCGATACGCTTGGGCGGGTAGGGAAGGCTTAGCGCTTCCTGCAGTTCGGACACAGCGGCGTCCATCGCGGCACTGTCCGACATCTGCTTGAGGCGAAGCTGCTCGAAGCCCTGTACGGCGTTTTCGGCCACCATCGCCACTAGGCGGCGCTTTTCGCCGCGCTGCGGCATATAGACGCGCGCGCTGCCGCCGCGCTTTTCGCGCAGCCACTCTTGGATGGCGGCGGCGTCTTCCAACGGATGCTGCACCAGTATCTTGGGCGGCACATACGGGGTCGCGTCGTAGAACTGCTTGACGAATGCGGTCAGGATTTTGGGCGGCTCATCGTCCTGCGTGCCGGTCATAAGGAAGTTGTCGCGCCCGATGAGTTTGCCCTGCCGTATGAAGAACACCTCAACCCACGCCTCGCGCGCGCCGGGCGCCGCCGCAATCACATCCAAGTTCTCCGATGTGAGATGCAGAACCTTTTGCCCTTCGTTGACCTTTTCGATTGCGGTGAGTTGGTCGCGCAGCGCCGCCGCCTTCTCAAACTCAAGCGATTCGGCGGCGTCCAGCATGCGCTTCTTGATGGAACCCACCACCTTGTTGGTCTTGCCTTCCAGGAACAGCGCCACTTGGTCTATCACTTCGGCGTATTCCTGCTTGTCGACTGCGCCGATGCAGGGGCCTACGCAGCGATGGATATGGAAGTCGAGGCAGGGGCGAGCGTCTTTTCCGGTGATGGTCTTGGTACAGGAACGATAGGGGAAGAGCTTTTTGAGCAGGTTGAGAGTGCGGCGCACGCTGCCGGCGTTTGCGAATGGGCCGAAATAGCGCGAGCCGTCCTTGCTGACGCGCCGCGTGATATAGACTTGCGGGAAGTCTTCAGCCATATTGATTTTGATGAACGGGTAACTCTTATCGTCCTTGAGGCGGGCGTTGTAGGGCGGCTGATGCTCTTTTATCAGGTTGCACTCTAGGATGAGCGCCTCTTGTTCGGATTCGGTTACGATGTATTCGTAATCGGCGACCTTGCCCACCATAGCGGCTATCTTTCGGGGCAGGTTGGCGGATGGCGCAAAGTATGAGCTGACGCGGCTTCGCAGGCTCGCCGCCTTGCCCACATACAGCGCCTCGCCCGATTTTGAGCGCATAATGTACACGCCGGGCTTTGTAGGCGTTGCCTTCAGACGCTCTGAGAAGCGGATTTGCGGCATATCGGGCGGCTCTTAGCGGTTTGGGTTAGGGTTGGGGACAAGCGGTATAGTATTTTACCGATGCTTCGCCGTCAATATGTACCTAAAAGGGCAAGGGCAAGCGCTCCGTTTTCGGCATCGGCAATCGCCAAGCCTATGTCCCCAAAATGGCAGAGGATAAGCCGCCGACGCGTTTGGCGTTTCAATGCGTAGGCCGGCGCATACGGCAATGCGCGCTTAGCCTAGCACGAAAGTAAGCCCGCCGAGGATAGCCGCTATAAGCGTTGTGATGATGCCGATTTGGCGCAGTTCGCGTGTGAGGAACCTGTCCACATTGGGGGATCCGGCTTGCGATGCGCGCCTCCGGGAACGCATCGCGGTGCGCGGGGCAGACAACGTCGCGGTCTGCGTCTGCGCCGCTGCGGTGGGCGCGCGACTGGGTTGGGGCTGCGTTTCGGCGTCGGTTTCGGCGTCCGCGCTGGGCTGCGTGGGTCCCGCTTGGAAGCTCTGAAGCGCGGGCTTGCCGCGGCGCTTGCGGCGGCTGAGACGCGCCTGCCGCGATGCTGCGCGCTGAGATTTGCTTGGCATTGGATTAACTCCTGTTCGTGTAGGCGCTTAAAGGCGCATCGGGCGGCATTACGGGTTTTGCGTACAAGCCGTAGATGCGCCCGGCGTAGTTATGCGCGCGGGTGGGATTTTTCGTATTCGGTTCGCACATGCTCGCTTGTGAGATGCGTATAGACCTGCGTGGTGGTGATGCTGGCATGCCCAAGCAGTTCCTGCACATGCCGCAAGGGAGCGCCGCCCCAAAGCAGGTGCGTGGCGAAGCTATGGCGCAACATATGCGGCGTAATCTTTTTGGTGATGCCCGCTTGCTTGGAGCGCTTCTTGATGATGAGCCAAAAGCCTTGCCGCGTGAGGCTGCCGCCGCGATGGTTTAGGAACAGTCCGCGCTTGGCGTTCTTGCCGGCTAGGGAAGGGCGGGCGTGGGCGATGTAGCGCTGCAGCGCCGCAATCGCGCTTGGGTGAACCGGTATGACGCGCTCTTTGCCGCCCTTGCCGAGGCAGCGCACCGTGCCTTGTTCCATATCCAGGTCGTCGATGGTCAGCGAAACGAGTTCGGTTACGCGCAGCCCGCTGGCGTAGATCAGCTCGAGCATCGCGCTGTCGCGTATGCTGTCCGGCTTGTCGTCGGCAGCCGGGGCTTCCAGCAGCGCTTCCACCTCTGCCACGCTGAGCGTGTCCGGCAGCGAGCGTCCCATACGCGGCGCGCTGATGTTTTCGGCGGGGTCTTGGGATATGACGCCTTCGTCCAGCAGAAAGCCGAACAGCGATCGCGCGGACGCCACCTTGCGCGCGCGCGTGGTGTCCGAATATCCCAGTTCGTACAGGTTCAGCAGGTATTGGGTCATATCCTGTTCGCCGACGCTCTGCCATTTGCCGGCTTCGCCGTGGGCGTGGTTGGTTTTCAGAAACTCCACAAGCTGCGTAAGGTCGTTTCGGTAGGCGGCCAGCGTATTGGGGGAGACGCCGCGCTCTACGCTCATATAGTCCAGGAAGCTTTCAACGCTGTTTTGCAATTGGGTTCGCTCCGTAGTTAAATCGTAGGCAGTGTTCCTCATTTTACCATAACGCCCGTTATCCTGCCCGCAGTTTATTGGCTTGACACAATCGCGCTTTCGGCTTTATTTTGATTTTGCGTATTTTGTCCCGCTGTCCAGCGCGTCCCGCGCAATCGCTGGCAAGGCGTTAGGGCATAACGTTAGGGGATAAGCGCGGTAAGGTGGGCAAGGGCGCTATGGGGCGTGAAGCGCTTTATCTAAAGAACTGAGAGCATTCGCTGCAGGCTTTATATGATTGAAATAGACATACACCCCTATCTGATAAGTTCGGGGACGTTTGCGCTCAGCTGGCACGGCTTCTTCACATTCGTCGCGGTCGCCACCGCCGTGTATCTTGTGGGGCGCTGGGCGCCGCAAAAGGGCATTGCGCCCGACGACGTCTATTCCATCGCGATATGGGCAATCATCGGCGGGATGATTGGCGCGCGTCTGGTGCATGTGATAGACAACTGGGAGTTCTATCAGTACAACCTGATGCAGATAGCGTTCATATGGAGCGGCGGCATCGGCATATGGGGGGGGATTCTGGGCGGTTTCGTTGGCGGAGCGGCGTATGCGCTGTGGGCGAAGCATCCCGTCGGCGTGATAGCGGATCTGACGGCGCCGGCGCTGCTGCTGACGCAGAGCATAGGGCGGCTCGGCGACATCGTGAACGGCGAACACTGCGCGCGCGCCGCGACCGACTTCATACTGGCGTTCAACTGGGTCAACCCGGACAGCGACGCCCGAATATGCGCCAACGGCGTGGGAACGCCGGTGCAGCCGGTCATAGCCTACGAAATGCTGTGGAATATGGCGGCGCTGTTCGTGATATGGAAGCTTCGCAACAAGCTCAGACCCGACGGAATGCTGTTCGCGCTCTACTTGGCGCTGTACTCGGTGGGGCGCTTTGCGATTACATTCCTGCGCGAAGACAAGATATGGGCGCTTGGGCTGCAGGAAGCGCAGTACATCGCCATCGCAATGCTGCTAATCACCGTGCCGCTGCTAATCATCAAGGCGCGCCCAATATCCGCAGAGCAGCGCGCGGCCGAGGGGGCGGAGATCGCGGATCGCAGTCGGCGTCGTCTATCGCGCGCTGAACGGCGGCGGCGAGAGCGCGAGGGGTAGGCGGCGGCGCTACCGAAAGTCCTGCAAAGTTAGCATAAGCTTTGGCTGCTTTCCCCAGGTGTCCAAGCCTATGCTGTACACGAAATCGTTGCGCCATCCCAGCTCGCTCAATCTGCCGCCCATGTTAAAGCCGATGGCGTCCAGCGTAACGCCGCCCTGCCGCAGCCGAAGCTTGATGTGCTGCCGATTAGCGCCCACAAAGCGCGCCTCTAGAACGCTCACGTCGCGCGATAGGAATACGGGCGTAGGGTTTGCCGCGCCGAATGGGGCAAGAGATTGTATGAAGTTTAAGTGTGAGTGAAAGATTCGCCGATCGAATAGTGAGAACTGCACTTGGCAATCTATGTTGATTGTGGGCGCAAGGTCGGTGTCAGCGGCGGCAAGCCATTCGGCGGCGGTATCGTGCAGGTTGCGCTCAAGGCAGGGTAGGGCGTCGGCGGGCATCGTGAAGCCGGCCGCCTGAGGGTGGCCGCCGTAGCGCTCGAACAGGTCTTGGTTCTGGCGCAAGGCGGCGATGATGTCGAACTCCGGGATGCTGCGCGCGCTTGCGCGGGCGGTGGGGCCGTCGATCGATACGGCGATAGCGGGGCGGTAGTAGGCGTCCGCAAGGCGGCCGGCGATAAGCCCAAGCAGTCCGGGGAGCCATTCGTCGCTCTTCACGATGATGATGGGGGGCGGCGCATCCTGCGAATGGGTTTGTTCGGCAACCTGGCTTTCCGCATCTGAGATGGCGGTTCGGGTCATATCTTGGCGACGCTTGTTTAGGTGGTCGAGTTCGGCCGCCAATCTACCGGCTTCGGCCGCGTCGGGCGTGGTGAGCAGATCTAGGGCGGTTTGGGCGTGGGCAAGCCTGCCGGCGACGTTGATGCGCGGGATGACGCCGAATGAAAGCGCTTCGGTGTCTATCGCGCCCATCTTGAGATTCGCGCCGCCGATGAGAGCGCGCAAGCCGGGGTTCTGGGTGCGGTTGATGCGTTGCAAGCCTTGCTTGACCAGAAAGCGGTTTTCGCCGATAAGCGGGCCTACGTCGGATACCGTGCCAATCGCAACGAACTCCAAGAGATGTTCGGGCCACTCCAAGCCTAGCGCCTCATAAAGCGCCTCTATGAGCTTGAACGACATGCCTACGCCGGTTAGTTCGCCGAATGGATAGCGCGAATCGGGATGCTTGGGGTTGATGAGCGCAACCGATGCGGGCAGTTGGGGCAATAGGCTATGGTGGTCGGTGATGATTGTGTCTATGCCAAGCGTGGATGCCAAGTCCACTTCGGGGATGGATGTAGCGCCGCAGTCCACGGTTATCAGCAGCGATACGCCGTCAGCGCGCAACGCATGCAGCGCATCGGCGTTCAAGCCGTGTCCTTCGTTCACGCGGTCGGGGATGTAGGGGACAGCGTCAGCGCCCAGTTCGGCAAGCGCGGTCGTCAGCAGCGCTGCGCCGGTGATGCCGTCTGCGTCGAAGTCGCCGAAAACGCCGATACGCTCGTCGGCGTCCAAGGCTTGGCGCAGGCGGGCTATCGCCGGCTGGATGTCGGGCAGCAGGCCGGGGCTGTGCGCTAGGCGCTGGTCGGCGTTGAGGAAGAGTTCGGCGTCGGCGGCGCTGCGAATGCCGCGATTGTAGAGCAGATGCGAATGAAAGGGCGACAAGCCTATCTCTTGCGAAAGCTCTTGCGAAAACTCGGCGGGCGGGAAATCCCGCGTAAGCCAGCGTTTGGGGAATGTGTTCATATTTGGCGTTTAGGTTGGGTATGCCGATGGTGTTGGCGGTAGCGCGGGTTATTCTTCATAGCGGCGGAATGTGAGGGATGCGTTGTGTCCGCCAAAGCCGAAAGAGTTGCTCATAGCGGCGTTCACTCGCTTGCGCCGCGATTTGTTTGGCGTGTAGTTTAGGTCGCATTCGGGGTCGGCGTTTTGCAGGTTGATGGTGGGCGGGATTGTCTCTTCGGCGATTGCCATGGACGATATTGCCGCCTCTAATGCGCCGCTTGCGCCAAGCAGATGCCCGGTCATTGACTTGGTGGAGCTGATGGGAATGTTGTAGGCGTATTCGTCGAACACGCCCTTCATCGCCATAGTTTCGTACTTGTCGTTGAGCGGCGTGGATGTGCCGTGCGCGTTCACATAGTCGATCTCGTCGGGCTGCAGACCCGCCTTTCGGATGGCGATATTCATAGCGCGCGCCGCGCCTTCGCCTTCGGGCGCCGGCTGCGTGATGTGATTGGCGTCGGCGGTTGAGCCGTATCCCACGACCTCAACGATGGGCGTTGCGCCGCGGCTTACGGCGCTGCTGAGGCTTTCCATCACCAGCACGGCGGCGCCTTCGCCTATCACAAAGCCGTCGCGCTCAGCGTCGAACGGCCTGGACGCCGCCTGCGGATCATCGTTGCGGGTGGAAAGCGCATGACAGGCGTTGAAGCCGGCTACGCCAATCGGGCATACGGCGGCTTCTGCGCCGCCGGCGAGTACCACATCGGCATCGCCTTCCTGCAAGACTTCGAGCGCCTGTCCGATAGCGTCCGCGCCGCTTGAACACGCCGAAACCGTGGCGTAGTTGGGACCCTTTGCGCCCAGCATAATGGACACCTGCCCGGACGCCATGTCGGGCAGCATCATCGGCACCAGGAAGGGGCTTATGCGCGAGGGGCCGCGCTGGTTCAGAACGCCCACTTGGTTGGACAGCGTGATGATGCCGCCGATGCCGCTTGCAATCATCACCGAAACGCGGTCGCGGTTGTTCGGAGTGATGGCAATGCCCGAATGCTCTACGGCTTCCAAGGCGGCGACGGCGGCGAGCTGCACGAACCTGTCCATTCGGCGCGCCTGCTTTCTGCCAACAATGCCTTCCGGCTCAAAGTCTTTGACTTCGGCGGCGATGGTGGTTTGGTAGCCTTCAGGGTCGAAGGCGGCGATGGCGGCGACGCCGGATTCGCCGGCAATCAGGCTTGTCCAGGTGGATGGGCGGTCGAGCCCAAGCGGGCTTACGATGCCGATGCCGGTAACGACGACTCGGTTTTTCATTGAGAGCATACTCCGATTCACAGGGGCGTATCCGCATACAAGGGCGATGTTGGATGCCCTCAAAAGCGCTATGTTCGGCTTAGATTGCGCGCTGACGGTTTATTGACTATAACAGCAAGCGGGGGAATTTGAAAACGATAGGGCAGTTCGCATATGCGAAACTAGCCGAATTAGCGGGCGGTTGTTTCGCGCACATAGGCTTCGCATAGGGCGTCTTGGAGGGCGGATTCGGTTATGGGATAGCCTATGCGCTGGGTGAACGCTGAGCGAACTCCGGCGGCGTAGGCGTAGAATACGCCGTCCTCGTCGAAGCCGACGGTTACATTGACGCCGCGCTCGTCCGCCCATTCAAGCGCCCAGCCGCATTCGTAGGATATGCGGCGCTCGCCGTCTTCGGAATATCCGTTGACGCTGCGGGTGGTGTCCAACTCGCCGACGCCGCCAAGCAGCTCAGCGTTTAGGGTTTGCAGCAGCGGCAGTATGAGTTCGTCAAGATTGTCGGCTTGAACCCATAGGCGCATAAGGGGATAGACGTCGTCATCTTGGACGGGATGCTGCGGTTGGGCGCGGCGTATGAAGTCCAGCGCTTCGGCGTGGTATGCCGCCATACTGCGGGCGCGCTCGATCCAGGGTATGCTGTCGATTGCGTATTCGGATGCGGCGTGTGTCCGCATATGCACAGAACCTCCGCAGCGGGGGTAGGGTAGAATGGGTTGGCGTTGACCGCCTGGGCGGCGGGTTTCTATAATAGTATCACAGCGGGAATTAACCCGATTGGGGGCAAGCGCCTTGACAGAAACCGCAGAACGCCGAGCCACATTCGCAATAGAAACACACGGCTGCAAGTTGAATCAAGCGGATTCGCTTGCGCTTGCGCGGCAATTCGCGGCGGCGGGATTGACGCAGGTGGGGGGCGATGCGCCGGCGGATGTGTATGTGGTGAATAGCTGCACGGTAACGCATGTGGCAGACCGCAAAGCGCGCCAAGCGATGCGCGCCGTGCGCCGCCGCAACCCGAATGCCACAATCGTGGCGACGGGATGCTACGCTCAGCGCGCGCCCGATGAGCTTCGACTGCTTGACGAAGTTGACCTTGTGTTCGGCAACACGGACAAGGCGGATTTGGCGCGGCGGGTGGTTGAATGGCGGGGCGAGCCGAATGCGCCGTGCGCCACGGGCGAGGATGCGGACTTTGAGTTCCCAAGATTTGCGCGCACGCGCGCTATGGTGAAGATACAAGAGGGCTGCGACCAGGTTTGCGCCTACTGCATCGTGCCGAAGGTGCGCGGCAGGGAGCGCAGCATACCCGCCGATGCGATAGTGAGCGAAATTCGGCGCTTCGCCGAGGGCGGCTTCAAAGAGGCGGTGTTGACCGGCACGCAGCTCGGCTCATACGGCTTCGAGTGGCGGGGGGCGTCGCTTGCGCTGCTAATCGAGCGGATCCTGGCCGAAACCGCTGTTGAGCGGCTGCGCGTCTCTTCGCTGCAGCCGCAAGAGATTGGCGATGATCTGCTGCGGTTGTGGGACGATGATAGGCTGTGTCCGCATTTCCACTTGCCGCTTCAGAGCGGCAGCGACGCGGTACTCAAGCGGATGCGGCGGCGTTATAGCGCGGCGCAGTACGCCGATGCGGTGGAACGGATTCGGGGGCGGGTTGCGGACGCCGCGGTAACCGCCGATGTCATCGTGGGGTTTCCGGGGGAGACGGACGCCGATTTCGGGGCAACATACGAACTCTGCGAGCGTATGGCGTTTGCGGATATGCACGCATTCCCGTACTCCGTTCGGCCAGGGACCAGCGCGGCGCATTTTGGCGGGCAGCTCACGCCGCAGGTTAAGAGCGATCGTATGCAGGCGCTGCTTGGGCTTGCGGCGGCGCAATCGGATGCGTTCATGCGGGGATGCTTGGGCAGCGCGCGGCGCGTTCTGTGGGAGGATAGGGTTGTGGCGGACGGCGTGGAGTACAGAACGGGGCTTACGGACAACTACATCCGCGTTAGGGGGCAAAGCGATGGGTTGCCGACGAATGTCATCACGGCGGCGACGCTGACGGATTTGCGCGACGGAGTCGTGTATGCAGCGCCGCATATTGGCGCGAAAGAGTAGGGCGCACTGAGCGCGCGCCCTAACCGTTGTTGCGAATGGGGCAAGGTTTAGACTTCTACGGGCAGGAACTGCATGCTGCCGTTCTTTTGCTTGATGTAGCCGGCGTTCTGTTCGTTTGCTTGGCTGAAGACCACGAGCCAGCCGCCTTCAATCGCCATCTCGATGAACTCGCGCTTCATAGTCAGGGTTTCGTTGGGGTATTCGTGCATTGCGGGGATGTAGTCAAGGGGAAGGTGGTAGGGCGTGGGGATGAGGTCGCTGGCGTAGGCTATCTTTTCGCTGCCGCGCTCGACTAGCACAATCTGATGCCCTTCGGATGGGCCGTTGGTAACCTTCAGGGTCATGCCGGGGATGACTTCGAAGTCGTCGTCAACGAATTCAATCATATCGCGCTCGGCGAGCGGCAGGAAGTCGTCGTCGTAGAAGGCGTCGCGGTAGCGTTCATTGGGGCCGTTAGCCTCTTCCCAGCTACTCTTTTGCACAAGGTACTTGGCTTTGGGGTAGGTTGGAACGGGGCTGCCGGATCTGTCTTGCTTGGTGCAGCCGCCGGAGTGGTGGAAGTGCAGGCTGCTCAGCACTACTAGGTCGATGTCGCGGGCGGTGATGCCTTTGCTCTTGAGGCCGCGCGGGAGCTTGTTGCCGTTAAGCCGAATGGTCTCTTTCATCTTGTGCTGGCGTTTTGAGCCAACGCCGGTGTTGACTAGGATATTCTTCTCCGCGGTCTGCACAAGCATGCAGTTCAGCCCCAGCCGAATGCGGTTTCTGCGGTCGGGCTTGACTTGAAGTTCCCACTCGGATTTCGGCACTTGTCCGAACAGGCAACCGCCGTCCATCATGTAGGTGCCGTCGCTGATAACGTCAATGGTAGTGGTTCCAAGATTCACTCGCTTCACCTCACTTCTTCATCAACTCAACGCCAAATTCACGCTTGACCTGCGTGAGCGTCTTGGATGAGGTTATGAGAATCGGGAATATCAGTCAATAGCGATTAGTATCATTATTTCGGGAAATTTCACAGAAAAAAATTAACTACATTGTGTTTAATGAAATTATATTCGTATAATACAAATACACGCTTACGATAATCGTAACGGCGCAAGCCTGCCGATTTGCGATAACTGGCGGGGCTAAGGCAAGCGCATAGCGAATGAAAGGCGATTTGGAACGGATGGCAGGTTTGCGTTGCTAGAACTCATAATCGGCGGATGCGCTTGACGGGCGGGGGGCTTGCATACGGCGGGTTGTCGCCCGCCAAGCGCGGTTGGGACGGCGCAATCGCTAGCGCTTGAGGTCGTCCACGGCGGCGGCGAAGGCGTCGATGGTTTGCTGAACATCGGCGGCGGTGTGCGCTATGGACACGTAGAACTTGCTGTCGCCTTTGAGTACGCCGTTTGCCAGCATCAAGTCGTTGAAGCGGCTCATCATCTGCTTGTCGGCGGTGAGGGTAGAGCGGTAGTCGGTGATTTCGTCCGGGGTGAAGTACACATCGAACAGGGGCGGCTCGCCCACTACTTTGGCGGGGATTTCGGCTTCGTCGAGCAGGCGTTGGAGTTCGTCTTTGAGGCGCTGACCGGTGGCGAAAAGGCGCTCGTAGGCGCCTTCGCGCCTGAGGATTTCGAGGGTCTTGAGGCCGGCGGCGGCGGCGATTGGGTTGCCGCTGAGCGTGCCAATCTGGGGCAGGTGGCCGCCGGGATGCGCGGCGGCGCTGTCGAACTGGGTCATGAACTCCGCTTTGCCGGCGACGGCAGATAGGGGGAAGCCGCCGGCGATTACCTTGCCAAGCGAACAGAGGTCGGGCTCTACGCCGTAGTATTCCTGCGCGCCGCCGTATGCGAAACGGAAGCCGGTTACCACTTCGTCGAATATCAGGGGGACGCCGTACTGCGCGGTTGCGTCGCGCAAGCCTTGCAGGAAGCCGGGCTTGGGCGGCAGCAGGCGTTGGAAGGGCTCTACTATGACCGCGCCGAGTTCGTCGTGGCGGGCGGCTATTGTGGCGGTTGCCGTGTCAAGGTCGTTGAAGGGGGCAATCAGCACTTCGTCTTGTATGGAGCGGGGAATGCCGGGCGAGTCGGGCGTGGGGCGTGGGAAGTCGTGGGGGTTGGCGGGGGACATGCTCATAAGGGCGTAGTCGTGCATGCCGTGGTAGCCGCCTTCGAACTTCAGGATTTTGTCGCGGCCGCGGTAGGCGCGCGCGGCGCGCAGGGCGTAGAGGGTGGCTTCGGTGCCGCTGCTGCCGAAGCGCACCATGTCGGCGCAGGGGACGGCGTTGACAAGCTGCTCGGCGAGCAGTATCGCTTGGTCGTTGTTGGCGAAGAAGGTTGTGCCTTTCTCGATTTGGGCGCGCACCACGTCCATGACTTCGGGATGGGCGTGGCCGACGAGCATGGGGCCGGAGCCTAGCAGGTAGTCGATGTATTCGTTGCCGCCGGCGTCGCGGACTCTGGCGGCTTTGCCTTCGGTGATAACGATGTCTTTGCCGATGTTGCCAAGGCTGCCGCCAGGCAGGAATTGGTGCGCCTTTTGAATCAGTTCGGTTTCGGTTGGGGAAGTTGCGCGCTGCTGCACTTGTGGTATCTCCTTCAAACCTGTTCCAAAGCGTGTTAATACGGCGATTATATCAAATGGGATTGGATAGCGTAACAGAGGGGCGGGGGGATATAATGGGCGGCGGGCAAGGGCTTTGTCTCTATAGTACAAGTACAGAAACGCAAAGGCGCAAAGGCGCAAAGCGAGGGCGCAAACTCGGATTGGGTTTGCGGGATGGATTGACCGGAGGAACGGCAATGAAAATCAGAGTAACGGCGGGCAACATAGCGGAGCGGGATGCGGATGCGGTGGTGGTGAACTTGTTTGAGGGGGTAACGATGCCCGGCGGGGCTACGGGCGCTGTGGACGCGGCGCTTGGGGGCGCAATATCGGGGCTGATAGCGGACGGGGAGATTAGCGGCAAGCGCGGCGAGCTGACGGTGATCCATACGCTTGGCAGGATAGCGCCCAAGCGGGTGATGGTGGCGGGGCTTGGCAAGCGCGAGGCGTTCACTCTTGACGGCGCGCGGGATGTAGCGGCCGAAAGCGCGCGGCGGCTTGAGAGCATCGGGGTTAAGGCGGCGGCGACTATCGCGCACGGGGCGGGGATAGGCGGGCTTGACGGCAGGGACTGCGCTCAGGCTATTGCGGAGGGGGCTGTGATGGGGCTTTATCGCTTCGACAAGTACAAGTCCAACGCTGACGGCGGCGGTTTGGACGAACTGGCAATCGTCGAATACGATGCGGGCAAAGTGGCGGCGCTGCAGGGGGGCGTTGACGAGGGCGTGATTATTGGGGAGGCGGTGAACTTGTGCCGCGATATGGCGAATGAGCCGGCGAATGGGATGACGCCGTCGGATATGGCGGAGCGGGCGCTGGCGGTAGCCGAAGAGTGCGGGATGGGCATCGAGGTGTTTGAGCGCGCGCGGATGCGGGAATTGGGGATGGGGGCGCTGCTGGGCGTGGCGCAGGGCAGCGAGGAGCCGCCCAAGTTCATCATTCTGCGGTATGAGGGGGATGCGGCCAATCCTGACAACAACATCGGGCTGCTGGGGAAGGGGATTACCTTTGACAGCGGCGGTTTGGACATAAAGAGCGCGGCGGGGATGTCGACGATGAAGGGGGATATGGCGGGCGGCGCGGCGGTGATTGCGGCGATGCGGGCGATAGGGCAGCTTAGGCCGCGGATCAATGTAACGGGGATTGTGGCTGCGACGGAGAATATGCCGAGCGGGACGGCGCAGCGTCCGGGCGATGTTGTGCGGGCGATGAACGGGAAGACGATAGAGATCGACAATACGGACGCAGAGGGGCGGCTGGTACTGGCGGACGCTATGGCGTATGCGCGCTCGGTGGGACTGCGGCGGTTGGTGGATGTGGCGACGCTGACGGGGGCGGTGAGCGTGGCGCTTGGGGACAAGTGCATGGGGGCGTTTGGGAACGATGAGGCGTTCACGGGGGCGGTTGTGGCGGCCGGCAACGCGGTGGGGGAGCGGGCGTGGCCGATGCCGATGTTCGATGAGTACAAGGCGCAGTACAAGAGCGATATAGCGGACATCAAGAATACGGGCGGGCGCGGCGGCGGGGCTATCATCGGGGCGCTGATAATCGGGGAGTTCAACGATGGGGCGCCTTGGACGCATTTGGACATAGCGGGCGTGGCGCGGGCGCGGGCGACGAAGGGCAGCGCGGTGAAGGGGGCTACGGGCGTTCCGGTGCGGACGCTGGTTCGGCTGGCGCAAGACTTGGCTTGACGGGGCGGCGGGTAGGGCGCTTTTCCGAATAAAACCCGTACAAGTATTGGCCGAATGCGAGGGATTTATTCGGAAAGTGAATAGTCTTGAGTCAAGCGCTTTCTATTGAGTAAAGTTTTGCCGCTGTGATACTATTTCGCATAACAGCGAAGGGGGTTAGGCGGCGTGACAACATCCGGGCGCAGATGGACTTTCATCACAAATCACGGGTTGGTCTTGAGCTACATCTCCAGCCACCCGCGCAGCACTGCGCGCGAGATTGCGAATCACATCGGGGTAACCGAGCGGACTACGCACAAGATTATATCCGACCTTGAGTTGGCGGGATATATCGAGCGGCGCAAAGACGGGCGGCGCAATGTGTATCGGGTTGACCACGCGCAGCCGCTGCGCCACGATACGAAGCAGGACATTATGGTGGCGGAGCTTCTGAAGGCGCTGACGGATGACGCTGACGGGGATGTGTTTCCCGAATAGCGATTGCGCGCTGCGTAAGGGTTTTGACGCAAGGGCGTCGGTCTGCGCGGGTTTTTAACGCAAGGGCGCAAATGGTCTGCCTAATGTTTTGGCGCAAGGGGGCTTAGGGGCTGCGGGCGTTTTGGGGGATGTCGTCGGGTTGGGCGAGGGATTTCCGCAAGCGCGTCAACTCTTCGGGGGATATGGGTTCGTGAGAGAAGACTACGGTGTTTTCGTTGATGTCGGTGGCATGGATGCCCGGTATGGGGTTGGCGAAGGGCGTGTTGGCGGCGTTGCGCTTTTCGGCTCTGCGTGCTGCGCGCTTTTGGCGGCGGCGTGCGGCTCTGCCAGGGTTGCCGGGGTTGGCTGACGGCGTGTTGTAGGCGGCGGCGATATTCCAGTCGGCGGCATTGCGCTTTTCATCGTGGGTCTTCTCTGATACTGCGATATTTTCGGCGGCGACGGCGGGTTGCTCACCGGCGGCGCGCTTTTCGGCTTTGCGAGCGTCGCGCTTTTGGCGGCGGCGAGCGGCCCGGTCGGGGGTGTCTGACGGCGTATTGTCGGCGTCGGGCTTTTCTTTGAGGGCGGTATTCTTGGCAACTGCGGGCTGCTCACCGGCGGCGCGCTTTTCGGCTTTGCGAGCGTCGCGCTTTTGGCGGCGGCGAGCGGCCCGGTCGGGGGTGTCTGACAGCGTGTTGTCGGCGTCGGGCTTTTCTTTGGCGGCGGCCGGGCGCTTTTCGCTATTGGCGGCGCCGGCTGCTTTGACGGCGGGTGTCTGGGCGTTCCGATAGGCTTGGATGTCGGCGGGGGTGATGTGGTCGGTGCGGATGTCGTAGGCGCGGCGCAAGAGTTCGCAGGCGGCCCAGACGCGCTGGGATGCGGTGAAGCCTTCGGCGGGCTTGCCTTTGCGCTGACTCTCGAACTTGGGGTAGGGGTTTTGGGCGCCTTTTGACGCCGCCTCGGGGTTTTTGTTTTCCATCGCATCTACGAGGAGATGGACGAGTTCCGCGCCGTCGTTGCTGCAGCCGCGGATGCGCTTTGCCAGGTCTGATCCTAGTTCTTCGGTATCGCCTGAGGGTATGCGGCGGTTGCTGCCGTCGGAGCTGCCGAAGCCTCTGATTAGGAGTTCGCGGGTGGCGCGCATACGGGCGGCGACGGTGAAGTTTTCGCCTGATTTGGGTCTTTCGCCTTTTGCGACGACTCTTGTTAGGAAGTCGATGGCGGTTTTGCCGTCTTGGGTTTCTTGCTTGATAAGACGGGCGATTTCGAAATGCAGGATTTGCTTTTCGGTAACGGGGGGTTTGCTATCGGATTTGTTATCGCAAAGGCGCGCGGGCGCAAGGTTTTTATTGTTGGAGGGAGAAACGGCGGTTTCGGGGATGAAGCCGCCAAGCTTGGCAAGCCACTCGACGGACTTGAATTTGTGGTTGACGGTGACGTGGGGAGCGCTTCCTTGTATGTTATCTACAAGGAAGTCGACGATGATTTTGCCGTCGTTGGTGGCTTGCCGTGTGTACTGCTCGATGTTCATATGTTCAATTATAGATAACAGAACGGATATGTCAAGGGGCAATTTGGGGAATTTAGGGGGCAATTTTCAACGCAAAGGGGCAGGGGGGCAAATGGGGATAGGGCGCAATGGTTGACCTGCGGGCGGGTTGACTGCTAGAATTGGCGTGTGCGGTGAGTGTGGCCAAGCGGTTAAGGCGCCAGGTTGTGGCCCTGGAGATCGAGGGTTCAAATCCCTTCACTCACCCCATATTTGAACTGCAACTTGTTTCCCCCTGTCCAATTAAGCCTATTTCCCAACCGATTAGCGTCGTGTGAACGGAGTGTGCGCGTATGTCGCAATTCAGAGGCGTGGAAACGCTGCGCCAAGGGGACGCCGACGGCAACCGAATGGTCGCGCGGCTGGACACAACGGGGGGCAGGCGCATTCACGCCATCGGAGTGCCGCAGGATACGGCATCGCGCACGGGGCCGACTTGGGCGTATTTGTTTGAGAATCAGGGTTTGACGCTGATCGACGCCGGGGCAACGGGGTCTTACGGCATGCTTGCGGACGGCATTCGGGCGGCGGGCTTTGGGGTGGGCGATGTGGAGCGGGTGATTGTAACGCACGGGCATCAAGACCACGATGGCGCTGCGGGGCTGCTGGCGCAGGCTGCGGACGCCGAGATTTGGGCGCACGATGTATATGGGCCTTTGCTGCAGTTCAATCCGTGGGACATTCAGCGCAATCCGTCGTCGGCGCTTCAGAATGAGATGCAGCGGGTTATCGATGCGGACGGGGGCGATGCTGATGCGGGCGATGCGGGGCGGCGTTCCGCGGAGTATCGGCGGCGGCATAAGCGGTATGTAGAGACGCGGCGGGGGTTTAAGGTGAGCCGCGGCGTTGGGGCTAATGAGACGGCGGGGGAGCTGACGTTTTTGCATGCGCCGGGGCATTCGCCGGATGAGATTTGCATTACGCTGGACGGGCTGGTGTTCACGGGGGATCATGTGCTGCCGGAAATCACGCCGCATCCTACCACTAAGACGCGGTTTAGCGAGGCGGTGCGGCGGCGGATGCCTGAGCGGCTGCATGGGACGGCGGATGACTGCTACGGGTTGGAAACATACCTGCGCTCGCTGAAGCTGATAGCGGATTTGGGGGATGGGGTAGCGGTGCTGCCGGCGCATCGGTTGTTCAGCAAGAACCGCTTCAACTTTGAGACTACGCGGCGGGCGGGTGAGATATTGGAGCATCACGCGGTTCGGCTTGGCCGGATACTGCATAGGCTTGGGGATGCGCCGACTTCGCTTGAGGCGATTACGCGGGGGGTGTTCGCGCGGCGCAAGTTGATGGGGGGCAACCTGTATATGGCGCTGTCGGAGATAGTGGCGCATATCGAGTTGCTGGAGGATGCGGAGGATGTGGAAATCAGCGGTGATCTGCGGCTGCGCTCTACCGGAAGCGCCAATTACAAGGAGCTTATTCGCGAATTGGGCTGAAACGGTTCTGTAACATTTGCGGGGTAGGAACGCAGAAAGGAGGATTGAATGCCTAACCAGCGTAAGAGACACATATCCCGGTACGGGAATAACAATCGGACGCTTTGCGGGCGCGCAATGGCAGAGACCGATACGCCTTTCGTCGACACTGTGTCGTCGGTGGATGACCTCCGCGCCCAAATCATCTCTGCCAACACGGGCAAGGAAATCAGTCTCGCAATTGTCGGGTCTGTGGAGTCAGACAACCTGTGCAGCAACTGCGCTACTCGATTCGAAGATGAGGTTCAGTTGTACCAGGGTTACCTTGAGCGCAACGAACTGCTCGAGACGAGTCTCACAATTGAACCCAACGGACAAGTGGGCTTCAAGATGTGGGGCGAAGTCGTGGCAATCGCAGACGAGCCTATAGACCTTCTGGACGCCGTTGACAACGCACTCGCTACTGGCGAGATAAGCGAAGGCGCACATAAGACACATATACAAAGTATCCTGGATGAACAGGATAGGAGACAGCGCTGGCAAGACGAAAAGGCGCAAGCAGCCGAACAAAAGGCGCAAGCAGCCGAACAGAAAAAGCGCCGAGACACCAAGTTCGGATGCGCGTTGCTAATTGGCATTGCGATACTCATCCCGCTCACCATCATATTCTGGGAGTACATAGTGTACGCAATCGTCGCCATCGTCGGCTTGGTGGTACTTGGGGGATACGCCTATCACCGCGCCAAGTACTCACGGCGGCGGCGCTTGTTCTAGTTCTGGCGGCGGGCTTCATCCAAATAAGCCCGCCGCCTACCCCGCAAATGTTACAGAACCGCTAAAACTGATGCAAGGCGCGCGATAATGTGATATAGTATGCGGGTAAGTAAGAAGGAGGTTAAGACATGATAGACTCCTTTAGACAGAGAGACATCCCCGCGATAATGTATTGGATCTGCGTGCTAACGATATGGGGCGTGTTTGCGCTCACTGTCTTAACCGATCCAAACCCTTCATACTGCTATACCTACCCGGACGGCAAGTACGGATCCCACGGCGAGTATAAAGACGAGTTCAGAACATACCCTAGTGTAAGGTTGCCTGAATGCTAATTCAGATGACTTTACATAATACGGGCATCCAGAGGGGCGTTAGTAGATGCTGCGGGGCGGGATTAGTTAGCGCGCGCCTGTAGCTCAACGGACAGAGCATCGGTCTTCGGAACCGAGGGTTGGGGGTTCGAATCCCTTCAGGCGTGCCAATAAAATCAGATATTTGTTTGCGGCGGTCGGTTTTTCAGTCTGGGGGGGCTGATCCCGACCGCCGGTTTCTTTTCGATTAGTCGCGCGGCACGATGGGCAGGGTGATATGCGAGGGATGCGCCGCCGAGTGGTGAATGGTTTGCAGGGCGGGCAGGAAGGCGCTGTCGCTGCCGATGGGTTCGCCGGTGTTCATATTGCGGTCGAAGCGGGGGAAGTTGCTGGAGGAAATTTCCAGGCGAATGCGGTGTCCCTTCTTGAACACATTGGCGGTTGCCCAAAGGTCTATGGAGTACTCATAGACGTCGCCGGGGTTGACGAAAGCGGCGGTCTGGCGCGGGGTTCGGTAGCGCGCGCGGATGATGCCGTCGGTGAGGTTGCGGGCGTAGCCGCAGGGCTCGACATCCACAAGTTTGGCGGTGAAGTCGGTGTCGCGCGCGGAGGTGGATGCGTAGAGCGTAACTGAGATTGGGCCGGTGACCTCGGTGTCTCGCTCCATAGGCGGGGTGGAGTACACAAGGACGTCGGGGCGTGTCTCGATGGGGCGCTGGTCGTAGGCGCCGGGCGCCATGAAGGCGGGATCGCAGCATAGGCCGCCGCCGCTTGTGGGGACGGGGTTGGCGGGGTTGTAGAGGTATGAGTCGGTGGGTTCGTCGGCGGGCGCTTCGGGGGCGAGAGCGCCGTCGCCGTTGAGGGTGTTGGCGCGTCCGCCGCTGTGGAGGTAGTAGGGCGTGGGTTGGGCGCGGTCTAGGGGCCAGGCGTCTTCGTAGCGCCATTCGTTTATGCCCATAACGAATATGCGGACGGGCTTTTCGTCGGGGACGCCGTTGTCTTCGCCCTTGAGGTGGTGGTCGTAGTAGCGCAGGAATGCGCCGGCCAGGTCGATGGCGGCGGCGGCGGAGCGAGCGCCGAAGTTGTATTCGCCGGAGACGTTGAGGGGGGCGCCGGAGTGGATCCAGGGGCCTATGAGCAGGCGCTGTCCGCTGCGGGCGGCGTGGGATGCGCCGTTTGCGCGCATGCCGGTGTAGTTGCTGATTGTGCCGCCTAGGAAGATGTCGTACCAGCCGCCGACGTTGAAGGCGGGGATGGCGATGTCGGAGTGGGACTCTTGGATGCAGACGTTCTTCCAGTAGTCGTCGTATTCGGGGTGGGCGATCCAGTCGTAGTAGTAGGGCGCAAGGCCGTCCTTGAGGTGGGGCATATCGGATAGGGGCAGATGGGAGAAGCCGCCACAAAGGCTGTCTTTGGCGGCGATAAGCTTGGACAGGTCGTCTGCGCCAAGTCCGAGTTGGGCGGAGATCTTGCCCCAGTTCGCCGATGAGAGCGCGCCTATCGCCCATGATAGGTTGAAGCCGAGTTCGAATGCGCCGCCCTGCCAAGTCCAACCTTCGTGGTAGTCGTGGGCGGTGAAGCCGGGCGCGATGGCGGCGAGCGATGGGGGCTTGGATTTGGCGGCGAGCCACTGGGTCGCGCCGACGTAGGATATGCCGAATGTACCGACTTTGCCTGTACACCAGGGTTGGGACGCAAGCCATTCGATGGAGTCGTAGCCGTCGTTGATTTCGTTGACGAAAGTGTAGAAATCGCCGTCGGATGCGTAGCGGCCGCGGACGTCCTGCACAACGGCGGCGTAGCCGTTCATGGCGGCGCGGACTACGTCTAGGGTGCCGGTGCGGTTTGCGGGCGATGTCTTGTCGTATGGGGTGCGGGTGATAAGGGCGGGGAAGCGCCCTGCCGCATCGGGGCGAAAGACGTCGGCGTATAGGGTAGCGCCGTCGCGCATCGGCACCGGCACATTGAAATCGACTTTGATGGAATAGGGAGCAGCCATAACAAGCCTCCGCGTCTTGGGTATGCAAATGTCGGCGGTTCGAGCGTCCCGCAAGGTTAGGGGCGGGTTGGGCGTACTTTATAACGCATAAGGGTTGAACGCAAGGGTAGGGGGTTGATTGGCAGTGAAGGGGATGGACCGGTTTCGGCGTTAGGGTTCGCACCAGAAGGCTACGCCTAAGACGCCGGGGCCGATGTGCGCGCCCATAACGGGGGTGAATTCGCTGACGAAGAGTTCGGCGCAACGGAATTCGGCGGCGATGCTGTCGCGCAACGCTTGGGCGTCGGGGGCTGCGTCGGCGTGCATGACAGCGGCGTGTAGCGCGCCGTCGGTGGTCTTTTGGCGCATCAGCTGCAGTAGGCGGGCGGTGGCGCTGCAACGTGTGCGCGGTCGGGCGAGCGTGGTTATGTCGCCGTTGGCGAGCTCGAACAGCGGCTTGATTCGCAGCAGGGACGCGCCGGCGTGCGCGATTGCGGGGACGCGGCCGCTGCGCCATAGGTATAGCAGGGTGTCCACGAATGCGAGCAGACGCACTTGCTTGATGACTTGGAGCGCCGCCTGTTCGGTTTGAGCTAGGGACGCGCCGCTTTGGGACGCGCGCAATGCGCTGAGGGCGGCTAGGGCGGCGGATCCGGCGGCGGCTTGCGAATCGAGTAGGCGTATCGTTAGGTTGGGATGCGCGCGTTGCATTTCGTTGGCGGCGATTGCGGCGGAGTCCAATGCGGCGCTGAATCGGGCGGCGGTGGCGATGCAGAGTATCGATTCGTAGTGGGATGATGCCAGTCGAAAGGCGTCGAGGTAGCGGGCGGGCGGTGGCGCTGATGTGGTGGGCAGCGCGCGGGACGATTTCAGCAGCCGATAGAACTGCGTGGGGGTTATGTCGCAACCGTCAAGGTAGGATACGCCGTCGAGGGTGAGCGTCATGGGGACGACGTAGATGCCGCTGCGATTGGCGGCGTCGGCGGGCAACGATGCGGCGCTGTCCACAATGACGGCGACGGAATGGTTGGGGTTCATCATTTCCTTATGTTCAAGGTTTTAACGCAAAGGCGCAAGGGCGCAAAGGGGGTAGGCGGGCGTTTCGGTTGACACTATGGGGTGAAAGTGCGAATATGGATACGCATTTTCAGCAATCGGATGGGAGCGCAAGGCACGCACTTTGAGCCAGTCATATGCGCGGGCGACGAGCCGACAGATTCAAGCGCTGCGGGGCATGCGCGACCTGGATCCGCAAGCCTATGAGCGCAATGCGGGGACGCTTGAGCGGCTGCGGGCGCATATGAGCGCGCAAGGCTACGCGCCTATCGACACGCCGCTGTTGGAAGAGACGGAACTTTTCGTGCGAAAGGCGGGCGGCGAGCTCGCGGGGCGGCTGTACACATTCACGGATCCGGGCGGCAGCGCGGTCAGCCTGCGGCCTGAGTTCACATCGTCGGTCATACGCCATTTCGTCGATAACCAGGATGCGGTGAAACTGCCGTCTCGCTGGCAGTACAGCGGGCCGGTGTTTCGGTATGAGGCGACGGAGCGGGGCGCTTATCGGCAGTTCACGCAGTCGGGGGCGGAGCTTGTGGGCGCGCGCGGACACGAATCGGATATAGAGATTGTGTCGCTGGCGCTGTCAGGACTGCGCGCGATTGGGCTAGATGATTTCGGCTTGCGCATCGGCCATTTGGGAACGCTTCATAGCCTATTGGACGGCTTCGATCTGTCCGAACCCACGAAACTTTTCGTGATGGGGAATATGTCCGCGCTGAGAAACGGGGACGCCGACGCCGCTACGCTGACGGAGCATGCGCGCGAGGTGGGGTTGCTTCGCGGCGGCGTTGACCTAGGAATCGAGGCTACGCTGGAGAGTATGAGTACAGAGTCGGCTGAAGAGTTTATCCTGGGGGCGCTGAAAGAGACAATGCCCGCACCGGTGGGGCGGCGCACTACGGACGATATTATCGCGCGGCTGCTGCGCAAGGTTCACAACGCGGACGGGCCGGACGCATTCGGGCGGGCGCTGCGGTTTGCGGATCGGCTTGCGCGGCTTGCGGGCGAACCGCGCTGCGCGCTGCGGCGTGCGCGCGAAACCGCGTCGGAGTGCGGTATCAGCGATGCGCCGCTTGATGAGCTGGAGGCGCTTGTGGATACGCTGCCCGACGCGGGCGTTCCGATTACGCTGGATTTGGGAATGGCGCGCGGCATATCGTATTACACAGGGATGATATTTGAGCTTGCGCCGCCGAATGAATGCGGCGCAGCGCTGGGCGGCGGCGGCAGGTATGACGGACTGGTGCAGGCGCTTGGGGGCAGGGACTGCGTGCCGGCGCTAGGGTTTGCGTACAATGTGAACGCACTGCTGGATGCGCTTGGCGGCGGCGCTCCATCAAAGGTATGACGGGCGATGCGCATTAACGGCGATCTGCGGCTTGCCATATCGAGCGACGGGGCGTTGTATGAGCCCACGCAGGCGTTTCTGCGGGCGTGCGGCATCGGCGTGCGGCGCAGCAATCCGCGGCGCTACACCGCCAACATTCCGGCGCTGCCGGGCGTGAGCGTGCTGTTTCAGCGGGGGGCGGATATTACATCGAAGGTTGAAGACGGCAGCGCCGATTTGGGGATTGTGGGGCTTGACCGCTATCTTGAAATGCGAAGTGAAAGCGGCGATACGAATGTTGTGATAGACGATTTGGACTTTGGCAGATGCGAGCTTGTGCTGGGCGTTCCGGATTCGTGGGTGGATGTGACGTCGTTGGCGGATTTGTCGGATTTGTCGATGGAGTTTCGGCAGCAGGGGCGGGACATTCGCATCGTGACCAAGTATCCGCGCTTGGTGGAGCGGTTTTTGCTGCGAAACGGCATCAATCTGTTTTCGCTGGCGTCGTCGAGCGGGACGCTGGAGGCTGCGGTGGCGATGGGGTTCGCGGATATAATCGCGGATGTGTCCGAAAGCGGCGCTACGATGCGCGAGAATCGGCTGAAGACGATAAGCGGCGGCTCGATAATCAGGTCTAGCGCCTGTCTGATAGGCAATAGGCGGCTGCTTGGCGCTGATGAAGGCAAGTTGGAAAACGCAAAGGCGCTTGTTGATTTTATAGAGGCGTATTTGCAGTCGCGCAACTACTACAGCGTTACCGCGAATATGCGGGGCGAAGCGCCGGAGGAGGTGGCGCGGCGGGCGCTGATGCACAGCGAGCTTTCGGGGCTGCGGGGGCCGACTATATCCAAGGTCTATACTAGGGATGGCGCGGGCTGGTATGCGGTAACGGTGATTGTGCAGAAAGACAGCCTGAAGAACGCCGTGAACCATCTGCGGCGGGCGGGCGCTACAAGCGTATCGGTTTCGCATCCCAATTATGTGTTCAATTCGGTGTGCGAGGCGCACGCGCGGTTGACATAGCGGCGCATTGCGCCAAGTCTGTCTTGCAAGACGCTATGAGGATCATCTGCATTAGGCAAATCGGCAAGACAAGAAAGGAGCAGGGGTTCTGCCAAATCCACCGGTTCATATCAACCTCGCGCGTCGGGTCGCCGACGCGCTTCGGCACGATACGCTTGACGCCAATATGGGCTACTACCTGCTGGGTTCCACATCGCCCGATATTCGCGTTATCACGCGCAAGGATAGAGCCTGCTATCACTTCGCGCGCTTGGACTTCGAAGAGGTCGGCGCTGGGGTTGCGGGATTGTTCCATAATCACCCGTATCTGAGCGACGCAAAGGCGCACAGCGAGGCGACGCAGGCGTTTATGGCGGGGTATCTGACGCATCTTTTGGCAGACGAAACTTGGATTGCGAATATGTTTCGGCCGTTCTTCGGCAATCCTAGCGTGTTCGAAGACGGCGTTTTGGGGCTGGTGATGGACAGGGCTATGCAACTCGAGCTCGATCGGCGCTGCTGGCGGGACGTTGACGGGATTGGCGCCCTGCTCAACATAGCGGTGGAGCGCGTAGATGTGGGGTTCATTCCGGGCGATACGCTGGCGGATTGGGCGCAGTGGGTTGCGGCGAACTTGGAGCGCGGGTTTTCGTGGGAGCGGCTGCGGTTTATGGCGCGGCGCATCGCGGCGGGGGAAGAGGGGCATCCGGCGCATGAGCTGGCGGACGCCTTTGTGCTCGACGCTTCTAGCGGGCTGGAACGCATCTATCAGTACATCCCGCGCGGCAGCGCCGATGATTATGAAGAGGCGGCGCTTTCGTCGCTGACAAAGGCGGTCGAGGCTTATCTGCCATGAGAATTGTAAGAGGGTTTGATAACGCCCGTCGGCTGCTGTGCGATGGCAGGGGCTTGGATCTTGACGATGTGCCGCAAGCGGTGCGGGACGGGATACGGCGCGTGTTCGGGGCGCCGCTGACGCCGCTGCAGGTGGTGGAGCGCATCGTGCGGGATGTGCGGCGAGAGGGGGATGACGCGGCGCGGCGGCTTGCGCGCGATCTGGACGGCGCTGCGCCCGACGAGTTCGAGGTTCCTCAGACGGCAATCGCCGACGCGCGCCGCCAAGCGCCGCCGAATGTGGTGGATGCGCTTGAGACGGCGGCGGAACGCATTCGGGCGTTTCACGAAGCGTCGCTGAACAAGGGTTGGATGGACTACGCGGCGGGCTACGGGCAGATTGTGAACGCGGTGGAGCGCGCGGGGGCGTACATTCCGGGCGGCACGGCGTTGTATCCGTCGACGGTTCTTATGACGGCGATACCGGCTAGGGTGGCAGGCGTGCGCGAAATCGTGATGTGTACACCCACGAAAGGCGGGGGGTTGCCGCATCCCACGGTGCTTACGGCGGCGGCGATTGCGGGCGTTGACAGGGTTTTTACGATTGGGGGAGCTCATGCGATAGCGGCAATGGCGTACGGCACTGAAACTATCCCGCGCGTGGATACGATTTGCGGGCCGGGCAACATATTCGTAACGCTCGCCAAGAAGCTGGTGTACGGGGATGTGGGCATAGACGGGCTGTATGGGCCGACAGAAACGCTTGTGGTGGCGGACGATACATCCAACCCGACGCTGTGCGCCGTGGACTTGCTGGCGCAGGCGGAACACGATGCGCTTGCGCGGCCGGTGATGATAACGGATTCGGAGCGGCTGGCGGCGGCGGTGGTCAGCGAGGTTCAGGCTAGGCTGGGGCGGTTGGACAGAGGCGCTATCGCGCGCGCATCCGTAGAGGAACAGGGGTGTATTGTCGTTGTGAATAGCATCGACGAGGCGGTTGAATTGGCGAACCGGTTCGCGCCGGAGCATTTGTGCCTTATGACGCGCGATCCGTGGGCGTATCTGGGACGGGTGCGAAATGCGGGCGCTGTGTTCATCGGCGAGTTTTCGCATGAGGTTTTGGGGGACTATGTAGCGGGGCCGAGCCATGTGATGCCCACGGCGGGGACGGCGCGCTTCAACTCCGGGCTTGGGGTGCATTCGTTTGTCAAGATAAGCCCGGTGGTGGCGCTGAGCGGCGCTACGTCGGCGCAGATTTCGGGGGCGGCGGCGGCGCTGGGCAGGGCGGAGGGGCTCACGGCGCACGCAGAGGCGGCGGAGATACGCGAGGAATTGTTCGAGTAGATTTGAGCAACGCTAGGCTTTCGCTAAATAATTGCTCTCTAGCGTAATGGGATACTTACTCTCTAATATATGGGAATAGACGAAATTAGGGTTGCACACAGCGGTTAGAGGTGGCGCAATGGCAGGCGAAATTAAGAGGCTTATCCGTCCGCATCTGGTCGATATACCGACTTACGATGCGGTTGATCCGCCTGAGCTTATAGCGCAGCGGGCGGGCATTCCTATCGGGGATGTGATTAAGCTGAACGGCAACGAAAACCCGTATGGCGGTTCGCCCAAGGTGGCGGACGCGGTGGCGAATGCGCCGGTTCACATCTACCCGGATCCGCTGCAGCGCAGGGTGCGGCAGGCACTGAGCGACTACACGGGCGCATCGCCGGACAACATTATCGCGGGGGCGGGCAGCGACGAACTTATCGATCTGCTGTTTCGGCTGTTCGTGGATCCGGGCGATAAGGTGATGGACTTCGAGCCTACTTTCGGGATGTACAACTTCTTCACGCGCATCGCAGACGGCGGCATAGACCTTGTGCCGCGCGATGAGGTTTTCGACGTGGACGCAAGCGCCGCCAAAGCCGCGATCGAGGATAACACCAAAATCATCTTTCTGGCGTCGCCGAACAATCCTACGGGCAATCTTGCGACGGCAGAACAGGTGATGGCGCTGCTTGAAACGGGGCGCATCGTGGTGGTGGATGAGGCGTACTATGAGTTCTGCGACGAAACGGTCGCCGATATGGTGGACGAATACGAAAACCTTGTAGTGCTGCGGACGCTGAGCAAGTGGGCGGGCTTGGCGGGACTGCGAATCGGCTACGGGATAATGAACGCTGAGCTTGTACAGCATATTGTCGACATAAAGCAGCCGTACAACATAAGCGTTGCGGCGGAGGCGGCGCTGCTGGCGTCGTTGGACGACGCGCCCGCGTTGCTGGCGAATGTAGGCAAGATAGTGGCCGAGCGGGAACGGATGATAGGGCTGCTGGGTGAGATGGCGGGGATAACGCCGTGGCCGTCGGCGGGCAACTTCGTGCTGTGTCAGCTTGCGCCGCGCCGCGCCGCGCCGGTGTTCGAGGCGCTCGCGCGGCGGGGCATCGTTGTGCGAATGTTCGGCTCGGAGCGCCTGCAGGACTGCTTCCGCGTGGCGGTGGGGACGCCGGAGCAGACGGACGCCTTCATCGCGGCGCTGAAAGATGTGATGCGCGAATAGCGCCGATAGCAGGGATAAGGGGTATGCAATGGAGACGGGTCGTCAAGCGCGAACCGCGAATGTGAGCCGCGAAACAAACGAAACGCAAATCAGCGTTGGGATAAACCTGGACGGCGTGGGCGAGTATCGGATTGATACGGGCAACGGGATGTTTGACCATCTGCTGGCGCAGCTTTCGCGGCACGGCTTGATCGACTTGGACATTGCGGCGCGCGGCGATACGCATGTGGGCTGGCATCATCTGGTTGAGGATACGGGCATTCTGCTTGGCAGGGCGGTGCGTGAAGCGGTGGGGGACGCAAGCGGCATTATGCGGACGGCGCATTCGTATGTTCCGCTGGATGAGGCGCTGGCGCTTAGCGTGGTGGACTTCGGCGGGCGCGGGTATGCGGTGATAGACGCGGCGCTGACGGACAGCGATCTGGGGGCGCTGCCGGCCGAACTCATACCGCATTTTCTTGAGACGCTGGCGCGCGAGGGCGGGTTCAACCTGCATGTGCGGATACTGGCGGGCAGCAGCAATCACCACAAGGCGGAGGCGCTGTTCAAGAGCTTGGCGCGCGCTATGCGGGCGGCGCTGGAGGCGGACGCGCGGCGCGGCGGCAGCGTTCCAAGCACAAAGGGCGTTATCGGGTAGGGGCGGCGCTCGGCATAGCAATCGCTTTCGCATCAACGCTTCCCTGAATAGGGTAGCGGGGACGAAAGCGTTAGTCTGGGATTGGCGCTATCTCATAGCGGTAGTCTTCGATGACGGGGTTCGCAAGCAGGGTATCGCACATATCGCGCACCTTATCGGATGCGGCGGCTTGGCAGTCTTCGTTGACGCGAATCTCTATGTATTTGCCGGCGCGCACGCTGTCCACGGTGTCGAACCCCAGCTGGCGCAGGGCGGCGTGTATGGTCTGCCCCTGCGGATCGCTGACGGTGGCTCTTATGCTGATATAGACTTTGGCTAGGTACGGCATAGCGGGCGGCGGGGTTATGGGTTGGCGGCGGCGTTGGTTTGGATGAAATCGCGTATCACGGCTTCGTCGAAGGCGTCCAGGGGTTCGCTGACTTCGGATGCGGCTAGGGTTAGCTGAGAGTCGATTTCAGGGTTGGGCATCAGTATGACCTTGCTTCCGCCATCTACAACTTCGTCGACTACGGCGGTGAGTTGCTGTACAAGGTCGTCGCAGCCGTCGGGGCAATTGTAGGATATGACCACGCCGCCTTCGTCGATGTTTGCGGCGTACATTTCGACGGGGAGCGCGTCGGCGTGAACGCCCCAGGGGACGGGCGGGAGCGCGGCCGCGGCGTCGGCTTCAGCCGCAACTTCGACCGCGTCGGCCGCGCCGGTTTCGAATATATCGCCGCCGTTATCGCCGCCACCGCCGCCGAACTGCGGCACGGGCAGGCCGGGCAGAATCAGCGCTAGGATGAACAGGAACGCCACGGCAGAAACGGCGCTCAAGCCGCCGTAGCGGATTAGGCGCCTTCGGCGTGCCTGGCGGGCTCTGCGGGCAGCGCGCACTTGCGTGGGTGTGGGGCGTTTTCGTGTGCTTGTCACCATTGTTTTCACCGATCAGCGATGCTTTGCCATTGGAAGTTATGCGCCCGTCGGCGGCGTTACTGAAGCGCGCCGCCGGTGAGCTTGGCGTAGGCTTCCAGGTAGCGGCGGTGGGTGCGCTCCACGACGTCTTGGGGCAGTTCGGGGGCGGGCGGTTCGTGATCCCAGCCTGCGTCGTCAAGCCAGTCTCTGACGAACTGCTTGTCGTAGTTGGGCTGCGATTTGCCGGGGGCGTAGCCGTCCATATCCCAAAAGCGGCTGGAGTCGGGGGTCAGCACTTCGTCTATGAGCGATACTTTGCCGTCAATGACGCCGAACTCGAACTTGGTGTCTGCGATGATGATGCCTTTGTCTAGGGCGTAATCGCGGGCGGCGGCATAGACGGCGATAGACGCTTCGGCGAGTTGCGCCGTCAGTTCTTTGCCGACCAGGTCTTCCATCTGAGCTACGGTGATGTTTTCGTCGTGTCCCTCTTCGGCTTTTGTGCTGGGCGTGAAAAGCGGTTCGGGGAACATATCGCCTTCGCGCAAGCCTTCGGGCATCGGGATGCCTGCCACGCTGCCGCTGCGCCGATACTCTGACCAGGCCGAACCGGTGATGTAGCCGCGCACGATGCACTCTATATCGATGCGGTCTGCCTTTCGGACAACCATAGAACGGCGGGCGATGTCGTCGGACAGGTTCAGGTCGGGGCGGTCGGACGCTAGAGCGACGAAGTGATTGGGGATGATGTGGGCGGTCTTGTCGAACCAGAAAGCGGAGATTTGGCAGAGCACCGCGCCTTTTTCGGGTATGCCGGTGGGCAGAACGACGTCGAAGGCGGATATGCGGTCGGTGGCTACCATAAGCAGCATGCTTTCGTCGATGGCGTAGGTGTCGCGCACTTTGCCGCGATACAGCATATTGGGCAGGTCGGTCTCTCGGATGGTGGTCATTGTGAATTGTCTCCCGTTAGGCTGTGAACCCGCATTGACGCGGGGATGGTATGGAATGGCGTGTGAATGCGGGTTAGCGGTTCTTCAAGCCTTGCCGATAGTCGTCGTATGCCTGGCGAATGCGGTCGTGCTTGATGCCGAGGATCTGAGCGGCTAGGAATGCGGCGTTGCGCGCGCCCCATGAGCCTACGGCGACGCAAGCGACGGGAATGCCGGGGGGCATCTGCGCTATGGCGTAGAGCGCGTCCACGCCGTTGAGGTCGCTGCTGGGCAGGGGAATGCCTATGACGGGCAGGGTAGTCCAGGACGCTACCACGCCGGGCAGGCCGGCGGATCCGCCGGCGGCGGCAATCAGCACTTCAATGCCGTTGGCGCGCGCTGCGGTTACATACTCCATAACCTTTTCGGGCGTGCGGTGCGCCGACGCAACTATGACTTCGTTCTCGATTCCCATCTGATCCAGCACGCCGGCGGTTTCGGCTACGATGGCTTCGTCCGAGCTGCTGCCCATTATGACGCCTACAAGTGGCATATGATTAACCCCTTTCGTTTGCCCTTCGGTTTCGGAATTTACAAGAGTGAAGAGCAGATGCGTTTCGTTGCTGTATCTATTTTATCAGGATGCCGTCAATCTAGTTAGGTTTATAGATAGGCTTTATAAGGGCATTTTTAGAGTGCGGCGATGTCGGTGCGGTAGAAAGCGCCGTCGAAATGTATGCGGCGCGCGCTGGCGTATGCGGCGCGGCGGGCGTCTTGGAGCGCATCGGATAGGGCGGCGACGGTAAGAACGCGGCCGCCGTCGGTGAGTATGGCGGGGGCATCCGCTTGGGCATCGGCGGCGTCGGCAGCAAGCTTTGTGCCGGCATGGAATACCATTGCGTCGGCGCTCGCTTCGGGGATGCCGCTGATGGCGTGGCCGGTTGTGTATGCGCCGGGGTAGCCGCCGGACGCTATGACTACGCCGACGCATGCGCGCTCGTCCCATTGGATCGGCAAGCCGTCGAGTTCGCCGCGTGCTGTGGCAAGCATAATGCGCGCAAGGTCGGTCTTGAGGCGCGGCAGAATGACTTGGGTTTCGGGATCACCCAAGCGGCAGTTGAACTCGACTACTTTGGGGCCGTCGTGGGTGAGCATCATTCCTAGGTAAAGCGCGCCCTTGTAGGGGCATCCCATTGACGCAAGAGCGTCGGCTACGGGCTGCATAATGCGCTCGCGAACTTGCGCCTCGATACCAGCGTTCCAGTGCTGCGGAGCGGGTGGGCTGTAGCTGCCCATGCCGCCGGTGTTGGGGCCGGTATCGCCGTCGGCTGCGCGCTTGTAGTCGCACGCCGCAACCATCGGGGATACATGCGCGCCATCCACAAAGGCGAATACGCTGACCTCTTTGCCTTCCATATACTCTTCTATGAGGACGCAATCGCCGGCGTCGCCGAATTGCCGATCCAGCATAGACGCGCGCAGGGCGTCCAGGGCTTCAGCGCGGGTGTGGGCGACGGTTACGCCTTTGCCGGCGGCGAGTCCGTCGGCTTTGATTACTATGGGGATAGGGCAGTTCTGTACATAGACGCGCGCCTTATCGTAGTCGGTGAACGACTTGGACGCGGCGGTTGGCACGCCGTTGGCAAGCATAAGGCGCTTGGCGAATGCTTTGCTGCTCTCAATGCGGGCGGCGGCTTGGGTTGGGCCGAATATAGGCATATCGGCTTTGGTGAACTTATCGGATATGCCCATAGCGAGGGGCGCTTCGGGGCCGACGACGGTGAAGTCGACGGCGTTTTGCCGCGCGAATGCTTGGAGCGCGTCGACGTCCTCGGCGGCGATGGGGACGCTGCGGGCGAGGGCGTGAGCGCCGGCGTTGCCGGGCGCTACCAGGATTTCGTGGACCAGCGCGCTCTGACTGAGTTTCCAAACAATGGCGTGTTCGCGGGAGCCGCCGCCGATGACCAGAACTTTCATTGGGGCTGCGTCCTCCTGACAAGTTTGCCGGACGCTTCCTCTATGAAGTGGGTTTGCAGCGTCTTTTTATCGTTTTTGTTTGCCACTTGGCGGGACGCGGATATTCCAAGCGCATCCAGTTCCAGCAGTGTGCCAATGGCGACGAATGCCACATCGGCCATTTCGGCGGCGGCATCGTCGAGCGCGCCGATGTTGAGTTCGTGGGCGTGTTCGCCAACCTCTTCCATTAGGAAGGCGAGGCGGGCGCAGAGGCGGGGAACGGCGCAGTCATCGGATGTGTTGGCGTTAATGTTAGGTATGTCGAAACGCTGGTGGAAATCATACACGCTTTCGGCGAGGCGCGAAACGGCGGCTACGAATTCGTCGCGCGAAACGGGGCGGGAGACAGGGTTGGATGCGGCGTTTATGGGCATATTGGGCGGTTTCCTATTCCCACTCTATAGTGCCGGGGGGCTTGCTGGTGATGTCATAGACTACGCGGTTGACGCCCGGCACTTCGTTGGCGATGCGGTTGGATATGCGCGCCAGCACATCGTAGGGGATGCGCGCCCAGTCCGCGGTCATGGCGTCTTCGCTGGCGACGGCGCGAATGGCGATGACGTGTCCGTAAGTGCGAAAGTCGCCGGTAACGCCTACGCTGCGGGTATCGGTGAGAACGGCGAAGCTCTGCCAGAGTTGGCGGTAGAGGTCGTTGCGGCGCACTTCGTCCATAACGATGGCGTCGGCGTCTTGCAGCACGGCGAGCTTGTCGTGGGTGACTTCGCCGATGATGCGTATGGCGAGTCCTGGGCCGGGGAAGGGCTGGCGATAGACAATCTCTTCAGGCAAGCCAAGTTCCAGGCCGACGCCGCGCACTTCGTCTTTGAACAGGTAACGCAGCGGCTCAACAAGTTGGAGTTTCATATGTTCCGGCAAGCCGCCGACGTTGTGGTGGGATTTTATCTTGGCGGATATGCCGCCGGCGGAGGCTTCGCTCTCGATCACATCGGGATAAAGTGTGCCTTGCGCGAGGAAGTCCACGGCGCCGATGCGGGCGGCTTCTTCGTCGAATACGCGTATGAACTCTTCGCCGATGATTTTGCGCTTGCGCTCAGGATCTATTACGCCGCGCAGGGCGCTGATGAAGTTTTCGGCGGCGTTAGCGTAGATTAGGTTTGCGCTGAAGCGCTCTTGGAAAGCGTCGCGGACGCTTTGGGGCTCGCCTTTGCGCATAAGTCCGTTGTTGACGAAAATGCAGGTAAGCCTATCGCCGATTGCCTTATGTACAAGCGATGCCGCGACGGCGGAGTCCACGCCGCCGGATAGGGCGCATATGACCTTGCCATCGCCGACCTGTTGGCGCACGCGCTCGATGCTGTCGCTGACGAAATTGCCGGGCGTCCATAGGGGGGCGCAGCCGCAAATCCTGTACAGGAAATTTTCCAGAAGCGCCTTGCCCTGCGGTGTGTGCGCCACTTCCGGATGGAACTGGATGCCGAACATACCCGCGCCGTTGCCCATAACCACGATGGGGGAGTTTTCGGAGCGGGCGAGCGGCGTGAAGCCGGGGGGTGTACGCGCTATCTGGTCGGCGTGGCTCATCCAAACGGGCATGGAGCGCGGCAGGTCGTGGAACAGCGCTTGGGCTTGGGCGTCGCGTTCGGCGCTGTGTTCCATTAGGGCGCTGCCGTACTCTTTGCGGGATGCGGGGGCTACTTCGCCGCCGAGCTGATGCGCCATGACTTGCATTCCGTAGCAGATGCCAAGTACGGGAATGCCGCTGTCGTACACCCAGGCGGGCGCAAGCGGGGCGTTGGGGGCGTACACGCTGGCGGGGCCGCCGGACAGGATGACGCCTTTGGGGTTGAGATGCGCTATCGAATCCCAATCGGCGGTGTGCGGGATGATTTCGCAATAAACGCTGCTCTCGCGCACTCGTCGGGCGATGAGCATGCTGTACTGCGAACCGAAGTCTATCACAAGGACAGACTCGCGCTGAACGCGCGCGGCCGCGTCGGCGGGGACGGGCGATTGTGGGATTGTGGGTTCGGATTGCTGCGGCATCTAATCAGGAATTGCGGACCGCGGTTAAGGCGATTCAAAACGCAAAATGCGAGGCAGTTCAAACTTTAACATCTATGATATACTATTTCAACCTTCATACGGGGCGTAATGGACACTTTGGCGCAGCATAGGGCATCGGCAAAGCAAATTGAAACCGCTATAAACACGCTGAGAGACGGCGGGGTTGTTGCCATTCCCACCGATACTTTGTACGGGCTTGCGGCGTGCGCTTTTGACGAAACGGCGGTGGCGAAGGTGTTCGAGCTGAAGGGGCGGCCCGCTGGAATGGCGCTGCCGCTGCTGCTGGCGGACGCCGAGGACGCGCATAGGTGCGCCGTCGATCTGCCGCCGGCTTTCGATCGACTGGCAGCGCGGTTTTGGCCGGGGGCGCTTACGCTGATTGCGCGAAAATCGGATGCCGTGCCGTATGCGGTAACCGCCGGAATGGACACGGTGGGGTTGCGCGTGCCGGATCATCCGTTGGCGAGATCGGTGGCGCGGCTGCTGGGAACGCCTATCACGGGGACGAGCGCGAACCGCAGCGGGATGCCGGGGCTCACTACGGCGCAGGCGGTTCGGGATGAGTTCGGGGACGCGATAGGGTATGTGCTGGACGGCGGGGATGCGCCCGGCGGCGTGGCATCGACGGTGCTTGACTTGAGCGGCGATACGCCCAGGATTCTGCGTCAGGGCGCAATTGGCAGGGACGATATCGAGGCGGTGTGCGAGCAGCGGGTGGAAGTATGATGATGCGGCTTGCGGCGGCGCTGACCCGGTTTGTACATGGAACGAAAACGCAGAAATCTATCAATAGTCGAACTTATGCGGTGCAGAATTGGCTACTTCAGTTTCATCAGTAGTTTCGATAGCGGATCTCAGCGCCAAGGTTGACGGCGAGCTTGAGGCGATAATCGGGGCGCGCGATTTTCCGCTGTATCGGATGATGGCGTATCATTTGGGTTGGATCGACGCCGCGGGGCAGCCGGAAGCGTTTGCGCTGCGGGGCGAGCGGGTTCACGGCGTATTGACTTTGCTTGCGTGCGCGGCGGTGGGCGGCGATACGGACGCTTGTCTGCCGGCGGCGGCGGCGGTTGAACTGGTGGACAAGTTCACGCAGATCCACGACGATGTACAAGAAGGCAGCCCTCAGCGGGACGCGCGCGATGCGGTGTGGTGGGTGTGGGGGCCGGCGCAGGCAATCAACGCCGGCGATGGGATGCACGCGCTAGGGCGGTTGGCGCTGTTTCGGCTACTGGAGCGCGGCGTTGCGGCGGATCGGGTGTTTCGGGCGGTGCAGCTGGTAGATGAGGCGAGCCTTCAGACTTGCGAGGGACGCTTTCGCGATTTGGAAGCGCAGGAACGCATCGACCTGAGCGTTGACGCATATATGCGAATGGCAGGGGACAAGACTGGGGCGCTGCCGGCGTGCGCTATGCGATTGGGCGCGCTGCTCGGCGGCGGCGATGCTGACGCGGCGGATGCGCTCGGACGCTGTGGGGCAAGGCTGGGCGTGGCGATGCAGATACGCTCCGACCTGAATCAGATTTGGGGCGCATCGGATCTTTCGCAGCCAAGCGTTGAAGTGATGAACAAGAAGAAGCTGCTGCCGGTGGTGTATGCGCTGGAGAAGGCGTCGGTGAGCGAAAAGCGCGCTATGGGCGAGATCTACTTCAAGCGCGTGCTGGATGCGGACGATGCAGCGCGGCTTCGCGGCGTCATAGAAGGGTTGGGCGCGCGCAAGGCATGCGAGGATATGGTGTCCCGCTTGACTGATGAGGCGACGACAGAGTTGGGTTGCGCGGGCGTATCGTCGGATGGCAGGGCGCAGATTGCGGGATACATACGGGCGCTGACGGAGTAGGGCATTGGCTAATGTGAAAAGCATTCGGGATCTGGATGTCGCCGGCAAAACGGCGCTGGTGCGGGTAGATTACAATGTGCCGTTTCGTCCGGGCAGTACGGATATTTCGGACGATAGCCGCATTCGCGCATCGCTGCCTACGCTGCGGTATCTGCAAGAACGCGGCTGCCGAATTATCGTATGCTCGCACCTGGGACGCCCAAAGGGTAGGGTAGTGGAATCGCTGCGAATGGCGCCTGTATCGCGGCGGCTAGGCGAACTTCTGGGAACGCCGGTTGTTCAAGCGCGGCAATGCGTCGGTCAATCGGTTGCGTCCGCGGCGGCATCGCTTGCGCCGGGCGAACTACTGATGCTTGAGAACCTGCGGTTTCATCCGGGCGAAGAGGGAAACGATGCTGAGTTTGCGCGCGGGTTGGCGGCGCTTGCTGATGTGTACATAAACGACGCATTCGGGGCGGCGCATCGGGCGCATGCCTCTACGGCGGCGGTTGCGCGTCTGCTGCCGTCTTCGGCGGGTTTATTGATGGAGCGCGAGCTGCAATTTCTGGGCGATGCGTTGGATGCGCCTGAGCGTCCGTTTGCGGCGGTATTGGGCGGCGCAAAGGTTTCGGATAAGATTGGCGTGCTGGAAAACCTAATGGGCAAAGTGGATCTGCTTGTTATAGGCGGCGGGATGGCGGCTACATTCATCAAGGCGCAGGGGCATTCGGTCGGCGATTCGCTTGTTGAGGACGATAGGCTGGCGTTTGTGCGGCGCATTATGGACGCAGGGCAGGGCGGCGATTCCAAGATACTCGTTCCCGACGATGTGATTGCGGCAGACGCATTCGTCGACGACGCCAAGGCGCGCGTGGCAAGCGCATCCGCCATTCCCGACGGATGGCGCATTATGGACATAGGGCCGCAAACGGCGCGGCGATACGCCGATGCGCTTGGGGAATGCAGAACGGTCATATGGAACGGGCCTATGGGCGTGTTCGAGTGGGATGCGTTCAGTCAGGGGACGGCGGCGGTTGCGAATGCGCTGGCGGGGATGGAACGCGCCACCACGATTACGGGCGGCGGCTCTACGGCTGAGGCGGTTGCGGCGCTGGGCTTGGCGGATCGGATGACGCACATATCGTCGGGCGGCGGCGCATCGCTGGAGTTCATGGAAGGCAGGGAACTGCCGGGCGTGGCGGCGCTTATGGACAATCGCTGATTTGCGTCGTCTCTTATGTCATATGCCTAAACCTTTGCCTGCAGCACCGCAACTCGCTAAAATCTACAACGCATCAGCGCCGTTACGCTATGGCACAACCTTAATTAGACGAAATAGGCGCTCTTTGCGTTCAGGTTAGCAACATGATTGATCTTCCCTACCTTTCGGATGTATGCCGCTCCACGCCGACCAAGATAGTGTTTCTGGTGGTAGATGGATTGGGCGGGGCGGCGCACCCTGACACGGGCAAATCTGAGCTGGAAACCGCTAATCTGCCCAACCTCGACAGGCTTGCGGGCATCAGCGCTTGCGGGCTGACCACGCCGGTTGCGGCGGGAATAACGCCGGGCAGCGGGCCGGGGCATATGGCGCTGTTCGGCTATGATCCTGTGAAGTATCTGATGGGGCGCGGCGTGCTGGAGGCGCTGGGAATAGGCGTTGAGTTGGGCGAAGGCGATGTGGCGGCGAGGGGCAACTTCTGCACTATCGACGCAGATGGGTTGCTGGTGGATAGGCGGGCGGGGCGCATTCCCACTGCTGAGAGCGCGCCGTTGGTGGAGCTTCTAGCGCGGATCGATGTCGAAGACGCAACGCTGAAAGTGTATCCGGTGCAGGATTATCGTTTCGTTTTGGTGATGAGCGGCGAGGGGCTGCACGATGGGATACAAGAGACGGATCCGCAAGCGGTAGGCGTGCGTCCGCTGGAGCCTGCGCCCTTGGATGAGGCGTCGGTCAAGGCGTCAAGCGCGGTGGCGGAGTTCACGGCGGCGGCGCGCAAGGCGCTTTCAGGGCAGCCGCGCGCGAATATGGCGCTGCTGAGGGGGTTCTCTCGACTGCCGGCTCTGCCTGATTTCGGCGAGCGATATAGGCTAAATCCGGCCGCAATCGCGGCGTATCCAATGTATCGCGGGCTCGCCAAACTGCTTGGAATGCGCGTGATACCCACGGGCGGCGCATTCGCGGACGAACTCGATACGCTAGAAGCGCACTTTGGGGAACACGACTTCTTCTTTCTGCACTACAAACCGGCGGACGCGGCAGGGGAAGACGGCGATTTTTCCGCGAAAGTGGCGCGGTTGGAAGAGTTGGACTCCCAAATTCCGCGCGTGTTGGACTTGAAGCCGGATGCGCTGGTGGTGGCGGGCGATCATGCTACGCCTGCGATACTGGGGGCGCATAGCTGGCACCCGGTTCCTCTGCTTATCCACTCCAACCTGACACTAGGCGAGGGCGTCGGCGGCTTTACTGAGCGCGAATGCGATGGCGGGACGCTTGGGCGGCTTGCGGCGACGGATGTTATGCTGCTGGCGATGGCGCACGCCGATAAACTGGTAAAGTACGGGCCGTAGAATACGCATATTTACATATTATAATTGAAATATTTGAATATGCTAACACTATTGGGGCAATCAATTTAATTGCAACAGGAATAAATATGCCAATATGTATGGTTGTGGGCAATTGGAAGATGAACAAGAGCGTTTCGGAAGCGCAGACTTTGGCGGCAGAGATAGTCGACAAGGTCAGCAGCGTGAATCCCTACGGGCAAGCGCGGGTTGTGGTGTGTCCGCCGTTTGTGGCGCTGACCGCAGCGCAGGCGGCGCTGAAGGGCTCACTGCTGTCGCTGGGCGCTCAGAACCTTCACTATAAGGCGGACGGCGCTTTCACCGGGGAAGTGTCTGCGTCGATGCTTGCCAAGATATGCCGATATGTCATTGTGGGACATTCTGAGCGGCGCAGTCTGTTCGGTGAAACCGATGCTGATGTGAACCTCAAGCTCAAGGCGGCGCTAGACGCGCGCCTCAAGCCGATAGTGTGCGTCGGGGAAGACAGCGAACAGCGCAGCGCCGGCGACGCCGACTCGGTGGTGGAGGCGCAAGTTAGGGCAGCGTTGCGCGATGTGGAGTTTAGCATAAATATGGTTGTGGCGTATGAGCCGGTGTGGGCGATAGGCACGGGGCAATCGGCGACGCCGGATGCGGCGCAGGCGATGATGGCGCATATCCGCGAAACGCTGGCGTCTATCTACGGCGCATATCCGGCGACGCTGGTTCCGCTTCTGTACGGCGGCAGCGTGAACGCCGCCAACACCGCCGAATACATTCGTCAAGCCGACGTCGACGGCGTGCTTGTGGGAAGCGCAAGCCTCGACGCTAAGGCATTCGCGGACATCGTGGCGGCGGTGGTGGCAGGCGGCTAGGCGCGGCATGGCGGCGAAACTGCTGGTCATCGTGGGCGCTACCGCAGTGGGCAAGAGCGCGCTGGGCATGGAACTTGCGCGCGCCTTTGACGGCGAAATCGTCAGCGCGGACAGCCGTCAAGTGTATCGCATGATGGACATCGGTACTGCAAAGCCGCCGCGCGCCGATCTAGCGGCCGTCCCGCATCATCTCATAGACATCGCCAACCCGGACGAAGTGTATTCGCTGGCGCTGTTTCTGCGCGATGCAAGGGATGCTATTCACAACATCAAAAGCGGGCGTCAACGCCTGCCCATACTGGTAGGCGGCACGGGGCAATATGTGTGGGCGCTGCTTGAGGGCTGGCAGGTTTCGGCGTCAAAGCCAAACGCAAAATTGAGGGCGGCGCTGGAGGCGCGCGCGGCGGCAGAGGGACTTCAAAGCCTGTATGACGAACTGAAGCGCATAGATCCTCAAGCGGCGGGGCGCATCGACGCCAACAATCCAAGACGCGTTATTCGCGCGCTGGAAGTGGCGCTCTCATCGGAGGGTAGGGCGGCGGATCATCCGCGCAAGATAGCGCCCGATTACGATGCGCTGATATTGGGCGTGAAAATGGAGCGGGCGGCGCTGTACAGACGCATCGACGAGCGAGTTGACGAACAGATCGCCGCCGGCTGGGTGGACGAAACGCGCGCGCTGCTTGCGGCCGGCTACCACGCCGGGCATTCGGCGTTGTCCGGGCTTGGCTACGGCGAGCTTATGGCGCACATCGAGGGGACGCTGCCGCTCGCGGACGCCGTGGAACGCATCAAGTTTCGCACGCATAGGTATGCGCGGCAGCAATACAACTGGTTTCGTTGGAACGACGAGCGCATTCGTTGGTTGGATGCGCCGCCGCCGCTTGAGCGGGTCAAGCGCGAAGTGGCGGAATGGCTTGCGCGCGACGGCTGATATGGCTGATACGGACGCGCAGGGTAGGGGAATGCGGGACTACGCTATAATCTAATCCTGGCATAATCTATACATCCGAACACATTGCGGCGGAGGGACAAGTTGAGATTCAGCAAGATGCACGGCGCTGGCAACGACTATGTGTATGTCAACGCTATGAGCGAAAAGCGCGATTGGGCGGCGCTTTCGGCGGCTATGAGCGATAGGCACCGGGGCGTCGGCTCGGACGGACTGATAATTGCGCTGCCGTCGGATAGCGCCGATCTGCGGATGCGGATGTTCAACGCGGACGGCTCCGAAGGCGAGATGTGCGGCAACGGCATTCGCTGTCTAGTGCGATTTGCGCTTGACAACGGCATAGTGGCGCACGGCAAATCGCCCGTGAGCGTAGAGACGCTTGCGGGGACACTGGACGTTCTGCCCATATGGAACGGCGCAGATATGGTCGGCGCGCGCGTGGGAATGGGCGAGCCGCGCCTGCGTCCAAAGGATGTGCCGGTTGCTTTGCCTGAGAGTGATATGGCGCGCGATATAGCGTTGAACTATCCGATGAGCGTGAACGGGCGCGAGTTCAGCATAAGCTGCGTGTCTATGGGCAATCCGCACGCCGTAGCGTTCATAGATGAGCCGGTCGACGAATTCCCGCTCACAGAGATAGGCCCGCTGGTGGAGCGCCATCCGCTGTTTCCGAATCGGGTGAACTTTGAGATTGCGAATGTACTGGATTCTGGCAGGATAAAGACGCGGGTGTGGGAGCGCGGCTCAGGCATAACGATGGCGTGCGGCACGGGCGCTTGCGCGGTGGCGGTGGCGGCGCGGCTGAACGGACTGGCGGGCGATAGGGTAACCGTCGCGCTGCCGGGCGGCGATCTGAGCGTGGAATGGGCAGGACAGGGCGAGGTTGCGCTGGAGGGGCCGGTGGCGCATGTGTTCGACGGCGAATGGCGCGAAAGGCAACTAAGGGCGTTGGCGGGCTAGAGGGCGTTTGTGTTCGCCAACGAATTGCCGATTTCGTCGGCGGCGGACTTGTTGCGCAGGTAGAAGAACTCTTCCTCGTCGACTTTGGACAGGTGCATAGCAATATCCATCATGCGGCTTCGGAGCTTGTGATTGAGCAGCGCCGCGAATGCCGCGCCGCTTGCGCCGCCGATGATGCCGCCGGCGGCGGTGCCTATGCCGGGAACCGCCAGCGTGCCGCCCGCGCCGCCCGCCATGCTGCCGGCGGTTACGCATACGGTTGTTACACCGAACTTAGACATCAAAACAAGCGTCTTGAGGGCGTGGACGCGGGAGCGGTCGGCTAGGTCGACGTCCTTGAAATCGCGCTCCGTGGACACCATATCGTATATGAGTTTAACGCCCATCACTATTTCGGCCGCATACGGCAGCATGCCGCCGATGGAGTCGGGCGCGCTGAAGCCAACATTAGCGCCCAAAACGCCCAGATCCTGCGCTATATCGGCAGTGAGTATGAGGTTGGATGCGCCCAAGGCGGCCGTCTGCGCCGCCAAATCGGGGACGGCATCTATCACGCCGTCATAGACTTGGCGTCCCATAACGAATATGGCGTCGGACGCGCCCTGCAGCGATTCAACGGCGTCCGGTGTGTACTCCCTGCCGCCGGTTCTGACTTGAGTGAGTATGTTCTGCGCGCCGCCCGCGCCGAAACCCTGAAGCTCCCAAACGCCTTGAGCGGGGTCGGACGTAATCTCAAAGTCGTAGCCGGGGAAGTAGCCGCCGAGTATGGATTCGGCTTTCAGATCGACGACCTTGCTCTTGAGGCTTGACAGAAATCCGGCTACGGATTCGCTGCCGCTTTGGAGCATGTCCTGGTAGTGCTGGTGCAGGGAATCGTCGTAGTCGGCGAAAGAGAGGCTGTGCGCTTCTATCAGCACATCGTCTGCGGCGGTGGCGTCAAAGAGGCGTTCCAGGACTTCCTCGGCGCCAAGCGCGACTTCCACGACGAACATATCCCTGTCCATTTCGCGGATCCGCTTGATAGCGTCGGCAAAAGTGGAACCGGAAGCGGGCGCATCCTCGTCGACGGGGAGCGCATGGAGTTGGGTCAGCAGATCTTGCGATTGCATACTCATTGCTACTGCGCCAGGGTGAAAATCAGGGATGCGAGGGCTACCAGCAGGCTTGCGCCGGACACTATAAGCGAGGTTCGGCGGGCGGATCGGACGGCGCTGCCGGAGCGCGCTTCTAGGGCGTCCCGCTGCGTTTGGGCATCCGTTGCTACCTGCTGCGCGGCTGATCGTATGGTCATTGAGACTTCGGATTCGAAGGCGTTGAGGCGGTTGTTAAGGCTATCGGTGAGACGCTGCCCGTTGGCGTCTATGACCTCCGACATATGGACTTCCATAGAGGCAAGGCGCTCGTCCACTTCGGCTATGAGATCGTCTTTCGTTTGGCTTACGGTTGCCGCCGTGCGCGCCTCCATACTTACGATTTGGGCGTTCATGCTGTCTTCGAAGCCCTGCCTTGCGGATGCGATGGCTTGCGTAGTGCGCTCTTCCAGGTCGGCGATATGCCGATCCGCCTCTTCGATCGCGCCTTGCCGCGCGACGGCTATCGCTTGCGTTGTGCGGTCTTCAAGGGCGGCGATATGCGTATCCGCCTCTTCGACCGCCGATTGGCGCGCTTCCGCAATGGATTGGGTTGTGCGGTCTTCAAGTTGTGAGATATGCAAGTCCGCCTCTTCGACTGCCGATTGCCGCGCCGTTGCAATGGATTGATTGGCGCGGTCTTCGAGCGCCGCCATATGCGTATCCGCCTCTTCGACGGCTTGGCGCTGCGCTTCGTCGATTGCCTCTAGCGCGCGCTCTTCGAGGACTGCGATATGGCGGTCGGCGGCTTCGACGGCAGCGCGGCGCGCGGTGTCGATGGCGTCGGTGGTGCGGAGTTCCAGCGCTACCACATGCTTGTCGGTCTCTTCGATCGCCTGCTGGCGCGCGGTGGTGATGGCTTCCGTGGCGCGCGCTTCAAGGGCGGCTATCTGCGAGCTTGCCTCTTCGTGGCCTTCGATGTGCGTTGTGAGCAGCCTGTACTGCTTGATGACGCGCGGTATGAGTTCGTGATTGATCCTGTCTTGCTCTTCCCAAAACCTCACTTTTTCGGCGAGTTTGGGCGTCTTCACTTCGGCAACGGTGGCGCTGTTTTCGGTGTCCATAAGGCAACCTACCTGTGTCTGCAATGTGGGCGGCTAAAAGAATCCGTCGTCAGCGTCTTGGAACGATTTTAGACGCTGATAAACGAGTATTCTTTACCTTTTCCAATACTTCCCTTAACATAGTGAAATACTGCCGAGTTTGCAATCATTCAGAGGCATGAGTTTGATTGCGTTATTCAGATGGAGACGATATGAAGTTCGCGAGCCGAATGGACAGGGTGCCGCCGTATCTTTTCGTGGAGATAAGCCGAAAGATAGCCGAAAAGAAGGCGCAGGGCATAGATGTAATCAGTTTCGGGATTGGCGATCCGGACATTCCCACGCCTGCGAGCGTGGTGGATAGGCTTCGGGATACGGCGTTGGATACGCCGAACCATCGCTATCCGGAGACGGACGGACTGCCGGAGTTTAGGCAGGCGGTGGCGGACTGGTATCAGCGCCGGTTCGGCATTACGGTGCGCCCGGACGAAGAGACACTGCCGCTCATCGGCGCTAAGGAGGGCATCGGACACGCTGCGCTATGCTTTATAGAGCCGGGCGATATTGCGCTTGTGCCGGATCCGGGCTATCCGGTGTACTCGGTGGGGACGTGGTTCGCGGGCGGCGAATGCCATTGGATGCCGCTGTTGGAAGAGAACGGCTGGCTGCCGGATTTGGACGCCATACCTGAGGATGCAGCGCGCAAGGCTAAGGTGATATGGCTAAACTATCCGAACAACCCCACAGGCGCTATCGCCGACGGGGACTACTTCGCCAAGGTAGTGGAGTTCGCCAAGGCGTATGACATAGCGGTTCTGCACGACGCCTCTTATTCTGAGGTGGCGTTTGACGGCTATCGGCCGGTCAGTTTCTTGGAAACGCCGGGCGCTATGGATGTGGGCGTGGAGTTTCACTCGCTGTCCAAAAGCTACAATATGACGGGCTGGCGGCTGGGAATGGCGGTAGGCAACGCTGACATTATCAGCGCGCTTATGGTGGTGAAGTCCAACCTTGATTCGGGCGTTCCCAACGCAATCCAATATATGGGCATAGAGGCTATGGCGCTTTCGCAGGATGACATAGACGCGCGCAACCGCGTCTATGAGCGCCGCCGCGACCGCGTTGCGCAAACGTTGCAAGCGGTGGGGCTTGACGCCATCCCGCCCAAGGCGAGCCTGTATGTGTGGACGCGGATACCCCAAGGGTTCAGTTCGGCGGAGTTCACGGCTAAGCTTCTGGAGGAAGCCAACATCGTGGTAACGCCAGGCAACGGCTACGGGCAGTACGGCGAGGGATACATTCGGTTGTCGTTGACGATAGGGGATGATGATATGGAGCGGGGGTTGGAGCGCTTGGCGGGCATCAGCATCTAGCGGCAAGCGCGCGGCTATCGGATTGCCTGCGAATGGAAACAGACGCATACGCTTGGGCAGAACGCTTTAAGGGCGCACGCTAGTTGTGTAGTCATAAGCGATCCGCAAGCGGTTGACCGGTTGAACTAAGGAGAAAAGGCTATTCCCAAACGATTGATTTCGACAAGGCCGCGCTTGGAGCGCGCCGTTCTGGTTGGCGTAGAGATACGGGGGCGGCGTAGCGCTTGGAGCGTCAAGGATTCGCTTGCAGAGCTCGCTGAGCTTGCGCGTAGCGCGCGCGCTATGGTGGTGGCGACCGTATCTCAGCGCGTCGATAAGCATACGCATATGTATTTGGGCAAGGGCAAGCTTGATGAACTGCGGCGTGTGATAGCCGCAAAGCGCGCGGGAACGGTGATATGCGACGACGAGTTGACGCCCACGCAACAGCGCAACCTTGAGAAGGCGCTTGACGGCGTGAAGGTGATAGACCGCACGGCGCTGATTTTGGATGTGTTCGCGCAGCGCGCCCGCACAAAAGAGGGGCGGCTTCAGGTGGAACTGGCGCAGCACGAATACCTGCTGCCTAGGCTGGCGGGGCAGTGGACGCACTTGGAGCGGTTGGGCGGCGGCATCGGCACGCGCGGGCCGGGTGAAACGCAGATAGAGACCGACCGTCGTCTTGTGCGACGCAGGATACAGAAGCTCAAGAGGGATCTTGACGATGTGCGCCGCCATAGGGCGCAGTACCGCGCGCGGCGTCAAGCGATGGATGCGCCGGTGGTGTCGCTGGTGGGCTATACCAACGCAGGCAAAAGCACGTTGCTGAACAGCCTGACGAAAGCCGATGTAACCGCAGAGAACCGATTGTTCTCAACGCTCGACCCCGTAACGCGGCGCATCGTAACTCCGATGGGGCGAGATGCGCTGCTGACCGATACGGTGGGCTTCATACAGAAACTGCCGACGGCGGTGGTTGCGGCGTTCAGGGCGACGTTGGAAGAGGTGCAGGCGGCGACGCTGATTTTGCATGTGCAGGACATCACGCATCCGAATGCGGCAGAGCAGGCGAATGTGGTAGAGGGCATACTCAACGATTTGGGCGTTTCGGACAAGCCGCGCATACTGGCGCTCAACAAGCTCGATCTGCTGGATGCCGGTGACGAGTATGAGCTGGCTATCCAAGGGCATCGGTCGGCGGACGACGGCAGCCGCGTTGTGTTCACATCGGCGCAAACGGGTAGTGGACTGCGGCGGCTGTTGGATGAGATCGACGCAGCGCTGAGCGCGGTTGATGAGATGACGACGTTATCTGCTTCGCAATTGGAAGCATATAGCGCGCGGGGTTAGCGCAGCGGGGACGGAGTGGGGGGATGAAAGCGGCGACAGAGCCGCATAATCACATATTCGCACTATAATTGTTATGTAAAGTATAGGCGTGGTTTCGGGTATTATTTGACATAATATATCGCCACGGGCGAACCGTATCTGCTAGTTGACATAATATAGACATCGCGCAACTCGGCGGCGGCAGTCGGATACGGCGTTGTTTGAGTGCCGGCGTCTTGGCGCTCGGAAAATTCATCGCTCCAGGATTGGCGGAGAGAGCCGTTTTGCGCGGCGGCAGTACGATGGGACTGCTTCATTCCAAAACGGCGCAAAACCGATGGGCGTTCGACGGCGCGCTTATGCGCTTATGCTCACCACGCCGGCTTTGTGAAGCTCCATCAGCAACCCCAAGCCGGATTCGGCGATACGCTCCGACCGGAAGCTCACACGGCCCAAGCCGTTGACGTTAGGCAGCGGCGCGGCGTCCCCTTCATAGAATATCACTACTCGGTCGTCGTACAGCGCGCAGCACGCCCCCAGCAGGAATAGCATCTTGTCTCTGATTGCTTGCTCGTCGCCGCCGTGGTTCGCGAATACCAGAACCGCGGCGTGGGATGATCGCATCTCGCCTACGACTTCGGGCGGCAGCGGCAGCTCAGCATCGACTCCAAAGCGCGGGCTGCTGACGGGTATGCCGAACTGCTCTAGCGTGGACACTACGAATTGCGCCGCGTCTGATTCGCCGATGTGGCCGACGAATACTCTGCTCTTTGATCTATCCGATGTATCATCGGGCGCGCGGTTTTTGGTCGACGCCGGGTTGCGAGCGGCTATACGCTCATTTGAGTGATCCCATCGGCTGGGCTCCATTGAGTAATCCCATCGGCTGGGCTCCATGGGCGGCGAAGCGGTGGCGGGTTGCGGTCGACGGCCGTCTAGGCGCACAACCGAAACGCCATCTTGCTCGCTGATTATGCCGGCGTATTCGCCGTTGGCGATTAGGATAGATAGGCATTCGTCCGCGAGGCTGTCGTTCACGCCTAGTTCGCGTTGTAGCAGGTTTTGGGCGTATGCGCTTTCCGGGAGGCGCTTGCCGTCCAGCATATCGTAGAAGCGGCCGAATACGGGGGGTGTCATAGCGGCTTCGACCAGGGCTTGGGCGCGGCGGTCGTCGTTGCCGTCGGCGAGCGCTTCGCCGAGCGGCGTAAGGGATATGTTGGCATCGCTGTATCCGCCCTGCGTCAAGCCGTATGCGGCTGATGCGTTGAGGCGCTGCGTGAAGGCGCTGCTTTTGGGGGTGGTGCCGAGCGCACCGGCAAGCAACGCCCGCGCGAAAGGCAGGCCGGCGTTGGCGTTCTGTATTGCCTGCGCTACGCCGAGCGCGTCCTCAAGCGTGTATGCGGGATAGGGCTTGACGATTCGTCTGCGCTTGCCGCCTTCGGTTCTAGTGGTCATAAAATCGTCCTGCTATGTGTTAGGATGTCTTGCTGAAAAGCGTGCGGTATGCTGAATAACATATCTGTCAATACTGAATATAGGTTATTTATTGAGAACTTGTCAATAGGCTTTTCACAACATATCTGGTTTGAAAACGCCTATACAGGCGTTAAGCAGGAAGTATAGATGTGTTTTGAATAATGAAAGTATGATTTCAAAAGTGTATTTCAATGGCTAATACTATCGTACAAGATGGGATTACGCCCGTGCCGAAAACCCTGTGGTCTAGGCGACTTCGAAATGCGGTGTATGTGCGATGGGGCTGTGCGTGATAGAATGGAATGGACGGATACGCTGTACGATACGCTGTACAAGGTCAAGAAATTAAGGTGAGTATATTGCCCTACCCTTTCAACATTCGGCGCTGGAGCATTGCGGCGGCGGGATTGGCGCTGTTGGCAGGCACGGCTTGTCAGATGGGCGCGTCGCCGGCGGCAGATCCGATGCCGTCCGTAACGCCTGCGCCGATGGCGTCAACTTCGGTCGGTTCAACCAACGCAGATGCGAGGCAGCCGGAAGCATCTGACTCGGCGCCGGCGTCGTCCCGCCCGGCTCAGCCGTCGACTGATGCGGCCGCTCCCGGGCTCGCTGCGCCGGACGCTCCGTCGATTCCCGAACTAATCCCACCGGACAAGCCTTTCGCGCTGGCTGAAGGCGTTCCCGAAGAGCTTGCGGTGGTGTGGGAAGTGTGGTCGCTGCTCGCGAATGAGCATGTCGACCGCGCGGAATTCGACTCGGAGGTGTTCACGGAAGCGGCAATACGGGGCTTGCTGACGGCATTGGACGATCCTCATACGAACTATGTGCGCCCTGAGGCGTTTGGCATAGAGAACGCCGATATACAGGGGCGGTTTGAGGGCATCGGGGCGCATGTGTCAATGAACACGGATGGCAGGCTTGTGGTGGTGGCGCCCATAGCCGACAGCCCCGCGGAGAAGGCGGGCATACGCCCCGGCGACATCATTCTTGAAGTGGACGGCGAAAGCATCGCGGGGTTGAGCCTGGTCGAGGCGGTGTCCAAAATTCGCGGGCAGCGCGATACCATCGTGAGGTTGCTTGTTCAGCATATCGGCGAGCCGGAGCAGGTTGTCATCGAAGTGAAGCGCGGCGTAATTCCGCTGGAGAGCGTGCTGGTGCGAACCGATCCGGGCGCGCGAATAGCCCATATTCGGTTGACGAACTTCTACGAAAACACCGCCGATAAGCTTGCGGACGCCATCAGCGAGGCGATGGACGGCGGCGCAGAGGGCATTGTGCTGGATGTGCGCGATAACCCGGGCGGTCTGCTGAGCTCAGTCATAGATGTAACAAGCCTGTTCCTGGACGATGGGCTTATCCTCTATGAGGTGGACGGCGAAGGCAATCGGCGGGATTGGAAGGACAGGCGGCGGGACAGGGTAGCCGAAAGCGTGCCGATGGCAGTGCTTGCGAATCAGTTCAGCGCAAGCGCAAGCGAAATTCTGGTGGGCGCGCTCCAAGACCACGACCGGGCGACCGTGGTGGGCGCGACGACCTTCGGAAAGGGCAGCGTGAACATCCTGCGGCAGCTGGACAACGGCGGCGGGCTGTTCCTGACATTCGCGCGCTGGTACACGCCGGACGGCAGGCTGATCGAGGGCAACGGGCTTGCGCCAGACATAGAGGTTACCGACCGCGATGAGCGCGAGGCGGACATAATGCAGCTTGAGAAGGCGATCGAGACGCTTGAGGCCGAGTTGGATAGGCAGGCGTCGGCGAGGTCGGCGGCATGACTATGAAGAAGCAGAGCGGCACTATTGTTACCAACCGCAGGGCGCGGCGCAACTACGATGTGATGGGCACCGTGGAAGCGGGGCTTGTGCTTACCGGCACTGAGATAAAGGCGATCCGCGAGGGGCGTGTCAACCTCAGCGACGCCTACGGCAAGCCTGAGAACGGCGAATTGTGGTTGGTGAACGCGCACATAGCGCAGTACTCGGCGGGATCGCGCAACAACCACGACCCTACCCGTCCGCGCAAGCTTCTGCTGCACAAAGACGAAATCGCGCGGCTGTCGCGGCAGGTGTCGGAGCGCGGGCTGACGCTGGTGCCGATGCGGCTGTACATTCGGCGGCATCGCGCAAAGGTGGAATTGGGGATAGCGCGCGGGCGCAAGCTCTACGACAAGCGGCGCGCGATAATCGAGCGGGAACGGGAGCGGGAGGCGCAGCAAGCGCTGAAGCGATAGGCGCATCGCAGGGATATAGATCGGCGGCGGGCGGCAGGTTTTAACTCAAATGCACAGAGGCGCAAAGGGGATATAGGGCAGCGTCGAATGTATGCAAAATAAAAGGGGCGACGGTTCCAAACCGTCGCCCCTTTTGGCGTTGCTGCCCGCCGGCGCTTACCCGACGCGCTTCACTTCTAGGGTCTCGCCCGGAGCGAGCGCAACCCTTCTGACAATGATGTCCAGCTTCAGCAGCCAGTAGCCGAGCGTAGCCTTGCTGACCCCGAGGTAGTCGGCGGTGGCGGACAACCCCTGTTCGGTAACCATCTCCGGCAGGAGCTTCTCCAGCGGCTGGTTGAACTTCTCTTCGACTGCCAGCATCTTCTTGGTCTTGCGCCTCATTGGTCATCCTCCTGAAATTAGTTTTGTCTTATGTATTGACTACATATTAGCGATATGCAATATATCGGTCAAGGCTAATTTCAACACTTTTCTATCTATTTCTTAATAATTCAAGCATATTCAAAGCCTTTCAAGCAGTTTCAAGAGTTGTCAGCGCTTATCGGGCGTATTCGGGATAGGCGTCGGAATGGACGCGCGGGTAGCGCGGTTTCGGCCGATGCGGCCATCTTCGTCGCGCTGCATTGCAGGACTTGCGCTATACCGCATATGCCGCCGAACATTCCCCGTCTTCTCGATCTATACATATATCAATAGAAATTAGACTTCCCTACCCTATCCGTGTCTTATCTGCGCCTTGTTCGGGAATGCGGCGGCGGGATGGTGTAGAATGTTGGAAGGCGCGCATTCATATTGCATCCATCATTCATAGAGAAGGTTTTGAAGTTATGCTGAACGATGTAGTCAGGCGCATACGGCGCAACCACGCATTGGAGCATGCCACGGTAACGCTGATGCTTGAGCGGGGCGTTTCGCCGCCGATTGGGGGCTACTCCACGCCGGGCGGGTTCTTCATTGTGGGCAGTCTGCCGACCGATGAGCTGGCGCAGATAGTAGCGGAGGCGCTGGACAGATTGAACGCCGGTCAGCGCGATTTGGCGGTGTCGCCTCACTGCGGCACGAATATGGCGACGGGCGCGCTCATCACCGGACTGTTGACCAGAGTGGTTACGCTGAGGGGACGGATGAGCCGCCGAAAGCGTCTGCCGCTGATGATTGCGGCGGTCGTGGCCGGCGGGCTGCTGAGCAAGCCGATCGGCAGCGCCATTCAGCGGCGCTACACTACCCTTGCCGATATGGACGGCTTGGAGGTCGTGGGCATACGCAAGGCGTGGCCCGGCGAGCGGCCGCGCTTGCACCGCGTCAGCACGCGCATTCCGTCGGCGGACTAGGCGCGCGGCGGTAGCGACGCCACCAATGTAGTCGTTGACTTGACAAGACACCGACCGGGAAGAGGCAACGAATCGGCGCGCTCATATACCTGCCGCCGACTTGACGGGCGCAAACGCCAGACCCAGCAGTCCCCGATTTGCTTGACCGCCTATAGTGCGCTTGCTAAACTGATCTATGCGTCGACGTATGTGTCCCTGTAGCTCAGTTGGATAGAGCAGCTGCCTTCTAAGCAGCCGGTCGCGGGTTCGAATCCTGCCAGGGACGCCAGCGCTTTCCCCGTATCTTTCACGCATCCGCTTTCAATGTGCATAACGATATTGTTATGCACATTCGATAAGTGAAATATATTTGAATATCATTAGCACATTACCATATTTCATATATGTGTGGAACAGCAGTTATCCGTTGCCAATATAAATATATTTATATTAACATCGATATGTGATATTCCCAATGGGTGGTTTGAGTGGCTTAACGCAGTGCTACTTGGGACGCGCCGAAGGTTCGCAGTCGGCACTCGGACGGATGGGAACAGCAGACGTATCTTTCTTACTCAATTACACTCACGCCCTACCCTAGTTCACTTCCAGCAGCCTGAGAACTTTAGGGCTTTCGCTACAAAGAATGATTTGCGTATGCAGCCTGCATCCACGCTGTCGGTATGGCGCAAGGGCGTTTGCGCGCGTCTAAAAAAACATCGCTTCAGATTGGGCGGAGAGCGATTTTTGGACGCGCGGTAGTATGTAGATACCTTTGCCATCCTGTTCTGACGCTGATTAGGCTCTGGTATCAACGCAATAGGCTAGGTTTTGCGTTTGGGTTTTGGCATTTTACGCCGCATCGGTTGCGCCCAATTTTGCGCGGCATACGGCGGCGTATCGGCGTAGTTTTCAGTCAAATACGGCTTGGACATCGCAGGCGAGCGGCGTTATGCGTTTCGGTTGGGATGCGCTGCGCCCATACACCGCCCTACCCGTCGCGCGGAAGCGGCGGCAGTGGTAGCGCGCAACCGAATTTAGAGCGCAAACCGCCGCGCTGTGGTATATTCAGCGCAAGGCCGCGGGAATGCGCGCCGCGATTTGGACGCTTGTCGAAGAGGTGAGTTATGAGCGAGAGTTTTTCCGAGACGCTGCGGCAAGAGGCGATGCCTATCTGGGAGCGCATATTCGCGCATCCGTTTCTGAGCGAGATTCAGGACGCAACCCTGCCGTTGGAGAAGTTTCGCTACTATGTGGTACAGGACTATCATTACCTCGCCGGCTTTGGGCAGGTGGTAGCCACCGCGCTATCCAAGGCGCCGGACACGCCCACGCTTCGCCGGCTCACCAAGCGCATCACTACGCCGGTTGAGCGCCCGCTGCACGCCAAGATGTTCGATCTGCTTGAGATGCGCGAGGCCGACGCGGAAACCGCCGACATATCGCCCACGAACAGGGCGTATGTGAACCATATGCGGACCGCGGCCGAACTCGGCGGCGTGGGCGAAGCGGCGGCGGCGCTGCTACCCTGCCCGTGGACCTACCACGAAATCGGCGCGCGGCTGACCGTCCCCAATCATCCCATCTACGAATACTGGGCAGCGCCCTACCGCGACGGACTGCTGGAGGAAAGTACCGCGGCGTGGCGCGAACTGGTGGACGAGTTCGCGGCGACCGGCGGCAGCGCCACCCGCGAAGCGATGCGAAACGCCTTTATCATCAGCTCGCGCTATGAGTTCATGTTCTGGTCGATGGCGTATGATATGGAGCGCTGGCCGGTGTAGCCGCTCGATAGCGCCCCCCTACCCTAACTGACGCGCGCACGCCGACGCGCTTTATCGCGGCATCGCAGCGCCGCCGCTTAGACACCCATCGGATAGACGCATAGACACCAAAACCGAATAGACGCTCAACCGACGCTCAACTCAAACTCACAAGGAGGCAGCCATTGAGTCCCCGAATGTACTCCGGCAAGGTGAACGCGCCCGACTTCCCGCAAGGCGTTGAATGGCTCAACACCGCCAAGCCGCTGTCAATGGCGGATCTGCGCGGCAAGGCGGTCGTGCTGGACTTTTGGACATACTGCTGAATCAACTGCATGCACGTATTTCCGCAGTTGCGGAAACTGGAAGAGAAGTACGCCAATGAACTCGCGGTGGTGGGGGTTCACTCCGCCAAATTCACCGCCGAAAAGGATATCGAGAATGTCCGCAAGGCGGTGCTGCGCTATGAGATCGAGCATCCCGTCGTCAATGACAAAGACTTCATCGTTTGGCAGCAGTACGGCGCGCGCGCTTGGCCCACGCTGATGTTCATAGACCCCGAAGGCAAGGTTCTGGGCAAGCATGAAGGCGAGTTCGATGCCGCCGACCTGGACGGACTGCTCGCTAAGATGATAGCCGAATACGACGCGCATGGGCTGATGAACCGCGAGCCGCTTCCGATAAGCCTCGAAAAGGACAAGGAATGGGAACGCCCGCTGTCCTTCCCCGGCAAGGTTTTGGCGGACGCGGCGTCGGATAGGCTGTTCATAGCCGATTCCAATCACAACCGCATCGTGGTCGCCACCCTGCGCGGCGAGGCGCTCTACGCCGTGGGGGACGGCGAACCCGGCCTGCGCGACGGCGCCTTCGGCGAAGCGCGCTTCCAAGATCCGCAAGGCATGGCGCTCAGCGGCGATACGCTGTTCGTCGCCGATACCAAGAACCACGCCATACGCAGCGTGAACCTTGCTAACCAAAGCGTGAAAACCATCGCAGGCACGGGCGAACAGGCGCGCAGCTTCCACGCCGGCGGCAACGCCCGCTTCGTGCAACTCAGATCGCCTTGGGATGTAACCGCGCTCAACGGGACGCTCTACATCGCGATGGCGGGCTTTCATCAGCTTTGGATCTACGATTTCGCCACGCAGGAAGCGCGCCCATACGCCGGCAACGGACGCGAGCGCATCGTGGACGGGACGCTCTCCAACGCAGAGCTGGCGCAGCCCAGCGGCATCGTCAGCGACGGCAAAATGCTGTACTTCACGGACAGCGAAACCAGCGCGGTGCGCTCAGCAGACTTAAACGGCAAAGGGCGCGTCAACACCATCGTAGGCTTGCATCTGTTCGAGTTCGGCGATGTGGACGGCGTGGGCGAAGCGGTGCGCCTGCAGCATCCCATCGGCATCGAGTGGCACGACGGAACGCTCTACATTGCGGACACCTACAACAACAAGATAAAGCGCATCTACCCCGCAAGCAGAGGCGCAACATCGTATCTGGGCATCGGCAAGGTGGGGCATGAAGACGGCGACGGGCGCTTCGCGGAGTTCTTCGAGCCGGCCGGCCTCAGCGCCGCCAACGGCAGCCTGTACATTGCGGACACCAACAATCACGCCATCCGCGTGGCAAGCCTCGCCACGCAGGAAGTTAGCACGCTGGAGATTCGGGGGCTATGAACGCCATCAACCCTACGGACGGCATCGACTCGACCACTGCCCGCCCGCCATCTATGACGGCGCAGCAGTTCATCGACAAGTGGAGCAATACGCGCTTCGGCGAAAAGCAGGCGGCGCAGATCTGGTTCACCGATCTGCTCCAACTGGTGGGACATCCCGACCCGATAGAGTACGGCGACCGCGAAAACTTCACATTCGAGCGGCCGGTCTTGGGCGGCTTCGCGGACGCATACAAGCAGGGGCATTTCGTCTGGGAGTTCAAGAGCGCCGAACCGCAACTGCTGGGCGCGTTCGACCAACTGCTGCGCTATCAAGTCTATCTGCAAACGCCGCCGCTGCTGGTGGTGTCATCGTTCTCGCTCATACGCATTCAGACGAACTTCCCCGGCAAAGAGACGGTCGTTCACGATATACCGATTGCCGAACTCACCGATTCGGAGCAGTTCAACAAACTCCGCAGCATATTCTTTGCGCCACAAGAGTTCGATCCGGGACGCACGCCTGAGGACGTCACCAAAGAGACGGCACTGCTGTTCAAGAACATCGTTGAGGATATGGAGCGCTTCCGTCCCGCCGACGAGCGCCTCGCCAAGTATCTGAACCAAATCGTGTTCTGCCTCTACGCAGAGGATACCGGACTGCTGCGCAAGGACTTGTTCACCGACATAACTGAGAATCACTTCAGGGATCCGCCCCGCTTCAATCAGGCAGTCAACCGCTTGTTCGCCGAAATGAGCGCGGGCGGCATGTTCGGCGCCGACGTGGTGCGCCGCTTCAACGGCGATCTGTTCAGCGGCGCCGAACCGGTGGAACTGAGCGGGCCCGCGCTGTTCCACCTTGTCCAAGCCGTAAGAAAGAACTGGCGCAACATCGAGCCGTCCATTTTCGGCACGCTGTTCGAAGGCGCATTGGACGCCACCAAGCGCTCTTACCTGGGCGCGCACTACACTAGCGCCGACGACATTATGCTGGTGATAGAACCGGTGCTGATGAAACCGCTGCGCCGCGAATGGAACGCCGCCAAGTCCAATGCGGACGCGCTGCTGGCCGACGGCAAGCGCGATGACGCATTCGCGGCGCTGGACGCTTTCCGGGAACGCTTGGCGAACGTCACCGTGCTCGACCCCGCTTGCGGCAGCGGCAACTTCCTGTATATGGCGCTGCGCTCCCTGCTTGACCTCGAGAAAGCGGTCATTGACTACGCCGAAAGCAACGGGCGCTACGGCTGGACGCCGCGCGTGTCCCCAAGCCAGATGTACGGCATAGAGACCGACGCCTACGCCGCCGAACTCGCGCGCACCGCGCTTTGGATTGGCTATATCCAATGGCATCAGGCTAACGGGTTTGAGTACAAGCAAGACCCGGTGCTTATGCCCCTGGACACCATCAACCAGACGGACGCCATACTTGCGCGCGACGAACACGGCAACCCGGTCGAGCCCGAATGGCCCGCCGCCGAATTCATAGTGAGCAACCCGCCGTTTCTAGGGCGAGTTCCATTCCGAGATGGCCTTGGCGATGATTATGTGAACGCCGTGTTTTCGCTGTACGGCGGACGCATCCCCAATTCAAGCGATCTGTGCTGCTACTGGTTTGAGAAGGCGCGCGCCCAAATCGCAGCAGGCAAAACCAAGCGCGCCGGATTGCTTGCTACGCAGGCGATACGATTCCAGGGAAACAGACAGGTACTTTCCCGCATCAAGAAAAGCGGGGACATCTTTATGGCAGTATCCGACCAAAACTGGGTGCTTGACGGCGCAAGCGTGCATATATCCATCGTGGGATTCGACGACGGTAGCGATATGGAACGCACACTTGACGGCGCCCCCGTTTCCCACATCAACGCCGATCTGACCATCGGTAGCGATCTGACGCAGGCGCAGCGCCTGGCTGAGAACGCCAATATCAGTTTTCAAGGCGATAAGAAACACGGCGCGTTTGACATTAGCAAGGGGACTGCTGATCGAATGCTGATTGAACCCAATCCGCACGGCAAGCCCAACAGCGATGTTGTGAAACGCTGGATAAACGGGCGTGATTTGAACCAAACGCCGCGCGATATGTGGATAATAGACTTTGGCGTAGATATGCCTGAAGCCGATGCCGCGCTGTACGAAATGCCGTTTGGGTATGTTGTTGAAGTTGTAAAGCCAAGTCGGGATAAAAATCGAGACGCTCGCTTCAGAAACAAGTGGTGGCTACATGGACGGCCACGCACTGAGATGCGGCGCGCTTTGATGGACTTGAACCGCTATATTGCAACAAGCAATGTATCCAAGCATCGCATATTCGCATTCATCGATGGGGATGTGCTGCCTGATGCTACACTCATCGTATTCGCCCGTGATGACGATTACACATTCGGAGTACTGCAGGGCCGCATGCACGTTGTTTGGGCAATAGCGGTAGGTACTCAACTTGAGGATCGTCCACGCTACACGTCAACCACCTGCTTTGAAACATTCCCCTTCCCGCGCCCTACGGACGAGCAGCGCGCTGCGATAGCGGCGGCGGCAAAGCGGTTGGACGAACTGCGGCGCAACTGGCTGCATCCAAGCGCAACGGATATGCTCGGCAATCCATCCGTCGGCGACGCTGAGCTCCGCAAGCGCACGCTTACCGGTCTGTACAACGCCAACCCCGCTTGGCTGCAGAATGCCCACGCCGCGCTCGACGCTGCGGTTGCGGCGGCATACGGCTGGGACGCCGATATAGACGAGCAGGAAATCCTGGCGCGCCTGCTCGCGCTGAACCTGCAGCGATACGCCGCGCAGTCCGATGAGTGAATTAGCCCATCGGTAAGCGCCCCCTAGCCTACCCTGATAACCAACCCTAGCCCGCCGATAAGCGCCTTAGACCCAAGGACAAAAAATGCCGAACCGCCTTATCAACGAAACTAGCCCGTATCTGCTGCAGCACGCCCACAATCCGGTTGACTGGTATCCGTGGGGGGATGAGGCGCTGGCGCGCGCCAAGGCGCTGGACAAGCCCATCCTGCTGAGCGTGGGCTATTCGGCGTGCCACTGGTGCCATGTGATGGAGCGCGAATCGTTTGAGAACGCCGAAATCGCGGCTATGATGAACGAGCGCTTTGTGAGCGTCAAAGTCGACCGCGAAGAGCGCCCGGATATCGACTCCATCTATATGACCGCGGTGCAGATGATAGCCGGCCACGGCGGCTGGCCTATGACCGTGTTTCTGACGCCCGACGGCAAGCCGTACTACGGCGGCACATACTTCCCGCCCGAAGAGAGAGGCGGCATGCCCAGCTTCCCCCGCGTGCTGACCGCAATGTCTGAGGTGTATCGCAACAACCGCGGCGATGTGCTGCAGTCCGTCGAGCAGATACTCGAGCGAATGAATCAGGCGTCCAATCTGACGGCGGACGGCGCTGCGGAGCCGCTTACCGCGGATGTGGTGCGCCAAGCGGTCGCGCGCATAGCCGACGACTTCGACGAGCGGCACGGCGGCATAGGGATGCAGCCCAAGTTCCCGCAGCCGATGACCTATGAGTTTCTGCTGCGCTACTACCTGCGAACCGAAGACGCCGACGCCCTGGAAATGGCGGAGCTGACGCTGCAGCGGATGGCGCTGGGCGGCATCTACGACCAAATCGGCGGCGGGTTTCACCGCTACTCTACGGACACGTTCTGGCTTGTGCCGCACTTCGAAAAGATGCTGTACGACAACGCCCTGCTCGCGCGCTTGTATCTGCACGCCTATCAGATTACGGACAACCCGCTGTATCGGCGCATCGTGGAAGAGACGCTGGCGTATGTATCGCGCGAAATGACATCGCCGGAGGGCGGCTTCTATTCGGCGCAGGATGCGGACAGCGAGGGCGTTGAGGGCAAGTTCTTCGTATGGCTGCCGCACGAAATCGGCGCCGCGCTGGGCGATGCGGACGCTGAGGCGATATGCCGCTACTACGGCGTAACGGCGCACGGCAACTTCGAGGGGCGCAACATCCTGCGCGTGGCGATGAGCGCCGCCAACCTAGCGCGCGAAAGCGATATGGACGCCGCCGAATTCGATGCGCTACTGCAGCGCTGCAAGGCTAAGTTGCTCGAAGTTCGCAATCGCCGCGTTGCGCCAAACTTAGACGACAAAATCCTCACCGCTTGGAACGGGCTTATGATGCGCGCCTTCGCCGAAGCCGCCGCCGTGCTGGGGCGCAACGATTACGCCGCCGCCGCCGAGCGCAACGCGCGCTTCGTGTGCGACGCGCTGATCCGCGACGGACGGCTATTGCGAACATACAAGGACGGCAATGCCAAGTTAAACGGCTATTTGGAAGACTACGCCTTTCTGATAGACGGACTGCTGGCGCTGCACGAAGTTACGCTCAACCCCGAATGGCTGGAGCGCGCCATTGCGCTCGGCAACGATATGGCGCGGCTGTTTTGGGACGAAAGCACGGGGCAGTTCTTCGACACCGGCGACGACCACGAAGCGCTGGTAGTGCGCCCCAAAGACATTATGGACAACGCAATTCCGTGCGGCGGCTCAATGGCGGCCGATGTGATGCTGCGGCTTGCGGTCATCACGGGGGACGCTGAACTGCAGCGGCGCGCCGCAACCGCGCTGCGCTCCGTGCGCAACCTGATGGCGCGCTTCCCCACTGCCGCCGGCCACTGGCTTGGGGCGCTCGACTTCTATCTGTCCAAGCCCAAAGAGGTCGTCATCGTAGGAACGCCGGGCGATGCCGCCGCCGATGCGCTGCTGCGCGCCGCCAACCGCCACTACATTCCCAACCGCGTTATGCTGGGCATGGCCGACGCCGCGGATGCGATCGACGGCGTCCCGTTGCTTGCGAACCGCGGCAAGATAGACGGCCTGCCGACCGCCTATGTGTGCGAAAACTACGTGTGCCGCCTGCCCGTCGCCGACGCAGAGGCGCTTGCGCGGCAGCTTGCGCTGTGAGCGCATCGGCATCGGCGGCGCCTAAATTGTTGGCTAACGGGCGCAATCCCTGTACTATGTAACATATGCGCCGCGCTGCCCGCATCCGAAACGGATGGCGTTGGGCGGCGCTCGACATAAATCCCAAGCGGCGCATCATAAGCGCGGGTGAGTATGGCGGCGACGGACGGCGGCGAAATCGTTATCAGCGTAGAAGGCTTGTCCAAGCGCTACGGCGATCTGAGCGCAGTCGACGGCGTGTCTTTCGGCGTGCGGCGCGGCGAGATTTTCGGCATACTAGGCCCCAACGGCGCCGGCAAGACCACCACGCTGGAGTGCATCGAGGGGCTTGTCAAGCCCACCGCCGGCAATACCGCGGTGTTGGGTATAGACACGCAGCGCCAACCCGAAACCGTCAAAGAGCGCATCGGCGTTCAGCTCCAAGCGTCGGCGTACTTCGACAACCTGACGCTGAAAGAGATACTTGACCTTTTCGGCATGTTCTACCGCCGCCGCGTGGAGCCGATTGCGCTGCTTGAGCGCGTCAACCTTGCGGACAGAGCGAACACCACGGTGGCTAAGCTTTCGGGCGGCCAAAAGCAGCGCTTCACCATCGCCGCAACGCTGGTCAACGATCCCGACGTGGTGTTCCTGGACGAACCCACCACCGGGCTCGACCCGCAGGCGCGCCGTAGCCTATGGGAGTTCGTGCAAGAGATGAACGCCGACGGGCGCACCGTGGTTCTGACCACCCACTATATGGAAGAGGCGGAATTCCTGTGCGACCGCATCGCGATTATGAACGGCGGCAAGATAGTGGCGCTTGACACGCCCGCCAATCTTGTGCGCTCCCTGCCCGTGCCGTATGAGATAAAGATCCGCATCGACGGGGCGCAATCGACGGACGAACTCGGCGCGCTGGCGTGCGTCCAAGAAGCGATTGCGGATGGCGGCGGCGCAGTGCGCTTGCTATCGGCGGACGCGTCGGCCACGGTGCCGTCGCTGATGGAGTGGGCCGGCAGAACCGGCGCGGCGCTGACGCACCTTGAGGTTATGCCCGCCAACCTAGAGGACGTGTTTCTGCACATAACCGGGCGGGCGCTGATTGAGTGAGCGGCATTTCTTGATGATCCTGTATCGCCTTACCCTAGCCAACCTCAAGATGCTGTTGAGAGACCGCCAAGCGCTGTTCTGGGCGCTGGCGTTCCCGCTCATATTCGTGGTGGTGTTCGGGCTGTTCTTCCGGGACACCGACTCCGCCGCCACGATTGCGGTCATAGACAAGGCGCAGGATACGCTGTCCGCGCAACTGGTGAACGGCCTAGGTGAGCTGGACGGCATCAGCGTAGAGACGCGCGGCGACGAAGCGGCGGCGCGCCAAGAAATAGTCGACGGCAATTTGGGGCATCTGCTTGTAATCCCCGAAAACATCGCCGAAACCGCCGCGAACAGCCCGCCCGCGCAAATGACGCTGATATACGACCAGGGCGATCCCTTCGGCGGCATAATGGTAGGCGTAGTCGGCAGCTTCGTGGACAGAGCCAACCTGCGTATGACGAATGCGCCCACGCTGCTTGCGCTCGACCCTCAGGGCGTGTCCAGCCGCAGCCTGAGCTACCTCGACTTCCTAATACCCGGGCTTGCCGTATGGGGCGTAATGAACTTCTCCGTGATAGGGCTTGCCACGGTTATGGCGTCCTACCGCGAAAAGCGCATCCTGATACGCATCCTCGCCACGCCGCTTAAAGTGCGCGTGTTCTTTGCGGCGCAAGTGCTATCATCGCTGGCAATGTCCCTGGCGCAGGCGGCGATAATCCTGGCGGTGGGATGGTTGCTGTTCGGCGTGTCCATCGCCGGCAATCCGCTGTATATCGCGCTGCTAGTGGTTATGGGCAACATCGTATTCCTGAACCTCGGCTTCGTAGTGGGGGCGTTCTCCAAGACGGTCGCGGCGGCAAGCGGCCTGGGCAATGCGGTTGCGCTGCCGCTAATGTTCCTGTCCGGCGTGTTCTTCCCCACCGAAAACCTGCCCGCCATCCTGCGCGTCATAGTGGAATACCTGCCGCTTGCGCCCATGCTGGATATGGTCAGGGGCGTAGTGGTGGACGCCAGGGCGTTCTGGGAGTTCCCGCAGCAGCTCACCATAGTGGGCGCATGGATCGTGCTATCCGCGGTGGCGGCGATACGCACGTTCAGATTTCGGTAGCGAATTTGCAACATCAATCTCAATCTATTATATTTCAGAAAAGGGATTGAGGTAACACACCGTGGAATCTTGCGCAAACTATTTCTCAACCGATTGTTGCGAAATTTACCATGGCGACGCCATCAGCGTACTCCGCAACAATATACCAGAGCGATCGGTCAATCTGATATTCGCCGACCCTCCGTATAACATCGGCAAACGCTTCTGCAACTTCGTTGACAAGTGGCCTACAAACCAAGATTACATCGCTTGGTGTCAAGAATGGTTGGACTTGTGCATATCTAGGCTTGCAAATAACGGGAGCATTTATGTCATGGGCAGCACCCAAGCCATGCCTTACATTGATCTGTTCCTAAGTGAACGGCTGGATGTTTTGTCAAGGATTGTTTGGCATTATGATAGCTCAGGTGTGCAGGCAAAGCGATACTACGGCTCTCTCTATGAGCCCATTCTGTTTTGTGTGAAAGACAAGGCGGATTACACATTCAATTCACATGACATAATGGTAGAAGCCAAAACAGGACTTAAACGCCGCCTCATAGACTATCGCAAGACGGTTCCGACGCAGTACAATTCAATAAAGGTGCCGGGGAATGTGTGGTACTTTCCCCGCGTGCGTTATCGGATGGATGAGTACGAGAAGCATCCGACGCAAAAGCCTGAGGCATTGCTTGAAAGGATGATAAAGGCCAGCAGCAACTCAGGCGATACTGTGCTCGACCCTTTCGCAGGCACATTTACGGCTAGCGCAGTCGCCAAGCGTCTAGGGCGGCATAGCATTGGAATAGAAACTCAGGAAGAGTACGTCAAGGTCGGTCTTCGAAGACTCGGAATTACTCATCGATACAAGGGCGAACTGCTTAAACGTGATGCGAAAGTCTATGACCGAAGCCATCGAAGATCGGAAGCGAAGTTGATAAAGACATGACCACTCGCCACGACTTCACGGACGAAATTCTCAATATATTGTCCGATGAATTTCCAGGGCTATCCGAAGTCATCTTTGATGCCAGCGAACTTATTCAGTACCTGAATATAAAAACTCGCTCAGCATCTAGGGGCTCTACTGCCCGCGGCTCTTTCGCGAATCACTACGCAATTTATGTGCTGGTAGAAGACTACATCAAGCGCGGCTTCGACGAAAACAATGAGTATGGGGCATATGAGGGCGCGCGATATTCAGACCTATTGATACGTCAGAGAGAACTGCCGTTTGGGAGCAAGCTTCAAAACCATGCCCTAAACCATAGACTCAACCAGGAATTTCGGAGGTACTTTCGCACGTCCGACTATGTGCCGATTTTGAGGGACGCTGAAACCCATAGATATTGGATTAACGAAAACCTCATTAGCATACACATAGGCGATGCAACCTATAACATTGCATCGGCCGTTATCCGCATCATTGACGCATATGTAGCTACTAAACGCGATGCATTCGAAACATTCATCTCTGATTGTGAACGCCTTCAAAAAATCCAAAAGAACCGTCCGGAGGAAGTGAGGGAGTTTATAGCGAGTCTGTTGCGCCCCAATGTAGATGCGCGAATTTTCGAAATCGTAAGTTATGCGATTCTCAAGCCGTATTACGGAGTCCAACTACTGTATTGGGGCTGGACATTGGACGATGTACACCCGGAAGAGTTGACTCTGTACAAGACGGGGCGCACCAACGCTAACGATGGCGGGATAGACTTCGTAATGCGCCCGCTGGGAAGATTTTTCCAAGTAACCGAATCGATCGATGTGCAGAAGTATTTCCTTGACATAGACAAGGTTCAACGCTACCCGATTACTTTCGTAGTCAAATCGGAAGAGCCTATCGAGCGCATTGAAAACCACCTTCGCAATCAAGCTCAAATATCCTATGGCGTTGCAACCGTGGTCAATCGCTACATGGAGTCAATTGAAGAACTGCTGAATATCCCGATTCTGATGGAGCGTTTTGGCGAGGTCGTGGCTAACGGCAAGCTCGGAGAGGTAGTCGAGGAAATTGTAACGCAAACTAGGCTGGAGTTTAACTTGCCAACTGAGTAATCCCTATGCGCAATTCGTCAATCAATGAATATGGCTATAAGTAGAGGCGGCCAAATGCCAATCACCCACCACACCATCAGCGAACTCCAGGCAATTGTGGGCAGCGACTATGTTGTCCACAAGCCCGAAGATCTGATTGTGTACGAATACGACGGATCCGCGGACAAGGCTATGCCCTCCATCGTGGTCATTCCGGGCAGCGCCGAAGAGGTGGCGCAGGTGGTTAGATTGGCGCGCCGCGAGGATCTGCCAATCGTGGCGCGCGGCGCAGGCACCGGGCTTAGCGGCGGCGCAGTGGCCGAAAAGGGCGGCATCGTGGTGTCCTTAACCCGAATGACGCGCATCCTAGAAGTTGATGTTCAAAACCGCGTCGCCGTCGTGGAGCCGGGCGTCATCAACCTGCATCTGACCGAACATGTATCGCAGTACGGCTTGTGCTATGCGCCCGATCCTTCCAGCCAAAAGGCTTGCACCATCGGCGGCAACGTCGCCGAAAACTCAGGCGGGCCGCACTGCCTCGCATACGGCGTTACCACCAACCACGTGCTTGGGATGGAAGTGGTGATGGCGGACGGTTCGCTGCAATGGGTGGGCGGCAGTACGCGCGAAACGCCCGGCTACGACCTGCGCGGCATCATCATCGGATCGGAAGGCACGCTTGCGATAGTTACCAAGGTGATTGTGCGCCTGCTGAAACAGCCGGAATCGGTCAAAACGCTGCTTGCGGTATTTCGCGAACTCGATCAAGCAAGCGCGGCGGTGTCCGGCATCATCGCCGCCGGCATCGTTCCCGCCGCCATTGAGATGATGGACGACCTCTGCATTCGCGCGGTGGAGCCTGCGGTCAACGCCGGCTATCCCGCAGACGCCGGCGCAGTGCTGCTTGTAGAGATAGAGGGGCTTGCGGAAGCGGTCGAGGAAGAGGTTGAAGAGATCGAGAATGTGTGCAACGAATTTGGGCCGATAGAGATACGCACCGCCACAGACGCAGAGGCGCGCGAGCGGTTGTGGGCGGGACGCAAGGGCGTGCTTGGCGCGCTGGGACGGCTTGCGCCCAACTACTTGTTGGTGGACGGCACCGTGCCGCGCACAAACCTAGTTGAGGTGCTGGCGCAGATCCGCGAGCTTTCGCAGCGCAGCGGCTATCCCATCGCCAACCTGCTGCACGCCGGCGACGGCAATCTGCATCCCTCAGTGCTATTCGACGAGCGCAAGCCCGGCGATACGCAAAAGGCGCTTGCCATCGGTGGCGAAATACTCAAGATGTGCGTCGAAGCGGGCGGCGTGCTGTCCGGCGAACACGGCATCGGATTGGAAAAGCAGGAATACATGCCGTTTATGTTCAACGACGACGATATGGAAGCGATGGCGCGCCTCAAGCCCGCATTCGACACGCGCGATATGCTGAATCCCGCCAAAATTTTCCCAACCGGCGCATCCTGCAATGAGATAGCCTTTGCGGGCGCAGTCGCGCGCGCCGGCGCCGGCGCATGGATATAAGGCTGCCGAAATCGCTATGACATCAAGCAGTCTTGCGCCCGCGATACAAGCGATGCAGAATTCGGTGAACGCCGACGTGTTTAGCGCCGCCGTTGCGTCCGACGCAGTCGACGGCGTTATGCCCGCGGTAGTGGCGCATGTCCGAAACGCCGACGAACTCTGCCGCATCCTGGCTGCCGCGAACCGCGAAGGGCTTGCGGTTGCGCCTCGCGGCGGTGGCGCGCATCTGTCGATCGGCAATTCGCTGAAGCGGCTTGATATGGTGGTTGACATATCGGCGCTGAACCGCATTGTACAGCACAACGCCGCCGACCTGACGCTTGTTGTGGAAGCGGGCATTACGCTTGCGGCGTTGCGGCGCGCGCTGGCAAAAGAGGGTCAGTTTCTTGCGCTTGACGCTCCCCTGCCCCAGCGCGCCACCATCGGCGGCATTCTTGCGTCGGGCGTAAGCGGGCCGCTCAAATGGCATTACGGCAGCGCGCGCGATCTCGTCATCGGGATGCAGGTGGCGCAAGCAGACGGGCGGCTTACGCGCAGCGGTGGGCAGGTGGTCAAGAATGTGAGCGGCTACGATATGGCGCGCCTGCATGTGGGCGGCTTGGGAACGCTGGGCGTCATAACCGAAGTATCGTTCAAGCTCACGCCTATGCCGCGCCGCGAATCCACGCTTGTGGCGCAATTCAAATCGTATGCGGACTGCGCCGCCGCCGCAATGCGCGTATTCAACAGCGGCGCAATGCCCTTAGCGATGACGGCGTACAACCACGCTGCAAACAAGCGCATCGGCGCTGTCCACAACGCAGCGGACGGCAGCGCGCTTGCGGTGCGCTTGGGCGGCAGACCGCGCACCCTGCAGCGTCTCGAGGATGAGTCATTCGCCATACTCAGACCACGCGCCGATGCGGTTGATCGGTTGGACGGCGATGCGGCCAATTACTGGGCCGCGCTTGCCGATTTCGGATACGTCGCCGCCAAGCCGATTATGTCCGCGCGCGTGTCCGTCTTGCCGAACAGAGTGGCGCAGGTCGCCGACGCGATAGCGCAGAACGCCGACGCCGCGATTTTGGCGCAGGTGGGATATGGTATGCTTAACGCTCACTGGTTCGACCAAGAATTGGATATGGGCGAAACATTGCGCCATGCGCGCGATGCAGTCCATAGCGCCGGCGGTTCGCTGATAGCGGAGCGCGCGCCGTCGTCCGTGAAAGCGGACGTCGATGTGTGGGACTACAACGGCGATTCACTGGCGATAATGCGCGGCTTGAAGGCGCAGTACGACCCCAACGGCATACTCAACCCGAACAGGTTCGCAGGAGGGATTTGATGACAGGCGTTGCGGACGAGCCGCAGACCGGCAGCGCAGATTCCTTCTTCGCAGGCCCGGACGCCCCCGCCGAATCCGAGCTCTATAAGTGCGTTCACTGCGGCTTCTGCCTTCAGGCTTGCCCCACCTATGTAGAGACGGGGCTTGAGGCGGAATCGCCGCGCGGCAGAATTGCGCTAATGAAGGCGGTCAACGAAGGGCGCATCGGCATAACGGATTCGGTGATAAGCCACTGGGACTTGTGTATCCAATGCCGCGCATGCGAAGTTGCCTGCCCGTCCGGCGTGCCGTACGGCAACCTCATAGAGGCAGCGATGCAGCAGGTCGCAAGTCGCAGAAAGCCGGGCATCATAAGCCGAACCGTGGCATCGCTTGCGCTGAAGCAAACGCTGCCCAATCAGGGACGGCTTGCGCTACTTGTGGGCGGCATGCGGCTATATCAGCGTTCCGGCTTGCAAAAGGCGGTGCGCAAAAGCGGCATACTGAACGCAATGCCTGGCGGACTTGGCGAACTGGAAGGCTCTATGCCGCAGCTTCCCGCTGAGGTGTTTCGGGCGCGCGGGCAAATGTATGCGGCGCAGGGGGAACGCAAAACGCGCGTGGCGCTGCTATCCGGCTGCGTGATGCCCCTGGTGAACGGACCGCAAATGAACGCCGTGGTGCGTGTGTTGACCAGAAACGGCTGCGACGTCGAGATTACGCGCGGGCAGGCATGCTGCGGCGCTATCAATTCGCACGTAGGCGATCTTGAAACCGCGCGCATGCTGGCGCGGCGCAACATCGACGCCTTTCTGGGCAGCGGCGTGGATGCGGTAGTGGTAGCGTCGGCAGGCTGCGGAGCGCGCATGAAAGAGTACGCCCATCTGCTGCGGCACGATAACCGCTACGCCGAAAAAGCGCAGGCGTTCAGCGCTATGGTCAAAGACATACACGAACTCCTTGCAGACTTGCCCATAGACCCACCAAAGGCAAGCCTACCCTACCGCGTTACCTATCAGGATTCGTGCCACCTATCCAACGCGCAGCGCATCACCGCGCCGCCGCGCCAACTGCTGCGCTCCATATCCGGCATAGAGTTCGTGGAACTCCCCAACGCGTCCAAATGCTGCGGCGCGGGCGGCACATACACCATCACGGAGCGCGAGTTCTCTATGCGCGTTCTGGACAGCAAGATGCGCGCGGTACGACAGACCGGCGCGAACATCATCGCAACCGCAAACCCCGGCTGCCTGATGCAGATCCAGTACGGCGCTCAACGCGAGGGCATGCCGCTTGAAGTGCGCTACATAACCGATCTGCTGGACGAAGCCTATAGCAAGGAATAGCAACGGCGCATCTACGCGCCAAACACGGAATGCGGAATAACGAAAATAACGGAATAAACAAAATAGAGGAGAATAGACGATATGGATTTGGGACTGAACGGCAAGGTTGCGCTTGTAACCGGCGGCAGCGACGGCATCGGCAAAGGCGCCGCCACATCGCTGTGCGCCGAGGGCGCAAAGGTGGTCATCTGCGCGCGCAGGGCGGATGTGCTTGAGAGCGCCGCCGCTGACATACGCGCCGAAACCGGCGGCGAGGTTATGGCAATCTCCGCCGACGTCACCAAACAGGAAGACGTCGACAGAATGTTCGATACCATAGCCAACGAGTACGGCAGGCTGGACATTCTGGTCAACAACGCCGGCACTTCCGCCGCCAACCTGTTCGAGAATGTAACCGACGAAGTTTGGCGATACGACATCGAGCTCAAGTTGTTCGGCGCGATACGCTGCTCACAGCGCGCAATCCCGCTGATGAAGGCGCAGGGCGGCGGCCGCATCGTCAACATCACCACGCCCGGCGGCAAAGCGCCCACCGCCAACTCCGTCCCCACATCCGTCAGCAGGGCGGCGGGCATCGCGCTCACCAAAGAGATGTCCAAAGACTATGCGGGCGACAACATCCTGGTGAATACCGTCTGCATCGGGCTTATCAAGGCGGGACAGCACGAGCGTCGCTGGGAAGCGGCAAACGCCGATAATCCCGACCTGACGCTTGAGGCGTACTACGAAGATATGGGCAAGCGCGTTCCGCTGGGGCGCGTAGGCGAAGCGCGCGAAGCGGGCGATTTGGTAACATTCCTAGTTTCGGAGCGCGCCAGCTACATAACCGGCGTAGCAGTCAACATCGACGGCGGCACTTCGCCCGTGGTGTAAATCGCGCGGCAAGCCGGCCGCCCCTACCGCAACCCCTTCTCCCCAAGCAGCGCATCCGCCCACTCTGCGTCGCCGGGGGACAGGGGCGGCGTTGGTTCGCTTGCGTAGTCCAGCGCCAAATCGTAACCCGCGCGGTCGTATAGTTCGTGAAGAAGCTTGCCGATGTCCAAGACGGGCTCAGTATCGCCGCGCTTCAGCGGCAGCCGAAAAGCGGGTATGGCATGGCGCACCCCAAAGGTGTACAGGGTTGCCCTAGATCTGCCGCCGCGCCTGACCAGGATGCGGTAATCGCTCACAGCGCCGTTGTCCGCAAAGCGCATCGGCTCGCCCGCGCGGGTGAGGTCAACCTCAACCATATGCGTCCAGGTTTCCAAGAAGCGCGCGCGCTTTCTCTCATACAGATCGCGCCCCTTGCCGGGCCGCTTGTTGGACGGGGACAGCAACTCTATCACCGTTACCACGCTGCCCGTTCCCGTATCGCGCAACTCCAGATAAGCCTCGCGCGCCTGCACAGGAATGCCGACGTGGACGGTTGTCATCGCCACGCCCTTGGGCAATGGTTCATACGGCACTGAGGGCGATCCGCCGTTTCCCACCGGCCCCGTGATTATTGCGTCGGGTATTCCAACTAAAGGATCCCTGCCATCTTCATCATCACTGAAGTACACGCGCTCTTCAACCGATACATAGTAATGCGGCCGAACTCGCGGCGCGACGTCGTCGGCAATGGCTACTATAAGCCTGTTATGCACGCCCGGCCACATTGACGGACGCTCCAAGTATGGATCCATTCCCGGGAAAGGTGTAGGCATAATGCGTTTCTCCGATTGTGCTGCGTTCTATACAGCGCCCCGCTGACCGCGCTGACGCAATGCGTGGTCGGCGAGAACCAGCGCCGTCATTGACTCCACGATTGGCACGGCGCGCGGCAACACGCAGGGATCGTGCCGCCCCCTGCCCTGCAATGTAACCGCATTGCCATCCACATCGACCGTCTGCTGTTCGCGCATTATGGTGGCGGTCGGCTTGAACGCCGCGCGTATGACGATGTTTTCGCCGTTGCTGATGCCGCCCTGAATGCCGCCGGAGTTGTTGGTGCGCGTGCGGATGCGCCCGTCATCGCTGTAGAACGGGTCGTTATGTTGCGAGCCGGTTTGCAGCGCGCCGCCAAAGCCGGATCCCACCTCAAAACCCTTGCACGCCGGCATAGACAGAACCGCCTTTGCAAGATCCGCCTCCAGCTTGTCGAAGACGGGTTCGCCCAAGCCCACGGGAACGCCGCGCGCCACGCACTCCACCACGCCGCCAAGCGAATCGCCGTCCTTGCGCGCCTGCTTGATGCGCTCAATCATCTGCACCGCCATATCCTGGTCGGGACAGCGCGCTATATTCGCCTCTACATCCTGAGAGGACACGCTGTCCGGGTCAATCTCAGCGATGAGCCGCCAAACCTGCTTCACATACCCAACGATCTCTACGCCGAATTCGCGGGCGAGCAGCTTCTTGGCGATTGCGCCGGCGGCTACACGCCCAATGGTTTCCCTGGCGCTGGCGCGTCCGCCGCCCTTCCAATTGCGAATGCCGAACTTGGCGTCGTAGCTAAAATCGGCGTGCGACGGGCGATAGACGCGTCGCATATGATCGTAGTCTTTGCTGCGCGCGTCGGCGTTCCATACGCCTATGAGTATCGGCGTTCCAAGCGTTTCGCCATCGAACACGCCTGACAGGATTTGCGCGCGATCGCCTTCTTTGCGCTGCGTGGAAATCTCGCTCTGTCCGGGTCGGCGGCGGTCAAGCTCAGCCTGAATATCCTGTTCGCGCAGCGGCAGCCTTGGCGGGCAGCCGTCCACCACCACACCCACGGCGTCGCCGTGCGATTCGCCCCAAGTGGTTATCCTAAACATATGACCGAATGTGTTGCCCATATGAACTATTCCCTATTCCTTAAAGTTGCGCTGATGGTATATGAGATTATGGCGCATCGCTTGCGTGGTGTATGCAGATACGCTGATGGCGCTGTGAGCGTTAGCGTTTGTTCGTGAAAGCATCGGCGCGCCGATGCCTATTTCCTAATGTGGTTGTGATAATCCTACCACTGAGCGGCGATGTGTGGTAGTATGAATGGCGTCAAGCGTTACAAACGGGTCTGGGTTGAACACCTGTGAGCGCCTTCCGCTTTGCGGATGAGCGTCGCTTATAGCCCAGGCCCTTTTCTTTTGCCTGAAATTGGGCGCGCGGCACATGCCGGCCGACGCGGGCGGCGCGCGCGTCCCTCGCTTGCGAACCTAAGGCAATCGGTATAGACTTGCCCAATGGCAGATTTATCAGAGGCTGGCATTAGCCGTCGTCAATCAGTAGCGACGCACAGCCCCAACCCCGGCGATGCGGCAACCCGCCCGCCCACTCCGTCAGCGCAAACCGGCGCTCCCCGAACACCCCCGCGCAATCCCCCTATTAGGTCCGACTGGCGCTCCACATTCAGCTCACTGCAGAGCCGTCCATTCCTGTATCTATGGCTTGGAATGCTGGTGATGATGGGCGGAATGCAGATGCAGATGCTTGCGCGCGGCTACCTCGCCTATGAGATAACCTCATCGCCGTTTCTGCTTGGCGTGGTCAATTCGGGCTTTGCGATACCACTGCTTGGATTATCGCTGTTCGGCGGCGCATTCGCGGACAGATTCGAGCGCAAGTACATCATCCAAGCGGGACAAGCGGCGGCGGTAATCCTGTCCATGCTAATCGGCGTTGCCATCGATCTGAATGTGGTTACTTGGTATCACCTGTGGATTGCGTCCATCATACAGGGCAGCCTATTCGCATTTCTAATGCCCGCGCGCCAGGCGATCATACCGCAGCTTGTGGGGCAGGAGCGGCTCACCAACGCAATGGCGCTGAACGCCGCCGCTATGAGCGCAATGACGCTGCTTGCGCCCACTATGGCGGGTTGGGCATACGCCTATCTGGGCCCCTACAATGTCTATTACATCATAGCCGGCTCGGGCGCAATCGCCTTTGCGCTGACGGGGATGATCCCCAAATCCGGCAGTGGCGCTGGGCGGCGACCGGCGCCGATGGCGAGCGATATATGGGAAGGGCTTGTTCATATACGGCGCAGTCCGCTTGTGCTAATCCTGCTGCTGATGGGCTTGGCTACATCGCTTCTAGCAATGCCTTTTCGCTTTCTGATGCCGATATTCGTGGTGGATGTGTACCGCACCGGGCCGGAGGCGATGGGACTGCTGGTTACGATAATGGGCGGCGGCTCGCTGGCGGGTTCGCTGTTCATCGCATCGCTGGGCAAGAGCAGACGGGGCTTGCTGCTGATAATCGGCAGCTTTATGTCCGGCATTGCGCTGCTGCTCATAGCCGCAATTCCGATATACGCCGTTGCCGCCGCGCTGATGTTGCTGCTTGGGTTGGGCGACGCCGGCAGGCGCACGCTGAACCAATCGTTGATAATGGAAGAGGTGGAAGACCGCTATCGCGGGCGTGTGATGAGCGTGTTCATGCTGAACTTTGGGCTTATGCCGCTAGGGACGCTGCCCGCAAGTTCGCTCGCCGAGATAATCGGCGCTGAAGCGGTGGTGGGCATCCTGGCGGTGGCGCTGCTGGCGTTCACGGCGCTAATTCTGGTTACACAGAAACGGCTGCGCGAAATGCCGTAGCGATGCGATACGCGCAACGCCGCTATATCGCGGTATCGAAGGAATGGCTAATCGGCGGCGGCAACGCTCAAATCACGCGTAAGAGACTGCGGAGGGGACGCAACCGACGCCTGCGTCGCTACTTGCAGGTGTCCGTCTGCAGATGGACGACGAATGTTCCTGAGACGATTTTGGAGGGAAAGACAAGCGTCTCGAGTTCTCCCATTGCGCCGGGGACGTTCATCGTAAATATCCAGTTGTCCCTTGTGGCAAGCGGTTGGGCGCGCTCCACTGCGTTGAGCATATTGGCGATGATGGTGTTGCTCTTGTTGCGGCAGATGTTCAGCACTTCGCGCTCGATAAGCGCGCGCGCTTCTGGTTCGGATAGTTCGGTGGACACATTGGGCAAGCACGCCGTTAGCCCACAGACCGCCACAGCCAAAATCAGTAGAGTACGCTTCATTCATTCACTCTCATATGCGATAGGTTGTCCCATAAAGCCCGCTGTCTAGGCTAAACTAATGCGGCGGCTATCGCAAGGGCGGCTTGACCGCTTGCGAACACAAAACGCTGCCGCTTCGAACAACCGCCTCGCTACGTCTGCAGCCAATCGACGCGGACTGCGGGACTTGCGCCATCACGAAGAAAATCCCCGATTACCGTATCAACTTCGCGATGATTGCGCAATCGTTTAGCGCGCGCCTTGCGAATGCAGCCCCGCGACGGAGCGCGCGGACGCTGTGCGTCTGCGGGACTGCGATGGCGTTTGACGGTGCGCGCGGCTACTTGGCGTTGGCTTCCTGCATTTCGGTTGCCACGCTTGCCACTTCGCCTACCTTATCGGCGAGGATGGCGGGGTTTAGCCGCGCGGCGTGGTCGGTGTAGCCGGCGCGCTCCAGCATAGCCGCCAACTTGCCGCCCTTGAACAGATTGAGCGCCCAGTCCAGCGGGTCGGGCGTGGCGGTGGTGTCCAAATAGAGGCGCTGGTTCTTGGCGCGCGGTCCGTAGTGGTAGTGCGGCGCGCGCTCGAAGCAGTCGAAGGTAAGAAGCTCATGCTCTTCGCCGCCCACATCGCCCAGCACATGGATCGCCACGCCCCTATCGTTGGCGAGTTCGCGGAACTCTATGCCGAAGCGCACGGGCCCCGCCTCTATCACGGCGTCGCCGCGGTTGTGCAGCACGGTTCGGCGGCCGTCGACCGCCATCCGCTTTGCCGTCGCCTCGGTTTCGGCTAGATCATCGCGCAGTCCGTCCATATCGATGCTGTCCGCAAGATCAGCGTAGCCGGCGCGCCGCACCATAGCCGGCAGCCGCTCGTTGAGCTGCTTGAGCGTCCAGTCCAGCGGATCGCCTTCGGTGGTCTTGTCCAGCATCAGGCGGGTGTTGCGCTTTTCCGGGCCATAGTGGTAATGCGGCTCGTGGTCGAAGCAGTCGAAGCGCAGCAGCTCCACCTCTTCGCCGTCCACATCGCCAAGCGCATGGAGGCATACGCCCTGGTCCGACAGCAGATCGCGGTACTCCAACCCGAACTTGACAGCGCCTTCCCCGATGATTACATCGCCTCGCTCTTTTGCCATTGCGAAACCTCCCTTTCAAGGCATATTCTCTTATGCCTTACCCTGTATGTATATGTTGGAAGTGGAATATGGGCGATTATACCCTCTAACGCAAGTTGCCGCAAACCTCAATCGAGAAAAGCGGCGCATGCCCAAAAATCTTGACGCAATCCGAAGCGCAAGGCTAGAATAAGTTGACGTTGCGAATTCAAAATCGCGAACCGCCCCAGCAGATTACGCTTGATATTCGCATTCGCCTATGTTCGGCATTAGAGGCCCGCTAGCTCAATTTGGCAGAGCAACTGACTCTTAATCAGTAGGTTCTCGGTTCGAGTCCGAGGCGGGTCACTTCACCGCCAACCATTCGGCGCAGCGCTTGAGATTTGCGCCCCCTACCCCGCTTGCGCTATACGCTACTCAGACGACGTTCAAACTTCGCAAGCGCAAATCCTGCCGTCCGTAAGCAGCGTTCATCACATTCACGCCTATCGGAGTAGAACGCAGAATGTTCATACGAATAAATCAGAAAGCCAAACCGATTGCGTTGCTTGTGTCCATCGCGTTGGCGCTTGCCGGCGTTGCCTGCACCGATTCACTTCAGGCGCAAAGCGCGTCCCCGGCGGCGCCTCAAGACGATCCGCCTATAGCGCAATCCAACAAACCGTCTGCCACGAATGCTGCAGCGCAGCCCTCCGATCCGCCCGCAACGCAATCCAATACGCCATCCGATCTTACGCCCGCCGCAAATGCTATGACACAACAGACAGACGCAACCCCAATACTAGACTCGCTGCCCGCCAGCGTCGTGTACGGCGACTACGCCGTTGGCACGGCGACGGGCTTTGCGGTGGACAACCGCCAGCGATTCGACCCGTGGAACACCGCATACGCCAGTGCCGAATACCGAGAGATGCTGCGCCGCGTAGAGGCGTCCGGGCAAAGGCGCACAGTGGTATTTCAGGTATGGTATCCGGCGGATGCGGATATGTCCGAAGGACGGCAGGCCGGCGCGCGATCGCCGTATCCGGTATCCGCCGGGCGGCACTCCAGAGTTATAAACTCGCCCTCGCAAGATGACGCATCGATCGGCGACGCGCGGACGGAGCATGCCGCGTCGAGGGGCGCTGTTGCCGCTGAAGGCAAATTCCCCGTGATTATCCTTTCGCATGGGCTTGGCGGCAACCACAGTGAGTGGGGTTCATTCGCCGAGTTCCTGGTGTCGCACGGCTATGTGGTGGCAGCGCCCACATTCATATCCGACGGCAGCAATCCACGCGTGTTCGACGACGAGGACTCGCCATTCGCCAAGCAAGCCACGCCCGAAGAGGTGCAGCAGGCATACGCTCTAATCGGAAGCGAAGGCAAGGTGATTCCGAACTTCGGACGGTTCATGTTCGCAGATGGGAAGATAGTCCCCGGCGGCATAGAGCGCGCTACCACGATGATGCAGAACCTGTTCCGCCAGCGGGTCGCGGATGTGGGGCTGCTGGCGCACACCATGCGAATGCTGGGCGAAGAGCCGCGCTCCTGCAACATCGCGCTGACGTCCATGGGCGCAACCAACGCCGCGAACAATATGTGCGGCTTGCTGAGCGGACGCATCGACGGCGAGCGCATCGGCTTGTCCGGGCATTCGCTGGGTTCTATGACATCGCAACTGGGGGCTAATCATCTGCCCGGCATAAGCGCCGCTATGGGCTTTAACAACGCCACGCCCTTCACTTGGACGCCCGAAGAGATGTACGGCGCAGGCGAAACCGCCGCCGGCTTGCCCGTAGGCAGCCGCAAACCCACGCTCATAATGATCGGGGACGAAGACGATTTCGTTCAGGGCATATTCGTCCGCCTGTTCCAGTCGTCGATTGCGCGCGCGGGCGGCGATCCGTCCATCGCATTCCCGCTAGAGGGTGAGCGCGCATTGCCGGATCGCATCTCCAACCCGCAGCCGGTAGCACTCAGCGCATATCAGCGCGCCGTCTCCGACCGCATATTCGTCATCGCGCGCGATGTGGATCACGACATACTGGCGATCGAAGGACGCCGCAGGGGCTCTTGTCCTGAGTATCAGAGCGCAGGGGCGTCCCTTTGCGCATCGCCGCAGCGCAACCGCAAGGCAACCGGCGATGCCGCCTTAGACGAGCGCTACTCCGACGAGACCTTCACCGTGCTCGGCTGGGCGCGGCTAGGCGACGGCAGCGAGGCGTACATGCCCCACGTCATACGCGACTGGTACGCGCGGGCGTGGTTCGACTTGTACCTCAAAGACGACGAAGACGCCCACCGCCGCCTACAGAACGCAGACCCGTTCGGGGAGATGACGTCGGTGTTACGCGAAATGCGGTAGCGGGGCGGCGGCGGCGCTACCAGCCGCGCCTCGACACATATACGGATATGAAACCAATGCAGAGGCGCTGACGAACTAGCGTCTCTGCGTTCTCATATGCGCCCCGTTTCGCTTATACCTTTGACGATATGTTGTATAATCCAACTATGAGCGCCAACGATATTTACAATGCCCTTTGCGATTTCGCCGACGACGTTACCCAAAAGTTCGGCGGCGTAGTTGTGGGCGAAAACGAAGAGCAGCTTCGCGCGCCTTTTGAACGCCTAATCGGCGCCGTCGCCGCTTCGCTGAATATGGATGTGGTGTGCGTTGGCGAAACCCATCTGCCCGACCGCTTGGGCAAGCCCGACTACGGCGTTATGGCGGGCGGGCTTGCCGCAGGATACGCCGAACTCAAAGCGCCGGGCAAAGGCGTCTTGCGCCGCAGTTTCAGAGGCCACGACCGCAATCAGTTCGACCGCTTTGTCCAACTGCCCAATGTGCTGTACACCGACGGCAATCACTGGGCGCTATACCAAGAAGGCAGCCTAGTCGGCGACAAAATCGTGCGGTTAACGGGCGATGTGTCCCTGGACGGCAGGCAGGCGGTCAGCCCGAAAGACGCGGCGCAGTTAGCCCAACTGCTGGAACTATTCCTGCGCTGGAATCCAATCATCCCCACGGATTCGCTTGGCAATGTGGATTGGAAAGCATTCGCGGGGCAGCTTGCGCCGCTGTGCAGCTACCTGCGGGGCGACGTCCGCGATGCGATGCGGGATGAGCAGTCCGCTTTAGCGCGCCTTGCCGCCGGATGGCGCGAGACGCTTTTCCCAAGCGCGACCGATGAGCAGTTCGCGGACGCCTACGCCCAAACCGTTGTGTTCGCGCTGCTATTAGGCCGTAGCCTGGGCGCAGGCGATGGCGCTGATGAAACTTTAACTTTCGCAAACGCCCAAGCCGCTTTGCGCTCCGACCATAGCCTTATATCCACCGCCTTGAGCGCGCTTGTGGACGCCGACGCGCAAGAGGCGCTGCGCTCCGGACTGGACGCCGTGCTGCGTCTCATAAACGCCGTTCCAACATCGGAATTCTCAGGCGATGCGGATCCGTGGCTGTTCTTCTACGAAGACTTTCTAGCCGAATACGACCCCAAGCTTCGCAAAGACGCCGGCGTGTACTACACCCCGGTTGAGGTGGTTCGCGCCCAAGTGCGCCTAATCGACGACCTGCTGAAAATCGGATTGGGCAAGCCGCGCGGCTTTGTGGATCCCGAAGTGTTCACGCTGGATCCCGCCGTGGGCACCGGCACTTATATGCTGGGGGTTATCCATCACGCCCTAAAGCGTATCGCAGACCAATACGGCCCCGGCGCGGTCGCCGAACACGCCAAGCAGTTAGCGCAAAATCTGTACGGGTTTGAGTTGATGGTAGGCTCTTACGCCGTCGCCGACCTGCGCGTTACCAACGCACTGCGCGGCTACGGCGCGGCGCTTCCCTTCCAAAGCGGCGCTCAAATATACCTCACGGACACGCTGGAAAGCCCATACGCCACGCCGCCGCAAGGCACTTTTCTCATACAGCGCGAACTCGCGCAGCAGCAGCGGCTTGCCTTGAATGTGAAGAAGGACGCGCGCGTGCTGGTCTGCTTGGGCAACCCGCCGTATGACCGCGCTCCCGCCCAAGACTCCGCCGGCGGCTGGGTGCGCCACGGCGACGAGGGGGACGTGGATCCGCCGATACTAGACGCTTTCATAGAGCCCGCCAAGGCTGCGGGACACGGCGTCCATCTCAAAAACCTCTACAACCTCTATGTCTATTTCTGGCGCTGGGCGTTGTGGAAAGTGTTTGAGCAGAACCACGCCGTCCCCGGCGTGGTCAGCTTCATCACCGCCGCAAGCTACCTGGACGGCAGCGCATTCGCGGGCATGCGCCAGCATATGCGCCGCGAATGCGACGAAATATACATCCTCGACATCGGCGGCGAAAGCCGCGGCCCGCGCCAAAGCGAAAATGTATTCAACATACAAACGCCCGTGGCTATCGCGGTGGCTATGCGCCGCGCCAACCGCAAGCCGCGCCAACCCGCCAAAGTCCGTTACGCCCGCATCGACGGAACACGCGACGAAAAACTGGCGGCGCTAAACGCCATCGCTAACCTCGCGAGCGTCGACTGGGAAGACTGCCCCGACGACTGGCAAGCGCCCTTCATCCCGGCAGGAACCGGCGCTTACTTCGACTGGCCGCTGCTGACCGACCTTATGCCGTGGCAGCATTCGGGCGTGCAACTCAAGTGCACCTGGCCGATTGCGCCCGACGAAGACACGCTCAAGCGGCGCTGGAACGGCTTGCTAAACGCCGACGACCGCGCGAAAGCGATGAAGTCGACCGAAGACAGGTTGCCCAACAAGTCTTACACGATAGAACTGATGGGATACTCCGACCCTACTCCCATCAACGAACTGCCTACGGATGCGCCGCCGCCGCCAAGCCAAGAGTACGCCTATCGTTTCTTAGATAGGCAGCGCTTGCTTGCGGATGGACGATTTATTTCTCGACATCGCCCACCCCTGTGGCAATCGCACGGCGATAAGCAGATATACCTGATGGGCAGGCTGACGCAGTTGTTGGGAAAGGGGCCGGCGCTAATAGCGTCTGCCTTGATACCGGACTTGCATCAACTCACGGGCGGCGGCAAGGATGTGCTGCCGCTCTACCGCGCGGCGGACGCCGGGGAGCCGAACATAACGCCCGGCTTGTTGGATGCGCTGAGCGAATGCTACGGCTGCGCTGTAACGCTGCATGATTTCGCCGCGTATCTCTACGGCATAATGGCGCATCCCGCCTACACCGAGCGCTTCTACGCCGAACTGGGAAGCCGCCAAGTGCGCGCGCCGCTGACCAAAGACGGCGCGCTGTTTCGCAAAGTTCGCGATGCGGGCGCGCGTCTATTGCGCCTGCACACCTACGGCGAGCGCTTCGTCCCCGCCGGCGAGGCGCGCGGGCAAGTCCCGGTGGGCGTTGCGCGCTGCATAGCGTCGGTTGCGCAGAACGCCGACGATTACCCGATCGAGTTCAGATACAATGCCGCCGCCCAAACCCTGCGCGTGGGCAAAGGCGAATTCGCCCCGGTAGCGCCCGAAGTCTATGACTTTCAGGTATCAAGCCTAAAGCCGCTGCAATCGTGGCTCAAGTACCGAATGAAAAGCGGCGCCGGGCGCAAATCATCGCCCTTGGACGAAATCCGTCCCGCCGCATGGACGGCGCAGTTCACCACCGAACTGCTGGAGCTGATATGGACGATCGAGGCAACGCTCGCCGAATATCCTGAGCAGGCGCGCTTGCTCGAAGAGGCAGTAGCCGGCGATCTGCTGACGGCGGCCGACCTGCCCGCGCCGCCGCCCGGCCTGCGCAAGCCGCCCGCGCCGACGGCCGCCGAGGGGCGGCTGGTGTAGGGGTCCATCCTACCCTCATACACTCAACAACCACTCAAACAATTCTGAGGTGAGAGAAAATGACAACCAACACCGCCAAGCGCCGCATGCTGGACGGCAAGCCCGCTTTCGGCGCCGAAGTCAACCTCGGCTCCGCGCTGTCCGCCGAACTGCTGTCCCCGCTGGGGTTCGACTTCATTCTGGTGGACAATCAGCACGGCGCATGGGATGACAACGGCTCTATGAGCGCGTTTCGCAGCGTTTGGCTGGGTGGCGCTATGCCTATGGCGCGTGTGCGGCGCAACGAGTTCGGCGCAATCGGCAGACTGCTCGACCGCGGCGCTATGGGCATCGTTGTGCCTATGGTCAACTCCGTTGAAGAGGCGCAAGCCGCCGCCGAGGCGGTTCGCTATCCCCCCATCGGCGGACGCTCCGGCGGCGCATTCGGCGCAGGCTTTCTGGGCGGCGACTATATGCGGTGGGCAAACGATGAGATATTCCTAGCCGTGCAGATCGAGACCGTCCACGCCGCCCAAATTGCAGAACAAATCCTAGCTGTAGAGGGCATAGACGGCTGCTGGGTAGGCCCCGGCGACCTGAGCATGTCCATGGGCGTCGATCTCAGCGACGCGGCCGGCTGGCAGGCGCACGACGACCTTATCGTTCAGGTTTTCGATGCAACCAAGCGCGCCGGCAAGATCCCCGGCATATGGACGCCCAACGCCGCCGAAGCGCTGCGCCGCGCCGAACAGGGCGGGCTGTTCCTCACCGCCGGCGGCGATGGCCCGTGGGCAGTAGAGGGCGCGCGCCGAACCCTGACCGAACTCGGCAGATAAGCGCATCCCCAAGCACCGCATTCCAGGCCGCAACCGCCGCCGCATCCCGCCCGCCGCTATGCAGCGATTGACATTGCCGCCCTACCCTCATATAGTCAGCGTCAGCCAATCGCGCAAACCGAGTGCATGCTGGGCGGCGCGCGTCTAAAAGCAACAGAGGTGATATATGCAAATTACCGACATCAAAGTGAATCAGCTTCGCAGCTTCATCGGCGAAGACGAAAAGTCATTCGTGGGCGCAGGCGGGCGGCTGATAGTGCGCGTCTTCACGGACGAAGGCATTACCGGCATAGCCGAAGGCTCGCGCGGCTTGGACGTCTTTCGCGCCTACAACGAATCCGTCATCAAGCCGCTGCTCATCGGCAAAGACCCGCGTCAGCCGCGCCAAATATGGGAAATGCTGGCGCTGGGCGTGGGACAGCAGGCGACGCGCCTTCCCCCGCAGATAGCGGGCGCAATCGACATCTGCTGCTGGGACATTATGGGCAAGGCGGCCGGACTGCCCGTCTATGCGATGCTTGGCGGCGCGCATCGCACCGAAATCCCGCTCTACTGGAGCCGCGGCAACGGCTGGCGCAAATCGCCCGGCGAAATGCTGGAAGAGGTGCAGGAAGGCTACGAAAAGGGCTTTCGCGCCTTCAAGGTGCGCATGGACTGGCGCGACTACCGCCAAGACAGCGATCCCAAGAAGGACTTCGCCATATTCAAGATGTGCCGCGAATGGCTGCCCGACGATGTGCCGCTCGGCTTTGACGCCAACAACGGCTACTCCGTCCCCACCGCCATACAGCAGGGCAGGCGCTTGGAGGAGCTGGGCGCGGCGCACTTCGAGGAGCCGCTGCCGCCCTACGACCTCAGAGGTTTGCGCCAAGTGGTGGACGCGCTCAACTGCGCCGTGTCCACCGGCGAGCAAGAGACGTCGGCGTGGCGCTTCCGCGACCTGATGGATCTCGCCAATCCCGACATCCTGCAGCCGGACATCCTGAATGTGGGCGGCTTGTCCGAGATTATGCGCGTCTATGAGATGGCGGTCGCCAACAACAAGGTCATCATGCCGCACAGCCCGAATGTGGGCGCCAACTCGGTCGCCAGCCTGCACGCCTACAGCACCGTTACCAACGCCGTCAGACCGCACGAATTCTCTGAGGAATTCACCGGACCCGCAGAACGTGTAGCCGAGCTCTTCGTCGATCCGATAATCCCTGAAAACGGCGTCATCAAGCTCCCCGACCGCCCCGGCCTAGGCTTGGACTTCGACGAAGCCGCGCTAGAAAAGGCAATCATCGCCTAGCCAAGCGCACTGCGCGCATCTCACACACAACCCGCGAAAACGCAAACCCGCCCCGTCAGCGCAAGCCGCAAGCCCGCCGACGGGGCGTTCTCTTTGCGCCACGCCGCCGTCAGTATGCGCCCCGCAATCGCTATGTGACGCCGCATCGTCGGGTTGCCAAGATGGGCGGCGTAAGGCTAGGCGCGATGTGATACATTGCTTGGGGCGTCAGGCGCACTGCAACATAGAGGGGTAAATCGTGGCGAAACTCGAAGATTTGACACGCGGCGTTTTCGTGCAAGGCATTCCCGCAATGCCCAACGAAGTCTGTGAGATAATTGCGGTCACGACGCTTGGTACTAGCGCTGTAGAAATTACTTACAGGGTGCGATCTAAAGACGCAACTTACTATCAAATGCTGGTGCGTGATGATGAACAGCGTCTCAGAATAACTGAGAACGTATCCCCTTGGTCATTTAGTACCCCCGGAGATCGTTTCCGTCTCGCTTCGGAAGCGCAACGAATTCAGATGGCGCACCTATTCGACCCACACCTTGCGGTGAACACGTCGAATATAGAGCCTCTGCCGCATCAAATTACCGCCGTGTACGAAGAAATGCTGAAGCGTCAGCCGTTGCGTTTCTTGTTGGCCGACGACCCTGGCGCCGGCAAGACCATCATGGCGGGGTTGCTGATAAAAGAACTCATCGCGCGCGGGGATTTGGAACGCTGCCTGATAGTATGCCCAAGCAGCTTGGTAATTCAGTGGGCTGATGAGCTTTCCGAACGTTTTAACATCAACTTCACCATTATGACAGATGAAGTAAAGAATGCGCGTACCAACTGGTTTTCAGAGAACCAATTGGTGATAGCGAGCCTGGACAAATTAGTGCATCGGAGTTACAAAAACGCCCAAGACTTGCTTCAAGATGAGAGCAGCCAGTGGGACCTGGTTATCTGCGACGAAGCGCACAGAATGTCCGCTACATTTTCGGGCAGCGAACCCAGATATACAAAGCGCTATCTGCTGGGGCGGGATATACTATCACGCCAAACGCGCAACTTCCTCCTTCTAACCGCAACCCCGCACAACGGCAGAGAAGCCGACTTCCAGCTCTTCATGCGCTTGCTGGACGACGATCGCTTTGAAGGGCGTTTCCGTAACGGCGTTCACGCGACTGATGTATCAGATCTTATGCGCCGTTTGATGAAAGAGAACCTCTTCAAATTCGACGGCGCCCATCTATTCCCGGAAAGACGCGCTCATGCCCTCCCCTATGAGCTCTCCGAAGGCGAATCCGGCTTGTACAAAGCCGTAACCAAGTATGTGCAGGAAGAATTCAACCGCGCCGCCGCGCTGGACAACAACAGAGCGAGGAATATCGGCTTTGCTCTAACCATCCTACAGCGGCGGTTGGCGTCTTCCCCGGAAGCGATTTACCAGTCGCTCCGACGGCGCAGGGAACGGTTAGAAACCAGCCTAAATGAGATACAGGCTTCTCAAGCCGAAGCGTCTCTAACTGAAGGCATGAACTTCTTGGATGAAGAAGATCTTGAACGTCTCGACGACGCCTACGCCACTTACGAAGACATTGACGAAGCAGAGCGGGAAGTGTTCAACCGCGCTACTGCGGCTCGCACAGTAGAGGAATTGGAAGCCGAGATTGCAAGCCTTGCTCAACTAGAATCTCTCGCCGATAATCTGCGTTCCAGCGGTGAAGATAAAAAGTGGCAAGAAGTAGCCGAACTGCTGAACCAAAAGATGTTCAGTGATTCGTCCAACCGAAAGCTCATCATATTCACTGAGCATCGCGACACTCTGCATTCGTTGCATAAGAAAGTCACTGATCTAGTCGGGAGTGAATTTCCCGTAAGAATGATCCACGGCGGCGTCACAACCGATGACCGCCGTAAAATCCAAGAGGATTTTCAGAATGATCCTCGTGTGCGGATTCTGTTGGCTAATGACGCCGCATCCGAAGGCATAAACCTGCATCGCGCCAACCTTATGGTCAACTACGACCTTCCATGGAATCCGAACCGCATTGAGCAGCGGTTCGGGCGCATACACCGCATAGGACAAACTGAGGTTTGCCATCTTTGGAATCTTATCGCGAAAGATACCAGAGAAGGCGACGTCTATGAAACGCTGCTTGATAAGCTAGACCAAGCGCGTAAAACCTTGGGCGGTCAGGTATTCGACGTACTTGGAAAGCTTCAGTTCGGCGGCAAATCCCTCAAAGACCTCATGATTGAGGCTGTCATATATGGCGAAACCCCTGAAGTCAAGGCAAGGCTAACTGAACAAGTGAGTGATGCGGTAGATGCCGACCATCTCCGTGAGTTGCTCAAAGAGTCGCTAACGCGAGACTCAATGGACACGGAACTGGTTTATCGCATTCGCGAAGATATGGAGCGAGCTCAAGCTCGGCGGCTCCAGCCCCACTACATAAGGTCATTCTTCGTTGAGGTTATCAGAGGGTTGGGCGGTCATATTCCGCAAAGAGAACCGCAACGTTACTACATTGAGCGGGTTCCGGAGCAGATACGCCAGCATTCCCTGAGAAGACTGGGCAAGCGCTTGCCTGAAAGCTACGAGCGCATTGCCTTTGAGAAGGATGCGTCGCGGATTGGCGATTATATGAATGCGGAATTCATTGCGCCCGGGCATCCGCTGTTGGATGCCACCGTCCAGTTGACCCTGGATAAATATGGCAAGCAACTTCAGCAAGGCGCGGTCTTGGTGGATGAAAACGATCCCGGCAATCGGCCGCGGCTGCTTCTATACTTAGACCACACCATACTGGATGGTAGCAAGACATCCTCCGGGGAACCCTCAATCGCCTCCCGCCGGATGCAATACGTGGAACTGGACGAGACGGGACAATTCTTTGACAAGGAATATGCCCCCTATCTGGACTATCGCCCGTTAAACCATGAGAAAGAGCCGTCCGCGCAGGATGTACTCAACCGAAACGAGTGCGCTTGGATTGGCGAGAACGTCGAGCGTCTCGCAATTGTACACGCCGTAGAAAATATAGCGCCCAAGCATACGGAAGAAGTGAGGCAGGGAAGGCTGGAATTCCTTACGAAAACCGAAACCGCCGTAAGAGATCGACTATCAAAAGAGATAGCCTATTGGAAGCGGCGCGCAGTTGAACTCCAAGGCGATGAGCGGATGGGAAAGCGCAACGCCCGCCTTAACTCCGACCAAGCTCGCCGCCAAGCCGAAGGCGCCAAGGATCGTTTGGATCGACGCTTGGAAGAGCTTGAGCAAGCGAAAAACCTGAGTTCTCAAACTCCAAAAGCGTTAGGCGCTGCGCTCATCGTTCCAATGGGCTTGCTCTCCAAAATAAGCGGCGCTTCCGCCCAATCGACTGCTGAACTCAGAACGATTAGAGACACTCAAGCGATAGCCGCCCGCGCCCGAAATGCGGTGATGGACGTCGAGCGGCGGCTCGGCTATGAGCCGGTTGACCGCGAATTCGACAGACTGGGCTACGACATCGAAAGCCGCGCTACTGACGGGAAGCTGCGCTTCATTGAAGTCAAGGGACGAGCAGAGGGCGCAACCACCATCACCGTTACCAAGAACGAAGTTCTCACCTGCTTAAACAAGCCCGACGACTACATCCTAGCCATAGTGGAGTTCAAAAAGGACGGAACGGAACCTGCGGTCTATTACGTCCGCAATCCGTTCCAACGTGAACCGGACTTTCACGCGAGCAGCGTGAACTATGAAATGGCAGAGTTGCTCAAATCAGCGAAAAATATGACGGAGTTCCTCAAATCAGCGGAAGCGCCGCGCTAGACGCCCTTCGCCGCGCATCCGTCCCGCAACCGAATTTCGGCAGCTCTTCCCTGCTCATCCCCATCAGCGCACAAGCCGTATGCGGTGGTTTTCGCTGTCGGCGATGTAGAGCGCGCCCGCGCTATCGGCGACTACGCCGTGCGGCCGCGCCAAGCCGGCGTCCATGGCCGGGCCTCCGTCGCCGCCCGCTCCCTCGCGCCCGCCCGCAACCGTGCTGATGACACCCGTCGCGGCGTCCAACTTGCGTATTGCGTGGTTCTCCGTATCCACGATAAGCGCATTGCCCTCACCATCACAGCGGATAGCCTTAGGCCCGTTGAAGCGGCACTCTATCGCCGGGCCGCCGTCGCCGCTGTATCCCTTTTCGCCGGTGCCGGCCACTGTGGTGATGATGCCGTCAGCGTCGATGCGGCGTATGCCATTGCCCTCGCGCTCGCACACATAGGTATTGCCTTTGCCGTCAACGCATACGGCGCGCGCGCCGAATATGCCCGCCGCCGCAGCGCTGCCGCCATCGCCCGTGTGCGCCTTTTCGCCCGTGCCTGCGAATGTGCTTATGACGCCGCTTGCAATGTCCAAGCGCCGAATGCGCTGATCCTGCACATCTGCGATAAGCAACCCGCCCTTGCCGTCGAGCGCGCAATCGTTTGGCTCGCGCATCTGCGCCTGCGTGGCAGGGCCGCCGTCGCCGCCGTATCCTACGCTTGCATCGCCCGCCACCGTGGTTATCACACCGCTTGCGCCGTCGATCTTGCGAACCGCCGGGTTGAACCGCTGCAGGATATACACATCCCCGTTGGGCGCAGCCTGAATAGCGTATATCTCATCGATCTTGGCATTGACCGCGGGGCCGCCATCGCCGCTATGCCCCGCTTCGCCCGTCCCCGCAATCGTGGTCAGTACGCCCGTCCGCAAATCCAAGCGGCGTATGGCATAGTTAAAGCAGTCGGCGATGTACAGATAGCGCCCCGACGAGTCAAGCTCCACATGAAACGGGTTGTCCATCGTTGCAAGCGCGGCATCGCCGCCATCCCCGCTATAGCCCTGCGCGCCGCTGCCCGCAACGCTGGATATGGTGGTGGTCATTGTGTCCCCTTTAATGAAAAATGAAAATGAAACGACGCTAGTTTGAGATGAGATAACCCAACGACAATGAGGCTTGCTGCCTGGCGATGCTGGGATCGATTAGCTGGCGATACAGCGTCCCCATAAAATCGCCTTGCCGCTGATTGAACGCTGGGCGCAACGTTTCAATCAACACCGATTCCATCAGCGCGGACACCACTTCTTTGGACGCCTTATCCGTTGCGTCAGATAGTTCGCCGCTTTCGCTCACCCGCCGCATTCCAAACCAAGAGAAGCGTTCCCACTTGGCAGACCACGCCGGCTCGCGATTGTGGCGCGCCAATCTACGAAACAGCCCATCGCTCTCTGCGACCGTCCGCCCCACATACACCACGCCGCTCCAGCTATGCAACAAATACACGCCTTGCTGACCCGCAAAGTCTATCGCGAAATCGTCGTAGTTGTTCGGATTTGGGTAAGGGTTAGCGCCGTCCCAGCCGTACAGACGCCCTTTCGACCAGTCCACATTGCCGCGTTCCCAGTGCAGCCCGTAAGCCGCCACCGCCAGATTATCTTGAACATCGGTTGCGTCAAGTTCGCCGGCGGCGGCTTCAGGTTCATGCGCCGTCTGATCGTTAGCTTCTTTACGCAGATAGTAATAGCCGGGCTGCGCCTTCACTATATCATGCCTCCCGCCGCTTCGCAGCCGCGATATGATGCCCGCCACGGTATCGCTCGGAGTCTTGCCCGCCGTAGTTCGCAGCCCGTCGCCCAATATCTTTGCGGCGATGTCCAGATAGTGCATCGGCTCATCCGCCTCCTCAAGCGTTTTGAGGACGGCGTCCAACCAACTCATCTCTTGCTTTGGCATTGCATATCCCCTACCAAATTCAGATGCGTATCCCGTCCCGCCGCGCAACCGCAGAACACACTCAGCGCGCGCCGCAGAGAGATTGAACCGATGTTACATGCCCCGATTTGGGCTAGTCAATTCAAGCTCAAATCAATACGCCCTACAGCTCATGCGGCCACCACGGCACCCGCCCCGCCCCGAACATCCCGTCGGCAAGCCGCAGCGCATCCGGCGTCGCCGCCCCTACGCGCGACGCGCCCGCCAGCACGCTGAACGATACGCCGCCTAAATACGCAGCGCCCAACTCAGCGGCGGACAGCGTGATGTCCGGAGCGGCGGACGTCGGCTTGCAGCGCGCGCCGTCGGGGCCGCCTTCCAGTTCGTAGCGCCCTGCGTTCCACGCGCAAAATGCGTCCCGCAACTCCAGTACGATGCGCCCTTCCCGCGCATATGCGCGCGCCTCAAGCGCCTTGCGCGCGTCCAGTATCCGCAGCCACATGCTGTCAACCCTAGACCGATTCAACTGCCGCGGATCCGCCAGCATCCACGGCAGCGCGTCATCCACCGGGCGGTTGTTGGACTCTATCGTTGTGCGCAGGTCAATCCCAAAGCAGAACGCCCACAGCGCGGCATGCGCCGCCTTGCTTGCCGCCATCAAGTCCACCACGCCCACCGTTCTATCGCGTATCCGATAGGCGACATATCCGTCTATGCGCCCGTTCTCTTCATACACCGCATAGTTGCATTCGCCCCAACCCTCGCGAAACTGCTCCAAATCCGATACGACCTGCCACTGCTCCCAATGTTCTGGCAGCAGCGCCACGAACCCCGGCCGGTCGGCGCAGGCGCGCGCGGCAACATCCGGAAAGACGCGCATAGCCTCATCTTTCTCGACGAAGCGCACACGGCCGGGCGACGGCGGCGCATGCTCAAGCGCGGTATGCCGCCTGTCTATACTCCACCTTTCGTTGTGCGTGGCGATGCCGTAGCCGAAACGCCCGTAGATGACGCTTTCGGACGCCCCCAAAATCGCCATCAGATCGCCGTTGTCATACGCCTCGCGCAGTTGGCGCTCCATCATCCTAGTCAGTATCCCGCGCCTGCGATGCGTGGGCAGCGCGCTCACATCCGATACCACCACAACGGGCGCAGTTCTGCCCTCAGGTATGTTCATACGCAGCGAATACGCCATGAACGTCCCCACCACTTCATCGCCGTCGAACGCCGCAAGCGCCCTGCCGCGGCGCATCGGGCGCACAAACGCATCCATCGCATCGCCCGTTACGCGCCACCCAAACGCGCGCGCCGCCGCTCTCACGAATGCGGGGTAATCGCCCGCCCCGATGAAGCGCAACTCAGTTTCCCTATCAGTCATACGCCAACCCGTCCGATGTCTAGCCGTATATGTCCCGCATATGCGAACCGCTTATCCCTCTGTCCGTTGCCCTACTGATCCACCACCGACCCGTCGCGGTGCAGGCGCACGTTTATCTGCCCGTAAGTCTTCGGCGGCGCCTTTTCCTGCGCGTCGTCCGCAATCTCAATGCCTATGCCGGGCGCGTCCGGGATAATCAGGAAGCCGTCCTCGACCGGAATCGGCTGCTTCACCATAACGTTCTTGGGGAAGTCATGCTCGCCCGTGGGGTATTCCTGAATGGCGAAGTTCGGCGTACACGCCGCAAGCTGCAGGCATGCGGCGGTGCTGACCGGCCCCAGCGGATTGTGCGGCACCACGCCCACATAGCTCGCTTCCGCCAGCGCCGCGATCTTCTTGGAGTGCGTTATGCCGCCCGCGAGACACACATCCGGGCGAATGTACTGCACGGCGCCGCGCTTCAGCAGCATATCGAACTCGTGGATGGAGTGCAGCCGCTCGCCTGTGGCGATTGGCACGCTTATCTGATTGGCTACAAGCCCCATAGCGTCGAAGTTTTCGGGCAGAATGGGATCTTCGTAGAACATCGGATGAAACTCCGCGATGCCCTGCGCCAGCACCACCGCCTCCGCGGGCGTGAGCCGGCGGTGAATCTCGATGCAAAGGTCGACGTCGTTGCCCGCCGCATCGCGATACATAGCCACCGCGTTTATGGCGTCCGTCATCTTATCGGCGTGCGACTTGTAGTACGGCACCGAGCGGTCTTCGTCCAAGAAGGGCGTCAGGTGTCCCACCGCCGTGAAGCCGTCCGCCTTCGCCGCCTTAACGCCCGCCACAAGCTCTTCGCGCGTCTTGCCGAACACGTGGTAATAGACGCGCGCCTTGTCCCGCACCTTGCCGCCAAGCAGTTGATACACCGGAACGCCGAAGAACTTGCCCGCGATGTCCCACAGCGCTATGTCTATTGCGCTGATGCCCGCCATAATCGCCGCCCCGCGAAAATGCCCGGTGCGATACATCGTTTGCCAGTGATGCTCTATCAGCAGCGGATCTTTGCCCACAAGATAGGGCGCGAACTTCAGCCGTATGGCGGCTTCCGTCGCCTCCATATGCCCCCACGCGCCCGCTTCGCCATAGCCCACTATCCCCTCGTCGGTGTGAACCTTAACGAACAGGTATCGGTCGACCGGGTATGTCTCAACAGAGGTGATTTTCATTGCGTATCGTCCCCCTACTTTTTGTTCTCGCTGTCAAGGTAGTTATCGCCGCCAAGCCTTTGGAATGCGCGCGGGGTTGGGCCTCTCTTACGCCGAATGTAGCTCTTCACTAGCCTAGTACGGCACGGCGGTAAAATATCCGAGCAAGAACACTGAGCGAGGCTTTCCCAATGCTTTCTTGTTTTACCAACCGAAAGGAGGCCAAAAGGATGGTAAAACGCTCTGTGAAGATTTGCCGCCAACCCCGCGCGGGTTCACTATCACAAACTAAACCCGCCTATGTCAAATCAATTCCAGCGTCGTCCGCACAAGCACCACCACGCTTGAGGCGAAGATTATCGTCATCACGGCGTAGCGAAACACCCGCTCGCTCATGCGCTTGATGAGCGGAGCGCCCACCGCCAAGCCGATGACCGCAGGAATTAGCGCCACGCCTATCAGCGTCAGCGATTCCCTTGTGTAAAGCCCGTTGACCGCATACCAGACTATCGCGCACATCGTCACCGTTGCCAGATACAGCGCCATCGACGCCCGCACCGATTGCCTGCGCCAATTGCGCGTCAGCAGAAACAGCATCACCAGCTGCCCCCCCGCGCCGAATGCGGGAAGCAGCAGTCCCGCCAAAAAGCCCCCCAGTATGCCCAGCGGCTTGGAGTATGGAATATGTTCGGGCGTCTTAATCACGGACACAATCGCAAAGATTATGATGAACGCCGTTACGCCTATCCGCATAGGGACGGCGGGCGCCGACGCCAATAGCAGCACCGAAAACGGCACGCCGCAAGCGCCCGCAAGCGCTATCGGCAGCGCTTCGCGAAAAGGTATGTCTTTTCGCGACTGAACCACTATCCATAGCGCGATTCCCGATCCGGCCGTGCCTACCACCACCACCGCCACATCAGGCTCCGCCACCAGCAGTATGCCCGGCACCGCAATCATCCCTATGCCGAACCCGATAGCGCTGAGCGATACCGAACCCAAGAACATCGCCAGCGCCGCCACCACTGCATCCAACAAGCTCACTTCCATTACAGCCCGCTAACCTCCCTTGCAAGAACCGCTATGCTGGTAACTATTATCGTTGCGATAACCGCATTGCGAAACACGCGCTCGTTCATCCGCCGCAGTATCAGCGTCGCTGCGCCGAACCCCAGCGCCACTGGCGCCGCCCCCACGCCGATTAGCAGCAGCCGATCCGGCGTAATCAGCCCCGCCATCCCATAGAGCGCCACGCCCACGCCCTCTACTACCAGGAAGTACAACGACAGCGAACCGCGCAGCGACGGCTGCGAAAATCGCCGCGACAGCAGCGCAAGAACCATCAGAGCCCCGCCTACCCCGAAGGCGTTCAGCATCACGCTCACCGCAAAGCCCACGCCTACGCCCACTGGGACGGATTCGGGCAACGTCCAGCGGCGGTTGAACACGGCGAGCAGTGTCAGCGCGATTATGAGCGCCGCTATCGCTATCCGAAGCAGCGCCGTATCCGCCGAACTCAGGAAGAACACGCCCACAGGGACGCCGCAAATCCCCGCCGCCGCGAATGGCAGCATGCGCCGATACGGAATATGCCGCCGCGTCTGCCATATCACCAAGCCGAACATCAGCAGCGATACGCTGTTGATTAGCACAACTGAGGTCTGCGGATCCAGCAGCAGCAATAGCAAAGGTATGGATGTTACGCCTATGCCGAAGCCTATCGTGCTGAAGACCAGCGCCCCCAGAAACACGATTGCCGCAACCGCCAAGACCTGCTCGAATGTCAGCGCATCCAATCACATATCGCCTTACTGAACGCCGCAGCCTCAAGGAATCGCCCGCCCCGCCATCGTCCCCGTGCAGCGCTCGCTGTCCACCGCAACCCGCCCGTTCACCAGCACATACGGGATGCCCGCAGGGAATTGGCAAGGGTCATCATAAGTGGCGTTGTCGATGATGCGCTCAGAGTCGAACACCACGATGTCGGCGAATGCGCCCGGCTCGATGCGTCCGCGCCCGATAAGCCCAAAGCGGCGCGCCGGGTTGTCCGTCATTCGCTGCACCATTCCCTCAAGCGTCAGCATCCCGAAACTGCGCCGCAGCCGCCCTAGGAAGCGCGGGAAGCAGCCGTAGGCGCGCGGATGCGGCATCCCGCCCACATGTATGGAATCGCTGCCCACCATATAATCGGGCCTAGACAGCAGCTCCACGCAGTCGCGGCTAACCTGACGCCATACCGCCACGCTGTCCGGCGGCGCCCCACGATAGCCCACCTGCAGATCCTCATCTATCAGCAAATCAAACAGCGTCTCTTCCGTCGATGCGCCGCGCTGCGCCGCCGCATCGCGCAGGCTCATACCCTCGAGATGGCGGTTATTGGGCAAATGCGTGAACACCGCAAGCGCCAAATCGTTGGGACGCTGCCGCATATAGTCGATCATGCGCCGCCGCTCATCGGAATCGCGCAGCCGTTCCATCAGGGCGTCGGGGCCGCCGTCGTTGGCGGCGCTCGGCAGATAGCGTATCGGGTAGCTGCTGCCGGTGGGATACGGATAAAGCTCAAGCGTGCAGTCCACGCCCTCGGCTTTCGCCTTGTCGATCAGTTCCACGCGCTCGGCAACCCTGCCGGCAGTTTCGGGTTGCGTGCGGTAGTGCGAAAAATGAACCTTGACGCCGGAACGCCTGCCAATCTCAAGCGCCTCCGGCACATCGCCGCCGCCAAAGCCGCGCTCCGTGTTCACATCGCGCAGATGCGTAACATACACGCCGCCGTACTCCGCGACCACCTTGCAGAGTTCCACAAGTTCGTCGGTGTCGCTCCACGCATTGGGAAAATACGACATCCCTGTGGCAAGCCCCACAGCGCCCTGCTCCATCCCCTCGCGTATGAGCCGCTTAGCCTTGTCGAGCGCATCGCCCGTCAGCGGCTTGTCATAAAAGCCGACCGTTTCAAGCCGAATTGCGCCGTGCGGTATGCAGTAGGCGGTGTTGATTGCGGTCTTGTTATGATAGTGAGACCGAAACGCCGCCACGCTGCTCATATCCAAGTCTTCGGGCGGCTCGCCCAGTAGCCCCGCGAGATAGCGCCGATTGAGGCGATAGTTCTCAGCCGACAGCGGCGCGTAAGACAGCCCGTCCTGCCCCAAAATCTCAGTGGTGATGCCCTGACGCAGCCCGGCGGCGTGCTGCGGATCCAGCAGCAACACAGCGTCCGAATGAGTATGCGTGTCGATAAAGCCCGGCGCCACCGTCAACCCGACCGCGCTGATAACGCGCCGCGTCTGCGCCTGCGATAGATCGCCAATCGCCGCTATCGCATCGCCCTTCACGCCCACATCCGCGCGATACGCCGCCGCGCCCGTCCCATCCACCACGCTGCCGCCAAGTATCACAACATCAAACATCGCGTCCCTCCGGCATACCTGCCCGCAATTCGCAAAACCAACGCTGCGCAGTATATCACAACCCCGTGTGATACACTTTCAACCTAGTTCGAATGATGTGATGGCTAAGGACGAAACTATGCTGACCAACTACATCGACGCCGCGATGCGAAACGCCAAGTTCGAGACGCTATGCGACGGAACCGTCTATGGCGAAATCACGGGAATACAGGGCGTCTATGCCAACGAAGACACGCTTGAGCAGTGCCGCCAAGAGTTGCAGAGCGGTCTCGAAGGTTGGATAATTCTAGGGTTGGATCTTGGACACATATTTCCTGAGATAGACAGCGTCAATCTCTCTACCAAAGAAAGGGTTGCGTGAAAACTATGCTAACTGCCTACATCGACGCTGCAATGCGAAACGCCAAATACAAGATACTCGGCGACGGAAGTTTCTATGGCGAAATACCGCCGCTTCAAGGCGTATGGGCAAATGCGGACACACTGGAAGAATGCAGAACCGAATTGCAAAGCGTGCTTGAAGGTTGGATTACCCTGGGCTTGCAGTTTGGCGATCCGATCCCCGATGTGAACGGCGTAAGTCTGCGCGCCAAAGAGAAAATCGGATAATGCCGCCGTTTCGCCCCATAAGCAGACGAGACTTCATTCGTCATTTAAGAGCATTGGGCTTCCAAGGTCCTTATAGCGGCGGGCGGCATCAATATATGAGGAAGGATCGGCAACGAATAGCCATTCCCAACCCTCACCGCGGAGAGATTAGCAGACCTCTGTTAGCGGATCTATTGCGGCAAGCGGGCATCGACCGCGCAGAATGGGAACGGCTCTGACTATCTAGCCCGAACCCACGCCACCACGGTATCCCGCGCTCACCCGCCATCTACAACACGGAACAAATTCTCCCACGCAGGCGTAAGCCGTTCAGGCGGTATTCGCGATGTACCCTCGCCCGGCGGCGTCCACAGCAGTTCGAAGAACGGCGATCCCCCGCCGTGTTCATACTCCAGCCGAATCCGATGCTCCCCCTCCGACAGCTCCAGATCGACTTCCCTGTCCCCGCGCGTGTCTATCAGAGTTTCGCCGTCTATAAGAACCCGCATATTCCCGTGAATGCCCCCGAACCTGAAGCGATGCAAGCCGCTTTCGGACACCGCAATGCTGCCGTCCCACACCGCTACATACGGCGCGTCCACCACTGCGTTGTACCAGAAAGCGCCGCCTATGCCCGCCGTCAGCTGCATTGCGTCCGGAACGGCGTCGCCCAATTCGTCCAGCGCCGCCGCGTCGCCCCCCACAAAGAAGCGCCCCGCCAAACCAATCGGCCGCACATCCCCGTTGTACAGATGCTCGATAGGAATCGGCGCAAGCGGCTGCAGTTCGGCTTCCGCTTCGCCTTCATCGCTTCCGTCGCCATCATCCCGTTCCAACGGCGGCGGTTGCCACAGCAGGCGCAGCGCTCCGTCGTTGTCCGCCACATGCGCCCGCACCTCAAGCGCATGTAGCCCAACCGCCGGCTCTATCTTCACCTGAGGGTTGTCTTGCGAAAGTAACGGCGTTCCGTCGAATATCACGCTCGCACCCGAATCGCCCTCCAGCGCCAGCGCGTATTCGCCCGGACGGGTTATGTGCAGCGCCCCCCGCCATTCCACATCGAACGGCGTATCATCCGGCCCCGCCTCCAGCATCCATACGCTTTGAGTATCGCTCTTGATGCGCTCGCTGACCTCTCCGTCCGCCATCATGCGCCGCTCCACAAGCCCCTGCGCCGCACGCAGATCCTCATCGCTGATATACGCCGCATAGTACAGCGCTTCCTCGCCCGACGGCGCGCGCACCTCGCGAAAGTCCGCCGTCGGATAGTACGCCCTGAGCGTATCGTAAAATCCCGACTCGCGCGGTTCCAAGTATATCGCCGCGCCGCGCCAAACCTGATTTGGCGACAGCGGGATGTTCGTAGGCGCTGCAATCGTTTCGCGATAAAAGTCGCTGCCAAACAGAACCGCCGTCGTGCTGAACTTGAACTGCCGGGACACCATCGGATTGTAGCCCCTGCTAATCTGATCGGATGTGTCCCGCGCCATAAGCGTATCGGCCGTAGAGAACGCGCTGTACACCGCCGGATCGTTCGCCTGCTCTCCGAAGTACGCATCGATGTTGGCGTATGCGATAATCGCCAGCAGCGCCGACGCAATTATCGGCGCGACATAGCGCGCTATGGGCAGCTTCAGCGCGCGCCCGCTCTGCCATATGCCGCCCACCGCAAGCGTGATTAGCGCTATCACGGCGGGTATGACCGCGATGCTGCGAAGCGATTGCGGCGATTCCCATGGAATTGACAGCGCTCCCGGCATTATCATAATCAATACCCAGAACGGCAACGCGAACATAGCGGCGTTGCGCCATCGGAACGCCACTACGGCAAGCCCCGCCAACATCAGCAAGCCCGAAAGCGTATCCAGCATCGGCTCGCCCGGTATGTTGTGCCGTCCATTCGGATCGCCCTCGAAGTGGAACATTCTCAGATGGCGCAGCAAATTGTTCATCACCGCGCTTGCCGCTTCGCCCTCAGGCACATGCGCGAATATGGACACATCGCCAGGCCGCCGAAAGAACTCTTCCGGATGCGTCGCCGCAAATTGAAGCAACGGCAGCGTAACCAATACCGCAAATAGCGCCAGCGCTCCGAAATTTATCAGCAGCCGCTTGCGCGCTGTCCGCGTGAATATCAAGGCGTGCAGCGCCGCAATCCCCATCACCAACGGGAATAGGCGAAACGGCGTGTAGAACCACATCCCCAATCCCATTGCCGCGCCCGCCAGCGCGAAATCCCCCATTCGCTCGCTGCGAAGCGCGCGGTAGGTCAGCCACGCCGTAATCGCAGTGAAGAAGGTCATCGTTACGCCGTGCATCCCGATGCGGCTCCAGTTGATGTCCCAGCGCATTGCGGCAGTCAGGAATGCGGCTATCAGCCCGAACAGCCCCCCCCCCATATGCCGCATCATCAGAAACATCGCCACGATTCCCGCCAGCCCAAACGCAACCGCCACCAGACGCGCGCTCGTTATGGACACGCCCGCCAGTTTCACCACCAGCGCAATCGGAACCAAGAAAGCCGTGGGAAGGTTGGTGAACACAGAGAACGCATTCGCGGAGGCGGGTTCGTTCAAGAAGATTTGCTGAGCCTGCAATACGTTGTCCGCCTCGTCGAACCACAAGCCGGGAGGGAATTCGTCTAGGTTGTACAGCCGAACCGCCGCCCCAAACAGCACAATCGCCCCCAGCGCCGCCCACGGCAGCAGCGAGCGCATCTCGAAGGACGCGCGCTTACCCGCCCCAAACCGCCGTACCAACCGCGAACACCTGCCGTCAATCGCGAAGACCGCCCCCAGCGCCAGCAGTATCGATAAGCAGAAGCACCACCACGCTTGCGTACTCGGCTGATCCTGCGAGAAGCGATACAGGCTATACGCCAGCAGCGCCGCGCCCAGAAGAGCCGCGAACATCCCCCATTGCCGCTCCAAGAACCCCCAGTAATACACACCGCCCGTATCGTCTTGAGCCGGCGCGCGCTCCCTAACGAGGGCCGGCGCATCGTCGACGGACGCCGTCGCAGGCATAGCCATCCCGGCCGCGCTCGGCATCTCAGGCACAGGCGCGGCGGTTGGCGGTGGCGCTTGCGTAATCGGCACTGCAGGCGGCGGTGGCGGTGTCTGAATAGGCGGCGGCGCAGGTTGCGACGGCGCTTGCATCGACGGCGCAACGGATTGGGGCATATCAGCCTGCATAAGCGACGCATCAGGTTGCGGTGACGGCGCTTGCACAGGCGGCGCATCCCCATCTTTGCGCCTTTGCGCCTCTGCGTTAACCGCACCCCCACCACGCCCGAACAAGCTCGCCATATCCGTCAGAAACACCGCAAACGCCCTGCCCGACAGCCCGCCCACCGCCACCACCGCGCACACCACCGCAAGCCCCAACGGCGCCGCCGTCCATCGAACATCGCCCGATACCGCAAGCGCTATGAGCGCCAGCAGCAGCAACCCCGCAGCCGACAGCAGCAACGCAACCCGCAGCCGCAACCTGCCGGACACATCCGGGGACAGCGCTGCAAACTCAGGCGCGGCCGCCGTTGGAGGCGGTTCTACGAACTCAGCGGATTCAGGAGCGGCTTCAGCTGAAGGAGCGGCCGCCGCATCCGACGGAGGTTCTGTGAACGCCGGCGCATCTGCCGGTTCGGACGGCGCAACATGGCTTTCGGGTTCAACCGCGGATTCAACAGACGGCGCTGTGAACCCCGGCGCTGCCATCGGTTCGGATGGCGTAGCCGTAGTTTCGGCCCCGGCCGCAGACAGCGCATTCCCGCACTCGCCGCAGAACCGATAATCGGCGGGGTTCTGCGAACCGCAGCGCGCGCAGGCTATCGAACCGTCGTGGTTGCCGCTGCTCATCGGTTAGCGCTGCGCCTCTTGCCGCGGCGTCTCCGTCGTCAGAACGCCGCGCTCATACAGATCTGCGATTTCTTGCGCCCCGTAGCCAAGCGCCCCCAGCGCCTCGCGGTTGTGTTCCCCCAACAACGGCGTCGGCCTGCCCGCAATCCTATGCGTTTCCCCGAACTGTATCCCCTCCGCGCAGTAGCGCATCCTGCCATATACCGGATGCTGATGCTCCACGAATGTCCCCTCCGCCGCCGTATGCGGATCTTGGAAATAGCCCACGTTGTAGTTTTCCGTAACCTCGGCGCACTGAACGCCCGCCGCCCTCAGCGTCCCAACCCATTCGCTCGCCGGCCGTCGATTGAACATATCCGTCAGCAAATCCGCCAGCGCCTCATCATTCTGCGCGCGCTTCGCTTGAGACGCAAAGCGCGCGTCATCCGCCAAATCGCCGCGCCCTATCGCATCGCATAGCCGCTCCCAATCGGCTTGCGTTTCGGCTATCAGATAGAACCAGCCCTGTTGCGTCCGATACAAGCGGTGTAGCGCGCTCAGCCCGAACTGCCCCTTATCGGCAATGCGCGGCCGCCGCTTGCCCTCATAGCGCAGAAAGTCGTCGCCCCGCAATACGGCGCCGGCGTTCAGCAGATTGCAGTCCACCTTTTGAGCGGCGCCGCTGCGCTCCCTTGCGTACAGCGCCATAACCGCCCCCAGCGCAAGCATGCTGCCGGACGCAAAGTCCGTGGGCGCAAGTTGCGCCAAAAACACCGGCGGATTGTCCCGTCCCCCTTGCGCGCGCTGCAATCCCATCAGCGCCTGCGCCAGCGGGTCAAGCCCGGGGCGGTGCGAATACGGCCCCGACCAGCCAAAAGCCGTTGTGTGAGCGTGAATGAGACCAGGGTTGCGCGGCTGCAGATATTCGACGCTAAGCCCCATCCTATCCGTTGCGCCCGGCCGCATATTCGCCAACATTATGTCCGCTTTCACCGCGATCTGCCGCGCTATTCGCTGCCCCTCATCCGTCTTGGTATTCACCGACACCGACCGCTTGTTGGAATTCAGATGCAGAAAATACTGCGAACCCGACAGCCGCGATATATCGCCGTAGGGCGGCTCCATCTTGATTATGTCAGCGCCCAAATCCCCCAAACACTTGCCGGCGGCGGGACCCGCGATAACATTAGTCATTTCCAAAACGCGCACGCCATCCAACGGCGGCGCATCGCTGCGCGCTTCAACCGCGGCGGGACTTGGCAGTTCCACATCCGCGATTTCTGACAACACGGCATCGGTATGCTCGCCCCTAACCGGCCGTCCCCTGCTCACTTCGCCCGGCGTTTCGCTGAACTTGACGGGATTGCCTATCTGCGCGACTTCGCCCATAACCGGATCCTGCAGCCGCAATACCATATCGTTGGCGATGACCTGAGCGTTGTCCATCCCCCGCTCCGTGGTGGACGCCCGCATATACGGCACATCCGCATCCTCAAAGATGCGCTCCCATTCGGCGCAGGATTTCGTCTTTATCGTGCGCGCCACAATATCGAACAATTCACTGCGCGCCTCTTCGCTCACCGGACGCCGTCCGTCCCCGTAGCGCGGATCCGCGAGCGTTTCGGCTATGCCCATAACCGATGCCGCTATGTCCACAAAGCCGGCGTGTATGCACGCTATCTGAATCCAATCCCCGTCGGCGCACTCGAACACGCTATAGAACGGCCCGCCGCCCGCCGGCGTGAGCTGAAACGGCCGCTGTTCATAATGTTCGCCTATCACCTTTGGCGCAAACAGCAGCGCCCCCGCCATAACCGAAGTGTCCACCTTGCGCCCCGCGCCCGTCTTCTCGCGTGCGTACAACGCCGCCGCTACGCCCTGCGCCGCCAATACCGCCGTGCCGAGGCTGACTACCGGATGAACCACATGCACCGGACCCGGGCGAAATCCCGGCTGAGACGCCAAAATCCCCATTCGCGCCATCACCAGATTTTCGTCCGCCGGTTCGTCGCGCAGTGGCCCCCGCTTGCCGTATGCCGTGATAGAGCAATGAACCAGACGCGGGTTAATGCGTCGCAGCTCGTCATAATCAACAACCTGCTGATACGCCGACGATGGCGCGAAATCCTCCAGCAGCACGTCCGCCTTATGCGCCAATTTGCGGAAAATATCCCGTTGCGCCGCAATGTCCAGGGCAACGCTCTGCTTGCCGCGGTCCCAAATCATATAGCCCGGCGCGGCGCGGTCGTTCTCAGCATTCGGAAGCTCAAGCCGTATCACGCGCGCGCCGTTATCGCACAGAAACATCCCCGCCTGCGCCCCCGGCTTCTGCTGCGTCAAGTCAAGAACCGTTATCCCGTCTAGCGCTCCGCGCATCATCGCCTGCCTAACCTAATCTGCCGATAACCCAAAGCGCCACCCTAGCGCAGCGCCGCATTCCAAAGAACGCAGCGAATTGTATCACAACCGCCCCATCTTGCGCCCGATAATTTTGTGTAGCCACCTCAGTTGTTAAGCGAAATTTCATCACAATGCCCCACCGCTTGCTTTTCATATCGCCTAAGCCCACTCCGTATATCTATCGCCCACCCATTCTTGCCTATAGAGGTAGGATAGGAAACCAATTGCCCAACAAGCGCAACTGCCGACGGCGTGATAACATAACCGCGCGCGAGCCCACCAACTGAGCCGCCGATATATTGAGAGCGATGATATGCCTAACGACATAAACTTCTGCCAGCGCTGCGGCAAGCCGCTTTCGCAAAAGCGAATCGACGGCAGGATGCGCCCCGTCTGCCCCGCCTGCGGCTTCATCGTGTTCCTAGACCCCAAAGTGGCGGTAGTCATATTGAACGCCGACGCCGACGGCTTGCTGATGGTAAAGCGCGGCGTAGAGCCGCATCTAGGCAAATGGGCGTTCCCATCCGGCTATGTGGACAGAGGCGAAGTAGTAGAGCATGCCGCCGTCCGCGAAATGAAAGAAGAGACCGGCCTAGACGTCGACATAGACGCCCTCATAGGCGTCTATTCCCTCCAAGACAGCCCCGTCATCCTGATAGTCTATGCCGCCCACACAATCGGCGGCGCGCTCACCCCCGGCCACGACGCCCAAGACGCCAAGCGCATCCCCCTAGACGCGCTGCCCCCCCTGCCCTTCCCCCACGACGCCCAGATACTAGCCGATTGGCAAACCGCCCTCAATAATGGATAATACCCACCATCCCCTTGACCTTGAACAAACCAATACTTCCAATACTTCCAATACTTTAAGGGGGGAACACTGAACTATGAAATTGGAAATGGGAGAATCGCTCTGCTACTCATACCTAAGACACGTCAAGCATTGCTGGCTTGTGCAAACTAACTGGCGGCCGTCCGAACATTGGACATCGCGCAAATCGGACGCCGAACTTGCGGCAATGTTCCTCGATATGAAGCGGAAGTTCGACCCAGACGGAAATGTCTTCAAGCAGACCAACAACGCCGCTCAGCTCATCAAGCAGGGCGAAATAGACGTCGTAGGCATAGACCTGCAAGGCGGCGTTCACGCGCTAGACGTCGCCTTCCACGAAAACGGATTGAACTATCCGGGCGGCGCCGCCGACATAGTTCTCAAGAAACTTCTGCGCGCCTACATGCTCCTACACGCCTACGCTCCATTCGGGCAGACCGGGCAAAATTTTCACATATACTTCGTTTCCCCAAAAGTAAATCCCGGCGTTCAAACGCCGCTAGACGCCATATTCGCCGCGCTGCAAAGCGAGTACCCGCAAGCCGAATGGCGTCTCATAACCAACCACGCCTTCGCCGACCTAATGCGCGACACGCTCGAAAAGTCCGCCGCCGTCGCCGACACGTCCGAACTATTCGTCCGCGCCGCCAAGATTCTCAACATGGCAGATACGCCAAGCGCAGTGAACGAAAACACACGCCGCCGGACAAAAATAACCGCGGATGCGCCCACCCGACTACAGGACATCGTGCAACCCTTGATGGCAACCCTGCTCGATGAGCATCAAGAACACTCGCCACTTCTTGATCGCGCAACCATACGTAACTTGATGAAGCTTGACTACTGCCAAAATACCTTGGGCATCAAGATCAGCTTTCCAATTCTGCGTAGAGTAGAGGACGGAAAAGAAATTAGCGGACGTTCTGGACGTGCCAAAGCCAGATATTACACGAAAAAGTATGCCGGCAAGTTCTACGTCTGTAACCACTGGCAGAACAATTACCACCACGCCAACGCCGAAAGCCTACACAAATTCGCGCTTGACATCGCCCAAAACAACCCCGATCACCCCGGCATTCCCGCGCTCAACAACCACATCAAAGCCTTATCCAATTACGCCAAATCCTAAATCCAACCCACCGCCCCAAACCCGCATCCCCATATCGCCTAAGCCGCACCACCCAAGGAGGCGCATCGTGCATTACGACTACATCATCATCGGCGCAGGCTCCGCAGGGTCAGTCCTTGCCACCCGCCTCACGCAAAACTCCGACCGCGCCGTGCTGCTCCTAGAAGCCGGCCCCGACTACCCCGACATCGACCACCTGCCTGAAAATGTCAAGCAAGGCAACAACCCCTGGCTCTCCGCATACGGCCCCGACGCCCATAGTTGGAACTACACCGCCAGCGCAACGCCCGGCCGCGATCCCTTCATCGTCCCGCGCGGCAAGGTCATCGGCGGCTCAAGCTCCATCAACGGCCAAGTCTTCTTTCGCGGCATCCCCGAAGACTACGACGAATGGGCAGCGCTCGGCAATCCCGAATGGGCTTTCGTCAACTGCCTCCCCTACTTCCGCAAAAGCGAAACCGACCTCGCTTTCGGCGGCGACGACTTCCACGGCTCCGACGGCCCCATCCCCGTGCGCCGCTACAACAAGGACGACGTCCTGCCCACCGCCAAGGCGTTCTGGAACGCCTGCCTAGCGCTCGGCTTCCCCGAAACCCTCGACCAAAATCATCCCGAATCCACCGGCGTAGGCCCCCGCCCGCTCAACAACGTCGACGGCGTCCGAATGAGTGCATCCCTCACCTACCTATCCCAAGTCCGACACCGCTTGAACCTCACCATTCGCGGCGATGTACTCGTCCACCGCATCCTATTCGACGGCAGGCGCGCCATAGGCGTGCAGGCGCAGAGCGGCGGCGAAACATTCAGCGTCTATGCCGACCAAATCATACTCAGCGGCGGCGCAATAAACTCCCCCCAAACCCTCATGCTATCCGGCATCGGCCCCGCCGCCCATCTCCAAGAATTGGGCATCGACGTACTCCACAACCTCCCCGGCGTCGGCGAAAACCTGCGCGACCATCCCTCCGCCTTCATCCCCTTCAGAACCGCCATTGAAATAGCCGATGTATTCGCCCCGTCCATTCAGGTAGGCATGCGCTACACCACGCCCAACTCGCCCCACCGCAACGACATGCAGATGAGCCCCATCCTGATGACCAGCGAACACCGCCCCGCCAATGTGGACTTGGACGAAGAAGGCACATACACCGGCTTCAGCGTGGCGCTCCAAAAGGCGGTTACCGCCGGAACCCTGCGCCTTGCGTCCGCCGATCCCGCGCAGCAGCCCATATTGAACTACAACTACCTCAGCGATCCGTTTGACAGAGAGCGCATGCGCGGCGCAATACGCCTCTGCATAGAAGTCGCCAAAAGCCCCGAATACGAAGGCATCCTGCTCGAGCGCCTAACCCCGTCCGACGAAGAACTCCGCGACGACGACGCCCTCGACAGGTGGCTTATGGCGAACGTAGGCACCCAGCACCACTCATCCGGCACCTGCAAGATGGGCGCGGCGTCCGACCCAACCGCCGTAGTCGACCAGCGCTGCCGCGTACACGGCCTCGACGGCTTGCGCGTAATAGACGCCTCCATCATGCCCGACGTAGTGCGCGCCAACACCAACGCAACCACCATCATGATAGCCGAGCGCGCCGCCGCCTGGCTGCTAAACGAATAAACGGGCGCGTCAACCCCGTGCCATCAACGAAAGGAATACGCCGCAATGAAAGGCAGAGTACTCAGCTACTCCATACAAGAAAACTCAGGCGTCATCACCTGCGACGACGACAACCGCTACACATTCGTCGGCGCGGAATGGAACGAAACCGAACCGCCACGGCGCGGAGACTATGTAGATTTCGAGCCCCAAGACGACAAGGCTGTCCAAATCTACCGCGCGCTAGGAGCCGGCGCTTCAGACGCAAAGAAAGAGAAAATCGTCGCAGGCTTGTTCGCAATTCTGCTCGGCGGACTCGGCATCCACAAATTCTACCTCGGCTACAAAACCGCAGGCATAATCCACCTACTAATCTTCTTCATCGGAATGTTGCCGCTCTTCATCGGCACAATCGCAATATCCCTAATCGCCCTGATTGAGGGCATCATATACCTCACCAAGTCCGACGAAGAATTCGAGCGCACATACGTCGTCAACAAAAAGGAGTGGTTCTAACCCTGCGCGCATCCCGCCCAACCGAATAACCCGCAAAACCCGGCAGCGCCTACCACGCCGTCATTCCCTAAAGCCGCATCTTGGCTTTATGAGTCATTTCATATTGCCGTGGACTTTTGCCGGAATTCGGGTCTTTCACTCCGAATTTCTTCAATTCCGGCAAGATGTCTTTCATGAACTGATTGCCAAAACGAGCGCTGTCTAACTTCGCCAAGCGATGGTTTGGCCAGCGCCGGACAATTATCGGCTGACAATCGGTACTCTTAAATGAGCCCGGCGGTATGTCTTGGATAATCGCCTTTGCGATTTCGTCGCTAGTAGGAACGCCGTTTGCGCTATGGCGCAGCATGGACTGCGCTAACTCAGTCGCGTTGAACTGCGCATCACCAACCCCGTCGGCAATCGGAGACTCACCAGCCTCGACATCCATACTGCGAATATAGATATTCGGCGAAAACGCCCCGACCACTTTGGAGCGTGTCTGCTCCCTATTCGTCATTATCCACAGAAACGGCGTTTCGCCAGAGCGAGACTGCCTGCCAAGTTCGCGAACCTTGCCGAACAGCGCCGCAAAATCGCTGTCGTCGCTCACAACAACGATATGCTGTACACTATCCGTCATCAAGTCGCAAACCGCATCCAGCGCAAGCGCAATATCGGCCGAATTCTTGGAAGCGTTCTTGCTGAAATGCTGAATGCCCCTCACCGACACTCCGACATCAGCGAACTGGCTTTCCATCCACATCTCCCAAAGGACTTGCGTATCAGCCCTTGCATACAAGCGAACTATCCCCAACGGCGGAATGTCCGACGGCCAATTCTGCGTCAGTCTGGTGAGAAATCTCTGAGCGAAATCCTGCCCTTGCAGATTTTCCATATCCACATACAGCCCTGAAACCGCCGATCTTATAACTGGAGTTCCGGCCGATGCGCGCTCCGATACCGTTCCAGCGTCATCCCGTCGATTGCGCCGATTGCGCCATACCCACATAGCAACCTCGCTTACCATTCCCAAATCCGACGCTGCCGCACTCACCCATCCTACCAAACCGCCATGCCAACCCGCAAACCCGTCCCACTCACAAAACTCGCCACGCTAACCACAACCCTGCTCTGCATCCTATCCCTAGCCTGCGGCGGCGAGTCCCCCGAAGTCCAAGCGCTGCAAGCGGAAGCGGCGTACCAGCGCGGCATTGAACTCCGCGCGCAGGGACAGATGCGAAACGCCTTTGACGCCTTCAACGAAGCGCTGCGCCTCAACCCCCAATACGGTGAAGCCTACGCCGCCAGAGCGTCCATATACTACGCATTCGGCGACGCCCAAAACGCCATCGCCGACCTCAACCGCGCCCTCCGCATCCAACCCGAAATCCCCGAAGCCTACTACTATCGCGGCCTCATTTTCACCGACCGCGGCGACGCCGACAGCGCGCTCATAAACCTCACCCGCGCGCTCCAACTCGACCCCGCGCTCGCCGACGCCCACTTCGCCCGCGCCCGCGTCTATTTCGCGCTCCAAGACGTCGACGCCGCCCTAGCCGACCTATCATCCGCCGTCAACCTCAAGCCGTCAGACGCCCGCCTATACCTGCTGCGCGGGCAAGTCTATCTCATAACCGACCGCCCCAACCTCGCCATCGCCGACATAGAGCGCGCCCTATCCCTCACCACCGACCAAGCCCTAACCGCCCAAGCCAAGCAAATCCTAAACCTAATCAGATAGCGCCGCGCACACCCTTACTTTACTTTGCGCCCCCGCCCCTTTGCGTTAAAATCCCTACGCAAACCACGCCTTGCGCCAAAAATCCCCGCAGATTCCCCTCAAATTCCCCAACTTACCCCTTGACACACCCGTTCTGTTATCTATAATAGAGCGTATAATCACACACGCAATCCCTTCCCACTCAGCGGAAGACTAATACGGGGACAACCCCCGCGCAATCGCTATGACCATAGACGCCACCATACAACGCCTCACCAACGACGGCGAAGTAGTAGTCCAGTTCCTTGTTGATGTCATACAAGGAACCAACTACAACGCCCCACTCGGCCACCGCATCAAGTCGGCCGAATGGCTCTCCGCGCTAGGCGGCTTCATCTCCGAAGACGCAATCCCCAAATCCGCAACCATTCGCCCACGCCCCAAGTCCGAACCCAAGCAGGACAAGCCGTCAAAGCAAGACAAGCCGGACAAAAAGCCGTCCGTTACCGAAAAGCAAATCCTGCACTTCGACATCGCCCGTCTCATCAAGCAAGAGACCAACGACGGCGAAACCGTCGTAGAGTTCCTAATCAGGGTAATCTCCAAGATTGAGAAATCAGGCGAAAACTTCACCCCCGCCGCAAGAATGCGCGCCGCCCGCGAGCTGCTAGTCAGAGGATTCGGCAGCGCCATCCCCGGCGTCAGTCGCATCCTGTCCGGCAAAACCGAAGAGCTCGACTCATATCTCTCCAAGATAGTGCGCGAATACACCGACCACGGCGCGGACTCCGTGCGGTTTCTCGTAAAAGCGATGGAAAACAAAACCCCCGAGGTCGATTCCAAAGGCGCCCCAACCCCCAACCCCAAATTCGAGCGCCAGCGCAAAACCAAGCCCGCCGTAGGCTTCACCGCATCCCAGCGCGTATGGGCCGCCTGCGAACTACTGCGCCGCGCCTACGACATCCGAACCGACCACATCACCCCCGCCGACATCCAAGCATATTGGAAGTCCCAAACGCCCGCCGCCAACCCTGGCCGCGCTAGCAGTGAGCGCCCCGCCGCCGCCCAGAATATCGCCGCCGCCCAAAAGCCCGCCCACGACCGGCAGCCCGCCGCTAACGACGACGGCGCTCCGGCCGCCGAAACCCGCGCCGCCCGCCGCCGCCAAAAGCGCGCCGCACGCAAAGCACAAAAGACCGCGGCCACTGCAGGCAAGCGCAATGCCTCCACCACCGAGCAACCCGCCGCCGCTGCCGAAAAGCCCAATGCAGTCGCAGAAAAGCCCGCCAGCGCCACCGAAAAGCGTGATGCCGACAACCGGCCCGCCGACAACTCCGATAGCGCCGCCGACAAGTGCCCGGCCGTCGCAGAAAACCCCGCCAGCGCCACCGCCGACCAGCCCGCCCCCAACTCCGACAGCGCTCCGGCCGCCGAAACCCGCGCATCACGCCGCCGCCAAAAGCGCGCCGCACGCAAAGCCCAAAAGCGCGCCGCCAACACGCGCAACGACACCCCAGCCAGAAGCGTGTACCCCGAAGACATAGCGAACGTCGAAGCGTACAAAGAACGCCTACAAGCCAGGAGCGACGCCATACGCGACGCCAAACTCCGCAACGTCGACATCCGCAAGATCCCCGAACTCAAAAGGCACATCACCCCCGAAGAAGTGGCCGCATTCCAACGGCAGCCGGGAAACCTCTACAACCGAACCCGCGAAATGTACAAAGAAAAGTACGGCGAATACCCCTTCCCCGACGACATTCCCCCAAACGCCCGCAGTCCCTAGTCCCTTTGCGCCCAAAAATCTACCGCCCCCCTTTGAGTCCCTACGCCTTTGCGTCAAAACCCTTAGGCCAGACCCTTTGCGCCTTCCCGCCTTTGCGTTAAACTCTTTGCCGAACGCGCGCTCGCGTTAATATCCCCGCAACCGAGGCGCCAGTGAACGGCAAACCCGCGCATCCCCCGCGAAACCAACCGCGCATCAGCGGCAGCCACGCGCGCCGCCTTGCGTGGCTGCTGCTTATGTCCACCACCCTGTTCGCGCTGCTATTCCCCTTCTCCAGTTATGTTGCCGCCCTGCCCATCATCCAAGCCGAATGGGGCTTGAACAACACCCAAGCGGGCATCATCTTTTCGGCGTACCTAGCCGGCTTCGCCGCGTCCGCCCTTATCGTTGTCCCCCTCACCGACCGATTCGGCTCAAAGCCCATATTCATATCATCAACCGTCATATCCGTCTGCTCCAACGCCCTATTCCCCCTCGTCGCCCAAGATATGCCCACCGCAATCGCGCTCAGAGCATTCGCCGGACTAGGACTCGTCGGCGTCTATAACCCCGGCATGCGTATCGTCGCCGAGCGCTTCGCCGACCGCGGGCGCGGAATGGCGGTCGGCACTTTCGTAACCTTCTTCTACGCATCCAACAGCATCTCCCTCACCCTAACCGGCATCCTAATGTCCCGCTTCGAGTGGCGCGACGCCTACCTCATAATGTCCATAGCGTCCGGCGTAAGCGTCCTAATGGCGTACCTGCTGCTGCGAAACCACCCCCGCCAACCCGCAGCCGCCCGATCGTCCGGCCGCCTAGACCTCGCCGCGCTCAAAAACCGCGCCGCCCGCCTCTACATCCTAGGCTACTCCCTGCACGCCGCCGAACTCTACATCGCCCGCGTTTGGCTGCCCGCCCTGCTTGCGGCCGCCCTCATAGCGCGCGGCATAAGCGCCGAGCGCGCCGTCATCGACGCCGCCACCATCGGCGGCCTAGCAATGGCAAGCGGCGCTATCGGCCCCGTCATGGGCGGCGCTATGTCCGACCGCTGGGGACGCCGCCCATCCGCATCCGCCATCTTCGCCCTCAGCGGCGCCTGCTCCCTTGCGCTAGGCTGGCTAATCGGCTTCCCATGGGCGCTCATAATCGCCGTGTCCGTCATATACGGCTGGGCTACCGCCGCCGACTCCGCCATCTACTCCACCGCCGTAACCGAAGTGGCTACCCCCTCTCAGCTAGGCTCCACAATGGCGATACACTCATTCCTAGGTTTCACGGGCGGCGTAGTCGGACCCATAGCCGCCGGCGCAATCCTAGACATATCCCCCGACCCTATCAAATGGGGCTTGACATTCTCCATAACCGCCCTGCTCGCCCTAGCCGCGATAATCGCCCTAGCCCGCCTGCGCCGCATATCGCAATCTCAACCATTGCCGCCGCAATAGCCGTCAGCATCCCCACTTGTGAAATGTTTCACGCTAGACTATAATCTATGCAACGCAAGCGCCCTATCCCCATAACATACAAGGGGTACTCAACAAAGCATATGAAAGTCTATTTCTGCCCCGAATGCGGCGCATACGACTTTGGCGCGGAAACCGTATTCTGCGACTGCGAAGAGCCCATCCCATCAGACGGCTGGAGCGATGTGACCGAAGATGAACTCGCTGAGCTGGACTACATCGAAGAGTTCGAACTCCCGCCCGGCCTGCCGTCGTGGGAATACGAAGTAGTGCGCATCAAGACCACAGCCGAAGACGACCGGCTCGACTACACGCTGCATATGCTCAACAGCATGGGCGACCGCGGCTGGGAACTGGTCAACATCGTGCCGCTGGGCAGCAACGCCGCAGTCAACTACGGCGTATTCAAGCGCGCCTGGATAGAAGACATCTAGCCCGCCGTTTGCCCCGCCGCCGATACGCTGCCCCAACCCACCACGCGGCGCGGCGCAATCCGAATCACCGCGCAGCCCGGCTCCAGCAGCCTTTCGTATTGCGGATACTTCTGCCGCAGCAAATCCTCGGCGCGCTGCCTCTCTGCCCCATCCTCCACAATCGCCGCCTCGCCCCGAACCATCACATACGCCAGCGCGCTCCAATCCTCCGAATAGTCGTCGATAAGCAGCGCCACATTCGGATTGGCGCGGATATTGCGAACCCGCTTCAGCCGCCCTGCCGCCACGCTCTTCGGCTTGCGGTCAAGCGCAGTATAAATGCGCTCCCCATCGAAGGCGTAGCACACCGGCACCGCATACGGCGCGCCATCCGCATCCGCCGTCGCCAGCCGCCCAACCCGATGCCGCGCAATAAAATCGGCGTGTTCGGGTGAGATAGCGGCCATTTACAGCATCCCTAGAAGCCGCTTGAACGGCTCGAATGCGGCATGCTCAAAGTCCCAATAACCCGCTTCTGCAGCCTCCCCCAAGCGCAAACCCGGCCGTTCCCTTGACGCCAAAAACGCCTGCGCTTCGGCTTTGGTCCGGCTATTCGGTTGCTTAACCCCATTATCATTGAGACAACTGAAATAGCCTTGCACGCATCCCATAGCCGCATCCCCCGCCACAGACTCCAAGCAGACATCCTCAATAGCCCCGGACGACTTGCCGTAAGGCGCTATCAACACCACCACTTTAATGCCATCTTCGACCGAACTCAAAGGCGCATCAGGCGACGGAAGATTGGCGGCTTTGAGCGCATCCCGCACGCTTTGGAATGCCCTGCCGGCATTGTCGTCGGCGTCCCGAACAACCCCTATGGACGACACTTTGCTATAACCGGGAGAACTGGGAATGACCTTGAGCATCTTCTTGATGTTGTCTTTGCCCTCGACATTCAAAACCTGTATCCCGCTTACGCCTATGTGTCTCATCAAGGCTTTGAATAGACGCGCATCGTCAGTCCCCTCTACGACCAGAAGCTTCTCTTGTTCTATTTCGATCTGACGCTTCTCTTGTTCAACTCGCAACTACCTGACCTCAAACTCCATCTCAAGCGCCGCATCCAACGTCTCTTGGTCGTAAGTTACCGCCTTAATGTCATCCTCGTCGCCTATGCGGTCAAGCCTGTGAAGCCTGAAGTCATAGAGTTCGTCTTCCGAGAACGCCCTGTGCGCCGCGTGAATGCACTCCCAGCTATGAGTCGTGGCGAATATCTGTACATCGAACTCGCGCGCGAACTGAGCGATCCCGCTCCATACGCTCTGCATAACCGAGTGATGCAGCCCATTCTCGATTTCGTCAATCAGAATCAGCGTCCCCTTAGTGCTTGCGCCTATCACCAACGCCAAAGACAGCAGGCGATTCATGCCGTCCCCAAGCAAAGGCATCGGCAGCAGCCTTTCCTGTCCTTCCAATTCGGCATGGATCATCGGAACGGCCCCGCGGGTAATCACGCTCAGCCCCTGCAGACGCGGCTCAACGCGCTTCATCACGGATTCCACCTTGCGATGCCTGCGAGTGACTGACAGATTGCTGAACTTTTCCGCATCCTCAACAAGGTTAGATCTATGCAGTGATGGCAGATAGGAAGCAACGGATCTATTTTCAACATCCGCGTACCGCCCTTCAATGCTCACAGGTTGCGTAGAGCCGCCCATCTGCGCGCCAATCAGCCATCCATCGGATTCAAAAGATTCGGAATTCTCGTCGACGTATTCCATCACAATACGGTCATTAGAAACCCTGTGCGTGATTCCCATACGTTGCAACTCGGCAGCGGTCGCATCTGTAAATGTAACCTGAGACCTATCTGTTTTCGCTAGGCGTATGCGCAAAACCCTATCGTTCCATCCCCAATCGCCCGAAGCGCTCAACTCTATACCTGCATCAGGGTTGAAGTTACGGAAAATCCCGTGGAAGACCTCGCGCATATTATTGCTTTGCAACCCGCGAAAACCATTCACGGCAGCGCCCAGCCCTGGCACATTCGGGCCCGAGTGAAGAAACAGCGCCTCCAGCAGCGCCGTCTTGCCCACGTTGTTCTTGCCGGCAATCAGGTTGACCCGCTCCAGCGAGTCTATGTCCAAGTTGCGCAGTCCCCGAAAATTGCGAACCTTGAATGTCTTGTACATAGCCTATCCCTTCCCTATCGTGAATCGGTGCACCGACGGTTCACGCCGTAACTTTGGGGGGCGCAGACACGCCTGCCACTCGCGCCGCGCCCGCGCCCCCCAATATCTTACACTGCCCCTAAATCCCCTGCCACACCCGCCGCCCCTCCAGGCGCACGAAGCGCCCGAAGCCCGGATCCGGGAAATGTCCCGCCGATACCAGCGTCCTCTCGGACTCCAGCATGTCCAAGACGCGGCGGCGCGTGGGGCGCGATATGTGCGGTTGTATGTCGAACATCGGGTTCCAATCGGTGTAGTGCGCCTGCGCCGGGCTGTGCGCCACATCGCCCAGCACAAACGCCCGCTCGCCGCCCGACGCTATCAGCAGCGATGTGTGTCCCGGCGTATGCCCCGGCGTGGGAACCGTGATGAGCTCGTCCGTAACCTTGTAGTCGTCCTCGAACAGGTCTATCAGGTTCAGCGCATTCAGCGGCATCACCTGATCCTGGACATGCTGAGCGTCCGCCAGTACCGCCGGCTGCGCCCAGTATTCGTAGTCCGACCGCGGCGCAAGGTAGCGCGCATTCGGGAATGTGGGCTTGCCGTCGGTCAAGTTCCAACCCACATGGTCGGGGTGCAGATGCGTCAGGAACACGATGTCGATGTCCGTCGCCGCAACACCCTTGGCGCTCATATCCGCCAGCAGCCCGCCGCCCGGCTCCGTCTGCATCCCCGTATCCACGATGATGAGCTTGCCCTGCGACCGGATCACCACGGATCCGTACCGCGACTGTATCTGATCGTCGGCGTCCAAAATCTCCGGGAACTCCCGCCAGCGCTCAATGTCCGTTTCGGGGAATGTCTGCGTGGGGTTGCGCTTGAACGAATAGCCGTCCAGCACGGACAAGACCTCCACATTGCCAACGCTTATGCTGTAATCCGCCATAGGTATGCCCTCCACATCTGCGTATTCTCTACGCTGCCTATGCCGCTAGGTTTAGCGCATATCTTACCCCGAAACCGCATCGGATTCAAACGCCCCGCTTGACAGGCGCAGTACGCCCGCTATGATATGTGTAACTAGCATAGATACTGCCGCAGCCCGCTGCCGCATACGCACACGCACACGCATCGGACTTGCCGCCAAACGAATTATCAGGAGAAGCGAATTGACGCACACGCACGAAGATGTACGCCTAACCGAGTTGGCGAGTTGCGCCGGCTGAGCGTCCAAGTTCAGTCCTAAGGACCTGGCGCAGGTGCTGCGTCAGCTGCCCGCAATCGCCGATCCCAACCTGCTGGTGGGCATTGCCACCGGCGACGACGCCGCCGTCTATAAGATGAACGACGACCTCGCCGTCATATCCACGGTGGACTTCTTCCCGCCCATTGTAGATGACCCGTTCATATTCGGCGAAATCGCCGCCGCAAACGCCCTGAGCGACGTCTATGCGATGGGCGGCAAGCCTATCACCGCACTCAACATCGTGGGCTTTCCGGTGGCGCTGCCCCACGAAATCCTAGGCGAAATACTCAGAGGCGGCGCATCCAAAGCCGCCGAAGCGGGCGTAATCGTGGTTGGCGGACACACCGTCGACGACGAAGAGCCCAAGTACGGCATGGCGGTTACCGGCGTCATCAAGCCGGGCGCGCAGGTTACCAACGCGGGCGGGCAACCGGGCGATGCGCTTGTGCTGACCAAGCCCATCGGCACGGGCATCATCACCACCGCGGGCAAGCAGCAACGCGTCTATCCCGCCACACTCGAACTAGCCGTCAAGTTTATGAGCCGGCTGAACCGCGCCGCGTCCGAAGCGATGATGCGCGTGGGCGTGAACGCATGCGCCGACGTCACCGGATTCGGCTTGCTCGGCCATCTCAGGCTGATAGCGCAGGGCAGCGGCGTGGGCGCGCGGGTGAACGCGGGCGCCGTCCCCACAATCCCCGGCGTGGCGGAGCTGCTAGCGGCGGGCATTGCGCCCGGCGGCACCCACCGCAACCTGGAATCGCTGGAAGGCGCAGTCAACTGGCATCCCAAAGTGCGCGGACAGACGCGCATCCTGCTTGCGGACGCCCAGACATCCGGCGGTCTGCTAATCGCCGTCGCCCCGGACAAACTGGATGCGCTGATAGAGGCGCTCGCCGCCGTGGACACGTCACACGCCGTCATCGGCGAGCTGACGCGGCGCGACGCCCAAGACGTGCTCATCCAAGTGGATCCCTAGACGGCGGATTAGCGGTCATATATGAGACGCTGTCGGATTGCAATCGCGCTTCTGATAGGCATTGCGGCGCTGGCGGGATGCCGAAGCGATACGGCGCCCGCCGGCGCGCAAGCGCCTTTTCCCGCAACCGCCGCCGCGCTGTCAAGCCCAACCGCCGCGGCTGCAGCGCCCACGCCCACAATCGCGGTCATACTGCTCGCCGACCTGCAGCCCGCCACGCCCGAACCGACCGCCGCGCCGGCCGCCGCCACTCACACGCCGCCGCCCACGGCCACGCCCAGCCCGGCCGCCGCGCGCATCATGCCCGTTCCAACAAGAACGCCGTTTGCAAGCCCGTCGCGCTACGCCGCCGCATCTACGCCCGCGCCCGCAAAGCCCGCAACCGCCATCACGCCCGCCAAATCGCCGACGCATACGCATACGCCCATCCCTACGCTAACGCGCACGCCCGCTTCGACGCCCACGCCCAAATCATCGGCAACGCCAACGCCCAAACCCAAACTCACACGGACACCGCTATCAACCGCAACCGCCGCCGCAAGCGCTTCGCCAACCCTAACGCCGCCGCCTACCAAAACCGCCAAGGCGGCCAACGCTATCGCGCCAACCTTAACGCCGCTATCAACCGCAACCGTGGCGCCCACTACAACGCCGCCGCCAAGCGCAACCGCAATGCCCACCCTAACGCCCACGCCCGCCGCAACCGCCACGGCGACGGCAATTCCTGCGCCAACCTACACGCGCACGCCCACCGCAGCGCCGGCGCACTGCCGCATCAAGGGCAACATCAGCGGGGATGAGCGCATCTATCACACGCCGGGCAGCCCGTACTACGACCAAACCGATATCGACGTCTCCATAGGCGAGCGCTGGTTCTGCAGCGAGCAAGAGGCGCGCGACGCCGGATGGCGTCCGCCCAGCAGCACGCCCGCAACCCCGTCGAGCGAATGCCAAGCGCGCGTCAACCTAAACGCCGCATCCGCCGATGAACTCGAGACGCTGCCGGGCATCGGCAAAGTCTTGGCGCAGCGCATCGTGAATTACCGCGCTGAGATAGGCGGGTTCACGCGCATCGAGCAGCTTGACGATGTGCGCGGCATAGGCGAGAAAACATTAGCCAAAATCAAGCCCTGCGCGTTCATCGACTAGCAGTCTAACGATCCCAAGCCCACGCCGAATTGTTGGCGCTTATCCGATGCCTTTGGTATCTTTATTGATAGCCTATTGATAGTCGGCGGGGAACAACCGCCAACCTTAATGCCGTCCGTATGGGACATGGGGTAATGTAACATTGCTGATACGAGAGAACATCGCCCATCTGGTAAGACAAGCGCTGACCGACGCGCAGACGGCGGACGCGCTGCCGTCCGTCGCGGTGGATGAGGTGGCGATAGAGCGCCCGCAGAACCCCGAACACGGTGATTTCGCAAGCAGCCTGCCGCTCAAGCTGGCGCGCCCGATGCGCATGAACCCGCTGCAAATCGCCGAGCGCATCGCCGAGCGTATCCCTGCCGATGGGCTGCTGCAAAGCGCAAGCGCGGCGCGCCCCGGCTTCATCAACTTCGCGCTAAGCCAAGCCTGGCTGCAGCGGCAGGTGGACACCATACGGCAAGCCGGGGACGCATTCGGCAGCATAGACGCCGGCGGCGGGCAGCGCGTCCAAATAGAGTTCGTCAGCGCAAACCCGGTGGGGCCGCTTCACATCGCGCACGCCAGGGGCGGCGTTATCGGCAGCGCGCTCGCCAATGCGCTGCAAGCCGCCGGCTACGATGTAACTAGGGAGTACTACTTCAACGACGCCGGCGCGCAAATCGGACACTTCAGCCGCACGCTGCTCGCCCGCTACAAGCAGCAGTGCGGCATATCGGCCGAAGTGCCGCCCGACGGCTATCACGCCGAATATATGATAGACCTAGCCGCCGAAATCCACGCCGAACAGGGCGATGCGCTGCTTGCGCTGCCCGAACCGGACGCGCTCCAAAGGCTGGGCGCAATCGGCATAGCCAAGTTCATGTCGCGCATACGCCAAGATCTGCAAGCCCTCAGGATAGACTACGACGAGTGGTTCAACGAAGTTACGCTGTTCGCGGACGGGCAGTTCGAGCGCGCGATGGCGCTTCTGCGCGAGCGCGGCTACATCACGGAGCGCGAGGGCGCGGTCTGGTTCGCGTCCACCACGCTGGGCGACGAAAAGGACAAGGTGATGGTTCGCGGCAACGGCGTCCCCACCTACTTCGCGTCCGACGTGGCGTACCACTACAACAAGTTCTTCGAGCGCGGCTTCGACAAGGTGGTCAACATTTGGGGGGCGGATCATCAGGGACACGCCTTGTTTATGAAGGCGCTTGTGGCGGCGCTGGGAATGCCGTCGGATAAGCTGAAGCTCATCATCAATCAGTTGGTTACGCTCAAGCGCGGCGGCGAAACCGTGCGAATATCCAAGCGCTCCGGCGACATCATCACGCTGCGCGAAGTGGTGGATGAGGTGGGCGCCGACGCATGCCGCTACTTCTTCCTGTCGCGCGCCGCCGATAGCCAAATGGACTTCGACCTTGAGCTCGCCAAGCGGCAGTCGCAGGAAAACCCCGTCTATTACATCCAGTACGCCCACGCGCGCATCGCGGGCATCCTGCGGCTTGCGGCGGAGCGCGGCATAGACCACAGCGACGGCGATCTATCGCTGCTCACGCATCCCGCTGAACTTGCGCTCATACGCAAGATGCTGACGCTGCCGGAGATGATAGATATGATGGCGCGCAACTTCGAGGCGCACCACCTGCCGCACTACGCCTACGAAACGGCGACGGCGTTCCATCTGTTCTACCAAAACTGCCGCGTGGTGTCCGGCGTGGAAGACGAAGCCGAGCTCAGCAAGGCGCGCCTCAAGCTTGCCGAAGCCGCCAAAATCACGCTGACGCGCTGCCTAACCCTGATGATTATGGACGCCCCCGAAAGCATGTAAGCCCGCCGGCGGTTCGGCTAGTCCATCGACAATGCGCGGCGCATACGCTTGGCTAAACGCTGAAGCGCCGCCTAACCGCAGCGCTGACAATGCGCCGACGAAAACTTGGAACTACTCCAAGTTGCCTTGGCTCTTATAGCGCTTCGTCTTTTCCATATACACTTCGCACGACCACTTCATCTTCGCCAGATGGCGCGCGCCCACTTCGCGCAGCCGCTTGCCCGGCGATCCCACCACCAGCGAGCGCGGCGGTATTTTCACATTGTCCACCAGCATAGCGCCGGACGCTACCAGGCTGTATTCGCCAATCTCTACGCCGTCGTTGAGCGTGGAGCCGTTGCCGATAACGGCGCCGTCGCCCACCCGCTTGGCGTGGCACAGCACCTTGTGACCTATAGTCACATAGTCGCCGATGACCACATCCGCGTCGCCGTGAACCGCCGAATTATCCTGAATGTTGGTGTGCTTGCCGATGGCGATCTTGCCCATATCGCCGCGCACCACCGCGCCCGGCCAGACGCTTGAGCCTTCGCCAATCTCCACATCGCCTATCACATAGGCGAACTCGCTCACAAACGCCGTCGGATGCACCTTCGGGCTGGCGTCTCCCAAACTGCGTATCACTATCGCTCCTTGTATCGGTGTATCGGTTGCTAGTTGTTGTTATCGGTTAGCGGTTGATTGCGTGAACGCGGCGTTCAAATCAGTTGTCCAAGCCCAACGCAAAGCGCAGCGCGTCATCCACTTCGGTAATCTTGGACGGACTCAAAGCGCCTATCCTGTTTTGGAGTGCATCCTTCGGTATAGTTGCGATCGACTCCAAATTTGCGACGGATTCGCGACGCAAACCCTCTTCACGCCCTAGCGCAACTTCGGCGCGCACATTTCGGATTTGCGTAGTGAGCGGCGCTACGATAATCAGATCGCGGGACACATACGCCCGATTGCGCGAAAGCAAAAGCACTGGGCGGTGTCCCACTGGCTCCGGCAAGTCCACCCACCAAAGCTCGCCGCGTATCATCGCGCGCCGCCATCATCCCAAGGATTAGCTTCAAACGCATACCTTGCCAGCGCCACAGAGAGCGCAATCTCATCAGTCTCATCGGAAACGGCTATCTGTTTGGAGTCCTGCGCATAGTCGTCGTCCCAATAACTTTTGGGAAAAGCGCGTATCTGAGCGGCCATAATGGCCGCCATCTCATCTTCGTCCGTGTCCGGATTCTGCCGGTTGGCTTCCGCAGCGTTTTGCCGTTCCAAGAAGCCGTTCAGCGCGCGCGCCACGAACTCGCTCTGCGTCTCGCCGCGCGCCGCCCGCTCGCGCTCTATCGCCGCCAAGGTTTCGTCGGAAACCTCTATCCGTATAGTAGCCATCGTTCAGCGCCTTTGCCCTGCATATGACCCGCACACAACTTATTCGCATTTGAGTATGTCATATCAACGCCCGCATATCAACGGCGGCGGCGGCGGTTTCGCCCGCATTCGTTTGACCGCCACTGTTTGAAACGCGCTCAAATGTATGGTAATCTGGACAGGAGGTAGGATATGAAGGAGTTACTTTATGACAGAGAGATCATCGGCAATTCCACACTACCGTCTGTTCATACTTGGAGCAGGCTTTTCAAATCCGGCCGGCTTGCCGTTAGCTGCAGGTCTGCTTCGAACGGTGCGTGAAAATTTTGACGGAGATGTATTAGAGCGTGATATAAAAGAATGGTCTGAACTATATCCTGGCGAGAAATGCGATTTGGAGCGTGTACTAGCGTACAGCCACAGACAACACTACCTAGGACTCAAAGGCTCTAAAGAGTACTTCACACACGACAGCAGAGCAATCGTTTTTGCGCGTCCGATAATCCAAGAAACCCTTATTGACGCCTCCCCGTGGACTTCTGACGACTTGTATCGGAGATTTGCCCAACATTTGACTCATAACGATGTAGTTCTGACATTTAACTACGACACTCTGCTGGAACAGGCTCTCGACGACATTGGGAATCCGTACTCTCTAACACCTAAATGGTGGCTTGTTGATAGAAAAGATAGCGTTAGGTACATCAACCTTTTGAAACTCCACGGTTCAATAGATTGGTATGATCGCCGTTACCATGATTTCAGGAGGCGTACTTATAGAGAGGAATGGCCAGGACTTGATATTCCTGATGACGACCCTATCTTTGGACCGAACCCAACTGTTCCTACTGAGCCACTTTCACGAGGACAGACAGAGCAAGGATTCGGCGATGAGATACTATCGCGCGTTTTTCGCGTACCCGACATCAAACCACTTTACTTTCAAATAGCCAATAGCGGCTGCCCTCCATGGCATTTAGTGCCGTTCATGTTGCCGCCTGCTTATGACAAGTTGCTTGGATATGAGGCAATTGCCGAGCTTTGGTCGAGCATGCACCTTACAGGGGACGTCTACTCGTCTATAACTATCATCGGCTATTCTATGCCGAAGCATGACAGCCATGCTTATGAAGCGTTGGGGAGATTGTTGGTCGCCTATCAGCGCGGTGGCGAGAAGAATTCTTGGGGACATAGACGAGTCCCGATACAAATAGTAACACTAGCGGATTCAAAGGAATGCGCATTAAAGAATATACCCTTTCTAAAGCCTGACAAAACCAAGGTCTGGCATGAAGGCTTCGACATTGAAGCGCTCCAATGGCTGGACTGGGGAGACGGCGATACGGTTGACGAATAGCATAGATTGCCAGCACATCGGCGGCCAATGCTTGGTTGCGTAGGATATACCAAATGACAAAGGCGCAAATCATACTTCTAACAATTGCTGTGATAGCAGTTGTTGCTGCCCTTTCTTGCGGGCAAACCTATGCGGAACGCGCGAACAACGACGATTCCTTGCCGGGTAGGTATCGTTTTGTTTCATTCACTGAATTGACCGCGGCAATAATATACGACGACGAAGAGGCGGTGCGTCGCATTATCTCAGAAGGGGGCGACGTTAACGAACCTGTAATTGACTCCTCAAACCATTTCATGTGGGATGCAGGAAAGATATTCCCGCTGTATGTCGCGGTAGATAACGGAAACCCTGATATTATCAGAATGCTTATCGACGCAGGAGCGGATGTTAATAACAATGAGACACTCGCAGGTACCTCGTTGCACCATGCCGTTAGGAATGACAACATAGAAGTAGTGCGGATGCTCATCGAAGCGGGCGCGGACGTGCAACTTCCGAATTATTTTGCTGCTCTCGATGAAAAGATTGTGGCATTTACACCGTTATACGATGCCAAAAGCGTTGAGGTCGCTAGAATGCTCATAGAGGCGGGCGCAGATGTCAACGCTACAGGTACGGATTATTTTCCTATCATAGGAGTAGCTCACAACATTGTCATCGATGTTGACAGTCCTTCTTCATCATACGAAAACACTCAACTATTCAGCGTTGTGCGTCTGCTTATAGAAAACGGCGCGGACATTAATGCCACAGATCCTGACAACGGTTCCACAGTGTTGAGCGTAATAGCGAAATCCTGCGAGCAGTGCAGAGATGGCTGGGATTATCAAGATACATTTGACGATGAGGACGATCCTGTGTTTATCAACACTCATTTGTCAGCCGTAGATTACGTTGATGAACTCATCGCTTTAGGCGCGGACGTCAACACTAGCAGCATTGGCCGCAACGAGGGAAATACACCTCTACATAACGCCGCTTGGAAGGCAGATGAAGATGTTATTATGGCTTTGTTGCGAAATGGAGCGCATGTGAACGCCACAAATAATTTGGGTAGTACACCGTTGCATCTAGCTGCGACGACTGGCGACAGAGAGTCCGTTCTAGCCCTTCTGACAAACGGCGCAAACCCCAACGCACGAAATAATGAGGGTTTGACTCCATTGCAAAGTTTGTATAACCAGTCTCAGTATACTTGGTCTAGCCATCAAGTAAAATACTACGAAGACTTGGCGAACTTCCTCTGGACGATGTCTAGGTAGAGACGCTTATCCTGCTAGTCAAAGACATCCTAAGCATCTAGCAACAACCCATTGGCGGGTTATTCCCACAACCTAAGCATCGCCCCTAATCATCCGCCTATACAGATCCAGCAACCCCTGCTGACGCCGCGCGTTTAGGCGCGCCTTGCCGTCTATGCCGCACAGACGGCGCATTTCGCGCGTGATTTCGTTCTCTTGAAGCTTGGGCGCCGCGGCATACGCATTCAGCGCCGCGTCCTCCAACTCGGCGCAGCCGTGCGGCAAGCCGTTTCGGCCGCGCTCCGCCGTGCCGCCCGCCGCGGCGTAGGCGTGCAGGAACGGCAGTGCGATGTTCACCAGCATATCGCGCGCCCGCGTCCCGCCCACATACGGCTTTGCCTCCATACGCGCCGTCAGCGCTCTGCGCCCGCCGTCAAGCAGCGCGTCCGCAAACGATTTGGCGATGCCCTTGTCTATGCAGCCGTCTATTATCAGCGCCGCGCCCAGTATGCGCCGCGCGGGATGATTGGGCGGCCTTACCCGAAACAGCTTCCATTCGCGCTTGCCCATCGGCTTGGCGTTATCCATTCTGCGGTATATGCGCCGCAGTTCGGCGATGTCTTCCCATCTGTCCGCCGAACCCATAAGCCCCGACGCTCCAAGCAGCGCCGCCTTGATTGCCATAAGCCGAGTGGACGCCGGCTCGCCGCGCTGCGCCGCAAGCCGTTCATAGGGGACGCGCGCCGCCAGCGTCCGAAACGGCTTGCGGTTGGTGGCGTATCCCAGCGCGTCCATAAGCCCGCGATAGAGCGCTTCGTCGGCGCCCAAGGCGTCTATGTCGGCCGCAAAGCCGCGGCTCTTGCCCAGAAAGCGCCTATCGCCGGCGGCGTCCAGCATATCGCCGATGTCCGCGGCGTCTTTGGGCATCCGAAGCGAGGGCAAATCGGGGACGGCGTCGGGCGGCGCGCTCTCAAGGTTCGCCGCCACCGCCGCAAGCGCCGCGACGGGCGCATTAGCGCCGGAGCGCTGCCGCGAACTCCGATGTCCCTTAGGCGAAAAGACGATGTGCAACACAACGCCGTTGTAGTTGGCGTCTGTGTGGTGGGCGTGGCCGTACCAGCCGGGCGCTTCTATGTGAATTTCCACATCGCCCGTAAGCGTCTTGCCCGATTCGTCGAGCAGCACGGCGTCGCGAAAGTCCGGCCCCGCAAGCGCGCTGCGGCGGCCGGGATACACCACCTGCAGCCGATGCCCGTCTTCGGTGACAAGCCCGTCGGCGAGCGTGTGCGCCCTGCTCCAGAGCGTAACGAGCGCGCTTTCGGAGTATGCGGCGGCGGGCTTTTCGGCTACTGCTAACATAGCGCTTCACGGCGGGCAAGCGGCGGCGGCTACTCGGTTTCCATTCGGTCAAGGCATTCGTGGCAGACGCCGAATAGCGCGATATGGTCTATATCCGGCTGAAAGCCGTAGTCCGCCATAATTTCCGCGCCGATGTTTTCCCAATACTTGTGGTCAAGCAGCACAACCTTATCGCAGCCGCGGCAGATTAGGTGATGATGGCGCAGATGGTTAATCCATTCGTAGCGGTATTCGCCGCCGCCCATATCGGTTTCGGACACTAGGCGCATCTGCTTGAGAACGCTGAGCGTGCGGTACACCGTGGAGACGTCTATGTACGGATAGGACGCCTTCACCTCATCCAGTATTTCGGACGCGGTTATGTGCATCTCGGAATGGCGGATGGCGGATAGTATCATCAGGCGCTGCGGCGTCAGCCGATGTCCCGACTCTTTTAGCGCTTGGGCGGTGGCTTGCTCACAACTCATAGGCCGCTCCCCGTTTTATATCCGCCTTGATAGTATCACAAACGCCTGTCGTCTATAATGTCTATCTGCAATATATCCGCAAAGTATCAATAAGGCGTGAACGAAGCGTCAACAAAGCGTCGGCGCTAGACTGCAAGCAACAAAATTATGGACGACGCCCAAAGACTGAAATCGCTGTTTGATGACGGAACGCTGCTTCATCCTATATCGGACGCGGCGAACCTGGTTGATTTCGCCGATGCGCTGCACAATCTCATAGGCGCTCGCGGCGCGCCACTCGGCGCCAACGCCGCCACCGTCAAAGCGCTTATCGGCGAGCCGGAGCATTTGGTTTTCGCGCTGATAGACGGCTTTGGGATGAACTTCGTTGAGGCGATGAACCGCGGCGCTTTTGTCCGCGCCAACCTAGCAGTCGAGATGCGCAGCGTCTTTCCGTCAACCACATCGGCCGCGCTCACCACGCTGGCGACCGGCGAATGGCCCGCGCGGCACGCCGTCACCGGATGGCATACTTTGCTGCCTCAGCTGAACGCCGTATCCGTCATTATCGGCTTTCAGCGCACGCCCGATAAGACGCCGCTGTCGCGGCTCGGCGTCAGCGCGCGGGACGCTTATCCCGTCCCCTCGCGCATGAGCGCCGCAAAGCGCGCCGCCGCCTATCTGATGCCCAAGCATATCACGAACACCGCCTACTCTACCTACTGGGCGGGCGGCAATCGGCAGATCGCGTACAAGTCAAGCGCGCAGGCGGTCAGCGCGGTTGCGCGCCATATCGACGGCGCCAAACGCCCCACTTTCACCTATCTGTATATGCCGCAGGTGGATAGCGCCGCCCACAAGCGCGGGGCGTTCCACCATATCACGCTGAGCGAGGCGCGCAAGGCGGATGAGACGTTGGAGCGATTGGCGGACGCGCTGCCGTCCAATGCGCGGCTTGTGATGACCGCCGACCACGGCCACCTAGACGCGCCTAGTTCCAAGACATACGCGCTCACGGCGGACGATGATATGCTCAAGCTCTGCGAAACCAAGCCGTCCGGCGACGTGCGCCTGATGTACGCAACCGTCAGATCTGAGAATAGGGACGCTTTTCGGCGCGCGGTTCGCCAACGGCTGGGCGGCGATTTTCTGACGCTGGATATGGCGGATGTGGAGGCGATGCGGCTGCTCGGCCCCGAAGCCCGCTCGCCTGAGACGCGCAGACGCACCGGCAACACGCTTGTGTTATCCATCAACAGCGCGGTCATAGACTTGCGAAAGGCACTCGGCGAAGACAGCAGAAAGCGAATGCGCTCACACCACAGCGGGCTTACGCCGGCGGAGATGCGCATTCCGTTGGTCATCGCATAGGCTTGCGGCGCGGCGGCGGGTCAGTTTCGCAGCAGCATCCCCGGCTGGCAAGCGCGGCAGTAGCTTGTGATGCGCCTATTCGCGGTAATTTGGCTGATTTTGCCGCCGCAGCGCGGGCAGGGTTTGCCGCCCTTGTTGTGAACCTGCAGGAAATCCCTAGCCTTCAGGTGAATGTCATCGCCGATGCGGTCGCGCACAATCGGGATTGCGTCCAACACTACCCTGCTGCAGGCGTCGTATAGCCGCCGAATCTCAGCGTCGGACAGCGCTTTGCGTCGACGGAACGGGTATATTTGCGCCGCAAACAGGATCTCGTCGGAGTAGGCGTTGCCTATGCCCGAAACCACTTTGCCCCCGGTCAGAATGCCCTTTATTTCGCCGTGAAACCGCTTGAGGCGCTCGCAGAACTCTTCGAATGTGAACTCGTCCAGTACATCCGGCCCCTGTTCGTTCAAGCGCGGTATCTCATCCGTTTGCGCGGCGGCGGCGTAATAGACCATGCCCATCCGCTTTTCGTCTAGGTAGCGTATCTCATACCCGTTGGAGAGCGCGAATGCTAGATATGCGCGCTTATAGACGCGTTGCTTTGGCGGGCAATACTGAAGCGCGCCCGTCAGCATCGGATTGATTGCCACGATGCGCCCGCCCGACAGATCGAGCAGAATGAACTTGCCACGCCGCCGCACGCTATCCAAGCTACGGCCGCGGATGTCGATCGGCATATCGCCGCATAGGGAGCGCAGCGCGCCCGGCCGAACTATCGTCGCGGCTTCGATATCTGCGCCGACGGCGTTTGCCGTCAGAAAGTCCTTGACCACTTCAAGTTCAGGCGCTTCCGGCATTTTCGCCTCCGTTTCACGCACATTTCTTCGCAGGCATTTCGCAAGCGCTAGGCGGGTTTGCGCAAACGCTCCGCTTACCCTTTACCCTGCTACTATACCGCAAGTGTACGGCTTGCCGTTCGAGTAGTTCTAGGCGGCGTTGTGCTAAAATTGGGCGCGCAATGGACGCCGCCAAAGCAGGAAAGGCAAGGTTGGATTGCAAGCGGCGGCGGGAATAAGACGCATAAGGCAAGGAGCGAGCGATGGAAAAGCGCAGGTTAGGCAGAACGGGACACCACAGCACGGTTGTAACATTCGGCACGGCGGGGATTGGCAGGGTAAGCCAAGCGGCGGCGGACAAGGCGGTTGAGCGGATTTTGGCGCACGGCGTCAATCATATTGACATTGCGCCCTCATACGGCGAGGCGATGGAGCGGCTCGCGCCATGGATGCGCAAGATTCGCGAGGGCGTGTTCCTGGGCGCAAAGACACGCGAGCGCACACGCGCGGCGGCGCAGCGCAACATCGAGGACTGCATGCGGCGGCTGGGCGTGGAATCGTTCGATCTGTTTCAGCTCCACTCCGTCGGCACGATGGCGGACTTGGACGCAGTAACCGCAAGCGGCGGCGCATTGGAAGCGCTGGTGGAACTGCGCGAGCGCGGGCTGACCAAGTGGGTCGGCATCACCGGACACGGCGCCGAAGTCCCGCGCGTTCAGCTGGAGGCGCTGCGCCGCTTCGACTTCGATACGATTATGTTCCCGCTCAACGCAACGCTGTTCCAAAATCCCGAATACCGCGAGAGCGCAACCGAACTGCTCGCTACGGCAGCCGAAAAGGATGTGGGCATTCACACCATCAAGATGCTGGCGCGCGGCGGCTGGGGTGGGCGCGACCGCGAACACGCCACTTGGTACGATCCGCATCGGCGGCAGGAAGACATTAACAAGGCGCTGTGGTGGCTGTTGTCGCAGCCGATGCACACCGCGCCGAGTGTGGGCGATGTAACGCTGCTGCCGCGCGCGCTGGACGCCGCCGAGCGCTTTCGGCCGCTGAGCGCCGCCGAGCAGGATGCCGTGGTTCGGGGCCAGCGGCCGCCGCTGCCTGAGCCGGGGCTTGGCATTCTAGCCGCCGATTAGCCGCCGACTTTAATCTTGTTGGCGGTTACCACATATACCGGGTCGGTGTAGAAGCCCATATCGGGGCTGATGTCCATCGCTTTGGGCGTAGTCCAGCCGCCCGAATTGGCGAAGTAGGAGCCGATGAGCTGCGACCGCATCCTGTCGTCGATCGACTGCCATACCGCCACCGCCTTGGCGGGGAACATTCGGTTGGAGTAGATGATATGAAACGCCGCGCCCGCCCTTAGGATGCGGTTGATTTCGCGAAAGACAGCAATCGGCTTGATGATGTATTGGATTGAAACCGTAACTACGGCGGCGTCCACGCTGTCCGTTTCAAGCGGCAGGCGCGGCTCTGCGTTTAGGTCATGCGTAACCCTATCGGTGAGCTGAGGGTTCTCATCCAATTCTACGGCGTTCAAACCCAAGCCGATTACGCGCTCTAGCGGCAGGTCATAGGGCAGATGGGATCGCCAGCTGGACATCAGATCCAGCGTTGTCCCGTGCGGCGGCAGCGCTTCGCGCAGGTAGGCGCGGATTGCCTCGATTGCGTAGTCGTCGATGTGCGTTACTAGGCGCGGCTCTGCGTAAAACAGGCGGTCGTCGGACTCGTCCTGTCGGCGAAAGAGTTCGGCGGGATATTGGCTCTGCGCGTCGTGGGCTTGCACTAGCGGCTAACTCCAAGTCGTCGTAAATCCAGGATTGACGGCTATCGCAACTTGCGGCTATCACGCTATCGGCGGGATGCGTACAATGATACGATACGGGGCATCCCGCCATATCAGCGCCGCCCGTTTCCCGATGAAGCGTCAGCGGCGAGGGAACATCGGATTATCGGGGATGGGACGGCATCCCTGCAAAGTTATGCGGACGGATAGGCGATTATGGCAAGCAGATGGGACATATCGGAAGACGATTGGGTGGGCGCGGCGGACGCGGCGCTGGCGTTTGTGGAAGACGCAGAGGCGCGCGGGCTGATTCTCTACCGCTTTGAGGGGCAGTATCTGCCTGCGCTGCGGAAGGCGCGCAACGCGCAACAGGTCTGGCGGGCGTGGAACGCCTTCTACAACTACCTCACATTTCGGGCGTCGCGGCGGAAGTTCTTTTCGCTGTCGGACGCCGACGCAAGCAGGGTTATCGCCAGTCTGACCGACATACTGGAGCTGCCGCCGTACGCCCCGCCCGAATGAACGGCCGCGCTTGCGCCGAAAGAAACCTACGCCGGCGGTCGAACTGAGTCCGAATGCCGGCGTCGAGCGGTACGCCGCCTAGACTACTTTGGAGTTGGGGTTTCTGACCGAAAGTTCGGCAACCACTTCGTCGCGGCCGGTGTCCGAAGACCACGGCGTCGGTATGATGTTGACGCCGAACAACTTTATGAGCTGCTGATCCGGGCTGCCGTCAATCAGATGCTCCGTCAGCCACTTGCCGTCCTTTTCTATGACCTTGATTTCCCTGTTTTCGCCTGTCCATCCAAAGCTCACCATCACGGGCGCTTCCATTCGTTGACCTCCCAAATAGATACGGGCATTGGCAAGCCCATTGCGCTAGTAGATGCGCCCCAACGCCATCGCAGACTAACAGACTGCACATCGGGGCTTTATAGCCGATAACTAGATTTTAGGAAATTGAGTGAGGGATAGTCAATATCCCAATTTGCGGCGGCGGCGCTTGGGCGACGCGGCGGATGGACGCAAGAATGCCGCCTGCTGCGTGAGTAGGCGGCATTGCTGAGTGAGGGTTTATGACTGATTGCGCGGGGTTGCGCGTTTCGCGCTAGGGGCGCGGCGCAGACCTGAAGCAGTCGTAGCAGTACACGGGGCGGGTGCCGGTCGGGCGGAAGGGGACTTCGTCCTCTTTGCCGCACTGCGCGCAGGTGATGGCGTACATCTGGCGGGGAGCGCCGCCGCCGCCACCGCCGCCGAATCCGCCGCCGCCACCGCCGCCTCGGTTGAACGAAGAGCGGCGCGAGCGCCGGCAGTCCAGGCAGCGCTTGGGCTCGTTGGTATAGCCCTTCTCCGCATGGTACTGCTGGTCGTCGACCGAGAAGATGAAGCTATTCGTACACTCCACGCATGTGAGCGTCCTATCTTGAAAGACCACTGGCGATCTCCTTTATTGAGAAAAATCGTTGCCTGCTTATCACCAGGGTATCCAAGTATATTAGGAAATCGCCCAGGCATAAATGAGAACAACCAGGTTTAAGCATAACACATGGAGCGCTACATAGGCAAATCAAATTTTTAGAATAGACGCCGCGCCAAGTCCGTTTCGGTTTATCGGATGCGCGGGCGTTCATTTTCGGCTGCGTATGCGGCGGGGGCGGCTTTCGGATTATCAGGCAAGGTTGACGGATTCGGCTGGGCGTTGATACTTTAACGATGCGCGTCAATGATACGCATCAAGGCGTAAATGCCTATGTATCGTATGTATATCGTATGTATAAGGGGGACTGCGCCAAGCCGATAATTCGCGCGGCGCTGATTTGGTTATGTCTGAAACTGAAACGGGCGGGTTTGCGATTAGGCGGGCGGCGGTATTGGGCGCGGGCGCTATGGGCGCGCAGATTGCGGCGCATATCGCATCGCGGGGGATCGCCTGCGATCTGCTGGACTTGGACGCTGAGATTGCGGAGCGCGCCAAGCAGAGGCTGCTCGCGATGCGTCCAGCGCCGATAGAGGACACTGCGGCGCTTGATATGATCCGCCCCGGCGGTTTCGATCGAGATATGCCCCGTATCGCGAAAGCCGATTGGGTTATAGAAGCGGTGGTGGAACGGCTTGAGCCGAAGCTTGAGTTGTGGGCAAAGGCGGCGGCGCATCTGCGCGACGACGCTGTATTGACCACGAACACATCGGGCATTCCGATTAGGCGCATAGGCGAAGCGCTGCCCGCGGTTGCGCGCCGCAGATTTTTGGGGGCGCACTTCTTCAATCCGCCGCGCTATCTGCCGCTGCTGGAGCTTATACCCACCGATGCCACCGACGCCGATGTGGCGGCGGCATTGCGGCGCTTTGCCGAGGGTACGCTGGACAAGCGCGTGGTGATTGCCAACGATGCGCCGGGCTTCATCACCAACCGCATCGGCTGCTTCTACTTTCTGGCTGCGATGCGGGCGGCGGACGAATGCGGGTTAGCGCCGGATGAAGTCGATGCGGTGTCGGGGCCGCTTATGGGGCGGCCGGGCAGCGCCACCTATCGCACGATGGATCTTGTGGGGTTGGACATCCTGTCGGACATCTGCGACAACACGCGCGCGGCGGTTTCGGATGCGTGGGAACAAAAGGCGTTTGAGTTGCCCGCCTACATTCGGGATATGCTGCGGCGCGGATGGCTTGGCGATAAGACGGGTCAGGGTTTTTATAAACGCGATCGGGTGAACGGCAAACGGCGCATCCTTGCGCTGCATACGCGCGATATGCGCTATCGCGAAAGCCGCGCCGTCGATACGCCGTCGATTGCGCGGTTGCGGGCAATCGCGGACACGCGCGAGCGCATTAGGGCGCTTGCGGCGTCCGATACGGCGGAGGGAAGGTTTGCGTGGCGCATATTGTCCAAACTGCTTGCCTTTTCTGCCGCGAAAGCGGGCGAGGTGGCGGACGATATAGTGAGCATCGAGCGCGCGATGCGCTGGGGGTTCAACTGGGAGCTTGGGCCGTTCGAGACGTGGGATGCGCTTGGGGTTGCTGCGTGCGCGCGCCGAATGGACGCTGACGGGATCGCCGTACCAGCGTGGGTTCGCGCGCTTGCGGACGGCGGCGGCGCTTTCTATCAGCGGGAAGGCGATACGGCGCTGCAGGCGATGCCGTCGGGCGGTTGGTCGATTGTCCCGGATGGGGCGCAATTGTGAGCGGCGAATGCTGCCCGCTCTGCGGCTCGGCCGATACGGCGCTGCTGCACAAGGGCGGCAAGGGATCGGGATATAGGGATTTTGTGCGCTGCGCCGCGTGCGATATGGCATTCGTACCGCGCCGGCAGCAGCTTGACGCAGCGGCGCAGAAGGCGCGCTATCTTCAGCACAACAACGATGTGAACGATCCGGACTATAGGCGCTTCTTGGGGCGGCTGTACTATGCGCTGAAGCCGTATCTGAAGCGCGGCGCGCGGGGGTTGGATTACGGCGCGGGACCCGGGCCCGCATTACAACAGATGATGATCGAGGACGGCTTTGACGCGGCGATATACGACCTCTACTTTCATCCGAATGCAGCGGCGCTGGCGCAGACTTACGATTTTATTACTTGCACGGAAACGGCAGAACACTTCGCCGATCCGATGGGCGAGTTCGCGGCGCTGAACGGGCTGCTTCGGCAGGGCGGGCGGCTGGGCGTGATGACGGGGATGCCGGAGAGTTGGGACGATTTCGCTTCGTGGCACTATCACCGCGACCCTACGCACATCAACTTCTATAGCCATAACACGATGGAATGGATAGCGAAGCGGCACGGCTGGGATGCGGACTTTCCCTGCAGAAATGTGGCGCTGTTTCACAAGCGGCGGGCGTGATGTCGGCGGGGGCGCATCGGATTCGCGGCTTGTGGTAGAATTGGCGCAACGATAGCCAACGGCGTGCAGGTTGGCATCATACTTCAATATAAGGGGGATACGATGGCAAAGCCAAAGCAGTTGGGGCATCTGGTGCTGCGGGTGCGCGATCTCGAGGCGTCGGAGCAGTGGTATTCGGAGGTGCTGGGGCTGCATACCACCAACAAGCGACCGGGCAGCATGACCTTTATGAGCGCCAAAGAGGGCTCATCGCACGAACTGGCGCTGGTGAGCGTGGGGCCGGACGCGCCGGGGCCGGAAGAGACACGGGTGGGGCTGTATCACTTCGCCTGGGAGATGGAGTCGTTTGAGGATCTGCGCGAGCTCTACGAGCATATGAAGGCGAAGGGCGCGAACATACGGGACATAGGCGATCACGGCATATCGCTGGGCGTCTATCTGTTTGACCCGGACGGCAACGAAATTGAGGTGTACTATGAGATGCCTCAAGAGCAGTGGCCGGCAGAGGGCGATCTGTTCGAGGGCGAATATCCCGCCAAGCTTGAGGCGGTGGGGGCGAGCGCCTAAATCGCAGACGGACGCGCGCGGCGGCGGGGCTAACTGCTGCGAAAGTGGTCCCAGCCGCCGCTTGTCACGTCTATGGGATTGCCTTGCGCGTCAAGCAGGGTTGCGCTAGGGTCGTCGTCGGCGGCGCATTCCACTACTCTGCCGATTACGGCGGGCGGTTCGGGCAGCGCGCTTGAGGCTTTGTCCATCAGTTCGGGGGGCGCTGTGAAGAGAAGTTCGTAGTCTTCGCCGCCGGCGACGGCTAGGTTTAGCCAGTCGTCGGGGAACGCCGATTTGAGACGGCGGTCGACGGGGATTCGGTCGGCGTGGAGCAGCGCCGATGCGCCGCTCGCGCGGCAGAGTTTGGCGAGGTCGTCCATAAGGCCGTCGCTTATGTCCATAGCGCAGCGGACGCCGGCGGCGGCGAGCGAAACGCCTTCGCTCACGCGCGGGATGGGGCGATTGTGGGCGCGCGTCAGGTAGGCGGCGGCGTCTGCGTCGGGTTGGGGGGACGCGCCGCTCACCAGCAGTCTGAAGCCGGCGGCGGATGCGCCAAGGGGGCCGGTAACCGCGATTAGGTCGCCGGGGTTGGCGGCGTGGCGCATCAGGATGGGCGCATCGGGGGCGGGGGCGGCGCCTTGCAATGCGACGGTGATGAAGAACGCGGGCGATTTCACGATGTCGCCGCCAACGATAGCGCCGCCGAACTGGGCCGCGACTTCCATCATCCCTTCATAGAGCGCTTCCAAGCCGTCGACGGGCAGGTCGGGGCGCAGTCCTAGGGTTACGATGGCGTAGGTGGGGACGCAGCCCATAGCGGCGATGTCGCTGATGTTGGTTGCGAGGCACTTCCAGCCGAGACTGCGCCAATCGGTGTAGCTTAGGTTGAAGTGAACGCCTTCCACCATAGTGTCGGTGGTGATGGCGCGCGCGCCGGCGGGGGCGTTCCATGCGGCGGCGTCGTCCCCGATGGCGCGCAGGATGCGGAAGCCGCGCGCTTCTACCGCTTGGATGCGCCGGGCGTTTTGGCGCGATATGACGGCGGCGAGGCGGTCGATTAGGTTGAATTCGCCTAGTTCGCTTACGAGCATAGCGGTTGCATTATAGCGGGCGTGGGGATTTGGGCGCAAAAGGGGGAAGGCTCTGCGCCCTTGCGTCGGGGATTGACGCAAGGGCGCAGAGGGTTGGGTTTTGGGTTGGGCTTACGGCGCTGCCACTACGGCCCATGTAAAGGACGTAGCGCGGCGCGTCCACGTGCCGTCGGCGGTTTCGTAGTAGGCGTACATTCGGAGGTAGCTACCCACGTCGGCGGCGGTGGGCGTGTAGCGGGTCCACCAGATGTGCGGGATGTGCTTGCAGTTGAAGGGCGCCGTGTTGCTCTGACAGCGCTGCCAACCGACGCGCGAATCCACCGCGCCCGCGGGCAACGGGTTGGACGCTATAATTTCTAAGCCAACATACGGGGCGGTGTGTCCCCTGATGAATGGGATTTCCGCGCCCTCGGCCGCGCCGCTTGCCGCAACTACGCGGCCGCCTAATGCGCGCGTGGCGGCGAAGCTGCCGTCGGCGAGCTTCACTCTGGCGCGGATGTATTTTCCGACGTCGTCTTCGACGGTGGGGTCGGGGTCGTCGAATGGGGTGTACTCAAAAGTTGGCGGGTTGGCGCCGTCGCCTGCGCCGGGGATGACCGTCCAGTCTGTGCCGTTGGCGGAGCGTTCCCAGACCCACGCTTCCAGGTATGTCTGTCCGGGCACGGTGCCGCGGTTGGGCTTCTCGTCGGGCGTTAGGCCGACGTTGATGCGCTCGCCCACCACCGGGGCGTTCCAGTTATCGGCTATGCCCATCGCTTGGCCGCCCTGCGGATCGGTACTAAAGCCGCCGTAGGTCAGCATGGGATACTGCATGTTGTTGCCCAAATCCCAAGGGTCGTCGTTGCCGGACTCCCCGTCTAGGTTGGCGTTCCAGTCGGCGTAGATGCTGCCGGTAGTATAGCCGGTAACGGTTTGGAGTTCGCGGGTGGTCTTGCCCGTCCCGACGGCGCTGGTTGTACAGCCGGCGCTGCCGCCGGCTATGCAGCCGCTGGCTGAAGTGTCATAGTAGCTAGCGGTTGCCGTGCCTGTAGAGGCGCTTCCTGTTAGCCCGCCGATGGTTGTTGCCGTTCCGCTGGAGCGGACGACTCTTCCGGTGGAGTATGAGTGCGTTGCACCGCCGCGTAGGCGTCCCACAAGCCCGCCGACATGTTGTTCGCCGCTGACGGATGCGGTGGAGTAGCTCGACCGGGTGTGCGCTGTGGTCAAGACTTGTTCGCCGACTATGCCGCCGATGCGCCGTGAGCCGGTTACCGCGCCGGTGGTGTAACAGGCGACGATTTCGCCGTATGAGGAGCCTACCAAAATTCCGAGAAACTCGTCTCCGCGGACATAGGCGTTGGTTACGCCGAGTGTTTCGATGCGGGATCCGGAGCTGCCGAACAGCCCAAGGTCATCGATGGCGGGGGTGTTGATGTACAGGTTGTTGATGGTGTGTCCGTTGCCTCTGAATGTGGCTCCCCATAATGAACCGGTGGCGCCGATGGGCGTCCAGCCGGCGCCGCCGTTCCAGTAGTCGTCGCCGGCCACGGTTACGGAACCGTCGCCGTTGGTGTCGAAGTCGAGGCTTGCGACGAGTTCGTAGCCGGCGCAAGTGGCGAGGCAGCCCATGCCGGCGACTTGGCGGGGGAAGGCGGAGCTGTGGATTGCCCAATCGGATGCGCTGACGGAGTATGACCCTGACGCTTCATTCGCGCCGTTGCCGTTGCGGTCGTAGCGCATCGCGTTGAGCTGAGCGAGGTTCGCTACGTCGATCAGGTTGTCGTTGTCCTCATCGTAGTCGACTTCGACGTGATATACCAGCGTGGGATAGTCCGATGTCGTGCCGAAGTCCCATGGGGCGTCGTCGCCGGCCACGCCGTCCAGGTTGGCGCTCCATGCGGAGTATATGCCGGTGTAGCCGGTGGGATTTTGGAGTTCGGCGGTGGTCTTGGCTGTGCCGCCGCTGCTGGTTGTGCAGCCGTTAGCGCCGCCGGTTACGCAGCCGCTAGTGTCGGTGTCGTAGTAGGTTGCGGTGATGGTGTTGCCGCTGCCATACCCTATTAACCCGCCGATGTAGGTGCCGGCGCCGCTTGTCCTCGTGACCCTGCCGGTGGAGTATGAGTTCGTTATGGCGCTGTCTATGGCGCGCCCTACCAGGCCGCCGGCATAGTCCGTTGCGCTGACGGAAGCGGTGGAGTAGCTTGAATGGATAGACGCCCCGGCATTGCGAAGCAAGCCTACCATCCCGCCGGTATCGTTGATGTTGTTGCTGGCGATGGTGCTGGTTACTGACCCGGTGGTGTAACAGGCGACGATTGCGCCGTAACTGGCGCCTACCAGAATGCCGATAAAATGCTCTCCCGTGATGTTGGCGTTGGTTACGCCGAGTGATTCGATGCGGGTGGTGGTATGAATGCCGCCGAACAGCCCGATGTCGTCGCCGGCTCTATTGATGAACATATTGTTGATGGTGAAGCCGTTGCCGTTGAAATCGCCTTGGTATCTGCTGGCTTGGGCGGAGGGGGTGTCGGACGCGATGGGCTGCCAACCCGCGCCGCTGTTCCAATAGGTGGAGTCGGCCGCGGTGATTTGTCCATCGCCGTTTTCGTCGAAGTCGAGGCTTTGGGTGAGTTCGTAGCCCGTGCAGCCGCTGTTGGGGCAGCCCATGCGTCCGCCCGCGCCGGCGAAGCGCAGGGGGAAGGCGGCGTTGTAGGCGGCCGCGCCGCCGCTTACGGGATTGCCGTCGCCGGTTCGGTCGTGGCGGATGGCGTCGAGTTGGGCGAGGTTGGATACCTCGATGTAGCGGTCGTTGTCGATGTCGTAGTCGGTCTTGCCGTATTTCAGGATGGGATACTGCGATGTTGTGCCGAAATACCACGGGTCGTCGGCGCCGGTTACGCCGTCGAGGTTGGCGTTATAGGCGGCGTAGATGCCGGCGTAGCCGACGGGGGCTTGGAGTTGCGCGGTGGTTCGGGCGCTGACGCCTGTGCCGCCGGCGCTGGTGGTGCAGCCGGCGGTTCCGCCGGTTACGCAGCCGCTGGTCGTGGAGTCGTAGTAGCTTGCGGACGCGGCGAAGCCGGTCGCAACCGCTCCGATTAGGCCGCCGATGGTGGTAGCCGTGCCGCTTGAGCGGGTAACCACGCCGGTGGAGTAGGAGTTTATTATGTCAGCGCTTGTTCCGGCGGATGCGTAGCCTACCAGTCCGCCCACGTTCGCTTGTCCGGTGACGGATGCGCTGGAGTGGCTTGAATGGATAGATCCGGCGGCGGTTTGGTTGGCGACTATTCCGCCGGCGTATGACCCCGAACTGGCGGTTACGCTGCCTGCGGTATGGACGGCGATGACTTCGCCTATGTTGTAGCTTGCCAGAACGCCGACATAGTTGTTGCCGGTGATGTTGGCGGCGGTTATGTTCAGCGCTTCTACGCGCGCGCCTATGCCTATGAGTGAGAACAGCCCCTGGTAGGACTCGGTGGCGCGGCTGATGTACAGGTTGGTGATGGTGAAGCCGTTGCCGTGGAGGACGCCCGTATATCTGTTATTGAAGTCGCCGATGGGATCCCAGCCCGCGCCAGCGTTGTTGTAGGCGTCGTCGGTGTCGGAGCCGATGTTGCCGTCGCCGTCGGTGTCGAGGTCAATGTTTGCGGTAAGTTCGTAGCCTATGCAGGTTGCGGCGCAGCCCATGCCGGATGCGGCGTTGGGGAAGGCAGTATTGTATGCGGTTGTGCCGGCGCCGGCGACGGGGGAGCCGTTGCCGTCAAGGTCGTGGTTGATGGCGTGGAGTTGGGCGTGGCCGGCGATCTCGATTAGGTTATCGTTATCCGAATCGTAGTCCACCGTGGCTTGCGCCGGAACTGCGGCGGAGACGGCTGCGGGCGCTGTGGCTGGCACTGCGCCGATGCGGGACAGCGCCGCCGCCAATGTCAGCAGGATGCCCAGGGCGATTAGCGCGGGAATGCGGCGGGTGGTAGATGTGGCAGTTTTCATATTCGGATGCTCTCACCTTGCGGCTGTTATGAGTAACGATTATGAGATTGGAACTTTGTAGGAAGTTAAGTTATAGGAAGCTGAGGGATATTTTAATACAAAGGCGCGGTAGGATGCAAAGCGGTTTTGGCGCTAATTCGATGCCGCTAATGTCGATGCTTGGGGGGAATTTAACGCAAAGACGCGGGGGCGCAGAGGGTTAGGGCATATTGGCGGGGCGTTCAAGTTGGGCGGCCAAGCCTGGCGGTCAGACCTGGCCGCTTATCAATCAGTCCTGGTTGTCGGGGCGTTGTGTTAGCGCGTCGAGTTGCGCGCGTAGGTTGCGGGCTTCGGCTTCGGCTTGGTTGGCGCGGGCGGTTTCCTGCAGCCTGAACTCGCGCTCTTCATCGGCGCGCGTTTCCGCCAGGATGGCGCGCAGTTCGGCTTGCTGACGCGCATACGCCTCGAGTTCGGCGCGATCATACTCTTCGTCGTGCGTGCGTAGGTATGCCTCCGTCTTGGGGTCGAACCAGCGCAGCCGATGATCTTCCCAGCATAGCCACAAGCCCAATACCGCGCTGTATCCCCGGCGACTCAGCCCGTCTATCACTTGTATATCTATCGGCTCATACTCGCCGTCCACTAGGCGGTCTCCCGCCAGCGCCGCGTTGTGATAGACGCCGCCGCTTGGGTCAAAGCGCCAGTACTCGGGTATGCCGTAGCTTGCGTATTCGTCGCGCTTTTCGGTGTAGTCCACCACGCCGGTGCTTTCGGACGCTACTTCTAGCACGAAATCGGGCGGCTTGCCCTGCGTCCGCGTGGCGTAGCCTTTCTGCCTTATGAGCAGATCGCGGTCGCAGTTGAACGCCACCATGAGGTCGGGGCGGCGATGCTCGCGGCGTATGGATGCGGACGTGGATACGGGGACTTCGCTGAGCACCAGGGTTGTTTCGTCCCTGCCGAAATGAATGGCGATCGATCGCATATGCGAGGGTTCGTGCAGATAGATGGGGTTTTGCATATCATCTCTTGGGGGATACTCCGGGAATACGGCAAGATATTCGTCCCGTTCGACTTCGACTTGCTGCTGAACGTCTTGCTTAGGAGCGTCGATTAGTTTTGTGACCATTGGCTGCCTCCGCTTGCCAAGCCGCCGGGGATTGGCGGCGCGCCTGTGGGGGTGTATGGGATGTATTTTAGCGCAAGGGATCGGTGAGATGCAACGGCGTTGATTTCCAATAAGTTGGGATGTGGGGTATGATTGGCGTATGCTGACAGCGGATTTTGAGGGAGGCTCGTAGTGAGATTCACGGATATAATATACGGCAAGAGCGAGGGCGCTGCGCGGATTACCATCAACCGGCCGGAGGTGTATAACGCGCTGCGGGGCGTTACCACGGATGAGATGGTGGAGGCGCTGCGGGACGCCGCCGATGACGCCGACGTGCGCGCGGTGGTGATTGCGGGGGCGGGGCCCAACGCCTTCTGTTCGGGGCGGGACCAGTCCGAAGACCGCTCCAGTACAGAGTACAGCGGCACAAGCGAAAGCGATTTTATGGACATCATCCGCAATCTGCCCAAGCCGGTGATTGCGATGGTGGACGGCTTCGCGATAGGTTCGGGCAACATATTGGCGTACATGTGCGATTTCACGGTGGCGTCGGAGCGCTCCACATTCGGGCAGACGGGGCCGCGCGTGGGCAGTCCGGCGTCGGGGTTCGGCGTGGGCTATCTGGCGAGCGTGGTGGGGCAAAAGCGGGCGCGCGAGATATGGATGCTGACGCAGCAGTATTCGGCGCGGCAGGCGTATGAGTTCGGGCTGGTGAACTCGGTGGTGGCGCACGACGAACTTGAGGCAGAGGTTGCGCGATACTGCGCGCTGATAATGAACAACAGCCCGGTGATTTTGCAGCTACAAAAGATTACCTTCAACGAAATGACCGAGTACGCCGAAAGCATTCCGAGCGCCACCGAGCGGTATGCGCCGGACTACATCAAGTCGGACGAGGCGGAGGAACGGCGGTTGGCGTTCATAGAGCGGCGCGCGATAGACACATCCAAGAACCTGCCTCTGATTAAGATCGAGTGATATGCGCCGGCAGGTTTTAACGCAAAGGCGCATAAGGCGCAAAGGGTTATGAATAAGGGGGATAGGCTATGTGCGGTGAAAGCGGGACAAGCGGCGAAGGCGTTGCAGAGGGCGCAAGCGATGCGGGCAATGCGGGCGACACAAGCAGCGAAACCGTTGCAGAGGGCGCAAGCGGCGCAAGCAGCGAAACCGTTGCAGAAAGCGCAGGCGATGCGGGCAATGCCGGCGGCATAAGCGCTGAAAGCGGCGCAAGCGATACGGGCGTTGCAGACGGCGAATGCAAGACGATTGACATTAACATCGATATGGGGTTGGCGTTCCCAAAAGCGGGGCTGCTGTTCAACATAGGCGTGATTTCGCAAACGGGCTACCCTACCCTGTTTCGGCTGCTGGTAACGGACATTGAGCAAACGCGCGCCATCCCGTTCAGGGAGTACGAATGCCCGTGCCTCGCGGACTGGGCGCCGGGGTATTGCCGCTGGCTGATTCGGGCGCATATCAAGGCGTCTTACGATGTGCGCGAAGGCATTAGCGGCAGATTTGTGGGGGAGCTGACGCCGGAGCAGGTTCTGCGGGGCTTGAGCGACGCCTGCGATATGATTCGGCAGCGCTTCGATCTGTATGAAGAGAGCGTGGTGATTGGATGACGGCGCTGCGGCGGATGGCGGAGTTCGCGTATGGGTTGCGCTATGTCGACTTGGGCGACGACGTGCGGTATGCGGCGCGGCGGCATCTTGCGGACAGCGCGGCGTGCATGGTGGGCGCAAGCGGGATGGACACGATCGAGGCCGTGCGGGCGTATGCGCTGGAGCGCGGCGGCAGCGCGGAGTCCACGCTGATAGGGACGCGGCGCAAAGTACCGGCCGGGCTGGCGGCGCTGGTGAACGGGACGATGGCGCGCTACTTGGACGCCAACGATATTGTGGCGCGCGCGGGCGATACGGATTCGGGGCATTTCAGCGACGCCCTGCCCGCCTTGCTGGCGCTTGCGGAGAGGCACGGGCGCAGCGGCGAAGAGCTGCTGACCTGCATAGTGGCGGCGTATGAACTTCAGGGCGCGCTGAGCGAATCGTTCCAATTTATGAAGCGCGGCTATCACGCCTTGACGCAAGTCCCGTGGACGCTGCCGATAGTGGCGTCGCGGCTGATTGGCGCGCCGATGGACGCGGCGGTGAGCGCGGCGGCGCTGTCCGGATCCACGGGGATGATATTCAACACTTGGTTGAAGCCCACATCGCATATTCCGACGATAAAGGGCGTTTCGGTCGGGCTTGCGGGACAGCGAGCGGTTGAAGCGGCCGAATTGGCGGCGTCGGGCGTTACGGCGTCGGATGACGCGCTTGAGACGGCGTTCGAGCGGCTTGGGCCGCTGCTGCCGTCCCCGCCGATATGAGCCGCTACGCCGAACTGGGGCGGCGCTGGCTAATGACGCGGCAGACCATCAAATCGTATCCGGCGCAGATATACACGCAGGCGGCGATAGAGGCGACGCTGGCGCTGCATGCGCGGGGCGCGCGAGCCGACGCGGTGGAGCGCATGACGGTGCGGGGGCATAGCGGTGTGTGCGGCGGCGTGCAGGGATCGGCCGGGGCGTTTGCGCCCACAAGCCGCGAATCGGCGGATCACAGTACGCCTTTCGTGATGGCAATGGCGCTGCTGCGCGGCAAACTAACGCTGCGCGAGTATGAAGGCGAACCGTGGCTTGCGCCTGAAGTGCGCGCTGTGATGGGCAGGATCGAGTTAGTGGTGGAACCTGATCGCGAGCGGGCGTTCACGCGGGAAGGCGCGTTGGGCGTGGAACTGACGGCGCTGCTTGCGGGCGGGCGCGTCGAGCGGGCAGAGGTACGGCAGCCCAAGGGACACCCGGACGCGCCGCTGAGTCAAGATGAACTGCTTGCCAAGATGCGCTGGCTAGTAGAAGGCGTTGCGCGCGCTGGAACGGCAGAGCGCATCCTGGACATCTGTATGGGAATGCAGAGCGCGGCCGATGTGGATGCGCTGATTGACGCTTGCGCCGTGTAGGTTTTAGCGCTCGGGTTTTAACGCAAGGGCGCAGAGGCGCAAAGGGTTGTTGGGGGCAGCGTCGGACACGCCGACGGGGGTTAGCGGCGTCAGCAGCCGGGGGCGGCTAGGTTGCCGCAGCAGTTTTGCAGCGTGCGAAGTTTGCGCCAGTTGTTGGTCGCCATCAGCGTGAGAACCTGCTGCCAGGGCAGGCCGGTTCGGCGCAGATTGGCGATTGCCGATACGGGATTGGGCCTGCGGTCGGGCTTGCGGTCGTTTTCGTCAATATCGCACATCGGGCAACTTTCCCCTTTATGGCTTATGGCGCTTGTGGTCAGTGTGTAGGGTTAGAGCGGGTAGCCTAGCCGTTCGAGGCCGGGGCGGCAGGCGGCGTTGAGGGCGGCTTGGTCGGCGGCGGCTAGGCGCGCGAACTTCGACGGCGTGGGACGGGGAACGGCGGCCGACTTTCGCAACCACGCTTCGTTCTCCAAAGATGGGTCGATGAAGCGTATCAGACGGCGTATTTGGGGTTCGGGGTCTGCCTGCACATCCTCAAAGCGCAGGTTTAGCAGCCTGTCCGGGGGGAAGTGTCCAAACATACGCTCGCCCCTGCTAATCATCCCGCTCCAGAAAATTCCGAAATCGGCGAGTGTGAGCTTATCGTAGGGAAGCTTATCGGGGTTGAGCAAGGCGCTGGTGAAGAGCTCCAGCCATGGGCTGATGCGGTCCCAGAACCTGCCGCCGGACATGGACGCCATAGCGTCGATGCCCCACGATTTGAGCGCGTGCATGGTGGCGACTATCATTCGAAAGAGGTAGTGGCGGCTCATAGAGATGGCGGTTTCGCGCCCGTCGCGATAGACGTGGATGATGCGTGCGTCGGGGAATTCGCGCAGAAGCTTTGCGCCGAACAGCAACGATCCGCCGGAACGCTCTACCCAAACGCTGCGTCCAAAGCGGGCGCATAGCCACTCGAATAGGCGGCGAAAGTGCGCGGCGGGCGGTTGCCGGGGCCGATCGCGCACAACGGGGGCGAGCTCTTCGTAGAGATCGTAGTATTCGCGCGTGATGTGCGGCAGCGTGGCGCAGAGTATCGGGGGGACGTCGGCTTTCGTGAAACGCGCGCCGGGCGCTTCTAGCGGATAGACGAACTCTTCGAAATCGCCGCGCAGCATAAGGCGGGTGCGGTTCTGCTGTTCGCTGCAAAGCCGCCACATTCGCGCGCCGGTTACACGGGGGCGGCGAAACGAACCCATTCCTATGAAGCTGAAGAACTCGGACAGACTGAGAACGTCGGGATGCAGGTTTAGGATGTCGGACACCATAGTAGAGCCGCAGCGTCCGGTGCTCAGCACGAATACGGGCGGTATGGCGGGCGCGCCGGGGGTTACCACGGCGTTGCCCTGTCAGCGCGCAGGTGGTCGGGCAGGCGGTAGCTGAGGTCTTCCAACATAGATGCGTCGAGCAGGAATACGAAGTTGCGCCCGCGAAACTTTTGCGCCATTCGGGGGGATATGCGGTGCGCCGCGCGGTAGGTTAGGCGCTTCCACTGCAGCCAGGTGAGCAGGCCGGCGGTCTGCTGCTTGGGGAAGTCGATGGAGTCGGACACGGATTTTCCGAGCAGCGCGCGCGATACGCGGTAGGTATGGAGCGCCATTTTGCGCTGCTCGCCGGTATCGGTGAGGCCGGCTAATACGGGAACGGCGTTGACTAGGGCGTGCGCGATTGCGGCGGATTCGTCGCCGGGGGGCGGCTCGCAGACGGCGGCTATGCGGTAGAGTTCGGCGGTGCGCGCCTCATCGCCTTCGAACAGCAGCGATTCGGGCGTGCCGATGAGATAGGATGCGTAGCGCCATATCTGCATAAAGCTTTGGCGCGCTTCGGCGTCAAGGTGCGCGCCCAGCCTATCGGCTTGCTGCAGCATCGTGGCGGAGAAATTGGCGGACGCCAGTCCCAGATGCGCGGCGCTGATGGGGACGCCGTACACGGCTTCATCCCAGTCGTCGGACTCGCGCAGCAGACGGCGCACCTGGGCGTGTACAAGGCGTATTCGAACGGACAGCTTCCAGCCTTCGCCCTGGCGGTCGAGCGCGCCGGGCAGCATTATCTCTATGAAGTGGCGGGTGTTTTGCTTGATGCGGCGCAGCCCGAACTCGGTGGTAACGCGGCCGGTCATATAGAACGCCTTGCTTATGAGCGTGGCGGCGTTCTGCAGCGTAACTACGAAGAATGCGGGTATGAACAGATCGGAGTAGGCGTGAAACGCGCGGCAGCCGGGATACACGGCGTCGGGATCGAACCACGCGGGCGGCTTTTCGATGCGGTGAAAGAAGTCCCGCAGCTTGGGCGGAGCGTCGGCAAGCGCTTTGGCGTCCTGCTGCATGCAGGCGTGTATGAGCCGATGGACTTCCTGTTGGTCGAATTGGGCGAGATCTTCGATGACGGCGTCCGCCTCGGGATCGCCGATCATGGCGTGTTCCATATATGTATCGGCGAGGCTTGGATTGAGGCTGCGCGCCTTGTCGTATCCGTCGCGATATATTTCGGGTATCCGCATTGCCCTATCCCCTTGGTGATGCAAGCGGGCGGTCTGCAAGCGCGGGCAGCTTGCTTAGACGCATTATAGCAAACTTGCGCAATAAGGCAAAAGCGGTCGAGGATGCGCTTGCAATCTGAAATGGATACGGGCGCAAGCGGAGCCGACGCCTATTCGTCTTTGACCCAGGGCATTCGGAAGCCGTCCATTAGGGTTTCGATTTCGGCTAGGTCGGCGGGCGTGAGCCGCCAGTCGGCGGCGCGGGCGTTGTGCTGTACCTGCGCGGGCGATTTTGCGCCCACTAGCGCGGCGGATACGGCCGGGTTTGCAAGAACCCATGCGATTGCGAGTTGCGCTATGTCGCGGCCGTTATCGCGCGCCCAATCGTCGAGGCGCTGGGCTACGGCGTGCGTCTGCCGAAACAGATCGCCGCGAAAGAAGTTGAAGAGCCGACGCTCGTCGTCGGGGGCGAATTGGTGGCCGGGCTTGTGCTTGCCGGCGAGTATGCCTTTGCATAGAACTGAGTGCGGTATGACGCCGATGCCGTTTTCTAGGCAGTGGGGCAGTACATCGTCTTCAAGGTTGCGCCACATCAGGTTGTAGCGCGGCTGGGATGATTGAACGGCGGCGTACTGCATCGCCTCTTGCGTCTGTTCGGGTGAGAAGTTGGAGACGCCGATATGGCGTATCTTGCCGTCATCTTGGAGACGGACTAGGTTCGCCATAGTGTCGGCGATAGGCCATTGAGGTTGGGGCGAATGGAGTTGATAGAGGTCGATGTAGTCGGTATTGAGCGCGCGCAGGCTGTTTTCAAGCGCGGTCGTGATGTGCGCGGCGGAGTGGTCGGCACCGGAGAGTTTGGTTGCCAGGAATGCCTCATGGCGTCTGCCTTTGATTGCCTTGCCCACCACTGATTCGCTGGTGAGGTAGCCTTCGGCGGTGTCTATGAAGGTCATGCCGGCGTCGAGCGCGGCGTGTACGGCGGCTATCCCTTGCGCTTCGGGAACGCTGCCAAGACCGCCGCCGATGGGCCATGCGCCGAATGCTATGACCGATACTTGGGGTCCGTTTCTGCCAAGCTGCCGCGTGTTCATAGAGTTGCCGTTCCTTACTTTAAGACTGCTTTGATTGGCGGCTTGGGTCGCCGACTTGATTGGGCGATTAGGCGTTTCGGGCTAATTGCTGCTGCCGCGTATGATGGCATAGCCGCCCACGCCGGCGATTACGGACGCAATCATTATTCCGGCTTTGGCTTGCAATATGAGCTCAGGGGACATAAAAGCCAGCCCGGTTACGAAAATGGACATTGTGAAGCCGATGCCGCCAAGCAGGGCGGCGCCCACGATTTGCGCCCAGTTGACACTGCGGGGCAGCGTCGCGACGCCGGCTTTGACGGCGAGCCACGCAAATAGTATGACGCCGACGGGCTTGCCCACCACAAGCCCAAGCACGATGCCGATGGTAACGGGGGATGTGAGGGCTGCCAGCAGAGATGAGTCTATGATGACGTGGGCGTTGGCGAATGCGAACAGGGGCATTATGACGAAAGCCACCCACGGATGAAGGGCGTGTTCCAGCTGCTGCAGAGGCGATTCTACCTGTTTGGTGGCGGATTCGAGTTCGTCCAGCACGCGGGTTTGTACGCCGGTGGTGAGCGCGAGTTGGCCGCGGCGTATTCGGCGGCTGTCATCCTGCTCGAATATGTTGAGCAGCGCTCTGCCCCTGGCGACGAACTGCTCCGGATCCATACGGACGCGCAGGGGTATGGTGAGCGAAACCAGCACGCCCGCTATGGTCGGATGGACGCCTGAGTTGAAGAACGATACCCATACTGCGGCGCTGATGATGAAGTACGGGATGACGTTGCGGACGCCCATGAAGTTGATAGCCAACAGGGATGCGATTAGGGCGAAGCCGATGCCCAGCGGCTGCCAGTTGATAGTTTCGGTGAAGAACACCGCTATGACGATGATCGCGCCGATGTCGTCCACGATGGCGAATGCGGCTAGGAATACCTTGAGCGGCAGGGGCGCGCGCGTTCCAAGCAGCGCAAGCACTCCAAGGGAGAAGGCAATGTCGGTTGACATCGGTATGCCCCAGCCGCGCGCGGCTTCGCCGTCTGAGTTGAGAGCCAGGTATATGCTTGCGGGAACCACCATGCCGCCCACGGCGGCGACGATTGGCAGCGCGGCGCGGCGCACGGTGGACAGCTCGCCCAGCACAAGGGAACGCTTGATTTCCAACCCCACGACGAAGAAGAATATCGCCATTAGGGTATCGCTTATCCAGAAGTGGATTGTCTTGTCGATGTTGAAATCGCGCGTGCCGATGATGAAGTGGGTTTCCCAGAAGTGGAGGAACTGGTATGAGAACGGGGAGTTGGACAGGATAAGCGCCGCCACCGCCGCTATAAGAAGCACGACGCCGCCGGCGGTCTCTTGATGGATGAAGCGGATGATTGAGCTTATCATGCGTTCAATTATCGGGCGGTTTTCCATTCGCAGGTATGTCTGTAGTTTCTGCATATATTTGGCGAGGGAGTATCCGGGATTATCAGGGTTAGATTAGGCTAGGATGCGCGCGTACGTTAGCGCTGAACGGCCGACGCGACGGCGTCGACGGGCGGGACAGTAAGCCGCGCAGAGCCGGCGGGCGCGATTACGGCGGATACGGCGGACAGCCTTATGGGGATTTGCACGCCGGACGGCACATCCACGCGAATGCGGACGGCGTAGGACACCACGCCGCGCTCAGTGCGGACTTCGTCGTCCACGAATGTAACGGTTCCGTTGAGCGGCGTATCGCCCACGCTCTCTATGTTGACCACCGCGCTGCCGCCTTCGCGCACATAGGGCTTGGCGGCGGCGTCAATTACGCCGTCCACTTCAATCACATCGGCGGCGGTAACCTCTATGACGGTCAGGCTGTCGTTGACGCGGTCGTCGGGCGCTACATTCACAAGCGATACGATGCCGGCGAAGGGCGCGCGCAGCATAGCGCCGTCCAAGTCTTCGTTGGCTTGGTCAAGCGCTGCCTGCGCCAATTGGAGTTCGGATTCGGCTAAGGCTATGCGCTCTTGATGCAGGGCGCTGCTGTCCTCAAGTTGGGTTTGCGCCTGCGCTAGGGATGCGTTGGCAAGGTCAAGCCGCTCGCGGGCGTTCTGTTGGCGCAGCGAGTCGTCGCGCGCGCGGTCGAGCGTCTTTTGCGCTTCGGCGTAGGCGGTTTCGGCATGCGCTAGGTTCGCCCTCGCTTGGGCTACCAGCAGCGGGTCTATGTCCACGGTCAGTTCCGCAAGGTCGGCTTCTGCGTCGGCAAGGCTGGCTTGCGCTAGGCGCAGACGCTTTTCAGCGTTCTCTACTATGCTGGCGTCGGGGCCGTCCTCTACTTCCTTGAGATCGTCTTGGGCGTCGGTGAGCGCGTCTTGCGCGGCGGTTACGGCGTCTGCAGCGCGCTCGGCGGTGGTGTCGGCGGCGTTGCGCGCGGCGACGAGGCTATCGCGCGCTATGTCGAGCGCATCGTAGGCGTTTTCAATATCGCGCTCCACGCAGCGCTGCCTTGCCGCCAGCATAACGCTGTCGTCGCAGGTGGGAATTACCGCGCCGTTTTCGGGATGGAGGTTGAGCCACGCCCATACGGTAATTTCGTTCCAACGCGTGCTGGGGTCGTCGGGCGTGGGCGCTACGCCGTGGTATCGGGGGTTGCGGCGGTCATAGGTGGCTTCAAGGTCGATGCCCCATTCGGCGAACATTTCCTGCGGGGTCATAAGCAGTTCGTCTTCGGTGGGGGTTGTGCCGAACCAGTATTTGAACAGGCCGGCGTACTGCTCTACGCGCAGGTTGTAGGCGTCGGATGCGGCTCTGACGGCGTTTTCTTGCGCGAAATTCGAGTCGGCAAGGGTTGTTCTGGCGGCGTCAAGCGCGGTTTGGGCAAAGGCGGCGCGGTTGCGGGCGTCGCGCAGGATGTCGTCGGTGAAAGCGCCGTTCTTGATGTCGTCGTAGGCTTCTTGGGCAGCGTCGATCTCTACGCGCGCCGCGGCGATCCGCTGATTGGCGGCGGCTACGGCTACATCTTCAGGCGCCAGCAGATCATCTAGGAATTCGCGGGCATTATCCAAGGCTACGGCGGTTTGGGCTACGGCTTGTTCAGCGCCGCGCACGGTCAGGTTGGGGGACTGGGTAATGTCGTCGAGCGCCTGCCGCGCCTGTTCGACTGCGAGTTCGGCGGCGGCTACTTCCTGTTCGGCGCGCGCTATCGCTGTGGGAAGTTGCGCGGTTTTGAGCGCGGACTCCGCGGTAGCAACGCGCGCTTCCGCCTGTTGCACGAATTGGCGCAGTTCGGCGGTTTTGAGCGCGCTTAGGGACGCGAGCGGCTGTCCTTCGATTACGGACTGTCCTTCGCTGACAAGCACTTCGCCCACTATGCCGGGTGATTCGAAGGCGAGCGCTTCGCTGCGCGGGAATACCAGGGATCCCGATACTGGAATGGAATCGGGGGCGCCGCGTGCGGAAGCTTCGGCCGGGGCAGCGTCTTGGGGCGGCGGTTCGGGCGCGCTTGCCCTGCCGCAGGCAATCAGCGCGGCGAGCGCGATGGCGAGTGTCAGAAAGAGCGCCGCCGTCCGCATATCAGCGATGCTGCGGAGCGCTTTGGGAAATCCGATCATTCGGCAACTATCTCCTAAATTAGGATTTATCGGTTGTTTTCAACTAATGTTGGCAAGGCTATTGCCTTTACTACTGCGTGCACGGCAGGCTATTGAGATGCGCTAGGCGTGAACGCAAGCCCCTAAATATGATATCACAAGCGGGGCAAGGGAGTTAGATAGATATAGAGCGCAAATACGCAAAATACGCGCAAAGCGGCAGGCGTTGTTGCGCGGCGCTACTTGTAATAAACGGCGATATAGGCGTGAAAGACGGCTAATATGACGGTCAGCGCGGCAAGCAGCACATGGAGTATGACCCAGGATGCGGTGTAGGTTTTGCTGCGGATCTTGATGCCGAGCGGACTGGCGACGCCTACGATGATATTGGCAAAGAATATCCAGCTCAAGACGGCTAGATAGCCGTAGCCCGCCTGCGCGCTGTGCAGATAAAAGAGTATGGGCGCAAACGCGCCGCTGCGCTGATGCAGCGCAAGCAGTCCCTGGATTTTCACGCCGCGCTGACGGGCTAAAAAGATGTGCCACTGCCAACCGATGTATATCAGCAAGCAAGCGCCGCTGATGTATTTGTAGAGGTCAATCGTTTGGAGTTGGACGAGCCATTCCCAGCGTAGGCCGGCGGCGTCTTGGATTATGTACGCCAGCAGCAGCAGCGCGGCAAGCAACCGCCAACGCCATTGAGATAGGCGCGACGAGATAATCCCGCTGATCTGAATGCGGCGCTGCGATACGGCGCGGGCTTGGAGTTGCCGTAGAGCGCTCATTCGTCCGCCTGCCCGAACTCTAGCAGCGCGCGCATAGTGGCGGCGGAGGTTCGCAGTTCAGCCTCGGCGACGAATGCGTCGGCGGATGGGAGATAGTAGCCGTCGGCGGGCCAGCGCTCGCCTATGGGGGGCGGCTCGGCGAATGCGGCGGCTTTGGCGAGGTACTCTGCGTATGCTTCGCGAAAGCCTTGCCGCAGCGCGCTTACCATCGCGAGCGCTTCCTGCAGGCTGACCTCAGGGCTGGGGTATGACCAGGTGGTAGCGCCCATAATGTCCCCCACTTCCCAATCGGTTTTTGGGGACTCCGGTTCGGTGTTGTGGCAGACTACGCAGGTTTCGGCGACGGCGATGTCTGAGAACATAGCGGTATGCAGATTGACATCTTCGTCGAGAAAAAACTGCGGATCGCCGGTCTGCTTGATTTGCGTGAAGCGCGCCTGCTGAACGCCGGTGAACTTGTTGGCGTCGTTGACGGGAAAATCGGAACCTAGGAACAGATAGAGCTGCAGCGGGTTTCGGCGAAGGCTTTCGGCGGTCTCGCGCAGGAATAGCGCGGGCAGCGGGCCGGCGTCTATCTGCGGTTCGCGCCAATCCTTGTGAAACGCCAAGCCGCGCTCTTTGCCCTGCCCTACTATCTCTTTCGTCCAAAGTTCACGCACGGCATCGTTTTCGGCTTCCAAGATTGTGAACACGGCAGAAATTGGAATGGGCGCGCCGGCGGCGGTCTGCGCGTCAGGGGGCGGCGCGTTGAGAATTACGACGGCAGCGCTCACGCCGACGACTGCCAATGCTGTGATTATCCACTTCACGGATCATTCTCCGGCGCGCGTATCAGAAGGATAGACGAACTTTTCGGCGGAATAAGGCGAGTCGTCGCCGTGGAAGTAGCGCCACAGTTCGGCTTCGGATACGGCGTCTTGGATGCGGATAGGCGTGTCGCGCATGTGGTTGCCGTGGAAGTCGTGGCATTGCAGGCATGTATTCCAAGATTCGCTGCGAATGATGGCGGCGTGCGTGGGCAGTATGGGGTCGTCGCTCAACTCGGTGTCTTGGTGGCAGTGCATGCAGTAGCCGAGCGTGGGCAGCGTAACGCGCTTGCCTTGGTGTTCGGCGTGGCAGGCGATGCAGTCGTATGCCTTGATGTGCTTGCGTGCGTCGGCGAAGCGCGGCTCTAGGAAGCGCGATACGGGATGGCGGTCGTTGGGGCGCTCGTGGCAGTCGATGCAGTCGTCGGTGTCGACCGGCTTGGAACCAAAGCCGATTGTCTTGCGGCGCAAACCAAGCCAGTAATAGATGTTGGCGCTGACCTGCTGCGCGGGCGTGGCTTTGACCGGGGTATGGCACTGCTCGCAGCCAAGCGCTTCGTGGCCGGCGTTCATCGGGCCTTTGGCGACGAGGGCGTTTCTTTTCGGATAAATGAGGAACGCCACAAGCAGCAACCCAAGCGCAATGCCGATGACCAACCCGATGTTTCTGCGGTGCTTCAGAATTCTGTTGAGCGATGCCATTGGGCTATCCTGGCGGGTTGGCGTCTATCGACGAGTTTTTAACGCAAAGGCGCAGAGGCGCAAAATAATAAGGGAATGTTTCTCTTATCATAGTGATAAGAATACCACAGGGGGAATGCTGGAATCAGGCGGCAGTGGGCTTGTTGGCAGAGTGTCGGGGGATGCTAGACAGATGCGAGGCAATCGCAGTTTCGCGCGCTATCGGAAGCCGTCCCAGCCGGGGATGGCGGCCGCTTGGCGTATCCATTCCGCCATCCGCTCTTCTTCAAAGCCGTCTTCGTAGATGTCAAGCCAGCGCGCGTCTTTGTCTTTGCTTGCGCCGGGCGGGACGGGATCCAAAGACGCGCCTTGCATAAAGGTGTTCTTAATGGTGAGTGGTATTAGATATAGTGGCGCTCAAACCACTACTATCTAGGAGGCGATCTATGGCGCGCGAGCGGTCATATAGACACGACATCAGATGCCGACACTGCGGCTCCAATTGGATGCCCAAAGACGGACACACACGCGGGCGTCAAGTGTACAAGCGCGGCGATTGCAAGCGGAAGTACACGGCGGACGCAGCGCAACCGCGCTTCCCGGAGCAAGTCAAGCGGCAGGCGGTTCAGATGCGCATAGAGGGCGCGAGCATATCGGCGGCGGCGCGCGTAGTGGGCGCAAGCGCTGCATCGGTGAGTGGTTGGGTCAAAAAAGGGGGGCGATAGCGCTTGAACGGATGCGCGCAATGAGCGCGTGGCGCGCAAGCGGCAGAGTGTCGACAATCGTTGCGTCAACGATAGCGCTTGACGAAATGTGGACATATTTGGGCGCTAGGAAAGAAGAAAAGCGCAACGACCTGTGGATATGGACGGCTGTGGTGGAAGAGCGCGATGGGAGCATATGGATAGACTTTGAGGCGGGCGGCAGGGACGAGTCCACTTTCTTGCGGTTGTTGGAGCGTCTGCCGGACGCGGAGCGCTAAGAGACCGACGCATACGGAGTGTATGGGGCGCTGCCGGTCAACAAGCATGTGGTTGGGAAGTACGGCGCGGTGAACTGGAACGAAGGATTGCATTCGATGCTGCGCGGGAAGTTGAACAGGCTGGTTCGTCGGACAAAGGGCTGCGCAAAGAGCGTGGATATGCTGGTGAATCTGCTTGCGCTGGTGTTTGCGCACAATCTCAAACTCAATACCACTCACCATTGAGAATACCTGTCAAGTCCCGTATGTTGACATTCATTTGATCGCCTTCTGTTGCGCTAAGGTCATCCGCTTTGACGCGCCCAGTAGTGTATCACACGATAGCGTATCACGCTACCCGCCCGCCCCATCCATCAGCGCCGCAAGTTCGGCCGCCGCCGCTTCGGGATCGGGGGCGTGCGTTACGGCGCTCACCACGCATACACAGTCGGCGCCGGCGCGCGCTACGGAGGCGATGTTGCCGGCGTTGATGCCGCCTATCGCCACTACCGGCTGCGCTGCCGTAGCCTTCACCCTGCTTATCATATCAGCGCCTACGGATGTCCTGCCGCTCTTGCCCATCGTGGTTGTGGGGAACACCGCGCCCACGGCGATGTAGTCCGCGCCCTGCCGCTGCGAGTCCAGCGCCTCTTCCACGCCGTTGTTGGAGCGGCCGATGAGTTGAGTGGGCGCAAGGATGCGGCGCGCGTCCGCTATCGGCAAGTCCGTCTGCCCCACATGCAAGCCGTGCGCGCCGCAAGCCGCCGCAATGTCCGCGTCGTCGTTGATGATGAGTAAGGCGTCGTGGGCGTCGCACAGCGCCTTCAGTTCGCGCGCCGCCGCAAGCATATAGCCCTTGTCGCGCGTCTTGTCGCGTAGCTGCAACACTCGCACGCCGCCTTTCAGCGCCGCCGCCGAAATCTCTATTACATCCCTGCCCTGCGTGGATTCGGGAGCCACGATGACATACAGACCGCGCACGCGGGCGGCTATATCGGCGCGCATATCGCCTGCAGCCTGCGCTTCCGCCCTGCTCAGCACCATACGCGCGCGGCTAAGCCAGCCATTCCGAAGGCGCGCTGCGTCGGCGTCATCTTGCGCTGCCTCTAGTATGTCCAGCGAAGCGGTCAGAGACGCCGCGGCGTAGAGCGCAAGTTGGCGCGGGTCGGCATGCAGGTTGCCGTATGCGATGCGGCGCTCGCGGAGTTCGTGGCGCGGCAGGTCGGCGGCATCCGCGAGCGGCAGCGATTCGCGAAGCATCTTGATGTCCGAATAAAGCCCAAGCGGCGCGGTAAGCACGGCTTCAAGCAGGCGGATATGCTCTACAAGCGATTGCATATGTATGGCGATAACCGGATTCATAGCGTCTCCATCATTTCGTTCCAAGTTCGTGATGCGGCGCAAAGCGCGGGCGCAATCGGGTTTCGCGAATTGTAGCATGCCGCATATGACGATGCGCCTGGCGGTTTGCGGGCATATCGCAAGCGGCGGGGTTGCGTCAAGGCTCGACAGAGCAGCAGTTGAGCTTACGCCTCGACCGCGTTCCTGAGTACGCTGAGACGCGCTATCCCATTGTTGCGGTCAAGCTCCACCGCCACGATGTCTATGCGCCAGTTGCGGTTTTCGGCGTCCAGTTCTTGCAGGTAGCGCTGCGCCGCGGTCAGCAGGCGTTCCCGCTTGGACGGCGTGATGGACTCTTCCGGCGTTCCAAGCCGACGGCTGCGGCGTGTTCGCACTTCCACGAACACAATATCGCCGCCTTCGTCGGCTACGATGTCGATCTCGCCCTGCCCCGCGCGCACATTGACGCCGCGAATGGCGTATCCCAGCGCTTCCAGACGCCGCCGCGCCGCAATCTCGCCGAGCCTGCCGGTTTGCTGGCGGCGGTTCACGGCAGCGCGCAAGCCATATGGCGCACAGGCGCGAATGTGTAGCGGTGTATAGCGCAAGCGCCAAGCCGTTCTAGGCTGCTGATGTGTTGGCGCGTCCCGTAGCCCTTGTGCCGCGCGAAGCCGTAGCCGGGGAATGTGGCGTCAGCGTCCTGCATCATTCGGTCGCGCGCGATCTTGGCCGCTATGGACGCCGCCGCAATGGAAAGGCACTTGGCGTCGCCCTTCACGATTGCGCGCTGCGGCAGGCGCACATTCGGCAGCGGCAGCGCGTCTATCAGCAGGAAATCGGGCGCGATTGGCAGCGCGGCGATTGCCCTCGCCATCGCAACGCGCGTCGCCTCAACGATGCCCAGGGCGTCAACCTCGCGCGCTGTGGCAGTTCCGGTACGCAACGTGACGGACACCGTTTGCATATGATCCAAGGCGATTTGGCGACGGCGGTGGGTCAGCTGCTTGCTGTCCCTGATGAGGCTAACCCATTCGCCGACGGGATGCGGTGGCAGGATAGCGGCGCCCGCCACCACCGGGCCGGCGAGCGGCCCGCGCCCCACTTCGTCCACGCCGGCGACGATTGCATAGCCGCTATCCAAAAGCGCGGCTTCCTCAGCGTAGGTAGGGTTGCCTGACCAAGTGAGTTTCGGCATTCAAGCGGCGCGCATAGTTCGAGATTGGGCAAATAAGCGTCGGCAGTATCGCATACACGCATATTCACTCATGCCCGCTTTCAGCGCATTTTTGGAGTTCATACGCTTGCCGCTTCATTCGCATACACGGGTTGAACGGGCTTTGGCGCTTGCGCCTCGATGATGCCGCCGCCGATAATCTCATCGCCCTGATAGAACGCAACCGCCTGCCCAGGCGTGATGGCGCGCTGCGGCTCGCGGAAGCGCAGCGTCGCCCAATCGCCGCGCGGCGTCAGCGTTGCGGGCGAGTCCGTCGCCTTGTAGCGGATCTTTGCGCCCACCTCGATAGGCGCATCGGGCGCTTCCCCGGCTATGTAGTTTATGCGCGACGCCCACAAGTCGGTCTGCATCAGATCGGCGTGGCTGCCAAGCGCGATGCGGTTTGTATCGGAGTCAATGGAGATTACATACATTGGAGCGCCGCTGTTGCCGCGCAGTCCCAAGCCGCGCCGCTGCCCTATGGTGAAGAACTGAATGCCAGGATGACTGCCCAGCACATTGCCTTGCGCGTCAACGAAATCGCCCGGCTTGGGAACGGCGCGCTCGCCGATGAACTTGCGATAGTCGTCGTCCGGGATGAAGCATATCTCTTGGCTGTCCGGCTTGTTCGCAACCGGCAGCCCGGCGTCGGCGGCAAGGCGGCGGATGTCGCTCTTGGGGTATTCGCCCACCGGCAGCAGCAACCGCTGAAGCTCCGATTGGCGCAGCGTGAACAGCACATACGACTGATCCTTGCCCGTGTCAGCGCCCTTAAACAGCCGCGCTCGGTCGGCGCCGCGGCGTATGCAGGCGTAGTGCCCGGTGGCGATATAGTCGGCGTCCATGAACATCGCGCGGCGCAGCAGAAAGTCGAACTTTATCTTGTCGTTGCACGCAAGGCAGGGATGCGGCGTGCGCCCGCGGTCGTACTCGCGGATGAAGTAGTCGACCACATGCTTTTGGAACTCGCGCTCGAAGTTCATAAAGTAGTGGCGCGCGCCGATAGCGTCGCACACGCGGCGGGCATCGTTCACATCCTCCACCGAACAGCAGCGCTTGCTCAGCGGCGGCAGGTCGTCGCGCTCCACCGACCATAGGCGCATTGTAACGCCCACGACCTCATAGCCCCGCTCTTTAAGCAACAGGGCGGCGACGGAGGAGTCCACTCCCCCGCTCATTGCCACTACAACGCGCTTCTTGCTCATATAAAAAGCGTATCATATGCGAAACGGCGCTTCAACGATATTTGGGGCAGGCGTTGACCGCCGCGCCCGCGCCTATCTATAATGGGGCTATGTTAGAGCAGATAGCGTTGCAGCCGCTGGATCACGCCCGCTATGCGGTGGATGTGGCAAGCGATAAGCTGGCGTCGGACATCCTGATGCTGGACATCAGCAATGTGAGCGATTTCGCGGACTATTTCGTCATAATGTCGGTGGAGTCCGCTCGTCAGATGCGCGCGCTTGCCGAAGACATGGAACACGCGCTAGAGGCGAAGGGCTGCCGCCGTCATCACCGCGAGGGATCCCCGGATTCGGGTTGGATGCTGCTGGATTTCGGCGATCTTGTCATCCACATATTCGGCGTGGAAGAGCGCGAATTCTATAACATCGAAGCCGTTTGGGATGAGGCGGCGGAGATGGTCAGGATTCAATAATCCATTCGTCTATGCCGCGCTCGTAGTCCAATACCTCATCGTCCGCAAAGAACAGCGCAAGCTCAGTAGCGGCCGAGCCCGTCGAGTCCGACCCGTGAATCAGGTTTGCGCCGATTGTGAGCGCGAAATCGCCGCGTATAGTCCCCGGTCCCGCATCCACCGGATTGGTTGCGCCCATCGTAGCGCGCACCACCTCAACGGCGTTTTCGCCCTCAACGGCTATGGCAATCAGCGGCGATGAGGTGATGAACTTCACCAGTCCATCGAAGAACGGCTTGCCGATATGAGCGCCGTAGTGCTTGCGGGCGAGTTCAGGCGCAACCTGCATCATCTTCATCGCGGCAAGCTTCAGCCCGCGCCGCTCCAAGCGGGTTATGATTTCGCCCGCCAGCCCTCTCTGAACCGCATCGGGCTTTATCAACACCAAGGTTCTTTCCATCTGCGCTTAACGCTCCTTGTCTGCATCCTGCTGCGCCTGCCAAGTTCTGTTGGCGGCGGCGATTTGCGAACTTCTGAGATAGATCGGTTCAAGCGAATTCACGTCGGCGATATGGCCCCGCTGCAGCGCATCATAGCCCATCGCCGCCATAACGCCCGCGCGTCGGGTTGGCGGCGCTACGACGGCAATCGCTGCATCGTCGCCGAATTCGGCGCGTATCAGATCCGCCGACGCCGCAACGCCTTCGCCGCAGAACAGCGCATCCGCCGACGCCGCAGCGCCAAGCGCGCCGTGTTCTATGACGCTATAGGATGGCGGCGCATCGCCGTCGAAGTTGCCGATGTACAAGCGGCCTCTGCCCGCGCCGATGAGCGCGCATATCGGACGCTGCAATCCTAAGTACGGCTGCGCTTCGACGTCCAACGTACCTACAGATACCAACGGAACGTCGAGCGAAACCGCCATTGCCTTAGCCGCGCTCATGCCCACGCGCAGCGCGCTGAAGCCGCCCGGGCCCGCCGCAATGTAGATAGCCTCGATTTGGCTAACGCCGCTGCCCGCGCGCTCCAAAAGCGTCTTGATGGACGGCACAAGCTCTACCGAATGGTTGCGCTCAGAGCGCCATGTCAGCTCCGCCACGGTTTCGCCCTGGTGGGACAAGCCGACCGACGCGAATCTAGTGGATGTGTCGATAGCGAGTTCCATCAGCGCGCACCGCCCGTATCCGTATGGGTTTGCGATTCGACCGACGGCATATCGTCGGCAAGCGTCGCGCTCACCGCATCGAGCCGCCGCGCGTATTCGGGCGAGCCGGCCGTCACCGTCAGCGTCCGCTTATCGCCGCCGGCGTCGGTGATGTTCACGCCGATATGCGCCGCAGGGAATGCGTCCAGCGCCTTGTCCGCCCACTCCACTACGCACACGCCATCGCCGAATATGTACTCGTCAAGCCCCAAGTCTATAATTTCGTCGAAGCTGTCAAGGCGGTACAAGTCCATATGATACAGCGTAAGCCGCGCTTGATACTCGCACATGAGAACGAAAGTTGGGCTGCGCGCGTACTCGTCGCCGCCCAAACCCCACAGAATGCCCTGCGTCAGACAGGTCTTGCCTGCGCCAAGTTCGCCCGTCAGCAGATACACATCTCCGGCGCGCGCGGTCTTGCCCAGCGCCCTGCCCACCGCTTGCGTCTGCTGCGGGCTGCGCGTGGTTACCGTCAGTCCGTTGTGAGTATCGTGAGCCAAAGCGCTGTCCGAAAATTGCAACAACCGCCGCAAAGCGGTGTATCATATGGCAAGGCGTTCTTTCCAACCCGTCTAATTCGTATCTAATCCGTAGACAGGAAAGATTGAATGCCGCCGAATTCACCGAATAGGATAGCAGAACGGCGCGCGCGTTGGTAAGAGATTGCGCGCCGCCGCAAGGGACGCAGCCCCGGCGTATCGGGCGGCATAGGCAGTATGGACGGCGAAATGCGAGCGCTGATTGTAGCGGACACGCACAGCAATATAGAGGCGTTCCAAGCCGTCATTGCGGACGCGCAAACGCGCGGCGGCTTCGATGAGATCTGGTCGCTGGGCGATCTAGTGGGCTACGGCCCCGATCCCGCCGCCTGCATCAATCTGCTGCGCGCTCACGAACATCACGCCGTCGCCGGCAATCACGACCTTGCCGTAATCGGCAGGATTTCGCTCGACAGGTTCAACCCATATGCCGCCGCCGCCAATCGCTGGAACGCCGCTCAACTGACGCAAGAGCATGCGGACTACATCGCGGACTTGCCGCTCACGCTGGAGCTGGGCGAGTTCACGCTTGTTCACGGCAGCCCACGCGATCCGGTGTGGGAGTATGTGGTCAGCGTGCAGGCGGCGGTGGCAAGCTTTACGCACATTGACACATATTGGTGCGCGCTGGGACATTCGCATATGCCCTTCGTGTGCGTCCCGACGCAGGACGGCGCGGCATTCCTGCAATTCCCCACGGACAGACCGATAGCGTTAGACGACGGCCGACTAATTATCAACCCCGGCTCCGTCGGACAGCCGCGCGACGGCGATCCGCGCGCAAGCTACGCCATCTACGACAAAGATGGCGCCACAATCACGCACCGCCGCGTTGCGTATGACATTGCGGCGACGCAGCGAAAGATGAGGCGCTGTGCGCTGCCGCAATATCTGATAGACCGCCTATCGGTGGGGCGTTAGGCTTAACGGCAAGCGCCGCGGCCTTTTGGCATAGGCTTGCCATTTTGCAATCAAGATGCGGTTGCCTTGCGCCCGTCTATTCGTAGTCGTCGAAATCGTCATCGTCGTCGGGTGGCGCGTTGCGCGCAAAGCCGGCGGCGGGCGATTGAGGGGTTCCTCTGCCGCCACCGCGCTGAGATCGGCGGCGCGGCAAGCCGGCTATGGCGTCTTTCATACGCGCAAGGTCGGCGGCGGCGAGGCTCACCACAAGCCCGACTATGCCGGCGTTTCGCAGCGCCTCCAGCTCCGGCGCGGCAAGATCAGCGGGCGCAGTCAGCACGGAGCGCCTGCGCACCAGCGACCTGGCGGCCTGAATGTTCAGAAGCCTCTGCACCGTCAGCGGCAGCAAGCCGTCGGGCGGCGTGAACAGCGCGCCGTCTATATCCAGCGTGCGGACGGCTCTGGCGGCGTCTTCGCTGAAATCCGGCGTCTCCGGGTCAAACGCAAGTATCTTGCCGATGTCGCCGTCGTTTAGCGCGGCTGCGGCGGTGTCTTCTGCGTCAAACACTATGAAGTCGCAGCCGGCGTCTTTGAGCGCGCGGGCGTCTTCTGCGCTCACGCTACCCACCCTTGCGCCCCACAACGCATCCTTGAGCGCATCGCTTACGCGCGCCACCGCGGCGGCGTCCGATGCGTCCAAGGTTACCAGCACGGCGTCGGCGGGTGCATCGGCGAGCGCGGGATTGTCCGCAAGTTCGGCCGCCGTCGCGCGCGCTATCAGCACAATCGAAGGGTTCGCCGCGCTCTGCCGCGATGCCGCGAATCCAATCGCATCCGATACCGATTGCGTTTTATCAAGCATTTCAATAAGTCTGCTCATCAAATACCTCTGAAAGATTTGTTAGGCGCATCGCCGCAATTCCCACTCAAGCAAGTCGGGTTGCGCCGTCGATCCGAGTTCTAGTGTATGTTTCACCATCGGTTCAAGTCAACGCACTTGATATTAGCGCCGCTCAGTATTACCCTTTGACGCATCACTCAGCAAGCGGAGGCTGCGTTTTGAAGTTAATCCCAAAAGAGTTCGAAGGCTTTAACCGGGTTTTGACGGGCGTGGTTGTCCCGCGCCCCATTGCGCTGGTGTCCACCATTTCGCCCGAAGGCGTGGTCAACCTTGCGCCGTTTTCGTTCTTCAACGCAATCGCCTATGACCCGCCCACGCTTGTGCTGGGCATATCGCGCAGCGCCGGCTGGAAGGCGAAAGACACGCTCGCCAACATCGAAGCGACGGGCGAGTTCGTGGTGAATGTGGTGGTGGATGATATTGCGGCCGCGATGAACGCCACCGCCGCCGAATACCCCGCCGATGTGGACGAGTTCCAAGTGAGCGGCTTGACCGCCACCCCGTCCGAAGTGGTGCGCCCGCCCGAAGTAGCCGAATCGCCCGTCAATATGGAGTGCCGCCTAAATCAGGTAATAGCGATTGGCGATGACCCGTCCGCGCATGCGCTGGTCATCGGCGAGATTGCGCTTATGAACATACGCGACGACATCATCAGCGGCCACCGCATTGACCACGGCCGCCTCAAGCCCGTAGGCAGGCTTGCGGGCAACATGTACTGCGACACATCCGCCACCTACGAACTTGCGCGCCCGGTCTATCGCCCCGACGACGCACAAAGCAAGCAAGCCGACGCCTAACGATGCTATGATGCGCCCAACAAACGGCTACACGCGGCATATGCGCGCGCCAACCGCCGCCCACTCGCGCACATAAGCGCAATAAACACCAACCCAAGAACTAGGAACCGCAGATGCAGACAAAGCGATATGAGGGCAGTACGCTGCAATACCTCGCCGTTGAGCCCGACGGCTACGATCCAGCGCGCAAGTATCCGATGATTATCCTACTGCACGGCTTCGGCGCGCATATGGGCGATTTGGCGGGGCTTGCGCCTGCCATAGACGCAACGGGGTATGTCTATATCTGCCCGAATGCGCCCATTCCCTTCCAAATCGGACCCGGAATGACCGGCTTCGGTTGGACGCCCCCGCGCGACGCGCGTAGCGCCGACGACATGGAGCGCGCCGCCGATATGCTCGCCGCGCTTGTAGATGACGCAACCGCGCGGTATCCTACCGAAACCGGGCAGATCATCCTGGGCGGCTTTTCGCAGGGCGGGATGATGACCTACCGCTGCGGCTTGCCCAATCCGCACATATTCAAAGGCTTGGCGGTTCTCAGCGGCGTTGCGCCCGACGTCGACGCGCTGCGCCAACGCCTGCCCGATGAGCGCGTGCAGCCCATATTCGTTGTACACGGCACGGCGGATATGGTATTGCCCATAAGTTCGGCGCGCGAGGCGGTGGTGTTCCTGCGCGCCGAAGGCTACCAACCGCAGTACGCCGAATACCCTATGACGCACGAAATCAGCCAACAGACGCTAACCGATCTTGCGGCCTGGATAAAGAGCGTTCTGCCGCCATCCCAAGCCCACGCATAAGCGCAAAGCGGCGGGCAACGGCGCGCGCAACTAGGGGGATATAATCAGCAAGCCCGCGTACGCAGGCCGACTGAATGAACTGAAACCGCAATCAACCGCATACCGCATACATCACTCACAACACACATATACATCACCAACATACATAAGGAGAAGGGGATATGGCGCGAATCAGAAAGAACAACATCTTCGAGAAGAACCGACAGGGCAAGAAGGGCTTGGGCTTGAGCCTCGTCTTCCCAAGCGCCGAAGCCATTGAGCTTGTGGGAATGCTGGGCGGCTTCGACTTCGTGAACCTTGACGGCGAACACGGGCTGTTCTCGCCCGAATCCATCGACGCAATGGTGCGCGTTGCCGACGGCTACGGCCTGACCACCATCGCGCGCGTCCCCGACAAGTCCCCCAACGCAATCAACCTGTTCCTGGATCGCGGCGTGCAGGGCGTGCTGGGCCCGCATGTAGAGACCGCGGCAGAGGCAAAGGCGCTGGTGGATGCCTGCCGCTTCACCCCCGAAGGCGAGCGAAGCTGGGGCGGCGGCAGAGGCACCTTCTACAACGACAGCGGGCTGATTGACCAACCGGGGCTTGACCGCAGCGAGTTTATGGAACTCACCAACAAAGAGATACTGGTTATGGCGCAGCTGGAATCCGCCACCGCATTCGCTAACCTTGACGCCATACTGGCGGTGGACGGCATAGACTGCTTCGCCTGGGGGACAAACGATCTCGCTCAATCGATGGGATACCCCGGCAAGCCCGAACATCCCGTTGTGCAGGAAGCGCAAAACGCGATAGGCGAGCGCATCCACGCCGCCGGCAGGAAGCTCTCATCCGATCTTCACGCCGCCGTAGCGCTGAACGACCTCATCCTCAGCGGCTCGCGCGCCTTCCTAGCGGCGAACTAGCCCGGACCTATCGTACACCGCAAATCAACTAGCCAACCGATGCGTCGGCATCAGATGGGAGAGCGCCAAATGACTACGATGAAAGCGGCATTCTTTGACGGCAAGGGCGCGATGACCCTCGCCGACTACCCCAAGCCTGAAGCGGGCGCGGGCGACGCCGTTGTGCGCGTGCGCGCCACCGGCATATGCGGATCAGATCTGCAGATGAAAGCCGACCAGACCGAAGCCGACGAATCCCCCGTCGGACACGAAGTCGCGGGCGAAGTCATATCCATCGGAGAAGGCGTTGACACCTCGATGCTGGGAAGCCGCGTCGCCATAGAGACAATCGGACACGGGCGCGCCTGCCTCAAATGCTGGTACTGCCGCACCGGGCAATATAAGCAGTGCCTGGATATGGCGGCGCCCGAAGGCGGCGGGTTTGCGGAGTACATCAAGCGAAAAGCCGCCGGCTGCTACGCCCTGCCCGACAGCCTCACTTGGGAAGAGGGCGCGCTGGTGGAGCCGTTTGCCGTATCGGTTCACGGCGTAAGGCGCGGGCGTCTTATCGGCGGCGAAACCGTGCTGGTGCTGGGCGCCGGCAACATCGGCTTGACGGCGGTAGCGGCGGCGCGCGCCTTGGGAGCCGGCACCATATTCGTTACCGCGCGCCACGAACAGCAAGCGGCGCTGGCAAAGCGCTTGGGCGCAGACTACGCCTTCGCCCCCGACGACCCGGCGCTGACCGACGCCCTCGCCGACAGCACGCAGGGCTTGGGCGCAGACCTCACCGTGGAAACCGTCGGCGGTTGGAAACCCGAACCCATCGAGCAGGCAATCCAACTCACCCGGGAACAGGGACGCTTCGTAGTCATCGGCGGCTACCGCGCGCCCATCACCGTGGACTGGCTGCCGCCGATGCTCAAAGAGCAGACTATCATATTCTCATCCTGCTACGGCATCATCGACGGCAGGCACGACTACGAAGTAGCCATCGACCTGATGGCGTCCGGCAGAGTCGACCTCAAGCCGATGGTAACGCACATCTACTCGTTGGACGACATCCAAAAAGGCTTCGCCGCCGCCTACGACAAGACAACCGGCTCCGTGAAGGTGCAGATACATCAGGGGGCGTAAGGGGCGCAGATCAGCGCGGAAGATAGCAGGCAAGCCGCGCGCTTTCATTTTGTCGGCTTGCCCGTCGCGGCGCGCGAAACCATCTACTTCGGTGAGGTATAGCGCGATGATTGGGGGCTTCCTTCCGGGCGCGATTTTCTGAGGAAATCAGAAGTTCATTTCAGGTTCATTTCGGGATTTCGTACTTATATTTTGCATTTTGAGGCATTTCATTTCAAGTTCGCTTCAAACTCATATCCGTCTGCAGCGCAAACTAACAGCGCGCCGAACCGCCGTCGGCGCGCGCTAACTCCCCGTCTTTTAGAAAGGAAGCGCTTGAACGGATGCGCGCAATGAACGCGTGACGCATAAGTGGCAACGTATCGACAATCGCTGCGTCAACGATAGCGTCTGACGAAATGCGGACATATTTGGGTGCTAGAAAAGCAGAAAAGCGCAACGACCTGTGGGTATGGACAGCGGTGGCGGAAGATCGCGATGGGAGCGGATGGATAGACTTTGAGGTGCGGCGGCAGGGATGAAGCCACATTCATGCGCTTGCTGGATCGTCTGCCGGATGCGGAGCGCTAAGAGACCGACGCTTACAGAGTGTACGGGGCGCTGCCGGTCAACAAGCATGTGATTGGGAAGTACGGGGCGGTGAACTGGAACGATGCACAGCGCTCTATGTTGCGCGGCAAGATGGACAGGCTGATTCGTCGGACAATGGGATGCGCAAAGAGCGTGGAGACGCCGGTGAACCTGCTTGCTTTGGTCTTCTGCGCCAAGCTCAAACTCAATGCCACTCACCATTGAGAATACAGGCAGCGCCCCTGCGTTGACACATCCGCCGCCTCATGGTAATCTTAGCGTCGAACAGCAATGCCGCCGCTTCAACCACCACGCCTACGCCCACAGGAGTCTAGCCTATGTGCACCTATGTCATTCAGAAGTCGCAGATACGCGGAAGCGGCAAGGGAACGCCCGGCTGGATCCCGATTACCGAAGCGCGCGTGTACTACGACCACCCTTTCCATATGACCACAGACCATACCCTCAACATAGACTTCGTGAACGAAGATCAGGGACTCGGCGCGCGTGTCGCGGTTGAGCTCACCGCAGAGTCGGCGCGCGCCCTCGTCGACGACATCCTCGCCGCGCTGGAAGAGGGCGGCGCAGCCCACGCCGCCGACTGAACTAGCGCAACCGTCTCCCCGTTAACGCAACCATATTCTTAGCAGCGCTCGCCTTCAATTTCATAGGCGACAGCCCCGCGCGTCGCATTCTGATCCGCGTCCCCCTTTGCGCCCTTGCGCCTCTGCGTTAAAACCCGCGCCATCCCCCATCGATCCCGCCGGCGTCATCCCAAAATGCGATTGCCATCCCACCACACTAGACCGCTAACGCATTTCTGATATAATCCCCGAAAATCGGCGGGCAGGCGGTCAAGCGCACTTCAAACTTAAACTAAACTTTCGCGAAAGGGAGGCTGACGATGGCTTTGCGATCTGAACTCAACAAGGATTCGCTGCTGTGGATGTATGAGACGATGGTAACGATACGCCGCTTTGAGGAGCAGTCGCGGCGCGAGGCGGACGCGGGCAAGCTTCGCGGCATGCACTCGTCTATCGGGCAGGAGGCGGTGCCGACCGGCATATGCGCCCATCTGCGGGACGACGACTATGTGCTGGGGACGCACCGCAGCCACCATCACTGCATCGCCAAGGGCGTCGATCTCAAAGAGATGATGGCGGAGCTTTTGGGCAAGTCCACCGGCACGAACAAGGGCAAGGGCGGCACGATGCACATAGCCGACATCAACAAGGGCATGCTAGGCGCAAACGGCGTGGTGGGATCCAACATCCCGGTTGCCACGGGCGTGGCGCTGAGCGCCAAAGTGCGCGGCAGCGATCAGGTGAGCGTGGTGTTCTTCGGGGACGGCGCTTCAAGCCAAGGCAGCCTGCACGAAGCGATGAACATCGCAAGCATATGGAAGCTGCCTGTGCTGTTCGTGTGCGAAAACAACCGCTACGCCGAATCAACGCCGTTTGAGTACGCCGTAGCGGGCGGCTCGGTGGCGAACCGCGCGGCGGGCTACGATATGCCCGGCGTGTTGGTGGACGGCCAATCAGCGCTGGATATGTTCGAAGTCGGGCGCGAGGCGGTGGCGCGCGCAAGGGCGGGCGAAGGGCCGACACTCATAGAGGCGCAGACATATCGCTATCAGGGGCATTTCGGGGCGGACGATCCGCTAGGCTACCGCACGCAGGAAGAAGAGGACTACTACGAAGCGCGCGACTGCATCGCATCGCTGCGGGCGCACATCACGGACGGCGGCTATGCAACCGAAGGGGAGATCGAGGCGCTGGAAGCGCGCGCGCTGCAGGCGGTTGCCGCCGCCACCGCATTCGCCGACGAAAGCCCCTTCCCCGATGCGGCTGAGCTTACCACTGATGTGTATGTGAGCTACTAGGCGCAGTAATCACCGAGTGAATTCGGCGGCAACGCTTAGGCGCTTAATCGCCTATCAAGGGGGATAGGCAAAGCCTTCTCGATCTGCGGGTTGGCGGTAGGGAAAAGACGGCGTGATTACGCTCAACACAAAGTACAAAACCGAAGCGTGGGACTTCCGCAATGCAGACACCAAGCAGTACACCCATTGCTTTCACAACTACCCTGCGATGATGATACCGCAGGTTGCGCGGCGGCTCTTGGCGCGCTACGGAACGCAGGGCGGGTGGCTGCTGGATCCGTATTGCGGCACGGGGACTTCGCTTGTGGAAGCGTCGCTGTTCGGGATGAACGCCGTCGGTTGCGACATCAACCCGCTTGCGCGACTGATAGCGCGCGCCAAGACTGCGCCGCTGCGATTGGACATTCTCGACGAACAGGCGGCGCTTCTGCGGGATACGCTGTTTCGCTACGGCGCCGACGGACTGCCAACGGACGCTGTCGCGCCGTATGTGCTGAACAAAGGCTACTGGTTCTCCGACGAGGTTTCGCGCTGGCTTGCGGTATTGCGCCGCGAGATTGCCGCGGTGCGGGATAGCGCGGTTCGCAGGTTCTTTTGGGTTGCGTTCTCTGAGACGGTCAGAGATTGTTCATACACCAAGAACGGCGAGTTCAAGCTTGTGCGGATGCCTGCCGACAAGATGGCGCGCTTCAAGCCGGATGCGGTGTCCATATTCCTGCTGAAGCTCGCCAGAAATCGGGCGGGCTTGGCGGACTACATTGAGCGCCGCCAAGATGTGGATGCGCTTGTATCCTGCGCCAATACCGCGAATGGCGAGCGTCCGCCGCATCCGCGCAAGTTCGACCTTGTGATAACCTCGCCGCCGTATGGCGATTCTGCCACAACCGTTGCATACGGGCAGTTTTCGCGGCTTTCGGCGCAGTGGATTGGGTTGCCCGCCGAAAGGGTCGACCGCCTGTCCATGGGCGGCGTGGTGAACGGCGAATCTATGCAAGACGGCCCCGCAACCGATGCAATCGGACGAATACGCGCTATCGACGACAAGCGGGCGCGGCAGGTTGAGGCGTTCTACATAGACCTTGAGCGCAGCGTCCGAACCGTGGCGGCGGCTATGTCCGACAATGCGGCGGTGTGCTATGTTGTGGGCAACCGCACAGTGAAGGGCGTCACGCTGCCCACCGACGAGTTCGTGGCGCGCGCCTTTGAGCGGCAAGGCTTTCGGCATACCGAAACGATAGTGAGAAACATACCCAACAAGCGAATGCCCGCGCGAAACAGCCCGTCAAATGTGGCGGGCAGAACCGCCGCCACGATGCGCGAAGAGTGCGTGGTGGTGTGCCAACGCGCGGCATAACATCATCTTCAGATAGGAGCGGAACGATGACAACGCAAGCCATACGGCAAATCTCATACATACAAGCGGTGAACGAAGCGCTGCGGCAGGAGCTTGAGCGCGATCCGGCGGTAATCATCATGGGCGAGGACATCGCCGGCGGCGGCGAGCGCGAGCAGTTCCAAGACGCTTGGGGCGGCCCTATGCGCCTGACTAAGGGACTGATTGGCGATTTCGGGCCGACGCGCATCCGCGATACGCCCATCGCGGAATCGGGCTTCGTGGGCGCAGGCGTGGGCGCGGCGGCGACGGGGCTGCGGCCGGTGGTCGACCTGATGTATGTAGGCTTCCTCGGCGTGTGCGGCGACCAGATCCTGAACAACGCCGCCAAGATTCACTATATGTTCGGCGGCAAAGTCAAAGTGCCGCTGACCATTATGACGGGCATAGGCGCCGGCACCAACTCGGCGGCGCAGCACTCCGAAACCGTCTATTCGGTGTTCACGCACTATCCGGGGCTAAAAGTGGTTGCGCCATCCAACCCCTACAACGCCAAGGGGCTGTTCGCCGCCGCCATACGGGACGACGACCCCGTTATCGTGTGCAACAACCGCCAGCTCATGGGCATACGCTTCGACGTGGATGTGCCGCAGGAATCGTACACCGTGCCGCTGGGCAAGGCGGACGTGGCGCGCGAGGGGGCGGACGTCACGCTGCTGGGCATAAGCTACATGACGCAGATCTGCCTGCAAGCCGCCGACGACTTGGCGGCGCAGGGCTACTCCGCCGAAGTGGTGGATCTGCTGTCGCTGTCCCCGATGGACGATGAGGCGATACTGGAATCGGTTCGCAAGACGCGCCGCATCGTCATCGTGGACGAAGACTATCCGCGTTGCAGCATGGCGGCGGACATTGCGGCGCTGGTGGCGGAAGAGGCGTTTGACTACCTGGACGCGCCGCCCAAGCGCGTTACGCCGCCGCACACATCCGTGCCGTACAGCCGCCCGCTGGAGGCGCTGTTCGTCCCCACAAAAGAGCAGGTGGTAGCGGCGGCGCTGGAAACGCTGGAGTAGCCGTTAGCGGACGATGGTTTGCTCTTTGCCTATTCGCTTGATACTGGCAAAGAGCAAACGGACAACTGAACAAAATTAGCCGTCGGCATCCGCCGATTAGCGGTCTGGCGGGAAAGCGCATAGCAGCAGGGAGTTACGGAAGATGGCTGTCCAAATCGTGATGCCGCGCCTGGGCGATTTTATGACTGAGGGTATCGTCGCCAAGTGGACGAAATCGCAGGGCGACGCAGTGGCTCAGGGCGATATGCTCGCCGAAATCGAGTCGGAGAAGCTGAACTACGAATTGGAAGCCACCTCCGACGGCGTGTTCCATCCCGTAGTGGAAGAGGGCGCAACCATGCCGGTGGACGGCGTAATCGGCTATCTGCTGGCAGCGGGCGAAGCGCCGCCATCGCCGCCCGAACCCGCCGTTGCCTCTGCCGCGTCGCCAGTGCCTCAGCGTCGCCGCCAGGCTGCGCCTGCAGCGCGTCGCGGCGGCGATGTGGTGCCATCTACGCCCGGAGCGCGCCGCCTCGCCGCAAGCCTTGGCGTTGACATATCGCAGGTTGCGCCCACCGGGCCGCGCGGCCGCGTAGTTGACGCCGATGTGCGCGCCTACCACGCAGCGCAGCAAGCGGCGCAAGCCCCGCAGACGCCGCCCGGCCTGCCCACGCCATCGCGCATCGAGCCGCTGCGCGGGATGCGGCGCAGCATCGCCCAGAACATGCGCGACAGCCTCGGCGGCACCGCGCAGCTTTCGTACTTCTTGGACGTGGATGTTACGGAAGCGCAGCGATTGCGCCGCGAGGCAAGCCGCGCCGGCGACGCCAACATCACCATGTCGAGCGCGCTTATCAAGGCGTGCGCCGGTGCGCTGGAGCGCGTCCCCGCGCTCAATTCCGTGCTTGTAGATGGCAATGTGATGTACTTCGACGAAGTGAATATGGGCGTTGCGGTAGCGCTGGACGATGGGCTAATTGTGCCGGTGCTCAAGGGCGTGCAGGATTTGAGCGTATCGCAGATTGCGGCGGGCGTTCAGCGGCTTTCAGAGCGGGCGCGCGCCGGCAGACTTTCGGCGTCGGACATAAGCGGCGGCACATTCACCATCAGCGTGCTGGGCGTGGTGGACGGCTTCACGCCGATACTGAACCCGCCGCAGAACGCGCTGCTGGGCGTGGGACGCAGCGCGCAAAAGCCCGTTGTGCGCGGCGGCGAGATAGTGGCGCGCGAGATGATGACGCTCAGCCTCACCGGCGATCATCAGATCATAGACGGCGCAATCGCCGCAAGCTTCTTCCGCCGCCTGCAGCAGCTCATAGAACACCCGGCCGCGCTGTTCAGATAGGGGCGCCGCAAATATGAACGGACGCGAATTCATCAGGCGCACGAGACGTTATGCTAGGCGTACACGGCAAGACTTCCATATTGATACGCGGCACGGCAAGGGAAGTCACGTTACGCTTAGTCTAGGCAACCGCGAAACCACCGTCCCATATCACGAAATCGGAATAGGATTGCTAAATTCTATGCTGAGAGACCTGAATATCAACAGAAGGGAGTTCTGATCCATGCGATATGCGTATCCGTGCGTCCTAAATCCAGAGGAAGGCGGCGGCTTCTATGTGGTATTCCCCGATGTTCGCGGGGCGTTGACATGCGGCGCAGACACGGCTGAAGCGTTGGAGATGGCTGAGGACGCTCTAGTGGCTATCCTTGCCGTGCATGTGCATAAGCATATGCCGCTTCCGATTCCAAGCCCCGTTTCCAATGAACAATACCTGGTGGCAGTTCCGCCGATCCCCGCCGCCAAGCTCGCGCTCTACACCGCTATGCGCGCGCAGGGCATCGACGAAGTGGCGCTTGGCGAGCGGCTTGGCATAGACGTCGACGCCGTCCGCAAGCTCATAGATCCGGACAGATACACCCATATCACCCGCATTATGGAAGCGCTGCGCGTTGTGGGGCGTAGCCTGATAATCGAAGACATTGACATTGACGCCGGTAGCGAGGCGGCGTAGCCTGAGCGCAAGGCAGAGCAAGCAGAGCGCGAACCTGAGCGCGCGGCGGCGTTGGTTGGGTAGCGGCGGCGCAGGCAGGGAGTTCTGACATATGCAGTATGCGTATCCGTGCAGCCTTGTTCCGGACTATGAGGAAGGCGAAGGATTTGTGGTTGCATTCACGGATGTGCCGGAAGCGATAACCGGCGCAAAGAGCGCCGTAGAATCGCTCACCCTCGCCGAAGACGCGCTGATTGCGGCGCTCTCAATGTATGTTCAGAGTGGTGAAGCCCTTCCAATTCCAAGCCCCGCCGCCGAGGGACAGCGCCTTGTAGCGCTGCCGCCGATTCCTGCCGCCAAACTCGCGCTCTACACCGCTATGCGCGCGCAGGGCATCGACGAAGCGGCGCTCGGCGATCGACTTGGCATAGACGTCGACGCCGTCCGCAATCTCATAAACCCGGACAGATACACCCACATCACCCGCATTATGGAAGCGCTGCGCATTGTGGGGCGCAGTCTGATAATCGAAGATGTTGACATTGACACCGGCGATGCGGCGGCGCAGACTGAGCGCAAGGCAGAGCAAGCAGAGCGCGAACCTGAGCGCGCGGCGGCGTTGGTTGGGTAGCGCTGTCGCTTGCGCCAAACGAACCGCGCGGAATTTGGAAAGGCAGGGGTTGGATGCGTAACCGACTTATTTTCGTCCGCAACACAAACGCGCCCGAACTGATAGAAATGTTTCTGGTGGCGAGCGCCGCATCCGTGCTGGGCATTCGCGGGTTTCTGGCGGCGGCGGGCTATCCGCAAATCGGCGGCGGCGGACTGCACATCGCGCATATGCTTTGGGGCGGGCTGTTTATGCTGCTCGCGCTGCTGCTGCTGTTCTCCAGCCTTGGGCAGATTTCGCTGCGCCTTTCGGCGATACTTGGCGGCATCGGATTCGGCACATTCATAGACGAACTCGGCAAGTTCATCACCAGCGACCACAACTACTTCTTTTCGCCCGCCATAGGGCTGATATACATCATATTCATCGCCATATTCCTGGTGATGCGCGTGCTTGTGCGGCGGCGGGCGGTCAGCCACAACGCGGCTCTGGCGAATGCGCTCAACCGCTTGGAACTCATAGGAAGCCGCCCAATCGGCCGCTCCAAACGCAACGAAATCCTAGCGCTGCTCCGAAACGCCCACGCCGACGACCCGCTGGCGCAGACCTTGCGCGAATACATCGACTCCGCCGACGCATCGCATTCGGACGACCCCGGCATCTACATGCGCTCGCGCGAAAGGCTGCTGAGAGCCTACGAGCGAATTGCGCTCAACCGCTACTTCATTGGCGGGATAGTGGCGCTGCTGATAGCGCTGTCCGTCGCGCAGATAAGCCAGTTCCTGTTCACGCTGTTGCAGCAGCAGGACGTGGACATCGGATTCACAGGCGGCGCGCGGCTGGCGTCGGCGGCGGTTGCGTCGCTGCTGACCCTATTCGGCGCTTGGCGGCTGCGCGTATCGCGCCTCAGCGCCTACCTCTGGTTCCAGCGCGGCGCATTGGTGGGCATCTTCATCACGCAAATGTTCGCCTTCTTCGAGATGCAGCTCGTCGCCATATCCGGGCTGTTCATCGAAATCCTAATCTACATCGCCCTCAGCTTCATGATAGAGTTCGAGCAGCGCGCGCAGGCGGACGTGGGGGACGATTAGCAGGGGCGGCGGTTGGCAAGCGGCGGTGGTATAATCAACTACAAGTTTGGCGTATAGACAGCGCCGCCGCATACAGGAATGCAAGCAAGAGAATTCAAAGCGATAAGGAGTTTCGCATTGGGCGCTGAAATAAAGTTGTGGCATATAGCGGACGACACCCTAAATCCGATAGATTCGTCCAGCCTTGACCTTGAAAGCCGACTCGAAGAGTGGCTGCGTAAAGACGTCGGCTTGGTCAACGACGATCTGCTTGTCATAGGTCAGCAAGTCCTAACCGCTCACACCGGCAGCATCGACCTGCTGGCGCTGGACGCCGACGGCAATCTAGTGATTCTGGAGCTTAAGCGAGACAAGACGCCGCGCGATGTGGTGGCGCAGACGCTAGATTACGCTTCATGGGTCAAGACTTTGACCCACGAAGACGTGGATCGGATTGCCGCCAAATTTTTGGGCGGCGACGACGCGCTTGAGCAGGCGTTCATGAAGAAATTCGGCACAGACCTGCCCGAAGTGGTGAACGAAACCCACAGGATGTACATCGTGGCGTCCGCTCTTGATCCATCAACTGAGCGGATATTGGAATACCTATCGGAAACCTACGGCGTTGACATCAATTTCGCGTCGTTCAACTACTTCAAAGCCGACGACGGAGTTGAGATAGTCGGGCGTTCTATGCTCATAGAAGAGGAAGTCGCCCAAGCGCGGGCTGCAACCGGGAGCGGCAGGCGACAAAAGCCAAAGGCTACGGAAGAAGAGTTGCGTGAGATTGCGCGCAACAACGGCGTAGGCGCGCTTTGGGATAAGGCGTTCAATGGGCTTCGCCCGCTGGTCAACACAACTGACACTTCTCGCACCACCATAGCGCTGAAGGTTAGATTGGAATCCCGTTCCCATAGTCAACTCGCCTTTTCTCTGATACCGGACTGGAGCTCTGCGGAGGGCGGGCTTGCCATCAGGATGAACGATGGCAATATATCGGAGTATTTCGGCGTTTCCGCGGATGACATCATGAAAATATGCGGACCCATCGCTGAGAGCATTCCCGGAGTGTCAGAAAAGCGCCTGTGGAATATGGAGCGCCTCTTTGACGCTGAAAGGCTCGACAAACTGATTGAGTTCCTAGCCGCCGCCAAAGACCGCGCAAACTAGATGCAAAGGAACGCACACACATCACTATGACCACCACCGAATCCACCAACTTCATCTATCAGGCAATCGCCGACGACAACGCAAGCGGCAGGTTCGACAAGCGGGTGCATACGCGCTTCCCGCCGGAGCCCAACGGCTACCTGCACATCGGACACGCCAAGTCCATATGCCTCAACTTCGGCATCGCCAAAGACTTCGGCGGGCTATGCAACCTGCGCTTCGACGACACCAATCCCACCAAAGAGAGCGTGGAATATGTGGAATCGCAGAAGCGCGATGTGCGCTGGCTAGGCTTCGATTGGAATGACCGCGAACTTTACGCATCCGACTACTTCGCCGAACTCTACGAATTCGCCAAGCAGCTTGTGCTGGCGGGCAAAGCGTATGTGGACAGCCTGAGCCAAGCCGAAATCCGCGAACACAGAGGGACGCTTACGCAGCCGGGCAAAGAGAGCCCCTACCGCAATCGCTCCGTCGAAGAGAACCTAGACCTGCTGGATCGGATGAAGGCGGGCGAGTTCGCGGACGGCGAGCATGTACTGCGCGCCAAGATCGATATGGCGTCCCCCAACCTGAATATGCGCGATCCCGTGATGTACCGCATCCTGCATAGCGAACACCACCGCACCGGCGGCGATTGGCGCATCTACCCGATGTACGATTTCGCGCACGGGCAGTCCGACTCCATTGAAGGCATCACACACTCCATCTGCACGATGGAATACGAAGACCACCGCCCGCTATACGATTGGTTCTTGGAAGCGCTGGGAATGTATCGCCCGCGCCAAATCGAGTTCGCGCGCCTTAACATCAGCAACACCGTGCTGAGCAAGCGCCGGCTGCTGCGCCTTGTGGAAGACGGCTATGTGAGCGGTTGGACGGATCCGCGCATGCCCACCCTGGCGGGACTGCGGCGGCGCGGCTACACGCCGGAAGCGATCCGCGATTTCTGCGACCGAATTGGCGTCGCCAAGAACGATGCCATCATAGATATTGCGCTATTGGAGCATAGCCTGCGCGACCATCTGAACAAGACGGCGCAGCGCGCAATGGCGGTTCTGCGCCCGCTCAAGGTGGTGATAACCAACTATCCCGAAGGCAAAACCGAATGGCTTGACGCCGTGAACAACCCCGAAGACGCATCGGCGGGCGCGCGCCAAGTCCCCTTCTCGCGCGTTCTTTACATCGAGCGCGACGACTTTATGGAAAACCCGCCGCGCCGCTTCTATCGGCTTGCGCCCGGACGCGAAGTGCGCCTGCGCTACGGCTACTTTATCCGATGCGAAGAAGTGATACGGGACGCAGACGGCAATATCGTCGAACTTCGCTGCTCATACGATCCGCAGACGCGCGGCGGCAGCTCCCCCGACGGCCGCAAGGTGCGCGCAACCCTGCACTGGGTATCGGCGGCGCACGCCTTGGACTCCGAGTTGCGCCTCTACGACCACCTGTTCACGCGTTGGAACCCCGACGAAGATGCGGACGGCGCCGACTGGCTGTCCTTCCTAAACCCCGAATCGCTGGTGATAGTCGACGACGCCAAGCTGGAGCCTAGCCTAAAAGACGCAGCGCCCGGCAGCCGATTCCAGTTCGAGCGGCAGGGCTACTTCTGCGTGGACACCGAAGACTCCACGCCCGATAGGCTTGTGTTCAACCGCACCGCCACGCTGCGGGATAGCTGGGCGCGGGCGCAACGCTCGCAGCGCTGACGGGAATACACGGTGCTCGATATGCGGCGGACTTGCGTTTGAGTTGATAGGGGTTGACAGCGCTTGCCTTTCGCGCGCCGCAGCTGCAGCCCCGATATGTGCTTGCGATATGCGCCTTGCGCCGCCGCCGTGAGATTTGCCGCCAATTTGTTGACAAAAGTTTGTGAATAGATGTACAATGTCTGCAATGTGTAACTCAACCGCTTCGCAGACCTACGCTTATTATTTTACCGGCGCGCATACTGCCGGCGGAGGCTTGGCGTCTTTATTGAACTGACACAGCGCAGTTACACCATCACAAGACACTCAAACCCCAGCCGACGCAGGACTGGGGTTTTCGCTTGTTCGGCAGAAATGCGTAACGCAAGCGATACGCATCGGATTTGAGCGGGCGCATCCCCATCGGCAAGCGCGCCGAATTAACAAACTAAGGCTATTCGGGTTTAGCCATACGGCATAGATATACAACAAGTCAGAAAGGCAAGAAAGGAAGGATTCCAAATGCAACCATCACCGGCGAGGGATGTCAATGTGATAAGCACAGAGCCGCTGATAAGCCCCGTGGGACTTGTCAACGAGATTCCGCTGACTCCCGATGTTGAGGCAACCGTTCTGGAAGGCAGGCGGCAGATTCAGGCGATCCTGCGGGGCGACGACCCGCGCTTCATGGTCATAACCGGACCCTGCTCCGTGCATGACGCAGAGGCGTGCGTCGAGTACGCCCAGCGCATCAAGCGGCTTCAGGATGAGATAGGCGACCGAATGCTCATCGTTATGCGCGTGTACTTCGAGAAGCCGCGCACCACCGTCGGGTGGAAGGGCATGATATACGACCCCTACCTGGACGACACCTTCGACATCGGCGAAGGCTTGCGCCGCGCCCGCTCGCTGCTGCTGCGAATCGGCGAAATGGGCATCTACACCGCCACCGAGTTCCTGGATCCTATCGTGCCGCAGTATCTCGCCGGACTGGTGTCTTGGGCGGCAATCGGCGCGCGCACCACCGAAAGCCAGACGCACCGCCAGATGGCAAGCGGACTGAGCATGCCCGTAGGCTTCAAGAACGGCACCGACGGCGACGCCCAAATAGCCGTGGACGCAATGATCGCGGCGCGCTCCGAACACGCCTTCCTCGGCATCGACCACTTCGGGCAGACCTGCGTAGTTCACACCAGGGGCAACCCGTATGGACATCTGGTGCTGCGCGGCGGCAAAGACGGACCCAACTTCGGCGAAGAGGCGATTGCGGCGGCGCAGGAACTGCTGCGAAAATCCGACGTTTCCTCGCGGCTGCTGGTGGACTGCAGTCACGGCAACTCCAACAAAGACCACACGCGCCAAAACATCGCGCTGCACTCCATCGTAGAGCAGCGGCTCGCCGGCAACGCCGACATCATCGGCTGCATGCTGGAAAGCAACCTCAACTCCGGCAGCCAAAGCATCAACGGCTCCGTAGCCGATCTGCAATACGGCGTATCCGTAACCGACTCCTGCATCGGCTGGGACGAAACGGAAGAGCTGCTGCGCGAAGCGCACGAAGCGCTGGCGGACGCGGCGCGACAGCCGGCAGCGGTAGGGTAGCGGCGGCGGCAAGCAAAAGGTGTAAGTCTCCTTCCGACGCGTGATTGAAGACGAAACCTTGGATGTGCCACAGTCCGCGGCGTAGTGTATCATCCACTAGGAAACAGCGATCCCCGGCTTGTCATGCAAGTTGGGGATCGCTAATATGCAACAGCCCATAGTAAGAGTGAATGCGCTTCGGCAGTGACACATGCAACATAATCTTGTCAAAAGGCGAATCCGATGCTGACCGACCTGCAAATACAAACCCTGCTGGCGCTTCCCAAGATAATCGTAGATAGAAATCCTCGCGTGGGATATAGCGAAGAGAATCAGCATAGCCGTTGCGATCTGAGTTTGGATGCTGATGCCGACAGCGATGCAAAGTTCAGAGTTTTCATTCGAAAGCACAGCCGTTTCATTGAAAACTTCTCCATAGGTTTGCGATACTTAACTGACAATCCCGCTGTGCCAATTATCACATTGGTTCGCTACAATGGCGCGCACGGCGAGAGCAGCCGTCAACCGGACGGGCATTATGCCACGCCGCACATTCACCGAATTACCGCAACCGAAGTAGCGTCTGGAAGCGCCCAACCACAAGAACGCCAGCGTGAAATCACAGATAGATACAACACTTTTGAACAAGCGTTAACGGTATTCTTTGCCGATATTGGCGTAAGAAACTACCAAACACATTTCCCTGAAGCCATTCAAGGAAGGTTGTTCAATGGACATAAATAGCGTCAGAGCGTTGTTGAACCGCTATACGACGCCGGGCTTTGACATCTATGAACGACGTGCGGGGAATTACCAGCTCATCGTCCCGATACGCCACGAAGACGGCGATATGCTGGACGTATACCTCCAAACCAGCCCTGATAGGGAAGATCGCATTCGTATCTGCGACTTTGGCTTAACGTTGATGCGCATTTCGTACACATATGAAATCAACACTAATGCCAGACAGCGGATTTTCGACAGCATCCTCATCAACAACAATGTCCAAAACGAAGACGGCAACCTCTATTTGGACAGCGCTCCCGAAATGCTTTATGAAAACATCTTGCAGTTTGCGGGGTGTCTGCAGAAGTTGTGCAATATGCGCTATTGGAGCAGAGGGATAATCCGCAGCGCATTTTATGACGACCTGAAAGACTACATCACTGCTGAGTTGCTCCCGTTTTCCCCGGAAGCCGAGCTATGCCCACTTGCCGATTACCCTCTTATCAGCGTTGACTGGTCTCTCTCTCATAACCACCGCAACTTCTACATCTACGGAGTGCGGGGCAACGACAAGGCGAAAACCGCAGCCATTTCTCTGTTAGAGCTTCAGAAAGCGAACCTGCCGTTCATCAGCCTCGTAGTTCACGAGGATATGGAAGGGTTAGGGAGAAGAGAAAGGCTCTACCTTACGCGCAACGCCGATAAACAATATCCGGGGCTGAACGACTTTAGAGAAAAAGGCTTCGAGGATATTAACAGATTCGCCGCCGCATAACGCCATCCCCCCATTGACACCCCATCCCCCCCAATGCTACCCTTACCCTTGCGGCGTCCGATACGCGCAGCGCAATGCGCCCGCCCGGAACGCCGCCGCACCTTGACATACGCATCTGAATCTAACGCGCGGGTCCGCAGGGAAGAGAGGGTGAAAGTCCCCCACGGCCACGCCACTGTAAGCGGGGAGGCCGCGGCACTATGCCACTGGTCACGCTTTGTGATGCGATACGCAACTTCGCGCCGCTGCGCCAAACGCAGGCTGCTATTACGCAACCGCAGCTGACGCAGCGCGCAATAAGCGCTCTCACAAAGACCGGGAAGGCGCCGCAAGCCGACGAACCGCAAGTCAGGATACCTGCCCGTAGCGTTGGAAGCAGTCTTCTCGCTGGTGGGAGCGCTTCCCCGTCCCCTTGCGCCCGCAATCCGCATGCGCGCAATCGGACGACGCTTGTTGAAGCTCCGACCTCATTGGAAGTCGGGGCTTTTTCTTTGGGCATTCCAACATATCTTGAAACGCCGCCCTACCCTAACATTCTCGGCATTCCGTCGGCGTGTGAAGACATAAACCCTTTTTCGGTTTCAAGACATCAACATAAATACGGAATACATTCTTTCGCGGAATTCGGCAGTCAAATAGCGTATCGCCAACCACGACTGACAACCGCCTTCCGGCTGCGTATCGCTGCAAATGATTATACTTCTGACCACATCGGATACGGACATCCTGACGCTGAGCGGCGCGCTTGGCGGCTTGCCGCGCGGCTTGGCGGACACGCAGGCGCTGAACCCCTTTGCGCTCGCCCAAGACGCCGCCGCCTTCGACCGCTTTGTGAGCGATGCCCTGCCCGCCGCAAGCCTGCTGCTGCTGCGACTGCTTGGCGGCGAAAAGAGCATGGGCGACCGCTTCGCCGCGCTTGAGTCCGCATGCCGCCGGCTTGGCGTCCCGCTTGTGGCATGCTCCGGCGAACCCGCCCGCGACGCCGTCTTCGAGCGCCGCTCCACCACGCCCGCCGTCATAGCGCAGACCGCCTTCGAGTATCTCAACTACGGCGGCGTAGGCAATATGCAAAACCTGCTGCGCTTTGTGAGCGATGAGGCGCTCGGCGCTAACTACGGCTATGAACCGCCCGCGCCGCTGCCGCAAGACGGCGTGTATCGGCCGGGCAGACTCGACGCCGTCCCGCTCGCCGAATATCGCGCCGCATACTGCGACGCCGCCAAGCCCACCGCGGCGCTGCTGTTCTACCGCGCCCACTGGGTCAGCCAAAACCTAGAGTTCGTGGACGCCGTCGTGGACGCCCTGGAACGGCGCGGCTGCAACGCCCTGCCCGTGTTCTGCTCAAGTCTGCGCGAGGATGACGGCGCTGTATTTCGCAAGTATCTGATGGACGCCCACGGCAACCCGAATGTGGATGTTGTGGTATGCACGCAGAGTTTCGCTATGAGCCACCAACCCGGCTTGCAGTCCAACAACGGCGGCGATGACGGCTCGGATATTCTGTCCACGCGCGTCTTGGAACGGCTTGATGTGCCTATACTGCAGGCTATCGTATCCACGGAGCCGCGCGCCGCCTGGCTTGAGCGCGAAATCGGGCTTAGCCCGCTTGACATAGCGATGAACGTGGCATTGCCGGAACTTGACGGCCGCATCATAACCGTGCCGGTGTCCTTCAAAGAAGCGGTGGCGCAAGATGCGTCAGCAGTCGGCGAACTGCGGCGGTACGCCCCCGATACGGAGCAGGTGAACTCGCTTGCGGCGCTTGCGGCGCGCTACGCCCGTCTGAGACACACGCCGCCGTCCGAGCGCAAAATCGCTATCGTGCTCAGCAACTACCCCACCAAGGCGGCACGGCTTGGCAACGCCGTCGGACTAGACACCCCCGCATCCGCCGTCAACCTGCTGAACGCCCTGCAAGCCAACGGATACGCCGTAACCGACATCCCCGCCGACGGCGATGAGCTTATGCGCCGCCTAATCGATCGCTGTACCTACGACGCCGAATTCCTCACGCCGCAGCAGATCCGCGACGCCGAAGGGCGCGTGTCCGCCCAAGACTATCGCGCGCTGTTCGCCGATCTGCCGCAAGATACGCAAGACGCTATGACGACGGACTGGGGCGAGCCGCCCGGCGCAGTCTATTCCGACGATCGCGGCGATCTGTTCATGGCGGGACTGCGGCTTGGCAATGTGTTCGTAGGCATACAGCCGCCGCGCGGCTTCGGCGAAAACCCTATCGCCGTCTACCACAGCCCCGAACTTGCGCCCACGCATCACTATGTCGCATTCTATCGCTGGCTGCGGGACGATTTCGGCGCGGACGCCGTGCTGCATCTGGGCAAACACGGCACATTGGAATGGACGCCGGGCAAGGGCGTGGGGCTTTCGCGCTCCTGCATCCCTGAAGTGTGCATGCCCGACCTGCCGCACTTCTACCCGTTCATCATCAACAACCCGGGCGAAGGCACGCAGGCGAAGCGCCGCTCCCACGCCGTCATTGTGGATCACCTAGTCCCCGCTATGACCACCGCCGATAGCTACGGCGACATAACCCGCTGCGAGCAGCTCATGGACGAATACGCCCGCGCTCAAGGCATGGATCCGCAAAAGCTGCCGATGCTGCGCCAGCAGATATGGGAAGTTGTGCAGAAGGCGCGCTTGAACGAAGACCTAGGCGTCGATGAAATACCCGACGACTTCGACGACTTCATCCTGCATATCGACGGCTACATCTGCGAACTCAAAGACGCGCAGATACGCGACGGACTGCACACGCTCGGCGAAGCGCCGCAGGGCGAACTGCTTGTGGGTTTGCTGCTTGCGCTCACGCGGCTCAACAACGGCGGCGTGCCGGGACTGCGCGATGCCCTGGGCGGCGCGCTTGGCTTGGACTACCAAGCGCTTATGCGGGACAGAGGCGCGCGCATTCAAGCCGACGCGCTGCCCGCCGCGCTAAACGCTGGCAGCGGCAGCGAACCCATACGCAGCGCCGGCGATGTGATAGAGCAGCTAGAGGCGTTGGCCCGCCGCCTGTATGAGCGCCTCGCCCAAACCCGCTTCGACGCCGCAAGCGTTGACGGCGTAGTCGACGGCGTATTAGGCGCATCCCACCGCGGCGGCGGCGCGAACTGCGCGCCCGTGGCCGATGTGCTGCGCTATGTATGCCGCCGCATCTACCCCGCGCTCGCCCGCACCACCGACGAAATCGACGCCCTGCTGCGCGGCTTCGACGGCCGCTTCATATCGCCCGGCCCCGCAGGCGCTCCCACGCGCGGCATGGCGGGCGTGCTGCCCACCGGCCGCAACTTCTACTCCATGGACCCGCGCAGCATCCCGTCCGAAACTTCGTGGCAGATAGGCAGGCAGCTCGCCGATTCGCTGGCGGAACGCTACCTGCGCGACGAAGGCGCCTATCCCGAATCCGTGGGCATCAGCGTTTGGGGCACCTCCGCTATGCGCACGCACGGCGACGACATAGCCCAAATCCTGGCGCTTGTGGGCGTGCGCCCCGTATGGCAGGAAGAAAGCCGCCGCGTAACCGCCCTAGAAGTCATCCCGCTCGCCGAACTCGGCAGACCGCGCATAGACGTCACCGTCCGCATCAGCGGCTTCTTCCGCGACGCATTCCAAAACCTCATCACGATGATGGACGACGCTTTCCACAGAGTAGCGGCGCTCGACGAACCTGAAGAGCGCAACTTCGTCCGCAAGCACTACCGCGCTGAGCTATCGGAGAAGCTGGCGGGCGGCGCGGACGCGGCGAGCGCCGAAACCGAATCGCTGTTTCGCATATTCGGCAGCAAGCCCGGTAGCTACGGCGCCGGCATCTTGCAGGCGATAGACGACGGCGGCTGGCAGACGGACGCAGACCTCGCGAATGTCTATGCCGCGTGGGGTTCCTATGCCTACGGCCGCGCCCATCACGGCGTCAGCGCCGCCCGCGAGTTTCGGCGCAGGTTCGCGGCAATCGACGTGGCTACCAAAAATCAGGACAACCGCGAACACGACATCTTCGACTCCGATGACTACATGCAGTTCCACGGCGGCATGATAGCCACCGTGCGCGCGTTAGCCGGCGAAAACCCGCGCCAATTCTTCGGCGATTCGTCCGACCCAAGCCTGCTGCATACCCGCGATCTGAAAGAAGAAGCCCGCCGCGTATTTCGCTCCCGCGTGGTCAACCCCAAGTGGATGGACTCGATGAAGCGGCACGGCTACAAGGGCGCATTCGAGCTCGCCGCCACCGTGGACTACATATTCGGCTACGACGCCACCGCGCAGATAATAGACGATTGGATGTATCAGGAAGTCGCCGAAAAGTATGCGCTTGACCCCGCGATGCGGCAGTTCTTTGAGCAGAGCAACCCATGGGCGTTGCGCGCCATAGCCGAGCGCCTAATGGAAGCCGCCGACCGCCAAATGTGGCAAAACCCGCCCGAAGAGACCCTAACCGAACTGCGCCGCGTCTATCTGCGAACCGAAGCGGTATTGGAAGAGCGCCAGGAACAACAAGCGCGTTAGGCGCTTCGCCAGCGCAAGGGCGATTGAATGGACGCTGCGATCGATACTCAGAAACTCACTATCCGATGATGATGAATAGCGCAATGACGCAAAACAACGCTAACTCCCAGTACCAGGACAAAACCTTCCCCTTCACCGCCATCGTGGGGCAGGACAGGATGAAGCTCGCCCTCGCCCTCAACGCCGTCAACCCGGCTATCGGCGGCGTTCTCATTCGCGGCGAAAAAGGCACGGCCAAGTCCACCGCGGCGCGCTCCCTCGCGGCGCTGCTGCCCGCGCTCGAGGTCAACGCCGGCTGCCCCTTCAGCTGCCCCCCCGACGCCCCCTTCGACGGCTGCGACTTCTGCGCCAACCGCAGCGCCCCCCAAGCCGTCCGCCGCCAAGCCCGCCTAGTGGAGCTGCCCGTCAGCGCAACCGAAGAGGCAGTGGTGGGAACGCTGGACATCGAAGCCGCCATACGCGAAGGACGGCGCCGTTTCGAGCCGGGTCTGCTTGCGGCGGCGCATCGCGGCATCCTCTACATTGACGAAGTGAACCTCCTCAACGACCATGTGGTTGATGTGCTGCTGGACTCCGCCGCGATGGGGCGCAACTTCGTAGAGCGCGAAGGCATATCGTTCCGCCATCCGGCGCGCTTCATCCTCATCGGCACAATGAACCCCGAGGAAGGCGATCTGCGCCCCCAATTCATCGACCGCTTTGGGTTGGCCGTAGAAATAGACCACATCCGCGACGCAGAACGCCGCGCTGAAGTTGTGCGCCGCCGCATCGCCTACGAAAACGCCCCCGCCGAGTTCGCCGCGCAATGGGCGCAGTCCGAAGCCCAGGAACGCGCCCGCATCGCCAACGCCGTCGATCTGCTGCCGTCCGTCGCCGTGGACGACGGCATCCTCGCATTCATAGCGCGCCTATGCGCCGAACACGACGTCGACGGACTGCGCGCGGACATCACGATATACAAGGCGGCGCAGACCTTGGCGGCATACCACGGACGCAATTCGGTTGCCTTCGACGATGTGCTGACCGTAGCCGAAATGGCGCTGCTCCACAGAATGCGCCGCCAGCCGTTCGACGAACCTGAGCTGAACCGCGAGCGCCTAGAGCAATTGGCGCAAGATCTGTTTGACGACGCCCCCCCGCCCGACGACCGCCCGCATCAGCCCGACCCCGGCGACATCAGCCCGCCCCAGCCGCCGCAGTCCGACGCGCAGGACGGCGCATCCGACGAAAGCGTATTCGGCGCCGGCGACGAGTTTCAGGTAAAGCCGCTCAATATGGACGCCGTCGACCGCCGCCGCCGCGCAAGCCACGGCAGACGCACCACAAGCCGCGTCCGCGACCACCGCGGCCGCTATGTTGACGCTACGCTGCCCGACGGCAAGGTAACCGACTTGGCGTTTGACGCCACCCTGCGCGCCGCATCCCCGTTCCAGCAAAGGCGCAATGCCTATGCCGACGGCAGCCTTGCGCTGAAAGTCGAGGCGTGGGATTTGCGCCAAAAAGTGCGCGAGGCGCGCGTGGGCAACCTAGTCGTGTTCGTGGTGGACGCCAGCGGCTCTATGGGCGCGCAACAGCGCATGACCGCCACAAAAGGCGCAGTCATATCCCTGCTTATGGACGCCTACCAGCGCCGCGACAAAGTAGCGATGATAGCCTTTCGCGGCGCCTCATCCGAAATCGTCCTGCCGCCCACGGGCAGCCCCAAGCTGGCGCAAGAACGCCTAGAAAGCCTGCCCACCGGCGGCCGCACGCCCATGGCGCAGGCGTTATTAGACGCCCGCCGCCTGATTGCGCAGCACAAGCGCCGCGATCCCGATATGCCCGCCCTGCTGACCCTAGTCTCCGACTGCCGCGCCAATGTGAGCGCCGCCGGCGGCGATCCGTTCGACGAAGCGCTGCAAATCTGCGCCGCATTGCGCGATGAAGGCGCGCAGGCAATAGCGCTCGACCCTGCGCCGCGCTCCAACCGATTCGGGCTTGTGCAGAAAATCGCCGACGCGCTTGGCGGCGATTACATCCCCCTAAACGAACTGCGCGCCGACGCCATACGCGCCGCCGTCAGACAAGCGCAAACCACAGAAGTGTGATACTATGGCGGCGTCAGCAAGGCGCTGCTTGATTAGACAGATAGATTAGAAAGAGACAAGCGTGAATGCCCAAGCGAATGGACGATATGAGCAGACGCTTGAACATCCTAACCGGCGCTATCATAATGCAGACGATAGCCACCGCCGGGCTGATAGCAACCGTGCTGCTGCGGGTCTAACACCGCCAGCCTTGACGACCAAACCAATCTGTAAGCGAACACCAAGCGAAACTAGGAGGTTGGGATTATGACCACATTGGCGAGAGAGACGGGCGCGCTGTCCCGCAAGGCGCTGGGGTTGGCGCCGTGGGTCGGAGCCGCGGCGTTTGCGCTGTACGCTATGGGCTACGTCGACGGCGGCGTCCACGCAGCCGCGTTTGTGGGCGACAACGGCGCCGCCCTCAACTACGTCCACGAATTCTTCCACCACGCCCGCCACGTCGGGCTTATGTGCCACTAATCATAATTGGCAATCGGTTTCGGCAATCGGACGGCGGCGTTAAACCCCCCAACTGACTGCCGAAACCGACTGCCTGCGAGGATCCCGCCGTGCAACGGACGATTATAAGCGCCGTGCTGATAGGCCTGGCCGCAGGCTTGATTGTAGGCGTGTATCACAACATATTCACCGTCCCCGTGATTGAGCGCGCCATCACGCTGGAAGAACGGCGCGCCGCCGAATCGCTGCCGCCCGGTGCGCCCCCGCCCGCCGAAGAGCCGCCGCTGGTATCGCTTGGAATGCAGCGCATCGGCATGGCGATAGGAACCGGCATATACGGCGCAGTGCTTGGGCTGATATTCGCCGGCGCATACGGACTGCTGAGACGGACGCTGCCCAATGCAAGCCCCGTTCTGCTGGCAATCATTGCCGGCGTGCTAGGTTTCTGGGCGATCTCATTCGTGCCGTTCCTAAAATACCCCTTCGTGCCGCCCGGCGTAGGCGAAGGCTCTACGCTCCTATTCCGTCAAGGCTTCCAAACCCTGCTATTCATCCTATCGGCGCTTGGCGTTGTAGGCTTGCTGCTTGGACTGAACGAAATCAGAAGCTCCATACGCGCCGAAACCCGACGGCGGCTATTCTACGCGCTTGCGGCGGCGGCATACGGCGCATTCCTGCTGATTGTGTTCGCGCTGCTGCCCGGCAACCCCGACCCCGTGAATGTCCCCGCCGACCTGCTGCTACGCTTCAACGCCCTGTCCCTAATCGGCCATCTGATAATGTGGGCGCTCACCGCCGCCGGATTCGCCCATCTGCTAACGCGGCGGCGCATTTCGGGCTAAACCGCATACGGATTATCCTAAGGAAATCTGAAATGGTTAATCCACAAGAAGAGAAACCCCAGTCCAAAAGCGCAGGCGCTGTCGGACGCGCACGCGCCTACGACGTGTCGCCTACCGACAACTATAAGGAACTGAACATAAGAGTGTCGGTCGAGTTCGGGCAATCTCTCAAAATGGCGGCTATGCTGGACAACTGCACCCAAACCGAATTCGTCGTCAAAGCCCTAACCCCGGCAGTCAAGAGAGTCATCGCCGAAAACAGCGATAAGCTGACGGCATTCCTAGAAGCCGTAGAACGGGACTAAGCCGCGCTTCCGTTTTACTTCCCTATCAACAATAAGTAAGCGCTTATCACCGCGCGAACCGCCGAATGCGCCAATTCCAATACGGGCTAATCGGAGACAATCGATGAACGCCGCAGTATCCATATCCACCGCCGCGCTCCCCGCATTCTGCCGCCGCAACGGCATTCGGCGGTTGTCCGTTTTCGGCTCGGCGTTGCGCCCCGATTTCAGAGCGGACAGCGATATAGACTTGCTGGTAGAGTTTCTGCCCGGACGCATCCCCGGGCTTTTGAGAATGGCGCGGATGGAACGGGAATTGTCCAACCTATTCGGTGGGCGCAAAATCGACCTGCGAACCGCGGAAGACCTAAGCCGCTACTTTCGCGCCACCGTGTTAGAAGAAGCAGAGGTGTGCTATGAACGCGGACGACGAAATTCTACTGAGACATATGCTTGATGCGTCCCATGAAGCTATGGCGTTCAGTCAGAATAAGACGCGCGCTGACCTTAACACGGATAGAATGCTGGTTTTGGCGTTGGTTAAGGCAGTTGAGGTGATTGGAGAGGCTGCATCTAACATAACTAAACCTACCCAGAATGAGCTATCAAGTATTCCTTGGGCGGATATTGTTGGGATGCGAAATCGTCTTGTTCACGCCTACTTCGACATCAACCTTGATATTCTCTGGGAAACCGTCCACGATGACCTTCCCATATTGAACGCTCAACTTGAGCCGCTGTTGATAACGGAAGACAACGATAACTAGATGCCAGGAACTAGCTCTAGCGCCATAGACGCAAAACGCAAACGGAGTCCGAATATGACAACCCAACCCCCTGAAACCGCCGAAACCCGCGAACACCAACCCGTCAAGGGCCCGCGCGTCAAGAAAGGCTTGGTGGTGGTCAACACCGGCAACGGCAAGGGCAAGACCACCGCCGCGCTCGGCGTGCTGTTCCGCGCTTGGGGACGCGATATGCGCGTGGAAATGTTCCAATTCCTCAAACACACCGGCGCCCGCTTCGGCGAAAGCCGCGCCGCCAATAAACTCGGCATCCCCATGACCGCTATGGGCGACGGCTTCACCTGGCGCACCAAGAACATGGATCACACCCAAGACCTAGCCCGCCACCAATGGGAAAACTGCAAGAAGGCGATCCTCGACGGCGAACACGACGTCATCATTATGGACGAATTCACCTACCCCCTTCACTACGGTTGGATACCCGTCGAAGATGTCATCGACACCCTAAAGCGCAAGCCGCATATGCTTCACGTCGTCATCACCGGACGCTACGCCCCCGACGCCCTTGTGGACTTCGCCGACCTCGTAACCGAAATGCGCGAGATAAAGCACCCCTACCGCGAACAGGGCATCAAGGCGCAGCCCGGCTTAGAGTTCTAGCGCAGCGCCGGCATTGCGAACAAGCAACGCGCAGGCTTGGCGGCATTCACAATTCGGCATTGCGCCAATAGACTTGACTTAGACGGACACAGAGATAACCGGGAGTAGAGCGCGCGAATGGCGGAAGAGTACGACTACTACGACGAGCAGTTCGACGATGCGCTAATGCGGATGCTTGACGATGCGCGGCAATCGGGCGAAAGCAGCCGTCGCATAACCTCCAAGCAACTCCACGACAGCGTGGTAACAACCCGCCGCGTGCGTATGCGAATGGCGTGCGACGCCATGTGGCGGCTCTGGAAAAAGCAAGGCGCTTACGAAAGCCGCATCATCTTCACCCCCGCAAGCGGCCAAGGCGCTAAGCTGGAAATAGAATACGAAGCCTAACGCCCCCACCGCCGCAGGCTTTGGCGTCAGCGCCCGCCCCGTAGGCAATGCGATACACCACCGAAAGAACGGAGTAACTTGTGGAAGTTCTGCTAATCCTGTTAATAGTCCTTCTAATATGGGTTGGCTGCGCGGTTGCGACCGCAGTCATTGCGCGCAACAAAGGCAGAAACGGCTGCATCTGGCTTGCCATCGGCATCGTGCTAGGCGCAATCGGGCTCATCATAGCCTTGATAGTCCCAAGAGCCAAAAACGGATAGCCGCCCGCTTAAAGAAAGACGGATTTACGATGACCAACGCCGCGCTATCGAACATCCTAGACGGCATTCGCCCCGCGGACGCCGCCGCAATGCGCCGCGCTCAGCAGCGCCAGCGCAATCTCACCAAGCCGCCCGGAAGCCTCGGCATTCTCGAGGACATATCCGTGCAGCTCGCCGGCATATTCGGCGGCGAGCGCCCGCAAATCGGCGGCAAGGCGGTCATAGTCGCCGCCGCCGATCACGGCGTTGTGGCGCAGGGCGTAAGCGGCTACCCCCAGGCGGTTACCGCGCAAATGGCGCTCAATTTCCTATCAGGCCGCGCGGCGGTCAGCGTCCTGGCAAAACAGATCGGCGCGCGCCAAATCATCGTGGACGCCGGCATAGCCGCCGCCCTCCCCGAACATCCCGAACTGCGCTCCATTCGCATCGGCAGCGGCACGGCCGACATCGCGCAGGGCCCCGCTATGTCCCGCGCGCAAGCCGAAGAGTGCGTCCTGGCAGGCGTAGCGCTCGCGCAAGACGCCGCACAAGCGGGCGCCGATCTCATAGCCACCGGCGATATGGGCATCGGCAACACCACCCCCTCAAGCGCCATCGTGTCCGCCATCACCGGCGCCCCCCCGCAAGACACCACCGGCGCCGGCACGGGCCGCACGCCCGACGAACTAGCGCAAAAGATAGAGGTAGTGCGCCGCGCGCTGCAGCGCAATGCGCCCAACCCCGCCGACGGGCTGGATGTGTTGGCGAAAGTGGGCGGCTTCGAGATTGGCGTTCTGGCGGGCGTGGCGCTTGGCGGCGCTCTGATGCGGCGCGCCGTAGTCTTAGACGGCTTCATATCCGGCGCGGCCGCGCTCATAGCGCACGCCCTCTGCCCCAATGCGCGCGAATATATGATTGCGTCCCACCGCTCCGCCGAGCGCGGCCACGCCGTTATGCTGGCGCATCTGAACCTGCGCCCACTGCTCGACCTGCAAATGCGGCTTGGCGAAGGCAGCGGCGCAGTGCTGGCAATGCCCATCATAGAAGCCGCCGCCGCCACGCTGTCCGATATGGCTACATTCCAAGAAGCGGGCGTCTCCGACCGCGATGAGAGCGAGGCAGTCGAGACAAGGCAGGCATAATGAACGGCTTGCGCTCCGCCGTGGGCTTTCTGACCATCCTGCCGCTTGCGCCGCCCCGCGCCTCCGACGGAATGGCGTCCGCGCGCGGCTGGTTCCCCCTAGTGGGCTTGCTGCTTGGCGCCGCGCTAGTCGGCATAGACCTGCTGTTCACCCCCCTTTCGCTGCTATTCCCCCTGGCGGACACCGCCATATACCAACGCCCCGCGTTCCCCCCGCTGCTGTCCGCCGCCCTGATAGTGGTTGCGCTTGCCGTTCTGACGCGCGGCTTGCATCTGGACGGCTTGATGGACAGCGCCGACGCGCTCCTAGGCGGCTTCACGCGCGACCGACGCCTTGCCATACTGCGCGATCCGAATGTAGGCGCATTCGCCGTCATAAGCCTAGTATGCGTGATGCTCATCAAAGTCGTCGCCGTTTCTGAGTTGCCGCCGCTTGGCAGAGTATCGGCATTGCTGCTATTTCCCTGCCTATCGCGCTGGGCGATGCTGCTCGCGATGGAACGCTACCCCTATGTGCGGCGGCGCGGACTTGGAACCGCGTTTCTGCGCGGGCGCGGCAAATGGCAGCTCGCGCTTGGGCTTGCCGTGGCGCTGCTCGCAAGCGCTGCGCTCGCCGGCGTGTACGGCATAGCGCTTTTGGCGGCGGCAAGCGCATTGGCGTGGGGCATCGGCGCCTGGGCAACGCGGCTGCTGGGCGGCGTTACCGGCGACATCTACGGCGCAGTGAACGAAATCACCGAAACGGCGCTGCTTGTGATGATGATTGCGCTCACGGCATACATAGACCCCTTCGCGCTGCAATCGCCGCTCATTTGGGCGCTATGGCAGGCGGGCTAACCGATCGATGGCGTGGCATCCGTTGAGCGGCGAATGGCATCTTGACGCAGGCGTACTGCTGCTTGCGCTGGCGATAGACCTTGCGCTGCCGGAGCCGCCCAACGCGCTGCATCCCGTCGTGTGGATGGGCAGAGCGATTTCGGCGCTGGAACGGCTTGCGATTGGGCGCGGCAAAACCGCCGCGTTTCTGATAGGCTTGGGGATGGCGGTTGCGCTGCCCGCCGCATTCGGCGGCGCGGCGTGGCTTGCGATGCTCGGACTGCGCGAACTCGGCGGCGTCCCATACCTGATTGGCGGCGCGCTGCTGCTGAAAACCACATTCGCGGTTCGCGGCCTCGCCCGCGCGGCGCAAGACACGCAGCGCTCCCTAGAAAGCGGCGATATGCGTCAAGCGCGCGGCAGCCTCCGTAGCCTAGTCAGCCGCGACGCCGCCACGCTCTCAACGCCACTAGCGGCGGCGGCGGCGATAGAATCGGTGGCCGAAAACACCGCCGATAGCTACATAGCGCCGTGGCTTGCGTTTGCGCTGTTCGGACTGCCGGGCGCATTCGCCTACCGCGCCCTGAACACGCTGGACAGCATGATAGGCTATCATGGAAAGTGCGAATACATAGGCAAAGCGTCCGCGCGCTTAGACGACGCCGCAAACCTGCTGCCCGCCCGCGTCAGCGCAATGCTGCTAATCGCTGCGGGGACGCTGTCCGGTATGCCCGCCCGGCGCGGCTTGCGCACGGCGTTGAGAGCGCGTCGCCTTACCGCAAGCCCCAACGCCGGCTGGACTATCGGCGCAATGGCGGGCTTGCTGGGCGTAGAATTGGAAAAGCCTAGCCACTACCGCATAGGCGAAGGCTTCCCGCAGCCGTCCGCCGCAGACATCGGCGCAGCCGTGCGATTGGCGTACATCGTAGCGGGCTTGGGCGCGCTGCTTGCGCTGGCTATACTTGCGCTAATCGGCGTTGCATTCGCATAATCTAGGGATACGCCGCCAACCACAACGAAAGGGGGGTTACGCAATGGTTACTACCACGAAACTCAGAACCAAACTCACCTACGAAGACTACCGCAACACGCCCGACGACGAACGTTATGAACTCATAGACGGAGAACTGATCATGTCCCCATCACCGCGCGAAGCGCATCAGCGAACCCATGGGAACATCGGGACGCGCTTGTACATATTCGTTGAGCGGCGCAACTTGGGAAGGGTCTATTTCGCGCCCTTCGACGTCGTACTGTCCGATACGGATGTTGTGCAGCCAGACCTGCTGTTCGTATCGCGCGAGCGGCTGCATATTATCACCGAAGACAACATCCAAGGGGCGCCCGACTTGGCGGTAGAAATCCTATCGCCATCCACAAGCGCGCGCGATAGAGGCTACAAGCGCGATCTGTACGCCAAACACGGCGTCAAAGAGTATTGGCAGGTGGACACCGACGCCAAGCGGATAACCGTGCTGTCCTTGAACGCAGACGGCGAATACGACGTCGTAGCCGTGTACGGCGTTGGACAGACGCTCGCATCGCCCCTGCTGCCAGGCTTCGCGCTGAACCTAGATGAGATATTCTAAGTGGCGGACTCAACGCAAATCCCAAAGCGGCAAACACAGCGAAAGGAGGTTACGCAAATGGTTACTACCACGAAACTCAGAACCAAACTCACATACGAAGACTACCTCAACACGCCCGACGACGAACGTTATGAACTCATAGACGGAGAACTGATTATGTCCCCATCACCGCGCGAAGCGCACCAATACGCCGATATGGAGATCGGCTTTATCCTGTACACATTCGTAAAGCGGCATAACTTGGGAAGGGTCTATTCCGCGCCCTTCGACGTTGTGCTGTCCGATACCGATGTAGTGCAGCCTGACCTGCTGTTCGTATCGCGCGAGCGGCTGCACATAATCACCGAAGACAACATACAGGGCGCGCCCGACTTGGCGGTAGAAATCCTATCCCCGTCCACAAGCGCGCGCGACAGAGGCTACAAGCGCGATCTGTACGCCAAGCACGGCGTCAAAGAGTATTGGCAGGTGGACACCGACGCCAAGCAAATAACCGTGCTGTCCTTGAACGCAGACGGCGACTACGACGTCGTAGCCGTGTACGGCGTGGGGCAGACTCTCGCATCGCCCCTGCTGCCCGGCTTCGCGCTGAACCTGGATGAGATATTCTAGGCGGCGCACTCAACATAAATCCCAAAGCGGCAACCACGGCGAAAGGAGGTTACGCAAATGGTTACCATCACGAAACTCAGAACCAAGCTCACATACGAAGACTACCTCAACACGCCAGACGACGAACGTTACGAACTCATAAACGGAGAACTGATTATGGCACCATCACCGCGCTGGGCGCACCAATATGCCGATATGGAAATCGGCTCCATTCTGCACACATTCGTAAAGCGGCACAATCTCGGCGTGGTTTGTTCTGCGCCCTTCGACGTCGTGCTGTCCGATACCGATGTAGTGCAGCCCGACCTGCTGTTCGTATCGCGCGAGCGGCTGCATATAATCACCGAAGACAACATACAGGGCGCGCCCGACCTGGCGGTAGAAATCCTATCGCCGTCCACAAGCGCGCGCGATAGAGGCTACAAGCGCGATCTGTACGCCAAGCACGGCGTCAAAGAGTACTGGCAGGTGGACACCGACGCCAAGTGCATAACCGTGCTGTCCTTGAACGCGCACGGCGATTACGACGTCGTAGCCGTGTACGGCGTTGGACAGACTCTCGCATCGCCGCTGCTGCCGGGCTTCGCGCTGAACCTGGATGAGATATTCTAGGCGGCGCATTCGGCGCAACGCAACGGAGGATCTATGACCCGCCCCGTTCACGGCGGCGCTAATACGGCGGAACTGCGCTCGCTCGGCATCCGCCCCGCCGATGTGCTGGACTTCAGCGCCAGCGTCAACCCGCTCGGCGCCGCGCCCAGCGCAACCGCGGCGATGCTGAGCGTCGACCTCGCCGCATACCCCGACCCGGACTGCATCGACCTGCGCGACGCCCTGGCGGCGCGGCACGGCGTTTCGCCGCATCAAATACTCGTCGGCAACGGCTCCACCGAACTCATACATCTGACTGCGCAGGCTTGGCTTGAGCCGGGCGATACGGCGATAATCTTCACGCCCACATTCGGCGAGTACGCCGAGGCGTGCGCTATCCGGCGCGCGCAGGTCATAGAGGTTCAGGCCGACGAAGCAACGGCGTTCAACTGGGACATCCCCGCCGCCGCCGCGCTGATTGCGAAACGACGGCCGTCGGTGGCATTTCTGTGCAACCCCAACAACCCAAGCGGCCGCTACTTGAGCGCCGCCGATGTGCGCCGCATCGCCGACGCGCTGCCGTCCGACGGACTGCTGCTGCTGGATGAGGCGTATCTGCCATTCGTAGAGCGCCGCCGCTGGGACTGCCTGCCTCTGTTGGACGCCGGCAATGTGGCGCTGCTGCGCTCTATGACCAAGGACTACGCGCTCACTGCGCTGCGGCTCGGCTACATGCTTGCGCCGCCCAGCGTCATAGAACGCATTCGGCGGCATCAGCACAGCTGGAGCGTCAACGCCGTGGCGCAGGCGGCGGGCATCGCAGCGCTTGCGGACGCGCGGCACATCCGCAAAGGCAGGGACGCCGCGCGCAAAGCCAAGCGCTACATCACCGCCGAACTGACGGCGCTGGGCTTGGAATGCGTCCCATCCGATGCGAACTTCATTCTGGTCAAGGTTGGCGATGCCGCCGATCTGCGCCATCGGCTGCTGACGCGGCATCACATCGGGGTGCGGGACTGTGCATCATTCGGCTTGCCCGAATACATTCGGATAAGCATGCGAACAACACAAGAATGCGAGCGGCTAGTTGCCGCCTTGCGACAAGAAAGGCGCTTGAAACATCGTGAATCATACTAAATGGTTTCTAGTCAGACACGGCCAAACGGAATGGAACAACACCGGACGCGCTCAAGGGCAGGCGGACACGCCGCTAAACGCCAAAGGCCATGCCCAAGCGGCGCTTGCGGCAACGCGGCTCGCCCCCGTGCGCTTCGACGCGGCGTACTCCAGCGATCTGAGCCGCGTGGTGGACACCGCAAACCACATCATGCAGGGCAGAGACATCCCGCTGACCAAGCTTGAGGCGCTGCGCGAAAAAGGCTTCGGCGAATGGGAAGGCATGACATTCAAGCAGGTGGAAGAGCGCTATCCCACTATGTTCAGGCGGCTATTCGATGAGGACGTCGACTTTGCGCCCAAAGACGGCGAAAGCGACCGCCAGCTCTACGCCCGCGTGAAGGCTTGCGCCGACGAGTTGCGCCAACGCCACGCCGCCGACGGTAGCGTCCTGGTAGTGGCGCACGGCGGTTCCCTGCGCGCCTTCATCGCCGCGCTCATGCGTATGCCGCCCGAATACATGTGGCGCTTTCAGTTCGAAAACTGCGGCATCAGCGTCGTAAGTACCTTCGAGAACGGCGCAAGGCTGGACCTGCACAACGATACCCACCATACGGGGGATGTGTTTGAAGCGCAAAACTGACGGACAAGCCAAAGTCATTATGGTGCAAGGCACAACCTCGCACGCCGGCAAATCGCTTATGGCGACCGCGCTGTGCCGCATATTCGCGCAAGACGGGTTGCGCGTCGCCCCGTTCAAAGCGCAGAACATGTCCCTCAACTCATTCGTTACGCCCGACGGCGGCGAGTTCGGCAGGGCGCAGGCGGTGCAGGCGGACGCCGCGCGCGTCGCCCCCGTCGTAGAGATGAACCCCATCCTGCTCAAGCCCGAAGGCGGACGCCGCTCGCAGGTAGTCGTTATGGGCAAGCCTATGCGCGTCGCGTCGGCGCGCGAATACTACACGCTCAAGCCCACGCTGTGGCCGCTGGTGGCGCAGGCGCTCGACAAGCTTCGCTCTCGCTACGACGTCGTGGTCATAGAGGGCGCAGGAAGCCCCGCCGAAATCAATCTCAAAGAACACGAAATCGTGAATATGCGCGTGGCGCGCTACGCCGATGCGCCCGTGCTGCTTGTGGGGGACATCGACCGCGGCGGCGTATTCGCATCGCTGTACGGCACAATGGCGCTGCTTGAGCCGCAAGAGCGGGCGCTCATAAAGGCATTCGTCATCAACAAGTTTCGCGGCGATCCCACGCTGCTGGATCCCGGGCTTGATATGCTGCGGCAGCGCACCGGCGTTCCATTCGCCGGCGTAGTCCCCTACTTCACCGATATACACATCCCCGAAGAAGACTCGCTGGGCTTGGATACGCCGCAGTCTCAGAGCGACGCTCACGGCGATAAAGACGGCGCATCGCTCGACATCGCCGTGATACGCCTGCCGCATATCGCCAACTTCGACGACTTCGACCCGCTGCGCCAAGAGCCGGGCGCGCGTCTGCGCTACATCAGCGCCGCCGCCGAACTTGGCGCGCCCGACCTGATTGCGCTGCCCGGTTCCAAGACCACCGTCGCCGATCTGGAATGGCTGCGCTGTCAGCGCCTAGACCGCGCAATAATAGAACGGCGCAGCGCGGGAACGCCGTTGATAGGCATATGCGGCGGCTATCAGATGCTTGGGCGGCGCATCCTAGACCCCGACGGCGTGGAGTCCGACAAGCCCGAAACCGCCGGCTTGGGCTTGCTGCCGCTCACCACCACATTCGCCGCCGAAAAGACCACGCACCAGGTACGCGCAAAGGTAACGGCGCATAGCGGGCTGCTGGCGGACTGCGCCGACGTCGACATCGTGGGCTATGAGATACATATGGGGCGCACTAGCGGCGATAGCGCGGCGGCGTTTCGCATCACCGAGCGCTCCGGCAAGCCGGCGTCGTCCCCCGACGGCGCGCTCGATGCCGAGGGGCTCACGCTTGGAACATACATGCACGGGCTATTCCACAACCACAGCCTGCGCCGCGCGCTGCTGATGCGCCTAGCGCAGCGAAAGGGCGTCGCGCTGCCCCCCGGCGCAATCCTAGACCTCGACCGCGAATACGATAAGCTCGCCGCCCTAGCGCGCCGCAGCGTGGATATGCGAATGGTGTATGATATGGTTGGGTTGGATTAGATTAGCGTGAGGTTCGCGCTTCACATTCATATAGGAGAAACACAAAATGCTCCAGCCAATCAAAGTGGAAGCCCGCCCCGGATACCGCATATGGCTAGAATACGACGACGGCGTGTGCGGCGAACTTGACCTGTCCCACCTAGTCGGCAAGGGCGTATTCAAGGCGTGGGAAGAGCCCGGACATTTCGAGAATGTACACATAGACGAACACGGCGCAATAGCCTGGGACGAAAACATCGATATGTGCCGCTATGCGCTGTATATGGACATCACCGGAAAGTCTTGGGACGAATTGCCGGATGAAGCCGAAGTAGCCGTTCATAATGCCTGAGCTCAGCCGCTTTTACGGCATCATCATACGCATGCACGTCGGAGACCACCCGCCGCCGCACTTCCACGCCTTGTACGGCGGACAAGAGGCGTCCATAGATATTGACGGCCCATCAATATCAAAGGGACGATTGCCGCCGCGCGCCCGCAGGCTTGTTATAGAATGGTCGTCGATTCACCAAGCCGAACTTATGGAGGCTTGGAACCGCGCTCAGCGTCTCGAACCTCCCGGCAGGATAGCGCCTCTTGAATAAGCAACCAACGCATCGCTCAACGGACACGCGGCGCAAAACGGCAGTTATAATGCAGCGCAATAAACCGCCGCTGACAAAGACAACCGAACCCATGCAAAACTAACAAACAGAGAGGCGCAAAATGCTTCAGCCGATCAAAGTGGAAGCCCGCCCCGGATACCGCATATGGCTAGAATACGACGACGGCGTATGCGGCGAACTCGACTTGTCCCACTTAGTAGGCAAGGGCGTATTCAAGGCATGGGAAGAGCCGGGATTTTTCGAGAAGGCGCATATAACTTCCTACGGCGCAATAGCCTGGGACGAAAACATCGATATGTGCGAGTATGCGCTGTATATGGACATCACCGGCAAATCCGCCGAAGAAGTGATGCCCGGTCTGAAACGGGCGGCGCAAAGGCAAAATGCCTGAGATATGCCGTTTCTACGGCATTATCATAACCATAAACTTCAGAGACCACGCCCCGCCCCATTTCCACGCCAGATATAGCGGGCATAGGGCGTTGGTATCTATAGTCCCCGTCGTCGAAATTGAGGGACGATTGCCGCCGCGCGCCCGCAGGCTTGTTATAGAGTGGGCGTCGCTTCACCAAGCCGAACTTATGGAGGCTTGGAACCGCGCTCAGCGTTCCGAATCTCCGGGCAGGATAGCGCCTCTTGAATAAGGCGGGCGGCGCATGGCGCAATAGCATGGGACGAAAGCATCGATATGCGCCGCTATGCGCTGCGGCTTGGCTAGACCCAAATCATGAACGCGGGGGTGGTGTCGGGGGCTGCGTTTTTGAACGCCGGCGTGGCGGCGAAGGTCATTGCCAAGGCGTCGGCTTCGTCGGGCGAATTGCGCAGGTTGCGTTTGCGTTGCAGTTGGATGCGGCCGTTGCTGTTGATGGTGTATTTGCGGCCCGCCACTTGCCCGATGAGCGCCTCGCTGGAGGGCGCGCTGATGCTGCCGTCCATGTAGCGCCCGCGCATCGCCCACCATACTTCGGCGCCGCGGTTGTAGAAGTGTTCGGCATCGTTGGGGCGGGCGCCGCCGTTGAACGGGATTAGGCGGCCGACGGGGGGAACGCCCTGCTCGCGCAGTCGGTCGACTACGCCGGCGCCTATGCCTACATCATCTACTATCAGCGTGTCCACATGGTTTTCTTCGCAGTAGCGCTTGAGCACCCCGGTTACTTCCATAAGGTCGTTGCCGCGTTGCGAGTGAACGATTTCGGCATTGCCGCCCTGCCGCTTGACGACCACGGTCTTGTCGTTGCCGCCGCGTGCCACATCGCACGCGACGATGACTTCGCCTTCGGGCTCGATATGCCGCTCGGCGGCTTCGCGGGCGACGGACAGAGGCACCACCACGCTATCCGGGTTTTCGGTGAATTCGCCCAGCACTGAGTTGATGTATCTATCCGAATCTTCGCCCCAGTCCACTTTGCGGTCGTCTATGTCCGGCTGCGTTATCATTCCCGGTATGACTACGCGCCCCTCTTGGATGTTGGGCGTGTCGTGGGCGCTGATTTGGATGGCGTGGTATTGTTCGCGCTTGGAGTGATGGGAGTCGTAGAATACGCCGTCGGCGCTGGATGGGTTGCCGACCATCAGAATCAGGGAGGGATTTTGGCGCAGCAGCGCGTCCATGTAGGCGTCCTTGACGGCGTGCGCTTCGGTTACCACCGCCAGCATGTTCGGGGAGTGGTAGCCTTGCAGATTGAAAGGTGAATTAGAGGCGAAGCCTTTGGCGAAGCTTTCGTCGTCTATTTCGTAGAGGACGGCGCGGCGGACGGTTCCGCGCAAGGGTTTGGCGGAGTTTTTGTATGCAGTGCGGAGTTCGCGCCATACGATGTCCGTGACTTGGCGGGTTGTGGGGCCGGTGATGACGACCTTGGCGGGATCGCGGGTGTTCATCCACCAGAGGATGACGCGCGCCGCGACCCAGTCTTTGCCGGAGCCGTTGCATCCCACGACGGACACGCGGCGGCGGCCGTCGGATGCGTTGGCGGCTTGTTCGACTGCGCGCAGGATTTCTTCCTGCTTATCGTAGGGCTTGTCGCCGAGGGTTTCGCGGACGAACTGCAGGGGCGGCATGTCGGGGTAGGGGGCGCCGCCGCCGATGACGCCGATGTCGTGGGCGAACTTGTCGCCGCTGAAGCCGTCGTTGCTGTGGGGGGCGTTGTTGTTGTCCGCGAACCCGTCGGTGTGGGGGGAACCGCCGATGTCGTGCGCGAAATCGCGGTTGATGTTCGCGAAATCGTCGTTTATGTCCGCGAACCCGTCGTTGTTACCAGCGAAATCGTCGTTGTGGGGGGCGTTAGAGAAGTTGTTTCGGTTCGACATTTTTCGCGCCTCCGCGTCGTCGTCATCGTCGTTGCTTGGGTCAGGGGGACTGGCCGCGCCGGGCGGCGTCCCTTGTTAGCCAATATAGAATATATGTACGGATATGTCAAGGGCTATTTTGGGGATGGGTTTTAACGCAGGGGCGCAGAGGCGCAAAGGGGGATTTTTGCTTATAATGGGTTATCAAGGCTTGCATATCAAGATCGAGGCGTTTCGCGATGGCGAAAGTGGGAGTGATGTATTGGGGGATAGATGCGCAGAATGAACAAAGAACTCATCCTCATACTTGGCGGCGCGCGCTCCGGCAAGAGCGCTTTCGCGGAGCGCTTGGCTATGCCCGCACACCGCGCGCTGTTCGTCGCCACGGCGGAGGCGCTGGACGATGATATGGCGCGCCGCATCGCCGCGCACCGCAGCGCCCGCCCGAAGGCTTGGCATACTTTGGAAGAGCCGCTTGACCTTGCCGCCGCTATACGCCCCGTTGTGAACGCCTATGATGCGGTTTTGCTGGACTGCCTCACGCTTTGGGTCAGCAATATGCTGCTCAAAAGCGAAGGCGTGTCCAACGCCGAAGCCGACATCCTGACCGCTACAAATGCGCTGCTCGATCTATACGCCGCGTCTAGCGCCGCTTGGATACTGGTCAGCAACGAAGTTGGGCAGGGCGTTGTGCCGTCCACCGCGCTGGGGCGCGCCTACCGGGATGCGCTTGGGCGGGTGAACGCGCTAGTGGCGGCGCGCGCCGATAAGGTATATCTTATGTCCGCCGGGCTTGCGCTCGACCTCAAGGCGCTGGGGGCGCGGCATATCTCCGAACTAGCGCCGAATTGCGGGAATACTGGCGAATGATACAGACGGCAATGGCAGATGCGGTTGGGAAAGCGGCGGCGCGCGCTCCCGGAAGCTGCGGCGAACTGGCGCAAGGAATGCTTGACGGCGATTACTTTTTGGTAACCTGTCCCATCGATATGTACGCCGACGCGCAGGTTGAGTTGACGCAGGGCGGCGGCGGCATAGACGCGCCTGCGGACGCCCCCAAATCGCGCCGCGCGGTTGCGCTCACGCTGGCGCATTTCGGCTGCGGCGATATGGGGGCTCGATTGCGGCTGTCCAGTCCGCTGCCGCGCGGCAAGGGAATGGCGAGCAGCACCGCCGATGTGTCCGCCGCCATAGCCGCCACCGCCGCGGCGTTGGGCGCATCCGCCGCTATGACGCCCGCGCTGATAGCCCAAATCGCGCTGCAAGTGGAGCCAAGCGACGGCGTGATGCTGCCTCATATCGCGCTGTTTGACCACAAGCGCGGCAGGTTGGCGCAATCGCTTGGGCCGCCGCCGCCGATGCGGGTAGTGGCGCTGGATTTCGGCGGCGGGGTTGATACGCTGGCGTTCAACGGCGTCAACCGCGATGAGGCGCTAAAACGGCTGCAGCCCGAATTGGCGGCGGCGCTGGCGCTCATACGGCGCGGCATTCGCGGCGGCAGCGCGGCGGATGTCGGCAAGGGCGCAACGGTCAGCGCAATCGCCAATCAGCGGATATTGCGCAAGCCTCAGTTGGATGCGGCGCTGCGTTTGGCGAAACGGGTGGGCGCAGTGGGCGTGAACGCGGCGCACAGCGGCACTATGCTGGGCGTTCTGCTGCACGACGACGCGGAGCGGGCGGCGTGGGCGGCGCAATGCGCGCGCGAGGCGTTAAGCGGCGTGAGGCGCATATACAACAGGCGAATTGTGAGCGGCGGCGTAACCATCCAAGCGGTCTAATTCGCCGCCGCCGATGCAGGAGGCATAGCTATGGCAAGCATAACCATCGTGGGCGTGGGCCCCGGCGACCCGGATCTGCTGACGCTGAAGGCGCGCGATGCTATCCAAAGCGCCGATTATGTGGCGGGATTCGAGACGGTGTTAAAGCCGGTGCGTCGTTGGATTGGCGGGGAAGAGATGCCGATGCGCTACCGCAATCAAGAGGATGCGCTGGAGCGGTTGGCGGCGCATGCGGATGCGGGCAAGCGCTGCGTGGTGTGCGCTTGGGGCGACCTCAATTTTTCGGCGAAAGAGCTTTTGGACAGGGTGCGCCGCCGCGCCGATGTGGAACTCATCCCCGGCATAAGTTCGGTGCAGGTGGCGTGCGCGCGGCTTGGGCTTGCGATGGAGTCGTCGCTGTTCATCACGCTGCACGCGCGGGACGGACACGAAGCCGGCTTGCGCGAACTCGCTGAGCATCTCATAACGCGCCGCCGCAATCTCATCGTACTGCCGCGCCCGTTCGACCTAATGCCCGCCGTCATCGCCGCCCGCCTGATAGACGAAGGCATCCCGCCCGAAACGCCGCTCTACGCGTTGCAGCGCCTTACCCTGCCGGACGAAAGCGTCGCCGAATACACCGTCGCGTCCTTAGCGGCGCAGACGGCGGAGTTCAGCGATCTGACGATACTGGTCTTTCCGGCGCGCGGGTGAGGGGCAGAGAGCATAGCGCGCGTACCGCACGGGGGCATTCCCGCAACCTCTGCTATAATGGACGTCAGCGCAATTCGCTCAACCGCTTATACGCGGCCTAGCGATCCTGCCCGACGCACAATAGCCCAAAGACGGAGGCGATCTATGGTTATAAGACACGAAACGCAACCGCCGCCCGACGCCGTGGCCGAGTTTTGCCGGCGCAACGCCATCAGAGAAATGCCGCGGGACGCCATAGCCGACTTCTGCCGCCGCCATCACATACGCGCGCTGGCGACTTTCGCCGAGATTACGCGCGACATATTCGAGCTTGGCGACAACGACATATATGTGGATTTCAAGAACAGGGACGAGCGCCGTTCCGCGTCGGAGCTGAACGTTATGCGGGACGAACTGCGGGATATTCTGGGCGTGGAAATATGCATCAAAACCGGGGAGCAGATGAGCAACTGGCTCCTGGTCGCGCTCTACCGTACAGAGTTGCTATATGACGGGCGAAATTGACGCGCTCGCGCGAGTTCAGCATATGCTTGACTACGCGCGTGAAGCCGCGGATATGACGCAAGGCCGCGTCAGGGCGGACTTGGATACGGACAGGATGTTCAACCTTGCGCTCGTAAGGCTGGTGGAAGTTGTGGGCGAAGCCGCTTCGTGGATAGAAAGCGATTTTCGCGCGCTTCATCCGCAAGTGCAGTGGCGCGATATTGTGGCTACGCGAAACCGCCTGATTCACGAGTACGACCAAGTTGATCTGAACAGGATATGGCGGATTGTTCAGGATGACATACCGCCGCTCATAGCGCAGCTCGAGTCCATTATTGCGGCGGCGCAGGGCGGGGCGACTTCGGCGGAATCGTAACGGCCACAAGCAGCGCGGAGCAGACCATCAGCGCCACGCCTACCCACCAAATAGTGTTGTACGAACCCGTCCAGTCGTGCGCGTATCCAGCAATCGGCGCGCCTATTCCGCCCACAATCAGGTTTATCGGCATCGCTATCCCCCGAATGCTGCCCACATGCTCCCGCCCGAAGTAGTCCGCCCAGATGAAGTTCTGCAGAAACATCATTCCGCCGATGCCAAGCCCGAATATCGCCATTGAGCCGAACATTGTGACGTCCGACGCGGCGTAGATGGTCATCACGCTGGCGATCGCCAGCAGAGCAAAGCCCACCGCGCCCAATACGCGTGCCGCAACCCATCTGACCAGCCGCCCGAATGCGAATGTGGCGGCGCCGGCGCACACTGCGTCAAAGGCGGTGGCGTACGATATTAGCGTGGTGTTAAAGCCCCTGTCCGCGAAGTCGGCTATGCGATGCACCGCAACCGTGCCAATCGCGAGCGCGACCATGCTGAATACCGCCACCAGGCTCCAGAAAGCGGGCGAGCGCCACGCCTGCCGCACCGTCCACGAAACCTCGATCTGCGCCGGCCGCTGCGTGGGCGCGCCGCCTTGCGCGTGGGCGTTTGCGCTGTCCGACGGCGGCGCCGCGTCCCCGTCCGGCAGCAGTCCCATATCCTCCGGCTGACGCCTCACGAACACGGCGGCGAGCGGCGCTATGACGCCGATGCCGATGCACGCCAGGATTATCCATGCGTTCTGCCAGCCCCATTCGTCTATGAAAATCTGCGTCAGCGGCACGAACACCATAGCGCCGATGGGAATGCCCAGCGCCATATACGATATTGCCTTGCCCCTATCGCGCACGAACCACTTCAGCACCGGCACCGACGTCACCAGCGCCCCGGGGCCGCTCATTCCCACCAAGCCCATAACCGCGAACAGCGTGACTAGATGCCAAGCGTCCGTCATATACGCCAGCGCAATCATAGCGCCGCCGGTAACGATAGCGGACGCCGGCAGCATCACGCGCGAGCCGTAGCGGTCTATCAGCCATCCAACCGCAGGGCTTGTTACCGAGCTGGACGCTTGGCGCGCCGTCTGCGCCCATCCGAACCACGACCGCCCTATGCCTAGTTGATCCCCCATCGGCTTGATGAACAGCCCGAAATTGAGCGATCCCATCGCCATACTCACAGCGCCCGCCGTCGCCATCACGAACACAATCACCCAGCCGTAGTAGAGCTTCGACCGCCCGCCGCCGATGCCGTTGTCGCTTGCCATATGCCGCGCCGTCCCTTAACGCCGATGCCGCTGTCCCCGATGCTGATGTCCCCCGAATGCCGTTAGCGCCGACGTCGTCCGAAGGCTTGCTTGGGAAAATGATATACTTGCGAAAACGCTTTGGCGCGCGCAATGACACGCCAAAGCCGAACCGCGAATTACACTCTAACATATCGCATAAAGGAGCGTATCCCGATGAGAACGGACATAGAGTTCACGCCAAGTTTCGCGATGCTGAGCGTGGAGCTGGACCCCGGCGAATCCATTAAGGCGGAGGCGGGCGCGATGATAGCGCAGCAGGGCGTAGATATGAAGACCGGCATGGGCGGGCGCGGGCTGTTCGGCGGCATATCGCGGATGATCTCCGGCGAATCCTTCGCGGTCAACACCTTCACCGCGGAGCGCAGCGGCGGCTGGGTCAACCTTGCGCCCTCAACGCCGGGGGACATCTTCACATTCGACCTGCAGCCCGGCAAGAACCTCTTCATTCAGAGCGGCTCATTCCTGGCATGCACGGACAATGTGCAGACCGACACCAAGTTTCAGGGCTTCAGAGGCTTCTTCAGCGGCGAGAGCCTGTTCTTTATCCGCGCATACACCGAGCGCGGTTCGGGCGTGGTCTATTACAACTCATACGGCGCAATCAAGCAAATTGCCGTGGAGCCGGGCAAAGAGCTTGTGGTGGATACCGGCCACCTAGTCGCATTCAGCGATGATGTGCAGTACACCATCGGCAAGGTGGGCGGACTGCGATCGCTTATCGCCGGCGGCGAGGGACTGGTAATGCGATTCAAAGGCAACGGCCATGTGTGGGTGCAGACACGCAACCTGGCATCGCTCGCCGGCAAGCTTCTGCCGTTCCTGCCAAGCGGCAGCAACTAGCGCGTCAAGCGGGCGCGTGAATGGGCGGCGGAGCGCTGTTCGCAAGCGCATAACGCTAACCCAAACGCGCTTGCGTGGGATGCCGCCGCCGCAAAGCCTGACATATTCCCAAGTTGTGATATACTCCATTCGCAATTAGAATAAACCCGTCCGATTCGAGCGGGGCAAGCCGCCGGCATTCGCCGCAATCGCAAATCGCAGTTAAGGAGGCGTTGTTATGGTTGTTGAGACGAAGCGAGACTTGGAACTGATAGCGCATCTGATGCGGCGCGCCGGCTTTGGCGCAAACCGAACCGAAATCGAAGCGCTTGCCGAAAAGGGCTACGATAACGCCCTGGACGAACTGCTCAATCCCGTCGATCCGCAGTGGCTCGGCGACTATATGGTCAGGCGCTTTCATCACGAACAGTCCGGGATGATGGGCCCGCGCGCGTCCGGCGAAAATTGGCTCTACCGAATGGTAACCTCAACCGCGCCGCTCCAAGAAAAGATGTGCCTCTTTTGGCATAGCATATTCGCCACGGGCTACCCCAAGGTCATACACGGCAAGGTTCTTTGGAACCAGATACGGATGTTCCGCCGCTACGGAATGGGCAACTTCAAGACGCTGCTGGTGGAGCTCTCCAAAGATCCCGCTATGATTGTGTGGCTTGACAACTACGACAATCACAAGGGCAGCATCAACGAAAACTACGGGCGCGAACTGCTGGAGCTTTTCAGCATGGGCGTGGGCAGCTACAGCGAGGATGACATTAAGGATGCATCGCGCGCCTTCACCGGTTGGACTATCGGCAACACCGAGTATATGGTGCTGCGCTCCGAGCGCGATTCCGATTGGCCCTACGGCAGGATTTCGTGGCACTTCGACTATCGTTCCGACGACCACGACGACGGCGAAAAGACATTTCTGGGCGACACCGGCAACTTCAACGGCGAAGACATTGTGGAGATAATCTGCCGACAGCCCGCAACGGCGCAGTTCATAGCGCGCCATATGTATCACTTCTTCGTGGCGGACGAACCGCCCGTGCCGTCTTGGCCCTACACGCCGCCGCGCGATCCGGACGCCGTGCAGACGCTCGCGGACGCCTACTTCGACAGCGGCTACGACGTGGGCGCAATGCTGCGCGCGCTGTTCACATCCGACTTCTTCAAGAACGCCGCCGTCCGCTATGAAAAGGTGAAAAGTCCCGCCGAACTTGTGGCGGGCGTACTGCGGCTCACCGGCGAGTTCGACCGGCCGCGCCGCGAAATTATGGACCGCACGCAGCAGATGACATTCATGGGGCAGCAGCTCAACAATCCGCCCAGCGTTGAGGGCTGGCACCAAGGGCTTGAGTGGGTGGACACCGGCGCCCTGGTGGAGCGCATCAACTTCGCGTCCGAGCAGTTCGGCGACGCAAGCCGCCCCGGCGTCAAGCGAATGATAGACGCGGTTATGGCGGACGAATACGCCGCGTCGCCCGCCCGCCTGGTGGACGCATGCCTGGATCAGCTCGGCGTAATCGCGGTATCCGACGAGACGCGCGAGGCGTTGGAGCGCTTCGCCGAACAGAGCGGGGATACGCGCAGCCGCGACCGCGATAAGGTAGCCAATATGCTGCGCCTAACGGCCGCCACGCACGAATTCCAGCGGAGCTAAGTTAAGTCTCAGACAATCGGTTGGCATATCGGCTACCGGTTGGTTTAGCGTTGCGCGCAAGCCAATCGCGCCGATGCGCCGGCCGCATTCCCATCTGCTCGAAGCCAAGCCGCTATCCGACTCAACACACCACCGCAGAGGCAGCGCAATGACCACTACCGCCACCGCTACTATGTCCCAAACCGAACTGCTGAAGTACGAATGCACGCTTGGGCTTTCCACGATGGAAGGGCGCGGCTTCTACTATCCCTGCGATATGGTTCCCGCGCGCAACGGACGCCTCTATGTGGTCAACCGCTCGCTTGAAAGCGTGGATAGGGGCGTGCGCGTTACAATCTGCGATATGGACAGCGAATTCTACGGCACTTTCGGCGCATACGGCGACGGCGAAGGCCAATTCATTTGGATGGGCGCCGCGGCCGAAGACAGCGTCGGCAACATATTCGTCGCCGACGAATACCTGCACCGCATAACCGCCTTCGACGCGGACGGCGGCTATCTGTTCCGCTGGGGAACGCGCGGCGGCGCCGTCGGCGAACTCGACTGTCCCGCCGGCATAGCCTTTGACGCGCAAGACAACCTTTATGTGAGCGATGCCTACAACAACCGCATACAGAAGTTCACCGCGCGCGGAGCGCTGCTCGACGTCATCGGCGGCGATGCGCTCTCGATGCCCTGGGGCGTCTGCGTCGCGCCGAGCGGCGATGTGTATGCCGCCGATTGGGGCGGCGACCGCATAGCGCGCTTTACCCCGGATGGCGAGTTCGTGGCGGCGTACGGCGAATCGGGGCGGGCGCCCGGCCGGCTCACCAAGCCCGCAAGCGTCGCCGTGGACGCGCGCGGCAATATGTATGTCGCCGACTGGGGCAACGAGCGCGTGCAGGCGTTCGACGCAGACGGCAATTTCGTCCAACTTCTGCGCGGCGAGGCGACGCTGTCCAAGTGGGCGGTCAACTTCCTGCAAATCAACCGCGAAGAGGGCGAAGCGCGTTCCCGCGCAAACCTTGAACCCGAGGTCCCCTTCTTCGACGACGCCGATCCGCACGAGGTTTCGTCGCACATCGAAAAGTTCTTCTGGTCCCCCATGTCCGTGAAACTGGACGGCAGGGGCAGGCTGTTCGTAACCGAAAGCAACCGCCACCGCATACAGGTGTACAGCGTGGCGTAGCCAACTCTGTCCCCCCCTTTGCGTCTGCGTCCCCGCGCCTCTGCGTCAAAACTTACGCAGGGATATTGTGATAGACTTGCCTGCGGCGCATCGCCAAGCGTCTATAACGGCGGCAAGCCCAAGCCCAAGTCTAGGGGACGAAATCGGTGGCATTCGGAGCGGGAGCGTTCAGCCCGTCGCGCGCGCGGTCGAGCATACAAAACGTGTTCTACGGCTGGTGGCTTGTGCCTATCAGCGGCACGGTGCATATGCTCACCAGCGTGCCGCTGTTTCACGCTATGGGCTTGTGGTTCGTGGCGCTGGAGTCCGCATTCGGCTGGAACCGCACTCAACTATCGCTGGCATTCTCATTCACTCGCGTCGAGGGCGGCATACTAGGCCCAATCGAAGGCTATCTGGTTGACCGAATGGGCGTGCGGCGTATGGTGCTAATCGGGCTGTCCATTCTGGGCTGCGGCTTTCTGCTGTTCAGCCAAGTGCGCGACACCAAAGACATACCCATTCTGCGCGACTTGCCGTTCCACCTGCTGCCGGAGTTTATGCAGGTCGTAGAGCCGGCGTTGATGTTCTACTTCGTGTTCATGATTATGGCGCTTGGGCAGGGCTTGTCCGGCTGGCTGACGATGAACACGATGCTCAACAACTGGTTCAACCGCCACAAAGCGAAGGCAATGGGCTACTCCAGCTCTATCGGGCGGCTTGGCGCGCTTGTACTAATACCCGCAATCGCCTGGGCGGTCGACCCTGAGCATGACAACCTAGGCTGGTCTATGACCGCGCTGCTGCTGGGCATAGTTACGCTGGTTCTGGTATTGCCCATCGTCAAGGTGATACGCGACCGCCCTGAAGATTTCGGACTGCTGCCCGACGGGGACAAGCCCGGAAGCGCCCGATCCGCAAGCCGCGCGGGACGCCCCGCCGCCCGACGCGCGTTGCCGTCTCAGCAAGACTTCACGCTCAGAGAGGCTATGCGAACCCCCACCTTTTGGCTCATAGCGTTTGGGCAGGGCTTCACCTCAATGGTGCTAATCGCGATGATGGCGCACCTGGCGCCGATGCTGTGGGACCAAGGCGTATCCGTGCCGATGGCGGGCTGGGTGGTGTCCACCTACACCGCAATGTCAATGCTGTTCCAAATCGTGGGCGGCTATGTGGGCGATCTAATCTCCAAGCGCGTGGCGTACTTCTGCTTCACATCCATTCAAGCGGGCGCGGTGGCGATACTGGTGTTCGCGCCGAACATCGCCGAACTTGTAGGCTTGCCGAGCCTGGCGGTGGTGTTCGCATTCGCCATCTTGTTCGGCATCGGCTTCGGCGGGCGCAATCCGCTCAGCACATCCATACGCGGCGAATACTTCGGCAGAAGCTCTTTCGGCAAGATAATGGGAATGTCGCAGGTGCCGATGAATATGATGCTGCTCATAGCGCCCATCTATCCCGCCGTGCTGTACAACATGCAGGGGAGCTACAATACGGCGTTTCTATCGCTTGCGGCGCTCAATTTCGTGGGCGGCGCAATGTTTCTGATGGCAAAGCCGCCGTCAAAACAAGGCTTCAGCATCCGACGCGCGCTTACAGCGCTCAAGCAGTGGCTTCTTCGACTTGCATCACCGATACGCCTCATCCGACGCGCGCTCAAAGCGCCCAAGCAATCACGCCCAAACCGATAGCCGCGCCATTCGGCGGCGTTGCTGGCCCCGCAAGCCTGATAAGCGATTGCCCGCCGTGATAAGATACAATGCGCCACGCATACGCCGCCCCCCAATTCGGCGCGCGCATCCAAACCTACGCAGAACGATATGCGATAACGATAAGCGATAGGCATAGATATTAGGAGGATAACGATGGCGGTTCAACCCTTCCGAATTAGCGTTTCGGACGATGTTCTGGACGACATGCGGCAGCGCATCGCCAATACGCGCTGGCCCGACGAAATCCCCAACTCCGATTGGGACTACGGCTCCAATATGGCGTATGTGCGCGAACTCGCGGACTACTGGGCAGACGGCTTCGACTGGCGGGCGCAAGAGGCTATGCTGAACGAATTCGCCCACTTCCGCGCCGATGTGAACGGCATGGGCGTCCACTTCATTCACGAGCGCGGCAAGGGGCCCAACCCCATCCCCATCGTGTTGACGCACGGCTGGCCCAGCACGTTCTTCGAGATGTACAAGATAATCGGGCCGCTCGCCGACCCGGCGGCGCACGGCGGCGATCCGGCCGACGCCTTCGACGTCGTAGCGCCGTCTATGCCGAGTTACGGCTTCAGCGACCGCACAACGGAGCGCGGCTGGAGCTTTTCGCGCGTGGGCGATCTGTGGACGGCGCTGATGACCGAAACGCTTGGCTACGACAAGTTCGCGGCGCACGGCGGCGACTGGGGCGCAGGCATTACCGCGCGGCTGGGCTACGCACACGCCGATAAGCTCATCGGCATACATGTAACCGCCGCGTCCGGCATGCCATACCTCGGCGAAGGCAGTCCGCCGCTCACCGCCGCGGAGCAGGCGTTCATCGACGCGCGCGCTCACTGGCGCGAATACGAAGGCGCTTACGGCCACATCCAAGGCACCAAGCCGCAGACGCTCTCATACGGGCTTACGGACTCGCCCGTAGGCCTGGCGGCGTGGATTGTAGAAAAATTCCGCGCATGGTCGGACTGCGACGGCGATGTGGAAAGCGTCTATACCAAAGACGAACTGCTGACCAACATAACGATATATTGGGCAACGCAGACCATAAGCTCATCGGTGCGCATCTACTACGAATCGCAGCGGGATCCGCTGAACCTAGCGCAGGGCGAGATAATCGCCGCGCCCACGGCGGTTACCGTGTTCCCCAAAGACATCAGTTATCCCCCGCGCGAATGGGCGGAGCGGATGTTCAACCTGCAGCAGTGGACCGAAATGCCCGACGGCGGCCACTTCGCCGCGCTAGAAAAGCCCACGCAGCTCGTGGACAACATACGCGCCTTCTTCCGATCGCTCCGCTAACCGCAGCGTCCCAAGCCAACGCCAACGGATGGCAACAGGGTTTTGGGCGGGATGGCTTGCAGTTCGCCAACCGCGCGCAAAGCCTAGGATATAGGGCTACTAGGGATAGAGGGCGTTTCCAATGCCGATGCGATAGACGGATAAAACGGCATGGATGCGCCCTCTATTGCCGATATATCGCCAAGCCGAATTTCCCCAAATCAGCGCCGATGCAGCGCGGATCGAGCGGGCTTTGGGCGGCGTATCCACGCCGTAGCCGCCATACGCAAGCGCGCGGCGGCGCCGCCGTTTAGTTTGACACGCATTCTTGTCCCCTTATAGAATACAAGCAATTTCAGACTAGGCGAATGGGCGGCGCGCCCACTGCGACGCTCGCCGTTCAAACTGCCGCCCACGCCATTGCGCAAGCGCTCATTCACAGCAGACGCGCTTGATAACTAGGAGGTTAGCGCTGTGTCCACCAAGGCATACATTCTGATTGAAACCGCCGTCGGCAAATCGCGCGACGTCGCCGATTCGCTGCGCTCCCTGGATGGCATCGAATCGGTCGATGCGGTTACCGGCCCCTACGATATTATCGCCATCGTAGCGGCGCCCGACCTGAACTCGATCGGCGATCTGGTTACCAGCCGCATACACATCATCAACGGCATCGTGCGCACGGTTACCTGCCTTTCGGTCGGCAGCGCATAAAGGCGCGCGCCAAGCCGTCGGCGGCGTCAGTCCGCCGCCCAACCACAAGACACCAACAAGACGGAGGAAAGCCAATGCAGTTTAAGTTCACACCTGAGGAAGAAAACTTCCGCGCCGAATTGCGCGAATTCCTGACAAAAGAGCTTCCCGACGGCTGGACGGGCGGCGGCGAGGACGGCGAGGGCGAAGACTGGGACTTCACCCTGGAAATGCGCAAGAAGCTCGCCGACAAGGGCTGGCTCACGATGGCGTGGCCCGAAGAGTACGGCGGACAGGGCGCATCGCATATGATGCAGCTCATATTCGCCGAAGAGATGGCGTACCAGCGCGCGCCCGGCCGCGACCAGTTCGGCACAAAGATGCTCGCGCCCACGCTGATGATCCACGGCACCGAAGAGCAGAAGCGCGAATACCTGCCCCCCATCGCGCGCGGCGAAGTGCAGTGGTGTCAGGGCTACTCCGAGCCCGAATCCGGCTCGGATCTAGCGTCGTTGCAGACGCGCGCGGTTGAAGACGGCGACGATTTCGTGGTCAACGGCACAAAGATATGGACGTCCAACGCCCACCACGCCGACCATGTGATGGTGCTGACGCGCACGGATCCCGACGCTCCCAAGCATCGCGGCATCAGCTTCCTGCTCGCCGATATGCGGCAGCCCGGCGTAGAAGTGCGCCCGATCATCAATATGGCAAACGACCATAGCTTCAATATGGTCATCTTCGACAATGCGCGCGTTCCCAAGAAAAACCTTGTGGGCGAGCTGAACCGCGGCTGGTATGTGGGCGCTACGCTGCTGGACTTCGAGCGCTCCGGCGTGGAGTACTCCGCCGGCACCAAGCGCACGCTGGAAGAGCTCGTGCAGTTCTGCAAGGACAACAAGCGCAACGGCCGCCGTCTCATAGACGACCCCGCCGTAAGCCGCAAGCTCGCCGACCTCACGGTCAAGACGGAGATAAGCCGCCTCATCTCATACCAGATCGCGTGGATGCAGAGCGCGGGGCTTGTCCCCAACAAGGAATCGTCCATGGGCAAGTCATTCGGCACGGAGTTGCAGCAAGCGGTGGCGCGCGCTGGAATGGAAATCCTGGGACTATACGGACAGCTTGAGCCCGGCTCCAAGTACGCCCCGCTGCAAGGACGCATCGAGCAGAGCTACATGACATCCGTATCCGCCACCATCGCCGCCGGCACATCCGAAATCCAGCGCAACATCATCGCCACGCGCGGGCTAGGCCTCCCGCGCTAACCGCCTAGTGATTGCGCGCGCCGATTTGCGCCTTGTATCGCGCGGCTATTGCAACCGCCGGCGAGATCTCAATATGACACCTGAGACACAGCAGGACCTCACAGAACGCGAGTGCCGTAGCGCAACGGATGCAATGTTGCCGCGCTTGGCGACGAAGTCAGACGTCTCAGATGTGAGAGCATCCATTGAGCGCGCGCGGGTGGACTTGATTAAGTGGCAGATAGGAACTGCCATTGCAGTCGTAGGCGCAGTGTTCGTCATCGTGCGATTCTTGGGATAGCGTTAACGCGCATACGGGCGGGCATATCTACTTGTCCGTATGCGCCGACCGCCGCTTAACGAAACCTATTGAAACGATGCAAAGCGCAATGTCCGCGGCGCATCTTACACAAGCAAAATGAAGTGAGGTAAGTTATGGCGCTTGGAACGCAAGCCCCTACAGAACGCCCCACCACGGAACGCGAACGCATCGTCGCAATAGAAGCCGTGTTGCCGCACTTGGCGACGAAAGCCGACGTCGCAGATGTGAAAGTCGACATTGAGCGCGTGCGTGCCGAAATTGAGCGTCTGCGGGCGGATATGATTAAGTGGCAGATAGGAACTGCCATTGCAGTCGTGGGCGCAGTGTTCGCCATCGTGCGCTTCTTGGGCTAATCACTGACGCAAACATACGGACGGCTATTCCCCGCATCAGCCGATAACGCCCCTAGCGGGTTAATTGAGTTGAGGTACGCATAATGGACTTTCGCTTCAGCCGAGATGACAACGATTTTCGCAAAGAGGTAGGCGAGTTCGTCGACAGCGAACTCCCCTGGGACTGGCGCGAGCAGTCCGTCGACGCCGAAGAGCCGGAGGACGCCGGCCTGGTGCGCGCGTTCAAGAAGAAGCTCGCATCCAACGGCTGGCTCACGATGGCGTGGCCCGAAGAGTACGGCGGCAAGGCGGCGCCGCACATTCGGCAGATGATATTCAACGAAGAGATGGCGTACAGAGGCGTCCCCGCCGGCGATTCTGGCGTCCGAATGGTAGGCCCCATCCTGATGCTCTACGGCACGGACGAGCAGAAGCAGTACTTCCTGCCCCGCATCGCGCAAGCCGAAATAGACTGGTCTCAGGGCTACTCCGAACCCGACTCAGGCTCCGACCTCGCGTCCCTGCAGACGCGCGCCGTGGAAGACGGCGACGACTTCGTCATCAACGGCTCAAAGATATGGAACGGCGCGCACTCCGGCTCCGACTGGATGTTCATGCTGGCGCGCACCGATCCCGACGCCCCCAAGCATCGCGGCATCAGCTTCCTGCTCACCGAAATGAAGCAGGAAGGCGTTACCGTCGAGAAAATACCGATGATGTGGGACGCGCACCGCGCGCTGGTTACCTTCGAGAATGCGCGCGTTCCCAAAAAGAACCTTGTGGGCGAACTCAACCGCGGCTGGTATGTAGGCGCGGCGCTGCTGGACTTCGAGCGCTCCGGCGTTGACCGTCCCGCGCGGGCGAAGCGGCTGCTTGAAGACATCGTAGGCTTCTGCAAGGCGAACAACCGCAACGGCAAGCCCCTCGCCGAAGATGTTTCGGTGCGCCGGCGCCTCGCCGAAATGGCGGTGCAGATAGAGGCATGCCGCCTGATGTGCTACAACGTGGCGTGGATGCAAAGCCAAGATATGATACCCAACCGCGAAGCGTCCATCACCAAGGCATACGGCACGGAAATGATGATACGCCTATACAGCCTTGGGATGCAGGTTATGGGGCTCTACGGACAACTCGACCCCGAATCGGCCTGGGCGCCGCTGCGGGGCCGCATCGAGAACGGCTGGATGCGCTCCCACGGCGGCACCGTCGCCGCCGGCACATCCGAAATCCAGCGCAACGTCATCGCCACGCGCGGGCTGGAGCTGCCGCGCTAGGAAGGGGGATTTGCTAAGAAGTCTGAGAACTCACTGAGACGGCGGCGGCAGGACGCGTTTGCGCTTCGGTGTACAGATACGAGGCAAGTCCCTTGCGAAACGCGGCTTCAGCTTCAGCGACGCTGCCGAAAATGTCGACATCGAGGTCGTAATCGCAAAACAACCCAAACATCCACGAATAAAGGTCGGCATTGGGCGGCTGGTCAATCGGAGCATCCTCGAAGTAGTCCCATATCCTTTCATACAACCATTCGCGCAGCTCCGGAAAGGATAGTTTGCCTTCAAGATGGTAGTGAGCTTGGTCGTAAATCGTAGGTTCAGCCATGACGCTTAATCCCCCGGGAAAACCTGAAGAGCGGTCGGTGTCCAAAGACATTATACGGGAAGCCTTCAACTCCGGGCAATTTTGGGAAAGAGCGCAGCAGGGAGAATTCAACCTTGTGTTGCAATATGACAAGCACTACCCCTTGCATGAAGCCGCAAGACTCAACCACCCGTACTGTAGCCGCAGCCAAATCGTGCGATACTACGATGCGCTTGGACAAGTTGCCGTCGTCCATCAAATACGCAGCCCAGACGGCAGCCTAGGCGCAAGCGGCAAGCCCGATCCGAAGTATCTGAGGCTTGATGATATGATACTCAAAACCAATTAGCCAAAGTAACCCACGCAACTTTGTACTCACAACCACTTGGAGGAACGTCACAATGGATCTCGGACTCAACGAAACTCAGCAGATGCTCAAGAACAGCGCCCGCGAATTCCTGCAGGCCGAATGCCCCGACACCTACGTCCGCGCGATGGAAGAAGACGCGCGCGGCTACACTCCCGATATGTGGCAGAAGATCGCAGAGCAGGGCTGGCTCGGCCTCATCTTCCCCGAAGAGTACGGCGGCGTAGGCCTCACCTACCTCGATCTCTCCGTGCTGCTGGAAGAGATGGGACGCGCGCTGCTCCCCGGCCCGTTCTTCTCCACCATCGTTATGGGCGGAATGGCGATTATGGACGCCGGCTCTGACGAGCAGAAGCGGCGGCTCCTGCCCCAAATCTGCGATGGACAGCACATCGTTACGCTCGCGCTCACCGAACCCAGCGCCCGATGGGACGCCGCCGGCATCCAGACCACCGCCGCGCAGAACGCCGACGGCGCATGGACGCTCAACGGCACTAAGCTATTCGTCCCCAACGCCCACGTCGCCGACACCTACATCATCGCAGCGCGCACCGGCGACGCCGAGCGCGACATCACCCTGTTCTTCGTCCCCGGCGACGCGGACGGCGTAACCCAAACTCTGCTCAAAACCATCGCATCCGACCGCCAATCCGAAATAACCCTAGACGGCGTGTCCCTGCCTGCCGAAGCGGCGCTTGGCGAAGTCAACAAGGGTTGGGACACAATCGAGAAGGTATTGGCGTGGGGCGCAATCGGCAAGTGCGCCGAAATGGTGGGCGGCGCAGAGCAGGTGCTTGAAATGACCGTGGAGTACGCCAAGCAGCGCACGCAGTTCGGCAGACCCATCGGCTCTTTTCAGGCGATACAGCACCACTGCGCCAATATGGCGACCGATGTGGAAGGCTCGCGCTACATCACCTACCAAGCCGCTTGGCTGCTATCGGAAGGCGAAGCCGCCGCCCAGGAAGTCGCTATGGCAAAGGCGTGGGTCAGCGACGCCTACCGCCGCATCTGCGCGCTCGGCCACCAATGCCACGGCGCTATCGGCTTCACCAAAGAACACAACATGCAGCTCTATTCCCGCCGCGCCAAAGCCGCCGAACTCGCCTTCGGCGACACCGACTTCCATCTGGAAACCGTGGCAGACGGACTTGGCATATAGACGGGAATTGCGGACTGCGGCGTAACGCGCCCAATGCCCCGCACGCAGTCCGCTAATCTATTCTCAGCGGCGTATGCCCGGCAGCGTTGCGCCGCCAATCGCGCCATCCGCCTGACTCGCGGCGCGCCTATAGTCTATGCGAGACGGGCGCGCCGCCCTAAGATGCAGCCCAAAATACCGAGCGAAGAGCGTGTTCGCGCATCAGCATTAGCCGGCGCTGCGTTGCTATCGCAGGCGTATCCGTTGCGCTATGCCGATAATGTGCTACCATTGCGCCAAGTCAACCCACAAACGCGGCCCGCGCGCAAGCCCTGCGCCCGCCAATAGTTCGGCGCTCCGATGAGATGCCCGCAATGCGTTCTTTCTCAACCCTGAACTTCATTCTCAGACGCTTGGCTTCCGATTGGAAGCTCCTTCTCAGCATATTCGCGGGCATCCTCATAGCGTCCACCCTCGTCGCCGGCGCCCCCGTCTATCTCAGCTCACTGGCGCGCCTCACGCTCAACACATCCATCGACCGCTCATCACTTCTCTTCCTGAACATATTCGCATTCGCCCCAAACGTCCCCCTTGACGAAGACAGCCTGGTGGTAACCGACGCCGAAATCGACCGCCTCATAGACGACAACATCGCCGATTTCTACATCAGCCGCGAGCGCTATCTCAGAGGCTCCACTATGCTCGTCGGCACCGAATACCGCCCGCTCGAAAACGCCGGCGTAGGGCTTGTATCGCGCGGCTACCTGCAATACTTGTCCAATGTGGAGCATCATGTAATCTTCGAAGCCGGCCGAATGGCGTCCGACGCCGTCATTCAGACCGACGGCGGCCCCCATGTAGAGGCCGTAGTGGGCGCAGCGCCCGCCAATGTGTTCGACCTTGAAGTCGGCGATGTTCTGGAGATGAAGCCATCGCTGGGAACGCCCTTGTCCGTTACCGTCGAAATCGTGGGCATCATCGATCCCGCCGATCCCACCGCCCTATACTGGCAGCAGAACGCCAATGTGTTCATAGAGCCCGCCCCGCTTGACGAAATCCCGGACGTCGGCATAGAGATCGACCCCGAAGAGCCGCCCATAGCGCTGTTCGTTACCCGCCGCGCGCTGCTCGACAGCGTTGGCAAGGCATACCCCGGCAGCCTTGTGTCGTCATCGTGGTTCGTGTTCATCGACAAGGATCCGCTCAAGCGCATACCGCCCGACGACCTGCGCCGCCGCCTCGACAATATGGAAAACGGAATGGCGGTTCGGATGCAGGGCTCCGCCGTGTTCACCGGCATCAAGGCGCTGCTTCAGCAGTTCGAGCGCCGAAGCTTCTTCACCAGCATACCCTTGCTGCTGCTGCTAACCGTTATGGTCATCACCGTGCTGTACTACCTAGCGATGATGGTGTCCTACCTTGTGCAGAGCCGCGAAGACGACGTGGCGCTGCTGCGAAGCCGCGGCGTCAGCATGGCGCAGCTTGTGCGTCTGTACGCCATAGAGGGGCTGCTAATCACCGCAACCGCCGTAGTCGTCGCCCCGCTGCTCGCTATGGCCGTCGTCGCCGTATCCGGGATGCTGCCCTACTTCCTGGACATAACCGACGGCGCGCTTTTGCCGATAAACTGGCATTGGACGCCCTTCATCGTATCCGCCGGCGTGGGCGCGCTCACCCTTGCCATATTCGTCATCCCCGGCGTGGTGGGCGCGCGCAGCGGCCTGGTCATACACAAGCTTCGCTCTTCACGCCCGCCCGTAGTCCCATTCTTTCAGCGCTATTACCTCGACCTTATGGTGCTGGCAATCGGCGGGCTTGTGTTCTGGGAACTCAACGCCAGAGGGCAGATAGTATCCGGCGGCTTATTCAGCGGCGTACAGATAAACGAAGCGCTGCTGTTCGCGCCCGTGCTGCTGCTCACGCTGGTAGCGCTGGTATTCATGCGCTTCTTCCCCCTATTCGTGCGCTTCATCAGCGGCGAATCCCCCGCGCTCATACATCTGTATGTATGGACGACCGCCGCCACGCTTGCGGTTGCGCTGCTCTTGGACGGATTGCGCCAAGGCGACATCGCCGCCGCCGTCCCGCCGCTTGCGATAGCGCTTGCCGCCGCCGCCGCGTACTGGGCGATACGGCGCGCCCAACGCCGCCGCGCCAAACTCTACGCTTTCGGAGCGCAAGCAGCGCTGACTGCGGCGCTGCTGCTGCTGCACACGCCCACGCCCGGAACCCTAGCCTTTCTGCCCACAATCGCCTTTGCGCTCACAATAGCGCTGCAGCTACTCTACTTGGGTTTCGCGCTGCTGTCCCAAATAGCGCCCGTATGGGTGTCAATGAGCCTATGGCATATGGCGCGCAATCCGTTGCAGTACAGCTGGCTTGTGCTGCTGCTTGTGATGGTCTCGGGACTAGCCGTGCTTGCCACCACCGTGGGCGGCACGCTCAACCGAAGCTACCAAGAGCGCATCCTGTACGATGTCGCCACCGATATGCGCGTAACCGGCATCCCCGGCTACATATCGCGCAGCGTCGACGGCATCAAGCGCCGCTACTCCACCATCCCTGGCGTAACATCGGTTTCGCTTTCGCTGCGCGACCGCGGCTCCTTGGGGGCGAACTACACCGGCCGATCATTCCGTCTGCTTGCGGTGGAGTCCGACGATTTTCAATACAATTCGTGGTACCGCGACGACTTTTCGCGCAACCCGCTGCCCGAAGTGATGCGCGCGCTAAATCCGCTTACCGTCAATCAGCCGCTCACCCTACCCGAAGACGCCGATGCCATCGGCCTCTGGACAAAACCCGCCGACAACTATCCCAATATGTTCATGTGGGTTGTGCTGCAGGATGCAGACGGCGCGCTCGATACCCAATCTTTCGGCAATATGGGGCCCCCCGAATGGCATCAGCGCGCCATCGAGATACCGCGCTCCCTCAAGCGCCCCGTTCAACTCGTGTCCATACAGATTTACGAGCCCGTATTCGGCCCCGCCGGAACCGCCGGTTCGCTGCTAATCGACGAAGTTCACACTATCAGCGCAAGCGGGGCGGTACGCCCCCTGGAAGACTTCGAAGACGCCGGCTCGCGCTGGCTGCCGCTCGCCACATCCACGCTATCATCCGATTCGCTCCAAATCACGCAAGAAGACGCCCTCTACGGCGATAGCGCCGGCGTATTCACTTTCGGCAAGGACACCGACAACGGACTGCGCGGCATATACAAAAGTCCAAGCGGCGGCCCCGTCCCCGTGGTGGCGAGCAGTTCGTTCCTGCGGGCGTCCGGCGCGCGCATCGGCGATTTTCTGATAGTGGAAATTAAAGGCCGTTTCGTCCCCATCCAAGTGCGCGATGCGGTGGATCTGTTCCCAACCCTAGACCCGCGCGGCGCCGGCTTCATCCTAGCCGACCTGGAAACGCTCATACGCCATATCAACATCCTAAGCCCGGCGGTTGTGGCGGCGCCCAACGAAATGTTCATCCAAAAAGCGCCCGGCGCCGGCGACTCCGTGCGCCAAGTGGTGAATCGGCTTGTGGGCAGAAACCTTGTGCGCGACCGCGACGAAGAACTGGAGCGCGTCCGCCTCGATCCGCTCATAACCGCCGGCTGGCAGGCGATTGCGCTGCTTGCCATGGCTATAATCGTCTTCACCGCGGCGCTCGGCTACATAACCTACCTGCTCGCATTCGCCAACCGCAGCCGCAGCGAAATGGGCTTCCTGCAGTCCGTCGGGCTGTCCCCCCGCCAAATGGCGGCTATGCTGGCGCTCGAACACCTCATCATCGTGGCTATCGGCATCGGACTCGGCAGCGCCGCCGGATGGGTTATGAGCGATCTTATGGTATCATCCGTTGCGGTAACCGAAGATGGCGGGCAGGTCATACCGCCGTTCATCCTGGAAACCGATCTGCGCTTCCTGCTGCCGCTCTACGCCGCGCTGATAACCATATTCGCGCTGGCGATATACCGCCTCACCCGCAGCATGCGCCGCCTAGACTTTCACGCCGTATCACGCCTAGAGTAGCCCAAGAGGGTAACCAAAGGGGAGCAATCCCGAAATAGCGCCAACGCAATCAAGCGCAAGCCGAACTAACACTAAGCGCAACTATGCCCGCCCTTGCCAACCTATCGCCCATAAATCTATCGCGCGCAAACCTATGCGCCAGCAAAGCAATTAACCCATGCGTCAAGTCATATCCGCAATAATCGCAGCCTGGCCGATGGTGGCGAAGCGCAGCCTATCGCATTGGCGGCTGCTGTCCACCGTGGTCATCGGCGTTCTGCTGTCGTCCACCGTGATGGCAGGCACCGTAATCTACTTCGACGCCCTGCGCGAGCTTGCGCTCAAAAACACGCTTGCCGGCGTCCACGACCTAGACCTGGACATACTCATAAAAGCCGAGCGCGGCCCCACAACCATCGACGAATACCAAAAGGTAGCCAACGCAACCCAAAATCAGTTCGAGGCTAGGCTAGGTTGGCTCTTCAAGGATGTGCGGCGCAGCGCCAAGACCGCTACCTTCTACCTTGCGTTCCCGGGCGAAGAACACGCCGCCGGCGACGGAGACGCGCGCGCATTCTTTTCGTTCAACCCCCGTCTCACGGACAACATAACCCTGCTCCCCGGCGGCCGTTTCCCCAGCGAGCAGCCCATCGCCAACTCCGCAGCGCCCCTAGAGTTGGAGGCAATTGTGCCGGCCCACGCCGCCCAAGCATTCGGCGTAGGCGTGGGCGATCGACTCTCGGCCGTCCCGTACTGGCGCGACCGCATCCCCTATGCAAGCGTGGTTATCAGCGGCCTATTCGAGCGCAACGAACCCGACGGCGAATTCTGGTACCAGGACGACGCCCTGTTCCAAACCGTTACATCCGGATCGTTTCGCACCGTCCCGTTCTATGTCTCCGAGCAGATGTTTTTCAACATTCTGGGCGCGGAGTTCACCGATATGGACGCATCCTATGCCTGGCACTTGGATGTCGACCGAACCCGCCTCAACGCCGCCAACACCACCCAAACCTACCTGCACATCCGCGCGATGCGCTCGCGGCTTTCGTCCAACCTTTTCGGCTTTCGCCAAATAACCGAACTCGACTCCACCCTAGCCGATTACGACCGACGGCTGTTCTTCAGCAAAATACCGATGTTCGTAGTGATGGTGCTGATAGCCGTAGTAATCCTATACTATGTCATAACGCTTTCGTCGCTGCTAGTTGAGCAGCAGCGCGGCGAGCTGGCGCTGCTTCGCAGCCGCGGCGCCAGCTCCGCCCAAATACTCGCGGTGTTCGTGCTGGAGGGCGCCGCCATATCGCTGCTTGCCGTATTAGCGGCGCCACTGCTTGCCGCCGCCATCATCAGCATGCTCGGCTACACGCCCGCATTCGGCGGCCTCAGCGGCGGCGATAGGCTTGGCGTCTTCATCACCGGCGGCGCTTATATGATGAGCGCGCTAGGAGGCTTGTTCAGCTTCGCCGCCCTGCTCATACCCGCCGTCCGCGCGTCCCGCATAGGCGTCGCCCGCCACCGCCAGCAGTCCGCCCGCCCCGCCGGCCAGCCCTTCTACCAGCGCTTTTATCTGGATGTGATGCTGCTAATCGTGAGCATATTCCTGTTCCGTCAGCTCTACGACCAAGGCTCCGTAGTAGCGACCGGGCTATTCGGCGATGTAGCGGTCAATCAGGCGCTGCTCGCCGTTCCCGCGCTCATACTGGTTGCGTTTGCGGTGGCGCTGCTGCGCCTATTTCCGCTCGCCGTCCGCTTCATCAGCGGCGATTCCCCCAACCTGATGCACCTCATAATCGGCGTAGTCGCCGCCGTGCAAGCCGCCGCAATCCTGTTCGGCGGCGGCGGCGATGCCTGGTCATTGCGCGGCATTGCGCTCGCCGCCATTGCCGTCCCCGCCGCGCTCTACTGGGCAACCGAGCGCGCTCCCAACGCCCGCCTGCGCGTAATCGGACTAGCCGCGCAAACCGCCGTCGTAGCAGCGCTTATGCTAAGCCCGTTCAACGCCCCCGTGTTGGAGTTCCTAGCGTTCCAAAGCGGCGCTACCGCCGTAACCCCCGGCATCATCGGCGGCGTGCTTGTAGTCAGCGTATCGGCGGGCGCATCCGTGTTCGTCCCGCTGCCGCTTGGCTTAGCGTTTATGGCGTTCAGCGCATTCGCCGCCCGCGCGCCCGTTGGCTTCTCTATGGGCATGTGGCAGATGGCGCGCAACCCAACCCACTACGCCCGAATGTCCCTGCTGCTAATCCTAATGGCGGGCTTGGGCATATTCGCCGCGAGTTTCGGCGGCACGCTAGAGCGCAGCTTCCGCGAACAGGCGCAATACGCCGCCGGCGCGGACATCCGCATCGAAGGCGTTACCCTCAACAGCCGCGGCAGCAGCATCCCATTCGCCCACTCATACGAAGCGCTGCCCATCGTCAGCGAAGCGGCCCCCGTCATAAAGGCGTTTGGCACGGATCTGTCCAAGCTGCTGGGCGAAAGCTACACGATGGTAGGCGTCGACGGCGATGCAATGAACCGCGTCGGCTGGTTCCGCGACGACTTCTCCGAGCGCCCAATGGCCGATCTGCTCACCCGGCTGGAGCATCCCGACCCGCCCATAGGCGTCGCAATCCCGCCGGACGCCCGCGCAATCGGCATGCGCCTCAAGCCCGACCGCCCGCGCGAAAGCATCGCCGTGTCGCTGCGAATCAAAGACGCCAACGACCGCTACTTCACCTATGTTATCGGCAGGCTTGGCGGCAGCGGCGATTGGATAATCCTAGAGCGCAGCCTATCGCGCGGCAGCAGCTTCCGCCGACGCGCGCCCCTGCAGCCCGAAGCGCCGCTAACCCTAGTATCGCTGTCCATCCACGACACCAACTCGCGCGGCAGACTACGCGCCGGCAGCATCGTCATCGACGAAATCTGGACACGAAGCGCGTCCAACGCCAAGACCATCCTGGAAGACTTCAAGTCCGTGGATGAGTGGACGGCGCTGCGCGGCGCGCGCGAATCCATAACCGACATCCTGCAGCCCGTCGGCGCAAGCGGCGCTGCATCCGCCGCCCAAGACGCAGCGCAATTCATATGGTCCGAAGGCTCGCCGCTCACCGGACGCGGCATATACCACGGGCCGCCCGCAAGCCCCCTGCCCGTGCTTGCCAGCAGCCTATTCCTAACCGAAACCGGCCACAGCGTCGGCGAAGAGTTCACCGTATCCGTCTCAGGCCACCGCGTCCCCATTCGCATCATAGACTCATTCGACTACTTCCCCACGCTCGACACCCACACCAGGCGCTACCTGATTTCGGACATAGCGTCCGTCATTCGCTACACCAACCTGGAAGCCACATCCGCCGAAGTAAAGCCCAACGAAGTCTGGCTCGCCACCGTATCCAACGGCAGCGCGCGCGCCGCATTCGTCCACGAACTACGCGACGGCGCCGCCCCCTTCCATAGCCGCGCCGTCCACGACCGCATAGAAGCGCTGAACGAATCGTCCGTCGACCCGCTTGTGCAAGCCGGCTGGCGCGCGCTGCTCTTCATGGCTTTCGGCGCGGTGCTAATCCTAAGCTGCCTCGGCTTTCTGGTACACTCATATGTATCGTTCCGCGAGCGCGAAATGCAGTTCGGCTTAATGCGAACCGTAGGCTTCTCAATGCGCCAGCTCATAACCCTAGTTTGGCTGGAGCAGGCGCTAGTCATAGCCGCCGGAATGGCGCTCGGCGCTGAAATGGGCAGACGGCTAGGCGCTATCATCATGCCCTTCCTAAGCCACAACGACCGCGGCGCGCAAGTGCTGCCCCCATTCGTGCTCGAAATCGACTGGGGAACGCTGGCTCTCACATACGGCTTTATGGTCTTTGTCTTCACCCTAATCATACTTGGAATGATCTGGTTCATACGCAGAATATCGCTGCAGCGCATCCTGCGGCTCGGCGAACTCTAACCCAACCACGCCAACGCATCGGCGCGCATCCGCCGCCGACCGCCATCGGGAGCGGCTATTGACCTACGCAAACAACGAAGCCTATATCGTCTGCGAAGACCTGTTCAAAATATACAAAATCGCAGACCTCGAAGTAGTGGCGCTGCGCGGACTCGACCTCAAGGTGCGCCGCAGCGAAGTCGTCGCAATCGTAGGCGCAAGCGGCAGCGGGAAAAGCACGCTGCTCAACATCCTCGCCGGTTACGACGCCCCGTCCGCTGGCCGCGTATCCGTCGGCGACAAAGACCTGCTGCGAATGACGCCCAACGACGTCGAAACCTATCGCCGCGACGAAGTCGGCTTCATCTGGCAGCAAACAAGCCGCAATATGTTCCCATATCTCACCGCCATAGAAAACGTCGCCCTGCCCATGATGCTAACCTTCACATCGCCCACAGAGCGCCGCAAGCGCGCCGAAGACCTGTTGGAACTCGTCGGCCTAAGCCATAGAATGGGACACACCCCCGAAAAACTCAGCGGCGGCGAACAGCAGCGCGTCGCAATCGCCGTAGCGCTCGCCAATCATCCCCCCTTGCTGCTCGCCGACGAACCCACCGGCGAACTTGACGACGCCACCGCCGCCGAAATCCTAGACCTGTTCGGCGCTATCAACAATGAACTCGACACCACCATCCTTATCGTTACACACGACCCGGACATCGCCTACAAAGTAGGCCGCGTGGTAATGATTCGCGACGGCAAAATGGCGACCGAAGTGCGCCGCCGCGTAACCTATCAGCGCCTCTCCGGCGCCGCCGAAACCGACCAGCCCCTAGAAGAATTCATCCTAGTCGACGGCAGCGGCAGAGTGCAGATACCCAGAGACATCATCGACCGCCTCAAAATAGGCGCCCGCGCCCGCATCGACGCCGTCGACGGCAAAGTAACCCTAACCCCCGACGACACCCAATAGCCCGCCGCAGCGCCGCCAACTGATGCCCACCATATGCCGCCGCCCGATGCGCCAACCCACACAGGAGCAGCCCAAATTGAGCAGAATCCAAAGGCTTCTCGCCGCCGTAGATGTCTTCCGAACCCACAAACTCGGTTCCGAAGAAGTCAACGCCCTGCGCGGCGTCAACCTGAACGTCTTCCCCGGCCAATTCATAGCCGTAGTAGGCAGATCCGGCAGCGGCAAAACCTCACTGCTCAACATAATGGCCGGCCTAGACAAGCCCAGCGGCGGCAAAGTGCTGTTCGAAGAGCAAGACCTCGCCCAAATGACCGAGCGCCAGCTCACCGACCTGCGCCGCCACCGCATCGGCTTCATATTCCAATCATTCGGACTGCTGCCACTGCTATCGGCGTTTGAGAATGTGGAACTACCCCTGCGCATCAGCGGCGTAGCCGCCGGCGAGCGCGCCGAGCGCACGCGCGAAGCGCTCGACATCGTTGGCTTGTGGACGCGCTCCAAGCACCGCCCCTATGAACTCAGCGGCGGCGAACAGCAGCGCGTCGCCATAGCGCGCGCCATCGTCATACGCCCCTCGCTTATCCTAGCCGACGAACCCACCGGCGAACTCGACTCCAACAACGCCCACGCCATATTCGGGCTGTTCAAAGATATGGTAATCAAGCAAGGCATCAGCGTAGTATCCGCCACCCACGATTCCACCCTGCTATCTATGGCTGACGAAGTGAAAGAAATCCGCGACGGCCGCCTGCTAGAGCAAGCGCAAGTAGGCTTGCGCTACCGCAGCTAGCGCGCGCAATGCCGCCGCATCCGATGCGCTTCCGCAATAACAACCTTAACCGCGCCCCCCTTTGCGCCCCCACGCCTTTGCGCTAAAATCAGCAGCAGACCAACCCCGACCGCTGACCACAAAGAGGTGCAAAACCCATGCTGCCCGAATTCCCCGACGACCGCGCGCAAAAACGAAAGTTCCTGCTCGACGCCGTGGAATCCGTGCGCCACACCGTCAGCGCCGGCGCCGACGAATCCGAGCGCATCGGTACCCTGCCCCCCGCATCCGTCGACGCCATCCGCAGCGCCGGGCTTTTCGCGCTCAAACTCCCCCGCCCCCTTGGCGGCGCGGAAGCCGACCCCGTAACCCAAATCGAAGTCATTGAAGCGCTATCCTACATTGACGCCGCCGCCGGCTGGTGCCTTATGATTGGCGCTACCGCCGTCGGACAGCCCGGCGCATACGCCGCCGACGAAGCCATCGCGGAAATCTTCCCCAACGGCTACATCCCGCTCGGCGCTACTTCCACCGCCCCTATGGGCAAGGCAACCCCCGTCGACGGCGGCTACATTCTCAGCGGCAGATGGCCCTTCGCAAGCGGCGTCCGCCACGCCGAATGGATGTCGGCCGGCGCAATAATCCCCGCCGACGACCCCAACGATCCCCCCATATCCCTAGCGCTAGTCTATCCCACCGCAAGCGCCCGCATTCACGACAACTGGCAGGTATTCGGTCTGGAAGGCACAGGCAGCAACGACATATCCGTATCAGACCTATTCGTCCCCCAAGCCTTCACCTGGGACTCGCTGGCGTTCCAGCCCAAGCGCGGCGGCGCTATCTACCGCATGGGCCGACCCGGCTTCGTCGCAAACGAACACGCCGCTTTCGCGCTCGGCGTAGCCCAACGCGCCCTAGACGAAATCATAGCCTTCGCCCCCGCCAAGCGCCGCGGCCGTCCCCCCACATCCGTCGCAGACCGCGGCGCATTCCGCCTCGACATCGCCGAATGCGACTTTCGCCTGCGCGCCGCCCGCATGCTGTCCCACGACGTCTTCGAGCGCGCCTACGCCGTCGCATGCCAAGGCCGCATACCCGACGCCGCGTCCCAAGCCGAAATGCGCGGCGTATCGGCCTATACAACCCGCGTCGCCCTTGACGTCGTAACCACCGCATTCCGATACGCCGGCGGCGAAGCCATATTCCACAGCAGCCCGCTCCAGCGCTGCCTCCGAAACATCAACGCCGCCGCCCAACACCTCAACCCCAGCGGCATCGCGCTGGAACACCACGGCGCAGCTCTGCTAAACCTGCCCGACGTCAACCCGATGGCATAACGCCGAGCGCCCGCATCACGACAGCGCGTCCCCCAATCGCACCAACCCCACGATAGCCGCAAGCGCCACGACCGCCACAAGCCAGCGCATCCCCGGCGAGCGCTGCCCCGATATGCGCCGCCCTACGCCAAACGGCGTTTCAACCGTTTCGTACCGATAGCGCGGCGCAAGCGCAAGCCCCAACGCGAAGCCGCCCGCAAGCCCGCCCAAGTGCGCCCAATTGTCTATGCCGGGTATGATTAGCCCCACCGCAAAATTGAGCGCCACCACCACCGCCAAACCCGTCAAGTTCTGCCTGCCCATATCCCCCATCAAGTCCCGATGCGCCAAAAAGTACGCCGTCAGCGCCCCAAGTATCCCGAATACGGCGCCGCTTGCGCCCACCCCCGCCGCCGTCTTGTTGAACACATAACTCAGCGCGCTGCCCGACAACCCCGCTATCAGATAGATCGCGATGAACCGAAACCGCCCGTACAACCCCTCCACAAGCCTGCCGATTATCCACAACCCCACGCAGTTAAACAGCAGATGCAGTATGCCCGAATGCAGGAATATCGCAGTGAACAACCGCCAGTATTCCCCCGCCCCAATCAGCGGCCCGTACATCGCACCGAACCGCAGCAGCACGCGCATATCGTCAGACCCGCCGCTCAACTCCAGCAGCGCATACACCGCCAAGTTGACCGCAAGCAGCGCCCACGTCGCGAACGTCGCCCCGCTTGCGCCCAACGGCAGCCCAAACCCGCCGCCGCCGTTATCGTAGCCGGCGGACTCTTCCCGATAATCGTCTTGTCGTCGGAATTCTTGCATCGGATTTCTCGCGATGTGACGAGGGGACGAGGGAAATGCGCCGCGCCCGCCGCGCCCTCCCTCGCGGCAGACAAGCCCTTACTCACACAATAGCGCTAAACAAGCGCGCATTCAAGCCGAGTCGACCGCCGCCGACGCAGTCAAATCGCAATCGCCGCCGCCAATCGCCTGCGCCTTTGACATTCCCGCCATTAAGAGTATAATTCCCGATTGTTGTCAGAATGGCGCAAAGCATTCATCACCATTAGTTGGAGGGAAACTAGCCGATGGATCCTATAAACCTGTTCGATATGGAAGCCCTAGCAGCCCAGCGCATGCCGCACAACATGTGGACATTCGTGGACGCGGCGTCCAACGACGAAATCACCAAGCGCCGAAACCGCGCATCCTTCGACCGCATTATGGTCAACGCCCGTTTCCTCACCGACGTCTCGGACAGAGATCTCTCCACCACCGTGCTTGGCGAAAAGATAAGCTTCCCCGTTATGGTCGCCCCCACCGGCGGACAGCGCCAAGCGCACCCCGAAGGCGAGCGCGCCACCGCCACCGGCGCAGGCAAAGTCGGAACCCTCTACACGCTCCCCACTAGCTCCGGCTACTCCATCGAAGAAGTCGCCGATGTAGCCACCGGCCCCCTCTGGTTCCAGCTCTACCACTTCGACGACGAAGTAACCGAAATCCTAGTCAAGCGCGCCAAAACCGCCGGCTACAAGGCGATATGCCTCACCATCGACACCCCCGTCGGCAGCCCCAAAGAGCGCGACCTCCGCAACGACTATGTAGCGATGCCCGGCCTACACTGGGGCAGCATGCGCGACCGCCCCGACCTTGTCCAGCGGCGCGGCGTAGGCGTCCCCGACCTCACCGATTGGGATCCGCCCGGCTACGTCGGCCTCACTTGGGACCGGCTCGACTGGCTGCGCGACCTCACCGGCCTGCCGCTCATCGTCAAGGGCGTCCGCACCGTCGAAGACGCCGTGCAGTGCGCCGAATACGGCGTTGACGGCATCGTCGTCTCCAACCACGGCGGCCGACAACTCGACGGCACCCCCTCCAGCATCGAAACCCTCGGCCCAATAGCCGACGCCGTGGGCGACCGCCTGGAAGTGTACCTAGACTCCGGCGTGCGCCGCGGCCTCGACGTCCTCAAAGCGCTATGCCTAGGCGCGCGCGCCGTGCTTGTGGGACGCCCGCTCTACTGGGGACTAGCCTACAACGGCGCCGCCGGCGTAGAGCATATGCTCACCATACTCAAAGTGGAATTCGACCGCGCCCTCGCCTACGTCGGCTGCCGTACCCCCGCCGAACTCAACCGCGCCCACGTCGACGTCCCCGACACCGACTGGTGGCCCCGCAGTTAAGCCTTCCCTATAGAGCAGCCGAAAGCAAGCGTCTGCGGCGCAAAACCCAAAGCGGGACGGCCAAGATAAGCCGGCGCAAAGCCCCCGCAACCAAAACCAAGGCGGGATGGCCGGGATATGTTTCTGACAATCCCAACCATCCCGCCAAACCGCCGTTTGCAGCGCGGCGCATCCGCCCTACAATATAGCGCCCGCATCCTGGAAGCGCGCTATGTCGTCCCAGTCATACCTCAACTCGTCGATAAGAACCGACTCCGTATCCTGCCCCAACTCAGGCGCCCCCCGCACTATCGCCGACGGCGTCTCACTGAACTTCACCGGGAAGTTGCACACCTTGATTGCCCCCAAGTCCGGATGCTCAAAGTCCGTTATGTAGTCATTCGCGATAACCTGCGGATCGTCCCGCAGCTCCGCTATCGACTGCACCTTGGCGTAGATGAACCCGTATCGGCGGAACACCGCGTCCCACTCCGCGTATGTGCGCGTCTTGAAGGTGTCCTCGATCAGCCCAAGTAGCTCCGGCGAAACCTCAGCCCCGTCCTCGACGCCCTGGAACCTTGGATCGTCCAACACATAGGACAAGCCCAGCGCCTCCACGAAGGGACGCCAGTAGCGCTTCGGCTGCGGGTTGGATATTCGCAGCCAGCTGCCGTCCTTGCACAAGTAGATGTTGTACATATAGTTGCGCACGCTGTCCCTGTTCAGCGCCGGCATATGGCTGCCGATGAGCAAATCCATCCCCACCGCAAGCCCTTGCAGCCACATCGTGCTGCTCATATGCGATACCTCGACCTTCTGCCCAACCCCTTGGCTCTGCCGCGCCCATAGCGCCGAGAGTATCCCTAGGCACAGGATTATCCCGCCTATCTGATCAGAGGGCGCCCCCCTCACCGATACCGGATGCTTCGCCCAGTCCGGCGTCGCCGACATCATCAGCCCGGCGCGCGCCTGCCCGCATGCGTCAAGCGACGGCATCCCCGCGTCCGGCCCCTCAGTCCCGAACCCCGACGCCGTCCCGTATATCAGCATCGGGTTGATTTCCCGCAGCGTCTCATAGTCCATCGCCAGCCGCTCCGCCACGCCGTTGCGGAAGTTCTCGATCAGCACATCCGCCTGCGCCGCAAGCCTATGCGCTATCTCCCTGCCCTCGGCCGTCTTCAGGTTGACCGCAATCCCGCGCTTGCTGCGATTGCAAGTCTCGAAGTAGGCGTTCCTGCCGTTGGGCATCCCCGCCTGCGCCGACTCCATAGAGGACACCGCCCGCCCCACATCGCCGTCCAGCGCCTCCAGTTTGATAACATCCGCCCCCATATCGCCCAGCATAGACGCCGCCACCGGCCCGAACTGCCACATCGTCCAGTCCAGCACCTTCACGCCCGCCAGCGCCCCCTGCAATTGACCGCCGCTTCCGTTAAGCATAATGCCCTCCAAACGCTTCCGCTAATGCACTCCGCCAACCCGCCCAGTCTAATGGTAAGATTAGCGCTAGTTTAACACATCCCACCCGCGGATTAGCCTACTAGATATGCAGCCCTAACCCCCCTTTGCGCCCCTGCGCCTTTGCGTTGAAACCTTCCTTAGCCGAATGCGCCCCCAAGCCGTATAGCGCGATACAAGAGCGTCTGATAGGATAAACCGCAATACTGGCAATCAACATGAGCAGCGCGCGGAGAATTCGTTATGCCCACCCTGGACTTCAAAGGCAAGCAGCACATCTACGCCCACCACCTAGCCGTTCCATATCGGCCGCTTATCTCCGCCGCGCACAAGTCCGTCAAGCGGGACGCCAGCCGTCGGGTGCGCCGAATAGAGTTGTAGCGCCTGCAGCCCGAATAAAGGCTATAATAGCGATACCGCAACGACAGTAAATCAGGCAAATAGAGTTATGGCGCAAAGAATAGAGGCGATGGTCAAGCCAGAGATGCTGGTTTGGGCAAGAGAGGGCGCTCGGCTGGATATTGAAACGGCCGCAAAGAAAGCGCATGTTACGCCTGATCGGATGAAACTTTGGGAAAGCGGGGAAGCTCGTCCTACCATCAATCAGCTTCGCAAACTCGCCAACGCTTACAAAAGACCGATTGCGGTGTTTTACCTTCCCGAACCCCCGTCAGGGTTTCAAGCGATGCGCGACTTTCGCCGTCTGCCCGGGGGCGCTGCAACTAACGAGTCCACCGAACTCGCTCTTGAGATACGCGGCGTCATAGCGCGTAGAGAAGTAGCGCTGGAACTCATCAGCGCCATCGACGAAGAGCCTCCCGATTTTCTATTGACCGCTACTCTTAACGACGACGCGGAAGTTTTGGCAAGCGAAATCCGCGCCTATTTGGGCGTTAGCGTTGACGAGCAGATAAGTTGGAAGCCTGGCTACGATTCATTCAACGCTTGGCGTGCCGCCTTGGAGGATGCCGGGGTCTTGGTGTTTCAATCCGTGGGCGTGCGGCTTGATGAGATGAGGGGGTTTTCAATAAGCGATATGCCGCTGCCCGCGATTGTGGTCAACAACAAAGACTCGGTGAATGGGCGCATTTTCACGCTGCTCCACGAACTTGCGCATATCTTGCTGCGCGAGGGCGGGATATGCGATCTGTACGATGAAAACGAAATTGAGGTCTTCTGCAACAGAGTCGCAGGAGCCGCGCTGATGCCGCGCCAACGCTTAATGGCTGAAGATATGGTGGCATCCAAAGCCGATGGGATGATATGGAGCGATGGCGAACTGCAAGCCTTGTCGAATAGGTATGGGGTTAGCAGAGAAGTAACGTTGCGCAGGCTACTGAGCATAGGCCGCGCAAGCGCATCGTTCTACGGAATGAAACGCGAACAGCTTCAGAAAGAATACTCAACCTACAACAATAATCCGGGCGGCCCCGTCCCTCCATACCGCAAAGCGCTAAGCAGAACCGGGCGGTCATTTGCCGTATTAGTTTTGCGAGCCTATCGCCAAAACTATATCACCGCCAGCGACGTTTCGGATTTTCTTGAGGTTAAACTGAAGCATCTGCCCAAGATAGAATCTGCCGTCTTTCGGGTATCCTGACTGAATGTCATCGGAGCGAATCTTGCGATACAGCTTTGACACGAGCGCTTTTCTGAATCCGTGGAACCGCGATTATCCTCCCGACATTTTTGGATCGCTATGGGAAGGTTTCGATGATTTGATACAATCCGTGCGCCTTCTAGCTACCGAAGAGGTGTTGGAAGAACTGAGGCGTAAAGACGACGAAGTGTATCGTTGGGCGCTTGAGCGTAAGCAGATGTTCGTTCCTTTGTACGGACACATTCAGCAAGCCGTAATCCGCATACTCGAGGAATACCCAAGACTGATTGACAACAGAAGGAACCGCTCCGGCGCCGATCCTTTCGTAATTGCGCTGGCGCAAGTTGAAGATTGCGCCGTAGTTACTTGTGAAACACGCACTAACAGCCTAAGTCGCCCTCATATTCCCGATGTTTGCGACGCGCTGAATATACGGTGTATAGATGTTGTCGGTTTAATCCGCGAACAAGGTTGGAGTTTTTAGATCTAATAGACCGATAATTCAACAGGATTAGTTGAGGAACGCGCAATGAAACCTGCCACCACCCAAATCGCAGCAGGCATCCATCAAATTACCGTGGGCGAAGGCGCGCATGAAGGCGTGTATGTCCCGAATGTGTATCTGATTGCGGGCGGCGCGCAGGCGGCGTTTGTGGATACGGCTTACGGCAAAGACGATGAAATCAGCGCCCACCTGTCGCATTGGCGCGCGCTGGGACAGCCGCCGATTGCCGCGATAATCCTGACGCATCGGCACGGCGACCATATCGGCGGCGCGCTGCGATTGCGCGAGGCTACCGCCGCCCCGCTGGCATGCAGCGCCGATGAGCGCGATGCCATCGAGGCGGACTTGGGCGCAAGCGTGGATACGGCGCTTGCGGACGGCGATACGCTGGACCTGGGCGGCGCAGCGCTGGAGTTCATACACACGCCCGGGCATACCATAGGCAGCCTCTGCATCCTGCATCCCCAAACCGGGACGCTGTTCAGCGGCGATATGGTTTTAGGCACGGGAACCACCGTCATAAGCCCCGAACACGGCGATATGAGCGCCTATATCGCCTCTATGCGCAAGCTCCTGCGCTACGAAACGCAGCGAATTGCGCCCGGACACGGCCCCGTGATCGACACGCCGCAGGCTAAGCTAAACGAACTTATCACGCATCGGCTTGCGCGCGAAGAGCAGATTGTCGATCTGCTGGCGGCGGGCAATCGCACTATCGACGATCTGCTGAACGCCATCTACGCCGGCAACATTCATCCGGCGCTTATGGACACTGCGCGCAGCCAGATACGCGCGCATCTCATCAAGCTGGAGCGCGACGGCAGAGCGCGCGCCGCGGGCGCCGACGCCTACGATGTAGCGCAATGAACGCAATACGGCAGGGGACGGACAATGCTTGACTTTGAGCGATATGAGGTTTTGACCTTTGACTGCTACGGCACGCTGATTGACTGGGAAGGCGGCATAACCGCCGCGCTGATGCCGGTTGCGGCGGCGCGCGGCGTCAGCGTGAGCGCCGATGAGCTTCTGCGCTTATACGCCGAGTTCGAGGCGGCGGGCAAATCGGGCGCGTACCGCCGATACCGCGATGTGCTGCGCTCCACCGCCGTCGCCATCTGCGAAAGGCTTGGCTTTGCGCCCACCGATGCGGAAGCCAACTGCCTTGTGGATTCCATCGGCGCTTGGCAGCCGTTTGCCGACACCGTTGAGGCGCTGCGCCGGCTCAAAACGCGCTATCGGCTGTGCGTGGTGTCCAATGTGGACGATGACCTGTTCGCAGGCACGCAGCGGACGCTCGGCATGGAGTTCGACGGCGTGGTAACCGCGCAGCAGGCGGATTCTTACAAGCCTTCCCACAACAACTTCAACCTCGCGCTTGAGCGCATGGGCGTTGCGCGGGACAGGGCGCTGCACATAGCCGAAAGCGTCAAGTTGGACATAGCCCCCGCAAAGGCGCTGGGAATCGATGCGGTTTGGGTGAACCGCAATCGCGGCAGCGGCAAGCAGGGCAGCGCGTCCGGCAACCCCACCGACGGCGCATCGGGCGCAGACCTTGAGGTTCCCGACCTGAGAACGCTGACGGAGTTGATGGGCTTGTGAGCGGCGCGCGCTTTGAGACCGTCATCTTCGACTTTGACTACACGCTCGCCGATTCGTCTAGCGGCGTGATAGAGTGCGTCAACTATGCGCTAAGCGGCATCGGCTTGACCGCCGCATCACACGACGCAATTCGGCGCACAATCGGCTTATCGCTGCCGCACACGCTTGAGGCGCTGGCGGGGCGCGAACATGCGCCGCTTGCCGCCGAGTTTCAGCGCCTCTTCGTAGAACGCGCCGACGATGTGATGGCGGACGCCACGCAGCTGTACGACTTTGTGCCGAATCTGACGGATGCGCTGCTGAGTCAGGGCATTGCGCTAGGCATCGTATCGTCCAAGTTTCGGCGGCGCATCCAAGAGATACTGATGCGCGCAGGCATAGGCGGGCGCTTCGGCGTGATAGTGGGCGGCGAGGATGTAGCCGAGTTCAAGCCGCACCCGTGGGGACTGTTGCACGCCGTCGCAAGCCTCAACGCCCGCGCCGACCGCTGCCTATATGTAGGCGACAGCGTAACCGACGCCGAGACCGCAAAGCGCGCCGAAATTGCGTTTGCGGCGGCGCTATCCGGCGTAACCCCGCGCGCCGCATTCGCCGACTACGCGCCCTATCTGCTGCTGGCAAGCGCCGCTGAGCTGCCGGCGGCGCTGGGGATTGGATAGGGGGATTAGCGTATGAAAACAAACAAGGCTTGACGCAAAGGCGCGGGGGCGCAATGGATTAGATACGCAGTAATCACAGGGGGACAAAGGCGATATGGCTATCGAAGAGATTAGGCTTGTCGAAGATGCCGTTGCGAAACGCATACGGACGCTGCCAACCCACTGGCGATTGGATGCGCTGCGCCTGATAGAAGGCATCCAAGGCAAGCGCAATGGATATGCGAGATTGGAGCGTGAACGCCGTGAAGCGCTGCGGGCATGCGCGAATATGCGCGCTTCGACAGAGCTGCGGCACAAGGCGTCGGAATGGATGACTGAGCGCAATGCCGAATGGAAGGCGAAGCTTGAAGAAGCCCTTGACGCCGAGTTGCGCGAACTCAATGACCGCGAATTGTCTGATGCGCTGCGTCTGATTGAACACATCCACGAAAAGTATGAGCGCCAAACAATCACGCTGCGAAAGTGGAGCGGGGCGCTGAAAGACCTCAAAGGCGAGTACATATCCGTAGAGTTGCAGCGCAAAGCGTCCGAATGGATGGCAGAAGACGCCGCCGAATGGAATGCTTGGAGTATAGGGTATAGTCTTAACGCAAAGGCGCAAGGACGCAAAGATGCAATAAACCAGGGGGTAAGGCGATATGGCTATCGAAGAAACCATCATAGCGCGGCTGCGTGAACTGCCCGAAGCGCAGCGGCAGACGGTTCTGCATTTCGTAGAGTTTCTCATTGCGCGAAACCTCAACGATGCAGCGCCCCGCAGCCTAATGGGGGCATGGGCGAATATGGGCATTGACATCACGGAAGAAGACATCGCGGAGGCGCGGCGCGATATGTGGGGCGGCGACTCTGCGAAAGAAGGCGCTGACGACCGTCAGCTCGTTCATCAGGACATTCACGAATGAGCGCGGTATTGGTGGACACGCATGCCGCGATATGGTATTTGACCGCGCCCGAAAGATTGTCCCCGCGCGCAGGCGCCGTATTGGAAGAAGCGGACGCCGCGGGCGATGCGATATATGTGGCGTCCATCTCTATCGTTGAGATGACCTACCTTGTTGAGAAAGGACGGCTGCCCGCCTATATCCTCGAAATCTTGGTGGACGAACTGAGAAACGGTAGCAGCAATCTCAGGCTTGTATCGCTCGACCTTCGCAACGCTTATGCGATACGCAGCATTCCTAGGGATGCGGTGCCCGATATGCCCGACAGGATCATAGCCGCCGCCGCGCAAGCCCTGCGCGTGCCGCTCATAACGCGGGATGATAAGATCCGCCGCGCAATGCCCGCCGCCGTATGGTAACGCTATTCGCGCTGAAACACAACCAACCAATAAGACATATGGAGCATCCCACAAATGACCTTTGACAACATAACCCTCTTCCCATTCACCGCAGGCGTGAACCACGCCGACCACCTCGCGATTGGCGGCTGCGACGCCGTCGATCTAGCGGCCGAATTCGGCACGCCGCTGTATGTGTTCGACGAGGATACGCTGCGCGGCATGTGCCGCGAGTTCGCGGCCGAGTTCGGCGGCCGATACGCCAACAGCCGCATCGCTTACGCATCCAAGGCGTTTGTGAACCCCGCTATCGCGCGCATCGTCGACGAAGAAGGGCTTGGCTTGGATGTAGTGTCCGCCGGCGAACTAGCCGTAGCGAAAGCGGTGAACTTCCCCCCGGACAAGATCTACTTTCACGGCAACAACAAGACGCCCGATGAGCTGGAATTCGCGCTGGAATACGGCATCGGGCAGATAGTAGTGGACAGCTTCCACGAATTGAGCGCGCTGGACGAAATCGCAGGGCGGCGCGGCGCGCGCCAAGACATCATGCTGCGCCTATCGCCGGGCGTGGATCCGCACACCCACGCCGCAACCACCACCGGCATCCTGGACAGCAAGTTCGGCTTTTCCATCGAGACGGGAGACGCCGCCAAAGCGATACGCCAAGCGATAGCCGCCGCCAACCTCGACCTCATCGGCATACACTTTCACCTAGGCTCGCCCATATTCGAGCTTGAGCCGTATGCGCTGGGCGTAGAGGTTGTGCTGAACTTCCTAGCCGAGTTCAAAGAAGAAGGGCTGCGCTTGGAGCAGTTCAGCCCCGGCGGCGGCTTCGCCATCGGCTATGTGCGCCACGAACCGCCGCCCGCCATCGCCGAATACGCAGAGGTCATCACCGCTAACACGGCGAAGCTCTGCGCCGATCTGGGCTTCGGCGAACCGCGCCTTGTGCTGGAGCCGGGGCGCTCCATCGTGGGACGCGCGGGCGTTGCGCTCTACACCGTGGGCGGCATCAAGGACATCCCCACCGTGCGAAAGTATGTGTCCCTAGACGGCGGCATGGGCGACAACATACGCCCCGCCATCTACGGCTCCGAATACGAAGCGGTATTGGCGAACCGAATGTCCGCGCCGCCGCAAGAGCGGGTTACGCTTGCGGGCAAATACTGCGAATCGGGCGATGTGCTGGTGCGCGACATCGCTATGCCGCATATCCAATCGGGCGATATTGTAGCCATACCCTCATCGGGCGCATACGCCCCCTCTATGGCGAGCAACTACAACCTGAACGGCCGCCCCGCGATGGTGATGGTCAAAGACGGCGCCGCCCGCCTCATACGCCGCCGCGAAACATTCGCCGATATGATGCAGGCGGACATATTCTAGGCAAGCGCCGTCGGGCAGCGCGCGGCGTTGCGCCCCAAAGCGTATGCGGGCGTCTCGACGTCGGCATATCGCAAGCGCCGTCGACGTCCCTGATTCCCATTCCAATGCTCTAACGCAAACCCTGACACCCTGACCCTGATACAAGCAAGCAAGAAGGAGGAAGGCGCAATGGACGAGATTATTTACGCATCGGCAAAGTCAATGGCGCAGGCGATACAAGACAAGCGCGTATCGGCGGCCGAACTGGTGGAGGCGCACTTGGCGCGCATAGCGGAAGTGAACCCGACGCTGAACGCCGTGGTAACGCTTGCGGCAGACCGCGCCCGCGCCGAAGCCGCCGCTGCGGACGCCGCCTTGGCGCGCGGCGAAAGCAAGGGCGCGCTGCACGGCGTCCCGTTCACCCTCAAAGACTCTATCGACACCCAAGATGTGCTTACCACCGGCGGCACTTTGGGACGCGCCGAGTTCGTCCCGGAGCAAGACGCCACGGTTGCGGCGCGGCTGCGCGCGGCGGGCGGCATCCTGCTGGGCAAGACGAACACGCCCGAACTCACGCTTGCGGCAGAAACCAACAACCTAGTGTTCGGGCAAACGAACAACCCGTTTGACCAGAGCCGCACCACCGGCGGCAGCAGCGGCGGCGCGGGCGCTATCGTCAGCGTGGGAGGCTCGGCGTTCGACATCGGCAGCGACACCGGCGGCAGCGTCCGCTATCCGGCGCACTTCTGCGGCATCGCCGGCCACAAGCCCAACTCAGGCCGAGTGCCGCGCACCGGACACATCGTTCCGCACGGCTTGGGCGCGGTGGACTCGCTGACGCAGAACGGCCCAATGGCGCGCTATGTAGAAGACCTCGCGCTGATACTGCCCATCATATCGGGGCCGGATTGGAGCGATCCGTTCATCCCGCCCGTGCCGCTGCGCGATCCGTCTGATGTGGACATAAGCGGCTTGCGGATATGCTTCTACACCGAAAACGGCATACGCACGCCCACGCCCGAAACGATAGCGGCGGTGCGCGCGGCGGTGGATGCGCTCGCCGACGCCGGCGCAATGGCGCAAGAGGACGTCCCCGCCGTCATCGCAGAGAACCCCAACCTGTCCAATGCGCTATCCGGCGGCGATGGACGCGCTTGGACGCGCCGCCTGCTCGCCAAGCACGGCACAACCGAAACCCACCCGTGGCTCACGCGGCGCTTGGCGCAGGCGGACGACGACACCGTATCCGTGGACGAATACTCGGCGGTGTTGGAACGCGTTGACGCATTCCGCAGCGCGATGCTGGGCTTCATGCGGCGATACGATGCGATTATATGCCCCGTGGCGGCGTTCCCCGCCCTGCCGCACGGCGAATCGCTGACCGATGAGCGCCAGCCCGGCATGAGCTACACCGCCGCATACAACATCACCGGCTGGCCGTCCACCGTAGTGCGCTGCGGCGCATCCCCCGAAGGCTTGCCCATAGGCGTGCAGATAATAGCCCGTCCGTGGCGCGAAGATGTGTCCATTGCGGCGGCGCAGCGCATAGAAAGCGCGCTAGGCGGCTGGCAGCGGCCGCCGCTGTAGGGGGGAATGGGCGGCGCGTTCTGCTGCCCCGCCCATTTTGCGGGTTGTAACTTGGCAATCGGCATTGGCGCACTGCGCAATATCATTGTGTCAATGCCGATTGCGTTATGTCTAACCATACACATTGACATAATTGGGATGATGCAACAAAATACGAAAATCACGCCAGGCCAGTAGTTGGGGAGACGCTTTTATGGCGTTAATCGAGAAGCAGTTGCAAGAAGTGTGGGACGCTTTAAGACAACAAGGCGCGCAGCGTTCCAACATTTTGACTGAGGTAAGAATTCGCAACCTGCGCGGCATTCGCGATTTGCGCGTGCCGTTCAACTACCCTGTGTGCGTACTCGCCGGCCCAAACGGATGCGGCAAATCCACGGCGCTATTCGCCTGCGCCTGCGCCTACCGCGTGCCGGGAAGGGGGCCGAGAGACTTCGTTCCGTCAACCCTATTCCCCAACTTCACAAGCAATAAAACCTCTACTGCAGATGTTAGAGAATCGACCGAACTCGAATTTCACTACCTGTACAACAATGACCGCGTCTCTATGATATGGAGACGCGGCAAAGCATGGAATCGTAGTTACATGGGACGCAGGGGTGGAAGCCAGCCCGAGCGCTCTCTGTATCTACGAACACTTGCTAATCTTACGAATCCGTCTGAAGTGCGCAGCCTTCTGCAACTTGGACACAGGGAACTGCAGGAAGAGCAAATCACGGAAGACCTGCTCATATTCGCTCACCGCGTCCTGCCTCGTCGCTACCGTAGCCTTTCACAGATCAGCACACAGTCCAGAGATCTGCTGTTCGCCGAATTGGAAGGCGCGATCGATGCAAGATATTCGGAGTTTCATATGTCTTCCGGGGAGCGCGCAATCCTTCGAATGTCAAAAGACATATCCAACCTGAACGACGCGCTTATTCTGATAGATGAGGTGGAGGCGGGGCTTCATCCATACACTCAGCAGCAAGTGATGCTGGAGTTTCAACGCATCGCATTGCGAAATCGCTTGCAAATAATAGTAGCGTCCCATAGCCCGGTGGTGTTAGAGAGCGTGCCGCCGGATGGTCGGCTGTTTCTTGACCGCGATGAGGATACCGCCGAAGTACGCCTAGCTCCGCCCTATCGGGACATTATGCAGAAGGCGCTGTACGGGCAGTCGCGCGATAGGCTCTCTATCTTGTGCGAAGACGCCGTAGCCGAAGCCTTGTTGCGCGGCTTTCTGGATGTGCTCAACGTGGAACTGACGCTGCGACACGAAGACATCATCATAGGCAGAGATACGGGAAGTAGCGAGTTTCCTATGCACATTCGCACCCTCGCCAAGTTCAACAGGCTTGCGGAATTTCTTATGGCGCTCGATGGGGATTCCCGGGATATGGAAGCGCAACTAAAGAGCGTCGCAGAGCAGTATGGACAAGCGATAGATCCGCTGTTCCTGCCGGGGAATGACGCGCCCGAAACGTGGATTTGGCAAACCCTGACAGCGTATAGGGACGAATACGCCGAGTTGCTGGGAGTTGCCGATATGGAACAGCGCATGAGACACATTGAAAGCCTGATATCCGGTGGACTTCAACATCAGAACAGATCGACGAAAGCCTTCGTAGAAGAGCTCGCTGTTGAAATCAATCGGACTGTGCCGGACATCGCTCGCATTGTTGCAAAACATGAGGCCGAAGTGAATCGAGTGGAAGTCCGCTCTTTTCTAGTGGAACTCAGAGAGCGAATAAACGCATGGAGACGGCAGTGAATGGGAAACCAAGCAATGACTAAAATCCGCATTAGCGTATTTGCCAAGCTTGCCCTGAGGCGCCCTAGCGGTATATTTCTGCTCGCCCTCGCCGCCGCCATACTCCTCACCCCCGCCATCCCCGTTCCCGCGCTTAGCGGCGCGAATGCCGCCTACGCTCAGTCCGCCATAGACTACGATAGGGACAACGACGGGCTCATAGAAATCGCAAACTTGGAGCAGCTCAACGCGATGCGCTGGGACTTGAACGGCGACGGCGAAGCTGACGAAGGCCAAGACGGCATATTTTACACGGACGACTACATAGCCGCTTTTCCCAACTCGATCGACTACATGGGTTGCCCATCTGAGACCTGCGTCGGCTACGAATTGACGCGCAATTTGGACTTCAATAACGCCTCAAGTTACGCCGCCAAAGTGGTGAACAAGGCTTGGATTAGCGGCAACGGCTGGCTGCCCATCGGAAGCGCGGACGAATTCTTGGAAGTCAACGGAGGATTCGAAACGGTATTTGACAGATACTTTGAAATGTCATTTGACGGCAACGGCTATACCATCGCCAACTTGTACATCAACCGCACAGGGGACGCAGACACAGGGAGCACAGGGCTGTTCGGACGCATATGGGAAGGCAGCGAAATTCGCCGTGTAGGGCTGATTTCGGTGAACATAACCGGCCGCGAGCAAGTGGGCGGGCTAGTCGGAGTGAGTGACGGCGCGCTAATCTCTGATAGTTACACTACCGGAACCGTCAGGGGCATATCATCGGTCGGGGGCTTAGCCGGAGCCGTACACGATTACAGCAAAGTAGCGCTGACTAACATCTACTCCACATGCAGCGTTACAGGGAAGTTTTACGTAGGCGGACTTATAGGAACTAACGGCGCTCGCATCATCGGAAGCTACGCCACCGGAGAGGTTATCGGCGAAAACTCCGTTGGCGGGTTGATTGGAAGCGCATCCAATTTCGTTTCAGAAAGCCGCGCTTCAGGAAACGTTAGAGGAATACAGAATGTCGGCGGATTGATTGGTTCGAGTTATGCGCATATCGACTCAAGCCGAGCCGAGGGGGCTGTTATAGGGGAAACGCAAGTCGGCGGACTGGTTGGAGGCGTAGAGAAAGGTTACGAGGGCGCAGACTCAGTTACGCGCAGTTACGCCACCGGCGATACATCCGGCGAGAGTGCAGTCGGCGGATTAGTCGGCTCTAACGACGGCGTAATTAACGCCAGCCACGCCACTGGCAACGCATCCGGCGAGGTTCTAATTGGCGGGTTAGTCGGCTCTAACCATGGCACAATCAGCGCAAGTTACGCCACTGGTAGAGCAAAGCCCGCGCAAAGGCGCGGCAGTGTTATCGGCGGGCTTGTCGGTGGGAATTCCGGGCTGGTTTTGGCGAGTTACGCCAGAGGCAATGTGAACGGCAACGAAACCATAGGCGGGCTTGTGGGATCTAATCACAAAGACATTATAGCAAGTTATGCCACCAGCAACGTAACCGGCGAAGGAACCATAGGCGGCTTGGTTGGCGTAAATCACGATGTAGTTGCCGCAAGCTACTCCATCGGCCGGGTGCGGGGCGATTCGTTTGTAGGCGGATTTGCGGGGGATAATAACGGCGATCTCATCGCCAATCTTTGGGATACGACCACATCGCGCACCTTCGTTGGGGTTGGCGCCGACGACCGCAACAGCGACGGACGGATAAGAGAGCGCGACGGAGAGAACGAAACGCGCGGCGCAATCGGGCGCAAGACGGACGCGCTCAAGCATCCCACGACTTACAGCGGCATCTACCGCGGCTGGCATTCGGACTTTGACAACGCAGACATTGATTTCAACCCGCGGACCGGCAAGGACGACTTCTGGGATTTCGGCGCATCCACGGATTACCCGCTGCTGAAAGCGGACTTCGACGGCGACGGCGTAGCGACCTGGTGGGAGTTCGGCAGGCAGCACGGCAGCCGCTCAGTTCCCACGCCGACGCCCACCCCAACCGCTACGCATACCCCAACGCCCACGAACACGCCCATGCCGACGCATACCCCGACGCACACATTCACGCCAACCCCGACGCTGACGCATACGCCGACGCACACCCCCACGCATACGCCTGTCCCAACGCACACGCCGTCCGCCACCAACACGCCCATGCCAACGCACACGCCGTCCGCCACCGCAACGCCAGTCCCAACGGCAACGCCTCTGCCGCCAACCCACACGCCCGTTCCCACCGCAACGCCCGCGCCAACGGACACGCCCGCGCCGCCCGCTCGCGCGGACGCGCCCACCGCAGCGCCTGACTCTGCCGCAGCGCCCGAACCGCCCACGCAAACCCCGGCAGTCGTAGTAGTGGTGGTAACCGCAACGCCATCGGCGGATGCCCCGGCCGGCGGCGGATGCAACTCGGTGCCGGGCGCGCGGCTGCCGATGGGCGCAACGGCGGGCAACCTGCTGGCGTTGATTGCGCCGCTGATTGGGCTTGCGGGGATACGGCGCGCGCGGGCGTATCGGGCGCAATAGGCGCGCGCGTCCCCATCCCCCTTTGCGTTTATCCCCCCCAACACCCTATAATTAGGATAGGATAAGCGTATGCGCGCAATCCAAATGCGCCGAAAATTAGCGGGAAGGGGCCGCCAATGCCTGCCAAAATTGACTTCAACTGCGATATGGGCGAAAGCTTCGGCATGTACAAGATGGGCTTTGATGAAGAGGTCATCAAGCACATCACTTCCGCCAATATCGCCTGCGGCTTTCACGCCGGCGACCCCATGTGGATGCGCCGCACCGTCGACCTGGCGCAGCGGCACGGCGTCGCCGTGGGCGCGCATCCCAGCTTCCCCGACCTCAACGGCTTCGGACGCCGCAATATGAGCGTGTCCCCCGCCGAAGCCAAAAACGACGTCACATATCAGGCGGGCGCGCTCCAAGCCTTCACCGCCGCCAAAAAGCTCCAGCACATCAAGCCGCACGGCGCTATGTACAACATCGCCGTCAACGACGAATCGCTCGCGCATGCCATCTGCGAAGCCGTCCTGGAACTGGACGAAAACATCATCCTGCTGGCGCTCGCCGGCTCCCGCTGGGTGGACATCGCCGAGGATATGGGCTTGCGCGTGGCGCGCGAAATCTTCGCCGACCGCGCCCTCAACGCCGACGGAACCCTAGTGTCCCGCTCAACGCCCGGCTCCGTCATACACGACGCCGCCGAAGTAGTCGAGCGCAGCCTGCGGATGGTAACCGAAGGCAAAGCCACCGCCATCACCGGCGAGCGCATCGACGTCCAAGCCGACAGCCTCTGCCTGCACGGCGACACGCCCGGCGCGGTGGATATGGCGCGCGCCCTCAAGCAAGAACTAGAAGCCGCCGGCGTCCAAATCGTCCCCATAGGCAAGACGCTGTGATTTACGCCGAACCGCGCTTCCTGCCCGCCGGCGACGCCGCCATCGTCGTGGAACTCGGCGACGCCATCAGCCCCGCCATAAACCGCCGCGTCCGCAGCCTGTCCCTTGCGCTGGAAAACGGCAGCGTCCCCGGCGTATTCGACTTCCTGCCAACCTACCGCTCCGTGCTGGTCTATTACGACCCGCTGTCCGTATCGCCCGACGCCGTGCAGTCCCAAATCGCGCGCCTGCTGCAATCCCCCGATGCCGAAGCAGCCGCCAACCCGCGCGTGGCGCTCATCCCAACCCTGTACGGCGGCGATATGGGCCCCGACATCGGCTTCGTGGCGTCCCACGCCGGCATCTCAGAGCAAGAAGTAATCGCCATACACTCCGCCACCGACTACCTAATCTATATGATGGGCTTCAGCCCCGGTTTCGCATACCTAGGCGGGCTTGACGAGCGCCTCACCACGCCCCGCCTACAATCGCCGCGCACCGAAATTCCGGCCGGCGCAGTCGGCATCGCCGAAAGCCAAACCGGCGTCTATCCCGTCGCAAGCCCCGGCGGCTGGCAGCTCATCGGCAGAACCCCGCTAAGGCTGTTCGACCCCGCGCGCAATCCGCCCGCGCTGCTCAGCGCCGGCGACTATGTGCGCTTCACGCCGCTCGCCGACCGCGCCGAATACGATGCCCTATTGCGCCAAGTGGAACTCGGCGAATACCCGATAACCCAAGAGACGCTTAAATGAGCCGCCCAACATCTACGCCCACGCTGCAAATCATCCAGCCCGGGATGCTGACCACCGTCCAAGACAAGGGCAGGTTCGGCTACCAGCGCTTCGGCATGCCCGTCGCCGGCGCAATGGACGCATTCGCCCTGCGCGCCGCAAACCTGCTGCTCGGCAACCCCGATAGCGCCGCCGGCCTGGAATCGACCGTGCTAGGCCCCCAAATCAAGTTCCTCGCCGAAACCCGCATCGCCATAACCGGCGCCGCCGTCGCCCCCCTGCTCGACGACGCACCTATCCCCATGTGGCAATCCGTATCCGTCCCACAAGACGCAGCGCTCACATTCCGCCGCCCGCAAGACGGCATGCGCGCCTACCTCGCCGTGGCGGGCGGCATCGACGTGCCGCTGGTTATGGGCAGCCGCTCCACCTACACCAAGGCCGCAATCGGCGGCTTGGACGGCCGGCCGCTCAAAGCGGGCGATACGCTCAGCGCATTCCAAGCGCCCCCCGCATCGACGCGCGCGCTCCATATGCCCCCCGACGCCATACCCGCCTACGGCAGCGAACAAACCCTGCGCGTCATACTCGGCCCGCAGCATTCGGCGTTCACCCAACGCGGCATAGACACATTCCTAAACTCAACCTACGCTGTATCCATCTACTCCGACCGAATGGGCTATCGGCTAGACGGCCCCGCCATTGAACACAAAGACGGCGCAGACGTCATCTCCGACGGTACCCCTATGGGCGCTGTGCAAGTCCCCGGCGACGGCAAGCCCATCGTACTGCTCGCCGACCGCGGCACAACCGGCGGCTACACCAAAATCGCTACTATCATCAGTGCCGACCTAAGCAAGATAGCCCAAGCGATGCCCGGCAGCGCGCTCAAATTCAGCGCCGTGTCCATCGCAGAGGCGCATCAGGCGCTCCGAAGACAGCAGGTGCTTCTCGACGCAATCGCCCAACCGCCGCCCGCCGCAAGCATCGCCGTCGTAGTAAATGGCAAAGTCTTTGATATACTGAACGCGCACGGCGAGCCTCTAACCCTGCCAACCCAAAGCGCCGCAACCGCCCAAACCCAGCGCGGCGCGGCGCGCATCGGCGACGCACAGTTCGAGTTCGAAATCACCATCAAGCGGCTTGACCCGCCATAGGAGCAGCAATGTCTGACAAGCGAATAGCCATTTTCGGAGCCGGCGCAGCCGGCAGCTACATCGGCGCATTCCTCACCCGCGAAGGACACGACATCACCCTCATCGATATGTGGGGCGAACACGTCGACGCAATGAACGCCAACGGCTTGCGCGCCTCCGGCAGCCAAGGCGACTTCACAACCCCCGTCAACGCCGTTCACCTTGCCGACGCTTGGCAAATCCAACAGCCCTTCGACATCATATTCCTCGCCATGAAATCCTACGACACCGAATGGTCAAGCCACTTCGTCAAGCGCATCCTGGCACCCGACGGCGTAGTGATCAACAGCCAAAACTGCATGAACGACCAACTCACGGCGTCCATCGTAGGCTATGAGCGCCAAATCGGCTGCATTATGTCCGGCATCACCGTCGCGCTCTGGGAGCCGGCGCACGTAACCCGCGGCGGCTCCCCCGGACGCGACCGCGGCCACGACGTCTTTCGCGTCGGCGAACTGCACGGCAGAATCACCCCGCGCGCCCAAGAAATCGCCGATATGCTCAGCGTCATCGACGGCTCCCGCGCAACATCCAACATTTGGGGCGAGCGCTGGTCCAAACTCACCACCAACTCCATCGGCAACCCCGTGGGCGCTATGACCGGCCAAGGCTCCCAATCCTACGCCGAAAACCCGCGCGCCCGTCTAGTCCAAATCCAAATCGCCAAAGAATCCGCCCAAGTAGGGCTTGCGCTCAACTACGACATCGAGCCCATAAGCGGCGTCCCCGCACAAACCTGGGCAAACGCCGACCAAGGCGACATCTACGAAGAACTCGACGGCCGACTGCAGCCCAAGCCCGGCGCCGCCGACTGGAAATCGTCTATGGGGCAGGATGTAGCGAAAGGCAGGCGCACCGAAACCGCCTTTATGAACGGCTACATCGTGGCTAGAGGCCGCGAAGCCGCCGTCCCCACGCCCGTCAACGCCGCCATCGTAGAGGTGATGCAGGGCGTCGACGCCGGCGACATTGCGCCCCATCCGTCCAATGTAGAGCGCGTTCTGCATATGGCCGGCTTTTAGCGGCATAAAACCCAAAGAGCGAAAGCCCCCAAAGCCCAAGCCCTACACAGCGCCGCCAAGCGCGGGAAGTTAGCAGAGTCGACATAGCGGAGTTAACATAGTGGAATTCCTAATAGACATCTTGAGAGAGACGTCCCACTGGATCGACGGCTTCGCCGCCAGCGATTGGGCTATACCCGTTATGGCCGTCGTAGCCTTCACCGAATCCATCATATCGCCCTTCCCGCCCGATCCTATTCTCATCGCCGCCGCCGTATTCAATCCCGATATGGCGCTCATATTCGCCGGCGTGGTAACCGCCGCGTCCGTGCTTGGCGCGCTTGCGGGACACTGGCTCGGCAAGCGCTTCGGCCGGCCGCTAATCGACAGGTTCATATCCGCCGCCAAAGTGAAGCGCGTGGAAGACCTCTTTCACAAGTACGGCGCATGGGCTATCGTATTCGCCGCCGTTACGCCCGTCCCGTACAAGGTGTTCGCGGTTACCGCTGGCGCAATGGATATGCCGCTGCGCCCCTTCATCATCGCGTCCATAATCGGCAGAGGCGCCCGAATGTTCATTTGGGCCGCGCTTGCAATGGCTTTCGGCGAAGACCTCGTCGACCTGGTGGAAACGCAAGGCGCGCTCCTGAGCATCGCATTCGGCATAGCCGTCATCGCGGCATTCGCGCTATACCTAATCGTCATGCGCCTGCGCCGCCGCAGCGCCGCCAAAGCCGCATAGCGATGCAAGCCGACGGATTGACGGATTGCCCATATGCGCGCGATCCGTCAATCCGGCTCCCCCGCCTGCCTATACTGAAGCGCTTCCGCCAGATGCGCCACCTCAACGGCGGCGCTGCCCGACAGATCCGCAATTGTGCGCGCCACCTTCAGGATGCGGTGAAATCCCCTTGCCGATAGGTTCATATTGTTCATTGCGGCGCGCATCACGCCTTTGGCGTCATCGTTCATCCCGCAAAAGTTCCAAACCTCATTCGGCCCCATCTCGGAGTTGTTCAGCAAGCCGCTGCCCTCAAACCGCGCGCGCTGTACCTCGACCGCCCGCTCTACGCGCTTTCGCACCTGCCGCGAATCCTCCGCATCGCTTGGGCGCGTCAGCTTCTCATACTCCACGCGCGGCACATCTACGAATATGTCCATTCGGTCAAGCAGCGGCCCGCTTATGCGCCGGCTGTACCGCCCAATCTCATGGATGCTGCAAACGCACTGCTTGGCGGCGTCCCGATAGTAGCCGCACGGACACGGGTTGCGCGCCGCTACAAGCATAAAGTTCGTCGGATAGGTTATCGTCCCCTGCGCGCGGCTTATGCTAATCACATTATCCTCAATCGGCTGGCGCAATACCTCCAGCGCATTGCGCCCGAACTCCGGCAGTTCGTCCAAGAACAGCACGCCCCGATGGCTCAAGGTTATCTCGCCCGGACGCGGAATTCTGCCGCCGCCCACCAGGCCGGCGTTCGATATCGTATAGTGCGGCGCGCGAAACGGCCGCTCCGACATAAACGGCGCTGACGCCGACAGCAGCCCGCTCACGCTGTAAATCTTGGTTACATCGATCGCCTCTTCATATGTCATCGTGGGCAGTATGGACGGCATTGCGCGCGCCAGCAGCGTCTTGCCGCTTCCGGGCGGCCCCGTCATCAGCATATTGTGGCCGCCCGCCGCCGCAACCTCCAGCGCCCGCTTGGCGTGTTCCTGCCCGCGCACATCCGCAAGGTCAACATACCTGCCCGCGCGTGCGTCCGGCCCGCTCAGCGCCGCCACGCCGTTCATTCCCGACGCCTCCTCGGCTACGGGCGCTATCCGACTTTTGTCATGCAGATGCAGTATGAGCTGCCCCAGCGCCTCCACGGGGAACACCTCTACGCCCTGCACCAGCGCCGCCTCGCCCGCATCGCACGCCGGCGCGAACACCGACTTGATGCCCTCTTCCCGCGCAACCGCAACCATCGGCAGCACGCCGTTTGTATGGCGCAGTCTGCCGTCCAGCGAAAGTTCGCCCAGCATTACCGTGGATTCGGGCGCGGCCGGAAGCTGCCCCGACGCAATCAGCAGCGCCACCGCTATCGGCAGGTCATACGCCGGCCCCGCCTTGGGCAGATCCGCCGGCGCCATATTCACCGTGATGCGCCGCATCGGAAACTCGCAGCCCGAATTGCGTATCGCGGCGCGCACCCGTTCACGCGCTTCCTGAACCGCCGTATCCGGCAATCCCACTATGCTAAAGCGCGGCAAGCCCGGCGATATGTCAACCTCGATCTGAACGATATACCCGTCCAACCCCACAACCGCGCAGGTAACCGCTTTGGCAAGCATAGCCGCAAACTCCCCCGTGAAAATGTGTGTCTATACTACCCACGCAGCCCCATACCGTCAAACGCCCCCGCCCTATATCGCACACAACGCTATCGCCGCCGCATCCCATATCGCCCCGCCGCGCGCATCCGTTACGCAGACCAAACGCCCAGCGATCCATCGCCGATAAGCGCAACATCGCCATCCCCATCGACGTCCACTGCGTACACGCTCGATACGCCGCTATCCGGCAGATCGGCGCGCGTCTCAAGCCACCCAAGCGCCCCCGCAAACAGCAGCCGACGCCCATCCGGCGACCAGAGCGAATGCGATTGACTATACTGATCGAAGAACAAAAACATCGTTAGCTGATCGCGGCTTGGCTGAAAGTCCGCAAGGTAGCGCCGCTCCCCCGACGCCAAATCCAACACGCCCCAGCGCAGCGACCCGTCCGCCCCCTGCGACGGCGCGATATACGCTATCCTGTCCCCGTCCGGCGACCAAAAGAAGCACAACAGCCCCTCATCGAGAAGCAGCCGTTCCTCGAATGTGTGGACGTCGAGCAGGCTAAGCGCTCCATAGTATCCGCTGCTGCGGTCCAAATCGCTTGCGATCGCAAGATACTCGCCGTTTGGACTCCACGAAAAGCCCACAGCGCCCGCAATCTCACCCGCCATAGCGCTGCCCGACGCATCGAGCCGCGTTATCAGCAGCGCCTGCGTCCCGTCCGTAATCTCCCCGCACATAGCGACCAAATCGTCCGTCGGGCTTGCCGACGGAGCCATATATCCCAACGACGCCACCGGCACCTGAGCCGACGTCGGGTCAGCAAGATCGATTAGATAATGCACTTCCCGCATGTGCGCCAAGATGCGCCGCGAATCCCTCGCCCAGCAGAAGTACAGCGGAGCGCCGCTCATCAGACGCATAGGCTCGCCCGCCCCGTCGACGTCGCATACCATTAGCGTCAGACCCGCCCCAAGCAGCTGCGCGATGAACGCCAGCGTCCCCCCGTCCGGCGACCAAATCGCGTAGTGCGGCGTATGCGGCGCTATGGCGTCCGTCCCCGCCTCATTCACATACAGCGTCCGCGCCGAACCGCCCGGCGTCTGCGCCATTATCCTGAAAGCGCCCTGCCCGTTGCTGCCCGCCGACGGATACACCGAATACGCCAGCGTCCCCCCGTCCGGCGACCACGTCGGCCAAGCGCAGCGCACCCCCGCCGCCGTCAGCGCCCGCGGATCGCCGCCCGGCGCATCCCCATCGGCGACATATATCCTATCGTCCCTGCCCACAATCGCAATTCTGCTCACAGCGCCCGCCCCGCATTCGTATTCATATAACCCAACCGCTCGATCACGCCCACATCATACGGCAAGTCTATATTGTGCCGATGCGTCGGCGCTAGGCGTTTCGCGCGAATGGGCAATCGATCCGCCAAGCGGTTATACACGATTTCGGCGAGCGCCGGCAGCGACGCCACATCCTCGGCGTTGTATCTGACCAGCGTTTGGCGCGCTTCGTCGCTGCCCCGTTGCCACAGCCGCCACAACCGCACCGCGTCATACCCGTTCAGCGCGCTCAGCGCCGACGGCCGCCCTACCTGCGCCTGCGCCTCGATCGCCTTCAGCCCGCCCGAAAAACCGGCCCGCCTCAGCGGAAAGCGCAAGTCCAAATGCGCCACGCCCCCGAATATGCGCCCAAAGTGATGCTCGATAAACGGCAAGTCGAACGCAGCGCCGTTGAATGTAACTATCAGTTCGTACCGCTCCAGCGCCTCGCGAAAATCCGCTAGGTTTTCGTCATACACATACGCCGTATAGCCATCGCAGTCCAATACGCCTATCAGCGTAATAATCCCATTTTCCGCCGAAAGCCCCGTCGTCTCGATGTCCAGGAACGCCGCCTTATCCCGAAAATCGGCGTACATACGCCAGCGCTCTTTTATCGGCAGCACGCCGTTGAAGTACCCCGTATTGCGCCGCTCATACCGCTCGCGCGACCGCCGCACCAGCGCCCGCAGCCGCTCCCCCCTGCCCCGAATGCGCGGCGGAAGCTCCGACGCTATCGCAAAATCGTCCCAATCGCCTATGCCGGCGTCCCAGATTTCGCTTTCGGTAACCCTGCCCACATGCGGCAAATGAATGAACGATTGTGTCAGCAACTCTCTGCATCCAAACGATAAGCGCAGCAACCCTAATCGGCCGCCGCGTAAGCCCCGCTTGCCGTAATCTGCCCCCGATACAGCCGCCGCGTCGACGCGTGCCGCCAGCTCGCCCCTACCACCACCAAGAACAGCAGCCCGCCCCCTATCAGCAGCGCCGAGGCGCTTCCGATGTACGCCGCCAAATTCGACGGCACCACGATGATGTCCGCCATCACCCCGTTGAGCAGGTTCGCCGCCGCCATTATCCCCCCGATATGCACCGAGTATATGCCCGCCACTCTGCCTCGCACGCCGTCCGGCACTATCGCCTGTATCATCGTGTGCGTCAGCGTCATAAACGCCGCCTGCCCAAGCCCCATAAGCCCGGCGCCCAGCAGCGCCACCGGCGCATTCGGCGCTATCGCCAGCAGACACGGCGCAAGCCCGCTCAACGCCCCCACATACAGAAACAGCCGCCCTTTTGTGATTTCGCTCGTAATCCCCGCAAGCGTTACCGCCGATATGAGCGCCCCCAATCCCACGAACATCATCAGCATCGCGAACCCGCCGCCCTGCGCGTCAAGCTGCCTATCCGACAGCACCGGCAGCAGCGATTCGAACGACATCGTCAACCCGCAGTGAAAGAACGCCATCCCCACAACCGCCCGCAGCGCCGGCGTCCGATACACATACACAGCGCCCGCCGCGAAGTTCTGAAAGAAGTTGCGCCGCCGGTCAATCACCCCGCTCGCCGCCGTGCGTATGCGCAAGGTCTGTATCAAGCTTACCGCGTAAAACCCCGAACACAGAAACACCGCGCTCGCCGGCCCAAGATTGGGATCCGCGCTCACCCCCGCGAACCCCAATATGCGCGGCAAATCAAGCAGCGGCGCTACCGCCAGCGGCCCCAGCAGCCGCGAGCCGTGCATCGTCGCCTGATTCAGCGCAATCGCGTTCAGCAGCAACCGACGCGGCACAAGGTTCGGTATCAGCGATTGACCCGCCGGCATCTGCGCCGCACGCGCCGACCCGTTCACCACCGACAGCGCCACAAGATGCCATATCTCCACCGAGCCGCTCAGCATCAGGAAGCCCAGCACGATGTTGTGCGCCAAATTCACCGCGAACATCGCCGTCAGCACGCGGCGGCGGTCAAACCTGTCCGAAAGATAGCCCGTGAACGGCGATACCAGCACGCGCGGAACCATCGCCGCGAAGGTAACTACCGCTACCCATCCCGACGAATCCGAAAGTTCGTACACCACCCAGCCGCGCGCCACTATCAGCGCCCACGCCGCCGCGCCCGCAAAGAAGTTCGCGGTCCAAAGCGTCTGATAGTCGCCGTATGCCAGCGCAGCCAAAAAGCGGTTGCCCACCGCCCTGCCGCGCTCGGGTACTTTTGGCATCAGTCCCCTTTCAGACGCCCCGAATTCGGCCGCCGCGCACTAGCCGCGACGGCAAGCCGCCCGTCAATCAACGCGCGCGCATCTCTATGGCGCGTTGGGCGCATTGCAACCCCGTTGCGTCAGCCAGCGCGTACCTCAACACAGACCGGCTTCACGCCGTTGATGACATAGCCCAGGCTATTCCAGCGCGTCTCCAGCGGCTGTACATTGCCGTCTTCGTCCGTCGCCCGCGCCACCAGCGTATAGCGCCCCGCCGCGGCAGGCGTCCACGCGAAGTTCCACTGCTGCCAGGCGTAGCGGTAGCGCGGCCCCACAAGATCGGCCGGCTTCCATGTATCCCCGCCGTCATCGCTCACATCCACGCTCCGAATGTGCGACGCCCCCGACCACGCCATCCCGTTCACATTGTGCGAACCCAACGCCAGGCTCGCATCCGCTCCCGGCCAGCTTATCAGCGATTTTATCTGTATCGCGTCGACCGGTTTCGCGTCCCCGGCGTCATCCTCGATAATGTAGCGGTCTTTCTGAAAGAAGCCGGTGAACGCCTCTTGCAGCACGCGGATCCTGCGCAGCCACTTCACCGACGCCATCCCGTACCAGCCCGGCACCACCAGCCGCAGCGGATAGCCGTGTTCCTGCGATAGCAACTCGCCGTTCATCTCATACGCCAGCAAGGTATGCGGGTGCATCGCCACATCCATCGGCAGGCTGCGCAGATACGGCTGCGTCCCCTCGCCGGGCGCGGGCTCGCCCACATCCAAGCCCTCGAACAGCGCCTCCACGGCGCCGCGCTTGATGCCCGCCCGCTCAAGCAGCAGGTAAAGCGGAACCCCCGCCCATATCGCCGTGCTGACTGCGCCGTTCTGAAACGGATTGCCCGGCGCCTGCGGCTCCAAATCGCTCCGATTATTGCCGGCGCACTCCAGCGTAATCGGCAACGTCTGCTTGGGAAAGTTGCGGAAATCTTTCAGCGTGAAAGAAATCTCATTCGTTACATGCCCCTCCACCGTCAGCGCCCAATCCGACGCCGCCTTCGCCGGGGGAATCGCATAATGGTTGCGGATATAGAACAGCGAATTCGGGGTAAGCCAGCTCTGCAGCGTGGCTTGAGGCGTCTCGCCTATGATAGGCTCCTCTTCTATCATCACGAGCCCCGTCGCTTCAGGCTGAGAACACAGGGGCGCGTCCGTTTCCCTGGCGAACTCAGCCCTGCTACACTTGCATCCGTTCATCACATCCTCCAATAATCACTATCATAATGCGCCAATCGCCGATTGCGTTCACTTTACCTTATGTCAGCGCATTGCACAAGCCGTATTTCGCCGTCAATCTCTTTGCGCCCCCTTTGCGCCCTCTGCGCCTTTGCGTTAATGCAAGAGCGTATTATTATCATGTTGCTCCAACCCGCGAACCTTCCTATACACCGCATCACCCAAGCGAACCCGCCATTCCGCAAATCCACGCCCCAATCCCCTAGGATAAACCCTTAATCCTTTTGAGCCCCTGCCCTTTGCGTTAAAAATCATGGGCAGCAGGTAGCAACGGGTAGCGCCTTTATGCTAAAATTGCCCCAATTATTCACTAATGCCGTTCAACTAATGCCGTTCAAAAGCCAGCGCTATGAAACCCCGCTAGATCCAGACTAATGAGCCACTTAATTCTCACCCCCCCCCCGAAAGTATGTTCGCATACTACGAATCACGGCTTGGAACGCCGCTTTCATCGTCTCAGGACTGCTCCTAATCGCGCTCGCCGCAGAGATATACTTGCGCCTGGCTAATCCGCTGCTAGAACCCAGCGTCCCCCTTCAATTCGTGGACGGCGTTGGGCTCATTCAGAAACCCAACGCCGAACTGCGCTATGTGAACTGGCGCGACGACAATTTCGTCGTCACGCATACCAACAGCCAAGGCTTCCTCGACCGCGAACCCGTCAGTCCTGAACGCGCCGCCGCCGGATGCCACATAGCCTTCATCGGCGATTCCTACGTGGATGCGATTCAAGTGCCGATAGCCGACAAGTTCCATGTGCGCCTAGAACATATGGCGGCGCGCCAACTGCCCCACTTGAACATCACCACCCAAGCTTACGGATTATCCAGCACCGGCCAAATCAATCAACTCCCGTTCTACGACCAATACGCCCGCCGCCTAAACCCGAAACTGCTGGTTCTGGTCTTCTTCCTCAACGACTTCGTCAACAATTCAACCGCCACGCAATCGCTACTTCACGGCGCGGATCCCGACCGAATGCCTTATACATCCGCCTACAGAGACGCCAACGGAGCCCTGAAACTGCGCCCGCCGCATCCCGAATACGAGCGCTTCCTGCTGCCAAGACTGCCGCAGCCGTGGCATCGAAACGCGTGGAACCGGCTGGTTCGAGTTTCATACTTCGCCAAATGGCTGAACATAAAAAAGATCAGCCTAGAAAAGAGTGTGAATAAAATCGTAAGGATACTTCGCGCAGCGCTAACAACCAACCCCCTCCCGCCAATTGAACCCGATACTCAACTCGTCGCATGGGCGAATATCATAGCCTCGCGCCCCTGCTGTACAGCGCTGCTCGACGACTGGCAGCCTTTCAGAGGGCATAATCTAGCGATTGGCGCGCCACTCAAGGAAGAACACCTGCCGCCTATATTCCAAGAATCCCTGGAATACACCGCCTTCGCCATAGACCAATTCAAACAGCGCGCCGACCGCGACGACGTCGCGCTCGCAATCCTAGCCGCCACCAATAGAATGGGAACCCACGGCGACCCGCAGTTCGACCGCCTATACGCCATCGCCCAACCGCGCGGCATCCCCATAATCAGCGACTACGACTACATCGTCAAGCAGGGACACGACCCGGACGCCGCCCTATGGCGCGACGACCTCCACTGGAACGCCGCCGGCCACCAATGGGCCGCCGAAGCCGTTCTGGAATGGCTGAAAGAGAATCAAGAGGTGTGCGACTAAGCGCAACCCCGCCGTCATACCCCTATTCCTTCTTCGCTCCCCTGCGCCCTTGCGCCTCTGCGTTAAAACTTCACGCCCCATGCTTCAGCCGCGGATCCAGCGTGTCCCGCAGCCCGTCCCCGATGAAGTTCACCCCCAACACCGTTACCGTGATGAACAACCCGGGGAAGAACAGCGTCCAAACCGCAAGCTGAGCGTATATCTTCGCCTCCCCCATCATATTCCCCCAGCTCGGAATATACGGCGGCACGCCCGCCCCCAAGAAACTCAGCCCCGCCTCCACCAATATCGCCACCGCGAATATGAATGTCCCCTGCACCAGCAGCGGCGCAACCAGATTCGGGAACACATGGAACGCCAGTATGCGGCGCGGCGTAGCCCCCACCGCGATAGCCCCCTCGACGAACTGCCGCTCCCGCAGCGACAGCACCGAACTCCGCACTATCCGCACTATCCCCGGCGTATCCACCACCGATATGGCGATGATGACATTCTGCAAACTCGCCCCCAATGTTGCCACCAGCGCTATCGCCAGCAGAAACGACGGAAACGCCATCAACCCGTCCATAAACCGCATCACTACATCGTCCACCCGCCTGTAGTAGCCCGAAATTACGCCGATAACCGCCCCGAATGTCATAGAGATGAGCGCCACCGACGCCCCCACTATCAGCGACAGCCGACTGCCGTATATCGCGCGCGCGAACACATCCCGCCCGAACTGGTCCGTCCCAAAGAAGTTTTCAGCCGACGGCGGCTGCAGCCGTCCGAACGGATCCAGCGTCAGCGGATCTTTGGCGGCTATCTGCGGCGCGAATATCGCCATCGCGGTTACCGTCAGCAGGATTATCAGCCCCGCCAGCATATTCGGATTGCCCAGCAGCGCCCGCCGCGCCCCAAGCGCCCGCCGCCGAAGCCGCGCTATGCCGGCGTCCGCCGCCGCCAACTGCCCCGTATCGCCCCCGCCGTATCCCATCGCCTATTCCCTATACCGAACTTTGGGGTCAAGATATGCGTATGTCAAATCCACCGCCAAATTCACGAACACATACATACCCGCCGTTATCAGGATTACGCCCTGCACAACCGGATAGTCCCGCCGCAGCACCGCGTCCACCAGCAGCCGCCCAACCCCCGGTATGGCGAACACCGTCTCGGTCACCACAAGCCCCGAAACCAGCCCCGCGAGGCTCAGCCCTATGATGGTTATGATAGGCAGGCTTGCGTTCTTGAGCGCATGCCGCATCAGCACCACGAACTCGCGCAGCCCCTTGGCGCGCGCCGTGCGTATGTAGTCCTCGCGCAGCGCCTCCAGCATATTGGAGCGCGTCATCCGCGCGATAAGCGCCGCCGATACGAATGCCACCGTCACCGACGGCATCGTTATGGACATCAGCCACGGCAGAACGCCTTCAGATATGGGAACATACCCGTATGCCGGAAACCACCTTAGCTTGACCGCGAACACCCAGATCATATTGAACCCCAGCCAAAAGCCGGGTATTGCGAACCCCAGCACCGCGAACATCATCACCAGCCGATCCACCGCCGTGTTCGCCTTCCACGCCGCCAAAACCCCAAGCGGTATGCCTAGCGCTATCGCCAGCGTCAGCGCCATTGCCGTTATCGACAGCGTAGGCTCCAGCCGCTGCCCTATCAGCGTGGTCACCGGAAATCTGCTGAACACCGACTCGCCCAAATCGCCGCGCAGTATGTCCATAAAGTAGATGCCCAACTGCTGATGAAGCGGCTTGTCCAAGCCCAGCTTCGCCTTTATGCGGTCAATCTGTTCGGGCAGCGCCTGGTCCCCCGCCATCAGCGTGGCGGGATCCCCCGGCGTGATGTGTATCAGCGAAAACACGATGACCGCTACTATGAGCAGCACCGGAACCGCCGCCAGTACGCGCTGCGCTACATAGCGGGACAATGGTCAAATCCTCGAAGTCGTCGGTGGCGAATAATCGGCAAGGGTATCCAAGATGACATCTATGATGGCATCTATTCAGGATGACATCAGGGTTCAGAGTATAAAGGCATAGAGGAAAGCGAAAGGCTAGACTTGCGCATGAGACGCCGGCGCAAGCCAAAGCCGGGCTATCGCGCGGCCGCCCCGGCGTATGCTATGCCGCGCGGCCGCCGCCAACAAGCGACGGCAGCCGCGCGGCCGAAAGCGCAATCCTGCGCCCTGCTACTTGTCAAGCCACACGCCGTCCACCAGGATGCGGCGGAACGGTTCGTAGCCCTTCACATAGTCTTGGCGGGTAACCAGGAAGCTGAATGTGCCGTAGCGTATCAGCGATGGATCCTCTTCCCAGTAGATCCGCTGTATCTCTTCCACTATCCCCATCGCCTCTTCGCGCGAAGTCGCCTTGGCGAAATCCTCCACCAGCGTCATCCCCGCTTCGTTGCCCCAACCGCCGTTCCAAGCCCGGCCCAGCGATGGGTCTTGTATCGGGTCAAGCGGCCCGAACCAGGTGTGGTAGAAGTGCCAACCCTGCTCCGTCTGTGGATCCTTGTTCAGGTTGGCTATCTTGCGCGATATGACCGTCGCCCAGTCCGTGACCACGAAGTCCACCTCAGCGCCGAGGCTCTCGAGGATTTCCCTCGTTACCAGCGCGGCGGCGTAGAAGTCCGAGTAGTCGGTGTTGGTGAGCAGCACCATCTTGCCCTCAAAGCCCGACTCCTCGACCGCTTCATCCCAGAGGCGCTGCGCCAATTCCATATTCGGTTCGGCGTAGTAGTTCTCCGAATGCTTTTCGGTCGCCCAAGTGGTGCCGCAGAAGAACAGCGCGCCGCACAGATCCCACAGATCTTCGTCGCCGTAGCCCGCCGCCATATACTTGGACGGATCCGTGGCGGCTTGCAGCGCGAGGCGCGCCTTGGGGTTGTTCAGCGGCGGCCAAAGCTTATTCGTGGCAAGCGCCGGCACCGCCCACGACGGAATGACGTCCACGCGCAGATTGGGCGCGTCGTTCAGCGTATCGTAGAAATCGTTGGGCAGCCCTTCCGCGAACTCCACTTGCTGGGTCAGCAGCGACGCCACGCGGGTTGCGGCGTCCGGCACTTCCAGCACATCCACCCTGTCCACATACGCGATGCGCTCGCCCGCGCCGCCGCTCTTGGGCTCGGAGCGCGACGCATAGTCGTCGAAGCGCTCCATCACCACCTTGGTGCCGGGACGCCATTCGCTGAACTTGAACGGGCCGGAGCCGGTGTAGTCGGTCATTATCTCTTCTTCGCTCAGCGGCTCAACCACTTCGGCCGGCATAACGAAGGTGGGGCTTTGCGCCCAGTACTCCACCCACAACCCAAACGGCTTGGTGGGGTTCACCTTGAAGGTCTGCTCATCCACCCGCTCCAACTCCGGCTCCGCCAGCTCCCATATGCGCGACGGCACGCCCACATAGTTCTTCCAGCGCTGCATCGACGCTATCACATCGTCGCTTGCAACCGTCGAGCCGTCGTGAAAGAGCAGTCCGTCCCGCAGCGTGAAGGTGTAAGAGGTCGCGTCCGGTTCCACCGACCACGAGTCGACCATCTGAACCGCCGGCTGAAGGCTGCCGTCCCAGGTTATCGGAACGTCGTACCAGTGCTGCACGACGGAGTGCGTAACGAAAGAGGTATTCCTGACCGGATCCAGGTTGCCGATGCTCGCCTGATTGACCCAGCGCAGAGTGCCGCCCTGAACCGCCGTCCCCTCATCCTCTTCCATCTGCGTTACGATGCGGCGCCCCGCGGCCGGGGCGGGCTTGATTGGGGACACAAACGCCGGCGCCGGGATAGGCGTCGCGGCGGGCGCTGCCGGGGCGGCCGGCGCGGGAGCCGCCGGGGCGGCCGGAGCCATAGGCGCGGGCGCGGCGGGCGCTTGCTGCGCCACGGGCGCGGCCGCCTGCTGAGGTGCCGCCGGCGCCGATACTTCGGCCGGCGCGGACGCGCAGCCCAAACTCAGTAACAAAACCATCAGCGAGCCCACGCTCGCAAGCGCGAAAATGCGTTTCATATTTCCTCCTAACGCTCTATTGCCGCAACCGCAGCGGCTGCGTATTCATAACGGCGCTTCTCATAGTTGCGTAGGAATATAGCACAGCATTGCCGAATGTCAAATGGGCGACGGCGGCGGATGTGAAAAGGGGAAGCGTTTGCGCCCCTGCGTCGGTGGGATTCGACGCAAGGGCGCAAGGGCGATTTGGGGTTTGGGATTGGCTTACGGCGCCGCCACTACGGCCCACGTAAAGGACGTAGCGCGGCGCGTCCATACGCCGGCGCTTGTTTCGTAGTAGGCGTACACTCGCAGGTAGCTACCCACGTCGTCGGCGGTGGGCGTGTAGCGCGTCCACCAGATGTGCGGGATGTGCTTGCAGTTGAAGGGCGCCGTGTCGCTCTGGCAGCGCTGCCAACCGACGCGCGAATCCACCGCGCCCGCCGGCAGCGGGTTGGACGCTATAATTTCTAAGCCAACATACGGGGCGGTGTGTCCCCTGATGAACGGGATTTCCGCGCCCTCGGCCGCGCCGCTTGCCGCAACTACGCGGCCGCCTAATGCGCGCGTGGTCGCGAAGCTGCCGTCGGCGAGCTTCACTCTGGCGCGGATGTATTTTCCGACGTCGTCTTCGACGGTGGGGTCGGGGTCGTCGAATGGGGTGTACTCAAAAGTTGGCGGGTTGGCGCCGTCGCCTGCGCCGGGGATGACCGTCCAGTCTGCGCCGTCGGCGGAGCGTTCCCAGACCCACGCTTCCAGGTATGTCTGTCCGGGCACGGTGCCGCGGTTGGGCTTCTCGGCGGGCGTTAGGCCGACGTTGATGCGCTCGCCCACCACCGGCGCGTTCCAGTTGTCGGCAATGCCCATCGCTTGGCCGCCCTGTGGGTCGGTACTCATGCCCTGGTAGGTCAGCATGGGATACTGCATGTTGTTGCCGAATGTCCAGGCGCTGCCGGGCTGGGTGTTCCAGTTGGCGTATATGCCGGTGAAGTCGGTGACGGTCTGCAGCTCGCGCGTGGTCTTGCCCGTGCCGCCGAGGCTGCCGGTGCAGCCGTCGCTGCCGCCGGTTACGCAGCCGCTTGTTGAGGTGTCGTAGTAGCCATTGACCGTGTTGCCTGTGGTGGCGCTGCCGCCCAAGCTTCCTACCAGCCCGCCGATTCTCGTTGAGCCGGGCGCGGATCGGACGACTCTGCCGGTGGAGTAGGAGTTGTATAGGCGCGGTCCGCTTTGATGCTGATGCGCCAGCAAGCCGCCAACTCTATCTCTTCCGGTGACGTGCGCGGTGGAGTAGGATGATTGGATGCGGCTCTCATTATAGGCGACTAGGCCGCCCACATATTCGTCTCCCCTAATCTTGCCGGTGGCGTAGCAGGCGACGACGAGGCCGTTGCCGCCGTTGGTGCTTAGCAGAATGCCAACGTAGTCGCCGGGCGAGCTAACGGTGGGGTTAATGTTGGCGTTGGTTACGCCGACCGACTCGAGGCGGCCGCCGGCCCCGGTTGCGCCGAACAGCCCTTTATCGTTGCCGGTCGAGTTGATGAACAGGTTGTTGATGGTGTGTCCGTTGCCCCTGAAGGTGGTTCTCCATGATGAGGTGCTGCCGATGCCGCCGATGGCATCCCAGCCGGCGCCGCTGTTCCAGAATGCGCCGCCGTGGTCGTTTGCGTCCACATCGCCGTCTCCGTCGCTGTCGAAGTCCAGGTCGGCGACGAGTTCGTAGCCGCGGCAACCGCCGGGACAGCCCATGCCGGCGACGCGGCGGGGGAAGGCGGAGCTGTGGATTGCCCAATTGGATACGCTGACGGAGTATTGCCCTGACGCTTCATTCGCGCCGTTGCCGTTGCGGTCGTAGCGCATCGCGTTGAGCTGAGCGAGGTTCGCTACGTCGATCAGGCGGTCGTTGTCTTCGTCGTAGTCCACTGTGAGGTGATACACCAGCGTGGGGTAGTCCGACGATGTGCCGAAAGCCCATGGGGCGTCGTTGCCCGCTACGCCATCTAGGTTGACGCTCCATGTGGAATATATGCCTGTGTAGAAGGTGGGGGTTTTGAGCGCGCCGGTGGTCTGTCCGGTGCCGCCGTTGCTGCTTGCCCGGTTGCTGGTTTGGGTGTCCCAGTAGCTGGCGGTGATGGTGGGCGAGCTGCTGCTGGTTCCTATTAGCCCGCTTACATTGGCGCCGGTGCCGGAGACGGCGCCGGTGGAATAGGAGTATCCTACGGAGCTTCCCGTCTGCTGACCCAACAGCCCGCCGACGCTTGCGGTTCCGGAAACAGAGGCGTGGGAGTAGCTTGCGGCGACGGAGCCGGTGGAATAGCCTGCCAATCCGCCGGTGTATTGCGCGCCGCTTACCGCGCCGGTGGTGTAGCAGGCGACTATCGCGCCGCCCTCGTTGCCTCCGGATAGGACGCCGCTGCCGTGCGAGCCCGTGACGTTGGCGTTGGTTACGCCGAGAGATTCGATGCGGCCGTTGGAGACATTGTTGCCGAAAAGCCCGATGTAGCTGGAACTGCGGTTGATGAACAGGTTGTCGATAGTGTGGCCGTTGCCTTTGAAGTTCGTTGCCCATCCGTTGGATTGCGTGCCGATGGGCTGCCAACCCGCGCCGCCGTTCCAATAGGTGGAGTCGGCCAAGGTGATTTGTCCATCGCCGTTTTCGTCGAAGTCGAGGTTGGCGGTGAGTTCGTAGCCCGTGCATGTGCCTGGGCAGCCCATGCGTTTTGTGGTGGAAGTGATGCGGTTGGGGAATGCGGCGGCGTATGCGGTTTCTTGCCCGCTTGCGGGAGCGCCGTTGCCGTCCAGGTCGTGGCGGATGGCGTTGAGTTGGGCTAGGTTGGATATTTCGATGTAGTTGTCTTCGTCGCTATCGTAGTCGGTGAGGTGGTATATCAGCGCTGGATATGCGGATGAACCGGCGAAATCCCAGGGGTCGTCGGCGCCTGCCACGCCGTCAAGGTTGGCGTTCCATGCGGCGTAGATGCCGGTGTAGCCTGTGGGGGATTGGAGCGCGCTGGTGGTCTGCGTCGTGCCGGCGGCGCTGGTTGTGCAGCCGTTGCTTCCGCCGGATACGCAGCCGCTGGTTGTGGAGTCGTAGTAGCTTGCGGACGCGCTGAAGCCCATTTCCACCGCTCCGATTAGTCCGCCGATGGTGGTAGCGGTGCCGCTGGAGCGGCTAACCGCGCCGGTGGAGTAGGAGTTCGTTATGGAAGCGCCTGTTCCCGCGGCCGCTTGGCCCACTAGGCCGCCCACGTTCGCCTGTCCGGTGACGGATGCGGTGGAGTAGCTTGAATGGATGGTTCCGCTGGCGGTTTGCTGACCGACCAAGCCGCCGGCGTATGATCCGTTGCTGGCGGTTACGCTGCCTGTGGTATAGACGGCGACGATTTCGCCCACATTGTAGCCTGCCAGGGCGCCGACGTAGTTGTTGCCGGTGACGTTGGCGGCGGTTATGCCAAGCGATTCTACGCGCGCGCCTGCGCCCACGAATGTGAACAGACCGGTGGGCAAGGTGTTGCTGCCGCGGTTGATGAACAGGTTGGTGATGGTGTGTCCGTTGCCGTTGAAGACGGCTGTGTATCTCTCGGCGGTGGGGAAGCCGCCGATGGGGACCCAGCCGGCGCCGGCGTTGTTGTAGGCGTCGCCGGTGTCGGAGCCGATGTTGCCGTCGCCGTCGGTGTCCAGGTCGATGTTGACGGTGAGTTCGTAGCCTATGCAGGTTGAGGCGCAGCCCATGCCGGATGCGGCGTTGGGGAACGCCGTGTTGTATGCGGTAGCGCCGCCGCTTGTGGGGGAGCCGTTGCCGTCAAGGTCGTGGCGGATGACGTTGAGCTGGGCGTGGCCGGCGATCTCGATTAGGTTATCGTTATCCGAGTCGTAGTCCACTGTGGCTTGCGCCGGAACTGCGGCGGAGACAGCTGCGGGCGCTGCGGCTGGCACTGCGCCAATGAGGGACAGCGCTGCCGCCAATGTCAGCAGGATGCTTATGGCGATTAGCGCGGGAATGCGGCGTGTGGTGTTTCGTGTGATTCTCATTCGCGTATTCTCACCTTGCAACGATTATGAGTAACGATTATGAGTTTGGAAGTTTATTAGAAAGTTATAGGAAGCAAGGGATATTTTAATACAAAGGCGCGGTAGGATGCAAAGCGGTTTTGGCGCTGCTATCGATGGTTTGGGGGAAATTTAACGCAAAGACGCGCAAGGCGCAAAGTGGTTTAGTGGTTTGGGTTAGGGCAGATCGGACGCTTTACATACGGCGCAATCTGCTCTAAACTCTAATCGGGTCAGGGCTAAGCAATCCAATGCCAATTTAGGGAGGTGAAGGGTCATGCCAAGAGGAAGTGTCCCTAAGCGCGAGGCGAAAAAGCCCAAAAAGGTCGAGCAGAAGAAGGTTGTGGTTTCCGAGCCAATAGCCACTTCCGAGGGCGTAGAGGTTACGGGCAAGCGCCGCAAACGCAAGAGCGATGACGATTTCTAGCCCGCCAACAAGCCCGATGAAGTCCCGCGTCCAGCGGCATACTTCCCCAGGTCTATGCGCGCATTGGGGACGCGTCCGTCCGAATGCGGGCAAGCTCGGCCGGGAGTTCGGCCAGGCTCTCAATGCGCGCATGCTCGGCGTAGCCTCTGTGGTTGCCGTCCCTATCCAGCAGCACGGCGTTGATGCCCACGTTCACCGCGCCCGCCACGTCGGATGTGAGTTGATCGCCCACATGCACGGCGCATTCGGGTTGCGTCTGCGCGCGTGTCAGCGCATAGCGAAATATGCGCGGCGCGGGCTTTTCAGCGCCGACGTCGTGCGATGTTATCGTGAAATCGAGGTGTGGCAGCAGTCCAAGGCTTGCCGCCAGCTCGTCGCCGCCCTGATTTAGGTTGCTTATCAGCGCGACGGTCAGCCCCTGCCGTCGGCATTCTTGCAGCGCCGGCACGGCGTCGTCGTACGGCGCAAGCGCGTAATCCACCTGACGGACGCGCCGCCATATCTGCGCCGCTTGTTCCAATGACACATCCACGCCTGCGCCCCGCAGCACGCGCCGCTCATACTCGGCGAAGAATGCGTTGCGCTGTTCGCGCTCAAGGCGTCGGACGGGCTTGGCGGCGTTCTGATCCGCCATAAAGGCGTCCGCCAGATGGTAGCCGCTGACGATGCCCTGCGGCGTTACGCTTATGCCGAAATCGGCGAGCGCCTCGGACTGAATTTCGTAGCGCGACGGACGAAATCCCGCCAGCGTGTTGTACAGGTCAAAGAATACCGTGGTTATCATTGGCAGTCGGCAAGGGTTAGACATTAGAATACATAGAATAGGGACGCCGCCTATTCTACTCTAATCCGCGTCATCTTGCTAATCCTACGGCGGGATGTTCGGGCAACCCGCCCACTAATCGCGCGGCGCGGCGAATTTCGCTTGATGCGCTGAAAGGCCGCAAATGCTGCCCGGCAAGCTTCCGCTAGAACTGCTTTCGGATCTGCTAGACAAGATAGATACGCGGGATCCGCGCGTTGCGCTGGGCGCGCGCGCCGGCGAGGATGCCGCGCTCATAGATATGGGCGATCGCTATCTGGCGGCAAAGACCGATCCCATCACCTTCGCAACCGACCTGATTGGCTGGTATGCGGTACAGGTGAACGCCAACGACCTCGCCGTTATGGGCGCAACGCCGCGCTGGTTGATGGCGACGCTGCTACTGCCCGAAAGGACAAGCGCCGACGATGTGCGGGCGATATTCAACCAACTGCTGGATGCGTGCGAGGCGCTGGGCGTAACGCTCATAGGCGGGCATACCGAGATTACGCACAACCTGCCGCGCCCGATTGCGATAGGCGCAATGCTGGGCGAAGTGGCAAAAGACAAGGTTGTGCTGACATCGGGTGCACAAGTAGGCGACAGCATCGTACTTACCCAAGGTGTTGCGATAGAAGGCGCCGCCATTCTGGCGCGCGAAGCGGCGGACGACCTGGCCGCCAAAGGCGTATCGCAGGATGTCATACGGCGGGCGCAGGATCTGCTGTTCACGCCCGGCATAAGCGTCGCCAAAGCCGCCGCAATAGCCTGCGACGTCGTCGGCGTGAACTCCATGCACGACCCCACTGAGGGCGGGCTTGCTACGGGACTGCTTGAGATTGCAACCGCCGCCGGCGTGGGCGTCGTTGTGGATGCCGATCGAATCCCCGTGCTGCCGGAGTGCCGCGCCGTGTGCGATGCGCTGTCGCTGGATCCGCTGGGCTTAATCGCATCGGGCGCGCTGCTTGCCACGCTGCCGCCCGCGGACGCGCGGCGGCTTACGGATGCGCTGAGACGCGCGGGCATCCCCGCCGTCGAGATTGGGCGCGTAACGCCGGCTTCGGAAGGCTTGCGGCTCATATCCAACGGCGCTGAACGCGCGTTGCCCACCTTCGAGCGCGACGAGCTGGCGCGCTTCTTTGGGTAAGCGCAACAGATATACTTCACAACTCACGCAGCGCAATCCGAATGCGCGCGAATTAACGGCGCCGGCAATTTGGGAATTAGCGATAGCAGTCAGAACTTGGAAATTGGGGGCAGGTGGATATGGCTTGCTCATTAGTGTATGATTTTCAGCGCAAGACTGCGCCTGCCGCGATGCTGCGAATATGACGGGGTTCGGCGATAGCGATAGAGCGGCGCTATACCAAGAAACGAGGGCAATAGACTTTTGACTACTCAGGCTGCCAATCAAGGGCTTTCACTACACGATGCGGCGCGCGCTATGGGCGTGCGGTTCGCCAACGATAATGCGCCGCAAGACAAGTTCGTTACGGCAAACTGCATGCGCTTTCATTACCTAGAATGGGGCAGCGCCGCCAACCCGCCGATGCTGCTGCTGCACGGCTTTGCGCAGACCTGCCATTCGTGGGACTTCGTGGCGCTGGGGTTCAGCGACGACTACCGCGTCATCGTGCTTGACCAGCGCGGCCACGGCGACAGCGATTGGGCGGACGACGGCGACTATTCACCTGAGACGCAGCAGAACGATATATCCGCCGTAGTCAGCGAAATCGGCTTGGAAGAGTTCATGCTGATGGGGCTTTCGATGGGCGGCCGGAATTCGTTCACATACGCTGCCAACAACCCGGACAGGGTGCGCGCGCTGGTCATCGTGGACGCCGGCCCGCAGAATATGCAGCAGGGGACGCAGAACATACGCAACTTTGTGCAGCAGGACGATGAGCTGGACTCTGTCGACGCTTTCGTGGAGCGCGTGCTGAAGTACAACCCGCGCCGTGCGCCGGAGCAGATCCGCGGCAGCATAATGCACAACCTCAAGCAGCTCCCCAACGGCAAATGGACATGGAAGTACGACAAGCGCCTGAGAATGCCGGGCAGGCGAATGGGCAGCGATCCCGAAACTGAGAAGCGCTTGTGGGGGTATCTGGAATCGCTGCAATGCCCTACGTTGCTTGTGCGCGGCGGCGCAAGCGACATCATAGCGATGGACACCGCCGAAAAGATGCACGCTGTAATTCCCAACAGCCAAATGGCGACTATCGAGGGCGCCGGGCATCTGGTTATGGGCGACAGCCCGGCCGGGTTCCAGCGCGCGGTTACGGAGTTCTTGGCGGGGCTCTAGTTAGCGCCAAGCGTTCAGTTCGGGTTAGGAATTGGCGGGGACGGGCAATAGCCTTGCGCGGCATACAGCGCTTTTTATTGACACCCCCCTTCAGATTTGCTAACCTCGTAGTGTTGGACTAAATCGCATATATCAGACGCAGCGATGGGGAGTAGTACGGGTGGCGCAGGCATCAGAGAGTCGGCGGCGCTGAGAGCCGACGCCGAGGCCCGCCCGGAACTCGCCCCGGAGCGCCCGCCCTGAGCGGCAAACGAAAGCGGAACATCGCATCTAACGAAAGGGCGTGTTTCGCGCGCTTCATCTTACGCATAGAAGCGCCGCCGCTAGGGGTGGGCGGGTTGGCGCCCGTTATCAGCCGTAGAGCGGCCCCACTGAGTTGGGGCAAATTGGGTGGTACCGCGAGATTTTACATCCCGTCCCTTTGTGTGGGCGGGATTTTTTGTTGGAAATTGCCGATAAGCGGCTTTATGCCAGTCCGTTGACGGGCGAGTTTAAGCCGCAGGCTAACAACCGGGAGGTAAGCAATATATGAAGATGAACGGCGGACAGATGGTTTGCGAAAGCCTCATCCGCGAAGGCGTGGATGTGATATTCGGGCTGCCGGGCGGCGCGATACTGCCGCTGTACCAAACCCTGCCCGAATTCCCGCAGTTGCGCCACATACTGGTTCGGCACGAGCAGGGCGCGGCGCACGCCGCCGACGGCTACGCGCGCGTTACCGGCAGGGCAGGCGTGGCGTGGGCTACATCCGGCCCCGGTGCCACTAACCTGGTTACGGGCATCGCCACCGCGCAGATGGACTCCGTGCCGATGGTCGTTATAACCGGACAGGTGGGCAGAGCCGCCATCGGCACAGACGCCTTCCAGGAGTGCGACACCACCGGCATCACGCTGCCCATCACCAAGCACAACTACCTTGTGATGAACGCCGCCGAAATACCCCGCGTCATCAAAGAGGCGTTCTACATCGCCAACACCGGCAGACCCGGCCCCGTGCTGGTAGATATACCCAAGGATGTGTTCACCGAAGTGGCGGAGTTCGAGTATCCCGGTGAGATTAGCCTGCCCGGCTACAAGCCCACGCTGACGCCGCACCGCCGTCAGATTAAGCGCGCGTCCGAACTCATAGCCGAATCAGAGCGCCCCGTCATTATCGCGGGACACGGCGTTATCATATCAAGAGCGTATGATGAACTGCTGGAGCTGGCGGAAAAGGCGCAAATCCCGGTCATAACCACGCTGCTGGGCGTGAGCAGCTTCCCAACCGGGCATGTGCTGTCCGCCGGCTGGCCCGGCATGCACGGAATGGCGTATGCCAGCCTCGCCATAGAGGAAGCCGATCTGCTGATTGCGCTAGGAATGCGCTTCGACGACCGCATCACCGGCGATCCCGCCACATTCGCGATGGGCGCAAAGAAGATACACGTCGACATAGATCCGTCTGAGATAGGCAAGAATGTAAAGGTGGATGTGCCGATTGTGGGCGATCTGAAGCTGGTGCTGCAGGCGCTCAACAAGAGCGTGAAGCCGTTGCTGCACGGCGATTGGCTAAAGCGCGTGGACGAACTTCGGCGCGAACATCCGCTGCAAGATCCGGACGGCTCCCACGCCCTAGAAATGCGCTATGTGGTCAAAGAGATAGCCGAAGCCACGGACGGCAACGCCGTAATCGTTACCGGCGTGGGACAGCATCAGATGTGGGCGGCGCAATACTACCCGTTCAGGCAAACCTGCTCGCTGGTGTCATCCTGCGGTTCGGGCGCAATGGGCTACGAAGTGCCCGGCGCAATGGGCGCTCAGGTCGGGCGCGCCGATCGCGTCGTCTGGTCCGTGGCGGGCGACGGCGGCTTTCAGATGACTATGGTGGAACTCGCCACAATCGTCGAGAACAACATCCCCGTCAAGTTCGCCATAATGAACAACAACTCGCTCGGCATGGTTCGGCAGTGGCAGGACTTCTTCTATCACAAAGACCATGTGGCGACCGAGTACAGCGGCAACCCCGACTTCGTTAAGCTGGCGGAAGCCTACGGCATGCTGGGCATCCGCGTTACGGACAAAGACCAAGTGCGCGCCGCCGTGGATGAAGCGATGGCGCACAGAGGCCCGGTCATCATCGACTTCATCGTGCAGAACGATGACAATGTGTATCCGATGATACCCGCCGGCCAGTCCGTAGATATGCTCATCGAAGAGCCGGAACCCGCGCTAGAGGAGGTACGATGATAACCGCCGCAGAAACCAATCGCCACACCATAACCGCGCTGGTGGAAGACAAGCCGGGCGTGCTGAACCGCGTCGCAAGCCTGTTTAGGCGGCGGGGCTTCAACATATCCAGCCTCGCGGTGGGCAACAGCGAACTCCCAAACCTGTCGCGCATGACCTTCGTGGTGGAAGGCGATAGCCGCGTTGTGGAGCAGGTTACCAAGCATCTGCACAAACTCGTCGACGTCATCAAAGTCTCCGACGTCTCAGACCATCACGCCGTCGCGCGCGAACTGGCGCTCATCCGCGTGAAAATCAATGTTCACACCCGCAGCGAGGTTATGCAGATAGTCGATCTGTTCCGCGCTCACATCATCGACGTCGCGCCCGACAGCGTAATCGTAGAGGTGGTGGGCGACGAAGAAAAGATTGACGCGCTGCAAGGCTTGCTCAGCCCATTCGGCGTAGTCGAAGTTATGCGAACCGGCATCGTGGCGATGACGCGCGGCATGAACTCCGAACAGAACGGCCGCAGCCGAAACGGCCGCCAATCCAACAGACCCGTCATAATGGAAACGGGCAGCGTATAGCCGAAATCGGCAGCGCCGCTCCAACCAACGAAAGCGCTAACCAACCCAACCGAAAGGAACTCCGAATGGCAAATATGTACTATGAGGCGGACGCCGATATGTCCCTTGTGGAAGGCAAGACATTTGGCATAATCGGCTACGGCAGCCAGGGCCACGCCCACGCCCTCAATCTGCACGACAACGGGTTGAATGTGATGGTCGGCCTCTACGAAGGCAGCGCCAGCATAGCGAAGGCGGAAGCCGACGGGCTGAAGGTCGGCATAGTGGCCGACGTCGCCGAGCAGTCCGACATCATAATGATGCTGATTCCCGACCACCTGCAGGCAGAGGTGTACAGAGAATCCATTCAGCCGCATATGCTACCCGGCAAGACGCTGATGTTCGCGCACGGCTTCAACATTCACTACAACACCATCGCCGCGCCCGAAGGCGTGGATGTGTCTATGGTAGCGCCCAAAGCGCCGGGACACCGCATGCGCGAAGTGTTCACCAAGGGTTCGGGCGTGCCGGGGCTGCTTGCGGTGCATCAGGACGCCACCGGCAGCGCGCACGGCGTCGGGCTTGCATATGCGCGGGGCGTGGGCTGCACGCGCGCCGGCGTGCTGGACACCACCTTCAAGGAAGAGACCGAAACCGATCTGTTCGGCGAACAAGCGGTGCTATGCGGCGGCGTAACCGCGCTGGTCAAAGCGGCGTATGAGACGCTCATAGAGGCGGGTTATCAGCCGGAATCGGCGTACTTCGAGTGCATGCACGAGCTCAAGCTCATCGTCGACCTGCTCTACCAGGGCGGCATGGGCTACATGCGCTACTCCGTCAGCGACACCGCCGAGTTCGGCGACTACACGCGCGGCCCCGTGGTGGTGGACGAAAGCGTGAAAGAGAACATGAAGCAGGTGCTGGCGCGCATACAAGACGGCAGCTTCGCCCGCGAATGGATAGCCGAAAACGATGAAGGCCGCCCCACATTCTACCGAATGCGCGAAGAGAACGCCGCCCATCCCATCGAAGAGGTCGGCAAAGAGCTGCGCGCGATGATGCCCTTCCTGCAGGATGTGGATTAGGGGGTGTAACTGACCATCTAGCCCAAAATGAGCGTCTAGCGATATGTGGGATGTTGAATACACGGATGAATTCAGTGAGTGGTGGGATACGCTTACGGGACGCCAACAGTCCGCTATTTCATCCGTAGTTGACATGCTCATTCAGTATGGAGTTCATTTAAGCTACCCGTATTCGTCAAGCGTGAGAGGTTCACGGCATAGCCATATGCGTGAACTTCGCGCGCAAAGCGGTGGCAATCCCATCAGGGTTTTCTACGCTTTTGACCCAAGAAGGTCTGCTATTCTGCTCATAGGCGGCGACAAAACGGGGGACAACCGATTCTACGAAAGGCTAATTCCCATAGCGGATAAACTCTACGACGACTACCTTGAGGAACTGCGAAGGGAAGGTTTGCTCTAATGGCAGGGCATCGCAAATTCAGCGAACTCACCAAGAACTTCTCGCCGGAACGCAAGCGATGGATTGCAGCGAAAACGGCGGAAGCGCTTGCTAAAATGGATAGAGAAATCCATATCGAGCCGATAACGCTTGACTGGTCGGAGTGGCATCCGTGGTTGGACATTAAGCGGCATGCTCAGCAAGGCGGCGTTGTTGTGCCGAATAAGCAGCCGGGTGTTTATGAAGTAAAGATTAGAGGCGCAGAGGATCGCCTGGCGATTGGAAAATCCGCCGACTTGCGGATGCGTATCAAGCAAGGACTGGTGCGCGGGAAAGTTGGGCATCCCGCGGGCGATAAGATTCGATCCCGCGAAAATGTTGAGGATGTACTGGTGCGCTGGGCTGTAACCGACCGTCCAGCCGCCGTTGAGGAAGAGTTGCATATGCGACACGAAGGCAGGTTCGGCGGGCTCCCGAAATATACGCATTTCACATAGCGGGGGATCAGCGGCAGGATAGGCGCTACCGAATGAAGTGAAACCTATGGCTACAACCCAAAAGATAACTGCCAATGAACGCCTCCGCCAAAGTCGAAGCCACCGTTGAAGCGCTTGTGCGCGATGTAAGTGCCCTTAAGCAAGATATGCGGACTTACTTTCTCACGCTGCTGACGGTGATAGTAGCGATGTGTGCGGCGCTGATTGCAGCCATCCTTCTGATAAATTAGCGAAAGGCTAAACGATGGCCGCAACCCAAAATGCCACAGACAACGAAAGACTTGCCAAAGTCGAAGCCACCACTGAAGCGCTTGTGCGCGAAGGCGTTGACAATAGGCAGGCTATACGAGATCTCTCCATCAAACTGGACAACCTGATGCTGGAATCTCAGCGCAACTTTCGCTGGACGGTCGGGTTGCAGATTACCATATTGATACTGCTAGTCATCGGCTTGTTTCTGCGAACTTAACCGAAAAGCAATGTCCACAACTCAAGACACCGCGATAATTCCAACCCCCAAACTTCAACTGGAGATGAACGCTATGAACCGCACGGAGGCATCCTACGCAGTTCGCCGCAAAGGCCGGGTCTTGGCATGGCTCGGTCAGGCGGACTGCGTTGCCCTTCGGTAGCCGCGCCCCGCAAACCATCCCACGGCTGCCGATAACCCAACACTGACAGGAGACGAATATGCCAGACGACAAGGTAATCATTTTCGACACCACGCTGCGCGACGGCGAGCAGTCCGCCGGCATCGGGCTGACCACGCAAGAGAAGCTGGAAATCGCGCGGCAGCTGGACAGGCTGGGCGTGGATGTCATCGAAGCGGGCTTCGCCGCAAGCTCCCCCGGCGACTTCCAAGCGGTGCAGTCCATCGCGCGCGAAGTGCGCCGCCCCGTCATCGCATCCCTGGCGCGCTGCGTGCTGCCCGACGTAGACGCCGCATGGGACGCCATCAAAGACGCCGAAAACCCGCGCATCCACGTGTTCATATCCAGCTCCGATGTGCAAATCATGAACCAGCTCCGCAAAAACCCCGAAGAGGTTATGGACATGGCGATAGCCTCCGTGGAGCGCGCCAAAAGCTACTGCGACGACGTAGAGTTCTCGCCCATGGACGCCACCCGCACCGATATGGACTACCTCTACAAGATGCTGGAAGGCGCAATCGCCGCCGGCGCAACCACCATCAACGTGCCCGACACCGTCGGCTATGTGATGCCCTGGGAGTTCCGCGACCGCATTCGGCTCATCAAAGAGAATGTCCCCAACATCCACAAGGCTACGCTGAGCGTACACTGCCATAACGACTTGGGGCAGGCGGTCGGCAACAGCCTCGCCGCCGTAGCAGAGGGCGCGCGCCAAGTCGAGGGCTGCATCAACGGCCTGGGCGAGCGCGCAGGCAACGCCGCGCTCGAAGAGGTCATTATGGCGCTTGAGACGCGCAAGGATATGTACGGCGTATCCACCAACATCAACACCCGCCAGATATACCGCACCAGCCGCCTCGTCAGCGACATCACCGGCTTCCCCGTGCAGCCCAACAAGGCGGTTGTGGGCGCAAACGCCTTCCGCCACGCATCCGGCATTCACCAAGACGGCGTCCTGAAAGAGCGCACAACCTTCGAGATTATGGACCCGCAGACCATCGGCTGGCCCAGCAACGAACTGGTACTGGGCAAGCTCAGCGGCAGAGCCGGACTGCGCGCCCGCCTCGACGAGCTGGGCTACCACCTAGACCAAGACGATCTGAACGAAGCGTTCGAGGCATTCAAGACACTCGCCGACCGCAAGCCTGAGGTTACGGACGTCGACCTGATTGCGCTCATGTCCAGCCAGCGCCGAATCGCCGACGTGCCGATAACATACACGCTGGAGCATGTGCAGGTTGAGTGCGGCAACCACGCCGTCCCCACCGCAACCGTTACGCTCATAAACCCCGACGGCAGCAGCGCCACCGACGCCGCCACAGGAACCGGCCCCGTGGACGCCGTCTATCAGGCAATCAACCGCCTGGTGAACGTCCCCAACACCCTAACCGAATACCGCGTGGAAGCCGTTACCGAAGGCATCGACGCGCAAGGCGACGTCACCATCCGCATCCAAAAAGACGACCACGCCTATGTTGGGCGCGGCTCCGATACCGACATCATCGTCGCCAGCGCCAAGGCGTACATGAACGCCCTAAACCGCCTCATTGCCACCGAAGACCTGCGCCCAACCGAGGAAATGCCGATTTCGTAGGGCGTGTATAGCAATACCCCGCTAAGGGTATTACAAATATCCTCTCAGGGCGCGGCATTGCAATCGCTCCCTGAGGGAAATGCTACAGACCCCCTTTTCCCATTAGAAAGAAGACTAAGTTAGGGGAAGCGCCTATTTATGCTATAAATGAGCGCTTCCCAGAATCAGGAGTAAAGAAACAATGCCACCCAAGACTATGTTCGAAAAAATCTGGGACAGCCACGTAGTCCACGAAGAGCCCGGCCAGCCCACCATCCTATACGTCGACCTGCATCTGGTTCACGAAGTTACATCGCCGCAGGCGTTCGACGGGCTGCGTATGGCGGGACGCAAGGTGCGCCGAACCGACCTCACCGTCGCCACCGCTGACCACAACACGCCCACATGGGACCTGTCCCTGCCCATCACCGACCCCATCGCGCAGCAGCAGCTGGACGCCCTCACCCGCAACTGCGAAGAGTTCGGCGTAACCCTATACGACAGGTTCAGCCCACTGCAGGGCATCGTGCATGTCATCGGGCCGGAGCAAGGCTACACGCAGCCGGGCAAGGTTATCGTGTGCGGCGACAGCCACACCTCCACGCACGGCGCTTTCGGCGCTTTCGCTATCGGCATCGGCACATCCGAAGTAGAGCATGTGCTTGCCACCCAAACCCTGCGCCAGTTCAAGCCCAAGACGATGGAAGTTCGCGTCAACGGCAAGCTTGCCCCCGGCGTTACCGCCAAGGACGTAGTGCTTGGCATCATCGGCAAGATAGGCGTGGCGGGCGCGACCGGCCATGTCATAGAGTACACCGGCGAAGTCATTCGCGCGCTGTCTATGGAAGGGCGCATGACCGTCTGCAATATGTCCATCGAAGGCGGCGGACGCGCCGGCATGATTGCGCCCGACGACACCACCTTCGAGTATATGCGCGGCAGAGCGCAAGTTCCGCAGGGCGACGACTTCGACGCCGCCGTGGAAGAATGGCGCAATCTGGCAACCGACGATGGCGCGCAATACGACAGCCTAGTCGAGATTGACGGCTCCGCCCTTGAGCCGCATGTTACTTGGGGAACCAACCCCGGCATGGTAGCGCCCATCACCAGCCGCGTGCCGGATCCCAACTCATACGCCGACGCCGGCGAAAAGGAATCCGCCGAGCGCGCCCTGCAGTACATGGGCTTGCAGCCCAACACCCCAATGCAGGACATATCGCTGGACAGGGTGTTCATCGGTTCATGCACCAACTCCCGCATAGACGACCTGCGCGCCGCCGCCGAAATCGCGCGCGGCAGAAAGGTCAACGACAATGTCTATGCGATGGTAGTCCCCGGTTCCGCCGCCATCAAGCGGCAAGCCGAAGAAGAGGGCTTGGACGCCATATTCAAAGACGCCGGCTTCGACTGGCGCGTAGCCGGCTGCTCGATGTGCTTGGGAATGAACCCCGACATCATCCAGCCCGGCGAGCGCTGCGCCTCCACCTCCAACCGCAACTTCGAGGGACGGCAGGGCAAAGGCGGCCGCACCCACCTAGTCAGCCCCGAAATGGCGGCCGCGGCGGCCATCGCCGGCCACTTCGTCGACATCCGCGAGTGGTAAGCAGACGCGCACAAGGGCGGCTTGCCGGGAACATCCTAACGGCATACATCCCGGACCGTAGCGAATGGCATCCCGACTTTCGGAGGAGGATACGATGAGGTGCGCCATCTGCAAATTCGGCAGGGTATCCCCCGGCGTCAAGACAATTATGCTGAACCGCGGCGCCCTTACGGTGGTAATCAAAGAAACGCCTTCGAATGTTTGCGACTCCTGCGGCGAGGGGTATATGAACGCAGAGGTCAGAGCCGCCATCCGCCATATCCTCGACCAAGCCGAACAAGACGGCGTGGAACTGCTTGTGCGAAAATACCTGCCCGTCAAGGTAGCGGCAAAAACTCCAGGTGAAACGAATGCCGCCGCCATCGACGGCCGATTTGCCGCCATACGCGAGTAATGGAGGGACAGGGACAAGGGCGGCTTGTCGACGGAAGACTAGACTATACCTTCCACTCAAATATAGTGATGCGGCAACGACGCATTACTCGCCGTGAAGCGTTCTTTGTTGCAGATACGGGCGAAGTGATAGAAACCTATCCCGCGCGGGGCGCATCCCTTCCCTGTGAGTTGTTGCTCGCTTGGATCGACAATCGCCCGCTGCATGTAGTATTGGGCTATAATGTTCGCACGGATTCATACTTGGTCATATCCGTATATGAACCCGATTTAAGCGAGTGGCATCCAGGTTTTAGGGAGAGACGACGATGAGAGGCAAATGCTACTTCTGCGAGATTGGCGATGTAAAACCGGGGACTGCCACTATGCCCATGCACCGTGATGCTATGGTTGTAGTGGTAAAGAATGTCCCCGTGCATGTCTGCGCCAACTGCGGTGAAGAGTACATTTCGCACGAAATCGGCGTCCAACTAGACGCTATATTCGACGATGCCGAAAATGCCGGCGTTGAGATACTTGTGCGAAAATACCCCGTAAAGCCGTCGCCGCCCAAACCGATCGAGCGTGAAGCGCCTACGCCCGCATCGGCGTATCAGACGGCGTCGCAACCCGTGCCGGCAGGTGATTAGGATGAACAAATCGCTGCACAAGCACATCAGGGACTCCGCAACCCTACTGAAAGTAGCCGACGAAATGGACTGCACTCTCTGCATGCACGGCGCGGTCAACAAAACCGGCGCCGCCGCAACCGTAACCCTAGTGCGCGGCGATATGGTCATCGTAGTCAAGAACGTCCCCGTCGATCTGTGCGACAACTGCGGCGAAGAGTACGTGCGCCCCGAAACCGCAGCCGAACTTGAGGCGCTAACCGACGAAGCCGAACAAGACGGCGTGGAGTTTATGCAGCGCAAATACATGCCCGCCGAACCGCCCACCCAAGCCGCGTCGCCGCAATCCCAACCCACAAGCGAGGCTCGATCATGAACCGAATTAGCGTGATACCGCAGACGTTTGCCGCGCTTACCTTGTTGGCGCTGCTGAGTGTTGCGTGCGGCTCTCAGGCTCAGCCAAACGGCGCAGACCTGTTCGCCGCCAACTGCGCCCTATGCCACGGCGCGCAAGCCGACGGCACATTGACGGGCCCGCCGCTAGTCCACCGTCTCTACGAACCCGGGCACCACCCCGATTTTGCGTTCCAAAGCGCCGTCGCCAACGGCGTCCTAGCGCACCACTGGGACTTCGGCGATATGCCGCCCGTCGCCGGCCTATCCCAAGATGATGTAGCCGCGATTACCGCATATGTGCGCGAGTTGCAACGGCAGGCGGGCTTAATAGAATAATCCCAACAACAACGATGGCAATATGGTGTACACTATACCTGCGCGGCAATAGCCTTGCGCCCAAAATCGACCGTTAACCCTAACTAAACTTGTCAAACCGCCAAACCATTAGTGAGGAATGATTGCATCATGGATCCCTTCGTAAAGCACAATGGCATCGTAGCCCCCATCAATCGCGTCAACATTGACACCGACCAGATCATCCCCAAGCAGTTCCTCAAGCGCATCGAGCGCACCGGCTTCGGGCAGTTCCTGTTCAACGACTGGCGCTTCAACGAAGACGGCTCGCCCAAACCCGACTTCATCCTCAACAAGCCCGGCTACGAAGACGCCTCCATCCTGGTCGCGGGGCGCAACTTCGGCTCCGGCTCATCGCGCGAACACGCCCCCTGGTCGCTCCAAGACTACGGCTTTCGCTGCATCATAGCGCCCAGCTTCGCCGACATCTTCTTCAACAACTGCTTCCAAAACGGCGTGCTGCCCGTTGTCCTGCCCGAAGATGTGGTCAACCGCATCCTAGACAAGGCGGAAGCCAACCCCGGCTATACGCTCAACGTCGACCTAGACGGACAGCGCGTCTGGGATTCCGACGAAGAGATTTCGGCGGCGTTTGAGATAGAATCATTCCGCCGCTACCTGCTACTCAACGGCTTGGACGACATCGGGCTTACACTAGCGCAGGAAGACGCCATCAGCGCCTTCGAGTCCAACCGCAGCCCCCACGGCGGAACTCTTACCGTCGGCGTTAAGTAGCAACGCAGGCCGCCCCCTTGCCAACACCCGACGCCGATCCCATCGTAGTAGCGCCCACGCCCACGCCGTTCAGCGCGGACGACAGCGTTGACTTGGACGCGCTCGAGCGCAACATAGAGCGCTGGCTGGACACGCCCTTGAGCGGCTTTGTGCTTACCACCGCAAACGGCGAAGAGTTGGCATTAAGCGAACAAGAGCGCATAGACATTGTGCGTATTGCAGCCCAAGCGCACGGCGGGCGGCGCTTCACCATTGCGGGCATAGACAACCCATCCACGCGCGAAACGCTGCGCCTCGCCGAGCGCTACGCCCGCGCCGGCGCCGATATGGCGCGCGTGCGCGTCCCCAGAACGCTTGCGGACAACGCCGTCGCCGCCTACTTCCAAGCGGTTGCCCAACGCTCGCCCATACCCGTCATCGTCATTCACCAGACATTCAGCGGCATACCCGCCGCATCGCCCGAAACGCTGGGAGCGGTTTGCGCCCAAGACAATGTGTTCGGCTACATCACCGACCACGATATTCGTTTCGAAGCGTATGTTCGCGCTGAAGTGCCGTCCGACTGCCGCTTTTGGATATGCAACGGTGGCTTGCTCGCATACGGCGCGCTTATGGGCGCAAACGGCGCCTGCATGTGGCTTGGCGACATTGCGCCCGCCCTGTGCATGGACATTATGGCGCTTGGAACGCAGGGGCGCTTCGCCGAAGCAAGGGCGTTGCAGACGATTGCATCCCGCCTCGACAGAACCATAATCAAGCATGGAACGCCCGGTGTCAAAGAGGCGCTGGCGCTTTTGGGATTCGAGGGTATGCGCCCGCGCGCGCCCTTGTCCGCAGTCGGCGACGACGCCCGCGAAGAGATCCGCCGTGCGCTTGCCGATGCCGGCCTAATGCAATGAGGCCGCGCGACGGAGCGCCCGCCGCTCAGTCGTCGCCGTTTGCGTTGGCGGCGGCCTGCGGCGGCTCCGCATTCGGATGGCGGCGCGCTATGCGGCGCACCCCCGTGGACACGAACCCCTGCAATGCGCTCGCCTCGCGGTTGATGGCGGCGCGAAAGTACGAATTGTACTCGCCCATATTGCGAAACTTCTTGTAGCGCTCTTTCAACAAACTGCGGCGCGGCTTGGCTTGCAACTCCGAAAGCTCTTGCAGCAGCGCCCGCTTGAGTTGGCGCGCCGCTTCATCCGGATCGGCGTGCGCGCCGCCCGCCGGCTCCTGCACCAGCAGATCCACGATGCCGTATTCGCGGCAATCGTGCGCCGTCAGCTTCAGCGATTCGGCTATCTCATCGGCACGCGCCTCATCCTGATAGATGAGCTCGGCCGCCGCCTCCGGCGATATGACGGAGTAGATGGCGTTCTCCAGCATCAGCACCCTGTCCGCCACGCCAAACGCCAGCGCCGCCTCGCTGCCGCCCTCGCCTATCACCACCGCGATTGACGGCGTATCCACGCCGCTCAGGTTGGCGATAGCGCTGGCAATCGCGCTGCCAAGCCCGTGTTCCTCCGCCTCTATGCTAACATCGGGGCCCGAAGTGTCTATCAGCGTTACGATTGGCAGCCCGAACTTGTGCGCCATGCCGAAAGCGCGCTGCGCCTTGCGAAAGCCTTCCGGCGATATGCCCCTGTTGGAGCCTATGCGCCGTTCCTGCCCAACCGCCATTAGCGTTTGCCCGCCCATCTGCCCAAAGCCGCATATTACCAACGGATCGTCCGCGCTTGCCCTATCGCCGTGGATTTCTACGAAATTGTCCAACGCGCGCTTTATGTAATCGGATGCCGTCGGGCGCGCTTCGTGGCGCGCAAGCCGAACCGAATCCCAAGCGTCAGTGCGCTGAGGCTCCAGCGGCGGCGTGCGCTTTCTGTCCCGCGAAACTAGGCGATACTGCTGCCCCAGCAAGTCTAGGATAACCGCCAGCAGGTTGCGGAGCTTGGAGCGGTCGACTATGCCGTCAAGCAGTCCGTTCTGCATATGCACTTCGGATGTCTGCGATGTATCGGGGAGCGGTTCGCTGCCGGACTCTTTGAGCGCGCGCACCGGCGAAAAGCCGATTATCGCTTCCGGCTCCGCGATGATGATGTCGGCGAGGCTTGCGAAGCTTGCGTATGTCTGCCCGGTTGCGGGATTGGCAAGTACCACGATGAACGGCAAGCCCTTGTCGGCGAGTCGAACGGCGGCGATGGTAGTCTTCGCCATCTGCATAAGGGACAGCACGCCCTCTTGGATGCGCGCGCCGCCGCTTGTTATCACCGCGATGACCGGCAGATTGCGCTTAGCGGCGTCTTCCAGCGCAAGCGCAATCTTTTCGCCAACCACGCATCCCATCGTGCCGCCCATAAACCCGAAATCCAGCGCAATCAGCATAAGCGGGTTGCCGCCAATGGCGCATCGGCCGGTGACCACCGCTTCGGTGAGGCCGGTGCGCCGCTGATCGCTGAATATGCGCTGCTTATACGAACCGCGCGACGAAAACGAAAGCGGGTCGAGCGATGTAATCGAGCGGTTGATTTCGCGGAAGCTCTCGGCGTCGACCAGCGATTCGATGCGCTCGCGCGCGGTCAGGCTGTAGTGAAAGCGGCATATGGGACAGACGCGCAGGCTTGCGTACAGATCCGATAGCGCCATGTTCTGGCTGCACACCAGGCAGACTTCGCGCACGGACGCTTCGACTCCCCCGTTGCCGGCGCTGATTACGGTGTTGAGGATGTCCGATATGTTGCGCACCATAAGCCCACGCTCCCGCCCATCTACGGGCTGCCGCGCTTCCGCCGCCGCCTTCCCCAATCCATAGGGCAACGCTGACACGCTTGGCTGCGGACGGGGCAGCGCCTAATGCCGCCGTTGGGAAGGTTGAACAGGGATGTCAGCCGTTCATCGGCTAGATTATAGCACATCCCTTGAGCGCGAACCGTCGCTTGGGCCTACGATGCCGTTTTCCTCTAGTTCGTCCATAAGCCTTGCGGCGCGGGGATAGCCTACGCGCAAGCGCCGCTGCAAGAGCGATGTGGAAAGCTTGCGCTGCGTGCGCGCTAGTTCCACCGCCTTGTCAAACAGCGCATCCGTGGAGTTGGACGCGTCCTCATCCTCTTCGCCGCCGTCGTCCTCGGACACCGCGCTTAGACTGACATCCTGCATCCAAGCGCGCGGCGTGTTCTGCCAGAAGTTGATGATGTTGTCCAACTCTTCGTCGGATATGAAAGCGCCCTGAGCGCGCAGCGGGCGGGCGGCGTCGCGCGGCAGATAGAGCATATCGCCCTTGCCTAGAAGCTTTTCAGCGCCGTTGACATCCAGGATTGTGCGCGAATCGGTGTGCGATGTAACGCCGAAGCTGATGCGGCTGGGGAAGTTCGCCTTGATAAGCCCGGTAACCACATCCACCGAGGGGCGCTGCGTCGCCAAAATCAGGTGTATGCCCGTGGCGCGCCCAAGCTGCGCCAAGCGGCAGAGCGACTGCTCCACATCGGCGGCGGCGGTCATCATCAGGTCGGCGAGCTCGTCCACCACCACCAGCAGGAACGGCATCGGCTCGTCGGGATTGCGCTCGTTGTACGCCTCGATGTTGCGCACGCCAATATCTTCCATTTGGCGGTAGCGGTTCATCATTTCGTTGATGACGCCCTTGAGCATTCCCACCACTTCATCCACTTCCACGATGACGGGACAGAGCAAGTGCGGCACGCCGTTGTAGGGCGTGAGTTCCACGCGCTTGGGATCTATGAGCAACATACGCAGTTCGGCGGGCGAGCGTTCCATCAGCAAGCCGGCCACGATGGCGTTCAGTGCCACGCTCTTGCCCGAACCCGTAGCGCCCGCTATGAGCAGATGCGGCATCTTGGACAGGTCAAGCGCGATGTTTTCGCCGCCCGTTCCCTTGCCCAGCGCAACCGGCAGGTCGGACTTGGAGCGCACCTTCTTGTATTCGCCGGTCTCCATTATGGAGCGCAGGGTTACGGGCGCTGGCTGTTCGTTGGGTATTTCGATGCCCACCTGCGCCTTGCCCATAACGGGCGTTTCGATGCGCAGACTGGGAGTTCTCAGCGCAAGGGACAGGTCTTTCTCTTGGCTCAGGATAGCGCCCACTTTGACGCGCGTCTTCTGCTGTTGGCGCGTGGTAATCTGCTTGCCGCGCTCATCCAGGATAGGGTTGCCTTCGTCATCCTCAAGCCTGACCTGCTTGTAGCGGCGCGTCCAACCCGGTATAAGCCCGTACATAGTTACGGTTGGGCCGTACTTGATATTGCCGATTTGCACTTCGACGCCGTGGTCTGCGAGCGTTTGACGGATGATTTCGGCGGTTTCGTTTATCTGCTCCTCGGGAATGCCGCGGTCTTCTACGCCCTGCAGCATCTCGATAGAGGGCTTCGCCCACTTTTCGCCGCGCTTGCCCAGCATCGTCTTCAAGCCGGACGGCTTTGAATCGCTATCGACGGCAGCGACGGAGGACGCCGCAGCCGCTAGGTTGGTGTCCGTGATGCTCATACCGACGGCGAGCGCATCGTCGTCTTGCGCGTCGTAGTCGTCGTATCCGTCGACTTCGTCCGGGGCATCGTCCGCCAAGTCGTCGACCGGGGCGTGTTCGGCGGCGCTATCTGTCATATCCGCCAGGTCGTAATCGGTTTGGACAACGCCGTTTGTATGCGGCGTCTCTTCGGCGACGGCGTGTTCGGCGTACTCTTCGAGCGCATCTTCCGCTACGCTCGCCACATCCTCTATATGGTAGCCGTTTGTTTCGGCGGCGTATGGCGGAGCGTCATCGTCCGCATCATAATCGGGGTCATCGTTTTTGGGGGGCAGCGTGGCGACGCCGCCGGATGCGTATGCGCCGCTTGCCGCGGATTCGGTTGCCAGTCTGCCGAAGGCGTGTTCGGAGTACACGCTGTTGTGCATAGCGGCGGGTTGGATTTCGGGATCGTCGAGCGTGGGCGTGTCTTTGGGCTTGCGCTTGAAGACGCCGCCGATGGCTTGGAACACAAGTACCAAGCCGATGTAGGCGTACAGCAGCAGTCTGCCGAGCGTCATAGCGAAAATGCCTATGAACACCGGCGATAGCAGCGCAACCGCGATGAACGCCAGCCCGCCAAGCCGCAGAACTTGCTGCAATGTTGTATCGCCGGCGATTGTTTCGCCGACCATGCCGCCCATGGACACATAGCCTTGCAGCGTGAACCACGCCAGCGCGCCGTCAAGCGGCCGGAAGAACGACAAGGCGCCGAATGTCAGCGCGAGCAGCGGGACGGACGCAAGCCAAATCTTGTAGTGGCGGACGAACCAGGCGGGTTTGAAGAAGAGCGTCCCCAACACGGCGCACATCCACAAGAGCAGCGGCGCTACGCCTGCGCCCAGCATAAGCGCGGTGGCTTCGTGCGCGGCGTTGAACGATGCGGCGATTTCTTCCCTGAACAAGTACACCGCCACGCCCACCGCTACCACGGGGATGGCGAGCAGCTCATACCAAGTGAACCTTGTGAAAATCGCCGTGAAGGAGTTGCCTGAGGACTCCGCCGCTGCCGGAATGCTGCTGCTCTTTGCCATTTGTGCCTGACCTCGCTCAATGAAAGCCGTTGAATGCGCTTCATAAGGGCGGAGTCAAGCGCATGCGTCCTCGCTGCGCTATTAGGGAAGCGCCGCTCTATCGCTCTGCGTATGACGGCGGCGCGGCGGCGAAACTTAGCCTATATCCGCTCTATGAGCGTGAGAACCGTAGGCCGTTTGCCAGTCTCTTTGTGTAGGAATTTGGAGATCGAATCCCTGACCCTTACCCTTACCGCATCCAATCGTAGGGTGTCGGGGTCGGCTTCTTCTAGTATTCTTAAAACCTCTTTTGAAGTTTTTTCAAAAAGTTCTTGGGATTCGTCCAATTCCACAAAGCCGGAAGAGGCTATTTCGGGGGGAGCGAGCGCGTCCCAGTCGAGCGCGCCGACGGTGGCGGCGACCACCACTACGCCTTCGCGCGCAAGCCGCCGACGTTCGCTGAACACGCTGCTGTCCATATCCCACATCGTTCTGCCATCCACGAACACGCTGCCCGCCGCCACCTTGTCCACCACCACACCTTCATCGGCGGTCAGCGCCAGCACATCGCCGTCCTCCAACACAAATGTGTTTTGCGGCGGCAATCCCATGGACTGCGCCAGCGCGGCATGCGCTATCAGATGGCGGTATTCGCCGTGCACCGGCACGAAAAAGCGCGGGTTGACCAGGCGCAGCATCGTCTTGAGCTCTTCTTGGCTGGCGTGTCCGTGTACATGCACGGTTGCGATGCGGCTGTATATCACATTCGCGCCCTGCCGAAACAGGTTGTCGATAGTCTTGGCGACCACCTTTTCGTTGCCGGGGATTGGCGACGCGGATATGACAACGGTATCGCCGGGAACGATCTCGACGTCGCGGTGTTCGCCGTTGGCGATGCGCACCAGCGCGGAGGTGGGTTCGCCTTGGCTGCCGGTCGCCATAATGATGACGCGCTCATGCGGGAGTTGGCGCGCTTCGTTCATAGACACGATGGCGTCGGGCGGCGCATCGAGATAGCCCATATTGATTGCCATCTTGACATTGTTGCTCATGCTGCGCCCAACCACGGTTACCTTGCGGTTGTGGCGCGCGGCGGCGTCTATGACCTGCTGAATGCGCGATATGAGCGATGCGAATGTCGCCACCATTACCCGCCCCTGCGCCTCGCCGATAACCCTGTCCAGGGAAGCCCCTACGATTTGCTCGGATTCGGTGTATCCCTTCACTTCGGCATAGGTGGAGTCGGAGCAGAGCAGCAGCGCGCCGTCGGGCGCAAGCCGCGCGATTGCGGCGAGATCCATAGCGCGGCCGTCGGCGGGCGTGTGGTCGATCTTGAAATCGCCGGTGTGAATGACCGTCCCGATGGGCGTTGTAACCGCTATGCCCATCGCGTCCGGTATGGAGTGGCAGACGCGAAAGAACTCGATGCGAAAGCGGCCGATGTTGAACGGCATATGCGGCTCGACCACGTTCAGGCGCGCGTCTCTTAGACGGCCGCGCTCGCGAAGCTTGACGGTGATTAGCCCGTGCGTCAAGCGCGAGGCGTACACGGGGACGTCGAGTTCGGGCAGCACGAAGGGCAGCGCGCCGATATGGTCTTCGTGTCCGTGCGTGATGAGGATGGCGCGCACTCTATCGCGGTTCTCCACCAGATAGGATATGTCCGGCACGCCGAGGTTCACGCCCGGCATATCCTCTTCGGGGAACAGCAGCCCGGCGTCTATGACGATGATGTCATCGCCGAACTCCAGCGCCATCATATTTTGTCCGATTTCGCCCAGCCCGCCAAGCGGTATGACCAGCAGGGGCGTGTCCGAATGCTGCGTGATTGTCAGTTATGTCCTTTCTTATTTGGTACTTGGCATTAGACTGCTTGAATCCGCCGCAAAGGCGCTCGCTGTCTGCGCTGCGGCTTTGCGCCGGCCCACCCTAGTAACGGGCAGCGATTGCAATGCGGGGGATGCGCCGCTACCGATTGGGGGCGTAGATCTGAATGCGGTGGCGGTTGCTTTCGGTAATGTACACTCTGCCGTCAGTGTCCAACTTAATCGACGTGGGCGCCCAAAAGAACTTCTCTATATGAGAGGATTCTTCGTGCGGGTCGTCGTTGAAGAACTCGATTTGGGGCGCGAGGTTGGAGTTGGCGCGCGCCGCCGCCTCTTCGCGGTTGATGCTGAGGAATGCGTCCGCCCACTTGGAGTCGGTTGCGTCGCCGCGAATGTTCTGTAGGAAATTGCCGTCAGCGTCCAATACCTGCACGCGCTCATTACCCCAGTCGGCGACGTAGATGTTGCCGCGCGCGTCCACGTCCACGGCAGACGGTCTGTGGAACTGCCCGTCGTCGCGCCCGGGTTCGCCGAATGCCGCGATGAATTCGCCATCGGCCGTGAACTTTTGAATGCGGTCGTTGCGCCAGTCCGCGATGTAGATGCAGCCGTCGGAGTCTATGGCGATGCCCCAGGGCAGGTTGAACTGCCCCTCGCCGTCGCCCTCGCAGCCAAATGCGCTCAAGAAGCGGCCGTCGGGCGTGAATTTTTGAACGCGGTGGTTCTGATGGTCGACCACGAACAGGTTGCCGTCTGCGTCAATGGCGATGCCGGACGGCCCGTCCAGCTCGCCCTTGCCGCTGCCGAATGCGCCCCAACCGGGCAGCGGATCGCCGGCGGCGTTGAAGCGCACGATGCGGTTGAGGTATTCGCAGGCTACATAGGTGTTGCCCTGCTCGTCGCGCGCAATCGCGGTGGGCCAAACGAACTGCCCGTCGGCGTGGCCATACTCCCCGAATGTGCCGTAGTATTCGCTGTCGATATCGTATATGGTGACGCGAAGCCCGCGGTTGTCGCCGTCAAGCGAGCGGCTCACGGTGTAAAGCTTGCCCTCTGCATCGAAAGCGGTGTCCACAGGGTAATAGAAGCCGCGCCCTTCCATCGTGGAAAGCCCGATGGAGTGGCTGTACTTCAGGATTTCTGCGCGCTGCATTGTTGTTGTCATCGTTAAACCTCCGGGGAGTTGGCGCATTATGCGGCGGTTCGCGGGACGGGCGGTATGTTATGCCGCCCTACCCTACCCGTTCAGTCAAGGCAGCCCGACGCGCGGCAAGCCGACCCGCCCACGAACCGCTAGCCGATTTACGCCCGTTGGAATTCGTGCGACGCCCCGACCATCTGCAGCATCTGCGCGATGCGCTGTTCGGCCGCATCGTCGACGTCGTCGGCTTCAACCTGCAGATCGCCGCCGCCCGCCGCAAAGTTTTCGAGCGCCTCCCGCGTATCATCGGACACCGCCACCACGCCCATAGCGTCCAGGCAAGCGTCCACTAGGCGCGCGGGCGATATTGCGCCGCGGCTTTCGGACGCAACGCGCTCGATCATGGCGCTGACGCCGGGCTTGTGGACATCGCCGAGCTGCTGCGTAACGAAGTTGAGGCGCTCCACAAGCGTGCCGGTGTCGATCCAATCGACGCCCTGATGCCAGCCCTCTACGCTGGGCGGGTTGATGAGCTGCTGTCCCATGTATGTCATTTGCAGCGCGCGGTCGAGTATCTCGCGGCGCGGCCTGTCGAACTCGCCGGTGAGCCGCAGCGTGCTTGCCACAAGCTCGGCGGGGCTCTTGACGCGCACGAATCGGATGCTCTCGTCGGACTTGAAGAAGTCGGATGTGAACAGCGCCTCAAGCATCGCCGAAATCTCATAGCCGCTCTCGAAGTAGGCGTCCACCAGCGTTTGGATCGCCTGCGGATCGCGCGGTTCGGCGTACGGCCATTGCGGCACCGGCGGCTCTTCCGCCACGAAGAAATCGTACAGATGCCGCGATACGAAGCGCGCGGTGGCTTCCTGTTCGCAGATGATGTCTATGATGTCTTCGCCGTTGAAGTTGCCCGTCTGCCCCAAGAAGGTCTTATCGCCCTCATCGTGGTCGGCAGGGTTGTAGCTGAAATGCCAAGCGATTCTGCCGTAGGGCCAGATGGAGTCACGCTCCGCCCGCAGCGCCATATACTCGGTATTGCCCAGCGTCCAGCCGGTAAAGGCGCGCGACGCCTCTTTGATGTCTTCCTCCGAGTAGTTGCCCACGCCCATGCTGAACAGCTCCAGCAGTTCGCGCCCGTAGTTTTCGTTGATTGCGCCCTTGTGGTTGTCGTGATTGTCCAGCCACACAATCATAGCCGGATCGCGCGATAGTTCCACCAGCAGCGTCTTGAAGTTGCCCATCCCGTAGCGGCGGAACATCCGAATTTGGTCGTTGATGACCTTGCCCTGCGTGATTTTGGGATAGCCCGTAGCGAATACGGTGTGCCAGAATAGCGCCATCTTTTCCTGCAGCGGCGCTTTCGTGGAAATCATCTTGTAGAGCCAGTAGGCGCCCGGGTTCTGCTGCCCCATCATCCCGGACTGTTCGTGATGGTAGCGCCGAATGAGGTCGTCGGGCATAGCGCCCTCTTCGGCGGGGTTCAGCAGCTCCGCCACGACGGCGTCGTAGCCTCTCGCCTCAAGCGCATCGAGTTCGTCGCGCGTTGCGCCAAAGCCGGCGCGCCGCATCAGATGCGCTACCTGTTCAACCGCCTGCGTAGTCTTGACAACCATAGTAGCCTCCTTAATGAGTAGCGTCGCCGCGCGCTTGGCGGCGCATTGGCTTATGGGTTGGTAACCTATGGCGTGGATGCTCAAACTTTATCGCAGTATAGCATACAAAATCGGCGTTTTGGCAATATGCCGCCGCCATTCGCCCAATGCCCGCAAAAGCCGCCTTATCGCATCAGTTAGCCGCAAGTCCGGCTTCCGAATCGCGCTATCTTCATCGCCTAGAGACGCATACCTATGAGGTGCGCATCTGCGCTTGAAAGCCGTGTTTTACCTTGCCGCCGATTGCAAGTATAATTCGGCGAACTTCGGCAGTCCAACCTGAACAGCCCCGAAAGGAGATACTGATATGCAGTTCGGCTTGTTGTATGAGACGCAGCGCCCCTTCAAGGGGACGGAGATTGACTGGAACACGCTCTACAAGGAAACGCTGGAGCAGTGCGAGCTTGCCGATAAGGTGGGCTTTGACGCGCTCTGGTTCGTGGAGCATCACTTCTTGACCGGCTTCTCAGGCTCGCCCTGCCCTGAGGTGATATTCGGCGCGCTGAGTCGGATAACCAAGCGCATCCGCATCGGCTTCGGCGTGTCCATCCTGCCGCACGCCCACCCCGTCCGCATAGCCGAGCGCGTGGCGATGGTCGATCAGCTCACCGACGGGCGCGTGGAGTTCGGCACCGGACGCTCCAACGCCTATGAGCAGCTTGGGCTGGGCGTCGACCCGCGCGACACCCGCGATATGTGGAGCGAGTCCATCTCGATGCTGCCCAAGATCTGGCAGTCCGACGAATTTTCGTGGGAAGGCAAGTTTTGGAATGTTCCCCCGCGCCGCGTGCTGCCCAAGACATACCAAAAGCCACACCCGCGAATGTACCTCGCCTGCACATCGGAAGACAGCTTCCGCTTGGCGGCAGAAAAGGGCATCGGCGTGCTGTCCTCTGCGTCCTACGCCGTGGATGTGCTGCGCGACAAGGTCAACATCTACCGCGACGCGCTGAAGAACACCGAGCCGGTGGGCGCATTCGCCACCAACTTTTGGGGCAACAATGTACACGCCTACTGCGGCGCCGACAACGATGAGGCGCGCGCGCTTGCCGCCGATTCTATGAAGACATTCTTCGGCCCCGACAAGCCCTACATCGCGGGACGCATCGGCGCATACGAGCAGCTTCTAGAAGACTGGGGCGGCGTGCCGGACCACCTGCAGGCGGACTTTGGGCGCTGGCTGCGGCAGTCCGACGAGGCGCACAAAGAACAGGCGGCCGAAGTGGGCATATCGCTGGACTCCGGCCCCGGCGCCGCAAGAGCCGCCATAGCCGAGCTCGACCCTGACACGCTCGCCGACCGCGGCGTCATAATCGCCGGCGATCCGGATAGCTGCCTGCGCGCCATCAAGATGTACGAAGACATCGGCGTCGACCAAGTGCTGATGATAATGCAGACCGAAACCATCCCGCACGACAAGGTGATGAGATCCATAGAGATGTTCGGCAATCACGTCATCCCACGCGCCCGTCAAGGGGATTGGCCGGCGGACGCCGCAAACGCGCCCGAAAAGGCGGCGCAGCCCAAGGCGGCAGCGCAAGACAAAGTAGCGCAGCCGGCGGACTAGGCGGCCGTTAAGCAAGGGCGGCCGGCGCTCGGCGCTGAAACGCATGCGTCGCCCTTGCGATGGCGCAATGCGATAACGCAATGCGTACGAAGTTGCGGGCGTTAGCGTAGCTCTGCAATTCGCCTTGTGACGGAACTGAAAATAATATGACAACACTCGCAATCGTCGGCGTCATCTTCTTTGTGCTGGGCTATCTAATCCCGGCCTGCATAGAGATATACGACAGAACACGCCATCCAAGGGATTCGGCTGACAGCAGAGTTTCGCCGTTCAGCATCCGATCGGATTGGTTCACCGCGTTCAGCGCGCTTGCGGTAAATCGGATGCGGATCGCCACGAGACAGACGCTTAAGGAGTGTGAGACACTGCCGGTCAACAAGCATGTGGTTGGGTTCTGTAACATTTGCTGGGTAGTTTAGCATATAATAGCCGAATGGGGCATCTATGCGGGGCGAATTGTAAGCGCAAAACTGGGCAGACTTGCCTACCCTGTCGCCGCGGCGGCGTGAGGCGCTTTGTTGAACTTGACGCGCTTGGCAAGCCTATCACACCGCCAGGCGCACAACGCCGACATGCTACACCGCATCAAAAGGGCTCCGCCGTTGATATGTACTTTGACGGCGTTTCATACCGAAAGACCGCGCAGAATATCCAGCAGTATTTTGGGCGTGAAACATCCCCGATGACCATTTACCGCTGGGTTCGCGAATTGACCGCAAAGGCGGACTCGGCGCTCAAGCCGATGAAGGTTAACGCCGGTAAAACCTGGGTTGCCGATGAAGTGGTTATCAACGTCGGCGGGCAGAACTACTGGCTTTTTCAATGTGATGGATTCGGATAGCCGCTTTCTGCTTGCGGCGTATCTATCCCCGGAGCGCACAACGCGCGCGGCGGCAACGGCGTTGGCGCTTGCGCGTGAAAGGGCGGCGGAGCCGCCCGAACAACTCAAAACCGATGGCTTGCCGTCTTACCGCCGCGCTATGCGTCGCGCATTCCCAACAAGGCTAGTCAAGCACGTCGTTAGTCAAGGCATTCGCGCAGAAATCAATAACAACTTGAGTGAGCGCCTGCAGGGTACGATACGGGACAGGGACAAGACGCTAAGGGCGCTGAAATCGCGCAAGACGGGACAGGACTACGTCGACGGACTGGTTACGCATTACAATTATTTCCGCCCGCACGAAAGCCTGCAGGGTAGGCGGCCGGCGGAAGCCGCGGGCGTGAAGCCGCCGTTCACCAGTTGGGAACAAGTAGCGGGGCTTGACACTGCAGGCGTGAACGATATAGGATATGACGCACATCAAATATCCCCGCCGGCGGCAACCGACGGGGACAACGCGAACAAGTGGAAAGGACTTGAACGCCAATGAATACTACCATACCGAACCGTACCCTGTACATACACGACAACCTAGACATCCTGCGCGGGATGAACAGCGAGTCGATCGACCTCATAGCCACGGACCCGCCGTTCAACAAGGGGCGGGACTTTCACGCCACGCCCGATAGCCTTGCGGCGGGGGCGCGCTTTCAAGACCGCTGGAGCTGGGAAGCCGACGTCTATCCCGAATGGGTTGACGCTATCAAGGACGACCAGCCCGCGCTCTACGAACTGATTGACCTGGTGAGAACGCAGAAGCGCGATGACTTGGCGGCGTTTCTGTGCTGGTTGGGCGTGCGGGTGATCGAGATGCGCCGCGTTCTGAAGCCGACGGGTAGCCTATACCTGCATTGCGACCCTACGGCATCGCATTACATCAAGGCGCTGCTTGATAGCGTGTTCGGGGGGGGAACTTCCAGAACGAAATCATCTGGCATCGCGCCGCTGAGAACCTATCCCGCCGAAAATGGCGGCGGGCATACGAAAACATCCTGCAGTATTCCAAAGGCAAAGACTGGACTTTCAACCGCATACACGCGCCCATCACGGACGCGCAACTCGCGCAATATCGACACGAAGACGAGCGCGGGCGCTATATGCTGACATCGTGCCAAAACAACGCCGACCGCCCGAATATGGTATATGAGTTTCACGGCATCAAAAGGCAATGGCGCTTCCAGCGTGAGACGATGGAGCGATATGAGCGGGAAGGACTACTCGACTTCAATAATGATGGCATCCCCCGCCGCAAGAACTACCTATCCGATGCGAAAGGCGCTGCGCTGACGAATGTCTTCAGCGATATATCGGTGCTGACAAACGAAAGCGAGAAAGTGGGTTATCCCACTCAAAAGCCGATTGCCTTATACAAGCGCATCATCGCCGCAAGCAGCAACGAAGGCGATATTGTGCTTGACCCATTCTGCGGCTGCGCCACAACGCTTATCGCCGCCGAAACCCTAAACCGCGATTGGATAGGCATCGACTTGTGGGAACACGCCGCCGAAACGCTGCAGCAGCGCATAGGGTTTCCGGTACACGCCCGCCGCGAGCCGCCCTTGCGAACTGACGACGAAACCGACGTCGGCGCTCACCTGCCGAGCATCAATCGGCGGCGGCGCAGGGTGGAGCCTTGGATGCGCCTATCTCACGCCGATATGAGGGATATACTTTATGCAGCCCAGGATGGCGTTTGCGCCGGTTGTGGGCGTGAACTGCATATCCGATTTATGCAACTCGATCATATGCAACCGCGCGCTGAAGGCGGCGCAAACACGATCGACAACCGCGTGATGTTGTGTTCGCCTTGCAACGGCGCAAAGGGCGCTACGCTGACCATACTAGGGCTTGTGCGCGCGAACAAGCGGGACGGATGGCTTGAAAGCGACGCGCGGCGCAAGCGGGCGTATGATAAGGCTATCCTGTATGGCAACGCCGCCAGGGACCAGGACAGCGAGGCGCTGATTGGGCTAGTGCGCGGGTTGCCGATCGAGAATGAACGAAAAGCGGCGATCGAGCGCCTTCTAGCGCCGATTGCAATGGACATCTAACTACCAGCAGAAAGGGGTTTGGATAATGACCATAGACAAGCGCGGGGGGCCGCCGCGGCAGGTTCCCCCAAAGACACCATCACCTAAGCCGCCGCCGCCGCCAAAGAAGGCGTGATGCTGAACTACCCAGCAAATGTTACAGAACCGGTAGTTGGGAAGTACGGCGCTGCGAACCGAAAAAGAGGGATAGCGCTCTATGTCGCGCGGCAGATTGAACTGGCTGGCGCGTCGCGCAAAGAGCGTGGAGATGCAGATGCCGGTGAATCTGCTTGCGCTAGTCTTTTGCGCCAAGCTCAAACTCAATGCCGCTTAACCTTGCGAATACCCCAACGCCCAAAACGATAGCGCCGATTGCGCGCGCGTGATATAATCCCAATATCCGTTTATGACATTGATGGCGGCGCGCCCAAACAGATTGCGCACAGGAGCATAGGTTGGTAGCTCAGCGACTACGCGATTACGAAATTGTATTCATCCTCACGCCTGAGGCTAATGAAGGCGAAGTCAACGCCGCCGTAGAGCGCGTGAGCGCGTTCATCACGGAACGCGGCGGCGCCGTCAGCGAACACGAAGTCTGGGGACTGCGGCGCCTCGCATACCCCATCAACAAGTTCATGGAAGGCATCTACGTGCTCGCCAAGTTCACGCTGGACGCCAACGACGTGCTGGCGCTAGACCGAAGCCTCAACACATCCGAAGATGTAATCAGGCATCTGGTCACCAGGCTTTAAGCGCCGTTTCAAACCGATGTGAAAAGGGCATAACTATGCTTAACAAAATGCTGGTTATAGGCAATGTAGGCAGGGATCCCGAAATGCGCTACACGCCTAACGGAAGTGCCGTTACATCATTCAGTATCGCCACTGGCAGATCCTATACCACACGCGACGGTGAACGTCATGAAGAGACCGAGTGGTTCACCGTTAAGGCATGGAACCGCCTGGCTGAGACCTGCAACCAGTTCGTGGTGAAGGGGATGAAGGTCTATGTCGAGGGCAGACTGAAAAGCGATTCATGGGTCGGCAACGACGGGCAAACCCGCTTTCGCAACGAAATTATAGCGCAGCAAGTTACATTCCTCGACAGACCGCAGCAGGGCGGTGGTTATGGCGGTGGCGGACCTCAGGGTGGCGGCGATGATAGCTACTCCGGCGGCGGTTACGGCGGTAGCGGCGGTTATTCTGGCGGTGGGGACTATGGCGGTAGTGGCGGCTACGGCGGCGATGCGCCCCCCGACGATCCTTCTGACGAAGACAGCCTGCCGTGGTAATCGAGCCATGCCCCAAAGCGCCGGCCGCGCGCTATTCGGCATTCGGCGGCGGCATAAGCGCGCAAGCTAGGCATTCCGGCGGCGGCACAAGCGCGCAGTCTCGACAACCCGACTGCGATATTGAACGAAACTCACGCCCGCTCATCGGACGATATGAGCGGCATACGAACATAGCGGTTAGCACAGAGGTAATGCGATGACTACAGAGCGACCTACCACTCCTGCACCCGGCGCTGCGCCGGCCCCCGTCCGGCCCCCGGCAACGCCCCGGCCCGGGGGCGACGCGCGGCCCGCTGGCGGCCAGGGCGGCAGACCGCCGTTTCGAGGCGGCGGTGGTGGCGGCGGTTTCCGGCCGCGCCGCGGCAGACCGCGCTACTATGCGCGCCGCAAGATATGCTCCTTCTGCGTGGACAAGGTGGAGTACATCGACTACAAGGACATCGCCAGGCTGCGCCGCTTCATATCCGACCGCTACAAGATGGAGGCGCGCCGCAAGACGGGCGTATGCTCCAAGCATCAGCGGATGCTCGCCCGCGCCATCAAACGCGCGCGCGCGCTGGCGCTCATCCCGTACAGCCCCGACCACAAGATGCCCGGCGGCGGCTACGCAGCCTAGCGCCCGCCGCCGCAGACACACCTTCGGATCCGACAAGTGGCAAATCAACCGACACAACCGCGAAGAGACGCCGCCGAGGATGCGCCCACCGACCGACGGCGTGAAAGCGCCCGAATACAGCAGGTCCAGCGCCGCCGCCTTCTAGCATTCGGCGTCATCGGCGTTATGCTCATAATCATCGTGGGCATCCTGATAGCCGGCTATGTCATTATCTTCGTGCGCCCCCCGCAAGAACGCGTGGTCAGCGTCAACGAAGTCACCTACACGCGCGGCGATATGGTCAAGATCCTGCGCATCCGCCAGCGACTGCTGGAAGACTCCGGACAGCGCATAGACACCGGAACGGACATATTCCAAGCGCTGCAGCTCATCGTAGAGAACGAAATCATCGCCCAAAGCGCGCCCAGCCTCGGCATAACCGTCTCCGATGAAGAGGTGGACGCCCAAATTCAGGCTACTATCATCTTTCAAGCGGGCGCCAATCTAGTGGGCAAACCGCAGGATCAGCTCGACCGCGAGTTCAAAGAACTCTACGCCGGCTTCCTGAATTCGTCGCAAATCGACGAATCGGAGCATCGCCGAATAGTCCGCCGCACCCTGCTGCGCGAAAAAGTGCGCCAATATGTCGGCGAAACCCTGCCCGGCGTAACCAAGCAGTACCATGTCTATCGGCTCGCCGTGAACCACGACGATGAGATAGACATTATGCAGACCAAGTACAAAGACTATGTGAAGGCAAGCGCCGATCCGCAGGTATTGCACGAGGCGTTCAAGGCGATTGCCCGCGAGTTTTCGCGCGAAGAGCCGGAGCTTGTGCGGCGCGGCGGCGAAATAGGCTGGCTGCCCGTCGGCGTGCTGGAAGACTACGACGACGTCATCGCCAACCTTGAAGTGGGCAAGCTCAGCGACCTCATCCCCAACCGCGACCAGCGCCAGCAAGCCTTTGTGTTCATGGTGTCCGAAATCGACGAACTGCGCGAACTCAGTCCCGCCAACGCCGATGCGCTCAAGACGCGCGCCTTGGAGCGCTGGATAAACGAACAGCGCCGCGAACACGATGTTTATGCCGTCTTCAACTCCGACATCTACGCTTGGATGATAAGCCAGCTCGGCATATCCACCACCATAACCCCCTCTCCCCAGCCCGCCAGCCCCTTCCAGCAGTTCATCAGCGGCGGATAACGGGCGGACACGCGGGCACATACCCCGCCTCCTACGCGCAATCCAATGCGCTTTCGAATAGCCCGCTCTTATCGGATGAACCAAAGACAAAGCGTTCACGGAGAGATTTCTATCGTGAAATCATTCGAGACATACAGATTCAAAGCGCGCTTGACAAAGGCGGCGCACAAGGCGCTTGACGAAGCGCTGGAAGTGAACCGCCTTCTGTACAACGCCGCCAACGAAGAGCGTCGATATGCGCTCCAGTTGGTAAAGTCGAGCGTAAAGGAAGCCAGGCTTGCTGATGGCGTAGATTCGTGGCCGTCGTTTAACTCGCAAAATAAGGAACTCACCGCTCTTCGCGATTCAGACATGAAATTCGCTAATCAGGCAAGACGGATACATATAGGAACCCTAACGCGTCTCGATAAGGCTTGGCGTTCCCGTATGGCGCAACTGCAAACGGGCGCTCCGTATGCGCGTGGGCTTCCGAGCACCATTATATCTAATACCACTCAATTTGTGAATACCGACTGCTGGGCATTCTCACGCTGCCGGGTTTATCAATTTGAAAGATTCTAGGAAGCCATGCATTAGCGGATACTTCACTGTTATACATTCAATACTACTTCAGAGTGAGAACACCGCGCTGCTGACTGAGATAGATTCTTAACACAAAGGCGCAGGGGCGCAAGGGTGGAGGGTGTTGGCATCTATGCCGTTGCGCGTTCCGAATAATGCGCCTAAGCCTGCAGATTCAGCCTTGCCAGCATATCGTCGAGCGTGAAGTCTGAGAGCGCATTTAGGCGCAGGTCGGCGGCGGCGAAGTCCATATGCTTGGTCATCGGATTGGGGACGACGACGCAGTGTAGGCCGGCGGCTTTCGCGGCGGCAAGTCCGTTGAACGAGTCTTCTATGGCGAGCGCGTTTTGCGGCGCAACGCCCAGCCGCTGCGCCGTTAGCTTGTATAGCTCAGGGTCGGGCTTCACATTGGCGACGTCATCGCCGCTCAGCAGCAGTTCGAAGTTATGCAGCAGTCCGCGCCGTTCGAGATGCCCCGACGCCCAACCGCCGCGCGAGCTTGACGCCACCGCAAGCCGTATGCCAAGTTCGCGCGCCCTGCGTATGCAGCGCTCTACGCCCGGCAGAACGGGGTTGCGCTCAATGCGTTCTAGGTAGCGCTTTCGCATCATCGGGCGTATCGCTTCGCGGTCGATTTGCCGCCCGCTCAAATCGGCTAGATGCCGATACACATCGAAGCTCCCAAAGCCGCGCCCGATGAAACCCTCCCAGGTATCAAGTTCAAGCGCCACGCCAAACGAATGGAATATCTCTTGCCAGCTTTCGTATTCGGGCGTTTCGGTGTCTATGATAAGTCCGTCAAAGTCGAAAATCAGCGCCTCAATCAATTGCGTTAGCCTCACAAAGCGGTTCGGTTTAGCGCCAAGTATATCACTAGCGACAAGCGTCTTGGGTTGGATAGCGGCTTTTCATACATCAACTTGGGTTAGAGATTGACGGTTGCGCTATCATAAGAATGAGCAGACGCATAAATCTTGCGTATGCGGCGGCGTTAGCGATACAATGCTATGGTGATTTAGACACACCAAGTCCGCAAGGCAGGCAGATTGAGATGGAAGCGCACGAGCTCATACAATTGGAAGCGAACCCCAACATCGAGGAGTTTCAGCCGGGCGATACGGTGCGGGTTGAAATTCGGGTTACGGAAGGGGAGCGCACACGGACGCAGGCGTTTCAGGGCGTTGTGATTCGCAAGCGCGGCGGCGGGCCGGGCGCATCGTTCACGGTTCGGCGCGTTAGCTACGAAATAGGCGTGGAGCGCACCTTCCTGATGCACTCGCCCAATGTGGAATCGGTCAAGGTGATGCGGCGCGGCAAGGTTCGCCGGGCGCGGCTGTACTACCTGCGCGGGCTATCCGGACGGGCGGCGCGCATCAAGGAACGCCGCTAGTCTTTCGCGCAATCCAAGCGCAGGCGCTAAACGGGGCAGAGCCGATTACGGCCTGCCCTGTTTGACGTCGGCGCAATCCGTCCGATAATGCGCCTATCGCGCTGGGTGAACTTCGGCAAAGGTTTGCTAGAATAGCGTATGCCATATTTGCGCCAAACCATACGGACGCTAGGGATTGCAGGATGAGATTCGCCGAAGTCGCAGTGGACGCGCCCACGGGCAGCGGGCGAACGTTTAGCTACGCCGTCCCCGACGGAATGGACGCGCGTCCCGGCCATCTGGTTCAAGCGCCGTTTGGCGTGCGAATGCTGCAGGGCATCGTGTTCGCGCTCGCGGACGCGCCGCAGGTTGCTGAGACCAAAGACATCGCCGCCGTTCTGTTTGAGGATACGCTGCTTGACGATGCGCGGCTGCGTCTCGCAGAATGGATAAGCGAATACTATATGTGTTCGCTGTTCGATGCGGCGGCGCCTATGCTGCCGCCCGGCGGCCGCGTCCGCCCTAAGACATCCCTCGCGCTTGCCAATTCAGATACGGATACGGACGCCTTGACACCGCTTCAGCAGCGCGTCGTGGAGTACATCGGCAAGCGGGAAGCCGCCGGTCGGGTTGCGGCGCAAGAACGGCTCGTCAAGGCGCTGGGCGATTCGGCGGCGGCATCGGTGGCGAGTCTCGTCGGCAAGGGCATCGTGCGCCGCAATTATTCGCTGTCCAAGCCGTCGGTGCGCCATAAGCATAGTACAACCGTCAGTTTGCGCGCGGACAATGCTGCTGAGATTGAAGAATGGCTAATCAACTCCAAACAACACGCTCCCAAACAGCGCAGGCTGCTTGAGTGGCTGCGTCGGGACGGCGGCGCTATGGACGCGGCGGCGGCGCGCAAAGAGTACGGATCGGGCGCAGTGAAGGCACTGCTGAACAAGGGGTGGCTTGCCACGCAGACGGCGACGGTCGATCGCGATCCGCTTGACGGCAGAGTATTCGAGCGTGCCGAAGCGCTGCGGTTGACCGATAGGCAGGCGGAGATAGCGGCGGATATTCGCGCGGCGATAGCGGGCGGCTCCGACGGGGGCGAGTCATTCGTGATACAGGGCATAACCGGCAGCGGCAAGACGGAGGTCTATTTGGACGCCGTAGCCGAATGCCTGCGAATGGGGCGGCGGGCTATCGCGCTTGTCCCCGAAATCGCGCTGACATATCAGACGATAGAGCGGTTCGCGGCGCGGTTCGCCGGGCGCATTGCGGTGCTGCACAGCGGGCTTACGGACGGGGAGCGCTTCGATCAGTGGTGGAAAATCAGACGCGGCGAATACGACATCGTTATCGGATCGCGCAGCGCGGTGATGGCGCCCGTCCCGAAGTTGGGGCTTATCGTCATAGACGAAGAACACGAATGGACATACAAGCAGCATGACGCAATGCCGCGCTATCATGCGCGCGATGTGGCGCTGCGCCTGGCCGAGCTGACGGGCGCCGTGGTGGTGATGGGAAGCGCATCGCCCGACGTCTCCACCTATTTCGGCGGACTGCGGCGGCGGCACAATCTGCATCTGCTAACCGAGCGCTTTGCGGATAGCGGGAGCAGCGAGAATGCCAAGCGCGCGGCGCTGCCGTCCGTGAGCGTGGTGGATATGCGGCGAGAGCTCAGAGAAGGCAACAGCGATATGTTTAGCCGCGCGCTGAGTTCGGCGCTTGGCGAATGCCTGGCGTCGGGCAGTCAAGCGATGCTGTTCCTCAATCGTCGCGGCACGGCGGCGTTCTATCAGTGCTACAGCTGCGGCTACAGCCTCAAATGCCGCCGCTGCGATGTGAGCGTTACCTATCACGCCAAGATAAAGCGGTTCATCTGCCACTACTGCGGCAACGGGCGCAAGCCGCCGGATATGTGTCCGCAGTGTCTCAACTACCGAATGCGCTACTACGGCATCGGCACGGAAGCGGTGGCGGATGAGGTCGCGCTTCGCTATCCGAATACGGGCGTATTGCGCTGGGACAGGGACGTCGCCGCGAGCCCCAAGGCGCACGAGGATTTACTGCGCCGATTTCGCTCCGGCGAGGCGCGCGTTCTGGTTGGCACGCAGATGATAGCCAAGGGCTTGCACTTCCCGGAGGTTACGCTGGTGGGCGTGGTGTCCGCGGACATCGGGCTTAGCATCCCGGATTATCGCGCGGGCGAGCGGGCGTTCCAACTACTGTATCAGGTTGCGGGGCGCGCCGGACGCGGCAAGCGCGAGGGCAAGGTCATCATACAGACGTTTCAGCCGGACAACTACGCCATTCAATCGGCGGCAGCGCAAGACTACCAGGCGTTCTACACGCGCGAAATGGCGTATCGGCGGGAGCAGGCGAACCCGCCGTACAGCCGTCTAATTCGCTTGCTATACGCGCACACGAATCAGGCGCGCTGCGAGGGCGAGGCGCTGCGATTGGCGGGGTTGCTTCGCGAGCAGCAGGCGGCTTGGGGATACAGCGACATAGAGGTGCTTGGGCCGATGCCGGCGTATCCGATGCGGCTGCGGGGGCGCTATCGGTGGCACATAGTCTTGCGGGGGGCGGAGCCTCGCGCGCTGCTGGACAAGGTGGATGCGCCGCGCGATTGGAGCGTGGACGTCGACCCGGTGGCGCTGACTTGATGACGGATGCGGTAACGCGGGATACGCAGAACGAGGATAGAGCATAAGCGAAACGCCTTTGCCCTATCCCGTATATTGCGCATGTTCGGCTTGGCTGCCGTCCGTGATTGCCGCGCCAAGGCTGCATAAGATCTACAGGTTGAACTGCGGATCCATGTAGTCCTTTTCCTTGGCGTATATCTGCAGGCGGCCGCGGGTGCTGTCGGTGATGATGATGTTATCGTTCTCATCCACGGCGAGCCCGCCCGGGCGCTCGAACAGCCCAAGCGGGCGGGTGTCCTTGACGCGGCGATACGCCTTCACCACATCGGGGTTGGATTCCACAACCTCTTTCGCCCACTTGGAGAACTCCACGGCGTCGCCTTCTAGGTAAGTGAGCGCAGAGCCGTTGCTTTCGTAGATTTTGACGAGCTTGTTGCCCCAGTCGGACACATAGACATCGCCTTCGCTGTCCACCGCCACATCGGACGGGTGGTTGAGCGCGCCCGCAAGCCCGCTGGTCTCTTCGCCGAATGTGAGCAGATGCTCGCCATCCGGGGAGAACTTCTGAGCGCGGTTGTTGCCCCAGTCGGCGACGTAGATGCTGCCGTCGTCGCCGATGGTGATGCCCCAAGGGCGGTTGAACTGCCCGGCGCCGCTGCCTTCACTGCCGAATGCGAACAGGAAATCGCCGTCTTTGGTGAACTTGAGCGCCTGATTCGCCACGGCGTCGGTAACATAGACGTTGTCGTCGGCGTCGCAGGCGATGCCGGATGGGCCCAGCAGTCTGCCGCCGCCGTCCCATTCGCCGACGCGCTGGCCGTCGACGTCGTATATCTTGACCTGTTTCTCGAACTCGTCGGTGCAGTAGATATTGCCGTCGCCGTCCACAGCGATGCCCATAGGCCAGACGAGCTCTTCGCGGCCGAAATCGCCGATGAAGTCTTCGCTGATGGTAACCTTGCCGATGCGCTTGTTGGGCGCTTGCACGCCGCCCGCGCCCTCTTGCCCACGGCTGAGTACATAGATGACGCCGCCGGGCGCTACCGCCACGTCCATGGGCTGAGTGAAGCCGTTGCCGGCGGCGGCGTTGCGTCCGATGGCGTGGCTGAAGTTCCAAGTTCGGCCTGATACGGTTGTCGTAAGCATTGTGCCACCTTCTTGAACTTGCTCGGTTGGGTGTAGCCGCTCCCCGCAGGATGCGCTGCCGCGCCGTGCGCTGCGGGGAGCTTGCTGATTGGGTTCGTCTTGCGGCTTAGTGGCCGTTGCCGTTTGCGCGGACGAATGCGGGCTTCTCGAAATGCCCGTTGACGATGCTGGGCGCTTCCAGGTTCATCCAGTCTTCCAGGATGGTGGAATAGACGCCGCGGAAGTCCTGATTGGGAACCAGGTCGCCCTGCTGGAGCGCCTCCGGGCGGGTTTCGGGGTACTCGCTGTACATGCCGCCGTCCACGCTGGGGCCGATGGCGAATGCCACGCCCGCCGCGCCGTGGTCGGTGCCGGAGCCGTTGTCCCGAACCCTTCTGCCGAATTCGGAGAACAGGAACATCACCACATTGTCGTCGGCGTCGTGCTCGCGCAGGTCGTCCCAGAAGTCGGCTATCGCTTCGGAGACGTCCGTCCACAACTGAGCGTGCGTGGTGGCCTGCGCCGCGTGGGTGTCGAAGCTTCCGTGGTCGCAGTAGAACACGCGCGTGCCGACGTCGGCGGTGTGTATCATCGCGATGTCCTTGAGCTTCTGCGCTATGGGGCTTGCGCCGTACTCCACGCTTGAGTTGTACTTCTGCGGCGCAACCTTCAGGATGTCCGCGCCCTTGAGCGCGTCAAGCCCGGTCTGCCCCAGGTAGTCCATCACCTGCCCGCTGCCCACGGCGGGGGCGTACATGTTGGCGAAGCGTTCCAGGACTTGCTGGCGCTGCTCTTGCTGCTCGATGTTGGTGAGCAAGCCGTATGTGGAAACGTCGGCTACGGACGCCACGGACACGCCCGGCGCAACCAGCGCGCGCGGCAGCGCCTGCCCTACGTTGACGCCGGTAACGGGGTTTTCGGACTTGGGATCCAGGTGGCTAAGAGCGCGCCCAAGCCAGCCTTCGGTGCCCACCTTGTCCGGCTCGCAGGTGTGCCAGATGTCCATCGATCGGAAGTGAGAGCGCGGCGAATTCGCGTAACCTACGCCGTGGATTATCGCCATATCGCCCTGCTCGTAGATGTCCTTCATCGGCGCCATTGCGGGATGCAGGCCAATCTCGTCGTCCAGCTTCAGCGCGCGGTTCTCAGGGATCTGCAGCGAGCGGCGGCTGTCGTAGTAGTTGGCGTCGGTGTACGGGATAACCGAATTGAAGTAGTCGTTGCCACCCGTGAGTTGCAGCACAACCAGAACCGGCGGCTTGTTAGAGTTTGCCATCATTGCCTCCTTGGGTGATTTGGGAAGTTGCGTCGGGCGGCTTTAGGCTTACCCGAACTGATACTCGCGGGTTGCGCCGATGAGGGCGAGCATTTCGCCGGTGCGGCGCGCGGCGTCATCGTATTCGCTCTGCCAGTTCACCGCGCCTTCGCTCTGCGCCTGCGTGAGAAGCTCGCGGCGCGTGCTGTCGGACACGGGAAGCGGCCCCATCTGATCGAGGCAGTTTTCGACCAACTCTTCGGGCGTCATAGTCGGCCCGTTGGCCGACGCGATGCGCTCTACTATGCGCTTGACGCCGGGCAGGTCGGTATCGCTGATGCGGTCGGCGACGAAGTTGATGCGCTTGACGAGCGAGCCGCTGTTGATCCATTCGTGGCCGGTGTGCCAGCCTTCCACGCTGGGCGGATCTAGGATGTCCTGCCCCATGTAGCCGGGCTCTCTGGCGACGGCTTCGAGGCGCGGATCCGGGCCCTGCAGGTCGCCGGTAAGCCTAAGCGTCCCCACCACGACTTCGGTGGGGTTCTTGACTTTCTTGTACATCGCCGCCTTGAAGAAGTCGGAGTTGAACAGCGCGCGCAGCACGGGCTTGATGTCGTAGTCGTTTTCCACGAAGGTTTCGGACAGCATCCGTATGGCTTCGGGGTTGCGCGGCTCTTCGATGTTCCACGCCGGCACTTGCGGCTCGTCCTCTACGAAGAAGTTGTAGAGGTGGCGCGCGATGAAGCGCGGGCATGCGGGCTGCTTGAGGATGATGTCGATGATGTCCTCGCCGTTGAAGTTGCCGGTGTAGCCGAGGAAGGACTTATCCGTCTCGTCGTGGTCTTCGGCGCGGTACTCGAACTGCCACGGGTGGCGGCCGTAGGGATAGCGCGGCATCTTGGCGGATATAGTCCAGCCGGTAAAGGCGCGCGAGCATTCGTACACATCCTGCTCGGTGTAGTTGCCCACGCCCAGGGAGAAGAGCTCCAGCAGTTCGCGCCCCCAGTTTTCGTTGGGCGCTACCTTGTGGTTCTCGTTGTTGTCGAGCCAATATATCATGGCGGGATTGCTGGCGAGCCGCACAAGCAGATCGCGGTAGTTGGTCATTCCCACGTCGCGGAACATCTGGATCTGTTCCAGCAGGTGGTTGCAGTTATCCACCTTGGCGTTGCCGGTGGCGAATACATGGTGCCAGAAGAGCGCCATCTTTTCGTTGAGCGGCCGCTCGGTGTTGACCATAAAGTAGAGCCAGTTCGCCTGACCGGGCGCGGCTGCGCCGCCGGGAACTTCGGTGATGGGGTGGTAGCGGTAGAGCAGGTGCTCATCCACGGCGGGCTGGCTCTCATAGTCGAGAAGCTTTTCCACCGCGGCTTCGTATCCCTGTTCCGCCATAGCCTCAAGCTCGTCGCGGGTTGCGCCAAAGCCGGCGCGCCTCATCAGGTGGGCAAGCAGCGCAACATCTTCTCTGTTGGACATACATTTCCTCCTTTCGTAACGGGCGTAGCAAACGCTTGCATTATGAGAGTGTAGTGAGTGCAATTAGCCGCATAAGCGCGTATTTCGGAACTACGCAAACCCCCTTTCCGCCGCATTCGCCTCGTCTGCGCGGGGTTCGCGGAGGCAGTCGGGGCATGTGCCGTAGTAATCGGTTCGCAGACGCACGATGTTGTAGCCGGTGGCTTGCGATACGCGCTCCAGCTCCAAAGGGGCATTCGGCGCGGCGGCGTCCATATCTTCCACCTTTTCGCACGCTAGGCAGACCAGATGCGGATGCGAGACCGGGATCCTGCCGTCGTAGCGGTTGGCGGATGCGCTGAACTCGATCTCCAGCGCCTGCCCCGTCTCTTTTAGGATGTCGATGGTGTTGTAGATGGTGGCTAGGCTGGTACCGGGATAGAACGTCTTGACGCTTTCGTGGATTTCGCTCGCCGTGGGATGGCGGTCGCTGGCAAGCAGCGCTTCCAGTATCTTGGCGCGCTTGCGAGTAATGACCACGCCCTTATCGCGCAGCGCCGCCTTCATCTCAGACAGGCGCATCCGAAACCGCGCTTCGTCCATCGGCGCGCTATCCCGGATGTTATCAAGGTTGTCCCGATTATCCCGCGTTTCCAACATATGCCGCTCTGCGTTTGATGATATATCTTGACGCCTCATTTTGACGCCCTACAATGTGAAATTCTTAACGAATTAGAATGATTCTAATGCGCTTGTATGTAACTTACGGCAGACTTCGGCAATTGTCAAGCGCCAATATAATAGTATTCATTATTCGCCGTGATAGTGTGGTTGGGATAATGCGGCGGGGCGGGCAAGCGGGCGTTCATTTCCTACGAAATGCGGCGAGAGGGCGTAGATGTCCGCATGTACTCATACGCCAAGCACTCTAAACGCGCGCATATCGGCGCTCACATTCAGCATTTTCGCGATATTGTAGTAAAATCCCCTGCATCCAAGCGCATTCGAGCGGCAAGCGCGCGCAATCGCTGAAATATCCCGTTGAACTATCTTGATATATCCATTGAACATATCTTACCCTGTTATATTCCCCTGATTGCATTGCCCCCCTATTGTTTATTGCAGGAAATCAAGGAGGCAACCGATGACGGTTCAGCCGGTAATCCTCGCCGGCGGCTCAGGCACCCGCCTATGGCCGCTCTCGCGCGAACTTTATCCCAAGCAGTTCCTGCCGCTGATGGGCGAGCGATCGCTGTTCCAAGACACGATACGCCGTCTCGACGGCATAGACGGCGTTGCGCCGCCGCTTGTGGTATGCAACGAAGAGCATCGCTTTCTGGTGGCGGAGCATCTGCGGCAGATGAAGCGCGAGCCGCTTGCAATCGCGCTGGAGCCGGCCGGCAGAAACACCGCCCCTGCGCTTACGCTCGCCGCGCTGATGCTGGCGGACGCCGCCCAACCGAACAACGATCCCGTTATGCTGGTTATGCCCGCCGATCATGTGATACAAGATGCGGCGGGCTTTCGCGATGCCGCGATGCGCGGCGCTGAGCTTGCGGCGCAGGGCGGCATCGTTACATTCGGCATTGCGCCGCATTCGCCGCAGCCGGGATACGGCTACATCCGCAAGGGCGCGCCGATAGCGTCCGACGACTGCGCGCAAGCGTTTCGCATCGCCGAGTTCGTGGAAAAGCCGGAGCGCGCCCGCGCAGAGCGAATGCTTGCATCCCAAAAGTATCTGTGGAACAGCGGCATATTCATGATGCGCGCATCCGTGTGGCTAACCGAAATTAGCCGCCTGCGTCCCGAAATCGCCGCGCAGTGCGCCGCCGCCCACAACGGCTTGGAACGCGACGGCGACTTCCAGCGCCCCGACGCCGAAAGCTTCGCCCAATGCCCCAGCGAATCCATCGACTACGCCGTTATGGAGCATATCGGCGATAAAGCGCCGCAGAACGGCGCGGCGCGCTGCCTTGTGCTGCCGATGAACGTCGGTTGGACGGACCTAGGCGCATGGTCGTCGCTGTGGGATGTGAGCGAGCGCGATGACGGCGGCAATCTGCTGCGCGGCGATGTGTACGCCAAATCAATGTCCGACTCCGTGGTCATCAGTCAGCAGCGGCTTGTGGCGGCGGTTGGCTTGAAGGATGTGATACTCATAGAGACGGCGGACGCCGTGCTTGCGGCGCACAAAGAGCGCGTGCAGGATGTCAAAGACCTTGTGGAGCGCCTCAAAGCGGACAATCGCGACGAACACGCCAATCATCGCCGCGTGAACCGCCCGTGGGGGACATATGAGACAATCGACCTTGGGGAACGCTTTCGCGTCAAGCGGCTTACGATAACGCCCGGCGAAGCGCTGTCCCTGCAGATGCACCACCACCGCGCCGAGCATTGGGTCGTGGTGAACGGCACGGCGCAGGTTACCATAGGCGGCGAACAGCTTCTGCTAACCGAAAATCAGTCGGCGTATGTGCCGATGGGCGTCAAACACCGCTTGGAGAACCCCGGATCCGTTACGCTGGAGGTCATCGAGGTACAGACGGGAAGTTACCTAGAAGAAGACGACATCAAGCGCTTCGAAGACCGCTACAACCGCATCACGCCCGCCCAAAGCGCGCAACCGCCCGCTTGAAGATGGCGATACGCCCGCAAGCCCGGCGCCGTTTCGCGTGATGCGCCGCCGATTGCGATACGCCGTTCTGCGCCGCTTGCCCGGATATGATACACGGACACGCGAACACACGGACGCCCCAACGGGTGTAGAATACCCTAACGCTACCCTTGATTGACTGATGATTGACTGATTGACGGTCGCGAATTGACGGATTGCGAAATCGGAGGTGATGGCATGACACAGAGCGCGCTGCCCGAATCCCCTATGCCGGCGGTGCCGCCGCGCATACTGCTTGGCCCCGGCCCCAGCAATGTCAGCCCAAGAGTGCTGCAAGCGATGATGCAGCCGATGATAGGCTATATGGACCCCGACTTTATGCTGGTGATGGACGAAGTCAGGGATCTCATAGCGCGCGTCTATCAGACATCCGATGCGAATGCGCTGGCGATTTCGGGAACCGGCTCCGCGGGTATGGAAGCCGGCCTGAGCAACCTGCTGGAGCCGGGCGATACCGTCGTGATGTGCATCTACGGCTTCTTCTGCGAGCGAATGGTGGAAATGGCAACCCGCTTGGGCGCAAATGTGGTGCCGCTGCGCGCCGATTGGGGCAAGCCGTTCCCCGAAGAGATGCTGGAAGCCGAACTGAAGCGGCATTCCAATGTCAAGATGGTAACCGCCATACACGCCGAAACCTCAACCGGCGTGCGCCAACCGCTCGCGGGGCTGTCCAAGCTGGCAAAGGCGCATGACGCCCTGTTTATGGTGGACGCGGTTACATCGCTGGGCGGCAACGAAATGGCGTTTGACGAATGGCGCATAGACTACGCCTATTCCGCAACGCAGAAATGCCTAGGCTGCCCGCCGGGAATGTCCCCCATAGCGCTGAGCCACGCTGCTCTGGACGCAATGCGCCGCCGCCGCCAACCGCCGCTGTCTTGGTATCTCGACCTATCGCTGCTGGGCAATTACTGGGGATGGGATGAGCAGCGCGCGTATCACCACACAATACCGGTGAGTATGGTATTGGCGCTGCGCGAAGGCTTGCGGCAGGCGCTTGACGAGGGACTGCCGCAGCGCTTCGCCCGCCATACGCGCAACGCCGCCGCATTGAGCGCGGGCTTGGCGGCGCTTGGGCTGGAGTTCATCGTCCCCGCCGAACATCGACTAGCGCAAATCACCGTGGTTCGCATCCCCGACGGCGTGGATGATGCGGCAGTGCGCCAACGGCTGCTGCGTGGCTACGGCATAGAGATAGGCGGCGGTTTGGGCGATTTCGCCGGCAAGGTGTGGCGCGTCGGACTGATGGGCGAGTCCAGCAAGCCGGAGTACGTGCTGGCGCTGCTATCCGCGCTTGAGCGCATCCTGCCGCTGATGGGCTACGAAGTGGCGGCGGGCGCAGGCGTCGCGGCGGCAAGCGGCGCATTGGCGCGGGGGGATGCGTAGCATAACCACTGCTTGCCGCATCCACTCGATTGTCGAAGCAAACGGGCGGGAGCGGCGGCCCATATGTAAGCCAAGCAAGCCGCCCCCGCCTTTCGCCGCAGCGCAATCGGCTACGCCACTTCGTCGCGGCGCATGTTGGCGAGCATATCCGCAAACGGGTTCGGGCGCGGGATGTCCGCCGCATAGCCGCACTGAAGGCAATGGATGTACTTGCCGTACTGATCGCGGCTTGCGTGGATGTCCCCGCGGCAGCGCGGGCAGCGCTTCAGATAGATGCTTCTGTCAGAGTTCGTTGACCGCATAATCGCTGTCTCCTATACACTCAATTCGTTATCGCAAACCAAATGTTAGAACACAAGCGCCATTGCGTTCAAGCGAATTTAGGACAAGTTTTGATAATTTGTTCGTAATAATCCTAGAAAACGGAAAGACATCGAGAGCGCAATAGGCATTCAACGCATGCAACGGACGGGCGCAACAATCGCAATCGGGGGCGGATAAGACGGTTGCAAACCGGCAGGCAGAAACGCGGACAAGGCGGTTGTGGTTCAGTGGGCAAAACGCGAACAAAAAGAAAACCGGGTCAGGCGCCTGACCCGGCTTGAAGTGTATGCTTATGAGGCGGGCATTAACCCTGCGCCGCCTTCTTCAGTTCGGTTCCGGGCGAAAACCCCACGCGCTTGTGAGCCGGCACTTCGGTCAGCTCGCCCGACTGCGCGCCGCGTATGGGGCGTACCTTGCGCGCCTTCACATCCCGAAGCTCAAACGAACCAAAGCCCGTAAGCACCACTTTGTCGCCGTTTGCAAGCGCCTCCTGTATGCTGCCAAGCACAGCGTTAAGCGCCTCATTCCCGTCCGCATTCTTGGACTTCAGCTTCGTTGATACCCTTGATGCTATGTCGTTCTTTCTGAGAGTCGCCAATCTGTTCCTCCTAAGCGCAATACTGATTTTGGGCAAGTCTGCAAGTTCGTAATGTAGGCAGTCTTCACGCAGAAATCCCTATATTATTCCCCGCGATGCGATGCCTGCGCGCGCGTCTTGAAAAGCCGTGGGCGGGTTGTTGGAAACGCCTGCTGATAACGCCGCCCTGCAATTATACGAATGCGCAGGGCGTATATTCAATAGTTCATTTCCCAAAAGCCGCCGCGTTTTGTAGAATAACCTAAACGCAAAAATAATTCAATAAGCTATCCGATATTCTCAAAGTTAGGCGGCGTTTGGATAAATAGAGTTCAAACCACTTGTCTATGAGTCGATCTATGGCGAGCAAAGGCATATCGCCACGATCTCAGATGCCGACGCTGCGGCTCCAGTTGGATGTCCAAGGACGGACGAGCACTCGGACAATAAGTTCACTAATGCGGTGAATGCAAGGGGAAACAGGTGGCAGACGCCTCAGCAGACGCACTTCTCGAATCACGCCAAACGGTAATCCGCTTACTTGTTGCGTAGCAATACCCACCCCTTCTAAATTCCGTTGATTTGCGGTTCGCGCATAACTATAATCGGAATAGAAGCTTTTACCCGCATTCAAGTCGAGCGGCGGCGTATCATCAATGATTGACTACTCCATACTGCAGCCCGGACAGCGGCTGTCCCACGAACTGCTGACGCTGGACGCCGATTCGATTGCCGCATACGTGGACGCCGTGAGCGATTCCAGCCGGCCGGCGTCGGCCGACGGCGTTCCGTTTGCGCCGCCTATGGCGATTGCGGCGCTGGCGTTGAGCGCCGTCATCAACGCGCTCCAAATCCCCGGCGGCACGATACACGCCGGGCAGGAGCTGGAGTTCGGCAAGGCGATGCCTGTGGGCGCGACGCTGGCATGTACCGCAACTTTGGCGCAGAACTCTATGCGGCGCGGCTGGCGTTTCCTTGTGGTCAACTTGACGGCGGCGGACGACGACGGCAATGCCGTTATGAGCGGGAAAAGCACTATAATGCTGCCCGAATAGGCGCGTTATATGCGCTACATCAGGAAGGCAATCAGCAGTATGCAGCAGGGCGATGCGCTGCCCACGATAGAAAAGAAAATCAGGCAGGCACAGGTTGAACGCTACGCCGAAGCGGCCGGCGATTTCAATCCGATTCACATAGACCCGGACTTTGCGACTGGCGCGCAGTTCGGCGGCGCCGTTCTGGAAGGGACTATCGCGCATGGTATGATGATACTTGCGTCCATGTCCGAAATGCTGACGCTGGCATTCGGCGAGCGCTGGCTGGACAGCGGCCGGCTCAAGGTACGCTTTCGCGGCCCCGTGTATCCCGGCGAAACTATAACCGCCTTTGGGAATGTGAAGTCCGTCAACGAAACCGATGAATGCCGCAATGTGACGTGCGCCGTAGGCGTGCGCAAGCAGAACGGCGAAATCGTCATCAGCGGCGACGCCACGGTTAGCGTTGCGAGCGGCGACTGATTCAAACAGGAGAATGCAATTTGACAACGTCAGACAGGCAGCCGGTTCGCATAGCCGTTGACGCTATGGGCGGCGATAATGCGCCCGGCGCTGTGGTGGAAGGCGCAGTGGCGGCGGCGAAAGAGGGCGGCGTCCAACTGATGCTGGTGGGCGATCCCGCTCAAGTTCAAGCAGAGCTGGCGCGCCACGACGTCCAAGGACTTCCAATCGCAACCATACCCTCCGAAGGCGTCATCACCGAAGGCGAAGCGCCCGCGCTCGCGCTGCGCCAAAAGCCGCGCGCCTCCATCCTAGTGTCAACCGCTATGGTGAAGCGCGGACAGGCGGACGCATCCGTTACGATGGGATCGACCGGCGGCGCTATGGCGGCGGCGGCGGTTGTGCTTGGGCTATCCGAAGGCATCGACCGCCCAGCGCTTGGCGGTCCAATCATCGGCGCCGCGCCCCGAACATTCATCATCGACCTTGGCACTAATGTCGACTGCCGCCCCGCTCAGCTACTCAGTTTCGCGGTCATCGGCGATGTGTTCGCGCGCCAATTTTGGGGCATCAAGCAGCCGCGCGTGGCTATGCTCAGCGTGGGCGCAGAGGCGGGCAAGGGCAACCGCCAAGTGCGCGAAACCACCGAACTGCTGCAAAAGAGCGGACTTAACTTCATCGGCAATCTTGAGGGAAACGACCTAGCCAAAGGCAACGCCGAAGTGGTTGTCTGCGACGGCTTTGTGGGCAACATCGTTATGAAGCTGACCGAAGGGCTCGGCGGCGTTCTGGCAACCCGTCTGCGCGATACTCTTAAAGACAAACTTTCGGAAGCCGACCTCGACGAATCCGCCCAAGATATGTACAACCTCAACAACCTTGTGCAGACGCTCGGCGGCGGCCCCATATTCGGCGTCAACGGCGTCAGCGTGGTGGGACACGGCGCATCCGACGCGGGCGCCGTGCAGCGCGCCATTAGCACCGCAAAGCTCACCTACGAAATCGACTTCATCCCCAAACTCAACGAAGAAATGGCGCAGGTGTCCGCCAGAGTTCAAGCCGAATCGCCCACGCAGTAAGCCCGACGCGGCGCATCCTCACGGGGCGCGCCTTTCACCAAATCAAATGCGCTTTCCACCCGCGCCCGCGCAAGCGGCAAATGCGATTGAAAGACAGGAGCCAAATTGAGCAACACGGATATTGAACCTAAAATCGCTCTGGTTACGGGCGCATCCAAGGGCATCGGAAAGGCAATCTGCTTTGAACTCGCGCGCATGGGCATCAAGGTAGCCGTCAACTACAACTCATCCAAAAGCGAAGCCGAACAAGTAGTCAACGCCATCGTCAAAGACGGCGGCGAAGCGATCAAAGTCCACGCCGATGTCAGCAGTCTTGAACAGGTCAACGCTATGATGGATAAGGTTACCGATACACTGGGCGAAGTGAGCATTCTGGTCAACAACGCCGGCATTATCAACGACGGACTGCTGATGCGCATGTCCGACGATGCGTGGCATAGGGTTATGGGCGTCAACCTGAACGGGACTTTCTACTGCACGCGCGCGGTGCTGCGCCATATGGTTCGGCGGCGCTGGGGCAGGATAATCAACATCGGCTCCGTGGTGGGCATACGCGGCAATGTGGGGCAGACCAACTACTCATCATCCAAGGCGGCAATCATCGGCTTCACCAAGTCCCTCGCGAAAGAGGTAGCCACGCGCAACATCACCGTCAACGCCGTTACGCCCGGCTATATCAGCACCGAAACCGTCGCAGGGCTTAGCCAGCGCCAAAAGGACACCATAATGACCTGGATACCGCAAGGCAAGTTCGGCGATACTGAAGACGTCGCCCATATGGTTGCCTACCTAGCAAGCGAAAAGGCGAACTATGTTACCGGCCAAATCATCAGCGTTGACGGCGGAATGGCGATATAGCGGGCGGCGGACTGCCGTCAAAGGCAAGTCGCGCTGACGGCTAACGGCGGCAACGGATGGCGGGCTTGGGAGCAAGCGTATATGTCTTGTTCAAGGGTTAGGTTGGGGACAAAGCGTATATGTCGTTCAAGGGCAAGGTGGCGCTGGTAACCGGCGGATCGCGAGGGATTGGCAAGGCAATCGCGCTGGAATTCGCAGGGCGCGGCGCAGACATAGCCTTCAACTACATTCGCAGCCACGACGCCGCGGCGCAAACCCAGAGCGAAATAGAGGCGCTCGGCGTCCAATGCCTCCGCATCCGCGCGCATCTGGGCAGCGCAGATCGCATTCGGGATATGTTCGCCAAAGTAGATAAGCGCTTCGGCAGGCTTGATGTACTGGTCAATAACGCCGCGTCCGGCGTGCAGCGTTCCGCATCCGATCTGGAAGAAAAGCACTGGGATTGGACGCTGAACATCAACGCCAAAGCGCCTTGGCTCTGCTCAATCGAAGCTTCCCGCCTGATGCGCGAGGGCGGCAGCATCGTCAACATCACCAGCCAAGGTTCGCAAAAGGTATTGCCCTACTACTTCTCCGTAGGCACATCAAAGGCGGCGCTGGAATCGCTGACGCGCTACCTAGCGGTGGAGCTTGCGCCCAAGCGCATATCGGTGAATGCTGTGTCCGGAGGCTATGTGCGAACCGGGGCGCTCGACCACTTCCCCAACAGAAGCGATATGCTGGAGGCGGGGCAGAACACGCCCGCCGGACGGATGGTAGCGGCGGAAGACATAGCGCGAGTGGCGGCGTTTCTATGCACGCCCGACGCCGCAATGATTCGCGGGCAGATAATCGTAGTAGATGGCGGCTACACGCTGCTCGCCTGACGCCCAACTACGGCATCCACCATCACATCAACGCCCGCATCGGTCTGCAGCCTGACGCCCGGCTCCGCCTGCGTCTTTCGCACATAGCCAAGCCCGACGCTTCTGCCGTATTCGGGCGGCGCGACGGACGTGAGCTCGCCGATGCGCCTGCCGTCGGCGTAAAGCGCATCGCCCTGCGCGGGGATAGCCCCGTCTTCCCATGAAAGCCGAGCCAAATGCCGCTGAACCTTATCGTAGGCGTTGAGGCGCGCCACCACCTCTTGCCCTATGTAGCAGCCCTTGTTGAAGCTGATAAAGTCCCACAGATCGGCTTCAAGCGGGTTGTAGTCTTCGGTAAGCTCACGCCCCTGCGATGGCACGCCGCGCTCTATGCGAAGCAGCTCCGACGCGGCGTATCCGACGGGGGTTGCGCCTCTGTCAGTCAAGCCGTTCCAAAGGCGTTGGGCGTCGGACGCAGGCGCAATTAGGTCGTAAGCGCGCGCGCCGGCGAAGTCGGTTCTGAGCGCAAGCGCCGCAACCCCGTCGACGTCCAGCGCCGCCGAGCCATACGGCGGCAAGACGGACAGCGACGGCAGCGTATCGGCCACGCCGTCGCCCATTAGCGAGAACATAGCGGTCTGTTCGGTTGCATCCTCGACCGTTACATCCTCAACGAATGTGTAGAAGTCTATCCATTCGGCGACGCGCTGGCGCGTTTCAGGGGCGGTCAGAATCAGCAGATAGTCCGATTGGCGCAGTACGAACAGCAAGTCGATGATGCGCCCCTTGTTGGTGGTCAACACAGCGCCCATAACTGCGTCGACTGCGAGTTCGTCTAGCTTATTCGTGGACAGGCGGTTCAGCAGGTCGAGCGCGTCAGTGCCGATCGCCTTGAGCCGCCCCATACGCGAGCGGTCAAGCACGCCTATGCCCTGCGTCGCGGCCGCATACTCTTCGCTCACGGATGAGTACGCCGTGGGAATGCGTCCGTCCCGCAGGCTTGCGCCCGATTGCGTTTGCATATCCGAAACCGAAACCGCGCTCTGCATCGCTCTGACCTTTCACGCAAGATCAGCCGCCCCGATTCGAGGCGGCCGCCCAAATGCCGAATAAGCCGCTTGCCCGGCCGACGCAATCGGCAACGCCCGCCGAGCCGCAACCGCGGATTGGCGCAAAGCCGCCGTCGGCATAATATGCCGCTACCGCGAAATTCGGCGCCGAAATGCGCCAACCGCGCTTATACGCTGAAAGATGTGCCGCAGCCGCAGGTGGTCTTGGCGTTGGGGTTGTTGAACACAAAGCCCTTGCCGTTCAGCCCCCCGGAGTAGTCCAGCTCAGTGCCTGCCAGGAACACATACGACTTCTTGTCGATGTAGAGTTCCAGCCCATGCTCGCTGATGACCTTGTCGTTTTCGCCGGGTCCGTCAACAAGGTCAAGGTCGTAGGTCAGCCCGGAGCAGCCGCCGCCCTTGATCGCCACGCGCAAGTTGGAGCCGGGCTTGCCCGCGTCGGCGGAAAACTGACGCACGTGCTTCGCCGCGTCGGCAGTAATGGATATGGTTAGTGGTTGGGGTTGCATTCTAGCCATAGCGCCACCTTGTCCGTTGACTCAATCCGTGTCCATCCGTTCAGTGTCCGCGTTCATCCGAAACGCATTTTACGCTCAGTATGAATACATTCTATAAACAAAGTGGCTTGGCGTCAATCACTGCGGGATCCCCGGCATTCTCACACTGCGACGTTCATCAACTTGAAACTTTCTAGGAAAGCCTTGTATTAGTGTGGATATTTCGTAGGTTGTACGCTCAATACCACTCACAATTAAGAATACCCACAGCCAAAACTATCTTTGCAAATCCTAGGCGTGATGTTATAGTTGCCAAATAGCGATTATACATCGGTTAGCCTTAGCAAGCCCTAGCAGCGGGCAAGAGAGGTCGCAGTCGGATGGGGATACGCGGCGCATTGGCGCCTCTGCTGACAACGCCGGAGAAGCGCGCGGTTCTGATTGCGCTGTCATCGGCATATATGCTTGTCCAACTCTCAAGCCTGCCCGTGGCGCTTTCGCTGCCTACGCTGGCAAGATACTTCGGCACGGGGATCGACGACTCCGCCTGGCTTGTGGTGATATACCTGCTGATGCTGGGCGCTTTCGTTATGCCCGCCGCGCGCCTAGGCGACCGCTACGGGCATGCGCGCCTGTTTTTCACCGGGCTTGTGCTGTCCACCGCCGGCTCTATACTCATCAGCATCGCCGGCAGTCTGCTCGAAGTGGTGATATGGCGCGGGCTCACCGGGCTTGGATCAGCGCTGATTATGGGCAACGCCAACGCTATCTTGGCGGCGGCGTTCCCGGCGGAGGAGCGCGGCAGGGCGTTCTCCGTCCCCATAATGGGCGCGCGCTTCGGCACGCTGGTGGGGCTTGCGCTGTTCGCCGTATTCCTGCAATACCTCACCTGGCGCTTCGTGTTCCTGACATTCGTGCCGATGGGCATTCTCGCGATTATAGCGTCTGCGCCGATGTTTCGGATGCTGCGCTCCGAAAAGCCGACGCACACCGGGCGCGTGGACATTACGGGCGGCGCATTGCTGGTAGCCGTTTCGGTGGTGTTCCTGCTTGCGGGCGCGCACCTGCACGGCGGCGAAGAGACCTACATCAGCGAACAAGGCTTGCTGTATCACGGCGGAATGTATCTGCTTTCGCTGCTGCTGCTGGGCGTGTTCATCCTAGTGGAGCGGCGCGTGGGCAATCCCATCGTGGAGCTGGGACACTTCAAGCAGAAATACTTTTCGCTGGCGCTGGTGTCCAATGTAACCTTCCACTTCTCGATGCTTGCCACGATGACGCTCGTGCCTATCCTGATAGAAGAGGGATTTGGCAAAGGGCCGATATGGGTGCCGCTTGTGCTGCTGCCCAATCAGATAATCGGGCTGGTTATGACATTCGCGGCGGGCTGGATATACGATAGGCATCAACCCAAGCTGCTGCGCCCGGCGTCGATGGTGGGCATCGCATTCGGGTTTGTGCTGCTGGGGTTGTTCGCAGGCAGCGTGCCGATATGGGGCATTCCGCTGCTGATGCTGCCCATATCATTCGGCACATCCATGTTCAACCCCGTGAACAACGCGATGATAATGAGTTCGCTTTCGCTGCGTCATCGCGGGTTCGCCTCCGGGATGCTCGAGACCACGCGCGAACTTGGGCATGCGCTGGGATCGACCGTATCCGCAACCGTGCTGGCGATGGTGCTGCCGGCCGGCATAGGCGCGCTTGCGCTTAACCTCGCTATGCCGTACTACTTCCAAGGCTTTCAGACCGCCGCGATGATGGTTGTGCTGACGATGCTCACCGGCGGCATAATCGCCTTCTTCCACAAGCCTTATACCGAAACCGTAGCCGCGCGCTCCAACAGGGCGGCGGCGTCCACCGGCAGCGATTAAGCCCGCCAAATCCGTCAGCGCGAGAACGCGATTGCCTATATGACTACGGACAGCGACGAACTCAGCATTCGGATAGAAGGCGTCAGCCGCTGGCATCCGCCGCAGGGGCAGTTTGGGCAGGGCGTGTTGCTGCACACCACACGCGGCGATATTCACACCATCGTTCATAGCGGGGCGGACCCGCAGCGGCGCACAAGCAAGGCTATCGTGTTCGTATGGGGCGCGCGCGGCGGCTTCGACGGCCCCGCTGGCGGCATCTACGGCAGGCTTGCCGAAGCGCTCAAAGACGACGTCACATCCATTCGCGTGGACTACCGCCTGCCCAATGTGTTAACCGAATGCGTGTTGGATACAATGGCGGGCTTGTCCTTTTTGAGCGCCACGGGGCATACCGACGTGGCGTTGGTGGGACACTCATTCGGCGGCGCGGTGGTGATTGCGACGGCGCCGCTAAGCCCGCTTGTGAAAGCGGTGGCGGCGCTTTCGCCGCAGACTTTCGGGGCGTCCAACGCCGCCGCCGTATCGCCTCGTCCGCTGCTGCTGGCGCACGGCGGCGCCGACACGCGGCTTCCCCCGCGCTGCTCCGAGCTCATCTACGAGTGGGCGCAAGAGCCGAAAGAGCTGGTAATTTATCCCGACGCCGAACACGGCTTGAACGAATGCGCCGACGAACTGCAGGCGATGCTGCAGGGGTGGTTGGCGGATAGGCTCAGTGCCGCCGAACCCGCCGCCGAGTAAGCACTTGGACACGCCCCGCTTATCCGTCGCGCCAATCTGATATTGACTCGATCGTCCGATTGGCGGCGGCGATTTACAGCGCAGCGGCGCAACGATATACTTCTACGGGCAGACCAAAAAGCGTCTGAACGCAAAATCAAATATCAGATAAGGATGGGACGATATGGGAGACCTTGACGGCAAAGTGGCAATCGTAACGGGCGCGGGGCGTCTCAGGGGAATCGGGCGCGCGGCGGCGGTGGAGCTGGCGCGAATGGGTGCCGATGTGGTGGTTACCGGCACGGGACGCAGCCCCGACCGCTATCCGCCGGACGAAAAGGCTATCGGCTGGCGCGATGTGGAAAGCACCGCTGAGCAGATACGCGAACAGGGCAGGCGCGCGCTGACGCTTACCGTGGATGTGGCCAGCGCCGATGATGTGGATATGATGATGCGGCGCACCATCCAAGAGTTCGGCAGAGTGGACGTCCTTATCAACAACGCCGCATTCGCGCGCGGGCCGGATCGCGTGCCTATCCTCGACCTGAGCGAGCGCATCTTTCAGCGCGTCGTGGACATTAAGCTGACCGGCACATTCCTATGCACCAAAGCGGCGATTAAGCATATGATCGATCAGGGCGATGGCGGCAAAATCGTGAACATATCGTCCACCGCCGGCAAGCGCGGCAGCGCCAACACGCTGGCGTACAACGCCTCCAACTTCGCGCTGGTGGGCATGACGCAATCTATGGCGCGCGAACTTGGGCCGCACGGCATCAATGTCAACTGCGTCTGCCCCGGCGCCGTGGACACGCATCGGATGGACGATATCGACCGCGATACCCGTTGGGTCGAGATGGCGTCCACCACGCCAATCGGCAGAAACGGCACCGACGACGAAGTGGGCGCATTTGTGGCGTATCTCTGTTCCGACGCTGCGTCTTGGATACACGGCCAATCCATCAACATCAACGGCGGCACCGTGATGGAACACTAATCGCCGCGCGCTTGGGCGTTTTCCCGCGGTAACGCGGCCGGAAATGCGCCGCGCGCGACTTGGCGACGGATAACGAACCATCGGCGGGCGCATGCGCTAGTTATACGGCACACGCCTGCCGATGCGCTTACAGAACACGGGACGGATACGAATATGGGCGAACTGAGCGGCAAAGTGGCAATCGTAACGGGCGCGGGACGGCTGCGCGGCATTGGCAGGGCGACGGCGGTGGCGCTTGCGCGGCTGGGCGCCGATGTAGTGATTACCGGCAGCGGACGCGCGCCAAGCCGCTACCCGCCCGACGAAAAGGCGGCGGGTTGGCGAGACATTGAGAGTACCGCCGAGCAGATACGCGCCGAAGGCGTCCGCGCGCTGCCGATGGTTTTGGATGTTACCCGCAGCCTCGATATGGAACTGATGGCGCAGCGCGCGCTCACCCATTTGGGCAGGATCGACATCCTAGTCAACAACGCCGCATACGCGCGCGGGCCGGACAGGGTTCCCATCGGCGAACTTGAGCAACGCGTCTTTCGGGCGGTGTTGAATGTCAAGATAAAAGGCGCATTCTTGGCAAGCAAGGCGGTCATCCCTGCGATGATAGCGCAGGGCGGCGGCAAGATTGTGAACATATCGTCCGGATCGGGCAAGACAGGCAGCGCCCATAATTTGGCGTACAGCGCCGCATGTTTCGCGCAGGTGGGAATGACGCAGTCTATGGCGCATGAACTTGGGCCGCACGGCATCAATGTCAACTGCGTCTGCCCCGGCGCGGTGGACACCTCGCGCGTGGACGACATCGGCAGGGGCGAGGCGTGGCAGCGCATAGCGGACGGACTGCCCATCCGCAGAACCGGCACGGATGACGAAGTTGGCGCATTCGTGGCGTATCTCTGCACCGATGCGGCGTCTTGGATACATGGGCAGTCCATCAACATTGACGGCGGCGGGATGATGGAGCATTGATGCGGCGGCGCTAGGCGGGACGCAGCGGCAGCGTTACGATTGCGTTGCCGATGACCAGGCGAATGCCCTCTTCGTTCTGCAGAAACACATCGCACTCCAAGCGCGGCTCGCCGTCAATCACATCCTTATCCGTGATGATGCCGCTGAGCGTGAGCGGCTTGTTGTGCGGAACCATTCCGCGAAAGACCACGTCCAGCTTCTTGAGACGCGCGGTGTCCGCCCAGCCGGTCAGCAGTTGGGACAGGATGGTGATGTTCATAGCGCCCGGCACTATCGCGCCGTCAAGCCCTTCGCTTTTGGCGAAGTCGTCGTCGGTGAATCGGCTGGGGCCGGGAGCGCCGCCGCGCACGCTGAGGAAGCGCCGCACCTGCTCCACATCCACGATGCGCTGCCGCGGGCCTATGTCGTCGCCGATTTCAACATCTTCGAAGTAGAGTTTGTTCATTGCGCCTTCGCTTGCGTTTGTGTGCCGGCAGTTCGGTTTGGGGTGATAGGGTTAGCGGCGGGGGCGGTTGCGGCGCACATAGGATTCGTCCACTAGGGCGACGGTTTCGTCCCGCTGGTTGGTGAAGCGCGTTTCCCATACGGCGAACACCATCTTGCCGGAGCGCCCGGTTTTGGCGTACACCTCTTTGAGGCGAGACGCCGCCTGCAGCGTATCGCCGGGGCGAATGGGCGCTAGGTTCTCAATCGCCTGTCCCGCAAAGAAGCCGATGTCCCCGAATTCCAGTTTGATGTCGGGCTTTTCGCCGCCGTTGATGAACAGGTTGCAGAATGTAGGCGGCGCGATGATGCCGCCGTATTCGGACGCCGCGGCGCGCTTTTCGTCGGTGTAGATGGGGTTGGGTTCGCCCGTGGCTTCTGAGAAGTTCAGTATCATTTCGCGGCTTATCTCGAATGTGCCGGCGGGGAACTCTTTATGCAGAAAGCTGCGGTCGTAGGCGATGGTTTCGTCGGTGGTCATGGCTTGCGGCTGCTCCCGTGTGTGATGGCGTAAGTCGGCGTGGGGCTAGGCTAGGCGGCTTTGGCGCAGTCGAGGCGCACGGCGCGAAATGCGCCGGCTTTGAGCGCGCGAACAAGGTCGGCTTCGGTGCGGATGGTTGCGTCGAACTCGGTCATGCAGCTTCCGATGGCGCTGACTACATGGGCATCGCTGCCGCCTGTGCCGGCGTATCCGCGCGCCGCTATGAGCGCGTCGGCGCGTTCTTGTTCGCCGGGACGGTTGCTGCCGTTGAGCCGCTCCACAATGCGCACATCGTTGAACTCGTCCACAGCGCCCACATATTCGCAGAAGCCGATGCCGAACCTGCCGGGATGCGCGGGGAACGCGATTGCGCCGTGTTCATCGGCGGCGCGCACAAGCGTGGGGGCGTCCATATGCACATCCGCGAAGTCTATGCTGTCCGCAAGCGCTTGCGTAACGCCATACACGAGGAAGTGGCCGCAGTTGGTGTCCAGCTCGGAGCCTTTCAGCACCAGCGCATCGTTTTGTTGGGCGAGTGCTGTGTAGTCTTTGTGAAAGTCGAACTTGCGGTGTTCGGTGAGAACGAAGCCGTCGATGCGAAAGCCCTTGCGCCGCAGGACGCCAACCCATTTGACATACTGCTCCACGGTGGCGCGCGCGTCGTCGGATGAAACTGAGTGTGTGTGCAGATCGAGAAACATCACACAGAATAGTAGGCGCAGCGGGCGTTTGGCGTCAAGGCATTGGGGTTGGGTTGGCGATTTGGCGCAAGATCTACGCCTCTGCGCCTTTGCGGTTGGGATTAACGCAAGGGCGCAAAGGGTTTGGGGTTAGACTTACTGCGATGCGGCGGCTACCTGCCCCGTGTAGCCGCTCACATGGCGCATCCATACGCCCGCGCTTGTGGCGTAGTACACATATATCCGCAAGTACTGATTCAAATCATCGGATGTGGGCGTGTAGCGCAGCTCCCGCGTGTGCGGGACACGTATGTAGATGCAATCGGTGTGCGGCGCAGTCGCGTTCGGGCAGCGCTGCCACGCTATATGCGAGTCCACAGCCCCCGATGGCCTAGGATCCGACACTAATATCTCCGTCCCCACGCGCGGGCTTGCATTGCCGCTTACGAATGCGATTGCCGTCCCCGCCGCTGCGCCGCTTGCGTTCTTGACCCGACCGCCTAGGTTGCGCGTGTAGGCGAAGCTGTTGTCTGACAACTGCACTTTGGCGCGCAGGTAGTGGTTCACATCGTCGGTTGTGGGCGTGTATTCGTAGGTGGGCTGCCGCCAGCCGCTGATGGTTTCCCAGGTATCGCCGTTGTCCGACCTTTCCCATATCCAGGCGCCGTTGCGGCGGGGGAAGGTTGCGGCGTTTAGGCAGACGCCCACGCGTTCGCCCACTATGGGGGCGTTCCAGTTGTCGGGGATGCCCATGGCTTGGCCGCCTTGGGGATCCGTGCTCATCATCTTGTAGTCGAGCATGGGGTATTGCATCTTGTTGCCGAAAGCCCAGGGGTCGTCGTTGCCGGTAACGCCGTCAAGGTTGGCGTTCCAGTTGGCGTAGATGCCGGTGTAGCCTGTGGGGGTTTGGAGCTGGCGGGTGGTTTTGCCGGCGCCGCCGGCTGCAGTGTTGGTCACGCCGCTAGTTGAGATGTCCCAGTAGCTGTTGGTCACGGTACTGCCGGCGCTTGCCAATGCGGCCGCGCTTACCGCCCCTTCTAGCCCACCAGCGTTGACGGTTCCGCTTACTCTCCCTGTGGCGTAGCTGTGCGCTACACTACCTGACGCTCTGTGTCCCAGAAGTCCGCCGACGGCGTTTGCCCCTTCGACGTAGGCAGTGGCGTAACTGGATCTGATAAACGATCCTGCGAGGCTGCCAACCAACCCACCAATACCGTAGTCGCCCCGCGCCTTCCCAGTGGTGTAGCAGGCTACGATTGTGCCGTAATTTCTGCCGGCTAGGATGCCGATATGGTCGTCCCCTCTGACATTTGCGTTGGTTATGCCCAAGGTTTCTATGCGGGTGCTGGATGCGGTAGCGCCAAACAGACCTTGGTAATCGGTGGAAGATCGGGATATGTATAGGTTGTTGATGGTATGCCCGTCGCCTTTGAAATTGGCGGCATATCTGGATGTGTTTGTGCCGATGGGCAACCAGCCTTCGCCGCTGTTGTAGTAGGCGTCGCCGGAGTCTGTGCCGATATTGCCGTCGCCGTCGGTGTCCAGGTCAATGCTTGCGGTGAGTTCGTAGCCTGTGCAGCCGCCGTTAGTGGGACAGCCCATGCGTCCTGAAGCAGCGGTAACGCGGTTGGGGAATGCGGTGCCGTAGGCGGTTGCGCCTGCGCTTGTGGGATCGCCGTTGCCGTCTAGGTCGTAGCGAATGGCGTTGAGTTGGGCGTGGTTAGCGACGTCGATGTAGCCATCGTTGTCCATATCATAATCGACGGTGGATTGGGCGGATGCGGTTGCGCTGAGGGATAGCAGGGTTGCAAGCGCGATTAGGACGATGAGGGCGAATAGCGTCGAAGCGCGGCGTGTTGTTCTTGCGCTTGACTTTTTTAGATTTTTATGGGGGGGGGGGGGGGGGGGGGTGAATAAAAACTAAAACGTATAAGCGCCATTCGAATCACCTGCTTTATCGCTGGTTTGAGCGGGGGAATGCTGTCCCCCTATCCTACCTAACCTTTCCCATCAAGGGGAATGTATCTGTGTTTAGACTAGGATTATTTTAACGCAAAGTTGGCGGTGGCGCAAAGGGTGTTTTGTTGGCGTTGCCGCTGAAACTATTGACCGCCGTTGCTTTACCTTGCTATATTGAGAATGCAATTGTTGACTATTTTAATCAACAAAGGGCGGATTAGAGAAAGGGTTACAGGCATGACCACACAGAAGGTCATTTCGCGCGAGACGGGCGTTGAGGATCAGGGCTATAAGTGGGGCTTTGAGTTTGACATTGAGTCGGACGTGGCGCCGCGCGGGCTGAGCGAGGATATTGTGCGCCTCATATCGCGCAAGAAGGGCGAGCCGGAGTGGCTGCTGGCGTGGCGGCTGCGGGCGTATCGCCACTGGCTCACGCTGGACAACGCAGAGCCGAAGTGGGCGAACCTAGAGTATCCGCCGATAGACTTTCAGGACATGATCTATTACGCCGCGCCCAAGTCGCAGTCGGACGCGCCCAAGAGCATCGACGAGGTTGACCCTGAGATACGCGAGGCGTTCGATAAGCTGGGCATCCCGCTCGAAGAGCAGAAGCGGTTGACGGGCGTGGCGGTGGACGCGGTGCTGGACAGCGCGTCGGTGGCTACCACCTATCGCAAGATGCTGGAAGACGCCGGCGTCATCTTCTGCTCGGTGAGCGAGGCGGTGAAGACGCACCCCGACCTTGTGGAAAAGTATCTGGGTTCGGTAGTGCCGTACACCGATAACTTCTACGCCGCGCTGAACTCGGCGGTGTTCAGCGACGGTTCGTTTGTGTATGTGCCGCCGGGCGTGCGCTGCCCGATTGAGCTTATGACCTACTTCCGCATCAACGAACTGGACACCGGGCAGTTCGAGCGCACGCTGATAATCGCGGACAAAGGGAGCTACGTGAGCTACCTCGAGGGCTGCACGGCGCCGATGCGAAAGGCGCATCAGCTTCATGCGGCGGTGGTGGAACTGGTGGCGCTGGACGATGCCGAAATAAAGTATTCCACGCTGCAGAACTGGTATCCGGGCGACAAAGACGGCAACGGCGGCGTGTATAACTTCGTGACGAAGCGCGGCGCGGCGCGCGGCCGCAACGCCAAGATTTCGTGGACGCAGGTAGAAACCGGCTCTGCGATCACCTGGAAGTATCCGAGCGTGATACTGCAGGGGGACAACTCGGTCGGCGAGTTCTATTCGGTGGCGCTGGTGAACAACTATCAGCAGGCGGACACCGGCACAAAGATGATCCACATCGGCAAGAACACCAAAAGCACGATAATCGCCAAAGGCATATCGGCGGGCAGGGCGCAGAACACATACCGCGGGCAGGTGAAGATTATGCCGTCCGCGCGCAACGCCCGCAACTTTACGCAGTGCGATTCGCTGCTTATCGGGGACAAGTGCGGCGCGCATACGGTTCCGTACATCGAGGTGCGAAACCCCACGGCGCAGATGGGGCATGAGGCGACCACTTCCAAGGTTGACGACAGCCAGTTGTTCTACCTGCAGCAGCGCGGCATCGGCTTGGAAGAGGCGAACTATATGATAATCAACGGCTTCTGCCGCGGCATATTCAAGGAGCTTCCGTTTGAGTTCGCGGCGGAAGCGTCGCAGCTGCTGCGGGTCAATCTGGAGGGAACGGTAGGGTAACGATGACACAGGGAATCGGCGATAACGGCGCTTTGCTGGAGGTGCGCGACCTCCGCGTGTCCATTGACGATACGCAGATATTGAAGGGCATAAGCCTGACGGTGAACATAGGCGAAGTGCATGCGATAATGGGGCCGAACGGCTCCGGCAAAAGCACGCTCGCCAATGTGCTGGCGGGACGGCCGGAGTACACGATCGACGGCGGCGAAGCGCTCTACAAGGGGCAGAACCTGCTGGATATGGACCCTGAGACGCGGGCGCGCGAGGGCGTGTTTCTGGCGTTCCAATACCCGGTGGAGCTTCCGGGCGTGCGCTCGTGGCAGTTCCTGAAGTCGTCGGTGGACGCCGTGCGGCAGCATCGGGGGCAGCGCGAACTGCGGGTGCGCGAGTTCGACCGCATGCTCGAAGAGAAGATGCAGGTTGTAGAGATAGAAGGCGATCTAGTGCGGCGCTCGGTGAACGAAGGCTTTTCGGGCGGCGAAAAGAAGCGCAACGAGATACTGCAACTGGCATTGCTGGAGCCTACGCTGGCGCTGCTGGACGAAACGGATTCGGGGCTAGACATCGATGCGCTGCGCATCGTGTCCAACGGCGTGAATCAGTACAGATCGGCGGGGCGCGCCATAGTGATGGTAACGCACTATCAGCGCATCCTGAACTACATCGCGCCCGACTATGTGCATGTGCTGGTGGACGGCAGCATAGCGATGTCCGGCGGGCGCGAGCTGGCGCTGGAGCTGGAAGAGAAGGGGTATGAGTGGCTGCGGGAGGGGGCGTAGAGGGGAGCAAACCCCGGTTATCTACCGCACAGAAACCGACCAGGCGCACCGCTATGCTGATTGCTTGGGATTGGCGGGAAAGTGAAGCTTCGCCGATGGTGATGAGCAATACGCCGAACAAAGACTGCCTCGTTAAGGCGCTAGACATATACAGGGACTGCATGCGCGACTTTATAGTTCGGGTGCTGAAAAGTCAGGGCATCGGAGTTGATGCGATGCGAAAATCTCTGCGTATAAATCATGATTACGATAGAAGCGACGAGCGCAATGCGTTTGACGTCGGCCACTTTTACCTCATAATCAAGCACTATTGGGCAAAAGTGTTCAAGGAAGAGTTCAATAGCGACGCCTCAGTTTTGAATGCAATCAGCCAGGTCAGGCCTATACGCAATGAAGCCGCTCATCCTGCCTACAAGAAAGACATCGACAGGGCTTGGGCGTTGGCGCGGATATACGATATGTCCGACATATTAGGACGAATTGGCGCAGGGGCAGGTGAAGCCCGCGTTCAAGCGATATGGGACGAACTCTCTATACAGGATGTACGGCTAATACCCTCATTGCTGACGCTAGAACGAAAAGCCAACGACGCTAAAACGGATACGAAAATACCCGCCAAGCAAGCGATAACTCGCGCAGTTGCCGATGCCATTCCTTTCTGGGTTAATCGCGATGTTAACGGAAACACCATTCATAAAGGCGATGAAGAAAGATGCAGTTGGGTTGATCGCTATGCGACCGAGCCAAAGTGGGAAAAGCACCATACTTTGGAAAGCGTCTATGCCGTGTATCCGCGCGCTACTCGTAAATGCGGGCTATGCTTTTCTTGACCGATTGAACTACTGACGGACTGAAACAAAAGGGGGAACGCTATGGCGCTAGAAACCCGAAACCAAGTCGACGCCGCCGAAGTGTATAGCCGAATCGGGCGAACCGAGGGCGAAGTCTCTCAGATGAATACGCGGCTCGACCGAATGGACAAGCGGCTCGACCGCATAGAGGCGGCCCATACGCGGCTGCTGTACTGGGTTATTGGGATTGGCGGTATAACCCTAGTATCGGTCTGGGTTGGGAACCTGACGGGATAGCCGCCCGCCCAACCGCACGAACATCCATCACCACAACACACAAGTTAAGGCAGCGATGACACAAACACTTACGCGATACGACGGATATGCGGCCGACTTTGATGCGCTCAACGGCGGCGCTCAACCGCAGTGGCTGCGCGATCTGCGCTCAGCGGCGTGGGAACGCTTCCTGCGCGCGGGCTTTCCCACGGCGCGGCGCGGCAATGAGCCGTACAAGTACACGAACGTCGCGCCAATCGCCAACGCCGACCTCAGGCTTGCGCCGCGCAACGGCAGCGACATCGGCGTTCAGGATTTGGACGGCATCGCGCCCGCAAAGGCAGATTGGGCGCGAATGGTGTTCGTTGACGGACACTATTCGGCGGCGCTGTCATCCATGCCGCCCGCCGCGGACGGCGTCAGCGTATCAAACCTTGCGGATGCCGTCAGCGCGGACGACGGATCGGTTGCCGAGCATCTGGCGCAGTATGCGGATGTGGACGAAGACGGCTTTATCGCGCTGAACACGGCGTTCATCCGCGACGGCGCTGTTGTGCGCATCGCCGCAAACGCCAAGCCGCAAACGCCGCTGCATCTGATATTCGTGTCCGACGGCGCAGGCGAACAGACGGTATCGCACCCGCGCGCGCTGGTTGTGGCGGGCAGCGGCAGCAGCGCAACGCTCATTGAATCGTACGTCGGAACGCAAGGCAACCGCTGCCTTACCAACGCCGTTACCGAAATTGCGCTGGGCGAAGGCGCGCAGATTGACCACTATCGCCTGCTAATGGAAAGCGATAGCGCCTATCATATCGGCGTGGCGCGCGTGCGGCAGGCGGCGAACAGCGTCTATAATTCCAAGGTATTTGAGCGGCAGGTCGGGCTGGGCAGATTCGACCTCTACACAAGCCTTGACGGACCCGAAAGCGCCTGCGATTTGAAGGGGCTATACTTCACAAGCGGCAGCCAGCATATGGACAACTACATCAACATCAATCACGAAAAGCCGCACGCCACCAGCCGCTTGTATTACAAAGGCATCCTTGACGGCAGGGCGCGGGCGGTGTTCGGAGGGACGGTGTATGTGCAGCCGGGCGCAATCAAGACGGATTCGCATCAGGAAGACAAGAACCTGGTGCTGTCCCCCAACGCCGAAGTGGACAGCAAGCCCTCGCTGTTCATATACGCCGACGACGTCAAGTGCGGACACGGCGCTACGGCGGGCAACATAGACCAAGACACTGTGTTCTATATGCGAAGCCGCGGCATCGACCTTGAAACCGCAAGCCGCCTGCTGATCTACGGCTTCGCCAGCGAAATTATCGACACCGTAGAGGACGAATACCTCAAAGACTACCTCGAAAGGCTGTTCCTGGACTCACTCCCCAGCTACAAGTTCGAGTTCTAGCGCTCCAATGAGCGCAAGGAGCATAGGTTAGCTTCATATGCACGATTTGCAAGATCTGTATCAAGAAGTGGTGATGGACCACAACCGAAGGCCGCGCAACTTTCGCAAGCCGGAAGGCGCGAACCGCGAAGCGGAGGGCTTCAACCCGCTTTGCGGCGACCAAATCACGCTGTACCTTTCGGTGAACGGCGATGTGATTGAGGATGTAGGCTTTCAGGCGATAGGCTGCGCCATATCCAAGGCGTCCGCTTCAATGATGACCGAAACCGTCAAGCGGCTTTCGGTGAAAGACGCCAAGAAGGTGTTCAAAGAGTTTCACAACATGATTACGCAGGAGGAATTCGATGCCGACGCGCTCGGCGACGCTGAGCTACTGGCGGGCGTATCGCGCTATCCGGCGCGGATAAAGTGCGCCGCTCTATCGTGGCACGCGCTCAACTCCGCCCTCAACGGGACGGGGGCGGATGTAGTCTCAACCGAATAGCCGCTTGTTGCGAGAACGGAGGGGTGGCTAGAGAGGAGAAAGACTTATGTACATTCCGATTAAAGTGGATTACGGCGTGCGGGCGCTGGTCGACTTGGCGCTGAACGGCGCCGACGGACCGGTGCGCGCAAGCGAGATAGCCGGCCGCGCCGCGATACCGGAGCAGTATCTCGCGCAGGTGCTTCACGCGCTCAGCAAGAGCGGCTTCACGCGCAGTCAGCGCGGTCCGCACGGCGGACACTTCCTCGCCAAAGCGCCGTCTGAGATTAGGCTCAGCGGTGTTATGGCCAGCCTCGGCGGCTCCGAAACGCCCGTCGCATGCCTCGCGGACAACGCCATCTGCATCCATTCGCAGTGCTGCGCTCAGCAGGAAGTCTGGCGCGCGGTGGCAGAGGCGGTGTTCAAGATACTGGATTCCACCACGATAGAGGATCTGGTGAACCGCACGCCCATTCAGCCCGAAAGCGAATCAAACGGCGCATTGCCGATTGCGCTGAAAACGGCAGTATAGACACAAGCTTGCAAGCTAAAACCAATACCTATGGGAGGGTAGATATGGCTTTTCAGAGAGTAGCGAGCGTGAGCGACATCCCGGCGGGGACTTCAAAGGTGTTCGAGATTGGCGACAGAGCCGTTGCGGTGTGCAATGTGGACGGCGAGTGGTACGCCATAGACGACCTCTGCACGCACGACGGCGCTTCGCTCGACCAGGGCGAGCTTGATGGCTGCGAAATCGAATGCCCGCGTCACGGCGCGCGCTTCGACGTACGCGACGGCTCCGCGACCGAACTGCCGGCGGTTGTGCCGGTGGACACCTTCAAGGTGCGAGTCGCGGGCGACGACATAGAGGTGGATGTATAACCTAATGCAGATTGGATGCGGATGACATCATGCTAGACGTGAGCAAGATTCGAGAGGACTTTCCCGTTCTCTCCAAGAAGGTGTACGACGATAGGCCGCTGGTGTGGCTGGACTCCGCGGCTACATCGCAGAAGCCGCGCCAGGTGATTCAGGCGCTGGTGGACTACTATGAGGGCTACAACGCGAATGTGCATCGCGGGGTGCATGCGCTCAGCATGGAGTCCACCGAGCGCTACGAAGCGGCGCGCCAAAAGGTCGCCGACTTCGTGAACGCCGAAAGCGCCGAGTGCCTGATATGGACGCGCAACACCACTGAGGGCATCAACCTGGTCGCCAATACATGGGGCGAAGACAACATTGCGGCGGGCGATGAGATTGTTGTTACGGCAATGGAGCATCACAGCAACCTAGTTCCGTGGCAGCAGCTCGCGCGGCGCAAAGACGCAAAGGTGCGAATTCTGCCGCTTGCCGAAGACCATACGCTGGATATGGACGCCGTTGACGCGATAATCGGACAGCGCACGCGTCTGCTGGCGATGTCCCATGCGTCCAACGCCGTCGGAACGATCAATCCGGTGAAGCGGCTTGCGGCAAAGGCGCGCGCCGTGGGCGCCGCGGTGCTGGTCGACGGCGCTCAGAGCGTCCCGCATATGCCGGTGGACGCCCAGGATATGGACTGCGACTTCCTGGCGTTTTCGGGACACAAGATGCTGGGGCCGACGGGCATCGGCGGCTTGTATGTGAAGCGCGCTGTGCTGGAGCGCATGAACCCGTTCTTGACCGGCGGCGAAATGGTGCTGGCGGTGTCCTACGAAAAGGCTTCGTGGAACGACCTGCCAATGCGCTTTGAAGCCGGCACGCCCAATATCGCGGACGCCATCGCGCTGGGCGCCGCCGTGGACTACCTGCAGGCGCTGGGAATGGACAATGTTCGCAAGCATGAGATCGAGCTGACCGCCTATGCGATGACCGCTTTCAAAGAGCTAGAGGAAGAGCTGGACGTGTACGGGCCTAAGGACGCACACAAGCGCGGCGGCATCGTATCGTTCCACCATACGGATGTTCATCCGCACGACCTCGGCACCGTGTTGGACAGGCGCGGCATAGCCATACGCACGGGGCATCACTGCGCTATGCCGATGGTGCAGAGCCTTGGTGTTGCGGCTACGGCGCGCGCGAGTATGTATCTGTACAACACCGAAGCGGAAATTGATCTGCTGGTGGATGCGCTCAAAGAGGCGCTGAGGTATTTCGGCAATGGGTTTGGATAGGCTTGACGATCTGTATCGCGACGCCATCCTCGACCACCGCCGTAACCCCAGAAACCGCAAGGCGCTGAAATCCCCGGACATTGTGGGCGATGCGATTAACCCGTTCTGCGGCGACGAAATCCACCTGCAGATAGAATTGGAAGGGGACAAGCGTATCGCCCGCATAGGCTTGCAGGGCGAAGGCTGCTCCATTAACCTCGCCGCCGGCTCGATGCTGACGGAAGCGGTCGACGGCAAGGCGCTGGACGAAGCGGCCGCGCTTGTGCTGCTGTTTCGCCGAATGATGCAGGGCGACGCCGATGCGGAAGCGCAGCTGCGCACCGAAGGCGATCTGCATAATCTCGCCGCCGTGCGCGAATTCCCGGTGCGTATCAAGTGCGCGCTGCTGTCTTGGTCTGCGCTGGCGGACGGCATTCAAGACTATCGAAGCGCAAGCGGCGTATGAGATACGCCGCAGAGGCAGGTCGTTCTAGCCTGCCTCTTTATGGTTTGGCGTTGTCCGCGCGCGGAGTTTTCGGCGGCGTACCGCTTAAGCGCAGCCTACAGAAGCTTATGTCCGCCCGCTGACACAAGCCCGTTGACCGACTGATGCGTCAGCAGTTCGGCGATTTCGGCGTCGGACAGCGATACATCGCTTTCGTTTTCGCGAAACGGCTGCGGCTCACGGGGCGCGGCGCTACCGATGCCGGTGGCTACCAGCGTGATGCTGACGCGCCGCCGCATTCGCGGATCCTGCACTACGCCGAATATGACATTGGCGTCGGACTTGGCGGCTTTGCGTATGATTTCTGCAACCTCATGCACTTGCCCCAAGGTGAGATCTTTGCCGCCGCTGATGTTGAGCAGAACCCCGGACGCCCCGTGCATAGGCGCATTAAAGAGCGGATTGGCGAGCGCCGAATGCGCCGCTTCTATCGCCGCCCACTTGCCTTTCGCCTCGCCGTGCGCCATAAACGCCGCTCCCGCGCCGCTCATTATGGAGCGTACATCCGCGAAGTCCACGTTTATCATCCCCGGAACCGTGATTATCTCCGATATGCCGCTGACGCCCTGCCGCAACACCTCGTCGGCGGCTTCAAATGCGCTTTGGAGCGATACATTGCCGTTCAGCGATGGCAGCAGCCGATCGTTTTCCACAGCGATAAGCGTGTCCACCTTTTGGCGCAGGCTATGCAGTCCGCGCATAGCCACTGCGCGCCGATTGGATCCCTCGAATGAGAACGGCAGCGTGACTATGCCCACGGTTAGTGCCCCCTTCTTGCGCGCGATGTCCGCGACGGTCGCCGACGCGCCCGTGCCGGTGCCACCGCCCATCCCTGCGGTGATGAACACCATATCAGCGTCGTCGAGCAGCTCTGCGATGTGCGCTTGGCTCTCTTTGACCGCCTTGCGCCCGATTTCGGGTTTGCCGCCCGATCCCATCCCGTTGACGGTCTGCGGGCCGATGGCGTAAGAGGGAATGCCGCGCAAGCCCGCGAGCGCCTGCACGTCGGTGTTGAGCGCCAGCGTCTCCACTTGGCGTATGCCCTTGTCCCGCATCCGCGCCACGGCGTTGCCGCCGCCGCCGCCCACGCCGACTACCTTGACCTTGATGTTCGCAGGCGGATTGTGTTCGGATGACGACTTTGGGCGGACATCGTTGGCGGTGAACGCGGAAAAGATGTGTTTCAGCATTTGACCTTCCTTATAGGGATTATGGATTCGGGATGCGCTTGGAAATATGCAGAGCGCGGTTGTTGCCGTCCGCGCTCGATTTCAGTACCATATGGGCTATGCGGCTTGCGGCGCTGTCAGGAAGTAGTAGGGTATGTTCCATACGCCGGACGTCCCCATATCCACCACTGCCTTGCTCTGCCGCGCTTGCGTAACCACGCCCTTGCTGCCGAAGCTGGGGCCGCCGCTGATCTTGCCGGTGTATATGACCGGCTGACCGGGCTCGACGCTGCAGCAGGTTACAACCGCCGGCGGTCTGTGGGACGCCGCCATTCCGGGCATATGGAGCTGCTGTGTATTGGCGTTTGCCTTTGTCTGACGCATCATTTGATAGCCTCCCTGCTAATGTATAGAACAGAATAGAACAGAACGGGCGTTTTGTCAATACCTATTTTTGAGATTTTCAAAACTCATATTCGTTTTCGCCGCGAGGCTTTGTGCTGGCGGGGAATAAGCGCTAAAATCCCGATGGACGCAGGCGCTATGCGGCTACGAATTGCGATTATGAGTTACGCCAAAATCCCGTTTAGGATTTGGAACGCAAACAAGGGGCGATGATATGAGACTTGAAGGCAAGGTTGCGCTGATAAGCGGCGGCGCTCGCGGACAGGGCGCTACGGAAGCGCGGCTTTTCGCGCAGGAAGGCGCGGCGGTGGTGATTGGTGATATTCTGCAAGACGAAGGCAGCAAAGTCGAGGCGGAGATAAACGAAGCGGGCGGCAGAGCGATATTCGTGAACCTGGATGTAACCAGCGCCGACGAGTGGCAGGCGGCGATTGCCAAAGCAGTCGAGACTTTCGGCAAGTTGGACATTCTGGTGAACAACGCCGCGATTTATAGCCGCATCCCGATCGAACACGCCTCTGAAGAGGAATGGGACAGGATTATCGACATAAACCTGAAGGGCGTGTTCTTGGGGACAAAGCATTGCATCCCCGCTATGCGCGATGCAGGCGGCGGTTCTATCGTCAACATATCGTCCACGGCGGGACTGGTAGGCAGCCCGCGCGGCGGCGCTTACTCGGCGTCCAAGGGCGGCGTGCGCCTGTTCACCAAGAACACCGCTATACAGCACGCCGCCGACGGCATTCGCGCCAATTCCATCCATCCGGGCCCGATAGACACCGAGATGATTGCAGACAACATTCGCACCGATGCGGGCTTGGCGGCATCGGTGGCGCGCGTTCCGCTAGGCAGGATTGGCACGGTCGAGGATGTGGCATACGGCGCGCTGTTCCTCGCATCCGACGAAGCCTCGTACATGACCGGCTCCGAGCTCGTCATAGACGGCGGCATAACCGCTCAGTAGGTTGGACGATGACCGGCTTCAGCGCTGAAATTCAACTCAATGTGAACGGCGATATGCGCCGCGTAGAAGCGCGCCATCACTGGACGCTGCTGCGCGTATTGCGCGACGCGCTGGCGCTTACGGGCGCTAAACGCGGCTGCGACCGGGGCGAATGCGGCGCATGCACCGTACTGCTCGACGACAAGCCGGTGTATGCGTGCCAAATGCTTGCGCTGCAGGCGGCCGGACGCAGAGTTACCACGATTGAGGCGCTTGCCGACGCCGACGAACTGCATCCCATTCAGCAGGCGTTCCTGGACAACGACGGCGGTCAGTGCGGCTTCTGTACCCCCGGCTTTGTTATGAGCGCCAAAGTGCTGCTGGACGCCATAGACGCCCCGACCGAAGCGCAGATTAGGCAGGCGCTGTCCGGCAATCTGTGTAGATGCAACGCCTATGGACGGATTATCGAGTCCGTGAAACAGGCGGCGGGTGGTTGATGGCGCACGCAGTTATAGGCAAATCCGTTCCCCGATACGACCTGCGCGATAAGTTGACCGGGGAAGCCAAGTACACCGCCGACATCAGCTTGCCGGGGATGCTGTGCGGCAGGATTTTGCGAAGCCCGCATTCGCACGCCCGCATAGTCGGCATAGACGCCGCTGCCGCCGAAAGCTTGCCGGGCGTGCGCGCCGTTCTAACGCCGTTCAACGCCCCTAGCGGCAGGGTTGCGCCCGATCTGCCCATCCTCGACACCAAAGCGCGGTTTGTGGGCGATGAAGTCGCCGCGGTCGCTGCCGACGACGAAGACTTGGCGGCGCAGGCGCTGCGTCTGATTAAAGTGGAGTATGAGCCGCTGCCCGCCGTGTTTTCTGCACGGGACGCGCTCAAGCCCGATGCGCCCGTCGTCCATCCGGGCGGCAACCTGGTGGGCGGCAAGCCGTTGACGCTAACGCGCGGCAATGTTGAAGAAGGGTTTGCGCGCGCAGACCGCATATTCGAGCAATCGTTCAGCACGCCGGCGCATTCTGGCGCTGCGCTGGAGCCGCGCGCCGCCGTGGCGCTGTGGGAAAGCGATGCGCTGACGGTGTGGAAGTCATCGCGCGGCGTGCATGCGGACAGGCTTAACCTTGCACTTGCGCTGGGCATTGAGCGCGATCAGGTGCGCGTCATCGGTCCCACGATGGGCGCAGGATACGGCAACAAAGACGAAACGCGCCTATCCGTAATTGCGGCGGCGCTTGCGATGCGCGCGGGCAAGCCGGTGAAGATCGAGGCAAGCCGCGAAGAAGAGTTCGTCGCAGGCAGAAAGCGCCATTCAACCGAAACAACGCTGAAGATAGGCGCAACCAACGACGGCGAAATCACCGCCATTCACGCCACCACCTTGATGGACACCGGCGCATACCTATCGTCGGGGCCCGGCGTGGTCAGACGCGCAGGGCAGGGCGCATTGTATCTGTATCGCTGCGCCAATGCGCGCTACGACGGCTATCTCGCCTACACCAACCAGCCGTCGGGCGGCTCCTATCGCGCTCTGGGAGCGCCGCAGGGACATTTCGCGCTGGAAGTTCTGACGAACCATATCGCCGACGAACTTGGAATGGATCCGCTGGACTTTCGACTGCTAAACCATGTGGGGCTTGAGGGACAGCCGGGCGAAAGGGTTACGCCCGCGAATCAGATTGTTGACACGCAGCCGGTAGAGGGCGGCATCCCCTTTTCGTCCAACGGACTGCGCGAATGCCTTGAAATGGGCGCGGACGCGTTTGGATGGCGCAACAGGCGGGCGGCGCAATCGCCCGATAGCGCTCACAAGAGGCGGGGCGCCGGCATGAGCATGTTCATATACCGCGGCGGCCCGGGCGGCAAATCGGCGGCAAGACTCGCGCTAAACCCCGACGGAACCGTGAACCTAATCGCCGGGCTTATGGATGTGGGCGAAGGCAGCGCCACCGTTATGGCGCAAATCGCGGCGGAAGCGCTGGGCGTGGCGTATGAGGATGTGACCGTAACCTTCGGGGATACGCGGCATACGCCTGAAGCGCCCATCACCGCCGGCTCCACCGCTACATTCTCCACCGGAACGGCTACGCTGAAGGCGGCAGCCGAACTGAAGGCGAAAATCATAAGCGCCGCCGCCAAGCATTTGAACATAGACGCTGATGGCTTGGACATTATGGACGGGTGCATCGTTTCGGGCGACGGCGCTGCGCTGCTTGCGCTGGCGGATGCGGCGGCGCTATTCGGGCAGCGGGGGACGGCGGTCGAGGCGTCGGTGATGCCGGGCAGCGCGGACTATATCGTGAACTCTTTCGGGGCGCATTTCGCGGAAGTGGAAGTGGACACCGAAACAGGGCAGGTGAGCGTTCTGCGCTATGTAGCGGCGCACGATTCGGGGCGCATCCTGAACCCGCAATTGGCGGCGAACCAGGTCGAGGGCGGCGTATCGCAGATGCTGGGCTTTGCGCTGTCCGAACAGATGCTTACGGACGCGCATAGCGGCGTTACGCTGAACGCAAGCTTCTTGGAGCATAAGAGCCCCACGATACAGGAATACCCGCCCGTGCAGGTATTGTTCGCCGATGTGAACGACCCGATAGGCCCATTTGGCGCAAAGGCGTTAGGCGAGCCGCCCAGCATCGGGGTTGCGCCCGCGCTCATCAACGCCATCTACGACGCCGTGAGCGTTCGAATCAGCGATCTGCCGGCAACGCCCGATAAGGTTCTGAACGCTTTGGATGCCGCCGCGCGGGACGACGATAATCGGGATACCGATAATAGTAAGGTATAGGCTATAGGCTGATATGAACCCCTTTGAGTTTGTGGCGGCGCAGGGCGTAGAGGACGCCGTCGAACTGCTTGCGGACAACGGCGGATCCGCCAGGATCATTGCGGGCGGCACGGACATACTCGGCGAACTCAAAGAGGGCGTGATAAGCCCGTCGATGCTGGTGAGCGTGGCAAACATCGCCGCGCTGCAGGGCGTTGCGGTAGATGAGGCGTGCGTGCGCATAGGCGCGGCGACCACGCTTGCGGACATAGCGGCGCATCCGCACATCGGCGAGAGTTACGCTGCCTTGGCGCAAGCCGCCGCATCGGTAGCCACGCCGCAGATTCGCAACATGGGGACGCTTGGCGGCAACCTATGCCAACGCCCGCGCTGCTGGTACTACCGCAGCCCGCTGTTTGACTGCCGCAAGAAGGGCGGCGCGCAGTGCTTCGCTTATGACGGCGCTAACAAGTTCCACGCCATATTCGGCGGCGCGGTATGCCCCGCGGTTCATCCGTCCGATACGGCGGTGGCGCTGCTCACGCTTGACGCTGATGCGCTGATTGCGTCCGCAAGCGGCGAGCGCATCCTGCCCATAGCGGACTTCTTCGCGCCGCCTGAAGTTGATGTGAGATACGAGAACATACTTCGCGCGGGCGATGCGCTGACAGCGGTTCGCATTCCCAAGCGGGCGGCGGGGTTTCGCAGCGTGTACCTGAAAGCGAAAGAGCGGCAGGCGATGGACTTTGCGCTGGCGAGCGTGGCGCTGGCGATGGATGTGAGCGGCGGCAGGATTAGCGGCGCGCGCATTGCGCTTGGGGGCGTTGCGCCCGTCCCGCATATGGCGCGCGAAGCCGCAAGCGCGCTTAACGGACGCCGCCTATCCGATGTTGACGCAGACCGCATAGGGCGCATCGCGGTTCAAGACGCCAAGCCTTTGAGCGATAACGGATACAAAGTTCGGCTTGCCGCCGGCTTGGTGGCGCGCGCCGTCAGAACGCTGCTTGCGCCTAGCGCGCAGGAGATGGCGTAGCAATGGGGCGCAGTAGCGTTAGTCTGCCGCATCTGCTGCCGCATATCGACGATGCGCTTGCGATGCTGCGCTGCGGCAACACCGGTCTGCTGCTTGACTTCGACGGCACGCTGTCCGAATTCACGCCGATTCCCGATGATGCCGTAATTCATCCGAAAATCGTGGGGCCGCTGACTAGGCTTGCGCGCAAGCTAGAGCTTACGGCGGTGATGTCCGGCAGGGCGGCAACAGACGTCCGCGAGCGCGTTGGAATAGATGGCATAGTCTATATCGGCAACCACGGCGCCGAGCGCATCGTTGACAGCGCGCTGATCGTAGCGCCTGAGGCGGCGGGCGGCGGCGCTGGGATGCAAGAGCTGCTTGAGGCGCTGCGGGCGGTTGTGGATGAGCCGGGGATGGTGTGGGAAGACAAGCGCTTCAGCGCGTCTATACACTATCGGATGGCGACGGACGAATCGCGCGTGGTGGAACGCTTGACTGCGGCGCTTGATACGCTGCCGCAAGCAGAGGGGTTGGATGTGTTTCAGGGCAATAAGCTCATAGAGATTAGGCGCAGGAACGGCGTGAACAAGGGCGCTGCGCTAGACAAGGCGATACGGGATTGGGATTTGTCGACCGTCATATTTTTGGGGGACGATACCACCGACGCGGACGCGCTGCGGGTTCTGCGCCATCGCAGAGCGGCGGGCGCTGTGCGCGGCTTGGGCGTGGCGGTGATGCAGCCGGGGACGCCGGCGTCGGTGGTGGACAACGCCGATTATAGGTTGGACGGCGTAGCGGATGTCGCTGAGTTTCTCAAGCGTTTGGACGCATTCGGCGGGTGATTGGCGGCGACGCAGGGTTTGGGGTACGCCGCCGCGCGCGGGCTTGTTCGGCTAGAATATCGCGATTGGGTTGACGGGGGAGCCGGTGGTGTTGAACGGCCTCAGCTAGTTGATGGACAGCATGAACTCCCAGCGGTTGCGCTTTTGGCATTCGGCCTCCAACTCTTCCAGGTCGGGGTTGTCCAGAATCCAGAGCCCCATAGCCACGATGCCGACCTGATGGATGGGGTTGGACATGCTTGCATATTGGCTTGGCATAACGTCGTTGCCGGTGTCGCTGCCCAGAACGGCGATGCCGCGCTCATGGAATAGGGGCAGGCAAGCGGCTTGGCATGCGGGCGAGCCGGCTTCGCGCGGGTTGACGGTGCCTTCCACATTGCGGCGGTGAAGGTTGCCGGTGCGAACCAGCAATACATCGCCCTCTTCGATAGTGAAGCCGCAGCGCTCTTCGGCGGCTAGGATGTCTTCAGGCATTACGCCTTCGCCGCGCTCCAGCCAGTCTATGCCGCGAATCAGCGGGACGTCTACCAGAACGCCGCGCGTAACGATGCCGTCCTTTGCGATCTCCACCGATTCCACGGTAGCGCCCAGCCCGGTGGATACTAGGTGCGGCGGGCGTCCGTTGTACATCTTGCCTTTCCAAAAGAAGTGGGCGAGGCTGTATATGTGGGTGATATGGTAGCCGTGAAACGCCATTCCGAAGAAGGCGGTGGCTGCCTGACTGGGGCGGGCGGTTACCCTATCGCCGCTTGCCTAGCCTTCGCCGCTTTCCAGCATGAAGTGGAGCGGCGTCGCCATATGGTCGGCTTCGGGCGTCCAACCGACGGTGCGGGAACAGGACACGGTTACGCCTTCCCGCACGAGCGCGATTGCTTGGCGGGTCTTGGCGGCGGATAGCAGATTTATGGTTCCCAGCTGGTCGTCGCCCCCTCCCCAGCGTCCCCAGTTGCTGAGTTTATCGAAGTATGTCAGAACCTCGGATTAGCTGGGTATGTTCGCTGGCATACGCTTCTCCTTTGTGTTTTTTGCGGGGTGTTATAGGCATTCGCATGGGATTTTAACGCAAAGGCGCAAGGGGCGCAAAGGGATGAGAGATTTAAGGGCGCGTATTAAGTTAGAAGCGCGGCGAGTTCGGCGGGGTGGCTGATCATTGGATAGTGGCCGGCGTCGAGTTCGTGCCTTTCGGCGTTGAGTTTGAGTGCTGTGCGGCGCTGCAAACAGCAACAGGTTGCCCGCCGACGTCGCGTCCATGGAATTGCGCCCGCTCGCTGGGAGCGCATCGGGCGAAGGCGCCCCTACTTATTCACGGGAAAATCCGCAATCCAGAGATTTGTAGCTACGCCTTTCTCATCCCAAGTGTATTGACCGGTTGAGATGCGCGCTATTTCGTAGCCCGGAAGTCTCACCGTTATCGCGCACGCGCCATCTATCATTTGGCCATATTGTCCAAACGCAAAGTCTTTGCTCTCAAAGCCGTGCGGCCTCCACTCAACAGGGAGATCATCCACATTCACAGGAAATATGCCCAAAAAGAAAGCCTCTGTCGAGTCAGGATCACTGGCGCACGACTGCTTGAAGTAGCGCAGATCGCGCCCATCAATGTACACATCAAAGTTGGAGCGCGCCGCAGGCTCCAGAGTCTGGGTCAATGACCGAGTTTCTTCGAACGCCGCGGCATACGCCCTATGGTCATCCGTACTATCGTAAGGAAATTCCGCAATCCAGAGGTTTGTAGCTACGCCTTTCTCATCCCAAGTGTACTGACCGGTTGAGATACTCGCTATTTCGTAGTCGGGAAGCCTCACCGTTATCGCGCACGCGCCATCTATCATTTGGCCATATTGTCCAAACGCAAAGTCTTTGCCCTCAAAGCCGTGCGGCCTCCGCTCAACAGGGAGATCATCCACATTCACAGGAAATATGCCCAAGAAGAAAGCCTCTGTCGAGTCAGGATCACTGGCGCACGACTGCTTGAAGTAGCGCAGATCGCGCCCATCAATATACACATCAAAGTTGGAGCGCGCCGCAGGCTCCATAGTCCGGATCAATGACCGGGTTTCTTCGAATGCCGCGGCATACGCCCTAGAGTCATCCGCGCTACGATAAGGAAAGTCCGCAACCCAGAGGTTTGTAGCTACGCCGTTCCAATCCCAAGTGTACTGACCGGTTGAGACGCTCGCTATTTCGTAGTCGGGAAGCCTCACCGTTATAGCGCACGCGCCGTCTATCATTTGGCCATATTGTCCAAATACAAAGTCGTTGTTCTCAAAGCCATGCGGCCTCCGATCAACAGGGAGGTCATCCACATTCACAGGAAATATGCCCAAAAAGAAAGCCCCTGTCGAGTCAAAACCGCGGGTGCACGACTGCTTGAAGTAGTGCAGATCATCGCGCTCATCAATGTACACCTCAAAGTTGGAGCGAGCCACAGGCGCCAGAGTCTGGGTCAATAACCGAGTTTCTTCAATCGCCGCGACATCCGCCTCATAGTGAAGGTGCAACATAATCGCCAACCCGATGCTGCCCGCAATAATGAGCGCGCAAATGCCTGTCCAAGGCGTTAGAAATTCCCCTTTCATTCCAGGGAAGGATTTGCGCCCTATGTCGGGGAGGGGGGGTTTTATGCGAATTGAAGGAATCGACGCCACAGGCTTGAACGCGGCGACCGATGCCGCTATCTTTTGGCGCGCCGTCCTCTGGTCTATCAGTAGATACAGCGCATAGAAGAAGCAAAAAAGGCTGAACAGATACTCGCCTATCTCCTCAAATCTTATATTGTCGCCGTGATGACGTAGTTCGTGGTGACGCAGATGATCGGTAAATAGAGAGATCGACATGGACGCGGCTGTGGCAATGAACAACCTAGCGTTTCCCGAAAACAACCCAACCATGAGCAGCAACAGCAACAGCCCTCTATATCCATAGTTGAATGAACGATAGATATCGATGGTCGGCGTATAAAAATAGGTCATCGTAACCAGGAGCGCCAATGTTAGCAAAATTGGCGGCGCGGAAATCCCCAATATCCTGTTTTTGCGCAGAAGGAAGGCGGTGCAGGCTGCCACGCACACCATGAACATTGCTGCTCTTTGCTGAAGCGCAGCATCAAAGGTTTCCAAATTGTGTATGTTGAATTCTCTATGGGTATTCAAACCCATCAGAAATTCGGGCGTCTCGAATCCGATTACGCGCTGCCCCCAGCTGATCTCTTCGCCGGCAAAGAACAACAACGTCATACCGCCGAGAACATAGACGCAACGCGGAAATAGACGACGCGTTGCTAAAGCGGCAGCGAACAGCACGAATCCCCCCAGCAAAAACGCGACAAAGGTGAGATTCTCTACCACGCCGCCTTCATCTACCAGAGATACGTAGAAGATGTTCGGATTGACAACGCCGAGATAACAGAAGAAGAGCGCATTCAGACAGAAAAGGATGTAGCAAAACTGCCCCAACCGTGTCAGATGGCGGTCCTCGTCTGCGCAAGCGCTCTCGCTTTTATCTGTGGGAAGCCCCGAAACGTTATCGGACATACGCATACTTAGGATACAGAAGGATACCCTGATCGCGGCGTCAATCCGGCCGCCGACGGGCGTCAATTCTGTACGATTGACAGTTTGTGAGGAAATTCACGCCTCTACATGACATAGATTATAATACGATAAAGTTATTGTTACAATAGACACATGTATTCCCAACACGTGCAGGTGTATTAAATCCAGCCTAATTTCAGCCATGCCAGCGCAATCGACAAGGTCAGCGCTCCATCCGTCTTAGAGTAGCCATTAGTGCGCCTCACTAGCGTGTTCAATCTGCCGCGCCATCCCTCATTCCTGTTCACTACGCCACCCTTGCAACGGGCTAAAGTCCAATCGCCAAACAATGACCAAACTTCGCAGCGATAATTTCAAAAGCGGCTATCTGTCAAAGCGAAACCATCCGATAAACCTACAGGTTACAGGCGCATGGTGTCGGCAAAGGCTTGCGCTAGAAAGGGACTCGTCGACCCATCAGATTAACTTCGCCAGCGCATAATATAACTGAGTAGCGCCGAATTTATCGGATCCTCTCAAAGTTAAAATGCGGCGGCTTTGCCCACTCAGCCCATCGCGCTTTCGCAGCAGCGCCTCAGCGCGCGCTCTACCCCGGCGGCTATGGGCTGCAAATCGGGGGAGCGCCAGTCGGGCTCCAGTATGGCGTTTAGGGGCGTGATGGCGATGCGGTTGTTGCGGACTGCCCATATGTCGGTGTCTTCGGGGATGGCGCGGCTCACAAGGCGGTTGTGCTTGATCCAGTAGTGGGTTCGGCGGCCGTTGTTGCCGCGCTCCACATTTTCTAAGTAGAGACGATGCCCAAGCCGCGCAATCGCCGCGCCTTTTATCAGCGCCGGCGCTGCGTTGGGCAGGTTGACATTCAGGAACAGCGGCGCTTCAAAGCCGTTTGCGGATATTGCCTCTGCGATAGCGCGCGCGCTGCTTGCGGCGGCGTCAAACTGCACGTTGGTCAGCGACGCCACGGACATTGCGACGGAGTGTATGCCGCGAAAGTAGCCCTGAAACGCCGCGCCCACAGTGCCGGATGTGAGAATGTCCAAGCCCAGATTGGAGCCTTCGTTTATGCCGGAAATGACGATGTCGAATTTGCCGGGCGAAAGGATTTCGGTTGCGAGGATGACGCAGTCGGCGGGCGTGCCTTCGATGGCGAATGCGCGGACGCCGTCAACGGGCGGGTTGGGGACTTCGCGCGCCTTGACTACATCAAGCAGCGTCATTGATGTGCCGATGCCGCTCTGGTCGCGGTCGGGCGCTGATACTACGATTTCGCCCAAGTCTTTCAGCGCGTCAGTGAGCTTCCATAGGCCGGGGGCGTTTATGCCGTCATCGTTGGTTATGAGGATTTTCAAGGCATCGCTCCAAACGGAATTGTTCGGAGTTCATAGTATCATATTGTCTATGAGGCGGGTTTTGCCGATGCGGACGGCAAGCGAAACAAGCGCGGCATCCTCAATCCGCTCAAGTTCGGTTAGGTCTTGCGCATGGGCGATGCTGATGTAGTCTATGGACGCAAGCGGTTGGCGCTCGATGAGCTGGCGCATACGCGCGCGTATGAGCGTGGCGTCGGATACGCCGTCGCGCCGCATATCCCACGCCAGCGTAAGCGCGGCGTTCAAGGACAAGGCGGCTTTGCGCTCGGCGGCGCTGAGATACACGTTGCGGCTGCTGAGCGCCAGTCCGTCGGGATCGCGCACGGTGGGGCAAACCACTATGTCGGCGCCTAGGTTGAGGTCGGCGTTCAGGCGCTTCACCACAAGGCATTGCTGCGCGTCTTTCTGCCCGAAGTACGCTCTGTCGGGGCGCGCAATCGTCAGCAGCTTGCATACCACGGTCGCCACGCCGTCGAAGTGTCCCGCGCGATGTTCGCCTTCCAAGCGCCTGCCGATGCCGCCCACGTTGATGGTGGTGTCGAAGCCGGGGGCGTACATCTCTTCCACCGACGGCGTGAACACAAGGTCGACATTAGCGCTCTGCAGCAGCGCTAGGTCTGCGTCCATATCCCGGGGGTAGGATTCGAAGTCTTCGTTTGGGCCGAATTGAGTAGGATTAACGAAAATGCTGACGGCGACGGTGGCGTTTTCGGCGCGGGCGCGGCGCACAAGGGACATGTGGCCTTTGTGCAGAAAGCCCATCGTGGGGACAAGCCCAAGCGGTTTTGGGGCGTCGGCATGCGCCCGCCGAAACGCCGCTATGGTGTCTATGACCTGCATCGGCATCACAGATCGGCGCTCGCGCACTCTGCGGCGGCGGTCTGCGCGCCGGTCAGCTCGGCAAGCACATCGTCGGACAGCGTGAAGCTTTCATCTTCGGACGGGAACGCCTCTGCGCGCACATCGCCGATGTAGTCGGCGACGGCGGCGGCGATTTCGCGGGATAGGTTGGCGTACTTGCGGGCGTGCTTGGGCGTGAAATCGTTGAACAAGCCCAGCATGTCGTGGAATACCTGCACTTGCCCATCGCAATGGACGCCCGCCCCGATGCCGATGGTTGGGATAGCGAGGCGCTGCGTGATGATGCGCGCGAGTTGGGACGGGACGCCTTCAAGCACAAGGGCGTATGCGCCGGCGTCTTCAAGCGCTTTGGCGTCTTCGATGAGGCGCACCGCCGCCTTGGTGGTTTTGCCCTGCACGCGGTAGCCGCCGAGTTGATTGACGGCTTGCGGGGTTAGCCCAAGATGTCCCATAACGGGAATGCCGGCGTTCACGATGCGGCGCAGCGCCTCGGCGATATGGCTGCCGCCCTCCAGCTTGACGGACTGCGCGCCGCCCTCTTTGAGCAGCCGGCCGGCGTTGCGGACGGCTTCGGCAGGATCGGCTTGGTAGCTCAGGAAGGGTAGATCGCCGACTATGTGGCATTTGCGAGTGGCGCGCGCTACCGCCCGAATGTGATGCAGCATATCGTCCATCGTAACGGGGACGGTGGAGTCGTAGCCAAGCACCACTTGTCCAAGGCTGTCGCCCACAAGGATGATGGGAACGCCCGCCTCTTCCACGATTCGGGCGGAAGTGTAGTCGTAGGCGGTTAGCATTGCGATCTTTTCGGCGCGCCGCTTCATCGTTTGCAAATCGCGAATGGTTGTACGCATCGGTTTGCCTCCTTCCGAACTATTTCCGTATCCCTGTATCCAAATCGCGGCGTTTTGCGCGCTGACGGTTGGCGCTAATCGGCGCCCGTCTCGGTGAGTATTTGGCGCATTTCGGCTGCCTTTTCTGGCGTTAAGCCTTGCTCTACAGCAAGCGGCAGGCCGGCGAGCGCCAGTTCGCGGTACAGGGGCAGCAGCGCGGGATGGCGGGATGCCAGCGCGTCTATGTGCTTGCGAACCGTGCCTATATCGCCTCTGGGGTATGGGCCGGCTACGGCGGCGGGAATGCCGGCGGTCTCGATGTTGCGCGCTACGGCGTACATCATCGGCGCAAGCGCGTTCACGCCGTCTGCGCGCGCGTAGCCGATATGCTCCCACACTTCGGCGGATATGCCCACAAGACAGGTGAGCAGGTTGCCCATCAGAACGCCGCTTATGTGATAGAGCGCCTTGTCTTGCGCGCTGAGAAACACGGCATTGCCGCCGACGTCTTGCGCTATCGCCGCCAGATACTCGCGCATATCAGCGCCGCCCTCAATGCCGAATGTGATGCCGGGGATGCTTTGAACGCCATTTTCCACGGACGAGAACGCCTGCATAGGATGCAATGCGCCCGGTATTGCCCCCTGCCGCGCGGGTTTGGCGAGCGCGTCCAGGGACGCGGCGCCTGAGCAGTGCGCTGCGCCCTGGCCGGCGCGCCACTCCACGGCGTCCGCTATGGGCGCTATGGCGTCGTCGGATGCGGTGATGAACAGCATATCCGCGGCGTCGGCGGCGTCCTGCAGGCGCGTGTACGGGACGCAGCCGTCTATGCGCGCGGCGAAGCGCTGCGCTGATGCGGGCGTGCGGCTTGCCACGGCGGTTATGCGGTAGCCCGCCGCCGCCATTGCGCCCGCAAGCGAACCGCCGACCTTGCCGGCGCCGATGAAGCCGATACTTGCCGATCGATCAAGCGTTGTCATTGCGCGCCAATTTTCGTTGATGCGGTTGATGCGGTTTGCCGAATATCGTTTGCGGATGGGATGCCGCCTAGCGCATCGGCCGTCTCCACGCCGCGCGCGATGGCATGGCTGACGCAGATTGCGGCGGCGGCGATTAGGCGGTTCATATCGAATTCGGCGGCTGACTTGCCGGTTGCGAGCGCGAACATCGTATCGCCGTCGGACATCAGGTGCGCCGGACGCACGGCAAGCGCCACGCCGTCTTGCGCCCCAGACGCCAGCTTGTTCGCCTGCGCTTTGGTTAGGCGGGCGTTTGTGGCTACAACGCCGATGGTGGTGTTGGACGGCGGGACGCTGCGGGATGCGGCATAAGCGGGGGACGCAATCAGCTCTAGCGCGTCCAGCATTGCGCCGTTGCGCTCGCTGCGGGGGCCGGCGATGATGCGCCCGGTCTTATGCTCATAGACGCCGCCCACTGCGTTGACCGCCGCTATTGCGCCCACGATAACGCCGTCGCCCAGATCCAGCACTGCCGAACCGATGCCGCCCTTGACGGCGCGCCGCATTCCAAGAAGCTTGGCGACGGTTGCGCCCGTGCCTGCGCCCACGCTGCCTTCTTCGACACCGTCGGACAATGCGTTGATGCAGGCGGCGTATCCGTCGGCGGCGGCGGGACGCACATCGCCGCGTATGACGCTTAGGTCGAACAGGATCGCCGCCGGCACGATGGGGATGACGGCGCCGCCGAATTGCAAGCCGACGCCGCGCTCTTCGAGACGGCGCATAACGCCCGCTGCCGCGTCCAAGCCGAATGCGCTGCCGCCACTGAGAAGAACGGCGTGGACTTCGTTCACAAGCGCGGTAGGACGCAGCAGATCGGTTTCGCGCGTACCAGGGGCGGAGCCTCGCGCATCCACGCCGCCAACCGCGCCGTCTTCGCACAGCACCACGGTGCAGCCGGTAGCCGCCGCCGCGTTGGTGTAGTGGCCTACGCTGATGCCGGGAACATCGGTGATAGCGCCGATTTTCACATCAAGCCCCCAAAGATGGCAAAAGCCTTCCCGCGATTGACGGAAAGGCTTTTGAGCGCAAACGGCAACGCTGCCGTCTATTGCCGACGGCCGCATCTGCTCCGATTGTCCCTAGTTCACGCTCACCGTTCCGTTTAGGATTGGCTGCGCGCGTATGGTAGCAGAAATTGCGCGGTGCTTCAAATCTAGGGTAGGATTGGGGTTGACGCAGATTGTATCCTGAAAATTTTAACGCAAAGGCGCAGGGGCGCAAAGATGAAAAGGGGATGAACACGATGCGAATTGCGATAGGGGCGGATCATGGCGGCTATTCGGCGAAAGCGCCGTTGAAGCGGATGCTGGAGGCGCAGGGGCATGAGGTCGTCGACCTTGGGGCGCATTCGTATGACGCGGTGGACGATTACCCGGACTTTGCGGCGGCGGTGGCGCAATGCGTGGCAGGCGGACATGCCGATAGGGGCGTGATGCTGTGCGGTAGCGGCGTGGGCGCATCGGTCGCCGCCAACAAGATACGGGGCGTGCGCGCAAGCGTCTGCCACGATACCTATTCGGCGCACCAAGGCGTTGAACACGATGATATGAATGTGCTTTGCCTTGGCGCGCGCATCATCGGGGAAGAGCTCGCCAAAGAGATTGCGGCGTCTTTCGCCGCGGCGCAGTTCACGGGCGAAGAGCGCCATAAGCGCCGAATGCAAAAGGTGCTTGATATGGAAGCGAACTTTTAGCGCAACGGCGTGGCTTGGCTGAGAATTTAACGCAAAGGCGCATCGGCGCAAAGAGGAATATGCAAGCAGGGCGGTTAGGTTAGCAGAAGCTTGTCTTGCGTATCGCCTACTAGAGAGCGCGGGTCGACGGGCGGAAGCTTGGGGCGCTCGTCATGCTGCAGCATCTCTTGGACGCTGAGCGCCTGCATCACGGGGTATTCCTGCGCGCCGCCTTCGAGCGTGGTGAGCGTTACGCGCCCCTGCTGAGCGGCGAATGCGCGCGAGGAATCGGTCGGCGGATATAGGCTCACCATCAGCGACATCGGGGCGTGCAAGCCGCGGTTATTCAGCGCGGTTTGAACGCCTAGCAGCCTGTCCATTTCGGGGCGCCCAACGGGACGGTCGGTGCGCCACATCTTTACCTGTATCGGGATGATGATGCTTTCGTTGCGCGCGGTGTCCATCGCGCCGAAATAGCGGGCGTCTATGCCGCCGTCGCCGGTCTTAATTGTATTCGGCACGGCGTTGAGCAGCGCGGCAACCTTGTCTTCCGCCCACTGCCAGCCGGGCGTTCCGTCCTCTGCGTCTTCACGGTGCATCAAGGCGCGCCGCTCGAACTCCCGCCAGTCGAAGTCCGTCCACTCCAAGCCATATACAACCGGCGATACGGCATCGCCGCGCGATTCTAGGCGCTGCTGCATGACGCGCACCGCAATGCCGCTGATGTCTATGCCAAGGTATTTGCGCCCCAAAGACGCCGCCGCGTCGGCCGCCGTGCCGCAGCCGCAGAACGGGTCAAGCACAAGATCGCCGGGGTTGGACGACGCCTTGATGATGCGTTCCAACAAGGCTAGAGGTTTTTGGGTGGGATAGCCTAGATACTCAGACCTTAAGCGTCCCGTAGGGCTCATGCCGTCTCTATCTTCAAGCCAGTAGTCCTCGGGAACTTTACCCCTTTCTCTGAATTCCTGTACATTTTCGGGGGTGAGACGTCCGCCAATTCCCGTAGTAACTTCGCTATCCGAATGCTGTATGTTCAGTTGCTTGTAAGAGATCCGCACCTCATCCCGATTGAATGTAGATGCGCTTTTATCGTCCTTGCAATAAAAGTACAGCGTGTCGTGTTTTCTAGGGAACCACCTTCTCGTATTGCTAGGACCCGTGTAACACCAGACGATCTCGTTACGGAACTGCTCCTCTCCAAAGACGGCATCCATCAATATGCGTAAGTATGCGTTGGCGTGTGGATCGCAGTGCAGATAGACGCTGCCAGTCTGCTTCAGAATGCGGCGCATTTCCATTAGGCGAGGCGCCATATACAGAATGTACGCCGCCATATTGGAAGTTTCGCCGGCTTGCAAGCGCACGCCTCTGACGCAGTCCAATAGGCGCTGATATTCGGCGCTTCGAAAGGCGAGAGTTTGCAGATGGTTGAGCGCCAATTCCGATGCGGCGTTCCAGCGCCAGATGTCGCGAAGCTGGGCGGCCACTCCGCCCTTGTCGCCGAATGCGGCTACATAGAACTGGTTGGAATTGAAGGGCGGATCTAGGTATATGAGGTCGACGCACTCGTCGGGAAGTTGCCGCAGGACGTCGAGGTTGTCGTCGCGCACAAACGCGTTGCCGGAGAGGTATCTGTGGATGGGAGCAGTTTGGCTTGCGGCGCTGGCGCGGCGGGGCATTATGGGAACCTCGATAGTGGGAATGCTTGGCTTGGACTTTAGCGCAAGCGGGCGGCGGTGTCAAATCGCGCGCTAGGGTTTTAGCGCAAAGGCGCGGCGCGGCTCAAAGTGGGGAAAGGGTATGCGAACAGGCCGTCGTTGGGGACGACCTGCTCGCGGGGAGGATACGCCCGGCCTGCAGGCGCAGGCAGGCGAATGCGCGTTTAGCGGCGGCGGGGGTTGGCGGTCTTGGAGTAGCGCCTCAGGAACGGGGGCAGGTCGAGCTTGCCGCTGTCGCTTTCCATCGCCTCTATAAGCATATCGGCGTATCCCGAATCGGTGTGCTGCACATCTTCCGGATGCTCAAAGCCGGTGGCGATGATGGTCAGCTTAATTTCGTTCTCCATCTTCAGGTCGGTCGCCATCCCGAAGATGATGTTGCAATCGGTGTCCACGACGCGCTGAATGACTTCGGCGGCTTCGTGGAGTTCGGCGAGCGTGAGATCGCTGCCGCCGGTGATGTTGAACAGCACGCCGCGCGCGCCCTCTATGGACACATCCAGCAGCGGGTTGGTGATGGCGGTTTGGGCGGCGTTGCGCGCTCGGTGTTCGCCCACGCCCCAGCCGATGGACATCCAGGCGGGGCCGGAGTCCTGCATAATGGACTGCACGTCGGCGAAGTCAAGGTTGATTTCGCCCGGCACGGTGATGAGTTCGGCGATGGACTGCACGCCGATGCGCAGCACGTCGTCCGCCATCATAAAGGCGTTCTGCGCGGTGATTTCCTCTTCGCAGATGATATGCAGGCGCTCGTTGGGAATGACGAGCAGCGTGTCGACGTGATGCTTGAGGCGCTTGATGCCTTCTTCGGCGGATTCGGCGCGGCGCTTGCCTTCGAAGCTGAAGGGGCGGGTTACCACGCCCACGGTGAGCGCGCCCGTCTCTTTGGCGATTTCGGCTATGACCGGGGCCGCCCCGGTGCCGGTGCCGCCGCCCATGCCGGCCGCCACGAATACCATATCGGCGTCGCGAATGGCTTCGTAGAGTTCCTCGCGGTTCTCTTCAGCCGATTTCATGCCGAGGTCGGGGTTGCCGCCTACGCCCTTGCCGCTCGTAAGTTGGTCGCCGATGCGCATCTTGAGCGGGACATCGCAGGTAACGAGCGCCTGCGCGTCGGTGTTGACAATCATGTATTCCACCGACGGGACGCGCTCTCTGAACATGCGGGACACGGCGTTTGAGCCGCCACCGCCGACGCCTATCACCTTGATGCGAGCCAGCCCTTCCATTTCCCTGACATATGCCATTTCCGCGGTAGCTGTGGCCATTGTATCCTCCCTAATGATTCCTTGGCGTATGAGTGTGTGTTTCGTTGTATCGGCAGGCGTGGCGCAAGCCGTCTATCTGCTGAACAGGCTGAGAAGGCGGCCGGCGCGGCGGGGTTTCGCCTCTGCCTCCGCCGCTGCCGGTCTGCGCTCGGCGCTGCGCGGGGTTCGTTTGATGGAGCGATGGGGGGCGTCCTCGCCGTAGCGGTACGACGCCCAAAGCAACGCTCCCACGCCGGTGCTGTATTCGGGGCTTTGCAGCTCGGCGGGGATGCCCATGTAGCCGATAGGCTGCCCGCGCCGCACATCGGCCGAAGTGCCAACCTTGAACAGGTCGATCATACCCTTGAGGTTGGACGCGCCGCCGGCGATTACGATGGGATAGTCCACAAGGTCATGCACGCCGCCTTCGCGCAGCTTCAGCAGGATGAGGCGCAGCAACTCTACGGCGCGCTCGCGGGTGAGCTGGCATATTTCGTGCAGGGACACCTTGAGCGGCATATCGTCGCGCCTGTCTATGGGAAGTTCGATCTCATCGTGGACGCGGCCGGTGTCGAGTTGTACGCGGGCGTGTTGGAGTTTGGCGGCTTCGGCGGCTTCGTAGGTTGTGTTATAGACGAGGCGGATGTCGTTGGTGAACTGAAAGCCGCCGATGGGAATGACGGCCGAATACTGGATGTTGCCGCCCTTGTACACGATGACGTCGGTGGTGCCGCCGCCGATGTCGACCACGGCGGCGCCGCGGATGCGCTCTTCTTCGGTGAGAACGGCTTCGCTGCTTGCCAGCGATTCCAGCACAAACGATTCCACTTTGACGCCGGCGCCCTCGACCGCCTTGGTGAGCCTGCCGATGTCGGTTTCGGAGGCGGCGACCAGGTGCGTCTCCACGTCGAACTTGCGGGCGTGCATCCCGATGGGGCGGGCGACGCCGGCGCTGCCGTCGATGGAAAACTTTTGAGGGATGGAGTGTATTATCTTGCGGTTGTGTCCGTTGCTCTTCAGTCCGTTCTTGGCAATGGCGCTGGGGACGTGGTCGAGGTCTTTTGCGGTGATAACGCCGTGTTCGCCGACCCAGTCGATGGTGTCCACGCGGTTTTCGTAAGAGACGCCGGCGCCGCTGATGCCAACATAGGCGGACTTGACGCTAACGCCGCTGTCGCGCTCGGCGGCTTTGACGGATGCGCGCACTGCCTTCTGCGTGGCGTCGACGTCCGCTACAACGCCCTTTCGCAAGCCGCTGCAGGGCGCTGCGCCGTGTCCGATAATCTCTATATGGCCGTCGTCCGCCGATTTCCTGCCGATAATGGTAAGAACCTTCGTCGTTCCGACATCTATCGCCGTAAAGGATTTGGAGTTCTGCATTGTTACTCCATACTTCGTTTAGTGAATGTTTGACCGATTCGGCCGCCGCGTTTGGCGCAAGCGGCGGTTAGATTTAGATGCGTTCAGCCACTCTTAGGCGGGCGCTTCGGCTTCGCGGGTTCGCCCGTATCTCATCCGGGGACGGCTTGATAACGCGCCGATTGACAAGCCGAATTGCGGGGGTATGATCGCATACGCACTGCGGGGTTTCGGGCGGGCATACGCAGTCTGCGCTTTCGCGGCGCAATGTGGTCTTCACTATCCTGTCCTCAACGGAGTGATAGGTGATGACCGCGAGGCGTCCGCGTTTGCCCAGCGTTTGGATTGCCCCCTGAAGTCCGCGTTGCAAGTTGTCCAACTCCCCGTTCACCGCGATGCGTATTGCCTGAAACGTCCTTGTTGCGGGGTGTATGCGTCCCCTTGGCCGCCCAACCGATTTTGCTACGATGTCCGCCAGCTGCGTAGTGGTTCGCACCGGGCGGTTGCGAACTATCGCCCGCGCGATTCGGCGCGAGCGGCGCTCTTCGCCGAACCTAAATATGATGTCTGCGATGGCTTGTTCCGCATAGCCGTTCACTACTTCGTGGGCGGTCAGCGCTTGGGCGGCGTCGAAGCGCATATCCAGCGGCGCTTCGCGGCGGAAGCTGAAGCCCCTTGCGCCCACATCCAACTGCAGCGACGACAGCCCTAGGTCGAGCAGCGCTCCGTCGGCGTTCCCAAACCCGCTTTGCGGCGCAAGCGCGGCGACGTCGGCGTAGTTGGCTTGTGCGAATGCGACGCTGTCGAATGTCCGCAGTCGGTTGCGCGCCGTCTGCAGCGCCTGCGCGTCCATATCCAGGCACAGAACGGACGGCGGGGGCGCGGCGGCGTTCAGTATCGCCAACGAATGCCCGCCTTCCCCGCAGGTGCAGTCGATATACTTCCCGCCGGACTTGACGCGCAAGGCGGCTACCGCTTCCCGCGCCATAACCGGGGTGTGATGCGCGCTCGGCCGCTGCGGTGAAGAGGTGCGCTCGCCGCTCATAAACGCTGCTGAAAATGGCTTGTCCTTCCTGCCGCCGCGCCCAACGCTGTGGTATGGGAACGGCTGCGAGTGATAGAATGTATCCGTTGCCTGGAATGCGCCCGCCGCATCCATCGCAAACGAGTTTCGCAAATGGCTGCGCGCGCCTGCAAGGACTTTTTGTGTATATGTTTGCACTATTTCTAATACTATTCCAAAACAAGTCGCATATCCGAACCCGCAATTGCGCCGCTTGACCGCGCTGCCGCAAAACCGCGCGCAACCGCATAACCCGCCCTTAACCGAATGGCATACAACGCCGTCGAGTGGTATATTGTCCACAATACGCTTTCAATCACGCCCTAGCATTCAATCCGCGAGAGGTCAGCGATGGCCACGAAAACGATTACGCCCCCCATAAAGTCAAGTCCGAACACAAACGGGACGCTCAAGACAAGCGATGCGCTCAAGACAAACGGGGCGGCGATCGCGCAGTTCCCTGAGTTCCCGCCGCGCTACGATATGCAAAACATAGGCGATCTCCACGAAATCGGTTACGTCCCAACCCTCAAACGCCATTTTGGCGCGCGGGACACGACGCTAGTGTACGGCGAAGTCCCCGTAGGAACCACGCTGAGCGTTCGACTGGGCCTCCGCATACCCGACCTCATAATCGCGTTTGACTGCGACCCTGAGCGCGCGATAGAGCGGCAGGGCTATGACATAACCGAACAGGGCAAGCCGCCGGACTTTGTGCTAGAGATAGCCTCCAAGACTACGGACAGGGTCGACTACACTGATAAGCGTATCGACTATGAGCGCTACGGCATACCTGAGTACTGGCGGTTCGACGCCACCGGCGGCGATTATCACGATGCGGCGTTGGCGGGCGATAGGCTAGTAGATGGGCGCTATGAACCTATCGATATCGAGCGGGATGGGGATAGTTACTACTGGGGATACAGCGAGACGCTGGGTCTGTATGTGTGCTGGGATGCGGGCAAGCTTCGCTGGTATGACCCTCGGACTGATAGTTATCTTCTCACCTCTGACGAAGAGGCCGACCGCGCAGATAGGGCTGAAGAGAGCGCGGCAAGGGAAGCGGCGGCGCGGCAGTTGGCCGATGAGCGCGCAGCCAACGAAGCCGCCGCACGGCAGCTGGCCGATGAGCGCGCGGCAAGGGAAGCCGCCGCCCGACAACGCGAATCTGAACGCGCTAACCGCGAAGCCGCCGCACGCCAGCGTGCCGAAGCAGAACTGCGCCGGCTGCAGGAACGCCTCCGTCGGCTTGGCGACGACGAATGACGATGAGCAAGCGGTGATGCCTTGCGCCCGTCTATATGCGCCCAACTTGCCCGCCGCTTAAGCCATCCGCTCTTTCTCATATCTACATTATCAACCAAACCGCGCAAGCCACTTGTACGCTATGCGCGCTAACTAACGCTAACGAATAAGGAGTCCCCAATTATGGCAGTCAACACAGATCCCGGCGTTCAGGCGATAATGGACAACATCCAAATCGTGGTAGCGTCCGAAGGCGGATCGCTGGAGTTCGTGGACTTGCAGTCCGGGCGTCTGACAGTGAAGTATCACAAGGGCGTCAACGAAGAGTGCCCCGAATGCGTCCCCGACCACCATCTCGTTGAGATGATGTTTCGCTCGTCGCTGCCCAACTACGCCCCGCACATCAGCGACGTCGAGCTCATCTAGCCCGCGGGCTGCCGTATCATATCCAGGTACTTCAGCCCTGATCCGGTGTTCAGCAGCAGGATGGATTCGTCCACCGACAGCGCGCCGTCCGCAATCAGGCGGCGCAGAGCGGCCGCGATCGCCGCGCCCTCAGGGCAGACGAATATCCCTTCCAGCGACGCCACCGCGCGCATATCCGCCAGGATTTCCGAGTCCGTAACCGTCAGCGCCCCGCCGCCGCTCGCGCGCAGCGCCTGCAGTATCAGGTAGTCCCCGATAGCCGCCGGAACCCGTATCCCCGCCGCCAGCGTGGACGGGTTCTCCCACGGCGCGGCGAACTCGTTGCCTTCGTTGAACGCCCGAACTATCGGCGCGCAGCCCTCCGCCTGCACCGCGAACATCTTGGGGCGCTTGCCGTCAAGCCAGCCCATCGCTTCCATTTCGGCAAACGCCTTCCACATGCCCACAATGCCCGTGCCACCGCCGGTGGGGTATAGTATCGCGTCCGGCAGCGTCCAACCCATCTGCTCCGCGATCTCATACCCCATCGTCTTCTTGCCCTCTACGCGATACGGCTCGCGCAGCGTAGAAACATCGAACAGATCCAACTCAGAGGCGCGCTCCGCCGAAATCCGTCCCGCGTCGGTGATAAACCCATCCACCAGTTCCAGGCGCGCGCCGCTCATCTCGACCTCTATGCGGTTAGCCTCCGGCGCATCCTTCGGCATAAACACAAACGCATCCATTCCCGCCTTTGCCGCATACGCGCTCATCGCGCCCGCCGCATTCCCCGCGGACGGCATCGTCAGCCGTTGTATGCCCAGCTCGCGCGCCTTGGACACCGCCGCGCCCAGCCCGCGCGCCTTGAACGATCCCGTGGGATTAACCCCTTCGTCCTTGATGTACAGATTGGCGCAGCCGATAGCCTTGCCCAACCGTTCCGCCTTGAACAGCGGCGTAAAGCCCTCGCCCAGCGTAACCACATTCGCGGCGTCCAGCACGGGCATCACTTCAAAGTAGCGCCACATATTCGCGGGACGCCGCGCCAAATCCTCGCGTATCAGCGCATCGCCTGCGCCCTGCATGTCATAGCGCGGATACAGTACCTTGCCGCAGTCAGCGTCCGGGCAGGTGCGCTGCGGCGCATCCGCCGATAGGGTGCGGTGGCAATATGTGCATTCCAAATGCGTCAAGAAACTCTTCATTGCGGTAATGCTCCAATTCGTTGGGGTGGAGGCGGGCGTCTAACGCAATCCTCCCTTTATATATGAATTCATTGTTCTTGGTGAACTTATTGAACCATCTGAAGGATGAGCGTGCTTATAGTGTTGCATATTATACGCTGAGTGATATAATGCGGGTAGCATCTTGCAATAACGTCGTGAGATGTCAGAGCGGCTTCTGTTCCAAACAAATTGGAATACACAAACAAGCCTTAATGGGGTGGGCAATTATGTTAAATGTGAGCATCATGCGGGGTAAATGTTATCTAATCGTGCAGGGCTTGGAACGTTCCTTGCTTGACAATCTCCACCAAAACTTCGATGTATCAGATGAAGGCTTTCTTCGTCCTGATGAAAAAGATAATGCACTTGAACGCCTTCAGAAAGATTTGGGGGAAGAATGGGGCGTCGAGTCTATAGACAATCGCGATCTGCTGGATTATGTGGATCTAGGCACTTTGATGCAACTCATTAATCGCCACAAAGAAAATATGCGGAATGCAAAGCACTCCGATGTCCAATCTGCAACACAGATTATAGATACGTCAGGGATCCTAAAGATAAGAAATCGAGTTATGCACCCAGTGCGCTCGTTGGAACCTAACGATTTTCAAAATCTTTACGACACTGCACAGAAACTCCTTCACGATGCGCCGAGTTTGGCGTGGCATCCCTTAAGAGAGGGTATAGCCGCCGCTGATGGTAATGATCCGGTTACGATACCGGCGTATCGGCTCGATGATTCGCGGATACCCAACAATTTGCCATCTGCTGAATTCGCGGATACTGGCTTTATAGGCCGCAGAAAAGAACGAGAAGACTTGAAGAAACGCATCAAGTCCCACAATGTAATAACAGTTGTGGGTGCCGGTGGTGAAGGCAAAACTGCGCTAGCTCTACGGGTATGCCAAGACATCCTAGATGACTCCACATTTGAGCTGGATAAAATAGTGTGGGTTTCCCTAAAGATGCAACGTCTTACTGCCGACGGAATCCGCGAAATCAACGATGCTGTGAATACTACAGACAGGTTGGTAAGTTATCTCAATTCGGAAATAAGCGTTCCATCTATCTCGGGCGCAAGCAGGGGGTGGGATAAAGTTCTGGAGTACGTGGAGAAGAACAAAACCCTCCTAGTCATCGATAATCTTGAAACTCTCGGACAAGAAATACTCGACTTGGCCGTTGGAATTCCCTCACAGTCCAAATTGTTGCTAACCTCAAGAATTGGCCTCGGTCAGATTGAGTTACGCTATGACATGCCACCGCTCTCACTCAAAGACGCTGTAGATCTGATGAGAAATTTAGGTGTCGTGCATAGTGCAATTATCAAGACGGCACCTGAACAAAAACTGAAGGGCTACTGTGAGAAGTTACATCGTAACCCTTTGCTTATAAAATGGTTTGTTCAGGCTGTCGGCAAAGGCATCACCCCTAAGGCAGTGCTTTCTCACTCCGACTTCAACTCGGCACTACGCTTCTGCTGGGAGAACGTCTATGACCAACTATCCAGCAACTCAAGAAGAATCATTTCCATTCTGCTGGCGGCGAAGCGGGACCTGAGTGGTGCCCAGATTCAAGAAATCATGGGCATAAATAATCTTACGCTCGTTCAAGCGATCCGAGAATTACAGCAATCCAACATTGTTGAATGGAACAACAACAAGGAAACTTATCAAATCGGTAGTCTTGTCTTGGACTACTTGTCCCGTAATCACCCGCCTGATAACAAAATTTTCAGGCAAACCAATGATAAATTCACCGAATGGCGAGCTCAAGTCGTACAGCGTGAAATCGATAACACGCATCGATACGCTTGGAGGAAGATTCGTGTGGAAACGCCGGACCAGCGCATTGCCGCTCCGTACCTTCGTCGTGCGTTGAGCGCAATTTCTGAACGAAACATTGATGCAGCCAAATCAGAATTGGATAAAGCTGAGGACTTGACGCCGGACTGGTGGGAAGTACACAGAATCAAAGCCGAGTTCTTGAAACATAACCAAAGCCCTATTTACGACGTAGAGAGGGCTTTTGAGGATTCCATTGCCTACAGCGATACTGATGTTAGCAGATACCTATATGCTAACTACTTAATAAGTATTGATGCCAATGAAAGAGCGCTTGAACACATGCACGAAGCGCTTCAACACGCGCCACAAGATTCTCCTGACGAAATTTTCCTTAGGAGTATAAAGGCAGAGTGTCTTAAACGACTCAACAATCTCCCAGATGCGCTTCAGGAATTCGAGTACGTATGGACATATAGATATGATGATTCCCCGGATCATCTTCTAAGAAAATACGGTACGCAATATGCTGGCGTGCTTAGTAGATACGTTGAGCAACTCATAGCATCAGGACAAAATGAAGAAGCTCAAACACATGCGTTGAAAGGAATACTTCTGACTAATGAGACTTCCAAAAATTATGAATGGGATCAGCGTTTGGCAGAAGTAGGAATTCGATTACTATCCGAACTCATAAAGATAGGACTGCCTCAAGAAGTAGGCGGAATTATACGCAGGTGGGACTCCGACGATAATTTTGTGGTTGCATGCAGAAGCAGGATACCGCGAAGTGAATTCCTCGCGAATTCTGAACTACGCGCCATTATGCCCAAATCCTCAAATGCGGTGTTGGGCGAGGAGAACACACAACAGCATGAAGGTGTTATTGACACAATAAGACAACAGTTTGGCTTTATTAAGTCCACAACTGCTGGCAGAGTCCACATGACTAGGGCATCTTTGGCGCGTCCTAGTGAATGGGAAAGCCTTCGAGTAGGGCAATTGGTCACCTTTAGGGTTGAGAATAATCCTAAAGGTCCTCACGCTGTTTGGCTTGAGTCCGAGTAAGGGCACTTCGCATAAGTTGGTTAAGGCTGTCAGTGTCTGGCTGAGAGCCTTTTTCTAATTCTGAGACCCCGTTCATGTGCAAGCGCAGAAATCTAAATGTACTGAAATGAAAGGACCGCTATGGCATCGCAGATAGAGCAACGCTACTTGGAACTTCACCCCGGCTCCGCCGAGCGCTGGGACACCGCGCGCGACATCTTTCCCGACGGCGTAACCCACGACGGACGCCGTATGTCCCCGTTCCCGCTGTACGGCACGCACGGCGAAGGCGGCGTCAAGTGGGACGTCGACGGCAACCGCATCATTGACTTCTGGACGGGACACGGCTCTATGATGCTCGGACACTCCCATCCGGAAATAGTCAAGGCGGTGCAAGAGCAGGTTGCGCGCGGCACGCATCTCAGCATGTCCTCCGACCTCGAGATCCGATGGGCGCAGCTCGTGCAGCAGCTCATCCCCTCCGCCGAAAAGGTGCGCTTCCATAGCTCAGGCACCGAAGCCACGATGATGGCTATCCGCATGGCGCGCGCCTACACCCGCAAATCCAGGGTAATCAAGTTCGAGGATCACTTTCACGGCTGGAGCGACGCCCTGTCCGCCGGCAGCGCAGGAATTGGCGGCATACCGCGCGAGACGCTCAACACGATGATTGTGCTGCCGCCCAACGATATGGCCGCCCTAGAGTGGGCGATGCTGGGCAACAACGACATCGCCGCCATCATCCTGGAACCCACCGGTGCCCATATGGGTTTGGAGCCGATAAGCGCCGCATTCCTCGCCGATCTGCGCGCGCTCACCGAGCGGCACGGCGTTGTGCTTATCTTCGACGAAGTGGTAACCGGCTTTCGCGTCTCCAAGGGCGGCGCGCAGGAACTCTACGGCGTTACCCCCGATATGACCACTATGGCGAAAATCCTAGGTGGCGGACTGCCCGGCGGCGCTGTGGCGGGCAAGGCGGACATCATCAATATGATACAGAACGGCCCCGACCCCGAATACAATCACAACCGCCGCATCGCGCACAACGGCACATTCAACGCCAACCCGCTGTCCGCCGTCGCCGGCATCAAAGCGCTTGAGCTGCTGTCAACCACGCCCGTCAATGAAACCGCCGACGCTATGGGACAGCGCCTCAAAGACGGCATCAACGATCTGCTCGCAAAGATCGAAGTGGAAGGCTACGCCACCGGCATAAGCTCGCTCATATTCCTGCGGCTCGGCGTCGATCCCACAACGGCCGACCCCGACCGCAACCCTAGCGCCGCCCGCGATATGCGCGCGTCCGAAAACCCCGAACTCCAAGCGCAGCTCAACCTCGCTATGCTCAACCACGGCGTTCACGCCGGCAGCGCTCACGGCGGCGCGCGCTTCATCCTCAGCGCCGCCCACACCGAGCAGGACATCGACGCCACCGTGGAAGCCGTAGGCAGCGCACTCAACGACGTCCGCGAGCAGGGGCTTATCTAGCCGCGCATAAACCGCCCGCTTGCCCTGCGATAGCCTTATAGGAAACGAAAACAAAATCCCATCCCCCTCAGGGCTCAGGCCAGGGGGATGGTTAAAATAGGAACGCCCGCCAAGAAAACCGCCGCCTTTAGGGAGCGCCAATGCAGCAGCAACCCACCTACGACGTCATCATCATCGGCGGCGGCGCGGCCGGCCTAACCGCCGCCATATACGCCTGCCGCGCCGGCCTTGCAACGCTGATGCTTGAGCGCCTTATGCCCGGCGGCCAGGTAATCAACGCCGACCGCATCGAGAACTTTCCGGGGTTCCCCGACGGCATAGGCGGCGCAGAGATCGGCCCGCTAATGCAGCAGCAGGCAACCAACTACGGCTTGGAAATCCGCCTAGCCGAAGTGGACGAACTAGCGCCGCATCCCGGCGGCTGGCGCGTATCCGCATACGGCGAAGCGCACATCGCCAAAGCCGTCATCATCGCCGGCGGCTCCACGCTGCGAAAACTAGGCGTCCCCGGCGAAGACGCGCTCTACGGCGCCGGCGTATCCTACTGCGCCACCTGCGACGGCGGCTTCTTCATCGACCAACCCGTCGGCGTAGTGGGCGGCGGCGACTCCGCGCTCGACGAAGCGCTAGTTCTCACCGAATACGCCTCGCAGGTTACGCTATTCCACAAAGGCGCATCCCTCAGCGGCGAGCGCATCCTGCAAGAGCGCGTTCACGCCCATCCCAAAATCCAAGCGCGCTCCAACACGCTCATAACCGCCGCGCTGGGCGATGCGCAACTTCAAGCCGTCAGCATCCTTGACCAAACTAGCGGTGAAACCTCTCGCGCCGACCTAGCCGGCCTGTTCATCTACGTCGGTCTTGAGCCCAACACCGCCTACCTGCGCGATCTGCTGTCCCTAGACGGCGGGGGACACATCCCAACCGACATATGGATGAACACCGCGCAGCCCGGCATATTCGCCGCCGGCGACATCCGTCAGCATAGCGCCGCTCAGCTCATCACCGCCGCCGGCGACGGCGCAACCGCCGCCATAGCCGCCCGCCGCTACCTAGAAACCCGCTAATCCCTCGGCTATGCGCTATGCTACACTGGGATCCCATCACACGCTCCCCAACGGCGCTTAACGCTGCCCCCGTAACGCTCCCGTAACACTCCCAAGCGATAATGGCTCTATACCCACCGCTAGTAAAGAGGCGCAGAATGAAAGGCGTTCAGTTCATAATAGACAAACAAGGCAATCCTACATCCGTCATCCTAGACCTCGCCATATGGCACGAAATATGGGAAGACATCTACGACATCAAGGCAATCGAAGCCGCCAGGCAAGAAGACGGACCCTATACCCCATGGGAAACGTTGGAAGCCGAGTTGGACGCGAAATTGGCGGCAATGAACACTGCTGATGCGAATGCCCAATAAGGAGGCAATCCCCAATGGAAGAGCCAATCAAAGGCGCGCAATTCCTACTCGACGAACACGGGCGCCACAAATCCGTTATCCTAGACCTTGAAGTATGGGGCAAGGTATGGGAAACCTTCTACAACGACACCGCAGCCGAAATCGCCCAGCGCGAAGGTCGCCCCGTTGCCCTATGGGCGCAAGTGAAAGCCGAAATGGAAGCGCAGTTGAAGGCAAGACTAGCCGAATATGACTAACTCAGGAGTCCCCCAATGAAAGGCATAGACATACCACTAGAAGGCGTCCAATTCCTAACCGACGAACACGGCAACTGCAGATCCGTCGCCCTCGACCTCCACATATGGGGCGATCTATGGAAAGACTTCTACGACGGCATGCTCGCCGAAATCGCCCTACAAGAAGGCGGCCCCTTTATCCCATGGGAGCAGATCAAAGCCGAAATGGACGCGGAATTGGCGGCAATGAACGCTGCGGACGCCGCGGATGACTAGCAATAGATACACCCATTGAGTTTGCGCCCACAGCAAACAGAAATTTCGACAGGTTGCCGGCACAAATCCGAAGGCGGGTCAGAACTGCTATAGACAGGCTCGTTGCTGATCCACGCCCACGGGGAGTTCTCAAACTTGGCGGATATAATCAGCGTTACCGAATTCGCGTCGGCCAATATCGGGTCATCTACGACATCCGCGACGCCGAAATACTGATTATCATCGTTCACATAAAACACCGCCGCGAAGTCTATCGCAATCCATAGCCGACGGCTTTCACGGACACGCCACAGCGCAGAAACGGAGGCAACCCCCAGTGAAAGGCGTGCTGGCGGACGCGCTCATGAGCGGTTGCCGAACATCGCAGTATCCGCAAACAGGTTGTATAATCGAAGTCGTAAATGCGATAAATATCGTGGTATTGCCGTCGCCGTTGGATACAATCGCGCTAAATGGATATGGCATTCAACCAAAGCAATGTTCAGGATGCTGATGATGGCGCTGCCGGTAATGAGGGACAAGTACGCAGAAAACCTGAAGGCGCGGCGAAGCCAAAGCCAAGGCGGATGCCAAGGCGTGGTATGCCCGCAAGCAGCGCGCCGAAGACAACGACGAACCTTTCGACGAGCCGCCGCCCTGGGAGTAGCCGCGGCGGATTGCAGAGCGCTTTCCCGCTGATCTTTAACCTGCGTTGCATGAAGAGCCGATTGGCGGAATTAGGCGGCCAATCGCATCTGAGAGGACTGATATGAGCGATAGACCACTGCTTGCCATCACGATGGGCGATCCCGCCGGCATTGGGCCGGAGGTTACCGCCAAGGCGCTCCAAGACGAATGGGTGTATCAGAAGACGCGCCCGTTTGTGGTGGGCAGCGCCGCCGCTATGAATGCCGCACTCGACCTTATCGGCGCTCCGGGCGCCGCCAAGACCGCCCACGCAATCGACGATGTGAGCGGCGAGTACGGCGCAATCGACGTGCTGGATCTCGAGAACCTCGACTACGGCGCAATCGAGTACGGCAAGCTATCCGCCGCCGCCGGCAAGGCGACGGTCGAGTGGATACTCAAGGCGGGCGAGCTTGCCAGCGCCGGCGCCGTGCAGGCGATTGCCACTGCGCCCATCAACAAGGAAGCCTGCAAGATGGCGGGCTACTCCGACATCGGACATATGGAAATCTTCCAAAATCAGACGGGCGCGAAAGAGGTAGCCACGATGCTCACGGCGAACACGCTGCGCGTGGTGCATCTGACCACCCACCGCTCGCTGCGCGTAGCATGCGACTATGTTACCAAAGAGAATGTGCTGGCGAAACTTCGCCTCACCGACGAGTCGTTCAAGGCGTGGGGTTTCCCGGAGCCGCGCATCGGCGTCGCGGCGCTGAACCCGCACGCCAGCGACGGCGGGTTGCTTGGCGACGAAGAGGCGCTCCAGATTGCGCCCGCCGTAGAAGCCGCCCGCGCTATGGGCATTGACGCCACCGGCCCCGTCCCCGCGGACAGCGTGTTCCCCCAGGCAATCAACGGCAGATACGACGCCGTGCTTGCGATGTACCACGACCAGGGGCATATCCCGATTAAAGTTCACGACTTCGCCAAAAGCATCAGCGTCAACCTGGGCTTGCCGTTCATACGCACTTCGGTTGACCACGGCACGGCGTTTGACATTGCGGGCAAGGGAATCGCCGACGCCGAAAGTATGCTAGAGTCTATACGGGTTGCGGTTTCGCTTGCGAGCGATAGCCGACTGCCCTAGCGATCGGATGAAAGTCGTCGGCAATCGGCGGCCGGCGGCGTACTGAAAATCACTGCCGACACTTGGAGATGCGGGTATGAGATTGGCATTCATCGGCGGCGGCGTGATGGCGGAGGCGATTATCGGCGGCGTACTGAGCGCGCGCCTAGCCTCGCCGGAGACCGTCAGCGTGGGCGAACCAGTCGCAGAGCGGCGCGAATACCTGGCGCAAACGCACGGCGTAACCGCATTCGCCGACAACGCTGAGGCGATTAGCGGCGTCGACCTCATCTTTCTCGCCGTCAAACCCCAGGCGTTGCCGGATGCGCTGCCAGATCTGAGCCAAAGCCTTACCCCATCGCAGACGATAGCATCCATTGTCGCGGGCGCAACTATGGATACGCTCACCGATGGGCTGAACCACGCCGCCGTGATTCGCGTTATGCCGAACACGCCCGCTCAGATAGGCGCGGGAATGAGCGTGTGGACCGCCGCCGCCGCCGTCCCCTCCGCGATGCGCCAAGCCGCCGCCGAAATCCTGCGCACGCTCGGCGAAGAGGTGTACGTCCCCGATGAGAAGCTGATAGATATGGCAACCGCGCTCAGCGCAAGCGGCCCGGCGTATGTGTTCCTGTTCATAGAGGCGCTCATAGACGCGGGCGTGTATCTGGGAATGGCGCGCGATATGGCGCGCAAACTGGCGCTGCAAACCGTGCTGGGCAGCGCGCGGCTTGTAGAGCAAACCGGACGGCATCCCGCCGAACTGAAGGATATGGTAACATCGCCGGGCGGCACCACCATAGCGGCGTTGCGCGCAATGGAAAGCGGCGGCTTCCGCGCATCCGTACTCGACGGCGTCAGCGCCGCATACGACAAATCACAAGCGTTGGGCAGGAAGCAGTGACCTTTCTATCTTTATTTATAGACATCCTTTTCGGTGCGCTCTGGGTGGCGATACTGGGGCGCGTCATCATATCCTGGGTTAACCTGTCGCCCTACAACCCCATTGTGGTGGCGATCTATCAGATAACCGAGCCGATACTCGCGCCAATACGCCGCGTGCTACCCCAAATGGGGATGATTGATCTCTCCCCTATGGTGGCGATCATCGTTATGTGGATTGTGCGAGAGGTGCTGTCGAGACTGATACAGGCTTAGCTTGCTCACACCGCGCGCGCAAGCCCAATGACCGCCGCCGCTTAGCAACTCGAAGTAAAGGTTTGGCGGATTAGCGCAATCGGCCGCCGCTATCCTGAAGCCAAGCGCTCGAAGACCGCCGCCGCGCTCACGCCCTCGATGCGAATGCGCTTGTCGCGCGACTTGCAGCCGCTCACGATTGCCACATCGCGCTTGGCCACGCCCAGCCGCTTCGCAAGCAGCGCCTCCAGCGCGGCGTTTGCTTTGCCGCCGTCGGGCGCCGCCGCAACCCGCGCGATTAGGCGCTTCCCGTCCGTCTCGATTGAGTCGCGGCTTGCGCGAGGCGTTACTCGAACATCCAAAATCATCGCGCGGTCAGTCCATTGAATAGAACAGGTGGTAGTTGTCGAAGTAGTATGTAGATACATCCACCACTTCGCCGCCGCTGCTGATGCCCCATCCCAAGCGGCGAAGCTGCTCAAACAGCGTATCGCCGTTAATCATCACGATGCGCGGCTCGCGCTGCGCCTCATTGCGGGCGTTTCGCATGAAATCTCTGGTAGTCAGAATTATCCCAACGCCGCTGTCCTCCGCCGTCATCTTGCCGCGAAGCTCCAGCACATCATTGAGGCTGACTCTGCCGCCGAAGCGCTTAAGCTGAAAGGGCGCTCGAACGCTGCCCGCATCGGCGTGACGCAGCGTCGCGAACCCGTGCAAGCCGCCGTCGTCGCGGGTTCTGTCCGTAACCTCTACATCGTCCATATTGGAGTACTCTAGCAGCAGGCGCACTATCAGATGCTCAAACGCCTTGGGCGACATCGCCGACAGCGATGTGTGCAGGATGCGCTTCCAGTCATTGGCGTGATACTCCGCGTTTCTATACCTCGTTTCGTAAGGCAGGTCAACGCCCAGATCTTCCAGCAGCCTATCCAGATCTTGATTGCCGCTGTTGTGGGTTCGCCATACCTCGCCTGTGGCTCTGCCGCTTACCCAAAACTTGTTTTGGAGAAACACATAATCAAACACATCCTGCGGGTCGACGCAGCGCACGGAGCGTCCCAGCGCGGTCAGCGCCCATACGCCGCGCTTGCGGTTGTCGATCACGCCGTAGCGCTTGAGGTCTGCCCTAACGCGAGTCAGCCGCTTCCCCAATTCGTTGCTCTTGCCCATGCGAAATTGGGCGGCGGCGTCCCCGATGTTCAGCGCTTTGACGACGTACTGCCGAATCTGAGCGGGGGTAGCCCTACCGTCGCGCTGCCGCAGCGCATCCAGCGTGGGGTTCATCAGCTCATCCTCAAAGGGGAGCTCATCGTTCAGTTGGATCGCTTCAGCGAGTTTCAATCACTGACCTCAGATAGCAAGATGGGATTGCTTGCGGGCGTTCCGTTTGCGCCTGCTAGCGGCTTGACGGCGCTTGACGCCGGCAACGCCCCTAAGCGTGCGCCAGCGCCCCGCCGTCGATATAGATGGTCTGGCCGGTTACGAAGTCGCAGGCGTCGGACGCTAGATAGACGAGTAGCGCGCATAGGTCGTTGGGATGTCCCTTGCGGCGGGACGGCAGGTAGCGCACCAGCAGTTCGCGCTGCGTCTCTTGCGTGGGCGCTTCGGTTGTGATCCAGCCGGCGCCGATGGCGTTCACCCGTATGCCGCGCCGCGACCATTCCAGCGCCAGCGCCGATGTGAGCTGATTCACCGCGCCCGCCGCGGCGCATGCGGCGACCGAGTTCCATAGCCCGCGCACCGCAAGCCCGGACCCGATGTTCACTATGCGCCCCGACGACTGCGCCAGCATCCGCCTGCCGACCGCCTGGCTGCACAGATACATTGACTTCACATTGAAGTCCATCAGCGTTTGCCATTCGGATTCTGATACATCTTCGAATGGCTTGCCGAACTCTGCGCGTGCGTTGTTGACCAGTATATCCACCTTGCCGAACTCTGAGACGACCTGCTGCGTCATAGCCTCTACATCGGCGGCGTTGGTGACGTTGGCGGTGATGGCAAGCGCGCGGCGTCCGTGGCGTTCAACCGCTTTTGCGGCGTCGGCGGCGTCGGAGCGCGCAGAGCCGGCGATGGCGACGTCCGCTCCCGCTTCGGCAAGCGCGGCGGCGAGGAACGGCGACCAGCCGCGCCGGTCGGCGGTCAGAACCGCGGTCTTGCCGCTCAGATTCCACTCTTGGGGTATGGGCATATCAGGCTCTCCTTATGGGCGATATGATGGCAATGTGCGCGGGCAAATGTGGCGGCTCTAGGCAATGCGCGCGGGCAATATGGCAGCGCCTAGGCGATAGGCATAGGGTTTGGCGCGCGCATTCGGGCTACACCGCCAGCGGGATTTCGGGCGAGTAGCCGGTGGGCGCATAGCCGCCTGCCAGTCCGCCGCCGTCTATGACGAACATTTCGCCGTTCATATAATCGGATGCGTCGGATGCTAGATACACCGCCAGCGGACCCATCTCTTCCGGCCGGCCCACGCGTCCCGTTGGGATGAAGCCGCCGCGCGGCAGCGTATCGTTGGACGCCGCCGTGCCTTCGGTGGGAATGAAGCCCGGCACGATGCAAGTACACGTAATCCCGTAGCGGCTCATGCTGGTGGTGATAGTGCGGGTGAGTTGCGCAATGCCGCCCTTGCCGCAGGTGTACATATAGTTGTCTCGCCCGCCGCGAAAGCCGAACCCGGAGGACACATTCACGATTTTGCCGCCGCCGCGCTCAATCATATGCTTGGCTACGGCGCGCGCGCAGTAGAACGCGCCCGTCAGGTTGGTGTCAATGCCGATGCGCCAGTCTTCGTCGGTGATGTCCCAGATGGGAATAGAGCCTTGCCCGCGCACGATGCCGGCGTTGTTGAACAGGACATCCACCTTGCCGAACTCGGCGATAGCGCGCTCGAACAGGCGGTTGACCTGCGCCGAATCGGTAACATCGGTGGACACGGCGATAGCGCGCCTGCCCTCTGCGCGCACGGCTTCGGCAGTCTCTTCGATGGGGCCGAGCCGCCGTGATGCGATAACCATATCGGCGCCCGCCTTCGCCATAGCCACGGACATAGCGCGTCCGAGCCCCGTGCCGCCGCCGGTAATGACGATGGTCTTGCCGTCGAGACTGAGTTTTTCGAGCATGGATGCCTCCGTGAGCGGTTGCTGGTGTTGGGTTGTTGGCGTTCAGGGATTGGGCAAGCCTAATCGCACTGGGCGAGAGGTAGTTGCCCCTTTGCTCTATACAAGTGTATCAGGTTTGGCGGCGGCAAGCCCAATCCCCCCCATCACCCCAACCCCGCATACCGCCGCCCCGTCACCGACGGCTCGGCGGCTAGATGGCGGCGTATCGTTGCCACGCGCTCGGCGTCTATGCCCAGCGCCTCGCATACGGCGGCATCCAGGGCGGCGCGCGCAGGGTCGGCGTCCATGCGCGGCAGCGGCAGCAGCGCCTGTTCGCATTGCGCGTCGTATTCGGCCGCCAATCGCAGCGCCGCCGGCTCGCCCAGTGCCGCAAAGTCGGGGACGGGGATCTTGTGGAGATCGGCCATTGAGAATTGGGGGTAGGTCGGCGTTTTGTTTGAGCGGTCGCCCAGCATCGCCAGCGCTCCGACGGATGAGTTGAGATAGACGCAGAGCGCCTTTTCGAGCGTGTCGACGGCTATGCCCTCCACTGTGGGATTGCAGGGCACCCAAGCCGAACCTAGCGCCCGCTGATTTAGCCTCACGCTTAGCGCTCTGACCGTGCTGAGGTGCAAGCGTGTTGGCAGCATAAGGCGACCGCGCTGCTCCCACATGCGTTCCGCTTGCGTCCCTTTGCCTTCCTTAGCGGTAATGTGCGCGTCGGTTTTGGCGGCAAGCGATTGCGTAACGTCGGTTTTGTGATACCAAAGCGCCGTCATTCCTTCCTTGCTTGGCGTATCGGAGCGGCTGAATGTAAGCCGTATGTTTGCCGATCCCCACTCCGATATATTCCCCAGCGCAGTCGATTGGAATGCGTCGCCTGCCCTCAACTCGAAGAACTGCTCGCATAGATACGGCGATAGGAATTGCACAGCGCCCCAATCGCCTTTGCTGATTCTGCTTGACGGCCATTGTTGGACTGTGCCGTAGCCTTGGCTCTCTATCGTGCCGATGGCGATTGCATTCGCCACGCTGATAGCGTCTGCGGGAGTTTCGGGGTTGATGGATAGATTGACTACGCGGGTGGGCGGTTTGATAGTATTGCCGCCCGCCCAAAGACGGCACACCAGCAGCATTTCGCCGATTGTGGTGTTTTCGGAAAAGTATATGCGATCAGGGTCGTGAGAGGTTACGATTGTCTCAACATGATAGTCCCTAGCCAAGAATTTGCGGATCGCAAGCGATGTTGTGTGCGTTGCGGTTGCGGTGGGCAGCACGGACGCCACAGCGCTTGATTCGGTTTTGCGAAGGTAGTTCGCCAAAACCAGAAAGGCGTTGCCGATGCTCGACAGATGCACGGGCTTGTTCCTGAATATCTGCTTTTCGCGCTGCCGCATAGTCCACTTCTCAGCGTCGTCGAACTGCTGATAACGCAGATCGTGCTGCGTGAATGGCGGGTTCATTATCACTAGGTCGGCGGGTTCGGAGCGCGCCATATCGTCGCCGTTTTCCACCTGCGCTACCGGCTGCGCGGCGTTGGGCCAAGACATCATCTTGGGTTTCAGATCCAGGAACTCCAGCGAACCTAGGTAGGCATCGCCCTCTTCGTCAACGCCTAGGAAGGCGCGCCCGATTTTCATTTTGCGAAAAGAGGTTGTGGGAGATAGCAGCCCAAGCGTGGCGGCCGCCATATGCGTTGCGGTGAGGTTGACGTCGTAGCCGCTCAATACCTGCTCAACCAGCGCCTGCGCGAAATCGTCGTCGTCCCTGGCTTGGGGCGATAGGTCTCGTATGCGTTCCGCCGCCGCCATAAGCAGCGTGCCGGTGCCGCACGCCGGATCCACGATGCGAAGGCTTGCCACGGCGTCGGGATCGTTCCAATCGCGCATATCATCGTCTATGGCAAGCGTTGCGAGCAGCGTGGCGGCGGGAGTGGATGTGTAGAATGAACCATCATAGCGCGCGGTGTCCAGAACCTTATGAAAGATGCGCCCCATAAGGTCGTGGCGCAGTCCCGCGATGTTGCCGGCGACCTCCAGCGCCGATTTCGCGGTTTCGCGAATGGCGTTAGTGAATGCAGGGTCGGGCGGGCAAGCTTGAAGCGCGGCGCGCGCTGTCTCGAAGATGGGCTTGTAGTCCAGCGCCAGTATCAGATTCCAAGCGCGCGAAAAGTCCGACGCCGGGTTGTCCGAGTCGGCGCAATGCTGCGCCATTTGGGGCGGCCATTCGCCGGCGAATGGCGCATTGTCAAGAATGCGGTTGTCATATTCGGGACGCATTCCCTCGAGATGGTAATCCAAGCGCGAATGGAACATCACGGCGGTTGCCACAACCAGCAGCGCGCGCTTGGCGGCTCTGTCCCAGCGCGCCGCGCCCGTCTTGTACGGCGGCAAATCCATCTGTTGCGCTAGAAAGCGCCTCTGCGTTTTGTTCAGATACGACACGGCGACGTCGAGGCTGTCTGACAGCGATGCCGCCGTAAGGTCGGGGTTGCCGAGCTGCATGGGCGCAAGCCGAATTATGCGCGGCAGTTCGGCGGCGTCGGCTTCGTTCCAGAGCGGCGCCGCGCCCTGCCGCAGTCTGTCCGGCGAGCGAATAGCCCAAAGCACGCGGCAGTTACGCATCTGCTCTTTGCGGGTGATGCCGTCGGGATAGCATACCGCGATAGCGCAGTCCGCGAGGTTCTGCGCAAGGCGGGCGTCGGCGTCCCTAATCGCTTCGTTGCGCTTGGCGGTGGACTGCCCCTGCTCCGCCTCCAGCGCGATCCGCGCCGAACCCACGCTGATGAGCACGTCGATGCGCCTGCCGCCCGGCTGCATATGTTCCTGCCTGGCGTTCAATCCGCGTTGGGTCAGAAACTCCGCCAGCCACACATTGAGGGTGGATTCATGTTGTCTTGTAGTCAAGTTCGTCCCCCGGTTAGGATGCGCGGGTTAGAATGCGTGGTCGGTCTTTTAGGCATCATACAGCATATACCATACAGCATAGCGCGCTGAGGGGGCTATCGGGCGCGCGCGCCTATATCTGCGATGTAACCTCCCCCGCCGTCGCCCTGTAAAGCGTTCCGTCGGGGCGGCGCACCAGCAGATTGCCCTGTTCGTCCACCGATTCGGCGACGCCCGCGATCGTTTCATCGGCGCGGCGCAGGCGCACGAAACGACCCAGCGTGTCCAGCAGCGCCGCCCATTCGGCGGTCAGCGAGCCTCCCGCGCGCGCGACGGCGTAGGCGGCGTCGAAATGCTCCAGCAGCGTCCGCAGTGCCGGCGTGCGGTTGCGCTTTTGCGCCGTTTCGCGGTAGATGCTGGTTGATATGTCCGCTATCTCGGCATAGAGCGAGGGATTGAAGTTGACATTGACGCCGATGCCCACGATGGCGCACACGGCGTCGCCGCGCTCAATGGCGGTCTCTATGAGAATGCCCGCTATCTTGCGCCCGCCCACGCGCACATCGTTGGGCCACTTGATTGCAGGTTGCAATCCCGCCGCGTCCGTCAACATGCGCGCCACCGCCAGCGCCGCCGCCATGTTCATATACGGCAGCTGGCTTGCCGCCGGGCGCAGTATCACGGAGAAGGACAGGTTTTCGCCGCGCGGCGATACCCATGCGCGGTTGAAGCGCCCTCTGCCGGCGGTCTGCTCTTCGGCTATGACCACCGCGCCCTCAGGAGCGCCCCGCTGCGCCAGCGCGCGCGCCTCGTCCATCGTGGAGCCGACGGCGCTGTAATGGTGTATGCGGCGGCCGATAACGCAATGCGCCAGCGCGCCCTCAAGCGCCGGGATGTCCAGGTCCGTGGCGGGCGTATTGGCGGGTTCAGGCATAGCGCGTCTATTCGGCATTGGACGGGTTGGCGTCCGACGACGGGTTAGGGTTGGAAGCGGCGCGGTTGCCGCCGAGCGTTGCCCTTTGCAGCAGCCGCCAGTAGATTGCCTGAGGCAGCAGTCTTGCGCCCAGCGTGCCGGCGCGCGCGTCTAGCCCGATGGGATTGCGGAACGGCGGCGAGGCCGAAACGCTGAGCTTATAGATGAGCTTGGCGACGCGCTGCGGATCGCCGCCGAACCGTTGGAATAGGTCGTGGCTGTCGCGGTAGCGCGCCATGTACGGCTCATATACCGATCGGTCGTCGTCGGTGGCGCTGGCTCTCACGGTGTTGGCGGGGAAGTTGGTGCGAAACAGCCCCGGCTCTATCAGCGCCACATGCACGCCGAAGGGCGCAAGCTCGGTTTTGAGCGATTCGCTGATGCCCTCCAGCGCGAACTTGCTGGACACATACGCGCCGTTGAACGGCGTACCCATTCGCCCCAGAACCGAACTTATGTTGATGATAACGCCGCTGCGCCGCTCAATCATAGCGGGCAGAACGGCATGCGTCATTCGGACGGCGGCGAATAAGTTCGTCTCAAACTGCGCTTTGAGTTCGTCGACTGACAGCGCCTCGACCGGACCCCACAAGCCGTAGCCGGCGTTGTTGACCAGCACGTCGATAGCGCCGTGTTGGGCGATAAGTTCGGGGACCGCGCGGGATACGGCTTCATCGCTGTTGATGTCCAGTTCGACGGGGATTATGTCGAGACTGCGCTCGGCGGCTTGGCGGCTGAGGTCGTCGAGGCGCGCGGCGCGGCGGCTTGTGGCGAACACGCTGAAGCCGCGCTCGGCGAGGTATAGCGCGGCCGCCTTGCCGATGCCGGACGATGCGCCGGTGATTAGCGCGCGGCGGCCGGATGCGGCGGCGCGGCGCTTGCGGGCTGACTGCCTGCGAAACAGGACGAACACGCTGCTACTCCAATGTGGCTTGGCGCGCGGTTTGGCGCTGTGAACGACATGGCGGCGGCATAGGCTAATCGCTGTTATGGGCTTGCGCTTCTTCGCGGATGTTGTCCGTTCTGCGCTGCTCTATGACGGCGTTGAGCAGATCGCCGAACAGCGACGACGAATATGCGAGCGCGGTGAAGTCTTCGCCGTTCATCACCAGCAGCTCCACGCGGGTGCGCGCGCGGACGCTGGATGAGCGGCGCTCTTCGTTGAGCAGGGACATTTCGCCGAAGTATTCGCCGGTTTTCAGCGTCGCCACCACCTCTTCGCGCCTGCCCTGCGAGCGCAGGATGTCGACCTCGCCCGACAGCACCACATAGAACTCATCGGCTATTTCGCCCTGCTGATAGATGTACTCGCCTAGTTCGTAATGGCGGCGGGACGCCCCGCTGTGCCGGTCAATGTCAACCTTCACTATATCGGGCGGGAATATGAGGTCTAGCGTCCAATCGGTAGCCACGCGCAGTTTGCGGTCAAAGCCGGGAAGCTGCATCAGGTAGAAAGAGCGGTATAGCCACCATGCGATGAAGCCGGACAGGTTCAGCCCGAATGATTCGGCGGCGGCGGCGAACCCGCCAAGCGGGACGAACACGCCGCGGCTCTTGTACTTGAACGGCTTGACGGGGTTGCCGCGAATGGCGGCGATTACATTGTCCGCCGCGCGCTTCGCCTGCCGTCGCGCGAACTGAGCGGTTGGCGGACAGAAGCCGCCGTTCAGCACATCGGGGACGAGCGCGCAGTCGCCGACCGCCCAGAAGTTGGCGCTGCCCTTGACCGCGAGCGTTTCGTCCACCACTAGACGGCCGCGCTCCCGCTCGCAGGGCAGATCGGAGAGCAGGGGGTTGGGCGCCGCGCCGATGGTGGCGACGAGCGTCTTTGTGGGTATGAACACTTCGTCGGCGAGCACGGCGGTCTGCGCGGTTGCGCCCACGAGTTGGGCGTGCAGCCTGATGTGAATGCCGCGCTTTTCCAGCAGTTCGTGGCTGAGATTGGCGAGCTTTTCGCCGAGTTCGGGCAGGATGCGCGCCGAGCGGTGCAGCAGGATGACTCTGAAATCGCCGGGCTCGATGTTGCGGTAGCTTCGGCTTGCCACGCTGAGAAATTCGTTGATTTCGGATGTAACCTCTACGCCGGTGTAGCCGCCGCCGGCGATTACGAATGTGAGCGATTGGCGCTTGTAGAAGGGATCCTCTTCCACATCGGCGGCTTCCAGCATGCTGATAAGGTGGTTGCGCAAGCGGAATGCGTCGCCGAGCGTCTTGAAGGTGAGGGCGTGTTCGGTAACGCCGGGGAAGCCGGATAGATCGGTGGCGCTGCCCACCGCGAATATGAGATGGTCGTAGTGGACATAGTCAAGGCGCGTGTGTTCGGGATAGCGGATGGCTATCCGGCGGTTTTCGGTGTCCACGGACTCGATTTCCGCCTGATGGACTTGCGCGTGCGGGATAAGGCGGCGTATGGGGCTGACCACGTTGAAGGGGCCTATCGAGCCGGATATGACTTCCGCGAGCATCGGCTGGAACAGAAAGAAGTTTTCCCTGCTGATAAGCGCCAGTTTGATTTCGCCGCGCTTGGCGGCTTTTTGGAGTTGCAGCGCGGCGTATATGCCGCCGTAGCCGCCGCCTAGGATTACGACGGACGGCGGGTCTTGTGTCTGCTTGCTGCGCCGAAAGCCGGAAAGCATTGGTGGCATCCTCCCGCTGGTGTCAGCTAACCGCTTGCGGGTAACTTTACCAGATTTCGGGGATTGATGCTTGGGGACTTAGCGCAAGGCACCAGGCTACGTAGGGGTTTTAACGCAAAGGCGCTATGATACTACCGCTTGGGCGGCTATCCGAAATATCCTAACCCCGATCGCATACAAAGCGTTTTAGTCTGATATACTTATACTCTAAGCAGAAAATAGAAACGCGGTTTGCGCGCTTTCCAAGATTGAGCGCCTGCCGCTGTCTATTCTGTCCGATTGCCGATTTGCGCCGTCTGCGCTGGAGCAGGCGCGCGGGAGTGAAATTATACACGATGAGTCCTCGACTGCTGCGAAACGGCTTCATATACCTGCTCATAACCGTTGCCGTGCTCGCCATATTCCTCACCCTGTTCTCAGATTCGCTTGGCGGCTCCGAGGAAATCCCCATCAACGAGGTGATTTCACGCTCCGTCCGAGGCGAAGTCGAGAAGATCGAAGTCCGCAACGACCGCTTGACCGTGTTCACCAAATCAGGCGAGACATTCGCGTCCCGCAAGGAATCGGGCGCCAGCATGGTGGACACCTTGCGCGAATCGGGCGTGGATCCCGCCGTATCGGGCGTATCCGTAGAGGTGAAGGGCGCCGGCGGGCTTAGCAGTATATTCGGCGTTCTGCTCAACTTCCTGCCGCTGATATTCTTCGGCGCCGTCCTGCTGTTCATGATGCGCCAAGCGCAGGGCAGCGGCAGTCAGACATTCAGCTTCGGCAAGAGCCGCGCCCGCATGTTCGTAGGCAACAGTCCCGCCGTGAGCTTCTCAGATGTGGCAGGCGTTGAAGAGGCGAAAGAGGAACTTGAGGAAGTTGTGCAGTTCCTCAAGGTTCCTGAACGTTTCGTGAGCTTGGGCGCAAAGATCCCCAAGGGGGTGCTGCTGATAGGGCCGCCCGGCACCGGCAAGACGCTGCTTGCGCGCGCCGTCGCCGGCGAAGCGGGCGTGCCGTTTCTGTCCATAAGCGGCTCCGAGTTCGTGGAGATGTTCGTAGGCGTGGGCGCGAGCCGCGTGCGCGATCTGTTTGAGCAGGCAAAGCGCAACTCGCCCTGCATCGTGTTCGTGGACGAAATCGACGCCGTTGGGCGGCACCGTGGCGCCGGCTTGGGCGGCGGCCACGACGAGCGCGAGCAGACGCTAAACCAGATCTTGGTGGCTATGGACGGGTTTGATGTCAACACCAACATAATAGTGGTGGCGGCCACGAACCGCCCTGACATCCTGGATCCCGCGCTGCTGCGTCCCGGCCGGTTTGACCGCCGCGTTGTGCTGGACAACCCCGACGTGCGCGGACGAGAGCAGATACTGCGCGTTCACTCCAAGGGCAAGCCGTTGGCTGAGGACATAAACTTGGAAGGTATAGCGCGCCAAACGATGGGCTTCAGCGGCGCTGACTTGGCGAACTTGGTGAACGAGTCGGCGATACTTGCGGCGCGGCGCGAAAAGACTACGATAACTGAGGAAGAGTTCGCCGAGTCGATAGACCGCGTGATAGCCGGGCCGGCGCGCAAGAGCAAGGTTGTGAACGCGCGCGAGAAAGAGATAACGGCGTATCACGAAGCGGGGCATGCGCTTGTGGGCTACATTCTGCCGGACGCCGACGCCGTTACCAAAATCTCGATTGTGGCGCGCGGGCAGATGGGCGGCTACACGCGCTTTGCGCCCGAAGAAGAGCGCACGCTGATGACCAAGCGCCAGCTTGAGGCGCGCATCGCGGTGGCTATGGGCGGACGCGCCGCCGAAGAGATTGTGTTCGAGGACTACACCACCGGCGCAAGCAACGATTTGGAACAGGCTACCAACATCGCGCGCGCGATGGTTATGCAGCTCGGGATGAGCGGCAAACTCGGGCCGCGCACATTCGGCAAGCGCGAAGAGCTTGTGTTCCTAGGCAGGGAAATATCCGAGCAGCAGGATTACAGCGACCATTTCGCCGAAGAGATCGATGAAGAGGTGCGCCGAATTATAGAGACGGCGCACGAAACCGCAACCAGAGAACTGACGAAGCGCCGCGACAAGCTCGACCGAATAGCGCAGTATCTCCTCAAGCATGAGAATGTAGAGGATAAGGCGCTGGCGGCGCTGTTCGATGGAACGGCTGAAACGGATGATATGGGCGGCGATGCGCCCGTTATGGATGCGCCGCCTATCGCTGACGCCGGCGACGATGTGGTCGGGGGAACGCCCGACGTAGCGCCCGCGGATTAGCGCGGCATTCGAAGCATAACGAGTGCGATGGCTTATTCGGTACTTTCGGATACGCCTAAACTGCGTTTCTGAACAGATGGGATGGCGTAGCGAAGCGCAGAGCGCATATTGGAATAAGGCGTTGCCGATAAGCGCAATGGCCGACGGACAAACGCCGTCGGCCGCGCTCTATTTCTGCGCTTTAATGAACCCGCAGCATCCGCTCGCGCTCCCCGTACATAAGTAGGGGCTTGGTTTAGCGCCGCGCGTCAGATGCCCGCAACGGCGTCCTTGAAGCGGCGGATGGCGTCGATGTGCGCGTCGGGCGAGTCCAAGCCGGCGCGCATCGTGTTCAGGGACACATGCGTTGCGCCCAGCGCCTTCCATCCCGCCGCCTCTTTCGCCCAATCGTCCGCGCCGCCGATGCTTGCGGACACCCAGCCCTCTATGCCGATGCTCGCCGCATCGCGGCCGGCCTCCGCGGCGTAGGCATGCAGCGAGTCGATGACCGCTTTTGCGCCATCGTCGGGGCGGCCGGTGAGGATCCAGCCATCGCCGATGTCCACGATGCGGCGTATGGTGCGGTCGGAGCGCCCGCCGAGCCAAACGGGTATGGGGCGCTGAATGGGCAAGGGTAGGATGCCGGCGTCGGTTATCGTGTGCCACTTGCCGTTGAATGTAATCAGTTCGTTAGTCCAAAGTTGGCGCATAACCTCGATCTGCTCTTCGGATCTGCGCCCGCGGTTGCGCCAGTTTTCGCCCAGCGCCTCGAACTCTACGTGGTTCCAACCCACGCCGATGCCTAGTCGAAGGCGTCCGCCGCTGAGCACGTCCACGGCGGCGGCTTGCTTGGCTACCAGCGCCGTTTGACGCTGCGGCAGTATGATGATGCCGGTCGCCAGTTCCACGCTTTCGGTTACCGCCGCCAGATAGCCGAACAGCACGAAGGGTTCGTGGAACATATCGTAGTGGCGGTATGGGCCGGTCAAGTCGGTGTGGGTGGCTTCATTCGCGCCCAGCACATGGTCGAACGCAAGCAGAAAATCGTAGCCCAGCGACTCCGTCGCCTGCGCGAATGCCTTGATTGCGCCCGTGTCTATGCCGATTTCGGTCTGTGGGAATATAGCGCCTACCTTCACATATCACCTCCGATTGCAGTTCTATCCGTTTAGTATCAGCCCCGCCACGCCGAGCAGCATAAGTATGGTGGTAATCCACATGCCTATCTGCCAACGCAGCATCCGCGCTTCGGTTTGCGCCATATGGACTTCCATCTTACCCAGGTGCTTAGCCAGTTGCGCGGCAATCTGTCCGCTCAGTTGGGTCATCTGCACTTCCAGTTGCGCGGTATGGGTTGCCTGAGCATCCAGCCGCTCGTTCATCTGAGCCGATTGAGCATCCATCCGATCGTTCATCTGCGTCATCTGCCCTTGCATCTGTGTAATCTGCGTCGACTGAGCATCCATCCGTTCATTCATCTGCGCCATCTGTACTTCCAGTTGCGCTACATGGGTTGCCGTCTTGGCTATCTGCGTAGCCTGGGATTCCATCTGCCCGCTCATTTGCGCCATCTGTACTTCCAGTTGCGCTACATGGGTTGCCGTCTCGGTAATCTGCGCTGCCTGAGCATCCATCTGTCCGCTCATCTGCGCCATTTGCGTTGACTGATAGTCTATCCGCCCATTCAATTGCGCCGTCTGAGATTCCAGCTGCGCTATGTCCGCTTTGGTGGCGACGTTGTCCCTTATGTTCGCCTGGATGCCGTCCAAAGCGCCTTCGATTCTGCCTAGCCGTCGCTCGTCGGATACCGGGGTCTCTGTGGTCATTGCCGCCTCTGCTTTCGGATATGATCGCGCTCAATGCGCAATGCCAATCGCCGCTTCGTAGTGTAATATAATGCCATTGGCGGCGGTTTGTCCAACTTGGATATGATGAATGCCAAATCGGCGGACGAATTGGGCGTGGATCGCAGGTTGTACAATCCCCCTTTACATATTAGTATCTCAATCCCGTCCCATCATCACCCGCTTATCATTCACGCAAGGAGCGCGGCAGGCGTATGGCAAAGTACGATGTGATACTTACGGGCGGGAATGTACTTGACCCGGCCAACGGTTTTGAGGGCATAGCGGATGTCGGCATTAAGGCGGGCGCTATCGAGCGAGTTGCGGCGGAGATAGATCCGTATGAGGGCGATGAGCTCATAGACGCGTCCGGCAAGTGGGTTATGCCGGGGCAGATCGACACGCATGCGCATGTGGCGGGGCTGTCGCGCAACTGGGACCCTGCGCTCGGCTATGCGATGCTGGCGCGCGCCGGCACCACCACCGTGCTGGATATGGGCGGCACGGGCGCAAGCCTGGTCGACGGCATCAAGCGCAAGGGCGCCGGGCTGAACGTCGCCGGGTTGTTCGCGCTTATTCCGGGATCGACGATTCCTTCAAACGACCCAAGTTCGGCGGCGGCGCGCGACATCGTTGACGGCGCGCTGCGGCAGGGCTGCTTCGGCGTCAAGATACTGGGCGGCTACCATCCGTTCACGCCGGAGACCACCTCCGACATCATCCACGCCTGCAACGACCAATTCGCCTATGTAGCCTTTCACATCGGCACGCGCGAATCGGGCAGCCATATGAGGGGCGTGCGCGAAATACCGATGCTGGTGGGCAAGGGGCGGCTGCATGTGTGCCATGTCAACTCATACTGCCGCGGCGTGATTGCCGCCGCCGACGAAGAGTGCGAAGAGGCGCTTGGCATTCTGGACGGGATGCGCGGTCAGCTGAACTCGGAGGCGTACCACGCCGTTCAGAACGGCACCAGCGGAAGCTGCGATGCGGACGGCAAGGCGCAATCCAATGTGCTGCGAAACTGCTTGACGATGCGCGGCTATGCGCCCACGCGCGGGGGAATGGCGCGCGCGATACTGGACGGCTACGCCTCCGTCATCGGGCAGAAAGGCGGGCATGTGGTCTATCTGAAAGGGCGCGAGGCGCTGGCGCTGTATGAGCGCGAAAACACGCAGACCGGGGTGAGCTTTCCGGTCAACCTGCCGTCGTCGGCGTTTCGGCTGACCACCGCGAAGAACGCCGACGGCGAGTTCATAGTGGATGCCGTCAGCACGGACGGCGGCTGCCACCCGCGCAATGTGGCGATACAGAGCAGCATGGCGCTGGTGGCGTTCGGGGCGCTGACGCCGCTTGAGATGGCGACCAAGCTATCGCTGACGCCCGCGCGAATGCTGGGCTTGGCGAACAAGGGACACTTCTCCGAGGGCGCCGACGCCGACATAACCGTCATAGACCCCGCCACCAATCAGCCCACGATGAGCCTAGTCGCCGGCAAGCCGATAATGGTCAACGGGCAGGTGGTAGGCAGCGGCGGCAAGCTACTGGTAGCGCCGCCCGGCGAGCGCGCCGCAAGGTCGAGCGGGTTGCCGTATCAAGTGGTAGATATGGCGGGGACTAAGCTGTATGAGGGGCGGGGTTAGCCGATTTGAACGCCTTTGGCGTAAGGTGTCTTACCCCCGCACGCCCTCCCGCTCCAGCTCGCGCAGCACGGACTTGTTGTTGGCGTTGACGATGGGCTGGAGGCACATTAGCTTGCGCCACGCGGACAGCATCGACTCGGCATTGGCGTCGTAGGGAATCCCAAGCATTTGGGTGACTATGCTGTCTATTTCGGCGCGGTTGGGGTCGAGGGCACTTAGGCTGATGCGCTTGAGGGGCAGGGTTCGCAGGCGGTCAAAGTTGGCGGCGGCTATGCGGCGCGCTGTCTTGGCGGCGGCCGCATCGGCGGCGAAGCCGGGGATGGGGTGGCCGCCGATAGCCCTGATTTGAATAAGCGATCGACCTAGATCCGTGGATTGGCCGTATCCTATCCGTATCAGCAAGCCATATATGATGAGTGAAGATTAACCGATTTGAACGCTGAATCCGTTCACTTTGGATTCGCGCTCTGTCAGCAATCGCCAAAATTCACGGCGGGCTTTGCTAAATGAATCAAGGTCAAAGGCGTTTTCCGATGTGAGTTTCAGTATCGGCTTGGGGTTATACGCCCTGCCCTCGAACTGCACGTCTATGAGGTTGGTGTACAGGATCATCTTGATTAGAGCGTCTTTAATGTCCAAATTGGACGGGAATGAACGCCTGCTGTGCTTCGCTTCAATCAAGTGAATGTCAGCGCCCTCTATTTTCACTTCGTCCACGGTGAGGTAGTAGTAGCCGCCCAACAGGTTGGCGATGGTTATGCTGCCCTTAGTTCCCTCAATGTTCTCTTTGGGCTGCAGCGTAACCGTCTCTCTACTTTGGGCGGCTTCAGCCAATTCCCGTGAAAGCGATCTGAACGAATCGCGCCCCCTATTCAGCAACGCCACCCTTCTTTCGGCGCTAGAGCGCGAGTGCATTTCTACATTTAGCCATCTTGATATTTCGTCGTAACGCTCCAGCGCGGTTTGGGCGAGTTCGCCTATATTTTCGGTTTGCGCCAAGTTCCAATGGAGGGCGTCGGATTGATACGAAAGTATTTGCTCGATCCGGCTCTTGATGTATGGGATTTGAAAGCGCTGCTTGGTGATTTTGTGTTCGTAGTGGCTGCTTTTCTCAGCGTCGGCGTAGTATCCCACGATTACATACACCCCCAGCAGGCTCATCAGCGCGATGGTGTCCCACTGCAAGAAGTCCCTATCGCCTTGCCGCCCTTCGTCTTTGAATATGGGGATTACGGCGATTTTCTTGCCGCCGAACTTCAGCGTGTCATACACGCGCGCATACGGATATGTGCGCGTGCGCTTCGCCGATACCCACCAACTGACAGCTACCGCATCTTCGCCAACGTTTAGGCGAAAGGCGGAGTTTGCGAATGCGGCGTCTAAATCGTCGATTGAGAACGCTTTGAGGGTTGGACAGAGAAACGGCGTGTACTCTATGCCGCTGATGTTAGCTAACAGGTCCATACCGCCCTGCTTTGCGGGTAATCACTTGGAACTCATCGCCGTTTTGAAGCAGGTCGGGTTGTTCGTCCTGGAACCCAACCTTCTCTTTGATAATGGGCGCAAGGGACTTCTTGATTTCGATGCCGACGCTGTTTCTGCCAAGCCGCCGCGCCATCTTCATTGTGGTGCCGCTGCCCGCGAAAGGGTCTAGCACGGTTTCGCCTTTGTACGCGAAAAGTTTTATCGCCCTGTAAGGCAGCTCTTCGGGAAATGCCGCGATGTCTTTCTCCAACGGAGAGCCGGGCATCACATTGGTCATCTCCCAGAGCGCCATGTACCAGCGGTTATCCTGGATTTCGGACTTGCATACCTTGGACTCTTCCCTGACGTCTGAGGATATGGACTTGTAGTTGAACTTGCCTTTTTGAAAGATGAGGATGCTTTCAAGCAGGTTGTCGGGGTAGAAGTACATCGGATAGGGGTTTTGCAGTATGACGCCGCTGCGCCGACTTATCCGCAGGTAGCCGTCGGGCTTCTTCCAGATAATCCTATCGCGGTAACGAAATCCCGCGCCCTGAAAGAGTTTCGTGGCGTCTGCTACGATGGGGAACTTTTCGCCTTTGACCAGCATATCGTCGATGTTCAGAACCGCGATGCGCCCCTTTTGCAAGACTCGATATGTTTCGTGCGCGAATGTGCCTATGACCTGAAGGTATTCGTCGTATGTTCGATACATCCCCTCGTAGTCAAACGGCGCGTTGAAGTACGGCGGGGAAGTAACCATCAGTTGGACGCTCTCATTCGGCAGCTCTTTCATGCTCATTGAGTTGCCGAGTATAAGTTTGTGTTGCGTGGACATTGCGTCAATCCTAAATGCGCTTACGGAGCGCCAGGTTGCAAGCGCCTAATGGCACTACGGCATTCGACTAGAGCGGTTAATGGGCGGCCTAATCCGTCAAGGCTGTTGCCTATTATACGCAGTGGTTGGTTAGCATAACCATAGGAAACGGGGGAGTGATTGCGTCAAAACGGCCTATACCGACTCGCTATCGGCATCCTACGGTCCCGCCCAAAGTTGCGCGGCGTTATCTTGATGCCCGGCGGCGATTGGCGGCGCTTGTATTCGTTGCGGTCAACTAGCGCTATCACGCCCCTGACCGTCTCGGCGTCAAACCCCATCTCCACGATTTCGGCAAAGCCGTAGTCGTCTTCCACATACGCCTTCAATATCGGGTCAAGCGCCTCATACGGCGGCAGGCTGTCGGCGTCCCGCTGGTCGGGGCGCAGCTCGGCGCTGGGCGGCTTGTCTATCACCGATTGCGGTATCACGGGCGCGTCCCCCCGCGCGTTGCGGTAGCGGCAAAGCTCATACACCAGCAGCTTCGGCACATCCTTGATTACCGCGAACCCGCCCGCCATATCGCCGTATATCGTGGCGTAGCCGGTCGCCATTTCGCTCTTGTTGCCGGTGGTCAGCGCCAGCCAGTTGAACTTGTTGGACACCGCCATTATCAGGTTGCCGCGTATCCGCGATTGGATATTCTCTTCGGCGACGCCCCATTCGGTTCCCTCAAAGCGCGGCGCCAGCGTGTCCAGATACGCCGCGAATGCGTCCTCGATCGGCAGCGTCCAAAGCGTTATATCGAGGTTGTCGGCGAGCGCCTTTGCGTCCAGCAGGCTGCCTTCCGACGAAAAGCGCGACGGCATCGCTATGCCCACCACATTGCCGCTGCCCAGCGCGTCCGCCGCTATCGCAGCCACCAGCGTGGAGTCCACGCCGCCCGACAGCGCCACCAGCGCCTTGCCGAAGCCGCACTTGCGCGCATAGTCGCGCGTCGCCAGCGTGAGCGCCTGATACACCTCGCCCACGGCATCGTATTCGCGCGTTTCCGTCTGCGCGATCGCCGGCTTGGTTGCGTCCGGGGCATAGTCCGACACCGCCACTTTGAGCGGCTCGCCGATGTTCGCCAGCAGGCTCGCCGGCTCGCTGCGCGGACGCGGATCGCGCAGCCGTGAGCGAAACACCGCCTCAACTTCGATATCCGCCACTAGAAGCTGCTCTTCGAACTGATTGGCGCGCGCCACCACATCCCCGTTGGGCGCGAACACCGCGCTTGCGCCGTCAAACACCAGCTCATCCTGCCCGCCCACCAGGTTGACATACGCCACGAACAGCCCGTTATCGGCGGCGCGCGTGGCGAGCATCTTTTCGCGAAAGGCGCGCTTGCCGGCGTGAAACGGCGAGCCGTTGATGTTGACGATGACCTCTGCCCCGGCGGCGCGCTGTACCACGGTCGGCCCTACGGCGTGCCAAATGTCTTCGCAGATGTTCACGCCCACCGCGGCGCCGTTGATTGTGTACACCGGGCATTGAGCGCCCGCCTTGAAGTAGCGCGCTTCGTCGAACACGCCGTAGTTGGGCAAGTACATCTTGCGGTAAGCGCCGATATGCTTGCCGTCGTGTATCAGCGCGGCGGCGTTGTATATGTCCGCGTCGGAGTCGATATAGCCCACCACGGCGGCGATGCCGCTGCATTCGGCGGCGATGCGCTTGAGGTAGGCGTGGTTGTCCCGAATGAACTGCGGCTTGAGCAGCAGATCCTCCGGCGGATAGCCCGGCAGCGCAAGCTCGGGGAAGGCGATTAGGTCGGCCGCAAGCGCGCGCGCCTCCCGTATCCGCGCGATGATGCGCTCGGCGTTGCCCGCAAGATCGCCCACCGTCGGGTTTATCTGTGCCATTGCCAGTCTGAACTTACGCATAGCGCCTCGCGCCGTTGTTGAGCATAAACCCCACCCTTATCTTGATGCGGGCTAGGTTTCGCTTCTGACGAACCTGTCTATTCGCTCAAGCGCGCGCCCTATGTTTTCGGCAGAGTTGGCGAATGAGAAGCGCACGAACCCATTGCCGTACTCCCCAAACGATTCGCCGGCGAGACAGGCGACGCCCGCCTCTTCTAACACGCGATCGGCGAACTCCCGGCTGGACATACCCGTATCCTCAATGTTGGGGAAAGCGTAAAACGCCCCCTTGGGCGTGGCGCAGCGGATGCCGGGGATGGCGTTCAGCCCATCTACGATGATGTGGCGGCGCTTGGCGAACTCCTGCACCATTTCGTCGGACGCCGCCTGCGGCCCCTGAAGCGCTTCCAGCGCGGCGTACTGCGTGAAGCTGGCGGTGCAGGATACGCTGTTGGTTACCAAGCGCGATATTGGCTCCACCAACTCAAGCGGCATCACGCCGTAGCCGGCGCGCCAGCCCGTCATTGCGTAGGTCTTGGAAAAGCCGTCCAAGATAATCGTCCTATCGCGCATATCCGGGAACGCCGCTATGCTGTGATGCGCGCCTTCGTACAGAAAGCGAATGTAAATCTCATCGGACAGCACGATGAGATCATGCGCTTTGGCGAGGTTCGCCAGCGCCTCAAGCGCGGCTTCGTCTATGACGCTGCCGCAGGGGTTGTTCGGCGAGTTCAGTATCATCAGCTTCGTCTTGTCCGTGATTTGGCTTTCCACTTCGTCTATGCGAATGTCGAAGTCGAGCGATTCGTGCAGGCGCATAGGCACGGGGACGCCGCCCGCGAAGCTAATCATAGATTCGTAGATCGGAAAGCCGGGGTTGGGATACAGTACTTCGTCGCCGTAATCCACAAGCGCCAGCATAATGAAGAACATAATGGGCTTGCCGCCGGGCGTGATTACCACATTATCGCCGTTCACGGATATGCCGCGCGTCTGCGATATTTCGTCAGCGATGCGCCCGCGCACGTCCGGAAAGCCGGGCGACGGCCCGTAGTGCGTTTCGCCCCGGCGCAGCGCATCAACCCCGGCGTCAACGATGTTCTGCGGCGTATCGAAGTCGGGCTCGCCTATCTCGAGATGAATCACATCCATCCCTTCCGCCTCGAGACGGCGCGCCTTCGCCAACACCTCAAAAGCGGTTTCGGTTCCCAATCGGCTCATTCGGTCTGCCAGTCTCATATCCAACCCCTCATATTCAATATCCCGCATTAGGGCGGCTTTATCGCTGCATAGAAAGTATCGATAAAGCGCGTATCGCTATTATAAACAGGTGTTGCGCCATATGAAACACATCTCACGCCGCCGTATTCCCAGCAAGTGCAAGCATATTAGAATTCAGTTGCAACCCTCGACCCGCAACTTCAGCCCATCCCCCCCTTTGCGCCCCCCGCGCCTTTGCGTTCAACCAGACTGCCGTCCCACGCTTGCAGCCATCTACACGCCGCCGCCTATCACGCGCTAACCTACCCCGCCATCATAAGCACCCACATCGGCGCTCCCCCCACATCGTACGTCGCAACCCGCGTCAGCGCCCCCGTATCCGCATCGATGCGATACGCCGCCAAGCGCCCCGTCTCCAGCCCCGCGGCGTACAGAAAGCGCCCGCCCGGATCGATCCCGAAGGCGCGCGGCACCGCCTCGCTCGCCGCATGCCCGATTGCCGTCAGCATGCCGCTGTCCCCATCCACTCCGAAACATGCGATTGAGTTATGCCCGCGGTTCGGCGCGTACAGAAAGCGCCCATTCGGCGCAATCCCTATCTGCGCGCAGCTATTGCGCCCGGTGTACCCCGGCGGCAGCGTGCCGACCGTCTGAAACGCGCTCAGCGTCCCCTTGTCCGTGTCCAAGTTATAGGCGGTAACGCTGCATCCCTGTTCGTCCGAAAAGTACACAATAGGCTTGTTCGGATGAAAGCAGAAATGCCGCGGCCCCAGCTCGGCGGACGGCGTTACCCTAGACGGCGAATTGGGCGTTATGCGCCCGCTTTCGGCATCGAAGCGAAACTGAAATATGGCGTTCGGCCCATTCCCCCCCGATATGTGCGGCACAAAGGCGAACCGATTCGTAGGATCCGTCTGCATAGAATGCGCCCCCTTCGCCGTCGCAAGCCACTCCACTGGCGGCGCCACAACCGCCCCGCGCTCGTCTATGCGATGAACCGCGCACCGCCCGCCCTCATAGTACGCCGATAGCAGAAACCGCCCGCCGCGATCCGCAGACAGATAGCACGGATCCGTGTCAACCGCCGCGTCCGCCATATGCGTCAGATCGCCGTCCCCGCCCACGCCGTAGCTCGATATAACATTGGCGTCGCGGCAGCCCGCATATAGCACACTGCGATGCGGATTTACCGCCAGCGGCGCAGGACGCGCGGCCGTCTGCGTATCCCCCATATGCGTCAGCGCCCCCGTATCGGCGTCCATCTCATACCGCGCTATGCGGTCTTCTTCCGATACGCTGATATACATCCGAAAAGCCATCCCATTGCCCCCTTAATTGCCGCGAGCGCCTATCCCAAAATCTTTGCGCCCCTGCGCCTTTGCGTTCAATCCCGCCTTGCGCCCGCTAAAGCCTCAGCATCCGCTCTATGCGCCTATGCCCCCGGCACGGCCCCACCACCGCGATGTTTAGCCTTTCGGAGCGCAGCAGATCATCGGCGACCCGCCCCACGTCGTCCGCGCTCACGGCGTTCACTTCAGCCACAACCCGATCCACGTCGCTGATTTCCCCCAGCAGCAGTTCGCTCTGCCCCATCCAATTGGCTACCGCGCGCGTATCGTCCATTCGCAGCATCAGCCGCCCCGCGCTCAGCCGCTTCGCCTTGTCAAGCTCAGCGTCCGGAACGCCCCGCCGCAGCTCGCCCACCTGCTCCAATATCGTCTGAACCGCGTCATATATGCGCTTCGGCTGCACACCCGCCGATATGACCAGCGCCCCCGTGTCCGAAAAGTGTCCCACTTCGCTATGGACGTCGTACGCCAGCCCCCGATTTTCGCGCACCTCAACGAACAGACGGCTGCTCATCCCCTCGCCCAAAACCACGCTCAGCAGATCGAGCGCATACCGGTCCGGATGCGTCAGCGCCACGCCCGGCAGCGCGATTGACAGGTGCGCCTGTTCCGTCTTGCGATACTCTATGCGCGATTTAGCGCCGTCCTGTACCCCGCAAAACGGCGCATATTCCGTAGCTTCGCCGCGCTCCCAATCGCCGCACAGCCGCTCCACTTCCGCCACAACCGCATCGTGGCATACCGCCCCCGCGACGCTGACCACTATGTTCGCGGGCGTGTAGTGCGCCGCCAAATAGCCCAGCATCATATCGCGGCTTATCCCCGCCACCGACTCGCGCGTCCCCCCGATGTCCCTGCCCAGCGGATGCCCCGGCCAGAGCATCTCGTCTATCAGCGCCTCCACCTTGTAGCCGGGATGATCGTTTATCATCCCCAACTCTTCGAATATAACCAGCCGCTCTTTCTCGATATCGTCCGGCCTATACAGCGAATTGCGCAGAATGTCGATCAGCAGCGCGAGGCTCGCATCGAAGTACGGCAGCGCCACCTTGCACCAGTACACCGTGAGTTCCTGCTCGGTAGCCGCATTGATGACGCCGCCCGCCCCTTCGATCGCGGCGCTAATCTGCTGCGGTTCGGGATAAGCAGGCGTTCCCTTGAATACCATATGCTCCAAGAAGTGCGACAAGCCCGCCTGTTCGTCCGTCTCATAGCGCGAGCCCACGCCGATGAACGCGCTGACGCTCACCGAGCGCGTATGCGGCATTCGGCAGGTGGCGACGCGCATCCCGTTGGCGAGCGTCGTCTTGCGAAAGACCGATTCGGCGGCGTTTGCGCTTGCTGTTGTCATACGCCCTGCTGCTGCTCCGCCCGAATTTCCACGCCCGCGCGCTCTTCCTGTACCCGCGCCACAGCGCCCGCCGCAAGCCTGCCCCAGCCCCTGTTCTGCCCCGCGATATACCGCTGCTGCGCGATATTCGCCATCTCCATCGGCACGCGCAGCCGCCGCCCCATATCCGTTGCAAGCCCCACATCCTTAGCCGCCAGGTCTAGCTGAAACCCCGGATCGAAGTTGCCCTTGAACAACCCCTGCGGAAACGCCTGCATGCTTTGCGTATTGCCCGAACTGCCCCTAACGGCGTTGAACAACGTCTCAGCGTCAACGCCCGCCTTCACGCCAAGGCTGAACGCTTCCGACAGCAGCACTCCCACGCTAAGCCCGATGAGGTTGTTCACGATTTTGCAGACGGCGCCCGAACCCAGCCCGCCGCAGCGCATCACCTTATCCCCGATGCAGTCAAGAACCGGCTTGCAGCGCTGATACACATCCTCGTCGCCGCCCACCATCACGCAAAGCGTGCCGTTCTCAGCCCCCGCCGTGCCGCCGCTAACCGGCGCGTCCAACACCGTTACGCCCTTGTCTTGCGCCGCCGCGCTGATGCGATATATCGTATCCGGATCCGTCGTGCTGAGGTCGAAAAACGCGCTGCCCGCCCGCGCGCCGCTCAGAATCCCGCCTTCGCCGAGCGCCACTTCTTCCACATCCTGCGGACGCGGCAGCGAAGTGAACACTACATCGCTCGCCGCCGCCACCGCCGCCGGGCTGTCCGCCCACACCGCCCCCATCGCAAGCAGTTCGTCCGCCGCCTCTTTGCGTATATCGAACACGCTCATCTCATAGCCGCCCTTGGCTATATTGCGCGCCATATGCCGCCCCATAAACCCCACGCCGATAAACCCAACCTTCATTTTCGCTCACCCTCTAACTAATCCGTATTCGCCCTATCGCCCCCAAATCATAACCGCCCACGCCAACCCTGACAAGCCATCCCCCTTGCGCCCCCTTTGCGCCCCTGCGCCCCTGCGCCTTTGCGTTAAAAATTCTTGCAAATCCCCCGAAATTACCCAAATTACCCCTTGACACACCCGTTCTATTCACTATAATAGAGCGCATGACCATCGACGCCACCATACAACGCCTCACCAACGACGGCGAAACCATCGCCCAGTTCCTTGTAGATACCCTGCAAGGCTACACCCGCGACGCCACCGTCAGCCACCGCCTCAAGTCGGCCGAGTGGCTTACCGCCTTTGGCCGACTAATCCCCGAATCCGCCATCCCCAAATCCGCATCCATTCGCCCACGCCCCAAGTCCGAACCCAAGCCGGACAAGCGGGGCAAGCTCGACAAAAAACCCAAGGTTACCGAAAAGCAAATCCTGCACTTCGACATCGCCCGTCTCATCAAGCAAGAGACCAACGACGGCGAAACCATCATCGAATTCCTAATCAGGGTAATCTCCAAGATCGAGGAAACAGGCGAAAACTTCACCCCCGCCGTCCGCATGCGCGCCGCCCGCGAGCTGCTAATCCGAGGCTTCGGCGGCACGATCCCCGGCGTCCGCCGCATCCTATCCGGCAAAACCGAAGAACTCGACTCATATCTCTCCAAGATTGTGCGCGAATACACCAACTACGGCGCAGACTCCATACGCTTCCTAGTAGAGACGATGGAAAACAAAGACCCCGAGGCCGAATCCAGAGGCGCCGCAAGCTTTATCAAGCTGATGCGCATGCGCCCCAGAACCAAGCCCGCCGAAGGCTTCAGCGCGTCCCACCGCGTCTGGGCAGCCTGCGAACTCTTGCGCCGCGCCTACGACATCAAGACCGACCATATCACCTACGAAGACATCCAAGCGTATTGGAGCGCCCGCACGCCCGCCGACGCCCGCAAAGACGACCCTAGCAGTCCCGCCGCCAGCCTCAAGGGTTTCACCCCCGAATACCTAGAAACCCAAGCAGTCAAAATGCGCGACGCCGCCGAGCAACCCCCCGACGCCGAACAGATCGACGCCCACGCCACCGAAAAGCGCGATGCAGACAAGCAGCCCGTCGGCAACCCCGGACTCGCCGCCGGTGAGCAACCCGCCGCCGACGCCGAGCAGATCGACGCCGACAAAAATCCCGCCGACGCCAACACGCCGTCAGACACCCTTAGCCGCGCCGCCCGCCGCCGCGAACAGCGCGCCGAGCGCAAAACCCTAAAGCGCATCCCCCTATTCCCCAATCGCCGCCGCACCCGCGAAGATGTAGCGGAAATGTTAGCCTTCAAAGCCGAACTGGAATCCAGGCGCCCCGCAGCCTTCGAATTCCAACGCCGCCAATCCGAAAAGCGCAAAGCCGCCGCCGCCCAGAATATCGCCGCCGCCAAAAAGCCCGACGCCGGTGAGCAACTCGCCGCCGCCGCCCAAAATATCGCAGTCTCAGAAAAGAGCGCCGCCGAACAGCGTGATAACGCCAAGCAACACGCCGCCAACGCCAAGAATATCGCCGCCGAAAAGCCCGACGCTGACGCCGAACAACGCGATGCAGACAAGCAACCCGCCGCCGCCGCCGAAAAGCCTGATGTTGCCGCCGAAAAGCCCGCCGCCGATGCTGAAAAGCCCGCCGACGCCAAGCAACCCGCCGACGCCGACACCCCGTCAGCCAACCCCGACCGTGCCGCCCGCCGCCGCCAAAAGCGCGCAGCACGCAAAGCCCAAAAGTCCAATGCCGTCGCCGAAAAGCCCGCCACCATCACCCAAAAGCGTGATGACCACAAGCAGCCCGCCGACGCCGCGAATATCGCCGCTAAAGAAAAGAACGCCACCACCACCGACAAGCGCAATGCCGTCGCAGAAAAGCCCGCCATCACCGCCGAACAGCGCGATGCAGACAAGCAACGCGACGCAGACAACCACGACAGCGCCGCCGAAACCCGCGCATCCCGCCGCCGCCAAAAGCGCGCCGCCCGCAAAGCCCAAAAACGCGCCGCCAACACGCGCCCCGACACCTCCGCCAGAAGCGTGTACCCCGAAGACATAGCGAACATCGAAGCGTACAAACAACGCCTACAAGCCAAAAGCGACGCCATCCGCGACGCCAAACTCCGCAACGCCGACATTCGCAAAATCCCCGAACTCAAAAGGCACATCACCCCCGAAGAAGTGGCGGCCTTCCAACGGCAGCCGGGAAACCTCTACAACCGGACACGCGAAATGTACAAAGAAAAGTACGGCGAATACCCCTTCCCCGACGACATCCCCCAAAACGCCCGCAGTCCCTAAGCAGCTTTGCGCCTAAAAATTCCTACCCCCGACCCTTTGCGCCCCTGCGCCTCTGCGTTAAAAACCCTAGGCAAGACCCTCTGCGTTAAAAAAATCCCATCACCCCGCAGTTGGAAACGCCAAAAACGCCCCGCCGTCAACCGGCGTCAGCCTAACCGCGTCCCCAACCGCCGGCGCAGAGCCCCCCCGCTGCAGGCAGCGCGCCGATTCCCCCAACGGCGTATCCACGAACACCATCGTTTCGCCCCCGCGGAACTCCACCGACTTCACGCGGCAGCGCCCCTCGGCGTCCGACTCCACCCGCAGATCATGCGGCCGAACCATCACCGCAAGCTTCACGTCGTCCCCAACCCGCCCGTCGGACTGCCCCCCGCCGAGCGCATACGGCAGCCTGCCTATCGCCGTCTCAACCGCATCCCCGCGCGCCACCCCCGTGAGAAAATCGCAGTCCCCCACCAGCCGCGCAATCTCAGGACTGGCAGGCGCGCGGTAAAGTTCGGCGGGCGCGTCCAGCTGCTCCAGCCGTCCCGCCCGCATAACCCCCACGCGGTCGGCTACCGCAAACGCCTCCTCCCTATCGTGCGTTACGAATACCGCGCTTATCCCGCTGCCCCGCAGTATTCCCACCACCTCAAGCCGCAAAGCGTAGCGCATCTCGGCGTCAAGATTGCTGAACGGCTCATCAAGCAGCGCCGCAATCGGCTGCGGCGCAAGCGTCCGCGCCAACGCTACCCGCTGCTGCTGCCCCCCCGAAAGCTCATGCGGATAACGCCCCTCCAGCGCCGCAAGATCCACAAGCTCCAGCGCATCCCGAGTTCGGCGGCGCTTCTCATCCGCAGCCATCCCCCGCAGCCCGAATGCGATGTTCTGCCCAACCGTCATATGCGGAAACAAGGCGTATTCCTGAAACACCATCCCGATGTTGCGGCGCTCCGGCGGCAGATGCTCCCACGCCGACGAAACCACCTCCGACCGTATCGCTATTTCCCCCCCGTCAAGCGCCTCAAACCCCGCGATAAGCCGCAGTAGCGTCGTCTTGCCGCAGCCGCTCGCCCCCAGTATGGATATGATCTCGCCCGGCATAAGCCCAAAGCTCACGCCGTCCACCGCAAGCATATCCCCGAAACGCTTGACAGCGTCCCGGCACTCCACTAGCGCCGCGCTCACCCCGCCCTCTTTTCGCGCATCACCAGCAGCGTCATCGGAACCGACGACATCAGTATCAGCATCAACGCCGGCGCCGCCGCCTGCGCGAAGAACGCCTCCGACGACGCAGACCACACCGCCGTCGCAAGCGTCTTGAAGCCCACCGGCCCCAATATCAGCGTCGCGGGCAGCTCTTTCATCGTCAGCAAAAACGCCAGTGCCGCCCCCATTATCACCCCGGATCGCATCAACGGCGCTGTGATTCGCAGCATCACCCGCAGCGGGTTGTGTCCCAAGCCGCGCGCTGCATCCTCAAGGCGCGGGCTTACCTGTAGCAGCGCCGCCCTGACCGACCCAAGCGCCACCGGAAAGAACAACACCGCATACGCGAATATCAGCAGCCAATGCGTCTGATACAGCGGGCGGGCGTACTGCGCCCCGAAGTACACCAGCGCCAGCGCCACCACTACACCCGGCAAGGCGTAACCGGTGAACCCGACCGGCTCCAGTACCCGGTTCAGGCGCGTGGGATAGCGCACCAGCAATACCGCCATAACGATTGCCATCGCAACCGTAACCAGCGCCGCCGCCGCCGATACATACACCGAATTGAGAGTTGCGCTCCACAGCAGCAGCAGCGGCTCCCCCGCCGATACGCCGCGCGCAAGCCAGAACGCCAGCATCCCCGTCGGCAGCGCCAGCGCCAGCGCCAGCACAGCCCCAAACGACGCCATCGCAACCCATTTCCAACCGCCAAGTTTGGCGCACGCCGCATCGCGCGCAGCTCCCGCCCCGCTGCGATAGTAGCGCTGACGCCCGCGCGTGTATCCCTCCGCCGTCAAAATCACAACCGCCATCGCCACCAACACAAGCGACAAAACGGCGGCTATCGAGCGGTCAATCGAGGATTCGTACTGCTGATATATCGTGAAGGTGAAGGTGTTGTAGCGCATCAGCGACACCGCCCCGAAATCGCTCAGCGTATAGAGCGCCACCAGCAGTGAACCCGCCGCGATTGACGGCTTGAGCTGCGGCAGCGTTACCCGAAAGAACGCGCTCCAAGCGCCATGCCCAAGGCTGCGCGCCGACTCGTCGGTAGCCGAGTCAAGGTTGGCGATTGCGCCGCGCACCGTCAGAAACAGATAGGGGTAGCTCAGCAGCGTCAGCACAAGCGTCGCGCCCGTCAGCCCGTATATGTCCGGCAGCCGCTGCACGCCGAAAGCCGCCTCGAGCAGCCCCTGCAGCATCCCGCGCGGCCCCAGCGCCGATGCGTACAAGAACGCCCCCACGAAGCTCGGAATGACCAACGGCAGCGCAAGCAACACCGTCCATACCTTGCGAAACGGCAGATCGGAGCGCGCCGTGAGCCACGCCGCCGGCACCGCAATCGCCGCCGAAAACGCCGTAACGCACACTATCAGCAGCGTCGTTCTGCCAAGCGTCTCCAGCGTGCGGACGCGGAACAGCAAGTCCCACGCCTGATCGCTTGCGCTTGCGCCGCGTATGACCAGATACAGCGCCGGCAGCAGCATCGCCGCCCCCACCAGCAGCGCCGGAAGCAGCGCCATAAGCGGCGGCATCCCAATCCGCGAGCGCCGCCGGCCGGATGCGATAGTCCGGCCGGCGACGCCGATGCCGTGCGGTATTCGCTCTATTGTCGCCATAAGCGGTTTGCGTCTTGAGGCGTGTTAGTTCAGTATGCCGAGGTCGCGCAGCAGCGCCTGCGTGCCTGCGAGGTCTTCCAGCGCCGCCATATCTATAACTGGGTTGTTGATGTCCGCCAGCGGCGTCAGGATGCGGCTAGTCCGCACGCCGTCCACCAGCGGATACTCGAAGGTCTGCCCCGCGAAATACTGCTGCGCCACCTGCGACAGCAGGAAGTTGAAGAAGCGCTCGGCGTTCTCTTTGTTCTGCGCCGTCTCTAGAATGCCGCCGCCCGCCACCAGGATGACGCCGCCCGGCCCGCCGCCGTTGATATGGTAGTTGCGCGCCGCGAAGTCTTCGCCCTCTTCCGCTATGAAGCGATGCAGGTAGTAGTGGTTCACGAAGCCCACTTCCACTTCGCCCGCGGCGGTGGCCGCCACGGTGGGCGTGTTCTTGGGATAGGCGTTAGGCTCATTCGCCTGAATGCCGAGCAGCCATTCGCGCGTCTTGTCTTCGCCCCACACCAGGCGCATTGCGGTTACCATCGCTTGGAACGACCCGTTGGACGGCGCCCAGCCGATGCGCCCCTTCCACTCCGGCGCGGTGAAGTCTTCCATAGACGGCGGCAGGTCTTCCAGCGCGAGCGAATCGGTGTTATAGACGACCACGCGCGCCCTGCCGGATATGCCGACCCATTCGCCTTCGGGCGAGCGCGCCCAAGCGGGGACTTTGCCGGTGATGCCGCTGGGCAACGTGGCGAACATGCCGGCGTTTGCCACTTCGCCCAAACCGCCCGGATCCTGCGCGAAGAACACATCGGCGGGGGACTTGTCCCCTTCCTCCAACAGCGTGGCGGCAATCTCGCCCGTCTTGCCGTACTTGACGGCTACATTGATGCCGGTTACCTCTTCGAACTGGGCGATAATCGGGCCGACCAGCGATTCACTTCTGCCGGAATAGATCACAAGCGAGCCCGGATCGCGGTCGACCTGCACTTCGACGACCTTCTCGACCGGCACTTGCTCGACCTTGACTACCTCTTTCTCGACTATCTTTTCGACAGGGATTTCCCTGACTACTTCTTTCTCGACAATCCTGTCGACCGGGACTTCCTTGACCACCTCGCGGACGGTCTCGACGGGAACGGTCTTTTCGACCACCCGCTCGACCTCGATCACCTGCGGGGCGGCGGGGGCGCTGCCGCAAGCCACAAGCGCAATCGCCGCCACTATGAGCGCGGCGAGCGCCAGCCATATTGTCTTGGCTTCCGTCATTTGGATGATGTTCCTCAGTTTCATACTATCCCCCATACTATACTATGCGCTTAATGCGCCTTCAACTATTTCCGATTGCGTACTGCGCCAACTCCAACCTAGCGCCTAATCACGCCGCTTAATCCGTATTAAGGCGTGGGTTTTGTCAATAGATATGAGTTTGCGTGGCGGCTTAGCTTTCGTGCGATGCCGCGATGCCGCTTATGCGCCTTTCGGTTAGGTTGTTTGGGAATTGGCCGACCCCTCGATATTGGGAGGGTAAAGAAGGGCCGGCCGCGAGAAAGGAGGGAGATTGCTATGTTGTGAAGCGCAAGCGGCGTTTATGCGCGCCTGCGCGGCGTTGCGCTGCGCTTGACGGCGCCCAGCACTAGGGCGTTCCCGTATCTGCGATATTTCGTATGTGGCGTTCATCTGGCAAGCCTTGACAACGCAATTGAGTTATTAGCAACATACTATAATTATTAGTATGTATTAAGTTATAACAAAAGATTATCAGCATTAAATCCGTATGTCAATAGTTAATTTCAATTAGCGTGTATATTAGTCAAGCGGGAATATCGTGGGGATTTAACGCAAAGGCGCAGAGGCGCAAAGAGAGAGGGGGCAGCATTGGGCGCAGGGGTGCAAAGAGGGAAAGGGTGTTATTGGGCGCAAAGACGCAGGGGCGCAAACTGCGCGGGCGCGTGGGAAAAGTGAAGAGCCGCCCATTCGCGCTAACGGCGGGGCGGCTCCGGTGTGTCTGTGGCGTGTGTGCGTCGGCGTGTTGGCCAACGCCGACGGGCGGTTGCGCGGCGGGTTATTCGCGCTGGGCTAGGCGGGCGTCCATCAGCAGCAAGCCGCTGCCGTCGCCGTCTATCAGCCGCAGGTGTTCCACCAACTCTTCGGCGGACTTCTCTTCCTCAACCTGCTCGTTGATGAGTTCGTGCAGCATAACTTGAGCGGCGTAGTCGCTCTCTTCGATGGCGAGCTGATACATCCGATTTATCAGCGCGGTAACCTTGCGCTCGTGGTTCAGCGTGCGCTCCATCACATCCAGCGGGCTGCGAAAGTCCGCGTCCGGCTGCTCGATCGCCTGCAGCGAAGCGCGCCCGCCGCGGTCGTGGACATAGTCGAAGAAGCGCATCGCATGCGCCGTCTCCTCTTCGTTCTGCTTGCGCATCCAGTTGGAAAAGCCCGGCAGGTTCTTGTCCTCGAAGTACGCCGCCATAGACAGGTAGAGGTACGCCGAAGAAAGTTCGGCGTTTATCTGGTTGTTGAAAGACTCTTGGAGCCTTGCGCTCAGGTTCATATCGCTTATCCTCCGCAATGCTTTCGCGCTTGTTTTGCGCCTATGATTTTGGCATTTCGGCTCATCCGAAAGTAGCGCCTTGCAGATATGATTACACCGATTTTTAGGCTAGTCCAGAGTTATTTTGAAAATTGCATCATATATCGCGCTATATGCTTATAGCCGTTACGCCCCCGCTTGGGATAGGCGTAATCGGTTTAGCGGGAATGATACGGGCGGCGCTAATAGTTGACACTGATAGCGTTAAGTGTATATTTAGCCTAGCGGTTCGTATGGGTTAGCCGTTGGCGGAACGCTTACAAACGGCTTGAACACGCAGAAAACGGGCGCTGTCCATCGACGAATCGACGGCGCAAAACGGGCTTAATCAGACGCAAAACAGCAAGGAGCGGCAATGACTGCACGGGCGATAAGAAGCGACGAGGTTTCCATTCCGCAGACGAACACTACGGTTTATGAGGCGATATTCGGCAGGCGAATGACCAAAGAGTTCACCGACGCGCCGGTTGAGCGCGCCGCGCTTGAGCGCATGTTTGACGCCGCGATATGGGCGCCGAATCACCGCTTGACCGAACCGTGGCGCTTCTTTGTGTTGGACAAGGACAGCGCCGCGCGACGGCAAGCCGCCGAGCTGGCGTGGCAGACAGCGTATGAGAGCGTCGCCAACCCGAACCCGGCGCAAAAGCAAGCATCGGCGGACGCCAGCAAAAGCCGCGTGCTGAACGCCCCGGCGATGGTGTATGTGTACAGCGTGCCGGGCAGGGACGCCGAGACCACGCAGGAAAACTACGCATCGGTATGCTGCGCGGTTCACAATATGGCGCTTGCGGCGGTGGCCGAAGGGCTGGTGGTGGACTGGAGCACCGGCGGCGTAACGCGCCATCCGCGGCTCGCCGAAACGCTGGGGGCAGAGGCCGACTGGGCTATGGTGGGCGCGCTGTTCATCGGCGAGCCGGCGAATGCGCCCCCGTCCCGACGCAGCGCGGCGGCTGAACTGGTTTCGTGGCTGAACTGAGCGGCGGTAGGCGCAACACGGGTTAGAGCGCGTGATGCTCTAAAATCAAGTTGTACAGAACGGGACGATGGCTTGCGGCGCATCCGCATCGCACGGCGGCAGCATAGCGCGCGGCGGCAAGTCTAGGGGATGATATGGTACCCCTGCCCGGACTCGAACCGGGGCACACGGTTTAGGAAACCGTTGCTCTATCCTCCTGAGCTACAGGGGCAGCCTGCGTTCATTATACTATACTACGGATGCGGATAGCGCATAGGGATTTAACGCATAGGCGCAAAGAGATAGGATAAGCGGCGTCCCCATCTAATACCACATTCCGGGAGAGAAAATGCAGATTACCGACATCAAGACATTTCTGGTTCACCCCGGCAAGGCTAAGAACCTGTGCTTCGTGAAAATCGAGACGGACGCAGGCGTTCACGGCTGGGGCGAATGCTACACGCAGTCCGACCGCGACCTGCAGATTACGGCGCACATCGATCAGATACGGCGCTACCTTATCGGCAGGGATCCCACGAACATCAAGCACTTCATTCAGACGGCGTACGACGACTTCGCCGGGCGGCGCGGCGCAATGGACTACCACTGCGCCATAAGCGGGCTGGAGCATGCGATGTGGGACATTGCGGGCAAGGCATACGGCGCGCCCACGCATAAGCTCATCGGCGGCGCTTGCCGCGACAAGATACGCGTCTATGCCAACGGCTGGTCCGGCGGCGCGCCCACGCTGGACGCGCTGGCGGAGCGCGCCTCTCAGGTCATCGAGATGGGCTTTAGCGCGCTCAAGTTCGATCCTATACCCGGCCGCTGGCGCACCTTCGTCGGCAAAGAAGTTGAGCGCGCCGCCGTGGAGAATGTGCGCGCCGTGCGAAACGCCGTAGGCCCGGATGTGGACATCCTGGTCGAGATGCACCGCCGGCTTGCGCCGATGCACGCCGTCCGCATCGCGCAGGACATCGAGCAGTTTCGCCCATTCTGGTACGAAGAGCCGGTGCTTGCCGAAAACATAGACGCCCTTGCCGCCGCGCGCCAAAAGATCAACATACCGGTGGTAACGGGCGAGGAACTCTACACCAAGTTCGAGTTTCGCGAGGTGTTCGAGAAGCAAGCCGCCGATATACTCAACCCCGATGTGTGCAATGTGGGCGGCATCCTGGAACTCAAAGAGATAGCGGCGATGGCGGAGCCGTACTTCGTGGCAATATCGCCGCACAACTTCAACAGCACCACGGTGGGCTTGGCGGCTACGCTGCAGGTGTCCGCCGCAATCCCCAATTTCCTGATAACCGAATACTTCGTGAACTTGGAAGAGTTCGGCAGGGACATAGCGGTTGCGCCCTTCGAAGTGGAAGGCGGCTACATACGGCTGCCTGATACGCCCGGGCTGGGCATCGACCTGAACGAAGACAGGCTCGCCGCATATCCGTACAAACCCTTCCCGCCGCGCTCGCCGGCGCAATACTGGGAAGAAGGCCCGTAGGCGAAACCAGTGTCCAAACCTCTGCTCTAAACCGCTAAATCAAGGAGGCTATTGCGATGTCCAACTCAATATCTACTGATGATTTCCGCGCGCTTGCGTTGCGCGCAGGGATGGATCTCAGCGACGACGAACTCGAGCATCTGAAGCCGATGTACGAATACTACATTGAGCCGATTGCGCGGATGAACGCGCTTGACTTGGATGCCGAAGACCTGGCGGTGGCGTTTTCGCCGGGATGGGAGCCGGAGGTGTCGCAATGACGCAAAGCGCAGCGCCCCTATACTACCTGACCATAGCCGAAGCGGGCGAACTGCTGCGAAGCCGCAGTCTGTCCCCCGTGGAACTCACGCGCGCATTCCTAGACCGCATCGATGCGCTGGACGATACGCTGCAATGCTACATAACGGTTCTGCACGACGACGCAATGGCGGCGGCGCGCCAAGCGGAGGCGGAGATCCTGCGCGGCGACTATCGCGGCCCGATGCACGGCATTCCCATCGCGCTCAAAGACCTCTACGACACCGCCGGCGTCCGCACAACCGCCAGCTCCAAGGTTATGGCGGATCGCGTCCCGACCGCCGACGCCACCACCACGGCGCGCTTGAAGGCGGCGGGCGCCGTGCTGCTCGGCAAGCTGGCGATGCACGAATTCGCGCTGGGCGGCCCGGATCCCACAAACGGCTTTCCATTGGCGCGCAATCCGTGGAACCTCGACCACATACCGGGCGGTTCCAGCAGCGGCTCAGGCGCGGGCATAGCGGCCGGGCTCTGCATGGGAACGCTGGGTTCATGCACGGGCGGCTCGATACGCGGCCCCGCCGCCTTCTGCGGCATCGCGGGCATCAAGGCGACTTACGGGCGCGTCAGCAGATACGGCGTCGTGCCGCTCAGCTGGAGCCTAGACCACTGCGGCCCTATGACCTGGACTGTGGAAGACTCCGCCATTATGCTGCAGGCAATCGCGGGCTACGACCCCAAAGACCCAACCAGCAGCCAAGCGCCCGTCCCCGACTATGCGGCGGCGCTGAAAGCGGATGTGAGCGGGCTGCGAATCGGCGTTCCGCGCCACTTCTTCTTCGCCGACGACCCCAAGATCGACAAGCAGACGCTTGCGGCGGTGGACAGCGCCCTCAGCGAATATGAGGATATGGGCGCGCATATCGAAGAGATCAGCGTTCCGATGCTGGCGCACGCAGGCGCGGCGCAGCCCGTCATAATGCTGTCCGAAGCGTTTGCGTATCACCAAAACAACCTGCGAAACAAGCCCGAACTTTTCGGCGAAATGGTCAGGGCGCGCTTTCGCACGGGCGGGCTGTTCTCGGCGGCGGACTATGCGCAGGCGCAGCGCGCGCGAAACGTGCTGAAGCGCCAGTTCGCCGAGGCGCTTCGGCGCGTGGATGTGATAGCCACGCCCACGATGTCCAACCCGGCGCCGCGCTTCGACGAAATGGACGCCATGACCACATCCAGAGTCCCCAGCTTCACCGGCCCCTACAACCTCACGGGCATGCCCGCCATATCGACGCCGTGCGGCTTCACAACCGACGGGCTGCCCATAGGCTTGCAGATAGCCGGCAAGCCGTTCGACGAGCCCACGGTCTTCCGCGCGGCGTATGCCTACGAACAGCGCGCGCGGCCATTCGAGCGGCGTCCGTCGGTGTAAGCGCGCCGCAAGAGTGCGCGGGATGGACGGGATTCGAGGCTCCGCCGATCGTGTCTCGTCCATCCCGCATATCCCTTATTGGGACATCCAACGATGGAATGCGGCGTGTCCAATGCGCCCTCATCGTGTACAATAGCGCCAACAAACCGAAATTGGGAGTTAGCCGATGTCGCCTGAACTAATCGCCATCATAGCAGTTGGCATAACGCTGGGGCTGGGACTTGCCAGCGTCCTCAGAAATCTGAAAGCGGACATCAACACGAAGTTCGCTGATCAGGAAGCAGGTTTTAATAGGCAAATTGACCTGCTGCGTGAAGATATGGACAGACGCTTCACCGAACAGAATACGAACTTTAGCAGGCAGCTCGCTGAACAGAAAGCGGACACTGCTAGGCAGTTCGCCGAACAGAAGTCGAACTTTGATAGGCAGATTGACCTGCTGCGTGAAGACATGGATAGGCGTTTCGCTGAGCGCAAGGTGGACACCGATAGCCAATTCGCCGCGCAGAAGTCAGCTATGGACAGCCAGTTCGCCGCGCAGAAGGCGGACACCGATAGCCAGTTCGCGGCGCAAGCCGAACTGACCGAATCTTTGCGCTACGAAATAAAGACGGTTACGGAAGGGCAATCGCGGATCGAGGGGCGCGTGCAGGGGATGATCGATGTTATGAGCGTCCGCATAGAGCGGTAGCGCCGCCCGCGTCGGCGCCGCAAGCGTATCGCAGGGGGACACAATGCAGCGATGGGATGCCGATAAGACGCATATAATCTACCGCAGATTTGCGGCGGGCGAGGCGCTTGTGAGCGGGCTCGAAGAGTTCGCGCGCGCCAACGGCATACGCGAAGCCGCCATAACATCCTGCATCGGCAGCCTGCGCCAGCTCAAGCTGCGAAACCTGTGCGATTTCAACGAAGCCAACGCCCCCGTATTCGAGCGCTCCGTCATAGACGAAAACCTCGAACTTGTCAGCGCCGAAGGCTACATCCAGCCGCTGCCGGAAGGCGAAGGCATACGCGTTCACATCCACCTAGCGGCGGCGCGCCCATCCGGTGAAATGCTCGGCGGACACTGCGAAGAAGCCATCACCTTCACCGGCGCTTTCATGTACATCCACATCCTAGACCGCCGACCCCAAGACTGACTTGCCCTAGACCGTCAACCCCAAGACTAACGCCCTACAGGACAATGCCTATGAACGGCGCGAATACGCAGAAGCTCAGCGCGCGCTGATGGATTGGGCGCAAAGTGAACACCACAGCCGTTGCGCCATAGAACAAGCGCCCATATAATAGCCTGCATCAGAATTGAACACACACGACGTCTGTGAATGCGCTGCGAATAATGCGTTGCGAATTAAGGACACTCGGATGACCACCACCTCGCGCCAAGCCGAATCCAGCGCCAACGCCATGCTGGGCGCATTGCTGCAAGAGATGATGCGCGGCGCTACCGTGCGCTATGAAAATACGCAGGTCATCGAAGGACATCCAGGACTGCGTCCCGACATCATCATCACGGACGACCAGCGCTCGCCCGTCGTAGTGGAAGCCGAGTATATGCCGGCATACACCGCAGAGGATGAGGCAAAGGCGCGGCTTGGCTTGCGGCTGACAGACGGCGGCAAGCGCATCGAAGCCGCCATTGCCTTGCGATACCCGGAGGATGTCGCGAATGCTTTAGATCTGGATAGCGCAATTCGATCGGCGCGATTAGAATACGCCGTGTTCTACGAAGACGAAACGCGTTTTCCCGCATCGGGTTGGATTAGCGGCGGCGTGTCCGACCTTGCCGACCTGATACGCCTGGTGTCCGTGTCCGAAAGCGAGGTCGACGACGCCACGGATATTTTGGAGCAAGGCATCGATAGTGCCGTCGCCGTTCTGAACGATGTGGGCAAACTGCGTCCTCGAATCACGCAGGAAATAGAGCGACTGTTGGGCATGCCCGATCCTGCCGCCGCCCGACGGATGGCGTGCGCCATCATCGCAAACGCCCTTATATTCCATGAGCGCATCGCAGGAATGCGCGCCGACGCAGATGTTCAGCCGCTCAATCTGCTTTGGGGAACCGCCGCCGACAATCCGAGATCCAAGATAAGCGCGGCATGGGACGACATCCTTGAAAACATCAACTACTGGGCTATATTCGCTATCGCGCGCGACATCGTGAACCAGCTCCCCGCCTACTACGCGGCGCAAATCCTAGACCGCCTGCGCGACACCGCGGAGAGCGTCAACGCAGGCGGCGCTATTTTCGCGCACGACCTCACCGGGCGCATATTCCAACGGCTTATAGCCGACCGCAAATATCTCGCCACCTTCTACACGCGTCCCGAGTCCGCCGCTTTGCTTGCAAGGCTTGCGGTAGCCAAGTTAAGCGGCATCGACTGGGCGGACGCCGCCGCCATAGGTGAACTGCGCGTGGCGGACTTCACCTGCGGCACGGGCGCGCTGCTATCCGCCGTGTATGAGCAGTTCTCCATACGCCACGAACACGCCGGCGGCGACTCCGCTTCACTGCACAAAGCGATGATGGAAGATGCGCTGTACGGCTGCGATGTGATGCCTAGCGCCATTCACATCAGCGGCGCCACGCTGTCAGGCATACAACCCGGCGTAGGCTTCGACCTATCGCGATTGTACGCAATGCCCTATGGACGCCAAGCCGACGGCAGCATACAAATAGGTTCGCTTGAGTTACTGCGATCTTCAAGCGTGATGACGCTGTTCAACATGAACGATCCCGCGCGGCGCACCGGCAGCCGCGGCGAAGAGACCGCATCCCAAGTCCCCGTGGAGTTTCCGGACGAATCGTTTGACCTGGTGATAATGAACCCGCCGTTCACTAGGTCGACCAATCACGGCGGCGAGCATCACGATGTAGTCAATCCCGCATTCGCCGCGTTTGGCGCGCCCGCCGCTGACCAAACGCGCATGGGCGACCGCCTAAACAGACTTGGCTCGGACAACTGCTATCACGGCAATGCCGGGCTTGCGTCGGCGTTTTCGGCGGTGGCTAACCGCAAGCTCAGGCCGGGCGGCGTGTTCGCGTTTGTGCTGCCGTTGGTGGCGGCTGCCGGGCAGTCTTGGGACAAGTTTCGGCGGATGCTCGCGGAGGATTACGCCGAAATATCCGTTATCAGCATCGCCGCCGCGAACGTGGACGCTATATCATTTTCGGCGGATACGAGCTTGGCGAATGTCTTATCGTTGCGCGCAAGCGCGTTGGAGATGAGCCCAAGGCGCAGCGCGCGCAATTCACATCTTTGCGCCAACGTCCGCAGGGTTTGGCGCAAGCCTCGATTGTGGCAAGCGCTATCCTCGACAATTCCAACATTCGCAAAATAGAGGATGGACCTTACGGCGGCGAGCCGCTTTCGCTTGGATCTGAGAAGATAGGCGAAACGCTAGATATGCCGCAAACCGCCGACGGCAAGTTGAGCGCTGTGCGTCTATACGATGCTGCCGTAGCGCAAACGGCGTACTCACTGACGCAATCAACGCTATGGCTGCCTGCTCAACCACAATCGCTGGAACTCAAAATGGCGCAACTTGGAAGAGTGGGCAAACTCGGATATGTTCATCGTGATATAACGGGGCCGTTGCCGCGCGGCGCGTTCGACAAGATAGAGCCAAGTACTACCGCTACCTACCCATCGCTATGGAATCACAACGCCAAGAAAGAGACGCGCATAATCTGCGAACCCGATTCACAACTGCAAGCGCGGCGGGGAATGGAAACCAAAGCCGCTACGATATGGGCAACAGCAAGCCGCGCGCATCTAAACCTTGAGTTTGGGTTCGCTTCCCAAGCGCTTACGGTAGCATTCACAGAACAGAATTCGATCGGTGGAACCGCGTGGCCCAATGTACAATTCGCTGACATCCGCTTCGACTACGCCTTTGCGGTATGGGGCAACAGTACGCTGGGCATTCTGATGCAATGGTGGCACGCAAGCCTTCAGAATCCGGGGAGAGGCAGAATGACCATCCGCTCAGCCGATTTCTTCCCCATCCTCGACTTGCGCGCACTCACCGACGCCCAACTTGCGACGGCGCAGGAAATCTTCGACGAGTTCCGCGAGCTGGAGCTGCAGCCGGCGTATCTTGCCGACGCCGACGCCAACCGCGCGCTGCTGGATCGCCGCGTGGTCTGCGATATGCTGGGCTTCGACGCCGCCGTGTATGAGGGCGTGCGGATGCTCGCGGCCAAGTGGTGCGCGGAGCCGTCGGTGCATGGGGGCAAGCGGCGGCCTGCGGGGGCGCGGTTGGTGGTATAGCTAATCGACTGCGCCGCGTCTGAAAGCGTTGACCCTCTTCCTAACCTTACCCGCTCCGATGGTGTAGGGCTAAGTTCACGCCCCCCAATGCGCCCGCCCTTCAATTTGTGCTAACCTATTGTCTTAGATACAACACTTGTTTGAGGTAACACGCCTATGCCTACTTATATGAGCGGCGACGACATTCGGGAAGCGTTTCTGAGCTACTTCGAGGCGCAGGGGCATAGCAGGGTGGCGAGCTCATCGCTGATTCCGGTGGGCGATCCTACGCTACTGCTGACCACCGCCGGCATGGTGCAGTTCAAGCCCTACTATTCGGGCGAAGCCGCGCCGCCCAATCAACGCCTGACCTCATCGCAGAAATCGTTTCGCACGGTGGATATCGACGAAGTGGGCGACGCCACGCATCTCACGCTGTTCGAGATGCTGGGCAATTTCAGCATCGGCGACTACTTCAAGAAGGACGCCATCCGCTTTGCGCTGGATATGCTGGACACTAAGCTAGGGCTGCCGCGCGAGCGATTCGCCATCACCGTCCACGATACGGACGAAGAGGCGCTTGGGCTTTGGCAGGATGTAGGCGTCCCCGCAAGCCGCATCTACAAGTTCGGCGACGCAGACAACTGGTGGGGCCCAGCCGGCGACGAAGGCCCATGCGGCCCGTGCAGCGAACTCCACTACGATTTCGGCGAAGGCAGAGGCTGCCTGCAGTCCGACTGCGGCCCCAACTGCGAAAACATAATGAACGCCGCAGGCGAGGTTTGCAATCGCTATGTGGAGCTTTGGAACCTTGTGTTTATGCAGTTCTACCACCACTTGGACGGACATCGCACGCCGCTGCCCGCGCCCAGCATCGACACCGGCTTGGGGTTGGAGCGCGCCGCCGTGGTTATGCAGGAAGTCCCCACCATCTACGAAACCGACATCTTTCGCCCGATGGTGCAGCGCGCCGAAGAGATAGCCGCCAAGCGCTGGGGCGCTGACCGCGATACCGACTACGCGCTCGCCGCAATCGCCGAACACGGCCGCAGCGCCACATTCCTGATTGCGGACGGCGTGGTTCCTGGCAACGAAGGGCGGGGCTATGTGCTGCGCCGCCTCATACGCCGCGCCATACGGCACGGGCGATTGCTGGGCTTGGAGGATCCGTTCCTAGGCAATATCGCCGAAGTTACCATTGACAAGATGGGCGGCGTCTATCCCGAACTTGTCAACAATCAAGAGTTCATCTACACCGTCATTAGGTTGGAAGAAGAGCGCTTTCAGCAGGCGTTCCAAAACGGCTACAACATCCTCACCGAAGCGCTTGATGAGGCGAAGGCATCCGCCTCCGATGCAGACGAAGACGCTGAGAGTACGCTGGCAGGCGATACGGTGTTTCGGCTCTGGGACACCTACGGCTTCCCCGTGGAGATGACGCAGGAAATCGCGCGCGGTCAGGGCGTCGCGGTGGACATAGCGGGCTTTGAGCGCGAAATGGAAGCGCAGCGCCAGCGCGGCAGAGCGTCGGCGCAATTCGGCGAAGAGCGCGCCAAGATCCGCCTCTACGAAAGCCTAGGCGTGGGCGCAACCCGCTTCCTCGGTTATGACCAAATCAGCGCCTCATCGCCCATAGTGGGGCTTATCGCGGACGATGCGGTTGTCAGCGAAGCGGCTGCCGGGCAGGATGTAGAGGTTGTGCTGGTGCAGACGCCGTTCTACGCAGAAGGCGGCGGACAGGTAGGCGACGCCGGCATCCTAACCGGGCCGGACGGCGCCGTGGAAGTGCGCGATACGCAGGCGGTCATGCCCGATGTCATCGTCCACTTCGGCAGGGTCAGCGCGGGCTTTGTGCGCTTGGGCGATACGGTGGACGCGCAGGTCGACCCGGTGCGGCGGCAGGATACGGCGCGCAATCACACCGCAACGCATATGCTTCACGCCGCGTTGCGCGAAGTGCTGGGGGCGCATGTGCGGCAGGCGGGCTCGCTGGTTGCGCCCGACCGATTGCGCTTCGACTTCTCGCATGTGCAGCCGGTAACCCAAGCCGAACTTTGGCAGGTGCAGCTTCTAGTCAACGAAAAGATACGCGCAAACGCAAGCGTGCGGCGCGATGAAGACACCTACGCCTCTGCGATACGGCGCGGCGCGCTGGCGTTCTTCGGCGACCGCTACGGCGATAGGGTGCGCCTAATTGAGATAGCCAACGGCGATACTTTCAGCTTCGAGGTGTGCGGCGGCACGCATGTCGGGCATACCGGCGAAGTGGGCAGCGTCTATATCCTAGGCGAATCCGGCATCGGCGCAGGCATGCGGCGGCTTGAGGCGGTGAGCGGCAGAGCGGCGGAACGCCTGGTGTGGGAGCGCTTCAGCCAACAAGACGGCGTATCGCGCATGCTGCAAACAAGCCCGCCCGAACTCGAGGCGCGCGTGAGCGATCTGCTCGCCGAAATCGACGACCTGAGGCGGCAGCTTGAGGCGACGGAGCGGCGCAATGCGCTGCAGGCCGCCGAACTGCTGCTGGATATGCGCCAGGATGTGAACGGCGTATCCGTGCTTGCGGCGCGCGTGGACGCGTCCAACGCCGACTCACTGCGCGAGATAAGCGATTGGCTGCGCGACAAGATGGGCAGCGGCATCGTGATTTTGGGCGCGGTCATCAACGAGCGCCCCACCATCAGCATCGGCATCACGCGCGACCTAGTGGCGGCGGGCGCCGATGCGCGGGAATACGCGCGCGACCTGGGCAAAATCATCGGCGGCGGCGGCGGCGGACGCGCGGATATGGCGCAAGCCGGCGGCCGCGACGCAAGCCGCCTGGACGACGCAATCGCCGGCGCCGCCAATCTAGCGCGCCAAAAGACGGCGTAACATCGTAAATTGCAATCAGCGCTAAATAGGCGGCGGCAACCCGAATGGCGGTAGGCAAGCGGCAATCAGCCGTTGGGCGCAATAGGCAAGGGACGCTTTGAGAATACTGGCGCTGGATGTAGGCGATAGGCGCATCGGCGTTGCGCTGAGCGATCCGCTGGGTATGCTTGCGTCCCCGCTGACCACGATCGAGCGCGACGGCGCAACGGACATAGACGCCGCCGTGAACGCGGTTGCATCGGTGGCGGAGCGCCATTCAGCGAGTGAAATAATCGTAGGCATACCCTACCTGATGTCCGGGCGCATCGGCGCGCAGGCGCGCATCACGCTGGAGTTCGCCGCCGCGCTTGACGCATGCACGCCCATGCCGATAACGCAGGTGGACGAGCGCCTATCCTCGGCGCAGGCGGCGCGAATGCTGGCGCAATCGGGGGACGCATCGGCGCGCGGCGGCCGCGATAAGGGCAGCGTCGACGCGGCGGCCGCGGCGGTGATGCTGCAGGCGTATCTCGACGCTAGGGGGTGATGCGCGCGGGCGCATTGGGGGCGGCATGCCGAATGGAAACTTCCATCAAACTAGATAAGCGTTCTCAGCAAGCGCAAGTACATTAAATCCCAGCCCAACTTCAACCACGCCGGCGCAAGCATAACCCTATCTTGTATAATCTGTGCCATCCGTAGATGTTCGAATTTCCTCATAAATCGTCAACCGCGCAAAGTTGACGCCCGCCGGCGGTTCGGGTTGACGCTACGGGCAAAGCATCGTTCTATATCCGAGTAGGCTGTATGTCCGATAACCTTTCAAGGCTTCCCACAGATATGCGCGAGAATGCCCGCGCAGACGACGTCCAACAGTCAACAATCAGCGCAAGGCTGGGGCAGCTTTGCTGCATCTTTGTGTGTCTGCATGCGCTCTTCTTCGGCTATATCGCCGTAGCCCATACGCCTACCTATGACTTTCTGACAACGGGAGAGGGAGCGGTAGTAGAGCTTCTCACTTTCGTCGTGTTTCTGCTGGGCGGCGGCGTGTTGTTCGCCGCCGCTTTGGCGACGCGGCGTCTATTGCCGCGCTGCGTCTACATTCTCGGCGGCATAGCGCTGCTGTTCTTTGCCGGCGAAGAGAGCAGCTGGGGACAGCACATAATCGGGTTCGCTACGCCCGATTTTATGGTGAACTTGAACTACCAAAGGGAATTCAACATTCACAATAGCAAAGCCTTTGCTGATGCGGTTGGTTTCAGTGAGCAAATGGCAGTGATATTCATGCTGTGCCTGGCAGCCTGCGCTACATTCTTTGCGCGCAAAAACAGGATATTGGGGATTCCGTCCCCGCCTATCCTGATAACATTAGCCCTTCTCATCACGATGTCTCACTTTTATAGAATTTATGAAGGCGACGTTTTAGAGGGTGTAACCCTATCCTCGCATATAGAACTATTTCTGCTGCTGCTCATAGTCGCGCTCATAGTTGCATTGCTTTCTAGAAACGCTGGGTTGTTCATCGCCGCCGCCGCGTCCTTGTCGATATCTTTGTGCGCCTATTATGTGGTTCATCACCACTGGTCTCGTCGCGGCGCTCACGTTCATATAGCGTCTAACGAACTGGGCGAGTATCTGTTTAGCGTCTGTTGCTTCTTCTACGCGTTGCATGTACTGCTGGATCAAACAGCGGCGCGCCAAAAGATAGCGGCATCGGTCGCCGCCTTCACGGCTGCGCTGCCTTCCATTCGCATAACCCCCCCATCAAAGAACATGATTTCTTTACAGGAATCAAAGAGGCGCGTAACGCCTTGGATGGTCATTTGCGCGCTCATTATTGCGGGCAGCATCGGATTGGCGCTTATGACGCACCTCTACGCTAGGGCGGATGCAGCGGCGTTCCAAGAAACCCTGTCGTTGATCCGGACCGCCGGACCTGCGGCGCGCTCCAACTTTGATGTGTACATAGACGGGCGCGAACTGCATTACTTCAAGCAGCCGTGCGGCTATGCCGATATAAGGTCGACATTCTTCTTAGGCGCATTCCCTCAGAATGTGGATGATCTCCCTGTTGAGCATAGGCAGCGCGGCTTTGAGAACCTCGACTTTAGGTTTGGACAATATGGCGGGATGCAAGACGGCGCATGCGCGGCGACGGTGAGGCTTCCCGGCTACGAAATAGACCGCGTCTCAACCGGTCAGTACACCTGGGATGCGTGGGATGCGGATGGCGCGTCTACAAACCTCTGGATTGCGGAGTTTCCCGTGAATGAGTACAGGGCGGATCCCACGGCATTCCAAGAAACCCTGTTGTTAACCCGGACCCTCGAGCCTGTGGCGCGCTCCAACTTTGATGTGTACATAGACGGGCGCGAACTGCATTACTTCAAGCAGCCGTGCGGCTATGCCGATGTAAGGTCGACATTCTTCTTAGGCGCATTCCCTCAGAATGTGGATGACCTTCCAGTTGTACAGAGGCAGCGTGGCTTTGAGAACCTCGATTTTGAGTTTGTACAATATGGTGGGATGCAAGACAGCGCATGCGCGGCAAGGGTGAGGCTTCCCGACTACGAAATAGACCGCATCTCAACCGGTCAGTACACTTGGGATTCGGACGGCGCGCCTACAAACCTCTGGATTGCGGAGTTTCCCGTGAACAAATAGGCGCGAGGCTTATCCCCGTCCATTTCGCACTCTTGCGCCTTTGCGTTAAAATCATCCCAGTCAGCGCCCTTACGCTAAACCCCGCAGCGTACCCGATATGAAAGGCTGAATGCGCTGTTGACAGCTTCCCGAATCTTGTTTAGGATTTAGTCAGTCCGTAACTTCACTCTTTCCCGCAGCAGAGGCAACAGAGGTAACAAGGATGCCTGACCAATATCAGAGAGAAATCGAGGATATTTTGAAGAAGGCGGAGGCGCAGGCGCCGCTGCCTAAGCCACAGTCGTCGCGTCAAAGCCTGCGCAGCCTTGTATGGCGGTACGCGCGGCAGTCCATGTCCGGCAGCGATTGGCCCATATCGCCGGGCAAGCTTATGCTCACGGCGGTGGCGCTGCTGCTGGTAGCCGCCGTTCTGCGCGCTATGCTACCGATGGTGTTCGGGCCGCTGGCGTGGGCGGCGCTGGTGGTGTTCATCATCGCCTACGCTATGTTCTTCATCAAGCCGTCCAAGCGCGCATCCGGCGGCGCGCGCAGTACCCGCAAGATGTGGCGCGGCAACTACATCGACGACGAACCCGAAAGCGCCGCAGGTTCGTTGAAAGACAAAGTGCGCCGCATATTTCGCCGCTAACATACCCGCCACGCCGCGCGAGCTCCGAACTACAAGCGCCTACGCAACGCCCGCGGCAAAGGCATTGTGCGCGCTGAAACATAGCCCATCCCATCAAGCGCAACCGAAACGCCCGTAGGATTAGTACGGCGCATCATCTTGCGATCCCTAGTCCCCAAGCGCAGACGAAACGCCCCCGAACTATAGAAATTCGGGGGCGTTCTTATTTGCTGTAGATATTGCCGAATAACGGCGTAGCTTGGCGGATTGGCGGATGGCTACACGGCGCACTCGCCTTCGCCGCGCTCCAGCACATACTTGACCGTCTTGTCCCAGTCGATGTACTGCTCCAGCGTCTCGCGGTTCAGGTCGGGCAGATCCTTGTATTCGGAGAGCATCTCTTCGAAGTGTCCCGTGCCGACGCGCAGCACATAGTCTTTGAAGAGTTCGCCGTCGTTGCGCCCTTGTCGATAGTCGGCGATGACGCTTTTGAGCGCATCGGGCGCGCGCTTGGCGGGGATTTTCGTCCGGACGCGCTGCCCAAAGCGGGCGTCGTCCTGAGCGTAGCTTCCGCCTAGGAAGAGTTCGTACGCCGGCACCTGACCGCCCGGGCCCTTCGCCGCCGCGCCGTGAAAGCCTATGTCGGCGATGTGATGCTGACCGCAGCCGTTGGGACAGCCGCTCATCTTGATGCGCATACCGCGTACCAGCGGATCGGACTTGTCCACCGCCTCCACGGCGTCCGTCAGCGCTCTGCCGAGCCCCATCGATGAGGTTATGCCAAGCTTGCAGCTATCCGTGCCGGGGCAGGACACGATGTCCGTGATTTCGTGCGCGCCCGCGCCGCCGAAGCCGATTTCGCAGAGGCGCTGCCATACCTCATACAGCGCGCCTTCGGGTACCCAGCGGAATGCGATGTTCTGCTGATGCGTGATGCGCGCGCGGCCGCCGGCGTACTTGCGCGACAAATCGGCGAGCTGATGGAACTGCCGCGCGTCGATGTCCCCCAACGGCAGCCGCGCGGTTACGGCGTTGTAGCCCTGCTGACGCTGCGCCTGCGCATTGCTGTCGAGCCAGCGCTCAAACTCCGGCTCGCTGCCGAATGCGGCGTAATTCCCGTTCAGCGGCGGCGCGTCCTGCGATTCGTCTTCCACGAACAGCAGATCCGCCGGGTCAAACGACCGCTGCGCCCAAGACTGCCGCACTTCTTCCTCGACCTCTTTGCGGAATTCGTCTATGCCGACGCGCGCGATGTAGAACTTGATGCGCGCCTTCATTCGGTTGCGGCGCAGTTCGTTTGTGCGGTGGAAGATGCGCAACACCGCTTCGGTAACCTTGAGGTATTCGTCGGCAGGCACGAAATCGTAGAGCGTGGGCGCGATGCGCGGCATAATGGAAGTGCCGCCGCCCACCACCATCTTGAAGCCCTTCTTGCCGTCTTGGACGCGCGGCAGAAAGCCTACATCGTGAATCGGCGTGATGGCGCAATCGTTGTCGCAGCCGGAGAAGGCGCTCTTGATTTTGCGCGGCAGCGATTGGCTGAACGGATGGCGCACGAAATAGCGCGCATAGGCGGCCGCATACGGCGTGACATCGAAGGGTTCGTTGGCGCACACGCCCGCCACGGCGCAGCCGGTCACATTGCGCACGGTGTTGCCGCACGCCTCGCGGGTGCTCAGCCCCACATCGCCGATAAGCCGCATGATCGCGGGCGCGTCGTCAAGGCTTATGTGGTGAAACTGGAAGTTTTCGCGCGTGGTGACATGCCCCTTGTTGAGCGGGGCGTACTTGGCGGCAAGTTCACCCAGGGCGTCAAGCTGATCGGCGTTGACGCCGCCGAAGGGACACTTTATCCGAAACATCTGCGAGTCCGGCTGGCGCTGTCCGTACACGCCTTGCCGCAGCCGAAACGCCATAAAGTCGTTGGGATCCCAATCGCCCGCCTGAAAGCGCGCCACCTGCGTTTCAAAATCGTCAATCTCTTCCGGCAGTATATCTATTATCCCTTGTGCGCGGGGCTTCCACTCCGTTTGCGTCATTCCGATTTCTCTCCCTTACTCGACTCGCTCTCTCGCTCTGCGCTTGCGCGGGCGCATCTTTTCGCAGATTGCTTGAAATCCGATTTACTGTATCGCTCTGCGTCTGCGCCCAAATATCCCAAGCGGCTAAACATCGCCTTGACGGGTTGACGTCGGCGGCGTTCTCCCAACCGCTTTATGCAAACAAAAACCCCGCTCATTCGGTTTGTGTTGAGCGAGGTTGTGGTTGCGCTTATATTTGGCAAAGCCTGGCTGCCCACTCCCTAGCGGTGGCGGCTCATACAGGCGCAGACGCCGACGAGAACATATTCCAACATATCGGCATCAACTTTATCAACCCGCATACGGCTTGTCAACTTGAAGCCCCGCTAGGTGGACTTTGCGGGCTTGGGTGAATCTGCTTGCGCTAGTTTTCTGCCATAAGAGCAAACTCAATACCATTTGACTTTGAAAATACTCCAGCTTGACAACGCGCCCGTCAGCGCTTATTATTAGCGCATAACCCCCCCTGTTCGCTTCGGCGGCAGGGCGCGAAGCCGCCCGATAAAGGCGGCTTCAGCTTTATATGCGGATAATAGCAATGCTGACCAACTGCTACATAGACGGCTTTAATCTCTACAACGGAAGCCTTAAAGGAACTAGCTACAAGTGGCTAGATTTCTCGACTCTGTTCAGCAACTTGCTTCCTAAAGCTCAAATACGCCGAATCAGATACTTTACCGCTCTGGTAAAGGCAACCCCAAATGATCCTCAGAAAAGACAGCGGCAACAGATTTACATCCGCGCGATCAAGACCATCCCAAACCTTTCGGTTCACTTGGGACGCTTTCAAACTAACACTAAGAGGTTGCCTCTGGCGCATCCGCCTATAAGTGGTTCACGCATGGTGGATGTTATGAGAACGGAAGAGAAAGGCTCCGACGTCAATCTTGCAAGCTACCTGCTGTTAGATGGTTTCAGAAAAGAGTACGAGCAAGCCGTTATCGTGTCTAACGATGCAGACCTTGTAACGCCGATAAAGATTGTGCGGGATGAATTTGGATTGAAGGTAGGACTGTTAAACCCGCAAGAAAACCCTAGCCGCGTTTTGAAAGAGGCAGTCGATTTCTACCGTAAACTCAGGCAGGGCCCGTTAAGCGTCAGTCAATTCTCCGATAGTCTTGAAGACGATGACGGCGTTTTCCGAAAGCCCTCGCGCTGGTAACAATCATTCCTATAATCATAATCACTGCGCCACCGCCCGCAGCGCCGCCTCCAGCTCCTCGCGCGTGGTGAACGACTCGAACTTGGCGCGCACAATGCCCTCGCCGTCCATCACGAACGTCCAAGGCTCGCTCGGCAGCCCCCACTCCGTCAGCGTGGGCGATATGATGGCGCGGCTCAGATCGCCCTCTATTTCATGCGGGTTGTCATAGACCTCTATGTGTATGAAATTCGTAGCGCCGCCGTAGTCCGCCTTGAGCCGCTTTATCACATCTAGCTGAGGCCCGCATGTAGCCGTTTGGCAGTACGCCGGCGTGGAGAATGCTACCACCAGCGGTTTGCCCGCCGTCAGCGCGTCCGCGATTGTTGTGGCGTATAGTTCGGCGTCCGGGTTGACGTCCGTGGTGAGTTGCGATATGTCGTCCACATCGGACAGAGTTTTACTGACGCTTGCGGGCGCGGGCGCGCCAATCGGCGGCGTTGCGCTCTGCGGCTTGACCTGCGCGCGCGCCGACGCCGTGCGCTCTGCGCCGTCGGGCGCCGTAACCACCACGCCGATGCCCCATTCGCCCGCGCGGTCGAATCTCAGCTGAGCCGTGTACACCCCGCGCGGCGACACTGGCCACGCCCGAAACACGGCGTCCACGCTCTCGATCGGCCCTTGCTGCGCTTCGCCCGGCGGCAGGTAGAAGCTGGACACCCGTGCTGCCGCATCGTGAACCGCTCCCGTCTGTGCATCGATGACGCCGAACACGATGCGATTGTCGCCCACCGCAAGATCGCTTGTGGCAAGCGCAAGCCGCAGCGTTTCGGGCGACGGCGTGGGCGCGGGAAAAACCGCCGGCGGTTCAATCACGCTGCCGCAGCCTGCCACCAATGCGACGAGCGCAAGCGGCAGCAAGGCGCGCATCACTTTTGCCCATTCATTGCGACGTTTGTGAAACTTGTGAGATTTGAATTTGATCATATAAGAAAGCGGCAATGACAGAGATCCGCTGTTGAAATCGTCCGTCTCTGTTCGTATATGAGATTGGGCAAAGGTAAAACCGGGGCAACAGCATTATATCAACGTTACGGCGCATCCCGTTACACTGCGCCCGTCAAGCCTTGCCAAACGCCCGTCAATCGCGCACAATGTATTTGACGACGCTGAAGCCATTAGTGGAGGGACGCCGTGAACTACGCCCATCACAACTACAGCCGCGCAGACCTCAAACGCTTTCACAAAGAGGCGAAGTGGGTGGACGACCACTTTGACGAACTGCACGCCAAGTATCCCGAACAGTTTGTCGGCATATACAAGGGCGAGGTAATCGCCGCTTCGCCGGATCTGTTCAAGGTTGCCGACGACATCGCCGCCAAATCCCTGAAACTGAACGATGTCTTCATCAACTTCATCCCTTACGAGCAGACGGCATGGATTTGCACCCCGTTCAGCGCATCATGACAACAGGATACTTTCGAACGGACGGTGCTCATCGGAGACCCCACATAGACATAGAAGTGAGTTTCCCTGATTTGGGAATCCGCTCTCGTACAATCGCATTTCTGATTGATACCGGCGCGGACTCCACAATGTTGTCCGCCGATATATTGGTCCATATCAGGAATGAACTGGGAATCGACTTTTTCGACCTGCCCGTAAGTGAAAAGCCAATTAGCGGCATAGGCGGCTATGTGAGAACTAGAACTATCAGGGCGACGCTGACTATCGGCAGCTACAGCACGACCATGCCCGTGCCTATTATGGAGCCGCCGCCGGGCGCGCCTATGGCTAAGCCTTCTCTGCTGGGAATGGACATACTCCACGACTTCGCTCTATTCGTAGAATCCCGCAGCGACAGAGTGATGCTTTTGGATGCGGCGCAGACGGAAGGCATTGCTTTTCCCTCGCCATAAATATCGTCCCCATCTTTACGCCTCTACGCCGTTAAATCGCTCAACCTGCTGAGAAACATCGCAAGTTTATTGACACAAAACTTGACTTGATTCATATCAACTCTGTTGCTATAATCATACTATACGCAATCCAATCCGCATACACAGGCATGCGCGGATTGGATGCGGATCATATGTATGAGAGGTAGCGACGATGGTTCTCAGACCCGACGAATTCACGGACGCAGCAAGAGAAGCGCTGCACGAATCCCAGCAGATAGTTCAGCGCTACCGCCATATTCAGTGGGACTCCGAGTATGTGCTGATGGCGCTCTTGGAGCGGCAAGAGGGCGTTGCGGCGGACATCCTGCGCGAAATCGGCGCGGACGCCCTGCAGATGCGCCGCCGCCTGCACGATGCGCTGGAGCGGCTGCCCAAGACGGACGGCAAGGCGGCGCAGATATACCAGACGCCGCGCGTCATCCGCCTGCTGTACGCCGCAAAGGCGGAATCCGAGCGCCTGCAAGACGACTACATCAGTGCCGAGCATCTGCTCATTGCGCTGACGCAAGACGCGCAAGACCCCGCCGCACGCTTTCTAGCCGAGTTCGGCGTAACGCAGGAAGCCGTATATCAGGCGCTCCAAAAAGTGCGCGGCGATCGCCGCGTCGCCGACCCGCGCGCCGAAAGCCACTACCGCTCGCTTGAGCGCTACAGCGTCGACCTGACGCAGCTCGCTAAGGACGGCAAGCTCGACCCCATCGTGGGACGGGACGACGAAGTGGCGCGCGTGATGCAGACGCTCATACGCCGCACAAAGAACAACCCGGCGTTAATCGGCGGCGCGGGCGTGGGCAAGACCGCCATCGCCGAAGGCCTGGCGCAGCGCATCGTGGCGGGCGACGTCCCCGCCGAACTCAAAGAGCGCCGCGTGCTTGCCCTGGATATGGGCGCGCTTGTGGCGGGAACCTCAATGCGCGGCGAGTTCGAAGAGCGCCTGAAGGCGGTTATGGACGAAGTGAAGCAGGCGCAGGGCGAAATCATCCTGTTCATAGACGAAATCCACACCGTCGTGGGCGCAGGCTCGGCGTCCGGCTCGATTGACGCCAGCAATATGATGAAGCCCGCTCTTGCGCGCGGCGAACTGCAGGCGCTCGGCGCCACCACCGAAGAAGAGTATCGCAAGCACATCGAGCGCGACGCCGCCTTGGAACGCCGCTTTCAGCCCATTATCGTGGAAGAGCCGGACGCCGCAACCGCCGTTGAGATGCTGACCGCGCTGCGACCGCGCTACGAAGCGCACCACAAGATACGCATAGACGACGATGCGCTGACGGCGGCGGTGCGGTTGAGCGCCCGCTACATATCCGATAGGCTGCTGCCCGACAAGGCGGTGGATCTCATAGACGAAGCGGCGAGCAAGCTTCGCATCGACGCGCAGATGCTGCCCGCGCACCTCAAAGACGCCGAACACCGCTTGCGCCATCTTGAGAGCGAAGAAGAGGCGGCCGCGGAGATGGCGGACTATGAGCGCGCCGCGCAACTGCGCTCCGAGCGGCTGCGCCTGCAGTCCGAATTCGAGGCGGAGCGCGCCGAACTGGGGCAAGCGGCGGGCGCGCAAAACCGCGATGCGGTTACCGCGCAAGACATCGGCAGGCTCATTGCGGTATGGACGGGCATACCCGTCGACCGCCTGCTTGAAAGCGAAGCCGATAAGCTTCTGCATATGGAAGACCGCCTGCATCAGCGCGTCATCGGGCAGGAAGACGCAATCGCCGCCGTATCCGATGCGGTGCGCCGCGCCCGCGCCGGACTCAAAGACCCCAACCGCCCTATCGGAAGCTTCATCTTCCTAGGCCCCACCGGCGTGGGCAAGACCGAACTGGCGCGCGCGCTTGCGGACTACCTGTTTGACGATGAGCGAAACATCGTGCGCTTGGACATGTCCGAGTATATGGAAAAGCACGCCGTATCCCGCCTCATCGGAGCGCCGCCGGGCTATGTGGGCTACGACGAAGGCGGGCAGCTCACCGAAGCCGTGCACCGCCGCCCGTTCCGCGTCATCCTGTTCGACGAAATCGAAAAGGCGCATCCCGATGTGTTCAACGCGCTGCTCCAAATCCTAGAGGACGGCCGCCTCACGGACGGACACGGCAGAACGGTCGACTTTCGCAACACGCTAGTCATTATGACCAGCAACCTAGGCACAGCAGAGGCAAGCCGCACAGCCTTCGGGTTCGGCGCGCGCGCGGCGCAGCAGGACGGCAGCGCGCGCTTGAGGGCGTCGGTGGAAGACGCGCTGCGCCGCGCATTTCGCCCGGAGTTCCTCAACCGCTTGGATGACACAATCGTGTTCGAGCCGCTGACGCCGGAGCAGATAGCGCGCATAGTGGATCTGATGCTGCGCGATGTGGAAGAGCGCCTATCCGAACACGGCGTATCCATCACGCTGACCGCCGCCGCCAAGCGCTGGCTTGCGGACGCCGGCTTCGACAGCAAGTACGGCGCCCGCCCGCTTCGCCGCGCCATAGAGCGCCACATCGACAACCCGCTCGCGCGGCGCATCATAGCCGGGGATTTTGTCGAGGGCGACGAAGTGAGCGTGGCCATAGACGGCGACGGGCTGGTGTTCAGCAAGACGCTGGCCGCGGCCGATGCCAATGCTGAGGTAGGCGATGCCGCGCATGCCGCAGATGCAGATGCCGCCGATACCGATAGCAAGATGGGGACGGCGGCGTAGCGCGCGAAACCGAATGCCGCCGCCTATATTCGCAGGGATGGGGCGGCGGCGAGTTTGGCCAATGTTGTAGGTTGCAACAACATTTTACAAATTCGCCTTTTAGTGATATAGTTTGATTAGAATGTCCTAATAAGCGGAAGGACAGCGTAATGGTGGATTCAAGAACCTTAAGAGAATCGCATATCCCTTTGCCATCCAATGAGGATGGATACTCAAGGATTATGCTTGTTGGAACAACTGGCGCAGGCAAGACTACACTGCTCCGTCATCTCATTGGTTCAGACCACAGGAACGATAGATTTCCTTCTACATCCGCATCACGAACTACAACGGCAGATATTGAAATAATCACTGCCCGGGATAAGGCTTTTACAGCAGCGATTAGCTTTATGCCCAAGAGTGAAGTTGTTTCTCATATCGATGAGTGCTTGCAAGAGGCTTGCCGCGCGGCGGTACGAAAGCAAGTCGACTCAAAGATAGCCGATTCCTTCCTACTGCATACCGAACAACGCTTTCGGCTTTCGTATGTTTTGGGGGCTTGGCAAGAGCCTCAAAATTCCCCGTCGGAGTTGGATTTTACATTCGACGAAATGGATCAAGAAGCATCCATCGCCGACGACGAATCCGTAGCGGATTCTGAACAGACTTATAACCAGAGTCGATTGTCTGAATATGTCAACCGTATCAAAAAGTTGGCATCTGAATCTGAGGTTCAAACAGCCGAAGACGTCGGCAATCTGGAAGACACGCCAACCGACGATGCGGAAGACTGGCTTCAAATTTTCAGTGAAAAACTCGCTGAAAATGAAGAGTTTCAAAAGATTATCCAAGATGTAATGTCGGATGTGGCCAAAAGATTCGACTGGATTGAAGATGGCGACTTCGATCGGGATGAAGATGATTGGCCGATCCTGTGGCGCTATCAAGAAAGTGACCGCGCCACATTCCTACGCCAAGTCCGATGGTTTTCCAGCAACCATAACAAGCAGTTTGGCCGTCTGCTGACGCCATTAGTCAACGGCGTGCGAGTGCGCGGACATTTCCAGCCAACCGGCATAGGCATTCAAGGCGATGCAAATCTTGTATTGCTAGATGGTCAAGGTTTGGGACATACATCGTCGGAGACAAGCGTTTCCACGCGTGTAACAAGCCGTTTTGACGATATAGATATGCTTCTGCTTGTGGATAACGCGCAACAACCCATGTTGGGCAACCCACTAGCCCTATTGCAAACGGTAGGAAGCAGTGGATATGTCAGCAAACTTGCGATTGCTTTCACGCACATTGACCTTGTGAAAGGGGATAATCTCTCTACCTTTGCTCAGATACAACAGCATGTGCTAGGCTCAGTCCGTGATGCCGCCGAAACTCTCCGTGAGCCGCTAGGCGCAGTGATAGCATCTGAGCTGAATGAGCAAATCGAATCCAACACATTCTTTTTGGGGGGCTTGGATAAGGGACAAATGCCTTTGTCTATCATCGATCAAATGGAGAAAATGTTTGCCTTGATGCAAGCCTCCGGACGCCCGTCTAAGTCCGTTGATGTATATCAAACGTATACATGGGACGACTTCGATATGGCTATACGGGATGCCATAGAGGATTTCCGAGGTCCTTGGGATGGGAAATTGGGCGTCAAAATGTACGACGAAGTTAAGAAAGAGCATTGGACCCGCATCAAGGCATTGAATAGGCGATTTGCCGAAGAGTGGGATAATGAATACGACAACCTACGTCCCGCTGCAGACGTTTTGGCAAGACTACAAGAAGGCGTTTCACATTGGCTTGATAGCCAATCTGAGGACACACTCAACCAAAGTACAGAGGAACGGAACAGCGCTTACAGCGCAATACGTCAGCATGTATCTCGTAGATTGCACGATTGGATAATCGCTCGCATGTCTTACGAAAGTCTTGCCGACTGGCAAGATGCTTATGAACATCGTGGTGCAGGTTCCACATTCATAAGAGCAAAAGATATTGCAGCTATTTATGAAGCAACCGCTCCAACTATCAGGGCTACAATGACAATGCAAGCACGCGAGTTTCGTAGCGCGCTTCGTCAAATTGTGCAAGAGGCAGTTGAAAGGACGGGTGGACAAATCCGCTGATTGAGGTAAGCGATATTACCCAAACAGCGAAAGTCAAAGCGTTTTCTGCGAATGAAAGGAGGGGTGTCCATATTTTTTATGGACACCCGTCTATTGGAGCGCCGCCTACTCCCCAAACATCGCCGCTATGTGCCGCCGCTGTATCTTGCCCGTGGCGTTGCGCGGCAGCGTGTCAACTATGTACACGCGGTCGGGCACCTTGAAGCCCGCCAGACGCTCGCCGCAGTAGGCGCGGATCGCCGCCTCGTCGGCGCTGCCTGAGCATACCACCGCCGCCTGAACCGCCTCGCCGTACTTGGCGTCCGGCACGCCGAAGCACACCGCTTCCGCCACCAAAGGATGCTGAAGCAGCGCGGCGTCCACCTCCAGCGGCGAAATCTTCTCGCCGCCGCGATTGATGAGCTCTTTGATGCGCCCCGTCAGCGTCAGCGTGCCGTCGGCGTCCAAGAAGCCCTGGTCGCCCGTGCGGAACCAGCCGTTGGTGAACGCCTCCGCATTCGCCTGCGGGTTGTTGTGGTAGCCGCGCGTAACATTGTCCCCTTTGATGACCACCTCAGCGCGCTCGCCCGTATCCGCCAAGTTGCCCGCATCGTCCATTATGCCGATTTCAACGCCCGTGCCTTTGCCCACCGTGCCGGGCATTCGCGCGCCCGGCGGCAGCAGATTGGACGACATCTGATGCGACGCTTCCGTCATCCCGTAAGCCTCCAGCACCGGCGCTCCGAAACGCGCTTCCAACTGCTCGAACACCGCTGGCGCAAGCGCGGATGAGCAGGATCGGATGAAACGGAAGCTGCTGTGCGGCGCCTCATCGTCATCGGCGCGCGCCAGCAGAATCTGGTGTATCGTGGGGACGGCGGAGTACCATGTTGCGGCGGCGGCTTGGCGGTCTGCCCAAAAGCGGCTTGCGCTGAAACGCGGCGGCACAACCAGCGAACCGCCGCTGTTCAGCGTGGACAGCGAAACGCCAATCAGCCCATGCACATGGAACAGCGGCATCACCACCATCGCTACATCGTCCGGCGTCAGCGCGTAGGTATGCTTGATGTTGGCGATGGACGCCGCAAGATTGCCGTGAGTCAGCGGCACGCCCTTGGGGCGGCTTGTGGTGCCGGATGTGTGCAGAAACAGCGCAATGTCGTCGGCCGATGGCGGCGGCGCGTCCCGTCGCGCGGTCAGCGCATCGCCGCCGCGCGTGAGAACTATCTTGCCGACGTCGTCCAGCGATGCCTCGATCGTGGGAACGCCCAGCCGCTCTGCCGCATCGCGCGCCGCATGCTCGCCCGGAGGCAGGATGGCGAGCTGCGCCTCTGCGTCTTCCATATAGAACGCGAACTCGTCCGCCGTGTAAGCGGGGTTGAGCGGCGCCGCGATTGCGCCCGCCCGCGCCGTTGCCAGAAACGCAATCAGAAAATCCAAGCCGTTGGGCAACGCTATGGACACCGCTCTGCCCGGCTGAACGCCCGCGCCCGCAAGCAGCTCGGCGGCGCGCTCTATTTCGTCGCCTAACTCGGCGTAGCTCACGGCGGGGCCGTCGGGAATGGTGATAGCGCGGTCAGCGGCGCTATGCGGGTTCAGTATGCTGGCAAGTGTAGTCACCGGTCTGCTCCTCTAATACTACGGATGTTGTGGGTATTGCGGATATTATGGATATACGGATATTGCGGCGCATTCGCTACGGCGCTCTATGGCGTATCGCAGCGTCTTTCGCATCGGAGCTATCGGCGTTGCCTAATCGCGCTTGCCGATAGCGGCGTCAGTCCCCAATTATGAACTTTTGCGGCGTCAATCGCAACATCCGCAGGTTAGCCAACCGCCCGCCCGCTATGCTAACATTGGGCATCGGATAGGCATCACAGAGGCATAACGCGCGCGGCGATGCGCCGCCCCGAACCCCGAACCGACGGAGGCCGCCAGCCATCGTAAGCATATCCGTTGCCAACCTGAGCCACCGCTACTACGGCGAGGACGGCGTTTTGGAGGCGCTGCGCGGCATCAGCATAGAGGTAGCGCCCGCCGCCTTTGTATCGCTGATAGGCCCCAGCGGCTGCGGCAAGACCACGTTGCTGCGCGCCATCGGAGGACTGCTGGACGCCGAAACGGGCAGCGTAAGCTTGGGGGGAATGCCGCCCGCCGAACTGCAGCGCCGCAAGGCAATCGGCTTCGTGTTCCAAGACGCCGCGCTGCTGCCGTGGCGCACCGCATTGGACAACATTCGCTTGCCGCTGCAGCTCAACCGCCGCAACGCCGCCGCCGCCGCCGCCGCAAGCGCCGAGGATGCGCTAAACGCCGTGGGGCTTGCGGAGTTCGCCAACTACTACCCGCGCGAACTATCCGGCGGCATGCGCCAACGGGTAGCGTTGGCGCGCGCGCTTGTCAGCAAGCCCGATGTGATGCTGATGGACGAACCTTTCGGCGCATTGGACGAAATGACCCGCCAAGAGATGCGCTACGAACTGCTGCGCCTGTGGGAGCGCACGCACGCCACCGCGCTGTTCGTAACGCACAGCATCCCGGAAGCGGTGGCGCTGTCCGACCGAGTCATCGTGCTATCGGCGCGCCCCGCTGAGGTCGTGGCGGACATTGCGATAGACCTCGCCCGCCCGCGCATAGAAGCGGTGGAGCGCTCAAGCCGCTTCTTGGAATACACCTACCGCATCAGAGACGCGCTTTCAGTCGGAGTAGCCGCGTGAACCGCCTGCTAATCGGACGCATGCAAAGCCGCCGCCGCTCATCGTCCCGACACGCCGCGCAATCGTCGCCCAATCGCCGCTCAGCCGCATTAGCCGTCGCCGGCTACCTGCTGCCGCCCGCCGTTGCGCTCACGCTGGCGGCCGTGGCGTGGGAAGCGTGGACGCGCGCCGCCGATGTGCCGGCGTATCTTGTGCCGGCGCCCTCCGTGGTATTGGCGCGGCTGTTCGGCGACATCGGCTATTTCGCGCTGCACGGCGGCATAACGCTGGCGGAAGCGCTTGGCGGCTTTGCGCTGGGATCGGCGGCGGCGTTCATCGGGGCGACGCTAATGGCGCACTCGCGCTTCTTGGAGCGCAGCCTGCTGCCGATAGCCATTCTGGTCAAGGTTACGCCCGTGGTGGCGGTTGCGCCGCTGTTCGTCATATGGTTCGGCTTCGGCTCGCTGCCCAAAGTTCTAATCGCAAGCCTGATAACCTTCTTCCCCGTGCTGGTCAACGCAATGGTGGGCTTGCGCGCCGTCAATCCGGGCGCGCTCGACCTGTTTCGCTCGCTCGCGGCGTCCCGCGCAGACATCTACATCAGGCTTCGCTTGCCCAGTTCGCTGCCCTACCTGTTCGCGGCGTTTCGCATAGCCATCCCGTTGGCGGTCATAGGCGCTGTGGTGGGCGAATGGTTCAGCGGCGATAGGGGCTTGGGCAGCGTCATCATCGTAGCGCACAGCAACCTAGACATGCCCACGCTGTTCGCCGCCATCCTAGCGCTCGCCTTCTTCGGCATAGCGCTGACGCTGCTGACCGCTTATGTAGAGCGGCGCGCCCTCTTCTGGCACGACAGCGCAAACGGGCTGTAACACCACCCCGAAACCGCTACAATGACATTAGCGCATCATCAAGAGGCATCATCGGATTGCGCCGCCGGCGTCTTTGCCATAGGCGTCTTTACCTTTCAAGGTTGATATGTAGATGGAAATGGATGCGCAGCAACTCGTCCAAAAGGCGCAGGAATTCTTGGCGGTGTCCGACGCGGAGTTCGCGAAAGGCGACGACATGCAGGCGTCCGAAAAGCTCTGGGGCGCGGCCGCCCATGCGGTAATGGCGGTAGCGCAGCAGCGCGGCTGGCCCTACGGCAAGCACTACGCGCTCAAAGTCGCCGTGCAGCGCCTAGCCCACGAATGCGCCCCCGACGGCGATCCGCTGAGCGACGCGCTAGTCAGCGAATTCACCACTGCCGAATCGTTCCACACCAACTTCTACCACGACTTCATGGAAGACTTTCAGATAGAAACCGGCCGCCCCATAGTGCGCCGCTTCGTCAACCGCATGCTGGGGATGGTGGAGCGAGGGGGGCCGTGCTGAAGCCGTGGGATGTTTGATACGATACGTGACAATAGTTACAAGATTTGATATAAATTAAGAGGCTCGGATTAAGAGGAAGTCTCATGAAACTAGAACAAAGCACGCAAGCCAAGATTAACAAATTGGCAGAGTCTATAACTGATGAGCCATTGGGCATAAAGCCTTCGTCGCACAGCGGTCCGGTATTGGTTAAAACCCAGAGTGCGGGCAATGTGTTACGTATGTTCACTTTGTCTGGCATGCAAGCCGAACTGTACCTAGATGTTCTAGAATCTCTCGGAAAAGAGATCGTGCTTGAGCATCTTACGCGTGCCGAATTGGATAACGCTCTAACTGGTTTAGTGGTTGATTTAGATTCGAACAGCCAACAAGCCCCTCGTGAGATCCGACAGAGGGTAGATGCTTTTGTTTCCGAAATCGCTCGACTACCCCTAGACTACGAAGTTCTATTCGTAATTGAGCCCATCATACTCAATTCTGAAAGCCTAACTATTGGCGACGTGGTATTTCAGAAATTAACGCATGAAATCGCGAAAGAATGGAAGTTCGCGAAAGATGAACTCACCAACCAGGCAGTTGGCGTCGTCAAAGTCAAAGCGGGAACAGCTGATAAGGCTTTGGAGCGCGCTCAAAATCTCTTTGACCGCACACTGAACATATTGAGAGTTTGCGTCGGTTCTTTCAGACCTAGCTTAATATGGGATGAGCAACTACTCCAAAGACGTAACGGACTCAGTTCCATTAGGCAACTAGACGACCCTGCGGTGCCTGTAGAAGCCAGACTAGACTGGACTTCGGTACCCATTCAGCTTGAGGTATCGGGTATATTGGCGGACTCAACAAAGGAATTCATTGAGCGGCTATCTCCGATCTACGACGGCACAATCCAAGAAGGTAGACTACGCGACGCTTTGTTGCGCAGTTTGGAATGGATGGGAACCAGCATTACGCGCGACAACTATGACCACAAAGTTGTCGATCTGTGTATTGCATTAGAGTCCGCACTTACTACTAAGGACGACCAACGAAAAGGTGAAGCCATTGCCTTCAGAATGATGCTCTTGTCAATGGCTTTGGACAAAAGTTTCCCGGCTCCCGCAAGACCCTATCAACTCTACGAACTAAGGTCTCGCGTAGTTCACGGTGCCGATATAGGTGTATGCGGCAAGAGCGATTACTATACGCTCCAGAAGATTGCCGAGGAAACTGTTTTGAACATCATAGAATTGAATGGCAAACAGCGAGCAGTGTCACGCCCAAGCAAGCTTGTCAGACACTTGGAGTCCGTGGAGCGTGTTGAGAAGGCGCTGACTTGGCTTAAGCAATGGGCTGACAAGGATACACAAGCGGTTGCAAAATACGCTGAAGATAAACTAAGTGAACTGAATCCCGCAACACAACACACCTCAGGGAAGAGCGAATAATGGAAACCGCAATCCTACTCCTAATCCCCACCTGGATCATATTCGCAATCATCGCAGCCATAATCGCCAATTCCAAAGGGGGCACAGTTGATGGATGGACGTTTTTCTTCTACGGGCTGTTCCTCGGCCCCATAGCTATAGCTCATGCGATTGTCAGACATCGGACGCTTGAATCAGAGCAACATCGCAATCGCCTCGCCGGACGCATTCCCTGCCCGTTGTGCGACGAGTACATATCCCCCAAAGCCGTTGTGTGTCCGTTCTGCCAACGCGATATTGTGAACTGGAAGACTCAGAAAGAACAATCCGAATCCGCCGATGTCAACGCTGAGCATGCAGAATCCTCTGATGAACGACCTGCTTCCGAAACAAACGCCATCAGCGCCGATAGCACGGAACCCGCTGAGGAACAAACCGCATCCAAAGCAGGCGATGACAAGATGGGTAAATTCGCTGTTCTTGGCTTAATGGGGCTTGGTATTATTATTATCTTAATTCTGATTATTACATCCCAATAACCACCATCACATCAGGAACCAAAACATTGCGCCTACTCTCAAAACCCCCCTCAATCCGATTTAACCGCCTTGCGCTCTATGCGCTGGCAACCGCCCTATTCGCCCTCGCCGCGCTCCTCGCCCCCGCCTGCGCCCAACCCGCCCCCGACGCCGTCACCTTCATGGTAGGCTACAAGGCGCAGGCGAACCTGCCCAACGTCGCGGCGTATGTGGCGCAAGAAAAGGGCTTCTTCGCGGAGCAGGGCCTAGATGTGGACATACGCCACGCATCCAGCGGCGAACACATCCAGCTCCTTATGGCGGGCGATGTCCACTTCAGCACCGTGGACGCCGCCGACCTGCTGAAGCGCCGCGCCGATCCGGGGCTGCCGCTCGTCGCCTTCGCGCTGTTCGGGCAGCGCGGGCAGCAAGGCTTCGTTGCGCTCAAAGACGGCGGCATCAATACGCCCAAAGACTGGGAAGGCAAAACTTTCGGCTACAAGTTCACGCAGCCGCCCGACTACCTCGCCATCCTAGAGGCGCAGCAGGTTGACCGCAGCCGCATCCAAGAGGTGCGCGTTGGCTTTGACCCGCGCGTTCTCACCGAAGGGCAGGTGGACATCCTCGCCATCTTCAAATCCAACGAGCCGGACACCCTCAAGCGCATGGGCTTCGATGTCAATCTCTGGGATCCCGCCGACTATGGCGTGCCAAGCCTAGGGCTGACCTACATCACCACCGAAGCGCACGCCGCCGCCCAACCCGACACGACGCAGCGCTTCCTGAAAGCGACGCTCAAAGGCTTGGAGTACGCAATCGCCAACCGCGAAGAGGCGGTGGACATCGTGCTGAAGTTCGCGCCCGACGAAGAGCGCCCCCACCAGCGCTATATGCTGGACACCGAAATCGCCGACGCCGTCAGCCCGCTCACCGACCAAAACGGCTTGGGTTGGATGACCGCCGCCCAGTGGCAGGCGCTCTACGAACACCTAGCATCCGTGGACGCCCTGCCTAATCAGTTCGACTACAACACCGCCTTCCGCGACGACTTTCTGCAAGCTGTCTATGACGGAAACAGACTCATCTGGCCCTAACGCCTGCCGCAAACGCCGCCTTAACGCCCAACGCCAATATCCCTTTCGGCGTGATAGAATGCCTTAACCGGCAGCGGCAGTGCTGATAAACCGCAATGCCAAGCGGCGCGAGAAATGCCGCCGCGCGAAACCGCCGCCACGGGCAGCGGCAGCGATACAGCGCAAGGAGCGGGTTGCCATCCACAACATACTCATAATGCAGTCCGGCGGCTGTACGCCGGCGCTGAACCGCAGCCTGTTCGGGCTGGCGCAAGAGGCGCTGGCGCATCCCAACCGCATCGGCAAAATCTACGGCGCAGCCTATGGGATGGAAGGCATCCTGCAGTCCAACATCATAGACCTGAGCGGCGTGTCCCCTGCCGAATGGCTGCGCATTGCGGACACGCCCGGCGCCGCGCTCGGCTCCACCCGCCGCAAGATACGCGATGAGGATACGCAGCCCATACTAGACACGCTGCGCCGCCACCGCATCGGCTATTGGTTCATCATCGGCGGCAACGACTCGGCATGGACGGGACACCGCGTAGGGATGGCGGCCGAAGCGGCCGGGATGGACTTGGCGGTCGTCAATGTGCCGAAAACGATTGACAACGACCTTGTGCTGACCGACCACACGCCCGGCTACGGCAGCGCGGCGCGTTTCGTGGCGATCGCAGTTATGGGCGCGGCGCGCGACGCCGAATCTATGGGCATCGCATCGCCCATCACCATAATCGAAGTGATGGGCCGAGACGCCGGCTGGCTTGCGGCGGCGTCCGCATTCGCCAAGCGCGAAGAGCGCGACGCCCCCCACTACATCGGCATCCCCGAAGTCCCGCTTGACCAAACCCGCTTCCTAGACGCAATGGAAAACGCCTACCGCCGATACGGATTCGCCGTCGCCGTCGTCGCCGAAAATGTGCGCGACGGCAGCGGCGCGCCAATCGGAGCGCAGGGCGAGCCGTGGTATGTGGACGATTTCGGACATCCCTACTACGAAGGCCCAGCCAAGCATCTAGCGGCGCTGATGGCTAGGCGCTTGGGCGTCCGCGCGCGCTACGAAAAGCCCGGCACAATTCAGCGCTCATTCGCGGCATGCGTATCCAACACCGACGCCCAGGAAGCCGAAGTCGCCGGCCGCGCCGCAGTCCGCTGCGCCATTGACGGCGGCCGCGACGTCATCATCACGCTAGAGCGCGCGCGCACACGCGAATACGCCTGCGCCACCGGCACGGCGCCGCTTGCCCACGTCGCCGGCAAAGTCAAGCGAATGCCGCCCCACTTCATCGACGCCCCCAACCACTTCGTTACGCCGCAATTCCTAAACTACACCCGCCCCCTGCTCGGCGAACCCCTGCCGCAATTCGGCCGCCTGCTGCCTTAGCATCGCCGCCCTATGCGCTTGACCCACGCCTATCCCATCCCACGCCCCCTCTTTGCGCCCCTGCGCCTTTGCGTTAAAACCCTACCCATGCCAGCGCCTTTGCGTTAAAATTACGCCAATTCGCGAATATGGCAATAACGACAGCAATGGTGATAACCGCAATGTTTCAGAACCTACCGAACCGTCTATACGCAACCGCGCTCGCCGCGCTGCTGACCTTGGCGGCGCTAACGGCCGTAGCTTGCGCTCAGCCCGCCGCCGAGCCCCAAGCCGAGCCCGCAGCCGCGGCTCCCGCCAGCGCCCCAACCGCCGCTGCGCCGGCGCCCACTCAGCCGTCGAGCGCCGCCCCTACTCAGCCGGCCGCCGCCGACCCCGTAACCATAGGCACCGTGCTCGACTACACCGGCGATCTGTCCGATTTCGGCCCCGATATGCGCAGCGCCATTGATATGTCCGCGCGCATCATCAACGACGCCGGCGGCTTGCTCGGCAGCCCGCTGACCCTAGTTCACAAGGACGGCGCTACCAACCCCCAAGTCTCCACGGACGCCGCGCGCGCCCTTGTGAATGTTGACGGCGCTGAGGTCATAATCGGACCCGTGTCCAGCGGCTCCACGCTCGCCGTCGCCAACGCCGTAACCATCCCCACCAACACGCTGCACATATCGCCCGCCGCCACTTCGCCCGCCATGACCATCCTGGAAGACAACGATTTCGTGTTCCGCGTCCGCGTGTCCGACAGCATCCAAGGCGTCATACTGGCGCGCCTAGCCCGCGAACTCGGCTACGACAAAGCCGCCGCAATCTATATCAACAACGCCTACGGCGACGGACTCGCCAACATATTCAAAGACAACTTCGAGCAACAAGGCGGCGTTCTAACCGCTATGGTGCCGCAGGAATCCGGACAGCCATCGTATCTATCGGAAATCGCCACCGCTGTGGAAGACGACCCCGACGTGCTGGTAGCCGTTACCTACCCCGAAAGTACCGAAGTATTCCTGCGCGAAGCGATTGAAGGCGACTACATCAAGACATTCCTGTTCGTGTCCGCCGTCAGATCCCAATCCATGGTGGACGCCGTGGGCGGCGATCTGCTGGAAGGCGCTTACGGCACCGCCCCCGGCACCCCGGAGAGCGATGCCACCCGCACATTCCTATCGCTGTACGAAGCCGAATACGGCGAAAGCGTCGACATACCGCTAGTGGGCGAAGCGTTCGACGCCTTCACGATAGCGGCGCTTGCGGTGGAAAAGGCGGGCGTGTACGAAGGCGCGGCGGTGCGCGACGCCCTGCGCTCCATAACCAACCCGCCCGGCGTCAAAGTCGGCCCCGGCGACATCCCCAGAGCGCTCGACCTTATCCGCAGCGGCGAAGACATAGACTACGAAGGCGTTACCGGCTCCCAAAACTTCGACGAACACGGCGATGTGATAAACGCCATCGAGATATGGCAAATCCGCGACGGCGTCATAACCCCCACCGGCCGCTTCGAGACGCCGTAGCGGCGCCTGGGCTAGGCGATGAGTTTGAGCGCATCCATAAAATCCCTTCCCCATCAGGGAGAAGGCTAGGATAGGGGAGCAGCACTCACCCGCAGCTTCCCCACCGCCTTTTCGCCTATCTTGAACACGAACCCGCCCTTGCCCAACTGCGCGAGCGAGCGATAGCGCACATCGGCAATATCCGCGCCAACGACGGTTTCGCCGCTTGCGGATATGGCGATATACTTGCCCCAATGTTCGCTTTCAAGCGGCTTGGCGTGCCGATTGTACAGCGCATCCGCCATCCGCTTGCGATCTACCTGACTAGCCATAGCTGCCCCCCTTTGCGCCCTTGCGTTAAAACCTTCGCCAAACGCCCCGCCCATGCGCCAAGCCGCCGCCCCATTCACCCCCACATCCCCGTGCTGAAATACCGCTCCCCTATATCGTTGAAGATGCTGACGATGACGCCCGCCCGCTCACGGCGCGCAATCTCATACGCCCCCTGTACATACGCCCCCGACGACTGCCCCGCGAACAGCCCCGCCGCCGCAAGCCGCCGCGACATATCATAGGACGCGTCCACGCCGACCTCCAACATCTCATCCACCACCGACGCGTCGAATGTGTCCGGGATGATGTGTCCCTCCCCCAGCGGCTTCAGCCCCTCCACGCCGGGCCACTCCGGCGGATTTATGCTGATAACCCGAATGTCCGGGTTATGCTCCTTCAACCGCCGTCCCACGCCCGAAATCGTGCCGCCCGTGCCAACCCCCCCAACGAAGTGCGTTATGTCCGGCGCCTGCGCCAAAATCTCTTCCGCCGTAGTGTCGTAGTGCGCCTGAGGATTGTTCGGGTTGCTGTACTGATCGCAGTAGTAATACCTATTCGGCGCATCCTCATACCGCCGCCGCACCTCATACAGCGCCTCGTCATACCCGTGCATCGGATCCGTGAAGATGATATTCGCGCCGTGCGCCGCAAGCCGCTTCTTGCGCTCTTCGCTTGCGTTCTCCGGCATCACCAGCGTTACGCCGTAGCCCAGCACAGCGCCTATCATCGCGTAGGCTATCCCCGCATTCCCCGATGTGGCGTCAATAACCGACTTATCCCGCGTCAGCTCGCCCGCCAAAACCGCCTCGCCCAGCATTCGCAGCACCGGCCTATCCTTGATAGACCCGCCCGGGTTCAGATGCTCGCACTTCACGCTAATCCGCGCAGCGCCAACATCCGACGGCATATCCAACCGCACCATCGGCGTATTCCCGATAGCCGTCAGCGGCGGATACTTCGCTATGAACTCCAAATACTCTTTTGACTGGGGCAAACTATCATCCCTCGCATCAGGCTAATCTATGCTAACATCGGTTCGTCCGCCCACGCCGCCGCCGTCCGTTTCGCCGCCCACATGCGCCGCCGATATTAGCGCGCATTTCCCACCATCAAGCGCACTAAGAGTATATCTACCTTGCCCAAATGCGTCCACTATTCGGCTGCGATGAGCATAGCGCCACCCGCCCCGCATCCCAATTCCGTCGCGGCGTCAAAGCCCTAACATAGCGGATACAAAACCTCGTCGCCGCTTGATACGAACAAGATTGTATTCTAACATCAAATATAAGACGCTTTATGTCTGCCCGTTCTGCGGAGAAATGAACATTCATCAAGGGAAATAGAAATGTCCGCGAACCTTGAACTCGAGTTTCACAACGCCCTACTAAATACCTGCCGCATCGCCGCCGAACACGGCTACGACCCTAAATATCTTAGGGAAATGCTATCTCAATATGGCGGTTTAGAGGCAGCGAAACGCCTGATTAACTCACCCGCGCCTCAATACGGATTGGGCAGGCTTGCCAGACTGAAACTGCTCCATATCTCTGTGGAAGCCCATATAGCGGATCTGCGATGGGCAAGCCTTTTCGACTACGATGAACGCAGAGAGGCGCGAAAACGCCTAATTGCCCGCAATTACAAATTCCCCAACCAATCCAACCGGTGAAACGCCAATGCTTGCACTCGACATAACCCAGCGCCTACAAGACCTGCGCCGGCTGCTCAACTACCACAACTATCGCTACTACGCGCTGGACGACCCCGAAATTAGCGATGCCGAATACGACCTTATGATGCGCGAACTGCGCCGCATCGAAGCCGAGCGCCCCGACCTGGTAACGCCCGACTCCCCGTCCCAGCGCGTCGGCGCCGAACCCGCCGAGCGCTTCGACCAGGTGCAGCACCCCCGCCCTATGTTCAGCCTCGCCAACGCCTTCGACGCCGACGAATTCGAGGCGTGGCACAAGCGCGTCGCCAACCTGCTCGAGCGCGACGACTTCGATATGGTCTGCGAACTCAAATACGACGGACTAGCCGTCGCGCTCACCTACGAAAACGGCGTACTCGCGCGCGGCGCGACGCGCGGCAACGGGCTTGTGGGCGAGGACGTAACCCTAAACCTGCGCACCATCAAGAGCGTCCCCCTGCGCCTCATCCAACCCGACGGCGCATCCGCCCCGCAGCGCTTTGAAGTGCGCGGCGAAGTCTATTTCCCCAAATCCCTATTCGCCAAGTTCAACGCAGAGCGCGCGGCCCGCGGCGAACAGACCTACGCCAACCCGCGCAACACCGCCGCCGGCTCCCTGCGCCAACTCGACCCGCGCAATACCGCAGAGCGCCCCCTGGACATATTCATCTATTCGCTCGGATACGCCGAATCCGACGGCTTGCCCAACACCCATTGGGATATGCTGCAATACCTCAAACGGCTAGGCTTCAAAATCAGCGCCGACAGCCGCCGCGTTCACGCCCCGCAAGAGGCGATTGCCTTCTACGAAGACTGGCTGCAGCGCGCCCAAACCCTAGACGCCGCCGCCGACGGCGTGGTGGTCAAAGTAGATAGGCTGGACTACCAACGACACCTAGGCGTGGTTGGCAGAGAGCCGCGCTGGGCGGTGGCGTACAAGTTCCCCGCCGAGCAGTCCGTAACCCGACTATTGGACATCCGCGTCAATGTGGGCAGAACCGGCAGCCTCAACCCCTACGCCGTGCTGGAACCCGTGGACATCGGCGGCGCCACCGTCAAGCAGGCAACCCTGCACAACGCAGACTACATTCGCGAAAAAGATCTGCGCATCGGCGATTGGGTGATTGCGGAGCGCGCGGGCGAAGTCATCCCCCAAGTTGTCAGCGTCATCACGGAACGGCGCAACGGCGGCGAGCGCGAATTCCATATGCCCCAAACCTGCCCAAGCTGCGAACAGGCAATCGTCAGCCCCGAAGACGAAGCCGCATCCTACTGCGTCAACGCCGCATGCCCCGCCCAACTTGTGCGCCTGCTGGAACACTTCGTCAGCCGCGGCGCAATGGACATAGAAGGCATGGGCGTCAAGTGGGGCGCGCTGCTCATTCGGCAGGGACTTATCGCCGATGTAGCGGATCTCTACTATCTCAAGCAGAGCGATCTCGCCCAGCTGAGCCTATTGGACGCGATCGAAGCCGGCAAGGCGCGCCAAACGCCCGACCTGTTTGCTCATATCGGCATCCCCTACGTCGGCAAAAAGAGCGCCGAACTGCTCGCCGACGCATTCCCCGCGCTCGCCGATCTGATGCAAGCCGATGAACGCGCGCTCACCGCCGTCCCCGCCATAACCCCGCGCATCGCCCAAAGCGTCATTCGCTATTTCCGCGACGAACAAGACAGCGCCCTCATTCGGCATCGCGCGGAGGCGTTCATAGAACAAGGCTTGATTGCCGATGTGAACGATATGTACTATGTCCCGAAGAAGCATCTGCTCAACCCCGCGCTTATGCGCCAAAAGAGCGCCGCCAACCTGCTGGGCGCAATCAACGACAGCAAGCGCCGTCCGCTGGCGCGCCTGCTCAACGCGCTGGGCATCCTGCATGTAGGCGGCGAAATCGCCGAACTGCTGGCGCGCTCTTTCGGCAGCATCGACGCCCTTATGAACGCATCCGAAGACGACCTCACCGCCATACCCGCCATAGGCCCGCGCATAGCCGACAGCGTGGCATCCTACTTCCGCAATCCCGCCAACCGCAGCGTCGTCGAAAAACTCAGAGCCGCCGGCGTCCGCCTGGAAGACGACGCCCCCGCTGCGCCCGCCGAGCAGCCATTCGCCGGCATGCGCTTCGTGGTCACCGGCAGACTAGAGCGCTTCAGCCGCTCCCAGATACAAGACGCCATCAAGCAGCGCGGCGGCGCAGTCAGCGGCAGCGTTAGCAAAAAGACCGACTACCTTGTAGCGGGCGAAGACGCCGGCTCCAAGCTCGCCGACGCCCAGCGCCTAGAAGTAACCGTGCTAACCGAAGCCGCCTTCACCGCAATGCTGCCCGAATAACGCGGATGCAGTAGTTAAGGCGAATACCCTCCTTTGCGCCCCTGCGCCCTTGCGCCAAAAATCCCCGCAGAATTCCCCCATATTCCCCAAATTCCCCCTTGACACACCCGTTCTGTTTATTATAATAGCCCATATGAACATCAAGCGATACACACGGCAAGCCACCAACGACGGCAAAATACTCGTCGACTTTCTTGTAGATAACATACAAGGAAGCGCTCCCCACGTCACCGTCAACCACAAATTCAAGGCTGTCGAATGGCTTGCCAAACTCGGCGGTTTCATCCCCGAAACCGCCGTTTCCCCCTCCATAACTAAAACCTCTGCGCCCCGCGCCTTTGCGATAACAAAACCGAGCTCAAACCCCCCGTTACCGAAAAGCAAATCCTGCACTTCGAAATCGCCCGTCTAATCAAAGAACAAACCCAAGACGGCAAAACCGCCATCGACTTCCTTACAAGAGTCGTCGCAAAAGGCGAAAGACCCAACTCAGGCGAGCGCTTCACCGTCGCCGCCCGTATGCGCGCCACCCGCGAACTCCTAATCAGAGGCTTCGGCGCCTCCGACGGCGGCAACCGCCGCATACTCTCAGGCGATACCGAAGATCTAGGCTCAGACCTAGCCAAGCGCATCCGAGGCTGCAGCAACGACGGCGCGGAACTCGTCCATCTTCTCATAAATGCGATGGAAAACAAAAACCCCGAGGCAGCGTCCAAAGGCGCCCCAAACCCCTATCCCAAGTTCGACCGTCAGCGCAAAACCAATCCCGCCGAAGGCTTCACCGCATCCCAACGCGTCTGGGCCGCCTGCGAACTGCTGCGCCGCGCCTACGACATCCGCACCGACCACATCACCCCCGACGACATTCAAGCCTATTGGAAGTCCCAGACGCCCGACGCCAACCCTGGCCGCGCCGTCGGTGAGCAACCCGCCGCTGCCGCGAATATCGCCGCCGAAAAGCCCGCCCACGACCGGCAGCCCGCCGCCAACTCCGACGGCGCTCCGGCCGCTGAAACCCGCGCATCACGCCGCCGCCAAAAGCGCGCCGCTCGCAAAGCCCAAAAGCCCGCCAGCGCCACCGAACAGCGTGATGACCACAACCGCCCGCCGACGCCGCGAATATCGCCGCTAAAGAAAAGAGCGCCACCACCACGGACAAGCGCAATGCCGTCGCAGCAGAAAAGCCCGCCGACGCCACCGAAAAGCGTGATGACCACAAGCAACCCGCCGACGAAAACCGCAACGCCGCCGCCAACTCCGACGGCGCTCCGGCCGCCCAAACACGCGCATCCCGCCGCCGCCAAAAGCGCGCCGCCCGCAAAGCCCAAAAACGCGCCGCCAACACGCGCAACGACACCCCCACCAGAAGCGTGTACCCCGAAGACATAGCGAACATCGAAGCGTACAAAGAACGCCTACAATCTAGGAGCGACGCCATCCGCGACGCCAAACTCCGCAACGTCGACATCCGCAAAATCCCCGAACTCAAAAGGCACATCACCCCCGAAGAAGTGGCGTTCTTCAAACGGCAGCCGGGAAATCTCTACAACCGAACCCGCGAAATGTACAAAGAAAAGTACGGCGAATACCCCTTCCCCGACGACATCCCCGCCAACGCCCGCAGCCCCTAAGCCCCTCTGCGCCAAAAAATCCTACCCCGACCCTTTGCGCCCCCACGCCTTTGCGTTAAAAACCTTAGGCAAGACCCTTTGCGCCTCCGCGCCTTTGCGCCAAAGATCTTTGCCCCCTGACGCGCTTTGCGTTAAACTTACGCAAATTCGCGAACAGGAGGCGCCACAATGCCCGCATTCACCACCCGCCCAGTCGTTATGAGCGCGCGCGGCGTAGTCACATCCGGACACTATCTAGTTTCGTCCGCAGGCTTGCAAACCCTTATGCAGGGCGGCAACGCCGTTGACGCCGCCGCCGCTATGGGCATCTGCGAAACCCTGCTCGAACCCCAAAGCTGCGGCATCGGCGGCGAAGTCCCCACCCTCATCTACTCCGCCAAGCAACGCAAAACATTCGCCATATCCGGCATGGGCTGGTCTCCCCAAGCCTTCACCACCGACTGGTGCCGCGAAAACGGCATTGACCTCATCCCCGGCGACGGCTACCTGCCCGCTTGCGTCCCCGCCGTTGTGGACACCTGGGCAACCGCCCTAGCCCGCTTCGGAACTATGAGCTTCGCCCAAATCCTCCAACCTACGATCGATCTAGCCGAAAACGGCTTCCCCCTCTACGATAGCCTGCGCCGACGCCTCGAAGATGACCGCCACAAGTTCACTGAGCTATACCCCACCACCGGCGAAATCTACTACCGAAACGGCAGAGTCCCCAGAGTTGGCGAACTCGTGCGCAACCCCGACTTCGCCGCTATGCTGCGCTCCCTCGCCGATGCCGAAAAGCAAGCGCAGGGCAAAAGCCGCATCGCCGGCATAGAAGCCGCCCGGGATGCTTTCTATAAGGGCGAAGTAGCCGAAAAGATAGTCCGCTTCATCACCGACAACCCCGTTGAAGACGCCAGCGGCATCGCCCACAAAGGCTTGCTCTCATACGATGACTTCGCCGAATGGCATGCCCAAGTGGAGCAGCCCGTATCCATCAACTACGAAGGCTTGGACGTCCACAAATGCTCCACGTGGACGCAAGGCCCGCTATTCCTGCAGCAGCTCGCCATCCTGCAGACGCTCGACATGCCCTCCCTTGGACACAACACCGCCGACTACCTGCACGCCTGGATCGAGTCCGCCAAGCTCGCATTCGCCGACCGCGAAGCCTACTACGGCGATCCCGCATTCGACGATGCGCAGCTTGACACGCTGCTATCCGCCGAATACGCCCAATCCCGCGCCGCGCAGATAGGCGCTGCGGCGTCCCGCGAACTGCGCCCCGGCGATTTGGGCGGCGGCATCCCATCATACACGCAGATCACCGTCGCAGAGGACAACCGCAATGCGCTTGGCATAGAGGCCCGCGAAGTGCGCGACCTAGGCATCGGACACGCCCACATCGGGGACACCACTCACCTGGACGCAATGGACGCCGAAGGCAACCTGGTAGCCGCAACCCCCAGCGGCGGCTGGCTCGGCACATCGCCGGTCATCAAAGGACTAGGCTTCCCGCTCGGCACGCGCGGTCAGATGTTTTACCTGAACCCCAACCGCCCCAACGCCCTGCAGCCGCGCAAGCGCCCACGCGCCACGCTCACACCCACGCTGACAACCCGCGACGGCGAACCGCATATGGCATTCGGCACGCCCGGCGGCGATTCCCAAGAGCAGTGGACATCGCAGTTCTTCCTAAACTGCGTCCACTTCGGCATGAACCTGCAAGCGGCGCTTGACGCCCCCACGCTGCACTCCGTTCACTTCCCCTCATCGTTCTACCCACGCGAGGCGTTCCCGGCGCGCGTGGTAGCCGAATCGCGCATAGGCGCATTGGCGCTGGACGAACTCCGACGGCGCGGCCACGACATAGAGCGGGTAGGCGGCTGGTCAAACGGCAAGGTGATGGCGATACGCCGCGACGCCAGCGCCGGCGTTATGAGCGCCGCCGCGTCCGCCAAGAACACAATCGGCTACGCCATGGCGCTCTAGCCGCGCGCTATCTGCACAGCCGTACATACAACCCCAGCGGTTCGCCCCCGATGATATGTAGGTGTCCGTGCGGCTGGCTCTGTATCCCGTCGCGCCCGAAGTTGGACAGGATGCGATAGCCGTCGGGGCAATGCCGCGCGCCCAGCTCCGCCGCCACCGCGCCCATATGCGCCAGCATCTCCCCGCTGCGCCACAACTCCCCCTGCGTCATATGCGCCTTGGGGATGAGCAGCAGCATAACCGCAACCCAGTCGAGTAGGTTGTCGAACGCGATAACCCGCTCGTCTTCATAGCGCACGACGGCAGGTTCGCGCCCCGCCACAATATCGCAGAACACGCAGGTCAACTTATGCCACACACGGCGCGCGCGGGAACGCAAGCGCCCGCTATCATATCGGGCCGCCCCTACTCTGCCGCACTATTTCCACAATCTCTTCGGTGGTGATTTTGGGGCGTATAGGCTTAGCGTCGGCGTCAAGCGGCGAACCTTTCGACGATGCGGGCTTAGACTTAAGCAGTTCACTACGGAACCTGGCGGGCTGCAGTATAAACTCCGTGCCGTCCTTGCGACGAATTTTGACCACGCCGTCCTTCTCGACAATATCCAAAACGGCTTCAAGGTCTTGGCTTGCTTCCAAACAGGTAAGTATCTTCATCGGTTGACCTCCACAACTTGAACTCCGATTAGGTTTGCCGCATTCGCAAGCCCTTTGTCCAGCGTAAGCAGCGGCGCATCCAAATCCAGCGCGCACGCCAGCATATAGGCGTCGTATGCGTAAATGTTCAGCCGCTCCGCCAACTCCAGCGCTTGAACCATGCCAACATCAACTAACCGAATCGGCATTCGTTCATATTCGGCAAACGCTTCTTTCGCTTCAGGCAAGGCAATGCGGCGGCGTTTGAACATTAGGGAAAAGGCGTTGCCAATTTCCCAATGAACGGATCGAGGCGCAACAAGTTCAGCGCCTTTAATGCGTTCAACGATAGCCGCTTTCTCAGGTTCGTCCATTAGAACGGCGATGATGGCGGATGTGTCTATGACCAAGTCCATATCCGCATTCTTGCAAATGCGCGGATATGCCGTCAACCGGCGTTGGGCGGGTTAGCGCGGCACGCGTATGCGCCAGTCCGGAGCGTCGATGCGAATGAGTTGGACTAGGGAAGCGTCTCGGATTCGGGAACCTATTGGTCCGCTCTGTTCGGTGAAGTCCAGCATACTGGTTATCACGGTTGGCAGGCGGCTGTTGTGGCGGTGAACGATGATTTGGTAGAGCTTCTCTTGCGCCCAAGGACTACTATTTTCCCGCCCTAGGTCATCCAAGATTAGAAGAGGGGTGTTTGTAATCTCTTCGAAGATGGTGTCGTACCTTGTAGGGCTATTCGGCGCGTAAGCGGACCTGAGGTAATCCAGCAGATCCGGCACAATGGCAAAGAACATCTGCCGCCCTTTGCTCAAGCATTCGTTTCCAATGGCTACGGCAAGGTGGGTTTTGCCCACGCCCGTTTTGCCGAATAGCGTGAGCCATCCGTCGGGATCCGACGCAAAGTTGCGCGCCGCGCCCAACGCAAACTCAAGGCTATTGCGCTGCCCCGCTGTTGGGTTATTGCCGCGGGCGTCGAAAGTCTCAAAAGACATTCGTTGCTGCATAGCCGTTGGAATGCGCCCTAACCCGTGTGTCCGCGTTGGCTGCCGCTTGCGCGTATGCGCAACGCGACCGGCCGATTCAAGCCGGCTGCTGATGTACGGATCTAGATCGGCTAGATCGCTTGCGGTGGTAACGATGGTGGGCAGTTCGGCGTTAAAGCGGTGATTGACGATCTGCTGAAGCTTCTCTTGCGCCCAAGGCGTGGAGCTGTGCGCGCCTATGCCGTCAAGAATGAGCAGCGGCGCATCCACAACTTGAGCGTATAGATCGCTGTATGTGAGTTCGCTAGTGGGCGAATAAGTAGCGCGCAGGTGGTCGAGCAGATCCGGCACGTGCATAAAGAACACGACTTGCCCCGCCTTGATGCGGTGATTGGCGATTGCGGCGGCTAGGTGCGTCTTGCCGCTGCCGTTGGGTCCGGCGAGGACAAGCCAACCCTCGGGGTTTTCGGCGTACTCTGCGGCTATGCGGCAGGCATGCGCGAACATACTGCGGCTGTCGGCGTCGGCGGCTATGCCGTCGGGGTTCAGCGCGGCGAATGTGAAGCGCGTGAGATGGCCTAGGTTGCTGTATTGCAGCAAGCGGTCGAGCCGCTCCATAGAGAAGCGCTGCTGCTGACATCGGCAGGTTAGCGCTTGCCCGAAATCGGGATGGCCGACCGGAACTTCGGGCGTGTACCAGCCGCGCCCGCCGCATATTTCGCAGGCGTCGTCGCCCCGATCGTCGATTGGCGGGGGCGGTTCGTCTGCCATGCCGTTAGACGCGCGTCTAGTAGAAACTATTCTCTTTAGAGTGTCTTCCAGACTTTCCATAAGTTACACCGTCAGGGCTTCCTTCCCGTTCCCAGCTTTCCAAGATGCGCTTAATGTAGCGCCAATTATGCACATTATTGTTGGCTGCTTCACGGAAGGCTTTTTCTATCCACGCCATCGGATAGAGCGCCTCCGCCTCTTTGAGTTCTTCGGCGATGATTGGGCTTAGCATTCCGATGTTGGCTTCATAGAGGGCGTAGATGTTGGGGCGCTCTACGGATGCGTCCCACGGCTCCGGGACGGGGCGGCTCTGCGAATGTCCGACGACTACCGCATCGGCGGCGGCGCGCGATAGGGCGAGCCGGTCGGTTTCGGTGTTGAGCGCGTATAGCCGTTCTTCGTCGCCGCCGATGCCTGATACCGCCATCGTCAGCGTGCCGCGACGGACGCATGCGTCAAGCGCCTTGGGTATGGCGTCCGGTTCGGGCGGCAGCGCGTTGGCGAGGGTGCGGTCTGCGCGCGCCTCTTTGAGCGTTACGAAACGCGGGAAGCCCTTCTTTTGCTGCAGCAGCCATAGGATGCGCAGCGTGCATTTGAGTTCGGCGAGGTCGTCAATCTGCTCAAGCAGCGCTCCGAACAGCGGCGCAGGCGCAGGGATGCTGCGAACCCGCCTTGGAAAGCCGCTAAACTTCATTGTAGGCGTACTCCGGCGCAGGCGTGGTTTCAAGGCTTTCAAAGCGCACAAGGTCGCTGCGGAAGTAGAGCGGCACCGTTCCCACGGGGCCGTTGCGGTGCTTGGCGAATATGATCTCCGCGATGTTCTGCGGATAGGGTTCGGTCGGGTTGCGCTTTTCCCAGTCTTCGCGGGTTACATAGACGTCCTCGCGGTGAATGAAGGCTACCACGTCGGCGTCCTGCTCGATGCTGCCGCTTTCGCGCAGGTCGGACAGCAGCGGGCGATGGTTGGGGCGCTGCTCAATGGCGCGGCTGAGCTGAGAGCAGGCGATTACGGGGACATCCAGATCGCGCGCCATCGCCTTTATGGATCGCGATATTTCGCCCATCTCTTGCGCGCGGTTGTCTATGCGCCCGCCGCCGCCGATGAGCTGAAGGTAGTCTATGACAAGCAGGTCGAGCCCGCGCTCCGATTGGAGGCGGCGCGCTTTGCCGCGCATATCGGAGATGGTCTGTATGGGCGTGTCGTCTATGAACAGCGGCAGGTCGGACAATGTGCCGATAGCGTCCAACAGGCGCGATTCTTCGTCGCTGTTGAGCAAGCCGATGCGTATGCGGTAGCTATCGACGTCGGCTTCGCCGGCCAATAGGCGCATGCCGATTTGGTCGCGGCTCATTTCTAGGCTGAATATGCCCACGGAGTTGCCGTTGATGGCGGCGGCGCGCGCTATGTTGAAGGCGAGGGTGCTTTTGCCGAGGCTTGGGCGGGCCGCAAGCACAATCATATCGGAGCGCTGCATGCCGTTGCCGAGCAGATTGTCTATGCCCTGAAAGCCGGACGCCACCGGCGATATGTGGGAAGAGTCGGGGCCGTGCAGCGCCACGCTCTCTTCCATATAGGTGTCCAGCACATCGCGGATATGGATGAAGTCTCCGGAGCCGCGCCCGGCGCGTATGCGAAAGAGCAGGTCTTCGGCGCGGGATAGCGCTTCGTCCGAATCGGCGGCGCCGTCGTAGCCGATGACCGATATGCGCTCGCCCACATCTATGAGCTGGCGCATAATGGAAGTGCGCTGCACGATGCGGGCGTAGTATTCGATATGGACGGACGTCGGCACAACCAGGACTAGGTGCGCCAGATATGCGCTACCGCCGATGCCTTCGAGCCTGTCTTGAAGGGATAGTTCGTGCGCCACGGTGACTTGGTTGATGGCTTCGCTGCGGTCGTAGAGCGAGATGAACGCTTCGAAACACCAGCGGTTCTTTTCGCCGTAGAAGTCGTTGGGGCGCAGAAACTGCGTGATGCGCGAGAGGGCGTCGCCGTCAATGAGGATGGAGCCAATGACGGACTCTTCGGCTTGGGTGTCGTGCGGCGGCAAGCGCTCTGCGTACACCATCGTTTCCTCCGATGTTTAGCCGATGTTCAACGGCGGCAATGCCGACTAAAAGACTGCTGCGGATCCGCCGATAATCGACTGCCGACTGCTGCGCGCGCTTATTCGGCGGCGGCAGTGGTTTCGGGTTCGGGTTCGGCGGAGTTTTCGGCGGTGGTGGTTACGGCTTCGGCTTCGACGGAATTTTCGGCAACTGCGGGTTCGCCTTCGGCCGCGCCCTCTTCGGCGGCAGACTCATCGTCGCCGGCGTCCGGCTCAAGGGACTTCAGCCATTCGTCCGGGTCCATTCCGGTGGGATGCACAAGCACATCGATATGCGCCTGGACTTCGGGGTGCAGGCGCACGGTTACGTCGAAGCTTCCCAGCTGACGGATAGGGGCGGCGATTTCGATGGAGCGGCGGTCGATTTCGCGGTCCGACATCGCGCCGAGTTTGTCGGCGATGATGGCGTTGGTGACCGAGCCGTAGAGCTGGCCGCTTGCGCCGGCGCGCATTTCTACGCTGACCCGCTTGCCGTTGAGCGTTTCGGAAAGCTCGCGCATATCTTGGAGCAGCTTGAGGCGCGTCTTTTCGGCTTGCTCGGCGTACTGCTTGACGCGCTGCAGGGCGTTGTGCGTGGCTGGCACGGCGTAGTTTTTTGGTATCAGATAGTTGCGCGCAAACCCGTTCTTGACTTCTTTGACATCGCCGCCTTGCGCTACGCCGGCGACGTCTTCCAAAAATACAACTCTCATCGCAAATCAACCTCATTGAATAGTGTATTGTCCGCTTTGCGCATTCTTCTAGGCATTTTAGCACAATAGCGGCGGCAGTATGTTGTTTGGCGGGCGTATCGGCTTGTTCGGGCGTTAGAAGAAGCGGCTGAACACTTCGTTGCCCATCATCCTGCCGCGTTGCGTTAGGCGCAGCGCCGCGTCTTGCGTATGCAGCAAGCCCAGCGCCGTCAGATCGGCAAGCGTATCGGCGTAGTAGCGCGAGGGCGGGGCGCCGAACCGCTTTGCGAAGCCGTCTATGCTTACGCCGCTGTCGAGGCGCAGTCCCATCATCAGCGTTTCGGCCATCTCGAGCGGGGCGTCGATGCGCTCGACGTCCTCTACGACGGGGACGGCGCTAATCGCGTCTTGCGGCGGCGCAGCGCTTGCGGGGACGGGCACCGATTGCATTCGGCGGATGTACTCGCGCGGGGACTTGATGTTGTAGAAGCGGCGCTTGCATAGGTAGGAGTGCGCGCCGGGCCCAACGCCCAGATAGGGTTCATTGCGCCAGTATGTCAGGTTGTGGCGGCTCAGCGCATTCGGCTGCGCCCAGTTGGAGATTTCGTAGTGGCGATAGCCGGCACGCGCCATATCGGACTGCGCCATGATGTACATATCGGCCGCAAGATCGGCGTCGGGTTCGGGCAGCTTGCCTTGCGCTACCGAATGCTCCATAGGCGTGTTGCCTTCAAGCGTGAGACAGTACATAGATATGTGCGGCGGCGCTAGCTCAAGCGCCTTGCCAAGGGTGCATCGCCACTGCTCAAGGCGCTGATGGGGCAAGCCGTACATCAGGTCGATGCTGATGTTGCGAAAGCCGGCGTCTGTGGCCATTCGGTAGGCATTCGCGGCATCGGCGGCGGTGTGCCGTCGACCTAGGACTTTCAGCAGAGCGTCGTCGAAGCTCTGAACGCCGATGCTGAGGCGGTTGACGCCGCACGCTAGGTAGGCGTCGAGTTTGCGCGCGGTGAAATCGCCGGGGTTGGCTTCGAGCGTTACCTCTGCGTCGGGCTGCAGGCGAAAGGCGCCGCGTATCGTCTGCATCGCGCGTTGAATGCGCTCGGCGGGCATGTATGAGGGCGTGCCGCCGCCGAAGAATACGCTGTGAACTTCAGGATTGCATAGCAGCGCCCCCCACAGCGCGATTTCGGCTTGCAGCGCCTTGCCGTATGCGGGCATAAGCGGCTCTATTGCGGCGTAGGTGTTGAAATCGCAGTAGGGACACTTGGTTTCGCAGAACGGGATGTGTACATATAGCGCTATGGATGATGGGTTGGACATATACGCCGATGCCTTTACACATTGAACAGGATGTGCATTATATCGCCGTCTTGGACGATGTAGTTCTTGCCCTCTTGACGCAGCACGCCGTTTCTGCGCGCTTCGGCGAGCGTGCGGCAGCGCGCCATATCTTCGTATGCGACCACTTCGCCGCGAATGAAGCCGCGCTCGAGGTCGGTGTGTATCTTGCCGGCCGCCTTTATCGCGGATGTGCCGCTGGCTATGGGCCATGCGCGCACTTCGTCATCGCCCACGGTCAGAAACGATATGAGGTCGAGCGCTTCGTAGCAGAGGCGTATCATGCGGCTTAGGCCGGTTTCGCCCACAACGCCCAGCGACGCCCTGAACTCTTGCTCTTCGGCGGCGTCCATCTGCGCCAGCTCCATCTCGAGGCTGCCGCATAGCGCCGCGGTGCGAACACGCGCGGTCTGCACTTCTGCGGCGAGGCGCTCTTCTACGGCGGGGATTTGGTCGAGTTGGGCTTCCCCCACGTTCACCACTACCACAAGCGGCTTGGCGGTGAGAAGCTGAAAGCCGGACAGCAGCCTGAGTTCGTCGGCAGACAGCGCTTGGTCCCTGATGTGAACGCCCGCCTCAAGGCAGTCTTTCACGCGCGCCAGCGTATCGCGCTCGGCATTGAGCGCAGCGCGCTGCGCCGCCTTGGCGGACTTAAAGCCTTCGGCGAGGCGCATAAGCCGCCGTTCCAGTATGTCGAGGTCGGCGAATGTGAGTTCGAACAGCATCGTGTCGATATCACGGTGAGCGTCAATGCTGTCTGCGATATGCGGCACGGCGGCGTTCTCGAAGGCGCGCGCCACGATGAGCAACGCATCGGCGCGCTGCAGCAGGTTGAGGTATTCGCCGGCGATGCTCTGCGCCTTGCCCAAGCCTTCGGGCGCGGCCGGCGGGTCGACGTATGTAACCTCTGCGTTCACCTTGCGGCGCGGCTTGAATATGCCGTTCAGCACATCCAAGCGCTCATCCGGCACCTTTGCGGCGCCAAGGTTGGGTCTGTTGTTGAAGGCGTTGACTTGGGCTATGCCCCTGGTGGCGGCGTTGAATATGGTCGTCTTGCCGCTTTGACGCAGCCCGATTATTCCGATTTCCATAACTTATTCGTCAATCGTCCGTTGTTCAGGTTATAGCGGGCGCTGATTGCGCTTGTCGTCGGCGTCTTCATCCACAACGCGCGCAGAGCCGTCTATCACATTGCCGTCGCGGGGCGCTGCCTTGCCGCCGCCGGTATGCTCTCTCAGGATGTCGCGCGGGATGGATAGCAGGAACAAAGTCACCGCAAGAACTATCGCAAGCATATCGTCTATCCAACCCATAATTGGTATGATGTCAGGCAGCACATCTATCGGGGACACCATATAGACGATGCCGCCCGGTATTATGAGTTTAGACCATATGGACACGCGGCGGTCCAGCATCAGGCGCAGGATTAGCCGACCGATGCCGGAGCGCGCCAGCATCATTAGCATAGACGGTCTTAGCATAGCGCGCGCTCCATCGCTCCATCCGATTAGTTGACATCCATTATAACGCATAACCGCTTGCGGCGGTTCATTCGAGGCAAATCGGTTTGATACATCTGCTTTACGGCGAAGACACGCTATCGTTGGACGAAAAGTTGGCGGCGCTGCGCGCAATCAATGCGGCCGACGACCTCTACGATGTGAACTCCACCACGATTGACGGGGCGTCCGCAAGCCTGATCGAGCTCGAGATGGCATGGAGCGCGGCGCCGTTTTTGGCGGACAAGCGCATAGTGGTTGTGCGGGGCTTGCTTGCGCGCTTTGAGCCGCGGCGGGGCCGAGCGCGCGGCGCATCATCGCGGGGGCGCTCCAAGGCGGCCGCCGAATGGGACGGCTTGGAGGATAGGCTCGCCCATGCGCCGCCGTCGACTGAGCTCATATTCGTCGAGGGCAGCGTAGCGCGCAACAACACGCTGTTCAGGGCGATTAGCAAGGTTGCCGAGGTGCATCGGTTCGCGCTGCCGTCGGCGCGCGAAATGCCGCAGTGGGTTCGGGAGCGCGCCGACAAGATTGGCGCCGCCATAGAGCCGCGCGCAATCGCGGCGCTGACGGAGGCAATCGGCAACGATACCCGCCTAGTTGATATGGAACTGCAGAAACTGGCGCTGTACCGCTCCGGGCAGCGCATACGGCGGCAGGATGTGGAGGCGCTGGTTTCGTATGCGAAGGAAGCCAACATATTCGCGGCGGTGGACGCGGCGCTGGAAGGACGGGCGGGCGTGGCGCTGCGTATGAAACACCAACTTATGGAGGCGGGCAGCTCGCCCATATACCTCATCACGATGATAGCGCGCCAAGTGCGCTTCCTGATACTCGCCAAAGACCTGAAGTCCAGGGGCTTGCGGCAGGATGAGATTGGCGAAAGGATGTCGCTGCGCGGCTACCCGCTGACCAAGACGCTGCAGCAAGAGGGACGCTTCAGCGCGCAGCAGCTAGTTGGGATGCACCGCCGATTGCTGGAAGCCGATCTGTCCATCAAGACGGGGGCGGCGGACGAACAGACGGCGCTTGACACGCTGATTGTGGCGCTTGCCGAACCCGGGCATGCGGGGCAACGCAGGCGATAGCGCGCAAATGCGGGACAACGGGCGGGCGCAAACGGCATCAAGCGGCGTAGGCTGCGGGATAGTTGCGCTGAAGCGGCCGCTGCGCCGCCATCTGCTGGCGTGCGTACTGGCGGCGCTTGCGCTGACGGCGTGCGATTTGCCTCCGCCGAATTTCGTCGAGTTCACGCCTACGCCTATCGCTGCGCCAAGCGCATCCGCGCCGATAGCCACCGCTACGACGTCTGCGATTGCGCCCACGCCTATCGTATCTGCGCCGATAACAACCCCGGCGACGTCTACACCGGCGATTGCGCCTGCGCCGATAGCATCCCCAACGCCAACCGCATCCGCCGCGATAGCAGCGCCCGCGATTGCGCCGCCGCCCAATGTGTGGGATGCGGACGCCGTAGCGACAAGCGCGCGCCTATCCGAGGCGGGGTTGGCGTATCTGACTGCGTTCACGGAGCGGTTCAGCCCGCGCGAAAGCGGCACGGACGAGGAGCGCGCCGCAGCCGAGTTTCTGGCCGCCGAAATGCGGCGGCTTGGCTTTGATGTGGTTGAACAGCCGCTCACTGCTGCGCTCATAGATTGGGATATCGAGCCGGTTTCCATAGTAGCGCCCGAACCGCGCGCGCTGCGCTCACGCCCGCTTGGGATGAGTGGGGCGGGCGATGTGGTAGCGCCGCTTGCGTATGCGGGCAAGGCGCTCGAATCGGACATACCCGCCGACGGGCTGGCGGGCAGGATAGCGCTGATAGAACGGGGCGGCATCACATTCGAGGAAAAGGCAACGCGCGCAGCCGATGCGGGGGCGCTGGGCGCAATCATCTACAACAATGCGGACGGCGAATTCGGGGGGACGCTGATGCGCCAAGCGTCCATACCGGCGGCGTCCATATCACGCGAAGACGGCTTGGAGATACTCGATGCGCTTGAAGGCGGCGCGCGGGTTGAGGCGCGCATTAGGGTCGAGGTGGAGCGGCGCAGCAGCCAAAACATCATCGCCGAAAAGCGCGGGACGGCGGCGGACGGCGGCGTTGTTGTGATGGGGGCGCATTACGATAGCGTGCCGAAATCGCAGGGGGCGGGGGATAACGGAACCGGGGTTGCGGCGCTGGCATTGATGGCGCAGGAACTCGCGGATGCGGATTTTCCCTTCACGGTGCGCTTCATATTCTTTGGCGTGGAAGAGGTTGGCTTGCGCGGAAGCCGCCACTATGTCGAGAGCCTGACCGATGCCGAACTGCGGGACATTGCTGTGATGATGAACTTCGACGCAATGGGGGCGGGCAATGCGTCCATCCTAGGGGATGGGGCGCTGGTGAACGCCGCGCTTGGGATTGCCGCCGCCAACGGGCTGAGCGTGGGCGAATCCGAGGGGATGCGCGGGGGCGGCAGCGATCATGCGCCGTTCCGTGATGCGGGCGTTCCGGTCTTGTTCTTTTTCGGCGACGACTTTTCGCGCATAAACTCGCCGGACGATACGCTGGAGTTCGTCGAGCCGTCCATAATGGGGACGCATATGACGGTTGCGCTGCGGCTGTTGCGCGATATTGCGGCAGATGGCCGATAGCCGCTTACGCCGATCGAATACGCTGTCAAAATCGCAGCGATTATGCCTAACGGGTTGCGGCTATGCGCGCTTGCGGTTATAGCGCCATCGATTTCTACTTGCCTTCCATCCGCGCCATTTCGGGCCATATGCTTCGCATCTGCCACATGTCGAAGGACGCTAGGCGGGCCGAATTGCCGCGCGCGAACACGGATACGCCGGCGCTGTCTGTGCGGCGGGGGTAGGCTCGCAGGGTTAGGCATTGGCGGTCGTTGGCGAACACCTCAACGATGCTGCGGTCAATGAACACGCGCAATCGCAGCGGTTCGCCTTCAGCTAGGCGCAGCGGCCCGATTTCGGGCGCGCGCGCGAATATGTCTCTGCCCAGCGATGCCTCGGATACATCGATCTGCAGCTCGCTTATGCCGAAACTGCGATGCGCTTGGGGATACAGCGATATGCGCGTCTGCTCAGCGCCGTCGCGGGAACGCAGCACATTCAGACCGACTTCGCGCGCTTCGCCCGGCTCAATGACCGCCTGGATCTCGACCGCTTTGCCGTATGCGCCGTCCAGAACCAATTCGTCGTTTGCGGGTATTCGCAGGGGCGCATCAATCTGCCGATGATCGAAGCGCAGCGATTCGACGTCGCCCGCAACCGCCATTCCCAGATCGCCGTCGTCCGTAAGCCAGTATTGGCGGGCAAGCGTCATAATGTTGTCCCATTTGTAGGCGGTTCGGCACTCTTTGACATTGAATATGCCGATGAAGCGCCCATCGGGTCCGATAGTGGCGGAGGGCGCATGCAGGCTGCCCATCATCCAAGCGCCGTAGTTCATCCGATAGTGCGCGTCGGGCGTGAAGCGCCGGGTGGCGGCATCGTAGTCGCCGATGTAGCAGCGGCCGGCGCGCTTGTGGCTGAACAGCAGCAGCATGTGCTTGCCGCTTGGCGCGCCGTTTGCGTCGCTCAGGGGCCAAAAGTTAGGAACGGCGGCGTCTTCGCCCCGCTCTGCGAAGGTCTTGTCTTCAAGCAGCGCCCCAATGTGTTCCCACTGCGCCAGATCGGCGGATCGGAAAAGTTGAGCAATGCCTTGGCAGTCCACGCCGCGCTCGCCGTCCTTGTATGTGCCGGATAGCGAATAGTAGTAGCCGTCATCCTGCCGCCAGATGCACGGATCGAAGACGCGGTACGGAGCGCCGTCATCATCAATCGAGACGATGGGAATGACGGGGTTGTTGGGATGCTTGCGCCAGTTCAGCAAGAGCGGATCGGACGCCGTGGCGATGGCGTTGCCCGATTGCGTGCCGTGATAGATGGCGATAACGCGGTCATCCTCAACCAGCGTCTGCCCGCTGTAGCAGTCTCTCTCCGCATAGGGGTAGAGCGCAAGCGGCAGATCGCGCCAGTGAACAAGGTCGTCGCTGACGGTGTGTCCCCAGTGAACGCGGTCGTGTCGGCCGTTGGGCCGGAACTGATAGAACAGATGCCAGCGTCCTTGCCAAAAGCACAAGCCGTTGGGGTCGTTCATCACATTTTGCGGCGGCGAAAAGTGATAGAGCGGGCGGTACGGATCTATCGACCGCTGATTGCGCGCATCCGTGAAAGCCTGCAGCGCGGCGTCGGATTCCAGCGCATCCAGCTGCGCGTCCAGCGTATCGGGATAGGTTGGGCGCTGCGGCCGCGGCGGGTATGGGGCGGCGGTGGTCATACGAAAGTCCTTAGTTGACTTAGTTCAAGAGTGAAGGTGAGTAGGGCGGCTTGGTTCTGCGTATCGGTAGGCGTTGGGGGAAATTTCGGGCGCATCTACGACGCGCGTCTGTCGCGGACGGCGAGCCCTACTGAGACTATCAGCAGCAGGGCGGCGAGTCCCAGCGTGATTGCCATAACGCCCCGGAGCGTTGCGGCGCGGGCGCGCTGCTGCTCGATGGCGGCGGCGGTGCGCGCGTCCAACTCGACGAATAGTTCGTTGAGCGGGGACATAATGAGAGCCTTTTCTCTGTGGTATTCGCTGCCGTGCAGCAGATCGATCGCCGTCTGTTGGTCGGGGGCGTCGTGCACCGAGTAGGCGCCGGCGGCGTCTTGGTACAAGCCCACCATTGCGTTCATTGCGCGGGTTTCCAACTCAACAAGGATGTTGGATTCGTCTTCGGAGCGCTGCAGCCAGGCGATTTCTTCGGCGGTAAAGCCCGCTTGCTGCATCAGCGCGCGAAGCGGCGCCGGTTCGGCACTGCCGCGCGGGGGCTGCCCGGAGTCGGTTATCAAGTCCCAGTAGATGCCGTTGTAGTCTATCGGGCGGGGGGCAATGCCGTTTCTGATGTCTAGTATCTGTTGGAAGTGTTCGGCAAAGCGGTCGTCGCCGGTTACCACGTAGGTGCGCGCCATTCGGGTTAGGTCGTCGGATGTTTGGCGCAGTTCGTCCGCCAGCAGGTATGAGCGGTAGCGGAGTTCGTGCGCTTTGTGCGCTTTGCGGTCGGCGGCGGTCGTCATAATATAGACTGCGCCGGACGCTATTACCAGAAGCAGTGCTAGTATGGATATTGTCAGGGACAGGTTTTTGGCGCTCATAAAGCCTTCCTAGGTGTTGGGTATTGCCGATGGTTTGCCGAATTTGGGACAGCGCGCGCATCGCTACATAGAGATTGCGCCGCCGTCAATGACCAGTTCGGAGCCGGTTACATATGACGAGTCGTCGGATGCGAGGTACAGCACGCCCTTGGCGATTTCGTCCACGCTGCCCATACGCCGCATCGGGACGCGTTCAAGCCTATCCTGCAGGCGCGCCTCATCGCCCATAGCGCCGGCGAGCATATCGGTGTCAATCGGACCGGGGTGAACTGAGTTGCATCGGATGCCGTCGGCGGCGTGCTGGGATGCGGTTACCTTGCTGAATATACGGACGGCGCCCTTGCTTGCGGCGTATGCGGGCTCTTGATGCAGGCTTTGCCCTATGCCAGCCACGGACGATATGTTCACGATGGAGCCGCCGCCCGCCTTTCGCATTTCGGGGATGGCATGCTTGGTTCCCAGGAACACGCCCTTGGCGTTCACCTCGAACACGCGATCCCATTCGGATGCCGCGCGGTCTTCAATGGCGGCTTTCTCAATGATGATGGCGGCGTTGTTGACCAGTATGTCAAGCTTGCCGTACTTGGCGACGGTTGCTTGAACGGCGTTTTGCCAGTCCGACTCGCTGGTGACGTCCATGTGGATATAGAGCGCGTCGCCGCCGAGTTCGTTGATTTCGGCCTCTACCTGGTGTCCCTGCGCGTCGAGAATGTCCGCCAGCACAACCTTGCCGCCTTCCTGCGCGAACAGGCGGGCTTCGGCGGCGCCCTGTCCGCGCGCGCCGCCGCTGATGAGAGCTACTTTGCCGTCAAGCTTGCCCATAGTTCACCTCTTTTCATCCCTGCAGGTTTCATTCTTGCAGAGTGATTCAGCGCGATTAGAGATCCGTTAGCGTGCGGTTTGCGTCCCCCATCCCGTACTTACGCAAGGCGTAAGCGGGACGGGGGCGTTGCGCGCGGGGCTAGTAGGTTCGCAGATGCGGTATGTCGAGTTCGTTGCATATGTCGGTGAACCAGCCGATGACTTCGGTGTGCAGCGGGGTTCCGTTGGCGCGCCTATCCTGTTCCTCTTCGTATTCGGACAAGCCGGGATACAGCACGCGCTCGCTGCCGGGTTCGGGCGGCGTTTCGCGCAGGGTTCGCAGCATTTGGTCCATATTGTCTTTGAATGCGTCGACGTCGGTGAAGGACGCTATGTTGTAGGCGGCGAAGTAGTGCTTGTAGCCGGTCTCGAAGTATTCGGAGTCGAACACGCCGGGGACGGAGCCGGACAGGAAGGCGCAGAGGATGTCCACAATCATCAGGAAGCCGTAGCCCTTGTGTGAGCCGTTTTCGCGCGTGCCGCCCATAGGCAGCAGGCTGCCGTAGCTCACATTCTCGCCTTCGGGGACGGGGACTTCTTCCATTATGGGATTGCCCTCGGCGTCGGTTACCCAGCCGGGCAGCAGGTTGGAGCCAACGCGCCGCGCGAGCGAGAACTTGTTGCCGGCAATCTGCGATGTGGCGGCGTCGAAGAGCAGCGGCGCTTCCGTGTTGGCGGGCGCCGCGATGGATATGGGGTTTGTGCCGAAGCGCCCTTCCGCGCCGAAAGTGGGCAGCACGCCTCTGCCGGCGGATGTGGCGCACATTCCCACCATATCCTGCTGCGCCGCAAGCATCGAGAAGTGGCCGACTGCGCCTAGGTGCGCGCCGTTGTTCATCGTAACCACGCCCATGCCGACATTGCGCGCCTTCTCTATGGCGATGTTCATAGCGCGCTTGCCAAGCACAACGCCAAGCCCTTTGTCCGCGTTTATGACGGCGGTTCCAGGCGTTTCGCGCTCGATGCGCCAATTGGGCGTGGGGTTGACCTGGCCGCTGGTGTACTGATTCACATAGGCGCGCAGCATATTGGATACGCCGTGCGTCTCCACGCCGCGCAGATCCGTCATAGACAGCACTTCGGACGCTTCTATGGCGTCGGACTCGGATACGCCCATCTTCTCGAATATCCCGCGAATCACCTCTTGCAGCGATTCGATCGGGACGCGCACTTCGTCTTGCTTCGGCACTTTGAATCGTTCAAGCATACTCAACCTCTCTTTTGCCTGCCGATAGGAACGGCGCTATATGCCGTCCCTGCGTTGATTATCTATTGCGAACCGCCTTATGTGAACGCTACCAACAACGCCATGAACGCCCAACGGCGCGGGCGTCGGCGGTTTTGCGCCAATTAGACGCTTAGGCGCTGCATTGCATCACCATATTATCACGAAAGCGTGTTATAATGCCGCCTAGTTGTGGCGCATCGGGCTAGGTTGGGCGATTATGGGCGGTTTGGGGGCGCGCGATCTCCGCATCGGTTATTGTACACGGCGGCGGGTACGCTTGCTTTGGCGCTGATGGCGCGTTGCAGCGCGATAGGGCTGCGATAGGATTAGACTTAGGAGGCTATGCAAGGATGGGGACGGATACAAAGGCATTGCGGGTTAGCTACGGCAGGTATGTGTATGAGCATGTGCCGGGATGGGGCAAGCTGCCGGACGGCTGGGAGTGGAATCACGCGGTTGGCGTGGCGGTGGACGGGCAGGACAGGGTGTTTGTGTACAACCGCAGCGCGCATCCCATAATCGTACTTGACGCGGATGGGAATGTGCTGAGCCACTGGGGCGAGGGGCAGTTCGGATCGGCGCACCATATCGAGGCGGGGCCGGACGGCAGCCTGTACACCACGGACATCGGCGACCATACGGTTCGCAAGTGGACGGCGGACGGCGAGCTGCTGATGACGCTAGGGACGCCGAATGATCCGCCTGAGGCGTTCAGCGGGGAGCCGTTCAACCGCCCGACGGACATTGCGGTTGCGGCGGACGGCAGCCTGTACATCGCCGACGGATACGGCAACGCGCGCGTGCATCACTTCACTGCGACGGGGCAGCTCATCCGCTCTTGGGGCGAACCGGGCGACGGGCCGGGGCAGTTCCGCATACCGCACGCCGTCTGCCTGGACAATGCGGGCAGCGTCTATATCGCAGACCGCGAGAATAGCCGCATTCAGATATTCACCCCGGACGGGCAATATATGAGCGAATGGGGCGGCGTGCATAGGCCGGATCATATCGTTCAGGGGCCGGACGGCAATATGTTCGTAACCGAACTGGGCTTTCACCAAGGGCTTGGGGCGGATGCGCCTTCGCCGAATGCGCTGTCTCACCCGGCGGGCGTGAAGATACTGACGCCAACGGGGCAGTGGCTCGGCGGCTGGGGGATGAGCAGCGATACGCCGGGCGATATTATCGCCGGCCACGCCGTCGCGATGGACTCCAAGGGCGACCTGTATGTGGGCGAGACGCTGGACGGCGCGCGCGTGCAGAAGTTCGCGCGAGTGGAGTAGCGCGCAGGATGCGAGCCCGTTATGGTTACCCCGCCTCCAATCAGAATAGCGCGAAGGTTTGGCAGCGTATGGAGCGCCTGGCAGTGAACAATCCGAGTAGGCTGCGGCGGTTTGCGTACTACTGGCTGCCGGTGATTGCGTGGGCGGGCGTGATATTCGCGCTGTCCCACACCAGCGGCGAGACGTTGGATACCACTGTGGACGAAACCGCGCAGTTCATCCCGATTGCGTTTCTGCTGTCGCCGGAGTTCGCGCATATGGCGCAGTTCGGCGTGCTGGCGGCGCTGGCGTATCGGCTGCTGGCATCCTACCAGACCTTGCCGCGAAGGTGGACGCTGGGCGGCGCGCTGCTTTTCGCGGTAGGCTACGGCGTAACGGACGAGTTCCATCAGATGTTCGTGCCGGGGCGCAGCGCCACGCTGGGCGATTTGGCGCTGGACACGCTGGGGGCGGCGCTGGGGCTGGTTGGGGCGGTGATTGCCGCGTGGCTACTCCGTCGGCTGTGGGATATGGTCAATCAGTATAGAGCGCCGTCGGCCGGCTGATGCGCCGGCGGCGTTTCGCATCGCCCCCCTTATTGCTTGCCGCTTGCCTTTATTACCCTTCAGTTTTCGGCAGGTTTTCGGAGCGGCGGGCGTTAAGCGATAGTGATGCCGCTTGCCGTCGGCATATGCTTTATGAACGGCGTTAGCGGATGCGGTAGATGATGGCTTCGTTTGCGCCTTCGCCGCTGCTGAACACCACGTCGGCGAATGCGGCGAACTTCGCCAAGCCTTCGCTGCCGTAGCTTTCGCGCTCACGGCGTCCGATGTACACATAGTCGATATCGTACTTGCGTAGTATGGCTTGCGCTTGCGCGGCGTCGGTTGTGGTGTAGATAAGCGCCACTTCAGCCGCTCTGTCGTTGAAGTATTGGTCGCGGAGTTGGCGCGACTCGTCGGGGGTTGGGGCGTCGAACAGGCTCCAGCCGCCGCGCCACTGCTTTTGGTGGCCGAGCCAGTTGACGATTGTGGGCAAGCCGGTGGCGCGCGAAATCATCGCCCAGTCGTGCCATTCGCCCACGGCTTCCACGATGGCGGCGTCTTTGGGCGCCGCTTGCTTGAGGTATTCGATTGCCTCATATTCGGCGGGGGCGCTTATCCGCAGGTATGACAAGCCGTCCAGCGTGCTGCCGTAGGGCGGGCTGTCGGGCTTGGTCTTGGGCGCGGCGATTGTGTAGTAGAGCGATCCGGTCAGCAGCGCCACGAAAGCCGCCGCCCACAGAATCGAGAGCGTAGAGCGCCAACCGGCTAGGTTCTTGATGGTGGTCAGCCAGTAGTAGATAACGAATGCGGACGCCGCCGCAAGCAGAATCCACGCCTGATAGTAGAGCTTGAACACGGTGTTGCCGCGGTTGTTGAAGAAGTCGCGTATGAACAGGAACTCGGAGCCGATGATAAGCCCTAGCCCAAGCAGGATAAGCAGGGTGGCGTAGAGTTTGCCGGCGGAGTCCGGGCGGCGCGCCAGCCATATGGCGTTGTAGGCGGCGAGCGCGGCGTATATGCCGAGCGGCAGTACGGCGAACAGGCGGGACGCCACTTCGCCGGCGCTGCCTTCGTTGGGCAGATACGCCAGCGTCCAGAGCGCCCAAGGGGCGAAGCCCAGCGCCAGCGCGGCGGCGGCTCTCGCCTTCCAATCGCGCTGCACGGTGGTGCGCCAGAATGTTATCAGCAGGAAGGGGACTATCGCGGTCAGGAAGAGTCCCCAAACGATGAACATATGGACGGGGCGCGTGGGCGTGATTACCACGCCGATGCCCTCTACGCCGGCGTTGATGTTCAGCAGATACGGCGAATACAGCAGCAGCGCCAGCGCGATCGCTATGACGCCCACGGGGAATAGCGCTCTTGCGGCGGCCGCGCCCAGGTCTGCGCCGTCGCGGTACGCCTTCAGCGCAAGCGCGCCTATGAGCAGCGCCGCGAATGTGGGCATATCCCAGAGGTTGTTGAAGCCAAGCCCGCCAAGCGCAAGCGCCGTAGCGCCGATAACGGCGTAGGCGTAGGGATTGCGATATGAGCGCCAGAAATCCGACGGCAGTCGGGATAGGTTCAGGACGATGCCGATGAACAGCGCCACGAAGGGTATGGACATCACATGCGGGTGCATATCGCCCAGTATGAAGCTGAAGAACGGGAACTCTTGGATGGTGTTGTCTATGAAGTAGCTTCCGTCGAATGTGTTGATGACGCGGGACGCGCGGAACCACCACCAGTGTTCGGAAGGCGCCCAGCTCTGCGGCGGCATTTCGTTTGCGCCGGTCAGTCCCTCTATGCGGATCCAGTCCCAGAAGCCCTGCGAACCCATTCCGTTGAGGCGCATGAACTCCAGCACGCCTTCAAGGTTGGAGACTACGCCCAGCAGCATAGCGGCGGCGATGCCCGCGATAATCGCGCTGCGCCGCCGGGCGCATTCGGCGCGCGCCATATTCAGCACAACGCCGAAAGCGCCGGCCGCCGCCATTGCGGGGATGAGCGCCATGGACAGGTTGTAGGATATGTTGGTGGGGACGTCGGCGAGGCGGCTCAGCATTCCCATCATCCAATAGCCGAAGTAGTAGTAACTGATGGGTTCGCCGCGCAGCCAGGGGTCTTCGGGATGGCCGAACTGCGAGTTGACGGACGCGCTGAGCAGCGCCAGATCCATGGGCTGTTCGGTGTGATTGATGAACGGGTCGGACGCGCGAAAGAGCGCCCATCCCACGAAGAACGCCACGAATAGCGCTTCCGCTATGGCGATGGTACGCCATTCGCGCTGCAGGAAGCGCTTGAACTCGTCGAGGTTGCGATAGACGTAGAACGCCGATGCCGCCGCCATCACGACCACGAGCGCAATGGCGGTAGCGCGGACGGTGGGGATTTGCGCTATGCCAAGCGCCCAAAAGAGGTATGCCGTCAGCAAGATGCCAAAGGGTTTGCTGAAGGCGTAGCCTCTATCGGCAAGGCGTGGGAGCAGGTAATAGATTAGTGGGAATGCTGCAAGCCCTATGATTTCTACGGCAAGCAGCCACCGAAAAGCGTCAAGCATTCGTTAGCAGGCAGTTATTGGCAGCGGGCAATCAGTCCCCCTTTCCCCCGTCCATTTAGGCAAGGGGAAGGGGGGCTTTGCGCTGCGGCTAGTTGTTAGGGGTTGCGGCGAGCAGGTTGTTGAGCGCGGCGATTTCGGGCGATGCGGGATCGGCGCTCTGCCAGTCCTGCGCCACCATTTGGAGCGTGTTATGGGCGTCATCGCTGCCTTCGCGCGCCTGCGCTCTGCCGCGCCAGAAGCTGTCGCGCACGGACGATCGGCGGTTGAGGCGCTCGCGCAGCATATCCTCTGCCTTGTCGAACCGCTCTGCGCGCAGGTAGGCTTCGAGTAGCGTGTCTTCGAACACTTCGCGCTGGGCGTGGCTGCCGCCGATGCGCGCAAGCTGCGGGAATACGGGCTCTAGGCGCTGCACGGCGGCGGCGTAGTCGTCAGCGGCGAATGCGGCGATGCCTTTCACAAGCGGCAGCGTAACTTCGCCGGCTAGGGCGTCGCCGTCCGCGGCGCGTTGGCGCAGGCGGCGCTTGAGGTTGTGAATGCGGTCAGTATCGCCGCCGGCCGCGAATGCGAGCGCGGCGTGGGCGTCGCGGAACGCGGGGCCGGGCGTGCTTGCGGCGGGGGCCGCTTGATCGCCTATCTCATCTATCGGATAGGGCGGGTTGCAGTTGCCGTACATTCGCAGCCGCCACATAAGAGAGGCGCTGTCGGCAAGCGATGCGGCGCTCTTCTTGACTACGGACGGGCGTATGGTGTCTTCGTATAGCCCGACGGCGTGGGCGTAGCGTCCCTGCGCCAACTCAAAGAGCGCCTGATGCCAAGACAGATGCACATGGAAGGGCGCGCGGCTGTCGTAGCCTTTGAGCCAATTGCCCAGGAAATCGCCGCCGTCGACTGCGTTGCCTTTCTCGAAATAGACATGGGCGACGGAGTGTGAGGCGTGGGCGCTGGTGGGGCGCGCCGCAAGGGAGCGTTCCGCCAGCGAAAGCGATTCGTCTAGGCGTCCGATTTCGTGATGCGCGAAGGCGTATTGGCCTAGGAACGCCCAGTCGTCGCCGTAGCTTGGCTCGAGTTTGTGGAGCATAGCGTAGAGTTCGTCGGGGAAGTTCTTGACGCCCGCGCCGCTGCAGCCGAGCATATAGAGGCGGTTGGATACGCGCATCATCAGGGCGTCGCGCGGGAATTCGTCAAGGTGATCCAGTATGACGGCGAGGGATTGCGGGCCTTGGCCGCCGATGAACAGCGCAATGGCTTCGGCGTGCTGGCGCTCGCGGCGGGTTGCATGCTTGGCAAGCGTTTGGGCGCGGGCGGCGCTCGCCTTGGCGTCGTCCGCGGCGGAGCGAAACATCTGCATAAGCGCCAAGCCGGCGTGCGCTAGGGCGAAGCCTTCGTCTGCGTCGATTGCCTGCTGAAACCGCTCTTCAGGTCCGTAGCACTGCTCAAGCAGCAGATCCACGCCCTCGACATAATGCTCGGCGGCTTTGGGCGATGCGGTGGTAAGCGGCAATCCGTAGCGGTCTCGGATTGTGGCGGTGGCGGTGGTCATAGTTTATCCTCCGTGGGTGGGATGGGTTTGGGCGCAAGGCGTATGGCAGCGTATCGCGCTATTGCGGGGCGCTTATGGGCTCGCAGCGGCCGCCGGCTCTAGGCTTTGCGCGGCTTTCGGCGGCGCTTGGGCGGCGGATGCGGCGGCGTTATCGGCGGTGGCTAAGAGCGCCATGAATTCGGGATCGTCTTTTGGGTTGGGGACTAGCGGTTGGATGCTGCTGACGTCGGTTTCGGCGCGCGCGACTTCGATATCGTATCGTTGCTGCAGGTTCATCCAAAACTCTGCGCTTGTGTGAAAGGCGCGCGCTATTCTCAGCGCAATGTCCGCGGTGATGGGACTGCGGCGGTTGAGGATGCGGTTGACGCGCGCCGGGGATACGCCGATAGCCTTGGCGAATTGACGGCGGCTTATGCCGTATTCCTCGAGATATTCCGCTAGGTCTTCGCCCGGGTGGATGGGGTCTAAAACGGTCATTGGGGTTCTCTTTCGGGGCTGCGGCGCTATCGGTTGGATGCTACTAACGTCGGTTTCGGCGCGCGCAACCTCAAGGGCGTACATTCGCTGCAGGTTCATCCAAAACTCTGCGCCCGAGTAGAATGCGCGCGCTAGTCTCAGCGCAATGTCCGCGGTGATGGGACTGCGGCGGTTTAGGATGCGATTGACGCGCGCCGGGGATACGCCGATAGCCTTGGCGAATTGACGGCGGCTTATGCCGTATTCCTCAAGATATTCCGCTAGGTCTTCGCCCGGATGGATGGGGTCTAAAACGGTCATTGGGGTTCTCTTTCGGGGTTGCGGCGCTATCGGTTGGATGCTGGTGCCGTCGATTTCGGCGCGCGCAACCTCAAGGTCGTACATTTGCTGGAGGTTCATCCAAAACTCTGCGTTTGTATAGAATGCGCGCCCTAGCCTCAGCGCAATGTCCGTGGTGATGGGACTGCGGCGGTTTAGGATGCGGTTGACGCGCGCCGGGGATACGCCGATAGCCTTGGCGAATTGGCGGCGGCTGATGTCAACGTCTTCCAAAAATTCTTCCAGGTGTTCACCAGGATGGATGAATTTAACATTAACCATTTTTGACCTGCTAGTGGCAGTCCGTATTGTTAAAGAGCCGCTCATATCTCTAAATCGATCGCTGCGATTGATGATAGATGATAATGGTATGCGGCGGTGGTGTCAAAGGCTTGTGGCCGCGGTGTGCGGGCGGGCGGCTTGGGATGCGCGGGTTAGGGTTGGCGCTCGGCGTCGGCGAATAGGCTTTGGACGAATTGGCGCGGTTGGAAGCGGGCGATGTCTTGGGGCTGTTCGCCGGTGCCGATGAATAGGACGGGGATGTCCAGTTCGTCGGCGATGGCGAATACGATGCCGCCTTTGGATGAGCTATCGAGTTTGGCTAGGAATACGCCTTCGCACTCAACGGCTTCGGCGAATGCACGCGCTTGGAATAGGCCGTTCTGTCCGGTGGTGGCGTCTATGGTGAGCAGAACGCGCTGGGAGTCTGCGCCCTGCCGCGCTAGGATGCGCTGTATTTTCTTGAGCTCTTCCATCAGGTTGAACTTGGTGTGCAGGCGTCCGGCGGTGTCGATGATGACCACGTCGGAGTTGCGGGAGCGCGCCGCTTGGAGCGCGTCGAAGGCGACGGCGCCGGGGTCTGCGCCTTGGCGGTGCGCGATTACATCTATGTCGAGGCGCTCGCCCCAGACTTGGATCTGCTCGATGGCGGCGGCGCGAAAGGTGTCGGCGGCGCCCACAAGCACGGTTTGGCCGGCGTCGGCGTAGAGTTTGGCGAGCTTGGCGATGCTGGTGGTTTTGCCTGCGCCGTTGACGCCCACCATCAGGATGATGAGCGGCTTTTGGGGGACTTGGAGCGCGTCTTCCACGGCGTCGAAGTCGATGAGGTTGGTCATCTCATCTTTGAGCAGATCCAGCGCCTGCTGCGGGTCGGATATGCGCTGCTGGCGCACGCCTTCGCGCAGGGTGTCCATAAGCTTGAAGGTGGTCTCTACGCCTACATCGGCGGATATAAGCAGTTCTTCGAGTTCGTCCCAGAGGGCGTCGTCGATGCGGGCGCGGCGAAAGATGCCTGACATGCGCCCAAAGAAGGTTTGGCGGGATTTGGCGGCGGCTTGCGCGGTTTTGGCTTCGTCTTGCGGGTTGGAGCGGCGGAATAATCTGAGCATATTGGGCTAGTCCGTCAGGGTTGCGGCGCCGGATGGCGTTGGGTTTTAGTCGGGGGCAATTTTGACGATGACGCGGCGCTCGTCGGGTTGGCGGTGGGGGTAGCGGTCTAGGCCGAGGTACTTTTGGGCGAGGGCGTCGATGTGTTGGTCTGCGCCTTCGCGCGTCATCTCGACTACGCGGCCGCGGATTGTAACCTGCTCATAGGGGTTGTCGGCGTTCAGCACGGCGACGGCTACACGGGGGTTGCGGCGCAGGTTGTTGGTTTTGACGCGGCCTTCGGCGGTGTTGAATATCACATGCTCGCCGTCGGTGTCTATCCAGACGACGGTTGCCTGCGGGGAGCCGTCCGGCATGATGGTGGCGATGGTCGCCATGTTCTTGCCTTCGCCGAGCAGTCTGAGGGCGTCTGCGCTTAGTTTGCCCATATGAATTGCCTCCCGTGTGTGAGATGCGAAAGCGGGCTTGCCGAAATCGGCTTGCGCGCTTGTCCGCTTTGTTGTGATTGCTTGCTTTGCACAATTGCTTACTAGAGAGAGTAACACCATTGGGTTATCCGCAACAAGGCAAGTTGGGGCGGCGAGCGGCGGCGGTTGGGCGGTTGAGGGCGTGGGAAAGCGCGGGCAAGTGGAGTAGAGGGTATCGGATAGGGCGGCGTGTATGGGAAAAGCGGCGGGGGCAAACCCGAAGGCTGCCCCCGCATGCGGTTGTTAGTTGAGGTATCCCTTGTATCTGTTGCTGACGGCGCTGCGGAAGTCGGCGCGCGCCTCGTCCATGGTGGGGCGGCCGTAGCCCTTGCAGGACTGGACGTTGGCGAGGTACGAGTTGAACCCGCCGTTGCCGTTGTTCTTGCGGATTCCCCGCAGCGATACTACGAACTTGTTAAGCAAATTGCGTCTCTCCTTGTTTATGATGAGTTTATGCTGATGCTGATGCGTATGTTATTTGTTGTGTTTGCCGCCGGCTGCGCGCCGCAGGCTGGGCATCACATATTCATCATAGACAAGCAATTGCATTACATAAAGATATATTGCCTGATATAATCTATCCGATTTGATAATGATTGTGGGAAGGGGTTCTTTTAATGGAGATACGCGAACTGAGGAGTTTCTGCACGGCGGCGCGGCTACGAAGCATATCGCGGGCGGCGCAGGAGTTGGGGCTTGGGCAGCCTACGGTTACGACGCACATCAAGAAGCTGGAAGAGGAATTGGGGATGACGCTGTTCGACCGGGTGAAGCGGCCGATTCAGCTCACGCTATCGGGGCAGCGGCTGGCGGACATTGCGCTGCCGCTGGTGGAGGGGATCGATTCGCTGCCCACGATGACGGCGATGGCGGAGGAGCGGGGTCCGGTGAACATAGCGTCCACGCCGGACATCATACCGCACACGCTGATACGGGTGGTGCGGGTGTTCTTGAACCGCTACCCGCGCGTGCATATGCGGATACGCTCCGGGACGCGCTCGGAGGTGCTGGAGATGGTGGAGGACGGGGAGGTCGATCTCGGGGTGATACAGCATTCGGAGAAGCGGGACGACTTGGAGTTTCTGGGGTTGTTCCTGTATGAGCGGGTGCTGCTGACGCCGCCGGATCATCCGTTGATGCGGGAGCCGCTGGAGACGCTGGATCAGATAGCGAAGTGGCCGCTGATAATGATGGGGCGGGGGACATACACGCGGCAGATATTGGAGGATGAGTTTCGGCGGCGTGGCGTGGAGTACGATGTGGTGGTGGAGTTGGACAGCATGGATATGATAAAGCGGTATGTGGCGCTGGGGATGGGCATATCGGTGGGGCCGCGGCTGTCTATCGAGCCGGACGATTCGCGCAACCTGGGGGTTATCAGCCTGGCGAACTTCCTGCCGGTGGATCAGGCGGGCATCGTGATGCTGAAGGGGAAGACGGTGTCCACGCCCACGCGCAACTTCATATCGGTGATGCAGGATGTGCTTGCGCCGGCGGGATCGCGCCGGTAGCGGCGAATGCGCGGGGCGCTAGTGAATGGCTTCGGGGGCGTCGGCGACGCCTACAAGTTCGGCGGTGACTAGGATGCGGTGGTCATAGACGAGGCGGGGGACGCAGGCGACGAGTGTGATGCGGGCGGCGTCGGCGGTGTACATACGCAGGTCGTCTTGGTGCATCACTTCGGTTTCGGACACTTTGTAGAGGTAGGTGTTGCCGTCTTGGGTGGCGAGTTGGATGAACACGTCGTCGCCGTCGCGCAGCAGGGCGGGGATTTCGGGCAGGCGCTTGAATACGCTGCCTTCGCCTCTGATGGGGCTTTCGAGGTGGCCGAAGTACCAGGCGTTGCCGAGTTCGCCGGGGTTCGGGGACTGGGGGATGTGGCCGACGAGGTGGGCGGGCGTTTCGTACGCGGCGTTGGCGCTGCCGATGTTTAGGATGGCGAGTTCGGTGATGTCGGAGTCGACGCCGATTGCGGGGATGGTCATGCGAGTGGTGAATGCGCCTTCGCCGGGCGTGAGGGCGTCATCCGTGGCGGACAGCGCGCGAAAGCCGGGCGGCAGCGCGGGCGCGGGATTTGCGGCGGCGTAGAGATACGGCTCCGAGTCGGCCCAAAGCGGGTTGCCCCAGAACTTGGGATGGATTTGGGTTGCGGGGTATAGCGCGGCGTAACTCGATGGGGGCAGCGGAGCGCGTGCGTCGGATTGCTGCGCCGTGGAATCGGCGGGCGGCGTGTCTGCGGGATTGGCGGCGAGAATGGGGGCTTGGGATGCGGCGGTCGTCGAGTCGGAGGCTTGGGCGGGGCTGCGGTCGACGGCGGTCGTCGTGCGCTGCGGCTGAGCTAGGGGCGGCGATTGGAGCGCGGCGTTGTTGGGCTGAAGGCTTGCGGTTGATGCGCGCGGCGACGGGGCGGGGGCGGCATCTGCGACGGTGAAGTTTAGGTGGTCGAGTTGGGAGCGGGCGTTTGCGGAGTAGGCGTAGTAGCCACCGCCGGCGACGAGCATTAGGGCGCCGACGGCTATCAGCGCGACGCCGAGCAATGCGGCGGGGCGCCGGCGGCGGGGCGCTTGGGGGCGCTGATTGCGGCTGTTCATAAGGGCATTCCGTCTTGCGGCGAGGCTTGCGCCGAATAGAGTATCGGGGTTAAGGGTATGGCTTGATTATGGATCAGATTATAGCATATGCGGCGGCGGGGGTTGAATCGGACAAGGGGGCGCTGGGCGCAAAACGGCATAGGGGTAGCGTTGCGCGCGGTTGCGCCCAATGCGAATAGAGGCTATCGGACTGCTTTGTTGGGCGGCTAACGGACGCGGGGCACGTGTCTTGCGCCGTTGGCGATGGGCTCGTTCAGATAGACATCGCCGTTGCGGATTTTGATGTTGAAACCGCAATCGGGGTTGCTGCAAACCCACGCCTTGTAGTGAATGGGCGCGCCCTGGCTTCCGAAGTCTGACAGGGGGAGCAGGCTGCCGTCCGGACATGCTTGGCATTCGGGCCATGACTGTTCCACAAGTGTCCTCCTCAATTTCCACCACCCTAACGGCTGAAAGCGGGCAAAGTATAACACTATGCCGAATGGTAAGGCAAGGCTTGCGGGGGCTGATGCCTAGGATTTTTGACGCAGATGCGCGGTTTGCGTAAGGATTTTAACGCAAGGGCGTGTTCAAGGGAGAATTTAACGCAAAGGCGCAGGGGCGCAAAGGGGTTTAGGGGGGATGCCGCCGTCTAACCTTCCCCTGGAGAGGGGGGAAGGTTAGGGAGATTAAGGGACGGGGCTATTTCATGGGGGAGCAGTCGGCGGGGAGCAGGAGCTTGTTTTCCTGCTTGATGGGCGCTACGGGGCTGTTGGGGGGCCATACGCCCTTGGCGCGGGTCTCTTCGCGCACTTGCATGCGATGCTCGAAGCTCTCATACGCCCACATATGCACCCACTTGTTGAGCGCGCCGACGTCGGAGTAGAAAGCGCCTACTAGCGGGGAATACTTTTCGCGCTCTGCGATGGCGCTGCCCCACGCTTCGATGACTTTGGGGATGGCGTTGGGTTCGTAGGTGTAGATGCGGATCTCATAGACGGGGCCGATGCTGCGCTCGCCTAGGGGCTTGGTGAAGGGGGCGGGCAGGTAGATGTCGGACTGCATGTTGACTACGAATTCGGAGGTGTTGGGGGGCCAAGCGCCGTCGGCGACGGCTTTGGCACGGGTGTCGGTGCGGTGGTTCAGGTCGTCGTAGGGCCAGATATGCAGAACCTGGTTGAGGGGGCCGGCTTCGGTGTGCCAGAGTCCGCCGAGCGGGGAGTAGCTCAGTCGGCCGGGGAGCTTTTCGCCGAAGCGCTTTTCGAATTCGGGGACGCTGCGGGGCTTGAGGTCGTATGTGCGAAATTCGTAGATCATATGGCTTCTCCTTGAGTGATTGATTGCGGTTATCGTATTGAAAGGTGGGCGCTTCCGTATTGTTTGCATAGGGGGCTAAAAGACGCCGGTTCGCCATTCGGGGTAGCGGTTGTCTTTGCCGCGCACGATGTCGTTGAAGAGCTGCTCTAGGTCGGCGACGATGGGGCCGATGCCGCCGTTGCCGATGGTGTAGCGGTCGACGCTGTGTACCGCTTGGACTTCGGCGCCTGTGCCGCAGATGAACATTTCGTCGGCGATGTAGAGTTCGGTGCGGTCGACGTCGCGCTCTACGACGGGGACGCCGAGTTCGTCTTGGAGAAGTTGGCGCACAACGTCGCGGGTGATGCTTTCCAGGATGCCGGCGGATACGGGCGGGGTGATAGCCACGCCGTCGCGGATGATGTAGAGGCAGGCGTAGGATATTTCGGCTACTTTGCCTTGCTGATTTAGTATGACGCCGAAGTCGTAGCCGTGCCGCGATGATTCGTCGGCTACGTAGCGGCTGTTTTGGTAGTTGGCGATTGCCTTGACGCGCGGGGGCATGACATTGTCGGATATGCGCGTCCATGAGCTTACGCCGCAGGTGACCGTGCGGCCGGAGCCTAGGATGGAGCCAACCTGGCGGTTGAAGATGGTGATGTCGCCGGGCTGCTCTTCTACGGCTAGGTAGCCGGGAGTTGTGCTGCCGCCGAAGTAGGCTAGGGGTTGGATATAGACGTCGTCTCTGAACTCATTCGCTTGCACAAGGTCAATGACGGCGGCGGTGAGTTCGGCGACCGACCAGGGGGATGTCATGCGCATGACTTTCATTGAGCGCAGCAGGCGCTTCATATGGTCTTCGAGGCGGAATATGTTGAGTTGCTCGCTTTCGGCGTTCCAGTAGCCGCGTATGCCTTCGAAGACCATTGATATGGCGGACCAGCCGAGCGTGGATGCGTGGACGTTGGCGTCTTGCCAGGGGACGCGCTCGCCGGACATCCAGACGTACTTGGGTTCTTCGCCGGCTAGGCCGAGGGTGTCTTTCACTTCGCGCTCATCTTCGGGGCAATTACAAAGTTCGTCAGTCATATCGCAACACTCTTTCGCAGTCATGGCGCATACTTTTGGGTTGATGGCTATTGTAGATAGATGGGTTAAGCGTAACACGAATGGCGTTGTGTTGTGAACTATTAGGGGGTTTTGACGCAAGGGGCTTGTTGGTGAAAGAATTTAACGCAAGGGCGCGCGGGGGCGCAAAGGGATGATGGGATGATACAATGAAAGCCGCAATATCGGGGGCGATGCGATAAGAGAATGGGAGGCGCAGATGGTTGGCAGCACATCCGGCTCGGCAAGTCTTGCCGCCGCAGTTACGGCGGTCGAGGCGGAATATCCGGACTGGAGCTTTGTTCCGGATCCCGAACCTGTGGAGGATGGCATGCAGCAGGAACCGACTCTGTTTCGCATTTTGCCTATGCTGAAGGCGCACTTTCACAATCGCGAGGATGCGCTTGTGGCGGGCGCAGGGTTTCTGTGCTATGACCGCTCCAACTTGAACGCGCGGCTTGCGCCGGATTGCATGGTGGCATTTGGGGTGGATCCGGACGCGATACGGCGGCGAAACGGCTATCTCATATGGGAAGTGGGCAAGCCGCCGGATCTTGTGATGGAAGTTGCGTCCGAAAGTACCGCGCCAAACGATATTGGGCGCAAGCGCGTTCTGTACGCCGCGATGGGCGTAGGCGAGTATTGGCGCTTGGACGCCACGGGGGGCGAGCTGTACGGCGAGCCGCTGGTAGGCGAGTATCTGCTTGACGACGAGTATCGGCGGTACGAACTGAGCGCGGACGCTGACGGGGGCGTATGCGGGCATAGCGAGCTGCTGGATCTCAATATCTGCTGGGACGGCATGCGGTTTGACATTCAGGATCCGCTGACGGGCGAGTATCACAAAGACTACATCGAGAACAGACAAGCGCGCTTAGACGCTGAAGCGCGAAACGCTGAACTGCAGGCGGAGTTAGATCGGCTGCGGCGGGGGTTTTAACGCAAAGGCGCGGGGGCGCAAAGCGATGATACAATCAGGGCGCAATATCGGGCGCAGCAAGAGAATAGGAGGCGCATATGGTTGGCAGCACATCCGGCTCGGCGGGTCTTGCCGCTGCAGTTACGGCGGTGGAAACGGAATATCCGGACTGGAGCTTCGTTCCGGATCCCGAACCTGTGGAGGATGGCATGCAGCAGGAACCGACTCTGCTTCGCATTTTGCCTATGTTGAAGGCGCACTTTCACGCCCGCGCGGATGCGCTTGTGGCAGGCGCTGGGTTTCTGTGCTATGACCGCTCCAACCTGAATGCGCGGCTTGCGCCGGATTGCATGGTGGCTTTCGGCGTGGATCCGGACGCGATACGGCGGCGAAACGGCTATCTCATATGGGAAGTGGGCAAGCCGCCGGATCTTGTGATGGAAGTAGCGTCCGAAAGCACCGCGCCAAACGATATTGGACGCAAGCGCGTTCTGTACGCCGCGATGGGCATAGGCGAGTACTGGCGCTTGGACGCCACGGGTGGCGAGCTGTACGGCGAGCCGCTGGCAGGCGAGTATCTGCTTGACGGCTAGTATAGGCGGTACGAACTCAGCGCGGGCGCTGACGGGCGCGTATGCGGGCATAGCGAGCTGCTGGATCTCAATATCTGCTGGGACGGCATGCGGTTTGACATTCAGGATCCGCTGACGGGCGAGTATCTGAGAGATCTGACGGATGCGGAAGCGCAAATCGCAGAGCTGCAGGCGGAGTTGGATCGATTGCGGCGCGGGTAGGGCGCTATGGGATTGCTAAGAAGGTTTGTATGACGAACAGCGCGAACCGCCTCTTTGAGGATGCCGCGGGGCAGATATTGGCGGCGACTTGGGAGCAGTATCCGAGCATGGCGTCGGGTATGGGGTTGCACGCCTACGATGGGCGGCTGCCGGATGTGTCCAAGCCGTCGCTGGGGCGCAGGATGCGCGAGCTGGATCGCGGGCTGGCGTCGCTGGAGCGCATAGACGCCGTGGCGCTGAGCGCGGCGAACTACTATGACCACCGCATCTTGGCGGCGGCGCTGCGCAAAGAAATGCTTGAGATACGGGAGCTTCGCTGGCACGAAACCAATCCGATGGAGACGCTGTGGCACATCGATATGAGCGGCTACATTCAGCGAGACTATGCGCCGCTGCCGCAGCGCGTTGATGCGCTGACGCAGGCGCTTGCGGGCGTTCCGGCGTATCTCGCCAATCTGCGCGGAGTCATGAGCGGGCGGCTTGCCGCGCCGATATTGGAAGCCGCGGTCGAAGCGTATGAAGGCGTGGCGGAGTTCTACGACGACGATCTTGCGGCGGCGGCGAGCGCGCTTTCGGATGATGATATGCGGCGGCGCTTCGATGCGGCGCGGACAGATGCGTCGGACGCTGTTCGCGCATTCGCTGCGCATCTGAGAGCGCTGCAGCCGTATGCGGACGCCGACTTTGCCATCGGATCGAGCAGGTTCGCGGCGCTGCTGAAGCACGGCGAAATGGTGGATCTGCCGCTTGAGCGCCTGTTGGATGTGGGCGAAGCGGACTTGCGGCGCAACCTAGCGCTGTTCAACGAAACTGCGGCGGCGATAGATCCGAGCAGGTCTGCGCGCGATGTGATGGCGCGGATCGCGGCCGATCATCCCGCCGCCGATGCGCTTATACCGGAGACGCGGGATATGCTGGAGGATATTCGGCAGTATCTCATAGACAACGAAATCGTGAGCGTGCCGTCGGAAGTGCGGTGCATCACGGTTGAGACGCCTTCGTTTATGCGCTGGGCGTTTGCGGCGCTGGATTTCCCGGGGCCGTATGAACGGCATGCCACGGAAGCGTACTACTATGTTACGCCGGTGGAAGAGCGCTGGAGCGATGCCGAAAAGGAGCAGTGGCTTACGGCGTTCAACTACGCCACGCTGCGGGTGGTGTCCGTGCATGAGGCTTATCCGGGGCATTATGTCCACTACTTGCATACGCGCAACTGCGATTCGATGATAAGCCGCGCATTCGGGGCGTACTCGTTCTGGGAAGGGTGGGCGCACTACGCCGAGCAGATGATGGTCGAGGCGGGCTACGGCGGCGGGGACGCGCGCAACAGGCTTGGGATGCTGATGGAGGCGCTGCTTCGGGATTGCCGCTACATCTGCGCCATTCGGATGCACACGGCGGGAATGACGGTCGATGAGGCGACGCGCTTCTTTATGGACAACGCCTTTACGGAAGAGCTGCCCGCGCGCAAAGAGGCGCAGCGCGGCGCATTCGACCCGATGTATCTGAACTATACGCTGGGCAAGCTGATGATACTGAAGTTGCGCGAAGACTATCAGCGGGCGCAGGGGGACGGCTATACGCAGCGGCGGTTTCACGACGGCTTGCTGTCGTTTGGCGCGCCGCCCATTCCGCTTGCGCGCGAGCGTATGCTGGGGGGAACGCGCGGCGATATTCTGTAGATTGGCCGACGGGCGCGCGGGATTTGGTTCTTAACGCAAAGGCGCGGGGACGCAAAGGGTTTGTGGCATTAGAGCGCGCGCAGTATGTCGCGGGTGTGTTCACCGAGCGCGGGGGCGTGGCGCTGGACGCCGCCTTCGGTTTCGCTCATATGCGCCTGCACGCCTACTTGCCGCATTCGCCCATACACCGGGTCATCTACTTCGATCACAGCGCCCATCGCCGCCGCTTGGTCGCACTCGATCCACTCTTCGATTGTGCGGCACATCGTACAGGGAACGCCGGCTTCGTCCATAATGCGCTCCCACTCCAATGCGGGGCGGCGCTTCCATACGAGGGCAATCCGATCGATCCAGAGCTGCCTGTCCTCCGGATGAGCGCGCAGGCTTTCGACGTCGAGCAGCGGCTGCGCCCATTCGGGGTAGCCGAATGCCTCAACCATAGGCTTGAGCGCGCGGGGATAGCCGGCGTTGATGTTGAGCCAGCGTCCGTCGGCGCATTCGTAGAAGCGCGCTATGACGGGGTGGCTCTGCTGTACATACGGGGATGTTTCGCCGGGCAGCCTTACTAGATGCGCGCCCATAGCGCCGAACATAGCGTCGTACAAGGGGACGCTGATATGCTGCCCCTCGCCGGCGGCTTCGCGGTAAAGCAGCGCGGCGGCGACGGCCGGAGCGGCGGTGATTGCGCCGAATATGCCGGCGTGCGGCACGGCGATTAGACTGGGCCCGCCGCCGCCTCTGTCGATATAGACGCCCGTCGCGGCGGCAACAAGCGGCTCCAGCGGGGGCGCATCGGCGTGGGGATGGCTTGCGCCGAATGCGGGCAGGCTTACGCACACAAGGCGGGGGTTGGCGTCCATAAGGCGCTGAATGGGGATGCCGCCGGCCGCGTCGTCAAAGTCGGTTATCATCACATCGGCGGTCGCGGCCAGGCAGCGTATGATTGCGCCGTAATCGGCGACGGCGGCATCTAGCGCTACAGATTTCTTGCCGCGGTTCCAGACTGCAAACGGGACGCTGCCCCGCAGCCGCTCGCCGTCGGGCGGCTCGACCTTGATCACCTCAGCGCCTTGGTCGGCAAGCAGCATGCCCAATACCTGCGATGCGGTATAGCCGCCGAACTCCAAGACGCGAAAGCCGTCTAGCGCGCTTGCCATATTAAAACACCAAGTCCAAGTCTAGCGCAAAGCCCGGCAGCAGCGGCGATGCGAGAGTCTGTCCTTCGCCATAGACGGCGGTGAGCTCAAAGCCGTTATCGGCGAGGGTCAGCACGGCAATCGTGCGGGCGTCGGTGTCCACCTGCCAGTATTCTTGTACGCCGTGCTTGGCGTACAGCGCGCGCTTGAGCGTGCGGTCGCGCTGCGCCGTGGATGGGGACAGGATTTCGATGACCAAGTTAGGCGCGCCTCGGATGTTGTCCTCTGTGATGATGTGAGCGCGCTCGTTGGATACGAACAGGATGTCCGGCTGTACAACATCCGTATCAGACAGCACAACGTCGGTTGGGGCGTAGAAAATCTTGCCCAACGCGCGTTCCAGGACGAATGCAGCGAGTAGCAGAACTATGTTTAGCGATGTGCCCTGGTGCGTTGTGCGGGGCGCTGGCGACATAATCAACTCTCCGTCTATGAGTTCATACCGCTTGTCTTCGGGCGTATTGCGGTAGTCTGCGTAGGTGAACTTTATGCGCGGGTTAGCCGTGGTAACCATAGTTTTACTCCAAGTTTTGCTTGCGGCAGCGCTTTGGGCGGCGAGATGCATGGGATGCAGCGCCGCCGAAGACATGCTCGCGCCCTCTTATACACATCTGAACCGCTTGGCGCTTGATATGCTCCGGGAAGTGAGGCTGCTCAGTATCCGCCGGCTGCTTCTTCTTGCAATCGCCGCACTTGTACTTCTGTTGACCGCGTGTGTGTCCGTCTTTGGGGATCCAAATTGGAGCCGCAGTGTCGACTCTGATGTCGTGTCGATATATCCAATAGACAATAGATCGCCATATGGCTTACCCTCTAAACAGCAATTGGGATGCCATTATATCCCATACCGCTGAAGAGTGGGAAAATACAGGGCGAAGCGGCGCTTTGAATATATCTGAGCTTAATAGGCGCATCGGATTTGCCCGCGATGCGCCAACACAAACCCTCTTACCCTTCAGAGCGAAGGTTAGATGGGAGCAAACACCCCTCTTATGCCTTTGCGTTAATCCCGACAATAGAGGCGCATTTGGGAATAATGAGGATACCTCAACACTCGGCATATCCCATCGGCTAATCCCGCTCACCGACCGCCGCGCCGTCTTTCCACAAAGCGCCTATACCGCCCCAGCGCGGTGAGCGGCCAATATATCCTGTACATATGGTAGTTAATCATAAAGCCTGCGGGAAGTTCTCTGCCTTGATATATCAGGTCGTCGGGCGTGGGATACCTGTCGAGCCGCTCGCCGGTGCGGTAGCCGGGAAACCCTGTGCCGGTGAAGTACGGCTCATCCCATGAGCCGTCGGCTTCTTGGCGTTCCACAAGATAGGCTATTCCGCGCTCAGTGGCTTCGCGCGCGCCTTCGCCGGCCGCCAGCAGTCCCATTATAGCCCACGCCGTCTGCGAAACGGTGCTTGCGCCCTTGCCGCGAAACTCAGGGTCGACGTAAGAGGCGCAGCTTTCGCCCCATCCGCCGTCGGCGTTCTGGCGCTCGATGAGCCAGCGCACCGCGCGGCGCACGCATTCGGCGCTCATATCGAAGCCCACGGCATCCAGGGCGGGCAGCGCGGCGCCAATGCCGTAGATGTAATTCACGCCCCATCTGCCGAACCAGGCGCCGTCCTCTTCCTGCTCCGAAAGGATGTAGTCCACCGCTTGCCGAACAGAGGGATGCTCCAATGAATAGCCGCACTGCCCCAGCATCTCGAGTACATGCGCGGTTACATCCACGCTGGGCGGATCGATAGTTTCCCCAAAGTCCGCAAAGGGGATCTTGGCGATGATTCTCAGCGAATTGTCTTTGTCAAAAGACGCCCAGCCGCCGTTGGCGCTCTGCATTCCAAGCAGCCAGCGTATCGCGCGCTCGATCGCCTGGCGCTTGTAGCCTTCGGTTCCCCTTGACGGCTCGCCGCGGTTATAGTCGTCGGCAGACTGCGGCATCCGCGCCTTGTCGAGCGCCATAACGATTTCGGCGGTGTCGTCCAAGTCGGGGTAGTGTCTGTTCTCGAACTCAAACGCCCAACCGCCGGGCGGCACGCCTTTCGCCTTCACCTGCCAATCGCCGCCCGCCAATATCTGCTGCTTCAGCAGGTAGTTCGCCGCGCTGGCGAGAGATGGATGATCCGAGGGCAGATCCGAATCCAGCAGCGCAATCATAGCGAGGCAGGTGTCCCACAGCGGCGAGACGCACGCCTGGATGCGAAGCGTATCGTTGTCTTCAATCGCAAAGGTGTCGAAGCCGCGAAGTCCCTTTTCCATAACTGGATGGTCAAGCCCGTATCCAAGCGTGCGCAGCGCCATAAGCGAATAGACCCACGGCGGTTGAATGCCGCCCCAGCTTCCGTCTTTCTCTTGATGCGCGATAATCCAATCTGCGGCGCGCTTCAGCGATTGGCTGCGGGTGGGCTTCCACGGCAGGCGCTCAATCTGACGCAGCACCGCATCGCCGGCGTAAAAGAAGGTTTCCCACGCAATCAGACGGCTCGGCCGCTTGATGGAGTATGAAGTTTCACTGCGCGGAAGCGGGTAGAGTTCGTCTATGTGCGCCCACTGCGGTATGTCCACCACGGGCTTGCGGTCGAGTATCGCCAGTAGCGGCACAATGGTGGCGCGCGCCCAGCTAGAGAAGCTGTAGATGTTGATGGGCAACCACTCCGGCAGCAGCATAAGTTCGGCGGGCATAGCGGGTATGCCGCGCCATTCCCATTGGCGGAACAGGGCAAGCCATATCTTGGTGAACACCCTTGTGTTGGGAACGCCGCCCTTGGATACGATGAACTCGCGCGCCTTTCGCATAAACGGCTCGTCGGCCGAAACGCCCGCCAGCTTCAGCGCGAAATAGCACTCCGTCGATGTGCTTAAATCGCCCGGCGCGCCGTAGAACTGCCCCCAAGTTCCGTCGTCTCGCTGCTGGCTGATGATGTGATTAGCGAGCTTGCGTATCTTGCGCTCTTCCGCCGTCCCCAGAAAGTAGTTCAGCAGGATGAACTCCGCTTCCATAGTGGCGTTGGACTCAAGTTCGCCCCACCAGTAGCCTTCGGCGTACTGGATATTCAGCAGATAGCCGTGGCACATCTGAATTGCCCTGCCGACTTGCGCCGACAGCGCCGGCTTTGGGCGCGCTTTTCGCATATATGGCTTGGCTATGTTTCCCACAACGATACTATAGCGTATTTGCGATTACGAATTTTGTTCCAGGGTTCCAGGCACGCGGGGCACTGCCGTTCCACGACGAAACGCCGCGCGGGTTTGGCGCAAGCGTCCGACGTCGGCAATCACGCTGTCGCCGATGCGCCGCAACCTTACGCCGTGCCTATGCCGCTGTTCTGCGCGCCGCCTCTGCGTATGAGACTGATGGCGTCGCGCGGGCGCTCCAGCGTGGCGAATATGGACGCCGACTCAAAGCCGCAGTGCATCAGGCAGTTGGCGCAGCGCGGATCTTTGCCCACGCCGTAGTTGTCCCAAACCCGGTCGGTGTAAAGATCGCCGACGCGCTGCGTATGCCTATCGCCAAGCAGGTAGCACGGCTCGCGCCAACCCAACACCGTGTAGGTTGGGTTGGACCAGGCGGTACAGTCATACTCGCGCTCGCCGCGCAGAAAGTCCAAGTACAGCGGGTTGTTGTAGAACCGAATGCCGCGCGCCGGGTCTAGGATGTTCTTGAACACCTTCCTGGCGCTGCGTCGCGATATGAACAAGTCCTGGTTCGGCACGCTGTCGAACTGATAGCCCGGAGACACCATGCAGCCTTCGACGCCCATCTGCGTGAGCATCGTGAACATCTCTACAAGGTCTGCTTCATCTACGCCGTTGAACACGGTGGTATTCGTGGTAACGCGATAGCCGGCGTCCAAGGCGTTCTTGATGCCGCGCACCGCAATCCGAAACACGCCCTTGCGGTACACCGACTTATCGTGCGCCGCTTCCATTCCGTCCATATGCACCACGAAGCAGAAGTATTTGGATGGCGGGATCTTTTTCATTACCCGTTCCATTAGCAGCGCGTTGGTACACATATAGACGAACTTTTTGTCCGCGGTGATGCGGTTCACAATATCGTGGATTTGCGGATGAAGCGTAGGTTCGCCGCCCGCGATCGACACAATCGGCGCGCCCGATTCCGCCACCGCAGCCAAGCACTGCTCCACGGAGAGCGTGCGGTCAAGCACGCGCTCATACTCGCGGATGCGGCCGCATCCCTCGCAGGCGAGATTGCACTTCTCCAGCGGCTCCAGCATCGTTACCAGCGGGAAACGCTTTCGGCGCGCAATCTTGTTTTTGAGGATGTACAAGCCCGTTCTGACTGCCAACTCAAGCGGTCTGCCCATCGCGCAATCCCTCGCTCACTTACCGCGACTTAACGCCGCCGAATGCCAACAGTATCAATGCTCCCTCACCAGCAGAAACTCGATAAGATCCTCGACTGCGCCCAGCGTCTTGCCGCCCAGTTCCACCGACGCCAGCGCGTTCAGCGCAATCTCGCCGTGTTCGGCGGCGAGCGCATGCGCGTATTCCCGCGTGTTCACGCCGTTCAAGATATGCAACACATCGGACACATCCGCATCGTCCGGTTCGGCTTTGCGGTAGATATCGAGCAACCGCCGCTTAGCCGCGCCTTTCGCTTCGGACATCGCATATACCACGGGGAACGAATTTTTCTTGCGCCGAATGTCAGCGCCCACCGGCTTGCCCGTGCTTGCCTCATCGCCCCACACGCCCAGAATATCGTCGCGCACCTGGAATATGAACCCCAGCGCCTTGCCGCTTTCGCGAAACGCCGCCGCCGCCGCAGGGTCGTCCGACCCGATGAGCGCCCCTATGGTGAACGAGCAGCGTATCAGCGCCCCTGTCTTGCGCGCAATCATATCCAGGTAGCGGTTTAGCCCTACATCATGCTGCCCCTCAAACGATATGTCGAGATACTGCCCCTCGATCATCTCAAGGTATGCTTGCGTCAGCTGATTCACCACCGGCAGGATGCGCCGCCGATCGAGACCTTGCTCACGCAGCGACTCCAGCGCGGCGTCCGCGGTAATTCGCAGGATATTCCCGGCGACGAGCGCTTTCGGCACGCCCCACACCGCCCAAAGCGTCTTGCGGTGGTGGCGCGTTTCGTCCTTGTCTTGAATGTCGTCGTGGATAAGCGAAAAGTTGTGAATCAGCTCCAGCGCAACCGCCGCCGGCATAGCCTGGCGCAGCGCCCCGCCGGTGGCGTCGCAGGCGAATAGGCAGAGCGTCGGGCGCAGATACTTGCCTTCGGCGCCGGCGCACGGTTCGCCGTTCACATCCACCCAGCCCATGTAGTAGCGCAGCATATCGTACACCGGCAGGCTGCCGCAAAGCGCGTCCCTCAGCGAAGCGCCGATAGCGCCTCTGTACTCGACGAACATTGCGGGGAGCTGCGTCGGGCGTTTCAGGGCTGTGTTGGCGGTTGAAATAGTCAAGCGTTAACCCATAGGCGCATAGCGCGAAAGCCGCCGAAACCGCCTGCGCGCCATACGGAAATCGTGCGCCGCTGCGCGCAAATCCTAGCGCCGCCGCCGTATCGCTGTCAAATCAGTTTTCAACAATGCCTAACCCAATACGGGGATACCTAGAAAGGCTCATAAATGCTTCAAGCTGATAAAGCGCTGCAATTTGAGAATGCCTAACGCAACGGCAGTCGATTGAAAGCCGCTCGATGCGCGACGCATTCGGGAATTGGCTTGCAAGTGGAGATGAGGCTATTCTTCGGCATCGATCTGCAGCCGCATTATGGGATTGCGCCTTATCAGCACATACACCGTCCCGTCGGTGTCCATCCCGAATGACAATATCGAACCTTTCAACCGCGGCGCCACTATGCGCGTTTGCCAGCCTTCCCGCTCGTCTTGTTCCAGAAGCCACACCCGTTTGCTGCAGAAATCGCCAAATAGGAAGCCATTGTTCAGCCACGGCACCGTTACGCCTCCGATAATCGCGCAGCCGTCTTCTCTATCATATGTGTATATCGGCGCTGTGAGGCCGTCCGCGTCCGCCTTTGTTCCCTCTTCGCAAGCATTGCCTTCGCATATCGGCCAGCCTAGGTTAGCGCCAGCGGCGGCGAGCGATACCTCTTCGTGAGGCCAGTCCCCTACATCCGCGATAAATAGCCTGCCGTCGGGCGCGAAATCCATACGCCACGGGTTTCGCAGTCCGTATGCCCATATCTCAGGGCGCGCCTCAGGGTTGTTCACAAACGGGTTGTCGGGTGGCGCTTGGTAGGGCTGTTCAGGCGTGGCGCCGCGCACGTCTATCCGTATGATCTTGCCAAGCAACGATTGTAGAGATTGCGCATTTTCGGATGATGAGTTATCGCCAATGCCTAGATACAGCATCCCGTCCGCGCCGAAGCGGATAGCGCCTCCATAATGATATTTTTTGTAGGTTGACACCTCCAAAATAGTCAGCTCTGAATTCCTAATCGCTTGCCCGCCCTCAATGCGGAAACGCGCCAACCGGCTCGCCAATCCGGGCATATTCTCGCCATAAGCAGGCCGGTTCACCAATCTGTAATACACATACAGAAACGGAAATTCCTCAAATTGCGGGTCCAAGGCGGCGCTGAGCATTCCATTCTCGCCTTTGCAGCATATTGTCTTGTCAGTCAGATCTAGCATCGTTTGGGGCGGCGCGGCATTCGGTTCGTCGGAGTGCGCCGCGATAAGCCCTTTGCGCTCCACAACGGCAAGCCTACCGCTTGGCAAGGGAAAGAGTTCCACAGGCCAATCAAACTCGACGCCGCCAAACGCCTCAGGCAGTTCTGATAGATTCTGAAGATCGGGTTGCTGCCAGCAGACTGCATGTCCGTTGACACGCAGGGCGCAAGAGTTGCCCCTGCCGATGGCGAGGGCATCGAACTTGCCTTCGGGCGCGTTCAGCCGCTCGCCTGGCGCGCCGCGCACGCCGCTGCCCCAGCACTCTATATCGGATGTTTCGGTTATGCCGCAGGCGTGATGCCAACCGACGGAGATTTGAGCGAATTTTGTGGGTGGTGGATACGCGAGGCCTCTGTAGTAGAGATTACTAGATTTCTCACTGCAAAAGACGCTGTTATCGGATTTTATAGCGCAAGCGTTGTTCAAGCCTGGCGCTATATCGACGAAGGGACCAGATGTGATTGAAAGTTCGTTGCGGCCGTTGTCCCAACACGCCATATCGGCGTCGGGCGTTAGGCCACAGATGAAGCCTTCGCCGGCCTGAATGTCTGAAAGCGGAGGGACTTCTTGAATGGTCACGGCGGCGCCTTCGGGAAACTCCCTGCCCCAGCAGATTAGAGCGCCGTCGTCCAGCGCGCAGGCGTAGTCGCGCCCTGCGGCTATTTCGTCGAATCGACCGGCGGGCGGCGTGGCTTTCCCATTGTTATTTTGCCCCCAACAGACGATTGCGCCGTCGATACGCAATCCGCAAGTAAAGTTCAGTCCGGCGGAAATCTGACTTAAAGTCAGATTTCCGCCTGGAATTTTCAGACTGCCGCTAATGTTGCGTCCCCAGCATAGCGCTCTTCCATCGGATTGAAGTCCGCAGGCGTGATGCTCGGCGGCGGTTATCTGAGTGAACTGCGCATCGTCGGGCAGCGGCACGAATTCGGGGAAGGGCGTGGGAATAGGCGTAGGCTCCATTGTCGACTGCGGCGCTGGAGTGATAGGCGTGGACGTGGGCGTGAGTGTGGGGGTGGGTGTGGGTTGCGGCGCTGGCGCGGCGGGAACAGGGATTGCGGCGGCGATTGTAGGGGTTGACGGCAACGGCGCGGGTTGTGGCTGCGCGGGCGGCTGGCTGCAGGAATAGAACGCCAACGCGAGTGCCGTACACGCAAGCAGCGCATATATTGAGACGCCGCGGACCTGCGTCGATCCGCGCGCGCCGCGCGCAAGCTCTACAATCCGTTTCGCGTTCATCCAGAGTATTATACCTAATCATCCGACGCAGTGGTAGGATAGGATTAGTCAGCGTGTAGGCGTGATGATGAAAGACGCTCAGCGTGCGGCGCATTCGGATGCGTGGATTGCCATTGAAATTGAAGATAAGGCTACTCTTCGCCGCCTATCTGCAGCCGCATTACGGGGCTGCGGTATATCAGCGCATACACCGTCCCGTCTGCGTCAATGCCGAATGACATTATCTGCCGTTTCATCTGCGCCAGCGAGCGCGTCCGCCAGCCTTCCCGCTCGTCTTGTTCCAGTAGCCACACTCGCCTGCTGCAGTGGTCGCCGAACACGAAGCCGTTATTCAACCGCGGCGCCGTTACGCCTCCGATGATCGCGCAGCCATCTTCTCTGCCGTATGTGAATATCGGCGCGGTGAGTCCGTCGGCATCCGCTTTTACGCCTTCTTCGCAAACGTTGCCTTCGCACATTGGCCAGCCTAGGTTAGCGCCCGCTGCGGCAAGCGATACCTCTTCTTCCGTCTTATCCCCTGTATCGGCGATGAACAGTCTGCCGTCGGGCGCGAAATCCATGCGCCACGGATTCCGCAGTCCGTATGCCCATATCTCTCCGCGCGCTTCAGGGTTGTTCGCAAACGGGTTATCCAGCGGTATGCGGTATGGCTGTTCAGGCGTGGCGCCGCGCACATCTATCCGTATGATTTTGCCAAGCAGCGTATCTAGGCGCTGCGCTTTTTCGGATAAGTAATTTTCACCAATGCCCAGATATAGCATCCCGTCCGGGCCAAAGCGGATAGCGCCTCCATAATGCCATTTGCGGGGCTTTATGACATCCAAAATAGTCAGTTCCGAATCTCTAATCGCCTGCCCGCGCTCAACGCGAAAGCGCGCCAATCGGCTCACTAATCCGGGCGTATTCTCGCCATAAGCATGCTCGTTCAGCAGGTTGTAATAGACATACAGAAACGGGAATTGCTCAAACTGCGGGTCCAAAGCGGCGCTGAACATTCCACTCTCTTCTTCACAGCATATCGTCTTGTGGGTCAGATCTAGCATAGTTTTGGGCGGCGCGGCATTGGGTTCGTCGGAGTACGCCGCAATAACGCCTTTGCGCTCTACGACTGCAAACTCGCCGCTTGGCAAAGGGAAAAGTTCCGTCGGCTGCTCGAACTTGACGCCGCCAAACGCTTCGGATAGTTCCGATGGATTCTGAACATCCGGCTGCTGCCAGCAGACTGCGCGTCCGCTGGTGCGCAGCGCGCAAGAGTTGCGCCAGCCGATGCTGACTGCCGCGAATTTGCCTTCGGGCGCGCTCAGCCGTTCTCCCGGCGCGCCGCGCGCGCCGCTGCCCCAGCACTCTATATCGGATGATTCGGTTATTCCGCAGGCGTGATGCCAACCGACGGAGATTTGGACGAACTTTGTGGGCGGCGGCTGATAGATTCTTGTGTGTTTGTGTTCACTATCTTTCTGGCTGCAAAAGACGATGCCGTCAACTCTTATGGCGCAGGCGTGGTGCAAGCCTATTCCAATATCGACGAAAGGACCTTTAGTGATTGCAAGTTCTCTATTCCAACACGCCATATCGGCGTCGGGCGTTAAGCCGCAGGTGAATCCGAAGCCGGCTTGAATTGCTGAAAGCGGGGGGACTTCTTGGATGGACTCAGCGCCGTCGGGGAAGCCTCCGCCCCAGCAGATTAGAGCGCCGTCATTCAGCGCGCAGGCGTGGGAGTGACCGGCGGTTATCTCGTCGAAGCGGCCGTCGGGCGGCGATGCTTGTCCGTAGTCGTTTTGTCCCCAGCAGGCGATTGCGCGGTCGATGCGCAACCCGCAAGTGAAATTCAGCCCGGCGGTTATCCGAGTGAAACTCGGATAACCGCCGGGAAGTTCCAGACTGCCGCTAATGTTGCGTCCCCAGCACAGCGCGGTTCCATCGGCTTGAAGTCCACAGGCGTGCCATTTGCCGGCGGCTATGTGAGTGAACTGCGCATCTTCGGACAGCGGCACGAAGGCGGGGACGGCGGTGGGCGTGGGCGCAGGCTCCATTGGCGGCGGCGCTGGCGTTATGGGAACGGGAGTTTCGGCAGCGATTGCAAGAGTAGTCGGCGGCGCGGGTTGTTGCTGCTGTGGCAGCTGGCTGCAGGAATAGAGCGCCAATGCGAGCGCCGTACACGCAAGCAGCGCATATATTGAGACGCCGCGGATCTGCGTCGATCCGCGCGCGCCGCGCGCAAGCTCTACAATCCGTTTCGCATTCATCCAGGGTATTATATCTAATCATCCGACGCAGTAGTAGGATAGGCTTAGTCAGCGTGTAGGTGTGGTGATGAGAGGCGCTCGGCGGGCGGCGCATTCGGATGCGTGGATTGCTATTGAAATTGAAGATAAGGCTACTCTTCGCCGCCTATCTGCAGCCGCATTATAGGATTGTCTCTTGATAGCACATACACCATCCCGTTGGCGCCGATGCCGAATGACAATATAAACCCTTCCATCTGCGCCAGCAGGCGTGTCCGCCAGCCTTCCGGCTTATCTTGTTCCAGAAGCCACACTTTGCCGCTGCAGTAGTCGCCAAACACGAAGCCGTTGTTCAGCCGCGGCGCCGTTACGCCTCCGATAATGGCGCAGCCGTCTTCTCTGCCGTATACGAATATCGGCATTGTGAGCCCTTCGGAGTCCGCCTCCGTTCCATCTTTGCAAACATTGCCTTCGCACAGCGGCCAGGCTAGGTTAGCGCCCTTTGCGGCGAGAGACACTTCTTCGTAACTTCCTCTCCCTACATCGGCGATAAACAGTCTGCCGTCAGGCGCGAAATCCATACGCCACGGATTTCTCAGTCCGTATGCCCATATCTCCGGACGCGCCTCGGGGGTGTTCACAAACGGGTTGTCAGGCGGTATGCGGTAGGGTTGTTCAGCGGTGGCGCTGCGCACATCTATTCGTATGATCTTGCCCAGCAGCGATTGTAGGGATTGCGCCTTTTCGGCTGATCTGTTATCGCCACTGCCAAGATACAGCATCCCGTCATCGCCGAAGCGGATAGCGCCTCCATAGTGCCATTTGCGGGGCTTCGGGACATCTAATATAGTCAGCTCAGAATCTCTAAAGGCTTTGCCGCGCTCAACGCGAAAGCGCGCCAACCGGCTCACTAATCCGGGCATATTCTCGCCATAAGCATGCTCGCTCAACAGGTTGTAATAGACATACAGAAACGGGAACTCCTCAAACTGCGGATCCAAAGCCGCGCTGAGCATTCCACTCTCACTTATGCAGCATGCCGTCACGTCAGTTAGATTCAGCATCAGTTTAGGGCGCGCGGCATTGGGTTCGTCGGAGTACGCCGCGATAAATCCATCCTGTTCCACTACTGCGAGCCTGCCGTCCGGCAAAGGGAAGATGTCTGTCGGTTGCTCAAACCTGACGCCGCCAAACGCTTCTGGTAGTTCTGATGGATTCTGAATATCGGGCTGACGCCAGCAGACTGCGTGTCCGTTGGGCCGCAGGGCGCAAGAATTGCGCCAGCCGATGCTGACCGCCGCGAACTTGCCTTCGGGCGCGCTCAGGCGCTCGCCCGCCTCGCCTGGAACGCGGCTGCCCCAGCATTCTATATCGGATGTTTCGGTTATGCCGCAGGCGTGATACCAGCCGCCGGAGATTTGGACGAACTTTGTGGGCGGCGGCTGCGAGCGCTGCGAGAAGTGAGCCCCCTCGCAAAAGACGCTGCCATAAACTTTTATGGCGCAGCCGTGGTGCAAACCTACTCCCAATGAAGTGAAAGGTCCGGGAGTGATTGAAAGTTCGCTGCGGCCGTTGTCCCAGCACGCCATATCGGCGTCGGGCGTTAATCCGCAGGTGAAGTTTGCGCCAGCTTGAATGGCTGAAAGTGGCGGTATTTCTTGGATAATCTCGGCGCCATCGGGAAAACCGCCGCCCCAGCAGATGAGAGCGCCGTCGTCTAGCGCGCAGGCGTGGGATCGCCCGGCGGCTATCGCATCGAAGCGGCCTTTAGGCGGAGAGGCTTGACCGGAGTTATTTTCTCCCCAGCAGGAGATCTCGCCGTCGACGCGCAACCCGCAAGCAAAGTTCAGTCCGGCGGAAATCCGACTCAAAGTCAGATTTCCGCCGGGAATTTTCAGATTGCCGCTAACGGCGTGTCCCCAACACAGCGCGGTTCCATCGGCTTGCAGTCCACAGGCGTGATGTTTGCCGGCGGCTATATGGGTGAACTGCGCATCGGCGGGCAGCGGCACAAAGTCGGGGACGGGGGTAGGAGTGAGAGTAGGTGTAGGCATTGTTGGCTGCGGCGTTGGAACGATAGGCGTGGGCGTGAGAGTAGGCGTAGGCTCCATTGTCGGAGTCGACAGTGCGGGAACAGGAATTGCAGCAGTTGGCGGCAATGACGGGGGTTGCTGTTGAGCGGGCGGTTCGCTGCAGGAATAGAACGCCAACGCGAGCGCCGAACACGCAAGCAGCGCATATATTGCGACGCTGCGGATCTGCGTCAATCCGCGCGCAAGCTCTGCAATCCGTTTCGCATTCATCCTGCGCATTATACCTAATCAATCGGCATATTGGCAGGATTAGTTAGCGTCAGGATTGCGCATCCCTTTGTGCGCTGCGCAAAGAGCGTGGAGACTCTGCTGAATCCGCTTGCGCTAATCTTCCGCAACAAGCTCAAGCTTGATGCCGCTTATGATACCGCTTAAAGGCGATATCGATCGTGAACCGTTTCACTTGCAATCGCCGTTTGCGCTGTGCTATATTCACCGCAATTCAACGCGCGAAAATTTGAAGGCTTTCGGTAGCGGGTTATGCTGGACGACTACTTCCGACAATACGGCTATATCGCCATATTCGCGGCGCTGGCGGTGGCAGTCCCCGCCGGGATGCTCATAATGTCTTGGGCGCTGTCCCTGCTCAAAATTCGCCCGCAAATCCCCAGCGCCGTCAAAGAGAGCATCTACGAATGCGGCTTCGAAACGCTATCAAGCCGCTGGAGCCAGTTCAACTTTCGCTTCTACGGATTCGCGCTGCTGTTCGTGATATTCGACGTAGAGGTCATATTCCTGTTCCCTTGGGCGGCAAGCTACGGGTATCTTACCCGCCAGTTCGGGCTGTTCATATTCGTGGAAATGCTAGTGTTCATAGCCATCCTAATCATAGGCTGGCTGTACGCTTGGCGCAAAGGCTCGCTTGAGTGGAGTTAGCGATGATTGACAACGCCGCGCGCGAAGCCCAACCGCTCGCCATCCCTCTGTTCCAAAAGACTTGGGATGTGGACAGAGACGAGGGCGACGCCATCAACCATATCAAGGCGACGCACCTCCAGCCGCTCGCCGAACCGGTCGTCGAAGTCCCCGACGACCTTGAGCGCAATATCGCGGTTACATCCATCGACGCCCTGCTCAATTGGGGCAGAAAGTCCGCCGTATGGCCGCTCTCATTCGGCTTGGCGTGCTGCGCCTTCGAGATGATGGCGAGCGCAATGTCCCGCTTCGACCTGGCGCGCTTCGGTATGGAAGCCTTCCGCCCGTCGCCCCGCCAGGCAGACCTTATCATCATCGCCGGCACCGTTACCTGGAAGATGGCGCCCGCCATTCAGCGCGTCTATGAGCAGATGGCGGAGCCCAAGTGGGTCATATCTATGGGCGTGTGCGCCACCAGCGGCGGCCCGTACTACGGCAGCTACAGCGTCGTGCCCGGCGTCAATCACATCATACCCGTCGACGTCTACGTCCCCGGCTGCCCGCCACGCCCGGACGCGCTGCTCTACGGCATTATGCAGCTTCACGAAAAGATCAAGCGCTACTCCATCGCTCAAAAGAAGTGAGGCTTGCAACGCTATGACCCGAATCCTTGAAGCGCAAGACATCGCGGCGCGTATTCGCGACGCCCTGCCCAACGCGGTCGTGGGCGCTCGCGGCGGCGATGTATGCGTCGGCGTCGACTACATCTGCGAAGTATGCCGCTTTCTCAGGGACGCGCCCGGCTTGGAGTTCTCTTTTCTGTCGTCCATAACCGCCGTGGACTATGTGGAATACTTCGAACTTGTCTATCATCTGCTTTCGCTCAAGTTCAATCAAAGCATTGTGCTGAAGGCACGCTGCTTCGGCAGACAAGAGCTTCAAGCGCCGTCGGTCTGCGGCGTATGGCGCGGGGCGGATTTCCAGGAGCGCGAAATCTGGGACCTTATGGGCATTCGCTTCGACGGCCACCCCAATATGAAGCGCATAATGCTGTGGGAAGGCTTCCCCGGCCATCCGCTTCGCAAAGACTACCTTGGCCAAGACGCCTAGGAACGAACTATGACCTCAGTCAGAACTGAGCCCGTTACCATCAATCTGGGGCCGCAGCATCCCAGCACGCACGGCGTTTTCAGATTGCGCGTAACTTTCGACGGTGAAGTCATTGTGGACGCGGAGCCCATTCTCGGCTACCTGCACCGCGGATCGGAGAAGCTGGCCGAGGGCAGGACTTATGTACAAATCGTTACGCTCACCGACCGAATGGACTACATCGCGAGTATGTCCAACAACCTCGCCTATGTGCGGGCGGTGGAGCGCATCGCGGGCATACCGGTGCCGGAGCGCGCGCAGTACATTCGCGTCATTAGCGCCGAACTGCAGCGCATCGCAAGCCATCTGATGGCGACTGGCTTTCTGCTCAACGACCTAGGCGCGCTCGCCACGCCGCTGATGTACTGCTTCCGCGAGCGCGAGCGCATCCTGGATCTCTTCGAGATGCTCTGCGGCGCGCGCATCACGCTCAGCTACATGCGCCCGGGCGGCGTGTTCCAAGACGCGCCCGCCGATTTTTGGGTAGCGCTGGACGCTTTCGTATCCGATATGCCGCGCTACATCGACGAACTGGAAAGCCTCATATCCGGCAACGAAATCGTTCTCACGCGCACGCGAAACGTGGGCGTTCTCAACGACGAAGACGCCGTCGACTATTCCATTAGCGGCCCTATGCTGCGCGCCGCCGGCGTGGAATGGGATCTGCGAAAAGCCGCGCCATACGAAATATACGACCGCCTGGACTTCGACATCCCCATCGGCGCGCTTGGCGATACCTTCGACCGCTACATCGTCCGCATTCAAGAGATGCGCGAGAGCATCCGCATCATCAAGCAGTGCGTAAGGGACATACCCGAAGGCTCCATCAGAACGCCCGCGCCGTATTTCGTAAGGCCGCCCGTCGGAGACGTCTACGCCGCGGTGGAGTCCCCCAAGGGCGAGCTGGGCTTTTACATCGTCAGCGACGGCGGCATATCGCCGTACCGCTGCCACGTGCGCGCGCCGTCTTTCATCAACATAACCCCACTCCGCGATATGCTGATAGGCTGGAAGATGAGCGACCTCATCATCATATTCGGCTCCATCGACATCGTGCTTGGCGAGGTTGACCGATAGATGGAAATCTTGCAAGACGGCATCTTCAGCTTCCATACGCTATACGCGCTCTTCGACGCATTCCTGCCAAGTTGGATGGCATACGGCGCGGCGTGCGTGGCGCTGGCGTTCATCGTCATAAACGCTATGGTGATGTCCACGGCGCTATACACATGGTTCGAGCGCCGCACAATCGGCAGGTTTCAGGCGCGGCTGGGTCCCAATCGCTGGGGCCCCTTCGGGCTGTTTCAGCCGTTTGCGGATGTGATTAAGCTCATCGTCAAAGAGGACACCACGCCCGCATCCGCGGATCGCATCGTATTCGCCATAGCGCCCATCATCCTGTTTGCGCCCACCGTGTTGGTAATCGCGGTTATTCCATTCGGCGAAAACTCGTTTCTGGGACAGCTCAACATAGGCGTGCTGTACATCGTGGGCGTTACATCGCTCAACACCGTCGCCGTTCTCGCCGCCGGATGGGCGTCCCGCAACAAGTACGCAATGCTTGGGTCTATGCGCGGCGTGGCGATGCTTTGCAGCTACGAAGTCCCTATGGCGCTTGCCATAACCGGCGTGGCGCTAATCGCCAACTCGCTATCGCTGTATGAAGTGATGCAGGCGCAGAGCGTCCCCTTCCTGCTGGTGCAACCATTGGGATTTCTGGTATTCCTAGCCGCGGCGTCCGCCGAAATGAGCCGCACGCCCTTCGACCAGATCGAAGCCGAATCCGAACTTGGCGCGGGCTATCACACCGAATACAGCGGGATGAAGTTCGCCATATTCCAGCTCGCCGAATTTATGGCGCCCATCGTAACCGCCATTATCGCGGTGGCGCTGTTCTTCGGCGGAACGCGCGGCTTCGATCCCATCCCCGGCCAAGTCTGGTTCGCGCTCAAAGTGGTGGTCGTCATATTCGGCTTGCTATGGATAAGGGCTACCTGGCCAAGACTGCGCATCGACCAGATTATGGCTTTCGCGTGGAAGGGCTTGTTCGCGCTGGCGCTGCTCAACATATTCGTGATAGCGATAGAAGTGGCGCTGTTCCAAGACGCAAACGGCGCTATCTCCGCGCGCGGCATGTGGACGATGGCCGCCGTCAACTGGGGCCTCGCCATCGCCGCCATATTCGTTATGGCGCGTCTGCTCGGCGGCAAGAAGCTGCGCCGCCCCGCTCCTAGACCATCACCCCTTGCAAATATGTATGCGGAGGCAGACTAGCCATGTATGGATTCGGACTGCTCAAGGGACTCACAATCACGATGCGCAATCTGGTTATGCCCAGCCGCATGTTCACGCTGCATCAGTATCCCGACCGCAAAGTGGGCGTGGTCGGCCTCGCGAAATCCGAAGGCGTCAACCCGCTTGCGTTCTGCATACAGCAGCCCGGCCGGGCGTTCAAGGCGATGCTCGGCTTGGTCAGCGTTGCCGACCGAATGCCGCAGCACGCCCGCTTTCGGGGCGAAGAGTTTAGCTGGTACGAACAGCGCTGCACCGGTTGCGCCAGCTGCGCCAAATACTGCCCGCTCGGCATCATCCGCATCGTTACGCATCCCAGCATGCAGCAGATCCCCGAAGGGGACAAGTACAACATCGACGTGTTCGACATAGACATCGGCAGGTGCATGTTCTGCGGGCTATGCGTAGAGGCTTGCCCCTACGACGCGCTGCATATGGGCAGCGGCTTCGAGGAAGGCAAGTACAGGCGCCGCGATCTAATCATCAACAAGCAGATGCTCAACGAATCCCCCAAGCATCCAAGCGCGTGGTTCCGTCCCCAGATCGAGGGCAAGGCGTACCATCCGCACACGCACGCCCCGCTGGAATGGCAGAACGCCGGCCGCCACGAAAAGCCCACCGAAGAACAGCAGACCGAAAGGTGGATCGAACGCTAATGTTGGGCCAAGGCACAGAGGCAAGCCTGCTTGCTGACATCATATTCTGGGTAATCGCCGGCTCCAGCATCATAGCGGCGCTGGGCGTGGTGCTTCTCAGAGACCTGTTCAGATCCGCGCTGTTTCTGATAGTATCATTTCTCGGCGTGGCGGGTATGTTCGTGTTGCTGCGCGCCGAATTCCTCGCGGTGGTGCAGGTGCTGGTATATGTAGGCGCAATATCCGTGCTGATAATCTTCGCCATCCTAATGACACGCGACGTAGAAGAGGGCAGTCCCACGAACAGGTTCAGGCTGCCTATGGCGATATTCGCCGCCCTGTTCGCCGCCGTCGCCATATTCGTGGCGCTCACGACTAACTGGAACACCATAGACGCCGCAATGGCAAGCGGCGCAATCACCGCCGCCACGGCCGACCGCATAGCCGAAGTCTTTTCCAACACCATCCCTTGGATAGGCCGAATGCTGTTGCGCGATTTCGTGCTGGCGTTCGAAGTGGCGTCCGTGCTGCTGCTCGCCGCGCTAATCGGCGCGCTCGCGCTCATACGCGAAAGGTGATCCGACGCGCAATCGCAATCATCATCCGAATTCTCTGAATTCATAGAAAGGCTAGAACGGGGCAGCGTCCCCAAACCGACGAGAGGCTAATAGTTGAGCCTAGAAAACTTTCTGATAGTATCGGCGATAATTTTCGCTATCGGGCTGTACGGCGCGATAACGAAGCACAACGCCATCACCGTGCTAATGTCCATTGAGCTGATGTTCAATGCCGTGAACATTAGCGCCGTGGCTATGTCGCGCTACATCGTCCCCGCAAGCATCATCAACAACCCGCAGGCGCCCACCGACGAAGTCATCCAATTCCTGCTCACCGGACAGGTCTTTTCGGTGTTCATAATCACCGTGGCGGCCGCGGAGGTAGCGCTCGGACTCGCCATCGTTCTCACCATATTCAGACAGCGCGACAGCATATTCGTCTCAGACGCCAGCGAACTCAAGAATTAGAGGGGTTTCCCCGTGTGGACTGACTACAAAAAGACATCCAACCTTATGGCGGCGCAGATGTGGAAGGACGTGCTGGAAGGCGACGGCTTGCCGACCAAAATCCTGCCCGACGGCGACATCCTGACCTGGGGCGAGCGCGCCACGTTCCGCGTTCTTGTCCCTAAGGGACGCGAACACGTCGCCGACGAAATACTGAGGAAGCTTTAGACAATGCCCGAAGCAGCCGCTTGGCTCATCCTGTTCCTGCCGCTGGCGTCTTTCGCGCTCATCGCGATCGTCGTCAGACCGTTGCGCGGCGCGCAGGCGCAGGAAGCCGCATACATCACCATCGGCGCAGTGGCGATAGCCTTCCTGCTGTCCATATGGGCGCTCGCCGATACTATCGGCACGCACGGCGGCGCGGCGTATCCCGTCCACGAATGGATTAGCGCCGGCGATTTCACTTTCGCCGTGGGCATCCTAATGGATCCGCTCACCGCAATTATGCTCGTGGTGGTAACCGGCGTAAGCCTGATGGTGCAGATCTACTCCGTGGGCTACATGCGCGGCGATCATGGCTACGCCCGCTATTTCGCCTATATGTCCCTGTTCACCTCTGCGATGCTGGGACTGGTGCTTGCCAACAACCTCATCCAAATGTTCGTGTTCTGGGAGCTTGTGGGCTTGGGATCCTACCTGCTAATCGGCTTCTGGTTCGATCGCCCGGCCGCCGCTGCCGCCGCAAAGAAGGCGTTCATCATCACGCGCTTCGCCGATTTCGGCTTCTTGCTGGGCATACTGTATCTGTTCTACAACGGCGGCGGCTTTGCGGGCGAAGGCTTGAATGTATTCGTCATAACCGACATCTACAAAGGCGTTGAGCTTGGCTTGCTGACCGCATTCGCGGCGCAGTGGGTAGCGCTTGGCATATTCGCGGGCGCAATGGGCAAATCGGCGCAATTCCCCCTGCACACCTGGCTGCCCGACGCTATGGAAGGACCCACGCCCGTCAGCGCGCTCATACACGCCGCCACTATGGTAGCCGCCGGCGTATTCCTAGTAGCCCGCTTCTTTCCCGTATTCGAACTCTCGCTTAACGCAATGAACGCGGTTGCGATAATAGGCGGCGTTACCGCCATATTCGCGGCGTCTATGGGCTTGGTGATGAACGACATCAAGCGCGTTTTGGCATACTCCACGGTGAGCCAGCTGGGATATATGATGCTTGCCCTTGGCGTGGGCGCATACGGCGCCGCCATATTCCACCTGTTCACGCACGCCTTCTTCAAGGCGCTGCTGTTCCTGGGATCCGGCAGCGTCAATCACGCCACCGGCACCTTCGATATGCGCTATATGGGCGGACTTCGTAAGGTAATGCCTTGGACATACGCCACATTCCTAATCGGCAGCCTCAGCCTAGCAGGCATATTCCCGCTCGCCGGCTTTTGGAGCAAGGACGAAATCCTCACCCACTCGTTCACAAACGGCGATCCGGTCAGCGTAACCGTGTTCGCGCTGGCGCTAATCGCCGCCTTTATGACCGCCTTCTATATGTTCCGCGCCGTCTTTATGACATTCGAAGGCGAATACAACGGCGGCGCGGCCAACGACCCCGACGCGCACCCGCACGGCGAACCGCACCTCGCCGAATCCCCCAAGCCGATGGTATGGCCCCTAGCCATCCTGGCAGTCCCCGCAATATGCGCGGGCGTTCTGGTCAACCCCGTCATCGACCTGGGCGTCATACCCTCGCACTGGTTGGCGCACTTCCTAGACTACAACCCCGCCGTCTATGTGAAAGCCGAAAGCTTCAACATCGTCATAGCGGCAATATCGTCCGCCGTAGCCGTCTTGGGCATAGCGCTCGCCTATCTCATATACGGCAGGCGCGCCATATCCGCCGAAACGCTGGGCAATGCGCTGCGTCCGGTACACACATTGCTATACCGCAAATACTATATGGATGAGCTCTACGAAACGCTCATCGTAAAGCGGCTATTCTACGGCTGGCTCGCATACGGCTTGGACTGGGTGGACAGGTCCGTGGTGGACAAGATCGTCTATTTCTGCGGCTGGCTCGGCGCAAACACCGGAACCGCCATCCGCCAAACGCAGACGGGGCAGCTTCAGGCTTACGCAATGGGCATATCCGTGGGCATACTCATAATCTTCGCAGTCTTCCTGTTCATCAGATAACTTAGAGGTTCAGTTTGGAGTTCACAGGACTACTAACCGCGGCGGTCTTCCTGCCTTTGGCGGGCGCGCTTGTCATTGCGTTGCTGCTCAGAAACGCAAGCCACGTCCGCATATTCGCTCTTGCGGTAGCCGCCGCCGACTTCATCCTGGCCGCCGTCATATTCCTCGCCTACAACACCGACGCCGGCGGCATCCAGTTCGTCGACCGCATCCCCAACTGGATCCCCGGCATCGACGCCGACGCCTTCGCCGTTCAATACTTTCTAGGCGTGGACGGCATCAGCGCCCCTATGGTATTGCTCACCGGACTGCTTGGGCTGGTAGCCGCGCTGGCATCGTGGAGCATCGACAAGCGCGTGCGCGAATACTTCATATGGCTGCTGGCGCTCCAAACCGGCGTTATGGGCGTCTTCACATCGCTGGACTTCCTGCTGTTCTTCCTGTTCTGGGAACTCGAACTCATACCGATGTTCTTCCTAATCGCCATCTGGGGCAGCGAGCCGAAGAGCAAGCGCGAATACTCCGCGATGAAGTTCCTCATATTCACCATCCTAGGCAGCGCATTTATGCTGGTGGGGATCCTGGCTCTGTTCTTTTCCACCGGCACCTTCGATATGACCGCGCTGCCCGACGCTATCCAAGGCGCAAAGCTTCTGCTGCCCGCCGGCGTCATATTCGCGCTGCTGTTCATCGGATTCGCCGTCAAGCTTCCGCTATGGCCCTTTCATACATGGCTGCCCGACGCGCACACCGACGCCCCCACCGCCGGCAGCGTTATGCTAGCGGGCGTTCTGCTAAAGATGGGCGGCTACGGCATGATCCGCGTATCCGTCAGCATGTTCCCCGAAATCATAGCCGGCGCATCCGTCCTGTTCCAGGCCGCCGCCGTCATAAACGTCATCTACGGCGCTATCGTGGTGATGCGCCAAACCGACCTCAAGCGCCTAATCGCCTTCAGCAGCATCAGCCATATGGGGTTTGTGATGCTTGGGCTTGCGTCCGTTACCGCCGGCAGCGGCGCCGTGTCCACGCTGGGACTCACCGGCGCCGCTATGCAGATGTTCACGCACGGCACGATAACCGGCTTGCTGTTTCTGATAGTGGGCTTCGTCTATGACAAGGCGCACACCCGCTATATCCCCGACCTCGGCGGCCTCGCCAAGCGAATGCCTATACTGGCGTCCGCGCTGCTTGTGGCGGGACTCGCCTCGCTGGGACTGCCCGGCACAAGCGGCTTCGTCGCCGAGATAATGGTATTCCTGGGGACGTTCAAGCATTTCCCATACTCCACTGCGATAGCCGCATTCGGCGTAGTGCTTGCCGCCGGCTATATCCTGTGGACTACGCAACGCGTTATGTTCGGCCCCATCAAAGAGCGCTTCGCCGACATAACCGACGCTTCCGGAATGCAGTACGCCCCGATTGCGCTGCTTGTAATCGCCATAATCGCGGTGGGCGTCTATCCCGCCTTTATCTCGGATGTAATCGCAAGCGGCGTAGAGCCCATCACCCAGTCCATCGAGCGCGTGGCGCAGGCGCGCCTGCCCTAGCGCCGCCTAACTACCATCGGAGCAGCGGATGACCATATACGACCTGTACTTGCTATCGCCTGAGCTAAGCCTCGCCGCGCTTGCCGGGATTCTAGTACTGCTGGACTTGGTCGTCAGAAACAAGACCATACTTCCCATCCTGGCCGTGTTGGGGCTTGCCGTCCCCATCGTCCTCAGCCTGCTGCTCTGGTTCGACCTGTCATACGGCAGCCAAACCCAATTCAGCGGACTTTTCGGCGCGCTGGTAGTCGACAAGTTCAGCCTGTTCTTCAAATTCATAGTTGTTGGAGCAGTCGGCGTAGTCATCCTATCGTCCACCGACTACGTCAAGAAGTTCCCGGGCTTTCAAGCCGAATACTACGCGCTGCTGCTCTTTTCCGCCTGCGGAATGATGCTGCTGGCGTCCACAACCGAACTAATCACCATCTACATATCGCTGGAACTCACCGCGCTGCCCCTGGCGGCGTTGGCGGCGTTTCTGCGAAACCCGCGCTCCACCGAATCCGGCATGAAGTTTCTGATACTCAGCGCCGTCAGCTCCGCCGTGCTGCTGTACGGTATGGTTATCGTATATGGCTTCACCGGAAGCTCATCGCTACCCGAAATCGCCCAGCGCATCGCAAGCCTCAACCTCAGCGGCGGCGTCCCATTCGGCAGCAACGCGCTGCTGTTTGGCGTGGTGCTGATGATTGCCGGCTTCGGCTTCAAAATCGCCAGCGTCCCCTTCCAAATGTGGGCGCCCGATGTGTACGAAGGCTCCCCAACGCCCGTTACCGCATTCCTATCGGTGGCAAGCAAAGCCGCCGGTTTCGCAATCCTGCTGCGCGTATTCTACATCGCATTCCCCGCCGATACGCTAAGCCTCGATTGGCGCGCAACATTCGCCGTACTCAGCGCGCTGTCTATGACCCTGGGCAACCTCGTCGCCATCCGCCAGAACAACATCAAGCGCATGATGGGCTACAGCACAATCGCGCACGCCGGCTATATCCTAATCGGGCTTGCCGCCGTCGCAGCGGGCGGCGCGTCCCTGGGGCCCACCGGCGCGCTGTTCTACATAGGCGGCTTTGCGGCAACCAACCTAGCGGCGTTCTCGGCGATTATCGCCATCTCCAACCGCATCGACAGCGACCAAATAGACGACTATGCCGGAATGGCGCGCCGCGCCCCACTGCTTGCCGTGGTTCTAACCCTGTCTATGATTTCGCTGACGGGCATACCCCCCGCCGTGGGTTTCTGGGCGAAAATCTACCTATTCGGCGCAGCGGTGGAAGCCAACCTAGAATGGCTTGTAGTTATCGGCGTGCTGAACAGCGTCATATCCGCCTACTACTACCTGCGCGTGGTCAAGACGATGTTCCTATCCGAACCTGCAACCGATGAGCGCGTGCGTTTCGCCTTCCCGATGCAGCTCGCGGTTGCGCTCGGCTTTCTTGCCACGCTCTTCTTCGGCATCTACCCCACGCCGCTGCTAAACCTAGCCCGAACCGCCGCCCAAGCGTTGCTCTCATAGCCCGTCGCAAAGCCTTTGCGCGCCCTCCCCTCGCTTGCGCCTTTGCGCCCCTGCGTTGTATTGTATTCGCATCCCTTGCCGCAGGCGCGGGCGGCGCATCGCAGGGGCTATGCCAACAATGCCAAGTCCGCCTTGAGCGGCGCGCATCCGTCAACCGCAATTCGCAATCGACCTGATAAATGACTTCTGCCAACCTGATAGGCCTAGTACACAACGGGCAGCATCCGCCCGCCTTGGCGATGACCAACGCGATTGTGCGCTCGCTCGACCTGAAGCGCGGCGACTACTGGCTGAGCTCGGCCGGCTGCCTCGCCGCTATGAGCGACCGCCTTCCCCAAACCCGCCTTATCATCGTCGCCGGCGGCGACGGCACCATACTGCGCGTCGTCCGCATCATCGCCCAATACGGCGTCCCGCTCGTGAGCGTCAATATGGGCAGAGTGGGCTTTATGGCTGAACTCAAAATAGACGAGGCGATAGCCCAACTCCCCGAATACTTGAGCGCCGCCAACGATATGCGCGTGGAAGAGCGCATGATGCTGGAGGTAAGCGTGCAGCGCCCGTCGGAAGATGCCCCCCGTCTCACGCTCCACGCCCTCAACGACGCCGTCGTCGGCAGAGGCGGCATCGCGCATTTGCTGGACATCGACGCCGTAATCGACGGCGTCCGTCTCACCGCATACCGCGCCGACGCCGTTATCGTGTCCACCGCAACCGGCAGTACCGGATACGCCTTGTCCGCCGGCGGCCCCATCATGTACCCCGAAACCAAGGCTATGCTCATACAACCCGTAGCGGCGCACACTGGCCTCCGCAGCGGCCTAATCCTGCCCGACTACGCGCATATCGAACTGCGCGCGAGCAACGACCACCAAGCCGTTCTCAGCGTGGACGGCTTCACCGACACCCGCCTAGCCCCGCAAGACGTCGTTGCCATACGCCGCAGCCCCTATGTAACCCGCTTTCTGCGCCGCCACGCCCCCACCACCTTCTACGCCGCGCTCACCCGCAGCCTGCGCCTAGACCCGCGCGCTCCCCAAGCCGACGGATCCGCGCAATCGCCGTAGGCAAATCTTATAAGCCCAAAATCCAAAAGGTGCAGCCATATGCAGCCCGAAGAACAGATAGCGTCCCGCGAAATCTACGACGGTCGGATAATCAAGGTGCGAGTCGACGACATACTGCTGACCCCAAGCGGCAGGCAGTCCGTCCGCGAAGTCGTCGAGCATGCCCCCGCCGTAGTCATCGTCCCCATCGACGCCGACGGCAACGTGCTGCTAGTGCGCCAATACCGCTACGCCGCCAAGCAAACCCTGCTCGAAGCGCCCGCCGGCATCGTGGAACACGGCGAAGATCCCGACGCATGCGCCCAGCGCGAGCTCGCCGAAGAGATAGGCTTTGCGTCCCGAAATCTGCGAGCGCTAGGCGGCTTTTGGGCATCCCCCGGCTTCTGCGACGAGTTCCTGTACGCATACCTTGCCAAAGACCTTGTCCCCCACAAGCTCCAAGCCGATGACGATGAGAACATTGAGGTTGAAAAAGTCCCGCTTGCGCGCATCCCTCAGCTCATTCGGCTCGGCGAAATCCAAGACGCCAAGAGCGTCGCCGCCCTGCTTATGGCTATCTGCATATTCGACGCCTAGCCCGCCCAACACCGCTTAGCCTCATTCTGATAAGGAGCCGCCGCAATATGCCAAACCTAGACGAACTATTCACCCAAGTAGATGCCCAGCGCGCCGACATCATCGCGCTTGAACAGGCGCTTGTGCAAATCCCGTCCGTCAACACCGGCTTTATGCCTACCGGCGACGAAACCCCCGTCTGCGAATACATCAGCGATTGGCTCGCCCAAGACGGCATTCAATCCGAAATCCTAGAATCCGCCCCCAATCGCGGCAACATCATCGCCCGAATGGAAGGCAGCAGCCGCAGCGCCGGGCTGATGTTCATGTCCCACACCGACGTAGTCCCCGTTGAAGAGGCGGACAAGTGGCGCTTCCCCCCGTTCAGCGCCGCAATCGCCGACGGGCGCATCTACGGGCGCGGCGCATCCGACTGCAAGGGCTTGCTCACCGCTCAGCTCTACGCCATGCGCCTGCTCAAGCGCAACGGCGTGCAACTGCGCGATAGCCTCATACTTGCGTCCGGCGCCGACGAAGAACACGGCGGGCGCTACGGATTCGGCTGGCTCGCCGACAACCATCCCGACAAAATCAGCGCCCCTTTCGCCGTCAACGAAGGCGGCGGCGTCCCCATAGAATCCCCCAGCGGCTTAACCTACCTGCTTGGCACGGGCGAAAAGGGACGCCTGCAAGTGGAAATCGAGGTCAAGGGAACCAGCTCCCACGCATCCGTCCCGTGGCAAGGCACAAACGCGCTCTATCGCCTGCAGCGCGTCTTGCAACGCATCGAAGAGTACGAACCGGAGCGCGATACATCGACGAGCGTCTTCGACTACCTTTCTACCTTCGCCATAGAACACAAGCCCTCGGCCCAAAATGTGGACGAAATCATCGCCGAAGTGAAGCCAGACAACCCCCGTTTCGCGTCCATGCTGCGCGCGCTGTCCCGCATGACGCTCACCCCCACGATGATTAGCGGCGGCATCAAGTCCAACAGCGTCCCCGAATCCATCCGCCTCACCTGCGATGTCCGCACGCTGCCGCACCAGAGCGACGACTACCTTCGCAGCCAACTAGACGGCATCCTGGAAGGCATCCCCGGCGTTAGCTACGAAATCGATTACATGGCGGTTCCCAACTCGTCCGACTTCCAAACCGAACTTGGCAGAAGCATACGCGAGTCCACCGCAAGGGCGCTTGGCAGGGACGACATCCAATGGGTGCCCGCAATCAGCACAGGCTTCACCGATTCGCGCTTCACCCGCCCGCTCGGCACGATAACCTACGGCTTCTCCGGCTCCCATCCCGACGACGACCCCATGCTCAGCCGCGCGCACGGCACCGACGAATCCGTGGGCATCAGCAGCCTAATCAGCGGAACCAAAATCATGCTCGCCCTAGCCATCGACATCCTAGCCGAAAGGTAAGCCCAACTCCCCCATCGTCTCTTTGCGCCTCTGCGTCTTTGCGTTAAAAATCTTTTGACGCGCACTTATGGCGTCCAAAACCGCCCATATCGCCGCACGATCGCCTCATTCAGCGCCGCGCCCAGCCCGACGCCCGACGGCAGCCACAGCCGCCCGTTCTCGACGCGCTCATTCGGCAGTACGACCTCTGCCCGCCAGTCCGCCTCATATACCGCATGCTCCAAGGGCAGCGCCCCCGCCATCGCCGCAGTGGCGTGTCCGCCCATAATCAGCGATACCGGCCCCGACGGGCTGTGCAGCGATACATTGCCGCCCGCCGCCATAGCCGCCCTGCCCGCGGCGCAAGCCTCCGCCACGCCACCGCAGTAGTTCACATCCGGCATCACCACATTCACGGCGCCGCGTTCTACCAGCGCGCCAAAGAATTCGCTGCCGTAGCCCGACTCGCCGCCTGCCACAATCATAGGCACGCGCGCCGCAATATCCGCCAGCGCATCGGCGTCCCGCGTAGGCTGAACCGGCTCTTCGAACCAGCCGATATTCGAGAGCGAGAGTTGTTCGGCGACCAGCGGCGCGGTATGGCGCTCAAAGCGGCTGTGGCAGTCCACCAGCACCCGTATGTCGTCGCCCACCGCCGCCCTGACCGCCGCCACGCGCTCGATCCCCGGCCGCGCCAACTCCAATATCGCATCCTCGCTAGAAGGCGGCGCAACCTCGTCGAACGGCGCGCACTTGACCGTTCTGAAGCCGTTTGAGACCGCCAACTCCGCCGCCCTGCCGAAAGCCGCCGGCGACCTGTCCCGCGTAAGCAGATGGCGGTTGATATTGGCGTATAGCTCAACGCTATCTTGCCATGCGCCCCCAAGCCATTCGGCCAGCGTTATGCCGCGCTTCTGCGCCAGCAGATCGCACGCCGCGCTGCGAAGCGCGCTCACCGCCGTCGACAGCGCAATGTCCGCCTGCATATCCGCCGCCGCCAAGCCCAGCAGCCCTTCGATATCACCATCGTCCGCAATATCGCACTGCACAAGCCGCCCGGCGAGTTCCGCCGTCAGCCGCGCCGCCTGCGCCGTCGCAGCCCCGCAGGTGATTTCCGCAACGCCGCGCAACCCGTCGCCGTCATACGCCTCAACGAAAGTCCAAGTCGTCTTTTCGGTTACGCTCACCGCCGCAAACCGCACCCGCGCTATTCTCACGCTATCGCTCACATTCTCACCTCAAATCCGTTGCCATCACACGCCAATCATACCTTACGCCCCAATTTATTGGAAATTGCCCTGGCATTTTCATAAGCGCGCAGATTCCTTCCCACTCAGATCAGGTAGAAAGTTGGTATAGGTGCGGCATTCACTCAAACAGAGAACCCTTCCTTCTATGTGGCGTGCCGTGCTGTCTGAGGTGGCAACAAAAGCGCGATAGACTGAGTGGGCAAAGCCGGCGCACCTTAAGTAGCATATGTGAGAGAGCCGATAAATTCGGCGCTACTCAGTTATATTATGCGCTGGCGAAGTTAATCTGATGGGTCGACGAATCTCTTTCTAGCGCAAGCCTTTGCCGACACCATGCGCCTGTAACTTGCAGGCTTATCGGATGGTTTCGGGTTGAAAGATAGCCGCTTTTGAAATTATCGCTGCGAAGTTTGGTCATTGTTTGGCGATTGGACTTCAGCCCGTTGCAAGGACGGCATAGTAGCGCGCGGTTATCCAGGTCGTTGGAGCCGCCGTCCGATTTTGGCGTTACATGGTCAAGTTCTAGGTAGCGCTCGTCAGGCACTTCAAAGTCGCAACCCCAACACTGCAGCCCGAACTGCTCTATCAGGATGCCGCGCATCTCTTTGTGGGTCATCTTTGGACGTTCGTTTATCGTGAATACCGGCGCAAGCGCGGGCGCGGCGGTTTCACCAGCGTCGTTTCTCTCTGGCGCATTAACGCTGTAGTGAGCGTCATATTTGGCAAGTTGATTGTTAAGCCAATCGTTAAGGTCAGGGCGCTCATCGCGAATCTTGGCGGCGTCTTTGGCGCTGATTCCCATCAGACGGCAAACCACATGGAAGCGCGCATCGAGACGGCGGTCTATGCCTGCCCAGCGGCGCTTATGCTTGTGCGCGGCTATGATAGTGGTGGCGCAACCTGCGAAGGGATCCAGCACAAGATCGCCTTCGTTGGAGCTGGCAAGAATGATGCGCTCATAGAGGGCTAACGGCTTTTGGTCGGGGGATCCCGTGCGCTCGCTTCTTTTGGCGTAGCTAATGTTAGTTATCACATCGCCCGACAGCTTGCCTTTTGTGGTGCCTAGGTATTTTTTGTAGCGCGGCTTCCCGTTTTTGGTCCAGAATATCAGCCCTGCTTCGTCCAATGCGTAGCATTTGGCTAACACATCCAACCGCTCGTAGTCTGACGGCAGTTTGCTTTGCAGGGCTTCGGGGAATTTGTCCCTTGTTGGCGGCGCCCATCCTCGACCTTGCGGGGGGAGTTTTCCGCGGAACGGCTTGTAAGCGGCTGGGCCGCCCTTCTTTCCGCCGGACAAATCGGTAGTGTTGTATCTGCCGTATTCGTCTTCCTTTGTGTATGTGCTCAGGTATTGCTCAGTAGGCTCTTCCAATGGCGGATTCCATGCCCATTCCTTCCCCATGCTGTACCAAAATATGGTGTCATGAGTGCGTGGAAATTGTTTAGCGCCCAGCGTCTTGCCTGTGGTTTGCCACACGATTTCGTTTCTGAAATTCTTTGCGCCGAATATGGCGTCCAGGCACATCCGAATATAGGCGTTAGCGGTATGGTCGCAATGCAGGTAGATGCTGCCCGTCGGCTTCAGTATCCGATGGCATTCCAGCAGGCGCACACTCAGAAAGCACAGAAACGCGGCGATGTCGTCGCCGTGCGCGTGTCCGGCAGCCTCTATCACCTCAAACAGCGTCCTGTTATCGTCCTTAATCTGGTCAAGCCGGATGGGATGAACTTCGTTCCACTTCCACTGATCAGGCAGTATGCCGGTGTCGCCCCAGCGCCAGTTATCCACATAAAGCCCCGCAGCGCCGGATCTATTGCGCCCGGTATTGAACGGCGGATCGGTGGCGATAAGGTCAACGGTCGCGCTGTTCATTCCACGCAATACTTCGAGATTGTCCATCTCATACAGGATATTGTCAGGAAAGTTCTGCTCTGCCATCGTTTCCCCCAGCCGTTATTGTGAGTGGTTCAATGGTAGCATAATGATGGCGTACTGGGGTTGCCGCATGCAGGAAACTAGAACAAACTATTGGAACGCTGGTCAAGTCGGGGGTATTCGGCGATTTGGTATCCGAGCAGTCCATCAATAAAGGTCCTGCCCGCAATCTTGCCGGTGGTGTAACAGGCTACGATTGCGCTTGTGTTGTAAAGTCTGCCGGCTAAAATGCCCGTAAAGTTATTCCCCGTGATATTGGCGTTGGTTATGCCGAGAGCTTCGATATGGGCACTAGAGCCAACTTGTCCGAACAGCCCTTGGTAGCTAGTGGCACTTCGGCTAATGAACAGGTTGTTGATAGTGTGTCCGTCGCCCTTGGAATTGGCGGTGTACTTGCTGATAGAAAAATTGGCAATGGGCGACTATCCTGATCCGTCGTTCCAATTGGGGCTGCTATGGTCGTTGGCGTCAACATCACCGTCGGAATCGCTGTCGAAGTCGAGGCTTGCTGTGAGTTCGTAGCCGATGCAGCCGTAGCGGGGCAACCCATGCCGCTGGCGGTGTTGGGGAATGCTGATGTGTAGTTTGTCCAAAGGCTGGTAGCAATGGAATCGCGCGCGCAGTTGTCGTTGAGGTCGTAGCGGATGGCACTGATCTGGGCTAGGTTGGCTACGTCGATGTAGCCGTCGTTATCGGTGTCGTAGTCGTTGGTGGATTGGGCGGATGCGGATGCGCTGAGGGATGGCAGGACGGCTAGCGCGATTAGGACGCTTAGCGCAAACAGGGCTGAAGCGCGGCGTGTTGTTCTTTGCGCTTGACTTTTTTAGATTTTTACTGGGGGAGTAGAGAATAGATTGTATGTTTGCATGGGATTCATTTACGCCATCCGTCCTCCCGCCAGATTAGTAGGTTGGGTTATATTTTAACGCAGAGTCCGCAATGGCGCAAATAGGGTTTTGCTATCGTATCGCGGTTTGGCGCAGGGGCGCGGGTTTTGATGGTATAATGACGGGGATATGATTTATAGAGATGGGCATCAGAATGCGCGGCGCAGGATGGAGCGGGTGAATGCGATTGCGCGGGATGAGATAAGCCGCATTATCGCGAATGATATGAATGACCCGCGGCTTGCGTCGGTTATCAGCATAACCGAGGTTCAGACGTCTTCGGATTTGCGTAGCGCGAAGGTGTTTTTCAGCGTGCTGGGGGATGAGGCGGCGAGGCGGGACGCGCTTGCGGCGCTGCGGGCGGCGGGGGGCTTTATCCACCGAACTATGAAGCGCAGAAAGACGCTGAAGTATGCGCCGTTTTTGTCGTTTCGGCTTGACGATTCCATACAGCAGGGCGTAGAGATGCAGCGGCTGATAGAGCGGAATGCGCCGCGTCCGCCGGGGCAAGAGGGCGGCGATGCGTAAGACGCGCGAGTCCGCAATAGACGGCATACTGAACATCGACAAGCCTTACGGCGCAACATCGATGGATGTTGTGCGGCGCATTAAGCGCGCGAGCGGGCAGCGGCGCGTGGGACACGGCGGGACGCTGGATCCGGTGGCGACGGGCGTCCTTCCCATATGCCTGGGGCAGGCGACGCGGATGATGGAAGACCTCATCAACGGCGGTAAGACGTACCGCGCGGATGTGGAGCTAGGGACTGCCACCGACACATATGACGCGCTGGGGGAAATTACGGCGCGCGCTGACGCGTCAGGGGTTTCGGTTGGGGATGTGGAGCGGGCGCTGCGGGACTTCGTGGGGGATATTCGGCAGGCGCCGCCGATGTACAGCGCGCTGAAGCGGGACGGCAAGCGGCTGTATGAGTTGGCGCGCGCGGGCGTGGAGGTGGAGCGGGAAGCGCGTCCGGTAGTAGTTCACGGCATCACACTGCAAGGTTGGACGCCGCCTAGTGCCACTATCGAGGTGCGCTGCGGCAGGGGTTTTTATATGCGCTCGCTGGCGCACGATTTGGGGCAGGCGCTGGGGTGCGGCGGGCATCTGAAGACGCTGGAGCGGCTGCGCTGCGGCGGGTTTAGCGTTGCCGATGCGGTGTCGATCGATGAGATGGAAGAGCGCTTCGCAAACGGCGATTGGCGGGATGCGTTTCATGCGCCGGATGTGGCGCTGTCGGGGCTGCGCGCGGTCATCGTGGGTAAGCGCGGCGAGGATATGATACGCAACGGGCGGGCTGTCGACGGCGCGGCCGGGGGCTCGCCGCCGATCGATGGTGAGCGCGGGCGGGCGTATTCGGTTGACGGGCGCTTTTTGGCGACGCTGGCGTATGACGGCGGGCTGCGGCGGTGGCGTCCGGAGAAGGTTTTTGCGCTGAATTATTCTGCGTAAGATTTTTTAACGCAGAGGCGCAGGGGCGCAAAGGGGGTGTGGGCTGAGTTAGGATACGGCGGGGCGGGCATCTGCCCAGGGCATTGCGCGCTCGAAGGCGGCTGACGCGGCGATCACGGTCTCTTCGGCGTACTTGCGGCCGACTATGTGCAAGCCGATGGGCATTCCGTCAGATGAGAAGCCGCAGGGGACGCTTGCCGCGGGGTGTCCTATGGCGTTGATGGGGTAGGTGAAGGGCAGGTAGCCGAAGAAGGGGTCGACATCGCGTCCGCCGATTTGGGCGGGATGGCGCTCTATCGGGAAGGCGGGGACTGCCATTGTGGGGGATAGCAGTAGGTCGTAGCGCTCAAACATGAGGTCGAAGCGCGCTCTCATCGCGTCGATTTCGCCGAGCGCGCGGGCGTAGTCGGCGGCGGTGAGCGTGGCGGCGAATTCCATCGCTTCGCGGAAGTAGTCGGTGAGTTCGGGGGCGTTTTGGTTTAGCAGGTATCCCGATGCGGCGTAGGTGTTGGATGCGAATATGACGCGAAACGCCTCTTGGGGCGAATGTAGCGCAAATCCGCTTTCCTCGACATTGCAGCCAAGTGTCTCGAATATGCGCGCCGCCTTGCCGCATATATCCACTACTTCGGGGTCAACGGGCGCATAGCCGTAGTCTGCGCTCCAAGCGATGCGCAAGCCGTCGACGCCGCGATCCAGCGCCGCGATGTAGTCGCCGGGGCGCTGGCGCAGGGAACCGGCGTCGCGTGCGTCGTGGCCGGCTAGCGCCTGCAGCAGAATGGCGGCGTCGCGCACTGTGCGCGTGATAGGGCCGGACTGGCTAATCTGATTGGCGACGGGCGCTGCGGGGATGCCGGAGTAGCGCGGCACTCTGCCTTGCGTGGGCTTGATGCCGTACACGCCGCAGAAGCTGGCGGGGATGCGAATGGAGCCGCCGCCGTCGCTGCCGGTGGATATGGCGCAGAGGCCGGCCGCCAATGCCGCCGCCGCGCCGCCGCTGGAGCCGCCGGGGGTGCGCTCCGTGTTCCATGGATTGCGGCAGGCGTCGCCGAGCAGGTTTTCGGTGGTGCCGCGGTGGCCGAACTCCGGGGTGTTGGTCTTGCCAAGTATGACTGCGCCCGCGGCTTTCACGCGCTCAACAACGGCGGAGTCGGCTTCGGGGATGCGGTCTTTGAATGGCAGCGAGCCGCTTGTGGATCGGATTCCTTTGGTCATTTCCAGGTCTTTGACGGATATGGGGACGCCGTGCAGCGCGCCGTTGGCATCGCCGCGCATGACGGCGTTTTCGGCCGCCTGCGCCGCCGCAATCGCTTCGTCGCGCGCTACGGTCAGGTAGGCGTTGAGCTGAGGGTCAAGCCGCTCGATGCGTTCCAAGTACATCGCGGTGAGTTCAACCGGAGATACCTGCTTGTCGGCTATGAGTTGGCGCTGCTCGGACGCCGGGGCGAATGCGAGGTTTTCGTCCATTGGTCTGCGTTCCTTAGTCTAATCAATGTAATCGGCGACGCTTGCACGTAGGGTTGCGCTGAGCATATCGTAGTTAGCGCGGGCGGGCGTGTCAAGCGGGCGGCGCTGGGTGGCATTCTCACCCTGCTGTGCCATTGAGTTTGACTTACCGCATAAGACTAGCGCAAGCCGATTCGCCTGCCGAGCCAACTGCTCACCAATGCAACGCTTTCGCCTACTAGATATGCGCCGCCGCAGGCATGCTCGCTATCTATATTCGCATGCGCATCCATCATTGGCTATCCAATTGGAGGCGCAACGTCGGAATCTGACATCGTGGCGGGTAGTCCTGCCCTATATCCTGCCCAAGCCGATGGGTTATACTACCTTGCATATTCGTATCGGAGGATGCCCTATGAGACGCCAACTTATGGACATTCTGGTATGCCCTGAGTGCCGCTCCGAACTGATCCTATCGGTTACTGAAGAGCGGGACGACGAGATTGTCAGCGGCAGCCTAAAATGCCAATCCTGCGGCGAAACCTATCTTATAGAGGACACTATCCCGAATATGTTGCCGCCGTCCCTCAGGGATTAGCAGAGATTAGGCGGGAATTAACGATAGCCATCCCCGCGGATCTATGCCCACCAAGCCACCGCTTCGATAGCGTCGGACTCCGGACCTAGTCGCGCCAGCATATCGCGCATGGATTCGCCGCTTGCGGGATGCGGCAGCTGCGGCGCAATGTCCGCCAACGGCTTCAGCACAAACAGCCTTTCGCCGATGCGCGGATGCGGCAGGGTCAACGGCGGCGTGTCGACCACCAATCGGTTGTAGAACAGGATGTCGATGTCCAACACGCGCGGCGCATTGCGAAATGTGCGCTGACGCCCTATCGCCGCTTCCACCGCCAGCAGCCGCGCCATAAGTTCGTATGGGCTGAGCAGCGTCCACAGACGGCAAGCGGCGTTGTAGAACGCAGGCTGATTTCGGAATCCCTGAGGCGCCGTTCTGTACAACGCCGACGTCCGAATATCGCGCGCGAATTGGCGCATCATATCCAGGGCGGCGCGCAGATTTTCGGCGGAATTGCCCAGGTTGCTGCCCAGTCCCAGATACGCCTCATTCAGCATCGGGCATACTCCAGCCGCGCACAATCGCATCGCTCATCCGCGCCACGCGCGCCATCTGCGCTACATCATGCACGCGCACAATGTCCGCCCCGCCCGCTATGGACAGCGCAACCGTTGCCGCCGTGCCTTCGACGCGCTGCTCGACCGGCAAACCAAGCACATAGCCGATGGTGGATTTGCGCGACATCCCCACCAGCAACGGCGCATCCAGCGCGCCAAATTCGCCCAACCGCCGCATAATCTCAAGGTTGTGTTCAGGCGTTTTGCCGAAGCCTATGCCCGGATCCAGGATGATGTTCTCGCGCATGATGCCCGCCGCCGCCGCATCGTCCGCCATTCGGCGCAACGCGGCTACGACGTCCTGCGCAACATCGGCGTAGCGCATATGCGTCTGGTTGTGCATCAAAACTACCGCCACGCCCGCATCGGCTGCCACGCGCGCCATATCCGCATCGCGCCGAAAGCCCCAAACATCGTTTATCATCGCCGCGCCCGCCTCGACCGCCCGCTGCGCCACCGCCGCCTTGTAGGTGTCCACGCTGACGGGTATTTCAAGCGCAGACGCCAGCGCCTCAATCACCGGAATCACGCGCTCCAGCTCCACCGATTCGGGAACGGGCGCAGCGCCGCCGTACACCGATGACGGACGGGTGGATTCGCCGCCCACATCCACAACATCCGCGCCCTCATCCTGAAAGCGCAGCGCTTGCTCAACAGCGGCGTCAACATTGCGCCCCAATCCGTCGCCGGAGAACGAATCGGGCGTAACATTGACGATGCCCATAACAAAGGTGCGCTCCCCCCAGCGAAAGCGGCGCTTGCCTATATCAATGGGAAGCAAAGGTGAACGCCGCGTTAACCCCGCCGGGGAAGCGTTGGCATCGACGCCCAATCCTGTATCAAATCCTGAATATCTTGTCATTAGTGGTTGGTATCTGATACCTTTTAATGAATATGGACGGTTCGGCGTATTCCCCGAACCGCACGCCTTGCCATTATAGCCAAACGGACTTTGGGTTTCATAGATATGGCAGTTCGCAGAAAAGTGGATGACGCGCTTGACCATCTCAATGAGATGCGCCAAGAGGGGCGGCTCGGAGGCGGCGAGCGGCGGCTCGAAGGACAACGTCAGCGCGGCAAGCTCACGGCGCGCGAGCGCATCGATGCGCTCTTCGACGCTGGCACTTTCGAAGAACTCGACGCATTCGCGCAGCATCGCATCGCCGAGTTCGGCTTGGCAGACCAAAAGACGCTGGGCGACGCCGTGGTTACGGGCTACGGCAAGGTCAACGGCAGGCTGACGTTCGCCTATTCGCAAGACTTCACGGTGTTGGGCGGTTCGCTGTCGGAGGTGGTTGGGCAGAAGATTTGCAAGGCGATGGATCTTGCGATGAACAGCGGCGCGCCTATGGTGGGGCTCATAGATTCAGGCGGCGCGCGCATACAGGAAGGCGTGCTCAGTCTCGCCGGCTACGCCGATATATTCCTGCGAAATGTGCGCTCATCCGGCGTCATACCGCAGATTTCGGTCATCTTGGGGCCGGCCGCCGGCGGCGCTACCTACTCGCCCGCGCTCACCGACTTCATCTTTATGGTCAAGCGCATCGGGCAGATGTACATCACCGGGCCCGACGTCATCAAGGCGGTAACCGGCGAAGAGATAACGCATGAACGGCTTGGCGGCGCAAACAGCCACGCATCCCGAAGCGGCGTAGCCCATTTCGCGCTTGACTCCGAAGAGATCTGCTTCCAACAGATACGCCGCCTGCTGGGTTTCCTGCCGCAGAACAATATGGAAGACCCGCCGCGCGCCGATACACCCGACGACCCGCATCGGCGCGACGAATCGCTGCTACACATCGTCCCCGACAACCCCAACGCCCCCTACGATATGCTGGAAATCATACAACGCATCGTGGATGACGCCGACTTTATGGCGGTGCATGAGGCATTCGCGCGCAATATCATCGTGGGCTTCGCGCGCATGGATGGCAAGCCGGTGGGCATCGTGGCGCAGCAGCCGCGGCAGGTGGCGGGCGTTTTGGACATCAACGCATCGGTCAAGGCGGCGCGCTTTGTGCGCTTCTGCGATGCTTTCAACATCCCACTCATAACATTCGTGGACGTGCCCGGCTTTATGCCTGGCACCAACCAAGAGTACGGCGGCATAATACGGCACGGCGCAAAGCTCATATTCGCTTACGCCGAAGCCACCGTGCCAAAGATAAGCGTGCTTACCCGCAAGGCATACGGCGGCGCTTACATCGTGATGAGCAGCAAGGGCTTGCGCGGGGACATCAACTTCGCTTGGCCCACCGCCGAAATCGCGGTTATGGGACCCGAAGGCGCGGTCAACATCATACACAGAGGCGAAATTCAGGCGGCGGACGAGCCTGACGAAATGCGCGCCCGGCTCATCCAAGACTATCGCGACCGCCTGGTCAACCCTTACATAGCGGCGGCGCACGGCTTGATCGACGATGTGATCGACCCGGCGGACACCAGGGCAAAGATAATCGGCGTTTTGGATATGCTGGCAAACAAGCGCGAGACGCTGCCGCAGCGCAAGCATGGGAGCATACCGCTCTGACGCAAGCCAACGCCGCCCTCGAGTCTCGGCGCATCGCCGCTATCGCCGCCGCGGTTCGGGCGTATATGAGCGACGAGCGGCAAGCCGTCGACCGGCCGGCCGCGGAGCGCATCGACGGGCAGATAAGCGCATGGCGGTTGCATGCGATCGAGCGCGGCGGCGCATTCGCGGCGCGAAACCGAACTTGGACAGGCAGAGACAAAGCGAAGCGAATAGGCTAATACAATGGCTGCCAACCCCGTCAAGATAACCGACACCACACTGAGAGACGGCCACCAAAGCCTTATGGCGACGCGGCTACGCATGGACGATATGACGCCTATCGCCGCCGAAATGGACGCCGTGGGCTTTGACGCAATGGAAGTCTGGGGCGGCGCAACTTTCGATGCCGCAACCCGCTTTCTGGGCGAAGATCCGTGGGAGCGCCTACGCGCGTTCAAGGCGCTTATCCCTAACACGCCGCTATCTATGTTGCTGCGCGGCCAATCGCTTGTGGGCTACCGCACATACGCAAACGATGTAGTGGACGCTTTCGTTCAGCAAGCCGCCGATGTGGGAATAGACATATTCCGCGTATTCGATGCGCTCAACGATCAGGTCAATCTCGACAGAGCGGCGCAAGCCGTCAAGCGCAGCGGCAAGCATCTGCAGCTTACCATCTGCTACTCCGTAACCGAAGAGGGCAGACTCGGCGGGGCTTACTACAACCTCGATTACTATCTGGGCAAGGCAAAGCGGCTTGAAAGCATGGGCGCGGACAGCATTTGCATCAAGGATATGGGAGGCTTGCTTGCGCCCTACGATGCCTACGAACTGGTCAGCGCGCTGAAAGACGCCGTGGACGTCCCGTTGCAGCTCCACTGCCACTATACAAGCGGCATGGCGTCCATGAGCGCGCTCAAGGCGATCGAGGCGGGCGTTGACGGCGTGGATACCTGCATTGCCCCCCTGGCGCTCCGCACGGCGCAGCCCGCTATAGAGCCGCTGCTGTTCGCATTGCGCGGCGGCGAGCGCGATCCCGCGCTTGACTTAGACAAGATACTGGAAATCGGGGACTACTTCGAGGGCGTTCTGCCCAAGTATCGGCAATACCTAGAAACCCCACGCACCGCCGTCATAGACGCCCGCGTGCTTAACCACCAAATCCCCGGTGGGATGATGAGCAATCTGGTGTCTCAGCTGCGCGAAGCGGGCGCGCTCGACAGGCTTGACGAAGTGCTTGCCGAAATACCACGCACGCGCAAAGACTTGGGCTATCCGCCGCTTGTAACGCCGATGAGCCAAATGACGGGCGCGCAGGCGGTCAATAATGTGCTGTTCGGGCGCTATGCGATGATTACGGGCGCTGTGCGGGAATACGCCGTGGGAATGTACGGCGCGCCGCCCGCCGCCATCGACGGCGAACTTGCGGATAAGGCGCTATCCGACGGGCAAGAGCGCATCCAGGGCAATCCAGCCGATACGCTTGCGCCTGAGATGGACGCCGCGCGCGATGCCGTCGCCGCCATCACATCCGATATCGAGGACGTCTTAACCTACGCCCTCTACCCTGCCACCGGGCTGAATTTCCTGCGCATAAAGCACGGCTTGGACGATATGCCGGACGATATGAAGCCCGAACCGCCCGAAAGCGCCGCAGAACCCGCGCAAGCCGCCAATGCGTCCGTCGATGCCCCGCCGCCAAGTGCAAGCGCGCGCAGTTTCAACGTCTATGTCGGCGGCGATCTGTTTGAGGTTACGGTCGACCCGATAGCCGCCGACGGCGCTATGAGCGTAGCGCCCGCAACGGCCGCAGCGCCGCCCAGGGCAAGCGCAGCCGCGCAAGCCGCAGTGCCCGCGCCGCAGCCCGCAGCCGCGGATCTGTCCGCGGACGATACGCTTGTCGCCGCCCCTATACCGGGCGTTGTGCTGCGCTATGAGGTCGAAGTTGGGCAAACCGTCGCGGAAGGCGATGCCGTTGTGGTGCTGGAGGCTATGAAAATGGAGAACACGCTGCCGTCGCCCGTAAGCGGAACCGTCAAGGCGCTGCTGGCGGATTTGGGCGCAACCGTCGCCAAAGACGCCCCGCTCGCCGTAATATCCGCATAACCTATTCACGCAAACCTATCATTCCCCTAACCTAAAGGAGGACATCATGGGCAACGCGCAAGCGATCGATGCCGCAAAGGAACATTTCGGCGAGGTTTTACAACAGCAGCTGGAGCGCGTCGATCGGCTAAAACAGGAAGGCGACTGGGTGGATTATTCCACCGTCAGCCCAATCGTCATAGGAATGCTCGGCGGCGACGGCATCGGCCCCACCATCAGTGCCGAAACCCAGACGATTTTGGAATATCTACTGCGAGACCAAGTGGCGTCCGGCAAGGTCGAGTTCAAGGTAATCGAAGGGCTAACCATCGAGAACCGCGCCGCCAAGATGCAGTCCATTCCCGACGACGTGCTGGCGGAAATCAAGCAGTGCCATGTAACCCTCAAAGGACCTACGCACACACCGGAACAGGGCGACGGCTGGCCCAACATTGAGAGCGCGAATGTGTCTATGCGAAAAGAACTCGACCTGTTCGCCAATGTGCGCCCCGTGCGCGTCCCAAACCAGGGCATCGACTGGACTTTCTTTCGCGAGAACACGGAGGATATGTACGCCGTGGGCAGCCAGGGCATCAATGTGTCCGACGACCTCGCGATTGACTTTCGCGTCATCACCACGCAAGGCTCCGAGCGCATTATAGACGCCGCATTCGCGCACGCGCAGCGCACGGGCAGAAGCCGCGTTACCATCGTTACCAAGGCGAACATCGTCAAGACCACCGACGGCAAGTTCCTGGACATCGCCGGCAAGATAGGCGAGCGCTATCCGGGCATCGAGTGGGACGGCTGGTATATCGACATAATGACCGCCGCGCTCATAAATCCGGCGCGCCAAAAAGACTTTCAGGTTTTGGCGCTGCCCAACCTATACGGCGACATACTCACCGATGAGGCGGCGCAGATTCAGGGCGGCGTAGGCACGGCGGGCAGCGCCAACATCGGCAAGCGGCACGCCATGTTCGAGGCGATACACGGCAGCGCGCCGCGCATGGTGGAAACCGGCAGGGCGCAGTTCGCAGACCCCAGCTCGCTTGTGCGCGCCGGGGCGATGATGCTGGAACACATCGGCTTCGAGGATCTCGGCGGCAGGCTCCATAAGGCGCTGGACATATGCGGCCAATATGAGCGCAAGATGGTGATGACCGGCCGTGACACCGGCGTTACCGGCGCCGAATTCGGCGAATACATAATGCAGACCGTCGAAGATCCCAATGTGGAGGCGCGCTGGAACGAGTATGTAGCCGCAGAGTAGCCTCTACGCTAGGTAAAGATTGGCCGTGATTGTAACTCCAGAGCGCAACTTTCAGCATGCAGGAAATAACCTTCTTTATCTGAATGACAAGGACCCTCGTGGTCTAGATTTTTCAGAAGAGGGGGTAGTTCTAGACTTGCGGGACTGTACATTCATACAGGTCCCAGCTGTGCTCTGGAGCGTAGTGTTTCTCTTGCTTGCTAATAGCAAGGTCGGCAACTGTGAACTGCTTGTTCCGGAAAACATGGGAGTTTGCATCTACCTGAAATCTACGGGGCTGTTCCAAGTCCTGCAGGAAAACGGCGTAAAAGTCGATGATAGGGGCGTGGGCGACAGAGCCGCCACTCGCTTGATTCTCCCTCTTACGCATTTCAATAATGAGTATGAGGTTGATGAGGTAACGAATCGCGCATACGACGCTATTAGCGCATCCAATCTGGGGGTGTCAAATCTGCACGCCGTAGTCACCGAAACATTTTCGGAATTGGCTATAAACGCCGTGCAGCATGCCGAGTCCACCATAGGCGCTTATGGCATTATTCAGTTCGTCCAAAATCAAAGCGGACAACAGCGATTTGTCTGCGGGGTAGCCGACGGCGGCATCGGGATAAGGCGCTCTTTGTCGAGAAATCCCGCGCATCCCATGCGTGAACTTTGGTACGACTGGACGGCGATTGAGTACGCGATGAAGGAGCGTATCAGCGGGACGGAAAGTTCACTCAGGGGCATGGGGCTTTTCGGCATTATGGAAGATGCTATGGAGAAAAATCAGTACCTGATTATTCACTCCGGCATCGGTTCATTGCAGGTCAACGAAGGAAGTTCAATCTCAGAAGCAAGGCGGGCATCGCTATTTCCAGGCACGCTTGCCTATGTTTCCATTCCTACATGAAGGGAATGAACGCATGAATACGATAGAACTTTACAAGATATTCAACAAGCGCGTACTCGTAACTCGGCAGTCGGCGCGCTCTATTGCGTCTGACATAGAGGACGCTTTGGGCGGCGGCGGCAAAATCGTTTTAGACTTCACGGATGTGGCGGGTGTTACGCCGTCGTTTATGGACGAAACGCTCTCAGTCATAGAAGAGCGCTCCAAAGCGCAGAACGGAGCGGTGATCTCGATCACCATCGAGAATTCCCCTACGAAACTTTCCTCCAAGTTCGCCGCAATAGGCAGGGCGCACGGGTTGGATATGCGCGAAGTCGACGAGAAAACCTGGATAATCACGAAGTCAGGAGTTTGACCGCATATGCGAAGCAAAGTAACGGTTGTGGGCGCGGGCAACGTCGGGGCGACTACCGCTCAGCGCATTTTCGATAAGGGATACGCCGACGTGGTACTCGTCGACATCGTGGAAGGGCTGCCGCAGGGCAAGGCGCTCGATATACTGGAATCGGGGCCGGCGTTGGGCTCAGACGCGTCCATAGTGGGCAGCAACGGCTACGATGAGACCGCCGGCTCCGACATCGTGGTCATCACATCGGGCGTGGCGCGCAGGCCGGGCATGAGCCGCGACGACCTGCTGCTCACCAATATGCGAATCGTCAGCAGCGTGGTGGAAGAGGTGGCCAAGCGCTCCCCCGATTGCGTCATCCTGCCGGTAACGAACCCGCTTGACGCTATGGCGCAGCGGGCGTATCAGGTCAGCGGCTTTCCCAAGAAGCGCGTGGTGGGAATGGCGGGCATCCTAGACACGGCGCGCTTTCGCGCATTCCTCGCCGAAGAGTTGAGCGTGTCCGTCAGTTCGGTTGAGGCGTATGTGCTTGGTGGACACGGCGATACGATGGTGCCGGTGGTGGGCAGCACAACCGTGGGCGGCATTCCCGTCGCCGATCTCATCGCAGCCGACCGCCTAGCTGAAATCGTGCAGCGCACGCGCGACGGCGGCGCCGAGATAATCAACTACTTGAAGACCGGCAGCGCCTACTACGCCCCGTCTGCGTCCATCGTTCAGATGGTAGAGGCGATCCTGTTCGACAAGAACGAAATCCTGCCCTGCACTGCCTTGTTGGAAGGCGAATACGGCATATCCGATCTGTTCGTGGGCGTGCCGGTGAAGCTTGGCGGCGGCGGCGTTGTGGAAGTGATAGAGTTCGCGCTCACCGATGACGAAACGGCGGCGCTCAAGCATTCCGCCGACGCCGTGCAGGAACTTGTGGATGTGATGGCGTCCGCCGAATAAGCGGCGGCGCTGCGCTTTCACGGGCGCTAACCGCATTCGGGCATTGGCGCGTCGGCGAGGCGGGCGATGAAGTTCCCATGGGCAAATACGCTGCTGCTTCTGCTGATAGCCGTTGAGCTTGTGAGCGGCTTCTTCGGGCTGGTTTCGGGCGATCCGGACGAGGCGGCGTTCATCCTGGCGCATCGGATAGCGGGCTGGGGCATAATCGCCGTACTCATATGGAAGGCGCGCAACATAGCGTTTTCGCTGAAGTGGCCGCGCAGTCCCGCGCCGCGCGCCGCATCGCTCATCCTACTGGCAACGCTGATACTGACGCTTGCGCTCGGCTTCGTCTGGTCATTCGTAGGTCCCGTATCCTTCTGGTTGTTCAGCGGGGTGAGTTGGCACATCTACATCGGCGCGGCGCTGCTGCCCATCCTGATATGGCATTCCGTACACCACACGCGGGGCTTCCCGTTGCGTTTCTGGGCAGACCGCCGCCTGTTCCTGCGATTCAGCGCACTAGCGATTGCGTCCGCGACGCTATGGCGCATCGGCGAAACGGCGGCGAGCGCGGGCGGGCTTAGCGGCGCAACGCGGCGGTTCACCGGCTCATACGAAGCGCTGAGCTACTCTGGCAACGCCTTCCCGCTCACATCTTGGCTCAACGACAACCCCGCGCCAATCAGCGCTGCCGAATGGCGGCTGAACATCGGCGGAGCGGTGGCGAATGCGGCGAGCCTGACCTACCGCGACATCACGCCAAGCGCCGAACTGACCGCCACTTTGGACTGCACCGGCGGTTGGCACTCCACCCAGGTGTGGCGCGGGATGCCGCTCGCCGAACTGCTGCAGGCGGCGCAGCCTACGGATGAGGCGGCGAGCGTAACGGTGCGCTCGGTTACGGGGTACTATCGCAGGTTCTCTATGGCAGAGGCGCAAGGCTATCTCATCGCTACGCAGGTGGGCGGTGAAACGCTTTCGCACGGACACGGCTTCCCCGCGCGGCTGGTGGCGTATGACAAGCGCGGCTTCGAGTGGGTGAAGTGGATAACGGATATTGAGGTGAACAAGACGGGCAAATGGCTGCAACCGCCGCTGCCCCTGCAGTAGCGGCAAGTGGCTGGCGCTGACGGCTATCATAGGCGCGCGCGATAATGCGAATGGCGATATTGGGATTTAGGTGATGCTTATGGCGACGGACGAACAGATACAGAAGGCGCTGAACCACCTGGCGTACCTACCGGGCTGCCCTGAATGCGGCGTGCGCGTGCGCTTCGGAGACCTGGAATGCCCGCGCTGCGGCGCAGATCTGTATGACGAATTGCGCGCTTGGGCGGAGCGGCTGATCGACGATGTGTGCGACGAATAGCGGCGGGTGGCTGCGGGTTACGGTGTTATAGTCTTGCTTGGTTATGGGATTATGCCCAGGGCTAACGCATAGCGAATTCCCGCTAGTTATGTCAGCAGTAGCCGTGCATCTCGTCTTTGACTTGCAATGCGCGGTCGTATGCCTTGCTTTCGGCGATGGCGGCGAGGTCGGCGTTGCGTATCCAGCCGTCTTTTTCGTTTTCGCGCCAAAGTCCGTTCAGGGTCATGCGGTTGGACTTTTTGCCGTTGCAGGGGCGGCAAATCAGAACGCGATTGTCGATGCAGTTTGTGCCGCGCGGGGATGATTTTGGCTGCACATGGTCGAGTTCCATAAACTCAACCTCTAGCACGCGCCCGCAGCCGGCGCAGATAACGCCGTCGGCCGACGATTGGGCGTCGGCGAGTATCTCGAGCATCTCTTTATGGCTGAGTTTCTGCCAGCGTTCTTTGGCGCGCTGGAGTTTCAATTTCAAGTCGGGGACGGGAATTGTGTCGTCGTCGGTGCGAATCGGCGGGGTATTTCGATAGTGAATCTGCCCAAAGGTGAGCAGATGCGATTGGCCTGATTCGACGGCGTCGGGAACGGCAAGCCCTTCGGACTCAAGACGGTCTAGCACGGTCTTGTAGGCGCTATCCCAGATGTCTATGCCGATCCAATCGCGCCCTAGACGCTCGGCGGCGACCGGGGTTGTGGCGCAGCCGGCGAATGGGTCAAGCACGATGTCGCCGGGGTTGGAGGATAGCTTGATGATGCGCTCATAAAGCGCAAGCGGCTTTTGGGTGGGATAGCCGGTGCGTTCTTTGGACGCTCCCTGAATTGATGATATGTCTATAATCACATCGGATACACGAACCCCCCGCTGTGTGGACAAGTACCGCTTAAATCCGGGAACTGACCCTTTAGGCGGCCAATATATCAACCCGCGCTTATCGAGAAACTCGAGTTTGGACGGAACGTCCTGCTCCCGCCAGTTGCTTGGAAGGTCAATATGGGCAGGAACTGCGGAAGGCGCTGCCCAGTGAAGTCCTTTCGCAGAGACGTCTACGCCTCGCCACGACTCGCCTGAGGTTCCGTAACGAATGCCCGCGGCGGTTAAAGGCGCGATTCGAAATCTGCCAAACTCATCAGCGTTCTTGTAGTGGGCATTGATGTACTCTTGAGAGTAATCCATATAGATAGGATTAAAGGTCGCATAGTTCGACTTGGCGTAGAACAGGATTGTGTCGTGAACCGCTCCAAGCCTGTTTTTTGCAACCTTCGGGGCATTTACCCGTTTCCACACAATCTCATTCCGAAAATTATCCATTCCGAATATGGTGTCCATCAGCAATTTGACATAGGCGTGCGCGGTATGGTCGATATGCAGATAGATGCTGCCCGTGGGCTTCAATACTCGGTGCATTTCCATCAAGCGCACGCCTATCCAGCATAGGAACGCCGCCATGTCCATCCCTGAGGCGGATTTCGCAGCCGCGATGACGTCGTGAACGCCGGGCCAGTCATCTTGTATTTGGTCAACCCATTCAGGGTGAACGTCTTTGTCCCAATCCCATCTATCGGTGAAGCGCGCGCCTTTGGCGAGGCTGTCGGGCGTGGCGTGAAAGTCTTTGTTCTTGTTGAACGGCGGATCGGTTGCGATAAGGTCTATCGTTTCGCTGTTCATGCCTTGCAGCACGGGCAGGTTATCGCAGTGGAATAGCGTTCTGTTCTCGAAGTTGCGTGAAGTCATTTGACATTTCCCCGTTCTTTTACGGGCATACTCTCTTAGCCGAGTGAGCAGACAGGATGAGGTTGATATGCCCACCGTGAGCATGAATAGGATGGCACGCCTAGCGCAGGCTAGAATAACACGAGTAGATACGATGTTCAAGTCGCGCGGCGTGATAGCCCCGTTTAGCGCGCTATGCGCTCACGCTAAGGCCTCTCATCTTTGACCTGCAGCGCGCGTCCGTATGCTTTGCTTTCGGCGATGGCGGCGAGGTCGGCGTTGCGTATCCAACCGTCCTTTTCGTTTTCGCGCCAAAGTCCGTTCAGCGTCATGCGGTTGGATTTCTTGCCGTTGCAGGGGCGGCAAATCAGAACGCGGTTGTCGATGTAGTTTGTGCCGCGCGGGGATGATTTTGGCTGCACATGGTCGAGTTCCATAAACTCAACCTCCAGCACGCGCCCACAGCCGGCGCAGATAACGCCGTCGGCTGACGATTGGGCGTCGGCGAGTATCTCGAGCATTTCTTTATGGCTGAGTTTCTGCCAGCGTTCTTTGGGGCGCTGAAGCTTGAGCTTCAAGTCGGGGACGGAAATTGCGTCGTCGTCGGTGCGAATCGGCGGGGCGCTTCGATAGTGAATTTGCCCGAATGTGAGCAGATGCGATTGGCCTGATTCGGCGGAGTCGGGAACGGCAAGCCCTTCGGACTCAAGGCGGTCTAGCACGGTCTTGTGCGCGCTATCCCAAATGTCTATGCCGATCCACTCGCGCCCTAGACGCTCGGCGGCGACGGGGGTTGTGGCGCAGCCGGCGAATGGGTCAAGCACGATGTCGCCGGGGTTGGAGGACGCCTTGATGATGCGCTCATAAAGCGCAAGCGGCTTTTGTGTGGGGTAGCCGGTGCGCTCGGCGCTGGTGCGCCCAACCATATCTATGTTCCAATAGTCCTTCATTCCGACAAGAGTGTGCCAACCGACGTCGTCTTGGTATTCCGCGACGCCGGCAAAGCGGTAGGGCTTGAGTCCGCGGTTGTAGGATTTCTCTTGCTGCGGATTGAAATGGTATGAACGGCTGCGTCTGTAGAACAGGATTGTATCGTGCTTTCGGCTGAAGTGGCGCTTGGGGCTTGCGCCGCCGGATTTGTAGCACCATACGATTTCGTTCAGGAAGTTGTCCCGTCCGAATATGGCGTCCATCAGCGTTTTGACATAGGCGTGCGCGGTATGGTCGATGTGCAGATAGACGCTGCCCGTGGGCTTCAATACCCTGCGCATTTCCATAAGGCGCACGCCTAGCCAGCACAGGAACGCCGCCATGTCCATCCCGGAAGCGGCTTTGGCGGCTTCTATGACGGCGTGAACGCCCGGCCAGTCGTCTTGTATTTGGTCAACCCATTCGGGATGGACGTCCTTATCCCAATCCCATCTATCGGTAAAGCGCGCGCCCTTGGCGAGGCTGTCCGGCGTGGCATGGAAGTCTTTGTTTTTGTTGAACGGCGGATCGGTTGCGATAAGGTCTATCGTTTCGCTGTTCATGCCTTGCAAGACGGGCAGGTTATCGCAGTGGAATAGGGTTCTGTTTTGGAAGTTGCGCTTGGATGGCATCGGATCGCTTTCTTAAATTTTCTGCGCGCGACGAATCTTGCCCCATTCGCCGCGCCGCCGATTAAGAATCAGCGATTGAAGCGCATTACGGCGAAATCATGCGCATCCGTGAATAACTTAATCAGGTTACTGTATCATAGCGAGTTCCTGCGAAATCTTGCACATCCGCTAAGTATAGGCGCATTATGGCGATACGCCTATCGTGGACAGCATTTCGCGGGTGGATACGATGTGCTTGTTGAGGCGCATTGCGGCGGGGTCGATGCCGAGCGCAAGCCCTATCATTTGGGGCAGATGCAGTATCGGCAGGTCGATGGGCTGGCGCGCCACCTTTGCCGCTTCGGGCTGGTAGCCGTCTAGGTTGAGATGACAGAGCGGGCAGGGCGTGACCATTGCGTCGGCGCCTCTGTCCTTGGCGTCCAAGGTGTGATTTGAGACCATCTTCATAGAGTTGGGCTGATTGATGGTGAGGATGGGGAAGCCGCAGCACAGTGTCTTGCCGGGGAAGTCCACTACGGTTGCGCCAAGCGCTTCGATGACCTGCTCTAGGGCGTCGGAGCGTTCTGGGTTCTCGGCGAAGCCCAGCGCCGAGCTTGGACGCACAAGGTAGCAGCCGTAGAACGGCGCTGCTTTGAAGCCGGTCAGCGGCCGGGAAACCAGGGACTTAAGCCTGTCTATGCCAACCTCTTCCACGATTATCCAGAGCAGATGCTTGGGATCGGCGCCGCCTTTGTACTCCAAGCCTTCTTCGGCGAGATCGGCGTTAACTTGCGCCAAGTAGTCGGCGTCGGCCGTAAGGCGCTGATTGGCTTGGGACATGACGCCTTGGCAAGTGCTGCATATGGTCAGCAGAGGCAGCCCGGAGCGTTCAGCGAGCGCGAAGTTGCGCGCGTTCAGGGTGTCGCCTAGGCGGCGGTTCTTTTCTTGCAGCACGCCGGCGCCTGTGCAGGATGCGCTTTGCATCGGCTCTGCGTCCAGTTCAATGCCGAGCATGCGGCAGACTTCAATGGTGGAGTTGTAGAGTTCGGGGGCGGCGCCCTGCGCCACGCATCCCGGATAAAAGGCGTACTTCATGCTTCTTTCAACCTTTGAGTTGTGATAAATGTGATAAAGTGGGTAAGTCGGCTGTCAGCGCGGATGCGCGCGAAAGCGTCGGGGGCGGCTTCAGCTGCCGTCGACCCTCTCGAAGATGCGGCGCACATTGTCAGCGCCGGGGCGCCGCTTGTGGCGCAGCGGCGGCACTTTGCCCGCCTTGAAAGAGCGCGCGGCGACGGGTATGAGTTTGACAAGTTCTTTGAAGTTGGTCTTGCCGTAGGTGTTGACGACGAGTTGGGTTTCGTCGAGCCAGCCGCTATGCTCCACGGATTTGGCGAATGCTTCGGCGTGGCGCGCGCCGTAGGTGTTGGTGTAGCCCGCCTCGATCGCCTTGTCGCGCAGTGCCATTATGCGATCCATCGGGGCGACGCCCTTGGGGCATACTTCGACGCACTGCATACAGCGGGTACAGTCCCATATGCCGCCGTATTCGTTCAGGCTGCCAAGCCGCGCTTCGTCGGCGTCGTCGCGCGGGTCGGCCACGAAGCGGTATGACTTGGCGAGCGCCGCCGGGCCCACAAAGTTTTTGTCCACTTCCAACGATGTACAATCGGAGACGCATGCGCCGCACATAATGCAGCTCATCACGCCCGCCAGATGCACCATATCTTCGTTGGGCGCGATGTATTCGGCTTCGGGTTCGGGTCCGTCGTGTTGTATCCAGGGTTGGACAGCGCGCACCTTATCCCAGTGGATAGCCATATCGGTTACGAGGTCTTTGACCACCGGCATATTGCCCATCGGCTCGACGGATATGGGGGCGTCGGCGCGCATTGCGTCCACGATTTTGGTGTTGCACGCAAGCCCCGCCTGTCCGTTGATGCGCATCCCGCAGGAGCCGCATATGGCGCTGCGGCAGGAGCATCTCAGAGTCAGAGTGCCGTCCATCTCTTCGCGGATGCGTATCAGTCCGTCCAGCACGGTAGATGAGTCGTCCATATCCAGCGTGTATGTCTGAAAATGCGGGGCGGCGTTGTTCGCTTCAGGATCGAAGCGCTTTACGCTAAAGGTTACTTGCATTGCCTTTGCCTTATTCTGCTTGACGCCGGCGCGCGCTAGTAGCTTCGCACCTGCGGTTCCCAATCGGTAATCACCACCGGCATATAGTCCACTTGCGGGCCGTCATCGGTATGCCGCACTAGGATATGCCGCAGCCAGTTGTCGTCGTCTCTGTCGGGCGCATCGATTCGGGTGTGCGCCCCCCTGCTCTCTTTGCGCTCTATGGCCGAAAGCGCGACCGCTTCGGCGCAGTCGAGCATAAAGCCCAGCTCAAGCGTGAACAGCAGGTTGGTGTTGAAAGTCTTGCCCTTGTCTGTGACCGCCACGCGGTTGTAGCGCTCGCGCAAGCCGCGCAGGTCTTGCAGTGCCGATTCCATTCCGTTTTGTTCGCGGAACACGGCGAGATGCTGGTTCATCGTATCGCCCATTTCGCGCCGAATAGCGCCGAACATTTCGCCGTCGGAATCGTTGTCGAGCAAGCGTTGGATGTTGCGGCGGTCGGCGTCGGCGGATGCGTCGGATACGCTGGCGCTATGCGGCTTGGTCTTTGCGGTCTCAGCTGCGTGTTCGCCGGAGCGTCGGCCGAACACCAGGGTATCCAGCAGCGAGTTGGCGCCCAGGCGGTTGCCGCCGTGTACGCTGACGCACGCCGCTTCGCCGGCGGCGTAAAGCCCGGGGATCTGCGTCTGTCCGTCAACGTCGGTTTTGACGCCGCCCATCTGATAGTGCATTCCGGGGCGTATGGGGATGGGTTCGTAGAGCAGGTCGACGTTGGCGAAGTCGCGCCCTATTTCGCGTATCTGGCTGAGGCGCTCGTTGATGACGCGCTCGCCTAAGTGGCGCACGTCCAGCATCACGCAGCCGTCGATGCCTCTGCCTTCGTTGATTTCGGTCTGTTCGGCGCGGGACACCACATCGCGGGACGCCAGCTCCATCATATTGGGGGCGTATCGCTTCATAAAGCGCTCGCCTTCCGAGTTGAGCAGATAAGCGCCTTCGCCTCTTGCGCCTTCGGTAATCAGCACGCCGCTGCCCTTGAGTGTGGTGGGGTGATACTGCACCATCTCCATATCCATAAGCGAAGCACCCACTTTGTACGCCGCCGACATGCCGTCGCCGGTGCAGATGAGGGCGTTGGTGCTTGGCTCGAAGACGCGCCCAAGCCCGCCGGACGCTATGATAACCGTCTTGGATCGGACGACGTGGATTTCGCCGCTGCGTATCTCCATTATGACGGCGCCGGCGCATTCGCCGTCCTCAACTATGAGGGACAGCAGAAACCACTCTTCGTAGATGCGCACGCCCGCTTTCATAACTTGTTCGTATAGCACATGCAGCAACGCCTGCCCGGTGAAGTCGGATACGAAGAATGTGCGCGCCTGGCGCTGTCCGCCGAATGCGCGCGTGCCAAGCCGTCCTTCGTCGTCGCGGTTGAATATGACGCCCATATGCTCCATTGAGATGACTTCGCCGCCCGCTTCGCGGCACATAACCTCGATGGCGTCTTGGTCGCCGAGGTAGTCGCTGCCTTTAATGGTATCGTAGGCGTGTTCGCGCCAATCGTCGCCTCTGTCCGTGAGCGCGGCGTTGATGCCGCCCTGCGCCGCGTTGGAGTGGCTGCGAACCGGGTGAACCTTAGTTACCACGGCGACGTCGGCGCCCGCCTGCACCGCCGAAAGCGCGGCGCGCATGCCCGCTAGTCCCGCCCCGATAATCAGCACGTCATGGTCGAACATATCCCGATACCCCTAGTCAGCAATAGCGATGAATGTGCGATAAAGTTACCATATTGCGCCAGGTTTAACAAGGCAAGCCAAGCCATGGACGCTTGCGTTGGCGCGCGGCGCTATGCTACCTTTAGTGGCGTTGTATATGGCAAATTCGCTTGTCCGCAAACGAATTTCGTTCTCTCGAAATCGAACCCCGAATGCGCCCTTCCCCTCAGTGTAAAAGCATAATTTCACTATGACATCATCCAATCAAAAAGTGCGGATCGCGCTGCTGGGATGCGGATACTGGGGGAAGAACCTGTTGCGCGTGCTTATGGAACTGCCTGAGGCACATCTGGCGCTAGTGGTGGATCCGTCCGACGCGGCGCAGGATTATGTGAGAGCGCGCTATCCGGATCTGCGCGTGTCCGGGGACGAACGCGACGTCTTCGAGTCCGACGCCGTAGACGCGGTGGCGATAGCCACGCCCGCAAACGACCACTACCGCGCCGCATCGCTGGCGCTGCGCGCCGGCAAACACGCCTTTGTGGAGAAGCCGCTCGCCACAAGTTCGGTGGACGCCCAGGAATTGGTGGACTGCGCCGCCAAGAAGGGGCTTGCGCTGATGGCGGGACATACCTTTCTGTTCAATTCGGCGGTCAACTACCTGAAGGATATGATCGACTCCGGCAGCATCGGCGACGTTCAGTACATATACAGCCGCCGCCTCAACCTTGGCATCATTCGCTCCGATGTCAATGTGCTGTGGAACCTTGCGCCGCACGATGTATCGATCATTCAGTATTGGCTGAACGCCGAACCGGAAGCGGTTAGCGCGGTGGGCGGCACATATCTGCAGCCATCACTCGAGGATGTGGTGTTCTCGACGCTGCAGTTTCGAGAGGGGCAGATCGCGAATATCCATATGAGTTGGCTTGACCCGCACAAGGTCAGAACGACGACCGTGGTGGGCAGCAGCAAGATGGTTACGCTGGACGACGCGTCGCCCGACGCCAAGGTGGTTATCTACGATATGGGCGTGGACATTTCAAGCGGCACGCAAGCCACGGACAGGCCGGGGGGCTTTATGGCGTCGCACAGATACGGCGACATCATCATTCCCCGCATTCCCTACCCTGAGCCGCTTGCCGAAGAGATGAAGCACTTCCTTGACTGCGCGCGCGAGGGCGGCGAGCCTATTAGCGGCGGCGAACACGCCGTCGCGGTGGTCAGAACGATCGAGCGCGTTCAAGCCGAACTCCGCAAGAACGGGACGGCCGCGGTCGTCGAGCGCGCGGCGGCGGAACGCGGACGGATGCGGTAGCCGTATGCGGGTCGCGCACGTCGTCATAAGCTACCAAGAGGGATTAGGGTATGAGTTCAATCATCTACCGTTCTTTCAAGCCGAATTGGGCGCCGAAGTTTCAATCGTAACCACGCATTTGCCCTTGGCGTGGTGGCAGGGTTTGGCGCACTTTCAGTCCCGTTACAGTATTGGCGTGCAGGAAGACAGGGGCGTCCGCATACACAGATTGAAGGCAATACTCCAATTCAGAAAAGGCACTCAACTCTTGCTGAAAGGTCTCAAAAGCGCTTTGGCGCAAATCAAGCCGGATATTGTGCATTTGCACGAACCGGTGGGGACGCTGAACCTGCAGGCGCTGGCGGCGGCGAAGGCGCTGGGCCTGCCGGCGGTCATAGACTGCCATCTGTGGCATTTTCTGGCGCACACCCGCGGGCCGTTTAGGAAGGCATACTACGAACTATTTCGGCGGGCGCTGCTTCCCTACTACGCATCCGTTATCAAGCGCTACATACCTTTGGGGCCTGATCCTGAGGATGTGCTGCATACCTTGTTTGGAATACCGCATTCCCATATGGCGCATTCCACATTGGGGGCGGACACGCGCGCGTTCAAGTACGATGAGCGCGCTAGGCGGACAACCCGCAGCGCGCTGGGAATACCCGCCGACGCCAAGGTGATATTCTTCGGCGGACGGATAGACCGCGGCAAGCAGATCGAAGTGCTAGTGAAGGCGTGGAACGCGCTTGCCGCAAAACATAGCGCCTATCTTTTGCTTGTGGGCCCCGCGATGCCGGGAATAGCCGATGAGCTTACTCGCATAGCCGCCCCGGATGCGCGGGACAAGCTCATCTTGACGGGGCTTGTTCCCAACGCCGATCTGCCCAACTATATGTCGGCGGCCGATATAGCGGTTTGGCCCGGAGATCCGGGAATAACTATGAACGAAGCTCTTGCGTGCCACGTTCCGCTTGTACATCCGGACAAAGCGGCGGGAAGGCATCTGATTATGTACGAAAACGGCGCGAATTTTGAGCGAGGCAACGCATCATCGCTGGCGGGCGTGATAGACTCGATATTGTCGGATCCGGCGCGGCTGGCGGATATGCGGCTGCGTTCACGCCGTCTAGCGGAAGAAGTCTTCGACTGGAAGGTCGTCGCCGCAAGGACGCTGAGTATCTATGAAGACGCGCTGCGCGGGACGAATGCCGCCGCCGCTATTTGGCAGCCCTATGAGTATGAGCGCGAATCCGAAACCGCAGTTTCGCTTTAGGAATACATATGAGCAGCGAGCATTCCTCAAAACACAAGCGCATAGTCCAAACCCGCTTTGACAAGATTGCGGCTACTTATGAAGACACCATCGGGGCGCGGCGGCAGGTGTTTAATGACGCCGTCGACCGCATAGTATTGGAGCGCGCTCAGGCCGAGGGGCGGCCGCTTGCGGTTTTGGACGCCGCCTGCGGAACGGGTTCGCGCTGGTCTCGCTTGAAGGACGAATTGCCCGACGTCCAACTCAGCGGGTTTGACGCCAGCGCGCAAATGGCGGCAATCGCAAAGTCCCGCGAAGACGGCGGCTTCAGCGAAGTCAAGGTGTGCGATTTGACCGCCATATCGTTTGCCGACGAATCGTTCGATCTGGTTACCTGCCTGTTCTTTCCATTCTCTTGTCTGACATCGGCCGACGACAGGCGGAAGGCGGCGAGTGAATTGGCGCGGACGCTGCGTCCCAACGGCTTGCTGTTCGTGGACGCCATAAACCGCTGGCATCTGGGCGAAGGCGAAGGCTTTCATCGCAGTTGGCGCGCCGCCGTATGGGAGCATCTCAGATCGATCATCGACCCTAAAGTGGACGCCGGCGACAAACTCTATTCGACCCAACTGGACGGCAGCCCATTGGAAGGGTTCATGCACGGATACTCGCGCAGTTCGTTCAAGCGCCTGTTCACGCAGGCGGGGTTGACCATCGAGCAAGAGTACATCATCGGCTACAACACGGGGAAAATACACACCAAGCCCACCCGCGGGAATATACTTTTGGCGTGCCGCCGCGTTGCCTGAATCCGCGCCAAGACAAGCCTCAATATCGGCCTCAGTCAGTCAAGGTTTTGCGTAATGAATTCCATACCGTTAGTTGACCTGAAAGCGCAGTACGCCGCCATCAAGCCCGAAATCCAAGCGGCTATTGGCGAGGTTTTGGACAGCGCCCAATTCATAAACGGGCCCGCCGTAGCCGACTTCGAGCGGCGGTTCGCCGACTTCTGCGGCGCAGAGTTCGCGGTCGGCGTAGGCAACGGCACGGATGCGCTCACGCTGGCGCTCAAGGCGCTTGGCGTTGGCGACGGCGATGAGGTCATCACCGCCGCGAACACGTTCATCGCCACCGCCGAAGCCATTGTCGCGGTGGGCGCTGCGCCCGTGTTCGTGGATGTGGATCCGCTGCATTCCAATATGACGCCCGAAGGCTTCAGCGCCGCCATAACCCCGCGCACAAAGGCGGTCATTCCGGTGCATCTGTACGGACAAACTGCGCCCATCGCTGATATTGTGGATATGGCAAAGCGGCGCTCCATCAAAGTCATCGAAGACGCGGCGCAGGCGCACGGCGCAGAATACAGCGGCAGGCGTGCCGGAAGTTGGGGGGACGCCGCAACCTTCAGCTTCTATCCCGCCAAGAACTTGGGGGCATACGGCGACGCCGGGGCTGTTGTTACGAACAATGAAGAGATTGCAACGCGCGCGCGAATGCTGCGAGATCACGGCCGCACGGACAAGTATCTGCACGAATATATCGGCGTCAACAGCCGTTTGGACACGCTGCAAGCCGCCATATTGGGCGTGAAGCTGGCGCATATGGAGGAGTGGAACGCCGCGAGGCGGGCGATTGCGGCAAAGTACGACGCGGCGCTGAGCGAGTTCGCGTGGCTGACGCTGCCCACAGATATAGCGGGCGGCAGACACATCTACCACCTCTATGTGATTCAGTGCGACCGCCGGGAAGAGTTGCGGCGATACTTGTCCAATAACGGCATCGGCGTGGGGATACACTATCCCGTTCCGCTGCACCTGCAGCCTGCGTTTCGCTCGCTCGGATACGGCGCGGGCGATTTCCCTGTGGCGGAGCGGCTCTCGAATTCCATCCTGTCCATCCCGATGTATCCCGAAATGACGGCGGCGCAGCAGCGGCGCATCGTTCAGACTATCGGAGCATTCGGCGGCTAGGGTTGTTGCTGCGCGTTTCTTGGGCGCAGGCGGTAGCTTTGCTTCACTACGAAAATCTCAAACGGGAGCGCAGCGAATAACACCGCCACCGGGAATATGCCCCTCGCCCAGGCTGCCCCGGTCGCGCCGTGTTCGGGGGCAAGCCACATCATCGCTGCGAGGAATGCCGCCAACCCCACGGTTCGCGCCAGCACGCAGGGCCAAACGCGTCCCGTGGCGAGAAGTAGCGGCTGGAGCGAGGTGCCCGGGAACGCCTTGAGTATCAGAATAAGCAGCAGCGGCGCGGCGGCTATGAACTCGTTTCCCAGCAAGATGCGGATTATGGTAGCGCCGAAGACAGCCGCCAGCGCGAAGCCCACGCCGAACAATGCCAGCGTCAGGATAGATATGCGGAGCGCGAGTCGACGCAATTGAGCGCCCTGCCCCGAATACCATAGCCTGCTGTATTCGGGCAGCAACCCCGCGCGTATTGAGCCGATTAGTTCCATCGCCATATTCGTAATCCGCCGCGCCGCTTCGTACAGTCCCACTCCTGCCGCGCCCGTGAATTGAGTGAGCAGGATGACATCCATGTTATCCACTATTATATTTACCTTCGTCAACCAGAAAGATCCGGTGTAGAAGCGCGCAACTTCCCGAGGGATTTTAATCGGCTCCCATCGCAGCAAGCCCGTCAATCCCGCAAGCGGCGCAGATATTATTGCCACGACGAATAACCCCAATCCGTTGAAGGCGGACTCGGCTATGTGCGCCAGCACAACCCCGATTATCCCGCCGTCCGCCAGCCATACCGCCGTAAGCAGGGCGCATCGAACCAGTATGCTCACGGCGGCGACGGCGGAGTAGAGGCGCATTCGGTCTGCCAGCTGCAGTGCCGCCCGCGATACTTCTTCGGTACTCATTAGAATACCGTTGACGCCGTACAAGAGAAGCAGATCTCGATGCTGCCGCTCAACGACGTCCAACAGGTCGCCGGCGCTGAACGCTACAAAGGCTATGACGGCGTATCCCACTAGCGCCAGCGCAAGGGAAACGGCGACTACGAAGCGAAAGATGCGCGCCGCGTCATCAGCGCGGCCTTCCGCTATGGACTGAGATACGAAGGTGGTAATGGCGAGTCCGTTCCGTATATCCATAAGCCCGTAGATGAATACGGAGACGGCGGCGATGGCTGCCAGAACGCCTAGCCCTTCTACGCCGATAATTCGGGCGGTCAGCGACATCGCGGCTATTCCGCCCAGGATGCGGATTGCCCAGGCGGCATTCAACCAGATGACTTGACGAGCCAGACGGCGTTCCGAGGCGCTGAGCGCCCGCGCAATCAGGGATTTGGCGCGATTTTTGGCTTTACCATATATCAAATTTTGACCACCGGGCAGCCGCCGCGGCTTTGGATGAAACGCCGCACTCCGTGGCGTTGGATGCGCATGAAGCTCAGCCACATTCTAGCGCCGTCGCCCTCGCTGCGCGGCAGAGCGAGCAGGTCGTCTGCGTGTTCGGGGAACAGGCATCCCATTCGGGTAGTCGTCGCCGTCTTGAAACCCGCTTGCGCGGCGAGGTCTGCTTCACGCCTTGAACAAGCGCCGTAGGGATAGGCGAAGTGTTCAATCGGGATGTGGAGAAGGTTCTCGATGAAGAGTTTGTTGTCCGATATTTCGCGGTAGGCTTGCTGTTCGCTCAAGCCCGTCAAGGCGCGGTGGCCGGTGGTGTGGCCGCCGATTGTGGCTAGGGGATGGCGGGCAAGCGCGCGTAGTTGCTCGCGCGATAGCCCGGCCTCGGCGGTGGCGTCTAGCGCTGATACGCCGCAGCGGTCGAAGACTTCGCGCAGCAGGGGGGCGCGCCGCTCTATGTCCACCGCCACCCAATCGGTTATTTCGTAAAGCGCCGCCGTCTTCGCGTGCAGGGACGGAATAGCGAAGCGTTTCTGCATAGGCGCAACTTCAATCGCATCGTTTTGCGCTATCAGGCGCTCCAGTCCGATCCACCACAGGCTGCCGCCGCGCTCTACTAGATCCGTCGTAACATAGAGGGTAAAGGGCGCATTGAACTTTTCTAGTATGGGCAGGGCGCAGGTGAAATTGTCGGCGTATCCGTCGTCCAGGGTAATTACCACGAAGCGCCGCTTTGAGGGACGCGGACCCGGATCTCGAATGCGCTCGACGGCGTCGTTCAGTGAGATTATATCGACGCCGTCTTTGCGTAGCGAGGCAAGCCATGCGCTGAAGAAGCGGGCGCTGACATAAAGATCGCCGTTCAGGTGATCGGATACGTCGGGCACGACGTGGTGGAACATAAAGATGGAGCCGATGCCGCCGTAACGGATGCCGATCGCCGCTGATAGGCCGCTGCGATATACCGATTCCACTACCGCTCTTCTGCGCGTAAGGCGCAAGCGCGGCATCTTCAATCCGTTCATGCCACGCCTCGCGAATTGGCGTCTTGGGACAGCCTTGTGTCAGTCATCATAAGCATAGCCTTCAAACCAGGGATATTTCCGTATGAGTTCGTCGACCTGCGTTTTCTGCTCCGGCGTCCATCGTACTTTGAAGCGGGTTTTGTGGGGCGACGGGTACGCTATAGCGGCGCAGGCTTTCAGGTATTCTTCGGCGCATTCCACGTCCAAAAACTCGCAAGCGCGGCGCAAATTTCCTTTGGGAGAAGCGATGAAGTCCTCGTATTTCACCGGGAATATCTCATCTTCCGAAAACATGGGGAGGACTTTGGTGAGCTTGCGCGATACTTCGAAATGTTCGTTGTTGGACGAAAGAAATGCCTGCTCTATTTGCGGTTTTTCGGCATCCGTCGGATTGAAATCCAGAAACGATAGAGGTATGTCCGCATTCCCTCTTTCATTTCGGAGCGTCCTCAGATATTTCGCCGCTATCATATCGTAGGGGTTTCTGTATGTGAAGAATGCGCTTATCGGAACTCCCATCTGACGGCGCAATGAATCGAGCGTCCCGGGCCAGTTATACAAGCAAACGGTAGATTCATCGGAGCTTTTGCTTCCAATTATCCGCAACCGCGAGTATCTTCCCTGCCAATGGGTGTTCACGGCGAGCGAATAACCGCCCATTCGTTCATATGATGTCGATTCGCGAATTAGCCTGTCATGATCCAGAATACGACGCACGATGCGCCCTTTTCCCATGGATGCGGCGTTCTTCAGATCCGGCGCATACCTAAACGCTTCGTTGGCAATCACTATTTCAGGATGCGAGTTGAGTATTGCGCCAATAAAAGAGCTTCCCGATCTGTGATACCCGATGAACAGCGCAAACCGCTCGATGTTTCTGCCCTTGTATCCGTAAATCGGAGCCAGCGCCGCGTCCGCAAACGCTGCCCCGGCCGATCGGGTGCGCTTATGCAAACCGGCGCGTCTTATCGCACTCTTTGCGAACCTTATGATATGGCGTTCCTGCATTATGCTCTTCTTGACTTGGCGTCCGTTTTGCCCGCCGCTCTTCTCCACGCCGCGCTTACCGCCCACTTCGCGAATAGCCAGGCATCAGCCGTCGATTGGACGGCGCGCAGCCGCTCGCTTGCGCGGGCGATGCTGCCCGGCGGGCGGCTATCGCCTTGCGCGCCAACGGGCTTTATATTTAGCGCCCTTGCCGAAATCGTCCGCGTCTCTCCAAAATCGCTTATGCTCTTCCCTGTGCGCTGCGCCCGATTAAGCGCCCAAGCGCGCGTTATGGACACGTTGCTTCCGTCGGGAAGATTTGCGCCCGCCGCGACTGCGTCACCCAATTGGAGGCGCAGTCGATACACCAAATCCTTGCCGAACACGGCGGCGGGAAGCGAGATGTGGAACGGGGACGCCGGAAATTCGTCAAGGGCGTAGCGGGTAGGCGCGAGGCGCACCCGCGGGTCAGGGGCGAACTCATCCCTAATCCGATCCAAGCCTTCACCGCCAGCGATTGCGTCCGTTTGGATTCTCACCGCTATATCGTGTACCCGGTCGGCTAGGATGTGTTCCACGGCTCTGACAACCCTATCCGCGGGGTAATGCGCGGCATCTACGGTTACCACATACTGAGGCACGGCGTAGATTCGGCCGGGCTTGTCGGGACGAAACGCAGGATGAGCGATTAGATGAGAAATCTTTCCGTCCATAATCCTAATGTTTCGCGTCTTATTTTCTCTACCCGTATTCCAGCGTCCCTGGTGCCAACTGAAGGCTTGCCGCACAGGTATCAGCAGCCCGCCCCGGATGTAGGCTCTATAACCGAGTTCGGTATCCTCTAATCCCCAACGCATGAACGATTCGTCGAAGCCGCCCACCAACTCGTAGAACTCTTTGCGTATCCCCAAGTTCGCCCCCACCGCCACTACGAATAGATCGTCGGACTTCGAATGCAGATCGTCAGTCTTGTCAAGTATCTCTTGAACCCAAGATACGTCTGCCGGGCGATTCGAAAATAGTTCTTCCAGCGAACCCGGACAGCGTCTGATGGTTTCTGCGTCGATGTCGTCGACCGCCACAAAGGAGCGGTTTCCAAGCGTGACGGCATCGGAGAAGGCGCAATGCCACCGGGCGTGCCCCGCGATCCAGTCGGACTCTACCAGCATATCGCTGTCGAGAAAGAGCAGGATGTCGTGCGCGGCTGCCCGTGCGCCGGCGGCGCGCGCGCGCGCTGCCCCATATCCGCGGCGCTCTTGACAAACCACGCTGATGTTTAGGGGCGTTGTGGGTGGCAAAATGAGAGGCGGATCAGATCCGTCGTCCACAATTATCACCTCAAACATATCGCGCGGGTAGGTTTGGTGTTCCAGCGCCGCCAGTGTCAACGCTAGTTCTGCGCTATGCGTTTGGTAGTATGGGATGATGACGCTGACCGGCGGGGGGACGCGCATATCCAGCGGCGGGAGTTTCGCCTGACGCCAGTTGTTGTACTGAACGGTTGTCGGCTTGGGGTTCATTTCGCTTGCACCCTCTCAGTAGCGCTACAAGCGCGCGCCTGCGGGCTTGCTGAAACGCTGCGATAGAGATCCAGATCGACGGCGTAGCGTTTTGCCAACAACGCGCGGTTGCGCTCCGTCAAGCAGGCGCTCATATCCGCTCTAGCGGCTTTCACGGCGGCGGCGGGCGGCTGCCATCCTGCCATAGTGTTCAGCATAGGCAGATCCGGCGCAGGCATTCCCAAGACTGCGGCGACGCGCGCGAAATCCTCTTCGAAATTCTCTAATGCGCCAATGAAATCGGGCAGGCGTCCATCTGGCAGGCGTATCTGTATATGCTGAGACAGGAAGTGCCTATCGGCAAGCAGGTCGGATCCCTGGATTGTGTTCAGCCAATCGCAGTAGTCGTCGAATGTGTCCGCATCCGTTAAGCCAGGAAACATATCGCGGTAACGCCGCTGCCGCTGCTCTTTCAGGAAGCGCCCCCTTCCATCGAAGCGCTCGCGGAAGAAGCGCATCTCAGCGTAAAACGAAAGCGCGCGGTCGAATGGATGCCTAATAAAGGCGAAGCTGTAGTAGTCTTTGACTTCAGGGTACATTTCATAAATGTCGGATACGCTTTTGGCGTGGATGAGTTCGGAGTCGGGGTCGGCGCGGCGCAGGGCGGCTATGACGCTTCTGGACGCCACTTTTGGATTGCAGAGCCACAAGAAGCGATGATTTGAGGAAACGATTTTCTCCGCGCCGAGGTCATGTGTCTGCGCCGCCATCCCGCGCGCCGCTTTGAATTCCCCGCGGAACAGCGCGCCCGCAATGCTTCCGGCGAGGGGTGGGTTCAAAGGCGCTACAGCCAGTTTCTTCAATCTGCGTGTCCACCTATGTGTCAACAATGCGTTCATGGATGCGGCGGATCCGTTTCTTTCTCCAAGATCGAAGGCTAGGACAGGAACAAATCCCTCTCGTTATTGGGTTAGCGACGGGAGGGAATTAACTAATAGACGGACTTCTATGCAATTTTTGTCCCTTCAAGTATAAGCGATTCCATCCGTAGAAATCCATCGGGCATACGCCCTTCGTTTTCTAAGTTGCGTAGCGCTGCATCGTCGCTTTCGTTCAAGTCGCGCCTGACTATGCGCGAGAAGCCGGCGGTCGACATAGCCTCGCGCAAAATTTGCTCGTCGTACACGAACTCAAGTCCCCACGCTTTCGCATAGTAGTTGACAAGAAAGCAACCTCCGATGCGCGGGGATTTGGTTTGTGCGCTGAACCATTCCATATACCGACGTTGTATATCCGACTGCCGTTGTTCTTGGTATAAACCGATGAGAAAGGCAAGATCCGGCGTTGCGATGCGTATCTTGCCGCCCGGAGCAAGCGTCCGAAAGCATTCGCGCAGCATAACGGCTGTTTGCTGAAAGGACAGATCGCCAATCACATGCTCGCCGTACACGTAGGCGAAAGCGGCGTCCGGGAAGGGAAAGCGGCGCGCGGCGTCGAGATACATCACATTTGCGGCGCGCGCGGTTTTGTCCGAATTTAGCCAATCGGCGAGCAGATGATCTCCGCAGCCTATATGCAACTTCGGCTCGCGCGCCTCCGCGAAGTAGCGGTTGACGATGCGACGGTCGACGCCTCTAACGGCGCGCGACGAGGAGCGAAGGCTTCGTTGCAGACTTCGGTGTATGACGCCGGCGGGCCGCCGCATGCGAATTGGCGTAAGCGCTTTTATGGCAAACGCCTTCAGTCGATCTTCCACTGTCAAACTCTTTCAAAGCGCGCGCGCCGCTCCGGGGCGGATGAGCGCCTTTATGGCAAACGCCTTCAGCCATCCCATTGGCAAACCTTCGGAATATGCAATATCTGCGCTAGTTCGGGAGATCTCTCATAAAGGAAGCGCAACCGATTATTCGGCGTAAGCAACGCTGCCCCCTCTTCCCGTTGGGCGGTTATGACGAAGTCGGCTGAGCGGCAAAGCTCCGAATTGTTAGCATGAACAATAACGCGTCCGGATAGATAGAATATCGAAGCGCGCGTACTCCCTGCAAAGACGGTGTCCGCTTGCCAACTAGGTCTAATGGGAATGTACACTATTTTGTCCTGCGGTATTTTATCGCGCATTGCTTGGAAATCGCTGAACACCGCTTCCTGGAACTCAGCCGTTTCGGCGTCGTTGCCGACAAGGCTCATCTGATAACCTGACAGCCCGAAGACCGCGAGCGCCGCGGTTGCCAACCCCACTATGAGTCGGGCGCCCAAGCGCTTGCGTATGAACAGCAGAATCAGCGCGGCCAGTACCAGCGGAATGCCGATATAGTATATGCCCTCGAAACTATGAAAGGCAGCTTGCTGGCGCGCCAGCAGCGTCCAACAAAATCCGAACAGCGCCAAAGTGGCAAGCAGCGTCTTGTGCCGAATGAATCTCCTATCAATCAGCAACGTGCCCAACGCGCCGATCCCTATGACCGCGTTCAGCGCAACCCAAGGCGCTCGTCCGAACGTACTCAACGCATTGCTATATTCGGCAAAGGCGTATGGCGTCGATACTACACTGGCGCGGTAAATCTGTTCTTTAAGAAAAGACTGCCATTCCGGAATGCTTTTGCCGTCAATGAGCCCAATTCCCAGACCGGTCCTTCTCAGGGCAGACTTAACGGAACGCAGCTCCGAAAACGGCGTTTCGCCATCCATTGCCAAGTATTCATTTGTGAAGTTGAAAGCCAATATCCCCACGCCAACAAGCAGCGATACACCCCCAAGCAGCGCATAGCGGCATCCAAATAGCTGCAGGTACGAACTGACTGATGCGCGCTGAGATATAGATAGTCTTATTAACTCGCTTCCAAAGCCTAGAACGATAAAAGTCAGCAGCAGCGCATACACATGCCAACCCAACAGCAACGCGATGCACGCTTTGATGAGCAGCTGTCGAAAACGCCCTTCCTGCGCGAAAATCACTATCCCGTGAAAAGTCAGCATTACCCCGAACAGATCCGGCATCCCTTCGGGGGTGACCATATCGTTGTAAAACAAGCCATAGTAAGACGAGAAAGCAATCAGCGTCGCGGTCAGAGCTATCCATCGATTGTCGATGAGACGGTTGAGCGCAAGATAGGCGAACAGCGCGGCTGCGGCGAAAAAGGACAACATCAGCAGGCGTCCAACGTAGAGGCTTGCCGACAGATTTCCGTCGAATGGCAGCGTCGCCAATTTTATCAGCGCGTAGCCGCCCGGCGGAAAGCGGTTGTATGGAAAATAGACCGTCTTGCCTTCGGTATCTAAGGTGCGATAGAAGTGCCCCACGAAGTTATGATCGGGTGATAGATTCATCGCCACTGCCATATGGTTCGCGGTTAAAGCGTTGCTGTCGATCCGATAGAAGCGGTGGCGCTCGCCGCCGAATAGGAAGGCGGTTGACAGCGCAAGCAACAACAGCGCAAGCGGAAGGTTCGGCCACTTGCGAACTGAAATGAACTTGCTGGCTATGGTCATAGGCTCTCTCATAGATGATGCGCTCGCGCGCTGTGCGCCAACGCCGGATGCGGCGCGCTCAAGGCATCGATGCCCGCTAGATCCGGGCGAAAGCCGTCCCAGACGCGCTCGGCGATGCCAAGAAGTTCATCATCGGCGCCGTCCCTGCTATTCCATGTATGGCAAAAGCCGTGCCGCACCATCATATACCCAAAGCCGTGCGTGCGATACACGCGTCCGCCGGAACGCAGAACGTCCTCCACAAGGAAGGTGTCCACGCCTCCGGGAACCCTGCGCCAGCCGCCGGCGCGGTCGAGAGCGCGTCGGGAAATGAGAAACGTGCCACCCGCAAGGATTGACGCATGGTAGCGCTCGCTATGCCCTTCGCGCCAATGGATAGTTCGGTCAGACGCCGCCAGATAGACGAACTCTTGCCACTTGCCCACTAGCTGCGCGCCTGAGTAGCACCGCGCAAGCGCCAAGTCCCAGATGTGGTCTGCGCCATACACATCGTCGTCGTCCATCTTAGCCAGCAGCGCGCCTTCGGATGCCTGGGTTGCGGCGTTGAGTACCGCGCCGAGCGATTCGCTTGCGGGCAGGCGCAGCGTCTTTACCGGATGCGGAAACTCGGTAATACGCCGCGCGGCGTCATCAAATCCCTCGCCGTGGAGCGCAATGACTAGCTCCAGGCGGGGGTAAGTCTGCTTAGCCACGTTGTCGAGTGCGTATTCTAAGAATTGGGGGCGGCGCGTCGCCAGCAGAACCGACACTAGGGGAAGCTTATCGAGGTCACTCTGATGCGCGCGGCCGAACGACGAGTGATGTCGATGAGCGGCGCGGCGCAGTCTAACGCTCAGCAGTTCGCGCTCGTGGGTGGACATTCCATTCATATCGGCGGTCATAAGGCAATACAGATCGTCGCCGAGCATCGGTTGAAGGCGTTCATCGCCGTCCGCTAAGTGGGTTGCCACGCCGCAGGCGGCCAAGCGGGCCAGGACACCTGCGCGAGTGGCAATGTCAGAATGGAACGCCTGTACATCTTCCAAGTGATGGATGTTTCGAATGCGACGGGGGTTATTGGGGTGAACGACGCGCCACACATCGATGCCGAGGGGAAGCCATTCTATCGGTCCTAATGCCGCCGTTTCGCTGTAGCCGTCGCGCTGCCATCCGATAGGGTTGTACGCCCGCAGATCGAAGGCGGGAATCGGTTCGCCGCGCCGCGCATTCGCGCGCATAGTCTGGGCATCTTTGGAGCGCAGTCGACGGCCGCGCATTTCACTTTGCAGATGCCACCAGGCTGCCCGCCGCTTATCAATCTGCCGCCACAGCGCAACGCTCAATAACTTGCGAAACGCCGATGCTCCTCCGGGGCGGCGGATTGCCCATATTCGCTTAAACAGGCGCCTCCATTTAGCGGCGTAGCGCAAAGTTCGTTCTCCATCACGGGGAAAGGATTGGGATGCGGAGGAAGAGTTTCTCTGCTTCATAAGACTTTTGCCGCTACTATTCTAAGTAGAGAATCTTGCTCAAACTAACCTTGCCCATCTACAAGGGCAGGAAAGAGGTTGCCTTTCCATTTATACCCGTATGTGCCGCATATCAGCGCTGGTTTCGTCTTCGCTGTCTCTGCAGCAGTGTCTTTTCTATAAGATCTATGTAGCGCTCTACGAATGCGCTTTCCGGCAGCATAGTTTCGGACATCCGACGCCCTTCCAGTCCCATCTTGCGCCTAGCGTCGGGGGGCGTGTCGGCAAAGCGCATTATAGCATAGGCAATATCCTGAGGGGATTTCGGGTCGAACAAGAACCCGTTTCGTCCGTCGCGCGCCAGACGGGGGTTGTCGCTCACTCGGCTAACCAGTAGCGGCACGCCGCAAGCCATCGCTTCGCAGATGACGTTAGATGTTCCTTCAATGAAAGACGGCACGCAGACGGCATCCGCGGCGTGGTAGAGAGGCGCAGAATCTTTTACGGCGGGATGCAGCCGAAAGATTTCCTGCATGCGCCGCCCGGCGATAGTTCGCTTTAAGAGGCTGTGATACTCCGCCCACTTCCGCCTGGAGCGAAACTCCCACTTGGAAACGTGCTTGTCCGCGGCTACAACGGGATCGCCGTACCAGTCGACCGTGAGACGCAGCGACGGGCGTTCTCGACGGACGATTTCCACCGCATCCAGCAGCCCGAAGGGGTTCTTTTCTCCCCGTATCCGCGCCAGCACCAGTAACCGAAGTCGGTCTGCGCACTTCGGCGTGTTTCCGTCATCAAGACGGGGAGAGAAACGCTTCAGATCGACGCCGTTGACGATGGTATGGCTGCGCTTGTCTAAATAAGGCGCTAGTTCGCTGATGCGCTCGCGCTGCGCGTAGGAGTTGATCACCACCGCATCCGCCAATCGGTGAAGGTTATGGCGCATGCGCCGCCGCAGGTTTCTGCCGGGGGCGTCCAAACTGAATTCGGATACTATGACCGCATAATCCCGTCGGGGCAGTCCCGTCAATTCAACCAGCGCATTCGGCATATTTTGAAAGGCGATTACAACATCGGAGCGGCTCTGCCGTATCGCCTTTCGCATAGCGAATATGAGGTGCAGCCGATTGCGGGCGACGACGCGCTTCACAGGAATGCCCGCTTCGGTCAACGTTCCGACGAAGAAATCGTCCGGCCAGTACACCAGCGTCGACACTTCATAGCGGCGGCGCTTAAGGCCGACAGCTAAGTTCACTAGATGCCGCTCTGTGCCGCCAAGGGAAAGTTTGTCGGTTACCAGCATAACCCGCGGTGTGTTAGCCATAATCAACTTTCCTCAGCAACGCCAGCGCCAGTTGCGTCATGCAAGGCGGACGGACGGGCGATTCGCTCATATGCGCCAAATGGTTAAACGCTCGCCTTATTCATTGTCCGTAGTTTGATGGACAACCGGACCTGCCGCTTGACGCCATATGTTGCAGAGTTGATTTATCACAACATCATAGTCATATTCACGCCGCGCCTTCCGCCTGTTGTACTGCCCCATGCGCTGCCGCAGGGCGGGATCGGCGCGCAGGCGGGCAAGCATATCTACGTATGCGGCGGTGTCATCGGGGGCGGCAAGCCATCCGCCTTTGGGAACATCGATCATATCCGGAATAGCGCCCACGTTGGACGCCGCCACCGGCAAGCCGACCGCCATCGCTTCCGCCACGCTGTACGGAAGCGCCTCATACTTGAAACGGGACGGGAACAGAAAGACGTCGTTTTCCGACAGCGTTCTGAGTATCTCGGAGTTTGCGACCGGACCAATCAACTGCGCTCTGTTTTCCAAGCCCAGTTCCCGAATGCGCCTCATGAAATTTGCGCGCAGGTCGTCGGAGCAGTGTCCCACCAGCTGAAAGCGCGCATTGGGAAAGCGGTTAGCCACTTCAATAACCGTGTACACGCCTTTTGATTCAATAAGCGCGCCGGTGAAGATGACTCTCAGATGCCCGCAACCATCCGTGGCGGGGATGCTATCGGGAACGGCGCGAAAGTCTATGAAGTTATGCACTAGCGGATGTGTCTTGCGCGCGAAATCGCCTAACTCTAGTATAGAATGGTAGCTTGGGTTGCCCAATGCCAGAATTCGCGATGCGCCGGCAAATATGGTTCTGTATGCCCAGCGGTAGAAGCGTTCGGCCGGGCTACTTCCGCGCGGGACTGTGAATGTCCCGTGCAGGTGCGCTATGTACGGCGTCTTCGTCCGCCTGGCAATCAGCGCCAACGCTACATTGCGGGGAGCGCTTGCGAAAGGCAGCGCGCAGTTCAAGTGCATAACCGAGATGCGCCCGGACGCCATCGCGTGAGACGCTTGCCACACTATTGCGACGTTGCGCTTTGCCTCTGCCAGGTTCAATTTGGGTCGAACATCGGAGTATTGGCGAACCGGCCGAGTGTTGATAAGCTCCAACTCAAAGGGCGCAGGCAACCCACGCCCATACAACGTTTGAGTCCATGTCTGTATCCCCCTGGCCGGCGGCGGCAGCGGCGACACGAGCAGTATGCGTACAGGGCGATCCGATGTTGGCTTGCGCAAAGACGAAGCGGCGGACTGTGTCATATGCCGGCTTTCTGAAGCGCCGGGACTTCGATGGATATTGCAATCACCTGCTCTGATTCCTTCGCCTGCTGAACGCTGTCTTGAATCGCGCTCGGATCTTCCATTCAACTACGCTGCGCATAATGACTGCCCTAAACCACGCTGCGCCCGTCAGCCATTTTAGGAATGAACAACCCTCTCTAAAACCGCGAACATCCCGCAACCTGCCAATCAGACGATCCCAAGTTGTTGGGTAGTTCACAGCTTCCGGCGCGGCGGGGGCGTTCACAGAAGCGGCGGATTTAAGCTTCAAATCTCTGATGGACATCGCTCTCGACTCTCCGAAATCGGTATGCGGCATTCCTGTGCGACGCGCGCGGTTAAGCGCCCAGGCGCGAGTGATCGACGCTTGCGTTCCGTCGGGTAAGGTCGCAGTCGCGCAGACCGCGTCTCCCAAGCGGGCGCGCAGGCGATGCACTACGTCCCTGCCGAACACGGCGGCGGGTAGCGTTACATGGAACGGCGACGCCGGAAATTCATCAAGCGCGGATCGGGTAGGCGCGACGCGTACGCGCGGGTCAGGGCAAAACCATTCCCGCAGCCGCGCAAGCCGCTCACAATCGACATCATCCGGCATTTCAATTCTGACTACAAGGTCATATATCCTGTCTTCCAGGGCATTCATCACGGCCTTGATGAGTTGATCGGTCGAGCCTCGCTTCCCTTCAATAGTTACCACATACTGAGGCGTCTTAAAGATTTGGCGCGAGCCGACGCCTCGAAAGTTGGGGTGCGCAATCAGATTCGCTATTTTCCCATACTGAAGCCGCTCACTTCGGCTCTTAGCCTCTATATCCTCACCCCAGGCGCCCTGGTGCCAAGCGATGGCGTCCGGATCCGGCGCCAACAATCCGCCCTGAATATAAGCGCGATAGTTGAACTCGATGTCTTCCACTCCCCAGCGCGTGAAAGATTCGTCATGTCCGCCTACTAATTGATAGAACCATTTGCTGACGCCCAAGTTGCCGCCAGGCACCACCCGGAACAGATCATCGGCGCGCGAAATCAAATTATTGAGCCTGAGCATGTAGCCTCGCTTAGAGACGTCAGTCTTAGGTCTGTCTGAAAACAACTCTTCCAGCAAGCCGCGCCACTGCCGAACGGTATCTAAGTCTATGCCGTCCATCGCTACATGGGGATAGGGTCCCATTGTCAAGGCGTCGGATACGGCGTGATGCCATCGGGCATGCGCCGACATCCACTTGGGCTCGGTCAGCATATCGCTGTCGAGGAAGAGCAGGATGTCGTGCGCGGCGGCGCGCGCGCCGTTGTTGCGCGCCCTGGCGAGCCCGAATGCGCGGCGTTCTTGGCGCACGACTTTGACATCCAGCGCAGTATTTTGTGGACGCTCCAGCGGCGGCTCGGAGCCGTCGTCGACGATAATCACCTCGAACATATCGCGCGGGTAGGTTTGGCGTTCAAGCATCGCAAGCGTCATTCCCAGCGTGGCGGCGTGCGTCCGGTAGTACGGAATGATGACGCTGACCGGCATCGTGGGCGTGAAAGTATCCAGCGGTTCCACGTCCACTTGCCGCCAATCGTTGTACCAAACCGAATTGGGCTGCGGCTTCACTCTTGTAGCCTCCGGGGCGTCAGCATCTATGACCATAGCCTAGTATATCACTATGTCAATCAGTTCATTTGATAGGCAGCGTCTCAGTTTCAAGCGTCTTTTTCTTATTTGAGAAAACTGCAATGCACAACATCAATATGCGGCAGATATAAAGCGCCTATCGCGCAGACATATCCCAAACAGAGACACTGCCCGACGGCAAACGGCATTCTCATCCTCACTAAGCCCCGCCATACTCATCAACTCTGTGGAGGGCGAAAGCGACGAAAGAGTTGCCGAAAGAAGGCATGACTTAGCGCTTTCAATCGGACTAGCGCCAAGCGGCGCATCTACGCGCCGCTTATCCCTGTTGGGGATTGTCGGCGGGCGGCGGATGGGCTGTAATAGTGGATATGGGCGCAATGCCGGCTGCCAACCGCAACTTGACTTACGCAATCTTCGGCATATAATTGATGTACAACGATTTCCATCTTTCGTAAAGTAAGGTAGAGAAGCTGGTATGCGATTTGCCACATTCAATTCTAAACCCACCTTTTACTTCCTAGCAGCCATCACAGCGGCGGTGCTTCTGCTGCTCATCCTGCTGCCCAACTCGGGTAGCGCGCGCGTGCAGGCCATCACTACCACCCCCACATTCAGCGCCACTCCCACACCCCGCGCAATGGCTTTTCGCGCCATAAGCGCCGGCACGGATCACACTTGCGGACTACGCCCCAACGGCGCCGTGGTGTGCTGGGGGTATAACAGATACGGTCAATCAACGACGCCGGCGGATGAAACCTTCGCATCCGTAAGCGCCGGTGGATGGCATACCTGCGGACTGCGCGCGGATGGCGCTGCGGTATGCTGGGGATCTAACGGATATGGTCAATCAACAGTGCCGTCGGGCGAATTCGCGTCCATAAGCGCCGGCTCGTATCACACCTGCGGACTACGAGCGGACGGCGCTGCGGTATGCTGGGGGCGTAACACATATGGTCAGTCAACATCGCCGTCGGGCGAATTCGCGTCCATAAGCGCCGGCTCGTATCACACCTGCGGACTACGAGCGGACGGCGCTGCGGCATGCTGGGGATTTAACTACGACGGCCAGGCTTCGCCGCCATCAGGCGCATTTTCGTCCATAAGCGTTGGTCATTGGCATACCTGCGGACTGCGAAAGAACGGCGCTGCAGTGTGCTGGGGGCTTAACTACTGGGGGCAGTCATCGCTGCCGTCGGGCGAATTTTCGTCCATAAGCGCCGGCGCGCATCATACTTGCGGACTTCGCGCCAACGGCGCTGTGGTGTGCTGGGGCGATGCCTCTGTCCAGCGGACGCCGCCTTCCGGCGAGACTTTCACTTCTATAAGCGCCGGCGGTTATCATACCTGCGGACTTCGCGCAGATGGCGCCGCAGTGTGCTGGGGGAATAACAACGACGGACAATCAGCGCCGCCGACCGCATCTACGCCCACCCCGACCGGCACGCCTACGGGAACGCCCACGGCTACCGATACGCCCACGCCCACGAACACGCCTACGGTGACCGGCACGCCGCCTACCTCCACGCCGACGGTAACAGGAACGCCGCCCACCGCCACGCCTACACCGACGGATACACCCACGCTTACGCCTACGGCCACGAATGTTTCGGCAACAGACGAACCTACACCTACGCCCACGAATACACCGGTCACGGACGAACCCGCGCCCACGCTCACGCCAACCGCAACCGGCGTCTCCACGCCCACCGGCGCCGAAAGAGTGGGCGCGGTTGAAGAACAAGCCGAAGCGCTGCTAGGCCAGGCGGGAACGTTGCAAGAAGTGGAAACGGACCCGTTGCGGCGGTTCGTCGAAACGCTGCAAGGGCTTATCAACGCGCTGACTGACATATTAGCGGCGCGTGAGGGCGCATCCCCGACGGCAACGCCTACCCATACGCCCACGCCGACGAACACGCCGGTAACCGTGCTGGAAACCACGCCTACGGCGACGGCTACATCCATACCTACGGCAACGCCCACGCGCGCATCAGCGTCGACATTGGCGCCCGGCTGCATTCGCAAGACCGGCTTGGGTTGGCTCACCGGCACCTGGAACGCCGATTGCCTGTCCGATAAAACGCCCGCAACCGCAAAGGCGGGAACCCGCTACGCGCGCTTCTACACCTTCACGCTGGACGCCGCCTCAAGCGTGACCGTCGGCATCGCATCCGACGATGTGGCGAACACCTACCTCTACCTGCTCCGAGGCAGCGGCGATGAAGGCGAAATCGTCAACCGCGGCGACTCCGAAATAGTCGAGCAGCTCGCCGCCGGAACCTACACCATCGAAGCCACCACCTACGAAACCGAAACCGCCGGCAACTTCACCCTAACACTGGACATCGCCGCAACCGGCGTCTCCGCCGCAGCCGGCGCCCCCCGCTAACGCAAGCGCAACGCATTCCTTCTCCTGCAGTCCGCTGTGGGGGAAGGGATGCGTCATATCGCGCCGCTCTGCCGCAGCGATTGGATAGCGTCGTCGTCTAGGTTCAACAGCGATTGCAGTACTTCGCCGGTGTGTTCGCCGAGCAGCGGGGGCGGATTGATCTGGACGTCGTTGGACGCTATCTTGATTGGGTTGCCGAGCGCCGTGTACCGCCCGCGCGCCGGGTCGTCGATGTCCACAGTCATTTTGCGGGCGCGCAAGTGCGGGTCTTGCAGCACCTCGCAGGTGTCTTGCACCGCGCCGCAGGCTATGCCGAGCTCGCTGAGCTGCGCCATAATCTCATGCTTGGTTTTCGTCCGCGTCCATCCGCCCACGATGCGATCAACATCGGCGGCGTTCTCGCGGCGCGCTTCATCGGTGGCGTAGCGCGCATCGCCGATTAGATCAGCGCGTCCCGCCACCGCCAGGATGGTGTCCCACGAATCGCCTGACAGCACAATCGCTATGTAGTCGTTAGCGCCGCCGGGATGGCACGGGAATATCATAGACGGGCCGCCCCAAAAGCGGTTGCCGCCGCGCGCTACGGGGGCGTTGGTGTTGAAAGTGTCAATCATTCGGATGCGCATAAGGTTGACCACGGCGTCCTGCATAGAGACTTCCACCAATTGGCTTTCGTCGCTATTGTCGCGCTGGCGCAACGCCGCCAGCATCCCGATGGCGCAGTGCAGCCCCGTTCCCGAATCGCCTATGCCGGGCGCCACGAACAGCGGCCCGCCGTTCAGTTCGCCGTTGGCGCTCATTGCTCCGCCCATCGCCTGCGCTATCTGCTCGAAGCTCTTGATATGCGAATAAGGCCCGTATGCGCCGAAACCCTTGATGGTGGCGTAGATTATGCGCGGGTTGGCGGCTTTGAGCGCGTCATAGCCCAAACCGAAAGCGTCCATTCTGCCGGGTCCGTAGTTTTCCACCACAATATCGGATATTGCCGCAAGCCGCTTGAATATGCGGCAGCCATCTTCGGATTTGAGGTTGAGTGTGAGACTGCGCTTGTTGGCGTTGAACACAAGGTAGTAGAAGCTATCGGCGTCCGAGTCGGGGGACGCCGCTTGTTCGCGGCGCGTGCGGTCGCCCACGCCCGGCTGCTCTACCTTGATTACATCAGCGCCCAGCCACGCCAGAAGCTGAGTGCATGACGGACCCGCCTGCACCTGCGTCAAGTCTAAAATCCTAACGCCGTCCAATGGACTACTCATCGCCATCCCCCTCTATATCTTGAATGCAGCAATCGGCATAGCAGTTTTCGTGATAGACGTCGCCGTCTTTTGTGCGCTGCACGAACACTATGTCATCGTCCTGCGGCAGGTAACGTCGACGGAAATCTTGGAATAGGCGCAGCCTTTCGGGTTGGAACGGCGTGGGCTTCTCTGCGTCATCAAGCCAGGGATTGGGGAAGTAGAAGCGCAGCAGCGTAGCGCCATCGCCGTCGGACAGACGAACATAGAAGAGCTTGGGCATCGCTTCGTGTCCGTGGTGGGAGTTCTCTACGAACTGCGCGCCGCACACCCGCTCCAAGTCGAGATGGATGTGCCAATCGCGCGCCTCGATGGTCGCCCACCTGCCGTCGAACTCCACTTCGGGCGCTTGCTGAAGGCTCATTTCGCTCACCGCGCCGCCGGAGTCGATGACCAGCAGCATCCCATCGACGCGCAGAAGCTCGGATATGAGCCGCTTGAGCGTATCCTGATTCATAGCGTCTCTCCAATCCCGCCAGCGCGTCAAATCGTTGGGTGTGTTCTCTATGTCATAGCGGTCAAGCGCATTATAGCGCTAACCGCAATAGCGTCGGCGCATTGCTGCATATTGATGCGAACCGCGCGCCTTGCAGACGGGTTAATAGCGGATTAGCGCGCGCCATTCGTGATAAGATATTGCTATGCCATTGTATTACGATAGGGAAACGCTGGCGTCCGTCGCCGGCAAGAGCGTCTTCGACTACGCCGACGCGCTGAGCGTGCGCGTGCCTACTTCGTGCGGCAGAACGGGCGAATGCCACGAGTGCATCGTGGAAATTCGGCGCGGAATGGATGCGCTCACGCCGCTGACGGACGCCGAGGGCTTTCTACGCGGCGACTATCGGCTGGCGTGCCAGGCACATATCGTCGACGCGGCGGCGGACGTAGAGTTCGCGGTACTGCGCCGCCAACCACGCATCTTGACGCAATCCACGCGCCGCCGCATCACGCCCGATCCGATCGCTAAGCGCATCGGCGACGGCGTGTTCTTCGGCGACGAGCGCATAGACGACTACCGCGGGCAGATATACGGCGCGGCGGTGGATGTAGGCACCACCACGGTTGCGCTCAACCTGCTCGACCTAGAGACGGGCGCAATTCTGGGGACGGCGTCCTTTGAGAACCCGCAGCGTTTCGGCGGCAGCGATATTATGCACCGCATATCCTACGACGGCGGCGAATTCGCGGGCGAACTGCGGCAGGTGATGCTGTCCGCGCTCAACTTTGAGATAGGCGATATGTGCCGCCGATTGGGGTTTCACCGCCGCCGCATATATGAGGTGGTGATAGTTGGCAACGCCACGATGCGCGATATATTCTTCGGCTTGGATGTACAGCCAATCGGCGAGCGCCCCTACAAGTCGGTTACCGAACTTGAGATGCTTGCGGGCAAGCGTCAGACCACCGCGCTGAATGTGAAGGCGCGCGATATTGGACTGCGCGTGTTCCCCGCCGCCAATGTCTATGGCGGGCCGCTCATCGGCTCGCATGTGGGCGCCGACGTCGCCGCAGATCTGCTCGCCATCGCAATGGACGAACAAGACGATGTGGCGCTGCTGGTGGATGTGGGGACGAACACCGAGGTTGTGGTGGGCAACCGCCATCGGCTTATGGCGGCGTCCTGCCCCGCCGGCCCGGCGTTTGAGGGCGGCCAAGTGCGCTATGGAATGCCGGGCTACGACGGCGCTGTAGAAAGCGTTTCGCTTACCGCGGACGGTGTGGCGTACAAGACCATCGGCGGCGCCTCCCCTGAAGGCATATGCGGCTCCGGGCTGGTGGATCTGCTTGCCGAACTGCGGCGCTGCGGGATGATGAACGAACTGGGCGCATTCCGCAACGGGGACAGCGAGTTCCGCTTTGCGCCGGATGCGGGCTTATCGCTGTCCCGCGCGGACATCAGCGCGCTGGCGCAGGCAAAGTCCGCCAACTACTCTGGGCAGTATATTGCGCTGCGAAAGTACGGCGTACCCGTTGAACGCATATCCAAGATGTACTTGGCGGGCGGCTTCGCAAACTACATTGACGCCGCAAACGCCGTGAGCATCGGCTTTGTGGCGAATATGCCCATAGAGCGCATCGTCAAGGTGGGCAACGCATCCCTAGAAGGCGCAACGATTATGTTGCTTTCGGGCGAACTGCGCCGCCGAATGGAACGAATGGCGCGCGGCGTAGAGCATATCGAGCTCGAGACCACGCCCGATTTCTTCGACATATTCGTAGAGGGTTGCATGTTCAACCCTATGGGGAAAATCGTCTAGGCGCATAGGCGTATAATTCTGAATAACGATAACTACCACTTTCGGGATGCGGCCGGACCTTGTGGCGGCGCAGCGCATTCTAGCGATGGGAGAAAGACAAAATGGCGTTCAAAGTGCTGGTTACGGACTATGTGTGGCCGTCTGTGGAGCCGGAGCGCGCCGTGCTTGCCAAAATAGGCGCTGAGCTCATAGTTGCGCCGGACGGCGAAGAGGATACGCTGGCGGCGCTGGCGGCGGACGTTGACGGCATCCTGACCTGTTTCGCGCAGGTTACGGACAAGGTTGTGCGCGCCGCCCAAAAGTGCATCGTCATCGGGCGCTACGGCGTGGGCGTGGACAACATAGCGGTGGACACCGCCACCGAATTGGGCATAGCGGTTACCTATGTCCCCGACTACTGCGTGGACGAAGTGTCCGACCATGTTATGGGACTGCTGCTGGACTGGAACAGACGCATTACGCTGTTCGACAAATCCGTCAAGGGCGCCGGTTGGGGCAGCGTGCCGCTCACGATGCGCATTATGCGGCTGCGCGGCAAGAAGCTTGGCATCGTGGGCTTTGGCCGAATAGGCAGGGCAGTATGCCAAAAGGCGCTGGCATTCGGCTTCGAAGCGCTGGCGTATGACCCATTCGTATCGGCGGAGCAGGCGACGGCGGGCGGCGCGCGCCTTGTGGATATGGAAACGCTGCTGCGCGAATCGGACTTCGTCACGCTGCATTCGCCGCTGACCCCCGAAACGCACAACCTTATCGGCGACGCTGAGCTTGCGCTGATGAAATCGGACGCCTTTCTGATTAACTGCGCGCGCGGTCCGCTTATAGACGAAGACGCGCTTTACGATGCGCTGCAATCCGGCGGCATAGGCGGCGCAGGCCTGGATGTGCTGGTGGACGCCCACCCATCCCCGGATGCGCCGCTGCTGAAGCTGGACAATGTGCTTGTAACGCCGCATGTGGCGTTCTTCTCGCAAGAGGCGGTGCTGGAGCTGGAAGAGCGTGCTGCCGGGGAAGTCGCCGCCGTGCTGCAGGGCAGGATGCCGGATAACCTTGTGAACCGCGCCGTGCTTTCGCACAGCAGCCCAAGGCACAGCCTCAGCGGTTGACGCCGCGCGCCGATCTGCGGGCTAATTCGGTTGTGAGCGGGCGCAGCGCTTGCTAGACTTACTTAAGAGCGTTTTCGCTGCGGCGGCGCTGATAATGGAAAATTAAGCCGTATGCGCGTGTGAGCGCGCGTAGAATATGGAGGCTAATGGCGCTATGGAAAGAAACACGATAGTCGGGTGGCTGCTGGGCGGCGGCGGCATAGTGATTGCGATTATTGCGCTGGCGCTTGCGGTTGGCGCGCGCGGCGGCGATTACGACGGCGCGGCAAACGCCGAAATGGATGCTATGACGGCGGCTATGGCGGCGCAGGACGCAAACATACAGGCGCTTGCCGATCAGGTGAGCAGCCTGCAAGCGGAACTGGCGGCGGCGGACTCCGATATAGCCGAGATGCAAGCCGCAATGGATGAGATGAGCGGCGGCGAAGCCCAAGATATGGATGCCGACGATATCGACGTTGCGGCGATGGTAGATGAGGCGCTGGGCGATTACAAAGACTACCGCGACGCGCTGGAAACGGCGCTGCAAGAGGCTCTCGCCGCGCTTGAAGAGACGTCGGATGATGGCGACGAGCGCATTGATATTGAGGCAGCGCTGGACGATGCGCTTGAAGAGGTGCTGAATGAACATGAAGCCGAACACGCCGCGCTAGAAGCGGAGCTGGAAGATGCCCGCAACGATCTAGACGATGTTCTGGATGATGACGGCGATGACTATGACGCGGCCGACGACGCGCTGGATGAGCTACAAGAACGGCTCGATTGGCTCGAAACGGCGGCGGCGCCCGCTTTTACACAATCCTATGTAGCCCAAGCGATCCGCCGCTTCGACGCCGACGGAATGCAGCCAACCTTCGACTACTACAACACTATGGACAGCGTAAGCGGCGATCTGTACCTGTTCGTGCTGGATTCGGACTACAAAATAGTGGTTCATCCCACGGTGCCGCTCAACATCGGGATGGACATACGCGGCCCCGGCGGCACGGACATCACCGGCTACAACTTCGGCGCAGAGTTCGTCAGCGTGGACGAAAGCGGCAAGTGGATAGACTATGTGTATCTCAACCCCACCGACGACTTCGCCTATGAGCGCAAGCACTCCTGGATAATGCGCCATCAGGGTTTCATATTCGGCTCCGGCTGGTATGAGCGCGATGTGTCCCTAGACAAAGAGCCGCAGGCGTTCACGCGCGCTTTCGTAGAGCAGGCGCGGGCGCGCTACGACGCCAACGGCCGCGACGCCGCCATAGCGTACTACAACGACCCGGACAGCATCGACGGGCAGTGGTATGTGTACATCGTAGATGAAGACGATGCGCTCATAGCGACCGCGCCGCATCAGGATCTTCTGGGCGACGACATCAAAACCGTTGTAGATGACGACGGCTACGAACTGGGTGTGGAGATAGCCAAGGCTACCGAACAGGGGCATTGGATCAATTACCTATGGCCCAACCCCGCAAGCGGCGAAAAAGAGCGAAAGCGCGCCTGGGTCATACGCCACGATGGGTTGATATTCGGTTCGGGCTACTACGAAAGCTCGGACGAAACGGCCGCAAGCAATGCGGCGGCAACGCAAGCGTATGTGCGGGACGCAATTGCGCGCTACAGCATATACCCTGACGCAGAGATACAGCAGGCGGCGCTGGACTACTACAACACGATGGACAGCGTAGAAGGCGATTTTTACCTGTTCGTGCTTGACGAAAGCGGCGAACTCGTCGTGCATCCCACGGTGCCGAGCAATATCGGCAAAAACATAGACGGGCCGCTTGGCACCGACGTCACCGGCTACAACTTCGGCGCGGATTTCAAAACCGCGGACGAAAACGGCAAGTGGGTGGACTATGTCTATCTCAACCCTGCCGACGGCTTCGCCTATGAGCGCAAGCATTCGTGGCTGGTCAAGCACGACGGGCTTATATTCGGCTCCGGCTGGTATGAGCGCGATGTGCAAGTGGATACGCTGAAGGACAATCCGCGAGCATACGCCCGCGCGCTGGTGGAACAGGCAACCGCGCGCTACGACGCCAACGGCCGCGACGCCATAGCCGAGCAGTACAACCGCCCCGAAAGCGTTGACGGGCAGTGGTATGTGTTCATCGTGGACGAAGACGACGAATTCCTGGCGCACGCCGCAACGCCTGAACGTGTGGGAACGGATGTCAAGGCGCTCACCGACGCAAACGGCTACGCGCACGGGCAGGCTATCGCCGACGCCACCGAAGCGGGCGGCTGGCTTCAGTACACCCGCGTCAATCCCGCCACCGGCATGGATCAGCCCAAGCATTCGTGGGTCATACGCCACGACGGGTTGATATTCGGTTCGGGCTACTACGAATAGCAATCAGCGCCCACGCGCTTGAAACGCAAACATCGCAGCCCCCGTCTGCGCGGCGGGGGTTGCTTTTGTTACACTGCGAATAGGCTATGCTAACCGCCGCGCGGGCGAATGCCCGCCCAATCGCTCGCGATAAATCGCGCATACGCCCGCAAGCCAACCTCTGAAATCGCCCGAAATCGGCGGCGGCTATGAAACGCATCGTAATCGTAAAGTTCCACGAACCCGCGCTGAAGGGCAAGAACCGCCCGATGTTCATACGGCGGCTTGCGAGCAACCTGCGCCGCGCGGTCAAGGGCGCAGGCGTCCAACGCGTGTGGCAGGCGCATATGATGATATGCCTGGCGCTGCGCGACGAGTCCGACTGGCCCATGGTGAGGGAACGCGTGCGCGACTGCTTCGGCGTCGCCAAGTTCTTCCTGGCGCGCAAGACGGCGTTGGATCTGGATGCGGTCAAAGCCGTCCTGCCGTCGGAGCTTGAGGGGCGGTGCTTCGCCAACTTTCGCATCACCGCGCGCCGCGCCAACAAGCGCTTCCCCGTCAAGTCCGACCAAATCAACCGCGAACTGGGGACTTATGTACAGCATCTCAGCGGCGCATCGGTGCGCCTCAAAGATCCGGACTTGGAAATATGCGTGGACGTGCTGCACGACGGCATCCTGGTCTATTGCGATCCTGAGCAGGGCTACGGCGGCATGCCGGTGGATGTGAGCGGCGCTACGCTTGCGCTAATGTCCGGCGGCATCGATTCGCCCGTGGCGGCTTGGCAGCTTATGAAGCGCGGCAGCCGCGTCAAGTTCATCCACTTCCACAGCCATCCGCTTGTGGATACATCGTCCATCGAGAAAGCGAGTGAACTTTCTGAGATACTGACGCGCTACCAGTACGACGCTGAGCTCTTTCTTGCGCCGTTTGGGGCGGTGCAGCAGCGCATCATCGTGAGCGTGCCGCCGCCCTACCGCGTGGTGCTGTACAGGCGCTTCATGGTGCGCATCGCCGAGGCGCTGGCGCGTCAGCAGGGAATGCCGGCGCTGGTTACCGGCGAAAGCCTCGCGCAAGTGGCATCGCAGACCTTGCATAACATAGCGGTGGTGGATGACGCCGCGCAGATGCCCATCCTGCGCCCGCTAATCGGCTTCAACAAGAACGAAATAATCGACCTAGCGCGCCAAATCGGGACATACCCCGTATCCATTCTGCCGGATCAAGACTGCTGCACGCTGTTCGTGCCGAAACACCCGGTAACCAAGGGCGATTTGAATGTGGCGCGCCGATTGGAGGCGCTGCTGCCGGTCTCGGATCTTGTTCAGGACACGCTTGATCGGATAGAGACGCGCCGCTTTGGGTTCACGCCGCGCGTATAGGGATTTTTAACAATCTCTGCGCTTTTGCGGGGTGGGATTCAACGCAGGGGCGCAGGGGCGCAAAGGGCGTTTGGGTTAGACTTACTGCGATGCGGCGGCTACTTGGCCGGTGAAGGCGGTGGCGTGGCGCGTCCATACGCCCGCGCCGGTTTCGTAGTACACCACCATTCGCAGGTATTTGTTAAGGTCCGCCGCTACGGGCGTGTAGTTGGTCCACCAGACGCCGTATATGTAGCTGCAATCGGTGTAGATTGTATCGCTGTTGTCGCAGCGCTGCCAGCTGAAGCGCGCGTCCACCGCGCCGCTGGGTCTGGGATCGGACGCTTGGATTTTCTGTCCCACGCGTGGGCTTGTATTGCCGCTGACGAAGCTTATCGCCGTCCCTGCGGTTGCGCCGCTGGTCCGCTTGACGCGGCCGCCTAGGACGCGTGTGTAGGCGAAGGCGCCGTCGGCGAGCTTCACTTTGGCGCGCAGGAAATGGTTCTCATCCGCGGTTGTGGGCGCGTATTCGTAGGATGGGACGGTTATGCCGCTGACGGTTTCCCCATGTATCCCCGTTGCCTGACCTTTCCCATATCCACGGCTCCTTGTATGTTTGGCCGGACACTGTGGCGCGCTGGGAAGGATCAACTAGGCATACGCCCACGCGCTCGCCCACGATGGGCGCGTTTCAGTTGTCGGGGATGCCCATCGCCAAGCTGCCCTGGGGATCGGTGCTCATGCTCTTGTAGTCGAGCATGGGGTATTGCATCTTGTTGCCCAAGTCCCACGGGTCGTCGTTGCCGGTTACGCCGTCAAGGTTGTTGTTCCAAGCGCTGTAGATGCCTGTGTATGATGTAACGGATTGGAGCTGGCGGGTGGTCTTGCCCGTAACTCCGCTGCCGCCTGCGCTTGTGGTTTGGCCGCTGGTGGATGTGTCCCAGTAGCTGGCGGTTATGGATATAGGAAAGATCCGACAACGGCGATACATGAGAAACCATCGGCGGCTGGCGGCAGTCCACCTACGAATATACTTCCACAACCTCAGATGTGAACCACTACCTGCGCGCCAAAGCGCAGTTGTCAGACAACAGCTTCGCCTACACGCGCAACCTAGGCGGTCGGGTCAAGAACGCAAGCGGCGCAGCGGCGGGGACGGCAATCGCATTCGTAAGCGGCAATGCAAGCCCGCGCGTGGGGACGGAGATATTAGTGTCGGATCCTAGGCCATCGGGGGCTGTGGACTCGCATATAGCGTGGCAGCGCTGCCCGAACGCGACTGCGCCGCACACCGATTGCAGCTACATACGTGTCCCGCACACGCGGGAGCTGCGCTACACGCCCACATCCGATGATTTGAATCAGTACTTGCGGATATATGTGTACTACGCCACAAGCGCGGGCGTATGGACGCGCCATGTGAGCAGCTACACCGGGCAGGTAGCGGCCGCATCGCAGTAAGTCTAACCCCAAAACGCCTTTGCGCGCCGACGGCAATATCCCTTGAAGGGCGATAATGCCGCTAGGCTATCGTATTGACGAACTTTGCGCGTGGGGGTATGATTTGTATGCGTTGGACGATAGTTGAGCATAGACATAGATAGGGGTTAAGGGTATGCCGTTCAGACTTGGTCCCGTGGAGTTGATACTGATACTGGTGGTTGTGATGCTGCTTTTCGGGGTGGGCAAGCTTCCGCAGGTGGGGCAGGCGATGGGGAATGCGGTGCGGCAGTTCCGGCAGAGCCAGAATGACGCAAGCAAGGATGACGCCGCCGCCGAAACGGAAGAGGACGCCAAGCAGACGAAAACGCCGGTCGGCTGACTGCGCGCGCCGTTGGGATGCGGCGCTGAAGCGCATTCGACGGAAGCCCGATGTTCGCAAGGACGTCGGGCTTTCGCGCGTCGTGAAGGGGCTTTTGACGCAAGGGCGCAGGGGCGCAAAGTTGCGTTTGCATTACGCGGTTAGCCTTGGCTGCGGGTGGGTTCGGGGTCGGGGGACTGGCTGCGGCGGCGCTGGCGCGCTCCGAGCTTGGCGAGCCATATGCCGACTTCGTAGAGCGCGATGATGGGCAAGGCGACTAGGGTTTGGTTGACGGGGTCGAAGGTGGGGGTGATGATTGCGCCTAGGATGAACGCCGCCACTACGGCGTAGCGGCGCCAGCGGCCGAGTTGCCGCGGGGTTACGATGCCGATGCGGGATAGGAAGAATAGCACGATGGGGGTCTCGAAGACTACGCCCATCCATAGCAGCAGGGATAGCATTAGGTTGACGTAGCTTCCGATGCGGATGTAGGGGGTGGCGACGTCGCTGCCGAATGTGAGCAGGAAGTTGACGGCGGGGGGGAATAGGATGCGGTAGCCGAATGCGGCGCCGATGATGAAGACGATTAGGGTTGCGGGCATGAGGGCGTAGAGGTAGCGGCGCTCGGCGGGGTTTAGGCCGGGGGAGACGAACATGACGAGCTGATAGAGCGCGAAGGGGAGCGCGGCGAATATGCCCACTAGCAGGGACGCCTTCATCGCGGCGCTGATGAACTCGGTGAGGTCGGTGTAGATGGGCTTGCCGTTGGGGATGGCGGCGAAGCCCTGCGCGGGCTCCATCAGCAGGCGCAGGATGGGTTCGTGGAAGACGAAGGCTATCAGCGTGGTGATTACCACGGCGATTGCCGAATATTTGACGCGGCGCCTGAGTTCGGCGAGGTGTTCGGCGAAGGATTGGCCGCGGTCTGCGTCGGCGCTCATGGGTTGTCCTCCGTGGGCGCGCGGTGCGGTGGGGCGTCGGGGGTAGGCGCAACGTCGGATGGCGGCTTAGGGCGCGCGTTGGGCGGCGGCGGGTTGGCGCGGGCGCTGCGGAATGGGACGGGGGCGTCGGAGTCGGCGGCAGCATTGGGCGCAACTTTGTCGCCGGCGGCGTCGGTGGGAGCAGACGGCTCGATTGGGGCGTTTGGATGCGCTTCGTCGAGGGGGGGCGCGTCTGCATTCGCGGGGCGGGTTTGGGTTGGGCGCGTCGGGGGCGCGGGCTGCGCCGGGGGCGTTGGGTCGTCGGTTATGAGGTCGTCCATTTCGGCGCGGACGCCGGCGGTGGCACGGCGGAGTTCGCTTGTCCATTTGCCTAGCGTGCGGGCGGCGTCGGCCATTCGCTCCGGGCCTAGGAATATGAAGGCTACCAGCAGGATGATGATTATCTCAAAGGGTCCCATTCCTAAGAAGCTCACGGGGCATCCCTCCGAATGTTGGGTTGGGGCGCATTCGCTATCGCTTCTTCGGGCGCATGCGCGCTGCGGTTGGGGGGCGATTGGATGGCGGCGTGCGCCGGGGCTGTCCATTGGGCGCAGTCGGGGCAGCCGTCGGGGATGCGCCAATCGGGTCTGACGCGGGCGGGGACGCCGAAGTCGGCGAGCAGGCGCAGGACGTCGCATAGCGGCAAGCCGATGACGTTGAGGTAGCAGCCGTCTATTCGGGATGCGGGTTTGAAGGCGGTGTCTTGGGCGGCGTATGCGCCTGCCTTGTCGTAGGGTTCGCCGCTTGCGATGTAGGCGGCGATTTCGGCGTCGGCGTAATGGCGCATATGCACGGTGGTCGCGCGGGCGGCGGTGGAGCGCTTGCCGGCTGCGGCGTCTATGAGGGCTATGCCGCTGACGACGCGATGGGGACGGCCGCGCAAGAGCTTGAGCATGCGGGTGGCGTGAGCTTGGTCGACGGGCTTGCCTAGGATGGCGCGGTCTATGGCGACGGCGGTGTCTGCGCCTAGGATTAGGGCGCTGCGGGCGTCGGGGGCGGCTGCGGCGTGGCGGGCTTTGGCGATGGCTAGGCGCTGTACGTAGGCGTGCGCGGGTTCGCCGGGATGCGGGGCGTCTTCGTCGTCGTCGCTGCCGACTATTCGCGCGGGGATGTCTAGCGCGCGGATGAGTTGGCGGCGGCGGGGGGATGCGGATGCTAGTATGAGTTGGCGGGTCATGGGGTATATTTTAACGCAAAGGCGCGGGGGCGCAAAGGGTTAGGGGGTTAGTGCCATTGGGCGGGCTTGTGGATGGAGTAGCCGTCGGGCTTGATTACGGCGTCCGGGAATTGGCTGGCGGCGATTTTGCCGCGCCCTATGGTGAATGAGACGTGGGGATACTTGGCGCAATCTGTTTGATATGCGTCCCGGAGGAAATGCGACTACGATTAACTTGTCGGGGTATTTTCGCTTTATAGCGGTTATCGGACCTGAAAAGTCGCTATCGGCTGATATGAGAATAGCGACGTCGAATTCGTCGGAATAGGCGTCCCCTACCAGCTCAGTGGCGATGTTGACGTCGGTCATCTTCTCTTCGTGAGTCTGCAAAGTAGCACCGCATTGTTTGCATACTCTGGTTTTGGGGAGATGATAGCCGTAGTGGATGCTCAAGTTCGGCAAGGTCGCCAACGCTTGCAGATAGACGTCTTGGCGCTCCGGTTGCCCAGGGTTTTCTTCGTTGGGCAAGAATGGCGACGTAAAGTATCTGACCTGCGCCAACTGCTGATCCGGGCGCAACAGGTTTTCAGACAGACGCCGGAGGTTCAACCAGTAGTAGCGCCGCCAGTCTTTGGACCTTAGCCCGTAGTAGAGGTTTAGCCCGTCTATGTACACTGCTACTCGCTGCATTTACTCTCCGAACTTTGTTGTTTCGCAAAATTGCCTTGTAAAAGTGTTGACATTATAAACTGGAACCATTATATTGACTATACCCCCCCGGCGGCGTGAGGTTGCCGGGCCGCCGTCCCGCAGTGCGCACTATGCGGGGCGGTTATTTTTTGGGGATTTTTGCGCTTGACGAACCATAGATGGAACCATTATATTGATTATACCACCCCGGTGATGGAAGTTGCCGGACCAACGCCCCGCAATGCGCATTACGCGGGGCGTTTATTTTTTCCAGTCATTACTAACAACTTTGCGCCTTGGCGTTGATTGGGTTTTGGCGCGCGCCGTTCAGTTGATCGCGCGCTTGGCCGGCGCGCTTGCCGGTGAGATTGAACTGGGCCGAGTCGTCGATGATGCTTTGCCATGCCATTACGCGCTCGGCGGCGTGGCGCAGCGTGCGGATGTCGTCGCGCCTTGATGTTAGGAACAGCAGCGCGTTCTTGTGAATGCGCGGCGCGGCGTCTCTGTTTCGCAGAATGCGCTCGGCGTATTCGCGGGCTCGGTCGGTTTCGGACGCGCGCGAACTGATGTTGATGTCGGGATGAAGCGCAATGAGCCGCAGATCTTCGGTGTCCGACACGTTGGCCGAACCTTCGGGGCATATCAGGATGCCGGGGGACATGCGCGCTGAAGCGATGAGGCGCTCTACGATGAACTTGTCGACACGCTCGGTGTTCAGCTGCCCGGCGCGGTCAATCGCTACCTTGTTGAGGTTCTCTTCCACATGGAAGTAGTAGCGCCCCCTATCTTCGTACAGGTAGTAAAGGCTGTTGGACATGCGCTGCAGGGCGTCCTTGTAGTGGGCTACCTGATGGCCGGGCTGCATGACGCCGAGCATGATGGTGGGCGTGTTGACGCCGACGGATGCGCCTGAGCGGGCGCTGCCGTAGAATATGGTTCGCGCCAGTCTGCGCGCCGCGCCGCCCATATCCATGAAAGTAGTTGACTGGGTGTCGATAACGTCGGCGCGTGAGCCGTTGCTGTCCGCCTCAGATAGCACTGGCTGCCATTGGCCTTGTCCGAGCAACTGGGTGAATTCGCCGGACACGCCGGGGTCGGACAGCGGCAGGTTGGCGGGCATGATGAGCGGCGAAGGGTCGTTGTCTCTGTAAAGGCGGCTTATCCAGTTCGCCATCAGGCGCAGCACGCCGCGGGTGCGCTGGAAGTTGGGGTATGAAGACCAGTCGTTGTAGAGACGCTCGAATGTCTCCGGGTGTATGGGGTAGCAATCCTTCATTGCGTCGATGTAGCGCGGTTCGTGGGAGCCGGCGGGGTATTCGCGTCTCTGCCTGCGGTAGAGTATGTGAAAGGCTTCGCAGGTTCTGTCTCTTTCGTCCTCGTCGATCTCTGCGCCGAATAGCCTGCGGCGCACGACTTCGTAGGCTTCGTGGACTTCGAGCGGCGTCCAGAATGAGACGATGCGCGCGAATGTATGCCCAAGCGTGTTGAGCGCCTGCTGTCCACGCTCGCCGCCGGCTTCGCGGTTGCTTTCGGGCAGCGTAACCACCAATGCCACATTTTCGCTGCCGCTGACCGACTGCGTTAGGTTCTGAACGAATGTGTAGATGGAATCCAAGTCAACGCCCTCGTTGCGGGCGTAAGACACGATTTCGTCCATCAGTATGACGCTTGGGCCGACGTGGGCGAACAGCGCGCTGAGTTGAGCGCCGCCCGGAGCGCTGCCCGCGCGCGCGGCGGCCCCGCGGTGATAGTGGGCATCGTCGCAGGCGTGGCGCGCTGCCCGCGCGCGCGGCGGCCCCGATGATGTCGTAGGCGGACTGACCGCCTAGCTGCCACGCCATCTCGCCCCACAATGTGTTGCGCGGATAGCGGTTGTCGTTAGTTCGCTTGTCTGTGGGGGACAGGTGGTTTCCGTCAAGCACGGCTACCTTGGCTTCGATTTCTGCGTCGGGATCTATGCCGGCTTCGGTTATTATGGCGCGGATCTCGTTGGCGACGAGATTGCCGACGGGGCTGTCGGCCGGGGCGAGCAGCGCGCGGTGTTCGTTGACGACGTGGTGAATGGCGATGAGGCTGTGCGTCTTGCCGCCGCCGAAGCCGGTGCGCGTCAGTATGACGGGATCGCCGCCGTTGCCGGATATGCGCTTGAGCGTGTTGACCAGCAGGGAACGGATGCCGGCGGTGATGTGCGTCTGCTCGAAGAAGCGAACCGGACTGCGGTAACTTGTGGGGGCTTCGCCGTCGTGGACTTTCTGCAGATTGGCGGCGTACTCGGCTTGCTTGAACTCGCCGCTCACGATGTCGCTGTTAGGACGGATGACTTCGCGCCAGGGCTTCAGCGAGGGTCCGGCGCTTGCCGCCGATTTGCGGGCGCGGCGCTTGGGCGGCCGTTCGGGGGCGGGCTCGGGCTCAGGCGCTTGGGCGGGCGCTGACTCGGCATTGCGGCGCAATCTATCGCGTATGTCTTCGACGCGGCGCTTGTTGGCAGGTTCGTTTATGCGCCCAAGCACTTCCGCTATGTCGGTCAGTCTAGCCTCGACATACTGCAAGTCCATATCTTCTATGCCGGGGTGCGATGCGTCGTTGCGCGCGTCCACAATCAGCCACAGCATATTTTGCGTGGACCGTTCATTGTTGAATGCGACGGCGAAAGCGTCGCGCCAGTTTTGGTTGATGATGTGCGGGATGTTATTGAGGTCGATTGCGCCCTCAATGCCGCCGCTTTGGCCCAAGCGATGCTCGAAGTTCGTCAGGGCGCTGGCGCTGCCCCTCATCGAATACTTGAGCAGATCTTCCGCCTGTTTGCCCTGTACGCTTCTCAGATTTCGGACGATGAACGGGCGCATGGCGTCCCGAAAGATGTCCACCGCTTGGATTATGGCGTCCCTGTTGGGGCGGTCTATCGGAGTGGTCATTTGGCGCGCTCCCGCTGTGCGTGATTGTGTTCAATGCTTGCCGAAAGTTTATCACAAGGCGGCGATTTCGCATTGCGGGTTCAAGGGCGGGTTGCGCGCGATTAAGGGCTTGGCGTAGCGCGGGCGTATTATGGCGGCGGGTTATCGGGGGCGCATTAGCGGGGACGCATTGGCGCATTAGAGTTAGAGGGCGTGGGGCATTAGCGCCGCTACGGTCTCTATGTGGTGCGTTTGGGGGAACATATCCATCGGCTCTACGGATGTTACGGCAAAGCCGCCGTTTGCGAGGATGGCGAGGTCGCGCGCAAGGGACGCCGGATCGCAGGATACATACACCATGCGCTTGGGCTTTCTGCGAATGATTGCGCTCAGCGTATCGGGATGGCAGCCTACCCTGGGCGGATCTAGGATTAGGGCGTCGGCGGGTTCGTCAAGCGTGTCCAGCACATCTTCGGTTCTGCCTTCGACGAACCGCAGGTTTGGGATATCGACGGTATTGACTTGGGCGTCTTTGATGGCGGCGGCGGATTCTTCGATGGCGATGACGCGGCGCGCGGAGTTCGCCAACAGCGCGGCGAATGCGCCTACGCCGGCGTATGCGTCCACCAGCAGCTCAGCGCCGCTGAGTCCCAGGCGCAGACGGACGCGCTCCGCCAGCCGCTCCGCTTGGGGCGTGTTGACCTGCGCGAATGAGGGGGACGCTATCCGCAGCCGCCGATGCAGCAATTGTTCCCAGTAGTGCGTCTGCCCGGTGGGTATGGGGATGTCGGGGTTATGCAGCGTGGGTTGTATGAGAATATCGCCGGTGTTGACGCCGCAGCGTATTGAAAGTTGGGTAGTTTCGGCCGCTTTATCCTGCAAGGTTTGCAGCGTTTCGTTAATCAAGGGGTGCATCAGCGCGCATTCGTCAATCCGCACAAAGCGGCGGGTTAGGCGGTTTATGAAGCCCAGCGCGCCTTGTCGGCGTATGTTGAAGCGGGCGTGATTGCGGTAGCCAAACACCTGCGGGCTTGGCAGCGTGGGCGCTACTTCTACGCCGCTGAGTTCGGGGTAGGCGCTGACGGCTTGCTGCACGAATTGGCGCTTCAGCTCAAGCTGGTGGGCGTAGTCTATATGCTGCCACTGACAACCGGTGCAAGCGCCGAAGTATTGGCAGGGCGCGGCGACGCGATGCGGGGACGGCTGCAGAACCTGGGTTACGATTGCGGATGTGATTTGCCTGCGGCGACGGCGGTAGCGGATGATGCGCGCGGCTACCCTTTCGCCCACGATGCCGCCGAACACATTGATTTCGCCGTCCTCGAAATGCGCCAGCGTATCGCCTAGATCGCCCCAGGCGCGCAGACGCAACAGGGCGGTTTCGGGCGGGCTGTCTTCGGGCGGGCGGCTTGTCATAGGGCTATGCGTCTCTTTGACGGCGAATGCGTTGGCGAATGCGTTTCACGAATTGCAAAGCGTATGTTATCAAGTGCGTTCCAAGTAGGCTACTATCTGTTATCATATGCGGGAAACGGATTCAGGAGGGGCTATGGCGGCTAGACGGCTACCCGAATGGCTCAAGGTGAAGGCGCCCGGCGGGCAGAACTATCTCGAACTGCGGCAGATTATCAAGACGGAGCGGTTGAATACCGTCTGCGAAGAGGCGCGCTGCCCGAACATAGGCGAGTGCTGGGATAGGAAGACGGCTACCTTTATGGTGCTGGGGGATACCTGCACGCGCGCCTGCTCTTACTGCGCCGTCAACACGGGCGTTCCAACCACGCTTGATTTGCAGGAACCGGTCAGGTTGGCGGAAACGGTGGAGCGGCTGAACCTGCGATATGCAGTCATCACATCGGTTGACCGCGACGATTTGCCGGACGGGGGCGCTTTCATATTCGCGCAGTGCATTCGGCAGATCCGCAAGCGGCTGCCCAAATGCAAGGTTGAGGTTCTGATACCGGACTTTCAGGGCGATGAAGATGCGCTGGCGAAGGTGATGGATGCGCGCCCGGATACGCTGAACCACAACATAGAGACGGCGCGGCGCATATTCAAGCGGGTGCGTCCCAAGGGCGGTTACGATATGTCGCTGGCGCTGCTTGAGAACGCCAAGCGGTTGGACGCTGACGCCGTAACTAAGTCGGGGATGATGGTGGGGCTTGGCGAGAGCTGGGATGAGGTTTTGGAGACGATGCGGGATTTGCGCGCGGTGGACTGCGATCTGCTGACGATAGGGCAGTATCTGCGCCCGTCCGATAGGCATGCGCCGCTTGCGCGCTGGTACACGCCCGACGAGTTCGCCGAGCTTAGGCGCGAGGGCGAAGCGCTGGGGTTTCGGCATGTGGCGGCGGGGCCGCTGGTGCGAAGCTCATACCACGCCGACGAGCAGCATGCGGCGGCGCGCGCTGTGGGCGTTTAGCGCGGCAGTGTTCAAGCGCGCTTGCTCATTTTCCTTTCCCTAATAATGGGAATGTTGGGATGGGGGCAAGCTTTCTCAAACGGCGAACTAGATGGCAGTTAGCGGCGCTGCCAAAGAATTCCGACGAAACGCAATCGCGCGGGTATTCTCAGTTTTGAGTGGTATTGAGTTTATAATCCGTGACGTGTCCGCTAATATAGGGCTTCCTAGAAGGCTTCAAATTGATAACCACTGCAATTTCAGAATACCATCGCGCGATTGGAATTGAACAATGGCGCAAATCGGGTTACAATATCATCTAACGGCATAAATCGTATCGCGCAATGGCGGATGCGAATGCTGCGGACAGCAGTTGCAAGTTGAGAGGGAATTGCAAGAATGATAAAGGCGGGAACTAGGTATGTAACTCCGGGCGGCGCGGAGCTTGTCGTTACCAAGGGCGGGGACGGCGTGCTGACGGACGGCGAAGTTCCGCTGCGCGAAAAAGACAGCGGCGGGTTCGATGGGGGCGCGGCGCCGAATGCAGAGGCTCAGACTATCAATCTGGGGCGGCGCTATCAGTCGGATGAGAGCGGCGTAACGGTGCTTGTCACCAAGGCGGGCAAGTGCGATTTGCGCTACAACGGGGCGCAGATGGAAGTTCAGCAGCCGCGCAAACTGCCATCGTCGGATTAGCGTTTGGCGGCCATGCGCCGTTGTCTGAAAGTATGGAAGCCGTCCATTATGGGCGGCTTTTCGCTTTGGGGCGGGCTGCGGCTAGCGCTTATATCGGCGGTTCGGTCGACGGCGATTTTGCGCCGCGCGGATGGGCGGCTCGGATGCGCTGCAAGGCGTATTGCGCCGCGGCGTAGTCGCGTCGGCCGCCGCTGAGTATGGGCGGCAGCAGGTATATCGTCCGCAAGCCGGCCGCAATGAACTCTGTCAGGGTTTGGAGCGCGATGTCGGCGGGGGGGCGGCCGTGCCGCAGGTCGTCGTGAACCCATTGCGGGACTTGGGCGAATGATACGCCGTTTTGCGCCATCATCTGCACGCCGAAGAATATGGGAACGGCGGGCGGCGCGCCGTATTCGGATGCGTAGGCGTCGAGGAAGCGCAACGGGGTTTCGGGCGTGAAAGTAGGCTGGGATATGAAGAACTGCGCGCCCGCCTCTATCTTGCGATGGGTTAGAGCGCATTCGGGCTTGAGGGCGCGCGCCATATCTATGGACGCGCCGATGCAGAACTGCGTGGGGGCGTCTAGCGGGCGGTTGCGAAAGTCCACGCCGCGGTTCATATCAGCGATTGCGCGTATGAGTTGGGTGGGGGAGTAGTCGCTGACCGCCGTTAGGGTTTGGCGCTCGCGCGGGGTGAAGTCGTCGCCTTTTACCACGACTACATTCTGCAAGCCTAGCAGCGCTGCGCCTAGCAGCAGGCTTTGGATTGCCAGCCGGTTCATATCTCTTGTGGCGAGGGTGAAAACTACGTCCTTGCGGGCGTGGGTTTTGATTCGGTGGGCTACGATGGCGGAGTTGGCTCTGGCGGATCGTCCGGGGTTGTACGCCACTGAGATCCAGTCGGCGGGGATGGCGGCGGCGGGATCGAGCGCGCTTGGCAGGGCGCTTCTTGGGGGGGAGAAGTCGCATATGAACAGCGGCTCTTGAGGGGGCGCTGCGTATGTTTCGGCTATGGACGGCATATAGTTTGGCGGCAAAGCAGACGGCCGGGCGGGGCGGCATATGCGCTTAACCCGTCCGGCCGTTGTCTAGTGTGTGGGTTTCGGTTGTGGGATTGGGAAGGCGGGCGCTACTTCCAGCCTAGGTCATTTTTTCTGCCGGGCATTAGCGATATGCGGTGTCCGTCGGCGCACTTGTAGCGCTCTTCGCGGACTTCGCGGCGCTTGCCGGATAGTGAAGACTGCTCCATATCGTCGTTGCAGAATGGGCAGGTTACTTGGTAGATGGCTCTGTTGCGGAAGCGCACGAGGCGCACATGGGTGAGCGTGTCCGCGAGCTGCGGGAAATCGCCGATGTAGCGCACCACAAAGCGGGTGGCGGTGCTCATCATGTTCTTGGTTTTGTGGGCGTTGGGCGGCACATAGCCGTAGTCCACATATCCGCACTGGATGCATTGGGGTTCGTCGTAGTTGATCTGCAGACGGGCGTCGCATCTGGGGCATGTGAGATGGCGTGTTGTGGTGGCGGGCGCCGGAGTGTCTATCACACTGGGGCGGTAGGATTCGAACTCTTCTCTTCTTTGAATTACCATATCCGTTGATTTCCTCCTTCAGCGCTTGCGGGATGCTAGGGAGGCGTCTAAAAAAGGCGCAAAGGTTCCCCTGACAACACCATACGGGTTGAAAAATTCGCCTGCCGCAAAGCAGGGCTTTGGCTGCCGGTTGGAGCGGGGCGGTTGTCTGTCCGTCCGCTCGGCGGTTGTTTGGGCGCCGTTTGGGACGCCCGATTTCCGGGGCTGTGGTTGGCGTTTCGGCAGTGCGCTTCGGGTTGTTGCGCTTCTGCTGAACTATTTCTAATAAATGTATAAAAACAGGTTACGAAACGGCGATTTTGAGTGTCAAGGGTAAAATCACGCAATTTCCGCAAATTCCAGAAAATCGCGGGAACGCCGTATTACAGGCGTTCCTGAGTGTCAAGCAGTTAATAAAGGCGTTGGCGTGGCGCATCGTCCGCGCTGTGATTTTGGCGGGTTTCGATGCGCGGTTTGGTGGTATTTTCCGCATTGAGGGGCGTTTGGCGGCGCAGATCGAGGGGATTTCGCGATCGAGAAGGCGTGGGGTGTTGGAACGCTTAATCGAAAGAAAATCGAGGGCGATTAGAGGTTTTAGCGCAGGGGCGCGGAGGGATGGCAGATTATTTGACACTCGAAGTTCAGACTAATAACATTTGTGTTGGCAGGGCTTGTTTTGGGGGATAATCAGGGGATACCGCTAGACCGCGCAGCCGATCTATACGGGGGGTGAATTATGAACATAATTTGGATTACCGCCGATACTTTTCGTCAAGACCATATGGGGGCGTATGGACATAAGACGATTCGCACTCCCGCGCTGGACTCCCTGGCGGCGAAGGCGACGCGGTTCAACAGCCACTACGCGGGGGGATTTCCTACGATGCCCACGCGCGCGGATCACGCTACGGGGCGTTGGACGATGTCGTTTATGGGGTGGGAGCCGCTGCCTGATGATGAGGTTACGCTGGCGCAGATTTTGGCGGAGAACGGCTATCATACCGCCGCCGCCGTTGACACGCCGTTTTACATTCGCGGCGGGATGAACTATGACCGGGGCTATCAGACCTTCTTTATGCACCCCGGACAGGAAGGTTCGCCTACGCGGGTGCAGCAGGTCGGCAACCACGAATCGCGCGATATACGGGAGTCTTGGCGCAGCGAGTCGGACCATAACGCGCCGCAAACCTTCACCAATGCGATGCGGTGGCTGGAGCGCCACTACAAAGAGGATTTCTTCCTGTACATCGATACGTGGGATCCGCATGAGCCTTGGGAAGCGCCGCCGTACTATTCGGAGCTATACTGGCCGGGTTATGACGGCGAGATAATTCAGCCGATCTACGGGCATTGGCAGGATGAGCCGGGCTTTTCGGCGGACACGGTGCGAAAAGCCAACGCTACCTACTGCGGCGAAATCACGATGGTGGACACCTGGATCGGCTACCTGCTGCGGCGGGTTGAGAATATGGGGCTTATGGACAATACCGCCATCGTGTTCACATCGGATCACGGCTTCTATTTCGGGGAACACGGCGGGCTGTTCGGCAAGATGACTTTCGACAAGCGGCCCGAGGGCGGGCTGTATAGGCACGGCGATTCGGACGCGCGCTGGGCGCATTCGCCGCTGTATGAGGAACTGGTGCGAATACCGCTGTTGGTGTACGTGCCGGGCGTTGCGCCGGGCGTGTATGACGGGCTGACTTCGGTGGTGGATGTGATGCCCACGGTATTGGACATAGCGGGGCAGAAAGCGCCGGAGCGTGTGCAAGGGCGCTCGCTGCTGCCTAGGATGCGGGACGGCTCGGCGGCGGGACGGGACTTTGTGGTCAGCACAATACCATTCGCCAATCCGGGCGACCCCGTGCGGTCGGTGGACAACATACGGCGCAACCTGCGGTCGTCGCCGGTGACCACGGTTACGGCGGGGGACTGGGCGTTCCTGTACAGCATGGACGAAGGGATGTCGGAGTTGTACAACATCGCGGGCGATCCCAAGCAGCAGCGCAACGTCATATCCGAAAATCAGGATACGGCGAAAGAGATACATCAGTATCTCATCAAGTTTATGCGCGATACGAATGTGAGCGATCATCTGCTGGCACCGCGCTTGGAGTTCAGGCTGTAGCGTTCATAAGCGGCGCTTGCTGCCGCTCAGAATGGGCGGGCAGCGTGGTTGCGGGCAAATCCATAACGCAATTCGGGGACACTGAGAGGAAAGTATGCCGATAAACATAATTGTGTGCGTGAAGCAGGTGATGGATCCTGAGACGCCGGCTTCCGCGTTCAAGATCGCCGATGACACCAAGAGCGTCGCGCCCGCGCCGGGGATACCGCCGGTAGTGAACGGCTTCGACGAGAACGCCGTGGAGGCGGCGCTGCGTCTGAAAGACAACGGCGACGTGGGCAAGATAACGGTCATATCGATCGGCAGCGGGTTTGTTATGGATGTGATGAAAAAGCCGCTGTCTATGGGCGCCGATGAGCTTGTGCTGATCGACGACGAGGCGCTGCAGGGGCTTGACGCATACGCCACGGCTACGGCGCTGAGCGAGGCTATCAAGAAGGTCGGCGATTACGATCTTGTGCTGTGCGGGCGGCAGGCGTCGGATTGGGACCAGGCGCATGTGCCGCTGGGCGTGGCTGAGATGCTTGGGCTGCCGTGCGTGACGCTGGCGCAGAAGATCGAGGTCGCGGGCGATGGGCTTATCGTGCAGCGCGCGCTCACGGACGGCTATCAGGTGGTTGAAGCTCCGCTGCCCGCGCTGGTTACGGTTACCAACGAACTGGGGGAGCCACGCTATCCTACACTGCGGGGGATTATGACCGCCGGCAGAAAGCAGCCGACGCGCTGGTCGACGGCGGATGTGGGCATAGACGGCGCGGCGCTTGCGCCTAAGCTGACGCTGACCGAACTATTCATACCGATAACCGAAAGCCAGGTGGAAATCGTTGAGGGCGAGGATGACGCAGACGCCGGCAGAAACCTGGCGCTGCGCCTTCGGGAAGAGAAGCTGATATAACCGATGCAAACGGAGAATGACTTATGTCCGGAGTTCTTGTAATAGGCGAGCTGCAGGGCGATGCGCTGCAAAGCATCACGGGCGAGTTGCTCGCGGCTGGACGAAAACTGGGCGATGCGCTTGGCGAAGAGGTTGGGGTTGCGCTGCTGAACGGCGGCGATGCGGCGGCGCAGGATGCCATTGCGCTGGGCGCTGACAAGGCGTATGTCGTGCGGGACGCGGCACTCGATGATATGCAGCTAGACGCGCAAGTGGCGGCGCTCGAAAAGGCGTGCGCCGAAACGCAGCCGAGCGTGGTTCTGATTGGGCGCACGCTTGCGGGCAGAGATGTGGGTCCGCGGCTGGCGTTTCGCTTGGGCGTGGGATTGGCGCAGGACTGCCTGGAAGTGAGCGCGGACGCGGGCGGCAGGGTTGCGGCGGTGCGGCCGGTGTACGGCGGCAATGCGCTCGCCAGGGTGACGTTCCCCGACGCTAATCCGCAGATAGTTGTGCTGCGCGCCAAGGCGTATGAGCCGCTTGAGGCGGACGCAGCGCGCAGCGGCGAAGTGGTGGAGCTGCAGCCGAATCTCGATCCGTCGGTGGTCAAGGCGCGGCTGGTGGAGACGGTTACGCAGGAAGCGGAAGGCGTGCGGCTGGAGGATGCCGGCATCGTGGTGGGCGGCGGCAGAGGGCTGGGGGGGCCGGAGCCGTTCGATATGCTGGAGGATCTCGCCAAACTGCTGGGGGGCGCTGTGGGGGCGTCGCGCGCAGTGTGCGATGCGGGATGGCTCGACCATAGCTACCAGGTGGGTTTGACGGGCAAGACGATTACGCCGGATCTGTACATCACTGTGGGCATATCGGGTGCTAGTCAGCATATGGCGGGCTGCTCGGCGTCCAAGCACATCGTCGCCATCAACCGCGATGCTGACGCCAACATATTCAAGAGCTCGAGTTTCGGCGTGGTGGGGGACTGGAAGAGCGTACTGCCGTCCTTCATAGAGACGGTGCGCGAACTGGTGGATTCGTAGGCGGGCGTTCACGATTGGCGGCGGCGCTATGCGTCAGCGCTAGTCCATTCCCGCAAACGGACGGCGGACGAAGTTGAGGAGTGAGAGAATGAACAGCGACTTTATGTTCGACATAGACGGGATGCTGAAGTCGATAGACGATGCGGATGCGATTTCGGTGTTCTTCCCGTCGTTTCGGAAGGCGCTGGTGGTGGATCCGCGCACTAATTCGCGGGACGGGGCTATGGTGCGGATAATGCCGATGGCGGCGTCGCCGCAGGAACGGCTGCGGATGATACGGCGTCAGCGGCCGGGCTTTCCGCGCATACGCAATCTGGCGGTGATACCGTGGACGCGGTATGTGGACAGCCTCATTCGGCTGGGCGTGTGGGACAGGCTGATTAGCCGCTTGGAGCGCGCGGGGGAGTATGATGCGGTGGATGAGTGCGAAAAGGCGCTTGATGAGCTGCGCGGGCTTGAGCGCGCTGAGCATATGAACGCGGTAAGCGGCAAGAACTATCGCACCCTTTGGGCGGCGCGGGAATGAGGGTTCTGTGTTCGCAACATGAGCGTCGTAGGCGCGTTAGGGCGTAATGGACTTATCTACAGTGCGCCGTTTCTATGTGTAATCAAGCTCCCTGAGCAAGTCCTGAAACCTGACTACCATACGGCGAATTGCGCGTGGGTTAGAGTCGGCGAGTTTTCGCAACTCCAATTCCATATGCGTTGCGACGTCACGGGATGGCAGAATGGTGAACCAGACTAATTTTGGATTTCTGCCGGCGGTTGAATTGGCGCGGCCGTCTCTGTGTTCCAATAGCCTTTCGCGCAGCTCACGGGTTTGCCCTACATAGAAGCGTCCGTTGTCCAATTTCAGGATATAGACGAAGAACTCATTCGCGGCTGCGTCTCTTATTTCCCATTCGGGGGAATGTTCTTTCTTGTACCATCTGCGCGCGCCTTGCGCGGCTGGGCGTTCTCTAATCTGTTGCAGCGGGCGGCTGTTATAGCAGTCTAAGCACAAACTGTACCTACGGTCTTTCGCCCTGTTGCAACCTGTACACTCATCTATGAGATTTTCTCTGAAGCCTTTGAAGTGGACGCGACAAAGGAAGTGATTGGGCGGTATTGGCGCGTTGCATTCCCAGAATAGGCAACGCTTTTGGTTACCTGATCGTTTCTGAGCAACGCTGTTTTGCCTGCTGTCAGTCTGCTGATCCGGGGATTCTTTAGCAATGCTTTCTATCATTGCCGCCATTCCCTCTGCGATTTTTGACCAGTCCATCATAGTGTTATCCGTGTTTTGATTTGCGCGGCGTTCCACCCATACTTGCAAGTATGCAAGAAAGTCCCTGTCAAGCATAGGTGGAACAGGCGCATCCGACGATGAATTTAGGTTGTGCGCTAGGCGCGGGCTTCTTCGCGCTCTTTGATTTGCTGGATGATGCGCTCTACTAGGTGCTGCGGGACTTCTTCGTAGTGGTCGAATTCGATGGTGAATGCGCCGCGTCCCTGCGTCATTGAGCGCAGGTCGGTGGCGTAGCGCAGCATTTCGGATTGCGGAGTTTCGCCCTCTATGAGCGTCATGTTGTTGCCCTGCGGGATCATGCCCTGGATGCGGCCACGCTTGGAGTTCATGTCGCCGATGATGTCGCCGGTGAAGTCGTCGGGGACGGTGATTTGGACGCGCATTATGGGCTCGAGCAGCGTGGGGGAAGCCTGCTGCACGCCTTTGGTGAGCGCCTGGCTGCCGGCTATCTCAAAGCAGATGCCGGACGAGTCGACGGTGTGATAGCTTCCGTCGAACAGGGTTGCCTTGACGTCCACGATGGGATAGCCGGCGATAGCGCCGTCGCTCATCGCCTTGGCTACGCCTTTCTCTACGGATGGGATGTATTCGCGGGGGACGTTGCCGCCCACAACGGTTTCGGCGAACTCGAAGCCGGCGCCCCTAGGCAGCGGCTCGAGCTCAAGCCATACATGGCCGAACTGGCCGTGTCCGCCGCTCTGCTTCTTGTGGCGGTACTCGACTCTGGTTCTGCCGGCGATGGTCTCTTTGTAAGCCACTTTGGGTATTTGCAGCGCCATTTCCGCGCCGAACTTGTTCTTCATCTTTTCGACGGCGATGTCCACATGGGTATCGCCCAAGCCGCCGAGCAGCACCTCTAGGGTGTCCGGCTGGCGGGTTACCATAAGGCTGGGGTCTTCCTCAACGATGCGGGCGAGCGAACTGGTCATCTTGTCCACGTCGGCTTGGGATTTGGGGAATACCGCCATCTGATAGACGGGATTGGGGAACTCCATGCCGTTAAGCATAAGGCGGTTGTCGCGCGCGCAGATGGTATGCCCGGTGAGCGCGGATGTGAGTTTGGGGGTAGCGCCAATGTCGCCGCAGGCGAGTTCGGGGACGGCGGTCTGCTCTTTGCCGCGCGCAATGAACACCTGCCCGATGCGCTCGGCTTGGGCGGCGTTGGCGTTCCAGAGTTGGCTGTCGCTCTTGAAAGCGCCGCTGTACACGCGGAAGTATGAGAGCTTGCCCACGAACGGGTCCGCGGATGTCTTGAAGATTAGCGCGGCAAGCGGGCCGTCGCTGTCGGGATCCAGCGATACATCGCCGCCGTCGACCTGCTCGGCGGATGCCGCGCCGACGTCGGCGGGCGATGGCAGGAAGTCCACAATGGCGTCAAGCATTTCGGTCGTCCCTGTCTGCGATGTGGACGCGCCCACTAGCACGGGAATTATCATTCCGTCGGCGATGCCTTGCTTGAGGCCGGCTATGAGTTCGGCTTGGGTTATCTCTTCGCCTTCGAGATATTTGGTTGCGAGGTCGTCGTCGGCTTCGGCGACGGCTTCTATGAGACGCTCGCGCGCCTGCTCGGCTTCGTCGGCTAGGTCGGCGGGGATGTCGGCGTTGGGGTCGAGCAGGTTCACCACGCCTGAGAAGTCGGATTCCGCGCCGATTGGGAGTTGAACGGCAACGCATTCTCTACCGAAACGGTCGGTAACGGCGTCCATAGCGCGCTGAAAGTCGGCGTTTTCGCGGTCTATCTTGCTGATGTAGATGATGCGGGGCAGGCTGCGCTCGTTGGCGAGATCCCACATTTGGACGGTGCCGACTTCGACGCCGGCGACGCATGAAATCACCACGACGGCGGCGTCGGCGACGCGCGCAGCTGAGATGACTTCGCCGCGAAAGTCGGCGTAGCCGGGGGTGTCGATGATGTTGATTTTGTGGTCGCGCCAGGGGCAGGCGAGGATAGCGGTCTGCGCGCTGGACTGGCGGCGTATCTCTTCGGGCTCGAAGTCGGATACGGTAGTGCCGTCCTCGACTCTGCCGAAGCGCGTGGTAAGCCCGGCGCTGTGGAGCATCGCCTCTGCGAGTATAGTCTTGCCTGCGCCTCCGTGCGAAAGCAGAACTACGTTACGCAACTTGTCGGTTGAAAAAGTGGGCATTAGGTTTCTCCTCCTGCGCAGATTAAGGGCTTGCCCTATTTTAGACAAAGGCGCATAATCGCGCAACATATGGGTTTGGAATTCGGGCGGCGGCAGTCGGGCGTATGTAGGCGGCGGGCGGCTTGGCTTGCCCTTATGCGCTACCGTTGCATATAATTCGTTAGGTTAGGAATTAGCCGAAACAATCAGAAAACATACATAGGATACGGATACGCAAAGGGAGGATTTAATGGTAGCCAATATAGCATATCTCGCTCCAAACGCCGATCTGCTGGATTCGTTTGCGGGCAGCGCTCCGGAGGGGGCGGAGATAAAGTGGGTGGATTCCACGCAGTCGGTAGAGCGGCAGGCGGAGGATCTGCGGGATGTGGCGGCGGTGATAGTGTCGCCGAGTCAGTATTCGGTGGAGCTTGCGCGGCTTACGCCGAGCGTGCGGCTTGTGCAGACAACAAGCGCGGGCACCGATATGATCGACAAGCAGACGCTAGGCGAGCTCGGCATACGGGTCGCGAACAACGGCGGCGGGAACGCCATATCGGTTGCCGAACACACGATTACGCTGCTGGTGAGCGTGTTTCGCAAGATGCAGCTTCAGTTCAACGCTGTGCAGGCGGGCGAATGGATGGGGAACATCCGCAGCGACTGGTTTTCGCAGGCGCACGAAATCGCGGGCAAGACGGTGGGCGTAGTGGGGCTTGGGCGCATCGGATCGCGTGTAGCGCGGCGGCTGCAGGGTTGGGAGTGCGACATCATCTATTACGATGTGGTCAATGTGCCGGAAGAGCTGGAGCGCGCGCTGAACGCCACGCGCGTATCACTGGACGAACTGCTGCAGACGGCGGACATCGTAACGCTGCATGTGCCTCTGAACGGCCGCACAACTAAGCTAATAAGCGACCGCGAATTCGACCTGATGAAGCCCACGGCGGTGCTAATCAACGCCTGCCGCGGTCCGGTGGTGGATGAAGCGGCGCTGCTTCGGGCAATCCAAGAGAAGAAGATAATGGCGGCGGGGCTTGATGTGCTTGAGGAAGAGCCTACGCCCACGGACAACCCGCTGTTTGGGTATGACAATGTGCTGATTACGCCGCACTTGGCGTCTTTCACGCAGGAATCGGGGGAGCGCAGCCGCGCTTTCGCGATGTACAACACGGCGAAGGTTGCACGCGGCGAAGATCCGGAGTCCATAGTGCTGCCGGACTAGCGCGCGTTTTCTCTTAATACGCACAGTGCGATAATACGCCCAATACGCATGCGCCATACGTATAATGCGCCGCTGTCAGACGTTTAGCGCGCCGCATCGCTTATCTGTGATGCGGCGGCGGCGAGTATTCCACGCCTACCTTTTTGAGCAGATCGAGGGGGGCGGCTTCGAGCAGCCGATTGGCGGCGTCTGCGTCTAGTCCCGCGCCCCTGGCGACCTTCATCGCAAAGTCTCTTGTGAGCAGATCTCCGGGGGCGTGCGCGTCGGAGTCCAGGATGATGCGGGCGCCGGCGGCGTGGGCGGCGCGCACAACGTGGCCGTTGGCGAAGCCATGGCCTCTGCGCGCCGATATTTCCAGGAATGTGCCGCGCTCGGCGGCAATGCGAGCCTCGTCGGGCGTGATTAGGCCGGGGTGGGCTAGTACGTCGACGTTCGGCGATCTGAGGGCGGCGAGGTTGGTGCCGGGCTGCACCGGCTCTACGACGGTTTCGCCGTGAACATTGACCATCTTTGCGCCAAGCGCGCGCGCGTCCTGCGCAACGGCGTCTATGTCCTCAAGGGGGACGTAGGTTATCTCAACGCCGGGGAGCGCAAGGATGTCCCAGCGCTTGGACGCGGCGGCACAGTCTTTAACAAGCGTCTTGACTACGTACTCTACATTGCCGATGCCGACGTGGTCGGTTACTGCAATGACGCGATAGCCGTTGTGTATGGCGCGCCGAATTAGTTCGGTTGGGGCAAGCTCGCCGTCGCTCAGGAATGTGTGCGTGTGAAAGTCGTACATTGGGCGTTTCCTTGATGGGGTAGATATGGCATAAGGCGGTATGAAAGTTAAGCGCTTCTTTCACAACGCTTAAAGCGGCGTGTTACTGCGAATTGGCGGGGCCGTGGTAGCGCATGGACGGCGGCAGGGCGTCGATAACGCCTAGGCTTGCCAGGGCGCGCGATACGATGAAGTCCACAACATCGTCGAGCGATTGGGGCTTGAGGTAGAAGGGCGGTTCGGGGGGCAGGATGGTTGCGCCAAGCCGCGCTAGGGACGCCATGTTGTCCAGGTGGATGGCGTTGAGCGGTGTTTCGCGCGTGATGAGGGTGAGCGGACGGCGCTCTTTGAGGCAGACGTCGGCGGCGCGGCGGATAAGGTTGTCGGACAAGCCGTGCGCTATGGCCGCTACGGTGGACATGCTGCAGGGCGCTATCGCCATGCCTTGCGCCGCGAATGTGCCGCTTGCGATTGGCGCGCGCAGGTCGCCGGGCGGGTAGTAGGTGAAATCGCCTGCGCTCTGCCAGCGTTCCAGCGCTTCGCCGAAAGAGTCGTCCATCTCTTCCTGCCATACCATCCGCGCCGCCGATGACGCCGTTGCGATGACGGGCGTTTGCATTCGGAGCAGTTCGTCTATGAGGCGGGATGCGATGCTTGCGCCGCTTGCGCCACTTATGCCTACGATTACGGGGCGCTGCATATTAGCCTCCGTTTGCGCGCATGAGCAGCGCTATGAGGGTTGCCGCAAGCATCGTGGTTGACACATAGGCGTTGATGCGAAAGAACGCCATGCCAAGCTTGGAGAGGTCGTCGGGGGATACTAGCCGATGCTTGTAGATAAGAAAGCCCGCCGCAAGCGCAAGCCCGATGTAGTAGGGCCAGGTCAGCGCCATCCAAAGCCCAAGCGCAAGCAGCGCTATGAGCGCCAAGCCGTCCATTATGCGCGCAAAGCGGAATGCGACGATGATGCCGAAACGGGTTGCGACGGAATGCAAGCCTTCGCGTTTTTGGAAGTCGTAGTCTTGCGTGTGGTACAGAATGTCGAAGCTACCCGCCCAGAGCGCCACGCCGAGGGATAGCAGCACGGGCTGCCACGCAAGGCTGCCGGTTACGCCTACCCAGGCCGCTGTGGGCGCAATGGCGAGCGCCCAGCCGAGCAGCAGGTTGGACGCCCAGGTGAAGCGCTTGGTGTAGGGATAGAATATGAGATAGGCAATCGCGACTGGCGAGAGCGCCAACGCCAAGGGGTTCAGCATAGCGGCGGCGAACACGAAGACCGCAAGCGCGACGAGTGTCAGTAGCGTCATATCGCGGACGCTGAGTTTGCCGGTGGGCAGATGGCGGCTTGCGTTGCGGGGATTGCGGGCGTCGATGTAGCGGTCGATGATGCGGTTGGCGGCCATGCCCACGGTGCGCGCGCCTACCATAGCGATGCTTATCCATACGAACTTGTCAAGCGCGGGCAGTCCGTCGGCGGCGAGTATCATGCCGGTGTAGGCGAAGGGGAGCGCGAATATGCTTTCGTGGAACTTGATGGCGTCGACGAATAGCGCGAGCTTGCGCCCGGCGGATGCGGGCATGGATGCGGCGTTCATATGCCGTACTCCGTCCACTTCCGGTCGACGAGCGCCTTGACTTCGGGGCTCATAACGATGTCGGGGGGCCAGTCGCGTGCGCGGCCGTCGATGCGGCCTTTGGCGGTGGCGTCGATGCCCATCTTGACGCCGTATCGTGGGGTGGCGCTTGCGTGGTCGAGGTCGTCGAGCGGTCCTTCGGAGAATACGATGTCTGCGCCGGGGTCGAGGTTGGCTGTAACGCGCCAGGCTACTTCGGACGGGTTTTGCACATCGACATAGTGGTCGACCACTATGATGGTTTTGGTGAGCATCATTAAGCCCAAGCCCCAGAGGGCGTTCATGACCTTGCGGGCGTGTCCAGGGTACTCTTTCTTGATGGACACCAGCAGCAGGTTGTGGAATATGCCTTCGGCGGGCATATTTATGTCCACCACTTCGGGCAGGGTGGCTTGGAGCGCGGGCAGCATGATGCGCTCGCTCGCCTTGCCCATAAAGAAGTCCTCTTTCGGGGGGACGCCCACGAAAGTTGTGGGATAGATGGGATTGCGGCGGCGGGTTAGCGCGGTGAGATGGAATACGGGGTAGTCGTCTTGCATGGAGTAGTAGCCGGTGTGGTCGCCGAATGGGCCTTCGGGGCGGAGTTCGCCGGGGACGACGTAGCCTTCAAGCACGATTTCGGCGTGCGCGGGGACTTCCAGGTCGACGGTTTTGCACTTGACGGTTTCGACGGCTTTGCCGCGTATGACGCCTGCGATGGCGAATTCGTCCATATCGGGGGGCAAGGGCATAGAACCGGTCCATATCGTAGTTGGGTCTGCGCCTAGCGCTACGGCTACTTCGAGGCGTTCAAGGCGGCGCTCTTCGCCTGTGCGATAGTGGCGCGCGCCAACTTTGTGGGACTGCCAGTGCATACCCATCGTCTTGCCGTCGAAAACCTGCATTCGGTAGGTGCCGACGTTGCGCCGCCCGGACACGGGATCGCGCGATATGACCAGGGGCAGGGTGATGTAGCGGCCGGCGTCCAATGGCCAGCATTTGAGGATGGGCAGGCCGCTGACGTCGGCATCTGCGCCCGTCAGCACGATTTCTTGGCATGGGGCGTTTCTGACGAGCTTGGGTTGGCTGCGAGCCAGTCCGGCTAGATCGCCTAGGGTTCTGAGTTTGTTCACGATGCCGCTGGGTGGGCCCTGCGTCAAGCCTAGCAGCTTGCGGACGCGCTCGGTGATTTCGTCGACGTGATCCACGCCCAGCGCCCACGCAACCCGTTGGTGCGTGCCGAATATGTTGATTAGAACGGGGATGCCGCCGCCGTCCACGTTCTCGAACAGCAGCGCGGGGCCGCCTTCTCCGATGACGCGGCTGGCGATTTCGGTAATCTCCAGCTCGCTGTTGACGGGGGCGCTGATGCGGCGCAGGGCACCTTTGTCTTCAAGGAAGGCGATGAATTCGCGCAGGTCTCTGTAGCTGCTCATAGGCTCACCGCGCGGCTTGCCTGACGGATTTGGGTTGAGGATAAGTCGCTGCGGAACGCCGCTTCAGGTATGGCGGCGAACATCGGCTCAAAGCCGTCGGGGATTGGCACGTCGGACAGCGTGCGAAACGCCGCCCCGTCGATACGCCCGGCGACGAGAAAGCGGCAATCGTTTCGGCGCATACGCTCAAGCGCAATCAGCATTTTGGAACGGCTGCCTTCGTAGTAGCGCGGCTCCACTAGGCGGATGGCGGTGTCTGCGCCGATGATGAAGGCGCAACCGGGCAGCAGGCGGGACTTCTTCCAAAAGACGGGTTCGCGCGTCAGCGCCAGGGGGGCTTTGCCGGCGAACTGAGCGACGCGGCGGCGCACTTCGGGTTCGGTGAGTGGCGGCTTATCGACGTTGGCGACGGAGAGTTCGTATGCGACGGTGGTGTCTAGGATGCGCGCCGCCATCAGCGCCAGCGTTTCGTGTCCGCAGTGCAGTGGGTTGAATGAGCCGGATAGGATGCCGCCACGCAGGGGTTGGTCGGCGGCGGTGCGCCCGTCGGGGTGAATTATCGCCAGGTCTATGTGCGCCGCCATAAGCGCCGCAATCGGATCGGAGTAGGATACACGGCTTGTATGGACTTGCTCGACGGCGGCTAGTTCCAAGTCTAGGTTGGGCTCGATGCCGGCGCTTTCCGCCAACGCGCGCAATATCAACTTGCTGACGATCTCGTCTTCGGCGGAGCGCCCGCGCAGTCCTTTGGTAAGCGTCAGGCTTTGGGTGAACACGCCATCAGCGCTCCATGCGGCGATGAAGCAGCGGTGTTCGCCGCGCTTGGTTCGGTCGGTGGCGATGGTAGCGGTGCAGCCGATGCCCACGACGGGTTCGCAGTCCGCGCGCAGCCGGATGGCGCGCCTGTACGCCGAATGCGCCATAGCGGTTGCGGTCTCTTCGGATACGAATTGAGACGGCTCATAGCCCACGAACTCGGTTAGGGCGGGCGATGCGTAGGGGACGCCGATTTCCAGCACGGTGCGGGATGCGCCGGCGACGCCGAGTAGCCACGATATTGCGGCGGTACCTGCGCCCGCAACGGATATGACCGCCATCGTCGGGCGGGCGTGAATGCGGCGTATCAGTTCGGTGGGTGGCCGGTGTTCGGTGAGCATAGTTTAGGTTCTGTCGTCAAATCGTCGCGCGGGCTTGGGGCAGCAAAGTGCATCACGGCGGTTTGTCTCAGTTCTCTTCGTCGGATTGCATGCTGCGCCTTATCGCTTCAAGTTCAGCGCGGAGGCGGAGGTTTTCAGCTTCGGCTTGTTCCCGCGCAAACGCTTCTTGTTCCCGCAGATATGCTTCTTGAGCGGCGCGCGTTTCTGCCTGCCGCCGCGCAAACGCCTCTTCATCAGCGCGCGCAGTTTCTTGCAGCCTCATATTGCGCTCCTCGAAAAAGGTCAGCAGATATTCGCCAGTATTGTGGTCGTACCAGCGCAGCCGGCCGTATTCCCAGCAGACATACAGATCCAACGCCTCGCTGTATCCGCTGCAGCGCATATTGTCATGCCACTTCACGTCAAGCTTCTTATACGCGCCGTCCACCAAGCGATCGCCAGCAAGCGCGACGTCGTGGTAGTCGCCGCCTGTCTGGTCGTATCGCCAGTATTCGCGTATGCCGTAAGCGGCGTAGTCTATGCGCTTGTCCGTGAAGTCGATTATGCCCGTGGTCGAGGACGCCACCTCCAACACAAAGTCCGGCGGCTTGCCCTGCGTTTCTATCGCATAGCCGTTTTGCCGAATGACTAGATCGCGGTCGCAATTGAACGCCACCATAAGGTCGGGGCGTCTATGCTCTTTGGAAAAGTCGGCGGTGGGCGCTACCGAAACTTCGCCCAGCACAAGCGTTGTGTCCGGGTTGCCGAGGTGAACCTCAAGCGCGGTTACATGGGCGTATCGGTTTAGGTAGAGCGCGTTCTGCATATCGTCTCTTGGGGGATATTCGGGGAATACTGCAAGATGTTTGGCGTGTTCGTCTTGCTTGGGAGCGGCGATTAGTTTTGTAACCATTGGCTGCCTCTTGTTTAGGCTTTGACGGCGCATGTGATGGTATGGGGATAATATACCATAATGCGAAAGCGGTTTTGGGTTGCTGCGCTTATGGTCTAGAATTTAACGCAAGGGCGCAAAGTTCTGAAATTAGGGCGGGTTATGGCGTGACGTTGTGGGTTTGGCGGTAGTGGTCGACTACCTGCCGAATGCCGTCGGGCAGATCTACGGCGGGCTGCCAGTGGAGGGCTTGGCGCGCTTTGGACGCGTCTAGGCTGACGGCTTGGGCTTCGCCGGGGCGCACGGGGGCGTACTTGGGCTGCATCGTTGCGCCGACGGAGGCGCGCACGGCGTCGAAAATCTCGAAGTCGGATACGCCCACGCCTCGCGCTAGGTTGTAGGTTTGATTGTCGCCGTGGGCGTTCATAGCGGCTATGTTGGCCGCCACGATGTCGTTGATAAAGATGTAGTCGCGCGTCTTTGTTCCGTCGCCGAATATGGCGGGTTGCTCGCCGCGGCACATCTGCCCGGTGAATATGGCTACCACGCCGGCTTCGCCCGCGGGGTTTTGGCGCGGGCCGAACACATTGCCGTAGCGAAATATCTTGTGCTTAAGCCCGTATGCGTCGGCGTACAGGCGTATGAACGTCTCTACGCTGAGCTTGGACGCGCCATAGACGGATTCGGGGCGCAAGGCGTGCGCTTCGTCCATGGGCAGGCGCTCCGGCTTGCCGTACACGGCGCAGGTGGATGCGAATATGAGGCGCTCTACGGCTTGTTGGACGCAGGCTTGAAGCACATTCAGCGAGCCGATGATGTTGATTTGAGCGTCGTGCGTGGGGTCGGACATAGAGTTGCGGACGCTGACTTGCGCGGCGTGGTGGCTGACGACGTCGGGCTTGGCGTCGGCAAACGCTTGCGCGAGCGCGTGGGCGTCGTTGAGGTCGACGTCGTAGAGGCGCGCCTCAGGGTTCACATTGGCGGGACTGCCGCCGCATAGGTTGTCCACAATGGACACTGCATCGCCGCGTTCGATATGAGCGTCGACTATATGAGAGCCGATGAAGCCGGCTCCGCCGGTAACTAACACACGCACTTGTTTTCGTCCTCCATACGCTTTGCATAGGCGCTATGCGCGCTTGATTTGGCAACTTCCACCGCTTGAATAAGGTACGGTACAAGGGATTGCGGGCGCGCAGAGACGGAGCCACATACATTTGACATTGTTATTTTCACGGGAATAAAATCGCAAACGGCGGTTGCCCGTTCAAGCGGTGATTATACACCCGAAAGTGCCGAATTTGCGCCTGTGATGTCAGCGTTGTCAGCATAATGTTGTCAGCGCATTGTCAACCCGCAACGCCGATTGGCGCAAGGTTTGCGGCGCTGCGGAACGTCCCTTTCCATATCCTAGACATCCCTTAGACATTCATACGCATAAGGCGCAAAGTGCAGTATATCCGCAGACAGAAAAGCCCGTCCCCGGAGCGCGCTGCGGGTCAGTTTGAGCAGCCGCTGACGCAGTCCGTTGAGATAACAGCGCCGTCGCGTAGGGTTTCGTCTAGGTTTATGGCGTCGCCTCTCACGATAGTATATTTCTTTCTTGCCATTATAGCGGTTGGGACGCTGCTTTTGCTGCCGCCGTTCACGAATCGGACGGGCGAGGTTACGCCGCTGGTGGTGGCGCTGTTCACATCAACGTCGGCGATTACCTGCACGGGGCTGGTGGTGCAGGATACGGCGCAGTATTGGACGCGCGCGGGGCAGATCATCATCTTGGGAATGATATATCTGGGCGGGCTTGGGTTTATGACCATCGCCACCTTTTTGCTGATACTTATGGGGCAGCGGGTTACGCTAACGCAGCGGCTGCTGATGCGCGAGAACCTGATGCTGGACCAGTTCGGCAGCATGGCGCGGCTTACGGTGGGCATAGTGGTTGTGGCGACGGGGATACAGGTCATAGGCTTTGTGGCGCTGCTGGCGTATTTCTATATGTTCAGCTACCCGCCGTCGGATGCGGTTTGGCAGGCGGCGTTTCATTCGGTATCGGCGTTCAACGGCGCCGGCTTCCTCGCCTTCAAAGAGGTGGAAGGGCTTTTGGCGTACAGAACAGACGCCTTTGTGCTGAGCGTCATAGCCGTTCTGATTTTCATCGGCGCAATCAGTTATCTTGTGATAATCGATGTTGTCAGAGTCAGACGCTTTTCGCGGTTTGCGCTTAATACTAAGCTTGCGCTGATAGCCACGCTGCTGCTGACGGTTGTGGGGGCGGTGGGCTTCTTTGCGCTGGAGTACGGCAATCCCGAAACGATTGGGGATATGTCGATTGGGGAAAAGGCGATGGCGGCGGCGTTTCAGGCGGTCAGCGGTCGGACGGCGGGCTTCACGATAGCGGACTTGAGCGCGGCCGGCGATACCACGAATGCGCTCACATCTTCGCTAATGTTCGTGGGCGGCGCGTCGGCGTCGGTGGCGGGCGGGGTGAAGGTGAACACGCTGGCGGTGGTGGCAATCGCGGTGATAGCGCTGCTGAGACAGCGAAATCACACATCGGCGTTTGGCAGGGAAATACCGGCATCGCAGGTTCAGCGGGCGTTTCTGATTTTGGTGATGTCGCTGCTGTTCGTGTTTCTGGTAATCCTGGTTCTCAGCGTTACGGAACAGGGATTGGGCTTCTTGGACATTCTGTTTGAGACGGCGTCCGCATTCGGGACGGTGGGGTTGAGCACGGGCATAACGCCGCTGCTGTCCGACTATGGGCGGCTGATAATCGCGGCGACGATGTTCATCGGCAAGCTCGGGCCGCTCACGATAGGGCTGACGATGGCGTATAGGCCGGAGCAAGACCTGTACCGCTACGCTCAAGAAAGGGTTACAATAGGATAGCGGCTAGTGTCAAGCCGCATTCCAAAAGAGGGCAGGTGAGAACGGATGAAGAGGCAGGTAGTGGTTATAGGGCTGGGACGCTTCGGCTCAAGTGTGGCGCAGACCTTGTACAATCAGGGGCACGATGTGCTTGCGATAGACGAAGACGAAAGCCGCGTTCAAGATATGATGGGGAACGCTACGCATGTGCTTGTGGGGGACGCTACCAGCGATGCGGTGCTGCGCGAGCTTGGGATTCCGGACTACGATATGGCTATCGTGGCTATCGGCGCTAATCTGGTGTCCAGCGTGATGGTTTCGGTGATGCTCAAGACTTTGGATGTGGGGTACATCGTGGCGCGGGCCAAGGATCGGCTGCACGCCAACACGCTGGAGCGGCTCGGCGTGAACAAGGTGGTTCAGGTGGAGGCGGAGATGGGGGCGCGGCTGGCGCATTCGCTGTTTCATCCGGATGTGCAGGAGTATATGGAGATACTTCCCAACTTCGGCATAAGCAAACTGCGCGTTCCCAGTCGCTTCGCCGATCTGAGCATAGGCGAACTGCCCGGCTTGGGCAGCAACGCGCGGGATGCCGGGCTATCGGCGCTGGCGATTTCGCGCGGCAAGAACATCACGCTGAAGCCCAGCAGCAAAGACAAGCTTCGGGCAAACGATTGGCTTGTGCTTGCGGGCAACGATTCGCTGCTGGACGATTTGACCGGACAAAGCGCGCGGTAGTTGACGCAGCGCTCTATTGGCATTGGGCGCGCGGGCGCATAGCCGCAAATCAACGATTAGGGAGGGACGACGGCGATGACGAAACGGCTGGCATATTTGGGTCCGCCTGGCACATATTCGGAAGAGGCGGCGCTTCTGTACGCCAAGAAAGACGGCTATCTAGCGTTCGACCTGGCGCCTGTTCCATCGCTTCCGGCGGTAATCGCGAGCGTGGACTCCGGGGATGCGGATGAGGGCATCGTGCCGATCGAGAACAGCCTTGAGGGCGCCGTAACCTTCACGGTGGACTTGCTCATACACGAGTCGGATCTGCTGATAAAGAACGAACTTGTGCTGCCCATTCACCACTGCTTGATAGCCAAGTCGGGCGCAAATCTTGCCGATGCCGATGTTGAGATGGTCTATTCGCATCCGCAGTCGCTGGCGCAGTGCCGGGAGTATCTGCTGCGGCGCTTTCCAAACGCCGATCTGATGCCGTCGCCGAGCAATGCGGCGGCGGTGGGCGAGATGCTGAATGCCGCCGCGCCCGCGCTGGCGATTGCGGGCAAGCGCGCCGCCGCGAACTACGATGTTGAGATTGTGGATGAAGAGGTTGAGGACAATCACAGCAACGCCACGCGCTTTGTGGTGCTGGCGGCGGCGGACAGCGCGCCTACGGGCAACGATAAGACTTCTATGTGCTTCAACTTTGATACGAACAGCCCGGGCATTCTGGTCAGCGCGCTGACGGAGTTTTCGAGCAGAGGCATCAACCTGAGCAAGATAGAGTCTCGCCCCACGCGAAAGAGCCTCGGCAGGTATATCTTTCTTGTGGATATAGACGGACACAAGCGGGACGGCATCGTGCGGGACGCGCTTGAGGCGGTGAGGGAGCAGGCGGCGATGCTGAAGGTGCTGGGTTCGTATCCGCGCTATGCGCCGTAAGCCGGCGTTTCATTGCGCGCGCCGTTGCGTATGAGAACAGCCCCTGCCGGCGAAACGGGCGGGGGCTGCGTGTTTATGATTGCGGGCGGTTGTTCGCTGCGGTTACGCCCTGTCGGTCTGGGAATGCTCGTCGGCGGGGGCGTCGTCTGCGCTTGGGGTTGGGGCGCTGCCGTCCTGCACTCTGCCGACGACCTGCTCTACAACGGGGGTTACGCGCTCGCGGACGCCTTCATATGCGGGGGCTATGCGCTCGCGCGCGGTCGCGACGCCGGTGGTGGCGCGCGTCTGCGCTTCGGTGCGCGCCTGGGCCGCAATCTCTTCGGCGCGGGATCTGAGAGCCTGGCTGCGCTCCATGAGCTCGCCGCGGGTTTCAGAGCCGGTCTTGGGCGCAATCAGCAGCGCAATCAGCGCGCCTACTATTGCGCCAAGAATGAATCCCAAAGTGAATGATGTGCCGCCGTCGTTGTTGTTTGCCATGTTCGGCCTCCTTGCCGCTACTTCTTCGTTCCCCTCAGAAAGGCTATCGCCTTGCCTAGCCCATAGGCGAATCCGGATCCTGACGCCGCGGGCCTGACGATGTTTTCGGACACCGTGTTGACGATATCCTCGGTGTTTTCCAGAATCCGATTTGCGGAGTTAAGCCCCTGCGATACCTTTCGGTAGATCGTATAGACCAGAATCAGAATTACGATGAGTATGATGAGCAGCAACAGGTCTCTAACGAGTCCTACATAGATCGCTATTGCCTGCACAATGTCTGGAACCATTATTCGGCGCTCCCGTTGCCGCGCATCCATAGCGGCGCGCCGCGTCCGAATGGGCTGCGCGCCCGGCTCTGCCGCCAATAGGCGGGTTAGGGCCTGATTAGCATTCTCACGAAACCGGCGTCGTCTTTGCGCTGCGTCAGAATGCTGTGATTTCGTTTTTCCGCCCAAACGATGACGTCGTAGGTGTTGAGGACATCCGGAATTAGCACTTCGACAAACGATTCGCCGTCGGCGTCGATGTGTTCGGTGAGGGCGGCGATGATGCCGGCGCAGGTTTTGCCGGTGCCGTCTATGACAACCCAGTCGCTGGCGCTCACGCTGCCGTTTGCGCCGCCGCTCGACGGCACAGACGCCGATGCGAACACATCCACATCGCCGCTTAGGCGCATATCGATCTGGCGCTTGAACTCGGCGACCGGTTCCCAGTGGACGCTGGATGTGCGGTCGTCCGCCTTTTGGCAGGCGGCGCCGCGCACGCCCACGATGTCGGGGTTGATGCGCGCTAGTTCGTCAAGGTCGTCGATTCGCAGGTGGCCGGACAGCGCGGTGCTCATGCCCGCCTCTTTGCCTTCGAACACCATATCGCGCAGCTCTTCTTCGCGGATAAAGTCAAAGAGATTGCGCCCGTCCTTTGTCAGCGTGTCTATGAGCCATCCGTCGCAGTCGGTCTCTTTCGCCAGCTTGTTCATGTGGTGGGGTTCAAGCCCGCCGTAGAGTGTGTTGTCGGCGAATAGGGAGCCGATGAGCTTGGTGTCGAAGCCGTCTAGTGCTTCGCGGCAGGCGTGCAGGGTTTCGGCGGCGGCGGGATATTCGGTGTCCATAAAGCCTACCTTGACCGATGTGGCTTGCAGCACGCCGGCAGTGTACACCGCCATAGCCACGGTGCCGACTTGATTGGGGACTACGCCGAGCGTAACGCTGGCGTGGCGCTCCATCGGGATGGCGTTGCGGACGTCGCGAACGATATGGGGATGCGCCGATCCCACCAGGGCTTCTTGCAGGTTCTTCACATCGACGATGTCGGCGCCGCCCTTGAGAGCCTGCAAAGCCTCTGCGAGGTTCTGGACGCTAACCATTAGGATCATTTGCGATTGCCTTTCTTGGAGCCGGCGTTGAACCGGCATTGAATCGGATTGCGAAACTAGATTGCGGCTAGGGCGGCTTCCACGTCTCGCTTCAGTTCGGCTTTCTCTTCGTCGGACAGGTTGATGTGCGGTTGGCGCACATGGCCGCCCGCCATGCCCATCACTTCGCCCCAATACTTGCACATCGGAGCGGGGAGCGCGCCGTTTGCCTTCTGCACCGTGCTTGCCCACCACTTGTCGGAGACCGCCTTGATGGGGCGGACGTGCGCGTCGTAGAACTCGTCGTCCAGGTCACCGCGCATCGCCTTGTCGATGAACTGATTGTAGTAGTTCTTGCCGGGGCGGTCGAAGCGCCAATCGGATGTGTTGGCGAACATGACCTGCTGCTCGAAGCCCAGCTCGCGCCCCTTGAACATAATCCATTCGTCGGGCGTGCTGATGATGGCGTCTCTGCCTAGAAGTTGATGTGCTTCTATAGAGAGTTCGGGATTGAAGCTCGCCTCTTTGACGCCCACCACATTGGGGATGGCGCATATCTGCCCCAAGCCCTGCGCGCTCATAACGATGCCGAACTGCGGGGAGTTGTAGTACATAATGGCGAGGTTGGTATTGTCGGCGAGCATTCGTATCCAGTCGACAACCTGCGCTTCGGTCTTGGTAACGAAATAGGGGGCCGCCGCTATGAGCAGGTCAAAGCCCACGGCTTCGGAGTGCTTCGCCAGCGCCAGCATATCCTTGTATGAGGTGTGCGTGACGTGCGCCCCGATCGGCCAATCGCCGCCGGCTTCGTCCGCCACTACGTCGAAGACGCGCATTCGCTCTTCAAGCGTGAGGCTCCAGAACTCGCCCATTCCCCATGTACAGCCTGCGCCTTGCGTGCCGAGCGCGCGGATATGGCGAATGTTGCGGCGCATGCCTTCTTCGTCGAAGTCGTCGTCAGCGGTGAAGGGGGTCATCAGGGTAGTCCATTGGCCGCGCAGATTTTCGCGCGCCCAATCAAGCGCTTCGCTCTTGGTGTATTCTGCCATATCCCCCTCCTAGGTTTGAGTTTGAGGAATTGAGTATTCGCTGATATTTGAGTATAAGTAGATTGAGTTGTCGCTGATGTGATGTATGGAGTTGGCTTCGTTCAAGCGAAACTTGCGCCATTGATTTTATGATATATTCGGCATATTGTCATGTCAACAAAAGCGGCGGCATTCTGACATTACGGGGTTTTATCGATTTGAAACTTTCTAAGAATATCTCTTTTGGGAAGATCTGTATTAGCGGATACTTCGCGGGTTGTACACTCAATTGCGCTTACCTATGAGAATGCTTGCCGCGCTCAAATCGCCGCATTCATATCGCAGACGCCCGCAATAACGCGAAAAGCCCTGCGGCAATCGGGCACATGTATCCGATTGCCGCAGGGGTAGTTTCGCCGGCGGCAATTGTTGGCGGGGCGTATGTTAGAGCGGCGGGCGGTTTGAGGACGGCGCATCAAACTGCATGCCGCGTGGTCAAGTTCGTTTCGTTACTCGGTCCGCCACGGCCAGACGCGCTGAACATCACCCACTTTTTGTTGTGTGACGCCGGGGGATGCGCGTTCCCATACGCCGACGTCCTTGTAGTAGATGTAGGCGCGTATGTAGTGGTTTAGGTCGTCGGCGCTCGGCGTGTATGAAGCAAGGCTTCCGACTACCTCACACCCCGGATCCGGCGGCGCGTCGTCGACTGCATCGCAACGATACCATAGCCCCACCACAGGAGCGTTGCTAGGAGCGTTAGGCAACGCCGCAAACGTTATCGGCGTTCCAATGCGAGGCGGGTTGTGGCCGCTTGCGAAGCTCAGCGCAACGGTGTCGGTGGTACTGGCAGGCTTTATCTTGCCTATCACCCTAGTGTAAGCGTAGCTCATGTCTCTTAGCAGCATCTTTGCGCGGAAGTATTTGCCTATATGCTCTATCCTAGGAACGAAGAGCCAGGAGCAGCACGCGCCTCTGGTGGTCCAGACGCTGCGGTCCAGAGCGAAAAGCGAAGTCCAAGTTATGCCGTCGGTAGAGGTCTGCCATTCCCAAGTCCATCCGTAGCGCATCCCTCTGAAAGCGCTCCCATATGCTCCCATATTAGTGTATAAGGTCATTCCCTCTCGGGGATGTATTGTGTTTCCGCCGTAGCGGCTGCTGATGCCGCTGTTCACGAAAAGTTGATTGCCCGGTATGGCAGTGGTGTGTCCGCCGTATGTCAGCAGCGGGGGAAAGGTTCTGTTGGGGTCGAAGCCCCATGGATCAACCACTTTGCCGTCAATCGTCAGGTCGTCCCAATCGGCGTATATGCTGGTGGTGGAGGATGTAGGCGATGCCGACGTGAGATCGCTCGTAGATTTCCCCTGCGGCATCGTAGTGGGGGCGTTGTCGTCTATGCCGCTGGCCATGAAGTCCCAGTAGCTAGCGGTTACCGTGCCCATGTTGGTGGGATCCGTATCGTTATAGACCAGGCCGAGGGCTGCCGGCTTGCTGGTGCTAATGTTGGTAGGATCGGCGTCGGCGGAAGTAACGGGCGCGATGGAGTAGCTGGCGTTTATCGTCCCATCGTTGTAGCCCACCAGACCGCCCACGAAGCCGCTGCCGCCCTTGCCCCCGACCGCGCCCGCGCCGTATGCGGCAGTTATCGTCCCCCCGTTGTATCCCGCTAGACCGCCAACGTGGATTTCACTGCCTGATGACATATAGACGGTAGCGCGGGAGAAGGCGGCGGCTATTGTTCCCCCGTTGTAACCCACTAGACCGCCGGCGTCGGGGTAGGCGCCCGCAGTGGCGGTTATTGCGCCCGTGGAGTAGCACGCTATTATCTTGCCGGCGTTGTTTCCCACTAGCGCGCCGATCTTTGCGTTGATGGCGGAAGCGGTTACTCCCACATTGACATCCACAAGCCCCACGTTTTCAATGCGCGCGTTAGATCCCGTCGCGCCGAACAGCCCCGCTTCCGTTAACTCGCCGCTTATTGTGAGATTGGAGATTTTGGGCATCACGCCATTGGTGAGGCTGCCTTTGAATGTGGCGTTGAACTTATTGGCTGCTGTGCCGATGGGCGTCCAGTTGGGGTAGGTGTCTGACGAGTTCACTTCCCTGTCGCCGTTGGTGTCGAAGTCCAGGTCCATCATCAGTTCGTAGCCGGTACAGGTGGCTTGCTGGGGAGTGCTGGAATCGGAGTCGTGGTCGGTGAGCTTGCAGCCCATGTCGGACGCGGCGTTGAAGAAAGCGGTTGTGTATGTAGCCCAGTTTGTGGCGCTGACGGAGCCTTGCTTGCCATCCCCGTCTAGGTCGTGTCTGACGGCGTTGAGTTGGGCGATGGTTCTGATTTCGATGAGGCCGTCGTTGTCGATGTCGTAGTCGGCGTTGGGGGGCGCTACGGTAGGCGTAGCGGTGGGTGTAGCAGTTGCCGTGCCAGTTGCGGTAGTGGTTGGAGTGGCAGTTGCATCCGGATCTGGGGTTGCGGTAGCGGTGGGCGTGGGGGTTGCGGTCGACGTGCCAGTTGTTGTGGGTGTAGCGGTTGCATCCGCGGGCGCGGTTTGCGTCTCTGCCGGGGCGCTGGCGAACATTACGGCCGCCAATGCGATTATGAGAAGCAAAGCGGTCAGCGTTGAGATGCGGCGGAAGTTAAAGAATGTATGCAACATTGGGAACACACCCCTCAAGTTTAGGCAGTTTAGGTTTGGGGGCATTTTAACGCAAAGGCGCAAAAACGCAAGCGGGCGCGTAATCTTGCGGTGATGAGAAGGGCGGGACTGGCTGCAATGAGGGCGAAACGCATGCGTCGCCGCTTGAAGGGACGGCAACGCCGGGGATACGGTTGCTGGATGCGATGGAGCGCGTTAACCGAAACCGATGATAACGCAGGCTAAGTCTGTTCGGAGCGGCGCGCTAATCGACTTCTTCGACGCGGAACAGGTTTCGGGCGGCGCGTATCTGCGTCTTGTTCGCGCCCTGCTTGAGGGACGCGGTGGGGTCGTGAAGTATCTTGTTCACGATGGAACGCGTCAGCGCATCGACCACCTGGCGGTTTTGCGGGGATGCGTCGTTTAGCATAGCCAGCGCCTTGGTGACCTCGCGGCGGCGGATGTCCTCGGCGTTTTGGCGTATCGCCTTGACCGTGGGCAACGCGTCGAGCGAATCCCACCATCGCAGGAAAGCGTCCACCTCTTCCGAAATGATGCTTTCGGCGGCGGCGGCGGCGCGTTTGCGCTCTGCCAGGTTTTCCTCTGCGATGGCGGACAGGTCGTCGATGTTGAACAGCCGCACGCCGTCGATGTCGGCGATTTCGGGATCGATGTCGCGCGGGATGGCTAGGTCGAAGACGAACAGCGGCGTTTCGTGGGGATTGCGGCGCAGCGCGGGTGCCATTCGCTTGGTGACTATGTAGCTTGGCGAATCGGTTGCCGCAAGCACGATTTGGGCGTCTCTCATCGCCTCTTCCAAGCGCTCAAACGGCACAACCGTACCGTTGAGATAGCCGGCTAGTTCTTGCGCTTTCTGCGGCGTGCGGTTGGCTATCATCAGGTCGCCCACGCCCACGGTTCGCAGCGCGCGCGCGATGAGACTGCCCGCTTCGCCGGCGCCGATTAGCAGCGCCCGCTTGTCCGATAGGCCGCCCAGCACCCGCTGCGCTAGGCGCACGCCGGCGTAGCTCACGGACAGCGGGTTGCGGCCTATGCCCGTCTCTTGGCGCACGCGCCGTCCTACGCGCATTGCGGCGTGGAACAGCCCGGAGCAGGATATTTTCACCGATTTGGCTTCGGTGGCGGCGCTCAACGCCCCCCGCACCTGCCCTAGTATCTGGGACTCGCCCACTATCAGCGAATCGAGGCCGCTTGACACCCCGAACAGGTGGCGCGCGGCGTCGGCGCCGGAGCGGCTGTACATATGCGGCGCTACGTCGGCGGGCGGCAGCGCGTGGTAGTCCGCCACGAAGCGCTTGATGCGCTGAGTGGCGGCGGGGACGTCGTCGGTAACCGAATATATCTCGGTGCGGTTGCAGGTTGACAGGATGACCGCTTCGCCAAGTTCATCCCGCAGGGACGGCAGCGCTTGCTGAAGCTGATCGCTCAAGAAAGACACCGCTTCCCGCACTTCCAAGGGGGCGCTTTTGTGGCTTAATCCAACTAGCAGTAGCTGTTGCAAGACGATTAGCCCTTCATAAGCTGCTTGTAGTGCGTCCGCAGGCAACGGGTGCAGATTCGCATCTTGGTCGCCGCCCCGTTCACCATCACGGTCGCCTTCTGCACATTGGGAAGCCACCTTGTGCGGGTGCGCCGCTTGGAGTGGCTCACATTGTTGCCCGATTGCCCCGTCTTATGGCACATTTCGCATACTGCCATAGTTCACCTTTACCGCAACTATCATATTTGGTATCATCAAGCCCTGCATTGCCTAAGCGCACATCGCAAGCGTTTGCGGATTGCGCGGATTGCGCGCATTGCGAGCCTGTGAAATATAACACAAACATAACATACCCGACGGAAAACGGCAACCGAATGACAGACTTTCTTCAAGACAACGGCATCTCAGCGCCATGGTCCGGCAGCGCGCTGCTGGCGATGTTCACGGCGGGCGCGCGCATTCTGGAGACGCACGTCGACCTTGTGAACCGCTTGAATGTGTTCCCCGTGCAGGACGGGGACACCGGCATCAATATGCTGCTCACGCTGCGGGACACGCTCACGGCGGCGCAATCGTCCGACGGGGACAGCGCGGCGGCGGTCGCCAAGGCGATGTCCGACGGCGCTTGCATGGGCGCTAAGGGCAACAGCGGCTTAATCGTATCGCAGCTTTTCAAGGGCGTGTCCGCGGCGTTTGAAGGCAAGGCGTCCGTCAGCGCCGCCGATTTCGCCAATGCGCTGACTTTGGCGCGCGAGTACGCATATGGCGCTATCGGCAATCCGGTCGAGGGGACGATGCTGACGGTATTCACGCACGCGGCGGAGGCGGCCGCTCTGAGCGCGCAAGAGGGCGCCGCCGCAAACGATATGCTCACTGCCGCAGCCGATGCCGCCAAGAACGCCGTGGCGCTCACGCCCACGCTGCTGCCTCGCCTGCAAGAGGCGGGCGTGGTGGACTCCGGCGGCTTGGGGCTTTGGATGATACTCGAAGGCGCGCGCCGCTGCGCCGCCGGCGATAGCGCCCACGCATCCGACCTGGATATGCCGCTGCCCGAAGGCGTGGACATATCGGACGCCGCGGTCTCTTTGGATTTCCTGGATATGACCGAAGAGGAAGAGTACGGCAACTGCACTCAGTTCGTCATCCAGGGTATTGGCTTGGACATTGACGCCGTGCGCGCTGAGATGAGCGCGCGGGGGGAATCGGCGGTGGTGATTGGCGACGACGCGCTTATGAAGGTGCATGTGCATACCGAAACGCCCGATGCGCTGCTAGACTATGCGCGCAGCTTGGGCGAAGTGAGCCGCGTCAGCGTCGAGAATATGGACGACCAGCGCGAGCGGCTTGCGTACAATCAGCGCCAACAGGAAGGCATGCTGCCCATGCAGATAATCCCCAAGCCCATCCTAGCCGTGGCGTGGGGCAGCGGCTTGGAGGATCTGTTTCACCGCGAAGGCGCCGCCATTATGGTGGCGGGCGATACGATGAACCCCAGCGTGCGCGAAATTGTGGACGCCATTGACAAGGTGCCGTCGGAATATGTCATCGTGCTGCCCAACAACAAGAACATCATCCCCGCGGCGCAGCAAGCCGCCGAAGTGTCCGATAAGACGGCGCTAGTCGTCCCAACCGCCGATATTCCGCAGGGCATCGCCGCGATACTGGAGTTTCTGCCATACAGAAGCATCGCCGACAACGCCGCCGAAATGGAGCAGCGGATGGAGTGGGTTCGCACCGCCGAAATCACCCGCTCCGCGCGCACGGTTACGCTTGACGGCGTTACCGCTATGGAAGGGCAGCTCATCGGGATGCTCGACCGGCAGTTGGTAGCGGCAGGCGACGGCTTGGCCGATACGCTGCTTGCGGTTATGCGCCGCGCCGATATGGACGATGCCGAAATCGTTACGCTCTACGGCGGCGATCCGCTCACAAACGAAGAAGCGGAGCATGCCATAGCGCAGGCGCAGGCGGAATTCCCGGACATAGAGTTCGAATACTACTACGGCGGGCAGCCGTACTATCACTTCATCGTTTCAATTGAATAAGCATACTTGCGAGTGAGCGAATGAACATACGCATAGTTACCGACAGCACATCCGATTTGCCCGCCGACATCGCCGCCGATATGGGCATTACCGTCATCCCTCAGAAGATAATTTTCGGCGCTGAGGAACTCCGCGACCGCGTCGACATAACCGCCGACGAGTTCTATGACAGGGTGTCTTATATGAAGACGCTGCCCACCACATCGCAGGCGTCGGTGGGCGAATTCGTGGAGTTGTACGAAGACATCGGGCGGGACGCCGACGCCATCGTGTCCGTGCATGTGTCATCCAAACTGAGCGGCACGCTTAACTCGGCGACACAGGCGAGCGAGCAGGCGAATGTGAATTGCGACATCCGCGTGATTGATTCGCTGAGCGCGTCTATGGGCACCGGTCTAGTGGCAATGGCGGCGGCGGCGAAGGCGCGCGAGGGCGCAAGCGTCGACGAAGTAACGGCGCACGCCGAGCAAGCCGTAGAGCGAACCGAAATCTATGTGCTGCTGGACACGCTGGAGTATCTGGCGAAGGGCGGCAGAATAGGCAACGCGCGCGCAATGATCGGATCGCTGCTCAAAGTCAAGCCGATGATAATCATCAAGGATGGCGTGGTGGATGAGCTGGGCAAAGAGCGCACTCACAAGCGGGGCATGGCTCGGCTGGCGCGCGTAACCAACGATTTTGCGCCGTTTGAAGAAGTGGTGATTATGCACACCACCACGCCCGACGAAGCGCGCGAATTCGGCGGGCAGTTCCAAGCGCTGCTGCCGGAAGGCAAAGCGCCGCGCATAGCGCAGATAGGCCCGGCGGTCGGCGCCTACACCGGACCCCATGCGCTCGGCGTGGCGTTGCTGCGCTCATAGCGCTTTCCCGTCGAACGCCCACGCCCGCCGCATTCGGATGCAGCGCCGCGAAAACACGCCCATAGCCGCGTTTCACGCATTCGGCTTTTGCATTACAATTCGGCTATGACTACTGAGGACGGCGGCGCGTTGCGCCATACTTTCGCCAAGATATTGCGCTTGGAGCGGCAGGGCGGCTTTCGCAACCGCGCGGTCGCCGGCGGAATGGACGCTTTCCTGCAGCGCTGGCGCGCCGAATTGCGCCCGATTGTGGACGCATCGGTTGTGTATGCGGATATGGACGACGCTCAGCGCCGCCGCTGGGTGGGCGAAGCGCTTGCCCTTGTGGGGGACGCCGCGCCCGAAACGGCGGCCGCATCCCGCGCCGCGCCCAAAACGGCCGCCGCCGCGAATACGGCGCAAACCGCCGCGCCCGCCAAGCCCGCCCCGAATTCGCCCGCCCGAAACGCGCCGCCATCCAAACGCGCCGCGCCGCGCCGTCCCGCAAATACTGCGCCATTGCGCCTCGACGACGATGTTTCTCGCCTCAGTTCGGTGAGCGCCAGGGTTAAACAGCGCCTCAACAAGATGGGCGTCCAAACCGCGCAGGATCTGATATACCACTTCCCGCACAGACACGACGACTTCACCAACATACGCTCCATATCTGAGCTTGCGCCGGGCGAAATACAGACAATCATCGCAACGCTTTGGGAAATAACGGAGACTAGCGGCAGGGGACGCTCCAAGTCGGCGCAGGCGGTAGTTAGCGACGATACGGGCAATGTCAGGGTTATATGGTTCAATCAGGGCTACCTCGCCAAGACGCTCAAGCCCGGCGCGCGGCTTGTAATAAGCGGAGCGCCCAAGCTCTACTTGGGGCGGCTTGCATTTCAATCGCCGGAGTATGAGATATTCGACGGGTGGGACAACGCCGCGCGGCTTGCGCCCGTCTATCCGCTAACGGACGGGTTGTATCAACGCACGCTGCGCCGCTGCGTCAAAGAGGCGCTGGATAGGGCGTTGGCGCGCATGCAGGATTATCTGCCGTCGGATATGCTGCGCGCGCATGATTTACTGCCGCTCAGGGACGCCATATCGCGGATGCACTACCCTGACTCGGCCGATGACGTCGAGCCGGCGCGCCGCCGATTGGCGTTTGACGAACTGCTTATGCTGCAATTAAGCGTCGCCCGCCGCCGCGTGGAGTGGCAGTCGTCGGGCGGCGCGGTTCCGCTGCAATCGGACGACGGCAGGCTCGACGGCTTCCTGGATACGCTGCCCTATGCGCTCACGGACGCGCAGCGCCGCTCGCTCACCGAAATCCTCGCCGATATGCGCCGCGATGTACCGATGAGCCGTCTGCTGCAAGGCGATGTAGGCAGCGGCAAGACGGTCGTCGCCACCGCCGCATTGCTCACCGCCGCGCTCAACGGCTGCCAAGCGGCGCTGATGGCGCCCACCGAAATCCTCGCCGAGCAGCACTTCCTAACCGTAACCGCGATGCTGTCCGACGGATCGCACGCCCCCAATTCAGATACCTATGTGAGCGCGCAACTGCCGTCTTTCGATAAGCCGCTTGTGGTGGGCTTGCTCACCGGCAGCCTGCCCAAGCGCGCCAAAGACGAAATGCGCCGCCGCGTGGCCGCCGCAGAAGTGGACATCCTAATCGGCACGCAGGCGCTGATTCAATCGGCGGTGGACATTCCCAATCTTGCGCTGGTGGTGGTGGACGAACAGCACCGCTTCGGCGTGATGCAGCGCAGTACGCTGCGGCGCAAGGGCGGACCGCCGCATATGCTTGCAATGTCCGCCACGCCCATACCGCGCTCGCTTGCGCTGACGCTCTGCGGCGATCTCGACCTATCGCCCATAGACGAACTGCCGCCGGGAAGAAGGGAAATACGCACTCGTTGGGTAGATCCCGAACAGCGCGCCGCCGCCTACGGCTTTATCCGCAAGCAAGTCGAGGAAGGACGGCAGGCATTTGTGATATGTCCGCTTGTAGAGGAATCGGAAGCGATTCAGGCGCGCGCCGCCACCGAAGAGTATGAGCGCCTCTCAAAGACGGTGTTCCCCGATCTGCGGCTTGGCTTGCTGCATGGGCGCATGCGCTTCAGCGAAAAGGAAGAGGCGATGCGCCGCTTTCAGGACGGCGAGCTTCACATTCTAGTCTCCACGCCCGTAATCGAGGTGGGGATAGATGTCCCCAACGCAAGCGTGATGCTCATAGACGGCGCAGACCGCTTTGGATTGGCGCAGCTTCACCAGTTCAGGGGGCGCGTGGGCAGGGGGGCGCATCAGAGCTACTGCCTGTTGCTGTCCGATGCGCCTGGACAAGAGGCGCGCGAGCGGCTGAAGATAATGGAGCGCGTCAGCGACGGCTTTCGGCTGGCTGAGGAAGATCTGCGTATCCGCGGCCCCGGCGATTATCTAGGCACGCGGCAGAGCGGGCTGCTCGACTTCAAGGTAGCGCGCATCACCGACCAGGACATCCTGCTGCTGGCGCGCAAAGAGGCGACGCGTCTGCTGACCGACGACCCTGAGCTTGCGCGCGACGAGAACGCCGGCGTTGCATCGCGCCTCGCCGCCTACACAGCCGGCTTGTCCGCCGAGATGAGCTGAACGCCGTAGCCCATTCATACGCCGCCTGCAGCGCGTATGCGAAAGGCTTGTCCAACCGCCTAAATCCAAGCGCCGCCGATGCGAAATCGGCGATTGACATTCCCGCGCTTTGGGGCTTATATTGTGTAAGTTGATTGAACTTTTCTAGTTTTCATATCAATAAATTTCACAGCAGAGGAGCGCTATGGCAAAGATAAAGCATATTGCCATCTCGACACAGGATCCGGAAGGCACGGCGAAGTTTTATACGGAAGTATTGGGATTAGAGGAAGTGGGCAAGGTCAGCGGGGAGAACGCAGAGGGGTTCTATCTGAGCGACGGGAATGTGAACCTCGCCATTCTGCGCTTCAAGAATCAGGTGGTCAGCGGGGACTTCGATCAGACATACAGCGGCATCCATCACATCGGCTTTCAGGTGGACGACGCAGAGGCGGCCGACCTTCGCTTGAAGGGCGCGTCCGTCTATCCGATGAAGGAAGTGAACGATGCGCTGCACGCCGGGATGAGCCGGGGACACGGCGGGCGCAATGTGGAGACGAAGTACAGCGGGCCCGACGGCGTTATGATCGACATATCGCAAGGCGGTTGGGTGGGCACCGATCCCGAATAGCCGAAACCGCTTCAGCATAAGCGGCGGAGCCGTCCCTATCTAGTAGGGGCGGCTCTTCGTTTGCGTGAAAATCGGCGCGGAGCCTAACCGCTCTTGTGGAACAGGTTCAGCGCGGAGCCAAGCCGAAACCATTCGAGTTGAGATTCGCCGAAGGTGTGGTTTAGCTGCAGGGTTTCGGATGCGCCGTCGGCGTGGGTTATGACGCAGTCGACCGGCTTGCCGGGCGCAATGCCGTCGAGCCCGGTTAGGCTTATGCGGTCGTCTTCGCGTATCTTGTCGTAGTCGGCGGCATCTTGGAATGTGAGCGCGAGCAAGCCTTGCTTCTTGAGGTTGGACTCGTGGATGCGGGCGAAGCTGCGCGCGATTACCGCCGCGCCGCCAAGCAGCCTGGGGGACAGCGCGGCGTGTTCGCGGCTGCTGCCTTCGCCGTAGTTGTGGTCGCCTACTACAACCCACTTGACGCCCTGCGCTTGGTAGTCGCGCGCGTTGCGCGATATCGACCTGCCGGTTTCGCCGGTGAGGACGTTCTTGCCGGTTCCGGCGTCGCCGGTGTAGGCGTTGGTAGCGCCCATGAACATATTGTCGCTGAATTTGTCCAGGTGTCCGCGAAAGCGCAGCCAGGGGCCGGCGGGCGATATATGGTCGGTGGTGGTCTTGCCCTGCGTCTTCATCAGCACGGGCATATCCAGGAAGTCGCCGCCGTCCCACGCGGGCCAGGGCTGCATAAGTTGGATGCGCTCGCTGTCGGGGTCGACCGCAAGCTCAATGCCGTTGCCGTCGGCGGGCGGCGCTTCGTACACCGAACCGCCGGTGTCGAAGTTGTCCGCCGGCACTTCGGGGGCGACTTTTGGCGGATCCAGTCTGAATTCGTTGCCCGCGGCGTCGGTCAGCGCGTCGGTCACGGGGTTGAAGGACAGCCTGCCGGCGATGGCGAGCGCGGTAACGATTTCGGGGCTGCCGATGAAGTTCATGGTGGTGGGCTGCCCGTCGTTGCGGCGCGGGAAGTTGCGGTTGTATGAGGTAACGATGGTGTTGGCGCGCTCCGTAGCCTCGCTCGCTCTGCGCCATTGGCCGATGCAGGGTCCGCAGGCGTTTGCCAGCACGGTGGCGTCTATGTCGAGCAGCGAACTCATCTGCCCATCGCGCTCGATGGTGGCGCGCACCTGCTCTGATCCGGGCGTTACCATAAACGGCGTAGCGGTGGCGAGTCCGCGCGCTTTCGCCTGTTCGGCGACATCCGCGGCGCGGCTCATATCCTCATACGACGAGTTCGTGCAGCTTCCGATGAGCGCCGCCGATATGTCGTCCACAAAGCCGTTGGCGGCGTCTGCCACCTCTGCCGCAAGCGCCGATATGGGTCGGGCGAGGTCGGGCGAGTGGGGGCCTACGATGTGCGGCTCAAGCGCGGACAGGTCGAGCCGCACCACGCGGTCGTAATGCGCCTCAGGGTTGGCTTCTACCTCAGCGTCCGGCTCAAGCAGATGCCGATGCTTTTCGGCTATGGGGACGATGCCGGCGCGGTTGGTGGCGGCTAGGTATTTGCCCATATGGTCATCGTAGGGGAACATAGAGGTAGTGGCGCCGATTTCAGCGCCCATGTTGGTGATGGTCGCCTTGCCGGTGGCGCTGATGGCGCGCGCTCCGGGGCCGATGTACTCCACGATGGCGTTGGTGCCACCGGATACTGTCAGTTCGCCCGCCACATACAGGATTATGTCTTTGGGCGCAGTCCAACCGCTCATTTCGCCGGTCAGATACACCGCGATATGGCGCGGATACAGCACTTCCCAGGGCAAGCCCGCCATCACCTCTACGGCGTCCGCGCCGCCCACGCCGACGGAGCATGCGCCGAGTCCGCCGGCGTTGGGCGTGTGCGAGTCGGTGCCAATCATGAGCTCGCCGGGGAAGGCGTAGTTTTCCAGCGCTACTTGGTGGATGATGCCGGCGCCGGGGCCCCAGAAGCCGGCGCCGTACTTGGCGGCGGCGGAGCGCAGGAAGTTATAGACTTCGCTGTTTTCGGCAAGCGATTCGCGCAGGTCTGCCGCGCCTTCGACGCGCGCCTGTATCAGATGATCGCAGTGGATAGTGGTGGGGACGGCGACGGAATCGCGCTGCGTCTGCATGAACTGCAGCATGCCCGTCTGACCAAGCACATCCTGCAGGATAACGCGGTCGGGGCGGGTTTGGAGGTAGCTGACGCCAGGGAGCATCTCTTGCGTTTCGGGATCGTCAAGATGGCCGAGCAGGACTTTGTCCGCAAGCGTCAGCGGTCTGTTCAGGCGGCGGCGCACAACCGCGAGGTTGCGCTCCATCGTCTCATAGACTTTCGCCGCCATTTCGGGGGTGGATTCGATTGTAACCATATTGCAGCAACCCTCCCAAGTTACAAACAAGCGCGCAGGTTGGCGTGATGGATGCCGACCGCATGCTCTTGGTTTCGCTATTGTGTTTTAGATTAGCCTAGCCGCGCGAGAATTGTGATGAAGCCGCCGACCATTATGGTAGTCATTGCGCCGAATCCGATCCACATATCGCGGCGCAGCGCCGATATATGGGCGTCTATGCCGTCAAGGCGCTTTTCGGCAGCGCGCTTGCATTGTTTTAGTAGCATAGAAACACGCTCTTCGATGATTGTCATTATTATCGCAGATGGGCAACTTGCGCGGTTAGATGTCGTCGGAATCGGAGAAGTAGTTTTCGTCGAGTTTCTTGACTTCGTAGGTGATTTCGGTAACCACGCCGACGCCGTGCTGAATCATAAGGCGGGCGAGTTCATGTCCGTTGATGAGGCGTATGAGTTGGTTTGTTGCGGAAATCGTTTGCGCCGTTTGCCTTGCGGCGCCGCTGAAGTTGGAAGTGGTAATGAACACGCCTTTGGATGCGCCGCGCGCCATAAGGCTGCCCGAAAAGTTGCGGATTTCGGGATCGCCGACCGTGTTTTGCCAGCGTTTTGCTTGGATATAGACATTCTCCAAGCCTAGCGGGTCTTGGTTGATAACGCCGTCTATGCCGCCGTCGCCGCTGCGCCCAACCTGTTGCCCGGTACCGTACCCCATCTTTTCGAGTAGCGCTAGAACTATTCGCTCAAATTGATATGGGTCAACGCCTTTCAGCGCATCCAACATATCGTCGGCGAGTTTGTCCTGCAGTTGCTGATAGGCGGCGGCGATTATTTCGTCCGGATCTGCGTCGGATTCGTCTATGTCTGCGCTAGGCGCGGATGTTGCGGCAACGGGAACGGGCGCATCTGTTGAGTTATCGTCGTCGCCAATGCTTTTTAGTTGTTCCTGCTCTTGCTTCCATTTGTTTATCGCGGCATCATTTATAGGTAACCCTTCATGCTTCTTAATGAACTCTTCGCCTTGCCGCGTGATTTTGATTTGTCCTCTGCGTGGGTATTCAATCAAGTTTGCCCATCTTAGCCCCATAAGAGACCAACTCGATCGAGTGTACACGCGATTCGAGCCGGATGGCGATCTTTCGTCAATTTCATCAGGCGTAAGTGAGAATTTTTCGGCTATGGCACGGACGATTTCCCGTCTAGTAGATGGAGTTTCGCCCTTGGATGCAACAAATTCAAGAATTGGGCGGTGCACCTGGTTTTTGGTTGGAATTGGCATAGTTTTAACCTTTTGACGTCAGAACGCTGCTTTCCAAGTCATTATGTCCCCGGATTTGGATGGGGACAAGCCTGGGATCCGCAATGCTTGCTTGCGCCGCTATCGGGGGCGGCAGCGTGTCCATACAGGGCTTGGGGAAGTATGCGCTTGCGGCGGCGGTGTTGAAACAGCGCCATGCCCGATTTCGGGGGTCGATGGCGCTGTTCGTTTGCGGGCGCCGGGTTAGCGCGGCACGTCGAAGTAGTCGTAGTTGATGTCGATGTAGTTGCGCCACTCTTCAGGCACATCGTCTTCGGCGAAGATCGCCACAACCGGGCAGACGGGCTCGCAGGCGGCGCAGTCGATGCACTCGTCGGGGTGAATGTAATACTGGTTGTCTTCGTCGGTGGTATAAATGCAGTCCACCGGACAGACGTCCACGCAAGCGCTGTCCTTCAGGTCCACGCAAGGCTCGGCGATGATATAGGTCATTTGGACAGAAACCTCCCAATTTCTCTCGCGATAGGCGGTTGAGCGTCGGACTTTTCGACGCCTTTACGCAGTGTTTGCATTATAAATCGGCTATGGCTTGCGTTTCAACTACTATGCGGCGCATACGGCTTGCGTTACGGACGGCAAGGCGGCGTCAGAGCGTAACGCCGGCGTCGCGCAGCGCTTGGATTTGGGCGGCGCTGTATCCCAACTCGGCTAGTATGGCGTCGGCGTGTTCGCCCAGCGCGGGCGATGCCGTCTTGGGTTCAAGCGGCGTTTCGCTCATCTTCGCCAGCGGGCCTACCATCTTGATCTTGCCCACTACCGAATGCTCCAGTTCCACCACAAGCCCGTTTGCCGCTACCTGCTCATCGTTCACGAGCTCCTCAACGAAGCGCACGGGGCCCGCGGGAACGCCGGCGGCGTCTAGGATAGCCAGCCATTCGGATACGCTCTTTTCGCGAAACAGGCGCTCGGCTTGCGCTGTGAGGTTTTCGTTGAATACGCGCGTCTCTTCACTGAGCATATCGTAGTTCGGCTGAAAGCGTATGTCTTCCAAGCCCAATATGTCCGCAAGCCGCTTTCGCAGCGGATCGCTGAGGCAGCCGACCGCCAGCGCGCCGTCTTTCGCCTGATAGGTGCGGTAGTAGATGCCGGTAACCCTGCCGCGCCACGAGTCGAAGTGTTCGCGATAGTAAGCGTGAATGTCTTCATACGAAGCGCCGGCTTCCCGCAGAATGTCCAAGGCGTCGAAGAACTCAGCGCGGCGTTCCGTGTCCGTGTCGGCGACTTCCATAAAGCGCATGGACTGCGCGCCGAGCGCCGAACCAAGCAGGTTGGTCTCGATCTTCTGCCCTTTGCCGCTGCGCTCGCGGTGATAGAGCGCGGCGCAGACCGCCCACGCCGCCGCAATGCCCGTGGAGAAATCCGCGACCGGCGTGGACTGCACCTGCTGCGGCACGCCGTCGTGTATCTTGTCTTCGGACGCCATAAGCCCGGTCATCGCCTGCGCTATGATGTCGTATCCTGGGCGGCGGCTGTGCGGCCCGTTGCGCCCGAAAGCGGTGTTTTCGCAGTAGATCAGGCGCGGGTTTATGGCGGACAGCGTATCGTAGTCGATCCCAAGGTTGCGCGGCACGTCGGGGCGGTAGTTTATGACGACCACATCGGTATCGGGCATAAGGCGATAGACCACATCGCGGCCTGCCGCTTTGGTGAGATCGAGGGGAAGGCTGCGCTTGCCGCGGTTTAGGCTGATGAATGTCTTGCTTTCGCCCGGCTCGATAGGCGCCGCGAGCCGCCACGGATCGCCCCACGGCGGCTCGATCTTGATGACGTCCGCCCCCATATCCGCAAGCAGCATCCCGCCGAATGGGCCGGCGATAATCTCCGTGAACTCCAGTATCTTGACGCCGTCTAGCGGACCGGGCATTGTATCCCCTCCGTACTCGGTTTTCGCAGGTTGGCAATCGGCGGTTGGGTTTCGCGCATATTCTATATCAGAGCGGCTTGGGGCAACTACATAATCGTTCACAAATCGCTGTTTGTCTCATCATGCCTACGACTTTGCGCGCTTGCGTCTTTGCGTTTGGCGCATTCCCGTCAGCGTATGCGCTTTGTTGACGCTAATTTGACACTTTGCGCTTGAAGTTACAAGATATGCTTTGTCAAATGAAGCGCATCCAAATTAAAGAAGGAGGTTTTTCGATGAGACGAAAGAGTCGCGGGCTTGCGGCGCTGCTTAACCTTCTGCTGCCCGGCGTAGGCTATCTCTATGTCGGCAGGCGGGTTGGCTTTGCCGTGCTGCTGTTTATAGGCTACCTGATTGGAACGGCTGAGGCATTTTCCGACGATGGAACCATTAGCGGACTGGAAGCGGTGGCAGGCATCATAATCGCCATTGCCTTTGCTATCGACGGATGGGGCGAAGCCGATAGGCGCAACAAGGGTTCGTTTGGCGAATGGTAGCCGGTAGCCCGAATCACAGGCAGCGGGCGGAGCGTTTGCCGGGCGATATGCGGAGAGTAGGACAAGATACGGAGAGAGCGTACTATGACGAAAGTGTTGATAACAGGAATGAGCGGACTTATCGGCGGGGTGCTGCGGCGGCGCCTTGAGGCGGCGGGCGGCTATGAGCTCAGCGCGCTGAATCGCAGCGCAGTGGATGGCGTGGAATGCTATCGCGCGGACATCGCCGACTTGGATGCGGTCAAGGCGGCGTGCGAAGGCAAAGATGTGGTGGTGCATTTGGCGGCGTATCTGGGCAGCGACGACTGGGAAGGGCAGCTTAGGGGCAACATCATCGGGACTTACAATGTGTTTGAGGCGGCGCGGCTTGCGGGCGTCAAGCGCGTGGTGTTCGCCAGCAGCGGCAACACCATTCGGGGCTATGAACTGGAGGAACCCTACAAGTCCATTGCGGCCGGCGATTACGATGCAGTCCCCGCCGATTTTGCGCCGATTACGCATACGATGATGCGGCCGGAGGGAATCTACGGCGCGGCGAAGGTGTTCGGCGAGGCGCTGGGGAGCTTCTACTCGGACGCCTACGGGATGTCCGTTCTTTGCGTGCGCATCGGGCGCGTTACCAAGAACAACCGCCCCAACGCCGCGCGCGACCGATCCATATACCTGAGCCACGACGACGCGGCGCAGATCTTGCACCTGTGCATCGACGCTCCCGCCGAGCTCAAGTACGATGTGTTCCTCGCCACATCCAACAACAAGTGGACTTACCGCGATCTGACGCATCCGCGCGATGTGTTGGGATACGAACCCGTCGATTCGGCGGACGATTTCGCGTAGGGCGCAATGCGGCGGCAGTTGACTTGAGCGCGCTTTGAGACGAATAGGGCGGTAGCGCGCATAGGCGGCGGGGCTATGATGCGACTTCGTATGCCGCCAGGCTTTGCGGATCGAAGCGAAACTTGCGCCAATAGGCGTTTGTCAGCATTCGTTTGGCGTCTAGCCACGCCTGCGCTACGGGTTGGCATTGCGATAGGCGCGCATACTTGCTGTCCAAAATGGACAGATACGCCTCAAGGTCGCGCCTGAAGGCGTCTATGTTGGGGTATGCGCGGGCGCTTATTCGGCGCAGGATGTCTAGCGCCGCCGCCTGCGATTCGTCGGGCGGCGCCTGCACTCGGCGGCGTATCAGTGCATCGACGCTTTGCTTAAACATTGGCGCTGACTCCGTTTCGTAGGGCGCGGCGTATTCGGCGGCGGCGGTGGGCGGATCCGACGGCGGCATATACCACTTCACTAACTCGAGATAGAAATCGTGCAGATCCAGCGGGGCGTTGCGGCTGTCGGCGGGGCGCTCTTGCGCGATGCCGCCGATGTCTATGACCGTTATGCGCGCGTCGGACGGCTCAAAGTAGATATTCTGCGGGCGCATATCCAGCAGTAGCGCCCCGGCGTTGTGGAACGCATCGGCGACTTCAAGCACGCCACGCGCGATGGCGAATCTGCCGCGCCGCCGATGGGGGAATACGGGGTGAATCGCGAACAGGTTTTGCGGGACGCCGATGGGCTTGCGCTTGATGCCGTCGATTGCGCTTCCCACAAGCGGGATGCCTGCGGCGCGCTCTTCAACCATCACGGTGTACGCCGCGCCCAATGCGTCGCCAAAGTAGGCGTCATGATTTGCGGGCGTGGCATAGGCTATCATTCGGGCGATGTGGGGCAGTGCATCGCCGCATTGTTCGCGCAAGCCGATGACGCGCGCCATACGCCGTTCCACTTCTGCGTGATGGCCGCGCGCTACCAGTGCCGGATGCGGGCGCTTCACCACTACCGCTTGCCCAATCAGCGTATCCGTCGCGGCGAATGCTTCGGAGTCTGCGCCTTCGCCAAGCCTGTCCTCAATCCGAAAGCGTCCCATATCGGTTGGCTCAATTTGCATCGTCATCAATGCGCCCTTGTAGTATGGAATAGCATAGAGTTTCAGTTAGGATACGATTGTCCCGCGCTTGCAACGCATCCGATAGCGGGTTGGTAAGCGCTTCCAATAGAATGTATCATTTCGTTACGCTAGATGCGGCGTATCTCATAGGCGTGTCTCATACAAGGCAATCGCATATAATCGTCTATTGCCGATATGCCGAATGCGAATAATTGAGGATGAAACGCTATGCCACTCATCATAGGCATCACGGGTTCTATCGCCACCGGCAAGAGCAGCGCCTGCAGTCTGATGGCGGCGCAGGGGGCGGCGCATTGCGACGCGGATCGGCTTGTGCATCGGCTCTACGATCCGGGCAAGCCCGCGTTCGACCGCATCGTGTCCATATTCGGAAGCGAAATCGTGGGCGCAGACGGGTATATCGACCGCAAGATACTCGGTTCCAAAGTGTTCGGCAAGCCCGACGAGATGGCTAAGTTGACAACCGCAATCGGCGACATCGCGGCGGCGGTCAAAGAGGTGGTGGATGGCTGGAACGATACGCTGGGCGGCGATGATGTAGCGCTGCTGGAAGCGGTCAACCTGATCGAGGCGGGCTACGGGCGGTGGTGCAATGCGGTATGGCTGTTCGCCTGCGAGGACGACACCGCGCGCCGCCGATTGATGCAGCGCAACGGCTTTTCGGTGGATGAGGCGAACCAGCGGCTTGCGAGCCAGCGCGCTTGGCGGGAACGCGCGCCCGCCGCCGACCGCGTCTTTCACAACAACGGCGGCTACGCAGAGTTTCAGGCGCAAGTAGATGCGGCGTTTGCGGAAGCCGTCCGTCTGTGGCGGGATGGACGGCTTCCCGAATCCAAATACTACGGCTGGTGGGAGCGCCGCAGCGTCCGCGCTAGTTCTTGAAGGCGGGCATGACCTCTTCGGCGAACTGCTCCAGCTGCTCGATGATTACGCTTTGGGGCGTTCCGACGGGCGTGCCGACGTTTATCTCTTGCAAGCCCGGATACTGCTTTTGGATGCCCATAAGCTGCTCGGTTACCTGCTCCGGCGTGCCGATTAGCCACGAGCCGCCCTCTACCGCCTGCTCCAGCGTGGGCAGGTTGGCGGTATAGACCTTGTCCGGATCGCCCAGCGCGGCTATCTGCTCGTCGGTCAGTCCGCGCACAAAACCCAGCGGCGCGAACATCTTCATATTCTCTTCGAAGAACGAGCGCGCTTCGCGGATGCCCTGTTGCTGCGAGTCGGCGAGATACACCGAGAAGCTGATGATGAGGTTGCCGCCCAGCTCGGTTTCGCGTCCGTGCGCCGCCTCTACTCGCTGCCACGCCTCAACGACGCTCTGCTGCGCGCCGCCCGGAGCCGCGCCGCCGCCGATGATGCCCTTGATGCCGTGCTTCGCCATGAAGTTCAGCCCGCGCTCGCTTGCGCTGACTACCGGCTGCCAGCACTCCACGGGCGTATGCGTGGGGCGCGGCACAAGCGTAATCTCTTCCAACTCATAGCCCCTGTAAGGCACGCCGGGCGGGATGGTGTAATGCTTGCCTTGGTGAGAGAAGGATTCGTTGTTGAACGCCTTGAAGATGATGTCGACCTGCTCTTCGAACAGGTCGCGGTTGGCGTCCGGGTCCAGCATCGGGGCGTCGAACACCTCCACTTCGCGCGTGTGATAGCCCCTGCCCACGCCGAATATGCAGCGCCCGCCGGTGCGTATGTCCGCCACCGCGAAATCCTCCGCAAGCCTCAGCGGATGCCACATCGGCGCGATATTGAAGCCGCAGCCTATCTTGATGTTATCGGTGATATGGCAGAGGTGGACTGCTTCCATCAGCAGGTTGGGGATGCACTCGTAGCCTTCGCGCTGGAAGTGGTGTTCCGCCATCCAGAAGGTATCGTAGCCCTTCTTGTCCATAGTGATTGCGATTGCGTCCGTCTTGTCGAAGACGGTTGCCAGCCGCTCATTGGAATAGAAGCGGTCGTTGGCGGGCGTAGCGTCAAAGCCCATATCCTCCAAGTCTATATGCCCTGCGAACAGACTTCCGAACCTCTTAATCATATGCGCGCCTCCAAAAGCGAAGTTTGTGGGATTTGGCGTCAATTGTAAAGAAGTAGGCGCAAGTGTCAAGCGTTGTCGATTAGGGAACGCAACGAATGGAATAGCCGATCGCAGGATGGGGCGTTGCAGCGTACTTTGTCGACGTCGAGACTGGACAACAAGTCGGGCGCATGCTGCGTTTTATGATACTTCTTTTTGCGGGTGTCCCGTGTAGCGTTTTTCAAGCCGTTATCCACATCTGACTTTGAAATTTGCTCTACATTGGGGTTGCCCGGAAGTTGTTTCTCACGAAACCCTTGCCCATAGTATTTTTTAAGGGCATTCCTGTCTGCCAAGAACCACGACTCCATTACCTGAACCATGAAGTGGATTTGCTCATCTTGTATTTTCGCGCCCGCCTCTGTGTCCCAACTTGCCCGTTGCTTGACCTCCGCTATGAGATTGCCGTTGTCAGGATTATCCGAATCTATCAGAACAATGTTGATTGCGTCTTTATGCGTGCGCGCAGCAGTCATAAAGTCCTTGATAGTCTCTTCGGTTGAGCCGCCCGCAATCGTCCTAAATCCCAAACGGCGTTGGCGTTGGCGGGCTCGGTCGATTTCAGATTTGAGGAAGCTGTTGAAACCTTTTCGCAAGGCGCTATCGCCCTCGAAATAGACGCGAATTTCTTTTACCATCGAGTTCCTCCGATTTGGCCCTTTTGCCAGAGTTCCCCGAGCTGATAGCGTTCCAGCCATAGTTCCAAATCGGCTTCGGACAGCCGCTCGAATTTGGAGCCGAAATCGGGCGTTCTTTCGCAGACGACTACGCTTTCGGGGTCATCCGAAAGCTCATCGATGAGCGCTTTGGAGTGAGTGGTAACGACTATTTGTGTACGCTGCGCCGCGGACGTTAGGAGTTCGGCGATTAGGGGAATCACATCGGGGTGCAGCCCTAGTTCGGGTTCTTCAATGCAAACTAGCGGCGGCGGCTCCGGGTGGCATAGTATCACCAAAAGCGCCAGGAATCTGAGCGTTCCGTCCGACAAGCGAGTTGCGGGAATCGCGTTTTCCAAACCCTTTTCGCGAATCCATAGTTGCGCGGTGTTCGCTTGGATGCCTACGCCCACTTGCTCATACGCATCGTAGAATTGCGTGAGAGACCTCTCGATTTTGCTGATAGCGCTCGTGCTTTGCAGTTGATTGAGAACAAGGACGAGATTGGAAAAGTCCTCTTGCAGGAAGGCGTTAGCGGCATCGGTCTGTTGGGGATTCCTGATGCTGCTCTTTCGCCCCATGTTCCATTCTCTATACAGGCGAATGGCGTCGAATTGCCTACGCACGCGAGAAATCTCCGGATTCAGAGTAGGGTCTCTTAGTTCGTGTAAAACCGATTGCCCGGCACTGAGGTCGTCTGCACTGATTGAGCGTGTGCGAGGTGTGCGAGGAACGTATTCATCCCATGCCCTTATCATCCCTCTTCCTTCTCGAATCTGAAAATAGTGATATGGTTCAGAGTGGCCGGGATCAGGTTGTTCATTTTCTAGGACTTCCTCAACAATCTCGAAGCGCTGAGCGCTCTCGGCTATTTCCATTACATACCTCAAGGGTTTAGGGAACTGAGGTACGTTCAAGATAGCCTCGATGCGCCCGTTGACACCTAGCCCATTTTCAGAACTGATTCCCTTCCAGAGCCAATCGGTGATGCCGCCGCTCCCTCTGATGAACCCAGCCAAATCCCTAGACGTAGATTGAAGCAGCGCAATCATCTCAATCAGGTTTGACTTTCCTGATGCGTTGGGGCCTATGAGTACATTCAAAGGGCGCAAGTCCAAATCGACATCGCGAAATGACAGCATCCGATTGATTCGTATAGATTTGAGCAGCATAGTCCTGACTTCTTGATTGTATCCTCAACAGTGAATGAACCACATTATAACACGATAACATTTGCTTATCATCCTGCTATAATCGCTTTACTTCTCACACATCCGCATTGACTTAACCTAGGAGACCAATTATGCCAATCCAGGGACGCTATCTGTTCACCGCGAGTATGGATGTGCGCGCAGACAAAGAGGCGCTGTTCAACGATGTGTATGATACCGAGCACGTGCCGCTACTCGGCGAGGTGCCGGGCGTGGTTTCGGTGGCGCGCTTCAAGACGCAGGAGCTTACGCTGGCAATCGGCGGCGAGCTTCGGACTATCGTGGTGGAGGACGAGCCGCGCTATACGGCGGTGTATGAACTCGAGAGCGCCGACGTCATCACGGGCGACGCCTGGGCAGCGGCGTCGGAGCAGGGGCGCTGGCCCGCGGAGGTCAGGCCGTACACGCTGAACCGCAGGCATACGCTCAAGAAGCTCATACTGCCCGGCGAAGCCGATTAGAAGCACCGCGCGAATGAAGATCGCCATTCGTCCCGCCGCGCGCATAACGAACAGCCCGAACTACAAATGGTGGGCATTCGCGTCGGTGGCGCTGGGGCTGTTTCTGACGGTTACGGATCAGTCGGGGATGAACATCGCGCTGCCGCGCATAGCCGAACATTTCGGCGCGGACATTCCCACGGCGCAGTGGATGGCGCTCGGCTTCATTCTCAGCACAAGCGTTATGTTCATGCCCGTCGGACGCCTCTCGGACATTATGGGGCGCACATATGTGTACATGATCGGGTTCGGCGTGTTCATAGCGGGCGCGCTGCTTGCGGGATCGGCGCAGGCGTTCCCCGTGCTTATCGCCGCCAAAATCATACAGGGCGTCGGGGTTGCGGGCATCGAAGCCAACGGGATGGCGATGGTGGCGGACATATTCCCGGAGCGCGAGCGCGGCAAGGCAATCGGGTTTTATATGTCCATAATCGGCGCGGGCGCAGTCGGCGGCCCGGTCATAGGCGGCGTTCTGGTCAGCCAGTTCGGTTGGCGTTCCATATTCATCGCCGGCGTCATCGTGGGCGTCGCCGCGCTGCTGGTAGCCGCCGCCGTGCTGCGCCGCGTGGATGCGCGCCGTCCGGATCCGGCGGAGCGCGCCGGCTTCGACTGGATGGGCGCTGCGCTGTCGAGCGTGGCGCTGGTCTGCTTCCTAGTTTCCATCACAAACGCGCATAGGCTAGGGTGGACGTCGCCCGCAATGTTGGCGGGCTTCGGCGGAGCTGCGCTGGCGTTGGCGCTTTTCGTTTGGTGGGAAAGACGGGTAGAATCGCCGATGCTCGACTTGAGTTTCTTCAGCAGCCGCGTCTTCACGCTTGGCGTGGCGGCGCGCTTCCTGTCGTTCCTCGGAATGGCGGCGGTCTTTTTCCTGATGCCCTTCTACCTAGTGCAAGGGCTGCAGTACGACCCCGCAAGGGCGGGCTTGCTGATGGCGCCGGGTTCCATAGCCATCGCAGTTTGGGGTCCGGTCAGCGGGAGACTATCGGACAGAATTGGGACGCGCTGGCTCACGGTGGTGGGGATGGCGCTGTCCGCGCTGGCGATGCTGCTGTTTTCGCGGCTGGGCGTCGACTCGTCGCCGGTCGCGATTGTGTTGTGCATGCTGCTTCAGGGGACGGGCATAGGGATGTTCTCATCGCCCAACACCAGCGCGATAATGACCGCCGTGGATCCGCGCAAGTTCAGCGTGGCGTCGGCGTTTCTGAACCTCACGCGCACATCGGCGGGGTTGAGCGGCATAGCGATATTCACCGCGATAGTGGTATTCACGATGGCGTCGTTGGGGGCGGCGCCCGACCTTGCGGCGGTGTCTCAGGACGGCGGCTCCGAGGCGCGGGCGGCGTTTGTGGCGGGGATGAACAGGGCGTTCATCGCGGCGGGCGCAGTGATGATAGCGGCGATGATAATCTCGGCGTTGCGCGGCGAAAATCCGTCGGGGCGCGTCTGATGCGCTCTGCCCGACGCTCCGACGGCGTAGTACGGCGCGGCCGCGAAAATGCCGCTCGAATCTTGAAATCAGGGATAGCCGACGGTTTGGCGCGCCGCGCGGCGGCGGATCAGATGCCTCGTTTCGCTCTGACGAACTTGCGCGTCATATCGTCCGCGGCGGGGTTGTCCTTTCCTGGAAAATGCACCGGAATATCGCGCTTGCCCACCACGGTGAACACCACCACGGTGAAGGGCTTTATCCGCATCAGGCTGCCGATGACAAGGTATAAGCCGATTAGGATGCCGCTTGCGCCTACTAGAAACAGGATCACTTCCAGCAGGTCATTCGCCCGCGCTACATTCACAAGCGGCGGGATGATCTGCAGCACGGAGACGGCCGCGCCTACGCCCATGCTGATGAGGCCGGGGCGCATTCTGCTTTCCTGTCCGCCGTTGGACTTTTTGAAGCTCGCGATGTCGGATAACGCCACGTCGTCCGTAATCTCGCTGCGATCCTTTCTGTTCAGCGTCGCCACAAGTCGCTGATTGGTCAGCGCCGCCCATTCGGCCTCCGAAAGTATCTCTTCGTCGCGCCGCAGCTTTACTTCAACCGCGCACATATTTTCACCGCCGTAGATTGCATATTTTGTCCCGTGTCCGTCGCCCTTTCAACCGCCCAATTCCGCTTCCGTTCATTCCATTATAGCCGTAAATGCCAATTATTGCAGAGCGGACTGGAGCCGCTGCGCCTTTGCGATTGGGGCAACTTTATACAATTCAAAGATAATTTCAAAGAAAACCGCGCAAATCCCTTGACGGCGTTAAATGTTTCACATATACTAGCCTGTACGCAAAGTTATGGTGGACGCGGTTCACCAGCGCGGAGCGGGGACGGCTGTGAAATGTCAGCCGTTTTTTACGCACCTTAACAACTGAATCCTGTCAAAAACTAGACCGAGTAAATGATCCTTAATGTGGGTCAAGTTATTAAGAGTCTACGGTGGATGCCTTGGGGCCAAGGGCCGAAGAAGGGCGCGGCAAGACTGCGATAAGCCTCGGCGAGCTGTCTGGCAAGCATAGCCGGGGGTGCCCGAATGGGGAAACCCATCCTGGCTTATACCAGGATACCCCGCCAATAGAGCGGGGAGGTAAGCGGGAGAACTGAAACATCTAAGTATCCCGAGGAATAGAAATCAACCGAGATTCCCCTAGTAGTGGCGAACGAACGGGGAAGAGCCCAAACCTGTCGGGCTTAGTGGACTGGGGTCCTATGTCCGATAGGGGTTGCAACATGCGCCTGCTCGAACCTCAGATAGAGCGAGGAGTGAGAAACCTGAACCTTAGCCAAACGACCCTGGAAAGGGCGACCGCAGAGGGTGATAGTCCCGTAAGCGAAAAGGTTTAGGCTCCTGGCGTATTTGTTGAGTACCACGGGACACGTGAAATCCTGTGGGAATCTGGGGGGACCACCCTCCAAGGCTAAATACCCTTGGCCACCGATAGTGAACCAGTACCGTGAGGGAAAGGTGAAAAGAACCCCGGGAGGGGAGTGAAATAGATCTGAAACCGTGGACTTACAAGCCGTGGAAGGCTCGGCTTCGGCCGGGCTAACTGCGTGCCTATTGAAGAATGAGCCGGCGAGTTAATTTAGGCAGCTAGGTTAAGGAATATCAGTTCCGGAGCCGCAGCGAAAGCGAGTCCGAACAGGGCGCGAATCGGATGGGGGCAAAGTTGGAGCCGAACTTTCGGCGGAAGCCGCGCTAAGGCGCATCCCGCGGGGGCAACCTTGTGAGATAACCCTGAATGCGGCGGATGCTGGCGGGGAAGCGAAGATGGCGTCTCCGCTATGTCCGATGTGTTGTCTGGATTAGACCCGAAACCGGGTGAGCTACCCATGGCCAGGTTGAAGTTCGGATAATATCCGAATGGAGGACCGAACCCGTGTACGTTGCAAAGTGCTGGGATGAGCTGTGGGTAGAGGTGAAATGCCAATCGAACCCGGAGATAGCTGGTTCTCCCCGAAATGTATTTAGGTACAGCCTCAAGGCAGTTTTGTGGAGGTAGGGCACTGGATGGGCTAGGGGGCGTGAGCTTACCAACCCCAACCAAACCACGAATGCCATAAAATGATCCTTGGGAGTGAGACAGTGGGGGATAAGCTCCATTGTCGAGAGGGAAACAGCCCAGACCGCAGGCTAAGGCCCCCAAGTGTGGACTAAGTGTGAAAGGAAGTGGGAATCCCCAGACAGCTAGGAGGTTGGCTTAGAAGCAGCCATCCTTTAAAGAGTGCGTAACAGCTCACTAGTCGAGGGCTCCTGCGCCGAAAATGTAACGGGGCTAAAGTCCACCGCCGAAGCCGCGGAATTCGCGCAAAGCGCGGATTGGTAGGGGAGCGTTGTCAGGGCGTCGAAGCCGGAGCCGCGAGGCCCGGTGGAGCGCTGAGAAGTGAGAATGCCGGCATGAGTAGCGACAATCATGGTAAGAATCCATGACACCGAAAGCCCAAGGTTTCCTACGCAACGCTGATCGGCGTAGGGTAAGTCGGTCCTAAGCTGTAGCGTACCGCGAAAGCGATGGACAGCAGGTCAAAATTCCTGCACCACTGGCGCATCGTTCTAAGGCAGAGGAGGGACGCGGACAGGTAGGCGTGGCGCGCCCATCGGACATGGCGCGTTTGCCCTTGTAGGCGACGACGGGGATAGGCAAATCCGTTCCCGGAGCTGAGGAGGGCGAAAACTCCAGGGATTAACCCGGGGGAATTGCGCTGAACCTATGCCGCCAAGAAAAGCTTCGCTGCTAGAGGCGTCAGTGCCCGTACCGCAAACCGACACAGGTGGGCAGGGGTAAAAGTCCCCAGGTGAACGGGAGAACCCTCGTTAAGGAACTCGACAAGTTAGCCCTGTAACTTCGGGAGAAAGGGTACCCGTGGGGTGATGCCGCTTGCCGGTTAAGCCCTTGCGGGTCGCAGTGAAGAGGCTCAGGCGACTGTTTACCAAAAACACAGGTCTCTGCTAAGCCGAAAGGCGATGTATAGGGGCTGACGCCTGCCCAGTGCCGGAAGGTTAAGAGGCGAGGTTCGGCTTCGGCCAAAGCTTCAAATCGAAGCCCCGGTGAACGGCGGCCGTAACTATAACGGTCCTAAGGTAGCGAAACCCCTTGTCGGGTAAGTTCCGACCCGCACGAATGGCGTCACGACCTGAGCGTTGTCTCAACGAGGGACTCGGTGAAATTGCAAGGCCAGTGAAGATGCTGGCTACCCGCGACAGGACAAAAAGACCCCGTGGAGCTTTACTGTAGCTTGGCAGTGGACTGGGGTTATGGATGTGTAGGATAGGCGGGAGACTTTGAAGCCCGGACGCCAGTTCGGGTGGAGTCGACCTTGAAATACCGCTCTTCTATATCTTCGGCCCTAACTCCGTCAAAACCGGAGGACCCTGCCAGGTGGGCAGTTTGACTGGGGCGGTCGCCTCCTAAAAGGTAACGGAGGCGTCCAAAGGTTCCCTCAGGGTGGATGGAAATCACCTATAGAGTGCATTGGCATAAGGGAGCTTGACTGTGAGACCTACAAGTCGAGCAGAGACGAAAGTCGGGCAAAGTGATCCTACGGTTCCGTGTGGAAGGGCCGTGGCTTAACGGATAAAAGCTACCCCGGGGATAACAGGCTGATCACGCCCAAGAGTTCACATCGACGGCGTGGTTTGGCACCTCGATGTCGGCTCGCCGCATCCTGGGGCTGAAGAAGGTCCCAAGGGTCCGTCTGTTCGCCGGTGAAAGCGGCACGCGAGCTGGGTTCAGAACGTCGTGAGACAGTTCGGTCTCTATCCGTCGTGGGCGCAGGAGATTTGAGGAGAGCTTTCCCTAGTACGAGAGGACCGGGAAGGACGGACCTCTGGTGTACCGGTTGTTCCGCCAGGAGCACCGCCGGGTAGCCAAGTCCGGATGCGATAAGCGCTGAAAGCATCTAAGCGCGAAGCCAACTCCAAGATTAGATCTCCCATCTCGACTCCGGTCGGGAGTAAGGTTCCCGGTAGACTACCGGGTTGATAGGCCGCAGGTGTAAGATGGGTAACCATTTCAGCTGAGCGGTACTAATAAACCGAGGACTTGACCCACATTATGGTTCATTTACTCATCAGCCAAACGCAGACGCATAACAAGCGCGCAAAGCCAAGACAGGATTCAGTATCAGGTTCACAAACCGTCGGACGACGGCGGTCGGCAATGGGCTGGACGCTCCAAAGCGCAAGCCCGCCGCTGACTGCCGAAAGCCTACAACTCAATATGCCGCGGGGTGGAGCAGCGGCAGCTCGTTGGGCTCATAACCCAAAGGTCGCAGGTTCGAGTCCTGCCCCCGCAACCATCGCATACATAAGAACGCCCGCCTTGATATTTGGCGGGCGTTTGCTTTGCGGCGGAGCGCGCGAAAAATGAACGCTTGACGGGGGATTTATGACTTCTCAAAACGCCGGACTGACATTTGCAGAGCGAAAGATTGGGGAATGGGTTGTCCCGACTATTGAATTTACCCGTCCGTCCCGCCCATATTTGCGCGTTGCCGTGAACGGCGTGATTATCAACTCCGTTGTTGACGGCGCAAGGGGCAAGGAAAAGCAACAGAATTGGAAGGCGCAAGTGGCGTCCGCAGTTAAGCGGGCGCGCGGGATGCAATCATGGAACGCCGCCGATGAGTATGCAATCTCGCTGGCAATGCGTTTTCACTTGGGCAATCACGGCAATAGAGATTTGGATGCAGAAAACTTTGTCAAGCCGATTATCGACGCCGTAGCCGCAGGCTTGTTCTGTCCCGATTCCACAGAACCGCAGAACATCAAGCGTTGGGGCTACGACGACTCCAACTCAACACACTGCTAATCCACCGATTGCCTGATGCGCGGACGCCATGCGACGAAGGCATAGCCATATCGGTATCCGCCGCAAAGTAGGAAACCGCAAGGCAAAGACAACGCCCGCCGGTTTTGCATAGGCATTCGGCGGGCGTTTTGCGTGTTCGTTACGCGGTCTTATTCGCTAGGCGCGGCTATGAGAGGGTCTGCAATCGCAACCGGCGGCGTTTCGCCCGCAGACCGCATATCCGCCACGCATTCGGCTACGAGCCGTCGGATGCCTGATAGCGCGTCGTCGGATGTCGGCGCGAGCCAGCTCAAAGACGGGAACTCGGCGCACAGCCCAACATATTCGGCGTCTTCGGCAGACCAAGCAACTCTATATGTGTAGCGATCTATCATTCGCTCGTCTCCATTCTCTCAATAGCCTTGATTACTTGGCGAACTTGGTAGGCTTTTGCCATTCCCCGGTGGTTCTGGATGTTCACCCTGGGGTCGCCCGGCCAAGGCGTCCGATAGACTCGACGGCTGCCTCTATGCCGAGGCTCTCCGAAGTATCTATCGCAAATCTGAGCAAGCTCAGAGAAGCGAATGCCTTTCGGATTGTTGCGAAGCCATCTAAGAACTTCATGCGTGTTTTCCATGATCATATAGTATCATGATTATACTGCTCGCTAAGAACGCTATTGCGTCCAGTATATTGGCCGACCTGTGTTCCCGCACAAACCCTCCGACTCTGTATCCAATTTGCCGCAATCATTATTCCCTACACAAATAATCATTCTTTCAAAATATACCTGTACTCTATTCAAAACAAGCGGTAACCTATGTTCAATCTCAAGCGTTATACATAGTAAGAAGCATCCCAAAGCCGTGTGCGGCAGGGCGAAGCGGCTCATTGGCATTATCCTTGCCTTTTGTATGGCGTTTTGAGATAAATATAAGATTATGCAAAAATGTATTGAGATTAGGGCAAGGCTTTGATAGCATCGGTTACCCTATTTTCTGAAGCGCGCCGGAGCAGCGCAATCGCTCCAATCGGAGGATGCCTTGGACAGCCGCAACCTATCCACAACAGGCTACGGCGATGTTGAAACGCTGACGCTGGAGCTTGACCGCAACAGCGCCGACGATGCCTCCATCGGCGTAAGCGACTACACCGACACCGTCCGCGAATACCTCAGCGCTATCGGGCAGCATCGCCTGCTCACGCAGCAGGAAGAGGTAACGCTGGGCTTGGCGGTGGAACGCCGCATGCTGCTTATGCAGCGCCGCGAAAGCCTCGCCGCGCAACTGGGACGCCCGCCTTCGCCGGCAGAGCTCGCCGCCGACGCATATATCGCGCTGACGGAGTACGCCGACACGCTCGCCGCGCTCGCCGCCGTCATCGGCTGCGAGTTCGCCGACGGCGCCACCACAAGCGAAATGCTGGCGCATCCCGGTCTCGCCGAAACCGTCGACCTGCCGCTCAACGCCGCAGTCAAGACAGCGCTCGCAGAGGCGCTCCAACTGGACGACTCCGCCGCCGCTGAGCAGGTGGCGCGCATATCGCGTCTGCGCTGGCTGCTGCCGCCCGACGCTATCTGTCGATTGGACGATGCGCCGGCTCACGATGCGCCGGGCTTGGAAAACACCGCGCCGCTTATCGCCGATATTGACGTTGAACTGGAGGCTTGGTGGCAGTGGATTGACGCCACCGGGCGCGACGCCGGCGAAATGCTGACCAACTCCAACCTCAGGCTGGTAGTCAGCATCGCACGCAAGTATCAGAACCGCGGGCTGCCGATGCTGGACCTTGTGCAGGAAGGCAACCTTGGACTGATGCGCGCCGTGGAAAAGTTCGACCCGCATCGCGGCTTCAAGTTCAGCACCTACGCTACATGGTGGGTAAGGCAGGCGGTTACGCGCGCGCTGGCGGATCAGGGGCGCACCATTCGGCTGCCCGTCCATGTGGTAGAGCGTCTGCAGCAGCTCGGATCGGCGGAGCGCGAACTGCACCGCCGCCTCGACCGCGAAGCTTCGCCGGACGAAATCGCCGACGAGCTCGGTTGGCCTATCCAAAATGTGGAAGCGCTTCTGCAGCAGCGCCAGCATACCGTATCGCTGGAAACGCCCGTGGGCGACGAGGACTCCACGCTGGAGGACTTTGTGCAGGACACCGGCGATTGGGCGACGGACGAAATGGCGATACGGATGGTTACCCGCCAGAATGTGCTGGACGCAATGGACGACCTGCCGCCGCGCCTGCGGCTTGTGCTGACGCTGCGCTTCGGCTTCTACGACGACCGCCCCAGAACGCTGGAAGAGGTGGGCATGGAGCTTGGCGTTACCAGAGAGCGCGTGCGCCAGCTGGAGCGCCAAGCGCTGGATAAGCTTCGGCTTTCCAAGCGGCTGCCAACCCTGTCCGCCTAGCCGCCGAACAGACGCCGCGCGAAAACCACAGACGCGCGCACGTCGGGGCGCATCCTGCCGCACTTGGCTTTGGATGCGCCCCGATTGCTATGCGCCGTTAGACGCCCTAATCGTCCGATTTCGGGCGTACGATTAGCACGGGATTGCCGCTGGAGCGCACAATCGCTTCCGTTACGCTTCCCAATACCCAGCGTCCCACGCCCGTCCGCCCGTTTGTGCTCATCGCAATCAGGCTGTCCTCAGTCTCTTCTACATGTTTGACGATTGCGTTGCGGGCGTTGCCGCGCAGCGCCGCCCATGCGACATCCGCATCGTATTCGTACTCGTCCCTGATTAGCTGCGCCGTCTCTTCCAAGTAACCGCTTGCCGCGGCGTCCGCCTGAGCCATCAGATCATCGGGGTAAGAGTGCATGCTGGGCATCGGGCCGCCGTACATCTGCGCCGGTTCGGGGACGCAGGTAACTATGCCGACGTTGAGATTCAGCCGCTTGGACAACCATATCGCAAGCGGCAGAACGCTTTCGGACTGCTCTGACATATCCAAGGGTATGACCACGTTCTTAGGCAGTCCGCTGAACGCGCGCTTGTCCCCTTCGCGCGGATGTATGACCAGCATAGGCACATCCGAATGCGGCAGAATCGCGCCGGTTACGCTGCCCACAATCATCCGCTGCAGCCCGGAGCGCCCGTTGGTGCTCATCGCCACCAGATCGGGCTTGCGCTCTTCGATGTACTTCAGGATTACGGCCGCCGGCGAGCCGTATTCGGAGTCCACTTCCACCTGCGCGCCGTCCGCCGCAAGCCGTTCCGATACGCCGGCCAGGTAGCCGCCCGCCACGTCCACCGCGCTGCGCCTAAGCCTCGCCACGCCTTCCCGAACCGATGATACGCCCGCGAATGTGTCCGCGTACTGGTCGGATACCGCATGCAACAGCACAACCTTTGAATTCAGGCTTTTCGCCATTGGAACTACATAGTCCAAGATGGACTCGGAGAGCTTGGAGCCGTCCAGCGGCACTACGATATGCTCAAACAAGTTACACCTCACGCATAAGGCTTCTTTGCCGTCTAAATCGCCGATGCGGGCGCAAAGACTGCCGGGGATGGATCGGCGCCCGTCCCCCGGCAGTCCCATAGCCGCTTTGCGCGCGCTTGCGCCTAGCTGCCGTTTGCGCCTTGCAGCGCCATCGTAACCGCCGCCGGGTTCATGGGCAGTTCCGCCATTCGCTCGCCCACCGCATCGTAGATGGCGTTGGCGATGGCCGCCATTGGAGGCACTATGGACACTTCGCCCACGCCGCGCACGCCGTAGGGATGCGACGGATTGGCTACCTCCACGATGACCGTGTCGATCATCGGCAGGTCGAGCGCGGTGGGCATACGATAGTCCAGCAGGCTGGAGTTCAGCATCTGCCCGCGGTCGCTCATATAGTATTCCTCGTTGAGCGCCCAGCCGATGCCCTGCACAACGCCGCCCTGTATCTGCCCTTCCACGTAGCTGGGATGAACCGCCTTGCCGGCGTCCTGCACCGCGGTATAGCGCAGGATGGTTACCTTGCCGGTGTCGGGGTCGACCTCAACATCTACGATATGCGTGGCGAATGCGCTGCCCGGACCCGCCGGATCCAAGTTCGCGCGCCCCACCACGGGGCCGCCCGTTTCGGTCAGCCGCTCCGCCATCTCTTTGAAGCCGATGGTGAGCTCAGGGTCGGACTTATGGCTGAAAGCGCCGTCCGAGAAGCTTATGCGATCGACGTCGGTTTCCCACATCAGCGCGGCGCGCTCGATCATCTGCCGCTTCACATCCTGCGCCGCCTCGAAACTCGCCCAGCCCGTCTTGAACGCAGCGCCGCTGCCGCCGGTCATCGATGTATAGCCGATAGTCTCAGTGTCGCCCACCTGCGGGTTCACATCCTCCACGGGAATGCCCAGCACTTCGGCGAACTGCTGCGCCGCCGCCGGCCGCGTGCCGCCGATGTCCACCGAGCCGATGGTCAGGTTGACCGTGCCGTCGTAGTTCACATTGGCGGTAGCGCACGCCGCGCCCGCGCCGTTCATCCAAAAGCCGGTCGCCACGCCGCGCCCGCGGTTCGCGCCCTCAAGCGGCGTTTGGTAGTGGTCATGCTCCTTGGCGGCGACGTTCGTCTCTACGCAGCCGATAATCGGATTCACCACGCCGTAAGAGCGCCGCGTCCCCTCTTTCGCGCCGTTCATAATGCGAAAGTCCAGCGGGTCTATGTCCAGGCGGCGGCAGATTTCGTCGATAACCTGCTCTGCGCCAAACGCCGCGCCCGGCGCCCCCGGCGCCCGATACGCCGTTGTCTTCGGCTTGTTGTTCACCACATCGTAGCCGTCAAGCCGCAGGTTCTCGACATCATACGGCGAGTAGATGCAGTTCATCGCTGCGCCCACCGGCGAACCGGGATACGCGCCCGCTTCATACTTCAGATCCGCCTGAACCGCCGTCAGCTTGCCCTCATTCGTGGCGCCTATCTTCACCCACATCAGGCTGCCCGAAGTCGGCCCCGATGCCTCAAGCACATCAGCGCGGCTCATCGTTACCTTGACCGGATGCCCGCTCTTGCGCGATAGCGCCGCCGCCACCGGCTCCAAGTAGATCGTAGTCTTGCCGCCGAAGCCGCCGCCGATTTCCATCGGCACAACCTTGATCCGCGAATGCGGTATCCCCAGCACGCCCGCCGTGCGGTCGCGTATCTGAAAATGCCCCTGCGAGCTGCACCATATCGTAACCCTGCCGTCCGTCTGCCACCACGCCGTTGCCGTATGCGGCTCGATGTATCCCTGATGCACCGTCTTGGTGCGGAACACGCGCTCCACCACCACATCCGCCGCCGCGAAGCCCTTGTTCACATCGCCCAGCGTCATCTCGGAGTGGCTTGCGATATTGCCCTCATAGTTGGCGTGAAGCTGCGGCGCGTCCGACGCGATAGCCTCTTCAACCGTGCTTGCCGACGGCAGAACTTCATACTGCACCTCGATGAGCTCTAGCGCTTCTTCGGCGGCGTGCGCGCTGCTGGCCGCCACCGCCGCGATGGCGTGGCCCTTGTAGAGCGCCTTCTCGCCCGCCAGCACATTGTTGCTCAGATGCTTCAGGTTCACCGGCGGCCCGGCGGTCAGCACCCGCGCCTCATCCGGGGCGTCCGCGAAATCGGCGGATGTGATAACCGCCATAACTTCGGGATGCGCCTTTGCCTTGCTCGTATCGATAGACACGATATTGGCGTGAGCGTGCGGACTTCTCAGCACCTTGCCGTGCAGCATGCCCGGCAGATTCATATCAGCGCCGTAGAGCGCCTTGCCCGTAACCTTGTCATACCCATCGTGCCGAATGGGGCGCGTGCCGACCACATTATATTCTTTGTTGGACAGAACGATGCTAGATGCCATAAGCGGCTTGCCTCCCGTGTTGTTTGGAATGCGGATTTGAGGCGCATTGTAACACATACGGGGGGGATGTATCATATCGTTGTGTTATAATGCCGCTATCCGTAGCAAATGTGTGAATGAGGATATGTTTGATATGACGGGCTGGCGCGGTGAAGATTTTCTTGATACTGACGCGGAAAATCCCGTGGAGGACGACCCGTGGGCAGATCCAACGGATAACTTCACATTAGACGGCTCAAATAATCCTATGTATCCACAACCTGCCGAACCTATTATGCCGGCGCAGAGCATAACGGATGCGGCGCAAGACGTTGCGCTGGACACGCAATCATCCTCCGACGTGATTGCGAAAGAGGGTGCCCGTGATGCCTATGAAGCCAGCGAAACAGAAGCGGGTATGGTTGACAAGGCTGCGAGTATTGAAGCCGATCAAGAGCCAACTGATAGCGATATTTGGAATCTTGAATATACTCATTCGGATGAAGATTTCAAAGTCGATGACGAATACGACGAGCCTGAACCGCTTGCGGAATACGATGAAGATCTGAGTGAACCCGTATATGTCTCTGACGCAGACGACGCGGACATTCGAATAGCGATTGGGATAGACGAATTCATAGCAAGCGTGTCTGATGTCAGCGGTGTACAGCGCAACCGAATTGCGCGACTGCTCGATGATTTGGGGCAGACACGCCTGCGTCGATGGCTTCCGTGGCTTCATCGGAATTCTTGGACGGGACATACCCTGCTTCTATTCCTGGAATTTCACAGCATTTGGGAAAATTCATCACCCTGGTGGGAATGCAGATTCTGGTGGCAGTGGTACGACGGTTGGTGGTCCCACTACAACAAAGCCAGCCTAAGCCTAGACAGGATGCGCGATCTAGTTCATCTTAGATTGCACTGCTCCGCGGAAGAAGTTATAGCCGAAGCATGGTTCACCGATTGGGAAGATTTTGAAGTATGGAAACGCGGCTTTCCGTTCTTCGCTGGCTTCGCCTTGTTTCGTGCTGAACTTGCAGAGGGCGAAGATTGGCAGGACTCACTCAGTACCTATGAAACTGACGCCCAAGATGATGCTGACTCGCTAACGCTGCGCAACTCTCAAAGCGAATTTCTTGAGGTGCTTGCATCATCGTGTGATGCGCATCTGTCATATGAAAACTATCTGCTGTACTCCAGCGGATTCGATGGTTTGCAGTGGTTCGCCAATCAGGATTGGTATGATCCTAGTGAATGGCACGATAACTTAGGGTGAGAATGTAGGCGGATTGAAGGAATGAATCCGTATTTGTCCGACGAAGCCATCTACAATATGCAAAGGTTGTAATCTGGAGACGACGATATGCGCGATGTCGCAGCGAAAACTTTCTTGGTTCCAGGGAAAGACTGCTTTGTTAGTCTTCCTGGACACAACACGCTTGGAGTTGTGATAGGTTACAAGAATGAAAACGGAAATGACTACGTGCAAGTGCAATGGGGGGCTAGGGGACGGACTGATTGGCATCCCGTATCAGAACTTCGCAGCGGATTTCGGCGTGGTCATATAGTTCAAGACAGGCCGAAGTCTAACATACGCAAGACCCTTGGGACTGGCAGCGTAGTTTCGGATAGGCGAATTGCCGGCCGTGATATGGTGCTGGTTCAGTTGCACAGCACGGGCGAAAGCCGCTGGCTGCCATACGAAAACCTAGTGCGCCTGAGTAGCGTTGCGGACAAGTACAAGCGTATGGATACCCCCGAAGACGACGGTGTGGAACGCTTTCGCCTGAAAGCTTTGGCATACGCGCTGGATTCGTGGAATCAGATTACCGGCGCTCTCGACCGACTCGATGTTGACCCGTTGCCGCACCAGATTGACCTGGTGCATCGCATAATGAACTCCGACCAATCGAATTGGCTCATCGCAGACGACGTTGGTCTAGGCAAGACGATAGAAGTCGGATTGTTGCTTGCCGCAATGAAACGCCGCCGCCAAGCGCGGCGAGTGCTGGTTGTGTGTCCCGCCGGCGTGGTGCGCCAGTGGCAAGACGAAATGAAGTACAAGTTCAATGAGGACTTCTACATATACGGCTTTGACTTCCATATCAATCAGCCTTCTCATTGGGCAAGATACGATAAAGTAATCGTGTCGATAGACCGCGCCAAAGCAGACTCTCATATCCCAAATTTTAATGACTCAGGGGACTGGGATGTCATCGTATTCGACGAGGCGCATCACCTAAGCAAGATGCCGGGCCAAGCGGTTACGTTGCGCTATCGGTTGGCGGAGTTGCTTCAATCACTAACGGATACATTCATATTTCTGACGGGAACGCCGCATCAGGGCAATACGGAGCAGTTCATCAATCTGTTGCGCTTGTTGCGTCCCGATTTGGGAAGTCGCTTTGCGCGTCTATTCACGGACCCGTCCGTAGTTGCGGAAGTCGTTCTGCGTAATCGCAAGAGCCTTGCTACGGACGCCGGCGGCAATTTCCTATTCCGTGGGCAGGATACTCGGTTGGTCAGGGTGCCGTTGGCGGATTCTGCCAAAGACTTCGACCAGCGGCTTCAAGCATATCTGAAATATGGATACGCCGCCGCCGGAGAGGGTGGCAGCACGGGCCGCGCCATCGGATTTGTGATGACAACCTATCGCAAACTGGCGTCGTCTAGCATTGCCGCTATCGAACTGGCGTTGGAGCGGCGCAGCGCCCGCTTGCGCGGTGAGGATGAAAGCGCTATTCAGAGTATGAGCCGCGCAGAGTTGGAAGAAGTCAGAGACGCTTTTCAAGAAGGCGACGACGGTCTGGATAATCTTGAAGAGATCGCCGACGCTTATGCAGGGGCGGTTCCATTTTTTGACAACGAGCAGGCTCAAATTGCCGAACTGCTTTCGGCGGCTAAAGGCGTTAGGCAAGACGACCAAAAGCTGAAGCGCTTCTTGACGCAGATTGTCGCCCCGCTACGCAAGCAACGTCAAAGGCTGCTAATTTTCACCGAATACCGCGCTACCCAAGAGTATCTGGTGAGTGCGTTGCGAAAGCGCTACCCACGCGCCGGAGTAGCGCAGATTAACGGCAGTATGTCCCTGAACGAGAAGCGGAACAATATCGACCATTTCAACGATGACGCTCACTTCATGGTGTCCACCGAAGCTGGCGGCGAAGGCATCAACCTGCATGAAAACTGTCATATTCTGGTCAACTACGACCTGCCGTGGAACCCGCGCCGCTTGGTGCAACGCGCCGGCAGACTGTATCGCTATGGCCAAAATGAGCGCGTCATAGTCTTCAACCTGGCGGCTGACGACGGCTTCGACAACATATCTCTCGGCATGATGCTTGAGCGCGTACATAGCATCGCCAAAGATATGTCAGAAGTCGGTTCTGAGTTTCAGGAAGGCCTAGAAACTGAGATAATCGGTGAGATTTTGGAGCGAGTTGACATCGCCTCCATTCTCGCCGACAACAAGACTATGGATATTGCCCGCAGTTCAGCGGACATAAATCGCGCCATAAACCGGGCGCAAAAAGCGAAATCGCAGCAAGAGCGTCTGTTCTCACAGATTGAAGGCTACGACCCGCAGGCCGCCGCCGCGCTGCACACCTTTGGGCAAGAAGACCTGCTTGCATTCCTAGAAGGAATACTTCCGTACAAGGGCGTGCGCGTTAGGCAACGGCTATACAATGGGCGGGTGCTGGAGCTGGAATTGCCCGAAGATATGCGCGGCGTTTATTCGGAATTTCAGGCGCGCGCTACGGTTGTGAGAGTCACCGTCGACCGTCGGCTGGCTTTGCGCGATTCGCGCCTTGCGCCTATGGACTTTGCCAGCGTGTTCTTCTCCGACCTGATAGAGTTCGCCAAGTCCCCGCGGTTCAAAGGGGAATACGCTGGCTTGCGCGGACCTGAGGCAGGCGCGCTCGGCATATACAAGATACGCTGGCAAAATGACCAGGGAATGCCGCGCTGGGAAACTTTGTTGCCGATATTTACGCCAAAGGGAGAGCAACGGACAATCGCCAACCCTGCATTCTTCGGAAGCCTTCTTATTAGCGCAACTAAAAGCGAGGATCAGGCTTCTCCAGTTAGCTCCGTTGATCGCCAAGGTATCTTGAAACGCTTGGAAAACGGAGCGCACTTTGAACTAGCGGCGCGTTGCACGGCTCTTCGCTATCCCAACGACATAGTCTTGCTCGCTACCGCCGACATCACACCCAACTGAACTGCCTCACCCCTTTGCGCCCTCGCGCCCTTGCGTTCAACCCTATCCCAGGTCGACACCCGCTCGCTCGCGCATCCCACGCTGCTACTCAAACAACGCCGCTATCCGCTCCCCCACGATGCGCTCTTCGCCTTCGTTTAGCCCGAACACATGGATGGTTATGCAGTCTTCCCAGTCGCGCACGCGCGTCCATATCGGCGGATCGCCCGCCTTGAGGCGCTCTACCACATCCGCCGCCGTCAGTCCGGTTATCGCCGCATCCACGCGCAGATCCAAGCCAAACGGCTGATGCCCGATGATGTTGTCCAGCATCGCGGCGCTGACGCCCTCGATTCCCGCGACGGCGTTGATGATAACCTGCGTGCGGCGTTCCGTTTCGGCGAGGCGCTCTTCGTGGTTCATCGTCATCCAGCGCCGCGTAGCCGCAACCGCGCCTATCATCTCTTGGCGGTCGATCTTCTGCGGCCTGCCTATGCCGCGCACGCGTCTGCCCTCATACGACGCAAACGCCTGCAGTCCGAGCTTGTGAATCATATCCTGCGTCCCCAGCGCAAGCCCGACGGACTGCGGCGCGCCCATGTACTTGGCGGCGATGCACTGAAAGTCCGCGCCCATCCGCACATACTTGCCGAAGTTCTCCAGCGGGTATATCTGCCCCGCCGCGTCCACCGTGACCGGGACGTCGCGCGCGTGCGCTATCTCGATGGTGTCTTCCAGGGACAGCGCGTTGGCGTCGGGGGACTGCTCCACGGCGTAGTAGTGAACGCCCGCGGTGTTCGGCCCAATGGCGTCTTCAAGGTCTTGGCGCGTGGTGCGCTCATCGGAGCCGAAGTCCACCAGTTTGGCGCCCGCAAGCTCCAAGCAGCGGTCATACCAGTAATGCTGCGTATAGCGCTGGCGCCGCTGTATCAGGATTTCGTCCTTCATCCCCGCGGTGTTCGGCAGCCGCTGTATCTTGTCGTCGTCGTCCCCCGCCATAAGCGCCGCCGTGGCGAGCGTCAGCGCGGAGCCGGCGCCCGATGTGATGTACGCCGCCGGCACATCAACCATATCAGCGATTGCCTGTCCCGCCCGTTCCTGCAAGTCCATCAGCGGGATATACGCCGCGTCCGCCATCTCCATTGCGGCGCGCACTTCAGGCGCGGGCGTTGAGCCGCCCAGCATCGTTACGCTGCCGATAGCGTTTATCACCGGCGTAGCGCCCAGCTCCTTGTAAATCTCAGCCCAATCTGAATTAGCCATATCTATCACTCCTCAGTATCCGAATATCCCGCGAATGTCCCTCGTTACAAACCCGCCGCAAAGCGCTAGAAGCCCGCGAATGCCTCGCGCACATCCAACCGCAGCTCAGGCAGCAGCGGCGATCGCAGCGTATCGCCCTCGCCGTACACGCCCGCCGTCTCGAACTCGCCCATTATCGCCGCCAAGACCTGGATGTTCTTGGCAACGGTGTCTATCAGCCAATACTCCAGTACGCCGAACCTGGCGTAGCGCTCCAGTTTGACGCCGCGGTCTCGAGCAGCCGTGGACGGCGAAAGAACTTCCACTGCCAAGTCTGGCGCGCCCCGAATGTTGTCGCCGGTGTATCGGCGCATCCGCTCGTTGGATATGAACATCACATCCGGCTGAAACACATCGTCGGGCGACAGGATAACATCAAACGGCGCTATGAACACCTTCCCCAACCTGTTCGCCCTGACAAAGCGCCATAAATCGCTGCCGAGGTTAAGCACTGCGTCTTGGTGAGGCCCCGTAGGCGATGTCATTATCCAATACTCCCCGTCTATGAGTTCGCAGCGCTCCGCCGTTTCGGGCAAGTCCAGGTAGTCCCGATATGTGTATCGCAGCTTGGGTTCGACTACCATAATCGCCTCCTAATTGCGTATGCCGTGTATGCGATTGCCCAACGAATGCGGCGCTTGTCGCTCTGCGCCGCATCCCCCCTCAGCTCAGATGCTGAAATCCGCCGTTGCTGCCGTCGAATTCGCGCGTGCTGTACACGCCCAAATCACGCCCCTGATGCACATGCACGATGACTTCGTGCCGCACTATGCCGGCGGCGTCCAGGATTTCGTGATCCAGGGCGTCTATCAGTTCCTGAATATCGTCCCCCGTCAGGCTTTCGTCGATACTCAGCGTGGCATGCACTATCGTGTCCGCGAAATGCACATCCAACCGCCCGATGCTTCGGTCTTCCTCGACCACCGTGTAGCACTCCGAAAACGGCGTGCGGCATTCGCGCTCAAAATCGTATTCCGCCATAAGTCTATCACCTGCATCAAATCAGAATCCTGCCTTCAACCTTTGCGCCGCTGCGCCGTTGCGTTGAAGGTTTTCCCAGCTGCCCAGTTCTTGTTTTTGGGGGGACATATCTTATATGCGTATATGCCCGTTGCCCAGCGCCGTCCACTTGTACGATGTGAGTTCGCGCAACCCCATAGGCCCGCGCGCGTGCATCTTGTCCGTGCTTATCGCCACTTCTGCGCCAAGCCCGAACTGCCCCCCGTCGTTGAAGCGCGTTGAGGCGTTCACGAACACGGCGCCGGCATCTACCTCGTCCAAAAAGCGCATCGCCGCGGCGTAATCCTCGGTTACGATTGCCTCCGAATGCCCCGATCCGTAGGTCTCTATATGCTCCAGCGCCTCATCCAGCGAATCCACCACGCGCACGCCCGCCGTCAGCGAAAGATGCTCGGTTTCCCAATCCGCCGCGCTTGCCGCGGTTATGCGCCCGTTGCCGGACGGGCCCAGCACGCTCAGCGCCCGCCTATCGCAGCGCATCTCGACGCCCGTATCCTGCCAGAGCGCCGCCAGCGCGGGCAGAAACGCCGCCGCCGCCGCCGAATGCACGATGACCGTATCCAACGAATTGCATACCGACGGCCGCGACACCTTGGCGTTGTTCACTATGTCAAGCGCCATATCGACGTCCGCCCGACGGTCGACATATGTATGGCACACGCCCACGCCGCCCGTGATGGCCGGCATCGTGGCTTCCGCCGCCACGCGGTTAATCAGCGCTTGGCTGCCGCGCGGTATCAGCAAGTCGATGATATGCTTCGCCCTCAGCATCTGCCCCACGATAGCGCGATCCGTGTTCTCGATCACCTGCACCGCGTCCTGCGGAATGCCGGCGGCCGCGATAGCGTCTTTGACCACCGCCGCCAGCGCCATATTGGAGTTGATGGCGTCATGTCCGCCCCGCAGAATGACGGCGTTGCCCGATTTCAAGCACAGCGCGCTGATGTCTATCGTAACATTCGGTCTGCTTTCGTAGATAGCGCCGATAACGCCCAGCGGAACCCGCCGCTTGCCCACCTTCAACCCGTTGGGCATATTTCGCATATCCAGCATTTCGCCCACCGGATCCGGCAGATCGGCGATGCGCCGCACATCGTCCGCAAGCCCCTGCAGGCGATCAGGCGTCAGCAGCAGCCGATCGAGGAAGTATTCCTCAAGCCCCGCGCGCCGTCCGTCGGCGATGTCTTTAGCGTTGGCGGCGATGATGCTCTCTTGCCGCGCCTCAAGCCTGGCCGCCGCATTCAGCAACGCGGCGTTCTTCACATCGGCGCTTATCGTGGCGAGTTTGCGCGCCGCCTTGCGCGCCGCCGCCCCCTTCACCTCGAGCTCATCAGTCATATCTGCCGTTATCGCAGCCTGCATATCGTATTTCCCTTGTTTAATGATGCGTGTTTCTGATGCGCATTCGGGCAATCCATCCGATAGCCCCCGCCGTTTTGCGCGCTTGCGCCAAGCCGCTTGCGCCCGTCAAGCACTTGGCGCTACACAATAACCATATTGTTGCGGTGAACGATATAGTCCCCGTAGTTGTAATCCAAAATATCGGATATATCGTGAGAGTGATGCCCCTTGATTGCGGCGATGTCCGAGGCGCTGTAGTTCACGATGCCGCAGCCCACCTGCGCGCCGCGCCCGTCCACGATGGACACCGCATCGCCGCGATCGAAGCCGCCGCGCGCCCGCACAACCCCCGCCGGCAGCAGGCTTCGATGCCGCTCGCGCAACGCCGCCACAGCGCCGTCGTCGACGCCGACCTCGCCCTTGACGGACAGGCCGCTCAGCAGCCAGCGCTTGCGGCTCTCAAGCTTCGTCGCCGTCGCCGGCAAGAATGTGCCGACGCTTTCGCCGCCCGCTATGCGTTCAATCACATTCGGCGTTCTGCCGTTGGCGATTACCACATCCACGCCCGACGCCGCCGCAAGCCGCGCCGCCGCAAGCTTAGCGCGCATGCCGCCGCGACCGCGCGCGTCCCAAGACGGCCCGCCAAGCGCCCGCGCGTCTTCATCCGATATGCGCTCAACAACCGGGATGAGCCGCGCATTCGGGTCAAGGTGCGGATCCGCCGTATAGACGCCGTCCACATTGCCCAAGATTATCAGCAGGCTTGCGTCCACCAGATTGGCTACCAGCGCGGACAGCGTATCGTTGTCCCCAAACGCCTCGCCCTTGAGTTCGTCAACCGATACAACATCGTTTTCGTTGATGATAGGCACCACCCGACGCGCCGCCAGTTCGGCCAGCGTGTTGCGAATGTTGATGTAGCCAAGTCTGTCCGCAATGTCCCGCCGCGAGAGCAGCGCCTGCGAAACCGCTACATTCTGCCAATCGAAAAGTTGGATGTACAAGCGCATCAGATGGCTCTGCCCCACCGCCGCCAGCGCTTGGCGGAGCGGCAGGTTTTTCGCCCCCGCCGATACTCCGAGCGCATGCCGTCCCGCCGCCACCGCGCCCGATGTAACCAGCAGCATATCGGCGCCCTGCGCGTGAAGCCGCGCTATCTGCCCCGCCAGCGACGCCATCACTTCCAGGTCGATGCGCTCGGCGGCGTCGGTGAGCAGCGTCGTCCCCACCTTCACCACGATGCGCCGCTGATATGCGCCGTCCCCGTCGGAGTCTCTGCGTGTACGCATTCGCATCACAGGTCATTTCAGAATCGGCGGCCGATGGGAGCGCCCAAAGCGCCGCTTGCGCGCATCCCAACCGCCGCGCATATTATACCAGCATATCGGCGGCGCAAGTCAGCGCATAGCCGCCGCTTGCGCCCGATTCCCGCTTGCGCCCAGTTCCCCGGCTTGCCGCCGCCCTGCCGCCGATGCGCTAAACCCTGCTTGCCAATTGCGTCCAAAGTTCGGCGACCGCATCGCCGTCGACGTCCAGCGCCACCGACGCATTCGGCGTCTGCGTGGAGTTGGCGCGCATATCCGCGACCGTCTGCCCCCGCGTGAACTCGCCGCGCGTCTCTACGCGCACATACACATCGCGGCATTCAAAAAGCTCAGGCGCTATCGCATACGCCATCGGGCTCACATCGGCGTACTTCACGCCGTCCGGATTATCAAGCCGCCCGTCTTTCAGATACGCCCGATTGTGAAAGCGCGTCGCCGCCTGCAGCAGCCTTGCCGCCGCCGTTCCCGCATCCCACACGCGCCGCTGCCGTTCAGCCGAAATCTCGAACCGGTTCACCACATCAAGCCCTATCTGAGTTATATTAGCGCCGCTGCGATACACCACATCCGCCGCTTCCGGATCGCCCCATATGTTAGCGGTAGCCACCGGGGACACATTCCCCGGCTGATATATCGCGCCGCCCATCACCACAATCTCAGCGGCGGCGGTAGCAAAGCGCGGCTCTATGCTTATGGCGAGCGCTATGTTCGTCATCCGCCCAAGCGCCATAACCGTTATCTCGCCCGGCGACGCCGTTACGCGCTCGATCAGTTCGGGAACCGCATGCCTCGCCTGCGCCTGCGTCTTGGGTTCGGGCGCATCGATGTTGCCTATGCCGTCATCGCCGTGTATATGCGGCGCAAGCAGCGGCGGATAGTAGTTCAGCGTGCGATTGACGCCCTGATACACCGGTATATCGGCACGCCCCGCGGCCTCCAGTATTCGCAGCGCGTTGAGCGTGCATTTGTCGACCGGCGCATTCCCCGAACCCGTGGTTATCGCCTCAATCTGCAGCCGATCGCTTCCCAACGCCATCAGTATCGCCGCCGTATCGTCTATGCCCGGATCGCAGTCTATTATCATCCGTTTGCGCGCAGTGATCGCCATTGCGTTGCCTTCCCCGCCCGCTACGGCGTTTCGTCATAGTCCATCCCGCGCGGCGCAATTCCCCGCGGCAGAAAGAACTCGAACTGCTTTCTATCGCCGTATCCCTCGATAAACTCCGGCGCAAGCCCCGGCGACTCCAGCGCCGCCGTTACGATAGTCTTGTTGAACACATGCACCGTATCCGCATTCAGATACTCGTCGACCGGCATCCAAAGCGCCGCCTCGAGTTCCTCTTCCTGCATCGTGATTTCGTGGCTAAGCGGCGACAGGCGGCACACGAAGTAGATGTCCGACTTGCCGTAGCGATACCCGTGCCAATGTCGAAAGCACACCAGCGCCTCGAACTTTGTGCGAACCCCCGTCTCTTCCAGCACCTCGCGCATCACGCCGTCCGCCAGGTGCTCGCTCTGAAACAGCGCCCCGCCCGGAAGCTTGTACGACGGCCCCCGCCGCGGCCTAATCTGATGCCGCTCGGACACCACCAGAAGCTGCCGATCCTCGCTCAGCACCACGCCCCCGGCGCCGATGTAGTGCGTGGCGTGCGGCGGAATGTACGCCCCCGCCTCGATCTGCAGCGTCATCATAGCGTAATCTTCGGCGGCGTGATGATAGCGAAAGCCCGCTTCCGCCGCCACCGGCACCAGCGCCGATTTGCTCAGCGGCAGCTCCAGCCACGCAACCTTGTAGCCGGCATCGCTCCAATCGTCCATAGCGTCCGCAAGCCGCCGCCTAAACCGCCTAGCGTCGTCCGGCAGCCCGCCCGGATTGACCACTATCCCGCCAAACGGATTCGGTGTCCCTTCAAGTGCGTCCATCAAGCCCTCTGCTCTAAATCCTGTCTTAATTCCTTTGCGCCCCTGCGCCTTTGCGTTAAAATTTCTTGCGCCCAAGCCTAGCCCCGCCTACCGAAACGCCGGCATAACCTCTTTGGCGAACCTGCTCAGCTGCTCCATAAACTCGGCGCGCGGCATTCCCTCCGCCCAGTGCAGGATGATATGCTCCAACCCCGGATACTTTCGCTCAAGCCCTCGCAGAAACTCCACGAACTCGCCCGCCGTCCCGCATATCCACGCCCGTTGCTGAACCCCGTCCTCAATCCGCGGCGTGCGCGCCGGCGCTCCCGGCGTCCCCCACGGCCGCCCCTGTTCGTCCGCATAGCGCACAAACCCAAACGGCGCGAACCACTTGTAGCGCTCATCGTGATATGGGCGCAGCCGATCCATCGCCTCTTCTTGGCTGTCCGCTATGTAGAACCCCACCTCAAGCGCCAAGTTTTCGCCAAGCCCCAGACTGCGCCCATGCTTGGCGTTGGCGTCCCGATACTGCTCGAATATCCCATCCACCAGCGTCTCGCCCGTAAGCCCCACCACGCCGTTTATGCCGTTGCGCGCCATAAAGTCTATCGTGCGCCCGCTCACTATCGGCTGCCATATCTCAACCGGCGTATGCTTGGGGCGCGGCACCAGCGTTACCTCTTTCAGGTCATACCCGCGATACTCCACATTCGGCGGTATCGTGAAATGCCTGCCCTTGTGCGAAAACGAATCGCTGTTGAACGCCTTGAATATGACGTCCATCTGCTCTTCGAAAAGCTCGCGGTTGGCGTCGTTGTCGATAACCGGAGCGCCAAACGACTCCACTTCGCGGCTATGATACCCGCGCCCCACGCCGAATATGATGCGCCCGTCCGTCAGGATGTCCGCCATAGCGTAGTCTTCGGCGAGCCTAATCGGATGCCACATCGGAACGATGTTGAACGCGCACCCGAACTTCAGCCGCTGCGTCTGCGCCGCCAAATGCGTCCCCATCAATATCAGATTCGGTATGCACTCATACCCTTCGCGCTGAAAGTGATGCTCCGCCATCCAAAGCGCATAAAACCCCAACTCGTCCATCAACCCCGCCACCTTAGTCGCGGTGTCCAAGCTCTGCGTCAGCCGCTCATTCGGATAGCGCCGCTCATCCGAAGGCGTGCCGCCGCTGCCCACATTATCCAAATCGATATTGCCCACATACAGCACCGAAAAGTTCTTTATCATACGCCTTGCCCCGCTTGCATCAAAGATTTGCCCCCAACGCCGAACCCTTGCCCGCCGCTGCCGCATTCTAGGCTAATCATAGCCCTTCGCCGCGCGCCTACGCAACCAATGCCATCTTTGCTCGATCGCTTAATTCTTCCCATCCCATCAGGTCCCCACTTAATCCCTTCCCTGTCAAAAAAGGAAAGCATCTTGTATCAACTTAATAGGCAGGCGAAAAATTTTCATTGATAAATCGGCAACAGCCAACTACAATGCGATTGTTGCGCAACACAGCGTCCGAATGCGGTTCGAATAGCGAATGATGAACGAATCAAGGGGGGAAATATGACTATCGAGATGGTTGCGGAAACGGGCACTTTTCTGGTGAAGAGCGGCTTGGCGCAGATGCTCAAGGGCGGCGTGATAATGGATGTGGTTACCGCCGAACACGCCAAAATCGCAGAAGACGCCGGCGCCGTGGCGGTGATGGCGCTTGAGCGCGTGCCGTCCGATATTCGCAAGGCGGGCGGCGTGGCGCGCATGTCCGATCCGTCTATGATCGAGGACATCATAGACAGCGTTACCATTCCGGTTATGGCGAAAGCGCGCATCGGGCATTTCGTCGAGGCGCAGATATTGGAAGCGCTGGGCGTTGACTACATCGACGAGTCCGAAGTGCTGACGCCCGCCGATGAGAACAATCACATCAACAAGCACGATTTCAAAGTGCCGTTTGTGTGCGGCTGCCGCGACCTAGGCGAGGCGCTGCGCCGCATCGGCGAAGGCGCCGCTATGATACGCACCAAGGGCGAGGCGGGCACCGGCAACATCGTGGAGGCGGTTCGGCACGCCCGCAAGGTGCTCGGCGAAATGCGCCGCATCCAAAATATGACCGACGACGAGCTTATGTCGACTGCGCGGGATCTGCGCGCTCCGTATGAACTCGTGCGCGAAATTCACGATACGGGCAAACTGCCGGTGGTCAACTTTGCGGCGGGCGGCATAGCGTCCCCCGCCGACGCAGCGCTGATGATGCAGCTCGGCGTTGACGGCGTGTTCGTAGGCTCCGGCATATTCAAGTCGGAGCGCCCGCAAATTATGGCGGAAGCCATCGTCAAGGCTACCACGCACTACAACGATGCCAAGATTTTGGCGGACATATCCAAAGGCTTGGGCGATGCGATGCCCGGCCTCGATGTGCGGACGATGCCGGAGGAAGAGCAGCTCGCGGTGAGAGGCTGGTAGGTTGCCGAAGATAGGCGTGCTTGCGATACAGGGCGATTTCCTAGAGCATCGGCAGGCGCTCGCGCGGCTCGGCGTGGAAGCGCCCGAAATACGCCTGCCGCATCAGCTTGAGGATATCGACGGGCTGATTATCCCCGGCGGCGAAAGCACAACCATAGCCCAACTCATCGACATCTACGGCTTTCGCGAGGCGCTGCGCGAGCGGGCGCGGCAGGGAATGGCGGTCTGGGGGACTTGCGCCGGCATGATTGTGATAGCCGATAGGCTTACCGACGCCCGCCCCGAACCGCTGCGCCTTATGGACATCGAAGTCAGCCGCAACGCCTTTGGGCGGCAGGTAGATAGCTTCGAGGCGGACATAGAGTTCCAAGACATCGAAGGCGCGCCGTTCCACTGCGTTTTCATACGCGCTCCGGTGGTCAACCGCGTGGGGGCGTCTGTGCGGACGCTTGCGGCGCTGGACGACGGCCGCCCGGTCGCGGTGCGTCAAGGCAGGCTTTTGGCGACGGCGTTTCACCCCGAACTCACCGGCGATTCGCGCATCCACGAACTCTTCGCGCGAATGGCGTCGCAACAGGTTTGACCGGCAAACGGCTAATCGCGGGAGGGCTGCTATGAGCAATGCAGGGTCCTCTTTTGGAAACGGCGGGCGCGCATCGGTGCGCCGCCTATCGCTGCTGGACGGACTGCGCTGCGCCGCCACCGGTCAGCCGCGCGCATATAACCGCGCATGCGCGCTGACGGCGTTGGCGTCCGAAAAGCCATTCGGCTTGACGATGCTGAGCGCGGCGCTGGACGAAGTAGCGCTGGCGCTTATGGGGGACGGCAAGCCGCTTGCAATCGCATCCGCAAGACGACGCTCTGCCGCCAAGTGCTGGGAAATAACCCGCTTGTTCGCGCGAGACGGCGTAGATGCGCTGCTGCCCGATCTGCTTGAGGGCGCGGCCGTGTTCGCCGCCAAGCGCGGCTGCGAGCGCATCGTACTGCGGCTGCGCTACGATGATCCGCTTGTGGACATTGCGCGGCGCGGCGGCTACTTCCCGCGCATATCTCAGACCTTGTTTCGGCGCGATGGCGCGCTAGAACGCAAGCCGCCGCCGTATATCGCAGACGGCGCAGTGATGCGAAAGCGCGCTCGTTCAGACGACTATGCGCTGTTTCGCTTGTACAACGCCGCAACTCCGCTGCACATACGCACGCATATCGGGATGAGCATAGACCAATGGCTTGCGTGGCGTGAGCGCGCGGGACGATCTTGCGCCGAGTTCGTGCGCGAGCGCGACGGCGGTGCTATCGGCGGCGTGCGCCTCTTTCGCATAAACAGCGTCTGGGCGCTGGAAGTCGAGGCGCATCCTGATTACGCCGGGATTGCTGCGGCGCTGCTGGATTTCGGTTTGGCGCAGATAGGCGCTAATGCCCCGGTGATATGCTTGGCGGCGGCGCATCAAGAGGCGCTTGCGAGCGCGCTGACCGATAGGGGCTTTGATCGACGCGGCGAGTTCATATCCGTAATCAAGGTTATGCCGCTGACCGTAAGGGACGGCGTGCGGGTGAGGGTTGGCGCGCATAGTGTATAATCGGCGTATCAACGCCTGCGTTGCTGGGGCAAGGGCGGCGGCGCTGTGGTAAAGTGGCAGGCAACGGCTTGATGCAAGGAGGTGGATTGAGCTCATTGTTGACAGCAACACCATTGGACACCGATCTTCAATCCCTGATTGACACGCTTCCGAATCACATCCGCGAACCGCTACTTGAGCGCGACGACATCCTCGAGCTTCTAGAGGTAGTGCTGGATTTGGGGCGGCAGCCTGAAGCGCGCTTTGTGAGCGAAAGCGTCGTGATTGCCGATGATGAGATAACCGAAGCGCACATCGGGCATGTGATTCAGAGCGTAAGCGCATTCGGCGAGGACAACCGCGCCGGCATTGAACGCACGCTGCATCGCATATCGGCGTTGCGAAACCGCGCCGGCAAGATAATCGGGCTCACCCTGCGGGTCGGCAGGGCGGTGTACGGCACCATACGCATCATCGAAGACCTTGTTCTCAGCGGCAAAAGCGTGTTGCTGCTGGGCAAGCCGGGCGTGGGCAAAACCACTATGCTGCGCGAAATAGCGCGCGTGCTGGCGGACGACGCTCTCAAGCGCGTCATCATCGTTGACACCTCCAACGAAATAGCCGGCGACGGCGATATACCGCATCCGGGCATCGGCAGAGCCCGCCGCATGCAGGTGCGCTCCCCCGCGCTGCAGCACGCCGTTATGATCGAAGCCGTGGAAAACCATATGCCCGAAGTCATCGTCATCGACGAAATCGGCACCGAAGCGGACGCAGACGCAGCGCGCACAATCGCAGAACGCGGCGTCCAACTTGTGGCGACGGCGCACGGCAACACGCTCGACAACCTGATTATGAACCCCACGCTGTCCGACCTTGTGGGCGGCGTTGAGGCGGTTACGCTTGGGGACATAGAAGCGCGGCGGCGCGGCACCCAAAAGACGGTGCGCGAGCGGCGCGCTCCGCCCACATTCGACATTCTGGTTGAAATACAAGGTTGGAACGAAGTCATCGTTCACGAAGATGTGTCCGATGTTGTGGATAGGATGCTGCGCGGCAACCCCATATCGCCGCAGCTTCGCGCGATGGACGATATGGGACGGCTGCAGCGCGGCCGCGCCGAAGCCAAGATACCGGCGGTGTTCAGCAGCCGCGAAACGCCGCTGCGCTCAATGCCAACGCCCGTTCCCGAAGATCCCGCCTACGATGCGCCGCACAAGACGGTCAGCATCCTGCCCTACGGCGTGAACAAGGGCAAACTGCTGCAAGCGGTGCGCGGCGTCAACGCCGCCATAGATGTGGTGGGCGACCTCAACCGCGCCGATATGCTGCTGACCACCAAGAACTACTATCGGCGCAGCACGCAGGCGCTGCAGATGGCGGAACGGCGCGGCAAGCCGGTCTATGTGCTGCGCAAGAACACGCTGGCGCAGATGCAACAGTTCGTTCAAGCGCTTATGCGCAAGCAGTCCCAAGACGCGCGAATGGAAGACGAACACTCCGACGCCGTGCAGGAAGCCGAAGAAGCGGCCACGCGCTTGGGCGAAGGCGGCGAAGTCCAAGTCAACCTGAACCCGCAGGCGGCGTACATTCGCCACTTGCAGCACAAGGTAGCCAACCGATACGGCGTATCGTCCAGCAGCGAAGGGCGCGAGCCCAACCGCCATGTTGTCATGTATAGGCGGTGAGCGATATGGCGCTGTTCATTTCGTTTGAGGGCGGCGAAGGCAGCGGCAAATCCACTCAGGCAAAGACGCTTGCCGAGCGGCTGGCGCGCGTCGGCTTCGATGTGTGTTTCGTTCACGAACCCGGCAGCACCGAACTGGGCGGCTATGTGCGCGAGTGGCTGAAGCGCGGCCTGCCCGGCGGGGACGCCGTATCCGATAATGCCGAACTGCTGCTGTTCTCAGCGGCGCGCGCCGAACTCGTATGCAAGACGCTGAAGCCCCATCTTGCGCTGCCCAACGGCGTGGTAGTGGCAGACCGCTATGTCGATTCCACCACTGCGTACCAGGGCGGCGGACGCGGCATAGCGCGCGAACATATCGAAGTGGTGAACGCGCTTGCCACTCAGGGCGTTATGCCCAACCTGACATTCCTGCTGGACATAGACCCGCGCGCAGGCTTGGATAGGATGGGATCGCTACAATACGGCTTGCCCCTGGCGGACGCCCCCAACGGCGGCGGAGCCAAAGCAGAGCGCCATATGGAAGGCGGCCGCTTCGAAGACGAACCGATGGGGTTTCACAACCGCGTGCGGGACTGCTACCTAGCGCTGGCGGCCGCGGAGCCGCAGAGGTGGCGCATCCTGGACGCCGCGCTGCCGCGTGAACGCTTAAGCGCGCTGATTTGGGATGCGGTATGCGCCCGCTTCCCCCAAGTAACGGCGCAAGCCCAACAAGCCGACTAAGTCGGCATCAAGCCAAGCGAACTAATGCAAACTGATAGGAGTTAAACCTATGACGCCTGAGCAGATTGACGCTTACCTAAGAGAGCCACGCATTGCGAACCTAGCCACGCTGAACGCCGACGGATCGCCGCACATAGCGCCCGTCTGGTATCGCTACGATGGGGAAGTGGTCAAGGTATTCACGCAGACCACGGCGGTGAAGGTTCGCAACATACGCCGGGATCCGCGCGTGGCGCTATCGGTGGCGGCGCAGGAAGCGCCATACGGCTATGTTATCGTGAACGGCAAGGCGGCGATTTCCGACGACGGCATTCCCGACGAAGTGCGCGCTATGGCGATCCACTACAAGGGCGCTGCGGAAGGCGAAGCCTACATTCGGCAGGCGCTCGCCGAAATAACCTTCTGCCTCATCACCATCACGCCCACTAAGATAATCGGCTGGCTGGAAGAATAGCGGCGGCGGCTTGGCGCGCAATCGGCGCGGCGCCCAACACCGCCGACGGCATCGGCAAATCACGGACGATAGCGCGCGGCGTTTCGATCGCCATACGCAGCGCCGCATCCTCGCCCACCACCTCGGCGGCGATTTGGATTGCGCGCCCTAGTTCGGGCGTGCGCGGCGGCTTGGGGGCGTGCGTATCCGACGCTAGCATATGCGCCAAGCCCCGCTCCAGCAGCTCCAGCGTGAATTGACGCGCGGGTTCGCCCCAGTGTCCCAGCAAGCTGCCGCGCGTAATCTGGCTCAGCATTCCCATAGCGATATAGCGCTTGAGCAGCGCGGGGCAGCGCTGAAACGCCTCTATGCGCTCCGGATGCGCGAACACCGGCGTCAATCCCTGCGCCTGCAGCGCCGTCAGCGCGCCCTCAACGAAATCGCGCTGCCCAAAGAACGGCATCTCAACTAGGATGTAGCGCGATCCGTTCATCGTCAGCGCGCGCCCGTCGGCGGCATCGCGCGGCAGCGTTTCGTCGATATGGTTTTCCATACCTAGCGCCAATCTGAGGGGTATGCCTTCCGCGTCGATGCGCCGTTGCAGTTCGGCGGCAACGCGTTGTATGTGCGGCACGCTCCAGTTCTCCGTGATGTCCTTGCGGTGGGGCGTTGCAAGCATCATGCGCGTGCCGTTGGCGGCGGCGATGCGCGCTATGTCGACGGAGTCCGCGATATGGGCGGGGCCGTCATCTACGCCGGGCAGGATGTGGGCGTGCAGGTCGTAGTACATCGGCGGCGATGCGCTTAGCGGCGGAACTGGATGCGCCGAAAGCCTTCGGCATACACCATATTCGCCATCTGCCCCTGCCGCTGGGCGTTCTCTTTGACGAAATGATCGACGTTCCGGCCGCCCCCGGACACTTGGCTGGCGTGCTTTTTGAGCGCCGTTATTTTCTGCTCGATAGTATCGGTGATGTCTATGAAAGTATCGGGGACTTCCGTTCCCCACATAAGCACATCGCCAACCTTGTGCGTTTCCAAGCCCGCTTGAATGTGTTCGTTGTAGTGCAAGAAATCGCGCGCATAGGGGAATACGGCGTCAAGCGTAACCTGTCCCGATATGCGGTGATCGCGGTGCAGATAGAATGTTTGGCGAAACGGATCGGTGCAGAACACCACGTCGGGCTTGTGAGTTCGTATCGCCTTGACGAGTTCGCCCCTGAACTTGCGCGTGTCTTCCAGTTCGCCGTCGCCGTATCGCAGGTATATCACCTCTTTGACGCCCAACGCGGCGGCGGCTTGATCTTGTTCTTGTTCGCGAATGGCGGCTAGTTTGTCCATCGTCATAGCCGGATCGCCGGTGCCTTTATCGCCGTTGGTGCAAAGCACGAACACGAACTCCGTGCCTTCGCCGATCCACTTTGCGGCAGTCCCGCCTACGCCGCCTTCGCCGTCGTCCGGATGCGGGATGATAACCATTGCCCTTTCGGGTCTCTCAATCATATGCGTGCGCGCCTCTCTCAAGCGTGTGTGTAGTTAGAGATTATTTTAACGCAAAGGCGCAGGGGCGCAAAAGGGATTAGCGCGCGGCGGCGTTATGCGAGCAGCGCGGCGAGTTCGGCGGGATGGCTGAGCATCGGATAGTGGCCGGCGTCGAGTTCGTGCCATTCGGCGTTGAGCTTGTTCGCGGTGCGGCGCTGATGCGCTTCGGGTGGGTTGGCGCTGAGACGGCAGCGTATCACGCGCGCGTTGGGCCAATCCTGCGCCCAAAAGCCGTCGAGTTCGCCGGGCGCGTCGGACGCCTCGATCGGATGGGGCGTACAGCGATCCACCGCCCAGGCGCGCAGGTCTGGCTCAAGGTCGGCGAACAGGCGAGTTTCCAGTTCGGCGCGCGTGGGGCCGCGCGTGAGTTCGGTGGTGGGCATAGGCGGCGTATCCGAACTGCGCTGCACGATATCGACCACGCGCTCGCCCGGCTGCGGCGCAAGCGCGTCCACGAATACAAGCCGGCTTATGCGCTCGCGCGCAAGCTCAGCGATCTTGCACGCCACCAGCCCGCCCGTGCTTGTGCCGACCAACACGACTTGGCGCAGATCTTCATAAAACATCATATCCGCCAGTTCGCGCGCCTGCGCCGCGATTGTGATGCCGGGGCGTATGAGATGCCGCCGCTCGCCGCAGCCGTCAAGCGTGGGCGCATAGACAGCGTGGCCTTGCCGCCGCAGCATATCGGCGGTGGGCTTCCATATCCAACCGCCTTGAAACGAGCCGTGAACCAGCATGAAAGTTGCCATAGCGCCACCCTCCAAGCGTGTAGTGGGTTTGGGCGATATTCTAAACGCAAAGGCGCAGGGATGCAAAGAGAATACCCTAATCAAAGGCAGGCCGATAGCGCTTGTGTTATCGCATAGGCTTTGCTTCAAGGGCGTAGCATTCTCAGAGACATTCCGCCGATGCACTAGAAAACCCGCAAACGCCTGCGCTACAATGAACGCAGCTTTTCGGAGGCGTTTCGGCGCTGCCCGCGCGCCAAGCCTAACCGGTTGCGCGCCGCGCCGTTATCTAATCTGAGATAGTTGCGCTAATAGTTGCTTGCGCTGAGCCCATCCCGAATTCATTGCAGCGAGGTCAGTCTAGTTGAAATTTCGCGCGCGTTACGCCGCCCTTGCAGTCCTGCTTATCGCGGGCTGCGCCTTGTTGCTGCCGTTTGCGGCGCCTGCCCGCGCAAGCAGCGGCGGCATCGCGCTGTTGTCCGAAAGCGTGTCCGGGGAGTTTCCCGACGGCATCCGATTCGAGCTGCGCCTCACATCCGAGGCGGACATCCAAGAGATTGCGGCTAGGTTGCGCATCGGTCAGCGCACTTTCGGCGAGTACGAATACCTCGACGTGGAGCAGCCCGACGCCGACGGCAGCGTATCGGCGTCGCTGTTCTTTCGCACCGATACCGCCGCCCGGTATATCCCGCCCGGCACCATCATCAAGTACAACTTTGAGATAGAGGATGTTGACGGCGGGCGGCTGGACACCGATGTTCAGGAGTTCGTGTACCAAGACGGGCGCTTCGAGTGGGATGAGGTATCCGACGGCATCGTAACGGTGGCGTACCACGGGCCGGTTCGCTCGCGCGCCGAATCGGTGCTGAGCGCAATCCAGGAAACGCTTGCCACTATGGGGCCGCTGCTAGGCGCGGGCGTGGATGATCCCATCAGCGTTACGATGTACAACAACTGGCCGGAGATGCGCTCGGCGCTGCCCCCAACCAGCGCTACGCTCCGCAGGGAACTGGTTACCGAAGGGCAGGCGCATTCGGAAGAGGGCGTGCTGCTTGTGCTTGGCGGCGCAAGGCGCGCTAGGGGCGTAGCGGCGCACGAAGTTACGCACATACTGGTGTTCAGGGCGGGCGAAGGCGTATTGGGCAGCGTTCCCAGCTGGCTTAATGAAGGGCTTGCCGAATATGGCAACATCGATCCCGGCGAATCCTATTCGCGCGCGCTGCGATACGCCATCGCGACCGACAACCTGCTGCCAATCACCGCAATGCGCAGCCAGCCGGGCAATCCTCAAGATGTCATCATCTTCTACGGACAGGCGCGCAGCATAGTGCGGTATATGGTGGACGAGTTCGGCGAAGAAAAGATGCGCGAGCTTATGGCGACGCTCAAGGGCGGCAGGAATATAGGCAACGCCGTGCAGTTGGTCTATGGCGTCAGTCTCATAGAACTCGAGAATATGTGGCGGGACAGACTGGGCGTGTCTCACCGCCAAGCGCCTAGCGATGCGTCCGCGCTGCCGACCGCCGTGCCAACGCCGGCGATAGGGCTTCTTTCGCTGGACGCGCTGCGAGCCGGCGGCGCAAATCCAACCGCCGCGCCCGCTGAAACGCCGCCGACCGCCACGCCGCAGCCTAGCGCCGCCGCGCAACCGCAGCGGCAGCCCACCGCCACGTCTGCGCCACAAGCTGCCGCGCGGCAGGACACGCCGGCCGCAGCGCCTGCGTCGTCCGACCGCGAATCGACAACACCCGACGACGCGCCAAACGGCGGGGGATGCGCCGCGCCGCGCAGTCGGGCAAGCGGCGTAGCGGAGATGTCCCTGCTTGCGCTAGTTCCTGGCTTGGCGGCGCTTGGATTTCGCCGACGCATTATGCGCCGATTTCGTATAGAATAGGCGTTGAGGGAAACGGCAAGTCAAGGTGGGCGCAGCGCCCAAGGGCGGCGTTGGGTTTAGTCCGCGCGAATTGTTGTGAAAGCGTATCCGCATATGGCAAGCGGATCAATCGGCGCAGCGTCGTCGGGAATGGGCAGGGGAATATGATTGAGAATGAGGGCGACTGGCGGCGCGCAATCGAAAAGACCTGGGTCGTGCGGTTCCCTAGGCAGCATTTGGCGACTTTCGGCATTACCAGCATAGACTACTATGTGGTTACCGAACCCGTCTATCAAGACCTTGTGCCGGGCAAGCGCGAGGGCGTTGTGCGAACCGGGCGCGTGGTAGCCGAAAAGCCCGCCGTTGTTACGCCCTTCTACGCGATGAACCTGGAAGGCTTCAGCGATGAAGCATACGACTACTTTCAGCGCATCACCAGCAAGCACGGGCCCAATGCGCCCGGCATTCTGTACCAGTACAAGAACGAACCGGACAGGATGGACATTGTCAGCGGCGATCCGGAAGAGATAGCCCACCGCATCAGCGACGGCTTGGACGACGGCAAGCGGCATCTTGCGGTTGTGATGGTGAGCGTGGACGAATACTGGGATGTGGCGCTGCTCAAGTTCATCTACGAATTCACATCGGCGTCCGCCGCCCAGAATGTGAAGGATTTCCAGTCCAATCGCATGCTGGAGCCGCAGCCCGGCATGAACGGCATCCCAAGAGCGGCGACGCAGCAGATAGAGGATATGTTTCGCGAAGTGGAGCGTTCCGTGGGCAGCCCCGATCTGCTCAAGCGCGAACTCGACCGCTGGGGACTGTTCGACTTCTATGAAGACCGCTTTCTAGCGCTGTTTCGTCGCGGACGCCTCTGACGCCGTCGGCAGATCGGCCAGCGCAACGGCTTGGCGTTCTTGCGCTGTCCCCGCTTGCGCTATCGTTGAATAGACGATCCTTGCCGCACGCGGCATTACACGCCCAACTCAGATAGCGCGATGTGCCTGCGCTTCGTCGCCGATCGGTACGCCGCCAGCACTACGGCTAGGTCTTTGATAGCCTCTTCGCCCGTCATCAACGGCGCGCGTTCTTCCAAGATGCTTTGCCTGAACTCGCGCGCCATCTCGCGCACGCCGCGCCGCGCGGGCGGCAGACGCACCGTCCGTTTCACCTTTGTGTTCTCATACGCAATCTCATCGCCGTAAGGCGCGAACCCTAGGCAGCCTTCCGTTCCGGTGATCTCGATCCAGTCCCGCCGCTCTCTAATTGGGGTGGCGCGCGAAAAATTGATGACGCCAACGCAGTCGTCGGGCAAGTCCGCCATCATCACTATGCCGTCTTCGCCCTCGGAGCGCCGATGCGCCTTCGGCGGATACAAGGCATACACTTGGCTTGGAAAGCCGCCGATGTTCAGCATAACGTCTACATAATGAATGCCGCCGTCTATGAAACTCCCGCCGCCGGTTGCCGCTGCGTCGTTGCGCCATTCGACGGGCGCGCGGTAGCCCTCGGCGCGTATGTCGATGAGGCGCGGTCTGCCGATGCCGCCGCTCTCGATCATCGTCTTGCAGCGCCGAACCGTACGCAGAAAGCGATAGTTCTCGGCCACCATCAGGGATACGCCGCCATCGCGCGCCGTCCGTATAAGCGCTTGGGCTTCCGCGATAGTGCGCGCAATCGGCTTTTCCATCAGGATGTGCTTGGAGCAGCGCGCCGCAAGCTCGGCGTTCTCAAGGTGGATATGGTGCGACGTGAAGAAGTACGCCGCTTGAACCCGCGGATCCGACAGCGCCTCTTCATAGTCCCCGAAGTAGTCGACACCCCCGAAGCGCTCGCGGTAGTCGCGCGCCTTTCGCGCGTCGCGGCTCGCGAAATAGAAGTCGAACTCATCCCGCAAATCGTGGATTTCGGTCAACACCGTGTTGGCGTAACCGCCGCATCCAACGATACATAGCCCCAGTTTCATAGAACTTCCCCTTTTAGTATCGGCAATAGAGTGATGCCCAATAATATCCGAATTCGCCCGCCATTCGCGCATCCTGCCCGTCGGTTAGCCGTCGGGCGTTACAATAATATAACCTGAAAATCGGATTAACGGACAGAAACCGCCCTTGCGCTGATCTTTCTTGATGAAACCCGTTATGAAACCACTGCTTCTAAAACTGCTCAGATGGGCGCTTGCGGCGCTGCTTGCGGCGCTGATTTTGTCTCTGCAATCGGGCGCGCGCCACTTCAACCCGGCCGAGCGCGCCGCCGCGCCGTTCCTCTACGACATTGTGCGCTGGGAGTTCGACAACTTCCTGAGCAAGTGGACTAACAGAGTTGCCAATGCGCTGAGCGGCGGCGGGGCCGACGACGCTCACAAGTACGAACAAGTTAGCCGCTACTTCGATATGGGATCTGAGTCCGCGCGCTTTCGCTACGAACTCAGGCTTGCCGCCGCCAACGGGGGCAGCGCGCGCATGGACGAGCTGCAGGCGAAGCTCATCGCAGCCGAAGCGCCGCGCCAAGCGTTTGCCGACGACGTCGAAGAGACTATAGAGGCGGCAATCAGCGCCGTGCTTGCAGACGAAGGCTTGGCGACTTTCGGCGAGTTCATATTCCCACCCGTGGACATTCGGCTCACCGAACCGCCCAAACTTCTGGTAACATCGCCGCGCGATCGCATAGCGCGAACCCACGATGTACTGCTGCGCTCCGATGTAACTCTGCGCGACCGCCAAGCGCTTGAAGACGAACTGCTCGGCGCTGCGAACCTATCTGCGCTGGTAGAGGACATAGGCGGGCTTGCCACATATCCGGCGTCCGTTCCCACAATGCAGTCGCTGCGCTGGACGTTGCAGGCGTCGGCGCATGAATGGCTGCATCACCACTTTTTCTTTCGCCCGCTGGGGCAGAATATGTTCGCCAACGCCGATATGGTAACGCTGAACGAAACCATCGCCAGCATCGCCGGCAAAGAGATTGGCGACCGCGCGTTTGTTATTATGGGCGGCGAAATCCCCGCGCCGGCGCCATCTGCTACGCAACCCGCTGGGGATGCCGCAGCAACGCCGCAAGCCTTCGACTTTGGCGCAGAGATGAACCAAACGCGACGGCGCGTCGACGCGCTACTGGAGCGGGGCGATATTGAGGGAGCCGAAGCCTATATGGAACGCCGCCGCTTGTTGTTCGTGGAAAACGGCTACCCCATTCGCAAGCTTAATCAGGCGTACTTCGCGTTCTACGGCACATACGCCGATCTGCCTGCGTCCGTCAGTCCCATCGGCGAGCAAGTGCGCCGCTTCCGCGAGCTCACGCCCGATTTGGGAGACTTCATCGCGCGGGTAGCGGACATATCCGATTACGCCGAGTTCCTGCGTATGCTGCGCGCGCTAGAATCCGAGTCTGCAAAGTAGGATTGGCGCGCCGCGCATCGGTTATTGCTTCGCAAAATAGCCGCCTGATAATCGACCACTATTAACTATCCGTTAAATATGCTAAAATCATTTGTGAAGGCATATTGAGCATAGTGAAGTGATATGTATCGCCAAGACGAACCGGAAGTAAATCTCGATCAGATACTCCAAAGGCTCCGATCGCTGAATCCGTTTAAGGGCAGCGGCGAAGGCGGTGGTGGCGGCAACGGCATCGCCTACTTCATATTCGGGCTTTTCGGCATAGCGCTCGTGCTGTGGCTCGGCTCCGGGTTCTATACAGTGCAGCCGGGCGAAGACGCCGTGCTGCGCCTGCTGGGGCGCTACTCGGCGACTGAGGGCCCGGGGTTGCACTGGTATTGGCCCACTCCCATAGGCGCGCGCAATGTGCTGAAGGTGGATGAGGTGCGCCGCCTCGAAATCGGCGTGCGCGGCAGCGCTCCGGTTCCGATCGAGTCCACGATGATTACCGGTGACCAGAACATAGTGGACGTTCAGCTTTTGGTGCAGTACAACATCAAGAACTCGCGCGACTTTCTGTTCAGAGCGGTGGATCCGGCGGGCATCACAATCAAGGACGCCGCCGAAACTTCGCTGCGGCAGGTGGTGGGAGAGCGCGCTATCGACGATGTTCTCACCATCGAAAAGGAAGCCGTTCAGGAAGACACCCGCTTGAAGCTTCAGGCGCTGCTCGATCTGTATCAGACGGGCATACGGGTTACCGAAGTCAAGCTTCTCAATGTGCGCCCGCCCGAACAGGTGCAGGACGCTTTTGACGATGTGGTGCGCGCGCGCGAAGACAAAGACCGCATCATCAACCTAGCCGACGCCTATCGCGAAGAGCAGCTTCCGCTCGCAAGGGGCGAAGCGGCGCGCAAGCTCGAGGCGGCGGCGGCGTTCAAAGAGACGCGCGTCGCAGAAGCCACCGGTCAAGCAAACCGCTTCCTAGCCGTGCTTAACGAATACCGCAAGGCCCCCGACGTTACCCGCCAAAGGCTTTACCTTGAGGCTATGGAGGAGATACTGCCGGGCGTAACCAAGTTCATAGTGGATTCGGACAACGGCGGCAATCTCTTGCAGCTACTGCCGCTGACTGAGGCCGCCAACGGCGCTACGCCGTTCAGCGTGCCTACGCCCGCGCCAAACCGCCAATAGCGCAGAAATGGATGTCAGATGAAACTGCTCGCAGGTTTGCTAGTCCTCTTAGTCGTGGTGGCAGGCGTTCTGGGTCCCCAAGCGCTCTTCATCGTTGACGAAACGCAGCTCGCCATCGTAACGCGCTTCGGCGATCCGCGAAACTCCATCAACTCGCCCGGCATCTACATCAAGACGCCCTTCATAGACACGGTCAGATACTTCGACAAGCGCATACTTGTCTTCGACGCCCCGCCCGATTCGCTGCTGACGGAAGACAAGCGCCGTTTGGAAATCGACATCTACGCAAGGGGCAAAATCGTCGATCCGCTGCTATTCTTCCGATCGGTCAACACCGAATCGCTGGCGGCGTCGCGCGCGATCGACATCATTGCGTCCGAACTGCGCCGCGAAATCGCGCTTGACCCTCAGATTGATGTCATCCGCGAGACGCGCGAGCAGATTATGCTGCGCGTGCGCGATTCGGTTGCGCCCAAGCTCGCGGAGTTCGGCATTGAGACGATCGATGTGCGCATCAAGCGCGCCGATTTCCCTGACACCGTCGCCGAAAGCGTGTATGCGCGAATGCAGGCGGAGCGTAAGCGCATCGCCGACCGCGAGCGCGCAGAGGGCGCTGAGCGCGATGCCGAAGTGCGCGCCAATGTGGACAGGCAGGCGGCGATAATCCGCGCAGAGGCGGAGCGCGACGCCAACATCATACGCGGCGAAGGCGAAGCCGAAGCCGTCCGCATATTCGCCGAATCGCTGGGGCAAGACCCTGAGTTTTACGCATTCCAGCGCAGCCTTGAGGCGTACAAGACTTTCTTGTCCGAAAGCAGCACGACCGTGGTGCTGCCCGCCGATAGTTCGCTGTTCCAGTTCCTGCAAGCGCCCGGCGGCGTCAGCGGCATAGGCGCAACTACTCCGTCGTCCGCAAGCGCAGCCCCGATGCGGCAGCCTGCGTCCCTAGCGTCCATTGAGGATATGGCGTCAAGCTTCCTAGCCGGCAAACTCGGCGTTGCGCCCACGGATCTCACATTCGTCAGAGCCGAACCCACCGATTGGGCGGACGCAAGCCTCGGCTGCCCGCAGCCCGACGTGGCATACGCTCAGATAATCACCCCCGGCTATAAGCTAACCTTCGACCGCGACGGCGCTAACTACGTCGTTCACACCAATCGGGACGCCACGCAGATAATATCCTGCAACTAGCGCATCGAAAATCCCGTCAATAGCCGACGGTTTGCCGTCGTTCACTCATACGGATAGGCAAACCGATGGCGATTGTCCAAGATTTCAACCCTACTTCCTAACGCATTTGGAGCGCCTACACGCTATAATGAACCTGTCAGTCTTGTGAGATATGAGAGGTTCGCGGTTGCGTTCAGCGACGGATAGCGCGGCAGACATTGCGGTTCAGGCGCTCGACGAATTCGCGGGCGTGGTATCCGAAGCGTGGTTGCGCGCCGTGTGCCAAAGCGCGCTGCAGCATGAAGGCGTTCAACGGCGGGTCAGCGTAGTAATCGCGGACGACGACACCCTGCGCGCGCTCAATCGCAAGTATCGCGGCATTGACAAGACTACGGATGTGCTGTCTTTCGCCTTTGACAATCAGGGCGAATACTACGGCGAAGCCGATGCCGCTTCGGATTGGGCGCCCGATACGGATGCGGCGTTCATTCTGCCGCCGGACGAATCGACTGGGCTTGGCGAAGTCATCGTGTCATACCCGCAGGCGCTGCGGCAGGCGCAGGCGGCGGCGCGCCCGATTGAGCGCGAGCTCGCGCATCTCATCGCGCACGGCATTTTGCATCTGCTAGGGCATGACCATATGCAATCCGATGAAGAGACGCTGATGAACGCCAAAGAGGTCTCTATATTAGAGATATTAGAATTAGAGACATTAGAGCGCTTTGGCGCTGCGGACTGCGAACAAGGCTAGGGCTAGAGCTAGGACGAAGAATATGAGTGAAGTCTTTTATCGCAAATGGCGTCCCAAGAGCCTTGGCGCGGTTGTGGGGCAGGAAGCCATCACCACCACGCTGAAGCAGGCGGTATCGCAGGGGCGGGTGGCGCACGCCTACCTGTTCTGCGGCACGCGCGGCACGGGCAAGACCAGCACGGCGCGCATCCTCGCCAAGGCGGTCAACTGCCTTGCGCCTCAGAACGGGGAGCCGGACAACGAATGCCGCATCTGCGTATCCGTCAACGAAGGGCGCGCGCTCGACCTCATCGAGATTGACGCCGCAAGCAACCGCGGCATAGACGATATTCGCGATCTCAGCGACAAGATTCGCTTTTCCCCCAACGAAGCGCGCTTAAAGGTCTATATCATAGACGAAGTTCATATGCTCACCGAGCCCGCCTTCAACGCGCTGCTCAAGACGCTTGAAGAGCCGCCGGCGCACGCTATGTTCATCCTTGCCACCACCGAAGCGCACAAAGTCCCGCTCACCATCATATCGCGCTGCCAGCGCTTCGACTTTCGGCGCATACCGCTTGACCAAATGAGCGCCAAGCTCGCCGAAATCTGCGACGCGGAGGGCATCGAAGCGTCCCCCGATGCGCTGCGGCTCATATCCCGCGTGGCGAACGGCGGACTGCGCGACGCCGAAAACCTGTTGGAGCAGGCGATTGTCTCATACGGTTCGCCCGTGAGCGAAGACAATGTGCGGCGTCTGCTTGGGCTTGGCGGCGACGAAACGGCGCTTGCGCTCGCGGCGCACATCGTCGGCAAGTCCGTCAGCGATGGCATTAGCGCCGTCAACGCCGCCGCCGAGCAGGGCAGCGATCTGCGTCAGCTGCTGCGCCAAACCTTGGAATATCTGCGCGCGCTGCTGCTCATCAAGGCGGGCGCCGCGCCGCATTTCGGCTACTCCGACGAGATTTCTCAACGGCTGAGCGCGCTCGCCGCCGAGGTGCCTATGGAGCATCTGGTTCACAGCCTCAAGACATTCGCCGCCGTCAGCATGCGCCGCGACAGCGCATCGCCGCTGCCGCTTGAGCTTGCGATGGTGGAAGCGGCCGCAGCACCCGTCGCCCGGACTGCGCCGCCCGCGCCCGCTTACGCCGCGCCGCGCGATGCCGCTGCCGTCGGCCGGCCGTCGTCGCTTGCGCCGCCCGGAGCGCCGCCCGCTCAGCGTCGCCCTGCGCCGGCCGCCCAGCAGCATCCGCCGCAGAGCGCGCCGCCGCCTACGCCTGCAGCGCCCGTATCAGCGCCGCCCGCATACGACGGCCACCCTGAAGAGCCGGCCGCGCTGTTGGATCGCCAGTGGGGGGTGATAGCCAACGAACTGCGATTTGTGGGGTCAAGGCTTAAGTTGGGCGCTATGCTTCGCAGCTCCAAAGAGCGGGAAGTGATAGACGATACTATAATACTGAAGTATCCTTCGCGCTCCAATGTGGATAGACTGCAGCAGGAGTTGGACAATCCGGAAAGCCGCCGCGCGCTTGACGATGCGATTGCGAAAGCGATGGGCGGCAAATTCCAAATCAAGGTGGCGTTTGTGAACGGAAGCAGCGGCTCCGGAAGCCAAAGCGCCGCGCAAAACAGCCATCTTGTGCGCGCCGCTATGTCTATGGGCGCAAGAGTTATCAGCGAAAAGGAGGAACAGCCCCAATGATGAACCGCAAGATGATGCGCCAGGCGCAGCAAATCCAAAAGCAGATGTTGAGGCTGCAGGAAGAACTCGAATCGTCCACGGTTGAGGCGACGGTCGGCGGCGGCGTGGTCAAAGCGGTCGTGAGCGGCAAGATGAAGGTGGAGTCCATCACCATCGACCCCGATGTAGTTTCGCCCGAAGATGTGGATATGCTGCAAGACCTTGTGATTGCCGCCGTGAACGAAGCGCTGGACAAGGCGCAGCAGTTGGCGTCCCAAAGGATGGGCGCGCTCACCGGCGGAATGAACCTGCCGCCGGGGATGGTCTAGGCGGCGTCCGCGCCTGATCTCTGTCAATAGCGATGGGCAAAATGGAGCAAAGCGCTTATGACTACCGACGCATCCCCCGCCGCCGCGCCCGTAGCGCGCCTCGCCGACGAGTTCAACAAACTGCCCGGCATAGGCCCAAAGACGGCGCAGCGGCTCACATACTACCTTGTGCGTATGCCGGAAGAGGACGCGCGCTCACTCGCCGATGCGATTATCGCCGTCAAGGAACGCATAGCGCTCTGCTCGCGCTGCTACAACATCACCGAAGCCGATCCCTGCGCCGTCTGCGCCAACCCGACGCGCGATCATACCCGCATATGCGTAGTGGAAGAGGCGCTGGACGTGCTGGCGCTGGAACGAACTAACACTTATAAAGGCATGTACCATGTGCTGCACGGCGTCATATCCCCGATGAACGGCATCGGCCCGGACGACCTGCGCATTCAGCCGCTGCTATACCGCCTTAAAGACGGCGATATTCAGGAAGTCATCTTGGCAACCAATCCCAACCTAGAGGGCGAAGCCACTTCTATGTACATTCAGAAACTCATAGCGCCCTTGGGCGTGCGCATCACCCGCCCGGCGCGCGGCTTGCCCATGGGCGGCGATCTAGAGTACGCCGACGAGGTTACGCTTGCGCGCGCTATCGAAGGCCGTCAGGAATTTTAGGAACTAGCAGCGCCTATGCCGCAGCCACGCACATACCGCACCGAAGCAGTGGTGCTCAGACAGACGCCGTTGGGCGAGGCGGATCGCATCCTGACCCTTTGCGCGCCGGACATCGGCAAGATACGCGCCGTCGCCAAGGGCGTCCGCCGCACCAAAAGCAGACTCGGCGGCAACCTGGAACTGCTCAACCGCGTATCCGTATCGGTATCCGTGGGCAGAAACCTGGACATCATCAACGAAGCCTACGCCATCGCCACATTCAGCCGCTTTCGCAGCGATCTGCCGCGCGTGTCCCGCGCTCTCTACATCGCTGAACTGATGGACAACTTCCTGATAGAGGGCAGCGCCGCCCGCCCCGCATACGGCTTGCTGCTGAATGCGCTGCGCTGGCTGGAAACTACCCCCAACCTCGACCTGCTGCTGCGCTGGTTCGAGATGCGCTTGTTAGACTGCGCCGGCTATATGCCCGAACTCACCGATTGCGTAGAGTGCCGCATCCCGCTGCAGCCCGCCGACCACACATTCGCCTGCGACAGCGGCGGCGTTCTCTGCCCCGGTTGCCGCGTATCTTCCGACGGCGCGCTTATTCCCGCCCCGCTGAATGTGATGAAAACCCTGCGCTTCCTGCAGCGTCAGCCGCAATTCGCCGCCGTGGAGCCGTTAGCGGTTTCGCGCGGCGCGCTCGCCGCCGCCGAGCGGCTTATGCGAACTTACATACGCCACATCGTCGAGCGCGAAATCAAGAGCGCCCACTTCGTCAGCCTCACGCTCGCCAACTAGCGCCGCGCATCTTAGAAATTGACGCTGTGCCTTAGAAAGCCGTTTGCGATACAATGGCGAACATCGACGGATGGCGCATTCCAAACCTCGCCGTCAGCGCGCAAACACATCGGCGCATACGCATAGACATAAAAGGCAGTGATAGTTCGATGACCGATGCCACTCTGAAAATACACAACGCCGCTTTCATTCTGACCGTTGATGCGCGGCGCAGGATTATCAGCGACGGCTCCATCATCGTTGAAGGCAATCGCATCGCGCGGGTGGGCAAGGCGGCCGCGCTTGAAAGCGTCCCCGCCGACCGCGTTATAGACGCAAGCGATATGGTCATCACGCCCGGCTTTCTCAACGGACACGCGCATATCAGTTACGCGCACGCTACGCGCGGCATTTTCCCCGACGACCTGGGCGTTAGCTACCTGCCCAATGTGTTCAAACTCCAAGCCGCCATGGGCGAACAGGAAGAGTATCAAACTTCGCTGCTCACCATAACCGAACTCATCAAAGGCGGCACAACCTGCTTTATGGACCCCGGCAGCACAAAGTACATCGACGCTTGCATGCAGGCATACGAAGAGTCCGGCTGCCGCATCATCTTGGGGACGCATGTCACCGACCGCCCCAATCCGGTGAACCTGCCCGTCTATTCCACCGCGGACGCCATAGCCATTATGGAAGACACGATACGCCGCTATGACCATCGGCTTGACGACCGCGTGCGCGCTTGGGCTATGCCGTTCGACGCCGCCTATTCCACCGATGAGCTTCTTATCGCCGCCAAGCGCCTCGCAGACGACTACGGCAGCGGGCTTACGCTGCATCAGCTGAACATGCCCGCCGCAGTTGAGGCGAGCCTTGCCGAACACGGCTTGCGCCCAATAGAGTATCTGGATTCGCTGGACATACTGGGCGAAAATGTGCTGCTGTCCCATGTCATCGGCGTGGACGATGCCGAAATGGATGTGATGGCGCGCACGGGGACTACGACGGTTATGTGTCCGTCGCAGACGCTCAAGCAGGGCAGCGGCATCACGAAGGTCGGCAAGCTTCCGGAATTACTTGAGCGCGGCATCAGCGTTGGGCTTGGCACCGACGCGCCCAACAACTCCAACCTGATGGAAACGATGCGCGCGATGTATCTCGCCGCCGTGATATACAAGGATGCCCGCCAAGATCTGACGATGATCCCGCCCGAAACCGCGCTTGAGCTTGCCACGATACGCGGCGCTGAAGCGTTTGGGCTTGCCCACGAAATCGGCTCGATCGAAGCGGGCAAGAAAGCCGATATTGTATTGTTCGACACGCGCCGCCCCGAATGGCGCACGCTCTTCAACCCCGTCAACAACCTTGTCTATAACGCCGACGGCAGAAGCGTTCACACCGTCTTGATAGACGGCAGGGTAGTGGTGGAGGCATACAAGCCCCTGTTCGTCGACGAATGGGCGCTTATCCAAGACGTGCAGCGAATCGGCGAAGAGCTGCTGGCGAAAACCGGCGTGTCCTTCCCTTCGCGCTGGCAAATCGTATAGCGCGCGCCGCCCAAACCGCAATGCCCGCCCGCCGCCAACCTGATATACTACCCGAATGCAGTCTGACAATCTCAAATACTGGATAGCCTTCAATCGCATACGCGGCATCGGCCGCGTGCGCTTCAAACTGCTTGAGAGCGCCTTCGATTCCATACAAGCGGCATGGAACGCCAATGAGGCCGAACTGCGCGCCGCCGGCCTAGACGCTCGCACAATTCGCGCTATCGTCAACGGCAGGCAGTCTGTCGACCCAGATGCCGAACTAGAGGCGCTGAAACGCAGCGGCGTCCGCGCGCTTACCTGGCACGATGCCGACTATCCGCCGCGCCTCAAGCAGATATACGACCTGCCGCCGCTGCTGTATGTCAAAGGCGAGCTGCTCCCCGACGACGAGCGCTCTATCGCCGTAGTCGGGACGCGCAAGCCATCGCCCTACGGCGTACAAGTCGCGGAAAAGATGGTGCGCGATATTGCGGAGGCGGGCGTTGCCGTGGTGAGCGGACTGGCGCGCGGCGTTGACGGCATAGCGCACAACGCCGCATTGAACGCCGGCGCGCGCACCATCGCAGTGTTGGGCAGCGGCGTGGATGTGATATATCCGCGCGAGCATCATCGGCTTGCCGCGCGCATCGCAGAGAACGGCGCGCTGGTGTCCGAGCATCCGCTTGGGACGCGGCCGGACGCGCGCAACTTTCCCCGCCGCAACCGCATTATGAGCGGCATGACGCTTGGCACGCTGGTCATCGAAGCGCCCGAAAATAGTGGCGCTTTGATTACGGCGAAGCAGGCGCTCGATGAAAATAGGGAAGTGTTCGCAGTGCCCGGCAACATCTTTTCGCCCAGCAGCGCGGGCGTCAACCGCCTTATCAGGGAATCCGCCGCCAAACTTGTTACCAACTGCGCCGAAGTTCTGGAAGAGCTTAACCTCACCGCGGTTTCCCGCCAAATCCAAATGGCGGCGCTCTTCCCGGAGGACGAAACCGAAGCCGAACTGCTCCGCTACATCACATACGATCCGGTTCACATAGACGACGTCTGCAGAAGTTCGGGCAAGGCGGCCGCCCATGTCAGCAGCGCTCTTGCGATGATGGAACTCAAAGGCTTGGTCAAGCAGGTTGGCGGGATGAACTACATCCGATTGCGCGAAACGTCCGCCGAATACTCAGCGGCGCCGCTTTGAAACAATTCCTTTAATGGGATAATCTGGTATTCTCTATACGGCGATTTTCGCAATATCGCAGCATTAACAGCGTGAGAAGGAAGAATGGCAAAAGACCTAGTAGTAGTAGAATCACCCGCAAAAGCGCGCACCGTGGGGCGTTTCCTCGGCAGCGACTACACCACTTTAGCGTCGATAGGGCATGTGCGCGATCTTGAAAACAAGAAAAAGCGCGGCGCAGACGGCGTGCAGGGCGTCAACATAGACGAAAAGGGCTTTCATCCCACATACGCCGTCTTGCCGGACAAGAAGAAGGTCATATCCGAACTGCGCAAAGCGTCCGAAGACGCCGACACCGTCTATCTGGCGACCGACCCCGACCGCGAAGGCGAGGCTATCTCTTGGCACTTGCTCACCGCAGCGCGCATCCCGCAGTCCAAGGTGAAGCGCGTGGTCTTTCACGAAATCACCAAAGAGGCTATCAGCGAGGCGTTCAGCCAGCCGCGCGGTTTGGACTACAACCTCATCAACGCCTACCAAGCGCGCCGCATCCTGGATCGGCTTGTGGGCTACCGCCTGAGCCCCGTCTTGTGGAACAAGGTTCGGCGCGGGCTGTCCGCCGGCCGCGTGCAGTCCGTCGCATTGCGCCTCATCGTCGACCGCGAGCGCGAAATCGATGCATTCGTCCCCGTGGAGTATTGGACTATAGACGCCGCGCTCGCCAAAAGCGCGCAGAACGATGGCAGTCGCATTCGCTTTAAGGCGGCGTTCCATTCGCTCAAGGGCGAAAAGAAGAAGCTTGAAATCCCCAATGAAGAGAGCGCCCGCCGTCTTGTGGCAGACCTAGACGGCGCAGACTATCGGGTGGCGTCTGTGCGAAAGCGCGAGACTCGCCGCCGCCCGGCAGCGCCCTTCATCACATCCACGCTGCAGCGCGAGGCGTCCAATCGGCTGCGATTTAGCGCCGTCCGCACTATGCGCGTGGCGCAGCAGCTCTACGAAGGCATCAATCTTGGCAGCGAATCCGTGGGGCTCATAACCTATATGCGCACCGACTCCACGAATGTGGCGGCAAGCGCGCTCAAAGAGGCGGCCGACTACATACGGCAGGAGTTCGGGGACAAGTTCGCCCCCAAGTCGGCGCGCATCTACACCAAGAAGGTCAGAGGCGCGCAGGAAGCGCACGAAGCCATACGCCCGACAGCAATCGTCAGAACGCCCGAATCCATTAGCCGCTATCTGAACAATGACCAGTTCCGTCTCTACGACCTCATATGGAAGCGCATGCTGGCGAGCCAGATGACCGACGCGCTCTACGATTCCACGCGGGTCGACATTACTGCCAGTTGCGTCCCAAGCAAGAATCAGACGAGCGACGCTACATCCAAATACACGCAAGATAGCAATAGCGCTGTCATTCCCCCAAGCGGTAATCAATATCTGTTCCGCGCGAGCGGCCGCGTGCTGAAGTTCGCCGGCTTTACCACGCTTTACACCGAAGCCACGGACGATGCGCCCGCCAACGATGATAACGCCCCGCTGCCCGAACTCAGCGCGGGCGATGCGCTGGACTGCCTGGCCGTAACGCCGGATCAGCACTTTACGCAACCGCCGCCGCGCTACACGGAAGCGCGCCTCATAAGCGTCCTCGAAGAGCAAGGCATCGGCCGCCCCAGCACCTACGCCTCCATTATGTCCACCATAGAGCGCAGAAACTATGTCAGCAAAGACAGGCGCCAGTTCGTCCCCACTAAGCTTGGCATTGCGGTTACGGACTTCCTCACGCCCAACTTCCCGGACATTATGAGCGTAGGCTTTACCGCAATGATGGAAGAGCAGCTGGACAACATCGCGGAAGGGCAGCGGGCGTGGGAGCCGGTGCTGAAAGACTTCTACGCCCCCTTCGACGAGTCCATTGAGCGCACGCTGAAGGAAGCCGACCGCGTCCCCCGCGAACTCATAGACGAAGAGACCGACGAGTTCTGCGAAATATGCGAGCGTCCGATGGTCATAAAGACAAGCCGCTACGGCCCCTTTATGTCTTGCAGTGGCTTTCCTGAGTGCAAGAACTCCAAGCCCATCATCAAGCGCGTGGGCGTGGACTGCCCCAACTGCGGCAGCGATCTGCTGGAGCGCAAGCGGCGCAAGCCCGGCGGCCGCGGCAATCGCACATTCTACGGATGCGCCGCCTACCCCGAATGCGACTTCGCCGTAAGCCAGCGCCCCATATCAGCGCCTTGCCCCGATTGCGGCGGACTGCTGGTAGCCACGCGCCGCCCCAACGCCCGCTGCATCGACGAAAAGTGCGGCTTCAAGGGCCCCGTCGCGCAGGAAGAAGAGCTTGAGCCCGCGGCAGTGTAGCGCCTAATCCTAGCCAAGCAATTCCCGCGCGCGCTTACTCATAATCAAGGGCAAGTGATAAAGACAAGAGTAAGCGTGAAGGGGAAAGCGCTGCTTGCGCCAAGCCTATGTTCGCTGATTGGCGTTGCTTGGTGGCTCAATGCGGCCCCGCCATCTCTGCGCGGGTCCGGCGGGTCAGCGCGCGGATTTCGCGTATGGACAGCAGCCCCTCGCGCGGCAGGAAGAACACCGCAACAAGCACCGGCGTTAGGAACAAAACGGCGTGCAGGACAAGCGAAAATGCAATCGCCTGTTCGTTGCCGATGCTCCACATGCCCAGCAGCCATAGCGCCGCGAACTCGAATGTGCCAAGCGACATTGGCAAGCCCGGCACCGTGCTGCTGAAGAAGGTTATGCCCAGCGTGATGACTATCATCGTGCCGACGCCGATGGGTATGTCCATCGCCAATGCCACAAGCCAGCCCGCCGCGCCCACAAGCGCCGCCTGCAAAATGGATATGAGAAACGCTATCAGCGCCAGACGCTTTTCGCGGCGCAGCAATGCCACCGCGGAGGCGAACTGCGCCGCCAGTTGCACGCGCGCCAGTATGCTTATGCGGCTGAGCATCGGCCCGGCGATGAACAGCAGCGCGAGGCTTATCACGCCCAGCAGAACGCCCGCCGCAAGCAGCGGCCAAAACGGACGCAATGGCGAAAGCAGCAGCGCGCCGCCGCCCAAAAGCAACACCGTAGCCGCGAACTCGAGCGTGCGCTGAAGCGCCAGCGTCGCGATTATCGTCCCCAGGTTGAGCTTATCCCGCAGCGCCAGGATGCCTACTTCGATTATCTCGTCCAGCACGCGCACCGGGCTTAGCGTGTCCAGCGCAGAGCCCGCCTGCTCGATCAGAAACAGCCTTGTGGCGCTGATGTTGGGGTTTTGCAGCAGAAGCTTCCAGCGTACGCCGCGCAGATACGCCGCGAATATGACCAGCAGCGCCGCCGCCGCTATGAGCGGGATGTTGGCGGACGACAGCGAATCCCTCAGAACCGCCCACTCGATATTCTTGACCACCACCCAGCCAAGTACCGCGCCCACCGCAGTGGCAAGCGCGATATAGCCTATCAGCAGCAGCGATTTCGCGCCGTAATTGGGCTTGTCCGAAATCGTTTCGCCGCCGCTTTCGGCTACGCCGCCTTTCGCCCTACTCATAGCGCAGCGCCTCGATGGGGTGCATTCGGGCGGCGCGCAACGCGGGGTATATGCCGGACAGCAGCCCCACCGCTACGGACACGGACAGCGCAAGCAGCGCCACGTACGGCTGGAATACGATGCCGCTTAGGGTCGCCCCGCCGCCGTCCTGCTGCACAAAGTTCACCACAAGGTTAATCAGCGGGGACATCGCTATGGTGAGCAGCAGCCCGATAATGCCGCCGATGCTTGTCAGGAATATCGCTTCCGTCAGGAATTGGAACATTATATCGCGCCGCTTTGCGCCCATCGCCTTGCGTATGCCGATTTCGCGCGTGCGCTCGGTTACGGACACGAGCATTATGTTCATAACGCCGATGCCGCCCACAAGCAGGGATATGCCCGAAATCGTTCCAAGGAACACGGACAGGATTGTTATCACCTGATTCACGGTGTCTATAAGCCCCTGCAGCGTGTCTATGTCGAAATCGTTTTGGTCGGTGATGCGGTGGCGCAGGCGCAGTATGGCGGCGATTTCCAGTTCGGCGTCGTCTATCGCATCGCCGCTGACCGCCTCAACGTCGATAGAATCCACGCTGATTGCGCCGTAGGTTGTGCGCTCAAACGATAGGCGGTAATAGGCGGTTGTAACCGGCACAAACACCTGATCGCTAAAGCCGAAGAATGACGCCCCCGAATCCTCAAGTTCGCCAACCACGGTGAACTGCCGCCCGTTGATGCGTATATGCTCGCCGATGGCGTTGCGTCCATTGAAAAGCCGATTGGACACGGATGCGCTGATTACGGCTACTTCGGCGTTGTCGCGGATGTGCGCTTGGCTGATGAACTGCCCCACGCGCACGCTCACATTGCGGACGGCGGCGTAGTCGGGCGTAACGCCTATGACCTGCGAGCCTAGGTTCTCTCTGCCGGCCACGATGCGCCCGCCGGTGTTGATTTGGGGCGCGACGCGCTTCACGGACGGCGCAAACACCGGATCGAGTAGCGCCTCTGCGTCTTCGAGCGTGAGCGTGGATGCGCCGCCGCGCTCATCGTATTCGGATTGCACGAAAATCAGGTTGCTGCCCTGCGCCTGAATGCTTGCGGTGATGCTCTGCTGCACGCCCCTGCCGATGGATGTCATCACGGTTACGGCGGTTATGCCGATGACGATGCCCAGCAGCGTAAGCCCGGATCTGAGCTTGCTGCTTCCCAGCGAGCGCAGCGCGGTTATGACGATGTCCTGCGGCGTCATTGCGCTGCCTCCCGCTGAGCGCGCGATGCGCCGTCGGATGGAGCGTCGGACACGACAAGCCCGTCCCGCATCATAATCACGCGGTCGGCGTAGGCGGCAACATCGGGTTCGTGTGTTACGATGACCACGGTCATTCCATCGTTGTGAAGTTCGGTCAGGATTGCCATAATCTCATCGCCGGAGCGGGTGTCCAGATTGCCGGTGGGTTCGTCGGCGAGCAAGATGTGGGGGGACTTCGCCAGGGCGCGCGCAATGCCGACGCGCTGCTGCTGCCCGCCGGATAGTTCGGCGGGCTTGTGGCGCATTCGGTCGGCAAGCCCCACGCGCGCCAGCGCATCCTGCGCCGTTCTGCGGCGGCTGCGGTGCCGGCCGTACTGAAGTGCCAGCTCGACATTGTGGAGCGCGTTGAGGCGCGGCATAAGGTTGTATGTCTGAAACACGAACCCGATTTTGCCGTTGCGTATCTCGGCGAGGCGGTTGTCCGACATAGCGCCGATGTCTTCGCCTTCCAGCATATACCTGCCGGATGTGGGGACATCGAGACAGCCTAGAATGTTCATAAGGGTTGACTTGCCGGATCCGGACGCGCCCATAACGGCGAGCATTTCGCCTTCGTCGACGGATAGGCTGACGCCCGCAAGCGCGGCAACTTCCACGCTGCCCATCGTGTATATCTTGGTTACATCGGTGATTTCAATCATAGCGTCCGATTTCGCTGCGCCGCCGCTCATAGGGCGCTACTGATTTCGGGGCGGAGGCGGCCCGTTACCCTGTCGTCGGCGCGGCGGCGGTTCTTCGTCATCCGGACCATCATCGAAGAAGTCGTCGAAACCTGAAGGATCGGTGTTGTCCAGCACGCGCATAACGATGTTGTCGCCTTCGGACAAGCCCTCTTCCACGATAGCCCAAAAGCCGTCGCTGTTGCCCAGTCTGACAGCGCGCTCAACAATGACTTCGTTTTCCATCACGCGCACAAATTCGCCGTCGGGTCCCTGGCGAACCGCCTGCAATGGCACAAGCAAGCCGCTCTGTTCCGCCGTGGTGATTTTGGCGACGGCGCTCAAGCCGTCTTGCAGCACAAGCGCTTCGGGTATTTCGACCGCGATTTTCACATCGAAGGTAACAACGCCCTGCTGATTTGTGGCGGTGGAGCTTATGCTGCTCACGGTTCCCGCCAAAACCTGGTCGGGCAGCGCGTCAAGCGTAACGGTCGCCGGAGTATCGCGTTCGAGCGCAAGCACATCTATTTCGTCAACCACGCCCGCCACTTCCACGATGCTCGAGTTTATCACCTGCGCTATGACCTTGAACGCCTCCACTTCTTCGCCCACTTCCACCATAACGTCGGACACATAGCCGTCCCACGGCGCGCGCAGCGTGGAGTCGTCGTAGCGTCTCACAGCGCCGTCAACCTTCGCCTGCGCCGCTATGACCGCCGCCTCTTGCAGCGTTACATCCAAGGATGAGCGCGCGTTTAGGCGTTCCAAGTCAAGTATCGCCTTGCTATGCTTGGCTTCGGCGAGCGCGATTTGGCCGCGCTTGCTCGCTGCGTCGACGGCGTCGGGATTAAGAAGCTTGTCCAGGTCTTCCAGCGCTTTGGCGTATTTGGCTTCTGCGAGCGCCACCTGCCCCTGCTTGCCCGCGACTTCGGCGGCGTTGGGATTAAGAAGCTTGTCCAGGTCTTCCAGCGCCTTGGCGAGGCTTTCGCGCGCGGCGTCGAACTGGCGGCGCAGCAGCACATCTTTGGGGTTGCCGCTTTCCAAGCGCGCCAGCTCAGCGCGCGCATCGTCCCTCGCCTTCTCAGCGCGCGCCAGTGCCACTTCGGCGTTTATCACGCCTTCGTCGTACTGCGATTTCTGCACAATTAGGGCGTTTCGGGCGGTCTTTTGCGCCTCATATGCGTTGTCCATATCGCGCTCGATGCAGAGTTCGGCGTTGGTGTTGGTGGTGTCCGACGCTTGTTCCGGCAGCAGCGAAACCTCTTCGCAGCGCACTTCTATCATGCTTGCGCCCGGATAGAGCCAGCGCCAGCCGTAGATAGCGAGTTCGTTCCAGCGGGTAGCGGGATTGTCCTCAATGCGCCCGTTGGGGAATATCTCATAGTTGCTTGAAAATATCTCATCGGGACGAAAGCCCAGCGCCGCAAAGAGGTCGTCGGGCGGCAGAGCGAGTTCGGCGGCGGTAGGCGTTGCGCCCGTCCACTTCTTCACCACATTGAGATAGTCTTTCTCTTTCTGATCGAAAGTGTCTTGTTGCTCTTTGAAACGGCTTGTGTCTTGCGCCGTGTTGAGGCGTTCTGCCGCCGCCGTGAGTTCGCGCTCCGCCTCGATCAGCGCGTCGGCGGCATCCGCATAGGCGCTGCCGACCGAATTCTGCCTTTCTTGGAGCGTCAGACGCGCCTGCGCCACCGCTTCTTCAGCGTCGGCGATGCTGTTCGCCGGGGGATTGACCAGCGTGTCCAAGGCGTCGCGCGCCTGCTTGAGTTCCAATGCGGCGTCCGTTATCGCGGTTTCGGATTGGGACAGCGTGTCCGTCGGGGGATTGACCAGGGTGTCCAGGGCGTCGCGCGCCTGCTTGAGTTCCAGGGCGGCGTCCGTTATCGCGGCTTCCGCTTCCGCAACCGCCAGCGTGGGCGCGCGCGCGTCCGCCAGCGCATTCAGCGCCTCGGTATGCTCGAGTTGGGCTTGCGCCACGGCTTGCTGCAGGTTGGCGACGCTCTCAGGGTTGATGCGCGCGAGTGGCTGTCCTGCGGACACGATTTCGCCCTGTGTTACCAGTATTTCATCTACGAATCCGGGTGAGCCGAAAGTGAGATCTTTCTTGTTGGTGAATGCGATGCTGCCGTTGACGGTGATTTCGCTCATCAGGTTGTCGCGGCGCACCGGTATGAGGCGCTCGTCCGCCGCAAGCCCCGTGGCGTCGCCGCCGCGCAGCAGCCCGCCGAACCATATCTGATACGCCAAGCCGCCGCCCGCGGCTATAAGCAGGCATATCAGCAGCGCCAACCGCCAGCCCCTAATCCATCCCAGCAGGCTTTTCATATGTTCCAACCCTCTCCAAATCCCCCGATTGCCGGCAATTCGGTTCGCGGCGTTTTCTATCGGACAAGTTCGCAATACATATCGTATCAGATTGAGGGCGTGTCTTTCCCGCAAGAAATGCGCCGTTCAAGAACATAACGCCGCTTGAAGCATTCGGTTAGCAAGACATAGGCTTTGCGGTATGAACGAGAATGAGTGGCAAACACTGCTAAACGGCTTCACCGAACATCTCAGGGCCGAAAAGGGGCTTGCGGATTTGACCATCCGCAACTACGCCGCCGACATCCAGCCGTTGTATGAGTACATGGCGCAGAACGGGATCGCCGATATGCGCGCGCTCGACCGCCATACCTTGCGCGCCTACCTTGCGTGGCTCAACCGGCTCGGCTATGCGCGGCCCAGCGTGGCGCGCAAGCTCAGCACGCTCCGCACATTCCTGAAGTGGCTTGCGCGCAAGGGCGTTATCGATGGCGATCCGCTGCCCAAGCGCGGCGTTATGCGCGTGGAGAAGCGGCTGCCGCGCTTTCTATCGCAGGACCAGGCGGCGCGCCTTATGGACGCCCCGGACGCCGCAAAGCCCATCGGTCTGCGCGACCAAGCGCTGCTTGAGGTGATATACGGCGGCGGGTTGCGCGTCAGCGAGGCGAGCAATCTGCGCGTAACCGACCTCAATCTGTCCACGCGGGAAGTGCGCGTTACCGGCAAAGGCTCTAAGCAGCGCGTCGTGCTGCTCGGCGAAACCGCGAAGAACGCGCTGACCGTCTATCTGCGGCACGGCCGGCCGGCGCTCGCAAGCAAAGACAGCGATACGATATTGTTCCTCAACCGCTTTGGCGGGCGGCTCAGTCAGCGCAGCATACAGCAGAAAGTCCGCAAGTACAGCATGAAAGCGGCGCTGCCCGCCGGCGTTCACACGCACACATTGCGCCACTCATACGCCACGCATATGCTTGAGGGCGGCGCCGATCTGCGCGTGGTGCAGGAGCTGATGGGACACGCAAGCCCGGCCACAACGCAGATATACACCCACGTCACCAACGCCCAAGCCAAGCGGGTGTATCTCGACGCGCATCCCCGCGCTCAGAAATCCTAGCCTACTGCGTTCCCCTGTTACCCCTGCTATTCCCGGCGCTTCCCGGCGCTTCCCACGCTATCCCCCCTGCGATATTCCCCATACGTTCACGCCGCGCCGCGCTGCTACCCGACGGTTGCCGACGTCGCGCGCTTGACTTGCCATATTGCCCTTCTTGATATAAAGTACGCCCAAATAAGATAAGCGTTGTCGCGCCTCTTACTCTTATCTCTGCAAGAAGGGGGATACTATGACCACCGCAACCGCAGCGCCGTCCGTTTTCGGCTCGAGCATCAAGCGCCGCGAAGACCCGCGCCTCATAACGGGCAGGGGAACCTATGTAGATGACATCAAACTGGTGGGGATGCTGCACATCGCGCTTGTTCGCAGCCCCTACGCCCACGCCAACATCGCTGGCATAGACACATCCGCCGCGGCCGCCGTGAACGGAGTCGAGGCGGTGTACACCGGCGAGGATCTGGCGGAGCAGCTGGGTTCGCTGCCGTGCGGCTGGGTGGTGCCGGACACCGTTGAGGTGCCGCATCCGCCGCTTGCCATAGGCAAGGTGCGCTGCGTGGGCGACGCCGTAGCCGCCGTAGTGGCCAATGATCCGGCCGTAGCCGCCGACGCCGCTGCGCTGGTGGAAGTGGACTACGACGTGCTGCCCGCCGCCGTGAACGCCGAAGCCGCCACCAAGGACGGAGCGCCGCAAGTCCACGACGACGCGCCCAACAACGTGGGCTTCGAGTGGGAAGTGGCGGGCGGCGATATTGACGACGCCGCCGCAAGCGCCGAAGTGAAGGTGTCTCAGCGCGTTGTCAATCAGCGCCTCATCCCCAACTCGATGGAAGGCAGGGCGGTAGTCGCCGACTACAACCCCGGCACCAATCACATAACCCTTTGGACTTCATCGCAGATACCGCACCTGGTTCGGCTGCTGCTGGCGCTGGTGACCGGGCATCCCGAACACCAGATACGGGTTGTGTCCCCCGATGTTGGCGGCGGCTTCGGCTGCAAGCTCTACCTGTACGCCGAAGAGGTTATCGCATTCGTCATCGCCAAGAACCTCGGCCGCCCGGTCAAGTGGACGGAAGAGCGCCAAGAAAACTACCTCGCCACCACGCACGGGCGCGACCATATCGGCGATTGGGAGATTGTGGGCAACCGCGATGGGATGATAACCGGCATCCAAGGCACGGTGTACGCCAATATGGGCGCTTACCTGTCCACATTCGCGCCCGCCATTCCCACCTATCTGTTCGGGCTTATGCTTGTGGGCCCGTATCGGATAGCGAATGTGCGCTGCAAGGTCATCGGCGTGTTCACCAACACCACGCCGGTCGACGCATACCGCGGCGCCGGCCGGCCGGAAGCCACCTACATCGTGGAGCGCCTGCTGGATATGTTCGCCGCCGAAATCGGGATGGATCCCGCCGAAGTGCGCCGCAAGAACCTCATCCCGTCCTTCGAGGACGGCTATGAGGTTGCCACCGGCGTGGCATATGACAGCGGCGATTACGAAAAGGCGCTCGACCTCGCGCTCGATATGCTGGGCTACGACGACTTCCGCCGCGAGCAGGCAGAGGCGCGCAAGCAGGGCAGATATATCGGCGTGGGGCTGTCCACCTACGTCGAGATCTGCGGCATGGCCCCCTCCGCCGTCGCCTACACGCTCGGCGCAAGGGCGGGCGTGTGGGAAAGCTCGCTTGTGCGCGTGCATCCCACCGGCAAGGTAACGGTCTATAGCGGCTCGTCCGGGCATGGGCAGGGACACGAAACCACCTTCGCCCAACTAGCGGCGTCCGAACTCGGCGTCCCCGTGGAGGATGTAGAGGTAGTAGAGAGCGACACCGCGCAGGTGCAGCAGGGCACCGGCACATTCGGCAGCCGCAGCGCCGTGGTGGGCGGCACCGCCATCCATATGAGCACTGAGAAAATCAAGGACAAGGCGAAGCGCATAGCGGCGCATATGCTAGAGGCGGCGCCCGAAGACATCGTCTATGAAGACGGCAGCCTGTTCGTGCAGGGCGCGCCCGCCGAAGCCAAGACATTCCAAGAAGTGGCGCTCGCGGCGTACTGGTACGACGGACTGCCCGAAGGCGTGGAGCCGGGCTTGGAAGCCACCAGCATCTACGATCCGCAGAACTTCACATGGCCATTCGGCACGCACATCTGCGTTGTGGAAGTGGACGCCGCCACCGGGGACACCGAAGTGCTGCGCTACATCGCGGTTGACGACGTGGGCAACGTCATCAACCCGATGATTGTAGAGGGAATGGTGCATGGCGGCGTGGCGCAGGGCATCGGACAGGCGCTGTGCGAAGAAGGCGTGTATGACGAAGACGGGCAGCTCATCACGGGCAGCATGCTTGATTACGCCGTGCCGCAGGCGGCGAGCCTGCCGTCGTTTGAGACGGCGCGCACCGTAACGCCGTCCCCCACAAACCCGCTTGGCGTCAAGGGCGCCGGCGAAACCGGCACAATCGCGGCGTCGCCCGCCGTCATCAACGCCGTAGTGGACGCGCTGTCCCCATTCGGCGTTACGCACATCGACATGCCCGCCAAGCCCGAAAAGATCTGGCAGATGATCCGAAGCGCCTAGCCCCAAACCCCGCATAGGCGCGCTTTCGCCCCTTCCCGTCGACGGCTTGCACGGCTGTCGGCGGGGTAGGGGCGGTAAAGGCATCGGTCTGTTACGGAAATGTTCCAACTGAAACGATTGGGGATTTGACGGCATGGCAAGGCGAGTGGCATTCTGCCTGGTAGAAAACAGAGAGGGACAAGTTCTACTCATACAGCGCGGATATGGGAGCAAGAAATATAAGTGGTCGCTGCCTGGTGGCTTCGTTGACCGCGGTGAACGAAGCATAGATGCCGCGCGCCGCGAAACCCGCGAAGAAACCGGACTCCGCGTGCAAATCGTTGACTTGATAATGGTAGGGCGCAACCATCCTATCAAGACATTCCACGGCAAAATCGTAGGGGGGCGTCTCAGATACCAAAAGAGAGAATGCCTCGACGCTAGGTTTTTTGACCCTAACAAACTGCCCAAACTGGCTTTCGGCGGCGATAAGCGCGCAATAAGGCTATGGCAGGAAAAGAAAGAACAGAAGCTAGGAATGGAAAAAGACGGAGGCAAATCCGGCGTGCTTGGGAACTTGTTCAGTTCAAAGCAAGAGCAGAAGCATCAGGCCGACGAATGGGAAGTGATTGGCACAAGATTCTTCGGCGAAGAGGACTTCGAGAACGTTCCCTCTTGGATACAAGAGCAAGTCCAAAACCTCTACGCCAAAGGACTAGGGAGCGCCCCCGAAGAGCTTACGCACGAATTTCAGGGTAGAACCTTCCTATACAGGCTGGACTTCGACGGGCCGGACGGCGACATTCTGGGCGTCTATCGCAAGCTAAGAGATGAGTCTGCGCCAATCCAAAAGTCCGTAACCCAAAAGAAAACGTCTGCTCCTAGTTGGGAAATCATCGGAAGGTCGAATTACGGGACAACCGAATTCGACAGGGTGCCGGACTGGATATGGCGCAAAATAGCCTATATCCGCAAGAACGGCCCCGGTTCTTCGCTAGGCGGGCAAACCTATCGGATCAAGGGCAAAAGATACAGGTACAAGCTGCAATTTGCAGGGCAAGGCGGCGTAATTCTGGTAGTGTCAAGAAAGCCAAGAACCTGGTACTGGAAGGAAATCAATGGCTTGCCGTAGATACAAATTCCACGGATGAAGATATGCGCGAAGGCAAAACCTCAATCTCTAACGCCGCGTCTTATGAATACATGGCGGATTTTTGGGACGACCGCGACAGCGCGGACTATTGGGACGAAGTGCCGTCCGCCGAGTTCGACATAGACGCCGATGCGCAGGCTGTCTATTATCCGCTGAATATGTCGCTGGCTATGGCGATGCGCAAGATCGCTAAACAACGGGGCATACGCCCAAAGACGCTGCTCGCTCAGTGGGTTCGGGAAAGGCTGGAGGCGGAATTCGCACGGGAAGAGGCGTCTGGCTAGGACCTAAAGTGCAACAAGAAGCCGCAACCGATCCCATAAAGCACATCCTAGACCGGCTACAAGCCGCAAGCTACATCGCCGGCCCGGACATCGCCACATCCATCTATATGGCGCAGACGCTCCGCCGCCCGCTGCTTGTGGAAGGCAGGCCGGGCGTGGGCAAGACCGAAATCGCCAATGTTATGGCGCGCCTGTTGGACACTAAACTCATACGCCTGCAGTGCTACGAAGGGCTTGATGTAACCACCGCCCTGTACGAATGGAACTATCCCAAGCAAATGCTTTGGATAAAACTCGACGAGGGCAGCGGCCGAACCGCCGAAGAGCGCGAGCGCCAGATTTTCAGCGAACCCTTCCTGTTGGAGCGCCCATTGCTCGCCGCGCTCACCGAACCGGAGCGCGCCCCCGTGCTGCTCATCGACGAAGTCGACCGCGCCGACGAAGAGTTCGAGGCGTTTTTGCTTGAGGCGCTCTCCGAATTTCAGGTAACAATCCCTGAGATTGGCGCAATCAAGGCGAAGCGCCGCCCATTCGTGATACTGACATCCAACCGCACGCGCGACCTGTCCGACGCGCTGCGCCGCCGCTGCCTCTACTTGTGGATAGACTATCCCGATCTCGACAAAGAGCTCCGCATCGTGCGCGCCAAGGTGGACGGCATAGAGGATAGACTGGCGCGCCAAGTTGTGCGCTTCGTCAATCACGCCCGCCAAGCGGGGTTGGACAAAGCGCCCGGCATATCCGAAACGCTAGACTGGGCGCGCGCGATGGTCATCCTGCATCTCGATCATCTCGACCGCGACGCCGTAGAAAGCACGCTTGGCGCGATCATCAAAGACGCCGACGACCTGGAACGCTTTCGGCGGCAGCTGATAGACGAAATCCTGAACAAGATGTAGCGCGCCCAAACAACACCCGCGTGCGCCAAACCCAACCGCCGCGCGCAACCGCCGCCAAATAAGGGGATGAATGAAATAAGGAACTAAGGAGTCTGTTATGAAGCAAGTGAATCAGATACTCGCCGTGCTGCTGATTCTTATGTCGGTCCTGGTCGGCGTGCATTGGATAGCCAGCCCGCTCTATGACAACAGCAGCGGCGCATACCCCGTCTGGGTTGCCCTGAACTTCCCTATGGCGGCGCTCATCATAGTTTGCCTGATAACCAACACGCTGCGAAAGCGGCGGCTCCAAACCGACGCAACCGACGGCCCCGTTACGCGCAACTACCTTGAGACGAATGTGAAGTTCTACGCTTCGCTGGTGCTGACGCTCTGGTTCTTCTGGAACTGGTTCTACGCCTTCTTCCCTTCAAACGAACCTGAGGCTGTCGGGCAGATTCACCTGATGATGTGGGCGTTCATCAACCCGGTGCTGACCGTGCCGGTGTTTTTCGCTACGGGGGCGTACCTGTGGCGCAGATCCAAGGGCGCGGAATTCTAGCCGACGGCGCAACGGCGCAGTTCTAGCCGACGGCGCAATCGCGCAATCAAGGGGAGGTTCACGATGCCCATAATGAGCGGCAAGCGCGCGCTGATGGAGATGCTGCGCGCAGAGGGCGTTCAGTACATCTTCGGCAATCCCGGCACCAGCGAAGGTCCGATACTCGACGCGCTCGAAGACTACCCGGACATTCGCTACATGCTGGTTACGCAAGAGGGCGCTGCGATGGGAATGGCGGACGCCTACGCCCGCTATCGCAATGCGCCCGCATTCGTCAACCTGCACATAGAGACGGGCTTGGCAAACGGCATAAGCCTGCTCGCCAACGCAGCCGAAGGCGGCACGCCGCTTGTGCTGACTTCGGCCAACAAGGACATTCGCAAGCTCGCCGAAGGGCGCACCGATCTTGTTGAGATGGTGCGCCAGTTCTGCAAATGGAACGCAGAGGTTACGCATCCCGAACAGGTTCCCGCCGTTATGCGCCGCGCCTTCAACGAAGCCAAGACGCCGCCCACCGGGCCCACATACATCGCATTCTCCGCCAACGCGCTGGACGATGAAGCCGATGTCGAGATAACGCCATCGCCCGAAGGCTACTTCCGCATAGCGCCCGACGCCCGCGCCATACAAGCCGCCGCCGATGCGCTTGCCGCCGCGTCCAACCCCGCGCTGCTTGTAGGCGATAGGGTAGGGCAGTCGGACGCCGCCGCCCAAGCCGCGCGCCTCGCCGAAACGCTTGGCGCAAAGGTGTATGCCGTTTCGTATTCGCAGGTCAACTTCCCCACAAGCCACCCGCAGTTCTTGGGAATGATCAGCCCCGCTATGCCCGACGGCAGGGCGGCGCTGGCGTCTGCCGATGCGGTCGTGGCGGTGGGCGCTAATGTATTCCCCACATACTTCCACTTCTCAGGGCGGGTTTTGAGCGCCGACGCGGCGCTGATTCACATGGACTCCGCCCCCGCCGAAATAGGCAAGAGCGAGCCCACTGACATCGGCATTCACGCCGATCCGCAGGTGGCGCTTGCCCATCTCACGGACGCATTGGAATCGACGATGTCCGGCTCCGCCAAAGAGGCCGCCAAGGGCAGAGCGGCCGCGGCCGCAGACGCCAAAGCCGCCCAAAACGCGGCGTGGCGGGCGCGCCTCAAAGAGCGCTGGGACATCAGCCCGATGTCGGCGGAGCGAATGATGAGCGAAATCGCCGCGGCGCTGCCGGACGACGCAATCATAGTCGATGACGCCGTAACCACCCGCGCGGCTATCTTTGGCGCAATGGACTTCGACGAACCGGGCAGTCTGCTGGGCATCACCGGCGGCGCGCTCGGCTGGGGAATGGGCGGCGCGCTCGGCGTCAAACTGGCGGCGCCGAACCGCCCCGTCGTCGCCGTAGTTGGGGACGGAAGCTCGATGATGACCGTGCAGGCGCTTTGGACTGCCGCCAACGCCAACATCCCCGTGGTGTATGTGATTTGCGGCAACAACGCCTATCGCGTTCTCAAACTCAATATGAACATCTACAAGACGCATATCCTAGGCGAGCAAAGCCCGCAAAGCCGATACATCGCGATGGACTTTCCCACGCCGCTGAACATAGCCGGCATAGCCGAAGCGATGGGCGTTGACAGCAGCAGAATCCACAATCCGGCGGACATTGCGCCCGCCCTAGCGCGCGCCGTTGCGCTCGGCAAGCCCGCCGTGCTGGACATAGCCATCGACGGCGCAGTCTAACGCCGCCGCCAAGCGCCGCTGCGTCTATTCATCACATCCATTCGCCGCATCTAAGCCCGCCCGCCGCTTGCGTATGGGGACGGTAAGCGTTAGGTTTGGGTTGCAAGCCGCAAGGGTTTGCGCGGCACGCCTGCAATCATTGAAACATATGTCGTATAATGGTCTGATAGAGGTTGACCTATGCGCCATATACTTCACGCCGATTTTGACGCTTTCTATGCCTCCGTGGAGCAGCTTGACGACCCTGCGCTGCGCGGCAAGCCCGTGGTGGTGGGCGGCAGCCCCGAAGGGCGCGGCGTGGTGGCGTCGGCATCCTACGAAGCGCGCAAGTTCGGCGTGCGCTCCGCAATGCCGATGCGAACCGCCCAGCGCCTTTGCCCGCACGCCGTCCGCGTTGGCGCGCGCTTTGAGCGCTACCGCGAACTATCCCGCCGCGTTATGGGCATATTCCGCGACATCACGCCGCTAGTGGAGCCGCTCTCTTTGGATGAGGCGTATCTTGATGCAACCAATGCGGTGGCGGCGGGCGAAAGTCCCAGCGCCATCGCGCGCGCGCTCAAGCGGCGCGTCAAACTGGAGCTGGGACTGACCATATCCGTGGGCGTTGCAACCTGCAAATCGGTAGCCAAGATAGCGTCCGATATGGACAAGCCCGACGGACTCACGGTAGTGGCGCCCGGTGAAGAGCGACGCTTTCTTGCGCCCCTGCCCGTGGGCAAGCTCTGGGGCGTCGGCCCCAAAACCGCGCAACGGCTCAACGCCGAGGGCGTCAAAACCGTCGCCGATATAGCGGCGCAGACCGACGACTGGCTGCAAGCGCGCTTCGGCATTCACGGCCCGCGCATGCGCCGCCTTGCGCTTGGGCGGGACGACAGCCCGGTCAGAGCGCGGCGCGATACCAAGTCCGTCAGCGCCGAAACTACCTTCGCGCAAGACAGCGGGGATGCCGATATGCTGCTGGAAATCGTCAACCGCCTCAGTCAGCGCGTTGCCGCTCAACTTGACCGCAAGCGGCTTAACGGGCGCACCGTCAAACTCAAGCTTCGCCTATCGGACTTCACCACATTCACGCGCCAAAAGACGCTTTCGCAGCCGGTTCAATCCGCATCCGAACTTTCGCAGGCGGCCGCCGAACTGCTGCGCGCCGAGCTTCACTCCGGCCGCCGCTTTCGGCTTGTGGGCGTGGGCGTCGCCGGCTTCGATCCGCCCTACGCTGAGCCTGAGCCCATCCGCCAGCTCAGGCTTGCGGGGATTTAGCGCAAAGGCGCGGGGGGCGCAAAGGGGGAGAATGGTATAACGATGTTCTTAGGCGGGCGGCGGGATGGCGCTGCTTTGGGGTTGCGCGGCGTCATCGCTATCAGCGGAGGTTGAAAGGACGACGTCGCGCTTGGCGCATCGCATTATAGAAGAAGCGGGGGGCTACTTTTTGGGGGCTGCCGTCCGCTGGGGCGGCTTGTCAGGCGTTGCGCGGGGCTCGCTTTGCGTGGGCTTTGGCGGGGTTACTCGCGGGCCGCTTCCCGTTCTGACAACCGTATTGCCGCCGATTTTTATGGGAGGCATGGCATTTCTCCTCAGTGGTGCAATATAGAAAGAAGCAGGGGGCTACTTTTTTGGGGCTGCCGTCCGCTGGGGCGGCTTGTCAGGCGTTGCGCGGGGATCGTTTTGGGTGGGCTTTGGCGGGGTTACTCGCGGGCCGCTTCCTTTTATGACAACCGTATTGCCGCCGATTTTTATAGGCATAGCGTTCCTCCTCAGTGATGCAGTGTTTGGAGAGCGCATCGTTATGGATGACTCACTATATCATATATCATAAAAAGAGGTTGCGCCCCAGCCTTGCGCGCTGTCGGCGTACTTGGAGAACTTTGGGTTGTAGAAGTAGGTGTAGATGGCGATTGAGGCGACATCCGTTGAGATAATGAACTCGCATATCTCTTGGTGCGTTTCGCCCGGCTCGACAATTACATCGTTCTTATTCCAAATTCGCTCAACCGCATCGCCAACGGCCCAAGGGATGTACCCACTCTCTTTGTTGGCGAACACTTGGTTATACAGAACTTCCACTTCCTCATTAGGCAGGGGGGCTATGCGCTGCCAGAGAAAGAAGCCTTCGCGGATGTCTATCTTGACTTTGGAACTGTTATGCAAGGTTGCGGTTACCGCGATATGAACATATTCGGCGCTGATGGGTCTGTGCGAGATTTTGTGCGCTATGGTCAGATGCGGCTGAAAGGTTCTGAACGCCTCGAGTCTGTAAAATGCGAAACTGCCGCCTGCGATTATCGCGAAACTAGCGATTGTCAGATTGACGATAGTTAGTTTGTTCGACAGCAGCAAGCTTGCGTAAGAGGTTTCGGTCAGCGCGCTGATTCCCGCTAATAGCAAGAGTATAAGCGCTATGGGAAGCAGGATGAAAAGGCTCTTGGGCAGCCAATGCAGCGTTTTGCGAATTATGCTGTTCACGATTAGCCTTGCGCGCTGTCGGCGTAGTTCGCTCATCCCAATATCCCCCGCTGCCTCAGCTGCGTCCGCAGGTATTCCATGCTGCGGTTGCCTTTGACGGCGTTGCAGGTGTGGCAGAGCAGCTGCAGGTTGCCGGAGGCGTCCAAGCCGCCCTTGGAGCGGGGCGTTATGTGGTCTATCGTCAATACATGCGGCGGCAGTTCGTATTCGCAGCCGATGCAGCGCCCCTGCTGCGCGGCGTACAGCAGTCTCTTTTCGGTCTTCAGGTCGGCGGGATACAGCAGCGCCAGGTCGGTGCGCGATTCGGGTTCGGTTCGGATGAAGGGCGTCCAGTCTTCCCAGCCGCTGCCCTCGCCGTCGGCGAGCGGTATCTGCAGTTCGCGCCGCGCCCTGTCGCGCAGCACATCGGCCGCTTGCGGCTCTTTGTCTATGCCTATCCACCTGCGCCCCAACTTTTCGGCGGCGATGCAAGCGGTGGCGCAGCCGCAGAACGGGTCTAGCACAAGGTCGCCGGGGTTGGATGACGCCTTGATGACGCGCTCTAACAATGCAACCGGCTTCTGCGTGCGCCAACCGGTGTATTCCACGCTTTTGGCGGAGTAGTTGGTGAAACCCATCGGCTCGGTGAACAGGTTTTGCGGCGGGTTGCCCGTATCGGCGGCGGCGTAGCGCTTCAAGCCGGGCCATTTGCCCTTCTTGGGGTGATGTATCAAGCCCGCCTTGTCCAATGCGTCAAGCCTATCGTGAACGCCCGCGATTTGGCGATAACCCGGAATGAACTCGCGCTCTATGTACGCCGCGTACTTGCCCGTCCTTGGCGCTGCCCAATGCCTGCCTAGCGGGGATATATCGTATCCCTTCCAAGGCTGCCCGGATTCGCCGCCGCTAACGCTGGCGCCCGTTATATTGTCCGAGCGATAACGGCCGCGTTCATCTTTTGACGGATAGGCGTTGCGTAGTTGGTCATCGTCTTTGGGAACTACAACCGCGTCGGCGTTCCATTTTGGGTTATTCCCCTTGGCATAGAAAAGCAGATGGTCGAGGATGCGCCCAAAGCGTTTGGGGTCGTTGTGCGATGTGGCGCGCTTCCAAACGATGTTGTTGATGTAGTTCTGCGCCCCGAACAGCGCGTCCATAACGCCTTTGAGGTAGTGAACGGCGGTGTCATCGCAGTGCAGGTAGATGCTGCCGGTGGGCTTCAGAACGCGATGCAGTTCAATCAGGCGCACGCTCATAAAGGTGAGATAGCCCGCCATGCTTTCGCCGTGCGCCAATTTCGCGCCGTTGATGAGGTGGAACAGCGAGGGCATGCGGAGTTCAATCTCATCAATCCACTCTTCCTTCATATCGCCCAGCGTCCACACATCGTCGAACTCGGCGCCCTTCGCTTCGCTGTCCAGCGGGGCGGCGTAAGTCTGGTTGGAGTTGAAGGGCGGGTCTAGGTATATGAGATCGACGCAATCGGAGTTGATGCCGCGCAGGATGTCGAGGTTATCGCCGGTGAAGATGGTGCGGCTTGGGACATTGCATTCGTTGGGCATGGGCGGGAACCTCCGGCGGGTGGCGGGTGAACAATTCTCTATACTTGCTATACTTGGCGCTTGGCATGGAGAGTATAGCGCATATGAACTATCGATTGCATAAGGATTGGGGGCGTTGTTTGGGCTAGGATTATCTTAACGCAAAGGCGCAGGGGCGCAAAGGAGGTTTGTTGGCGGCGTATCGCGGTTTGGGGGAAGGCCGGGGATGCGAATTAAGTCCATAGTAGCCCATACTTGAATATCCTGTTATAATCGCCCGAAATTGACGGGATCTATCGGGCGCTGACGGTGGCGCGGCGCAATCGCGCGGCGGTTCGTCGGCTTATGATTAAGTCCTTATGACTATGGGAGGCATTCGTATGGGACACTCAATCACCGTAGAGGTCAACGGGACATCCTACACTAGCGAAGTGGAGCCGCGCTTGCTGCTTGTTCAGTATTTGCGCGAGACGCTGAATATGACCGGCACGCATGTGGGCTGCGACACCAGCAACTGCGGCGCATGCACGGTCATTCTGAACGGCAATGCGGTCAAGTCTTGCACGGTGTTCGCGGCGCAGGCGGACGGCGGCAGCGTTACCACGGTCGAGGGGCTGGCGCAAAACGGCGAACTGCATCCCGTTCAAGAGGGCTTCTGGGAGGAACACGGCTTGCAGTGCGGCTTCTGCACGCCGGGGATGATTATGATGTCCTACGACCTGCTCGCCAAGAACCCCAACCCGTCGGAAGCCGAAATTCGGGAAGGGCTCGCGGGCAATCTCTGCCGCTGCACCGGCTATCACAACATCGTCAACGCCGTGCAGTACGCCGCTGAGAAGATGTCGTCGTAACCGAATTCACGGCAGCGCAGCGCGGGCGGCGATGCGTTCCCCGTTGCGCCGTTATACCCGCAATTCCAAAGCATCCATATGGCTCCATACGAATAAGGAGGCTGAAATGATTTCAAGCGCATTTGCATACCATGCGCCCACAAGCGTATCCGAAGCTGTGGATTTGCTGACCGAACACGGCGAGGACGCCAAGCTTTTGGCGGGCGGACACAGCCTTATCCCACTGATGAAACTCCGACTCGCCGAGCCTGGCGTTCTGATAGACCTCGGCAAGATAGCCGATATGGCGTATATCCGCGAGTCCGACGGCGGCGGGCTTGCGATAGGCGCAATGACCACCTACGCCGCGCTGGAGTCGTCGGATGCGGTTCGGCGGCGCGCGCCGGTTCTTGCGGACGCCGCGCGCCAGGTGGCGGACGCTCAGGTGCGAAATATGGGGACGATAGGCGGCTCGCTGGCGCACGCCGATCCGGCCGGCGATCTGCCGGCCGTCGCGATTGCGCTGAACGCTGAGTTGGTTACGAGTTCGCAGGGCGGCCATCGCTCGATCGGCGCCGTCGACTTCTTCGTCGACCTGCTGACCACCGCGCTTGAGCCTACCGAAATCCTGAACGAGATACGCATCCCGGCGCTTGCGCCTCGCAGCGGCTCCGCATACGCCAAGTTCGGCAACAAGGCGTCGCACTACGCCATAGTGGGCGTTGCGGCGGTGGTGACGCTGGCGGCCGACGGAAGCTGCGCCGCCGCAAGCATCGGCGTTACGGGCGCAGGGCCGAACGCCGCGCGCGCCGCGGACGCAGAAGCGGCGCTGGTGGGCAGCGCGCCAGACGACGACGCCATAAACGCGGCGGCATCGGCGGCGGGCAACGGCATCGAGTTCAACGAAGACGTCCACGCATCCGCCGAATACCGCGCGCATCTGACCGCGGTGTATGCCGAGCGCGCCATCCGCGCCGCAATCGCCAACGCCGGCGGGTAGATTGCGGGCAGCGCATCGGCGCGAAGCAATAGCAGTGGGCAGGATTGGCGGCATTCAAATCTACCGCTATCCTGCCCATATCGTTAAGTCTAGTTAAGACGCATTCGCGCGGCGCGCGCTGCCTTTCGGGACGGCTAGTCCGTTATGGCGGCGATAAGGCGCGGCAGGTCGAGATGCTCCGTTAGCAGCGCTGCGAAGCGCTCTAGCTTGCGCGGGTGGTCGAAGCGGCTGCCGTCAATCAGCGTGTCGAGCCTGTCCATCGTGTCCAGCGTATCGGTCGCCACCATGATGATGGGCGTCTCTTCCTGCTCCGCCTCATAGCGCACATACTCGATAGGCGCAATGCCGTTGGTGGCTACAAGGCAAGCGGTGCGGCCGGGCGCGCTCAGCGCGGACATCTGCAGGTCGGGGCGGTCGCCGCGCACGATTGCGGCGCGGTTGTCGTGAATGCCGTAGTAGTATTCGCCGGGGTCAAGGCTCATCCCGCCCACCATCAGATACTCCACAAGGCAATCGGCATCGCCCTCATCCTGCACGAATTCGCCCTCTAGGTGCGCCGCAAGCTGACTCACGCTGACGCCAAGCAAGCGTCTGTCCTCCGGTATAAGCCCGAAAACGGCGGCGGGTGGCGTGTGAGCGGCGGCTATGGCGGGGACAAGTTCGGCTTGCGCCTGAGTTCGCATGTATTGCGTCAGGTTGTTGACCACATACCCGATTAGTCGATCGCCAAACGGCACTGCAATGGTGGCAACATCGGCGGCGGACATATCCGCCTCGAAGTTCACTAGCGCCAGGACGCGCGCATCGAGCGCTTCGGCTATGCGCTGAGACTGCGCGCTTGTCAGGCTGTTGGACGCTTCGGCTATGACGATTTCGTTGTCATCCTGCAGGCGTTGGGCAGCGGCGGCGATCGCATCCACGGCATCGGCGTCTGGCGGCGGCGGCGTGTCTGCGCCCAACAGCGCGGCGTATATGGCGGCATCGTTATCGGATGCGCCGTCCGCCACGGGCTTGAATGCGGTTGCGCGCTTGCCTTGCGCTCTCAACAGGTGCGCCAGCGACGCGCACAGCGCCGTCTTGCCTGCGCCCTGCCTGTCCGATACCACATAGAGGATGCTCATCACTACCCCTTGTTATTGACCGAATTGTTGACGAATTAACCGATTGTAATCTTGGCGCAATTATACCATTGGCAGGGCGGGCGTGTCAGTTTGGGATGTATGGGTTCAATGCCGGGAACGCTGCGGCGCTGCTAGGCGCAACTGTGGGCGATGCGCGCTTGCGCTCATAAACTTGCAGCGCGAAATTGTCCATAGGGTATAATAGGTTACGATGCGCTGCATAAATTGGATAGGAAGGCTATATGCGCCGCTGATTGCGTTGGCGGCGGCGCTGCTGACGGCAATGGCGTGCGCCGGGGCGCAATCGGATGTGCCGCCGTTGGAGCAGCGCGCCCAAAACCTGAACAAGACGATTATGTGTCCCGTCTGCCCCGGCGAGTCCATAGACCAATCGCAGAACACGCTCGCGGTGCAGATGCGCGGCATTGTAGATGACAAGATCGCTATGGGATGGTCGGACGCGCGGATACGCGGCTTCTTCGTGGAGCGCTACGGGCCGAGCGTGCTGCTGGATCCGCCCACCGAAGGCATAGGGCTTGCGGTATGGATTGGCGCGCCGCTGGGCGTGGCGTTGGCGCTTGCGGCATTCGCGCTCGCGCTGCGCCACATGCGGCGGCCGACGGCGCAAGACGGCGGGGACGGCAGCGCAAAGGCGCAAGCGCGCAAAGACGATGATGCGAGCAGTATGGACGAAACGGACGCAGAGCTGCAGCCGTACTATGAGCGCGTAGAGGCGGCGATGCGTGGCGACGGGGATGGGGGGTGAATTGGAGATTAGGGCGAGTTTGGGGACGGGTAAAATGAGGCAACCCATATGATTGAAGCGGGACAGATGGCGCTTGTGATTGCGCTGGTGGTAACGGCGTATGCGGCGGTGGCGTCGTTTGTGGGCGGCTGGCGGCGGCTGCCGGATCTGACCGCAAGCGCGCGCTACGGCTTCTACTGCGTGCCGCTATTGCTGCTGCTGTCCACCGCCGCGCTGATATACGCCTTCGTAACGCGCGATTTCTCGGTGCGCTATGTCGCCGAAAACAGCAGCATCGCTATGCCGCACATCTACACCTGGGTGGCGTTCTACGCCGGCAACGCCGGCTCGCTGCTCTACCTCGCGCTGGTGATCGCCGCGGTGTCCGCAGTCGCGGCGCTGACCATACGCAAACGCCTGCCGCACACCACGCCTTTCGCGCTTGGAACTATGGCGCTTGTGCTGCTGTTCTTCCTCGCCGTGATGATCTTTCTGGCGAACCCGCTGGATCGGCTGGAGTTCGCGCCCGCCGACGGGCAGGGCATCAATCCGCTGCTGATACACTTCGGGATGTTCATACACCCGCCGCTGCAGATGGCGGGGCTTGCGCTGGTGGCGGTGCCGTTCAGCATCGCGATGGGCGCGCTGATTGCGCGGCGCGGCGGACGCGACGAGTGGGTGGATCTGGGCAGGCTCTGGGGTATGGTATCGTGGCTAATACTCACGATGGGACTGCTGCTCGGAAGCTGGTGGGCGTACACCATCCTAGGCTGGGGCGGCTACTGGGCGTGGGATCCGGTGGAGAACTCGGCGCTTATGCCGTGGCTGGCGATGACGGCGTTTGTCCATTCCATAATGGTGCAAAAGCGGCGCGGGATGTTCCGAATGTGGAATATGGCGCTCATAATCGTGGCGTTCACGCTGGCGCAGATGGGAATGTTCATCAACCGCGGCGGGCCGGTGCCGTCGGTGCATTCATTCGCGCAAAGCACAATGGGCTGGCTGTTCTTGGCGTTCATGGCGGGGACGCTGCTGCTGTCAGTCGGCGTATTCCTGTGGCGCTACGAATCGCTGCGAAGCCGCGCGCGCTTGGACGGCATCGTGTCGCGCGAAAGCGCCTTTCTTGGGCAGAACATCCTGTTTCTGGCGGTGGCATTCGTAACGCTTTGGGGGACGATATTCCCCGTGTTCAGCGAGGCGGCGGAAGGCACGGTGGTAACGGTGGGGCAGCCGTTCTTCAACCGCGTGAACGGGCCGCTGCTGCTTGCAATCGTGATGCTAATGGGCGTTGGGCCGCTGCTCCCGTGGCGACGCTCCGGCGGCCGCAGCCTGATGCGCGCGCTGCGCGTCCCGCTTGCCGCCGCCGCAGTAGCCGCGGGCGTAGCAGTCCTAATCGGCGCGCGCCAACCCGTGGCGGCGGTGGCGTTTGCGGCGGTGGGACTGGCGGTAGGCGGCATACTGCACGAATGGTTCAGAGGGACGCGCTCGCGGCATCGGCGCGGCGAATCGTATCCGACGGCGTTGTTCAACCTGCTTGCGGGCAACCGCCCCCGCTACGGCGGCTACATCGTGCATCTAGGCATATCAATGCTTGCGGTGGGCGCAATCGCATCATCGTTCTACAGCGTGCAGCGGGACATCGCGATGAAACCTAACGATGTTGCCGCGCTGGGCGATTACACATTCAAGTACATCGGCGTGCGGCATACGGCGCAGCCGGACAGCATGCAGTCCACGGCGGCGTTCGATGTGTACAAGGACAGCGGTTTCGTGGGCAGGATGGAGGCGTACCGCGCATTCTATCCCGACTTTCGCATAGCATCCACGCAGGGCGCAATTCGCAGCACGCCGATCGAGGATTTCTACATAGTCCCTTCGGAGTTCGGGGACGATGGACAGGCGGTCTTTCGCGTGCTGATAAACCCGATGGTCTGGTGGATGTGGGCGTCCGGCCCCGTGTTTGCGCTGGGCATTCTGATAGGGCTTTGGCCGCAGCGTCAGCCGGCGCCGGCGATGCTGCGAATGCCGCGCGGCGCGCAGGCCGCGAGGGCGTAGCGCTATGCTGACGCTGATTGCGATTCTGCTTGCGCTGATACCCGCCGTGGTCATCGCATACCCGTTTCTGCGGCGCTCAAATAGCGAATGGCAGGACGACGAAAGCGCGCCGATGGCAACGCTGGAACGCCGTTGGGACGCCGCATTGGCCGGAATTCGCAGCGCCGAGCTGGAGTACGCCGTGGGCAGCCTAGCCGAAGAGGACTACCGATGGCTGCGTCGCCAATATATGCGTGAAGCGGCGCTGGTGATGCGCGCAATGGAACTTGAGCATGAGCAGGAAGAGGCGATGCTCGCCCAAATCGAAGCCGAAGCGCGCGGCGTGCGGGAGCGCGTATTGGGCGACGAAGGCTAGGCGGCGAAAGCGCAGTCTTAGGCACATCATCCGAAACCAAGCCTGCGCTATGGCGTGAACGCCGAAAACCTATTGCGCCACCCAACCGCCGTCCACCACCACTTCGCTGCCGGTTACGAATGCGGACTCGTCGGACGCGAGATATAGTACGGCGTTGGCGATTTCGCGGGGTTCGGCGAACCTGCCCAGCGGTATGCGCGAGCGCATCAGCGCGTAGGTTTCGGGATCGGCGCGGCGCTGTTCGGTCATAGCCGTTACCACGGGGCCGGGATGCACCGAATTGGCGCGTATGCCGTCCGGGGCGTATTGGATCGCGGTTGACTTGGTGAGGATGCGCACCGCCCCCTTGGATGCGTGATACTGAACGCTGCTGTTATCGGTCGCCACCAAGCCGAGCTGCGACGATATGTTGATGATGGAGCCGCCGCCGCCGTTTCGCATTGCAGGAATAGCCGCCTTTGTCCCCAGGAATACGCCCTTGGCGTTGATGTCCATTACGCGCTGCCAGTCTTCGACGGATGTGTCCTCCAGCGCCGCGCCAAAGCCGCCGATGCCTGCGTTGTTGACCAGGATGTCCAGTCTGCCGAATTGCGATACGGCCGCCTCGACCGCCCGTTCCCAATCGGCTTCGACGACTACATCCAGATGAACGAACACGCACTCGACTCCGCTTTCGCTTATCTCAGCCGCAAGCCGATTGCCGTCTTCGTCCAGAATATCGCCGATGGCGACTTTAGCGCCTTCCTGCGCGAACAGGCGCGCCTCTTCTGCGCCCATTCCGCGCGCGCCGCCGCTGATAAGCGCCGCTTTGCCGTCCAATCTGCCCATAGCCTTGCCTCCGTTAGCGGTTGTGGAGTATGCGGTTGCCCCTTGCGTGGGTAGTGTATCAGGCGCCACCTTGACCATCAGCGGACTGGTGAGGGGTTGCCCCTTGCGTGGGTAGTGTATCAGGTCGTCTATCTGCGCCTCATCGGCGTTCACGCGGTTGCCCCTTGCGTGGGTAGTGTATCATAAGAGCGATCCTATGCCATAAGGGGTTTGAGAATGACAACTAAGACGCGGCGAATGACCGCCGATGAGCTTCTGCGGATGCCTGACGACGGCAACCGCTATGAACTGATAAGGGGCAATATCAAGAGGATGCCGCTGAGAGGAGGATTTCACGGCAAGCAGACGGGCAGCATACAGGGTAGCCTGGGGATGCATGCGCGCGCCAACGGGCTTGGCGTGGTGTACGCGGCAGATACTGGATTTCTGCTAGAGATGGATCCTGACTTGGTGCTTGCGCCGGATGTGGCGTTCATACGGCGGGAGCGGCAGCATATGGGCGATACGGCGAGATACATCCCGGTTGCGCCCGATTTGGCGGTGGAAGTCATATCGCCGTCAGACCGCTTGACGCAGGTTCACGAAAAGGCGCTGGAATGGCTGGCGCACGGCGTCCGCATGGTCATCGTGGTGAACCCGCGCAACCGCACCGTGCAGGTGTATCGCTCGCCCACCGATATAGCGACGCTGACCGAGGCGGACACGCTTGACGGCGGCGATGTGGTTCCTGGCTGGCGAATGGCGGTTGCGGACATATTCGCATAGCGGTTGGCGCGGCTATTGCGCGCAGAGGCTAGGGCGCTTGCGCCAAACCTGCGCGCGCTATACGCATAGCGATAGAACGCCGGGGCTATGACGCTTGCGTCTGCAAACGGACGAGACGATATAACCGCCGCAAGTATTGACGGATTAGGGGCGGGTTTGTAGCATACTCAAAAACTGCCGATTGCGAACCGCGATTGAACGCCGCCGACTGCGCTTAGGTTAACTGCGTTTAGATTATGGGAGGGCTATTATGAGCAGACAAGATGTCGAGTTGATGGCGCACTTGATGCGGCGCGCCGGGTTTGGGGCGACGCGCGGCGAACTTGACGCCTGCGTCGCCGACGGCTACGACGCTGCCGTAGAGCGATTGCTGAACCCGCCCGACGCTTCGTGGATGGGCGATTTTATGGTGCGCCGCTTCGATCACGAAGCCTCCGGGATGATAAACGGGCCGGGCTCGGCGCGAAGCTGGCTCTACCGAATGGTTACCTCCAATGCGCCGCTGCAAGAAAAGATGACGCTGTTTTGGCATAGCATATTCGCTACCGGCGTGCCTAAGGTCATCAACGGCAGGGTATTATCCGACCAAATCGGGATGTTCCGCCGCTGTGGGATGGGGCGCTTCAACGAACTGTTGCTTGAGCTCGCCAAGAACCCCGCGATGATAATCTGGCTGGACAATCAGGACAATCACAGCCACGCCATAAATGAGAACTGGGGACGCGAACTCCTGGAACTATTCTCTATGGGCGCGGGCAACTACTCGGAGCAGGACATCAAAGAGTGCGCTAGGGCGTTCACCGGTTGGACTATCGCCAACACCGAGTACATGATGGTGCGCTCTGCGCGCGATTCGGACTGGCCGTATGGCAGGATCGCCTACCACTTCGAGCGTCGCCCCGAAGACCACGACGAAGGCGAAAAGACATTCTTGGGGCAGACCGGCGCCTTCGACGGCGAAGACATCATCGACATCATCTGTCAGCAGGAATCCACCGCGCGCTTCATATCGCGCCATATGTATCATTTCTTCGTGGCGGATGAGCCGCCCGTGCCGTCTTGGCCCTACACGCCGCCGCGCGACATCGCCGCCATCGACGCGCTTGTGGACGCCTACTTCGAGAGCGGCTATGACATCAGCGCCATGCTGCGAACCCTGTTCGCATCGGACTTCTTCAAGTCAGAGGACGTGCGCTATGAAAAGGTGAAGGGGCCCGCTGAATTCGCGGTGGGCATACTGCGCTTGAGCGGCGAGTTCGAGATGCCGCGCCGCGAAATGATACTGCGCTATCGCCAAATAAACTGGATGGGGCAGGAGCTCAACAACCCGCCCAGCGTTGAGGGCTGGCATCAGGGCTTGGAGTGGCTTGACACCGGTACTCTGATGGAGCGCATAAACTTCGCCTCGGAGCAATTAGGCGATGCAAGCAAGCCGGGCGTGCGCGCAATGGTGGAGCGCATAGCCGGCGACGAATCCGATAACGCCGCGCCTGAAGTGCTGGTGGAACGCTGCTTGGATCAGATGGGCGCGCTTGCGGCGTCGGACGACACACGCAGCGCGCTGCTGATGCTTGCGGGACAAGAAGACGGCGCAACCGAGCATAACATAACGCAGATGCTGCGGCTTGCCGCGGCGTCGCGCGAGTTTCAGCGAATATAACGCCAAGCCTTGAAACCGAAGGGAAAGCGGTTATGAGCAATCGGACGGCGGCGGGCGTTCTGGAGTATGTCACCACGCTTGGCATCATAGCGATGGAAGGGCGCGGGTTTGAGTATCCCACGGATATGGTCGCCGCGAGCAACGGGCGGCTGTATGTCGCCAACCGCTCGCGCGATTTCGGAGAGCGCGGCGTGCGGGTTACCGTGCTTGACATTGAGAGCGAATACTACGGCACATTCGGCCATTTCGGCGAAGCCGACGGGCAGCTCATATCCCCGATGTGCATAGCCGAAGACAGCCGCGGGCGCATCTACGTCAGCGACGACTACACGCACCGCATCAGCGTCTTCCAACCCAACGGCGATTTCGCGCGCGCCTGGGGCGTCTATGGCGGCGCGCCCGGCGAACTCAACGGGCCGTCGGGCATAGCGTTAGACGCCGCCGACAACCTCTATGTATCGGACACGCACAACAACCGCGTGCAGAAGTTCACTTCGGACGGCGAATTCATATCGGCGTTTGGCGGCGCAGGCGACGGCGAGGGTCAGCTGAACCTGCCTTGGGGCGCGCATATTGCGCCCAACGGCGATGTGTATATCGCAGACTGGGGCAACGACCGCGTGCAGCGCTTCTCCGCCGCCGGCGAATTCGTTGCCGCATACGGCGCATCGGGCAGCGCAGACGGCGAACTGCTGCGCCCGTCGGGCGTTGCGGTGGATGAGCGCGGCTATATCTATGTGTCCGATTGGGGCAATGAGCGCGTGCAGGTATTGGACGACAAGGGCGGGTTTGTGCAGAACCTCAGGGGACAGGCAACGCTGTCCAAGTGGGCGGCGAACTTCCTGGAAATCAACAGGGAAGAGGGACAGGCAAGGGCTAAAGCGAACTTGGAGCAGGCGCTAGACCTCCCCGACGCCGACGACCCGCACACCCAATCGGCGTACATAGAGCGGCTATTCTGGGCGCCTATGTCCGTCAAACTCGACAGCGCCGGCAGAGTGTACGTTACTGAAGGCAACCGCCATAGGATACAGGTATATCGGCGCGTATCGTAGGCGTTGCCCGCGCTGTTTTGCGTAAAGGCGCGGCGCTATGGCGGCATAAGCGGTGGCGCTCATTTGTAGCATCGCATCGCTCGAAAATCTCCTGCGCGCAATATCCGCACAAATCGGAGAGTTGATAATGGTTATTGCGAAACAACTAATGACGGTGGACGACCTACTGAATGCGACCGACGACGGCTATCGCTACGAACTAATACGAGGGGAGCTGGTTAAGCGAATGTCTGCAGGATTTGAACATGGCGTATGTTCGGGCAACCTTGTGGGGAGTTTGTGGGCATATTCGACTGAGCGGAATTTGGGGAAAGTTCTTACCGCTGAGACGACATTCCTGCTGGCAACAGCCCCTGACCACGCGCGTATCCCCGATGCTGCATTCGTCATCGCGCAACGGCTGCATCTGATTGAAGACCGCGCGCGCGCATTTCCCGCGGCGCCCGATTTGGCGGTGGAAGTCATATCGCCCACCGACCGCCTAACGCAGGTTCGCGAAAAGGTCGCGGATTGGCTGGCGCACGGCGTCCGTATGGTCATCGTGGTGAACCCGCGCAACCGCACGGTGGAAGTGCATCGCCCGCAGCGCGCTATGGTTACGCTGACGGAAGCCGATACGATAGACGGCGGCGATGTGGTTCCCGGCTGGCGGATGCGCGTTGCGGATGTGTTCGCCTAGCCCTGCGCCGCTATGAAGGAGCGCGCTCCGTCGAGGAATAGCCTATCTGCGCGCATAGACGCCATCACATCGTCGGCCATCCGCCTGCCGGCGGTGTGAACCGCGTCCCGCACGGTTGCCTCGAAGCGCTGCACATCCGGATGGTTCGGCTGTCCCTGCAAGCCCATCGACTGCGCTATGTCCTGCGCTCCCGATGCGAACAGATCGATGCCTTCCACCGCTAGGATGTCGTCGATGTTAGCCAGCGATTCGACGTCCTCGAGTTGGGCGATTACCAGTATGTTGGCGTTAGTATGCGCCATATAATCGGGGCCCGACGGGAAATCGCCGAAGTATGCGCCGCGCCCCGATCCGAAGCTGCGGTTGCCGCGCGGCACGTAGCGGCAGGCGTCGGCGAGCTGCCTTGCGCGCGCGCCGTTGGTGATGTGCGGGCCGGTTATGCCCATAATGCCCCTGTCCAAAAAGCGCAGGATGGTCGCGCTCTCAATGTCCGGCACTCGCGCCATCGGCGTCAACCCCGCCATATCCGCAAAGCGGCAGAGGTCGTCCAGCATATCTATCGTGAACGGGCCGTGTTCGCTGTCGAACGATACGAAGTCGAAGCCCGCCCTGCCCGCAAGCTCAATGAGCGTAGGCGACGCAAACGAAAATCCGCAGCCGTATGCTTTTTGTCCCGCCTTCATCTTTGCAACCACATTGTTGACTCGCATTCCAAAGCCTCCCATATGCCTGAATAGCGCGCTGTCGTAAGGGTTTGCCGTTAGTTTAGCGCTCCGCCGCCGCTTTCGTTCGATGCGCTAACCCGTTACGCCCGTTGCCCGCATATTCATATCATACCGATAGCGCCGATAAAACCCGCCGAAAGTTGAGTCTCATAACGATTGATACACGGCTTGCTTTATTGCTAGATTTGTTTTGTACATTTGTACAAATAAAGAACTTGCGTATTATTTGGCGCAAGGCGAATGCGGATGAATGCGGCGCAAGCGGCAAAGGTGCGGTAACGATATGGATTACGCAGTGCAGACGCGAGGCATAGGGCGCAGTTTCGGCGATGTGAAGGCGGTGGACGCTATCGACCTCGCCATCCCGCGCGGCGAAATATACGGCTTTCTAGGCCCGAACGGCGCAGGCAAGACTACGCTTGTTCGGATGCTTATCACGCTGCTTATGCCGAGCGCGGGGAGCGCAACGGTCGCCGGCTACGACGTGGTCAGCGACGCCACTGAGGTTAGGCTTCGCATCGGCGCGGCGCTGCAGGATGCGGCGCTAGATATGAAGCAGACGGGGCGCGAACTGCTGCGTCTTCAGGGACGGCTCTACGGCTTATCCCGCCGCGATGTGGACACGCGCCTAAACGAACTCGCCGGCCTGGTCGACATCGGCGACGCGCTAGACCGCTTCATCGGCACATACTCCGGCGGAATGAAGCGGCGGCTTGACCTTGCGGCGTCGCTCATTCACAACCCCGAAGTGCTGTTCCTGGACGAACCCACCACCGGGCTGGATCCCATAAGCCGCGCCCGCGTGTGGGAAGAGGTGCGCCGCGTGAATCGGCAGATGACGGTAACCATATTCTTGACTACGCAATATCTGGAAGAGGCGGACGCGCTCGCCGACCGCGTGGGCATCATCAACCGCGGCAGGCTTATAGCGCAAGGCACGCCCGCCGAACTCAAGCGCTCTCTGAGCAACGACGTGGTGATTGTTCAGCTAGACGCCGGCGCAAACGGGCAGGTGGCGGAAGCGAAAGCGGCGCTTGCAGTGATCGACGGCGTGGCGGATGTGGACGCATCCGGCAGCGAAGTCATAGTGCAGGTGGCAAACGGCGCGGCGGAGATTAGCAATATCGCGCTGGCGCTGAACGAACACGGCATCCATGTCAACGAACTGACGCTGCGCACGCCCACGCTGGACGACGTGTTCCTAAGCGTCGCCGGCGCCCGAATGGAGCAAGAAGCGGGTTCGTGATAAACGAAATCTGCGGCAACCCACCGGAACTTCAGCAATAACTCCGGGTTGGAAACGGATTTGGAGGACGAATTGAATCAGGCGGCAGTTTCAAGTTCACAACCGCGGATACGCGCGAGGCGGGCGGGCTTTTTCGCGGATGTCGTTACGGTGGCAATCAGGGCGCTGCGCTCCATCCCGCGCGACCCGGAGGCGATCTACCCGGCGCTGCTCATCCCTGTGTTCTTCTACGCAATCAACATCGGCGCGCTGCAGGATGTAGCGGAGCGCATCCCCGGCATAGACTACAAGGCGTTCCAACTGCCGGTGGCTATCCTATTCGCGGTAACCGGCATATCGCGCGCCGTTACGCTGGTAACCGACATTCAGACGGGCTACTTCGACCGCCTAGCGATGACGCCCATCAATCGGCTTGCGATGCTGTTGGGGCTGACGGTGGCGGACTTTGCGCTGGTGGTGGCGCTGACGCTACCCGTTATCGCAATCGGCTTCATAGTGGGCGTGCGCTTCGAATCCGGGCTGCTTGGACTGCTGCTGTTCGCGCTGCTGTCCGGCTGCTGGGGCTTGGCGTTCACCGGCTTTGGGTATGCGATCGCGTTCAAGACGGGCAACCCGGCGGCGGTCAACTCCAGCTTCCTGCTGTTCTTCCCCTTCGTATTCCTAACCACCGTGTTCGTGCCGCGAGAGGCGATGACCGGCTGGCTCGCCGTAATAGCGATATTCAACCCCGTAACCTACCTGCTGGACGGACTGCGCTCGCTAATCAGCGTAGGCTGGGACGCCCAAGCGCTGCTGGGAAGCGTCGCCGCCATAGCCGGCGTCGGCCTGGTGAGCGGCACCCTGGCGCTTGCGGCGCTGCGCGGACGGACGCGGCGGCGGTAGGGGGATGGCGGAACAACTATCTGCGTTCAAGATTCGGCGGACTTCATCCGCCTATTTGATTGCAAAAGTTGTTCAGAGGCATTAAGATGTAATAACCAAGTCAAAAATTTCACCAAGCGAGAAATTCGATGGCAATTTCTTCAATCGAAATTTTGAACATCAACCTTGTGCTAGTCGGCGTCGAACTCATTAAGACTCCCGATGAAATTAATGAATTCAGGAATGCCGTCGGTGTTGATGTTGTGATAGCGGAAGCTGGATTTGCCATTGGTCCCCCCATTGGCGTCCCTGTTAATTTGGCGGGAGGATCTCGTATTCTTTCGCTGGACAAAGACAGAATCACAATTGATGTTTCTGCTCAAAGATCCACTATTAAGAGGGATTACCCCTTGTCTATAGGCGAAATAGAGCGATTGGCTGAGGTTGCAGCATTTGCAATTTCAACCACAGAAAGCCAACCCCAAGCCTTCGGGTATAATATGGAAATGGTATATGAGCAAGATTCTGGCATGCCGGCTTCTCAATACCTTTCCGAAAGGCTATTCGCTGACGACGTTCCAAAAATCGAGGATGGAAACGTCCTTGGCGGAAGTGGTAGGCTAACATTCGCGGGCAATGGCAAGACATGGCGAGTGGGTATAGAGCCTCGATTCAACAATGAAATGGATAAGAGAGTCTTCCTGACTCTAAATATGCACATAGATCATAATCGTTTTCCTGCTAGAGAAGAGATTATGTCCTCTATGCGCGAGATTGAAGAGAATGCAACGAGTTTTGCGTCTCGTTTGGACACACGAGGGTTGTAGATGACTGCGACTGCTCTTGCTGTCAATAATAATCAGGCAGAGTTAACCCAATTTGGCAATCTATCAACGATGCGGAATGAGAGACTGCCGAATGTTCAAGAACATCTAGGTTCTTGGCTGTCAAGCCATGAGTCTAATAACGTCTCTGTCTATATGATGGGGGCTTTCCCTCTACACCTTACCCGCGGATCCCATGAGCCAAAAGGTGTTTATCTTGAAGACGCATTGACAAACAAACTCAATGTGGTCATATCTACTCATAACATAGTTGCTCATCCAATCTCTTCTGCGATCCGTATCAATATCGAAGAGACACCTATTTTTGCCCACACCCGCCCCGACCCAATTCAGCAGTATCGCCAGCGCATAGCCCAGCTTCGTGAATACGGATTAGAGGACGGCTTCGATCTGAACGAAGCGTCCCAGAACGACTTTCGGCGATTTGTCGAATCCATCCCTGCTATGCGCAGAGCCTCGCTGATTCTTGACGAAAACGGCAACCTGCGCGCCAACTGGCTAGATGACGGCATCGGGCAAGCCGGCATCGAATTCTTTGGCGACGGGACGGCGGAGTTCGTATTCTACGACGAACCCAACGATGTATGGGAAGCGGGTATGGGCGCGCTGAATGAGGTCAAAGAGCGCATCAAGTCTTTCGGGCTTGCGAAGTTGGTAGGCGTATGACCTGCGGCGATTTGCCCGATGACGCCCATATTGTTCGCTACATTAGCCCATCCCGAGTTGACGAAAACGGAATTGTGAACGGCAAAGCGTTTCGACTGCGCTCAAATGAAAAAGGGCTTTCCATAAATTGGCTCGACTTCTTTTCAGACTTGGATAAGCCTGGGCAGATCAACGAAGTGCGTCGCCTATCTAGGCTGGAGTTACGCTCAAACGGACGCTTTGCCGAACTAAACGTCGGCGTTGCAAAGCAAGCGGTTCGAGCAGAACTGCCCAACTTGCGCTTCATTCACGATCCGTTGTCTGCCGTCGATGAGTATGAAGCCGATCCGTCTCACAGCCAAATCGCCGATCTGCCGCCAGTGAGCGATTCCCAAAGATCCGCAATGATTGGCGATATGATTGCGCGCCGCGTGCAAAACCTATATCCCGCAGTTGCCTGACTTTGCCGAACTCGTCGACTTGTTAGAACTATCGGCGTTCCGTCCCCATTCATCGCCCCTACGACAGGTTCCAGCGCGGATAGCCCGCCGCCTCTGCGCGCAACCTACCCGGCAGCCAAGCGCGCGCGCCCTCTGCGATGTAGAACGTGGGACGCAGCAAGTCCGACTCCGACGCTATCAGCCCTTCCCGCAGCGCCGTTTGCGCTATCGCAGTGTTCGGCAAGACGCGCACTCCCGCGCGCAGTACCGCGAACGACGCCCCAACCCGCTTGAGGAACGCCAGCTTTTGCTCCACCGACGCTTCCGTTTCGGACGGCTCGCCGAATGCCAGGTTCATCGTGAACGGCAGCCCGGCGTCGCGGCACAGCGCCGCCGTCCGCTCCAGCGCCGCAAGCCTGTCCGTCAGTTCGCCGCCGCCTCTGCCGGCTTCCGCCATCAGCGCCAGCGAACATCCCGACGCCTTCATAAGCCTCATCAGTTCGGCGTCCGCGTCGGGCGCCGGGCGTATGTAGCTATTCCAGCGGATCCGCAGTCCCGCATCGATGATTGCGGCGCACAGCGCTTTGGCGTGTTCGGCGGGTATGTTGAAGCCCGAATCTATGAAGAATATCTTGTTGATGCCGAACTCGTCGTTGAGATTGCGTATCTCTTCAACCACCTCTTCGGGCGGGCGGATGCGCCAATCGCTGCCGTCGTAGGCGCTGTTCGGCGTGGGGTAGTACGATTGCGCCAGCTTGGTGATGACGCCCACCCCAAAGCCGGAGCCGTTGTAGGCGCGCATGTCCAGCAAATCCAGGCGCGGCGCTCTGTGAAAGGCGGACGCGAACCGCCCCTCGCTGACGATAATATCGCCGTCCGCATCGTCCCCGTCTGCGCCGCCGCGATATACGATGCCCGGAATATCGCGGTAGTCCGCGCCGCTCTCGAGGCGTTCCACCAGCATCGCGAAAGCCTCTGCAGCATCGCCCGCTATGCCCAAGTCTGCGCCCACATAGTCTAGGCATTCGGCGGGCAGGATGCTGAACGCCGGCCCGCCCACCAACGCGGTTGCGCCGCTGCACTGCCGTATGCGCCCGATGATGTCCCGCACGGCTGGCAGGTTCCATACGGGGTTGAAGAAGCTCTGATTGTCCAGGTTGCGGATGGACAACCCGATAAGGTCGGGCTGAAAATCGTTCACGGCGTTAGCGACCGCCGCCTCAGCGTCATCCGCGAACATCAAGTCAAGCGCCTTCAGCGTGTGTCGATCCTCATCCACCGCGGCGGCGAGATACGCCAACCCTATGGGCGCCGGGCGCACCACCATCCTGTCCATAAACCGATCCGCCTGATTCGTGGCAATAAGCAATACTCTCATAACGCCCTCCCAAGCATAAGTTGCCCGCCAAGCATACCACAGCATTCGCCATCGGTCAGCCATCCGGCGCTAATCGGCGTTCTCAGCGTCATAAGCTTCCCCCAAACAGCGATACGATAGCAAAATCCCCCTTTGCGCCACTGCCAACTTTGCGCTAAAATAATCCTAGCCCGAGATATTCAGGATATTCAGCCAATTGAGAACCCTTCCCCCATCAGGGGAAGAGAAGGTTAGGATTGGGGACAGCGTTCCCCTCACTCAAATCAGCGATAAAGCAGGTGAACCAAATGGCGCTTATACGTTTTAGTTTTTATTCACCCCCCCCCCCCCCCCCATAAAAATCTAAAAAAGTCAAGCGCAAGAACAACACGCCGAACCGCAGGCGTAACCGTTCTCAGTATCTTGCTAACGCTTGCAATTCTGCTATCCCTCAGCGCAACTGCATCCGCCCAATCCACCACCGACTACGATTCAGACAACGACGGCTACATCGACGTCAACACCCACGCCCAATTCAACGCCATCCGCTACGACCTAGACGGCAACGGCGATCCCACAAGCGCAGGCGCAACCGCCTACGGCGCTGCATTCCCCAACCGCGTTACCACTGCATCCGGGCGCATGGGCTGCCCGTCGGGGGCATGCGTCGGCTACGAACTCACCGCCAATATTGACCTGGACACCAACGGCGACGGCTCTGTAACCGTAACCGGCGACACCTACTGGAACAGCGGTAACGGATGGCAACCCATCGGATCTGCCGCAAACCAATACTCAGGCAATTTCAAAGGCAACGGCAACACTATCAACAACCTGTTCATCAACAGAAACACCCATTACAATGGGTTGTTCGGCGTAACTACTGCCGCTAGCCGAATCGAAACACTGGGCATAATCAACGCCAATGTTACGGCAAGAAATTGGATCGGAATTCTGATAGGAGCTAATCAAGGCACAATCGTCGCATGTTATACCACGGGCAAAGCGCAGGGCTCGGCATCTGTTGGTGGATTAGCCGGCTACAATAGCGGGACTGTTTCCACGAGCTACTCCACCGCCTATGTCAGCGGAACTGACACCGTTGGCGGACTAGTGGGACAGCAGCAGGGCAGTAGTAGTAGCATAACAATTTCTTATTCGACCGGCCGGGTTAGCAGATCTAGCGGAACGGCAACAACCATCGGCGGGCTAATAGGAGAGGTGACTGCAGGCAGCGTAACCGCCAGTTACTGGGACACCTCCACCAGCGGCCAAACCACCAGCGCCGGCGGCAGCGGCGCAGTGGGCAAGACCACCCGCCAGCTCCAAACCCCCACCGGCTACACCGGCATCTACGCCAACTGGAACACAAACCTTGACGGCGTTACCGGCAACGACGATCCGTGGGACTTGGGAACCAAGATGCAATACCCTATGCTCGACTACAAGAGCATGAGCACAGACCCGCAGGGCGGCCAAGCAATGGGCGTCCCGGACAACTGGAACGCCCCCATCGTGGGCGAGCTCGTGGGCGTCTGCCTAAACGCCGCAACCTTTCCTAACCGCAATGGCGCATGGATATGGGAAAGGTCCGACAACGGCGATACTTGGGAAACCATCGGAGGCTGGCGGCAGCCCACCTACGAATACACGCCCACAACCTCAGATGTGAACCACTACCTGCGCGCCAAAGTGCAGTTGTCAGACAACAGCTTCGCCTACACGCGCAACCTAGGCGGTCGGGTCAAGAACGCAAGCGGCGCGACAGCGGGGACGGCAATCGCATTCGTAAGCGGCAATGCAAGCCCGCGCGTGGGGACGGAGATATTAGTGTCGGATCCTAGGCCATCGGGGGCTGTGGACTCGCATATAGCGTGGCAGCGCTGCCCGAACGCGACTGCGCCGCACACGGATTGCATCTACATACGTGTCCCGCACACGCGGGAGCTGCGCTACACGCCCACATCCGATGATTTGAATCAGTACTTGCGGATATATGTGTACTACGCCACAAGCGCGGGCGTATGGACGCGCCATGTGAGCGGCTACACCGGGCAGGTAGCCGCCGCATCGCAGTAAGTCTAACCCCAAAACGCCTTTGCGTTGCCCCGTTGCGCCCGAAGTGATATATTCCCATAAACAACTTCGGGAGGCGTTTCATATGGCAGACGATTTTCGCATCGCGCTCATAGGCCAAGCCGCTTTCGGCGAAAGCGTTCTCAACGCGCTTGTTGAGCATCAAGAAAACATTGTGGGCGTATTCTGTCCGCCCGACAGAGACGGACGCCCCGTCGATCCGCTCAAAGCCGCCGCCCAAGCGCACGCCGTACCCGTGCTGCAATTCCGCCGCATGCGCAATCAAGACGCCATCGACGCATTCCGCGCGCTCAACGCCGACCTCTGCGTTATGGCTTTCGTTACCGACATCGTCCCCGACGAAATCCTAGAAGCCCCCGCGCAAGGCACAATCCAATATCATCCATCCCTGCTGCCGCTGCACCGCGGCCCCAGCTCCATCAACTGGCCCATCATACAAGGCGAAACCAAGACCGGCCTCACCATTTTCTGGCCCGACAAGGGACTAGACACCGGCCCCATTCTGCTCCAAAAAGAGACCGAAATCGGACCCGACGACACGCTAGGATCAGTCTATTTCGGCAGGCTGTTCCCCATGGGCGTCGACGCAATGGTGGAAGCCGTGAACCTGGTGAAGAGCGGCAGTGCCCCCCGCATCGAGCAAAACCACGCAGACGCCACCTACGAAGGCTGGTGCCGCCCCGCCGACGTCGTCATCGACTGGAACGCCCCCGTCAGCGAAATCTACAACATGATACGCGGCAGCGACCCCAGCCCCGGCGCCGGCTCCACATTCGGCGGCGATACCCTGCGCCTCTATCGCGCAAGCAAATCCGACGCCGAGCCCGCAGCCGAACCCGGCGTAATCACCGACGTCACCGATGAAGGCTTTCGCATCGCCGCAAACGGCGGCTCTATATTCGTGGGCAGAGTGCAGCCCGGACGCAATCGCAAAGTCCCCGCCCCCGAATGGGCGCAATCCGTCGGCTTGAAGCCGGGCGACAAACTCGGCGCATAAACGCCGCGCGCTACCCGCCCAACGCCGCCGCTTGACGCCGCTGCAACTCCCAATCCTTGCGGAATATCTCCATCAAAATGAAGTTATACTCGCGGCGGCGCACATCCCTGACCGGCCGAAACCCCGACTTCTCAAACGCCCGCTGCGCCCGGTGATTCCATTTCAATGTATGCAAGTACACCCGCTTCATGGATGTAGTGGTGAACAAATGCTCCAGCAGCATATCCACCGTATCGCTGCCGTAGCCCTTGCTCCAATACTCGCGGTCGCCAATCATAATGCCAAGCTCCGCCGAGCCCCGCCGCTCGTTTATGTCGTAAACCATGCAGTTGCCGATATGCCTGCCATACAGATCGTCTATCCCGAACCGCATCGACTGCTTACTCGGTCTGTTAAGCTCTTCCTGAGAATGCTTCAGGAAATCGTCATACGCCATATTCAGCGGCTGCGCGGCGTCCAACCGCGCCAACTCCGCATCCGTGCGCCACGAATAGTCCTCCGGCGCATCCGTAATGCGCTTTTCCCGCAGCACCGTCTTTTCGCCCCGCAGCTCGATCTTCTTAACCGGCTTGGGCTTCCTTCCCGACAAGAGAAATGGCAGATTCAACAACTTGAACCTCGTTATCATAAGTCAAGACGCTCAGCGCTTGGGCGGCCGGCAGCCACCTCACATAGTCGAACTCATCGTCATGCAGCGACAAATCGCCCCCGTCGGCGCGCATCAAATAGAAGTGGACGACCTTATGGCAAGCCGCCCCGTCCGTAAAGCGCGCAAACCGATACTCTATGCTTGCGATAAAATCTCGGATGCTCACCTGCAAGCCCGTCTCTTCCCGCACCTCGCGCAGCGCAGTCTGCTCGCGCGTCTCGGCGCCCTCAGGCGTCCCCTTCGGCAGCCCCCATATCACGCCGTTTGGCGGCGCCTCAAACCCGCACACCACAATCTCCGCCGCGTCCCCGCGCTCCCGAACCACCACGCCCCCCGAAGATTCCAGCTCTATCACCCCGGCTCCTTATCGCTCGCTTGAACGCTGCGAACAACCGCCTTGACTGCGCTATCCGTCCCCTAGTTCAACCCTGCGATATTCTAGTTGCTTGCCCGAACCATCGTCAAGGCAACCCACGCCGCCCTATCCGAAATTGTGATATAGTAGCGATGCGGCGAATGCCGTATGATGCGCGCAAAGCATTCGCGAAGCGAAAGGTTCTCACTATGGCAAAAAAGAACAAGTTCCGTCTCGATGTTTCGGAAACTGAAGAGCGCACCCTTCAAGATATGATGGACAGAATAGGCGTGTCCGACACCTATGAACTCTTCATCAACGCCGCCGTGCTGCTAATGTGGGCAATCCGACAGCGCGAACACGGCCGCAAGATAGCGTCCATAGACCCCAACGACGAGAAGTTCCTCGAACTGAAATTGACCATATTCAACAACATAAAGCAGAAGCATTCGCCGGATTGTCTGACTTCGCTCATAACCGAGTCCGGTGAGTGGATACTCTTCGAGAATGAGACGAAGTAAATGGAACAAGCCTTGAGAATGGCAATAGAGACTGACGCCGCGCAAGAATGGGTGGTCAGGGATTTGGAGATTCGGCGCGCGGCGCAAACCATCCGGCATAGGGAAACGCTTGTTTGGGCAGTTATCGCCTTCTACACCCTCACGCTGATAGCAACCTTTGTCCTTTTCTACCTCGCAGGAGCGGGCATATTCTCTTTCGCAGACAACGTGCTTATCGCCCTATCAGGCGTGCTTGTGGGCGAAGTCGGCGTTGGCGCAGTCCTTATGCAAATGGTGAAAAGCATATTTACCTAACCCTTTGCGTCTTTGCATTAAAATCATCCCCCAACTAGCCTTGAACCGCCCCGCCCAAACCCTATACAATGCCCGAAATCAATTGCGCCCCTTTTAAGTCAGTCCGGAGAGGCTGGCAAGGGTAGGCGTCCTTGCAGCGCTCCCCCGCCCGCGCGGGACACGCGTCGCAGCGGCCGTGAAGCCTCTTGCCCGCCCCGCAAGAGGCTTCTTTGTGCCAAACGCCGCCGCCCCTGAACGCAGCATACTCACCGCCGACGAAATGCGCCGCGCCCTAGTCCGCATCTCACACGAAATCCTAGAGCGCAACGGCGGCTCCGACGACCTGACCCTCGTCGGCATACAGACGCGCGGCGTATGGCTCGCCAAGCGCATCGCCGCTTTCATACGCCAATTCGAAGGCGAACCTGTCCCCGTCGGCGCGCTCGACATCGGCCTCTACCGCGACGACCTGCCCGCCGGCGGACGCCCCCTCGCGCAAACCACCATCCCCGGCGGCGTGCATGAGCGCTGCGTTGTGCTTATTGACGATGTGCTGTACACCGGCCGCACCATCCGCGCCGCTATGGACGCCCTCAACGATTTCGGCCGCGCCCGCGAAATCCGACTCGCCATCCTTGTGGACAGAGGCCACCGCGAACTCCCTATACGCCCCGACTATGTGGGCAAGAACGTGCCCACATCCCGCGACGAATATCTCAGAGTCCGTATGACCGAAATCGACGGCATCGACGAAGTGGCGCTTGTGCGCGAACCCAACTAACGCCGCATAACAACCCCGGCCGCGCTGCGCCCAATCCACGCAGACCGCGCGCCCGCAGATTAGCAGAAACTATGCAGCAAACCCCAAGCCGAAATCCCACAAACGAACAAGCCGCCCCCAACGGCGCAGCCCGCGCTTCCGGGCCGCCGCGCCGCCATATCCTCGACCTGGATGACTTTTCGCGCGCCGAAATCGAGCTGGTTCTGCAAAACGCCGACGCAATGCGCGAAGTGCTGCGCCGCGACATCAAGAAAGTCCCCACACTGCGCGGCAAATCCGTCATCACTCTGTTCTACGAAGCAAGCACGCGCACCCGCGTATCGTTCGAGCAGGCGGGCAAGATACTCAGCGCCGACGTCATCAATGTGTCCGGCAGCGGCAGCAGCGTTGAAAAAGGCGAGTCCCTCTACAACACCGCGCTCACGCTCCAAGCGATGAACGCCGACATCATCGTGATGCGCCATCCCCACTCCGGCGCTCCCCACTTCCTAGCGCGCTTCCTGAACGCCGCCGTCATAAACGCCGGCGACGGCATGCACGCCCATCCCACACAGGCTTTGCTCGACCTCTACACCATACGCGCGCATCGCGGCCGCATAGACGGGCTAAAGGTTGTCATAGTGGGCGATCTGCTCTACAGCCGCGTGGCGCGCTCCAACCTGTGGGGACTAACCCGCATGGGCGCGTCCGTAACCCTCTGCGCCCCGCCCACGCTCATACCGCCCGACTTACTGAACAACGGCTTGCGTAACAACGGCGGAGAGGCGTCCAATCATCCCTTCAGCGCGGTGCAAATTGAAACCAGCATCGAGCGCGCGCTCCAAGACGCCGACGTGGTAATGGCGCTGCGTCTGCAAACCGAGCGTCAGCATGCCGGACACCTACCCACCCTGCGCGAATACTCGCGGCTCTACGGCATCACCCCGCAGCGCCTAGCGCTTGCCAAGCCCAACGCCCTGGTCATGCACCCCGGCCCCATGAACGAAGGCATCGAGATAGCGCCCGAAGTGGCGCACGGCGCGCAGTCCGTCATCGAAGAGCAGGTAACCAACGGCGTCGCCGTCCGTATGGCGCTCTTCTACGCCGCAATCACGCCGCGCCCCGGCTAATCGCATTTTGCATCGAGTCCCGCCCTTGCCAATATCGCATAGCCTAAGCCTACGGATACGGAGCAGTTATACTTAATGAGTGCTGAAGCCAACGCCCCAAACCCGCCCTTGCGCCGCCGCGCTACCGCAATCGTAACGCGCGGCAACTGCGTCCTGCTTGTGCGCGATAGGGGCAGGCAGGCATTCGCGCTGCCCGGCGGCGGCGTCCAAGGCGGCGAACTGCCTATATACGCCCTCGCAAGAGAACTCCACGAAGAGACTACGCTCGCCGCCACAGCCGTAACCTACATTGCAACGCACAGCGGCAAGTACAACCGGCACTATGTATTCGGCGTACAGGCGCGCGGCGAAGTGGATGTGTCCCGCGATGCCACCGTAGAAGAGTTCGCGTGGTGGAACGGCGCATCCGATATTCCCGTCCATCCGCATGTAACCCAAATACTGAGCGGGCTATGGCACAACATCGGCGGCGCTAATACGGACTTGCAGCCCGCCCACGCAGCGCATCCCCCGTCCATCGCCGCCGCCCGAACCAAGCGCGGCGCGCGGATCCGCCGGCGCGCAACCGCCGTAGTGATACGCAACGGCAAGCTTCTGATGATGAGGGAACCCGGCGACGCCGAATTCTTCCTGCCCGGCGGCGGCGTTGAACACGCCGAACTCCCCATATGCGCCGCTGTCCGCGAACTGCGCGAAGAAACCGGCATGACCGCAACCGCCGTCCGCCACATATTCGACCACTGCGATTTCTGGGGCGGCGACCAAAGCGCCTTTTGGAAATCCAGCGCCCGATACTGGGGACAGACGCAATCCGTGTTCGCAATCGAGGCGCAGGGCGATGTGAAGTTAAGCGCCGAACACGCCGAATTCGTCTGGTGGAACGACAGTCCCGATCTGCCCATCCCGCAAGACGCCTCCCCTATATGCGCCTAATACGCCGCGAATGGCAGTGCCAATCCAACGCTAATGCAACCCAAGCCGTCGTCTAAACCGCAGACAACGCCAACCCATATGCGCCCGATGCGCCGCAAACCGCAACCCTATCCCAACGCAATCCAACGCCCATAGGAAAATTAAGGAACCCGTCCAATGGCACACCCACAACAAACCCTCATCAAGGGCGGCAGGCTTATAGATCCGTCTCAGGGCGTTGACCGCATAGTCGATCTGCTGCTGGCGGACGGCGTTGTAATCGCGTCAGCGCCGCACATAGACCCGCCCGAACACGCCCAAATCATAGACGCCGTCGGACTGATAGTAGCGCCCGGTTTCATAGACTTGCATTGCCACCTGCGCGAACCCGGCTTTGAGGACAAAGAGACCATCGCTACCGGCGCTCTTGCGGCGGCGCGCGGCGGCTTCACGACCATATGCGCCATGCCCAACACCAACCCCACTATGGACACCAGCGCCACGCTGGAGTACGTCCTACGCAAGGCGCGCGACGAAGGCGTTGCGCGAGTGCTGCCAATCGGCTGCGTAACCAAGCGCAGCGCCGGCGCCGAGCTCGCCGAAATGGGCGAACTCGCCGAGTCCGGCGCAATCGGCTTCAGCGACGACGGCAATCCCGTCGCCGACTCCAACATAATGCGCCAAGCCCTCAGCTACGCATCCGCGCTCGACTTGCCCATCATTAACCACTGCGAAGAGCCCGCGCTCTTTCACGGCGGCGCAATGAACGAAGGCTGGATATCCAACCGCTTGGGCATCAAGGGCATACCCAACTCCGCCGAAGACATTATGGTGGCGCGCGACATAGCGTTAGCCGAACTCACCGGCGGGCGCTACCATGTGGCGCATATAAGCGCCGCCTCCGCGATCGAGCATGTGCGCCTCGCCAAAGAGCGCGGAACCGCCGCCGTAACCTGCGAAGTTACGCCCCACCATCTCACCCTCACCGACGAAGCCGCTCTTGGCGATGCGGGCGTCAACGGAGCCTATGCGCCGCTAACCCCCGCCGCATACGACACATTCGCCAAAGTCAACCCGCCCCTGCGCGTCCAAGCCGACGTCGACGCAATGATAGCCGGCTTGCGCGACGGCGTCATAGACATCATCGCCACCGACCACGCCCCGCACAACCTCACCGACAAGCAATGCACATTCCAAGAAGCCGCATTCGGCATCAGCGTATTTGAAACGGCGCTGGGGCAGCTCATGTCCCTAGTCCACAGCGGCGCAATCGGCTTGCCGCTGCTCATAGAGAAGCTCACATATGCGCCCGCCCGCATACTACGCCGCCCCGATCTCGGCGCTCTGAAACCCGGCGTCCCCGCCGACGTCGTACTCATAGACCCCAACTCCGAATGGGTGGTAGATACCGCCAAGTTCGCGTCCAAAGGCAAGAACACTCCCCTCAACGGCGCAACCCTGCGCGGCAAAATCGCCGCAACCCTGGTCGCGGGAAGGATAGTGTATGAAGCGGACTAGCGCGCCCAATCCGTCGGTTGCGAACACGAACAAGTCGGCTAGGAACAAGACCATTGCGCCCACCGCGTCGGAGCAGGCGCTCTACCGCGCGCGCTTGCTGCAGGTCAGCTCCCCCATCGACGCGCGCCGCATAGAGAACCGCATCATCAGCGACGACATACACCGCATCGCTGATTGGCTGCCGCGCGCCTTCGCCGATATTCTGTTTCTCGACCCGCCCTACAACATCACCAAAGACTTCGCTGACGCCCGCTTCTCCAAGCGTTCCCTATCGGAATACGCCGATTGGCTTGACTCGTGGCTGCCAAGCCTATTGCGGACGCTTAAGCCCAGCGGTTCTGTCTATATCTGCGGGGATTGGCGCTCATCCGCCGCCGTTCATCTGGTAGCCGAAAAATACCTAACCTTGCGAAACCGCATCACTTGGGAGCGCGAGAAAGGCAGAGGCGCAAAGCGCAACTGGAAGAACTGCTCCGAAGACATCTGGTTCGGGACGCTGTCCGACGACTACGCCTTCAATGTGGACGCCGTGAAACTAAAGCGCCGCGTCGTAGCGCCCTACACCGACCACAACGGCGCTCCCAAAGACTGGGCTATGAGCCACGGCGCCGCCTATCGCCTTACGCATCCCTCAAACCTATGGACCGACATCACCGTGCCGTTCTGGTCTATGCCCGAAAACACGCCCCATCCGGCGCAAAAACCTGAGAAGCTTATGGCGAAAATCATTCTGGCAAGCTCAGCCCCGGACGATATGGTCTTTGATCCCTTCCTAGGATCCGGCACAACCGCCGTCGTCGCAAAGAAGCTCAGCCGCCGATACGCAGGCGTAGAAATCAACCCAACCTACTGCTGCTTGGCGCTCAAGCGCCTAGATATGGCGGACTCCGACGCATCCATACAAGGCTATTCGGACGGCGTGTTCTGGGAACGAAACTCTTACGCCGCGAAAAGGCAAACCGCCGCAAGCCGCGCAAACAGCGCCGCCGCCGATCAACTACAAACCCCACTGTCGGAGCGCTAATGACTCACAGCCGCATCTTTCACACAGACGCCTATAAGTCAATCGAATCGGCGATAGCCGAACTGCTGAACGCGCAGCCCGATTTTCTGAGCGCCCGCACGGCGGCAAGTACCCGCGCCGCGGGGGACGCCATCCAAGCCATACTCTCAGAGCGATTCCAAGCGCTGCTAGGCGATCTCTGCGTCGACTACTCCCCGTCTTTTGCGCGCAGGGCAATGGCAGACCTTGCGTTCACCGACGTCGACGGACATTACCATGTGGTTGATGTGAAGACGCATAGATTGGACACTTCCTTCAATATGCCCAACCTCACTTCCGCGCGGCGTCTCATACGGCTATATGAGGATGACGCCAACTACTTTGTTATGCTTATGGTAGAGTATAGGCTAATCGATACACGCCTTGCCGTTGAGTCCGTGCGCTTTGTACCGATAGAGTTCCTGGCGTGGGACTGCTTGACCATAGGCGCTTTGGGTTGGGGACAGATACAGATAGCCAACGCCAACCGAATCAACATAACTGAGGGATATTCCCGCCGCGCTTGGATGCTTGACTTGTGCGAGGCTATGCTGAACTTCTACCCCAGGGAGATAGCAAAGATAGCCAACCGAATCGACTACATACAAACCACCAAGCAATCTTGGCAGAACAGACAGGATACATAAACCGCGTGAATGCCACTAAGACTAACCCCGCGCACCTAGTTCTTGAAGACGGCTCGATCTACGGCGGCTACGCCTTTGGCGCGCGCGCGCCCGCATTCGGCGAAGTGGTGTTCGCCACCTCTATGACCGGCTACCAAGAGATGCTCACCGACCCATCGTTTGCGGGGCAGATTGTAGTTCCCACCTACCCGCTCATCGGCAACTACGGCATCAATCGGCGGGACTTCGAATCGCGCAAAGTCCAGGTCGCCGGATTCGTGGTGCGCGAACACAGCTTGCGCCCAAGCCACGCGCTCAGCGATATGACGCTTGACGAATTCCTGCAATCCGAGGGCGTATCCGCCATAAGTGGCGTGGACACGCGCGCCATCACTCGCCGCCTGCGAACCCGCGGCGTTATGATGGGCGCTATCGGCATAGACGAACCGCCGCAGCATACCCTAGACCGCCTCAAGCAAGCGCCCGCATACGGCGATGTGGACTTTGTGCGCCAAGTTACCACCAATGCCGCCTACGATTGGAACAATCCGCTATGGCGCAAGCCCGCCCCCGAAACGCAACGGCGCATCCTAGTCAGCGATTTCGGCTTGAAGTACAACATCCTGCGCATGCTGCGATCGCGCGGCTGCGAAGTCGTCGCCATGCCCGCCACCGCCACCGCGCAGGACATCCTAGCGCGCAACCCCGACGGCGTCATGCTGTCCCCCGGCCCCGGCGACCCTGAGTTGCTGGACTACGCCGTTGACGCCGCCAAGGGGCTTATCGGCAGACTGCCCGTATTCGGCATATGCCTAGGCAATCAGGTCGTCGGGCGCGCGGTGGGCGGCAGCACATTCAAGCTCAAGTTCGGACACCGCGGCGCAAATCACCCGGTCAAAGATCTGCAAACCGGGCTTGTTCACATCACCGCCCAAAACCACGGCTACGCCGTTGACGCCGACAGCCTGCCGTCCGAAGTGGAAATGAGCCACATCAACATAAACGACGGCACGCTCGAAGGCTTGCGCCACAAGTCCCTCCCCGTAATGACGATCCAGTACCACTCGGAAGCGTCCCCCGGCCCGCTCGACAACGAGTACATGTTCGATCGGTTCATTGAGATGATCGAAGACGCAACAAACCGCTAACGGATGCGGATTAGCGCGCGCAAGCCCACAGCACCGCAAAACGCGCATTGAACAACCGACTATGAGCGCCCAACGCCCGCGCAAGTCTGCAGATTTGCGCGCTACCCCAGCAACTCCTCGCTCAACCGCCGTATCACGATGCCCAGCTCCTCGTCGTCCAGGTTGAACGGATCCACCGCCAGCTCATCCGGGTCGAAAATATCGTGTAGATACACCGGCGGATCGCCGTCTATCATCGCTTGATAGACCGCGTTGCGGCTAGGCCCCCGCCACTCTTTGGTGAAGCGCATAACCGCGTGCGGAATGAGGTAGTTGTGTTCGTCGTGCTCCAGCGTAACGTGCAGCCCCGGCGCTTCCGCCAGCGCGTCGACTACCTGCTGCGCCATTCGGCGATAGCGCGCCATCTCAGCGTCTTCGTCTTCGTTCATAAATAGCTGAATGGCGCGCAGCAAGCCCACTATCTCTTCTTTGGCTACCTTCATCCCTCGCCCGATGAACTGATGCGGCGATGCGTTGGCGAATGCGGCGTCTATCAGATCGGCGCGCCCGCAAAGTATGCCCGTCCCCTGCGGCCCGCGAACCGCCTTGCCGCCGCTGTATATCACCATATCGGCGCCCTCTGCGGTAAAGCGCCGCAGATTGGAGCGCGGCGGCGTCATAGACGCGGCGTCCACAATCACAGGCACGCCCCGCGCGTGCGCCATTTCGCACACCTGCGGGAAGGGGATGGCGCGCCGCGTTATGAACGGCGAAAACAGATACGCCACCGCCGCCGTATTCTCCGTGAACGCCGCCTCAAGCTGCCACGGCTGACAGCGCCGTCCGTCCCCGATCTCCACGAACTTCGCGCCCACCGACTCATAGCACTGGTCATATGGGAAGCGGTGGCTCTTATGGATGATGATTTCGTTCTTCATCCCGCTTGCGTCCGGCAGGCGGCTCATCTTGGCCGGATCGGAGCCGGCGATAACCGCCGCCGCTTGCAACACAAGGCCGCCCGCCGCGCCGCTGGACACAAAGCCCGCCTCTGCGCCCGTAGCCTCTGCGATAATGCGGCTTGCGGCACTGTTCAGCTCATCGATATTCACCATCATTCCCGCCGCCTTGTTCATCGCGTCCAGGATTTCGGGACGAATCTTGCTGCCGCCGTAAGCGGTAGTGCTGCCCGATGCGGTAATAATGCGCTTAACGCCCAGCGCGCCGTAGATGCCTTCAGGATCCCCGCTCCATTCCATCGTTTCACCTCCGATAACGGGTTATTGGCGATGCAGTGGGCTGATTGTATCATCAAAACAAACGCTTCACACATTTTGACATCCCTATTGCGGTTGCATGCCATACCGCCCGATGGCATACTAGGCGGCGTCATCGGCATCGTGGTAGTGGCGCTGGTCTGGACAGCCGTGCGCGGCATCCGCGAATACCGCTACCCCGACGACTAGCATTCTCAAAATTAAGCGCCGCAACCCAAGAATTCCTAACCGCGCGCCCGATAGCCTTCTTAGCGCGATATGCTGTATGATGCCTAAAAGGCCGGCCGCGCATTCTAATCGTCGCATCCTAATTGGGGGACGAACTTGACTACAAGAGAGCATGAACACACCCTCAATGTGTGGCTGGCGGAGCTGCTGATCCAGCGCGGGTTGGACGCCAAGCAGGAACACGCGGCAGGCAGAAGGCGCATCGACGTGCTCATCAGCGTGGGTTCGGCGCGGATCGCGCTGGAGGCGGAGCAGGGGCAGTCCACCGCCAAGCGCAACGAAGCGATTAGGGACGCCGACGCCCGCCTTGCGCAGAACCTCGCGGACTGCGCTATCGCAATATGCTACCCCGACGGCATCACGCGCAAAGAGCAGATGCGAAACTGCCGCGTTCTTTGGGCTATTCGCTCGCCGGACAGACTGCGGCAGGACAGCGCGCCGATATGGAACGAAGCAGACGCCGCCGAACTGCCGCGCGTCATTCGGCTTGCGCCCATGCAGCTGGGCAATCCCGACCATACGGCGGCGGCGCTGTCCGACAGTCTCGACGTCGCCGTGTCGTATCTGAACAAGACGCAGCGGCGCTTTCTGGCGCAGCATATGGATCTGCCCCAGCGCGAGACGCGCAAGGCGGGGAAGACGGACGCAACGCGCTGGGATAGAGCAGCCAAGCGCGCGCTGCTGGTGGTGGCAACCGCCGTGATGTTCCATTCGCGCTTGGATTACCATCTCGAAGGAATGCGCCCCGAATACGATAACCGCATTCTTGGCAACTCGCCCTTCACGGACGAATGGCCGCCCCAAATGGCGCAGCGCTGCGCCGATTCGGACAACCCCGGGGCGGATTTCTCAGACGCTTGGAATCTGATATTGGCGCTGGACTACAAGCCCATCTTCGAGACCGGACGCGCCGCGCTCCAAGCCTGTCCCCCGGACCCTGCGTTCACTAACGCCATTCGCGAAACCGCAAAGGCGGCGCTGGCGGTAGCCGGCAACATCGCGGGACTGCGCCACGACCTCCTAGGACGCATCTTCCACAGGGTTCTGGACTCTGCGCCCTATGACGGATCTTTCTACACATCCACTCCCGCCGCCACGTTACTCGCCACGCTTGCCATAGATGAGGATATGCGCGATTGGAACGATCCCGACGCAGTAGCCAATCTTCGCATCGTGGATCCGGCGTGCGGCACCGGCACGCTGCTTATGGCGGCGGCGGAACGCATCCGCGACCTATCGCCCCAAACCAGAGACGACGACGCTTTCGCGCAGGCGCTGATCGAGCAGGTACTGAGCGGTTACGACGTCAACCTCACCGCAACGCATATGGCGGCAACTACGCTGGGGTTGCTATCCCCTACAACTTCCTTCCGCAAAATGAAAATCGGGCGCGCCTTCCTAGGCGTGGATGAAGAGGGCGATGCCTATTTGGGTTCGCTGGAGTTCCTGGATCTGAAACCCAAGATGATGTCGTGGCCCAACGCCGCGCAGCCTGTATCTCAGGTAGAAAACGGCGACGATATGGCGCAGTCTGAACCTGCCGACCTGGTGATAATGAACCCGCCCTTCACGCGCAATAGCCTGCGCCACGACCAGTTCAGCGCCGCCGATGAGCGCAAAATCAAGGCGCGCGAAAAAATGCTATTCAGCAACAAGCCGGTGCATCTATCAAGCAACGGCAACGCCTTTATAATCTTGGCGGACTTTATGCGAAAGAGCGGGGACAGCAAGATAGCCGTAATCCTGCCGCTTGTAACCGCCACAAACGCATCGGCGCTAGATATACGAAAGTACATCGGCGGCCGCTACTGGGTGGAGTACATCGTAACCTCTCACGATCCGCGGCGCATCTACTTCTCGGATAGCACCAGCATCGGGGAAATGCTGCTGGTATGCCGCGTTTGGGACTGGCGCGAAAGGGGCAAGCCGCCGACTAGGGTGGTCAACTTGGCGATAAACCCGTCAACGCCGGCCGAAGCCTACGCTGCGGCTGAGTCGATTCAAAACGACGCCGTCGCGGCAAGGGGATTGGGGACGGCGCAGCGGGTTTCGGCGATTGACATAGAAGTCGGCGACTGGGGGGCGGTTCAGTTTCTTTCGCCTACCCTCGTCAGCGCATTCGTTTCGCTAGGGCGAGGCGAACTCGCCGCGGCATTGCCTTTGGAAAGCGTGGCCGCCATTGGACCCGATGGAAGGGGCTTGCGCGGCAACTTTATTCGCTCCGATTTTCCCGACGAAATTGGGATGACCGCGCTTTGGGACCACAAATCGGACGTTACGCAATCAATGCTTGCCGAGCCTGACACTTTTGTAACCGCAAAACAAGGCAAAGAGACGCAAGCGAATCGCCTATGGGAACAGCGCGGCAACCTTATGCTGCCGATGCGGGCGCGCCTCAACACCGTCAGAATGCTCAGCGTAAGGCTAAATCAGCGTGCGCTAGGTTCGGCTTGGGCGCCCTGCAAGCCCGAAGTAGCGGGAATAGATGCTGATACGCTCGAAAAGGCGCTCTGCGTCTATCTCAACTCATCCGTCGGCGTACTGGCGGTGCTGGGCGATCGCTCAAACAAAACGCCGTCCTACCCTCAGTTCTCAATGGCCGATCTCCACAAAATCCCCGTCCCCGACTTTGCGGCGCTGGGCGAGCCGGCGGCGCTGCGATTGGCGGCCGAATACGACGCGCAATGCGAACAGACGCTTCTGCCGCTGCCGCGCATGGACGCCGACCCGGCGCGCGCCGCCCTGGACGCCGCTGTGTGCGAGGCGCTTGGCATCGACGCCGAGCGCGTGGCGACGATACGCCGCCATCTGGCCTCGGAGCCGTCGGTTACGGGGCGGCGGTATGCGGGGTTGGGGTGATGGCGCGCGCGGATTTGGGATTTTCGGCGTTATCGGGCTGACGATCTGCGCTAAAAGGTAAAAGACAGACGGGTTTTCATGTGCGATATTTGTAGACTTATGCGCCGCCGAAGCGCTCTTCATCTGGGACGAATAGCCGTTAATGCCAATCTGCAACCCCTGGCCATAGCCCCCCTACTACCGCTCCGTCCGCGCCCATAGCCGCTTGCCGTCCGTGATGAACTCCACCGTGCCATGATCCGCCGTGGTGAACAGCATATCCGGCGGCACGAACCGCCCAAGCCGCTCCAACACATCAGCGGACGGGTGGCCGAAACGATTGTCAGCGCCAACGGATATGACCGCCGCCGACGGACTCACGGCGCGCAGAAACGCTTCCGTAGTGCTGTCCCCGCTGCCGTGATGCGCCACCTTCAGCGCATCGCTGTCCAACGATACGCCACTCGCCAGCAGCGCGCGCTCCGCATCGCCGTATATGTCCCCCGTCAGCAGAACGCTCACATCGCCATACACCAACCGCAACACAACGGAGGCGTTGTCGACGTCCGATTGACTGCCGCTCATCAGCGTTTGCGGCGGCCACAAAACCTCAAGCCGTATGCCGTTGTCCAACGCAATCGCCTGCGACTGATGCGCCTCTATCAGCGCTGCGCCCTCGCTATCCGCCGCGCGCCGCCATTCGGTATAGGGCGCGCTGTCATAGGCGATGCGCCGCTCCACGATGCCCGCAACCTCATAGCGCGCCAACACCTGCGCCAACCCGCCTACATGGTCGCTGTGCGCGTGCGTAGCCACAACAAGGTCGAGCTGCGTATCGTTGAAGCGCATTCGCTCGGCGAGGAACTGCGTCATTCGCAGCGGATCCGCGCCGCCGTCGACTACAATCTGAACGCCGCCCGGCGTCTCTATGAACACGCCATCCCCCTGCCCAACATCCACGAAGTAGATATGCAGGCGGTCATCCCGCGCGAGGGCGTCTGACCAGACCAGCGCGGCGGCGAATGCGGCAGGCACAATCAGCCATGCGCCCAAGCCGGCAGACTGCGGCAGTACGGATGCGGAGTTGACGGACGGCAGCCCTGAGCGCCGCCACAGCGCGCGCAATCTGTTCGGGAATGCGACTATGGGCAGACACATCGCCGCCAAAATCAGATAGCAGCCCACCACCGCCGCCAACGGCAGCCTGCCCGTGTCCACCGCCGCGCTTGGCAGATCGGACAGCGCCGTAACCACGCCCGTTGCGTAAGCGCCCGCCCCCCACGCTATCCACCCAAACGGCAGCGCCAAGGTTTCGCTCACCATCCCAAGCAGTCCCGCGGCGCCGCTGCCGATTATGAACGGCGGCACGGCGGGCAGAGTCAGCAGCGTAGCGGGTATGCCCAGCGTCGACACCTGCTCGAAGTGGTAGGCAATCAACGGCAGCGTTGCGGCGGTGGCGGCGACCGTTACCCCTATCATATCAGCGGTGGTTGCCAGAACCGGACGCAGCGGCGAGCGCCAACCCAAGCGATCCGCGGCAAGTCCGCGCAGCAGTCCGCCGAAGCCGTCCCCAAGCGCCGCAATGCCCGCAAGCGCCGCGAAACTGAGCTGAAACGATATGCTGAATATGATGTTGGGCGATATGCCAACCATCACGGCGGCGGCGCATCCCAACGCCGCAAGCGCCCCACGCTGCCTGCCTGTCGCAAGCGCCGCCAGATACACGCTACCCATTATGCAGGCGCGCGCCGCCGACGGGGACATCCCCGACAGCAGCGCATACAGCCAGATTAGCGCAAGCGGCGCAAGCAGATGCAGGTAGCGCTTTCTGCCAAGCAGCGCCGCGCTCGCCGATAGGCTTGCGGTCAGCAGAATGCCGACGTGCAAGCCCGATATTGCCAGCAGATGCGCCGCGCCACTGCGCCGAAACGCCGTCGTTATATCGTCGGGAATGCCGCCGCGCAGTCCCAGAACCATCGCCTGCGCCAACGCCGCCTGCGGCTCCGGCACAACCGCCGCTATGGACGCCGCCGCGCTGCGCCGCAAGCCGTACAGCCAGCGATAGAAGCCGTTGCCGTTGCCGGCGCTTACCAGCGCTGCGCTACGGGCGTACATCACCGCGAACACGCCTTGCCGCGCAAGATATGCGGGATAGTCGAAAGCCTCAAGCGTGGGCGGCTCTTGAATGCGCCCGGTCAGCAGCAGGCGGTCGCCGTATCGGAAGTAAGGCGCTTGACGGCGCTGCGCTATATCGGCGTCGGCGCGCGCCGTAACCAGGATTAGCGCGTCCGCCGCCGTCCATTCGCCGTTAATCGGACGGATGCGCTCTGCCTGCAGCCGAAAGCGCGCAAAAGCGCCCGCCGCCTCATCGCCGCGCACAACCACGCCTTCCACCTCTTGCGGCCGACTGCTTATGAGAGAGCGCTCATCCGCATCGCCGCCGCCAATCATAACGCGCGCCATTCCTAGCGCAAACGCAAGCGCCGCAAGCGCAATCCACGGCGATCGGCGCAGACTCGCCAGCAGCAGCGTGCCAAGCAACGCAGCGGCCGCGAACAACGCCGGCACGGCCAACGATACGCCGACGCCAAGCCCACCCCCCAGCACCGTCCCGCCCACAAACGCTATCGCCGCCGCAAGCAGTTTCATCTAGCAAGCGTTCCCCAAGTCCCACTTCGATGGATGCAAAATAGGCAAGGTGATGGTATCTCAAAATTAAGCGCAATTGAGTGTATGCAACCCGCGAAGTGTCCGCTAATGCAGGATTTCTTAAAAAGTTTCAAACTGATAAGCGTTGCAAGGTGAGAATGCTGCAACAAGCCTATCCGCTAACTCATGCCGTCGCATCCGAAGGTGCGCCAATCATCGACAACGGAATCAAGGCTTGTCTCAAAAGTGAACAGATCGCCCACGCGGACGCCAAGCGCGCTTGCAATGGCGCGGATGCTTTTGAGGGATGGATTGCGCACGCCGCGCTCCACGCCGGAGAGGTAGGTTACATGGATGCCTGCGCGATACGCGACTTCCTCTTGCGTAAGGCTGCCAAGCGTCCGCAGCGAGCGTATGTGTCTGCCAAATGCGAGCTGATAAGCGTCCATTTGACAGGAACGCTATTAGTAGTTAGACTATGAGTCCATAGACTATAAGTCTATATGAAATTAAAGGATTATACGCCGTTTTATGTATGCGTTCTTTTCACTCGCCGGTCTTGGCAGCGTTATCGCCTTCTTTGGCGGTCTTGTCTGGCTCATCGTAGCCTTAATCAGACGGCGGTCTGTCAGAAATCCTTCCGTAACCGTTCTAGCGGGCGTAGCAGTTTTTATTATTGTAGTCATCGCGCAAGCATCGCTTGGATCCGACGATACTTCCAATGAATCATCCCCTGCTTCTTCAAGCGCCGCCCAAACCGATGCGCCATCAGTTGCATCATCGCCGCCCACTCAAGCGCCGCCTACTCCGACGTCCATCCCTTCCGGGGAATCTCGCTCCGAACCTGCGCCTTACGGATACCCCGTCGTACATTCAGGAATAGAGGTAACGGTTCTGGATGTTACACGCGGGATTGATCTGCCCGACATATTCACGCCGCTTGACGAAGGGAACGAATGGGTTGTGGTTAATCTGCGGTTAAGAAACCAAGGCGATCCCGATAAGACGAAGCGTTACCATACATCCGATTTTCGCATAGTGGGGAGCCGAGGCATTATCTACGATGATTGGTTCATAACGCCCAACACAGGCTCAAATCTGGGTTCGGGCGAGTTCTTTGGCGGCGGCGAGGTGGAGGGCAACATCGTTCAGCAGGTTCACCAGGATGACGCCGTTCTGACTCTGATTTACGCCCCCGCATTTCGGGGTTCGCGCTATTTGTCGATCGAAAAGCCGTAGCGGACGCATCGGCAGTTCCATACGCAAACTTTGCTCATACATATAATAGAGGAGGTCAGATGCGTACTACATCGTTGGTATTGGGCTTTATCGCCGCCGCAATGCTTTTCTTTGCGGGATGCACGGGAACCGTTTTCGGATCCTGCGCGGCGGCGTTCGAAGAATCCTTTGACATCGAAGAAACCGCTGAAGGCGCTACATCCACTTCGGAAGATGTGAGCGTCGGCGGGGTATTCGCTGTCGTTACCGCCGTAATTCTGTGCATCGCGGCGGGGTTGGCAAAATCCGCGCACAAGACATCATTGGGGTTATTCGTAACGTCAATGCTTGCGCTTATCCTCACAGTGGTCGTTGATACAACCTCACTATTCGCGTTAGCGTACTACTTGGCGATACTGATGGTAGCCGCCTGCATCGTTCTGATGCTATTAGCGCTGCGAAACGGCCGCAACCCACAGGTTGAATAACCGGGGTTTGAGTTACGCAGTTGGGCGACGCACTAAGCGCAAAGGCTTTCCTATGCCAACTGCGTAACTCACATTCACAGCGTCCGTAGCGGCCACCCGCGAACCGCGGCTATCGCTCAGCGCAGGCTTGCCGCAACCGCGCGGGCTTGCGCGGCGCCTCTTTCGGCGAATAGGCTGCATACGCCGGTGTATCCCGTCGGGTCAAGCATCGCCTCTATCTGCTCAGGCGTTAGGCGGGCGCTCACATCCGGCTCCGCCGCCAGCGCGTCCGCGAACGGCAAGCCTTCCAGGAACGACGCCTGCGCCGCCTCATATACCGCGTCGTGCGCCTGCTGACGGCCTATCTGCCTGCCCAGATCCAGCATAATCGCCTCCGACATAATCAGCCCGTCGGACAGATCCAGATTGCGGCGCATCCGACCCGGGAACACCCGAATGCCCGCGAACAGGTTGACCATGCGCTGCAGGATGTCCCCCGTCAGGATGCAGGCTTCGTTGAGCGCCTTGTCCATCATAACGCTGGTGGTGCGGTCGGCTTCGTGTTCGGTCTGCATCGCCTCAAGCGCAAGCGGCACAAGCGCCCGAACCTGCGCCGCGCCCGCCACAATGTCCTGCGCCAGCTTGGGGTTGCGCTTCTGCGGCATCGTGCTGCTGCCTACCGTGCCGGGCGGCACCGGCTCTTCCACTTCGCCGAACTCCTGCTTCATCTGCGTATAGACTTCGCGCCCGATTTTGCTGCAACTCGCCGCAAGCAACGCGAGTATAGTTATGTACTCCGCCAGATGATCGCCGATTGTGCGGCTGGGGTTCGCCATAGAACCCATTCCAAGCCGCCGCGCCATTCCGTCTTGTATCGCAAGCCCCATTTCGCCCAGCGATGCCAGCGTGCCAGCGCCGCCGCCCAGCATTGCCACGAACACGCGCTTTTCGCAGCCGAGCAGCCGCTCCACATGGCGGCAGAGTTCGTCAATCCAAACCGAAACCTTGTATCCGTAGGTGGCGGGGACGGCGTGCTGACCGTGCGTGCGCCCCGGCAGCGCGGCATCTTTTGTGGATTCGGCGAGATCCGCAAGCAATGCCAGCAGATCGGCGAGTTGCGTCAGGAATATGCGGTGGACGCGGCGCAGGTTGAGCAGTTTGCCCGTCTGCGTGATGTTCTGCGTGGTAGCGCCCCAGTGGATATAGCCGCCGGCGTCCCCCTCGCAAATGCGGTCAAGTTCCCACACCATCGGCACAAGCGGATGCCCCGTGCGCGCCAACCCTTCGCGGATGTTGTCCATATTCAGGTTCTCGGACTTCGCCTTTGCCGCAATCTCTTCGGCGGCGTGCGCCGGTATAACGCCCAGTTCGGCTTGCGCCTGCGCCAACGCCACTTCCACGTCCAGCCACGCCTGAATGCGCGACGCTTCCCCGAACAGCGCGCGCACGCCCGGATCGCCCACCCGATACGTCGTAGGTTCTGCCTGCATTCCGTTGCCTCCTAGCGCAGTCTAGCGCGGTGCGATTATCTAGCGGTTGTTGCCTGCCTATGTTTGGATGCGATTTATGAGAAAGGCGATCTTATGCCGCATCTTTAGTCCATCCACTTCAGGCGTTTCTTCAAACTATTCAGCCTGTTCCAATGTATATGCTCTTCGCGCTGCAGCCTGCCGACCACGATGCCCGGGGATATTCCCCGCTCATCTGCGAACCGTTGCACGTCGACCGCTGTGAACCTGCGCCTTTGGATGAACGTGTCCCAATGGCGGGACGCTATGAGGAAGTCGGCCGCCCAGTTGTTGGCTTCGGTCTCTGTATCATCAGCAGCGCCGTTGTTTGCGTGGACGAATATACCCCGTTTGGTGTGCATGAGGATGTGCGCCGCTTCGTGGAACAAGCTAAACCACAAGTGGTCGTCGCTCATATGGCGCGCACTCAGCTGAATAACCGCTTTGCGGCGCGTCAACCACTGAGAAGCGCCGCTTAGTGCCGTTCCCGGAAGCGGCTTGATGATAGCAAGCGCAACGCCTGAATCGCGGCAGAGCCGATGCGTTTCTTCCAAGTTTTCTTTTGAGAATTCCGTTGTGAGGCTGCGTATCCGCCGCAAAGCCCGCTTGAACTTAGCCGCGCTATAATCGGCGCACTCTATCTTCGCCGCTTCAATCTCCCCCAATTGAAGCCATGTAGCGAGCGCGAATTCGTCGCTGGCGAAGCTTGGGGAATGGCGATAGGCGACTTTCATCCTATCGTGCTTGTTTTGCCACGCATCCGCCGACGCTACGCCGAAAAATCCCAATATCGCGCCCACCTTATCAGCATTGGATGACGGCTTTTCTATAATGCCGCGCTTGACCAGTTCGCTGACCGGAAAATTCTTCACCCAATCCGCCAACGCCGATGCCTTTTGCGCCTCGCGCTCACGCTCTTGGTGAAGGCGGTAATCGGACTCCATGCCGAGCCAGATACCGGCGTCCACGCCCAGCGCTTTCTCAAACTGAAGCGCCGTCTGCGCTTCTATTGGCGCAACTCCCGATACTATCTCGCTGATTAGCTTAGCGGAGCGGCCGCAGCGCCGGGCGAACTCGGCCTGGGATATGCCCTGCACTTCAAGGCGTTCCTCTAAAACCCAGCCTGGCGGGACTGCGTAATCCGGTCTATACGGATTCTTTATCATGACATTTATTCCTAACTTCACTCAGTCCCTTTTCTGTCAGTGATAATCCACCACATCCAAGACAGTAATCGCGGTTACTCTGTCCCGATCAATCCCGCCGTCCTCTTTAAGCGGGATCGGTTCATTGCTCGGCGCCAAAATCAGGCGATACGGATGAACTAGATACACCGCAAACTGACCTTTTCGATTTTCCGTAAGGCGATGAAGTTTATCAGGGGGGCTTGTAGGGACAAGCGCCAAAACCCTAGCGTTTTTCAATACGGCGAGGCGCATCATTATAACGCGCGCCATGCGGCTACCGTATTCTTTGTGAAGCGCTTTCTCAGAGTTAAAGACTTTCCCCATCTTTTTAGTTCTAAAAGCGATGTCCATGAATATCACCTATAATTGTTACCATATAGGTAATGATTATACTGCAAACGCTCTGTGTATGCAACTAGGATATCGACTCAATCAGGTTAATCGCATCCAACAATCCCCTCCTAAAAAAGATGGCATCCCCCCAAACAGGCGCTATACTAACACACATCGGCAACTCAGATTGGCGCATCGGAGCGAATGAACGGCCGTCTTTCGCAGATTGCGCCCCAAATCCATATCATCCTATTCTAATTTTATAGAACGAATGTATTGACAACGCCCACAAACCCTGTTAGATTTGATTTGCGGGATGCTGCGGGATACTATTGGGGCGGAATAAATCCCGAAAAGCGTCCCCCGTATAACCTACAAACCGATGCGGCTAACCAACCGATACACCACACGGGAGGCAACTGATATGGCTCGACGAAGCAGCGGAACCAGCGCGGCGAAGAACCAGAACCCTCAGAACGATAAGGCAAAGGCGCTTGAGCTCGCCATCGGGCAGATAGACCGCCACTTCGGGCAGGGCGCGGTCATGCGGCTCGGCGACGCCATCCAAGACGATGCGGGCGGCGCTATCTCAACCGGCTCCATATCCCTGGACACCGCGCTTGGCGTGGGCGGCGTCCCGCGCGGGCGCGTGGTTGAGGTGTACGGCGCAGAGTCGTCCGGCAAGACCACGCTCGCCTACCATGTGATGGCTAACGCGCAGGCGGGCGGCGGCACCGCAGCCTACATCGACGCCGAACACGCCCTCGACCCCGCCTATGCCGCCAAGTGCGGCGTGGATATCGAAGAACTGCTGGTGTCGCAGCCGGACACCGCGGAGCAAGGCTTGGAGATATGCGAATACCTAGTTCGCAGCAACGCCGTGGACATTGTGGTGGTGGACAGCGTGGCGGCGCTCGTCCCCCGCGCCGAACTTGAAGGCGATATGGGCGATACGCACGTCGGACTGCAGGCGCGCCTCATGTCGCAGGCGCTGCGCAAGCTCACATCCGCCATAAGCCGCTCCAACACCTGCGTCATATTCATCAATCAGCTCCGCGAAAAAGTGGGCGTCTTCTTCGGCAACCCCGAAGTTACGCCCGGCGGTCGGGCGCTCAAGTTCTACAGCTCAGTCCGCATCGATCTGCGCCGCCTAGAATCCATCAAGCAAGGCACCGACGTGCTGGGCAACCGCGTGCGCGCGCGCATCGTCAAGAACAAGGTTGCGCCCCCCTTCCGCGTATCCGAGTTCGACATCATGTACAGCGAAGGCATCAGCAAGCACGGCGAGATTCTGGACATCGGCGTCAACGAAGACGTCGTCAAGAAGAGCGGCTCTTTCTACTCATACGGCGACATTCGCCTTGGGCAGGGACGCGAAAACTCCAAGAACTTCCTGATTGACAACCCGCTGCTCGCCGCCGAAATCGAAGAGATAGTCCGCAACAAACTTTCCCCGCAAATCGTCATACCCGAAGCTGAAGAGGCGACGGACGACGATGACTCCAACATAACCTTCATCGGCGGCGCGGCAAACGCCGACTAGCCTCGATCTAATACGGATGCGCGGACATCAAGCGTCCCGAAATCGCCAATCCCGCGCATCCGCATTCGCTATCGGCGGTAAGCGCGCCTTGCGGACGCTTTACGCATTCCCAATCGCCTGTTAAACTTGTGTTAAAATCAGATTGGCGGCTAACGCGCATTCTACAAAAGCCCGCGCAGGGCTGAGACGGGAGCGATTAAGGTCCCCCGGCCTGAGATGAACGAAGACAGCGAGCAGACCAGGCGCGCAAGCGCCTCCGCAATACGCCACCTATCCCGCAGACCTAGAAGCGAATCAGAGGTCAGAGCGCACTTGCGCCGCGCCTACCCCCCCGAAATCGTGGATCAGGTCATTCAATCCCTCTGCGCCCAATCCCTCATCGACGACCGCGCCTTCGCGCGCAACTGGACAGACAGCCGCCTGCGAAACAAGCCACGCAGCGCATATATGGTCAAGCGCGAACTGCTGGGCAAGGGTATCGACGCCGAAATCGCAGACAACGCCGTCAGCGGCGTCGACGACTCGGACGCCGCCTATCGCGCCGCTTCAGCATACGCCCCGCGCCTCAGAAACGCCGATTATGACGCCTTTCATCGCAGGCTCTACGGCTATCTTGCGCGGCGCGGCTTCAGCGCGTCCGTCAGCCGTCAAGTTGTATCGCGCCTCTGGCTCGCCCGCTCCCAAGACAACCCCGACGGCGCGGAGTCATAACTATGCTTCTCAACGCCAACCCGCTGCGCGCCCCAAGCCTGCGCCCGACCGTCGCCCGTTTGGCGGCGAACCGCATGCTCGCCGCGCGCATCGTTGCGCCCGCTCATAACCCAAACCACGGAGGTTAACCCAATGGCGGACGGACAGTTATTAAGCCTGCTGCTCATCGGGGTGTGCATCCTATTGTCGGCGTTCTTTTCGTCGTCAGAGGCGGCGTTCCTCGCGCTGGAACGCGTTAGGCTCGCGCACCTGGTCAGCGTGGACACGCCCGGCGCGCGCCGCGTAGCCGCAATGCTTGAAAAGCCGGAACGCCTGCTATCCACCATCCTGCTGGGCAACAACCTTGTCAATGTCGCGCTGACCGCGCTCATCACCCTTGTTGTACTCAACATACTCGGCCCGGATAGAGAGGCGCTGGCAACGATAATAACCACAGTGGTAGGCACGCTGCTGCTACTCTTGTTCGGCGAAATCATCCCCAAAACCATCGCCGTCCACAAAGCCGAGAGCGTATCGCTCCGGTACGCCCGCCCGCTCACGCTCGTAGAGACGGCGCTGTGGCCCGTGGTGTTCGTGCTGCAGGCGGTCGCCAATCGCACCACAAGGCTGCTCGGCGCCGAGCCGCAGAAGCGCGACTCCATCACCGAAAGCGAACTGCTCACTCTCATAGACATCGGCGAAGCCGAAGGCACATTGGAGCCGTCCGAAGCCGAACTGCTCCAAAATGTGTTTCGCTTCGGCGACCGCCAAGTCCGCGAAGTGATGACCCCTCGCCCCGAAATCGTAGGCATTCCCAGCGGCGCAACCCTCAGCGACTTTCTAGAAATCTACTGCCGGCATTCGCACACGCGCTTTCCGGTGTATGAAGACTCAATAGAAAACATCGTCGGCATCCTATCCTCAAAGGATGTGCTGAAAACGATGGCGCTTCACGGCATGGCGTACACGGACAGCGTAACCGCCGTTGTGCGCGAAGGGCTCTTCGTACCCGAAACCAAGCGCACCGCCGAACTATTCGGCGAAATGCGCGGCTCCGGCAACCAAATGGCGCTGATTGTGGACGAGTACGGCGGGCTTGCGGGCATCGTTACCCTCAAGCGCCTATCCGAAGAAGTGGTGGGCGCGCACGGCGAAGAGGGCGCAGCGCCCGCAGACGAGTACGAAAGCATCGACGACAACACCTATCAGGTTGAAGGCGCTATGAGCATCGACGAAGCAAACGAAGAGCTCCACATCAACCTGCCCCACGGCGACTTCGACACCCTAGCCGGGTTTGTGCTTGACAGGCTGGGCTACTTCCCCGAAGAGGGCGAAACTTTGGAGTACGATAATCTCAAAATCGAAGTCATCGAGATGAAGGCGTTCAAAATAGAAACGGTCAAGATTACGCGCTCATACCCCGCTGAAGAGAGCGAAGAGGCCGAACCCAAAGTCGATGCGGATGCGCTCGCCCGATAGCGTCGACCTGTTGCCCTTGCGCCAAGCACTCGCCGCCGCGCTGACAGATTGCGATATGCGCGGCAAGACGTTGCTTGTGGCAGTCTCCGGCGGCGGCGATTCCCTAGCGCTGCTCTATGCGCTGCATCAGGCGCAAGCCGAATTCGATCTGCGCTTACGCGGCGCGCACCTGAACCACACCCTGCGCGGCGACGAATCCGACGCCGACGCCGCATTCGTCGCCGCGACGTTTCGGCGGCTCGACATACCCTATACCTGTGAGCGCGCAGACGTCGCCGCCTACCGCCGCGCGCATAAGTTGTCGATGGAAGACGCCGCCCGCCGCGTGCGCTACGCATTCCTAGCCGACGCTGCCGCCCGACACGCCGCCCACGCCGTCGCCGTAGCGCACACCGCCGACGACCAAGCCGAAACGCTGCTTATGAACATCATCCGCGGCAGCGGACTCGACGGACTGCGCGGCATGCAACCGATCGATCGCCTTGCCTTAGACGCAGCAGATATAACTCTGTTTCGGCCATTGTTGGGCGCAACCCGCGCGCAAACCTACGCCTACTGCGCCGCGCTCGGACTGCAGCCCCGTCAAGACGCATCCAACCTATCGCTTGAACACACCCGCAACCGCATTCGCCTTGAGCTTATGCCGATGTTGGAGCGCTTCAACCCCGCCGCGCGCAATGCGCTGCTACGGTTGGCGCGCAACGCCGCTGAGGATGCCGACTACATTCGGGCGCAGACCAACGCCGTATGGCAGGATGTAGCGCATCAATCCGAAGCAAGCGAAGGCGTGATTGCGCTGAATACGCAAGCGCTTGCGCGGCAGCATCCCGCCGTTCAGAGCCGCATACTGCGCCGCGCCGTTCAAGCCGTCAAAGGCAGCGCCGATGGCATAACCCGTCGCCACATACTAGATATGCGGCGGCTTATCGCCGGCCCCGCCGGCAGAACGCTGCACTTGCCCGACGGCATACTATTCGCAGTCGGCTACGATGAAGCGCACATTGGCATCGGCGCATCGGTAACGGATGTGCTTTCGCCCTTGCCCCCAATCTGCGGCGAACATCCGATTGCCGTCCCCGGCGAAACCCGCATCCCCGGCTGGCGCATAAGCGCATCCGTAATCGACACACCCGACGCCTGCGGCGCAATCTCGGACACAGACGGCTTCAGAGAAACGCTCGACCTGGACAGCGTGGGCGCGGCGCTGCATCTGCGCGCGCGACGCCCCGGCGACAGGTTTCAGCCGCTGGGTATGGCGCACTCAAAGAAACTTCAAGACTTTATGGTGGATGAGCGCATTCCCCGCCGCTGGCGCGACGGCGTCCCGCTGCTTGTATCGCGCTGCGGCATCGCCTGCGTCGCCGGCTGGCGCATAGCGCACTGGGCACGCGTCACCGACGCAACCAAGCTCCGTTTGCATCTGAGATTTCGCCGCGACGACAGACCAAAGCCATCCGTCGACGGCTAGATAATGCGGTCGAGGCGCGGACTCGGCGTTACGCCCGGCGTCCTGCCGCGCCGCGCAACCGGTTTATCGTCGACTTCGTGGATGTCAGCGCCAAACCCAATTGGCGGCGCGTTCGCGATAGCATCGCTCACGCTGAAGCCGCTCACTGGCGCGCCCGCCTCTACGAACTGCCGTATCTTATCTTGCGTAACGCCGTGCGTAATGAAGATGTCGACATGGCTGAAGCCGCTCCCATTCAGCCGCGCGCGCACCTCTTTCACCAGATCCGGCGTTATCCCCCCGCGCTCCGGAGGCGTGCTGATGTTGACGCCGCGCAGCGTATCCCTGAACGCGCGCGCCAATGCCACCGCTTCCTCTGCTTCATCCTTGAAGGTATCCACTATGCCGATGCGCGGGATTTCCTGCGGCATATGGCGGTCAAAGGACTGCATCGCGCGCACCGTATCGCCCATCAGCAGCGGCAGCGTGTGCGACATATACCCCGTGGGCGTTACGCTCGCCAGCCGCGCGCCCAGCGCCGTGGACACCGCCGCGCAGCCGCCCACCACCGCCGAATAGTCGATCAGCGGCACTACGTTCGGATGCGCGCTCTGCGATGAATTGGCTACCACCGGAATGCCCGCCGCCGCGTCAACGCACTCGCGCGCCGCCGTTGCCCAGCCGCTGCAAGACGCCAGTATCCCGCAAATCGTCCCCTCATACAGCCCGAATGCGCTGTACGGCGCTCTCACACGCAGCGCCACTTCGCGCGCCGCGATATTATCGCCGTCCGCAAGCGCCCACGCCTCCGCGCCCGTTTCGGGCAGCACCTTCAGCAGCAACGCCCGAACCTCGCTCATCCCACACAACACGCCGTCCCGCGCCGCCGTGAACTGCATCGTAACATTCGGGCTAAAGCTATCGTTGCGAAGAATCGTCAGTATGCGTTGCGCCTGCACATCGCTTCGGTCGCCCACCAGCGCCGACGGGCGAACATCAAACTCAGGAGTCGTCATATGCGTCTGTTTCCCATTGAGATAGGCTTAATTGCGCCAACAAACAGGATAAACCATACCGCGCAGAATGGGTAGATAGCAAAACGAATTGCGCGCGGCAGCCGCTGCCTTAATTAGATTATCCCTACGCCCCCGCGCTCACATATCTCAACAACCTAACCCCCAATCCCATTGACTTTTGTAACAATTTGTTGACAACGCTGTAACATTTTCGTTATATTTGAAATTAGCAGACGAACCGCTTGTCTGCTAATTCGCCCGCATCGCCGGCGCCCAAACGGACGCTTTCGGCGTTGTTGCGGAGCATCAAGCTCGAACGGTTACAGAGTTCATTATTGGAGGTCTAAAAGATAATGGCGACAGCAACCCAAACCACTTTCAAGCCGCTCGGCAATCGGGTGGTTGTGAAGCCGTCTGACGCTGAGGAGCAGATGAGCGCAGGCGGCATTTACATCCCCGACACCGCCAAAGAGAAGCCGCAGGAAGGCGAAGTCGTGGCAGTCGGCCCCGGCCGACTCACCGACGACGGCAAGCGCGTTCCTATGGAACTCGCCGTAGGCGACGCCGTCGTCTATTCCAAGTACGCCGGCACCGAGTACAAAGAAGGCGACGCCGAATACCTCGTCCTGCGCGAAGACGACATCCTGTTCAAGAAGTAGGCGGCGCGCAAACCCGCACATCTACCGCATCAGCATAATTTCACAGGAGGAAAACGATGCCCAAGCAACTCACTTTCAGTGAGGACGCCCGCGCAGCCATGAAGCGCGGCATTGACACTATGGCAAGCACCGTCGGCGTTACCCTCGGACCCAAAGGCCGCAACGTGGTGCTCGACAAGAAGTTCGGCCCCCCGCAGGTCTGCAGCGACGGCGTTACCATCGCCAAAGAGATTGAGCTGGAAGACCCCTTCGAGAACATGGGCGCACAGCTCCTCAAAGAAGCCGCCAGCAAGACCAACGACGTCGCCGGCGACGGCACCACCACCGCCACCGTCCTAGCCCAGGCAATCATCCACGAAGGCTTTAAGAACATCGCCGCCGGCGCAAACCCCATGGCGCTCAAGCGCGGCATCGAAAAGGGCGTAGCGGCGCTCCGCGACCAGGTCGGCAGCATGTCCACATCCGTCGAAGGCAAGACGCAGATAGCGCAAGTGGCGTCCCTGTCAGCGCACGATGACGAAATGGGCGGCCTTATCGCCGACGTAATGGAGCGCGTCGGCAAGGACGGCGTCATCACCGTTGACGAGTCCAAGGGGCTCAGCTTCGAGCAGGAATTCGTCGAGGGTATGCAGATTGACAGGGGCTACATATCCCCCTACTTCATCACCGACCAAGACAAGATGGAATCGTCCATCGACGACCCATACATTCTCATCACCGACAAGAAGGTGTCCGCCGTATCCGATGTGCTGCCCGCGCTGGAAAAGATCCTGCAGGTCAGCAAGAACCTCGTCATCGTATCCGAAGACATCGAGGGCGAAGCGCTCGCCACGCTCGTGGTCAACCGACTGCGCGGCACGCTCAACTGCCTCGCCGTCAAGGCGCCCGGCTTCGGCGACCGCCGCAAGGCTATGCTAGAAGACATCGCCATCCTCACCGGCGGCCAGGTCATCAGCGAAGAGGTCGGCCGCAAGCTCGACTCCGTGGTTGTGGAAGACCTCGGCAGGGCGCGCCGCGTGGTGGCGTCCAAGGAAGAGACTATATTCGTGGACGGCTCCGGCGCAGATCCCGCCATCACCGGCAGAATCAACCAGATAAAGGCGCAGATCGACGAGACCACTTCCGACTTCGACCGCGAGAAGCTCCAAGAGCGCCTCGCCAAGCTCAGCGGCGGCGTCGCCATCATCAAGGTTGGCGCGGCTACCGAAGTGGAACTGCGCGAAAAGAAGCAGCGCGTTGAGGACGCCCTGTCCGCCACCCGCGCCGCCGTGGAAGAGGGCATCGTCCCCGGCGGCGGCCTCGCGCTCATCCGCGCCCGCGACGCCCTGGAAGGCGTATCCCTCAGCGGCGACGAAGCCACCGGCGTAGGCATACTCCGCAAGGCGCTGGAGCAGCCCCTCAAGCTCATCTCCGAAAACACCGGCGTATCCGGCGAAGTCATTCTCTCCGAAAGCATCAAAGCCGAAGGCGACTGGGGCTACGACGCCGAAGTCGGCGAGTTCGGACACCTGCTTGAGCGCGGCATCATGGACCCCGCAAAGGTAACCCGCGCCGCCATAGAGAACGCCGCAAGCGTCGCCTCCATGGTGCTCACCACCGAGTCCCTCATAACCGACGTCAAGGAAGAGCAGCCCGCCGCCCCCGCAATGCCCCCGATGGACTACTAGACCGCCAACCGCCGCCCACAACGCGGCATCGGCATAAGCGGCTAAACCGGCCAAACGAAAGCCCCCGACAAATCAATCGTCGGGGGCTTTCCGGTTGTGCATCCGTCTTATTCTCGAATTGAGTGTATAATCCAACCCGCTTATACTATGCCCCGTCGGCGCTGCCTAGCGCAAGCCCGCTGTCGACCTCTGCGTAGGCGTCGTACTCTATCAGGTCGTAGAGTTCGGCGCGCGTTTGCATTCGGGGCAGCCAGTCGACTTGCGTGCCGTTGCGCTTGATGTGCGTCAACAGGTCTTCGGTCGTCTTTGCGGCGGCGCGCAGGGTTGTTACGGGGAATATGACGATGTTGTAGCCCAGCGCCGCGAATTCATCTACACTGAGATAGGGCGATTTGCCGAACTCGGTCATATTCGCAAGCAGGTTGCCGCCCACGGCGTCGGCGTACGCCTGGAATTCGTCCAACGATTGCATCGCTTCCGGAAATATGATGTCTGCGCCCGCTTGCTTGCACATTCGGCCGCGCTCTATGGCGGCGTCCATGCCTTCTATGGCGCGCACGTCGGTTCGCGCGATAATCAGCGTCTCTTTGCGCGCCTGCGCCGCCGCCGCTATCTTTTCGGCAAAGGCGTCGGCGGACACCACCGCTTTGCCGTCAAGATGGCCGCAGCGCTTGGGCAGCACTTGGTCTTCTATCTGTATAGCCGCCGCGCCCGCCGCTTCGAGTTCGCGCACGGCGCGGATGACGTTTATCGCTTCGCCGAAACCGGTGTCTGCGTCCACGATGAGCGGCAGGTTGGCGGCGCGCGTCATCCAGCGCACGGCGTCCGTCAGCTCGGCGAGCGTGAACAGCCCGATGTCCGGAATGCCGAGGCTTGCGGAGAACGCCGCGCCGGAGAAGTAGAGCGCATCGAAGCCCACCTTGCGCGCGATTATCGCGGTCAGCGGGTTGAAGGCGCCGGGGACGCTGAGCGGTTCGCCGCCTTCTAGCAGCTCGCGCAAACGCGCGGCGTGGCTGCGTTTCGCATCACCCTCAAGCATCCAACTCATATTCGCATCGCCTCCATAAGCGCATTGAGGTTGGGCTGTTCGTCTATATGCCACACCAAGTCTATGACGCGGCACGCCTGTTCGTCCGTCCACCCATCCGCGACGTTCAGCATAAACTTTTGCTCAACTTCTGCGTCGGTCATCTTGTTCATAGCGTGGCCGCGCGGGAAGCTCACTTCGCGGCTGAGAGCGCCTCCGTCTTTGGTCTTGATGGTGATGCGGTTCGGGATGCCCTCAGGGTAGCCCGCGGTGAGAGCGTCGTCTTCCTCAAGCGTGGTCTTGGCGAGCAATGCCTTGATTTCGGCGCTGTCCAGCATCCGCTGCGAGAACGAATGCTTGGTGACCGTGCCGTCCAAGAGCGCCGCCGCCACAATGTACATCAGCGAATGGTCGGCGGTTTCGCGCGTCTTGGGCGCCCACTTCTCCGGGTCTTTGGCGATAATTTCATACGATACCTTGAATGTGTCGAGATGGATGGAATCTATGAGGTTGACATCGCCGCCCAGCTCTTCGCGCAGATCCACGGCGGCGTCCACCGCGCTTTGAGCGTGATACTCTACGGGCCACTTCTTGATGTAGGTGTCCTGTATGCGCGTGGGCGCTGCGCGCTCTGAGATGGACTTGAGCGCCACGTCGTCGAATGGCTTGCCGCCTAGAAGCTGCGCGAAGAAGCCCATTTCGCCGGCGAATGGCTGATAGGGTCCCGTCAGTCCGCGTTGCGATACAAGGCTTGCGAACACGGCGTTTCGCACGGAGTTCGCCGCCGCCGCGCCCTTCCACATTGAGAGTTCGCCGGCGCGCGTTTGGCGCATAGAGGCGTGCGGCACGCTTGCGATGGATATGGTGTGTTCAATCTGATCCGCGGACTGCCGCAGCAATCTGCCTGCGCCGCACGCCGCGCCGATGCCGGTATAGACGACGTGATCCCACTGATATGCGCGGATGCTTGCGGCGTCGCACAGGTTCACCGATACTTCGTAAGCCGCCGCCGCCGCCGTGAAGATGTCCCGCACATCGCGCCCGCTCCATTCGCACAGCGCAATCAGCCCCGGCAGCATATCGCTTGGGTGCAGAGGCTCCAGCGATAGGTATGTATCGTTGAAGTCGAGGTAGCGCGTCATAAGTCCGTTGGCGAATGCGGCGGCTTCGGGCGTAACCCGCGCGGGCGCTCCCCATATCGTCGCGCCGCCGGGCAGCGCAAAATCGTAGGCGTACATGCGCGCCGCCTTGGGGGCATCCTCGGAGAACGCCGCCATGCTCACGCCGATGCTGTCCAGTATGCGCCGCTTGACTTCGTGGACGGTGTCCGCCGGCAAATCCTCATACCGCAGCCCATGCGAATACTCGGCGAACATCCTGCTGTACTTGTCTGACATATCTTTTCCTTTGCATCACATATTTGTATCGCGTAAAGGCGTGGGTTTTGCGCGGCAGGGGCAGTTATCGGATACGCTCAGATGGCGGCGTATCTGCGCCTCAGCGTTCTTTATGAGCCGCTTTTGGAGCGCCCAGCCTCGAGAAACTCCTCCCAAGAGCCGGTGAAGTCGGGCTCGTTCATGTCCACGCCCTTTTCGCGCCAGTAGCGCATCATCTTCCTGTAGCGGCTCTCACTGAACTCCTTCACATAGTTCAGGATGCGCTCGTGGCTCCAGAACACCATGTCAGCCCAGTTCATCTCGTCGAAGTTGTTCTTGACGTACGCCACCAAGCGGCTGGTGTTCGGAGGCAACTTCGCAGCCGCAGCTATCCACTTCTTTCGCTCCTCGGAGCTCATCTTAGGCAGTTCCCTCATTGTCGTCTCCTTCTCACTCAGTCCGCGTAACGATTAGCTCAACGGGGTGGGATCGTTCATGTCAACGCCCTTTTCGCGCCACTCGCGCATCATCTTGCGATAGCGGCTCTCACTGAACTCCTTCACATAGTTCAGGATGCGCTCGTGCTTCCAGAACACCATGTCTATCCAGTTCATCTCCTCGAAGTTGTTCTTGACATAGGCTATCAGCCTACTCGTGTTCGGAGGCAAATTAGCAGCCGCCTTCGCCCACTTGTCGTAGTCCTCTTCGCTCATCTTGCTGAAGTCTCCAAGAGCCATCTCTTCCTCCTGTTCTTCTACTAGGGCTATCTCACCATGCGAGCGGCGGCACAGACAAAGACGAAGCACACCCACCTTTCGCAAACGCTGCCCAGGGGAGCCCAACGGAGCTTTGTAGTCATGCGTCCACTTGGAGCGCGGAGACGCCTCTCCAAGACAGCGCGCGCCGTGGCGGTCTATTGCTGAGTCTACTTCGCAGTCAGCGTAGAACTCGAACAAATCCATTGTGGTCATCGTCGCCACCAACTTGCTACTTTTTCTCGCGCTGATAGCGCCGCGCATCAGCGTCTATGGCGGTGAGCGCATCGTCAAACGCCTTCCTGTCGCCTGTCTCCATGAACTGCGCCACTGCACTGTTGCGCCGCTCTATGCTCTCTATCTGCGCCGAATCCAAGGACGGGTCATAGTACACCTTGCCGTCAGTGTCTATTATCGCGTAGAACGGATTGTCCGTCCAGCGCGCCGGATCCATCAGGGGATCTGGCTCATCAGACCTTCTGGGTCGCGTCTTGGGCTTCCTTGCCATAGCCTAGTCCTCCTTGTTCCGCTCGCGCTGGTAGCGTCGCGCGTCCTCGTCGATCTCGTCCATCGTCTCTTCGTACTCCTTATCGTCGCCAGTTAGCAGGAACTCTCCAATGGCGCGGTTGCGCCGCTCTATGATTTCTATCTGCGACGGCTTCAAGGACGGGTTATAGTAAACCTTGCCGTCAGGAGTCGTTAGCTTGTAGAACGGATTGTCCGTCCAGCGCGCCGGATCCGGCCTAGGCGCTGCATCATCAGACCTTCTGGGTCGCGTTTTCGGCTTCCTTGCCATAGATTCCTCCTATTTCCACGCATCGAATCACTCGACCGGCTTCACGTAGTCAACCACGAACAACTTCTTGACCTTGGTGGCGTAGACGTCGGATACGGAGTCCAAATATGAAGCGGCATCCTCAACCTATCGCAGGCAGGTATTGTATATGACCCTACCGCAAAGTCAAAACCGGCGTAGAGTAGAATGCGCCCAGCCGCTGCTTTTGCGCCTTTGCGTTAAAACGAAAATCTGCGCCGAACCCGCCGCGCACTACACCAGGCCGTCCCGCAGGATGCTGCGCGCGATGACTAGGCGCTGCACTTCGGAGGTGCCTTCGTATATTTCGGTAACCTTGGCGTCGCGGTAGTAGCGCTCCGCCGGGGTGGGCGCAAAGTAGCCGCTGCCGCCGTGTATCTGCACCGCCTTGTCCGCCGCTTCCACCGCCACGCGCGAGGCGAAAAGCTTCGCCATAGACGCTTCTTTCACAATCGGCGTATCGGCGTCGCGCAGGGTTGCGGCGCGCATCACCAACAGGCGCGCGGCGTCTATCTGCGTTGCCATATCCGCAATCATCCATTGGATAGCCTGATGTTCGGCGAGTTGCTTGCCGAAAGTTTCGCGCTGTTTGGCGTGGCTCACGGCTGATTCATACGCCGCCTGCGCTATGCCGACGCACTGCGCCGCAATGGATATGCGGCTGGAGTTGAGCACGTGCATAGTTTGGCGAAAGCCTTCGCCTTCGCCGCCCATTCGGTTTTCCTGCGGCACGGGGCAGTTCTCGAACACCACTTCGGCAATGGAAGAGGCGCGCATGCCCATCTTGCCGTGCAGCGGGTTCACCGTCAGTCCGTCGGAATCGCCTTCCACAATCAGCGCGTCGATGCCGCGCGCGCGCAGGCTGCGGTCGTGCGTGGCAAGCGTTACGAAAGTGGCGGCTTCGGGCGCATTCGTGATAAATGTCTTGCTGCCGTTGAGCAGGTAGCCGCCGTTGGAGCGCGTGGTGGTGGTCTGCATAGCGGCGGCGTCGCTGCCTGAACCCGGCTCCGTGAGCGCGAAAGCGCCGATGTGAGCGCCGCTTGCCAGCCCCGGCAGGAACTGGCGCTTCTGCCCTTCCGTCCCCCACATATGGATGAACTGGGCGCACAGCGAAAGGTGGGCAATGTAGGATACGCTGGTTGCGGCGCAGGCGCGCGCCACCTCTTCCACCGCGATGGCAAGCAGCCGAAACGAGCCGCCGCTGCCGCCGTACTCTTCGTCTATCGTCAGACCCAGCAGTCCCAAATCCGCCATTCCCTTGAAGTTATCGTGCGGGAATTCGCCGCTTTCATCGTAGGCGGCGGCGCGCGGCGCAATCTCATTGTCCGCAAAATCCCGCGCCGTGTTCTTCAGCAGAAGTTCGTCTTCGCTCAGTATGTAGCCTGACATTGTTTGCACCTCTGTACATATCCGCTTGGTTCAATGACCGATTTCGCTTAATTAAACTTGCGCTTTCGGTATTATAAGCCTTTTGACCGGCTAAAAGTTCATTTTCGCTTAACGGGTAAGCCTTGCGCCTTTGCGTTTATGTACGCCAAGGCGCTCATCCCGCATTCGCCTCAAGCGCCGCATCCACTGCCGCCAGCGCGTCGGGCAGGCTCAGCGCGCCGATGCCGCCGCGCGCTTTGTAGCCGCCATAGACGGCGTGGCCGGCTTGCAGCCAAAAGCAGTCGACCGCATCGAAGCCGGCATCCGACAGCCATTCTAGTTGGTGAGACAGCGGCGAGGGCGTTTCGGATGCGTCCGGGTGGCGGTAGTAGTTCCAGCGCTCTGCCACAAGTCTATCGTAGAGCGCCGTATCGCCCGTGCGCTCAATCGACTGCCGCTTGCTGACGGCATCGTAGGCGTCGGCGTACAGCCGCCAACCCTCAGCGCGCTGAGGCCGAATCAGGTCGGCGAGCAGCAGCGCGCCGCGTTCACTCAGTCGATTGTGCGCCTCGCGGAACAGCCGTCGCTTGCCATCCGTCGTTAGGTGATGAACTACCAGGGAGGACATAACGCAGTCTGCGCCGTCAATGCGGCTGAACCAGTCGATCGACTCTAGTGTGAACGGCTCGACCGATGCGCGCTTCCCAAACGGCTCCAGCAGCGCCGCGGCGTGCGCCCGCATCGACTCCGAGCCGTCCAGCGCCAATACGGACGCCTTGGGGAACGCCGTTAGCGCGGCGCGCGCCAAGACGCCTTCGCCGCAGCCCAGTTCCACGATGCGAAACGATTCGTCTTTGCCAAACGGCAGCAGGCACAGCAGCGACGCCAGAAACTCGCGGCGCATCGGTACCGCAATCTCGGCAAGCGCGCGGTATGTCGCCGAATCCTGTTCGCTCCAACCGGTTTGTTCAGACATTTTGCTGCCCTCTCTATTCCTACTATTGCCTATGATTAACCTAGCGCGGTATCAGACGCGCCGCCAGCGCTGGCGGGATTTCCCTGTACATTTGCCAGCTCAGCGGATCGCCCTGCGGTTCGCTTTCAGGGAATACCGGCTCTTCTAGGGCGTCAAGCGCAAAGCCGGCCGCGAAGAATGCGCCCAGCAGCGCGCTCAACGGGCGGTGGAAGTAGTTCTGCGGCAGGGGCTGTCCAAGCATCGCCAAGCCTTTGTGGGCGTGCGGGCGGATGTACTGCGTGATTTTCACCGATAGCCTTTCTGTGCGGACGCCGCCGCGCTCGTCCTGTTCCATAACCTTGGTGAAGCCTTCGGTTGAGTTGAAGCAGGGGTGCATTACGCTGAAAACCATCCGTCCCTGCGGCGTCAGCAGGCGCTTGACGGCGGCGGCGAGCGGCGCAATGGCGGCAATGTCCATCAGCGCCATTGTGCAGACAGCGGCGTCGAAATCGCCTTCGCCCAGCGCCAGCATAGCGGCTTCGTCGGCGGCGTCCACCACGCCGTAGGATATGCGCCCGCCGCCGTTGTCCGCCGTAGTTCGGCGGCGCGCATTCGCTATCATCCGTTCAGCGGCGTCTATGGCGATAACATTCGCCCCCAGCGATGCCATCTTGCGCGCGAACTGCCCGTTGCCGCAGCCGATGTCCAGAACGCGCTCGCCGGGCTGCAGGTTCAGCAGCGCAAGTTGAGTGGGCTCAATCAGAAGCTTGTGAAAGGCGTTGCCCTCGCCCATTCGCGCGTCCCAAAAGTCCGCATTCGCATTCCATATATCCGTAGTCTCACCGCCCAGCACCGCAAAATCCGATTCGTAGTTCACAATCACTCCATAGCGGTATTCGTTTCATCCGATTATATCGCAGCGCTGTACACCGCGCGCCGTTGCAATTTGACGAATTAGCGGCAAACATATAATTTCTATCTACAAAGAACTTGCATGAACGAAACGGGTCAGTTATGACACAACGCATCGTATCGGGCGCGCGCCACGAATCGGACCACAACTTGGACACCGGCTTGCGCCCGCGCCGCATCGCCGACTACATCGGGCAGGATGCCGTCAAGGGGTTGCTGCAGATTAGCGTTACGGCGGCGCAGCAGCGCGGCGAACCGCTCGACCATCTGCTGCTCTACGGCCCGCCCGGGCTCGGCAAGACCACGCTCGCCAACATAATGGCGGTGGAAATGGGCGTCAACATCAAGACTACGTCCGGGCCCGCCATAGAGCGCCCCGGCGATATGGTGGCGACGCTTACGCAGCTCAAGGAAGGCGATATTCTATTTGTGGACGAGATACACCGCCTCAGCCGCATCGTGGAGGAGGTGCTGTATCCCGCTATGGAAGACTACTTCGTGTCGTGGGTGATAGACAAGGGCTTGAAGGCGCGCAGCATGAATCTCAGGATACAGCCGTTCACGCTGATAGGCGCAACCACGCGCTACGGGATGCTGAGCCCGCCGTTGCGCGACCGCTTCGGCAGCATACACCGCCTGGATTTCTACGACGATGTAGCGATGAACACCATCGTCAGGCGCTCCGCGCGCATAATGGAAATTGCCGCCGAGTCGGAGGGCGTATCGGAGATTGCGCGGCGGGCGAGGGGAACGCCCCGCATAGCCAACCGCCTGCTGCGCCGCGTGCGGGACTACGCGCAGGTGGTGGCCGACGGCGTCATCACCGGCGAAGTGGCGGAGCGGGCGCTCGGCCAGCTTGAGGTTGATGAGCAGGGCTTGGACGGCACGGATCGCCGCCTGCTGGAGTCCATCATCCAAAAGTTTGACGGCGGCCCCGTGGGCTTGGACACTATAGCGGCGTCCATCAGCGAGGATCCTGACACTATAGAGGATGTGTATGAGCCGTATCTGCTTCAGCTGGGCTTCCTAGACAGAACGCCGCGCGGGCGCGTGGCAACCCGCCTAGCGCACGAACATTTCGGACTCGACTACGATAAGGACGATGCCGTCGACCCGCAGGCGCGCCTGATCTGATTGCCATAACAACGGCGCATCCGCCTTGCGCCAACCCGAAAGCGTGAACCCGTATGAGCAGCGCCAAAGTACGCATATTCGCAGCGCTATTCGCGCACATATGGGCGTGGGCGGCGACGCTATTCTTTCTGCTTGCGCCCGCCTACAGCAGCGGCGAAACGCTCATCCAAGTCAACGGCGTGTGGGCGGCGCTGCTGCTAGTAGTCCCCATAGCGCTGACCGCCGCGGGCATGATAGCGGCGCTGCCCTCGACGCTGCCGCGCGCGCTCACGCTGCCGCTGCTATGGGCGTCCGCCGCGCTGCTGCTGCTATTCTGCGTCGCGGGCGTGTGGTCGGTGGGCATCCCCTACGCGCCGTGCGCGCCGGCGCTGCTGGCAGCGGCGTGGGCGGGGATGCGGGGGTAGGGGGCGGCGCTGTTATCGCGGTGTGATTGCAAAGCGGTTATCGTATGGTACAATCCGACGGCGGTACTCAAAATGTAGGGAATTGCTATGCCAAGTCCTATTTTCAAGCGCATCGTTTGCCTTGCCAATTCGCGCAAGCACAGCGGGCGTTGCATCGCGGGCAAAGAAATTTTGCGGGATGGATCCATTGGCGGATGGATTCGTCCGGTGAGCGCTCGCGCGTCCGAAGAAGTATCGGAATATGAACGCGAATATGACGATGGAAGCGATCCGCGCGTTCTTGATGTTATCAGAGTGCCTTTGAAGAACGCGCTGCCAAAGGGCTTTCAGCGCGAAAACTGGTTGCTCGATCCCGATTATTACTGGGAAAAGATTAGACGAGTCGGGATGAACGAACTGACGAGGCTAACCGATAGCGTCCCAGCGCTTTGGATGAACGGCTATAGTAGCGGCAACGGCGTCAATGACAGAATTCCTATTACGGGAACAAGCGGCATTGAGAGTTCGCTGCGTCTGATTAGGGTATCGAATATAGAGTTGTTCGTGTTCGCTCATGACACCGCTTCCGGCAAGCCGCGGCGGAGAGTGCAGGGGCATTTCCGGTATAACGGCGCTGACTATGGGCTTTGGGTTACCGATCCGCAATATGAGCGCGCGTACTTGCAAAAACCCGATGGCAATTACCGTATCGGCGAATGCTTTCTTACCGTCAGTCTGGGCGATGAGTATCTTGGATACGCATACAAGCTCATTGCGGCAATCATAGAGACCGGTTAGCTACAGATGCGATACCTCTGCTTGGGGAAACAGGTTCGCCTTCAAGTAATCCGCCGCAAGCCGCCGGTGGCACTTTTCGGGCGTGCGCTCGCTGCATAGCAACACAACGCCATCGCTGAATATGCCGGCGTCTATGGCGCATCCAACATCCCGTTGTTCCAACAAGCGGTTGTATTGCTGTTCGTAAATGTCCCAGTCGCCGCCGTTGCGATATTCTTTCAGCATAGCGGCTTCCGGCATCAAAAGCGGCGCCTCAATGTATCTCATACCTGTCAGCCGCTCAACGAAGAACTCGATATTTCCCTTCTTTGTAAATCCCGACAATTGGGACTTGTTGTTGAGCCGCGTATCAACAAGACACTGAGCATCCGCAGAGTTCAAAAGCCCAAAGAACTCTTCGGCGGTTTTCCCCGTGAAGCCGATAGTGTAAATCTTCACTGCGCTAAATCCCCAGCGTCCCCTGCAGCTGCCGTTGATACGCCTTCTTGCCGCTCAGCGCGTCCGCGCTGTTCACTGCGCCGTCGGCTCTGATATGCAGCGATTTGACGCCCTGCTCTTCAAGCGCCGGGCCTATGAGCAGGCGGCGGTGGCACTTGGTTGGGTCTTCCTCTGAGCATAGGATGGCAACCCGCTGCCTCGCCGCCATGCCCGCAAGTATCGCTATTCCCTCTTGGAACGCATCCTGCATTCGCATCCGGCGATAGTCGGGCTTGCCCTTGCTATCGTATAGGGAGGCGTCGGCAGGCTTGCCGCCTAGCGCGCCGCCCATGAATTGGTAGTCTATGCCTTCCGCTTCCAGCAGTCCGGGCAGCACGGGTATGTTCGCAAATGCGGCGTAGCGGCTGGCCGGCCTGGAGCGCGTATCCACCAGCAGTTCTATATCGTGCCGCTTCAGCAGGTCGGCGAATGTTTCCCATTCGTGGTTGCTGTGGCCGATGGTGTAGATGGCGCTGCCGTCGTCGTCCGCCATATCCCTACCCCTCTTCCTCTTCCATCGATGCGTAGTTCATCTGATACAGGTGCGCGTACAGACCGTCCCGCTCCATTAGGGCGGCGTGGTTGCCTACCTCTACGATTTCGCCCTGGTTTAGCACAACTATCTTGTCCGCGCCGCGTATCGTGGACAAGCGGTGCGCTATCACGATGGCGGTGCGGTCTTTGAGCAGCTTCTGCAGCGCGCGCTGGATCAGCATTTCGGTGTAGCTATCGATGTTGGCGGTGGCTTCGTCAAGTATCAGGATGCGCGGGTTGGCCACGATTGCCCTTGCGAAACTGAGCAGCTGCCGCTGCCCTAGGCTGAGGTTGACGCCGCGCTCCGCCAAGTAGGTGTCGTAACCTTCGTCCAGCCGCATTATGATGTCGTGCGCGCCCACCGCTTTCGCCGCCTCTATCATGCGCTCATCCGTCGCCCACGGGTGGTTGTACTTGATGTTTTCGCGCACGGTTCCGGAGAACAGGAACGGCTCTTGCAGCACCATGCTCATCTGCCCGGCGAGCGAGCTTCGGGTGACGTCGCGGATGTCGTAGCCGTCCACCAGAATCGCGCCCTTTTCGGGCGGCACATCGTAGAAGCGCGATATGAGCGATACCAGCGTGGTCTTGCCGGCGCCCGTGGGCCCCACAACCGCGACCGTCTCCCCCGGGTTGATGTGCAGCGATAGATGGCGCAATACATCCGGCATATTGGCCGCGCTTGCGCCGTTTCGGCCGTTGACGCCGTTTGCCGATCCCGCCTCTTGGTCAAGGCGCGCTATCTCTGCGCTTGCGGCGTAACTGAAGCTCAGGTCGCGCAGCACAACATCGCCCTTGAGCTGCGGCAGACTGCCGGCGTTTGGTCTGTCGACCAGATCCGGCTCCACATCAAGCAGCTCGAATATGCGCGCGCCCGACGCCATTGAGCGCTGCAGCTGCGTGTATTGCATCGTAAGGTTGCGGATTGGGTCGAAGAAGCGCTGAATGTACATTATGAACGCAATCAGCACGCCTATTTGCAGTTCGTTGCCGACTACCATTCGCGAGCCGAAGAACACCGCCAGCACGATTGCCAGCGCGGTCAGAATGTCCACCGCCGGCAGCAGGCTCGCCGAGAGTTTGCCCGCCCACAGGTTGGCGTTCAGATGCTCGGTGTTCTTGCCGTCGAATATCTGCAGGTTGCGCGGCTGGCGGTTAAGCGCCTGCACAACGCGCACGCCGGTGATGTTTTCGTTGAGCGCGCCGTTCACGATGGATATTGCGGTGCGAACCCGCAGAAACGCCTTCACCGCGAAAGGCTGCCATATGCCCATCGTCAAGCCCAGGATGGGCAGCACGGTCAGCGTTATCAGTCCCAACTTCAGGTTCATCACCAGCAGCGCCACTATGATGCCGGCGAGGCTCAGCAGGTCGGCGGTGGTCATTATGACAACCGCCATAAGCTCTTGGAGCTGCCACACGTCGCCCTGCACGCGCGACATTATGCGTCCCACTTCGGTCTTGTCGTAGTAGGACAGCGATAGGCGCTGCAGGTGTCCGAACATCGCGCGGCGCAGGTCGTACAACACGCCTAGCCCCACGCGCGCCATGAACATCTGCTGCAGGTAGTTCGCCGCAAGTCCCGCCGCCGCCGTCGCCACGAATATGCCGAATATCGTCAGCAGTCCTTGGAAGCTTCCGTTCTCTATGTAGCCGTCTATTCCCAGCTTTATAAGGAAGGGAATAGCCACCTGCGAGCCGGTGTACACCAGCATAGCGATGAAGGCGAATAGCGCCAGGCGCTTGTACGGGCGCACATATGGCAGGATGCGCGCGATGACGCGCTTATCGTATATCCTGCCGAAAGTTTCGCCATCCGGTTCGGGGCGTCCGCTGCTTCGTCCGCTGAAAGCGCTTCCTTGCATCATCGCGGCGCGCCCTCCCCCAAGGCGGCGAATGCCGACTCGGTTACATCTATATCGCGCATTACCTCTTCTTGGGGACGCAGCTGGAGTTCGTAGATTTCGCGGTACTTGCCGCCCAGCGCCAGCAGTTCGGCGTGATCGCCGCGCTCCACGATTTCGCCCCTGTCCAGCACAACGATTTCGTCCGCCCTGTGAACCGTGCTGAGGCGGTGCGCGATTATGAGCGTGGTGCGTCCGCGCATAACCTCTTCCATCGCCCTGCGGATCTGGTCTTCGGTGTTGGCGTCAACGCTGGAGGTGGAATCGTCCAGTATGAGAATGGGCGGGTCAAGCAGCACGGCGCGCGCTATGGACATCCGCTGACGCTGCCCGCCGGATAGCGTAACGCCTCTTTCGCCCACGTCGGTGTCGTAGCCGTCTTCGAGCGATGATATGAAGTCGTGAAGCTGCGCCACCTTTGCAGCGCGCGTCACATCCTCGACGGGGGCGTCCTCGCGTCCGTAGGCTATGTTCTCGCGTAGCCCCGCGCCGAACAGGAACACGTCCTGCTGCACCATGCCGATGTTGTGGCGCAGCGATCTCAGCGTCGCGTCCCGAATGTCCATTCCGTCGATCGTGATGCGCCCGGAGCCTACCTCATAGAAGCGCGGCAGCAGATTGGCGACGGTGCTTTTGCCGCTGCCGGGAGCGCCAAGCAGCGCCACCACCTTGCCCGCTTCTAGTTCAAGGTCGATGTTTCGCAGCACCGGCTTGCCCTTTTCGTAGCCGAAGCTCACATTCTCGAAGCGCACATGCCCCTTGACGCGCGGCATCTCTTTGGCGTTTGGCTTTTCCACAACTTCCGACGGCATATCCAAGATCTCGAACAGCCGCTGACCGCCCGACGCCGCCCTTGCGTATGAGTTCACAATCATTCCGGACATGCGCACGGGCATTGCTAGGATTTGCATATAGAACACAAACGCCGCCAGCTGCCCAATAGTCAGATCGCTACTAATCACACGCCAGCCGCCGAACAGCAGTATCAGCGCCAGCGCAATTTGGAACGAAAACAGCGTGAACGATGTGTTGGAAATCCGAAGCTTCTCAGCGGCGATGAACGCCTCGGACACTTCCATGCTCTTATCGTTATACTTGCGGTTCTCGAAATCCTCCGACGCAAACGCCTTCACTACGCGCTGTCCGGTCAAGTTCTCTTGCAGCACGGTGTTCAGCTCGGCCATCATATCTTGGATTTTAAGCCACGCCCGCCGCAGCTTGAGGCGTATCACGCCCGACACCAGAATCACCGGCGGCATGAAGCTGATGCCCAGCAAACCGAGCTGCCAGTCCATCCGTATCAGAATTACGGACACCACCACCATCAGAATGGCGAAGTAGGGCGTGCGCACGATACCCATATTCACGAACATTCGGATGTTCTCGACGTCCGTGATGGCGCGCGACATCAGGTGTCCGGTGTGGTTCTTGTCGTGAAAGCCGAAGCTCAGGTGCTGCACATGGTCGTAGAAGCGGTTGCGCAGGTCATAAGACACGAACTGCGACACCGCTTCGCCCAGGTAGGTTTGGAAGTAGGAGAGCGCGCCGCGTATGACGCTAAGCCCGATGATAATGCCGGTAATAACCAGAAGGTTTTGCAGCGGAAATGCGCCGCCTTCCACCAGAACCTTGACTTGGTCTATGGCTACGCCGAAGTAGTAGGGCAGAAACAGATATGCGGCTGCGGCGCCGAACATTGAGATATACGCCGCAAGCATATGCCATTTGCGCCTGAACGCCATCTTGACGATTCGCCATATAACCGACATACGCGCTCGCAACCCCCTGTGTTAACGGCCGAGCTTGCTTATCGCTATGCCGTCGCCCGCAGGGCAAACGGCTGCAATTCGGCGTTTCGGTCTATTATCATAACACTTTTTGCCTGCGAACTGACAAGGTTTTTTACAATCATAAAAAAGTCCCGCACGTTTTTCGCACGGGACAACGGGACAAAATGCTAGTTGGGCGCATTCGCTCTATGCGCGGCTTGGCGCGCTGCCGCTAGTTTTGCGGCGCAGGCTCCGGCTCGGCGCGCCCGATGCCGAACTGCTTGTACATTCCCGAACACACGAACACCACTACAACCGGGGCATAGACTGCGGTGTTCATAACCGCGTGGAATATCACGCCGTCGAAGTGCGCGCCCAGCAGCCCCGGCGTCCCCTGAAGACCGCTGTTTATGAACTGCACCAGCTTCGCCGAATGCTCTACCATATGGTAGCCCTGCAGCAGCGTCACCATCGCCAGCAATGCGCCCAGCATCTTTTGGCGGCTGCACACCTGCGCGCCGAAGTTCAGCCACCCCAGCATCACATAGATGAGCGCGCCAAAGTACAGCAGGTTGAAGGTGAAATGCACCTGCTCCACATCGAACGAACCGATAAGCCCGTGAGCGGACGGCGCGTCCAGCGCAAACTTTTGGACTAGCTGAGAGACATGCTCGATCATATGGAGCGTTTGGACGACCAGCGTCAGCGCAAACATATAGACGAACTGCCTGAACGGCGTCATTCTCGCGCCTAAACTTGACTGCATGCTTCTCTTCTGCCTACAACACATCACATTGTAGTTGGCGGTAGTTCGTGAAAATGTACACTATATCGAAAGTAAATGCTACACCATTAGTCAAGCCTTTGGCGGCGCTTGGCATTCTAACTATAACTATTAAGGAGCGAGCGCCTGTTGCTCGGCATTCTCACCCTTCAGAGCTAACCCTTCAGCGCTATAGGATATAGTGGCGTCCAATGTATCTATCCTACACCCGCTTGCGGCGGCGATAGCGCTTTGCCCTCGCTGAGATTGTTTCGGATGCAATAGCGCAATCGCGGTTCGCTGCGCTTGGACTTAGCCTCGATCTCGCCAACCTCGACTGCGCCGTTATTGTAGCGCTAACAATCGATCGGCGGCAAAATCGGCTTATCTTCTAACAAGGTTAATGCGGGGCGGCGGTTTGCGCTGAACTTTGGTTGGCAATCGTAGTATAATCGGCGGCGTTATGCTTGATTTCATTGCGCGAATTTCGCGCGCGCGGCGCACGCTGGCAATCGCAGGGCGGCGCATATCTGCGCCCGTATTGTGGATTCCGCGCACGCTGGCGACCGTGGGGCGGCGCATATCTGCGCGCATATCGCGGATTCCGCGCGCGCGGCGCACACTGTACTTCGGTTCGGTGATGCACATTTGGAGCGATTTGCATTTTGCGCTGCTGTTCCCGATACTGCCGCTGATCGAGAGCGATATGGGGTTGTCGTTCACGCAGGTCGGGCTGCTGCGGGCGACTTTCAGCGGGGCGTCGGCGATATTGCAGATACCAGCGGGCTTCATCGCGGAGGGGACGGGCGAGTTTTGGCTGCTGGTGGCGGGCAACATGTGGGTGTCGGTCGGGCTGGTGGGGATGGCGCTTGCGCCGATGTTCGCGCTGCTGGTCATACTGAGCTTCGTGGGCGGCCTGGGCGGCGGGTTTCAGCACCCATTGGCGTCGAGTATGGTGTCGCGCGCCTACGACGATAGGGGGCGATCCACCGCCGTGGGGACGGTGAACTTTGCGGGGGACTTGGGCAAGATGCTTGCGCCGCCCATAGTCGCGGGCGCTATCGCGGTGAACTTGGGCTGGCGGCAAATAATGTTGGGCATCGGGTTGGCGAGCGCGGTCTTCATGGCGCTGTCGGCGCTGACGCGGCGCAGCGTGGATATTGGCAAGCCGTCGGCGCAAGCGTCGGATGCGCCGTCAACCGCAGGCGGCAGCGCGCGCATAAGCGGGTTCGCGACTCTGAGTTTCATAGGGATGCTGGATTCCACCGCGCGGACGGCGGCGCTGACATTCCTGCCGTTTGCGCTCATCGCTAGGGGGATGGACGAATCGCAGGCGATCGGGATGCTGATTTGGGTGTTCATCGGGGGAGCGGCGGGCAAGTTCGCGGTGGGATGGCTTGGGGAGCGCTTCGGGACGGTGAGCCTGATATGGGCGACGAAGGGGCTAACGGCGGCGCTGATAGCGCTTGCGGTGTATGCGCCGACGCCGGTTCTGATTCCGCTGATGGTGGCGCTGGGCATAGGGTTGAACGGCACATCGTCCATCCTGTACGCAACGGTGGCGGAGTTCGTGCCTGCCAATCGGCGGGGGCGGTTCTACGGCTTCTTCTATACCACAAATGAGATTGGCACGGTTGCCGCGCCAATCGCCTACGGCGTGATAGCGGACGTGGTCAGCCTGAACGCCACGATGCTGATTATGAGCGGCGTAACGGCGCTGATTTTGCCCGCGAGTTTGCTGCTGCTGACGCGGCGATTCACGCGATAGCGTTGAGGAAACGCAAGGGTGTATGCACGCTGCTCTGCGTCGGGTTTTGACGCAGAGGCGGGAAAGCGCAAAGGGTCTGGCCTAAGGTATTTAACGCAAAGGCGCAGAGGCGCAAAGACTCTTTCCTAATGTTTTAACGCCAAGGCGCAAAGAGGCTTAGGGGCTGCGGGCGTTTGCGGGGATGTTGTCGGGGCGGGCGAGGGTTTTTCGCAAGCGCTTCCACTCTTCGATGGATAGGGGTTCGTGCGAGAGGACTACGGTGTTTTCGTCGATGTCGGTGGCGTGGATGGCGCGCGGCATGGGGTTGGCGTTGGCGCGCTTTTGGGCTTTGCGGGCTGCGCGCTGTTCGCGGCGGCGGGCGGCTCTGCCCGGGTTGCCGGGGTTGGCTGGCGGCGTGTTGTCGGCGGCGGGGTTTTCGGTGATGTTGTCGGCGGGCATCTTGTCGACATCACGCTTTTCGGTGGCGGCGATATTCGCGGCAACGGCGGGTTGCTCACTGACGGCGCACTTTTCGGCTTTGCGGGCTGCGCGCTGTTCGCGGCGGCGGGCGGCGCGGCCGGGGTTGGCGGGGTTGGCTGATGGCGTGTTGTCGGCGGCGGGATTTTTGTCGTCGCGTTGCTTGTCGGCGACGGGCTGTTCGGGGGCAACATCGGGCTTTTCTGTGGCAACGTTGCGCTGTTCGGCGGCGGCGAGGAGCTGCTTGGCGGCGTCGGGCTGTTCGTCCGCGCTCTTTTCTGAGACTGCGATATTTTCGGCGGCGGCGGCGGCGAGTTGCTCACCGGCGGCTTTGCGCTTTTTGGCGTCGGCGATATTTTGGGCGGCGGCGGCTTTGCGCTTTTCGGATTGGCGGCGTTGGAATTCGAAGGCTGCGGGGCGCCTGGATTCTAGTTCGGCTTTGAAGGCTAACATTTCCGCTACATCTTCGCGGGTGCGGCGGCGGTTGGGGAAGAGGGGGATGCGCTTTAGGGTTTTGCGCTCGGCGCGCTGTTCGCGGCGGCGGGCGGCGCGGCTAAGGGTGTCTGACGGCGTGTTGGCGTCGGCGGCGGGATGCTTGTCGTCATCGCGCTTTTCGGTGGCAACATCGGGCTTTTCTGCGGCGTAGATATTCTCGTCGGCGGGTTGCTCGTCGGCGTCGCGCATTTTGGCTGCTTGGGTTTCTAGGTATTCGGGGGTGAAACCCTTGAGGCTGGCGGCAGGGCTGCTAGGGTCGTCTTTGCGGGCGTCGGCGGGCGTGCGGGCGCTCCAATAGGCTTGGATGTCTTCGTAGGTGATGTGGTCGGTCTTGATGTCGTAGGCGCGGCGCAAGAGTTCGCAGGCTGCCCAGACGCGGTGGGACGCTGTGAAGCCTTCGGCGGGCTTGGTTCTGGGGCGCATGCGCATGAGCTTGATAAAACTTGCGGCGCCTCGGGATTCGGCCTCAGGGTCTTTGTTTTCCATCGTCTCTACAAGGAATCGTATGGAGTCTGCGCCGTAGTTGGTGTATTCGCGCACTATCTTGGAGAGATATGAGTCGAGCTCTTCGGTTTTGCCGGACAGGATGCGGCGGACGCCGGGGATTGTGCCGCCGAAGCCTCGGATTAGGAGTTCGCGGGCGGCGCGCATACGGACGGCGGGGGTGAAGTTTTCGCCTGTTTCCTCAATTTTGGAGATTACCCTGATTAGGAACTCGATGATGGTTTCGCCGTCGTTGGTTTCTTGCTTGATGAGACGGGCGATGTCGAAGTGCAGGATTTGCTTTTCGGTAACCTTCGGCTTCTTGCCCGGCTTTGCCTGCTTGGGTTCGGACTTGGGGCGTGGGCGAATGGTTGCGGATTTGGGGATGGCTGATTCGGGGATGAGTCGGCCGAACGCGGTAAGCCACTCGGCGGACTTGAGGCGGTGGCTGACGGTGGCGTCGCGGGTGTAGCCTTGTAGGGTATCTACAAGGAACTGGGCGATGATTTCGCCGTCTCCGGTGAGGCGTTGTATGGTGGCGTCGATGGTCATAGCGATTGGCGCGCGGGGGTTGTCCGCGTCCTGGTCTTCCGCTGAGTGGGAAGGGGTTGTATGTGATTATGCGGTCTATTATAATAAACAGAACGGGTGTGTCAAGGGGTAAAATGGGGAATTTGGGGGCAATTTTGGCGCAAGGGGGCGCTGGGGGAGAATTTAACGCAGGGGCGCAAAGGGGCGCAAAGGGGGGGCGGTTTTGGTATGATGGTTGGGTGAATTGTGAGATGGGTTATGCTGACGGCGATTTAGGGGAGGGATTTTGAGGCAGGGGAGCGCGGCTTCGGAGTATGGGATAGACGTGGGCCGGGCGTTGGTTTGGGCGGTGCGTGTTGGCGTTATGCTGATAATGCTGACGCCGCTCATAGTAAGCGGCGGCACGCTGTTTCCGTATGTGGTGGGCAAGGCGATATACGCGCGGGTGGTGATTGAGCTGACATTCGCGCTGTGGCTGCTGCTGATTTTCTACTATCCGCAGCATAGGCTGCCGCGCTCATGGATATTGGCGGCGTTTGGGCTGTGGTTGGCGGCGTCCTTGCTTGCGGCGTTCACGGGGGTGAGCTTGACGCGGAGTTTGTGGTCGAACTATGAGCGAATGCAGGGCATAGTGGATTTGGCGCACTGGTTCGCGTTCACGCTGATTGTGGTATCGGCGTTTCGCACGTTCGCGCATTGGCGGCTGCTGTTCACAGTGGGGCTGCTGGTATGCGCGGCAGTAACGCTGGTGGGAATATCGCAGTATTACGGCGTGTTGGATTTGGGTTTGCCGACGCACACTACCAATCGGTTGGAATCTACACTGGGCAATCCCGCTTACCTCTCGGCATACATAATCATCAATACGCTGATTGCGCTCGGGCTCATCGCTCACTCCTTGAGCGACGATACCGAGCGCAATCGGCGCGTGGCTGCCGCGGGAGGCAGAGCGCGGCGGCGACGCAGGCGGCGGGGCGCGGAGGGCGCACCGTCAAGTTCGTTTGATTGGCTGCCGCTGCTGCAGGTGTTTTGGATGGCGTCCATTATGCTGAATTTGTGGGCGGTGTGGCTGACAGGCACGCGCAGCGGGTTCGGCGCATTGGTGGCTGTGGCGGTGATTTTTTCGATTCCATACCTGATATGGGGGCGTATGCGGATTGTGCGCTGGGCATGCGCGGCGCTTGCGGCGGTCAGCGCAGTGGCGCTTGCGCTGTTCGTGGTATTGAGGCTGGAAGTCGCGCTGCCGTTTGGCATACAGAAAGATCCGACGGTTAGGCGAATAGCCACGATGGGGTTGAACGACCCCAGCGTAAGCGGGCGGGTGAATGCGATTGACGCCGGCTACCGCGCTTTTCTGGAGAGGCCGATAGTAGGTTGGGGGCCTGAGAACTTCATAGTGCCTTGGGGGCGTTATGTAATAGACGCTTCAGTCAATAGGGAGTTGTTTGATAAGGCTCACAACAAATTGGTTGAGGAGCTTGTTACCAAGGGGATAGTGGGCTTGGCGAGTTACCTCTTGCTTTGGTTCGCGATGATGCGCGCGTTGAGTTTGCCGATTGCGCGCGCTCCGGGGTACGAACAGGTAGCGCTGTTCATATTCGCGATGGCGATGTTGGCGTATTTCATTCAGAATTTGTCTCTGTTCGACACGCCTGTGGGGTTGATGCAGTTTTGCGTGCTTGCGGCGTTTGCGGCGGCGGCGGAGATGCGTTTCAGGGAGAGGAACGGGCAGGCGTCGGCGGGATGGCTGCCGTCTAGGTGGACGGGCGGGCTGAGGTTTGGGCGGATTTCGGTTGCGCTGCGGTCGTCTTGGGGGGCGATTGGGCTGTCGTTGTGCGCGGCGGCGGTTGCGCTTGCGGTTGTTGGGATGGTGAATGCGCGGATGTATTCGGGGGCTGCGGCTACCGCGCAGTTTTTGGGGGCTATCGGGAGCGAATGGGATGCGCGGGTGGCGCGTTTCAATGATGCGGTGGGATTGTTTCCTGAGATGGGGGAATTTCCGCGCATACTTCTGATGTCGGAGGCGATGCGGATTTCCGGTTCGCTTTCGGATGAGGAGCTTCGGGGAGCGGTGGAGTTGTTTGAGCGTGAGACGCGTGCGCAGCGGGAGTTGGAGCCGCAGAATTGGCGGATACTGGTTGCGCTTGCGGACTTTTATCAGGCGGCGGCGGAGCGGGACGCGGCGTATGCGCCGATAGCGCGGGAGCGTCTTGAAAGCGCGCGGGAGTTTGCGCCTAATATGGTGGAGCAGAGTTATATTTTTCTAGAGCAGGGCTATCTGGAAGGGATGCGCTGATTGGCGGGCGGGTATTGCGCGGCGGCGGGCGGCGCACACGGCGGGCTAATCCGAATTGACGGGCGCATCGCATTGCGCGGGGCAGGGGTTTAGCGCCACTTGTCGCCTCTGACGGCGACAAGGGTTGATAGGAAGAGGATTTTGATGTCGAGCCAGGGGGACATTCGCTTGATGTAGAGGTTGTCGTAGCGAAGTTTGCGGTGCGGCAGCGTGGCGTATTGGCCGCAGACTTGGGCTATGCCGGTGAGTCCTGGGCGGACGGCGAGGCGCGCGCGGAATGCGGGGCATTCGCGCTCGATGCGCTCTACGAGCTCAGGGCGCTCGGGGCGGGGGCCGACTAGGCTGATGTCGCCTTTCCACATATTGATGACTTGGGGCAGTTCGTCGAGTGCGTGGGCTCTGAGAAAGCGGCCGACGGGGGTTATGCGGGGGTCTTTTTGGCGGGCCCAGATGGCGCCGGTGGCGTTTTCGGCGTCGACGACCATGGAGCGGAACTTGTAGAGTTTGAAGACTTTGCCGTTTCTGCCGACGCGCTCTTGGATGTAGAAGACGGGGCCTCGGTCGCTGATGCGAATGGCGAGGGGTATGGCTGTCCAGAGGATTAGCCAGAGGGGGGCGAGCGCGATATGTACGGCGCAGAGGACGGCTAGGTCGAACGGGCGCTTCCACCAGTCGCGGCTTATGCGCTGAATGAATTCGGGGTTGTCTGCTTGGATGCGCTTTTGTGATTCCATTGCGGGTATATTATATACACGCAGGCGAGGCGTTTTTCAATAAGTTTAATGCAAAGTTTAACGCAAAATGCAGCCCGTAAAGCAGAAATGCAAAAATAGAAAAGGCGGCATTCGCATAGTTGGGCGGCGTTAGCTAGGATGGCGCTCAAACTGCCGTCTAGCGCGCGTGGGAATGCGCGGTGTCCGTTTCGTAATCGGCTATCTCGATGACTGCAGGCTAGCGCGTGTGGGGATGCGGCTTGCGGGCGGGCGCATCGATATAGATGCGCTGTCGGACGCGGGGCTTCAAGCGGATGTCCAAACGGGGGGGAAATGCGAGAATGCCCCGCCAGTCCCGCCCCGCTTGACCAGCAGCGCCCCGCTTTGTTAGACTGAATGGGCGCAAGGCGTGGGCGGTTAGCTCAGCTGGCAAGAGCGCTACGTTGACATCGTAGAGGTCATAAGTTCAAGTCTTATACCGCCCACCAATGCCCGCCGCGCGGCAATCGCAGCCGCGTTTGTCCCCCAAATCGGTTAGCGATCATCATCGGCATAAGAGAGCCTGCCCCATTTCCGGCGGCGTTGTGAGAGGAGACCGCTATGACGAGAGAGAACCCCAGCGATAAGGCGATGGGCCGAATGCGGACCTTCGTCGAGAAGTATTGCCAGAAGTCGGGAACATTCACCCATCCGGGCGAGGGCGTAACCGATGCGGTGGTGCTTGGGCTTGCCCAGAATGTGGACGAAATCGGCAGGCCGCTCTGCCCGTGCCGCTTCTATCCGGACAAGACCGAAGAGATTAAGCACCGCACCTGGATTTGCGCCTGCGACGATATGCAGATATACAAGTATTGCCACTGCCTGCTGTTCGTCAACGAAGAGGGCATGCCGATAACCGAGTATCTGCCCGAAGGCCACGAAGGGCGCGAAATGTACGGGCTGGTCAAAGATCCCACGCCCGACAAGGGGCGCCCGCTGCGCCACAAGGCGGAAGAGCGCGAAATCGAGCGCAAAGAACGCCCATCGTAGGCAATAGGCAGAATCGCAAGCCGACGGCGGCGCAAGCGCGATGGCGGGTTAGGGCGCATTGACGCAAAGTTTTCCATCCGTTTGTCGCCGTCGCGAAGGCGTTCTTTCCAATCCAAAGTCCAAGGATTGGAAGGCTGGGATGGGGAATACATTACTACTGACAAACCGACGACTATCGACTTAATAAACCTACTCTTGGAGGATTTGATGGCAAAGCCAATCGCGGTTACCGACGGCAATTTCGAGGCCGAAGTGTTGAATTCGGACACTCCGGTTCTGGTGGACTTTTGGGCGGACTGGTGCGGCCCCTGCAAGGCGATTGCGCCCGTTGTGGACGAGCTCGCCGAAGAGTACGCCGGCAAGATGAAGTTCACCAAGCTGGATGTGGACTCCAACCCCAAGACGGCTATCAACTACGGCATTCGCGGCATCCCGGCGCTGCTGATTTTCGACGGCGGCCAGGTCTCCAAGCAGGTCGTCGGCGCAGTGCCGAAGTCCAGCCTCAAGCGCAGCATCGACGAAGCCATAGGCTAACATAGGGCAAGGGCATCCTCGCCCAAAGAACGCATACGGATAGGCAGGTTCGCGCAAGCGGGCCTGCCTATCGCTTTGTCAAGCGCATTCCTCCGCTTTAGCGCAGATGGCGCGGCGGCTCCGTTATGTGTCTGTTAATGCGCTAATGGCGCGCCGCGGTATGCGTTTTGGTATAATCCCCGTCGTTGTTGGGAGACCGGGTTGGGAGACCTAATCAGTATAGGATGGCAAGCGAAATCGCAAGACAAGATACAAGGCAATGCGAAAAGGAGACGCTGTTATGGCAACCGAAACCGTTTCTAGGCTCAGGCACAAGAGCCATGTGGTCGTGGATGGGCCGGATAGGGCGCCGGCGCGCTCGATGCTGCGCGCGGTGGGCTTGAAAGACGCAGACTTCGAAAAGCCTTTCGTGGCGGTGGCGAACTTGGCGAGCGACGTCACGCCCTGCAATGTGCATCTCGACCGCATCGCGCAGAAGGTCAAGCAAGGCATATGGGACGCCGACGGCGTGCCGTTTCTGTTCGGCACTATCACCATCAGCGACGGCATATCTATGGGAACCGAGGGGATGAAGGCGTCGCTGGTGAGCCGCGAGGTTATCGCGGATTCCATAGAGACGGTTACATTCGGCGAGGGAATGGACGGGCTTGTGGTGGTCGCGGCGTGCGACAAGAATATGCCCGGCGCAATGATGGCGATGGCGCGAATGGATGTGCCGGCGATATTCGTGTATGGCGGCGCGATACTGCCCGGCAACTATATGGGCAAAGACATCAACATCCAAGATATGTATGAGGCTTGCGGGGCGTTCTCCACGGGCGATATGACGCTTGACGAACTCATCGCGATGGAGCGGATAGCCTGTCCGGGCGAGGGCGCATGCTCCGGGATGTTCACCGCCAACACGATGTCATCCGCTATCGAGGCGATGGGCATGTCCATACCGGGCGCGGCGTCCATACCGGCGGTGGATCCGCGCAACGAAGATGTGGCGCACGCCGCGGGCGCCGTGATGTACGGCATGCTGGAGCGGGGCGCAACGCCGCGCCAAATTATGACGCGCGAGGCGTTTGAGAACGCTATCACGGTGGTTATGGCGATGGGCGGCTCTACCAACGCCGTGCTGCATCTGCTCGCCATAGCGCACGAAGCGCAGGTGGATTTGAGCATCGACGACTTCGACGAGATAAGCCGCCGCACGCCGTACATAACCGATCTGCGGCCGGGCGGGCGCTTCGTGATGTCCGACGTGGACAAGGCGGGCGGCGTTCCCGTGGTGATGAAGCAGCTCCTAGAGGCGGGACTGCTGCACGGCGATGCGCTGACAATCACCGGCAAGACGCTCGCTGAGAACTTGGACGAGTTCGACGGCGAGCCGGACAGCCGCGTCATCTATCCTATAACTACGCCGCGCAGTCCCACGGGCGGGCTTGTGATACTGAAGGGCAACCTTGCGCCTGAGGGGGCGGTCATCAAGGTGTCCGGCACCAAGCACACGGCGCACGAAGGGCCGGCGCGCGTGTTCGACGGCGAGCGCCCCGCGTTTGAGGCGATAATCAACGGCGAAATCAAGGACGGCGATGTGGTGGTGGTTCGCTATGAAGGGCCCAAGGGCGGCCCCGGCATGCAAGAGATGCTTGCGGTTACGGGCGCGATAATGGGCGCCGGGCTAGGCGATTCCACTATGCTGATAACCGACGGGCGCTTTTCGGGGGCGTCGCGCGGCCCGTGCATCGGGCATGTGGCGCCTGAGGCGGCGGTGGGCGGCGCAATCGGGCTGCTGCGCGACGGGGACATAGTGTCCTTCAACGCCGACGAGCGCGCGCTCAATGTGCTGCTATCCGATGATGAGCTGGCGCAGCGGCGCGCAGAGTGGACGCCGCCGCCGCCCAACTATGAGCGCGGCGTGCTTGCCAAGTACGCCAAACTGGTGTCTTCTGCGTCGCTGGGGGCGGTAACGACTTAGGCGTAGATAAGAGAACGCGGGGGACTGCGAACTGCCGCAATACGCAGGTTGGCAATAACCTGAAAAGGCAGTTCCTATCCCCAACCCTCTCTGCAAGGCATTAGCATTGCGCCATACGCTATAGTTCGCATACATAGTCAATTACACAGAATAAACTCAACGCCGTAGAGCGGGCGGGATTGCCGCAAGCGGGGATGCGTTCACCGAAGCCGAAAGGGATACGCTATTGGTACGGCGAATAGTCGACGCGCTTATCGGCGCCGTCGTCGGGCTGATTGCGGGCGCGCCTGTCGGCGTAATGAGCGGCAGCGTCGGGATGGTCATATTCCACATCATCTTGAAACTGACCATCGAAGACCCTACGCCCGATGATTCGCTCGGCATAGAGTTCGCTGTGGTAGCCGGCGCTATGACCGGCTTGTTCACAATTCCTGTTGGGTTGATCGTGGGAGCGGTTGTCGGCGCGGTGGCGGGTGTCCGCAGTCATGATGGCGTAATCGCGGTGGTCTGCGGCTGCGGCATCGGCGCAGGCGCGGGGTTGCTTGCCGGCGTGGGCGTAGTGTTCGCCGATCTTTTGGTTAGTGGGCATAGAATCACGCTGTTCCACTATCTAGCATATAGCGACTTGTTTATGGGCGTGTCGTTCATAGTGGCGGCGGGCGTGGTTATAGGCATCTGCGCGGGCGTGGTCATTGGGCGCATTCTTAAGCGGCAACAGACCGTTATTTGAACTAAAGCAGTGAAACTATGCAAGCTGCCAAACTAGCGCGAAAGGCAATGCCAACGCCGGCAAGACTTGGCAGGGCAATCGTCGACGCGCTTATAGGCGCTGTTATCGGGGCAGTTTCAAACGCGCTTGCGGGAGCGCTAATCGGCGGCGGCGGGATGGCTCTAATCGCCATCGTTATGCTGCTGCTTAGAGACGGCCCGCCGCCGGATGTCGGCATAGGGTTCGCTATAATAGCCGGCGCTACGTCGGGCTTGTTCGCAATGCCCGTTGGCCCGGTCGTGGGGGCGGTTGTGGGCGCAGTGATGGGCGTCCGCAGTCTTGGCGGCGTAATCGCGGTGGTCTGCGGCGCCGGCATCGGCGCAGTTGCGGGGTGGCTTGCCGTCGCGCTTGCCGCCGTGTTTGCGATTTTGCTTGTCGGAGCGTTTACGGCTTTGGGAAGTTTTATTTCACACGAAGGACCGTTTCATTACTTAGCGCGCGTATTCGAATACTTAGCGCGTGTACTCAGTTATTTGATATACGACCGGCTGACGTTTCTTTTGTTCCTTACGGCGTCGGGCTCAGTCGCAGGCATCGGCGCGGGCGTGGTCATCGGGCGCAGGCTTAGGCGGCAGAAGACCGTCATTTGAGCGAAAGCAGTGAAAGCGCGATGCGCTGCGGCGGCGTTGCGCTTATTGTACGCCGAAATACGGAACGTCCTGGTGTATAATGTAACCCTGTTTGGCAAGCGTAGCGCTTGCGCTGCATTGAGGGTAACGGAGTCTGATTGTGCGCGACGGAAGGGACACGCTTTTGGGCGCGGTCATAGGCGTATTTTTCGGCTCCGCCGTCAGTATGTTCGTAGCCGCATTCGTGGGCGGATGCGCCCATATTCTCGCGCGCACCAGTATGACGCCATATTCCCGACGATAGCGGCAAGCGTTTTGACCTGCATAATCGTGGGCGCTATTCTGGGCGCATACACTGGGCATTATGACGGGCTCGGGTTGTCCAAAACCATGATACTAGGCACGATAGTCGGGGGATCCGCCGGGGTTCTGGCAACCCTTTTCAGCGGAATAACCGCGAGCGTCATAATAGGCGCTCTCGTGGGCGCGCTGTTCGGGCTTTGGCTTGAACGGTGACCGTCTGCCCATATCAAACTTCGACCGAAAATCTAACCGCTAAGGATTCCATATGACGCAGAAACCGAACATCATCTTGATACTCGCCGACGATATGGGCTACTCAGACCTTGGCTGCTACGGCTCTGAGATACGCACGCCGAACCTCGATAGGCTTGCGGCGTCGGGGCTGCGCTTTTCGCAGATGTACAATTCGGCGCGCTGCTGCCCCTCGCGGGCGTCGCTGCTCACCGGACTGAACCCTCATCAGACGGGCGTGGGGCATATGATGGACGCGCTTGGGCCGGAGTCGTATCAGGGCTATCTGAACGAAAGCTGCGCCACAATCGCAGAGGTTCTGCGCGCGGGCGGCTACCGCACCTATATGAGCGGCAAGTGGCATGTGGGCGGGCGCTACGATTTGCTTGACGATAGCAACTGGGAACGGCTGAAAGGCAGTACGGGGTATCCCATTCCCACGCAGCGCGGCTTCGACAGGTTCTACGGCATCGTGGCGGGCAGCGCCAACTACTTCTTCCCGCGTCTGCTTATGGAAGATGACCGATTCTTGGAGCTTGAGCCGTCGGGTTACTACTTCACGGACGCCATAACCGATAACGCCGTCAAGATGCTTGACGAAAACGCCGCCGCCAACGCAAGCGCCGCCGATGACGCCGCCCACGTCGACAAAAAACCGTTCTTCCTGCATGTAACCTACACCGCGCCTCACTGGCCGCTGCACGCCTTGGATGAGGACATAGCGCGCTATGAAGGCAAGTACGGCGACGGCTGGGATGCAGTTCGCACCGCGCGCCACGAAGAGCTGAAGGCGAGCGGACTGCTCGATTCCAAATGGCCGATTTCGCCGCGCGATCCGTCCGCGCATCCGTGGGGCGACGAGCGCAACAAGGATTGGGAAGACCTGCGAATGGCAACCTATGCGGCGATGATCGACCGAATGGATCAGGGCATCGGGCGCATCCTGGACAAGGTGCGCGATATGGGCGCAACGGACAATACGCTGATTATGTTCCTATCGGACAACGGCGGTTGCGCCGAATTCCTGGCAGAGGATACGCAGCGTCCGGAGCCATCGCAGTACGCCAGCCCCAACCCGGATGGGACGCCAATCAAGATGGGCAACATCGCGGGAATGCGCCCCGGCCCGGGCGATACCTTCATGAGCTACGACCTGCCTTGGGCGAATGCCAGCAACAGCCCGTTCCGCCTGTTCAAGCGCTGGACGCACGAAGGCGGCATATCCACGCCGTTCATCGTGAGCTGGCCGGATAGGATAAAGCGGGCGGGCATTGCGCATGAGCCCACGCACATATCGGACATACCGGCGACCTGCATAGCGGCGGCGGGTGCGTCCTATCCCGCCGAACTCAACGGCAGCGCCATCACGCCAATAGAGGGCGTCAGCTTCATGGACGCTATCGAGACGGGCGATTGGAAGCGCAATCTGCCTATCTACTGGGAACACGAGGGCAGCCGCGCGGTGCGTATCGAGAACTGGAAGCTGGTAGCCGAAGTAGGCGGCGAATGGGAACTCTACGATATGGACGAAGACCGCACTGAGCTGAACAATCTGGTCGAGCGCAACGCTCCCAAAGCCGCGGAGATGATAGCGCTATACGATGCGTGGGCGGAGCGCTGCGGCGTACTGCCGTGGCCGCTATCCCCCAACGCGCGCATGATGAACCTGCGGGCGGCGCACAACCACTATGTTTAGGCGCAATACGGGCGATTTCGCAGCGCCCGCCTTGCGCTGAAGCGGCGAACTTAACGGGGGCGTCAGGTTATGAAAACCACATTGGACATCAACGATGAGCTGCTGACAAATGCGCGGCGGCTTACGGGAATATCCGAAAAGGGTGCGCTAGTGAGCGAGGGCTTGCGCGCGCTGATTGAACGCGAAAGCGCCCGCGGACTGGCGGCACTGGGCGGCAGCGAACCGCAGTTGGCGGACATACCGCGTCGGAAGAGCGCGATATGATGGCGCTTATCGACGCAGCCCGCTATGTACAATTCTGATGTATTCTAAGTATGGGGGGGATGGACGCAGTGAAAAATTTGGGGATTTTCGCAGCGGCGGTTTTCGCGCTGATACTGGCGGCTTGCGGCGGCGGCGCTGACGACGCTACGCCCACAGCGGCAGCGAGCGCGGCGTTGTCCACTGACGCGCAAGCCACGCCGCCACTCGCATCGCTTGCCACGCGCACGCCCGTTCCCGCCGATACGCCCGCGCCAACCAATACGCCTATGCCCACTGATACGCCGGCGCCTACGAACACGCCTATGCCCACCAACACGCCCGCGCCTATCGCTGCGCTGCCCGCCACGAATACGCCTCTGCCCACCAACACGCCGGCGCCCACGAATACGCCCGAACCTACTCATACCGCCGCGCCCACTTATACGCCCGCGCCTACATACACGCCCGTAGCCACCTACACGCCCGAACCCACTTATACGCCTGAACCCACGCTTACGCCCACGCCAACCTATACCCCTACGCCCACGAACACGCCCACGCTTGAAGAAATAATTGAAACTATCAACGGCAGAAGCAGGGTTAATCCCGTGCCGTTCAAAGACAAGACGGAGCTGGCAAACTCCGGCGGGCTTGTGCTGCATATAACGAAAGTGATTCGGGGCGATGCCGCGATAGAGTTTCTTGACGAGGCGAACAACCCCGATGTGCCGCCGCCGCCCGGGCATAAGTTCACGCTCATCCGCATTGCCGTGGAGAACGCCGGCGATCGGCTGGATTCCGTCAAGTATCCGGCGTATCGACGGCTGCTGCTTGTAGGCGAAACGGAAGACATCACCCGCCGATACACGAATGCGGGAGTGGCCGGCGAGCGGGACGACTGCGGCAATCTAGGAGAGAGGTTCCACGAATCGCGGCCGATAGAGTGGGGGGAAACCTACGGCGGGTATGTCTGCTTTGCGGCGCGCACCGAAGACGCCGGCAAGCTTCTGCTGGTGGACAACGGCGGCAGCGCCGAAATGTCCGACGACTGGCGCTACTTCGCGCTGAGGTGATGCGCGCGCTGAGAAAGTCGCAAGCGGCGTAAGCGTAAGCGTTCGATACGCTGACATATCGCCTACAACCCGAAACCTTATGCCGCCCAAAATGCGGCGGACTATCCCAACCCAACCGATACACTTTTAGAGCGGAGTTAGAGTATGCAGCCCTTAAAAGACATTCGCGTTCTGGCGGTAACCGGCTTTTTGGCGGGGCCTTACGCCAGCATGAATTTCGCGCGGCTGGGCGCTGAGGTCATCAAGGTCGAGGTTCCCGGCAAAGGCGATCCGGTGCGCGGCAACGGGCCGTTTATCGGCCCCAAGGGCAAGCATCCTCAGGCGCAGACGCCCGACGACATATCCACGCGCTTCCTAAAGCGCAATCAGGGCGTCAAGAGCGTAACGCTCAATCTGAAGCATTCGCAAGGGCGGCGGATGTTTTTGGATTTGGCGAAGCACGCCGATGTGATGCTTGAGAACCTTGCGCCCGGATCGCTTACGCGGATGGGCTTGGGGTATGCGGATGTAGCCGCCGCCAATCCGTCCATAATCTACTGCTCCATATCGGGCTACGGGCAGACGGGCGCTTATGCGGACAAACCGGCGCACGATCCGCAGATACAAGGGATGAGCGGGTTGATGGAAATCAACGGGCATCCCGACGGGCCGCCTACGCGCGTGGGGTTTTACATCGGCGATCTGGTTACGCCGCTGTTCGCGTGCTATGCGATACTGGCGGCGCTGCGCGAAAAAGAGCGCACAGGTCTGGGGCAATACCTTGATGTGTCTATGATGGACACGCTCACTTCGCTGATGCTGATGGACACGCTTGAAGACGATATTGAGATGGGCTTGCCGCTGCGAATGGGCAACACCACGCGCGGCGGCCCCACCGGCTTGTATCGCACAAGCGACGGCGAGCTCACCATCACGGCGGCGAGCGACGACCAGTGGCGGCGGCTCGCAAACGCCTTGGACGCGCCCGAACTTGTGGAAGACGCGCGCTTCGCCGAGTTCCACAGCAGAACCGCGAATGTCGTAGCGGCGCGCGCTGAGGTGCAGAAGCGCGTAGGCAAGCTGAAGCGCGATGAGGCGCTTGAGCGCTTCGAGAAGTTCGATGTGCCGAGCGGGGCTGTTCGCAGCGTTGATGAGGCGATAAACGACAAGCACTTTTGGGAGCGCGGCAGTCTGCTTCCGATGCGGCACGGCGTTTTGGGCGAAACGGCGGACGGCGGCATAGTGGCGGGATTTCCCATCATATTTGGCGGCGGCAAACTGCCCGAAGCCTACGGCGCGCCCACGCTTGGAATGCACAACGCCGAAATCTATGGCAAACTGCTGAACTTGAGCGACGACGACATCGCCGCGCTGAAAGCCGACGGCGTGGTGTAGGGGCGGCCATCCGCATAGCGCCAACCGCCTGCAGCCGATAGCCGAATACTTACAACTCACTACTTGCCAACACTCGGAGTTCGCAAATGAAATTCGAAGCCAAGCCCCTACGCTCAGTCCTGTTTGTGCCGGGCAACAAGGAAGATTGGATACGCAAAGCGCCCAAGTACGGCGCCGACGCGCTCATCCTCGACTTGGAGGATTCGGTGCCGCCGCAGGAAAAGGACGCCGCGCGCCAAGTGGTCGCCAAGATGATCGACGAACTGGGCGGCGCAGGCCAAACCCTGTTCGTGCGCGTCAACCCGCTTGAGAGCGGCATCACCGGCTACGACCTAGAGGCGATTGCGGGGCCGAACCTGTACGGCGTTACGCTGCCCAAGGTGCAATGCGCCGCCGATGTGGTGGAGGTGGATGTGCTGCTGCGTTTCTTCGAGCGCAAGGCGGGAATGGACATTGGCAGCATATTCATAGACCCGGGCTTGGAAACGGCGCAGGGCATTCGCAGCGCATATGAGATCGCCACTGCGTCCGACCGCATAGCGCATATGGGCGGCAGCGGCGGCAAGGGCGGGGACACCGCGCGCTCCATCGGCTACGAATGGACGCCGCAGGGTTTGGAAACGCTGTTCATTCGATCCAAGGTATTGGTGGATTCGCGCGCCGCCGGCGTTCAGTTTCCCATATCGGGCGGGTGGTTCGATATACGCGACTTAGACGGCTTGCGCGCCTACGCCGGCGAACTGAAGCGGCTGGGGTACAACGGGATGAGCCTCATACATCCCTACCATGCGCCGATTGTGAACGAAGTGTTCACGCCCACTCCGGAAGAGATAGCCGAGTGGCGCGGGCTTGTGGATGCGATGGAACGGATGCGGCAAAGCGGCGGCGCGGCGGTAACCTACGGCGGCGATATGGTGGACATAGCGCACGAACAGACGGCGCGCGCTATGCTGCGAATGGCGGAGCAACTGGGCGTGGCGTAGGCAATCGGACGCATGAAAGCGCAAACTTGAAAGCAAGGCAGAAAGGGTTGGACAGAATGAACACCGTATCACCTAAGTCGGTCGGTTTCTCAGAGAAGAGGCTGCGGCGCGTCAACGATTGGATGGAAGGCTATGTGAGCGGCGGCAAGCTGGCGGGCGCAATCACGATGCTGGCGCGCGGCGGCGATACATTCCACTTCCAAACCTACGGCGCGGCAGACATAGACGGCGGCGTGCCGATAGAACGTGACACCATCTTTCGCATCTACTCTATGACCAAGCCGATAACCAGCGCGGCGGTTATGATGCTGTACGAAGAGGGGCGCTTTGCGCTTGACGATCCCGTGGGCAAGTTCATTCCGTCGCTGCGCCGAATGAAGGTGTATGACGGCATGAGCGAAACCGGCATGCGCTTGGCGGATCAGGAACGCCCCATCACGATACGCCATCTGCTCACGCACACATCCGGGCTTAGCTACGGCTTTCACCAGGACTCGCCCGTAGAGGATCTGTACAGGGCGGCGGACGTCACCGATCCGGACAGCGATTTCGTAGAGATGGCGGATAAGCTGAGCAGGCTGCCGCTGGTGAGCCAGCCGGGGACGAAGTGGCGCTACAGCCACGCAACCGATGTACTCGGCTATCTGGTTGAAGTAGCGTCGGGGCTGCCGTTCGACGAATTCCTGCGTGACCGCATCCTAGCGCCGCTGGGAATGACGGACACCGCATTCTACTTGACCGAAGACAAGCTCAGCAGGCTGGCAAGCGTGTATGGCGCGCCAACTGAGATGGGCGGGCGCATAGCGCGCTTGGACAATTCGCTCATCAACCGAGTGGAGCGGCCGCACACGCTCTTTTCGGGCGGCGGCGGGCTGGTGTCCACTGCGGCCGACTACATGCGCTTCTGCCAAATGCTGCTCAACGGCGGCGCGCTGGACGGGCAGCGGCTGCTCGCGCCTAAGACGGTCGAGATGATGCGCTCCAACCACTTGACGGATGACCTGAAGCCGTTTGCGGTTGGGCAGAGTTCGGCGTCGGACACCAAGGGTTGCGGTTTCGGATTGGGCTTCCGCGTGGTGACGGACATAGCGCAGCACGGCATAATCGGCTCCAACGGGATATACTCGTGGGGCGGCGCCGCAAGCACCGTCTTTTGGATAGACCCGTCGGAAGAGCTCGTCGCCATCCTGCTGACGCAGTTCATGCCCAGCTCATACTACCCGTTGCGCCGCCAGTTCCAGATAGCGACGTATCAGGCGTTGGTGGGGTAGAGCCTTGATGCGGTGGTAAGTGGCCGGCCGCTCAGCGGTGGGCAGTTGCTGAGCGTATGCGCGCGCGACGGATGGGCGTATGCGCGGCGGCTAAGTTGCGATTTGGTGGGCGAATGCGCTTTGATTTGGCGCAATGCTGTTTGCCTTGGCGGGCGCGTTGCGGTGTTGCGCCAAGCGGCAGCGCTTGCTATCATCCTAGACATTAGGCAGTCCGAAACGCTACAAAGCCAGGCTGTGAGGCAATCATGAAAATTGGACCTTGGCCAGAAATATGGCTAATTCGGCAGGAATGGGAGATATACCGTCGATTCCTGATGTCTCTGGATGATCATATATCAGGGGACATACATGATCTGGAGAATATCTTGCTCAATTGGGAACAGACTATTGAGCAAGAACATGATGAAGTGCAACAAGAGACGTTCCGTGAATTCCATGAGGACGAGTACTACGACTTCCAACAGCTCAAAGCGATTCCTCTGAATTCCTTCTTCACGGCTTCCTATGCCCTGTTCGAACATCACTTAAGGCAACTCTTTCGGATTCCCGCGAGTGAGAATTTCTATGCAAGCCGTGCTAATACACGTCTGACAGAGCTAGGGATAGCCGACACCCCTGAGTGGAACAAAATGTGGAACAAAATCAACAAAAAATACAGAACGATCAGAAACAAGATTGTTCACGAGGGGGGAGTTGTTAGGAAAGGGTGGGAAAATTTTGATTACGCGAAAGCGCGCGGGATCATTGAGCCTAGCGAAGTCCCGCCCGATTCGCTTGAACTGCCGCGATACATCAAGGTAACACGCGAATTTTGCGATGAGGCGTGCAACGACTTCGTGAACTTTCTGCTGAAAGTTTATGAAGCGATCTACCCGAATGCAAACCCTGTCGAGCCGGCAGATTCATCCGGGCAGTCGAACAATCCCGTTCAAGTTGAAAAGGCGAGCATCTGGGGCTACTTGAGGGCGGTCGACTGGACGAACAAGACGGCGCGGCTTGAGCGGATTGTGGGCAAGCCGGTGCCGCTGAAGTTCGGCGATGATCTAGCAGAGGATATGCGCCGCTTCGCTACCGAGTATGCGCATATCCGAGGCGAGGGCGTTATAAGCGCGGCCGACGACGAATGGGTGTCCGTCAATGTGACGTCCATCGAGGGCGATAGAGACCCATATAAACCCTTCGATATGGAGGAGTTTATGGCCCAACAGAGCAAGCCTTTCAGATTCGAAGACCTGAAGCCCCCAAGCGAGCCTTTCGATGTGGACGAGTTCAACCGAATAATACGGGAAGGGCGTGACGTATGACGCCCCGCGAACTCGGCGGCGTTGTGGTGGTGGATACAAGCGTAGTGTCCATCCTGTTCAGTCAAATTTCCCCTCAATACGATTATTACCAAAGCGAACTTGAAGGATATGATGAGTTGGCAATATCCTTTCAGACTTTGGAAGAGGCGTTGTACGGCGCATATAATGCGAACTGGGGCGAGCGCAGAATCCGCGAACTAGCCGACCATCTAAGATTGTTTAGGGTTATCTACCCCGACAATCGTCTCATTGACATTTCCGCCACTTTACGCAGCGAAACCAGGAAGCTGGGCAGAGAACTCACATCAGCGGACGCTTGGATAGCCGCCACCGCGATAATGATGGACTGCCCGTTGGCGTCCGACGACAGGGACTTTGACGCAGTATCGGACAGGTTAGTGCTGATAAGACGATTGGGATAACGCCATGCCCCACACCCAACCATCCCCCTGCTGCGCCGCCGCGCGCATCCCGACCGGCGTATCCGTCGGCGGTGTTGCATCTGCCCCCGTCGCCGCGTCTGCTACCACCAACGCCGCCGACGTCACCAACATGGCGCTGCTGAGCGGCGGCGAGTTCCTGATGGGGACGGATGACGCAAGCGGCTTTGCGGCGGACGGCGAAGGCCCGGTGCGCCCCGTACGCCTCAACCCGTTCTACATCGACGTCTATGCCGTTACAAACGCGCGCTTCGAGGAATTCGTCCGCGATACGGGCTACAAGACGGAAGCGGAGCGGTTCGGCTGGTCATTCGTGTTCCATATGTTCGTCAGCGCGAAGGGACGGCAAACCGCATCCCAAGCCGCCGCCGATGCGCCGTGGTGGTGGGTGGTCAAGGGCGCTTACTGGCGCAGACCCGAAGGCCCCGGCTCTAACCTCAAGCGGCGCTGGCATCATCCCGCAACGCACATATCTTGGAACGACGCCGCGGCGTACTGCGCTTGGGCGGGCAAGCGGCTGCCCACCGAGGCGGAGTGGGAGTACGCGGCGCGCGGCGGGCTTTCGCAGAAGCGCTACGCCTGGGGCGATGAGCTGACGCCCGGCGGCGAGCATCAGTGCAACATATGGCAGGGCGACTTCCCCGATACGAACAGCGCAGAGGACGGCTACAAAGGCGCCGCGCCCGTGGACGCCTACAAGCCCAACGGATACGGGCTTTACAATATGGCGGGCAATGTGTGGGAATGGACTAGCGACTGGTTCAGCGCCGCCTTCGACGCCGCGCCGCGGGATAACCCCACGGGGCCCGCGCGCGGCTCTGCCAAAACGATACGCGGCGGCTCATACCTTTGCCACGATTCGTACTGCAACCGCTATCGGGTGGCGGCGCGCACATCCAACACGCCCGACAGCTCGACCGGCAACCTAGGCTTTCGCTGCGCGCGCGATGCGTGAAATAGCAACGCTTTGGGAGACGCAATGAACTTGCGCGGGGAACGGTTCATAAGCCACAAAGAGTTCATTCGGTATTGTAAAGACTTGAATGTTCATACATATGAGAGTGAACTAGAGCATTTCGAAAAGATTGGCGAAATGCTGCCGGTTGCCCGCGTGGATTTTCCTCAGTACGACTACTGGCAAGTCCATCAACTCTATTCGGTTCAGCAAGCCCTGCGAAAGAACGAAGCGCCTCAATATCTGGCAATTGATGCCGATATGCGTTCCAATTTCGACGCCCTGTCCTTTTGGATTACGATGTACCGCCGAGAACGGCAGCGTGCTTTCGCTCGTGCTTTCGCTAATGTTCCTGACAAATATGGAGTTAAGCGGCTCGACGATTCTCGCTATGCCGATTATCGGAAAAGACTACGAGACCACGCCGCCGAAGTGGTAAATCGTTTCGGGTTGGGACGCGATGGACTTTATCGCTTCTTGTATAGGCTCGTCGAACTCTATGAGGGTTATAGGAAGATTGAGCGTTACAAGTTGGCCGACGCGCTAAGTCAGGACGTCTTTGACTTGCAAAGGCTCATCGAACTCAGTCTCTGCGATGATTTCGATAGAATTTCGGATGAGCTGAGAGGCGAAAAATGGAGCGTTAGAGGATTCAAGTACAGAGACGCCGCTACAACGTTCAGGCATTTGGACATATCCGTGAAAGAACGCGACTATGCGTGCGATTTAATCACTAGAGTTTCAGCGCAGAGTAGCTCCGATCTAGAAAAGTTCGGATGTCAGGATTGGTCATTTACGTCGGAAGACGCGGATGCCCTATTGGGCTATTGCGAACAAGAAGGGTTAGGCTTGCTGTTGACCGCGCTAGGCGGAATGTCGGCTGTGGGTGAAGAAGAGTATCGCCATAACTTCCGCAGAGTGCAGATGTACACCAACCTCAAAAACGCCCTGACTTCCTACGAATACTTGCTCAAAAGCCTGGGCGAGAAAGGCGGATACAAAGTTGGAGGTAAAACTCTGAGCCCAGCTATTTGCGCTACTATGCGCAAACAACCTTGGTTTGCCCTATACATAAAGAAGGTAAATTCAACTCTAGTACGCGCTAATAGCGAAGAAGAGTTCTTCTGCAATCTGGAAAAATTGCAAAAGGACTGTGAATTGCAGCAAACCAAGAAGGACGGGTACTGGGCGCGCATGTTCCTAATAACACACTTGGCTAGAAATGCCGTCGTTCACATGTATCTGGAAGACGATAGATACTTCAGCGATCCGTTCGCTACTACGTTGGACGCAGTAGTCAACGCCGCTTGCTACACATGGAAGCTCGCTCAAAGTGAAAACTGGCTATCATCAGAAAGTTCGGATGAACCCAAATGAAATACGATTATGCCGCCCGCAACTCGACCGACAACCCAGGCTTTCGCAGCGCGCGGGATGCGTGAGGCCGAAGCCGACGCCTATGTCCGCTCCCAATATCGCAAAGCGCGGCGGCAGTGCGGCAGGCTTTATTCGCACGAAAAGACAGGATTTGCGAACAAGAGCGCATCCCTTGGCTATCAAGTTTAAGCGAGGATTGCGGAATGAAGGCTTTGCCCGTTGCCATCAGTTTGTTGACTTGGGCGTGTCTTGCGGTTCTGTTCACGCTTGCGACGGCGGCGTGCAATAGCCCGCCCGGCGGCGCGGTAGGCAGCGCTGACACGGACAGGCAAGCCTTAATCGCCTTGTATAACGCCACGAACGGGCCGATTTGGGTTCGCCAATACAACTGGTTAAGCGACCGCTCCCTCCGCAATTGGCATGGCGTCAAAACGCAGGGGGGACGCGTTGTTGAACTGGATCTTAGGAATAACAATCTGAGAGGGGACATTCCCTCCGAAATCGCTAACCTACCCGCTCTAACGCGGCTGCGTCTTGACCGCAACTATCTGAGCGGCAGCATTCCGCCCGAAATCGCCAACCTCGCTAATCTAGAGAAGCTCATCCTAGACGACAACTATCTAAGCGGCAGCATTCCCCCCGAAATCGGCAATCTCGCCAACCTAGAGGATCTACTATTAGACGGCAATAATCTGAGTGGCAGTATTCCCCCCGAAATTGGCAATCTATCCAGGTTAGAGGAGTTAATCCTAGACGGCAACAATCTGCGCGGGAACATCCCGCCCGAAATCGGCGATCTATCCAACCTATGGCTGCTGCAGCTCGAGGGCAATAGGCTGAGCGGCAGCATCCCGATCGAAATCACTAACCTTCCCGAATTGTCGGCGCTGTTCCTGTCTGACAACAATTTGAGCGGCGGCATCCCGCCCGAAATCGGCAGCCTATCCAAGCTGCGGTTGCTGCACCTCGCGAGAAATGATCTGAGTGGCAGCATTCCGATCGATATCAGCAATCTCTCCGAATTGGCAGAACTGTCCATCTCTGACAACAACATAAGCGGCAGCGTCCCGCCCGAAATCGGCAACCTATCCAAGCTGCGATTGCTGTATCTCGATGGGAATAATCTGAGCGGCAGCGTCCCGCCCGAAATCGCAGATCTATCCAATCTATGGCTGCTGCGGCTTGGCGGCAATAACCTGAGCGGGTGCATACCTTCGTCGCTGAGGCGCGGTTTGCATAACTACGATGCCGCTATCCCATTCTGCGATTAGCGCCTGCCCGCAGCCCGATTGCGCCTTTAGTTGACGATATGCTATACAATGCCCCACATCAACGCCCCGCATCGACTTTTGAGGAGGGAAACCATATGAAGTACGACTACATCGTCATAGGCGCAGGCTCCGCAGGCTCCATACTCGCTACACGGCTTACCGAAGACCCCGATACATCGGTACTGCTGCTGGAGGCGGGGCCCGATTACCCCGACCTGGATAGCCTGCCCGAAGAGGTGAAGTACGGCTACGCGTCCGCCACCGATATTATGACCAGCGACCACAACTGGCAGTTCACCGCGAAGGCTACCGACGCGGCGCAGCCGATGATGGTGCCGCGCGGCAAGGTTACCGGCGGCTCAAGCGCCATCAACGGGCAGATATTTCTGCGCGGCGTGCCGGACGACTACGACCGCTGGGCGGCTTGGGGCAACGATGAATGGACTTTCGAAAAGTCCCTGCCGTACTTCCGCAAGCTTGAGACGGACACCACCTATAGCGACGACTTTCACGGCACGGACGGCCCTATCATATGCCACCGCTTCCCGCCGGAGACTTGGCGAGGCGCGTCCAAGGCGTTCTACGAATCCTGCCTAGACTACGGCTTCCCCGACTGCCCCGACCACAATGCGCCCGATACTACAGGCGTAGGGCCGCTGCCTCTGAACAACCCGGAAGGCATCCGCTGGAGCACCAACTTGGGCTATCTCAGCCTGTCCCGCCACCGCCTCAACCTCACCATCCGCCCCAACTGCGTGGTGCATCGCATCGTCTTTGACGGCAATCGCGCGACCGGCGTGGATGTTGAGAGCGGCGGCGAAAGGTTCGTGGTGGAAGGCGGCGAAATCATACTCAGCGGCGGCGCTGTGGGCTCGCCCCAAATCCTGATGCTGTCCGGCATCGGCCCCGCCGACCATCTGCGCGAACTGGGCATACCCGTCCTCAAAGACCTGCCCGGCGTGGGGCAGAACCTGCGCGATCATCCGCTGGTGTATGTAACCTGGAGCGCCAAGCCGGAGTACGACTTGGAGACATTCGGACCGCGCATTCAGTTCGGGCTGCGCTACACCGCCGCCGGCTCGGATATGGAAAACGATATGATCGTCTATATGAACATCTATGCCACCGAGCGCGTTGACCGCGGCGGCGACCGAATGACGCCCATCGGCGTGCGGATGATTATCGGGCTCGACCTCGCGCTGGGCGCGGGCGAACTCAAGCTCCAGTCCGCGGATCCCAACACGCAGCCGCTGCTGGACTACAACTACTTCCAAGAGCCGTTCGACCTTGAGCGCATGCGCGAGGCGGTTCGCATCTGCTCCAAGCTCGGCGAGCATGAGGCGTGGAAGGACATCATCGATCAGCGCATCGAGCCGCCCGACGAGGCGCTTGAATCGGACGAAGCGCTGGACGCGTGGATGAAGCGCGAAGTAACTACCGGGCATCACATATCCTGCACTTGCAAGATGGGGCCGGCGGACGACCCTATGGCGGTGGTGGACCAGTACGGCCGCGTACACGGCGTCGACGGCTTGCGCGTGGTGGACGCTTCCATAATGCCCGACTGCGTGCGCGCCAACATCAACGTCACCACGATGATGATAGGCGAGCGCGTATCCGAATTCCTGAAGGCGGGCGCATAGCCGTCGGCAGGCGGCCCCGCCAATCCTGATGCGTTAGACGCGCTAGACGCAAGCGGGATTGGCGGGGTTATCGCCGCGCGCTAGAACGCCACATAGCCGCCGTCCACCGGGATTGCAACGCCGGTTACATAGTCCGACGCCGCGGCGGCTAGGAACACCGCGGTTCCCGCCATATCGTCCGGCGTTCCCCAGCGTCCGTGCGGGATGCGCGCCGATATGAGTTCGTAGCGCTCGCGGAAGCCCTCTTCGGTTCGCAGCGGCTCCGTCAGATCGGTCTCTATCCAACCGGGCAGGATGCTGTTGACCTGGATGTTGTCTTTCGCCCACGCCGTCGCAAGGCTTTTGGTGAGCTGCACAACGCCGCCCTTGCTCGCCGAATACGGCATAACAAGATCGTGTCCGAATATGGAAGTCATAGAGCCGATGTTGATTATCTTGCCGCCGCCCGCCCCCGCCATATGGGGATAGACGGCGCGGCAGGGCAGGAAAGTCCCCGTCAGGTTGATGTCCATAATCAGGTTCCAATCGTCCAGCGTGTAGTCCTGCGGCGCTTTGCGAATGCCGATGCCGGCGTTGTTCACCAGGATGTCTATGCCGCCGAAAGGGTCCAGCGCGGCGCTCACCATATCGGCTACTTCGTTTTCGCGCTGCACGTTGGTCGTGGTTCCAATCGCCTGCGCGCCCAGCGCTTGGATGCGCTGCACGGCGTCGGCGGTCTTGCGCTCGTTGCGCGCCGCCACCACGATATTCGCGCCCGCCTGCGCCAAGCCCACGGCGATGCCAAGCCCGATGCCGCCGTTGCCGCCCGTTACGATTGCCGTCTTGCCGCTCAAATCAAACATTGCGTCGCTCATTGCGTAACTCCCGTATCATCAAATAGCGCTTTGGGTCGTCTGCGCGCATATCCAAATAGCCGCGCGCAATCATCTCTGCCCACATATCAGCTTTGGCTTCCATATGCTTCTGAACGGCCTCCACCTCGTCCTTGTAGGCGCCGCGAATTCTGCCGTCAAACCACTCTTCAAGCGGCTCGCGGGGATGCTATATGTAGAGCCTGCTGTAATCGCGCTTTACCTTTATGAACAGCTCAAGCCCTTTGTAATCGCGATAATACTCGTCCGTGTCCGTATGCGTCCAATCGGTGTCGATGCCGTCGATCAGGTCGTTGTCCATACTCGCGCATTACCCCCCCCGCTTAGGCCGCCGCCGTAAGCCTATGATAGCAAGAAACGGCGTTTGTGGGTATATGCCGCATAGATACAAATGATACAATCGGCGGCGTGCTACGGGTTGCATTGGGTTTTGAGAGAGGGGAGTCCGCGGCTTTGAGGATTGCGCGCATCGGCTTGGTTATGCTTGCGCTAGTTCTGGCGGCGGCGTGCGCCCAATCCGAAGCGCCGCCCACGCCGCAACCCGACTTAGAGGCGACGGTTCAAGCGATGGTGAAGGCTGCGCTGCCCACCGAAACGCCGACAAGCGCCCCCGACATAGCGGCGATGGTTGCGGCGGGCGTAGCGGCAACGATGGAAGCGCTGCCCACTCATACGCCAATCCCCACTAACACGCCAATACCGACCGCCACTCACACGGCAACACCTACGCCCATTAGCGCGCCCACGCCGCCGCCCACCCATACGCCCGTCCCTACCGCCACTCCGATACCCGCCGCCACGCATACGCCGCTTCCCACATCCACGCCCACGTTGGCGCAGACGATAGATCGCATCGAGCGCGGGCTTGTGTATATCAAAACGCCTTCCGGCAGCGGCTCCGGCTTTATCGTCGAGGAAGACGGCCTGGTGGTTACCAACGCCCATGTGGTAGAGGATTTCGAGACCGTAAGCGTGGTAACGGCGGACGGCGCTGAGTACGCCGGCGATGTGCTGGGCGTGGATGAGATAGCCGATCTTGCGCTTGTGAAGGTGCGCGCAGGCAGGCGCTTCGCTGCGATGGGCTTGGGGGATTCGGACGGCGTTCAGGTGGGCGATGATGTGATTGCGCTGGGCTTTCCGTTGCGCTACGAACTTGGAAGTTCGCTGACGGTAACCCGCGGCATAGTATCATCCAAGCGGGTTTCTTATGGCGTAGAAGAGCTTCAGACGGACGCCGCCATAAACCCCGGCAACAGCGGCGGCCCGCTGGTTGACCGCGATGGCAGGGTAATCGGCGTGAACTATGCCGAATTGTCCCTGTCCGACGGCAGTCCGGTGGACAACATCGGCTTCTCAATCGCCGTCAACGAACTGAAGAAGCGAATGGACGCGCTCGCCAAGGGCAACGATGTGCTGCTTCCCACGCCCACGCCGGGGCAGTGGACGGCGTACCGCAACCAAGAATACGGCTACGGCATAGACATCCCGCCCGGCTGGCGTCTGACTGAGGAAACGGATGACGGAGACGCCTCATTTTCGGCAGACGGCCGCGCCGCCATTCTTGAGGTATATCTTTATGACCTTTCGGATGTTGACTACTCTCTCACGGAGTTTGCGGAATGGGTGCGGGACGATTTGGCTGAACTTGCGCGATCGCAGACGTGGGATGTGTTCGAGATAAGCGATTTCGCTGGAGTGCGACGCGACAGCGGCGAATACTACTGGCTGGAGTACAAATATCAAGATTCGGCCGAGTATTGCGTCTCTCGCAACACCGAACTTATCGTGCTTTCTTCACAATACCCTGCGGTGCCTTACGGGTTTAGTGTGTCCGGCGTCGTGTGCGAGCATAGCTTAGACTACTACGCGGATCAGGTGTCCGAGATGATTGCGAGCTTCGCCGATTGGACGCCGCCCGCCTTCAGCGCCACTCCCACGCCCGCCGCGTGGACGACCTATCGCAGCGACGGATACGGCTACGAAATAGACATTCCAACCGCTTGGAGCCTAGGCGACGAAACGGACGAAGACTACGCCATATTCGTGAGCGAGGACGGCGCCGCCAATCTTGAAATATATGTGTTTGACCTTTCGGATGACGATTACTCGATCGCAGAGTTCGCCGAATTGGTGCGGGACGATTTGGTTGAACTTGCGCGAACTAATGCGTGGGATGTATTCGAGATAATCGACTTCAGCAAGAGCAGCCACGGCGGCAGCGAATCCTATCGGCTAATCTACAGACTGCAGTCTTCCGACGAATACTGCGTTTCACGCGATGTCGAGCTCATCGTCTTGTCATCGCAATACCCTGCGACGCCATACGGGTTTAATGTAGTGGGCGGCGTGTGCGAGCGCAGTGGCGACGACTACGCCGAACAGATCGCCGCTATCCTTGAAAGCTTCGTCCCCTAAGTTCATATAGTAGCTCAACCTCTGCCCGGTCAGACGCTCGGTGCAGTCGGCGCGCTACATCTCCTAGCCTCGATGCCTAGCCTCCCCCGCAAGCGGCGCAATAGTGGTAACATACCGCCAACTAACCACTATTCACCACTGAGGAGGTTCTGAATGGCTAACATTGGCATTTCCACGTCGTTGCCGGCGTACACGGTTGACCCGGCATATACCGCCAAGCGCGCGGAGGAGCTGGGCTTCGAGTCCCTGTGGTATGCGGAGCATCCGATTATGCCGGTGCATTCCACAAGCCGCTTTCCCGGCTCCGACGACGGCGTCATCCCCGAAAGCTACTCGCACTTCACCGAGCCGTACATCGCGCTGGCGCGGGCGTCCGCGGTTACCAGCGATCTGAAGCTTGGCACGGGCATAACGCTTATCACGGAGCGCAACCCGCTGGTGCTCGCCAAGACAATCGCGGCGCTGGACTTTTACAGCGGCGGGCGCTTCCTGTTCGGCATCGGCACGGGCTGGCACCGCGAAGAGACGGAGATGATGGGCGGCGACTTCGACCACCGCTGGACGCAGGCGCGCGAGGCGGTCTTGGCGCTCAAGGATCTCTGGACGCAGGACGAAGCGGAGTTTCACGGCAAGTATTACGACTTCCCCCCGGTGAAGTGCTACCCCAAGCCGGCGCAAGACCCGCATCCGCCTGTGCTGCTGGGCGGGATGGCGAAGAATGTGCTGCGCCGCGTAGCGCGCTGGGGCGACGGCTGGCTGCCCAACCGCGTAACGCCGCCGCAGATAGCCGAAAGCCGCGCCATTCTGGACACGCTGGCGGCGGAGTATGAGCGCGAGCCGAGTTCGCTGACCATCAACGTGCATGGGCAGCCGCCTGAGCGCGACTTGGTGAACGCATACCTAGACGCCGGGGCGGACCGCGTGATTGTGCGGACTGAGCTCTGCCACAGCGAAGAAGAGATGAACGCCGAGCTGGAGCGCGTGGCGGAAGCGGTGCTTTAGCCTTTTAGCCGCACGGCAAAAACCGCTATCATAGGAATACATCCGATAGCGCATTGCGGCGCGCGCCGCAGGGGATCGACGATGCGGGCGCGTCCCCGGCCGCATTCGCCGGCTCTGCGATGCGCTATCGGCGGGGGGCTTTGCTTATGGCAGTATTCGTGTTGTTCGTACTTGCCGCGCTTGTCTGCGTAGGGCTGCTTGGATACATCTGCATGGGCATAGTGGCGCTGATAGGCGTGTTCAAGCGGGACGGCGCCGGCAAATCGTCTCGCGAGTCCGATTCCGACGATCAGGGCGCAAGAATTTCGCTGATGAGCGTCCGAAAGAAGTTCTACACTTTCTACAGCGTGCTGTTCTTTATGCACACCGCGATGTTGACTTTCGTATGGTCGTGGGAGAAGATTCCCGCAGCATACGATTTGGTGGAAATAAGCGAGTTCGTCGGCGGCAAAATGACCAAAGCAGCGCCTGTCGCGTTGGTGCTGACCATATTCATATCGGAAGGAGCGCCTGGTCTTATGGTGATGGCAGACTATGTGAAGAACAAGTTCGTAAAGCCGATTATAGAGGCGCACAAAGCTGAAGGGTATGCTGAGGGCGTAGCCGAGGGGCGCGCTGAGGGTCTAGCCGAGGGCATGGCCGAGGGACGCGCTGAAGGTATGGCCGAGGGACGCGCCGAGGGCATAGCCGCGGGCATGGCTGAGGGACGCGCCGAAGGACATGCAGAAGGCATAGCCGAAGGCGAGGCGCGCGTGAAAGAGAGCGGCCGCGAGTGGTACAAGCGCATGCTGAAGGCGAAGGAAAACGACGAGCCTTTTGATGAGCCGCCTCCGTTCTAAACTGCGCCATTCATATGACGGCGTGAACAAGCCCACGGCTTTCGGGCCGCGGGGCTTGTTCGGATGCGAATTCGCTTGCGGCTTCCATAATGCCTTGAACGCCGTAGAGTTTGTCTGATTTTTCGTTCATGCGGCGGATAAGACGCGCGCGGACTTGAAGGCGGCAGGCGGTTGCGCGATTGCGGTTCGGCTAGAGCTTCTTGAACTCAGGGATGACGTACTTGCCGAACAGTTCGATGGACTCCATCACCTCTTTGTGGGGGACGGTTTCGGTCTGCATCATAATCATCATCTGGTCTATACCGATGGCTTCGTGCTTTTTGAGCGCCTCGATGCAGCTATCCGGGTTGCCGGCGATGACTACGGCGCGGTCGCATAGCGTATCGGCGTCGAGGTCGTTCCAAATGCGGTGCGCTATGGCGGAGCCGCCGGAGTAGTCTAGGATGTCGTCCTTGACATCTTCGGCTTCGTCCACATCCACATAGCGGGAAAAGTTGGCTTTGAGATGGTCGGGGACGCCGCCCCACTTGTCTAGCAGCTGAGCGTACACATCTTTCTGCCCCTGCACATATGGGCGGTCGGGGCCGAAGAAGTTCTTGAGTGACTGCGCGCCCATCTCTTTCGCCTTGCGGTCGTCGTTGAGGCAGACGCCGAGCGTGGAGCTTGCCCACTGGTCGTTGGCGAATGCGCCCACGGGGTTTGCTTGCTTGACCTTCTCTTTGTAGGCGCGCACATAGGGTTCGAGTGATGTGGGGGCGCTGGAGCCGAAAGACAGCACGCCGATGCCCTTTTCGGCGGCTATGTCATAGGTTGCGGGCTGAAGCGCGGCTACCCATATGGGCGGGTGCGGGTTCTGGTAGGGCTTGGGCAGGATTTGGCGCTCCGGCACCTGCCAATACTTGCCTTCGTATGAGAACCAGTCGGACTGCCATATCTGCGGCACCATCGCCAGCGATTCTTCCCACATTTCGCGGCTGTCGCGCGGGTCGATGCCCATTCCGGTGAGTTCGTAAGGGGCGGAACGTCCCGTGCCGAAATCCACTCTGCCTTCGGATAGGTGGTCGAGCATCGCCACGCGCTCGGCGACGCGGTTGGGATGGTGATACGGCAGGATGACGACGCCCAAACCCAGCCGGATCTGCTTTGTGCGCTGACTGAGCGCCGCATAGACTAGGTCGGGACAGGGCGACGCTGAGAAGCCGGTCAGGAAGTGGTGTTCCACGAACCAGAGATAGTCGAAGCCCACTTCGTCAGCCAGGATGCACTGCTCCATCGTCTCCGTCAGCACCAGATGGTCGTCCAGCGAGGGCCTTTGCATTTCGTATTGCAGCGCCAGTTTCATATCAGCACATTCCTTTCGGGGAATAGTCGGTTTATGGATTGTAGGTTATAAGGGCGGGTTTGCAAGCGGGTTAGGCGGGACGGCCGCGGCCGATGTCTTGCGCGGCGCGCAGCACGGCGGGCTTGGTAACGCGGTCGTAGGCGCGCTCGGTGGCGGATGTGAACAGCGATACGCAGGTAATCCGCGCTTCGGCGTTGATGGCTATGCCCATAATATCCATTGTGCGGTTGTACATGCCTATGGCGGCCTCCAAGCCAACCTGCGCCTGCCAGCGTTCCGCCCATACGCCCGGATGCGCTGCGCGGATGTGCGGCAGCGCTATGAACTGCGTCATAAGGTCTTCGGCGGCGCTGTAGAGGGCGTCGAAGTCCGCGGCTTTATCGTAGCCGTCGATGCCGCGATTGCGAAACAGGACGAGTTGGTACAGCAGCATCCACCAGTAGATAGCGGCGAGGCGTTGATGATTTAGGCGGCGGCGGTGGCGGCGCAAGCCCCAGTTGAGCGCCTTGTCGGAGTTCTTGACGAATAGTTCGGTTACTAGGTTTGCGGCGGCGTTGCAGGATGCCGTCCAGAGTGCGGCGCGCTTTGGCGCAAGGCGGTTGGCGTCGGGCGCGGCGAACAGCAGCGCGATGCGGTTGAGTTCGGCGATGTCGCCGCGCAACCTTGCGGCGGCTAGAGGCGGCAGTAGCGTGTCTAGTATTCCCATTGGCGCGGCTCGCTTGGTCGGACGGGCGGGTTGAAACGGGCGTATGGCAAAGGTTAGCAATCTGCGGCGCAAAGGGCAAGCCCGCAAAGGGGGTAGGTATTCTCAACGCGCGCACGAATGTTAAATCCGAATTCCAATTCACAGCGCCGTACTTTTCAGCGCTTGCCCGTTGCGCGGCAGCCATTCATATAATCTGTATTACGGCGTTTTCTTTGGGCGGATGCGTTCCCAGCGCTCTTTTGCCCAGCGCCGCCGCGATGCGAATGTTTCCTTGATTTCGCGCATTCGGGCAGGCGTCGCGATGCGTCCGGCGGCGTGCGCCGCATGGATCGTCTGCGCGGGCGTGAGGGTGTGCCGCTTATCGCTGTTGCACGCCACGCACGCCAGCGCGCGGTTCCAGCAGTCGTCGTTTGTGCCGTCGTGGGCGTTGGGCTCAACGTGGTCAAGCTGAAGCTCGCGGCGGTCGTTCACCTTTTCCGCGCCGCAATACCAGCATGTTGTGCCGTACTGCTCGACGAAGGCGTCCCATATCTGTCTGTCCGTCTCAAAGGGGCGCACTCTGTACTTGGGTCTAGGTAGCGGCGCGGGCGCAGACGCGGCGTCGCGCTCGGCGTCGGCGACGGGCGGGGGCAAATCGTGCGGGCCGCGAACTCGGATGACGCGATTGGCGGTCTCTAGCTGCGGCTCCGCTTCCAAGCCGTTGGAGTCGGCGGCGATTTCGCCTTCGGTGATTATGCCCAGCTGCGGGTGTTTGTGGAACTGCCGTCGAACGACCGTCCACGCGCGCGGCGACATATCGCAGGCTATCCAGCGGCGGCCGGTTAGCTGAGCGGCGACCGGCACATAGGCGCAGCCGGCGAAGCAGTCTAATACTAGATCGCCGGGGTTGCTGCTTGCCTCGATGATGCGGCGGGCAAGCGCCTGCGGCTTCTGCGTGGGATAGCCGGTGCGCTCTCTTGCGCGCGAGCCGAGTGGGTTGATGTCCTCCCAGTGGTCTTGCAATTGAACGCCCTGCATTTCGTCAAGATACTGCTTGACGCGCGGCACACTGCCCTGGGGCGGCCAATAGATATAGCCGTGTTCGTCCAACAAGTCCAAGCGCTCGTTGATCGAGAGGCTTTGTCCCTGTTCCCCGGCGATGCGCTCGACGATTCTGCGCGGGACGCTCCAATGTCTTTCGCTGTCCGAGGGGCTATACCCACGCCAACGTCCGCCCGATTCGCCCGCGCTCATGCCGGGCCCGGTCAGGGTTACTAGCCTGAACTTGCCGCGATCGTCCTCATATCTGAAAAAGTCCCTGATGTAACTTTCCGAATAGCCTGCGTATTGAACATTCCAAGTGTAGTTATCACTCTTGGCGTAGAACAGGATTCTGTCCGTAATCCGTCCAAAGCGCTTGGGATCGTTGTGGGCGTAAGTGCGCCGCCAGGTGATTTCGTTCAGATAATTTTCGTGTCCGAACACGACGTCCATCATTTGGCGCAAGTAGGCGTTGGCGGTGTCGTCGCAGTGCATATACACGCTTCCGTTGGGCTTGAGGATGCGGTGTATCTGCAGCATTCGCTCCGCCATAAAGGCGATGTAGGCGGCGCTGGCGTCGCTGTGGCTGTAGCGCGTGGCCTCTATGAGCGTCGCCAAGCCGGGGCTGCGCTCGCCGATGCTGTCCATCCAATCCTCATAGACGTCGCGATCGAAGCGGAATATGTCCCTGAACTTGGCGGTTCTGCCGTCTTGGTCGGGATATTCAATGCCTAAGCCATAGGCGGATTCTTCGTCGAACACGCCCCATTCCGTCATCATATCGCGCTCGATGCGCTTCTCTTCCTCGTTGAGCGGCGGGCGCAGGTTGCCCGTGAAGGTTTCATTCTTGGCAAAAGGCGGGTCAATGCAGACCAGGTCCACGCTTTCGGTGTCGAGCGATTTGAGAAAGGGCAGGTTGTCGCTGATGAAAATCGTGCCGTCCAGGTCGGCGGCGTTGGAAGTGGTCATTGCTCTTTAACCCCTGCGGACTCAAGCGTCGTTTTGATCGTCATATTACACAAAGCATATCACACAAGGCGTTCAATAGCATCGTTGTTCTATATCTTGATATGCTCAATTTGAGAATACATTAGGGATATTAACGCAAAGGCGCAGGGGCGCAAAGGGTTGGGGATTGGTTATGCGGGCGGCGTTGGCGGCAGCGGCGGCATTGGCGGGATGCCGCCGCCGGGGTTGTCGTCGGGGTATATGAGCTTGCGGACGGGGTAGTTTATCTCTATGCCCTCTTCGGTGAGGCGGGAATGGATGACTTTCACCAGATCGCTTGTGAGGAAGAAGCTGCCGAGCCTGTCTTTGGCGCGCACGAATACCCAGAATGTGATGTTGGAGTCGGCGAACTCTTCGAATCCGAACCACGGCTCGCTGTCTTTGACGGCGTAGGGGGACGCGTCCACAAGGTTTTGGGCGGCGGCGCGCGTTACATCTTCCACATGCTGCAGGTCGGAGTCGTAGCTCACGCCGCAATAGACCAGCACATCTATCGCGGGTGTTGGGCTGTAGTAGTTGGTGATGATGCTGTCCGCCATGCGCGAGTTGGGGATTATGACAAGGTTGTTGTACATTGTGCGGATTTTGGCGCTGCGCCATCCTACTTCCACGACGTAGCCGGCGGGGCCGCCGTGGAGTTCGATGTAGTCCCCGATGTTGAGTTCGCCTTCGGTTACCACGTATGTGCCGGCGAAGAAGTTGGCGAGTGTGGGCTGCACGGCGAGCGCAATCGCCAAGCCGCCGATGCCGATGCCTGCCAAGATGGGGCTTATGGGGATGTTGAACACGGATAAGCCCATAAGCACGGCGAGCGAATATGTCAGCAGGGGCAGCACGCGCCTGAGCGGGGGCAGCAGGCGGTCGTCAAGCTTGGTCTCGGTGAGTTCGGCTATGCGGCTGCCGTACCAGCGCAGCAGGGTGTCCAGCAGCTTATGGACGACGTAGGCTACTTCAGCGATTGCGGTTACAAGCCACGCCTTGCGTATCCATTCGTCCCAGTGGGATATGAGCGAATATACAGGGGCGTTCAAGCCGGTGAGCATAAGCAGCGCTAGGAATAGCCCGCATATCGCGATGAACAGCACGGCCGGGCCGCGCAGTGTGGCTAGGATTTGGACGCCCAGCGTATCGGGCGCGCGGCGCTGCCAGCGGCTTATCACCATACGAAAGACGATGTTGGCGATGCCCGCCACAATCAGAAATATCGCAAATACGATGGCGGCGCCGGCGCCTCCCCAAAGGGCGGAATCGCTAATAAATGGTGGCAGCATCCGTCTTGTCCGCTTCTCCGTGATTTATGCGATTTATGCCAAGCGCAAGCGCGTGTAATGCGATGCGGGCGCTTGGCGCAAGCCTCGACGCACGGGCTACTAACGCTTTCGGCTAAACGGGCAAATCTGTCCATTTGCGCAAGCCCCGCGCGCGGGCTATTGACCGTTGCATCGCGCCAATAAATATATCACAGCGGACGATGCGACTGCCGCATTGGGCGGGTTAGCGAACTTCGACTAGGTTGCGCAGCGCTTCCAGCGTGCCGATGCCGATGCCGTTGACATCCAGCAGGGCGTCCACGCTAGGGAAAGCGCCGTTGAGTTCGCGGTGGCTGATGATTGCGCGCGCTCTTGTATCACCGATGCCTGGCAGGGTTTTTAGCAGAGCCACGTCGGCGGCGTTGAGATCGACCTTGCCGTTGGGCGGGCGGTTCGGCTGCGCGCCGTCCGCGGCTGTGGGTTCGCCGCCGGACGCCGCTAGTCCGCCGGCCAACGGGGTTGCGTTAGGGATGCGCTTGGGGATGTGCCAATGCTGTTCGTCTTGCAGCACGGCGGCGAGGTTGACGGCGGTTAGGTCTGCCTCTGCGGCAGCGCCGCCGGCGATTAGGATGATGTCCGCGAGGCGGCTGCCTTCGTTGACGATGTACACGCCGGGGTTGACTACCGCGCCGCTGATGTACACGCCGACGAGAGGCAGCGGCGTGGGGACGGCATCGGCGGGCGCAAGCGTGGGCGTGAGCGAAACTACTTCGATGTTGGCGGACGGGGGTTGCCGGAGCGCCAACAATATGCCGCCGGCAATCGCAATGATGACCAGCGCGCCCAGGATGATATGGCCGATGGTCAGTTTCATATGAGCGCAGTCCAGCAGTCCAAAAGGGGGATATGTTGGAACGAATATGCCGCAATGCGGGTTTGGTGTCAAGCGGGGATTTTAACGCAAAGGCGCGGGGGCGCAAAGGGGAACGAGTCTTATCTGATTCACTGCGACCTGGGCATATGTCGCAATGCCGCTTGCGTCGCCCCCCGCTGAAGCGCGCTCAGTCGATCGCTCACGCTTACGCTGTACGCCGACGGCGATCGCAATCGCTTGTGCGCCGACGGCAGCCTATCGAATTCCTGCGCGAAACGCTCGCGAAGTTCGGCAAGCGCGGGCGCAGCGGTCAGGCGCTTGCCGTCGCGCATAACCTCGCGCAGCAGCGGGACGGCGCCCGGCGGCGCAGGTTCGTCGGCGCATGCGATAACATCCCCCGCATACATGTCGTCGTCGTCGATGCGCCGAAAGACCTGCTTGCCGCCCGGCAAAGTCCGCTTGCCCTCGCTCAGCTTCAGCACGGGGCGGCCGTCGTATTCCACCATCTTATACACGCAGTCGAGCCACGGATAGTCTGCCGAAACGCCTACCATCGTTCCCACGCCGAAGCCATCTATGACGGCGCCGCTTGCTGCCAGCCGCTCTATTTCGTATTCGTCCAAGCCGCCGCTCGCGAATACTTGCACATTGGGCAACCCTGCGGCGTCCAGCATTGCGCGCGCCTTGCGCGACAGATCCAGCAGATCGCCGCTGTCCAACCTCACGGCGCGAAGTTCGCAACCGCTTTCACGCATGCGCTTGGCAGCCCGTATCGCGTTCTCAACGCCTGCGATGGTGTCATAAGTGTCAACCAAAAATGTGCTGTTGTTCGGGAATGTGGCGGCATAGGCGTTGAAGGCGTCCAATTCGTTCTCAAACGTAGTGATGAACGAGTGCGCCATCGTGCCGAACAAGGGTATGCCGTGCCGCTTGCCCGCCTGTACATTGCTGGTTCCCGCAAAGCCCGCGATATAGGATGAGCGCGCGAACTTCACCGCGGCGTCCAAGCCCTGCGCGCGCCGCGCCGCAAAGTCGACCGCCGCCCTGCCGTCCGCCGCCGTTACAACACGCGCCGCCTTGCCGGCAAGCATAGTTTGTAGATTGAACTGATTCAGCAGCAGCGTCTCGACGATTTGCGCCTCTATGACCGGCGCGCTGACCTCAAGCACTGGTTCGTCGGCGAAGAACGGCGTGGCTTCGGGCATAGCGCGCGCGCTGCCGGTAAAGCGCAGCCCGCGCAGATAGTCCAGGAACTCCGCGTCGAATAGCGCCAGCGAGCGCAAATACTCAATATCATTCGCCGAAAAGCGCAGGTTCTCCAACGCATCCAGCATATCCTCAAGCCCGGCGAATGCCATATAGCCGCGATCGCTCGGCATTCGGCGCGCGAACATGCTGAAGCGCGCATCGGCGGTTGCGCCCGCCTGCCAATACGCCTGCGCCATCGTCAGCTCATACAAGTCCGTGAACAGGTTCACCCAACTCTCCGACTCAAAACATCCCCGAAAGTGTAAGCGCCGCCCTGCGTATGGTCAAGCCGCCGCGTTGTCAGCGCCAAACGCATTCAGCGCCCTTATCGCATACGCCGACGGCTATCTATGCGGATTTGCAGTCAAGATGCGATTGCGTTGCGCCGATCGCTTGATAATCATTAGCGCATAACCCATAATTCGTACTGACATTTCGCGCTGGACATAGCATAGAAGGAAAGCGGACTTGCGCGACGCGGCATCGGCATGGATTTTCAACATACCCAAGCGCGCCATACTTGTGGCGGCGCTGGCGTTGCTGTGCGTATCGGCGTTTGCGTGCGGCGCAAGCGCACCCGCGGCTGCTGTCCCAACGCACACGCCCGCCGCCGTCCCTGCGCCAACTCAGCCGCCAGTTGCCACCGCGCCGGCGACGGCAAACGCCGCATCCACGCAAGCGCCCGCTATCGCCAAGCCATCCCTGGCGTCAACTGCTGTCCCCGCGCAACCCGCCGCTACGATTGCGAAAGCGCCTACCGCAGCGCTACCCACTATCGCCGCGCAACCCGCCATTGCGCCGACGCAAGCGCCTACTGCCAACACGCCGGCACAGCCTACCGCCGTTCCTGTACAGCCCACCGCAGCGCCTACGCAAGTGCCCGCCGCCACGCCGCCGCAAGCCGCCGCAGCGCCTACGCAGCCGCCCGTCGTCGTCAATACGCCGCTGCCAACGGCAACCGCCGTTCCCACGCAAGCGCCGACGCCCGTTCCAACACAACCGCCGCCGGCCACCACTACACCGTTGCCAACCATCGCTCCCACGCAACCGCCCGCGCCTTCGGTCGGCGCTGCCGTCAACGATGTTGCGCCCGACTTCACGCTGCCGAGCGCGTTGAGCGGCGATCATAATCTCAGCGCCTACCGCGGCGACAAGAACGTCGTCCTCGTATTCTATCGCGCATTCTGGTGACCCTTCTGCCGTGAACAACTCGTCGAGTTGGCAGCGCAGTACGCCGATATAGAGGCGCATGACGCCATCGTGCTGGCGGTCAGCGCCGACGACCTGTCGGGCGCGCAGGAAGCCGCGCAGAGCTGGGGTCCGCCCTTCCCGATACTCTACAATCCGGACAAGACCGTGATAGACACATACGGCGTCCGCGCGGGCAATATCGCCACGCCTTCCACATTCGTAATAGACAAGAGCGGAACTATCCGCTGGCGCTACATTGGCGGCAACAAGACCGATAGGCCGTCCCCCGCCGCCGTGATAGCGCAACTTCAAGCGCTCGACCGCTGACCGCCGCCCAACGCGCGCGCCGATAACCCGTCTGCGCTGCAACTACTCCCATATGCGCGCAGATTGTAGGTTGCCGCGCGCTGCCTCTGCCCCCCCGTCTTGACACTCAGCATACCCTATCTATAATATAGGGCATCCTGGATACCCATACTGCTTTGTATAGGCAATCTGGGGTTAAAAACATCACACTTTAGACAATTTGGGAGGTGAGTAAAGTGGAAATCGCAATCTATGCGATACTCGCCGTCCTCATTGGCCTGACTATAGGCGCGCTTGGCGGCTACTTCGGAAGGGGCTTGTTGCAAAGCAAAAAATACGCGGCCGTAAAGTCCGAAGCCGAGCAACTCGTTGAAGAAGCTGCCGACCAGAAGAGAGCGATCATTCTCGAAGGCAAGGAAGAAGCGCTGAAATTCCGCGCAGACGCCGAAGCCGACGTTCGCGAGCGGCGCTCGGAAGTCCAGCGATCCGAGCGGCGCATATCCAATCGTCAGGAAAATGTGGAGCGGCGCGCAAACAACCTAGAACGCCGCGAGAAACGGCTATCCGAAAAGGAGAACAAGGTCGAAAACCTGGAGCGCTCCCTGAACGAGCTGCAGGCGAAGCGCAGTCAGATGATTGAGGATATGAAGATCCAGCATGCGCAGCAGCGAGAAGAGATGCAGGATCAGCAGCTCCGCCGCCTGGAAGAGATTAGCGAACTGACGCTGGAAGACGCCCGCATTCATCTTTTCCAATCCGCAGAACAGGACATTCAGCACGACATCGCCGTCCGCTACCGCGACATGGAAGAGCAGGCGAAGTTCCAAGCGAATGACAAGGCGCGCAATATCCTCGCCGCCGCCATACACAGGTTCGCCGCCGACGTGGTGTCCGAAGCCACGGTCACCAACGTGCAGCTCCCCAGCGACGACATGAAGGGGCGGCTTATCGGCCGCGAAGGGCGCAACATTCGCGCAATCGAAAAGGCGACCGGCGTGGATCTCATCATCGACGACACGCCCGAAGCGGTTACCCTTTCCTGCTTCGACCCCGTCCGCCGCGAAGTGGCGCGCCTCGCCGTAACCGGCCTCGTCGCCGACGGCCGCATCCATCCCGCGCGCATCGAAGATATGGTGGGCAGATCCGAAAAAGAGGTCAACGAAACCATATGGAAATGCGGCGAAGAAGCGGCGCTCGAAGTGGGCGTGCGCGGACTGCATCCCGAACTCGTCAACCTGCTCGGGCGCCTCAAGTATCGCTATAGCTACGGCGAAAACGTCCTGCAGCACAGCATCGAAGTCGCCCACCTGTCCGGCTTGATAGCGTCCGAAGTGGGCGCGAACGTCAAGATAGCGCGCGCCGGCGGGTTGCTCCATGACATCGGCAAGGCGCTCACGCACGAAGTCGACGGCCCGCACGCCGAAATCGGCGCGGACGTGGCAACCCGCCATAACGTCGCCAAAGCCGTCTGTACCTGCATCGCCGAACACCACGACGACTTTATGAGCACCACGGAGGCGTTCATCGTGTCCGCCGCCGACGCCATCAGCGCGGCGCGCCCCGGCTCACGCAGAGACACCGCCGAAAACTACATCAAGCGCCTGCAAGCCCTGGAAGAGGTTGGGAATGCCTTCGACGGCGTGGAGAAGTGCTACGCCATCCAAGCCGGACGCGAAGTGCGCGTTATGGTCAAGCCGGAGGACATCGACGACGCCACAGCCGCCAAGATGGCGCACGACATCGTGAAGAAGATCGAAAACACGCTGGTGTATCCCGGCCAAATCAAGGTTACCGTCATCCGCGAAAGCCGCTCAGTCGAGTACGCCCGATAGCCTTGACAACCTACCCTGATATACGGAAGTCCCGTCAGCGATTTGCGGCGCAAGCGCTGGCGGGCTTTTGATTAACCTCTAGTCTGTCATCCAACCGCGCGCATAGCAGCAAAGAGAAGCCGCTTTCAATGATAGAAGTCGATCTGCATCTACACACCACGGCATCGGACGGCACGCTCACGCCCACGCAGCTCGTCCACCTATGCGCCGAGCGCGGACTGCGCGTTATCTGCATCAGCGACCACGACACCACCAACGGACTGCCCGAAGCGCTCCAAGCCGCCGCCGCATATCCCGAACTCGCCATCATCCCCGGCATTGAGCTCAGCACGGACATCCCCGGCAGCGAGATTCACATACTAGGCTATTTTGTCGATCATTACGATGAGCGTCTGCAGAGCATCCTAAACGATTTTCGCGATGGACGCCGCAGCCGCGGGCGGCAGATGGTCGAGAACCTCAACGGTATGGGCGTCGACATATCTTGGGAGCGCGTCCAAGAGATAGCGGGCGACGCCTCAATCGGCAGACCGCACATCGCGCAGGCGCTTGTGGAAGGCGGCTATGTGCAGTATCCCAAAGACGCCTTCGACAAGTACATTGGGCGCAACGGCCCCGCCTACGCCGATAGAGTCAAGCTCACGCCCGCCGATGCGGTGCGCATGCTGCTGGATCGCGGCGCGCTGCCCGTAATGGCGCATCCAACCTACTCGGCATCCAAGTCCGACCGCGGAGCCGTCGATTCCCTGCCCGGAATCCTAGCCGATCTCACCGCCGCCGGCCTAGTGGGAATGGAAGTCTATTACGGGGACTACACGCCGGAGCAGGTGAAATGGCTGCGCGGGCTTGCCGACGACTTCGGTCTAATTCCATGCGGCGGCAGCGATTACCACGCATCCGGCAATCCCGGCGAACCCCAACCTGGCAGCGTCGGCCCGCCTATGTCCAGCGTTGACGCGCTGAACGCCCTGCGCGTCGCCGCCGCAACCCGATGACTTTCTCATACGCCATTGTCGGCATCATCGTAGCGGCCGCATACCTATGGGGCGCAATTCCCACCGCCTACCTCATCGCGCGCTTGGCGTCCGGCATTGACATTCGCGAGTACGGCTCCGGCAATGTGGGCGCGTCCAACGCCGTAATCCACATCGGCGCTGTGAAGGGCGTAGCCATCGGCGTGTTCGATATGGTGGGCAAAGGCATCCTACCCGTGCTGCTCGCTCGCGCTCTGGACGCGCCTATCGCCTTTCAAGTCGCAGTGGGATTAGCCGCCGTCGCGGGACACAACTGGTCTCCCTTCATCCGCTTTACCGGCGGCAGAGGCGTGGGAACCGCAGGCGGGCTTGTACTCGCATTCGCGCTCTGGTGGGAAGCGCTGGTGTGCGCCCTGCTTATGGTGGTCTTGGGCAGGCTGCTGCTGAAAGACACCGGCTTGCTGACGCTCATCGCTATGATAGCGCTGCCGCTGTCCGCATTCGCATTCAACAGGGATGCGGAAGTTGTGGCGATGTGTGTTATCATCGGTGTACTGCTAATAGCCAAAAGACTCACCGCGAACTGGGAACGCCCGACCGACGCGCAGCCGCTGACGCAAACGCTGCTCTGCCGCATCCTATGGGACAGGGATGTCCACAGGCGCGCCGAATGGACGGAACGCACGCCCGACGCCGAGCTTGGAGATACAACGGACGATGGTTCAGACCCAATACTGCGCTAGACACCCCAAGAAAGAGACCAACATTCGCTGCGGCAGATGCGAAACGCCCATCTGCCCCGATTGCCTTGTGCATGCGCCCGTTGGCATGCGCTGCCCCGACTGCGCCCGCGTCAACCGCGTCCCCACCTACGACGTCCCGCTGCCGTATCTACTCAGGGGAATAGGCGCGGGCGCTGCGGTCGGCATAGCGCTGGGCATCGCGTTTCTGTTCGGCAGCCGATTGCTGTTCAACCTCGCGTTGCAACTGGGTGTGGGCGTGGGCTTCACCATCCTGCCCTGGCTCTACAGCGCCGTAACAGTCGCAATCGGCTACGCCATCGGGGAAGCCGTCAGTCTCGCCACCAATCGCAAGCGCGGCATTCGGCTGAAAATCGTCAGCGCGCTGTCTATGGTTCTAGCGTCCGGCCCCATATTCATAGCATACCCCGCTGCGTTTGGAATGCTACCCCTGATAATCGGGCTGGCGCTGGGGACTTGGGTGTCCCTTCGTCGGTTTTAACAACTTGTCGTAGCCATCCAAATACAAGTTAAAACATCCTAGCCCTTTATAGGATAGAATACATAAAGCGTGCCGAGTGTGCGGAATTCATCCACAGACATCGGATACACAGGAATTATAAGACGATGGCTCAAACCCAATACTGCGCTAGACATTCCACTGCGGAAACAGACATCCGTTGCGGTATGTGTGAAACGCTCATATGCCCCGATTGCCGTGTGAATTGGTCTGACGGTGTGCGCTGCCCCGATTGCGCCTCCGTCATCGACCGCCTCTATGTCTGCCTCAAGCAGAGATCGCTAGACTTGGAGCATGGATCCGCCCGCGCTCCCGTCAACGGTATCCCCATCTACGATGTCCCAATGCCCTACCTACTGAGGGGATTAGGCGCAGGTGTTGCAACAGGACTAGTGCTAGGTGTCGCATTTCTGCTAGCTGAACGTACTCTAGTCAATATAGCGCTTTTGATGGGTATGACAGGACTTTACGTTATCTTGCCCTACATCTGCATCATGACAATAGTCGCTATCGGCTACGCTGTTGGCAAAGCGGTCAACCTTGCCACCAATCCCCAGCGCGGAATCAGCCTGAAAATAGTCAGCGCGATGTCTGTGGTTGTAACTTCCGGTCCCATATTCCTGGGATACTCCTCTCTGATAGGATCAGTAGGAGTAGGATTCTTCGCTCCGTATGGATACCCTGATATTATTGGAATGATATACCCTGTCACAGCACTAGCGCTGGCAATCTGGGTTTCTATCTATGCCAGCGATCTATATCTGTTCAAAGGAATAGGCGCAGGTCTGGTAGCCGGCCTAGCGTTAGGCTTGGTATGTGTGTTCACCCTGCGCGCGGTGATCTCTATTGATGCGCTATTACTGAGCTCCTCAGCTGTTTACGACGACATCCTGAATTTTCCATCCGTCGTTTTAATGGTCGTCTTAATGGCCGTAATCGCCTACGGCGTCAGATTAGCCGTCAGCATTGCCACCGGCCGCAAACGCGATATTCTGCCGAAAATCGTCAGCGCACTGTCTATAGTTATAGCGTCCGGCCCTTTACTAATATATTACCCCGCTCCAGAGGGTATGGTCTGCCTGCTAATGGGGGTAGTGCTGGGGACGTGGGGGTTCGACGATTTCGTTGCAAAAGACTAACCCCGCTTGACCATCAGACTGAGGTTATCGCAATGATGATGGACGAATTGGACAGCAAGATAATCGCAACGCTGCGGCAGAACGGCAGAGCGTCCAACGCCGGCATTGCCCGAAACGCCGGCGTGAGCGAAGGCACCGTGCGCCGCCGTCTCAGACGGCTTATCGACGAAGGCTACATCTTTGTTGCCGCCGTGCCGAATCCCAGAATGATGGGCGGATCGTTTGAGGCGCTGGTGGGCGTGCGCGCGGATCCGGACAAGACGGACGCTATCGCCGACGCTATGGCGGCGATGGACGAGCTCTCTTGGGTGTCCATTACCACCGGACCCTACGACATATTCTGCTGGGCTACGCTGCCGTCCCCAGAGGATCTGGGCGTGTTTCTCACCACGAAACTGGGCGCTATCCCCGGCGTGCGCCAAACCGAATCATTCGTTCACCTCAACATCAAAAAGCGAAGTTACGGCGTCCCCGCATAAGGCGCGCGCGCAAATCGCAACCGCATCCCTCCACTTATCCCCCCAAGCCGCATACCGCTATATCCCATATCGCCGTTAGCCCCGCCCTGAAATCTGCCCGCCAACGCTGTATAATCTCTACACACCGCCAATTCCAAAGGGGGCAGATTTGCTTAAAACTATCAACTGCGGCGATGTGCGCGCCGAACACATTGGCAAGACGATTACGCTCGCGGGATGGGTTCACCGCCGCCGCGACCACGGGGGCTTGATATTCATAGACTTGCGTGACCGCGAAGGCTTAGTCCAAGTGGTGTTCAACCCGGATAACGCGCCAAGCGCCCACGAACTCGCGCAAGTGCTGCGAAACGAATGGGTTGTGCAAATCAGCGGCAGCGTAGCCCCAAGGCCCGAAGGCACTCACAACCCCAACATCGCCAGCGGCGAAATCGAAGTAGCCGCAGAGCAACTCAGAGTCCTCAACGAATCCAAGACGCCGCCCTTCTACATCAACGAAGAGAACGAAGTTGACGAACTTCTGCGGATGAAGTATCGCTTCCTGGATCTGCGCCGCCAATCTATGCGGGACACGCTGATTATGCGCCATAAGGTTGTGCGCTTTATACGCGATTTCCTCAGCGAGCGCGGCTTCTTGGAAGTGGAAACGCCCATCCTCATCAAAAGCACGCCCGAAGGCGCGCGCGACTACCTTGTCCCCAGCCGCCTATATCCGGGCCGCTTCTACGCCCTGCCGCAATCGCCCCAGCAGCTCAAGCAGCTTCTTATGGCGGCGGGCGTGGAGAAGTATTTTCAGATAGCGCGCTGCTTCCGCGACGAAGATCCGCGCGCAGACCGCCAGCCCGAACACACTCAGCTCGACTTGGAAATGAGTTTCGTTGAAGAGGACGACGTTCTCAATCTCATAGAGGAACTCTACACCAAGTTGATAGAGGCGCACTTCCCGGACAAGTGGATTATGCGCCCCTTCCCGCGGATGACCTATGCGGAGGCGATGGCGGCATACGGCACGGACAAGCCAGACCTGCGCTTCGACCTGGATATGGCGGATCTGTCCGACATCGCGGCGCAGACCGACTTTCGCGTGTTCACTTCGGTAGTGGCGGGCGGCGGCATCGTCAAGGGATTCGCGGCGCCGGGCTGCGCCTCATACACCCGCCGCCAAACCGACTCGCTCATAGAGTTCGCCAAGGCGCGCGGCGCGCAGGGGCTCGTTACCATTGCGCTGACCGGCGAAGGCGATATCGACGACATCACTACGGACAGCATTCGCTCAGCGGCGGCGCGCTTTCTGACGATTGAGCAGATAAAGGCAATCGCGCACCGCACCGAGGCGCAGCCGGGCGATATGATACTCATCGTGGCAGGGCATCCCAAGACCACGAATCAGGCGTTGAGCGCTCTGCGCAGCGAAATTGGTCAGCGGCTCGGGCTTGCCGATCCCAACCTTATCGCATTCGCTTTCGTAACCGACTTCCCGCTGTTCGAGTGGAACGAAGACGAAGCGCGCTGGGACGCAATGCACCATGCGTTCTCTATGCCGAAAGACGGCCACGAAGCGTTCTTAGAGAGCGATCCTGGCAAGGCAATCGGGCGGCTCTACGACCTGGTAGCCAACGGCGAGGAGCTCGCCAGCGGCAGCATCCGCATCCACAACCGCGAACTGCAGGAGCGGGTGTTCGGAGTGCTTGGATACACCAAAGAGCAGGTGGCGGAGCGATTTGAGCAGCTTCTGACGGCGTTCGAGTACGGCGCGCCGCCGCACGGAGGCATTGCGCCCGGCATCGACCGCCTGCTTATGGTGCTGACCGGGCGGGACAACATCCGAGACGTCATCGCATTCCCCAAGACGCAGAGCGGCTTCGACCCGCTGTTCGAAGCGCCCAACATCGTGGAGCAGAACCATCTTGACGAACTCCACATCAGCATCATCGCAGAGGATGCGGCCGACGCCGTAGAGCCAATCTAGCGGACGTCCCCGGCGCTTGCGCCCCTTGGATATGCGTCTAACCCGCACCAATACGGCAAGTTGCGTATCGTTGGAGCGGGGATGCGGGCGGCTAATCGCGAAACGGGGCGTCCCGCGCTTCTAGGAAGGCGCGCATGCCTTGTTCCTGCTTGATAGCCTCAAGCGCCTCTTTCTCCGGCACATCGGGCGCCATCGCCTCTATCATTCGCAGCAACAAGTGATGCTCAAACGCCTCCGAAAAGCCCATCTTTTCATAGGTGGCTTTGATGCTGCGCTTCATCATTTGGACGGCGTAGGGCGGCACATTGGCGATACGCGCCGCCGCCTTGCGCGCCTCGTCCATCAGCGCATCGGCGGCGACCACGCGGTTCACCATATTCCACTTCTCGGCGGTATGCGCGTCTATGGTGTCGCCGGTGTAGTAGAGCCAGTGCAGGTGGCGCAGCGGGATCATGAACGGCAGCATAATCGCGGGCGAGTGCGCCACAAAGCGTATCTCCGGCTCGCCGAACACGGCGTCTTCGGACGCAATCACGATGTCGGCGGTCATTGCTAGCACATTGCCCGCCGCAAGCGCATAGCCGTTGACGGCGGCGATGGTGGGCTGCCGCAGATGCCAGAGCTTCATCAGCGTGCGCGCCGGCAGATGCTTGGCGTCCCAGAACGCCGTTGACGGCGCATCCGTTTGCGCCTGCCCCGGCGATATATCGTAGCCCGCGGAGAACGCTTTGCCCGCGCCCGTCAGCACAAGCGCATTGACGTCGTGATCGTTGTGGACGTCGTCCAACGCCTCGCTGAACTCCGCCAGCAGCCCGGCGCTCAAGGCGTTCATTTTGGCGGGGCGGTTCAGCGTGAGCGTGGCTATGCGCTCGGACTTGTCCAGTTTGATGAATTCGTAGGTCATATATGCCGCTCTCTCCGTTACTGCGTGTTATCGCGTTAGCGCTTGCGCGTGCGGCGCATCCACAGCAGGTTAAGTACGACGATTACCGCCGCTGCGATCCACAGCGCCGATCCCACGGTCGGGTTGAACTGCAAGCCGGCTCCAAGGCCGACCCAGAAAACGATGACCGCAAGCAGGAAGATCAGCGCATGGACAATCGTCTTGGGATTCATTGCATTGCCTCCCGCATTCGGGCGCGCAATCAGACGCTTGGCAGCGGCGCGGTATCGCCGGTTTCGTGCTGCCAGATGCGGATGCGCGCCGCCATATCGATAATCCTGTCCCGCTGAGCGGGGTCGTTGTACAGGTTGTTCATCTCATACGGATCGTTGTTCAGGTCGTAGAGTTCGGACTGGTCGCCGGCGCACAGGTTGAGCTTCCAGCGGTCGGGCGTAATCACGGAGCGCCACGGCAGCGTCAGCATCCGATTGATGTCGCGGCTGCCCAAGAACCTGTCCGGCAGTTCGTCGCTTGTGCCGTTCCACTGCACGAACACATCGCGGTCAAGCGCCTGTTCGCCCTTCATAACGGGGACTAGGCTTTTGCCCTGCAGCGTGTCCGGCAGCGCATTGCCGCTCAAGTCCAACAGCGTCGGCACAAGGTCAATGTGTCCCACGCTGCCCTCTATGATTGTCTGCTCTTTGGAGAGCCATGGGACGCGCATCAGCAGCGGCACGCGCGCAGATTCCTCGAAGAAAGAGCGCTTTTCCAGCATGCCGTGGTCGCCCATCATATCGCCGTGTTCGCTGGTGAACACCACCACGGTGTTGTCGGCGACGCCGGCGTTCTCTAGCGCGTCCGTGATTTTGCCCACCATATTGTCGACCAGCGTGATGTTCGCCAGGTAGTGGGCGCGCAGCGTGCGCCAGCCCTGTTCGGTGGTGACATCCTCGCGGGCGGCGGCGTAGCGCGTCATATAGTCGTCGTCCGCGTGGCTTTTGCCTTCCAGCATGAACTGCATGAAATAGCGGGCGCGCACGCGGTTCACCATAGAAGCGCCGTCGGGCAGCTTCAGGAACGCGTCGCCCACAGGCAGGCTTGCCGGGTCGTACATGTCCATAAACGGGCCGTGATATGGCGAGTGCGGCTCGAAGGTGCTGACATACAGCGCAAACGGGCGGTCTTTGTTCTGCTCGATGAAGTCGGCGGCCTGGTCGCCTAGGTAGGACGCCATCTGAAACTCTTCGGGCAGATCCTGGCGCGCGTCCGCCGAGAACACGCCCATGCCGTCGGAGTGCTGTCCGTCCGGCTCATAGCCGCTCTCGACTAGATGCTGATGATACGGCGTCATCTCATAGCGCAGTTCGGGGCGCGTGTAAGCCTCGCGGTGGCCGTCTTCGGTCGGCTTCCATACGTCGAAGCCGTGCTGAACCGCGACATCGTTGCCTAGGTGCCACTTGCCCATGTAGCCCTTGAAATACTCGTCGTCGATCATCTCCGCGATGACGGGCGTATCCGCCGGCAGATGGATTTTGTTGACGATTGGGCCCGCGGCGTGGGGATAAAGCCCCGTCATAATGGTGGCGCGCGCGGGCGTGCAAACGGGCTGCGCCACATAAGCGTTGCGGAACACGAAACTGCGATCCGCCAGCGCATTGAGATTGGGGACGTTCATGTAGTCTGCGCCGTAGCAGGCAAGTGTATCGTAGCGCTGCTGGTCGCTCATAATGAACACGATATTCGGCCTATCAGCCATACTCTACCTCTCTTTTGCATCTACATAACTACGCTTTTGGCGGGTGGCGCGCCGGCCGCTGCCAAGCGTCCGATTGCGCATCCTGGTTATGTAGGGGATTATGTTAGTGTGGTGAGTTTATAAAGTGAGTGGGCGTATGTCAAACGGCGCGGCATTCTTACCCTGCAGTGGTACTGAGAGTGAGAATACCCGTCCCGGGGCTTTCTCAACACGCGCAGGACTGTTAAATCCACCCCAGCATCAGCTATGCCAGCGCAATCGACAAGGTCAGCATTTCATTCGTCTCCGGGTAGCCTTTTGTACGACGCGCAAGCCTGTTCAACCTGCCGCGCAACACTGAGGCAACCCTTATTTCTGTTCACTTTTTACACGGGTATTAGATCAATTTCGCAGTTGGCGCTTTTGGGCGCGCCGCCACGGCTGTATGCTTTAGTGCGACGCGCCGGCGGCATTGGGCGCGCTATTTCCTCAAAAATGCGCTTTTCAGGGAAATTAAGTTCCAGCGCAATTTTGGCATTTCGGTAGGTGGATTATCTCCTGTCCGTGCATACATAAATTACGGCGTCTTTTGCCAGTATCGGCCGGCGCTTGGCAAACACTTGTTGAACGCTGATGTTGGCGCTGATTGCTGAACTTGCCGGCGTAGCAGTTGCTGCGCGGGCAATCGGGTGTTTGGGTCCGCCCAGCAGCCATATCCTGATCCACTTTCAATGCTTCATTGCAGGGTGTGGTAGATGGTGCGGCGAAAGTATCGTTTGGGCGAATCGCTGGGATAGCCGCGCTGGGCTACGTTGCAGTCGGGCAGCGCGGCGTACAGCGCCTGCATATCTCGAATTTCGCTGGGGCTAGGTATCCGCTTGGGGTCCGCGTTTTTAATGGCGCGCAGACCCAACACCACCACCGCGATAGGCATCAGCGCCGCTTCCGCGCCGGGGTAGCCATTGCGGACGGTGGTAGGGACTGTGGAGCCGTCAATAGCGATAACTCTGGCAATGTAGTCGCGATCTCTGGCGGGATCGACGGCTTCCGGCGGTTCGTGTTGTTCGTTGGCATTCTTGATATGGCTACGATGATTTGCTAACACAGCCTAATAAGAAGGGGAGCTTTACCGCACAAACGGAAGCGGCGAGAGCTGCCTTCGACCATAATCGCGCTCACCCCATAGTCTTCACGCCGATGGGCGAATACGGTTGCCGATACTGCCGTCGTTGGCATATCGGACACGACAGAAGGCAATTGAGATTAGAGAAGCAGAAGTTGCTCGATATCTACGCCGCAGATATTCGCCGCCTGCTTCGCTACTCTCCCCCGTTCTACACTCGCTCAATCGGCTTCTAATCGACAGCAAACGCAACGCTACCTATCAAAAGCCCCCATTATGCGCCTGTGCCAAAACATGAGGGCTTTTGCTTTCGACTACGCAGCGTGCCGCTCAATATGCTACGCTTGCGCCGATTTACGAAGCATAGGCTAATCGGCGCACAACGGAGTGAATGTGCAATGCAGCGGCGCTGGCACATTGCGGTTCGGGTAGCGATCATTTTCGCCGCATCGCTGGCGGCGACGATGATTGTCAGCGGCGAAGTGGATGGCGCGTGGTTGGATGCGTTCTACGCGTTGCTGGCGCAGATAGCGGGCTTTACGCTCACGCTGCTCGGCGTCCCCGCATCCTCGGATGGCGCAATCGTCGGCGCAGACGCTTTTACCGCAATCATCGTGACGGAATGCAGCGCGCTGGATGTCATTATCCTATTTAGCGCGGCCGTGCTGGCATATCCGACGGCTATCGGCGCGCGCCTGCGCGGGCTGCTGCTGGGCGTAGCGGCGCTGTCCGCGCTCAACATCGCGCGCATAGTGAGCCTGATACTGATAGGCATTCATTACCCCGACTGGTTGGAAGATACGCATCTGTGGGTATGGCAGCCCGCAATGGCGATCGCCGCAATCGGCTTGTGGATGCTGTGGCATTGGGGCGTGCCGAGCGTATCGCTGGGCAAAGCCGGCGTCGGTTGGGCGATAGGGCGTTATCGGGGATGGTGGGATAGGCGCGCGTTGAGCCATCTTCGAAGACGATAGCGGATGATAGCGTATCGCGTATGAACCTCTTCCCGCGCGTGATGCGCTGCGCCAATAATACAACGAAAGCGTGAGAATCGGACTGATGCCCCCCCTACACCACCAACCCCGCCCCCGCCGGCCGCCGCTTGCCCCCATGCACCGACGGCTCCGCGCACCACTTGGCGGCGAGCATCCGCACGCCCTCATACACGCTTTCGTCGAAGCCCAGCATATCGCAAACCACGCGGCGATCCAGCAGCGCGCGGTTGGCGTCGGCGTCCGCAAGATACGCCGGCTGCAGCTCCAGCTCGCGGAACTCGTCGAAGATTTCCTGCGCCGTCGCGAGTTGCTCGTCGTTGAGTGCGCGCATGTCGAGGATGGGAAGCGATTCGGCGGCGCGAACGGTCATGCCCGCTTTGCTGGACTGCTGACGGCTAGAATGCCACCAATAGCACAGCAAGCCAAGCGTAGAGTTCCCCCAAAGTGTGAAAGCGCAGTCAAAACGCCCATCGCTAAACTGAATGTTTGGCCAAACTGCGCCGCCCATTGATGGGTATTCCGTGAACGCAATCGCGAGCGCCTGCGAACCGAAGGTGAAATGACGGTTCAGGTGAACTCGGCTCGCCGTCGCCCATATCTCGGCGACTCTAGTACCCATGCCTCGCCTTGCCCTCAGCTGCGAATCGGGGACGCAGACCATTCGGGTTTCGTTTCGCGCGTTGTGGTTCCATAGCGCGGGATAGGTGGCGGTTGGGGACGGCGGATGTTTGGTGAAAGGCGCATTGTGAGCGGCGCTTATCACCATTTGCGAATCCAACCCCCGCTGTCCGACTTCGCTCAATCGCGCGATAGGCAGTTCATGCGTTTCGGCGGCTGCGGGAAGCCACAATTTGCCTTCGGATAGCGAATGCGCTACCTGCGCCAGCGATGCGTCGCTTATGCGCGCAGCGCCCCAGCCGGTTGCGTAGCCGTCTATCGGCGCGTCCAACGCCTCGCCTACAAGATCTTCCCCGCAGTATATCGGGACGCCGCCGTATGGGCCGTCTTCAAGCCGATTCGACTCAGCGTCGGCGGCAATGCCGCGCGCGAACTCCCTCGACTCCACAAGTCCCGCCGGCCTGTGCGTCAGCGATACGAACTCTGCGCGCATGCTGGGCTCCTCTTCAGGCTTCAATTTGCGCGCGACTATCAGGCATTCCGCCATTCCCGTATCCGACGAAAACGCCATGTCCCTGCCGGTGGAAGCGATGCTCACAATCGTGGCATCGGCGTACTGCGCGCCGATTAGTTCCCGGAACTTAGCCCACGCAGCGCCGTTAATGGCGGTGAGCGGCAATACCAACGCCACAACGCCGCCCGGCCGAACCTTTTTGTCCGCTATGGACGCAAACGCCGAACCCAAACCCGCATGCCCGTGATAGTGAGAGCCGCGCGCCAATTGAATCAGCCGCGTAGCCATAGCGTCCTGGTCTGATATGTCAGCGCCGAATGCGGCGAATGCGGCGTTTAGTATGTTGCCGGCGGCGTCCCTGTGCTTGGTGTTGCTGGTGAACGGCGGGTTCATTATTACAATGTCGAAGCCGTCGTCCGGTATGTCGACCGCAATCTGGGCGGCGGTCTCTTCCCCGATGCTGCCGGTGCGCAGCGCCGGATCGCTTGTGTTGAACAGCGTCATCACCGACGATGTTTGCAGCAGATCCAGCGATCCGATTTTCACGCTGCCGTCCGATTGCCGTCCATAGGGCATTGTGTACAAGCGTGAGTTTTCGTAGCCGATGTTGGGTTGTATCCCTGACAGCGTGGCGCCCGTGATATGAACGGCGCTAGGCATCACATCGCAGCCATAGAGGGCGTCTTCCATCATCGCCTTGTGCAGTGATGCGGCGCTGCCTCCGGCGTGTTCGTGGCGTATGGAGAACTGCTCATACACGGCCGATAGCAGCGCCCCGGTGCCGCATGCGAAATCGCCCACGCGCAGCTTGCCGATGGCGTTTGCGTCCGCCCAGTCGACGTCCTTCAGTTTGGCGACGGCTATGCGCGCGAGCAGCGCCGATGACGCCGGCAGCGTGTAGAAGGTGGCGAGATACTTGCGGTCTGCGATGAGCCGCTGAAATATGCGCCCGGTGAGGTCGTGCGAGTTGGCTACGCCCAAGGCGTTCACTTCGCCGGCGGTGAGCTCAAGGCTGTGCAGGATGCGCCTAGCATCGCCCGCCCCAATCTGCTCTAGGATGTCCATTCCTATGGCGAATATGGGCCAATAGTTGACTCTCAGGATGTCCGCCCAAGCGTCTAGCGTTTCGGATTGCGGATTGGACACGCCGCGTCCCGCCACATGGCGCGGGCGCTTTATGCCGGCGTGTATGCCTGCGATATGCTCGTGGAACACCAGCGCGTTGGCAAGTATGGCGCACGCCATTCGGCGGGTTTGGGACACATTCGCCATGCCCAATAGGCGCGCGATGTTCTCTATTGCGCCGGGCTGCGTCGCCGCCATTTCGTCAAAGACGTTCGCGACGCGCTCTATGCCCTGCTCTAGGGTATCGGCGGCGGCGTCCACTTCGCTTTGCGGCACGGACACCAGGCGTATCAGGTCGGCGAGGTCGGATGCGCCGCCGCTGATCCAGCCCGATGCGGGAAAGCGGCCGCCGTCTTTGTAGTGAACGCAGTACTCGGAGCGCGCGGTTGCCAGCGCCTCGGCTATATCGGGGGCGCTCTCTAAGTCTTCCGGATAGCGCAGCGCGATTGCGGCTTCTATGACGCGCGTATCGCCCACCACCGGCAGCGCCAAGCGTTCCAAGGCTTCGGCTTCCACGGATCGCGCGGGCATGTACTCCGCTTCCACCACCACGGGCGCGCGCCTGCTGTCCGTGATGATGATGTCGGGACGCAGCGCCGGCTGTCCTTCGACGACCTGCGTATGTTCTGCGCGCACGGATGCGCCGCGCATCATCCCTTGCAGCAGCGCTGCCAGCGCGGCGTTTGCGCCGGATTCGGCTTGGCGCGAGGTGGTCATCAATCGAGTGTCCTTAATTCGCAGCGCATTCACAGACAGCGCAATTGCTCAATTCAGATGCAGGCTATTGTATGGGCGCTTGTTCTATGGCGCAAGCGGTAACGGGTGTCCAAATTCGGATTCGCTAGGCAGGGTTGACACGCGCGGCGGTTCGCTTTCGGCTGCTATGGCTTGCCCTGCGTTATCCGCCGATGTGGTACGTTTCCGATTTCTGGCGGCGGGCGCGGAGTTCGTCGGTGAGCGATGCGCGCTGTTCGGAGTAGCGGTCGGCGCGAAGTTAGCAATGACCAGTCAGCAGCGTTGCACCGTCCACGAGCTGAAGGATGAAGGCATTCAAGCGGCAAAAGGCATTCTAGCTAAGATTCGCGAAGGGGAGCCTTCACGGTCTCGGTATTTCGATTATCTCGAAGAATTAGACGAGGTTTTGACGCAACCAAAATTTGCCGCGCAGGTTGAGCTGCAAGTCTATATGGAACGGCGCGCCTTTCCAAAATCGGCTTGAGACCGTTGTGTATCTAGTCCGTCGAATCGAAAATATGGACGATGCACGTATTGTCGGCAACTTGCGCCTCTGGTCGTGGCTGGGCATGTTCTACTTCGACGCTGTTGTACGCAAAGACGGCATCGGCTATCCACGCCTAGACAAGAGCGATACGCAGTTCGGCGATAGCCCCTAACGATCAGGGACGCGGCGTCCATCGACATCAGTTGACGCTTGCATATGAGATTTACGTCTGGCATCCCAACGATGCGTGGCTGACTGGTCCGCCCGTCCGCAAGTGCGGCACGGAGCGCGACGCTCTCACCGAAACCATTCGCATCGCGAGGTGCCTGTCCATCCATAAAACAAGCGTCTTGATACTGCCGAACCGCCTAGGGAAAGTCCGCCGCCGTCAAGGGCGCTCGCGCGTTACGCACCTGCAGACGCAGATTCAGCAGCAAGGATATTGGAAAATTGAGCGTATAACCCGCGAAGTATCCGCTAATACAGAGCTTTCTTGAAGGTTTCAAACTGATAAGCGTTGCAATTTGAGAATACCCGGCGCAAATTAGTTTGTTTTCTATCAAGCGCGCTACGTGTTATAATCAGTTTAGCGAGCCAATTGTTTTTCAGGGAGCTGTCCGTGCGAATTACTCAAGGGGAAACCGTTGACCTGCAGACGGTTCTTCACATAGAACTGGAAGACGCCGATACCGAGCCTTATCTGGATATGGGCTACCGCAAGGTGCGCCCGTATGTCACATATCCCGGCTTTCGCAAGGGCAGGGCGCCGCGCCATATCGTAATGCAGATGGTAGGGCGCGAGGCGATCCTCAATGAGGCGCTGGATTCGATGCTGCCGGAGATAGCGGGCAAAGCCATCCAAGAGCAGCAGATCGAGATGGGCGGCGTGCCTAGCATGGAGGTGCTCGACCTCGATCCGGTAACCTTCAGGGCGACGGTGCCGCTGAGGCCGCAGGTGGACATCGGGGCGTATCGCGATATTCGCATCGATGCTGAAGAGATCGAAGTCAGCCAAGATGATGTCCAGGAAAGGCTAGAACAACTTCGGCGCAGTATGTCATCATGGGAGCCGGTGGAGCGTCCGACGCGGATGGGCGATATGGTTACGATGACCGCCACCGCCACGGTGGAAGGCGAGTCGGTCTTGGACGAAACCGATACGGTGTACTTCTTGGACGCAGACGCAGCTCATCCTTTCCCCGGCTTCGCCGAGTCGCTGGCGGGCGCTGAGCTGGATGCGACGCGCGAATTCGAGCTGGATGTGCCGGACGATTTCGAGAATAGCGATGTCGCCGGCAAACGGGCGCATGTTCAGGTTACGGTGAGCGACGCCAAAGAACAGATACTGCCCGAACTCGACGAAGAGTTCGCGCAAGGCGTGGGCGAGGGATACGATTCGCTGGAGGCGCTGCGCGAGCAGGTCGAGAGCGAACTCAAGGCGGAGGCCGAGAACGCCGCGCGGCAGCGGCTGAGCGAAGCCGCGATGCAAAGCCTTATGGACGGGGCGTCGGCTGAGATAGCGCCGATGATTATCGACAACGAAGTCAACTATATGATGAACGAACAGGCGCAGATGCTCGCCGGAATGAACATACGGATGGACGACTACATCCGCGCAACCGGCGCTACCGAGGCGGATGTGCGCGAAAGTCTGCGCGAAGAAGCCGCGAACCGCATCAAGCGCAACCTGGCACTCTCCAAACTCAGCGAACTCGAGGGCATCGAGGTGTCCGACGATGATGTTGAAGAGCGAATCGAGTTCATATTGGAGCGCCAAGCGCAAGCCGCCGAGAACGCCGATGCCGAGCCGCCTGAGATAACGGACGATGTGCGCGCGGGCGTGCGGCAGGCGCTGCGCACCGAAAAGACGCTGGAGCGGCTGGTCGCCATCGCCAAGGGCGGAGCGCCCGCGCTGACGGATGGCGGCGGCGGCGCTGCGGATGACGCTGATGCCGAAACCGACGACGGTGCCGTTGCCGCCGCCGAAACTGACGCCTCGGCGCAAAACCCCTCTTAACGAAACAACTAAGGAGAATGAACAGATGCTATACAGGCCTGATGAGTTGAGTTCGATTGCGTGGCGGCAGGGCGCCGGGCCTGAGAATGTCATTCCGATGGTGGTGGAGTCGGGTCCGCGCGGGGAGCGCGCCTACGACATCTACTCAATGCTGCTGAAAGAGCGCATCGTCTATCTGGGAACGCCCATCAACGACCAGGTCGCCAACGCCATCATAGCGCAGCTACTGTTCCTGGACAGGGAAGATCCGGATAGGGATGTTAGCCTCTACATCAATTCGCCGGGCGGCGTGATATACGCCGGGCTCGCGATATACGATACGATGCGGCTGATACGCCCCGATGTGTCCACGATTTGCGTGGGGCTTGCGGCGAGCATGGGCACGGTGCTGCTGTGCGCCGGCGCGACGGGCAAGCGGTTCGCGCTGCCGGATTCCACGATACATATGCACCAAGCGATGGGCGGCGCGCAGGGGCAGGCGACGGATGTCGAGATAGCGGCGCGCGAAATTCTGCGGCTGCAGGACAAGATCCGCACGATACTCGCGGACAACACCGGGCAGCCGTATGAGCGGATAGCGCAGGACACCGACCGCGACCATTACATGAGCGCGGAACAGGCGCAGGAATACGGGCTGATCGACGAAGTGCTGGAGTCGTCGGCCGGGGCGTAGCGCTCTCTCAATGCTACATTGCGCGGCGGCCGCGATACGCCGCGCGCGCAACCACAAACTTGACTGATAAGCGGGGTACTCGGCGATATGACAAGCCGCAGCGATTATACATGCTCTTTCTGTGGCAAGCCGCAGGCGCAGGTCAAGCGGCTGATTAAGGGACACGACCGCGTGTTCATCTGCGACGAGTGCGTGCTACTCTGCGATCAGATCATATCGGAGGAAAGCCCCGCGCGTCCGCCAAGCGAGGCGGCAAGCCCGAATATGGCGGGGCTCAGTCCCAAACTCATATACCAGCATCTTGAAGAGTATGTGGTGGGGCAGGAATGGGCGAAAAAGGTGCTCTGCGTGGCGGTGTACAACCACTACAAGCGCGTCAGCTCGCAGTATGACCAGGACAATGTTGAGATACAGAAGGCGAACATTCTGACGCTCGGCCCGTCCGGTTCGGGCAAGACGCACATAGCGCAGACCTTGGCGCGCATCCTGGATGTGCCGTTCGCGATCGCGGACGCAACCTCGCTGACCGAAGCGGGCTATGTGGGCGAGGATGTTGAGAATATCCTGCTGCGCCTGATACAAGCCGCCGATTACGATGTGGCGCGCGCCGAACAGGGCATAATCTACATAGACGAAATCGACAAGATAGCGCGCAAAAGCTCCAATCCGTCCATAACGCGCGATGTGTCCGGAGAGGGCGTGCAGCAGGCGCTGCTGAAGATCATCGAGGGATGCACCGCCAACGTGCCGCCGCAGGGCGGGCGCAAGCATCCCCATCAAGACTTCCTGCAAATCAAGACCGACAATGTGCTGTTCATCTGCGGCGGCGCTTTCGAGGGAATGGACAAGATAATCAGCAAGCGCGTCTTCAAAGACAAGAATAGCATCGGCTTCAAGGGCAGCGCCGCCAACAAACGCAGCGCCGAACAGGAAGACAACCTGTTGCACTATGTCAATCCCGACGACCTGATGGAGTACGGCTTCATACCCGAATTCGTGGGACGGCTGCCGGTGGTGGCAAGCCTGGATGCGCTGGACAAGCCGGCGCTCATCAAGGTGCTGACCGAGCCCAAGAACGCGCTTGTTCGGCAGTACAAGTCGCTCTTTAGCATGGACGACGTGGAGCTTGTCTTTACCGAAGATGCGCTAGAGGCGGCGGCGGAACAGGCGCTCAATCACAAGACGGGGGCGCGCGGGCTGCGAACCATCCTAGAGCAGACGCTGCTGAATGTGATGTACGAACTCCCCAGTATGAGCGATGTGTATGAGTGCGTAGTCGATGCCGACGCTATCCGCGGCGATGCGCCCGCCACTCTCAGGATGAACGGCGGCGACGAGATCCTCATCCCCGCCATAGAACACAAGAAGTCCGCATAGCCCGCGGCATCCCACTGCACCGTCTGTCCACGCGCTTATCGGCATTGTCCCCAGGTCAGCGATAGCGGTGCTATTGGCAGACATCCCCTTGTTGTTGTGTTGTCCCCCCGCCCATTCGCGCGTTGTCTTGCGCCGCATATCGGTTGCCGCCGCATCCCCGTCACTCGATTGTCGACGTCTGTGCCGCCAAAACTTACACAAAAAAGCGCGCGCTTATATTGAACTTTGTTTATTTTGAGTTTAAGATTTGTCCAAAACACTCCGCTGACATATGCGGGAAGGGACAAATCCCATATGCGCTATGCAACCCCCGTGCCGGGCGCCTTGGACAAGCCGTTGGACGAATTCGTCAGCGCGCACATGCCGCCGTCGTCCAGCCGCGTGCCGCCCATCTACCGCGAAGCCACCACTTGTTACGCCTACATGTGTCCATACGCCTACGGTTGCTTGGAGAAGACGGCGCGTCCGGCGCAGGTGCTTATGCGCCGCTGCATGCGCTACAAGCCGGAGGATCTTCGCATTCGGCCCGGCATATCGGACTACGCGCTCGATCTGTTGGCGAAGCGGCGCAAGTCCGGCGAGCGCCTCGCCGCCGAAACCACCGCCATCCTCGACGAGTTGCGCCCGAACGGGCCTATACGCAAGCGGGTTTAGGGGGCGTCTAGCGGCATTCGCAGCGGGTTCGGATATTGGGCTTATCTGTTGATTTGCCTTACCGCCAAACCGATGGCGTTTTATAGCGCTTGCCCTTTTCCTATTCGCTCATATTGCGTCTTTTTGCTGTGCGCCTTGGCTACGCGCCTGTAACGGCGGGGTGCGACGGCAAGCAAACCCGTTGCGGTGAAAGTTCATAATGCGCGCCGCAAGCCTATGGTACAATTGCATCTACTATTTGGGCGTTGGGCGGCGCTTGGCGCAAATTGAGCGCAAAACGGAGATTGGGCTATGCTGCTGACGGAAGCGAAGGAAAATGAACTCAGGGAATTCGTGCTGAAGCTCTTGTACGATAGGTTCGGGGACGAGTTCGTGTTTGATCCGATTGTGATACAGCCCAAAACGGACTACATTCATGGCGACGAATACTTGCTCATCACCATCGTTTTGGATGGGGACGGCAGCAAATTGGACGCCGGCTGGACAATGCGGATGACAGGTTTCTTGCGCCCAAAACTGGCGGAATTGGGGCTTCCCGAAATTGCGCCCCACCTGTTCGTGTTGAAATCCGAATGGGAAGAGCTGAAATCCGAATGGGAAGAGGTGAGGGCCTGATTAGGCATTATGGATCCTTACGATCTGCTACGAATTGCGAGGCAACTCGCAAGCGGCGAACTCGGGAGCGGCCGGGGACGTCCGCGCCAAGCCGAACTTAGGCGCGCCGTCAGCACGGCGTACTATGCTATGTTTCACGCGCTCGCGCGCTGCGCCGCCGATATGCTTGTGGGATCTACCCCTTCTCGCCGAAGTCAAGCGGCGTGGCGTCAGGCATATCGAGCGCTGGAACACGGGCATGCTAGAAATCAGTGCAACAATGCAACTATGATGAGCGAATTTCCCGATGGGATACAGCGGTTTGGGGAGTTGTTTATAAGCAATCAAATGCTTCGACATAACGCCGATTACGATCCCTATGCGACTTATAGCCGTTTTGCGGTTCTGCAAGTCATCGATGGAATCGAGCGGGTTATACCTGAATTCGACGCCGTTCCCGCGATAGACCGCCGCGCATTTGCGGTCTATGTGCTGTTCAAAACTAGAAGCGCTTGACTCGGCCCTAAATGAAAGGCTCATATGACCATCCACGAACAAGAGCGGTACGATGTTGTGATAGCGGGCGCCGGCAACGCTGCGCTGTGCGCGGCTATGGCGGCCGCCGAACAGGGGGCGTCGGCGCTGGTGTTGGAGCGCGCGCCTGAGTATCTGCGCGGCGGCAACTCGTTCTTCACCGGCGGGCTGTTCCGTTTCGCATACGACGGCATAGACCAGATTGTGGACATCATCCCTGAGATTGGCGAAGAGGAACGGCGCAGCATCGACGTGGGGCGCTACACCCAAGCGCAGTTCTATGACGACCTGATGCGCGTTACCGAAGGCTTGTCCGACCCCGAACTGGCGCAAACGCTAGTATCGCAGTCCTATCCAACGATGCAGTGGCTGCAGCGGCAAGGCGTGCGCTGGATACTCGCATACGGGCGGCAGGCGTTCCGCCACGAAGGGGCGTTGCGCTTTTGGGGCGGGCTGATTGTGGAGGCGGTGGGCGCAGGCAAAGGGCTTGTCGACCAGCAGTTCGACATCTTGCAGCGCAAAGGCGTTCCCGTACTTTATCAGACGAAGGCGGATAGTCTTATCACGGACAATCGGGGGCGCATAACGGGATTGCGGGTGCGCGGCGCAGATGGCTACCGCGACATCGAGACGCAAGCGGTGGTTCTGGCGTGCGGCGGCTTCGAGTCCAACGCTGAGATGCGGACGCGTTACTTGGGCCCGGGCTGGGAGCTGGCGAAGGTGCGCGGGACGCAGTTCAACACCGGGGACGGCATACGGATGGCGCTGGACATCGGGGCGCAGTCATACGGGCATTGGAGCGGCTGCCACGCCGTCGCTTGGGATATGAACGCCCCGCAGTTCGGCGACCGCAACATCGCGGATCTCTTTCAGAAGCACTCATATCCATTCGGGCTAATCGTGAATGTGGAGGGCAGGCGCTTCGTTGATGAAGGGGCGGATCTGCGCAACTACACCTACGCCAAGTACGGCAAAGAGATACTAGCGCAACCGCAGCGCGTGGCGTTTCAACTCTTCGATCAAAAGACAAAGCATCTGCTGCGCGACGAATACTTCATACCGCAGGCGTCAGTAGTGGAGGCGAACAGCGTTGAGGCGCTTGCGGACGGGCTTGGCATCGATGCGGCGGCGCTGGCGCGGACGGTCAGCGAATACAACGCAGCCGTGCAGCCGGGGGAGTACAACCCCACCGCATTGGACGGCAAGCGCACCGAAGGCATTGCGCCGCCCAAGTCCAACTGGGCGCTGACGCTGGATGAGCCGCCGTATATGGGCTATGCGGTAACCTGCGGGCTGACATTCACATTCGGCGGGCTGAAGATAAACGCATCGGCGCAGGTGATAGACGGCGAGAACGCGCCCATCCCCGGCTTGTACGCCGCCGGCGAGCTGACGGGCGGGCTGTTCTACAACAACTATCCGGGCGGCTCAGGGCTGATGTCGGGCGCGGTGTTCGGCAAGATAGCGGGCGAAGCCGCCGCAAAGCAAGCGCTGGGGGGATAGCGGGCGCATTTCGCGGGCTATTGCATGCGGTTCTCAGTACATCATTACAAGGGATTTCACGCATTCGCCCATACCCGCAATTAGCCCGCAGGATGCGCTCAACGCGCTGTTCTAGGGGTACTCACGCCGCTGAGTGTGCGTCGCGTTAGGCTGCGGCAAGAAGTAGAGGCGATGGTGGGGAAGGGGAGACTCGAACTCCCACGCCTTGCGGCACATGATCCTAAGTCATGCTCGTCTGCCAATTCCGACACTTCCCCATTGCTGCGACGCGCGAACCACCGATTAGCCGACGCAACGGCTGCAGTCTGCGTTACTTCTGCCTTGGCGGCGATAGCGGCAGTTTCCTGATGCTTTCAGGCTTTGCGGATATGCCTAGCCGCTCTATTTCCTGAAAGTTCGCGAAGTCTGCGCTACGACGGTTTCGATTTTCTAACCATATCCTACTTCGCAACATCATCATAAACGCCCGGTTCCATAAACTCTACCATTTTTACATCTTCCACAGGTACTATGATAACAAAAATTTCATGGGCGTTGTTGTCCTGATTGTTAGTTGTTGGACGCTCAAGGCGATGATTTGCCCAATCATCGTGAAGACTAGCGCCTAAATGCCCCGTCCGAATTCATTGGGCTTGGGATACGAACTTAGCGAATAGAATACCGCCGCCGCCACGAATCCGGGCAACAGGAACACAAATATGCTAACGATTTCGCTGCTTGCCCAACTCATAGCCTTCGTCCGTATCTACTTTGTTGGCGCGCTGCGGCCGCTCCGATTATAGCAACGAGCACTTGCTGCGCCAGCCACTTGCGCCGCTGGGGGAATTCGCCGCCGAAAAGCGTATCTTCAACCCTCAACCTAGTCATCGACTGGATGCGCAGGCAGTTGACAAACGCCGTCAACGCAAAGACAATTGCGCCACAAACCCATCACGCTAAACCCATCAACGCCACAGGAGGCCGCCCCTATGCTCTACGAATACCGCGTGTACGAAACCCTGCCCGGCAGACTGCCCAACATCAACGCCCGCTTCCGAGACCACACCATGAAGATATTCGAGAAGCACGGCATCAAGAACATCGGCTACTTCACCGCCGACGTGGGCGACTACAGCGACCGCCTCATCTACATCATCGCATTCGAGGACGCCGCCCATCGCGAGCGCGCATGGAACGCCTTCCGCAACGACCCCGAATGGGCGAAAGTGCGCGCCGAATCCGAAGCCGACGGCCTCATCGTCAAGCGCGTCTTCAACACCACGCTAACCCCCACGGACTACTCGCCGCTGCAGTAGCGCCGCGCCCGCGCAGCAACCCCAAGCCCGCGGCACGGCGCATAGACATTGAGCGCCGCCGCGGGTTTAGCCTTAGGCATAGGCGCTGTCCCTCAGTGCTGCCCTACCGCCCTCGGATGTTCTCAAGAGAACGGCTATCAACAGAAGTTAGGATTAGACATCCGCTAGGGATATGCGCTATGCTACTGTGTGTGCGGGGCATATCGCGCCGCACACCAAGACCTACCCGAACAGGAAACAACCTGCCATGGTTGCATCGCCGGCCACGAAAACAAAATCCCTTGAGCTGACGGTCTCCGATTTCGGCCCCATCGCAGAGGGGCGCGTTGAGTTGCGCCCTATGACCGTGTTCGTAGGACCCAGCAACACCGGCAAATCCTACCTCGCCATTCTGACATATGCGTTGCATCGTTTCTTCGGGGTGTACTCTGCGCTTAATCATCGCAGGTTTGGGTTAATTCCCGAGCTTACGTTGCAACCATCTCCTACACTTAGAGATGATCTCGCTCTGTCAGAAAATGATGTAAAAATTCTTTCAGACTGGGCGAAAGAATTGATTGATATGGCGAAGAAATCTTCGACTACACGCGAAGGAAGACTGGTTGCCCCGTCCATTCCTGGAAGTGAATCAGTTGATATACCAGAATCGGTTGTGGATATATTGTCGACAATGCTGAACGATGTTTCGCACTTAGACGAAACCATAACGGGTGAGATAATCAGATGCTTTGGGATAGCCGATGCTGAAACTTTGCTTCGCTATCAGAGTTCAAAATCCAAAGTCGCTTTGTCCATCAGCACCGCAAACAATCCCTGCAAGTATAAATTCACGGCAACAGAACAGGGATTCGAAATACGCGCTTCTATTCCATATATGCCACAACAGGTTGCTCTGGCATACCCCACCTTCTTACTATGGAATGACATATTCGACATAGAAGAAGAGCGAGACAGCGCGAACGTCTTAGCAATCCCAATGCTCAACTACCTTGCTATGTCGGTCGTTTCCGATATTGTTGGACATCTTGGCGCCCCTGTTCACTACCTCCCTGCCGACCGAGCCGGAGTAATGCACGCCCATCAAATAGCAGTGCGCGGTATCATAGATAGAGCCTCGCGCATCGCATTGCGCCCTGAACCTCAGAGGCCCACGCTATCCGGGGTTCTTGGCGATTTCCTGAGTCAACTTGTTGAGTTGGTGGATCAACCGCAATTCTACTTCCGCGAAAGAAATTCAGCATACGATCATCTCGCGTCAGACTTGGAACGCCAGATAATGCGCGGTGAAGTGCGAGTCGAGCAAAGGCAAATCTCATACCCTTCGTTTGTCTATCACCCCGACGGATGGGAGGAGCGCAACCTGCCGCTGACGAACGTTTCCTCTATGGTGTCCGAATTGGCGCCGGTCGCGCTGTACTTGCGCCATGTGGTTCAGCCTGGCGATCTGCTCATCATCGAAGAACCCGAAGCGCACCTTCACCCGCAGATGCAAGTAGAGTTCACGCGCCTGCTTGCATCTGCGGTTCAGGCGGGCGTCCGCATTCTCATCACAACTCACAGCGAATGGGTATTGGAAGAGCTGGCAAACCTTGTCAGGCTGTCCGAACTCCCGCCTGAACGCCGGCAAGGTCTCGACGACCCCGATATTGCGCTCACTCCCGCCCAAGTAGGCGCTTGGCTGTTCGAACACGATGCCGAGCGAAAAGGTTCTATCGTCAAGGAAATCAATCTAGAGGCTGACGCTGGAACATTCCCGTCTGGGTTTGGTTTGGTAACCGAAGATCTGTACAACCGATGGGCGGAAATCTCCAGCCGCATAGAGGAAGGATGATGCCGTCTAGCGTAGTCGACGCGGTCAAAGGCAGAACCGACCCGGAATGTCACGCGACGGCATGTCGCGACGGAGGATGCTCGCTATCATTGAACGGAGCGCCTCAACCCTATGTGCTGGTTTCTTTGGAACATCAAGCATCGCCCGTTCAGCAAGGGGAACCCCGTTGCGACTACCTATTCGTCGCCGGCGACGATGGGGACGGAACCTCATGGGTAATGCCGATAGAACTAACGGCGAGCGCAGCGCGGGTTAGCAAATTTCTTCCTCAATTGAAGGCGGGCGCATCCATTGCCGATAAGCTCATCCCATCTAGGGTTGCGGTCAGGTTTCGCCCCACCGCAGTTTATGGCGGTGAACTCCGACGTATCGAGCGAGTTAACTTTTTGAAACCCGCGAATCAAGTTCAATTTCGTAATCATAAGGAATCTATTAGATTGGTTCGATGCGGCTCGCCGTTGACCAAAGCGTTGAAGCAATAATCCCCCTTCCTGGCATCCCCTTTTGACTTTTACCCCCCGCAAGGTATATCCTATTCGGCGGCATAGGCGTTTCTACGCCCCCTGCTCAGCGGCATAGGCGTTGCGCGCTCTTACGGCTATCGGCATCGGCGCGCTTGCGCCCCAGCATTTTCGCACACACTTGCAATCTATCATCCAAATCATTCACGGGAGGCGCTATTAAGAATGGCAGATTTGCGTAAGTCGGCCGCCATCGTTGGAGTGGCGGAATCCGACGAAATCGGAAGAGTAGAAAAGTCCAACCTGCAGCTCCACGCAGAAGCGGCGTACAACGCCCTCGAAGACGCCGGCCTCAAAATGTCCGACGTCAACGGGCTTATGACCGCGGGGACTTCCACCATCAACCTAGGCGAATACCTAGGCGTCAATCCCACCTTCACCGACACCACCGCCGTGGGCGGCTCGTCGTTCATCATCCACATCGCGCACGCCCTAGCCGCCATCAACGCCGGCTATTGCGATACTGTGCTGGTTACGCACGGCGAAGCGGGCAGAAGCGCCCGATCGCGCGCCAGCGGCAACGCATCCGACCCCGGCGCCCAGTTCGAGACGCCCTACGGCTTCATCGGCGCCCCCATCAACTACGCTATGGCAGCCCGCCGCTATATGCACATGTACGGCGAAAGGCGCGTCCGGCAAGGCATGGCAGAAGTAGCCGTCGCAACCCGCAAGTGGGCGCAGCTCAACCCCAAGGCGTACATGAAAGACCAGCCCATGAGCTTCGACGACTACCACAACTCGCGCTGGATCGCATGGCCCTTCCACCTATTCGACTGCTGCCTCGTAACCGACGCCGGCGGCGCGTATGTGGTCACCACGCCTGAACGCGCACGCAGCCTCGCCAAAAAGCCCGTATGGGTGCTCGGCGCAGCCGAAGGCCACGACCACGGCATCATCAGCCAAATGAAAAACCTCACCCGCACCTGGGCGCGCTACTCCGGCCCCGCCGCGCTCCAAATGGCGGGCGTTACCCACGACGACATCGACCTGGCGATGATATACGACTCGTTCACCTACACCGTGCTTGCCACGCTGGAAAGCCTCGGCTACTGCGAACCGGGCGAAGGCCCCGACTTTGTCGCCAACCAGCGCACTGCGCCCGGCGGCGATTTCGCTATGAACACCAGCGGCGGCGGACTCTCTTACACCCACTCCGGCATGTACGGCATGTTCCTTGTGCTGGAAGCCGTCCGGCAGCTCCGCGGCGAAACCGGCGAGCGCCAACTCGACGACCCACGCCTCTGCCTCATCAACGGCACCGGCGGCTCCCTGTCGTCGACCGGCACCGTCGTGCTAGGCGTCGACTAACCCCGTCCAAGCGCAGACGGGCGCCGCGATAGGCGCATAGCCGCGCTTGCGCCCGTCAAGCAATCTCAAACAATCATCAGGAGAAACGCAAATGACACAGGCATACAACAAGCCGCTCCCCGTGCCGCAGGTGGAGTCGGATGTGTACTGGCAGAAGGCGAAGGAAGGCGAACTCCATCTGCGATTCTGCAACACCACCGGCAAGGCGTACTTCTACCCCAGAGACATCTCCCCCTACTGCTTCTCCAAGGACACCACTTGGATTAAGGCAAGCGGCAGGGCGACGCTCTACACCTACGCCATCGTCCACCGCGCGCCGCACCCCGGCTTCGTGGGCGACGTCCCCTTCGTTACCGCCTTGGTGGAACTCGAAGAGGGCCCCATCATGCCCACCAACATCGTCATCGACGACCCCACGCCCGAAAACCTCATCATCGGCATGCCCCTTGAGGTAGTGTTCGATCACGTCACCGACGACATCGCGCTGCTCAAGTTCAAGCCCGTCTAACCCAAACCCGTCTCATGCGCACATAACAAAGGGGCCGCGCGCTAAAAACGCCGGCCCCTTTATTGCGTTATGGCGGATGCCCTTGCTATTCGGGCGCTATTCGCTGCCCCTGCGCCGCCTTGCACTCGTCGCACGGGCAAAGCATCCGCAGCATCTCAAACGGATATATGCCCGTGTAGTGCGTATCGCTCCACAAGAACTGCAGCGCATACTTGCCAATCGGCAGATAGTCCACCGCTTGGATGTCCGCGTCGACCGTCGCCGGATCCAGCAGCCTGCGGTTCGTCCATTCCTCCACGCACTCGGCGCAGCCGCAGTTGATACGCAGATACTTGGAGCCGTAGAAGCTGGAATGCCCATCGCTCCACGCGATAGTCACGCCCTCTTCCGTCAGCTCAACGCTGTCGACGCCCAGCGGTGTTGTCATCCGATGCCCTTGCCTTGTTTTCACGCCATCCAACCGGATAGCCGCCGCATCCCAAGCCGTTAGCCGTTCTGCTTCACCAGCTTCTGCATCGAGCGCAGCTCCTTGGGCGGATAGAGCTTGCTGCCGTAATCGCTCCAAGACACCTCAGCCACATAGATGTCCCCCTTGGAGTCCACCGCGATGGCGTGCGGCGAATAGAACCGCCCCGGCTCGTCGCCGTACGATTCCCGTCCCAGCCGCGCCAGCACCTTGCCCTCGGTGTTCAGTATGGACACCCGCGGACCCAGATCCGTGCCGACATAGTTTGAGCCGATGCCGCCGTAGTATTCGCCGATATACACCAGCCCATCGCCCTTGCTGTTGATGTACAGGCATGCGGCGCGCGACAGGTTGACCCACTGCGTCTCGAACTTGCCCTCCGGGCTGAATATCTGTATGCGGTGATTCTCGCGGTCGGCGATATACACCCAGCCGTCAGGGTCAACCCCAACATAGTGGACGATGTTGAACTGCCCTTCGCCCGTGCCTGAGGCGCCCCAAGAGAACAGATGCTTGCCGTCCGGGGAATACTTATGCACATGCGCGTTGCTGTAGCCGTCTGCCACATAGAAATCGCCGTTGCGCGTGTCAAACGCCACATGCGTGGGCGCGCTGAACGGCTTGCCGCTCATAGACTCGGCGGGTATGCCCGGCCGCCCGATGGTGTTCAGCAGCTCGCCGTCGGGCGTGAACTGCCGCACCGTGTGATCGCCGTTGTCCACGCACCAAATCGTGCCGTCGGGCGCTACCGTTACGCCGTGCGGATTGGTGAATATCCCGTGTCCCCAAGTGCGAATAACCTCGCCCTCCGTATTGAACACCACCATCGGATGCGTGCCGCGATTGAACACATACACGCTGTCATCGGCGCTCACATCCACCGCCGTCGCCTCTCTATACACAGCGCCTTCAGGCAGACTGCCCCAGTTATCGCCCGATACCTCATACCTGTATTCGCCCGAACCCAGCAAGACCATATCGCTTTCCTCCGTCGCATATCGTATCCGCCTCAAAGCGCAACCCCTTCGAGTCAAAACGATGGTAACAGCAACGGGCGTCAGATACAAGAACGCCGCGCCGTCACGCCCGCCGCAACGCCCACTTGACCTAACCCGCTTTGAGCATATAATACGGGCAATCAACCGCCATCCAAACGCATTGAAGCGCGTCGACGGCGAGCGCAAAAACCCGATATAACCGATACGGAGAGCCTTATGGCAAGATTTGACGAACAGGTTGCGATAGTAACCGGAGCCGCTACCGGCATCGGATACGGCATAGCGCGGCGGCTCGCGAGCGAAGGCGCGCGCCTTGTGATGGTCGACATCGACGGCGATCTCGGCGAGCAGTCCGCAAGCGAACTTTCGGCGCGTGGCGCGCAAACTAAGCTAATAGTAGGCGATGTGTCTGAGCAAACCACCGCCGAGCAAGCCGCCGCCGCCGCCCAAGACGAATGGGGGCGCATCGACATACTCGTCAACAACGCCGGCATCACCGGCATCGACGGCAGCATTTGGGAGCTTCCGCTTGATGAGATGGACAGGGTATATCGCATAAACCTGCGCGGCGTATTCGCATTCTGCCACGCCGTCATACCCTATATGCTGCAGCGCGACTACGGACGCATCGTCAACATCGCATCGATCGCCGGCAAAGAAGGCAACCCCCGAATGGTGCCTTACTCCGCCACGAAAGCGGCGGTCATCGGCTTGACCAAATCCGTCGGCAAAGAGCTCGCCAAAAGCGGCGTCCGCGTCAACTGCGTTACGCCCGCCGTAGTCCATACCCGCATCCTAGACGAACTCACCCCCAAACAAGTGCAGTACATGGTTGAGCGCATTCCGATTGGGCGCACCGGCGAAATAGCCGAAATCGCCGCGCTCGCCGCATGGCTCGCATCCCCCGAATGCTCTTTCAGCACCGGCGGCGTATTCGACATCAGCGGCGGCAGAGCAACCTACTAGCCGCAATCGGCGGCAATCGGCATCCGAAATCGCCGCGCAGCGAAAGCGATAGTCCCCTTCAGGGCAACCTATCCTATCCCTTAACCGCACAATCCGTCTGCCATCCCGCCCCTGCGAATGCCATCGTGTTCAGCCAAATCAAACCTGATATAATCTCGCCTGCAACATTACGCGCCCACAACCGGCGCAGCAAAGCAAGGAGCGCCCTATGTCATACGAATTCATCACCTACGAAAAGAAAGAGCGCATCGCCTATGTAACCATCAACCGCCCGGAGCGCCTCAACGCGCTGCATCCGCCCGCCAACGCCGAACTCTACCACGCCTTCAGTGCATTTCGCGACGACCCCGACGCGTGGGTGGCGATAATCACCGGCACGGGCGAGCGCGCCTTCAGCGCCGGCAACGACCTCAAGTACACCGCCGAGCGCGGCCGACGCGACCGATCCCGCGAAATCGCGCGCTTCGGCGGCATCACATCCAACTTCGAATGCTGGAAGCCCATCATCGCCGCCGTCAACGGCTACGCGCTCGGCGGCGGACTCGAGCTCGCGCTCGCCTGCGACATCATCATCGCCGCCGACCACGCACAAGTAGGCTTGCCCGAACCGCGCGTAGGACTCATAGCCGGCGCCGGCGGCGTCCATCGCCTGCCCCGCCACATTCCCTTCAAAATCGCGATGGGAATGATGCTCACCGCCCGCCGCATATCGGTGCAAGAAGCCTACCGCCTAGGGTTGGTCAACGAAGTAGTGCCGCTCGCAGACCTTATGCCCACCGCCGAGCGCTGGGCTAACGAAATTCTAGAAGTAGCCCCCCTATCCGCGCGCGCAAGCAAGCAGATGGCTACGCAGGGGCTGGACTGGCCGCTGGATGTATCCCTTAACCGCACATTCAGCGAACAGGTCAAGGCGTCCGTATCCGACGACTTCGTTGAAGGCCCCAAGGCTTTCGCCGAAAAACGCAAGCCCAACTGGACCGCAAGCTAACAAACGGCGGACAGTGCTCGCCAACCCCTAACCTTGCGCTATACGCCGTCCCCGCCTTCATCCGATAACACTGATACAGCGCCAAGACACCAAGCGCCGAGAGGAACTATGCACGAATACACCGCAGTTTTGATACCCACAACCGTCGAGCCGCTCAAGTACGCCATCACCCTGGAACCCGACCTCACAGCCTTCACCTTCAAGGGCAGCGAGACGATTCGGATACAGGTGATGTCCCCCACATCGTCCATCACGCTGAACTCCATTGAGATTGAGATACAATCCTGCGCGCTTACGCCCGACGGCGGCGCGCCAATGCCCGCGCAAAGCATATCCTACGACGAAGAGTCGGAAACGGCCACCTTCGAGTTCAGCGCTGAACTTGCGGTGGGCGAAGCGTCTCTCGACATAGAGTTCACCGGCATTCTGAACGATAAACTGCGCGGCTTCTACCGCAGTACATACACCGATATCGACGGCAGCGAGCGCATTATGGCTACCACGCAGATGGAGGCCACCGACGCCCGCCGCGCCTTCCCCTGCTGGGACGAACCCGAACTCAAGGCAACCTTCGAACTCACTCTCGTCGTTCCCTCGGAGTTGACCGCCGTGTCCAATATGCCCGCCGTCAGCGAAACCCAAGCGCGCCCCGGCGTCAAGTCCATCACCTACGCCGAAACCCCCGTTATGTCCACCTACCTGCTCGCCTTCATCATCGGCGAACTGACGCACATTGAGCAGGTTGGCGATAACGGCACGCTGATTCGCGTCTTCACCACGCACGGGCGTGAAGAGCAGGCGCAGTTCGCGCTAGAAACCGCCACCCGCCTGCTCAAATACTTCAACGACTACTTTGGCATTCCTTACCCGCTCCCCAAGCTCGACCACTTCGCCATACCCGATTTCGCCGCCGGCGCTATGGAAAACTGGGGCGCTATCACCTACCGCGAAACCGCGCTGCTAGTCGATCCGCAGAACACATCCGCCGGCACCCGCCAACTCGTCGCCGGCATCATCGCCCACGAAATGGCGCATATGTGGTTCGGCGATCTGGTAACTATGGCGTGGTGGGACGACCTCTGGCTCAACGAAAGCTTCGCCTCCTGGATGGGCGATAAAGCCACCGCTAACCTCTTCCCAGATTGGGAAGTTTGGACGCAGTTCGTATCCAGCGACACCAACCGCGCCCTCAGCCTAGACGGCCTGCGCAACTCACACCCCATCGAGCAAGAAGTTCACAACCCGGCCGAAATCGGCGAACTCTTCGACGCCATCAGCTACAGCAAGGGCGCGTCCGTGCTGCGTATGCTGGAAAGCTTCCTAGGCGAAGAGACATTTCGGCAGGGCTTGAACGCCTATCTCACCAAGCACCAGTACGCCAACGCCGTGAGGCGCGATCTTTGGGACGCGCTCGGCGAAGTCTCCGGACAGCCCGTAGCCGATATTATGGACACCTGGGTTATGCAAACCGGCTATCCCGTGCTGGATGTTGGCATTGAGCGCAGCGGCGGCAATATCAACCTGCATATGATGCAGCGCCGCTTTCTGTACGACGCCATCACAGAGAGCGCCGACGCCGACGAAACCCTTTGGAAGCTGCCCATCGGCGTGTACACTAGCGGCGGCGCAGACAAGTCGACAATGCTGATGGACTCGCGCCTGCTTGCCTGGGATGTCCCCGACGACGGCGCAGACGACGCGGCGTGGACTAAGCTCAATCCCGAACAGGTTGGCTTCTATCGCGTCAAATACGCCCACGAAGACCTGCGCCGCCTAGCCGCGCCCATCAGCGCCAAGACGCTGTCAGCGCCCGACAGACTCGGCATTCAGAACGACGCTTTCGCGCTGTGCAGAGCCGGACTCATACCCGCAACCGACTTTCTCACCATCGCAGAGGCGTACAAGAACGAAGACAGCGCCCCCGTCTGCGCCGATCTGTCCGCCAACCTTGGCGGATTGGACAACCTGCTTTGGAACGAAGCCTTCTACGGCGGCTTTCAGGCGTTCTCGCGCGGCATATTCCGCGACGAAGCGCAGCAAGTAGGCTGGGACGCGCGCGAAGGCGAATCGCACACCGACGCCCTGCTCCGCAGCACGCTGCTGAGCCATATGGGCGCGGCCGACGACGATGCCACCCTGCGCGAAGCCGCCGCCCGTTTCGCCGCATACGCCGACGACCCCGCCGCCGTCAACCCCGACATCCGCGGCATCGTGTTCGGCTTGGCGGCTAAGCGCGGCGGGCGCGCGATGTACGACCGGATGTGGCAGCTCCGCGCCGCCGCGACCCTGCCCGAAGAGAAGATGCGCTTCCTATACGGACTGAGCGGTTTCGAGCAGCCCGAACTGCTGACGGAAACGCTAGAGCGATCGCTGGGCGACGAGGTGCGCGTCCACGACACCGTATCCGTGCTAACCCTAGTGGCGGCTAATCGGCAGGGGCGTTCCCTTGCCTGGCAGTTCATGAAAGACAACTGGGCGGAGCTGGACAGGCGCTACGGCGAAGGCGGCTTCGCCATAATGCGGCTTGTAGGCGTAACATCCGGCTTCACCACGCTGGAAATGCGCGAGGATGTGGAGCGCTTCTTCACCGACAACCCCGTCCCCGGCGCAGAACGCACCGTCCGCCAATCCTTGGAGCGCATCCGCCTAAACCACGCTTGGCTGGAGCGCAACCGCGACGAGCTGGCGCAGTGGTTCGTGGGATAGCGGAATGAGATAGCCCGGCTGCCTATGCTATCTATGCTACAATGGCATACGCCAATCGCATACCCGTTAACTAATCGCTCCCAAAGCGGACAACAAAATGACAACAACAAACATCGACACCGTGCAAGACCTCTTTCGCATTCTGGACGAAAATCCCGAATGGCTGGAAGCCCTGCGCGCCAAAATCCTAACCAAAGAACTCTTGGAACTCCCCGAAAAGCACGCGACGCTTGCCGATAATGTCGCCACGCTCACCGCCAGGGTGGATGCGCTCACCGCTGAAGTCGCCATACTCACCGCTAGAATGGACGCGCTCACTGCTAGGGTGGATGCCCTCACCGTCAGGGTGGATGCCCTCACTGCCGAATTGGCCGCATTCACAACGGAAATGCGCGCATTCGCCGAAGAGATGCGCGCATTCGCCAAGGCTGCTAACAGGCGACTCGACAACATCGATGCGCGTTTCGACCGAATGGAAAGAGATAACTCCGACATCAAAGGGGACAGCGCCGAGCGAAAGGCCGCGCGTGAAATCGCCAACATCGTAGAAGATTTGGGCAAGATCTGGGTTCGCAACCTTGACCGCGAAGAAATCTACGCATTGGAACGCGCCGCCAACATACAAGGCATTCCCAGAGGCCACCTACGAAGCTACCGCGGGGCGGACATCATCGCAGAGGCGGTCGAGCCGGACGACGACGCGCCGTGCTATGTAGTGGTGGAGGCATCGTACACCGCGAACGGCAGAGAGACCACGCGCGCCATCCGCTCGGCCGGGCTGTTGTCCCGCTTCAGCGGCAAGCCCGCATATCCCATAATCGCAGGCGTCCGCGTGGACAACGAAACCCGCGAAGCCATAGACGCCGGCGAAATCCAATACTACGAACTTGAAGCGAATCGCTAACCCCCGGCGCGCCGCCGCAAACCCAAGGACGGCAAGACGACATCCGAAACAAAACTAAGAGCGGCGGAACGCAATTCAAGCGTCCGCCGCTCTTATCTATTCTGCCAATGCTCTTGCGCCATCTGCAAATATGCGCCGCTGCCGTCAGCGGATAAGCGCTACCGTTACGCTTGCAGGAATTCGGTTACCGCATCCGCGAACTTGTGCGGTTGCTCCAGCATCAGCATATGCCCCGCTCCGTCGAAGCGTTGCAGGGATGCGCCGCTTATGCGCGCGGCGAACTCGTCGCCGTATGCGGGCGGCACAACCTTGTCTTCGCCGCCCACCATCACCAGCGTCGGCGCCGTGATGCGCCCAAGCCGCTTTTTGATGCCTTTGTCCGGTATGGGCCATAGAAACTTGCCCACCGTCGCCAACGACCGCGCGCGTTCTATGATTTGCGTGCCGCGTTCAAGGTCGTTCTGCGGCTCCGGCAGTAGCGCCTTGGCGGCGTCGGAGTTGGCGTCGGCGAACAGAACGCCGCGCAGTTCGTCCATCGGAGTCGCAAAGTAGTCCACGCCCGGCGCGTCGTCCCGCCATATGCCTGCCGGCGCCGCCAGCGCAAGCTTGCGCACGCTGCCCGGCCGTATCGCCGCCATCTCAGCCGCTATCATGCCGCCGATGAAATGCCCAACCACGCTTGGCGTATCCAAGCCCAGCGCATCCAGCAAGTCGTAGTGATACAGCGCCAAGTCAAGCACGTCGTCTATCTCGTCGACCGCAGCGTTCTCGGCGAAGCCGGGATACAGCGGCGCGTACACCCTGAAGTTCGCCGCAAGCCTGTCGAGAAAGGGATACCAAGCCTGATAGCCGAATGCGCCGTGCAGATAGACTAGCGGCTCGCCGCCGCCTTTCGCGGCAACCCGCGCCTCTAGTCCGCCCACCTTCAGCGTTATGTCTTCCTGCCGATTGGACATTTGCGATTTACCTCTTTTGTGTGTTGTTCGGTGAATTAGCGGTTCTAGGCGCCTGCCGATGCCGCGCCTGCAACCTCGCGCTCTTCGATCGGCTCAGGCCACCAGTAGTCTTCGTATTCGTCCCACATCCCCTGCACTTCGGGGAACACTTCGGTTGCGAACAACTCGGTGTTCTTCATAGTGAGGTCTTTGGGCATACTGCCGATCTGCAGCAGCACCATCAGATGCCCCACGCGCAGCCCGTTGACCGCCTTGCGCAGGTTTTCTATGACCGTCTTGGGACTGCCCGCGATCACATATCCCTGCTCCACGAAGTCGTCCCAGGTCATCGACTGCCGCTTCTTGTTGGCGGCCGCCCCAAGCTGAGCCACCGCGCCCGCCTTCAGCGTGCGAACCGTGCGATAGCCCGGCGCGTCCGCGAACCCTTCATACACATGCAGGCACTTCTTGTAGAAATACTCCACATGCTCGGCGTAGAGCTCTTTCGCCTTTTCATCCGTTTCGGCGACGCACACCAGTTGCAGGAAGCCCGCGCGGTACGGGTTATCGTCAACGCCCAGCCGCTCCATCTCTTTCCAGAAGCCGTCCATGACCTGTATGCCGCGCATGTAGCCGGAGTAGCTCAGGTAGCAGTACACATAGTTCATGCGGCTGGTCCACTCCCAGGTTTCCACGCTGCCGCCGCCCGGAATCCACACCGGCGGATGCGGCTTTTGCAGCGGGCGCGGCCAGATGTTGGCGTAGCGCACCTGGTTGTACTTGCCGTTGAACGCAAACGGCTCCGGCTCCGTCCACGCCTTCATCACGAGGTCGTGCGCCTCATAGTATTTCTCGCGTAGCGTCGCCGGATTGAGCCCATACGCGAAGTTCGTGTCCATCGAGGTGCCCACCGGGAAGCCTGCCACAAGCCGGCCGCCGCTGATGCAGTCCAGCATCGCGAACTCTTCGGCCACGCGCAACGGCGGATTGTACAGCGCGAGGCTGTTGCCCAGCACGATGATGGCGGCGTTGGATGTGCGCCGCGTCAGCGTCGCCGCCGTGATGTTCGGCGATGGCATAATCCCGTAGGCGTTGTTGTGGTGTTCGTTCACGCAGATGCCATCGAACCCCACTTCGTCGGCGAACTCGAGCTCATCCAGATACTCGTTGTAGAGCTGATGCGCCTTGTTCGCCTCAAACAGATGGCTGGGGACATCCACCCAGACGCTGCGATACTTGTCCTCGAAGTCTTTCGGCAGGAAGCGATAGGGCATCAGGTGGAACCAACTTATCTTCATTGAAAACCTCTCTGTCTGTTTGTGTTAACTCCGCATTTCGATGGAACGCCGAACCGGCTTATTCTATGTCTATGCGCTCCAGAATATCCATCAGTTCCTTCACATTCTCAAGCTCGTCGCGAAGGAATTCCAGTGGATTAGCGTCCCCGTAAAAGTTGACGTGCATACCATAGGCTATGGAGAAGTATTGTCTTATGAGTGGATTGTCCTGCTCAATGGCGATATTATGCGCCACCTGAAACGCGTCCGTGTGCGTCTCATATTCCCAGCCGCGACTATCCGCGATGATTTTGAAGTAGTGGGCAACAGCACCCCACGCCTTCTCGGATGTTTGCAGTCGGTCCCCCTTATCGAGCCACTCTTCGGCGTGCGCCAACAGACGCCGGCTGTGTACCAAATGGCTTTCTATCGGCCGCTCTCTGATTGTCATTGAAACATCCCCCGTTGGGTTTGGCGCGCTAAAGATTCAGGACTTGGGCTATATTACCTTACAGGACTAAGGTGCGAATTCGTCAGCATCGGTCTCAGGCGTTAGCGTTACACTCAGCGGCTTGCGCCCATTGCCGCGCTTGGACACGCCAAGCAGTTGAAAGCCCAGAACATTGCCGTTATCGTCAACCTTGACCATCGCCTTGCCGTCCTGCGTGCGAACCATATCGCCATCCCCATCCGCGAAAGCGACATACAGAAAATCGCCTTCGCCGTCCCACCACAGGCGTATCCGTTCACGCTGCATGTCTTTCACTTTCCCGGTTGCTTGGCTTTTGGGCATCCCACAGCGCTTTTAGTTGTCTTTGAGAGCGCCATCGCCGCCTTCAGGCGCAACGGGCGGCTCCGCGCGCTGCAGTATGTCAAGCAGCGCCTTCACATCGTCGAGTTGCCTTCTGATGTAATCAAGCGTCTTGGCGTCCTTGTAATAGTTTATGCGCATCCCATGCGCCACATCGAACAGCGTTCTTATCGTCGGGTTATCCTGCTCAACGGCGAAACTGCGCGCCACCTCAAAGGCGTCGGCGTGCGTTTCGTACTCCCACCCGCGCCGATCCGCGATGACTTTGAAGTAGTGAGCCACAGCACCCCATGCCTTCTCGGAAGCCTGCAGGCGATCGCCTTTCTCAAGCCACTCTTCGGCGTGCGCCAACAGACGCCGACTGTGGATTTCGTGGCTCTCTATGGGCTGTTCTTTAAGCGTCATAGCGCATTCCCTAATCGTCTTCGAGCGTGCTGATGTCCCCCTCAGGCAGCCCCAGCTCGCGCGCCTTCAGCAGCCGTCGCATAATCTTGCCGCTGCGCGTCTTGGGCAGCGTCGGCACGAAGTCCAGCTCGCGCGGCGCAACCGCCGCCGCCAGCTTCTGCCGACTGAAGCGCATTATGTCCCGCCGAAGTTCGGGCGTTTCCTCATACCCGTCCTTCAGCGACACAAACGCCTTCACCACCTCCATCGCTATCGGATCCGGCTTGCCGATGACGCCCGCTTCGGCGACCGCCGGATGCTCTATCAGCGCGCTTTCCACCTCAAACGGCCCGACCAGATGCCCCGCCGTGTTGATGACGTCGTCGGCGCGCCCCACGAACCAGTAGTAGCCGTCTTCGTCCACACGGGCGCGGTCTCCGGTGATGTACCATCCTTGACGGAAGCGCGAGTTGTACATTTCGGTGTTGTTCCAATAGGTATGGAACATAGACGGCCAGTTCGGGCGCACAACCAGATTGCCGTCTTCGCCCACAGGCACGGGCTTGTACTCATCGTCCACGATGCCGAGCTCCACGCCCGGAATTGGCCTGCCCATAGAGCCGGGCTTCACATCTTGGCAGGCGTAGTTGGCGCACAGGATAGCGCCCGTTTCGGTCTGCCACCAGTTGTCGTGGAACGGCATGCCGAACACCGCATCGCTCCATACCACCGCCTCAGGGTTCAGCGGTTCGCCCACGCTCGCGATGAAGCGCAGCGATGACATATCGTAACGCTTGGGAATATCGTCCCCCGCCTTCATCAGCATTCGGATAGCCGTGGGCGCGGTGTACCACACCGTTACTTTGTAATCCTGTATCAGTTGATACCACTTGCTTGCGCGGAAGCCGCCCTCATATATGAGCTGCGTAACGCCGTTAGTCCACGGGGCGAGCATCCCGTAGGATGTGCCGGTGACCCAGCCCGGATCCGCCGTGCAGAAATACACGTCGTCCGATTGCAGGTCAAGCGCCCACTTGCCGGTGGCGTACTGCTGAACTACCGCCTGATGTCGATGCGCCGCGCCCTTGGGCTTGCCCGTCGTCCCCGATGTGTAGTGCATAATGGAGTAGTCGTACTGGCTTGTAACCACCGTTTCGAAGTTGGCGGTAGCCTTTCCCATCTCTTCTTCGTAGCTCAGATCGCCCGACATCAGCGGCACGGGATCGCGGTTGTTCTTGTTGACGATGAGCATATGCTGCAGCTCAAAGAGTTCGGGGATGATGCCCGTAATCTTGCGCCGCAAATCCGGCTGCGTAACCAGCACCTTGGCGGCGCTGTCCTGCATCCTGTCTTTGACCGGATCCGGCCCGAACGCCGAGAACAGCGGCCCCGCGATTGCGCCCGCCTTCAGTATGCCGAAGAAGGCGATGTAGAGTTCGGGCAGGCGCTCCATGTAGATGAACACGCGGTCGCCCTTCTCTATGCCGAGGCTTTTCAGCACATTGGCGAACTTGTTGGTCTGTTCCTTCATCTGCCCGAAGGTGTAGGTTTCTTTTTCGCCGTTCTTCCCTTCCCAAATCATCGCTATCTTATCGCGGTCGCGCCCGTTGGCGTGGCGGTCGATGGCTTCGTGCGCCTTGTTGAGCCCGCCGCCCGGCAGCCAGTCCAGCTCATCGTACATCTGCTGCCAATCGAAGTTGCCGCGCGTCTTGTCATAGTCGAGGTTAGGCTTCACCGCCATATCCTCGATAGCCGGCTTGGTGATAGTGGGAAAGGAAGAAGAAGTCGTCATCGTCTTGCCTCCATAGTTCAATAGCGGCAATCGGCAATCTGTGCCGCCGCCAGTCAGTTATTCGGATGCGAACCTGCAGCGCGCATATGCGCCCTTGCGCGCCCAAAAGCATACGCCGCAGGAATAATCATTATTCGCTGCGGCGTATTATACACGAAAGTTTCGGATATGTGAAAACGGCGTGAGCAGAGCTTGCCAAGCAGCAGGCGCATAGCCTATACACATTCCCTGTTACCCATCCCCTTTGCGTCCCTGCGCCTTTGCGTTAAACCCAATCCTCGACAGCGGCGCAAACCGCCCTGCCGCTCACCACTGCGCCGATTTGGTCAGATGCCAATGTCCGCAATGGGTACCTTGATACACCCGAACTTCGTCCCCCCGTTCCGCGAATGCGCGTCCGGCAGCGCGCTCCGCCTCAACCTTATTCAGGTAGATATACTTGTTGTCCGCCGCGCACCACTCCGGTTGTATCGGCTCCATATAGTTAAAGCGTTGCCTGCGCGCCATACTTGCCCTCCTTTCTACTAACCATACCCTTTGCGCCCCCGCGCCTTTGCGTTAAGATCCTTGCCGCTTGCCTAATTCACCAAGCGTATCGCCCGCCCCTTTGGCGAAAACGCTCGGCATTTACGGATACTTCCTTCAGCGCATCCGCAATTCCCACCTCAAGAATAGGGCTGCTGTAAGTGTGAGCGCCTTGAGTGTTGTCGAAGAAGCGGCCGGCGGGGTCAACCATAATGTAACTCCCCGTCATCATTTCGTTGTTCTCCGGCACCACGACTATGCCTTCGCTTTCAACGGATCGATTGCACTCGACATATCGTTCAAACCGCGCTGCGTCGACTGCGTACTTATCGATGCGCCCGTCATTCTGTCCGTCGACGGCAAGCGCTTGCAGTATCTTCCAGCGTTCAGGGTTCGCCGCCCTTATGAAGTCGGCAAAGTCCTCTTCCCATGTTGCGGAAGTTACAACGGTGTTGATTTTCAGGCGTATCCCACTCCGCTTTATCCTGCCGATGATTTGTAGGTAGCCCTCCCGGGATATAGGCTTGTTTTGAACCGCCCGTCCCGATCGCTTCAGCTTTTCCGGGTCAACGGTGTCTATGCTCAGCGCAATCCAATCAAGATTGCCATTCAGTCCATCCAACCACTCGGAGGTAATTCGCGAGCCGTTGGTAACTATGGATGTAACCATCCCGCGCTCTTTTGCCAGCGCAATCAGTTCGGACAACCACGGGCAGAGCGTCGGCTCGCCGCCCGCGAAATTGATTTTCTCAAACCCCCACTGAGCCAGCATATCTATAAGAAGAAGGCTATCCTCTCGCGATAAGTGGCCTTTCGGCAGCGTATCTTGCTCTACATCCTGAAATGTGGCGAAGCAGAAGTCGCAACTCATATTGCAGAACTTCCACAGGTGGTAATTGACCGATGGAACTTCGGTTGATATAGGCATAGTCTCAACCATCCTTTGTTCGTTGTTCACTGATTATCAGCGCTTTGTTCAGAATGACATTCGATAATGTAGAGACGGATAGCGCCCGTCCCTACATATTCGCTTAACCCTAATCCCCACGCCCCAGCGACCTATTGACGATTTCGTCAATCACAGACCGCACGGACGCTGCCTTAGGCTCTCTTTTGAGGCGCTCGTCTTCTGCAAGCGTCGCCCTGGCTTGAGTTTTGACGCTTGGGAACTTATCCCAGATGGCGTCAGCCACCGACGGGCCCCACTCATCCCTAGCCTTTCCATAGTTGTACTGCACGTGCGTTTTTTCCTTTGGCATATCCTCTCCTTCTATATCCACCAAGTTGCGGAGCTCGTCCTTCACCCGGCGTATCTCCTGAACCTTCTCCGCGATCCTGTCGAACAGCGGCTGACGCCCCTTGATGCCTTCGCTTATCAGGAACGCCGCCGCCTCGGAGCGGCTGCCCATTATGCCGGCGTCCACCAGCTCATCCAACCGCGCGAGGCTTTCGGCGTCAACTCGCACCATCACCACATTGTCGCGGTTGGAGCGTATGCCTTGGAATGTGTCCCGAATGTTTTCGCCCAGCGACTCCGCGGCATCCGTCCCTCGCTCGATCGCCACCTTCACCACCTTGTTCACATCATCCACAAGCCCCTCCACGTTGTCCGACAGCCTGCGCTTGTCCCTGTCTGCGCCCACGCCGTCGTTAGCGCCCGCATTGCCGTTGGCGTCCCCGTTCTGCTCTTCAGTACGCTTGTCAGTCATATCGTCGCCTCTTGTCCGTTTGCTTATTTCGCATAATTCCATATGTGAATTACATATTACGCATAATTATACTTACATTCAATCATCTATGCAAGCCCTAATTTGGAAATCCATAAACTTGCGATTTCCGCCAAACAAAAATCCCCCTTTGCGCCTCTGCGCCTTTGCGTTTAGACGCCTTTAACGCAATTTGACTGAATGCGCCCCGTTAGCCTATTGTTGAGCGCACACCGAAAGCGCGGCAACGCCGAATGTCAAGCCGCGCGCCAACCCGAAAGGCTTGAATGCAAGAGGACGAACCGCCAACGCAGCCATCCCCGCCGCCGCGCATGCGCCAACCACAACCCGCCGCGCCGCGTCGCCGCGCAACCCGATCCGGGCGCGATCTTACGCAAGGCGGCATTCGCGGCCACATCTGGTATCTAGGGTGGCCCCAAGTGGCGGAGGGCTTCCTAGGCGTCATAGACCAAGTAGCCGACCTTGTTTGGGCGGGACGGCTCGGCTTTCACGCTATCGCAGGACTCGGCGCGGCGCAGGCTTATCTCAGCACCATTATGATGGCGCGCATGGGGTTGGACTCCAGCATGCGCTCCATGATCGCCCGCGCAATCGGCGCGCGCCGCATCTCATACGCCAACCACGTCTTGCTGCAATCCCTCACCCTCACATCCGCCCTCGCGCTGCTGATGATAACGGTCGGCGTGTTGCTCACCGAACCGCTGCTGCGAGTCATCGGGCTAAGCGACGCCGCTATCGAGCAGGGCGTCGGATATATGCGCGTTCAGCTTGTGGCTATGGCGTGCCTAAGCTACCACCGCCTATTCGGCGGTGCGCTGCAGGCGTCCGGGGACAGCATAACACCGCTCAAAGCGGCGTTGGCGTCGCGCGCCATACATATCGCGCTCAGCCCGCTGCTCATATTCGGCTGGCTTGGACTGCCCGCGCTTGGGCTTGTCGGCGCGGCGTATGCCCGCCTCGCCGCCGAAATTCTTGGCACGGCAATGACATACTGGGCGCTCGCGCGCGGCGACCGATCGCGCCTTAGACTCAGATTCAGCGAATACAAGATTGACCTGCCGCTCATATGGGGACTTGTGCGGCAGGGTGTCCCCGCGTCCATTACGAACATGCAGCGCGGCGTGTCCCAACTCGTAGTGGTGGGCGTGGCGGCGCAGTTCGGGGACATTGCGCTGGCGGCGTTTGCGCTGGCAAGGCGCGCCGAGAATGTGGTCAATCAGAGCGCGCGTGGAATGGGACGGGCGGCCGGCGCATTGGCGGGACAAAACCTAGGCGCAGGCAATACCCAACGCGCGCGCAGCGCCGTCCGATGGGCAATGCTGTTCGGATTAAGCCTCACCGGCCCATTCATTGCGCTGCTGATTGTCTTTTCCGACGCAACGGCGGGCTTCTTCAACGCCGATCCAGACTTCATATCCACAGCGTCCCAATGGCTGATAATCGCCGCCATCGGATACATATCAATGAGCCCGGTGCAGATATTCACGCAGGCGTTCAACACATCCGGCTCCACCTTCGCCCCGATGGTCATCACGGTGGCCACAATGTGGGCATTCGAGATACCGCTGACATTCATTCTGGCGAACTTCACTCCATTGGGGCAGTTCGGCATACCGGCGGCAATCGTAGGCGGAATGTCCCTGCGCCTAGTGGCATTCACCTGGTACTACTTCAAAGGCAACTGGCTGCGCACTGGGTTGGTGTAAGCGCGGAGCGCAGTATGCTATCCTATCTAATAGGCGTAGCACACGCCCCGATTGGCAACGCGCGCATCTGCATTAGCGCCGCCGCATAGCCCAATACAATCGCATTCAATCCCGCGCAATCAAGGACGATATGGAAGAACGCACCGCGCTAGAAACCCAAACCCCGGCGGACGCCAAGCCCCGCCGCGTCTGGCGCAGAGACCGCCTGCTGCCCACGATTGTGGCTTTGGGGACAAGCATCGGCACCGCATGCCGTTCACTGAGCGCGGATCGCCTGTTGCTGCTCACGATTGCGGCGGTGTTCGCCGCCGATCAGATCACCAAGTTCATCATCAAGTCCAATATGCGTATTGGCGAATCGTGGCCGGGCGAAGGGCTTGTGCGGATAACGCACGGCACGAACACCGGCACCGCATTCGGGCTGTTCCCAAATCAGACGCTCTTTCTCATATTCGCATCGCTGATAGCCATCGGCTTTCTGGTGTATTTCTACCGCGCATACGCCCTGCCCAAGCCCATCCTGCGCTTCGCCATCGGCTTGCAGCTGGGCGGCGCTTTCGGCAACCTGTTCGACCGCATAGCCTTTGGCGCGGTAACCGATTTCATTCACGTCGGTTGGTGGCCCATCTTCAACATCGCAGATTCGTCCATATGCGTGGGTATGGCGACGCTTGCGATAGTAGTGATACTCTTCGACAGAACCCCGAAGGCGCAAGCGGCGGCAGAACCCGACGCGAAAGACCCAAATTGAGCGCCGCGCAAACCTTCAATGTGGATGCAAGCGGGGAGCGGCTCGACAAGTTTCTCGACAGGCATTGCCCCGATCTATCGCGCTCACGGCTGCAGGCGCTCATAGCGCAGGGATGTGCTACGGTCGACGGAAACGCCGCCAAGCCATCTACGAAACTGCGGCAGCGGCAGATAGTCGAGTTGCGCATCCCCGAACCCCTCCCAAGCGGGCTAACGCCGCAGCGCATCCCCCTGAACATCGCCTACGAAGACGCGCATCTGCTTGTGGTGGACAAGCCCGCCGGCCTAACCGTGCATCCGGCGCCCGGCCACCCGGACAACACGCTAGTCAACGCCGTGCTTGCGCTCTGCCCCGACCTGCAGGGCATTGGCGGCAGCATCCGCCCCGGCATCGTTCATCGGCTTGACAAGGACACATCCGGGCTTATGGTGGTGGCAAAGAAAGAGGGCGCGCACAAACGGCTTGCGGAGCAGCTCAAGCGGCGCGCATTCACCAAGGTGTACACAGCGCTGGTTCACGGCAGCGTATCGCCTGACGAAGCCGTCATAGACGCGCCCATCGGCAGGGCGAACTCCGACCGCAAGCGAATGGCGATAGTACAGGGAGGCCGCAACGCCGCAACTCGCTACCGCGTAATGCGGCGCTTTTCGGCGCATACTCTTGTGGAAGCGCGCCCCGCAACCGGACGCACGCACCAGATCCGCGTTCACTTCGCATCGCTGGGCTATCCGCTTGTGGGCGATGCCACCTACGGCAAGCCTCACCCGCGCCTCAACCGCCAATTCCTGCACGCATCGACGCTAGGCTTTCGCCATCCCGCCAACGACGAATACCGCGAGTTCAGCGCGCCCCTGCCCCCCGAACTGCAGGCATTCCTGCAGTCCATCACGCCCTAACCCTACTTTGCGTCCCCGCGGCATTTGCGTTTCGGCAACCCCGGCGTTTCGCGCGCGCCGTGGTCATCCCCTTCTAGCGCGATGTCTATCGGCGGAGTCAAGCATTATGGTAACGGGGCCGTCGTTGTGAATGGACACCGCCATATGCGCCTGAAACATCCCTGTTTCAACTTTCAACCCCGTCTGTTCAAAGCGCTCTAGCGTGCGTTGAAACAGGGATGCAGCATATTTGGGGGGCGCAGCATCTGAGAAGCTAGGGCGTCGGCCGCGCCTAGTATCGGCGTAGAGCGTGAACTGGCTTATAACCAAAAGCTCGGCCCCGATGTCGAGAGCCGAGCGGTTAAATCTACCCTGTTCGTCGCTGAAAATGCGGAGGTTCACCGCCTTGCCAACGATGTAATCGGCATCATCCGTATCGTCGTCGCGGCAGATGCCGATTAGCAGGACAAGCCCTGCGCCTATGCTGCCGAGCGTAGCGCCGTCCACGCTGACGGACGCATGCGAAACACGTTGCACTAGCGCGCGCAACGCTTACTCGTCCGCGTTTGCGGAACCCGATTTGGCTTTGGACTTCGCCTTGCCATCCGTCTTTGCGGCGGTTTCCGCCTTCTCGCCGGAATCGGACGATGCGCCGTTGGATTCGGATTTGGCGCTGGTGTAGCTGCTGCTCTTGCCGTAGTCGTTCACATAGAAGCCGCTGCCCTTGAACACGATGGGCACCGCCACGAACTGGCGGCTCGCCGCGCTTTCGCACAGCGGGCAGGCGGCAACAGGGTCGGCATAGAAACTCTGCCGCTCTTCAAAACGATGACCGCAAGCGTTGCATTTGTAATCGTAGGCAGGCAATATAGACACTCCAATCACATCCATCGTTGGCAGCGCCAAGCCGCGAGCGCCAACGCCTACTAATGTAGCATTACGCTAAAACGCTGTCAAATCAAATGACGCTGCGCTCTTTGCGCGCTTTCGCCCCGCATTTAGAGCGCGCTGCGCCTCTCAACTTCTTGATGCGCGCCTCGGTTATGCGCTTGCAATCGTATGCTTGCATTAAGACACGATTGCTCAGCGCTTACCCATCCAGCGCGCGTTGCAGTCCGTTGCGCCATGCGTCCGTCAGCTCAGACAGCGGCGTGTCGATCAGCCCGCCAATCCTGAAGCCTGCATCGCTCACATAGCCCAGCGTAGTCCATGGAACGCCCTCTGAGTCGCAGATAGCCGCCAGCGCGCTGAGCTGATCCGGCGGCAGCGACGCCACGATGCTCGACTGCGTTTCGCCGAATAGCGCGGCGTCCCAGCGGCCGCCGCCGTCTATGCCGGCGCACTCCACGCCGCGCCCGCCCGCTATGCAGCACTCCGCGAGCGCCACCGCAAGCCCGCCGTCGGAGCAGTCGTGCGCCGAAACTATGACGCGCTCGCTAATCAATCGACAGCATGCGCGCTGCAATGCGGCTTCCGCGTCAATGTCGATCGACGGCATTCCCGCCACAAGTCCGTGCATCGCTTCAAGGTATTCGCTGCCCGCAAGCGACGCCGCATTAGCGCTCACTTCGGACGCGCCCAGCAATACCACCGCATCGCCCGCGCGCCGAAAGCCCAAGCTCACATTGGCGCTCACATCCTCAAGCAGTCCAAGGCAGCCGATGATGGGCGTGGGGTATATGCCTTGCCCTTGCGTTTCATTGTATAGGCTGACATTGCCGCTGATGACCGGCGCCGCCAGCGCCGCGCATGCCGCCGCCATACCCTTGACGCACTCTTCGAGTTGGTAATAGATTTCCGCTTTCTCAGGATTGCCGAAGTTCAGGCAGTCGGTCAATGCGATTGGCTCAGCCCCCACACAGGCAACATTGCGGCAAGCTTCCGCCACCGCAATCATCCCGCCCACAAAAGGGTCGAGATAGCACAAGCGCCCATTGCCGTCAGTGGCAAGCGCGAGGCCCTTGCCCGTCCCCTTGATGCGCAGAACCGCCGCATCGCCGCCCGGCGGCTGCACCGTGTTCGTCTGAACCTGGTGGTCATACTGCCGATATACCCACTCTTTGCTTGCGATATTTGGGGACGCCAGCAGTCGAAGTAGCGTTTCGCTTGGCGAAGCGTCGGGCATTGGCAGACTCTCCAGGTCATAGGCTTGCAGCGCGGGCAGCCACTCGGGTTTGACGCCCTGCAAGCGGTACTGCGGCGCATCCGTCAGTATGCTCACCGGCGGTTCGCCCACAAGCTCATCGCCGTCGAATATGCGCGCCAGTCCGTCGTCGGTTGAGCGCCCAATCAGCGTTGACTGCAAGTCCCACTTGTCGAATATCGCTTTCACCGCATCCTGATGTCCGTCTTTGACGATTATGAGCATGCGCTCTTGCGATTCGGACAGCATCACCTCATACGGCGTCATATCGGTTTCGCGGCGCGGCGCTTTGGCGACGTCAATCCGAATGCCGCTGCCGCCGTTGGACGCCGCCTCCACGCTTGCGCTCGTCAGACCGGCAGCGCCCAAATCCTGCATCCCTACGATATGGTCAGTTTGCGCCGCTTCTAGGCAAGCTTCGATGAGCGATTTCTCCATAAACGGGTTGCCCACCTGAACCGTAGGACGCAGCTCGCGCTCTTCCTCGAACGTGCGGGACGCCAAGCCCGAAGCGCCGTGAATGCCGTCGCGCCCCGTGTCCGAGCCGACCAGCATCAGCAGGTTGCCCGCCCCGCCCGTGGTGGCGCGCGCAAGCCCGTCCGTTCTCAGTATGCCCACGCACATTGCGTTCACAAGCGGGTTGCCGGAGTACGAATCGGAGAAGCAGACTTCGCCGCCCACATTCGGAACGCCGATGCAGTTGCCGTAGCCGGATATGCCGCTGACCACGCCGTCGAACAGATAGCGGTTGCGCCCGTCCGATAGCGAACCGAAGCGCAGCGAGTTCAGCAGCGCTATCGGTCTTGCGCCCATAGCGAATATGTCCCGCACGATGCCGCCCACGCCCGTGGCCGCGCCCTGATACGGCTCTATCGCCGACGGGTGATTGTGCGATTCGATCTTCATCACCACCGCAAGCCCGCCGCCGATGTCCACCGCGCCGGCGTTCTCGCTGCCCGCCCCAATCAGCAGGCGGGGGCTGTCGCCGGGCAGCATTCGCAGCAGCGGCTTGGAGTGCTTGTAGCCGCAATGCTCGCTCCACAGCGAACCGAAAAGCCCTAGTTCCAAGTGATTGGGTTCCCTGCCCAGCCGCTCAACTATCGCCTCATACTCCGCCTCTGTGAGCGCGAGTTCGTCCAGCGTTTGCTTTGACACAGCCATCGTTTCGCTAATCCTGACCTATTCTATGCCCAGTGTTATCAGCGCCACGCCGCCCACTACAAGCAGCGCGCCTATCAACGTTCTTGCGGTTACGCGCTCCATTCCGCGCAGAAACGCCAGCGTCAGCAGCACGGAGAATAGCGGATGCGTCGCGGCGAGCGGCGCTACCAGAATGGCGGGCGCTTCGCCCAGCGCCAGGAACCAGAATGTAACGCCCCAAGTGGATGCGCCGCCCGCAAGCGCCACGAAAAGCCATCCCTTCCACGACGGGCGCACCCGGTAATCGGCGCGTATCTGCCCTTGAAAGACGATTACCAGCACCAGCGTTCCCAGTATCATTGAGAACGAATTGGCTACCAGCGGCGGCGCGACATCGCTGACGATTTTGCGCCCAAGCACCGCCAGAGTGCCGTAGCACGCCGCCGCGCCGATGGCGGCGCCGTAGCCGATGATCGCCTCGCGCTTTGCGATGCCGCCTATCGTCATTTCTGCCCAACAATCAGCGCAATGCCGCCGATGATTACCAGCGTGCCGGCGAATATGTACAGGTTCATGCTTTCGCCGCCCAGCGTTACCGCCAGTATCGCGGCGAACAGCGGCGACGCCCCCACTATCGGGGCGCTGCGCGCAACGCCTATCTTGTTCACGCTTGTGAAGTTTAGCAGCCGCCCAAGCGGGAAGTTCAGCGTGCCGGACAGCAAGAACCACGCAAACGCTATCCCGCCAAGCGCCAGAATGTCGTCCAAGTGAAACACAAGCGCAATCGTCAGCGTAACCGCGATGCCCACTAGCAGCGATATGAACGCCCCGGTGGTGGGGCGCATATGCTGCAGCCCGATGCGCGCGAACACCGCGCTTGCGCCGAACCCAAGCGCCGCCGCCAACGCCAGCGCCGCGCCCAGCATCAGCCGCTCACTCCGTTGACGCGCTTAGCCCCCGGCGCGCTTAATGCGTCTATGATGGACTGAAATATCACCTTGCCGTCTTCGCCGCCCAGCAGCGCATCGCAGCAGCGCTCAGGGTGCGGCATCATTCCCAGCACATTGCCGCTTTCGTTCAGCACGCCCGCGATGTTTCTAATCGAGCCGTTGGGGTTGGCGTCCGCGGTTACCGCCCCATCGGGCGCGCAGTAGCGGAAGGCGATGCGGTTGTTCGCCTCAAGCGCCTCGATCGTAGCGGCGTCCGCGAAGTAGTTGCCTTCGCCGTGCGATATGGGAACCCGCAAAGTCTGTTCCGCGGCGGCGGCATTCGTGAACGGCGTATCGGCGTTTTCCACACGCAGCGTCGTCCATTGGCAGCGAAACTGCAGGTGGGCGTTGGGCAGCAGCGCGCCCGGCAGCAGTCCCGCTTCGCACAAGATCTGAAAGCCGTTGCATATGCCGATAACCGGCTTGCCCTGCGCCGCGAAATCGGCTACCGCGCGCATCGCCGGCGAAAAGCGCGCTATCGCCCCGGGGCGCAGATAATCGCCGTATGAGAAGCCGCCCGGCAGTACGACGCAATCATATCCCGAAAGATCCGCGTCTTTGTGCCACACATACCCTACCGGCTGCCCAAGCGCGTCCCGCAGCGCATCGAAGCAGTCCACATCGCTCCATGTGCCGGGGAACACCACAACGCCGAACTTCATTCGCTCACGCCCCGCGAAGCCGCTGATTCACCAGCGCGCTCACCTGCCGTCCGTCGGCGCGCCCTCTGACCTGCGGCATAATCCTGCCCATCACTTTGCCCATATCCTGCGGGCCGCTTGCCCCGGCGTCCGCTATCGCCGCATCCACGATTGCGCCTATCTCTTCGGCGGACAGCGGCGACGGCAGATACGCCGAAACTATCGCAAGCTCAGCCTTTTCCTGCGCCACAAGGTCCGCGCGTCCGCCCTTTGCATAAGCCTCTATGCTGTCCCGCCGCTGCTGCGCCTGCTTGGTCAGCACCTGCGTAATTGCGTCATCGTCCAAGTCCCCCTGCTTCCGCGCTATCTCTTCATAGCCTATCGCGGACAGCAGCAGGCGTATGGTGTTGCGCTTAAGCGTATCGCGGCTACGCATCGCGTCTTTTAGGTCATCGTTCAGTCTGTCTTTCAGTGTCATAGCGTCGCACCTAACTGCGCCTGCCCCGCTTGCATTCAAGCAAAGCGGGGCGGCGGGTTACGGGTTAATCACACACTCACAAGCCGTTCAATCGCCGCGTCTATCAGACTGAGGCTACGCTCTCTGCCCTGCACTTCCATCGATTGGAACAACGGCGGCGCTACTCTCTGTCCCGTGGTCGCCACGCGCAGCGCCCCAAAAAGCTGCCCCGCTTTCATACCGCGCTGCTTAGCCATACCGCGCAGCAGCGCTTCTATCGGATCCGCCGTGAACGCCGGCAGCGCCGCCAATCCGTCGCGCGCCGCCGCAAGGCTTTGGCGCGTCCCCGCGGCGTCCATCCCGCGCTGAACCAGATCCGCGGCGTCATACTCGATTTCGTCCTTGAACAGAAACGCCACCAGTGGCGCGGCGTCCCGCAAAGTCTTGAGCCGTTCCTGTACCAGCGGCGCTATCTGCAGCGCCAAGCCGCGCTCAGGCAACTCGGCTATCTCCGGCGGCGGGTAGGCAGCCCAGAAGTCGAGCAGCTCATCCGCCAGATCGGCCGCGCTCATCTCGCGAATGTAGTGGCCGTTCATCCAGTCAAGCTTGTCCGTGTTGAATATCGCGCTCGCCTTGGATATGCGCTCTATGGAGAAGTTCGTTATCAGTTCGTCCCTCGTGAAAAGCTCAGTCTTATCGTCCAAAGACCAGCCGATAAGCGTAAGGAAATTGAGCAAGGCATGCGGCAGATAGCCCATCCGCCGATAGTCTAGCAGCGATGTTGCGCCGTGCCGCTTGCTGAGCTTGGAGCGATCCGACGCAAGTATGATGGGCAGATGCGCGAACAGCGGCGGTTGCCATCCCATCGCCTCATACAAGCGCAGATGGCGCGGCGCGCTTGGCAGCCACTCTTCGCCGCGCAGCACATGCGTTATCCCCATTGCGCGGTCGTCAATCATATGCGCCAGATGATACGTCGGGAAGCCGTCCGACTTCAGCATCACGAAGTCATCCACAAGCCGATTCTCGAAGGTAACATCCCCCCGTATCAGGTCGTTCACCGTCGTGGTTCCGTCCGTAGGCATCTTGAAGCGCACCGCCGTCGCGTCCCCATTCGCCGCAAGCGCCTGCCGCTCAGCGTCAATCAGATTGCGGCAGTGGCAGTCATAGCCGCTTTCGCCTTTCGAACGCGCTTTTCGCGCAACATCCAGGCGCTCGACGCTGCAGTAGCACTTGTAGGCGAACCCTTCCCGCAGCAGTTTATCGGCGGCGTCTTGGTAGAGTTCTAGCCGCCGCGACTGCCGATAGGGGGCGTGCGGCCCGCCCACGCCCGGACCTTCATCCCAATCTATGCCCAACCACTTCAGCGCCTCTAGGATGACCTCAGACGTGCCATCTACGGCGCGCTTCTGATCCGTGTCTTCTATGCGAACAATGAAATCGCCGCCGTGCCGCCGCGCCAAAAGCCAATCGAATATCGCCGTGCGTATATTGCCCACATGCGGCTCGCCCGTCGGACTTGGCGCAAATCGCACGCGCATCCTGCTGCTCATACGCGCAACCTCCCTAACCCTATTCTATCACGCCTTGCGCCTTTGCGCCCAATCCCTCGCGCTTTTCGCCCCTAGAGCCTGTGCGCGAAAAGGCGTTAGAAAGCGTCTAGCGCGGCGACCAAAACCCCATAATCCCTTCGCCCACAAGCTGCGGCGTAGATGCGCCATCTGCATCCGCCACGATGATATGAAACCCACGATGCCCCGGATGCGCCCGGCCCGACGCCGTCGCCGCATTCCCCACGACGTTGCCGGCAAACACCAGGTTCGCGCTGTCCGGCGACCAGACGCTATGCGAGTAGGCGTATTGATCGAAGAACTGAAACAAGGTCTGCTGCTCCGGCGACGGCACGAAGTCCAATGCGGAGCGGCGCTCGCGGCTGTCCATATCCACCACGATACAGCGCAGCGCCCCTTCCGTATCGGACAGCGTAATGTACGCCAAGCGCGAACCGTCCGGCGACCAAAAGAACGCAAGTATCGGCTGACGGATCTCATCCGCGCTATGAGGCGCAGACTCCGACGCTATCGCAAGCCGCCGATACGCCGACATAACGGCGCCCCGATACAAGAAGCGCCGCGCGGCGTCCGAAACCGCAAGATGCGCCCCCGAAGGCGACCACAGAAACGCCGCATCGCCGCGCGCGTCCCTCAGCGGCGTGGGCGCTTCCGCCACTCCATCGGCGGACACATTCACCGTCGACACGCCGTCCCCCGCCAACACCGTGATAGCGTTGGCAGACGGCTTCCACGCCGGAACGCGATACCCTTGCGCCGCAATATCCAACTCGCTTACCCGAAACCCGTCCCGCGCGTCCACCAGAAAGTGATCGGAACCGCGGTGAACCGCAAGCGCAGCGCCGTCGTCAGACCACGACATCCATAGCGGCCCGTCGTCGAGCAGATGAAGCGCGCCGGGGTCGTCGCTAAGGTCGTCGATGTACAGGCTCAGTCCGTCCGACGATGCGGCGATGAACGCTAAATGCGTCCCGTCCGGCGACCACAGCGGATAGTGTATGACGCCCTGCGCCAGCAAGCCCACATCGCCCGGCTCCGCCGCATAGATTACCTTATGCAGCTCGCCGCCATCGTCGCCGCTGCTATCTAGTTCGGCGGCGTACAAGTTCAGCTGCGCCGCGCCGTCGGCGTTCACCACGCCCGAATACGCCAGCGTCCGCGCGTCCGGCGACCAGGTGGGCCATGTGAAGAAACCCTCGACCGATGGGCTTATCCGTCTGACGCCCGAACCGTCGGGCAGCATCGTCTTTACCGCGCCGTCGGCGTCCACAAAGGCAATGAGGTTCACCGCAGGCGCGGCGCGCGGGCGAACATCGGCTATAACATATGAAGCGGCAAGCGGCAGAACAAGCGCCACTATGCCGATGAGCAGCCTTGCGCCCTTCAATCGTTCACGCGCGCAAGGTCAAGGCTTATGTCCAAAGCGCCCGACGAGTGCGTCAGCGCGCCCACCGAGATGATGTCAACGCCCGCCGCCGCCGCCGCGCGCACCGTCTTTAGCGTGATATTCCCGGACGCTTCCGTAACCGCTCTGCCGCGTGCAACCGCAACCGCCGCCGCCATCTCTTCAGCATCCATATTGTCCAGCAGAATGAGCCGAGCGCCCGCATCAAGCGCCTCTTCAACCTGCGCCATATCCTCCACTTCCACCTCGACGTTAATGGTGTGCGATTTTTCGCTGTTCGCCTTTCGCACCACATCCCCAAGGCTCATTCCAAGCCCCGCAAGCGCCTGAATATGATTGTCTTTAATCAGAATGCCGTCGCCCAGGTTCTGTCGATGGTTATGCCCGCCGCCCATTCTGACGGCGTACTTTTCCAATGCGCGCAGCCCCGGCGTAGTCTTGCGCGTGTCCACAATGCGCGTGGGATAGCCCTCTACGGCGCTCACATACGCCGCCGTAACTGTGGCTATGCCCGACAGCCGCCGAATGAAGTTCAGCGCCGTGCGTTCCGCCTTCAGTATGGACGCCATTCGCCCCGATACGCGCGCGATGACATCGCCAGGATTCAGCGCACCGCCGTCCCGCATAAACGCATCGACCGCCAGCGAGCCGTCCACCCGTATGCACACCGCAAGCGCCACATCGACGCCCGCGAGCGCCCCCGCTTCCTTTGCCACAAAGTCCGCTTGTCCCCGCATATCATCGGGTATCAGGATGTCCGTGGTGGGATCGCCGATAGACAGATCTTCGGACAGCGCCCTGTCTATCAGCGCTTCGGCGTCGGGGGTCATATGGAACATCGACGACTCCGTAGCCGTTCCAAGACGGCAAGCAACGTGGCGGCAACGCGATTTTCGCCCGGCGCATAAGTCGAGAATAGCGGCGCAGTCATTCGCGCTACACCACCGCCAGCATCCTATCCAGCGAAACCCGCGCCTGCTCCGCCGTGTCCGCGTCGACGCTTATGCGGTTCACCACCACGCCTTCGTTGAGCCCGTCCAATACCCAGCTCAAGTACGCCGGGTGTATCCGATACATCGTAGAGCATGGACACACCACCGAATCCAAGCAGAATATCCGCTTGTTCGGGTTTTCGGCCGCCAGCCGATTCACCATGCTAATCTCAGTCCCCACCGCTATCACGCTGCCCGCCGCCGCATCGTTCACCAGTTTCTTGATGTATTCGGTAGAGCCGTTGGAGTCCGCCGCCTGCACCACGTCCATCGTACATTCGGGATGGACTACCACGTGGACATTCGGATACGCCTGCCGCGCTTGCTCGATCTGCTGCGTGGTGAAGCGCGTGTGAACCGAGCAGTGTCCCTGCCACAAAATCAGGCGCGCCCGCCGCAAGTCCGCCTCTGTGTTCCCCCCCAGCGGCTTGAAAGGGTTCCACACGACCATCTCTTCCAAGCCGATGCCCATTCGCAGGCCAGTGTTTCTGCCTAGATGCTGGTCCGGCAGAAACAGTATGCGCTTGCCCCGCTCCAGCGCCCAGCGGAATGTGGCGGGGGCGTTAGACGATGTGCAGACTATCCCGCCGTTGCGCCCGCAGTGCGCCTTGATTGCCGCCGTGGAGTTCATATATGTGATGGGAATGATAGCGCCGTCGTCCCCCAGCGTATCCTGCAGATCGTCCCAGCAGTCCAACACATCGTCGATACGCGCCATATCCGCCATAGAGCAGCCCGCGGTGAGATTCGGCAGTATGACTTGCTGATTGGCGGCACTGAGGATGTCAGCCGTTTCCGCCATAAAGTGAACGCCGCAGAAGATAATATACTCGGCGGCGGCTTGCGATGCGGCGAACTGCGACAGGTTGAACGAATCCCCTCGGTAATCGGCGTACTTTATTATCTCATCGCGCTGATAATGATGCCCCAGCACCACCGCGCTATCGCCTAACTTCGCCCTAGCCGCCGCGATGCGCTCGTCCAGCTCCGCCGGGGACATTCGCATATAACTCACCGGCAGCCGCTGCCAGCGCACGCCGGCGTTGAATTCATCCTCAAGCGATTTGGCGCTAAGCTCATCGTCAGTACGGCAGAACGCCGACTGCTCGATTTCGGTAATAGGTATGGTCGGTGTTCGTTCTTTAACAACCATAACTCCCTCCGTTGATGCGCCTATCGCCGTTGGGCGTCAGGGCATAATCCTGCCCTGTAGAGACCAGGGACCCGTCTTTTCAACGCTGACGCTGACCAGTTCGCCCGACATATCCCGCCCCGTATCTACGTCGTCGACCCCGTCGCCGTTGACGAACACAAGCTTATCGTTGCGATTGCGCCCGAACCACTTGCCCTTCCGTCGCCCCTCGATCAGCGCCTCAACGCTTTCCCCCAAAAGCGCCGCGTTGATTTCGGCGGCTATCCCCTCTTGCAGACGCTCAAGCTCTTTCAAGCGCGCCTTCTTTTCGTCCTGCGGCACATCGTCGGTCAGCATGCGCGCCGCTATCGTCCCCTCGCGCGTGGAGTACGCCGCCGCATGCACCTTGTCGAAGCGGATGTCCCGAATGAGCGAAAGCGTTTCGCGGAACTGAGCGTCCGTTTCGCCGCAGAAGCCCACGATGACATCCGTGCTCAGCGACACCCGCGGAATTCGCGCGCGTATCTTATCTATTAGGCGCCGATAATCATCGTTGGTATAGCCCCGCCGCATATCCGCCAGCACGCCGTCGTCCCCCGCCTGAAACGGCAGGTTGATATGCTCGCACACCTTGTCCAACTCCGCCACAGAATCAATAATATGATCGCTCATATCATTCGGATGCGAAGTCAGAAAGCGCACGCGCTCAAGCCCGCGCACATCGTTCACCGCCCTAAGCAGATCGCCCAAATCCACATCGCCGGGCAAATCGTGTCCATACGAATCAACATTCTGCCCCAGCAGCGTAACCTCTTTCACGCCGCGCTGAACCAACATCTCCGCCTCGCGCGCAATCTCGCCCACCGGACGGCTGACCTCCCTGCCGCGCCTATAGGGGATGATGCAAAACGTGCAAAATTTGTCGCACCCGTGAATAATCGGAATATAGGTCGCCACATCGGCGCGCGCCGTCAGCGGGCCCACGCACCCCTCAGGATCGACGCCCATTCGCTCGCCCAGCAACTCGATCAGCGGCTCATACTGCTGCGGCCGCATAAACACATCCACATACGGGAAGCGCTTCTCCAGCGCCGCCGTCTGCGGCCCCACCATGCAGCCCATCAGCGCCACAACCTTGTCCGGACTGCCATGCTTCAGCGGCTTCAGGCTGGTCATCATCCCCACAACCCTATCCTCGGCGCTCTGCCGCACAACGCAGCTATTCAGTACCACCACATCCGCATCCTGCGGCGATTGGCGCGCCGCAAGCCCCAGCTGACCCAGTGCGCTCTCAAGACGCTCCGAATCCGCCTTGTTCATCTGGCAGCCCACAGTCCAAATGTAGTATCCGTCCATTTGTGAAACTTCGCTCAATGTCAGGGTGAAATCGGAGTGAAATTCGGGTGAACTGCGAATATGGCGGAGGGAATGGGATTCGAACCCATGAGGGCGTTTTCGCACCCTAACCGCTTAGCAGGCGGCCGCACTAGACCTCTATGCGATCCCTCCGTCTGCGCCCGTCCAAGTTTGATACATAAATATAGCAGACGCCAATCAAACTTGGCAATCATAAACATTGTGATTTTCGGAACTATCTAAGACAATGTTTTGGATTCCCACAAGCGTATGCGCCATATCAAAGAATTCCGCGCATAAAAGACCGTTAGAGCAACGAATATCGTTACTCTAACGCAAAGATATGCGAATTAACGCAGATTTGCAGCGCAAGCCCGCGGCGCAGTCGACCGCCCGCGCGCCGCTACCCCTGCGATCGAGATATGGGGCAATTGCGCTACGACCCCGCCGCCGCCGCCTCGCCCCGCTTGGCGCGCGCATCCTCTTGGCTGCCAACCCAAACCTCGCCGCCCTCAAAGAACTCTTTCTTCCATATCGGCACAATCTGCTTGATGCGGTCTATCGCGTAGGCGCACGCCTCAAACGCCTCTTTGCGATGCGGCGACGCCACCGCCACCACTAAACTCACATCGCCTATCTCGAGCCGCCCCAGCCGATGCGCTATCGCCGCATCCGTTATCCCCCACCGCTCGCGTATCTCGGCCGCAATGCGCGCCAACTGATTGTCCGCCATCGGCCGATACGCCTCATACTCCAGATGCAGCACTCTGCGCTCGCCCGTAGAATCGCGCGTCGACCCCAGAAAAGTAACCACCGCGCCGTTGCCGTCCCGCCTAACCCCCGCCGTTATCGCATCCGGACACAGCGCCTCATATGTAATCTGTATCATAACCCCAACGCCTTTGCAGTCTTTGCGCGCTTGCGCCTTTGCGTTCTCAAAATGTCGCCGAACACCCGCCGCTCACAGGCGGAATAAGCGCCACTTCGTCCCCGTCCGAAAGCGCATAATCATGCGCCTGGTATTCCTGATTCACCGCAATCATCAGACGCGAGCCATCCTGCGTAACTGCCGGATACAGCCGCAGCGTTTCCCGCACCGCATCCCGCACCGTCGCGCCCGCCTGCAGGCTCAGCTCAATATCCGACCTGCCCGCCTTCTCTTTGTAGCTCGCAAAAAGCCTAACTCTAACTAGCAGCGCAGCGCTCCCAACCCAAGATATTTGTCTCTTACCCCAAACATCACCGCCATCCCTATCAGGCACGCAACCAAGACGCCTATGCCTATATGCCTCGCATCCCCCAATTCGCTTGCCCAATTATACCACGCCCGCGCCAACCCTAGTACGCAAGCGCGCCCCCGTTCACATGGATAGTCTGCCCCGTGATGAACGATGCGTCATCCGACGCCAGAAACGCGCAGGTAGTCGCAATCTCTTGTGGCATCCCCAGCCTGCCCAGCGGAATCCCCGCGGCGCGCGCCGCGGCCGGCGGCATTACCCCGCCCGCCTGCTCCGGCGGAGGCGTAGTATCGAACGCCCCCGGCACGATATGGTTCACCAGGATGTTGTACTCCGCAAGCTCCGCCGCCAGCGCCCGCGTCAGCCCCAGCGCGCCCATCTTGGAAGCGCACACATGCGCCCATCCCGCTCTGCCGCTGAAAGCGTTCAACCCCGACACATTGATAATCCGTCCCCAACCGCGCTCCATCATTCCCGGAACAACCGCCTGCGCGCAGAAAAACGGCGCATCCAAATTCACCGCCAGCACCTGCCGCCACTGCTCGACCGTCATATCCGCAACGCCCTGCGCCGCCCGCATTCCCGCGTTATTGACCAGAATGTCCACCCTGCCAAACGCCTCAAGCGCACGTTCCACCATAGCGTTAACCTGCGCTTGATCCCCCACATCCGCGACCGCCGCAACCGCCTTGCCGCCCAGCGCCTCGATTTCGCCGACCACGCCTTCGGCCTCCCGCCGATTAGCGCGCGCGTTCACCACAACCGCCGCGCCACGCCGCGCCAACTCCAGCGCCGTCGCCCGCCCGATATTGCGCCCCGACCCCGTAACAATCGCAACCCGCCCGTCGAGTGTCATTGCATCGCCCTTTCTGCTTTATGCCTTTGCACCCCTGCGTTTGAAGTACCTCTATTCTAGTCAAGTCCAGTCACTAGATCTTCAAATGTTCGCGGATATATCCCACGATGAATTTGCCTTCATCTGGACTCCAGCACAAATGAATCCGAATATCGTTGCCGAACATCTTGATGTGATGTGTCATAAGACGATCATCTGAAATGGCGGGGTCGAAGAATGTGCGCTCATCTGAAAATTGATTTTTCGTCGACTCAGACTCATCCGAGTATTCAACGCCATACTCTTTAAGCCACAGCTCCACACTCTTCCCCTGCAGTGATTCGGGACGCGCACGCTGCCGAGCGCACTCATTCAGCGTTTCCAACGCCCTGAATATCGCATCAGCTCGGTTGTCGAACCCTTTCGTATAGTCGGACTTCGCAGTCTTAAACGCATTAGGCACAAACCGCAAATGCGTCAACTTACCGTCGGCGTACTCAACCATCGCATACACGGATGCGAACTTAGGCCGTAGTTCGTCCAAATCCCCTAATTCAGCATCCGGCTCATCCGCATCTGAACGCTGAAGGGCTACAATGGTTACATTGAGCTGCTTAATGACGGAGTCTTTGACCGAAATCTGAGAATTTAGTTCGTCAATCTGTTCGCGCAACTCACCATTCTCACGCGTCGCGCCATCAGCAAGTTCCCAAAGAGCCTTATTTTCGGCGACGTCTGCCGATGCGCCCTCAGCCCTCTCCAACAGCCGCTCATATCGCACCCGCCGAATCCGTGAAGATACCTCTTCATACAAGCGCGGCCGCGGCTGAGGCAGCGCAAGCCCCAGACACTCATCCCCAATATCGCGCAGCAGATCCTCGGGATTCTGCCGCATGATGTTGATCATCTCTTGCCAAGTCCAGTATCTGTTTCGCCATGGCGTCCCCGGCAAATCATCGTCCGGCAAACACCCGGGCCTGTACGCCCGAATATACCCGCCCCAGCATCCTATCGGAGAATTTCCCAACCGTTCGCGCGCCGCCCGCGCCGCCTCATCATCGTAGGTAGCCACTGTCGCCAGACCCAAAAGCCGCCACTGCAAGTAATCCGGGTCCACAAGAACCCTTCCCCACCGTTCAGACACCACCACCAACGGCATCAGCCTTTCGGAGCCGAAAATCGCGTCATCCACAAACGCCGCCGCATCGCTTGCGGCAACCCGCTTCGCCCTAATCGTGAGCGCTTCGCCCGCCGACTTGCAGACAAACTTCCTGAACAAAGCCGCCAAAGCGTTAGGATAACTTGCGTTCCCAAGCGAATTAGACGAATCAGGCGCGTTGCCTGCCCTTCGCAAGCTCACATCTATTTCGGCGTCAACCCTATCGCCTTCCGTAGCAAGCCGAAAATCGCTGCGCCACCTAACGCCGTCCGTATCCCTGTCAGGATGCTCCAGCGTCAAACCCCAAAACCCCGAGTCTTCCAATCGCTCCCTGTCGATATGTACCGCAGCGCCGTTGTCAGCCTTATAGTTGCCCGCAACATCCCCAAGCGGTTCGCCAAACCGATCTTCCGCCCATTCGTGCGCCACGCCCGCCGCCGCCTCAAGCAGTGCCACGCCGCGCAATTCAGAGTCTTCGACTGCGCCTTCAATCGTAAATCTTGTCCTGTAATACTCTGCCATTGGCCCGTACCGCCCTAACTCAATACGCCAACAATCCTAAATCAACGCCAATTTTCTACACACACCGCCCTTATGTCAACACCCCCCCTTTGCGCCAAAAATATTAGCCCAAACACGCCCCGCCGCAATCTGATACACTTGCCCTCCATACTATCCAATACGCAGGAGGCAAGATTATGGTTAATCAGGTCAAAGGCGTTATCTCGGCGGGCAAAGGCGAACCCGTCTCTGTCGAAACCGTCATCGTCCCCGATCCCGGCCCCGGCGAAGCGCTCATCCGAGTGCAGGCGTGCGGCGTCTGCCACACCGACCTCCACTACCGCGAAGGCGCTATCAACGACGACTTCCCCTTCCTGCTCGGACACGAAGCGTCCGGCACGGTGGAAGCCGTCGGCGACGGCGTAACCGCCATAGCCCCCGGCGACTTCGTCATAATCGCATGGCGCGCCCCCTGCAGTAACTGCCGCTCCTGCCTGCGCGGCCGCCCCTGGTACTGCTTCGACAGCCGCAACGCCGCCCAGCCCATGACGCGCGCCGACGGCAGCCCGCTATCCCCCGCGCTCGGCATCGGCGCCTTCGCCGAACTCACCCTGGTCGACGCCGGCCAAGCCGTCAAAATCGACCCCGACGCATCCCCCGCCGCCGCCGGACTCGTCGGATGCGGCGTAATGGCGGGGCTGGGCGCTGCCGTCAACACCGGCGGCGTATCCCGCGGCGACTCCGTTGCGGTATTCGGATGCGGCGGCGTAGGCGATGCCGCCATCGCAGGCGCAAGCCTCGCAGGCGCTCATACCATCATCGCCGTCGACATAGACGCCCGCAAGCTTGAATGGGCAACCGAGTTCGGCGCTACCCACACCATCGACGCCGCCCAAACCGATCCCGTAGAGCGAATACGCGAACTCACCGACGGCAACGGCGTCGACGTCGCCATCGAAGCCGTCGGCAACCCCATCACCTACGAGCAGGCATTCTACGCCCGCGACCTCGCCGGCACGGTGGTGCTAGTCGGCGTCCCCGACCCGCGAATGAAAATCGAGCTGCCCCTAATCGAAATCTTCGGCAGAGGCGGCGCGCTCAAATCATCATGGTACGGCGACTGCCTGCCCACCCGCGACTTCCCGATGTTCATCGACCTATACATGCAAGGCCGCCTAGACCTCGACCGCTTCGTATCCGAAACCATCGCGCTCGACGAAGTAGAGGAAGCCTTCCACAAAATGGAACGCGGCGAAGTGCTGCGCTCAGTAGTCATGCTCTAGCGCCCACGCCCGCCCAGCGCCAAACGAAAGCCCCCGCATATGCAATACCGACTGCTAGGCAAAACCGGCCTAAAAGCGTCCCTAGCCGCATTCGGCACCGGCGGACCCAGCCAATTCGGCCAGCATAAAGGCTTGCCCCAGCGCGAGCAGACCGCCCTTGTGCGCCGCTGCCTGGAACTCGGCGTCAACCTGTTCGACACCCACGAAGCCTACGGCGACAGCGAGCGCATCCTAGGCAGCGCACTAAGCGGCGTCCCCAGAGACGCCCACCATCTTGTAACCAAATGGGCATACCACCGCGGCGGCGCAGACGGCGCAATCCCGGACGCCGCCGCCCTCCAAGCGTCCGTCGAGCGCAGCCTAACTCGACTGCGAACCGACCATATCGACGTGATGATGATCCACGGCATCCTAGCGCCCGACTACGCCGCCGTCGTCGAGCGCTTCATCCCCGCTATGGAGCGCCTGCAAGCGCAGGGCAAAATCCGTTTCAAAGGCTTCAGCACGCGCTACATAGCCGATCCCGCCCAAGAAATCCTGCCCCTAGCGCTGGGCGCTCACCCCGATATGTGGGATGTTGTGATGCTCAAATACGGCATCCTCAATCAGCATGCCGCCAAAGAGGCGCTGCCCCTCGCGCTGCGCCACCAAATCGGCGTTCTCAATATGGCGTCCGTGCGCGTCAAGCTTCCCAATCCTACGCTGCTGGAGGAACTCATAGACGATTGGAAGCGCAAAGGCTACATCAGCGCCGACAGCCTGCCGCCGCGCGATCCGCTGGGTTGGCTTGTTCGCGACGACGTGGACTCTGTGATAAGCGCCGCCTACAAGTTCGCCGCCGACCATCCCGCCGTGGCAAGCGTCATCACCGGCACATCAAGCGCCGCCCACCTGGAAGCCAACATCGCCGCGCTGCGAAACCCGCGTCTGCCCGCCGCCCACGCCGCCCGCCTCAAGCGCCTATTCGGACACATCGTCGAGTACGCCTAGCGCCCGCATTACGCCCGGTTTCGCGCTGCCGCTATGCGTCCAACTCATGCAGCTGGCGCGCCATAAACCAGAACGCAAGCCCAAGCGCCGCGCCCAAAACGCCCATCGCCGCCAGCGCTATGGACACCGAAGTCAGTTGCGCGAACCACCCGATAACGAAGCTAGACACGATAACCCCGCCCATGCTGTACCGCTGCAGGCTGGTAACCCGGCTCCGCATATCGTCCGACACCAGCAGCTGCATCAGCGTGCCGTTGGTAGTTCTGAACGCCGATTGGCTGGACGCGAACAACATTATCAGCGCAAACGCCAGCGGCGGTATGAACGCATGCGAAAACAGCAGGATTATCACCGAGCTCGCGATCGCGGTTACCAGCACAATCATTCCCTTGCGAAACACGAACCCGAAAGACGCTATGAACAGCGCCATCAGCAGCCCGCCCAAGCCGTTTATCGCCAGGAAATACCCGCCCACATCGGCGCCGCGCCGCAATATCTCATCCGTGAACACCGGCAGCAGAAACATCACCGGCTGCAGTATCGTGTTCGGTATGAACCCCAGCAGCGTCAGGTAGAGCAGCACCCGCTTGTCCCGCCAAATGTAGGTGAACCCCGCCAGCAGATCGCTCATAAACGATTCGTTTGCCGACGCCCGCCGCCGCTGCTGATAGGGCGTCTTCATCGGCAGAAAGGTCAGGATTGTCCCCAGATACAGCAGCGCCTCAAGCGTGAAGTTCCAAAAGAAGCCCAGCGTAGTTATCAGAATGCCGCCTATGAACGGGCCTATCATCCGCGTGCCGGGGATGGTCAGCACATTCGTGGCGAAGGCGTGCGCCAGCGCCTCCCGCGGCACCGTGTTCGCCACCAGCGCCATGCGGCTGTTCTGGCTGATGGACACGCACACGCCGCTCACGAACACATAGATGTATGCGTGCCAAGTGGTAACCAGCTGCTGCCCCACCATCACCGCGAACAGAAACGAAAACGCCGCCATAAACGCTTGTATGCCGATGACCAGTTTGCGCCGGTCAAGCCTATCGCCCAGCGTCCCCGCGATTGGCGCCATTAGCAGCCCCGGCAGCAGGCTCATCCCGCCCACGGTTATCACGAACAGCGTGGATGAGGAAGAGCCCGCCGTCAACCCGCGCATCAGCCAGCCCACCGTGAGCAGCTGCAACCACTGCGCGCTGTTGGAAAAGAAGTTGCCCATCCACAACAGCCGATAATCGGGGTATGCGAATGAGTCGAAAGTCCGCAGGCGCGGCAGCCGCATCCTGCCGTTCGACGACCGCCGTGGATTGGCGCGCGGTCTGCTTGAGCGCCCCTTTGCGGCGTCCGATCTCTCCATTGCCTATGCGTCCAGCTCGCGTATCTGCCGCCCGAATATGTAGAAGAGCGCGCCCAGCGCCGCGCCTATCACGCCGATAGCCGCAAGCGCTATGGACACCGATGTGAAGCCCGCGAACCAGCCCACCACAAGCGTGAACAGCACCACGCCGCCCATGCTGTAGCGCTGCATGCTCATCACGCGCCCGCGCATCTCATCCGGCGCAATCAGCGTCATAAGCGTTACCGTGGCGGTTCTGAACGCCGTTTGGCTTGGCGCGAACACCATTATCAGCACAAACGCCAACGGCAGTATGAACGCCTGCGAGAATAGCAGTATCACCACTGAGCTGACTATGGCGCACACCAGCACTATCATTCCCTTTCGGAATATGAAGCCGAAAGACGCGATGAACAGCGCCATCATAAGCCCGCCGAAGCCGTTTATGGCAACCAAGTAGCCGCCCACATCGGCGCCCTGCTTCAGCACCTCGTCGGTGAACACCGGCAGCAGAAACATCGCCGGCTCCAATATCGTGTTGGGGATGAAGCCCAGCAGCGTTATGTAGAGCAACACGCGCTTGTCCCGCCATACATATGTGAAGCCCGCCACCAGGTCAGACAGAAACGATTCGTTTGCCGCCGCCGTCTTCCGCTGCGTGTAGGGCGTGTTCATCGGCAGATACGCCAGCACGGTGCCCAGATACAGAAGCGCCTCAAGCGTGAAGTTCCAAAAGAAGCCCAGCGTGGTTATCAGAATGCCGCCCACGAACGGGCCTATCATCCGCGTGCCGGGGATGGTCAGCACATTGGTGGCGAAGGCGTTGCTCATAGCCTCGCGCGGCACGGTGTTGGCTATCAGCGCCATTCGGTTGGTCTGCGTAATCGCCAAGCAGATGCCGCTTATGAACACATAGGCATAGACATGGACAAACGACGCCATCCGCATTCCCACCATCACCGCGAACAGGAATGCGAACACCGCCATAAAGCTCTGTATGCCAATGACCAGTTTGCGCCTATCCACCCTATCGCCCAGCGTCCCCGCTATGGGCGCCATGGCAAGCCCCGGCAGCATCGCCATACCGCCCACGGTTACCACAAAGAAGGTGGAGTAGGGCGAGTTTTCGGTCAGGCTTCGCATAAGCCAGCCGGCGGTGAGCATCTGCAGCCACAGCGCGTTGTTGGAGCAGAAGTTGCCCACCCACAGCAGCCGAAAATCGGGATAGGCGCGCAGCGAATCGAATGTCTGCAGGCGCGGTATGCGGAAGCTGCGCGCGGCCGAAGGCTGCCCCGCTATCGGTTCGGAGCGGTTCATGCGGCGCGCTGACCCACGGCGGACGGCGCGCGGCAACGGCGGGCGGCGGCGATGGCGGCAAGCTTCATATGGCGCATATGGCGGCGAGTCTCCGTGATATAAGCCGTTTGGCGGATGCTCCGGGCAAGGCGGGACAACCCAAGTTATTTGGGCATTCGCGCTGACGCTGGCAGCCCAATGCCCTAGGCGGGAACACACGGCAAAGTATATCACTATTGCGCCGCGGCCGTGCGTAAGCGACTATATGGGCGGGATGCGCGCGCTATGCTCACGCCACCCGGCTGCGCCTACGCCGTTAGGTTGGCGGCGCAAGCGGGCGTGGGCGCGCGGTAACGCGATAGGGGAGGCGTGGGGGGCGTGGTGCCGAAGGTCGGATTCGAACCGACACGGGATCGCTCCCAACGGTTTTTGAGACCGTCGCGTCTTCCATTCCGCCACTTCGGCGCCGCTGATACATCTATTATTATTGAGCGTTAGGGCGGCGGTCAATGGTATGGCGCAAAGCGCTTGGACTGACGGGGTTTAACGCAGAGGCGTAGGGACGCAAAATAATTTGGGTTATGGCGACGATGCGTCGATTACTTTCCCAAACACGCCCCGGCGTCAAACCCCATCTGCCCGCCAATCCCAATGCAGAACGCCCCCAACTATGTTACGCTTTAGTGTGCATAGCTGTGGAGTGCAAGCGAAAGGAGACGCCGTATGTATGCGAACTACACGCCGCCGCCCGAAGTCCAATCTCGCCTTGACGAAGCGCTGCATAGGTTCGAGGATCTAGGTAGGCTTTTCGCCGGCTACCCCTGCAACCAAGACTTCGACTACGCCGCGCTGACGCCGTTCCTCAACTACGTCGCCAACAATGTGGGCGATCCCTTTCACGGCACCAACTTCGCAAGCAACACCCACGACATTGAGCGCGAAGTCATACACGCATTCGCGCGCATGCTGCATCTGCCCGAAGCGCGCGCCTGGGGCTACGTCACATCCGGCGGCACCGAAGGCAACATGTACGGGCTGTTCCTGGCGCGCGAACTCTTCCCCGACGGCGTAGTCTATTTCTCAGAAGACACTCACTACAGCGTGGTCAAAATCATGCGCGTCCTCAAAACCCGCAGCATTATGATTAAGAGCCAGCCCAACGGCGAAATAGACTACGAAGACCTCTACGAAACCATCCGCATCAACCGCGACGCCCCCATGATCTTTATGGCGAACATCGGCACAACGATGAAGGGCGCTGTGGACGATGTGGACGCCGTGCGCCGCATCCTGAAAGACTTGGCGGTGTCCCAATACTACATCCACGGCGACGCCGCGCTCAGCGGGATGATACTGCCATTCGTGGATGACCCGCAGCCCTACGGCTTCCACGAAGGCTTCGACAGCGTATCCATCAGCGGCCACAAGCTCATCGGATCGCCGCTGCCCTGCGGCGTGGTGGTAACCAAGAACGACTATGTTGCGCGCATCTCTCGCTCAATCGAGTACGTCGGCGTGATGGACACCACCCTGTCCGGCTCCCGCAGCGCAATCGCCCCGCTCATCATCTGGCTTGGGCTGCAGCGCTACGGCGTAGAAGGCTACCGCGAAATCGTCGCCGATATGCTGGACACCGCCCAATACGCCGTCGACCACTTCAACGAACTCGGCATCCCCGCCTGGCGCAACAAGAACTCGGTCACCGTGGTATTCCCCAAGCCCGCGCCCGAAATCGTGGCGAAGTGGCAACTCGCATCATACGAAGACATAGCGCACATCATCGCTATGCAGCACATCACCAAAGACACCATACACCAAATCGCGCAAGACTGCCTAAATCACAGCCTCGCGCAGACGGCTTAGTGGCTTAGTTAGGGAGGATTTTCGTGAGCCGAATCATCATCACAGTCAAGAACGAAGTGGGCGTTGTGGCGGACATCAGCAAGGCGCTCGCCGACCGCCATATCAACATCGAGCGCATCAACGCCCAAACCACCGAAGACACCGGCATAATCACGCTGGAAACCGACGACCCCGACAACAGCCTTGTGGCGCTGGCGGACGCCGGCTTTAAGGCGGTAATCGACGACTTCCTAGTGTTTCGGCTGCGCGACGAGCCGGGCGCGCTTGCGAAAGTGGCAGGCCGCTTCAAAGACGCCGGCGTCAACATACAAAGCCTGCACATAATCAACCACTACGGCGGCTACGCCACAATCGCGATCAGCGCCGAAGACCGCGCAAGCGCCGAAGCCATCGTAGGCAGCGAAGTCGTAGTCTAGCCGCGCATCGCTGGCCGCGCGAGTTGCGGCCAGCGCGCTTGACCGAAGTCCGCATAGTCGAAATGAAAGCCGAACTACGCCGTTTACGCGGTGAATAGCGGCACGGCAGCGCGCGCGTTGCCCACGCCGTTGACATTGCGCTACCGCTATCGCAAGCAACGCCGCTTGTCCCCCAACAATGCTATAATCATGCCATAACCAACAAACCCAAACCCCGATGTAGATTGCACCGCCTACTGCATATCGGAGTGTCCAACTATGACCACCAAAAGCGCACTGCCCCATATCTACGATTACTCCCACTTAGAGCCGCTACCAGACCCACCGCGAAACTACGATATGCAGCAACTAGACAGCCTACTCACCGCCGGCGCAGCATTGCAGGCGCACTTTGCGAACCGCAGCGATGCGCTGATTAGCGGCGAAGGCTATCTCAGACACGACGCTACCAACGAATCCGAGCGCCTTGCGCCCGACTTGGTGGTTGCATTCGGCGTCAACCCCGACGCCATCATAGCGCGAAACGGCTATGTGATAAGCGAAGTGGGCAAGCCGCCCGATTTCGTGCTAGAGGTCGAGTCCAAAAGCACCGGCGTACGCGACTACACGGTCAAGCGCGCGGGCTACGCCGGCTACGGAGTGAGCGAATACTGGCGGTTTGACCGCACGGGCGGCCGGTTTCACGACGCCCCGCTTGCGGGCGATATGCTGGCGAACGGCGAGTATGAGCCGCTGACGATAGCGCGTGATCCCGCCGCCCGCCTGTGGGGATACAGCGCGGTTCTGGGGCTGGAGTTGTGGTGGGACGATGGCGAGTTGCGCTTTCGCGACCCCGTGAGCGGCGAGTTTCTGCTCAACGCTAGGGAGTTGGAGCAGGCGCGGCTAGACGCCGAAGAGGATGCTGAATTGCAACGCAACGCGCGATTGGCGGCTGAAGAGAGCGCAGAATATCAGCGCAACGCGCGATTGGCGGCCGAAGAGAGCGCAGAATATCAGCGCAACGCGCGATTGGCCGCCGAAGCCCGCATAGCCGAAATGGAAGCCGAACTGCGCCGTCTGCGCGGCGAGTAGCAAGTTCGAACAAAGCCCCCTTGTTAGTTAGCGGACTGCATCCCCCCCATATCATTGGCGCAACTCCATTGCCACACATCAAACTAAACATCATGCAACAGAGGTATCGCTGCATATGACATCTACGGACATTGAGGCGCAGGTGGTTTCTACGCTGCAAAGCCTCGCTATTCCGCATGAGCTTATCCAAATCGATCCTGAATACGCAGACACCGCCGAGTTCTGCGAAAAGTACGGCTACACGCTTGAGAGCAGCGGCAACACCATCATTGTGGCGTCCAAGCGCGGCGCAAAGAAATACTGCGCCTGCATCGTGCAAGGCTCCGCGCGCCTGGATGTCAACAAGACGGTGAAGCGGCTCATGGGCGTTTCGCGCGCATCGTTTGCGTCCGCCGATGAGACGATGCAGCTCACAGGAATGATGATAGGCGGCGTTACGGCGTTTGCGCTGCCGCCGGATCTGCCCGTGTACGCCGACGCCAAACTGCGCGCGCTAGACTATGTCATCTTAGGCTCCGGCAGCCGCTCATCAAAGATAAAGGTTGCGCCCGACGCCATCGCCAAAATCCCTGGCGCTCAATTCGTCGAAGGGCTTTCTATGTAAGGTAAGGCACCCCCGATAGTCGCCGCCATTCCCGCGCGCAAACTCATCCCATAGGGAAACGCTTTGCGTCTCTGCGCCTTTGCGTTGAAATTTCCAAGTAACTCTGGGGTTATGGCTCATCGACAACGCCAACCTAGAGCGCATCGCCGCCGAATGCAAACGCCGCAACCGCTACGAATTCATGCTCAGCATGGGCCCGTTGATTCTGCGAAATGTAACCGGCAGCCCCGTCAATCCCATCGCGATATTCTGACGCCGCCTGCGCCAAGCCACTTGCCTCCCACTTTGCGCCGCTGCGCCTTTGCGTTGAGCGCTTGCGTGCGCGCCCAATCGCAATTTGACTAACATCGGCATAGCAGAATAAACTTAACCTGCTTGCTGCCGCCAAAGCGGTCGACGACGTCTGTATCACCGAAACCGCTTTGACGCTCACACACGCATCTCAATCACTAGCCATTTCTTAGGAGAAACAATCAATGTCAACAACCGCAAGCAGGGTCTGCTGGACTAACGTAGAAGGCACTGAAGACCTGTTCACTCCCGAATTCTTAGACTATGTTACCGAAGCGTATGACAAGTTCGCCGACCGCGTCCAAGATGTGCGAAACAAGCGCGCCGCTCAGTTGCGCCGCGCGCTCCACGACGGCGTTATGCCCGGCTTCCCAGCCGAATCCGCCGCGGCCGGCGATTGGCAGACGCCGCCCGTCCCCGACGACTTGCGCATCCCCGGCATAGAGATTTCTGGCCCCGTGTCCATCGTCAATATGGCAATCAACGCCGTCAACCCCGGCCCCGAAGGCGAGCGCGCCGTGGGCTACCTCGACGACGACGAAGACTCCGGCGGCCATAACCTTGCGGACACGCTGAACGCCGCCCGCAATCGGCTGGGCATCACCGAGCGCACACTGTCATTCCACAACCCCGCGCGCAACCGCACCTACGCCATCGCAGACGGCGATACGCCCTTCTTTATGCACCGCGAGCGAGCGCTGCACCTAGACGAACACGACTTCGCCGTTGACGGCAGCCCGATACCCGCCACCATACTCGGCATGGCGCTCACATTCGCATACGGCGGCAGGGCGCAGGTGGAGCGCGGGCAGGGCTTGTACTTCTACCTGCCCAAAGTCGAAGTGATTGAAGAGGCGGCGTTCTACCGCGACTTCTTCGACTTCAGCAAAGAGCGGCTGGGCTACCCCGCCGACGCCGTCATACGCGCCATATTCCTAGTGGAATCGCTGCCCGCCGTGTACATAATGGAGGATCTGCTTCACGAACTCGGACCCTACGCCGCCGGGTTGAACGCCGCGCGCTGGGACTTGAAGGCAAGCATCCTGGAGTACATTATGGCCGACCCGAATATGGTATGGCCCGACCGCTTTGGCGTGGACATCAAGACCACCGATTTTATGGCGAACATATTCCGCCGTCTGGTAGCCGTATGCCTCAAGCGCGGCGCCGTCCCCATCGGCGGCATGGCGACCGCGCTGCCAAGCCGCGACGACGAAATCAACAAGATAGCCGCCGCATCCATCCGCGCCGACAAGGTATGGGAAGCGCAGCAGGGCTTTCTGCGCGGCTGGGTGGCGCACATCTTCCATATGAAGACCGCAAGCGATCCGTTCAAAGAGCATATCACCGCCGACTGGCAGCCTGCCGGAGGCATGGACGATCCTGCCAACTACCCCGTCAGCATAGAGCGCCCCGAAGGCCCAATCACCGCCGAAGGCACCCGCCGCAACGCCCGAATGATAATCGAATATGTTGAGGGATGGCTCGCCGGGCGCGGCGCAAAGGGCATAGACAGCCTAGAAGGGCAGCCCGGCGCTCACCCTGCGCTGATGGAAGACCTCGCCACCGGGCGCATATCCGTGGCGCAGACGGCGCAGCGCATCCTACACGGCGCGATAGCCGAAGACACCGAACAGCGCCACGACTTCGCGCTCGCCAAGCGCCTGCTGCAAGAAGAGACGGCGGACATCCTCAAGCATCGCAAGGCGGCGCTGCCCGCCGACGACGCGGACGCCCAAGCGCAATACCAAGAGCAGGCGGCGCGTTACCACAAGGCATACAAAGTCTCGCTGCGCTGGATAAAGAACTACACCGAGCTCGACTTCCGCAGCCTGGCCAGCTACACCCACGCCGACTTCGCCCGAATGGCAGAGGAAGAGGACGCGTTTTAGCGCCGCGTAAGCCCTACATTATGGACTTCGTTCTACACAACCTGCGGTTGAGAGAATTGGTCGCAATAGTCCAAGAAAATCGGAGCTTCTATCAAGATTTCGTAGATTTTCTTGCGGAAGACGGATACGGCTCCGTCCTGGATTTCGTTCAGGAAGCGTCGGATGACAGAGCGATAAACACGATAAATCGCTACTTCGATCGTCCGGGCGATGTCCGACTATACGATGGTCTGTTGCGGCCCTATTCCAACTCCAGGGCCAAGTGGTATTTTCTGGCTTGGCTGCTTCGCGATGCGGCGACGCAACGCCTGCAGCCGCTTCTCAAAACCGCGCCGGGCGATACTTTGGCAGATCGGCGCGCTTATCTGCTGAATGAAGTTCGCAAGTTCGTTGCGCCGTTGTTTCCCGACGCAGAAAGCTGGGAATGGCACGCCGTATCCGAAATTATGCTTTCAAGACTTGAGGGCAGCAGACGCGCGCTCAAGGGAACCCTTTTCGAGGGGCTTGTGAGACGGATACTTGAAAACCTGATTAAGCGCCACGAATTGGCGCTGCAAGTCAGCAGGGCGCAAGTCCGAATAGCCGACGAAACCTATGACGTCCAGGTCATAGGCGAAACTACCTCAATTCTCATTCCCGTCAAGACGCGCGAAACTATGGGCGGCGGCCACTCACTGCTATTCACTAGGGATATTTACAAGTCAATTCTGGTAGCCACCGAAAACGGCTATACCTGCGTTCCCATCGTTATCGCAGAATCGTGGACGGGCGATTTGGACGCGCTCGAATCCGAACTCTACATCTACATTCAAGCGAACCCTAATCAGATAGTTTCCATTGAGCCGCTGTTGGCGCAGAAACTGGAAGACGACCTGCTGCCGATGCTCAGAGACATCGCCGCGAACTAAAGCAGACTGCCCTGATAGAGCCTGTCCAGCGCCATTTCGCAATACTCTGCGTTGCTGTCAATGCCCACATACTTCCTATTGAGGCGCTTGGCGACAACCGCCGTTGTTCCGCTGCCGACGAAAGGATCTAGAACTATTCCGTTTTCGGGACATCCGGCCGATATGCAGAGTTCGACCAGCCTTTCGGGGAAAACCGCGAAGTGAACCCCGCGAAACTTAGACAGCGGAATATCCCATACGGTTCGGCGGTTTCTGCCTTTCGGATGAAACGCTTGATCCCACCTGCCGTTATGCAGATTGGCGTTGCCGCCGTTCTTGCCGCTTTCGGGGGTGCCTTGCCGCTTGCCGAAATGGTTGCGCCCGCCCTTCATTCGGCTTTTGTCCGTGAAAGTGACGTGCGGTTCTCTCACCGCGTCAACGTCGTAATAGTAGTTCTGGGTTTTTGCGAACAGAAAAACATACTCATGGTCTGTCGTGGGTCTATTCTTCACGGACGACGGCATCGCATTGGGTTTGCGCCAAATGATGTCTGAGCGGAGCAGCCAGCCGTCGTCTTTCAGAGCGAATGCGACCCGCCAAGGCATTCCCAGCAACGCCCCGTCTTGGTATTTATCGCCCAAGTTAAGCCACAAAGCGCCGTTATCTTTCAATACGCGTCGGCATTCCGAAAACACGCCTTGAAGCTTTTGTACATACTCGGACGGCGATTGCTCATTGCCAATCTGATGCGGGGCGCTGTAATCGCGCTGCATATAGTAGGGCGGGCTTGTAACGACGCAATTGACCGATGCGCCCGGAAGCCGCCGAAGCGTTTCCAGCGCGTCGCCTTGGATAATGGAGTTCACCCATTGAGCGTTGTCCACTGACATAACGGCGTCCATATCAATCAAAGCCTACTGATCCCTACCCCGCTACCTGAAACGGCGGCATCATATTCCCAACCCGCTGCCGTCGAGTAGCGATGCGGTCTTACGCCGTCTTCATCAGGATTGGCGCGCGCCATAGAAAGCGCCCCGGTCGACGGTTGATTAGTGTATAATCTGGTAACCACCTTGGCAAGAGCGTAACGCCCCAAAGCGAACAGCCGCCCCAACACGCCGACATCATTCGCGGCGTATGGAGCGTCCGCGCCGACCACTACTCCGAACAGCCGCGCTTGCCAAACCAGTCTAACGCGTCGGAATTTGGATACCTTTACCGCTTGCGCCATAGAACAAACGCCCCTATAATAGTCAGCGTCTCACAAGCATAACCCTACGGCGGATATTGCCCATGACTACCCTGCGCCAAACCGAGCCAAGCGCAAACAACGCACTTGGCGCTATCCTGCGCCGCATGTTGCCTAGTTGCGCGGTTCACTCCGAAACCACGCGCGCTATCAGCGACCATCCCGGTTTGCAGCCCGACATTCTGATTACGGCAATCGACCGCGCTCCCGTCGTAGTTGAAGCCGAGTACCTTCCCGCCTACACCGCCGAGGATGAGGCAAAGGCGCGGCTTGGCTTGCAACTGGCAGACGGCGGCAAGCGTATCGAATCCGCAATCGCGTTGCGCTATCCGTCGGATGTTGCTAATGCTCCAGACCTGGATGGCGCAATTCGATCGGCGCGCTTGGAATACGCCGTATTCTATGAAGAAGACGAAGCGCGCTTTCCTGCATCAGGCTGGCTACAGGGCGGCGTGTCAGACCTTGCCGACCTGATACGATTGGTGTCCGTGTCGGAGCGCGCGGTTGACGCCGCCACCGATGTGTTGGAGCAGGGCATCGAGCGCGCCGTCGCCGTCCTGGACAATATGGGCAAGCTGCGCCCCGCCATAAATCAGGAAATCGCGCGCCTGCTGGGCATGGATGACCTGCCGCCCACCCGCAGAATGGCGTGCGCCATCATCGCAAACGCGCTCATATTCCATGAGCGCATCGCGGGGATGCACGCCGAAGTCAAGCCGCTTAACTTGCTCTGGACATCCGCCGAAGACAACCCGCGGGACAAACTAAACGCGGCGTGGGACGACGTCCTGCAAATCAACTACTGGGCGATATTCGCCATAGCGCGCGACATCGTGAATCAGCTTCCGGCGCATGACGCGGCGCAAATCATCGACCGACTGCGGGACACCGCTCAGCGCATTAGCTCAGGCGGCGCCATATTCGCGCACGACCTCACCGGGCGCATATTCCAGCGGCTCATAGCCGACCGCAAGTATCTCGCCACCTTCTACACGCTGCCGGCGTCATCGGCGCTGCTCGCGCGCATAGCAGTAGCCAAGTTGAAAGACGTGGACTGGGCAGACGCAAACGCCATCGGCAAGCTCCGCGTGGGCGATTTCGCATGCGGCACAGGGGCGCTGCTGTCCGCCGTGTATGAGCAGTTCTCCATACGCCACGAACACGCCGGCGGCAGCGCAGCTTCGCTGCACAAGGCGATGATGGAAGACGCGCTATACGGTTGCGATGTAATGCCATCCGCCGTTCACATCACCGGGGCAACGCTGTCCGGCATTCAACCCAACATCGGCTACGAAAATTCACGCTTGTACACAATGCCCTACGGACGGCAAGCGGACGGCAGCGTGAAAATCGGATCGCTGGATCTGCTGCAAACTTCGTCTGTTATGACGCTGTTCAACACAAGCGATCCTGCGTTGCGAACCGGCAGCATAGGCGAAGAGACCGCCGCCCAAATCGCGGTCGACATACTGGACGACGGCTTCGACATCGTGATAATGAACCCCCCGTTCACCAGCAACACCAAGCACAGGGACGCGGATGGCAACATACTAAACGCCGCCTTTGCCGCCTTCGGCGCGCCTATCGCAGACCAGGATGATATGGCGACGTTGCTGATTCAATTAGCGCGCGGCTCTCACTATCACGGACATGCGGGTTTGGGTTCGGCGTTTGCGTCCATAGCAGACAAAAAGGTTCGTCCAGGCGGCGTAGTGGCGCTGGTGCTGCCGCTCACCGCGATTAACGGCGCTGCGTGGGCGAAGTTCAGGGAGCTCATCGCCACTCAATATACGGATGCCACGATTGTGAGCATCGCATCCATTGGCAGGGATATGGCGTTTTCGTCGGATACTGGAATAGCGGAATGCCTGATAGTGGCGCGCAAACTGGAGCCTGAAGAGGAGCCGCGTCAGCGCGCGGAGTTCGTATCGCTGACGCACAGGCCGGGGGGATTTGTGGAGTCGAGAGAGTTCGCGCGCGGCATTGCCGCCGACGCTGAGTTGAATCGGCTTGAGGACGGTCCATACGGCGGCGTCCCGATCTACTGCGGCGCGGATCTTGTAGGGGAAGCGTTGGACGCTCCGATAGATAACTACGCGACCGGCTGGGGTGCTGCGCGCATGAACGACGCATCGCTGGCGCAAGCGGCGCATTCGCTATCCGAAGGCAAGTTGTGGCTTCCCGTAGCCGCCGAAACGCATGAACTGCCTATCGCGCGATTAAGCGAAGTCGGACAGCGGGGACTGGACTCGCAAATGGTGATAAGCGCCGCGCACAATGCGCCTTTCACCAAACACCCGCCGTCCCCTACCGCCACCTATCCCGCGCTATGGAACCACAACGCCCGAAACGAAACCCGAATGGTCTGCGTCCCCGATTCGCAGCTGCGGGCAAGGCGAGGCATGAGGCCGAGAGTCGCCGAGATATGGGCAATGGCGAGTCGCGCGCATATAAGCCGCGGTTTTCGTTTCACCGCACAACCGCTTTCGGTAGCATACACAGAGCAAATAAGCCTAGGCGGGCGCGCTTGGCCCAATGTGAAATTTGAAGATCGGCGTTTTGACTACGCTTTCACAATTTGGGGCAACAGCTCTCTTGGCTTGCTATGTTATTGGTGGCATTCAAGCCGTCAACAAGCCGGGCGTGGAGACATCACAGTCAGCGGCATGGATAATCTACCCACCCTAGACCTGCGCGCCCTCACCGACGCGCAACTTGCGACGGCGCAGGAAATCTTCGACGAGTTCCGAGAACTGGAGCTGCAGCCGGCGTATCTTGCGGACGCCGACGCCAACCGCGCGCTGCTGGATCGGCGTGTGGTCTGCGATATGCTGGGCTTCGACGACACTGTGTATGAGGGCGTGCGGATGCTCGCCGCCAAGTGGTGCGCGGAGCCGTCGGTGCATGGGGGCAAGCGGCGGCCGGCGGGGGCGCGGCTGGTGGTGTAGGGGCGCGCAACTAACCGCACCAGTCCGTCCTTAGTGAAACGCTTGGCTTATAGGCAGACTTGCCGCGCTACTCCACCGAACTGAGCGGGTTCACGGTTACGCGGCTCAGCGTAACATCGCCCGTATTGCGAAACTGATGCTCCACATTGGGCGGCACAAGCACGGCGTCCCCCCGCTTGATGGGATACTCTTTGCCTTCAACCCACAGCACACCCGCCCCTTCCGTGATGAACGCCTGATGCTCCCAAGCGTGTATGTGTCCCGGGCTTGCGCCGCCCGGCGGATGCTGCACATACAGCATCACATAGTTGGGAACGCCGTCCTGCGGCCCCAAAATCGGATTGGCTTCGCCTTCATAGTTCTTTATGACCGGTTCCAAATCGCCCTCCCGTTATCTTTATTATCGTATCCGTTCATCTTTGCGTCCCTGCGCCTTTGCGTTAAAACCGCCTACCGCCGCCGCTAGTCGAATTCCCGCGCTATGGCAAGCGGCGCTTCGCCGTTCCAAACGCGCATCATATTCTCATACGCGAATTCGGCGCGCCGAAACCAGGTGTCCCAAGTAGTCCCGGCGCTGTGCGGCGTTACCACCACATTGTCCATCGCAAGCAGCGGGTTGGCGGGATCCACCGGCTCTCGCTCAAACACATCCAAGCCTGCGCCCGCAATCCTGCCCTGCCGCAGCGCCTCTATCAGCGCCGCTTCATCCACCACGGGGCCGCGGCTTGTGTTGATGACAACCGCCGTGGGCTTCATCAGCGCCAGGCGCTCGCGGTTGACGATGTGATGCGTATCGGGCGTAAGCGGCGTGTGGCAGGTGAGAATGTCCGACGCGCGAAACAGCGTATCGAGCGAAACCCGCCGCACATTTAGCTCACGCTCGCGCTCTTCCGGCAGCGGATACATATCGTAATACTGAACCTGCGCGTCAAAGCCCTGAACGCGGCGCGCCACCTGCCGCCCGATGTTGCCCATACCGAGTACGCCCACGAGTTTGTTCGCCATCTCGAAGGTGTTCGTGCCGCTTATGGGCGCGCTCCAGCGGCCGGCGCGCGTTGCGGGATCGGCGTGCGTCTGCCGCCGATAGACCGCCAGCATCAGCAGCAATGTATGGTCTGCCACCGCCCATGAATTCGCGCCGCCGTTGTTGGCGCAGGGGACTTCCAGCGCGCTCATCAGGGGCAGGTTCATCCTATCGTAGCCCGCCGCCAGAAGCTGCACTAGGCGAGTTTTGTCCGCGGCGCGCAGAACTTCGTCGGGCAGCGGCGCGGCATACACCATCAGGAAATCGGCGCCGCGCGCCAGCGCCGTCTGACGATCGAGCGGCTCGTCGCGGTGAACCGCGGTCGTCGTCCAACCCTGCGGCGTGTGTCCCGTGATTACATCCACAATCTCAGGCCGCAGCCCGTGTAGAAACACCACCTTTGCCGACATAGCGCACACCTCTTGTTATCCGTTTGCCCGTTACCCGCCGTACATCTTGCGGAGCTGCGCCTTGAGCTTGTCCACGCTGAAATCGGGCGCTTGGCAGAGGCTAATCATCTCTCGCTCCCTGTCTTCCACGCGCTTGACGGCGGCGGGGACGGCGGCGGCGATGTCGTGCGGCACTTTGATGACGCCGTGCTTATCGCCCATGATGATGTCGCCCATTCGCACATCAAGCCCGCCGACGGCAACCGGCGTTCCAACCTCTACCAGATGCACATAGGCGTGGGACACCAGCACATCGGAGGCGAAGGCGTTGAAGCCCAGCTCGCGCATTTCGTCCAGATCGCGCACGCCGCCGTCCGTAACTGTCCCCACGCAGCCGAGCGCCTTGTGAATGTTCGCCTGCACTTCGCCCCAAAACGAGCCTATGACGTTGGGATAGTCGATGTCCTTCAGCACCAGCACGCGCGGCTCCGGAACCTGCAGTATCGCGTCCACCCAGTCGAGGCGGGACACATTCATATGAGCGCTTGGCGGCATATCGGCGGATATGACGGCGGTAACCGCATAGCCAATCATATGCTCCATATCCGGGAATATGGACTTGATGGCGGGCAGCATAAAGCCCTCAGTGCGCGGCATCACATCGAAAGTCTCGATGGCGTTGGCGATAGAGCAGGACGGAATCTGCCGCAGAGTTTCCAGCTGCTCCGGAGTCAGGTTTGGCAATGAAGCGCCTCCTTAGGGTGATAGTGATATGGGTGTGTTTGTGTGTGCTTTCGTTTGGGTTCGGCGTATAGTTCGTTTAGCGTATTGGCATAGGCTTGGATGCGATAAGCGGATTAGGCTTTGCACTGTCAGACTGCAATAGTCTTTCGCGCGCCGCCCGCTAAAGGCGCAGCGCAATGGCGAGCAGCAAAAACACCAGCGCCGCCACCATCAGGAACAGCCCGCCAAGTATCCACGCAATCCACTTCAGCGTGGTGTGAGTCTTGCCGACTTCGACGCTCTGTTCAGCGACCTTCGCCAACACGGCGTCGACATCCGCCTTCGTCGCCCATTTCATCTTGTCGATGTCGTCGACGTCGGTGTCAGCCCGTTCTTGCGTTTCAGTTGCCATAGCGAAAATCCTTCCCTAGCCGCTTGCCTGCGCAACCTTTCGCTCGCCGCCCGCTAAAGGCGCAACGCAATGGCAAGCAACAAGAACACCAGCGCCGCTACCATCAGGAACAGCCCGCCGAGTATCCACGCAATCCACTTCAGCGTGGTGTGAGTCTTGCCAACTTCTACGCTCTGTTCAGCGACCTTCGACAACACTACGTCGACATCCGCCTTAGTCGCCCATTTTGCCTTGGCGTCGGGGGCGTCGACGTCGGCATCAGTCCGTTCCCGCGTTTCGGTCGACATCGCGAAAATCCTTTCCTAGCCGCTTCACCGCCGGCGGCAATACCTCAAGATAATACCACACACCGCCCCCCTTTTGCGCCTTTGCGTTAAAACCGCCCCGCCGCGCGCGCCGTTATTCCTCCACGATGGTATAGCCGCTAGTTATGGTTGTGCGCCCGGCGAGCGTTGCCCCGATGGAGCAGTATTTGCGCTCCGAAAGATCTATCGCGCGCCGCACCGCCGCCTCGCTCAACCCTCGCCCTCGTATCGTGTACTCCAACCGAACCGCAACCCAAGTCCAGGGCGCATCCGGAAGCTGCTCGCCGCGCACGTCGACGCTGAGGCCGCGCACAGCCTGCCGCTGCCGCCGCAGTATGTTCACCACATCGATCCCGCTGCATCCCGCAAGGCTTGTCAGCAGCAGATCGCCGGGCATCATTCCCGCGAATGCGTCCCCATCGCTTTGCGGCGCGTCCACGGTTACGCTATGCCCATGCGCGTCCTGCGCCGCGAACCTGAAGCCGCCTTGCCATTCCACCTGCACGCTGCTTGTAGGTCTTTCCGCCATCGCCGAACCTCTCTTGTAACGCCGAACGCGACGACGCTCTCACTCAGGCATTCCGTTGTCGATCCAGTCTTCAATCTTGCGAATATCCTCTTCAGTGAGGAACGGCCCGCCCATAGGCATCTTGGGTATGCTGCCAAGCCCGCGCCGCAGCGATACCACCAGCGCCGTTTCGGACGCCGGCACGCCCGCCTCGATGAACTTCATACCCATAGCGGAATCGTCCGCAAGCTCCTGCGGCGTGTCCCAGTAGTAGCCGTGTATGCCCGGCAGTCCCCGCCGCTTTTCGCGTCGCTCCCAGCGCTGCATAATATCGGACAGGATTTGCCGCACCTCCGGCCAGCGCACAACCTCATCGCTCATATCTGCCTCCCCGCGTTCAAGTTCATCTCTGCGCCTTTGCGCTAAAGCCATCCATCTTGGGATGCCCATAAGTATGCCCGCGCGCGCGAATGCCGCCTGGATCGGTATCGCGAAAAGACACGCCGGGCATGAGTATGCCCGCGCGCGCGAATGCCGCCTACCTGTTCGCCGGCTGCACAAGCTCGATCAGCACATCATCCGGGCCCTCGATGTACGCCAATCTCGTCCCGCCCGCCACCTCGGTTATCGGCAGCGCCACGCGCACTCCCGCCGCCTGCAGCCGCGCTATATCGGCGTCTATGTCATCCACGTCGAAGCCGAAGTGTTCCAAGCCGAGCCGATTCAGTTCGGCGACCGCCCGCTCATCCGACGAACCCTGCGGCTTGGACGATATGTTGAGCCGAACCGGCCCGCCGGCGTCCATGCTGATTGTTATCGTTCCGGGCATCACCTCTCTTTCGGACAGCGTCTTTGCGCCGAAGTGGCACTCATACCACGCCGCCGATGCGCGCGGATCCGCCGATCTTATGTGAACATGGTTGATAGCGTATGCCATTGCTATGCGCTCCTTAGATGTTTCGGTTATGCGTACGTTCACCCGCAAGCCATAACATACCAGATTAGCGCGCGCACTGCCCGCCGCGCTCACAAGGCATTCCCAGCGCAACAGCGCAAAGCGGGAGATATGCGAAAGGCGGCGCGCGCAATACGATTGCGTCGACCTGCGCCGAGATGTTCACATATCGACAGGCGCGACGCAACAAAGACAAGCGCGAGTAAGCGGGTGGCTGAAGTCGTCGGGATTAGCCGCCGCGTTAGCACGCCGCCGCGTCGATGCGCTGTCAATGCGCTGAGCGCGTCTCTCTTCTGACAATCTCCTGAGCATAGCGGTCTAGCGCTTTCTGATACGCTTCCGCCAAGTTGACCAGGTCGGCAGTGGTGGCCACCAGCATTTCGCCGGCGTCGGCGATTTCCTGCCGATATTCGTCAAGCGAGATTTGGCGATTGCTCTTTCGGATGTTATGCGTTGGGCATAGCGGCGCGCGATTAGTGATTTGGTTGGAGCCGTCTTTGGATTTGGGCGCTATGTGGTCCAAATGGAAATTATTGGTCGTCCGCATAATGCTGCCGTCGGCTCTACGATTGGCAAAGCCGTCAGCGCCAAGCCGTGTATCCCGACAGATCTAGCAGAAACTCCAGCATGTCTTTTTCGGGGATGACGCTGGCGGGGACTTTGAATTGTCTGCTCGGAAGCTCTTTGACGGCTTGGGGCGCTGACGGATCTTCGTCGGCGCGCTCAGGCAGATCGAACGGCGAGCGCGTGATGACGTCGGCGTCGGTGATGAGCGCGGGCGCATTGGCGGCGCTCTGGCCGCCGTCCACGCTGTAGCGAAACTTGGCGAACTGCCGCCGCAGAATGGTGAGCGCGCGCGGCGATATGTCGCAGGCAATCCACTGGCGTCCGTTGCGCTCGGCGGCTACCGGCACATAGGCGCATCCGACGAAGCAGTCCAAGACCACGTCGCCTGGGTTCGTGCTTGCCAAGATGATGCGCTCGGCTAAGGCGACCGGTTTCTGCGTTGGGTAGCCGGTGCGCTCCCCGGATGTGTTTATGAGCGGCTTGATGTCTTCCCAAACGTCGCGCACGAACACATCGGCGTAAGAGCGCCCCTCCTCATCGGTGGCGGATGTGAAGAAGGGCTTGTCATAATACACGCGCTCTTGGGCGGGGTTGTGGCGATACGCCGCCGACTTGACATAGAACATTATCGTATCGTGCTTGCGCGGCCAGTATCGCCTGCTGACGCCGCCGGTGCGGTAGCTCCATACCAGATCGTTGCGAAAGTTTTGCGCCCCGAACACGGCGTCAAGCGCAAGGCGCAGGTATGCGTTGGCGTTGTGGTCGCAGTGCAGGTAGAGGCTGCCGCTTGGCTTGAGTACGCGGTGTATTTCTATGAGGCGCATAGCCATGTAGGTCAGGTAGGCGGCGGTGGATTCGCTGTGCGTATAGCGGGCGGTGTCTATGACCTTGGCAAGCGCCGGATAGTTGTCGTCTATCCTGTCAATCCACTCTTCGTGGACGTCGTTTTCCCAGCGCCAGATGTCCTTGAACTTGGCGGCGTCCTCGGCGTCCGGCCAATCTATCCCGGCGTCAATCGCCTCGCGCTCGCTTCCGATGCCCCAAGCCGCCAAAGTTTCCAGTTACTGCCTGCGTTCATCATCGGTTAAGGGCGGACGCAGACTGCCGATGAAGGTTTGGTTCTTGGCGAAGGGCGGATCTATGCAAACAAGGTCTATGGTCTGATTGTCGAGATGGCGCAGCAAGCTGAGGTTGTCCGCAATGAAGAGGTTGCGGTTCAGCGGATAGGCGGCATGAGCATTGGCTTGCATAAGGTTGCCTTCCATCTAATCCCTAAGGCTTGGGGCGCATTGGCGGCGCGCGCCGATTTGGGAAACGACGGATGTGTTTATGAGCAGATTGATGTCTTCCCCAGACCGTTGCGCGCGAACGCGGCGGAGTAAGAGCGCTCCTACTCCTCCCACGGCGGCGGCTCGTCGAAAGGCTCATCGTTGTCTTCGGCGCGCTGCTTGCGGGCATACCACGCCTTGGCGTCCGCCTTGATCTTGGCTTCGCCAATCGCCACGCCGCGCTCCTCGCCCCGCGCTTCGCCGATTGCGACGCCACGCTCGACGCCGCGCTCCTCACCGATTGCGACGCCCCGCGCTTCGCCAATTGCGATGCCTCGCGCCTCAGCCTCCTTCAGGTTTTCCGCGTACTTGTCCCTTATCACCGGCAGAACCATCATCAGCCTCCTGAACACTGCTCTGATTGAACGCCCGAACCATACCAGCCCGATTGTTGCCAACAACGCCGGCAATACCGCCGCGCTTATCGACTTTACCACTTCGATTATACAACCCGTTTGCGGATACTGCGCTGTTCGGCATTCGCCCATAAGCGCGTCCGCCAGCGCAATCACGCTCCACGCCAGGATTATCAGCGCGTACACCGTGCCGTGCAGCCGCTTTTCGCGCTTGGATATGCCCAGCAGGTCAACCTGTTCGTCGTCATTTGAATTTTCAGTCATCATGCCCTATGCCCCCGATGCGCGAATAAAACCACTGCTGCGGCATTCCCACGCTTCGGCAGCATTGCGGCTGATATTATCACACAAGGGCGGCAAGCCCGTTCACATGCGAGCATAAGCGCGCGCGCATCGAGACTAGCGCTGTCGCGTCGACGCCCGTCGGCGCGCGCCCGCGCGGCGACGGTTGGGGTTGCCGTGCCTAAGATTGGGTTCGTTTTCGGGCTTGAGGTAGCCTTCTTTGCGGTTGTCTTGCTGCAAGCCGGTCAAGGTCATTCGGTCGCGCTTGACCTTGTTGCAGGGCGGGCATAGCAGCGTCAAGTTGTCGTAGGCGTCGGAGCCGCCGTCGGCTTTGGGGCGTATGTGGTCCACTTCCAAGACGCGCGGATCAAAGCCGTAGTTTGCGCCGCAGCCTTGGCAGTACGCCCCGACGTCGTCCAGCAACCTTTGATGCTGCTGACGGGGCGGCGGATAGCGCCTGCGCGTTTGCGCGGTGGGCGTTTGGAAGTAGGGCATTGGATCTTCGCAATCCGTGCGCTTGGGCGGTGCTGTGAGATAGTGGACGTCTCCGAATGTCAGCAAGTTGGGCTGGTCGGATTTGCGGGCCGCGGCGGCGTCTTTGACGGCTAATCCCTCAGATTGCAGGCGATGCAGCACGGTTTGGTAAGCCCCTTCCCATATGTCGATGCCCACCCATTGACGGCCTAGGCGCTCGGCGGCGATTGGCGTTGTGGCGCAGCCGGCGAATGGGTCTAGCACGATGTCGCCGGGGTTGGACGATGCCTTGATGATGCGCTCATACAGCGCCAGAGGCTTTTGCGTGGGGTAGCCGGTGCGCTCTTTGCCTTTGGCTTCTTTCACGTCGTCCCATAGATTTGTTCGGATAGTCCCCGCTTTGGGGCGTATCTTGCGATACAACTTATCATTCTGAACAACCAATTCCCCGTTCCTATCCGCCTCTTCCATTCGCGGCTTTCCAATCTTCCATCCCGAAGCATACGGCGGGAAGAAGCCTTTGTACTCATAGCACAAATTGGGGCGCGGGGCAGCGCTCGGACGATTGAACGCAACATCCAAGTAGTATGCGCCTTTGTCATCCGTTAGCTTGAACGCCTTGGCTAGATAGTCGGGATCATAGGGCTCTAGCACACTGCTCATATCAAAAACGGCGTCCGCAGTTTTCACATAGAACAGAACGCTATCGGTGTTCACATTGTAACTTCGGGGAAGGAATTGAGACCCCTTGAATCCGCGAACCGTTCGCCGCCAGACGATTTCGTTGCGGAAGTTGTCTCTGCCGAATATAGCGTCCATCAGCATTTTCAGATAATGGCTTGCGGTATGGTCGCAGTGCAGGTATATGCTGCCGTCTTCGCGCAGAACGCGGCGCATCTCAATCAGGCGTATGCCCATAAACGCCAGGAACGCCGCCATATCGCTGCCGCAGGCTTCGCGCGTGGTTGAGATGACCGAATAGACCTCGGGGAAATCGCGCATGATTTCGGTGAGCCAGTCGTCGTGGACGTCCTCGATCCAGCGCCATCTGTCTTGGAAACGGGCGTCGCGCGCGATGCTGTCGGGCGTGGCGTGAAAGTCTTTGCTCTTGTTGAACGGCGGATCCGTTGCGATGAGATGAACGGATTCGGAGTTCATGCCGCGCAGCACGTCGAGGTTGTCGGCGTGGTATAGGGAGCGGTTGGCGAAGTTGGGTTGTGGCATTGATATGCGTTCCTTAGGCGTTAGGTAGGCGTTAGGCGTTTCGGTTATGCGCGCGTTCACCCGCAAGCCTTAACATAGCAGATTAGCGCGCATATTGCCCGCGCCCCCAACCCGCAATATGCGTAGGCGGCGCATCCCGCATCCCGTCCACGCGCGCCCATCTGCTTGCCCCCACCACAGCCCCCAACGCTTGACCACGCCCGCTTATTGGACTGATAATGTTGCCATACCGAACAAACCCGCCCGCAGCGCCGCGGCACTAAGCGGGCGGCAACGAAACGCAACGAAATCGGCATCGGAACGCATAGCAAACGCACAGCGAAGGAGCAAGCAATGGCAGACATCGGATTCGTGGGGCTTGGCATTATGGGCAAGCCGATGGTCAGAAACCTTATGAACGCGGGCAACTCCGTAACCGTCTATGACATCGTTGGCACGGCGGTGGAAGAGATGGCTACCGAAGGCGCAAAGCCCGCCTCTTCCTCAAGCGAAGTCGCCGCCAACAACCCGCTCATCATCACCATGGTGCCCGACGGCCCCGACGCCGAAGCCGCCATAATGGGCGCAAACGGCGTGCTTGAGGGCGCGGCAAACGGCGCAGTCGTCATCGATATGAGTTCCATAGCGCCGGCGTCAGCGCAGAAGATAGCCGCCGCTTGCGAAGCGCAGGGCGTTGACTTCCTAGACGCCCCCGTCAGCGGCGGCGAGCCGGGCGCTATCGCCGGAACCCTAGCGATTATGGTAGGCGGCAAGCGCGCCGTATATGACAAATATGTGGACGTGTTCGCCCCGATGGGAAGCTCAACCTACTGCGGCGACTACGGCGCCGGCAACACCACCAAGCTCGCCAATCAGATAATCGTCGCCATCAACATTGCGGCGGTGAGCGAAGCGCTTGTGCTGTCCAAGAAGGCGGGACTTGACCCCAACATCGTGTTCGACGCCATCAAGGGCGGCTTGGCGGGCAGCACGGTGCTAAACGCCAAAGCGCCGATGATGATTGAGGGCAACTTCAACCCCGGCTTCCGCATCCGCCTGCACCAGAAAGACCTCAACAACGCCCTGCAGACGGCGCGCGAACTCAGCGTCCCCCTGCCCTTCACCGCATTGGCGCAGCAGATAATCGGCTCGCTAATGAACGAAGGCAAAGGCGACGCCGACCACTCCGCCATAGCCAACTTCATCGAAGACATGGCAAACGCCACCATCAGCGGCAAATAGCCCCAAGCGCCAAGCCCGCCGCAAACCGCCGCGCGCCAACAAACGCCCCGTCCACAATCGGCGGCAAGTTGGCGCGCAAACCCATCCCGCGCAACGCAAACCAACCGGGAAGCGCAAATTCCGACGAACTCAGGGAGGCAGATATGGTTACCGCAACGCGCCTCACATACCAAGACTACATAAACACGCCCGACGACGAACGCTACGAACTCATAGACGGAGAGCTTATTATGGCGCCAGGCCCCATTTCGCCCCACCAAATCAGTCAGTCCGAACTGAGTTACTGGCTGCAGAATTTCGTCAAGCAGCACGACTCCGGGCAGATCCTATATGCGCCCATCGATGTTGTGCTGTCCAACACGGATGTGGTGCAGCCCGACCTGATATTCATATCCAAAGAGCGGGAATACATCATCGAGCACGCCAACATTCAGGGCGCGCCGGACTTTGTGGCAGAGATACTATCCCCCGCCACCGCGCGCCGCGACTGGGGCGTCAAGCGCGAACTCTACGCCAAGCACGGCGTCAAAGAGTATTGGATACTCGATCCGCTCAACAAGAAGGTATGGGTTATGCTCCTGAGGAACGGCGCGCTTGAAATCGTGCAGTCCTGCGGCGCAGGCGACATCGTAACATCGTCCGTACTCGCGGGCTTCAGCGTCGCCGTGGACGACATATTCCAGGATTAACCCAATGCCCGCCAGCCCCAACCCAACTTTCGCATTATGGTATATTATCCCCACACCACCACAACCGCCGCCAAAGCCTAAACCCAAGAGGCAGCCGATGACCACCAAACTAATCGACGCTCCAAAGCTTCCTAAGCAAGCCGAACATCGGCAAGATGGACACGCCGAATACCCTGCCGTATTCCCCGAATATCCCCCGCGAGGCGATATGAACAACCCTCTCTTCCTGCACGAATCCTCGCATATGCGATCGCTTGCCATTCACTTTGGCAGGGACGAAACCACGTTTGTGATGAGCGAAGTCCCCGTATCCACATCCGCAACCATACGCAGGGAGCATCGCCGCCCCGACCTCATAGTGGCGTTCAACTGCGACCGCGATCTGCTCATACAGCAGAAAGGCTACTCCATCGTAACGCAGGGCAAACCGCCCGATTTCGTGCTAGAGGTGGCGTCCGAAAGCACCGGCGAAGTGGACTACACGGACAAGCGCGACGAATACGAAAGCTACGGCATCCCCGAATACTGGCGCTTTGACTCAAGCGGCGGGTTCTATCACGACGCAGCATTGGCGGGAGACCGTCTAGTGGGGGATGCGTATAAGCCGATAGAGATAGAGATGATAACCCCGCTGAATCGGCGGGGCTACAGCGCTACGCTAGACTTGTGGCTATGCTGGGAGTACGGTCAACTGCGCTTGTTCGACGCCAAGACTGGCGAATACCTGCGCACGCATGACGAAGAGTACGACCGCGCCGAACTGGAGGCGTATGAGCGCCGGCAAGCCGAACTGCGCGCCGAACTGGCCGAAACCCGCGCCACAGACGCCGAAGCCCGCGCCCAACAAGAAGTCCGCGCACGCCAACAAGCCGAAAACCGCGCAGCGCAGTCCGAAGCCGAAAACCGCCGTCTCCGCGCCCAACTCGACGCCATAAGACGCCGCGCCCAACCCAACGACGAAATCTGAGCCGCCGCCCGCAAGCCCCCATATGCTCGATACGCTCGCCGCCACACCCCAGCAGGAGCCAAACCAATGCCCGCCATCTCCCACAACCCCAGCGCCACCAACAGCAGCGCCGCCACCGCCGCCACCGCCCCCAACCCTACGCACCCCCTAAACCGCAACCTGTTCATCGCGGACAACCTCACACTGCTCCAGCGCCTTGACAACGAAAGCGTCGACCTCATCTGCATTGACCCGCCTTTCGCCAAAAACCAAACCTTTGTGGGCGCGCTCAAGCCGCCGCTGACGGACGACGAACAACGCCAAGAACTCGATATGATGGCGGACTGGGGCATCCACAACGCCCGCCAAGCCGCCGCAGCCGGCATAGAATGGCCTTACGGACAGAACTACGCCAAGTTCAAGGACATATGGCGCTGGGAAAACGACGTCCACGAAGATTGGATAGCCCGCATTGAGAGCGACCACGCCGCGCTCGCCAAAGTCATCGACGCCACCCGATACGCCCACAGCGAAGACACCGCGGCGTATCTAGCGTATATGGCTATCCGCCTCATCGAAATGCACCGCATCCTGAAGCCGACAGGCAGCATTTACATACATTGCGATGTCAACGCAAACGCCTATCTGCGTATGACCTTGGACTCCATTTTTGGAGATAAAAACATTCGCGCCGAGATAGTGTGGGCAAGGTCTGCAGGTTTCAAACGAAGATCCGCTAATAAATTCCCGCAGAAAAGCGATACCATTCTGTTCTATGCCAAATCGACGGATCAAAATCGATTCAACACGCAATACCTGCCGCACAAGCCCGAATACATAAAGCGGTTCAAAAAAGACGATAATGGAAGATTGTATCGAGACGATGTTAATCCAACCGCCGGCGGCCGCCGAACTATCTACTTGGATGAAACCCACGGCGACATAGTCGATTCGCTATGGAACGACATTAACCCGGTCAATCCTAATGCGAAAGAACGCACAGGCTACCCTACCCAAAAGCCCGTAGCGCTTGCCGAGCGCATCATCCTCGCCAGCACAAACCCCGGCGATGTGGTGCTAGACTGCTTCGCCGGCTGCGCCTATGTCCCCGTCGCCGCCGAGCGCAACAACCGCCAGTGGATAGCCTGCGACATATCCCCCAGAGCGCTCACCGTGCTGCGCCGCCAATTCGCCAAATTCCACTACTCCGTTGACGGCGCGCAAGCCACCCAAACCCCCACGCTTATCGTCAACGCCAACGTCATCACGCGCTCCCCCTCCGATTTGCCAACCCGAACCGACGCCGATCCCACTGAACGCCAAGACATCAAAGAGCTTCCCGAAAGAAAATACAAAGTCCCCTCCAGCATTATCCCCGAAAAAGAGATGCTGGAATTCTTGCTGGAACTATCCGACTACAAGGCGTGGTGCTGCGGCTTCGCCAATCGCCGCCCAGATGGCGCCATCGTCAGAACAACCAACAACTTCCATCTGGATCACATTGACCCGCGCTCAAAGGAAGGCTCCAATCAGATAACCAACCGTGCGCCGCTATGCCCCACGCACAACATTCGCAAGAACAGCCGGCGCGTCCACTTGGCGGACTACCGCGAAGAGATAGCCTACGCCGGCGAAATGCTGGTGGACACCCTCGCCGACCTGGTGAACCTGCCTTGGGCGGCCCAGCAAGCGCTTGACTACTACGCCCTAGCCCGAGCCAAATCCGGCTACCAACCCGCATTCGCAAGCGCATAGCCTTGACGAACAACCCAATCCCCAATCATAACCGCAACCCGCCCCCGATTTCGCATTATGGTATATTATCCCCATACTGCCATAACCATCGCCAAAGCCAACGCCCTAACTCAGCCCCCACTTCCCAATTATGGAGTGAACACTTGGGCAGAAAACTCACAGACGCCAACCGCCTCTCGCTGAACTTCCCCGAACTAGCGAAAGAATGGCATCCCACCATGAACGGCGATTTGACGCCCGCCGACGTGTCTAAGGGCAGCGGTAAGAAAGTATGGTGGCGTTGTGAAAAATTCCATGATTGGGAAGCGCCGCCAGACCATCGAAGCAGGGGCAGCGGTTGCCCATTCTGCTCCGGGAAATATGTATCCGACCTAAACAGGTTGTCCACCCGTTACCCCGATATAGCCAAACAATGGCATCCATCTAAGAACGGCGATGTGACGTCAGACGACGTTTCGTATGGCGCTAATAAGAGGGTATGGTGGCGTTGTGAGCGGCGGCATGAGTGGGATGCCGTTATATCCAGCCGAACACTAGACGGAGTTGGCTGCCCATACTGCGCGGGACAACGCGTTACTGATGAAAACAGGTTATCTATCCATTACCCCGATGTAGCCAAGCAATGGCATCCCACCAAGAACGGCGACGTGACGCCCGACGACGTGCCGTATCGCAGAAATAAGAAGGCTTGGTGGATCTGTGAGAAAAGGCATGAGTGGCGCGCGGTTATCGCAAGCCGCACAATGTACGGCGGCAGGGGTTGCCCGTACTGCTCAGGCTACCTTGTTACTGACGAAAACAGGTTGTCTATTCATTATCCCGAAGTAGCCAAGCAATGGCATCCCACCAAGAACGGCGCCTTGACTTCCTATGATGTGACATATGCTACCCACAGGAAAGCCTGGTGGCTTTGCGAAAGAGGGCATGAGTGGGATGCCGTTGTCGCAAGCCGAACAAAAGACGGAGTGGGATGCCCGTACTGCGCGGGAAAACTCGTTACCGACGAAAACAGGTTGTCTATTCACTATCCCGATGTAGCCAAGCAATGGCATCCCGCCAAGAACGGCGACTTGACGCCCGAAGACGTGTCCTATGGCAGCGATAAGAAAGCCTGGTGGCTCTGCGAAAAAGGGCATGAATGGGAAGCATCGATAGGTGCTCGATGTAATAAGGGTAGCGGTTGCTTATTCTGCTCTAGGAAGCGTGTGTCTGACCTAAACAGGTTGTCTATTCACTATCCCGAAGTAGCCAAGCAATGGCATCCCACCATGAACGGGGATTTGACGCCCGACGACGTGATGTATGCCAGCAATAAGAGGGCTTGGTGGCGTTGCGAGAGAGGTCATGAATGGAACGCCAAAATAAGCGAGCGAACCAGAGGCAGCGGTTGCGCCCGTTGCTCCATACCCCACAGGTCAAAGGTTGAGATATACCTTGCCTGCGAACTAGCGGCATTCTTCGACGACATTGATCCCGCGCAGACGCACGCCATCAGAACGCCTCAAGGCGAAACCTTGAAGGTTGATATACTAATCCCGTCCGAAAATATGGTGATTGAATACGATGCGCTCTATTGGCATAAAGTCAGGTTAGAGCAAGACACAAACAAGACAAGCGCGCTGAAAGCCGCCGGATGGAATGTGCTGAGAATCAGGGAAAGCCACCTGCCGCTTATTCAACCCACCGATCTGCAGTGTGAGGTTACATTCAGCGGCGACGCAGCGCAGCTGAAGCGATTGGCGAACAAGGTTTTGGCGCATCTTAAAGAGACCTTTGACATCTATATCCCAGGGTTTGACAAGTACCTGATGAGTGATTCACTCACTAACGAATCCGTCGCGAATGCCATCATTGGCAAAGCCACCGCCCAGCAGTTAACCATATTCGCGATTGACGCCTAACCCCCCCAATTTCCCCAAATCCAATGACAACCCAGCCCCGCTAACCTTATACTTATAACGCTTATACAAAATGCTTTGCTTATACCGACTTAGGCCGCAGCCCCAATATGAAAATCATCATCCTAAACGGACCCAATCTCAATATGCTCGGCAGGCGCGAGCAATCCTACTACGGCGTCAAAACCCTTGACGACATCGCCGAACTCGTCCAAGACCGCGCCCGCCAACTGGCAGTCGAGACCGAATTCTTTCAGTCAAACCACGAAGGCGCGCTTGTGGACTACCTCCAGCGCCTCACGCCCGATGTGGCGGGCATCATCGTCAACGCCGGCGCGCTCACCCACTACGGGCTATCCCTGCGCGACGCCCTCATAGACGCCCGCCTGCCCATCGTTGAGGTGCATCTCTCCAACATTCACGCCCGCGAAGAATTCCGCCGCCGCTCCGTCATCGCCGACATAGCGCAAGCGCAAATCGCCGGACTCGGCTGGCAAGGCTACATATTCGCCCTAGAATACCTAGCCGCCCACCTAAACCAAGCCTGAAGCAACCCCAAAGCAATCGCTCAATCTCAAGCAAGCGCCCAACTGCCCAATTAAAGGGAAAGGACTAAAGGACAAAGGACTCCGCATGACGCTCAAACTCCAAAACCTCCGACAAAAGATAGAAGAAGCCGAACTTGACGCGCTGCTCATATCATCCCCCGAAAACCGCCGCTATATGTCCGGCTTCACCGGCTCCGCCGGCTGGCTGCTCATATCCCCCCACAACGCAACCCTCGCAACCGACTTTCGCTATATCGAGCAAGCCGGCCGCCAGTCCCCCGAATACGAAGTCCGGCGCACAATGCCCGGCCTCGCCTGGTTCCCCGAATGGACTGCCGAACACGAAGTCAAGCGCATCGGCTTCGAAAGCCAAGACGTCACCGTCGCCGTTCACCAAGCCTTTGCCAAAGCCGCCGACGAAGCCGAAACCACTAATCACCCCGAACTCGTCCCCACATCCGGCATCGTGGAGCAGCTCAGGGCGTACAAAGACGCCGACGAACTAGCGCTGCTCTGCAAGGCGATCCGGATAGCCGACGAAGCGCTCGACGCCGTAGCGCCCCGCATCGAGCCGGGCATCACCGAAGAAGGCGTGGCGTGGGAACTCGAGAAAGAGATGCGGCAGCGCGGCGCCGAAATGATTTCCTTCGACACCATCGTAGGCGCCGGCCCCAACGGCGCGCTCCCCCACCACCGCGCAGACCAAACCCCCATCAGGCAAAACGACGCCATCGTCATTGATATGGGCGCAAAGTACGAAGGCTACTGCAGCGACCTCACCCGCACCATTTTCGTGGGCGAACCCGACGCCAAGTTTCGCGAAATCTACGGCATCGTGCTGCAAGCCCAGCTCGCCGCCGAAGACCAAGTCCGCGCCGGCATGACCGGCAAAGAAGCCGACGCCATAGCGCGCGACATCATCGCCGACGCCGGCCACGCCGACGACTTCGGCCACAGCCTCGGCCACGGCGTCGGCCTCGCCGTGCACGAATTCCCCCACGTCGGCCCCAGCGCCGAAGAAGACACGCTACAAGACGGCATGGTCTTCACCATCGAACCTGGCATCTACCTGCCCGGCTGGGGCGGCGTCCGCATCGAAGACATCGTCGTCCTAGAAAACGGACGCGCACGCGTGCTCAGCAAAGCGCGCAAGCTCTAGCCCCGCCAATCATCCCAACCCAACCCACAGGAGCCCGTTATGAACGTCAACTATGGCGAACTTCGCAAAGGAATGGCGATCGAGATGGATGACGCCCCCTTCATCGTGGTGGAATACGAACAGCGCAAGATGCAGCAGCGCGCCCCCGTTATGCGCATCAAATTCCGCGAACTCACCACCGGCCGCCTCATCGACCGCACCTTCTCCGGCTACGACGTCGACTTCAAACTCGCCGACGTCGAGCGCCGCTCCGCCGAGTACATCTACCAAGACGACAACCTCTACTACTTCATGGACACCGCATCCTACGAGCAGTTCCCCCTGTCCGATTCGCAGATAACCGACGCCCTGCAGTTCCTGGTAGAGCAGACCGAAGTCGACCTTGTGCTGTTTCGCGATAACCCCGTTGCGATTGAACTCCCCATCACCGTCAACCTGGAAGTAGCCGAAACCGTCCCCGGCGTGCGCGGCGACACCGCGCAAGGCGGCACCAAGCCCGCCACCCTGCAAACCGGCCTTGTAGTCCAAGTCCCCCTATTCGTCAATCAAGGCGAACTCATCAAAGTGGACACCCGCACCGGACAATACCTATCCCGCGCATAGCCCATCACGCCCACCGCAGCATCGCAATGGCAGCCATATATTCCGTCTCACAACTATCCTCATACATCAAGCAGACGCTTGAGCGCGACGCCGCGATGCGCGACGTCTGGATCAGCGGCGAAGTCGCCAACCTCGCGCGCCCCGGATCCGGCCACTCATACTTCAGCCTGCGCGAAGCAAACGCAACCCTGCGCTGCGTTATGTTCCGCGGCGGCGCGCGCGGCGCTGACAACCTCGCCAACGGCGCCGCCGTCATCATCCACGGCCGCGTATCCATCTACGAACAGCGCGGCGATCTGCAAATCATCGCCGACATCGCCCAACCCGAAGGCGTCGGCGAACTCCAACTGCTGCTTGAGCAACTCACCCTGAAGCTGCAGAACGAAGGCTTGTTCGAGCCGTCCCGCAAGCGCGAACTGCCCCGCTTTCCCGCCAAAATCGCAGTGGTCACATCCCCTAGCGGTTCGGTCTGGCACGACATTCGCACGGTGGTAAGCCGCCGCTACCCCCTCGCAGAGCTCGCCATTGCGCCCGCCCCCGTGCAAGGCGCAGACGCAGCCCCCGCCCTAGCCGAAGCGCTTACCGCCGCCAGCGACGCCCCCGGCGTGGATGTCATAATCCTAGCGCGCGGCGGCGGCTCCCTCGAAGACCTCTGGGCGTTTAACGAAGAGGAAGTGGCAAGAGCCATATACGCCTGCCGCCCCCCCGTAGTCAGCGCCGTAGGCCACGAAACCGACCACACCATCGCCGACCTCGTCGCCGACAAGCGCGCCCCAACCCCGTCCGCCGCCGCCGAACTCGTCGTCCCCGACCGCGCCGAACTCGCCGCATTCACCATCGGATGCGCCCAATCCATGACCGCCGCCGTATCCCGCCAACTAGACGCCGCGCTCGACGACACGGCGCAGTTCTATGCCCGCCTCCAAAACGCCGTCCCCGACCTCGACACCCTGCGAATGCGCATCGACGACCGTCTCAGAACCGCCGTCAACCTAGTGGAAGCCGACCTGGCGCTCAAAACCGAACGCGTCAGCGGCCTCAAGTATCGCCTAGAAGCGCTAAGCCCCAAAGACACCCTGCGGCGCGGCTACGCCATCGTGCAGCGCGCGCGCGACGGCGGCGTAGTCAGCGCCCACAACCAGGTCGCCCCCGGCGACGCCCTAGCCATCACCCTCACGGACGGCGCTTTGAAAGCCGAAGTAACCGCCGCATCCCACAGGAGCCACGATGACGGATAACTCCCATATCGCCAACGCCAACGGCGGCAGCCGCATCCAAAACCTAACCGAGCTCACATTCGAGCAGGCGCTCGAACGCCTAGACGCCACCGTGCAGGCGTTGGAATCCGGCGGACTCACGCTCGCCGAATCCACCCGCCTATACGAAGAAGGCATGGCGCTCGCCCGTATGTGCAACGAAGCGCTCACCGCCGCCGAACTCCGCATCCGCCGCATCAAAACCGCCCACGGCGAGCAGATGCGCTTCCTTGCCGAAGACGACGGCGTCTATGAGGCAGAGCCTTGCTGAATACCATTCGCAAAGGCGCGCGCATCATCGTCCGCCGCCTGCGCGCGCAGGGCTGGCGCACTACCGCGCTTTGGGCATACGCGCGCGGCGTCCCCTACATCACCGGCATCCCCATCCTGCGATACAGCCGCGTAACCCCCGCGCTCTACGTCGGCCCCCAGCACCGCGCAAACGGCAAGCGCGCCCTAGCCCAAGCCGGCATCGCCTACATCCTGAATATGCGCTCCGAATTCGACGACGCCGTTCACGGACTAACCCCGGACACGCCCCCCGACGGTTCGCCTGCAGACGCCCCCGCCGCCTACTGCCACCTGCCAACCCCCGACGACGAAGCCCCGTCTATGGCGCATCTAGCGCAAGGCATAGCTTTCATTGAGAGCGCAATAGACGGCGGCGGCAAGGTCTATATCCACTGCTCGGCCGGCGTTGGACGCGCGCCCACAATGGCCGCCGCCTACCTGATACGCCGCGGATACTGCGCAGACGACGCCCTGGATCTGATACGCGGCGCTCGCCCGTTCATCACCGTCACGCCCCCCCAAATGCGGCGCCTGCGCGAACTAGAAGCGTTGCAGACCGCCCGCCCCGACAGCGTCGATGCGCCAAACAGCGCGGCGGTATAGCGATGGCATTGGCATTTGGCGCAAGGATATGAGCCTATGAGCCGCTAATCCCCCGGCGGATGCACCCATATCAGCTTGCCCACCTGATAGCCCACCACCACCGCCGCATCCTCATCGGCGCAGGTGAACGAAATTATCCCCGTGGAAGTGTTTATCTCATTGATGGATATTGTAGTCCCCGGAACCACATCGTTATCCACAAGATACTTCAGCAGCGCCTCATCATCCACCGGGATCTTGTCTATGACGAGCCGCTGCCCGCGTTGCGCCTCATCCAGCCGAAACAGCCCCCGCTTGCGCTCATAGTCCGTGCCGGGTATCGGATAGCCGAATGGCGATGTAGTCGGCATATCCAACTTCTCCATAATCCGCTTTTCAAGATACGGCGATATGGCGTGTTCCAACAGATGCGCCTCTATATGCGCCCGATGAAGCTCCACATCGAACATATCCACCACCATCCGCTCCGCAAGCCGATGGCGGCGCACTATGCTTTCGGCGTTCTGATTCCCCTTGCGCGTCAACGAAAGCTGCTTCTTGGAATCCACCTCAAGCAGCCCCTCGCGCTCGAGCCGCCGTATCATCCCCCCGACCGTAGGCAGCGAAGTCCCCAGCCCTTCATCCTCCGGCAGCATCTTCAGATGCTCCGCAAGCTGCGTCAGCGTAACTAGGTTATCCTCTTCATGCAGCCGATATATGGACAGCAGATAATTCTCCGCCGTCATAGACAGCCGCTGCCGCGCCGGCGACGGATTGCGCTGTGTGGCATTGGATTTAGGCATAAGCAAACAAACCTGCGCGCGCTAACTCCCCCGATGTTTCACGCCTTGAGATTAGCGCCAACGCCCGCCCAAGTCAATCACGAACAACTAACCCGCCCATCTTTGCGCCCCTTGCGCCCTTGCTAAATTCTCCCCCAACACGCCCTTGCGCCAAAAATCCCCGCAGATTCACCCCAAATTCCCCATTTTACCCCTTGACACACCCGTTCTGTTTATTATAATAGAGCGCATAATCACATACAATCCCTTCCCACTCAGCGGAAGGCTAGGATGCGGACAACCCCCGCACAACCGCTATGACCATCGACGCAACCATACAACGCCTCACCGGAGACGGCGAAATCATCGCCCAGTTCCTTGTAGATACCCTACAAGGCTACACCCACGACGCCACCGTCAGCCACCGACTCAAGTCGGCCGAGTGGCTTACCGCATTTGGCCGACTCATCCCCGAATCAGCCATCCCCAAATCCGCAACCATTCGCCCACGCCCCAAATCCGAACCTAAGCCGGCAAAGCGGGGCAAGCTCGACAAAAAGCCCAAGGTCACCGAAAAGCAAATCCTCCACTTCGACATAGCCCGCCTAATCAAACAAGAAACCAACGACGGCGAAACCATCATCGAGTTCCTAATCAGGGTAATCTCCAAGATCGAGGAAACAGGCGAAAACTTCACCCCAGCCGTCCGCATGCGCGCCGCCCGCGAGCTGCTAGTCAGAGGTTTCGGCGGCACAATCCCCGGCGTCCGCCGCATCTTGTCCGGCAAGACCGAAGCGCTCGACTCATACCTCTCCAAGATAGTGCGCGAATACACCGACCACGGCGCTGACTCCGTGCGGTTTCTCGTAAAGGCGATGGAAAACAAAACCCCCGAGGTCGATTCCAAAGGCACCCAAAACCCCTACCCCAAGTTCGAGCGCCAGCGCAAAGGCAAGCCCGCCGTAGGCTTCACCGCATCCCAGCGCGTCTGGGCCGCCTGCGAACTGCTACGCCGCGCCTACGACATCCGCACCGACCACATCACCCCCGACGACATCCAAGCATATCGGAACGCCCAAACGCCCGCCGCCAACCCTGGCCGCGCCGCCGGTGAGCGCCCCGCCGCTGCCGAGAATATCGCCGCCGCCGAAGAGCCCGCCCAAGCCCGACAGCCCGCCGCCAAATCCGATAGCGCCGCCGGCAAGCAACCCACCGCCGCCGCCCAAAATATCGCCGCCGTGGAAACGCCCGCAGAAAAGCCCGACCACGACAACCAGGCCGCCGCCAACCCCGACAGCGCTCCGCCCCCCGAAACCCGCGCATCACGCCGCCGCCAAAAGCGCGCCGCCCGCAAAGCCCAAAAACGCGCCGCCAACACGCGCCCAGACACCCCCGCCAGAAGCGTGTACCCCGAAGACATAGCGAACATCGAAGCGTACAAAGAACGCCTACAAGCCAGGAGCGACGCTATCCGCGACGCCAAGCTCCGCAACGCCGACATTCGCAAAATCCCCGAACTCAAAAGGCACATCACTCCCGAAGAAGTCGCGGCCTTCCAACGGCAGCCGGGAAACCTCTACAACCGAACACGCGAAATGTACAAAGAAAAGTACGGCGAATACCCCTTCCCCGACGACATCCCCCCAAACGCCCGCAGCCCCTAAGCCCCTCTGCGCCAAAAATCCTACCCCCGACCCTTTGCGCCTTCCCGCCTCTGCGTCAAAAACCCGACGCAGACCGGCCCCTTGCGCCCAAAAATCCCGGTCGGCGCCCCATATGATACGCTTGACGCCCAATGCTCAATCGCATCGCCCAAGCCCTGACCGCACAAACGGACGCCGCGTCCGCCGCCGCCTTTCGCATCGCTTTCGGCATCCTAGCGTTCATCGCCGTCGCGCGCTACTTCCGCAACGACTGGATCGCCCGCCTCTACATCGAGCCCGCCCACCACTTCCCCCACTGGGATTTGACCCTGCTCCAGCCGCTCCCCGATTGGGGCATGTACGCCCTATTCGCCGCCCTAGCGCTGTTCGCCGCCGGCATAGCGCTGGGCTTCTACTACCGCATCTGCGCCGCCCTGTTCTGTATCGGCTTCGCCTACATTGAGCTGCTTGACCGCGCAACCTACCTCAACCATCACTACCTTATGATACTCATAACCCTGCTGATGGCGTTCCTGCCCCTAAACCGCGCGGCATCCCTAGACGCCCGCCGCCGCCCGCCGTCCGACGGCAACCCGCCCGCAGCCATACCCGCCTGGGCGCTATGGACGCTGCGCGCGCAAATCGGCGCAGTCTATCTATTCGCAGGCATAGCCAAACTCAACCCCGACTGGCTGCTGAACGCCTTGCCCCTGCGCATCTGGCTCTACCAGCGCGGCGATCTGCCCATCATAGGCGCGCTGCTGCAAGAACCTTGGGCAGCCTACGCAATGAGTTGGACGGGCGCGCTCTTCGACCTCACCATCGTAGCCTGGCTGCTCTGGCGGCGCTCCCGCCCGTGGGCGTACCTCGCGCTAATCGCCTTCCACCTCATAACCTGGCTGCTATTCCCGCGATTGGGAATGTTCCCCCTGCTGATGATAGGCGGCGCGCTCATATTCTTTCCCCCCGACTGGCCGCGCCGTCTGTTCAACCGCAAGCGCAAGCCCCAAGCGCAACCGCAGCCCATAGCAACCCCAACCGCGCGGCGCATATCTTGGACGGCGCGCGCTGCTGTAGCCGCCGCATCCCTATTCGCGCTGACCCAAATCATCCTGCCGCTGCGCCACTTCGCCTACCCCGGCAATGTGCGCTGGAACGATGAAGGCTACCGCTTCGCCTGGCGCGTGATGCTCACCGAAAAGGTCGGCTACACCCAATACCGCGTCCGCTGCCCCAACAACGCGCTCAGCCGCCTTGTCGACCCGGAGGAATACTTCACGCCGCTGCAAACTGAGCGTATGGCGATCCAGCCGGATATGATACTGCAGGGCGCGCATATCATCGCCGCCGATTTTCGCGCGCGCGGCTGCGATGCCCAAGTCAGAGCCGACGCCTTTGTGGCATTCAACGGCCGCCCCAACGCCCGCCTCATCGACCCCGCCGCCGACCTCGCCGCCGTCAGCCCCGGCATAGCCCCCAAGTGGTGGATACTGCCCCGGCGCCGTCGCAGACGCCGCCGAAAGCGGCGCCTAACCGCCGTCCCCGTCCGTGTCCGCAAACCCCACCGATACATCAAGCAGGCTCACCACCTCGGTGTTCAGCGCCCGCTTAAGTTCGGCGAGCCGCGCATGCGCCGCTTGCGCCGCCGCCGGGTTCTGCGCCATATTCACATGCAGCGGCTCTTCCAGCTGCCCGATTGCCTCCAGCGCATTCTCAAAGGCAGCGCGCATCCGTTCATCCGCCGCCGCCGATAGCCCCGCAATCAGCGCCCCAAGCCCCAAACCGCCGTCAGCGCCAACATACAAATCTTGCATCCCCAAAACCTGATTTCGCATATCGGCAACCGCATTATGCGCCGCCCCCATCGGGATGGCGGACGGATCCGCCTTAACATCGTCCCCTATGCCCAGCGCCTTGCCAAGCCGCATATCCGTTATGCTGCGCGTCAGAAACACCGACGTCCGCACCACTTCCGCCACCGCAGACCTGCCCAGCAGCGCGCTCTCCGCAGTTCCGTCGAAGTAGCCCGCATACGCCCCGCTTTCGGCATTCCCAACCGTCCAATCGGCAACCACGCCGTCCAACTCTGCCGCCGCCACATCCCCCACCGCCGTCAGATAGCGGCAGCGCCCGCCGCCGTCCGCCGATAGCGCCTCAAGCGCCGCCGCCTCATCGCCGAATATGATGTACTCCACAGAGCCCAACCCGCGCTGAGTGGACGCCAAGAACTCGCGAACAAACTCCGCCGTAATATCGTCCCGCGCCGCCAGCAGATCCTCGATGCGCTCCGGATCCACCGGCGCCCAGTCCACCAGCGAGCGCGAGCGCCTATCCATCACCGGCCCGAACCACATCGCCTGCGACCGCATCCAAGCTTCGCGCGCATTGCGCCAAGCGTCTTGCGCGCTCTGCAAATTCGCCGCCGTCGGACTGCCGCAAAGCGTATGCAGCGAATCCCGCAGCGCATTCATCTCAGCCGCCGCCGTCTCAAAGCGCGGAACAATCACATCCGACGTCAGACTGACCAGCACATCCTGCCGCGAAGCCGTCGGATAGGCCGCCGCCGTCGGCGTGGACACCGTAGGCGCGGTCGTCGCCGGCGCAGAAGCCGCCGGCGACGACGAAGCGCACCCCGCCGCAATCGGCAGCGCAAGCATTCCGACCGCCAGTATCAGCGCATTCCATATTCGCATCACAACGCCTCCAAGAAACGCAGCAAGGCTTCCCGCTGCTCGCGCGTAAGTTTGATGAAGCCGTCGCGCGCCGCCGCCGCCTCGCCGCCGTGCCACAGGATAGCCTCCGCAAGATTGCGCGCCCGCCCATCGTGCAGAAAGCGCGTATGCCCGTTCACCGCATCCACCAAGCCTATCCCCCACAGCGGCGGCGTGCGCCACTCACGCCCATCCGCCAGGAAGTCCGGCCTGCCGTCCGCCAACCCTGCGCCCAAATCGTGCAGCAGCAAATCGGTGTACGGAAAGATGCGCTGCCCGCTCAGCGCCGCCGTATCGGTTGCGCCGGTGGTGTGGCTCGGCGTATGGCACATAGCGCAGCCGATATGCAGAAACGCCTTCGCCCCAAGCCGCACCTGCGGATCGTCCGTATCGCGCATTGCGGGAACCGCCAGCGTGCGGTTGTAAAAGACAACCTTGCCGAGCCTATCGTCGGGCAGTTCGGGCATGCCGCCGTTGAGCGCGGCGGCGCAGTCCGCTTGAACCGACGGGCAGTTTTCGTTAGGGAACATCGACGATGTGATGCCTATATCGCCGTGAAACGCCCCCGCAACCTGCTGCTCCACGCTTGGAACATTCGCCTTCCATCCGAAGCGCCCCAGCGAAAGCGCCCCCTTGCGAACATCCCATACCATATTCGCGCGCCCCGATATGCCGTCCCCGTCGGCGTCGTCCGGATCGGCGCGCGCCAGTATATCGGCTTCGGGGATAGCCTCAAGCAAGCCCACGCCAAACGCCACCGGCGCAATGCGCGGCGACATCATATATTCGGCATTGGGTTCGCCAAACGCCGCGTCCGCCAGCGTGTACCGCGGCGCAATCAGCGTGTACGGTTCGCCGTCGGCGTATTCGCCATGTATCTCGCGCCACTCGGCGATAACCCGCCCTTCCGCGGGTACGCCCAGAATAGCCCTATCCTGAAGCTGCCCCCCGTATGCGGGATCCGGCAGCGGCCCGCCGTTTGCGTCAGCGCCCGGCACGCTGAGCCGAAACAGCAGCCCGCGCTCCGGGTCGTCGGCGCTCTGAGGCGGCTGCGCCCGCCCGTCCAATGTGTGGCACGATGAGCAAGACTGCGCGTTGAATGTGGGACCAAGCCCGTCCCGCGCTTCCGTGGACGCGGGCGCGGTTACCCAGTTCTGATTGAAGAAGCTGTCCCCAACCTCGAAGATGCGCCGCTCCGCATTCGTCAGATTGCGCGCCGACAGGCTGAAGGCGTTGCGGTTAGCGGTGAAAGCGGTTGTTTCGCCGCCCAGCTTCTCTACCAGGATGGCGTCGGCGTCCGCATCGGTGGGCCAGCGCTCGCGCTCCAGCTGCCAGACCGCCGCCGCAATCAGCAGCGCCGCTATCGCTATGAACGCGGCGAAGCCGTAACGCAGGCGCGCATCCTTGGCGGCTTTTGCGATATGACTTCGCTGCATATCAAATCCCGTCGCGCGGCGGCGTTAGCTCACGCTGATGGTAACGCCGATTGTGGTCGCCGCCGAAACGATGGTGTCCGTCTGCCGTTCCAGCGCCTCGATTGTTCGCAGCACCATCGAGCGGCCGGGGGCACTGTCCGGCGTATCGCTTGTCAGATGATTGTCGAACGGCGCCGGTATTTGCTTTGCGAGGTTCACGCTCGCGGCCACCTGCGACTCCAGCTGCGCCGCAAGCGATTCGTCCAGCGCCGCCACCAGGTCAAGCACGCCCGGGCCCGAAACCGAGCCGTAATCGCCCGTCAGAACTATCTGAATGCCCAGCGCGTTGCCCACTATATCGGCGGTGGTGTTGTCCGAGAAGCAGGAGTGTTCGTCTTCCTGCGAGCGCTCTTCATAGGCGACGGTCATGCGCTCGCCCGCGAGTTCGCCGCGGCTCAGTTCGCCGATGCCGGTGATGATGTTGACCAGCGCGTCATCGGCGCTCATCGCCATGAACCCCGCGCGGTAGTTGCCCGCCTGCCCGGGCGCCCATGCGTCAACCATATCCTGCAGGTGTCCCAGCAGCGTATCGGACGCAACCGCAAGGTAGGTAGCGCGGCGGTCGGCGTTGTCGTTGGTGGTGTAGTCTTCCACCGGGCGGGCGCCGGGGCCGCCGGCGTTCATATCCTGCCCCCACAGCAGAAACTCAATCGCGTGCCAGCCGGTGGACACATTCTCTTCGCCGCCCTCTTCGTTCAGCGAAACTATCAGGGCGGAGTCGATGGTGGGGTATTCGTCCGGCATATTGATGATGCCGGCGTTTGGGCTGCCCTCTACATAGTCAATATAGGACTCGTCCAGCGGCCATGCGTTGATAAGCCCTTCGGGGCCGTCTTCTTCATTGTCGATAGGGCCGCCGTAGAAGCGGAACGCTTCGGTGGGGCCGTAGTCGTCGCGTGCGCGCAGCCAGGCGCGCTTCGCCGCTTCCAGCGTGGCGGGCGTGGGATCGGCGATGAAGCCGTCGATCGCGGCGTCCATCGCCTGCGCCGAAGTAAGGCTGGCGGCGTAGAGCGCGTGAACGCCCGCGGCGTAGTTGGCCACCACATCGCCCTTGAGCGCGGCGACGTCGACCTGCGGCTCCGGCGTGGGCGGCGGAGCGGGCGTAGGCGGCGGCACAGGGGTAGGCGTGGGCGGCGGCGGCTCCGAGGCGCACGCGAGCGCCAACGGCAGCAGCGTCAGCGCCGCGAATATGGCTATAGTCCGAATAATTCTCATCCGCGCATTCTCCTTGTCCATTTGTCTATGCAATCCAAAGACCTTGACACGCCTTCCAATGCGCCCCAAGCCTATGTTCACACAGACATTCAGCGCAAAGGCAGTATGAATTATGTACATACTAATTTTGAAAGTCAAGCATAAAGAATTATTTGGATTATATTATACATATGATAATTATCAACCTCAAAATCTCTATGAGCGCATCAATGCGATTTGCGTTGATTAGCGCTTATTACAATTAGGCGTTAGCCCAATCTAATCGCAGAGCGGCGGCGGCTTTCCTATGCCTTTTATATGCGATGGGAATATGCGCCGAATTCCGCGAACTTGCCAATTTGCAAGCGCTGATTCGCGGTTTGAACAGTCCGCAAGTCTTCATAATCGCTATCCCGCGGTTTGCCCAATGCGCTTGCCCGCCAAGTAGCGTATAATGTAGCGTAAGCGTATGGTGGGCAGGCGCAAACGGCGGGGGCGCATCAGGCGCAGCGCGCAGCCGGCAGGAATTGGATTTTAGCGGGAGTCGGATAAGACTATGGACATCATCTTTGAGAGAGGCAGCCAAGATTCCCCAAAGGGACACGCATTCGTGTACTTCACAAGTTCGGACTATCCCGACGAGGTTTGGGCGAGCTACCTTGTTATGCTGCCCATAACCGTTGACTTAGCGAAATATATGCCGCCCTTTCTGATGAATCAGATGGGGGACGCGAGCATTCAAGATATGTCGGCGTTCGCGTTCCCGCCCGCGCCCGAAAAGACGGGCGGCAGGGAGCAGATGGAGGCGCTGGCGGAAATGCGCGGCGACGACATCCTGTTCGGCGGGGCGCTCAACACATCCGACGTCCCCGCGATGATGCTTGCGGTGGGGGACGCGGTCCAGCTCTACAACGCGCTGTACAAGGCGCTGGTGGATCGGCGCGGGCTTGCCGACGCGCCGGCGGCGGACGACGACGCGATAGCCGAAGAAGAGGGCGTGGGCTTTGGCGTCAACGACGTTATGTACGGCTTGATGAGCGATACGGATAAGCTGAATGAGCTGACCACGCTTGTGGGCAAACTGCGCTTTGCGGTGGACAACAACGAAGACGCGCTTGTGAAGGAAGCCGAAGCCGACATCGGCTTGCTTTCGCAGCACTTTGAGTTCGACCACAAGACGAACCGCATCGTGCAGAGCATCAAACTAGGCGAAGGGGACGAAGACGCGCAGAGGCTCACGATACTTTACCTTCAGCGCTGCTATCACATAATCCACGAAGAGTATCTGGCGCTGGGCAGCGTGGAGCAGCAGATAGCCGCGATAGAGGGGGAAGCGTCGCCGTCGGAGTAGGCTTGCGCCGGCGCCTGCATAGCGCAGCGGCCGGTTACCGACTCGCCGGCAGCGTCCCAGGGCTTACGCCAACACCTGCATAGCATAGCGCGAGCGCAGCAGCTCGCCGGCTGCGAAGCGGCGCATGTTCAGCGCGGATATGTCCACGCATTCGGCGCGCCCGGCGGTGATGAGCTCGGCCATCGCCTTGCCTATCATCGGGGACTCTTTGAAGCCGTGTCCGCTAAAGCCCACCGCGCAATACAACCCGTCAACGCCTTCGACTCTGTCCAAAATCGGGTGCCAGTCCGGGGTTACGGTGAATGCGCCCGACCAGCCGCCGCGAAACACCGCGCGCGACATTGCGGGCATGCGCCGGACGATGCCCGCAAACGCCGTTTCAACCATCGCCATATCCACGCCTTGATTGAATGTATCGGCATCCACGAATTCGTCTTCGCCCACGCCAATCATCGTAAGCCCGCCGATGTCCGGGCGCGCCGAGAAGTCGTTCACCACATCGCCGATAATCGGATGCTCGGTATCAGCGCCAAGCGGGCGGCGCAGCAGCACAACTTGATGGCGCAGCGGGCTCAGCGGGGCGTCCACGCCCACGCCGCGCAGCAGCGGCGCGCTCCACGGGCCGGCCGCAATCACGGCGCAGTCCGTCTCGATGCGCCCGTCCGCCGTCAGCACGGCGCTGACCCGGCCGCCGCTGACCTCGACCTGCGTCGCCGCTATGCCGTCGCGGATGCGGGCGCCCAGGTCGCGCGCGCGGTTGGCGAAGCCCAGCGTTACCGAATACGGATCTGCGTAGCCGGATTCGGGTTCGTAGGCGAAAGCTTCGCCGTCTTGGACCGCAATCATCGGCGCAATCAGGCGCACATCCTCCGGGGACACCACTTCGGTGGCGATGCCTAGACGCTGCTGCATCTCGACGTTCTCAGTCATCGCCTGCCTGTCGTCGTCGCCTACGATTAGGAAATAGCCTGTGCGCGTGTATCCCGACGGCGTTCCGGTGAGTTCCTCGAAGTTCTTGAATACTTCAAGGCTGTCCCACGCAAGCCGCGCGGTAACTTCGTTGGAGTAGTGCATGCGCAGTATCGCTTGGGATTTGCTTGTGGAGCCGGACGCAAGCACATCGCGCTCAAGCAGCAGCGTGTTAGCAACGCCGCGCTCGGCTAGGTTGTACAGGATGCTGCATCCCATAACGCCGCCGCCTATAATCACCGCATCTGCGCTGTCAGCCATCGGACACACCTCTTAGTTATCCGTCAACATTATCGTTATCGCGGCGGTTATCGAACATTCGCCGCGCGCATTGCCAAGCGGCCTAAGTTTAGCATCAAAGCCGCCGATGCGCACACAAACCCGCAAGCGCGGGCGCTATAATCAGCGGCGTAAGCCGAATGCCGATGCGGGCAAGGCTTACTCTTACAACTAAGTCTTGCCAATAACTACTAAGGAGGCGCTCTTATGCCGCGTATATCTTTGGATTTGCAGAACGCCGATGCGCTTGCGGCGCTTGGGGGCAGGTGGAAGTTCGCCGTGGGGTTGACGCCGGGCGAGCCCAATCAGGGGCTTGCGGCGCTGAGCGAGGGCAGTCCCGCGCGCCTTGCCGACTACGACGACTCCGCTTGGGAATACTGCGACGACCTTGCCGAATGGCGCTCTCACGGGCTTTCGTTCATATGGTACCGCATCGGCATTACGGTGCCGCAAAGCGTGGGCGGCCGCGCTGTTGAGGGGACGCAGTGCTTGCTCGAGACCTGCATCGACGACTACGGCGAAGTATGGATCGACGGCAAGTGCGATACGGCGAAGGGGGCGGTTCAGGGCTTCAACGTCCCGCAGCGCGTCGTGGTGAGCGCCGCGCCCAAGCCCGGCGATACGCACACCATAGCGCTGCTGGCGGTGAACGGGCCGCTTGCCGCGCCGGGCGGCGCCGTGTTCGTGCGCTATGCCACGCTTGCGTTCGAGTGGCGCGATCCGCGCTATTAGGCGCATCCGTCGGCCGCTGCAGCAAGCGCGCGCGGCGTTTCGGCATCTACCATACACAACATACAGGCGGCGAACCTGCGCGATGCGCTGGCATTCGCCGCGCCATCGGAGGCGGCATAGATGAGCGGCAAGATAGCGCTTGTGGGCGGCGACGAGTTTCGGGCGTCTTGCGCCGATATGGACGCTGCGCTGATAGCGGCGAGCGGCGTTGAGCGCCCTAGAACGCTCATCATACCCACGGCGGCGGCGCTGGAACGCCCCGAACTTGCGGCGGCAAACGGCGCGCGCCACTTCACCGCGCTGGGGGCGGACGCGGCGGCGCTTATGGCGCTCAACGCGCGGGACGCCAACGATGAGGCGTTGACGGCGGCGGTAGATAACGCGCATATCGTCTATCTGACGGGCGGCAATCCCGCGTATCTGCTGGATGCGCTGAGCGGATCGCTGCTGCTGGACAGGATGCTGATTGCGCTTGAGGGCGGCGCTATTCTGGCGGGATCCAGCGCCGGGGCAATGGTAATGGGGCAGTGGATGCGCTTTCGGGGGCAGTGGAGCGCGGCGCTTGGGGTTGTCCCGAATATGGTTGCGCTGCCGCACCATGAACGCAGTGATCCGGACGAAACGCTTGCAGAGCTGAGCGGCCAACTGCCCGACGGCGCAACGGCGCTGGGCATCGACGGCGCAAGCGGCTGCATCGGCGGCGCCGACGGCTGGCGCGTATTGGGCGGCGGATCTGTTACGGTCTATGACAAGCGCGGCTGGCGGCGCTTTGAGGCGGGCGAAAGTTTTTGCATTTAACCCTAAACAACCTCTGCTACGCCAACCTATCCGAGAAATTCCAAGCGCAGCCCTGATGCTTACGGACAATCCGTATTCCCAAAATTCCAAGCACAACCCTGACGCTCATGGACAATCCGTATTCCAACAAACTCAAAATGCTTGCGGGAGAAATGCTATGCGACTTGAAGGCAAATCGGCGTTGATTACGGGCGGGGGCGCCGGCATAGGCAGGGCGGCGGCGCTGCTGTTCGCGCGGGAAGGCGCGCGCGTAACCGTGTCCGACATAAGCGAAGCGGCGGCGGTCTCGACGGCGACGGCGATACGCGAGGCGGGCGGCGATGCCACGGCGGTGGCGGGCGATGTGGCGTCTAACGCGGACGCCGAGCGAATGGCGCGCGCCGCGGTGGAAGCGTACGGCAGCCTGGATACGCTGGTGAACAGCGCCGGCATAACCGCGCGCAACGCACTGCAGGAGGGGGCGTCGCCCGAAGCGGTGTGGGACAAGGTTATGGATGTGAACCTGAAGGGGACATATCTGGTATCGTGGCACAGCGTCCCTGAGATGGAGCGGGCGGGCGGCGGATCCATCATCAACTTGGCGTCCATAATGGCGCTGGTGGGCTATCCGGCGGGAATGGGCGGCGGCTTCAATCCGTACAACCCGTCCAAGGGCGGCGTGCTGCAGTTCACGCGCACGCTGGCGATAGACCTTGCGCGCAAGCGCATTCGCGTCAACTGCATCTGCCCCGGCTATGTAGAGACCGATATGACCAGCGCGCTGACCTCAGACCCGGAGTCTTACGCCGCGCTCAAGCAGCGCCATCCGATGGGGCGATTGGGGCAGCCGCAAGACATCGCCAACGCCGCGCTGTTCCTGGCGTCCGACGAATCGGCATTCGTCACGGGGGCGCCGCTGATAGTGGACGGGGGCTATACGGCGCAGTAGGCGATTTGCGCCCTTGCGTTGAAAACCGACGCAAGGGCGTGTTTGACGGCGGGATTAACGCAAAGGCGCAGGGGCGCAAAGGGGGTAAGGCTGGGCGTGGGCCGACGCACTACGGCGTCGTCAACTGCCCATAGTTGTCGCTGCCCCAGCACGCCGCTGTGCCATCCGCGCGCAGGCCGCAAGTGTAATTCCCGCCAGCGCTTATGCCGGTGAAGCGGCCGCCCGGAGCGGTTGTCTGCCCCTCTGATGATCTGCCCCAGCACATAGCTTCGCCTTTGTCATCCAGCGCGCAGGCATGCTCTCCGAAACTCGCGCTTATGCTGGTGAAACCCTCGCCGGAAGGCGGGCTTAGCAGACCATATCTGTCGTATCCCCAGCACTCGATTGCGCCGCTTTCGCGCAGTCCGCAGGTGTGAATTTGTCCCGCGTCCATGCTGACGAAGCGGCCGGCGGGCGGGCTCGATAGCCCGTTTGTGTTGCTGCCCCAGCATAGGATTGTGCCGTCGGCGCGCAGTCCGCAGGTGTGATCCTTGCCGCCGCTTATGCTTGCGAAACGCTCGCCGGCGGGCGGGTTTGACAACCCTTGATAGTTATATCCCCAGCACACCGCTTCGCCGCTTTCGCGCAGCGCGCAGCCGTGGTAATGCCCCGTAGTTATGCTGATGAAGCGGCCAGCCGGGGACCTTGTACGCCCGCTTCGCCCGTCAACTCCCCAGCACTCGATTGCGCCGTTCTCGCGCAGCCCGCAGGTAAAACCGGCGCCCGCGCTTATGTCGGTGAAGCGTCCGCTCGGAGGGCTTGTTGAGCCCTCTTCGTTGCGGCCCCAGCACACCGCTTCGCCGTTGGCGCGCAACGCGCAGGCGTGATCATATCCCGTAGTCAGGGAAGTCAATGCCGCGGAGCCTGACGCGGTGGTGGGCGTCGCCGTGGGCGTATGGGTGGGCGTGGGCGTTGGGGTAGGCGTGAAAGTAGGCGCTTGGGGGCCGCCGTCAAGCGCCGCTACCTTGTTGGTCAGCGCGATAATCGCTTGCAGCATACTATTGAGAAGGCTTTGAAGCGTTCCCATCTGCGCTTGCGTGGTTTCCATCCCCTCTTCAAGCGTCGACATCCTAGCGCGAACCTCTTCATCGCCTATGGGCGTGGCCGACGGCGTTGGGGTAGGCGTAAAGGTGGGCGTGGGCGGTTGATATTCGTCGCAGAACTGCAAGCCGGTTTTCCAGAAGTCGTTGTATTCGACATCACGCAGCGATGTGGGTATGCAGCCGCTCAGCTGATTGCCTGAGATGTACAAGATTTCCAAATTTGAGAGATTTCCCAACTCCGGCGGTATCTCGCCGGTGAGCCGATTATTTTCGAGATACAGCGCGTCAAGATTGGACAGATTGCCCAGCTGTGGCGGGATATTGCCGGTAAGTTGGTTGCCGTAAAGCCCCAAAACCTTCAGGTTGGACAGATTGCCCAACTGCGGCGGGATGCTGCCCGAAAGCCGATTCCCGGCAAGCTCAAGCCGTTCCAATTTGGACAGATTGCCCAATGCTGACGGTATATTGCCGGTTAGCGCGTTATCATTGAGCCACAGATCTTCCAGATGGGGCAGATCGCCCAATGCGGATGGGATTCTGCCGGTCAAGTTGCGGTATCCGAGACCCAAACCCACTACTCTTACCGGCCGAGGCCCGGCTAGACCGACCCATTCCCAATTGCTGTTGTATGTGTTCATAGGGGTGTTGAGCGACCAGTTGAGGGGCGGTTGCGCGGCAAGTATCGGCGCGGCTTTGAGCAGCGCGGCGCACGCTTGCACCAGATAGGGTTCGTTGGCAGGCTCGGCGACGGCGATACCGTTGGCGCATCCCGCGGTTGACACAGGCGCCGTTGTGGCTGTGGACGTGCGGGTAGGCGTGTGAGTAGGTCCGCCTGGCGTTGGCGTTATCGTGGGCGTGGACGTGCGGGTAGGCGTATGAGTAGGTCCGCCTGGCGTTGGTGTTGTGGTGGGCGTGGACGTGCGGGTAGGCGTGTGAGTAGCGCCTCCTGGCGTTGGCGTTATGGTGGGCGTATCGGTAGGCGCAGGCGTGGGCGTCGCCGTGGGCGTATCGGTGGGCGCAGGGGTTGGCGTTGTTGTGGGCGTGTCGGTAGGCGCAGGCGTGGGCGTCGCAGTGGGTGTATCGGTAGGCGCAAGGGTGGGCGTTATCGTGGGCGTGAGGAACGCCGGGCCCGGCTTCTGCAATCCGGCCGCAAGATGCGCCTCAAAGGATGAGTAGAAAGTATCATAAGACACTCCGAAAACATCCCTGAAATGACTGTCGCCGCCTCCCTTTCGAAAAAAGTCGATGTGCTTCCTTGGTCCTGTTTTTTCTAGCAGATACTGTACTGCGGCAAGTCCTAGGCCATAAGTGGTGTCTTCGCTCTGCCCATCGCCATGAGTTCTGAGTGGCGGGTAACTTCGGAGCCGGATAAGACGTAGTCTATGTGTTATTTCACAGATACGAGTATATTGGGGGTGTGATTCGGGGAATGAGCAGTCTCTTATGTCTATAGGCATTCCATCGACGATATGGTGGCGATAGAGCCTACCGAAGTGCGTGGCACTGCCTTCTGCCATCCAGAGGGGTGTTTTGAGTGGATTATATCCAGCAGCACGTTGAAGTTGTGTGTGTAAAACGTGAAAATACTCGTGAGCCATTATCGCGGCAGATGTCTCATTCTGCCAGCATGCGTGGTAAATGGCGATCTTGAAAGGGTTGGCTGCACCACATATATCGGGGTTTTCGCCGCTGTATATAGTTACGCGAACATTATCAAGGTTCGCTGACACGCCAAAAGTTTGTTGTGAAAGCCGGTGGCTTTTATCCAAAGCCGCGCGGTACTCGTTTTTCAAATCCTGGGACATGTCGTCGGGGAATGTCCAGGTTGGACCTGAACTTTGGTCGGCGGATGTTGCCGCATCACTTTGCGGGAATGGGATTTCGCTATGTTCCCGTCGTTCAGCGCCTATTGCCCCGTCAAGGTTATCTATAAACACATCAACGGTATCCACGAACACGATGTCCGTCTGTGGGGTTGTCTCGCCAATCGGCGTGGGAGTGAGGGTATACGCAGGCGTTGCCGTTGTTGTGGGCATAGGCGTTGCCGTGCCGCCCGACGGCGTCTGCGCGCGGGCGTTGTCGGCGTCCGCCAGCAGGGTGAACAGCAGCAGCGCCGCCGCGGTTAGGGCTGTGAGGATGTAGAGCGCGGATGAGGGAATGAATCGCATTTTAACTATCCCTTTGTTATCAGGGTGGGCGCAGTCTTTCCCCCCGCGGTTTGTTACGGGGGGAGACTTGTTGCATTAGCGCGAGATGTCCATCGTGAGCGTGAAGTTGCCGACGGTTTGCAGGTTGTAGGTGGTTGCCTCGATGGTGTATGCGCCTGTCGGCAGCTGCTCGGATATTCGCGTATCGCCTCTGTTCACCACAGCGCCTTCGTTGCCTACGCCCTCAAGCAGGTATAGATAGGTATTCGCCACATCGTTGGATGTGATGTTGACGGTTACGGTGGCGGGCGCGTCCAGCGTGAAGGTGTAGAAGCGCGCATAGCGGGTTCCCGCCTTTGCGGTGGGCGGCGTCTTATCGGACAGGCAGTCCGCGTTCCATGTGCCGGTGAGCCAACCCAAGCCTATCTTGCCAATGCAGGCGGCCGCTAAGGTTGGCGTGGGCGTCAGCGTTGGCGTGGCGGTAGGCTCGGCGGTGGGTACGGGCGTTGAGCCCGGTACTCGCGTGGGCGTGGGCGTCAGAGTGGGCAAAGAGGTGGGACTTGGCGTTACGGTCGGGTGGTAGCCGCGCTCAAGCGCATCCACTCTGACGACCAGTCTATCGATAAACGCTTGCAGCGTTTGGGCAAGCCGCTGCACTATCCCAAGCGACGCTTGCATCGCTTCCTGCCGCTCTTCAAGCGCGTTCAGTTTGGCGCTAACGCCTTCGGGGGTTGCCGACGGTGTGGGGGTGGGGACGGCGTCGTTCACATCTAACCGTATCGTTACAAGGACTTGGTCTATACCGTATGCGGTATCGATTACTTCTACTTCCAGCGAATAGGAAGTTCGCGTTTCGTAATCCAGCCTGCCATTTATGGACAGAACGCCCGAAGAAGAATCTATCGCGAAGAGGGCAGAGTCCGTCGACTGACGGAGGGAAAATGCAAGGTCGTCGCCATCCGCGTCGCAGGCATCGAAGTCTGCCAACAATGTGCCGCTTGGCAGCTCTTCGTGTATCACAAGGGAAAAATCGGCGTTCAGCTGTAGGGGCGAGGCGGAGCAGTCCGTGTCGTCCACGACGAAGTAAGGGGGAGAATTGATCTGCGCGGCGGCATTGTCGGCGCCCGCCAGCAGGGTGAACAGCAGCAGCGCCGCCGCCGTTAGGGCTGTGAGGAAGTAGAGCGGGAGTTTAGAACTTATGCACGGGGGGGGTAAATCGTATGTTCGGCATATGTATAAACTACCCTTTCGCTTTTGAAGACTCGAAGGCGATGCTACACCGCAAATTTGCGAATGTCAAGCCCTGTGGCGCAATATAGTTGATTGGGTTGGGCAATGTCAACACTCAGTCCGGGGCTTGACGCGCGTAGGTTTAACACAAAGGCGCATCCCCCCGCAAAGCGCGTACGCCCGCAATAGGCTATAATAGGCGTATGACACCTACGGCTTGCGATGCTCACGCCGCATCGCCCGGCTTTACAGGGGGTAACGCCAATGCTGAAATCGCTCACGAAACTTATCGGCGGCTCTAATGAAGGCGCAATCAAGAAACTCCGCCGCGTGGTTTCCAAAATCAACGATCTGGAGCCGGACTTCGAGCGCCTGCCCGACGCCGAACTCTGCGCGCTACGCGCCAAGCTCAAGGCGCGGCTCGACGGCGGCGCTGCGATCGACGACGTGCTGCCCGACGCATTCGCGGCGGTGCGCGAAGCGTCTAAGCGCACGCTGGGCATGCGCCACTTCGATGTTCAGCTCATAGGCGGCATTACGCTGCATCAGGGCAAGATAGCCGAAATGCGAACCGGCGAAGGCAAGACGCTGGTGGCGACGCTGCCGGCGTATCTCAACGCCATCGGCGGCGAAGGCGTCCATATCGTTACGGTCAACGATTATCTGGCGCGGCGGGACGCCCAATGGATGGGCGAAATCTTTCACTTCCTAGGCATATCCGTGGGCGTATTGCAGCACGAATCGGCGTATATCTTCGACCCGGACGCCGAAACGTCGGAGCGCGGGATGGAGAACATGCGCCGCGTGGAACGCCGCGAAGCTTACGCCGCCGACGTCACCTACGGCACGAACAACGAGTTCGGCTTCGACTATCTGCGCGATAATATGGTGGTGGATGTGTCCCTGCGCGTCCAAAGCGGGCGCAGTTTCGCCATCGTTGACGAGGTTGACAACATCCTGATAGACGAAGCGCGCACGCCGCTTATCATCAGCGGGCCGGCGCAGCAGTCCCCCAAAGAGTACCAGCGCTTCGCGCGCCTGGCGCTCACGCTGCGGCGCGAGGATGACTACACCATAGACGAAAAGCACCGCACCGCAGCGCTCACCAACGAAGGCATTACCAAGCTTGAGGGGATGTTGAATGTCAGCAACATCTACGGCGCTGAGAACTTTGAGCTTGTGCATTTCGCCGAGAACGCGCTCAAGGCGCACGCCATCTTCGAGCGCGACCGCGATTATGTGGTGCAGGACGGCGAAGTGGTTATCGTTGACGAATTCACCGGCCGGCTGATGAACGGGCGGCGCTACTCCGACGGGCTGCATCAGGCGATTGAAGCCAAAGAGGGCGTCCGCGTGCAGCGCGAATCCATCACCTACGCCACTATCACGCTGCAAAACTACTTCCGTCTCTACAAGAAGCTCTCAGGAATGACCGGCACGGCGTCAACCGAAGGCGAAGAGTTTTGGAAGATTTACAAGCTCGAGGTGGTGGAAATCCCCACCAATATGCCGATGGTGCGGGACGACCAGCGCGATCTGATATACGCCGACCAGAACGCCAAGTATCGCGCGGTGGTGAGCGAAATACGGGAACGCAGTAGGAACGGGCAGCCGGTGCTTGTCGGCACAACCGATATCGACAAGTCCGAAATGCTGAGCGGGCTGCTGCGCAAGTCGGGCATTCACCACGAAGTATTGAACGCCAAGCAGCATGAGCGCGAGGCGCACATCGTAGCGCAGGCGGGCAGGCCGGGCGCCGTAACCGTCGCCACCAATATGGCGGGGCGCGGCACGGACATCATCTTGGGCGGCAACCCGGCTATGCTGGGCATATCGGAGCAAGAATGGCAGTCCGAACACGATAGGGTGCTGCAACAGGGCGGGTTGTTCATCATCGGCACGGAGCGGCACGAAGCGCGGCGCATCGACAATCAGCTTCGCGGCAGGTCGGGACGGCAGGGCGATCCGGGCGAATCGCGCTTCTATGTGGCGCTGGACGACGACCTGCTGCGGCGCTTCGGCGGCGATTCCATCAAGCGCTTCATGAACTGGGCTATGGAAGACGACGCTCCGATTGAAAGCAAAGCGGTCAGCAAGTCCATCGAAAGTTCGCAGGTCAAAACCGAAGCGTACCACTTCGACATACGCAAGCATCTTGTCGAGTATGACGATGTGGTCAACACGCACCGCGATGTCATCTACGGGGAGCGCGAAAAGGTTTTGAGCGGTGCTGATCTGAAGGCGAATGTGCAGGCGATGGTGCAAGCCGATCTATCGGGGTTGGCGCAGGGCGCGCTGCAGGGCAATTCGCCCGAAAACTGGCAGACCGAAGCGCTTGTGCGCGAACTCGGCGGGATTATGCCGCTGCCGCCGCATCTCATGGACGCAGAGGCGCTGCGCGATTACGCGTCCGAAGAGATCGAGAGCGCCGTGTTGGAACACGCAGAGGCGCTTTATCAGACTATCGAAGCCGAACTTGGCGCGGACGATATGCGCGTGTTGGAGCGCCAAGTGATGCTGCGGATCATAGACACCAACTGGGTGCAGCATCTCACCGCGATGGAAAACCTGCGGCAGGGCATCGGGCTGCACGCATTCGGGCAGCGCGATCCGCTGGTTATGTACAAGAAAGAGGGACACGAAAAGTTCCAAGATTTGCAGTCCCGCATACAGCGCGACATCGTGCATAGCATCTACAACATCGGCGATCTTGCGCAGCAGCATGCGCGCGCAAACGGCAGCATAGCGCCGCCGACGCAGCAGCGCGCGAACGGCTCAAACGGATCGGCCGCCGGTCCGCGCGCAAACGGCGCCGCCGTCGCCGCAAGGCCGCGCGTCAACGCCCAAAACGGCGCCAGCGTTATGACGAACGTCGTCCCCAACAGGCGAGAGGCGGTTCCGGCGGGCGCGCGCAAAATCGGCAGAAACGCCCAGTGTCCGTGCGGCAGCGGCAAGAAGTACAAGCGCTGCTGCGGGGCGGCGTAATATCGCACTGCGCTTATAGCATTGCGCGCGGCGTCCCGATTGGCTATGAACGCAACGCCGATGGGAAAGCCGCATATCGCAATCGCGGCGCGCGGCGCATCACAACCCTAAATCCGTAAGCAAAACCCTGAACGGCGCGGACGAAAATCATGAACAACGCCCAAATATCCGAAGTCTTTGCAAACATCGCCAACCTGCTTGAGATGAAGGGCGAGAAGGTGTTCACCATTCGCGCGTATCAGCGCGCGGCGCGCACCATCGAGCGCCTGCCGATGGAGCTTGACGCAATGCTTCGCGAAGAGCAGAACCTGCAGAAAATCCCCGGCATCGGCAAGGCGATTTCGGACAAGATAGCCGAACTCGTCAATACCGAATCGCTGGCGTACTACGACCGCCTCAAAGCCGAATTCCCGGACGGCATAATGGATGTGCTGGAAATCCCCGGACTTGGGCCCAAGACGGTCAAGCGGCTTTGGCAGGAATTGGATGTTACAAGCGTGTCTGAGCTAGAGGCCGCGATAGACGACGGCCGGCTTGCGGCGCTGCCGCGGCTGGGCAAGAAGACGGCTGACAACATCGCGCGCCAAATCCAGTTTCAGCGCACAAAGAGCAAGCGCATGCCCATCGCGAGCGCAATGCCCATCTGCGATAGGCTCATCGCGGCGCTCAAGGCGCAGTGTCCGGGCATTCGGCGCATCCTGCCGGGCGGCAGCCTGCGTAGGTTCGAAGAGACGATTGGGGACATTGACCTGGTTTGCACCGCCGACGATCCCGCCGATGTGTTGAACGCGCTTGTGGCTATGCCCAATGTAGCGGATGCGCTGGGACACGGCGATACCAAGGCGTCCGTCTATCTCACGGACGGCATTCAGATCGATCTGCGCGTGGTGGCAGAGCGGCATTTCGGGGCGCTGCTTCAGTACTTCAGCGGCAATCTGCAGCACAACATCCTGTTGCGCGATAGGGCAAACGCGCTCAATCTTTCGCTGAACGAATACGGCGTCACGGACAGATCTAGCGGCGAAATCACCGAGTTCGCAGACGAAGAATCGCTGTACGCGCATCTTGGAATGCAGTACATCCCGCCCGAACTGCGGCAGGGGACGTCGGAAGTGAGCGAGGCGCTCAAGGGCGCTATCCCCCGCCTTGTTCAAGCCGCCGACCTGCGCGGCGATCTGCACGACCATACGGATTGGAGCGATGGCCGCGACGCTATGGATGCGATGGTTCTCGCGGCCAAGCGGCGCGGCTTGGAATACTTCGCCATCACCGACCACTCCGTCGGCAGGGGCATCGCAAACGGGCTAAGCGTGGAACGGCTTGAGGCGCATATGGCCGAAGTGCGCCGCGTCGAGCAAGCGATTGGCGGCGTCAAACTGCTTTGCGGCACGGAAATGGACATACGCGCAGACGGCAGCCTGGATTACGCCGACGATGTGTTGGAACGCTTGGATTGGGTGGTTGCGTCGGTTCACTCCGCGATGAGCCAGGACGCTGCCACTATGACCGCGCGCATAATCGCGGCGATGCGCAACCCGCATGTGGATGTCATCGGACATCTGAGTACAAGGCTTGTGGGCGAGCGCCAGGCGGTCGATGCCGATTACGAAGCGATATTCAAGGCGGCGGCGTACACCGGCACGGCGCTTGAAATCAACGCATCGCCGGAGCGGCTCGATCTGAAAGACAGCCATGCGGCGCGCGCGCGGCAGTTGGGCGTTATGTTGGTCATCAGCACGGACGCGCACGCCACCGAAGCGCTGGACAACACACGCTACGGCGCTGCGCTTGCCCGCCGCGCTTGGTGCGAACCGCGCCATATCTTGAACACGATGCCCGCCGACGAGTTCCTGCGCTTCCTGCGCCTGCCAAAGAGCGAAAGGATGAAGCGCTTTGCGAAATCCTAACGCCGATGCAGTCAACAATGCCGCCGCCAACGCCGACGTATCCGACGAATCCCGCTCTGCCGATGCGGACGCGGACGATGTGAACCCGATCGAGCATATGCTCAGCGCGCTGCGCGGCGGCGTGGACTGGCCCACCGCAATGCTGCAGGCGATGGCGTATTGGCGCGCGCCGCAAGAGACGATCGACGGCAATCGGCGCAACTATTTCATCGGCGGCGAAGCCTTCGACTGGCTGCTTATGGCGGAGCGCCTCTGCGAAGCGGCGGGCGATCTAATACCGGCAGCCGAACAAGAGGCGCTGCTGTTTGACGGGCGCTTTCCGGATACATTCGACGCCGCCCGCTTCAAAGAGTTGCTGGGCGCTCACAAGCACAGCGGCTATTTGAACTACTTCTACGGCGTGGTGGTGGAAGAGGCGCTGCAGCTGGCGGTGGAAGGCGAAGTCCACAAGCGCCATATCAGCAACGGCAACCGCTATCAGAGCGATTTCACCGAAGAGGCGTTTGCGCGCATCTACCACAAGCCGCTTGGCGAACTGCTGGCGGCGTTTCGCGGCGATATGGGCTATCCCGAAAGCGATGCGCTCACGCTCACGCAGTCCAAAGAGTTCACATATTGGCTGTTCAAGTATCGCGTGCGCACATCGGACAAGGCGCGCGTGGCGAGCGATACGCGCAAGGGCTTGGCGCAGCTCCAAGCGCTCGCCGCCGCCCGCAATCAATCCCCCATAATGGAATAATAACTATCTATGAACGCCGCCGTCCCTAAATCCGCCTTTGCGCCCCCGCGCCTTTGAGTTAAGCGCGTTAAGAACGCTTCCCCGTTAGCGCCGTCTAACTCCCCGCTTTCGGCTATTGCTCTTCCGGCGGCTTTATGCCTTTGAACATCTGGTACAGCATCAGGTTATAGACAAGCTTAGTTGCGGCGCCTAGCAGGAATGGCGCTCCAAGAAACGCCGCCTGCGCTATGAAGCCGGCCATCACCGGGCTTATCGTCTGCGCGGCGTTTCGCCCTAGGTTGTTCAGGCTCGCCATCGCCGTCCTGGATTCGGGCGGGACTATCGCCATCGTGTAGGATTGGCGGGTGGGGACATCCATATCGTTGCAGATTTCGTGCAGCAGAAAGAACGCCACCGCAAGCCATATGTTGAACGAAAACGCCATTCCGATGAACATCAGGTTGGCGGCGACCTGCGTGAACGCCATCGTGTTGACCAAGCCTATGCGCGCCGCCACGGGCGCCGCCAGCGCCACGGACGCCACATTCAGCAGTTGAGCGGCGAAGAATATGCCGGATATGGAGAACAGGTCGACGCCGAAGTTGTTCACGAACCAGAACGATATGTAGCCGCGCACGATGAAGCCGCCGCCCAAGGCGTCCAGCGCCGATACGCCGGTCATCTTCCATATGAGCCCGTCGGGACGGCTCGAAGCGCGCGCCGCCGCCCCGGCTGCGCCGCTCGCAGGTCGAGCCTCAACGCGCGGCGATATGCGCGAATAGAGCAGCATTCCCGAACACGCTATCGCGGCGTATATCGCGAACATTAGCCGAAACGAGTCGATTTCGCCAACGCCCGCGCCACGCTGAAAGAGTTCGGGCAGCGCTATCAGCAGCGCCCCTATCGCGCGCGTCAGGATGGTAATCAGGTTGTACCAACTGAAGGCGATTGTGCGCTGAGACGGGGCGCTGGTTTGCGCCAGCATAGCGGTGTCCATTGATATGAACGCCGTGCGGTCGCCGCCGCCGGATGTGGTAACCGCGAATACGCCAATCAGACATAGCAGCAGCACATCTGAGGTAGCGGGGAACGCGACGCCGCCCATTACCATCAGCGCGGACATTGCCACAAGCAGACGGCGGCGGCCTATCCTATCGCCCCACAGCGTCGCAAGCAGATTGGACAGCGCGCTGCCCAGCATAATGCCGCTGAACACGATGCCCGCCTGCAGCGCCGTGAACTCCAGCAGCGTCAGATACACGCCCAGGAACACGCTGATAAAGCCGTAGTCGAGCGTGCGTAGGGCGGCGGCGGCGATGATGATGTTGCCGTCGCGCCCGATATGCGGCGCAATGCGGGAGAGCATCAAATAGCGCCGTTTGGCGGCGAAGTTTGCGGGCGCTTATCGGCGGTCAGCAGCGCAAGCGCGCCGCTTACGATGAGCGCGCCTAGCATGCTCGCAAGCGGCCCAAGTAGGTTAGCCTCGCTGCGAGACGCTATGAAGAATATAGCCGCAGCGCCGCAGACGAACACAACGGCGTCGGCGAAAGAGTGTACCAGGCGCGCGGCTATCACGGCGCAAATCAGCATGCCGCCGCCTATCAGCAGAATGGACGCCGGCGTCGGCAGCGGACCTTCATAACAGCACGGCAATCTTATCAAGGCGAAGCCTATCCATTCTTTTGGGAATAGATCGAAGGCAAGGTGTGCCGCAAACCCCAAACTTAGGAACATAGCGGGCAGTCTGAAAACCTGCGGCTTGCCTACTATCGCCACGCCGATATAGATCGCAAGCGGGATTAGCGGGCTGTGCGTGAGTATGGATCGGTGTGTAATCCAGGCTACTCTATTGTCAACGTCGGGCAGGTTCAAGCCCGCCCAACCCGCAAGGACGGCAAGGCATATTATCAGCAGAAACTTGACTACCGCAGTCAACTAACGCCCTCTCTGTGTCCCCGCGCTTGCCGTCGTGGTTTCCCGCCTAGCCGCCCAGCCTTGCCAGTATCTCTTCCACTCGGGCGCGGCGGGCTTCTATGTCCGCAAGGCGCTGGCGCTCGCGCTCTATGACCTCTTCGGGCGCTTTGGATAGGAAGTTGGCGTCGCTTAGGCGCTTGGCGAGGCGCTGACGGTTGGCGTCTATGCCGTCGATTTCGGCGCTCAAGCGTTGGCGCTCTTTGGCTAGATCGACTAGGCCCGCAAGCGGCACGGTTAGGGTGCCGCCGGACAGCACAAGCGATACGCTGTCGTCGGGCGCTGCCTGCGATCCGTTGACGGGCAGCGTCAGCGGATCGATGCGCGCAAGCATCTTGATGGCGTCGGCTTCGGCGCCGGCTATGACGCCTATCTGCGGCGATTCCACTATCGCTTCTAGGCGCTGATGCTGCTGTATGCGAAACTCGGCGCGCAAGTTGCGGACGGCGCGCACAATTTCCATAACCGTGTCCATTTCGGCTTCCGCTTCGTCGTCGAAGAGCGCCGCATTCGGCTGCGGATAGTCGGCTATCATCAGCGATTCGGGCGCGTCGGGCGGCGGCGGGGCGTAGTCGGCGAGCGTCTGCCATATCTCTTCGGTGACAAACGGCATGAACGGATGCAGCATTCGCAGCGAGCGCTCAAGCGCATACGCCAGGTACGGCAGCGGCGTGGCGTCGTCGGAGCGCAGGCGTATCTTCGCCATCTCGATATACCAGTCGGCGTATTCGTGCCAGAAGAAGTCGTGGATTAGGCGCTGCGCTTCCCCGAACTGGTAGTCTTGCATTAGGCGCTCGACCGACTCGGCGACGCGGTTTAGGCGGCTCAGCAGCCAGCGGTCTTGCCGATGAACGGGGGCGGGCGGCGCATGCCAGTCGTCGAGCGCGCTTGCGTTCTGCAGGTTGCTCATCACAAAGCGGGCGGCGTTCCAAAGCTTATTGGCGAAGTTGCGGCTCGCTTCCAGCTTCTGTTCGTTGAGGCGCTGATTGTTGCCCGCAGAAGTGCCGATGGTGAGCGCAAAGCGCAATGCGTCGGCGCCGTACAGGTCGATAAGCTCCAGCGGATCCAGCACATTGCCGCGCGTCTTGCTCATCTTCACGCCTTCGGGGTCAAGCACAAGCCCGTGCAGATAGACCGTGTGGAAGGGCGGCGCGTCCATATTCTCTATGCCCATCATCATCATCCGCGCAACCCAAAAGAACAGGATGTCGTAGCCGGTTTCCATTACGCTTGTGGGATAGAAGTAGTCCAAATCCTCAGTATTGTCGGGCCAGCCAAGCGTGGAGTGCGTCCAAAGCGCCGAGCTGAACCAGGTGTCCAGCACATCCGGATCGCGCACAATGCTGCGCGAATCGCATACGGGACACGCCGCCGGGTCTTCGCGCTCAACGATGACTTCGGGGCAGCTTTCGCAGTACCAAACGGGGACGCGGTGTCCCCACCAGAGTTGGCGGCTGATGCACCAGTCGCGGATGTTGTCCATCCAGTTGAAATAGACTTTGGCGAAGCGCTCCGGGATAATCTGCGTATCGCCGTCGGCGACGGCGTCCCTTGCGGGCTTGGCGAGCGGCTCCATACGCACATACCATTGCTTGGTAACGATGGGCTCAACGATGTCGTCGCACCTATCGCAGTGTCCGACGGAGTGGGTGTACGGTTGCGTCCCCTCCAGCAAGCCTTCGGCCTCAAGTTGGCGCACGATGTTATTGCGCGCCTCAAGCATGCGCTGCCCTTCATACGGGCCGGCGTTGGCGTTCAGCGTTCCGTCGAGGTTCATCACGCTGACGGTCGGCAGGTTGTGGCGCTGTCCTATCTCGAAGTCCGTGGGATCGTGGCCGGGCGTAACCTTTAGCGCGCCTGTGCCGAACTCCAGCTCAACGGCGCCATCGCCAATCACGGGCATGGCGCGCGCCAGCACGGGCAGCGTTACGGATTCGCCGATGCGGGCGGCGTAGCGCTCATCCTGGGGGTTGACCGCCACGGCGGTGTCGCCGAGCAGCGTTTCGGGCCGGGTGGTGGCGACGGTGAGCGCGCCTTCGCCGTCCGCAAACGGATAGCGAATGTGATATAGGTTGCCGCTCTCTTCGCCGTACTTGACCTCAAGGTCGGACAGCGCGGTGTGGCAGCGCGGGCACCAATTGGTGATGCGCTCGCCGCGGTAGATAAGCCCTTTCTTGTACAGATTGACGAAGGTTGCGCGCACTGCGCTGCTGGGCCCTTCGTCGAGCGTGAACGCCGTGCGGGACCAGTCGCAGGATGCGCCGATGCGCTTAATCTGTTCGTAGATGCGGCTGCCGTACTGATCGACCCACTGCCAGACGCGCTCTATGAACTTATCGCGGCCGAGGTCGTGGCGGGTGATGCCGTCGGCGGCAAGCATGCGCTCAACCACCACTTGGGTGGCGATGCCGGCGTGGTCGGAGCCGGGCAGATACAGCGTAGGTTCGCCGCGCATGCGATGCCAGCGCACAATCAGGTCTTCGATCGCGATAGTGAGCGCGTGTCCCATATGGAGTTCGCCCGTCACATTGGGCGGCGGCATAATGACGGTGAAGGGCTGCTTGGCGCGGTCGATCCGCGGCGTGAAGTAGCCGCCGTCCAGCCAGAAATCGTAGATGCGCCGCTCGACCGCTTGGGGTTGGTAAGCGCGGGGGATGTCGGCAAGGGATTTGGTTTGTGGCATGTGTTTCAATCCTAAACTGAACTGCTGGGATATGCTGAACTGAGTAGATTGGGGATTTGGATTTGCAACCTATTTATGGCGAATGGACGCTGAGATTGGTTCGTGGGACACATAGACTTCTCTGCCTTCGCGCAGCGCCGGGGCGATTACCAGGCAGTCGACATCGCGGTACTTGTCCACCTGTTCGGCGGTTGCCAAGACCACGTCCACCGCTTGCCCCACGCCCATTAGGTTCATGTAAATATCGCCCGAAACCTTGCCGTAGTCAAACTCGCGGTTCATAACTACAAGCAGGTCGACATCGCTGTTCGCGGTCATTTCGCCGCGCGCCGCCGAGCCGAACAGAATTACCCGCTCCGGCCTCGCCACGGCAACCACCCGCCGAATGATTTCCTTGAACTTATCGTTTTCCAAAGCGGCATCGTTTCGCATACATCACACACGCATATTCGGATGTTCTTGGCGCTTGTTTGGAAAGCCGATTCACCGCGCGCTGTATATGTACTGCCCGCCCTCGCGGTCGCAGTTGAGGCGGCGGTTCAGGTGCAGCCCTTCCAGCACGAACTCGATGGCGGACGCCACGGCTGCGGGATCTTCGGACTGCTCGATAGCCTTGATTAGCGCCGCCGCTTCGCCTATGTTGGCGTAGGCTTGGGCGTATTGCGCCGATGGGATGTCGCTGCCCGTTTCCACAACCAGGCCGTCTTCGAAGCGCTCCGTCAGGTCGCTGAACTGCCGCGCTTGGTAGTAGCGCCCGAATATGTTGAGGACGGACTTTTTGACCAAGTCTTCGATGACCCTGAACTCGCGCCCCTCTTCCACGCTTTCCAACTCGATCTTGCCGGTGGTGGACGCCACGATAGCGCTCAGATCGCTTATGCGCGGGGACGCCGCCTCTTTGTGGCGCAGGCTGCGCTTGAACGCCGCGCTCAGGATGGTCTCGTAATTTGATATGGACACGCGCAGGCTGACGCCGGATCTCTGATTCACATCCGGGCTGCGCCGCGCCAACGCCGTGAACTCCGCGATTATCTCTTTCATGTACTGCGGCGTTCTGACGCTGCGCTGCGTATCGTCGAAGCGGTTGTATTCCTGCTCCATAATGCCTATCTCTTCGTCCAATGAGCGCGGGTAGTGGGTGCGGATTTGCGCGCCGTAGCGGTCTTTGAGCGGCGTGATGATGCGCCCGCGGTTGGTGTAGTCCTCCGGGTTGGCGGTGGACACCAGGAATATGTCCAGCGGCAGCATTATGCGATAGCCCTTGATTTGTATATCGCGCTCCTGCATCAGGTTGAACAGGCTGACTTGGATGCGCTCCGATAGGTCGGGCAGTTCGTTGATGCAGAATATGCCCCTGTTGGTGCGCGGGATCAAGCCGTAGTGGATGGTGAGTTCGTCGGACAGGTAGCGCCCTTCCGCCACCTTGATGGGGTCGACTTCGCCGATTAGGTCGGCGACGGTAATGTCCGGGGTGGCGAGCTTTTCGCTGTAGCGGGCGTCGCGCGCGAGCCACGCTATCGGCGCGTCGTCGCCGTCCGCCGCAATCGCGCGCTTGCACGGCTCGCAGATGGGCGCGAGCGGGTCGCAGTTGAGCTCGCAGCCGCTCATCACGGGGACTTCGGCGTTCAGCAGGGACGCCATATGCCGAATGAGGCGGGACTTCGCCTGCCCGCGCTCGCCGAGCAGGATGATGTCTTGCCCTGCGAGAACGGCGTTTTCCAGCTGCGGAATGACCGAATTGTCAAAGCCGATAATGCCGGGGAAAAGTTCGGCGCCGCTCTCTATCTTTGCGATGAGGTTATTGCGGATCTCTTCGCGTATGGTGAGCGCCTTATAGCCGCTGTCGCGCAACTCGCCCAAGGTATTCGGCTTGCCGGGCATAGCATTCTCCTAAACTGGCAGACTTCTGGTATCGTGGATACGCCAATCATACCAGACGCAGCGCAAGGCTTGCCACAAGCGGCTTGGCGCAGGTATTCTCAGTGTTGAGTGGTATTGAGTTTATAACCCGTGACGTATCCGCTAACACAGGGCTTCCTAGAAGGCTTCGATTTGATAACCACTGCAATTTCAGAATACCCTTGGCGCAAGCGTAGGGGCGGCTATTCCCTAAGATGCGCGCGCTTTTGCGGGCTTGCGGGTTTGGGTTAAAGTCCGCGCTGCGTCAGAAAGGCATATTTGGCATATGCGCGTGTAGGCGCATTGTTCTAACGGGCAGCGATTGCTATAATCACGATTAACCCTAGCCGAAAATCGCATCGGACGTGGTTCCACTGGTTCCCTCGTAACAAAAGTATCGACTCGGTATTCTCAACAGGTGCAGGCGTGTTAAATCCAGCCCAACCTCAGCCATGCCAGCCCAATCGACAATCTCACCATTCCATCCGTCTTGGAGTAGCCCTTTGTACGACGCGCAAGCCTGTTCAACTTGCCTCGCAATAAGCCTGATTTGGGCCGCCAGTTGAAGCCGCAGTGTTGAGCATTGCATATCCTCGCGATAGGCTCTTTGCATCGGGGAACTCATTGCTCGCTATGAGCATGATTTAGACATCAATTTCCACTCAATTATAGCAGTCCTGCAGTGTTGGGAATACTTGCCCGGGGCACGCTTGTCCAATCGGCGGCTTGTGGGCTATACTAGGGATATATGCGCTTAATTTAGGCGCGCCGCTTATCCTATACTATGGCTGTGTTTCGGTAGATGACAACTAGCAAACAAGACTACTACGACCTGCTGGGCGTTGGCAGAAACGCTTCGGATGAGGAAATCAAGAAGGCTTTTCGCCGCCTTGCGATGGAGTATCATCCCGACCGCAATAGGCGCGAGGGCGCGGCGGACAAGTTCAAAGAGATAAACGAAGCGTATCAGGCGCTTTCGGATCCGCAGAAGCGCGCCGCTTACGATAGGTTCGGGCATGCGGGCGTATCCGGCAACGGCGGAGCGCGCGGGTTTGAGGGCTTTGAGGATTTCAGGGGCTTCGGGGACATCTTCGACGCGTTCTTCGGCGGCGGCATGGGCGGCTCCGCAAGAACGCGCGCCAACGCCCCGCGGCGCGGCGCCGACCTCAAGTACGCCGTCAGCATCGAGCTTGAAGACTCCGCGTTTGGCAGCGCCAAAGAGATGGATGTTCAGCGCACCGAGATTTGCGCCGAATGCCGCGGCAGCCGCAGCGCGCCCGGAAGTTCCCCCAAGATGTGCGCCAACTGCAACGGCAGCGGCGAGGTTCGGCGCGCGCACGAAAGCGTTTTCGGGCAGTTCGTGCAGGTGGCGGCGTGCGGCGTGTGCCGCGGCGAGGGACAGACGATAACCGATCCGTGCGCCGAATGCCGCGGCGCGGGAACTCGGCAGCGCGCGCGCAAACTTGAGGTAGCCATACCGGCCGGCATCGAAGACGGCACTCAGATTCGGCTGCGCGGCGAAGGCGAAGCCGGATACAAGGGCGGCGCGCCGGGCGATCTGTATGTGCTTGTGCGCGTGAGAAAGCATTCGGTATTCCGACGCGAAGGCAACAACATCCTGTACACGTTGCCCATAAATATGGCGCAGGCGGCGCTGGGCGCAAAGGTCAGCGTCCCCACCCTAACCGAAAACGCCGAACTGGTCATACCCGCCGGCACTCAGACGGGCGAAGTCTTTCGCCTCAGGCACAAGGGCATCCCGTATATCCGAAGCAGCCGCAAGGGGGATCAGCTCGTCGCCGTGGATGTGAAAACGCCCAGTTCGCTGACGGAAGAGCAGCAGGCGCTGTTTGAGCAGCTCGCCCGAAGTTTCGGCGACGATACCGCCGGCAGCGGCGCAGGCGACGGCAAAGGCTTCTTCGACAAGATAAAGGACGCCATCGCCGGGGAGTGAGTTGGCGGGGGTTGAGGCATCGCTGATGGAAAAGAACAGGGCTGACATTCAAGACAAAGTTGCGACTCAGGCCATCGCGGCTTTCGCTGCAGATCTCAGAGCAGAGCGGCGCTGGATTATAGGGATACTGATAGTGATGGCGCTATTGCTGATTGCCATACTTGTTTTGCTTGTAGTCATCTCATTGCAATTGGGCGGGTAAACTTTCTTGCGCCGTCGAAATCCGATACTCGACACCGCCATCCCCAAACCCCACAAGCCCCAAACCGCAACCCGCGCGCTCACTGCCGCTTTGGGCGCTCCGTGAATCGCCCCGCCGTTCCCGCATTCCCGAAAAGTTAGGCAGACAGGACGATAACCTTGGATTGGCTTGAGCTGAGCGTTAGAACGCCGCCCGAATTCGTGGAGCCGCTGTCCCAGATATTCTATCGCTATGGGCATGGCGGCGTTGCGGTTGCGATGGAAGGCGGCTTCAATCCGGATGAGGGCGAAGCGCCCAGCGGCGATGAGTGGGCGGTGGTTACTACCTATCTGCCAATCAACGAGTCCACCAACGACCGCCGCAGCCGCATAGACATCGGCGTGCGGCTTGTGGCGCATGTCAGCGATATATCCGAACTCCGCGAGCGCGTGGTTGCCGAAGAAGATTGGCAAAACGCCTGGAAAGAGCATTTCTATGCGCTGCCGATTAGTCGGCGCATCACGATTTGCCCCACTTGGCGGCAGCATGCGCCCAAGCGCGGCGAAGTGGTGGTGATGCTGGATCCTGGGATGGCTTTCGGCACCGGGCATCATCCCACAACGCGGATGTGCCTGCGGAAGCTGGACGAACTGGTTCGGCCGGGAATGGATATGCTGGATGTGGGCTGCGGTTCGGGCGTGCTGTCCATCGCGGCGGCGCTGCTGGGCGCGCGCCATGTGTTCGGCATTGAGATAGATTCGGTAGCCGTGAATGTGGCGAAGCGGAATGCGCGCGATAACGGCGTGGAGCATACGGTTCGCATAGCGCAGGGCAGCCTGCCGCATCCGGACGCGCGCGCCGCCGCCTATGACATAGCCGTCGCCAACATATCCGCCAAGGTGGTGTCAGAAATAGCGGGCGATATGGTGAAAGCGGCGCGCCCCGGCGGCGCTCTCATCGCATCCGGCATTCTGCTTGAGAACAAGGACGTCGCGTCGCAGGCGCTGACGGACGCCGGCGCCGCTATTGAAGAGACCGTGGTCGACGGCGATTGGGTTACGCTGGCGGCATCCGTTGGGGGACGGCCGGTATGAGCGCCGAACCGCGTATCACGCAAAATTAAGCCCTAGCTTCAGATAGTCCAACGCAAGCGAGTTCGCATATGCAGCGCTTCTTCATTCCCGCATCGCATATCGGAGAGGGGCGCGCCACGCTCACCGAAGAGGCGGCGCGTCAGCTCACCCACGTGCTGCGGGCGCGCGTCGGGGACTGCGTGGTTGCCCTGGACGGCAGCGGCGACGAGTACGTCGTGCGCCTTGATGCGCTCAGCGCAACGCACGCGTCGGGCGCAATCCGCGAGCGGCGCGGCGGCTTGGGCGAACCCGCCACGCATATCACGCTGTACCAGGGCTTGCTGAAAGCCGACAAACTGGAGTATGCGCTGCAAAAGGGGACTGAGTTGGGCGTATCGCGCTTTGCGCCGCTGGTGTTCGAGCGCAGCGTGCGCCGCAATATGCCGAGCGCCAACCGCATGCAGCGCTGGCGGCGCATCATCCGCGAGGCGGCGGAGCAGTCCGGCAGAAGCAGACTGCCCACGCTTGCGGACGCCGCGCCTTTCGAGGATGCGCTTGACGGCATCGAGCAGCCCGCGCTGCTTGCGTGGGAATGCGAAAGCGCCGCCGGCTTGCGCGATGCGCTGCTGCGCCTGAAAGCGGCCTCCAATGCGGATAACGCGGACGGCGAAAGCGGCGGCGCAGTTCGGCGCATCGGCATAATCGTGGGGTCTGAGGGCGGCGTTACCGATGCGGAAGCGGCGCAGGCGCGCGAGCGGGGCATAGCCACGGTGAGCCTGGGCAGGCGGGTTTTGCGCGCTGAGACGGCGGGCGTTATTGCGGCGGCGACGGTTCTGTATGAGTTCGGCGATTTGGGGCAGCCGTAGCGCTCTTGCGCCGCGCCGACGGCAGGCCGGCGGCTTATGCGCGGTGCGGCGGTCAGCAGTCGCCCAGCACGCTGACGGTTTCGCCGGTAGGTTCGTAGTAGCGCCACTTGGCGCCGGTCAGCGGGTCATCCACCGTCCACTCCATAACGCCGCGCTCGTGGTGGTCGTTGGTGAAGGGCGTCGCCATGAAGGTCGCCTCAAACGGCGGGGATGTTTGCAGATAGGCTTCGCCGTCGGCGCATTCGGCGCGGATGAACTGGCGCACCTTCTCAATCGCCTGCGCGCGGGTAAGCGTGGGCGCTCTTGCGGTGGCGGCGGCGTTGCGGGTTTCGTCGGACACCGCGATTTGGCGCTCAAGCCCCGGGACGCGCACGCCCGAACCTACCAGCACTAGCAGGATTGCGCCGCCTAAGATGACTATCCACATTATCGGAGTGCGCAGCGCCCACAGCCAGTCCATATTTCTCTCCGAATAGGGCGTGTTGGCGGCTGCCGTCTATATCTGACGCAGGCGCGGATCCCAGCGGTCGCGCAGCCAGTCGCCGATGAAGTTGAAGGATAGCACGGTCAGGAATATCGCCATTCCGGGGAAGAACGCCACCCACCACGCGGAGCCTAGATACTCTCTGCCGTTGGATATGTCCGCGCCCCAAGACAGCGTTGGCGGCGGGACGCCCGCGCCCAGGAATGACAGGATGCTTTCGGACAGGATTGTGCTGCCGACCTGCAGCGTGCTTGCCACCACCACGGTGTTGGCGACGGCGGGCATCAGGTGGCGTATCATTATGCGCGGCGTGGACGCGCCGCCGACGCGCGCCAGCGATATGTAGTCGAAGTTGCGAACTTGCAGCGTTTGCCCACGCACTAGGCGCGCTATTCCCGCCCAAGCGCCCAGCGCAAGCACGAATGCCACCACTGCGAAACTTTGCCCCAGCACGAACACAAGCGCAATGGCAAGCAGTATGTAGGGGATGGCGTTGAACACATCCACCACGCGCATAATCACTTCGTCTATGATGCCGCCGTAGTAGCCCGCTACCAGTCCGACGGTTGTGCCGAAAACCGTGCCTATGGCGATTGCGATGGCGGCGAGGCTGAGCGATAGGCGCGCGCCGTAGATTATTCGGCTGAGCAGATCGCGCCCAAGTTGGTCTGCGCCCAGCGCAAAGAAATACACTTTCTCATCGCGTCCAAGCGGGATGCCGTTGGTGTTGCACGATTCGAACTTGTTGGTAATTTGCCCCTCTTCGCAGGGGGGATACCACGGCGGGGACCCCAAGACGGCGCGGAGTTGGTCGACTTCAGGTTCGTAGGGCGCTATCTGCGGGGCGAATATGGCGCATATCGTCAGAACTGAGAGTATGAATATGGGGATGATTGGCCAACGCCGCAACACATAGAAAGACTGAGCGATGCGCGACTCGCTGCTGCCTTGCTCAAGGTCGGTCAGTGTTATCTGATGTGCGGGAGTGGTCAATTGCTTGCGCCTTACGCCTTATGAGTATCGGATTCGGGGATCTATGAATGCGTAGAGGATGTCGATTATGAATATCGCGAACACGTACAGAAGCGTGAACACCAGCACCGCGGCGGTCATCAGCGGGAAGTCGTTGTTGATGATGGCGGTGTAGGTCATCTGCCCTAGCCCCGGCCACGCAAAGACGGTTTCGGTGACCACGGTGCCGCCGATGAAGCCCACCAGTATGAGCCCCGCGAATGTGAGCGGCGGTATGAGGGCGTTCTTGAAGGCGTGCTTCCATATGATTGTGCCGGACCCCACGCCCTTGGCGCGCGCCAGTTTCACGAATTCGGAGTCCAGCACCTCAAGCATTGACGAGCGCACAAGCCGCATCAGTCCGGCGGACGCCAGCCAGCCGAGCGTTATGGCGGGCATTGGGAAGTATGTTAGGCGGTCGAAGAAGCTAGTCGCGTCGTGGCCGCGCGTGCCGGACGGCAGCCAGTCGAGCGTTACGGAGAATATGAGTATCAGCATTATGCCGAGCCAGAAGGGCGGCAGCGCCTGCCCGAACAGCGCGAAAGTTCTGCCGATGACATCCCAAATGGTGCCGCGCTTGACGGCCGATAACATTCCTAACGGGATGCCGGTAATCAGCACGAACAGCACTGCGGACAATCCCAGCTGGAGGCTTGCGGGCGCAAAGCCGGCTACCATCAGCATAACGGGCTTGCCGGTCTTTAGGGAATCGCCGAAATCGCCCTGAAAGATGCCCTTGCCAATCCAGATGAAGTATTGGACTATCACGGGCTTGTCTAGGTGAAACTGCTGCCCCCACGCTTCCCACTGCTCCGGCGATACATAGCCCACGTTGAGCATCACATTGCGCGGATCGCCCTGCAGGCGCGAAAGCGCGAACACCACGAGCGTGGCGGCAAATATCGCCATTATTAGGAATATGAACCGCCTGATGATGAAAGTCTTCATTCCGGCTTGCTCCGGGGGCTGTTACACGGGATGGGGCGGCGGCAACGGATGCGCCTTGCGGCGTCCCACTATGCCATACGGGAAAGGGGACGCCGCATCTTATGTCGGTTGTTTGATCCCGGTTAGCGCCGTTGCCAACCGCTAGTCGGCTAGACGCCTACTTATTCGTGGGGCTACCGCGCCGCGGGGACTACCGTCTCGAATGAGTTGGGCAGTTCGTAGGGCGCAAGATCCCATCTCTCCACGGTGTCGGGGTTGAAGCCGATGAGCACCGGCACTTCCACTACGCCGGTTGAGAGGGTCATGTCATACGCCCAGTCTAGGATGCGCTCGCGCGCTTGGAGGTTTTCGGGCGAGCCCTTCTTTTGGACGCGCGTCTCTTCGCGGTTCTGCCACCAGCGGTTGTCCTCTATGCCGGGGTTCCAGCCGCCTGCGGGCAGCGGCCAGAGTCCGCCGCCGGGCAGCGTGCCGCCGCCTTCGCCAAGCCTGCCGTGCTTGCTGGTGGGGCCCCAGCGCGTCATCCACGGCACATGTATCTCACGCCCCAGCATAGTCGGGCGGCGCGATGAGTACTGCGTGCTGTCGATGAAGGGATCTAGCCCCAGGTTTTCCTTCCACTGCCCGATTAGCGCTTCGCACACTTCTAGAGAAGTGCCGTTGCCCTGCGAGCAGAAGAACTCGAACTCAAAGCCCGGCGCCACGCCCGATTCGGCGAGGTGTTGTTTCGCCAGGTCGGGGTCGAAGGCGTAGCTCCAGCGGTCTTGGTATTCGGGGTGCGTCTGATGCAGTGTTTGGCCGGGGAAAGCGCCGCCATAGACAGCGCCGCCGTAGCCGCCGGTAACGGACGCCGCGATAAGCTCGCGTCAATCGCAAACGCCAGCGCCTTGCGGAACGCCTTCGCGCTCAGCATAGAGGGCGTCTCATATGAGAAGCGGTCTTCGTCGGTGTAGTCAAAGCCTACCGAACCGTCGGCGAAGCGCGAGTCGAAACCGTCGAACTCAAAGTCGAAGTTGGCGACGTCGCAGCCTGCGCCCACGGTGTCCTGAATGGCGGGATCCGTGCGATCTATGTCCACGCACTCAAGGCGGGGATCGCCGATCCACGGGTATTTGGCAGTGGGCAGGAAGCCCTTGCGCATAACGGGTTGGCCGGACAGGTCTTCTTCGCCCAGCGTGGAGTTGGGCGGATACTTGAACGCCCACAGGTTGCCGGAGAAGTAGAAGAAGTTGCCGTTGATGGCGTCCAGGCCTTCGTGGAACCTGAAGCCTTCGTCTTCGAGCCTGCCGACGTCCTGGATGGACGCCATAGCGATGTCGGCTGCGCCGGTTTGGAGCATAGCGGAGCGCTGCTGCGCTTCGTTAGCCTGCACGAATATGAGGTTGTCGAAGGCGGCGTTTGCGCGCCAGTGGTCGACGCGCGCTTCGGCCTCGATGCGCTCGGCCGGCAGCCATTCGTGTACTACGAAGGGGCCGGAGCCGTGCGGCACGCCGAAGGTGTCGCCCAGTTCGTCGAATAGCGCCTTGGACTGCATCCAAATGGCGTCTTGGCATATGGACGATGCGTCCTGCAGTCCGTCGGAACGGAACGCCCGGTTTTCGGCGACCGCGACATATTCGCTTTCCGCCCGCCAAGGCTTGTAATACTCATACGCTTGGGAAGAGTTGGAGTGCGCCGAGTTGGTGTTTTCGGAGCCTGCGTCGTTGAAAGACCAAGCGACGTCTTCGGCGGTCAGCGGGCCGACGCGAACAAGTTCGCCGCCGTCTGAGCGGTAGAAGTCGATGCCCTCGCTATGGGATTAGCACCCTCCCTCGCGAGCATGACTTGAGCAATCCCTATGTCGGCTGTCTCTGTTCTTGGCTTTATTGCGCGCTTCCACTGCTGTATCAGTTGCAGCGTCTTCCACTCGGCTGTTTTGAAGTTTACGGAAGGTGTTCGTAGTAGCCTTCTTGACTTGGTTAACTCCCCCCGAGACTTTATTAATGGCTTTTCCCGCAACGCTCCCGCCTCTAGGAGCATAACCGCCCCCTCCACCACAATTAAGGAACGAGCCACATTCCGCATGTACGGATTTTGGCATACTAAAGTTTAGGCTAACCAGCACCACAAGAAGAGTTGCTGTGAGTGTGCTGATCAGGACGTATTTGTTTGGCATCGCTTTCATTTGCCTCTCCATTTTCATTGCTACGATCCAACGCTGATTAGTTTAAGATAAGTCAGCAAGAAAATCAACTAAATCGAGAGCTAATCGCAATTTCAAGAATCAAGTTTGGTTATTTATTAACGCATGCATCATGTATTCCATGCTTTTAATCTTTTAACACTTTTAGTTCTTACTCGTTCGTGATGAGCCTACTGAAGCAACGATGCCCACAATTCACTAAAAGTGATTGCTAATTACTTATTATCTTCTATCTCTTACAACTCACACCGCTAAATACTACCGGTGCCTAGTGAAGCAGCTGCCGCACGCCGCCAACGCCATAGCCGCTATCGCGACCAGACCCAAAAGCCATATGGCTTTGCGTTTCATAGTTATTGCCCTCCAATTGGATTTTGCATAGCGTTTGCGCAATTAAGCCTATTAAATCGGATAAATGTTATTAAGGGCGGGCTTGAAAGTCAAGAAATTAAAATCGGGGGGCGCATAAAACCATACAGGTTGAGGGTATTCTAAACGCAAAGGCGCAGATGGATTTGCATCTCTGCGCATTTGTATTTGCGTTTGAAATGCAAGCCCTTCCCGCGCATTGAAAACGCCATCCCTGCGCCCCGCTAACCGCCCGAAATAGTACATTGCCCCCGCCCTATGCTAAACTTTACTCCTATACATACGATACATTCATAGTCAGGAGTGAACCGACGAATGGAACGCGACGATATTGTTCGGCAGGCGAAAGAGGCGGGCGTGAAGCTGATCAGCTTCTTTTGGTGCGACAACGGCGGCATCATACGCGGCAAGGCAACCCACATAGCGGGCTTGGAATCGCGTCTCAATTCGGGCATCGGCACTACCACTGCGATGCAGATAATGACCGATATGGATCAGCTCCAAGTGATGGACGGAATGGGCCCCGCCGGCGAATTCCGCCTGCTGCCCGACCCCGACACCTTCACCATCCTGCCATACGCCCCCAAGCGCGCGCTGATGCTGTCCGACCTAATGTCCATCGAGCGCCGTCCGTGGGAGGCGTGTCCGCGCGACTTCCTGAAGCGAATGCTCGCCAAGGGCGAAGCGATGGGACTGACATTCCAGGCGGCGATGGAACCCGAATGGTACCTGGCGCACAAGACGGACGACGGCGGCTATGTCCCCCTTGACGACAGCCTCGACAACGCCAGCGTGGGCATGACCTACGCCCAAGACGCCGTCGACGACATCATAGCGGCGCTGGAAGCCCAAGGCGTCCGCATCGAGCAGTATCACACCGAGTTGGGGCATGGGCAGCAGGAACTGAGCATACGCCACACCGGCGCATTGCGCGCCGCCGACAATCATCTCATCTACCGCGAAACCGTGCGAAACGTGGCGTATCAGCACGGCTTGTTCGCCTCTTTCGCGCCCAAGCCCTTCCCCAACCAGGCGGGCAACGGCTTGCACACCCACCTCAGCGCTTGGGACAAGTCCGAGCAAACCAACCTGTTCTTTGACGGCGCCGACGAGCAGAACATCAGCGAGCTGGCGTATCATTTCATCGGCGGCGTGATGGCGCACCTGCCGGCGCTGGTGGCGCTGACCTGCCCCAGCATGAACAGCTACAGGCGGCTATCCCCCGGCTCATGGAGCACCGCCTTCACCTGCTACGGCCCGGACAACCGCGAAGCCGCGCTGCGAATACCCTCTACCTTCTGGGGCGCAGAGATGGCGTCCACCAACGTAGAGTTTCGTCCCGTCGATTCCAGCGCCAACCCATATATCGCGCTGGGCGGCATCATCGCCGCTGGGCTTGACGGCGTAGAGCGCGGACTGCAGCCCAGCAAAGCGCAGTGGATCGACGTCGACCCCACGCTGCTGCCCATCGAAGAGCTGACGCGGCGCGGCATACACCGCTTGCCGGCGACGCTGCTTGCCGCCGTGCGCGAACTGGAACGCGACGACTTGCTTATGGGCGCGCTTGGGCCGCTGCTTGCGAACTCATACCTAACGGTTCGCAAAGCGGACTGGGATCTCTTCTCGCGGCAGGACGCCGAGTTCGAAATCCGCAACCACTTCTACAAGTTCTAGCGCGCTACGCCGGCAACACGGACGGATGCGGCGGCATTAGCGCGAATGCGTCATCGCACGCGCTCGGAGCGGTGCGCTTCCAGCAGATCGCCCTCTTCGTAATCGTTGAATCCCTCCAGCGTAAGCCCGCCCTCAAAGCCTGTGTTGACTTCGCGCACATCGTCCTTGAAGCGCTTGAGGCTTGCGATTGCGCCGGAGTGAATGCGCTCCCCGTCGCGCAGCACATGGACAACCGAACTGCGCTGTATCGTCCCGTTGTTGACATAGAAGCCGGCCGCCTTGACCCGCCTGCCCACGCCGAAGGTGGCTCTGACGGTTGCATGTCCCTCTATGACATCGCGATAGACCGGCTCAAGCAGCCCGGTCAGCGCCTTTTCGACATCTTCGAGCAGGTTATAGATGATGTCATAGCGGCGTATCTCGACGCCTTCCTGATTGGCGAGCGCGGTTGCGCCCTGTTCGGGATCGCTGTTGAAGCCGACTATGATTGCCTGAGACGCCATTCCAAGCAGCACATCGCTTTCGGTGATAGCGCCGCTCGCGAGGTGAACGATGTTAACCCTGGACTGGTCGGTGCTAAGGTTGTTCAGCGCGCTCTTGACGGCGTCCACGCTGCCCTGCACATCCGTCTTGATGATGAGGTTGAGCGCCTTCACTTCGCCCGCCGCTATGCGCGTATGCACATCCTCGAGGGTCGGACCCGTAGAGCGCTTCATATGCGATTCGCGGATGCGCCGCTCCACAAGTTGGCGCGCGGCGCGCTCGTCCGTGGTCACTTCCAGGATGTCCCCCGCTTCGGGGACGCCGCTGATGCCCAGAACCTCTACCGGCTGCGACGGCGCGGCGGCGGTGATGGGCTGCCCGCTGTCCGTCAGCATAGCGCGAATGCGCCCCTTCATATTGCCCACCACCACATTATCGCCCACGCTGAGAGTGCCGGACTGAATAAGCACAGTGGCGACTGTGCCGCGGCTGCGGTCTATGCGCGCTTCCACCACCACGCCCCTGGCGGGCTTATGCGGATTTGCCTTGAGCTCGCCGATTTCTGACACCACCAGCAGGTTGTCGAGCAGATCTTGAACGCCGTCGCCGGTAAGCGCCGACACCGGACAGGCGATAACATCGCCGCCCCACTCTTCGATCAGCAGGTCGTGTTCCGCCAGTTGCCGCTTGACGCGTTCAGGATCGGATTCGGGGCGGTCCACCTTGTTTATCGCCACCACGATGGGGACGGCGGCGGCTTTCACATGGTCTATCGCCTCTTCGGTTTGGGGCATAATGCCGTCGTCGGCGGCGATAACCAGCACCGCGATGTCCGTAACCTGTGCGCCGCGCGCCCGCATTGCAGTGAACGCTTCGTGGCCGGGCGTGTCCAAGAATGTGAGCGTTTCGTCTTTGGATTTGACCTGATAAGCGCCGATATGCTGCGTGATGCCGCCGGCTTCGCCGCCAACAACATTGCTCTTGCGTATCGTGTCCAGCAGCGTGGTTTTGCCGTGGTCAACATGCCCCAGAATGGTTATGACGGGCGGGCGGTCTTCCAGCAGCGCGGGGTCTTCGCCGCTGGTCGACGGGACGATGGATGCGGGTCCGGTTTCCTCTTCCAGAGGCAGCACTTCGAAGCCGAAAGCGGGGGCGATTTCGGCGACGAGTTCATGCTCTACCACTTCGTTGATAGAGAACATATAGCCGCTGCGCATAAACTCTTTGATGACTTCAATGGGGGTTGTCTGCATCAAATCGGACAAGTCGTGAACGGCTATCGCATTGGGCACCTCAAGCGGTTCCAACTCATAGTCGTCGTAGTCGTCATACCCGTCGTCGTATGCGCCTGCGTCCTGATAGACTGCTTGAGTAGCGTCTTCGTCGCTGCGGTTTTGGTAGTCTATGGTTTCCACTCTGTTAGCCATATGCCCCCCTTGCTGTCTCATCGTTTCACGGATTCCCGGCGCCCATCCCACGCCGGGGCCGGTTGCGCGCGATATAGTCAGCGCGCTTGCGCCTCGCTGTGCGCCGATATGTCTGCGATAACCTTATCCCACTGCCGATTGTCGATGCTCGTCCGCAGCGAATGCGCCAAACGTCCCTGTCTGAGTTTGCCGGCATCGGCGGCGCAGTTCGGGCAGATGTACGCCCCCCTGCCGTGCATCCTGCCGCTTGCGTCCACCTGCGCGCCGCGTTCGGGCGTGGCGACGATGCGCAGCAGTTCGCGCTTTGGCGTCTTGCCGCCGCACGCCACGCAGCTCCGCATTGGAATATGCCGCTTTCGGGCGTTCATACGCTAACGCCGCCTTCTGTTGTTGGACTTGCGCCTTCTTGCCGGCCCGCGGTTATCGCCGCTTCCGGGCGTCTGCGAATCGCGTCTGCGTCGGCGTGATGCGGTAACGCCGCCGCGCAGTCCCGCGATGTCCTCGGCGAACCGAATGCGTCCGGGCGCGTCTTCGTCGCCGGGCGCCGGCCTGCGCGCCCGCGCGCGGCGCACCGTCCATATGTCGTCGGGCAGATCGCGCAGTGATGTTGTCTGCTCAGCCGTCGGCTCGACTTCGGCGGCCGGCGCGGAGGCCGCCTGCTCAGACAGCGGCGCTTCCGCGGCGGGCGGCGGCGCTTGCGCTTCGGCTTTTGCTTCCTGCAACTTTAGCTCGGCGGCGGCTAGTTCTGCCGCGGCGCGCTCTACCGCGGCTATCTCGGCCGCTTCGGCGGCAAGCATCTCTTCGAGTATTTCGTCTTGAGTCTTTCCTGAAACCGCGCTTTCTGCGGCAGGTTCGGCAGCCACGGCATCCGCGTCCACCACGGCAGGTTCAAGACCGGCGGCAGGCTGCGCGTCCGCCTCTATCTGCGCTATTTCCGCGACTTCCGCCGCTGCCGGTTCGCCGACGGGCGCATCCGCCGCCGGCGCAAGTTCGGCGGCAATAGGCTCGGCGGCTCGCTCAGCGTCATCATTCTCGAACGCGAATGCGCCGAGCGACGCGGCCTTCGCCCTGGCGATAGCGGCCGCCTCGGCGGCTACGGCGGCGGCATGCGCCTCGGCGGCATGCCGCGCGCGCGCCTCAATATCCGCCTGGTACTCGACATCGCTCTTAATGTCCACCTTCCAGCCGGTCAGATGCGCCGCGAGCCGCGCGTTCTGCCCCTCCCTGCCGATGGCGAGCGACAACTGCCTTTCGGGGACGATTGCCATAGCGGAGCCATAGTCCATATTCAGCTCCACCCTCAGCACCTGAGCCGGACTGAGCGCGTTGGCTATGAACACCGGTGCTTCCCTGCTCCACTCCACCACGTCGATCTTTTCGCCGTGAAGTTCGTTGACGATGTTCTGAATGCGCACGCCGCGCAAGCCCACGCATGAGCCTACCGGATCCACCCCCTCTTGCCGCGCGCTCACCGCCACCTTGCTGCGCGAGCCGGGTTCGCGCGCGATTGCCTCGATCTCGACCGCGCCGCTAAAGATTTCGGGGACTTCCATCTCGAACAGGCGCCTAAGCAGAAGCTTATCGGCGCGCGATACGATGAGCTCAAGCCCCTTGCTGGGGGAGCGCTCCACCGACTTGAGCAACACGCGCATCTTGGTGTTGCTGCGATAGCGCTCGCTGGGGACTTGCTCGATGTGCGGCATAATCGCTTCGGAGCGCCCAAGATCAACGACTATGTGGCGCGGATCGATCTTTTGAAGCGTAACCAGGAACACTTCGCCCGCCTTGTCTTCATACTGCTTGAAGACGATGTCGCGCTCGGCGTCGCGCAGGCGCTGCATTACCACTTGCTTTGCCGTCTGCGCCGCGATGCGCCCCGGTTCGTGAGGCATGCTCTCCGTGATGACGATCCCGCCAACCTCGGCGTCCGGGGCTATCTTGCGCGCGTCCCGCAGCGCAACCTCGGTCCTATCATCGGCTACGACGTCCACCACGGTTTTCAGCACATTGACCGTGACATCGCCGGAGCCGGGGTCCAGCTTCACGGTGATATTCTGCCCGGCGGCGACGCTGTCCCTTCGGTAGGCGGACGCTATCGCCTCTTCGATAGCGGAAAGCACGCTTTCTTGTGGAAGACCGCGCTCTGCTGCGAGCTGCGTCAAGGCGACGACAAAATCGCTCTTCGGCATACCTTAACCACCTCCTAATATCGGTTAGCGCAAATTGCCCCTCATAACAAAGAAAGTGGGCAAGCCCACTTCCTGCAGAAGAAACGATAAGTTAGATACACGCCCGCCGCGTTGCGAATGACGCGAAAGCGGCATATACGCAAATAGTATATCATCAGCGGGTATGTTGCGCAACCTTCACGCGGCGGCAGGAATTGCGAATTGGGGATTGCAGAGCGAAAAGGTGTACAGACAGCCGTTAGCGCGCAAGTGCGTCGACTGCCACGTCGACGCACTTGCCGTTAGCGCATCGGCAACTCCCGATGTAGCGCGGCGATCTTGCGATTGCGCCTATCCCGCCGCCGGGTAGTGCAGCCGCCCCTGCCTATCGGTGTGCGCCATATAGACATCGCCGCCGCCCGTGGTTACATACAGCGTTGTCAGATCCGCCCCGCCGAATGAGCAGTTCGTAGGCCGATCCGTAGGCGTGGGATGCGTCTCCAACACCTCGCCATCGGGCGCAAATACATACACCATCGGCCCCGGCCCGCCCTCGCGGATGCCGGCGGTGGCGATGATGTTGCCCTCAGTGTCCAGAACCATCCCGTCTATGCCGCGGTGAGCGCCGAAATCGTGCAGTACGCTGCAGTCGCCCAGGCTGCCGTCGGCGTTGACCGGATACGCCCGCAGTTCGCGCTTTTCGTCAGCGTCCCGCCCCGACTGCGCCACATACAGAACGCTATGGTCCAGCGAAAACAGTAGCCCGTTGGGGCGCGTTGTGTCATAGGTAACACGGCTTATCGTCCAGCTTCCGTCGGACTGCTCGTCAAGCCGATACACCGAATCGTGGTCAAGGTCTTTGTTGGCGCGGTCGAGACTCCACGGCCCGCCTGCGCCGTCATAGAACGGGTCCGTGAACCAGACGCGCCCCTTATCGTCTATCGCAAGGTCGTTTGGCACATTCAGGCGCTTGCCCTCGAACCCGTCCGCCAGCGTGGTAACGGAGCCGTCCGCTTCGTACCGCACAACTCGCCGCCCGCCGCCCTCGCAGGCGTACAGCTGCCCGTCCGCGTCAAACATCAGCCCATTCGCGTTGTTCGTATCCGCGCGGAACAGACTGGATCCCCTGATTTCCGGATCGTAGCGAATAATGCGGCTGCTCGGAATGTGCGTGAACAGCAGCCCGGAGCCGTCCCACGCCGGCCCCTCAGCCGTGCCGCCGTACGGCCCATTGACCAGAACAAATTGCCAACTCATAGACTTGCTCCTATGCGATTGTGTGATTGCGTAATTGCGAAAATTTGCCGGCGCGCCCCATTCGGCGCAGCCGAAACGCCCGGCGCCCGTCCGTGGCTTGCGGCACAAGATTGCCGATTGGCGCTCACGCTGCCCCGCCAAAGCGCTACAAGGGTAACACATCGGGGACTTGAATGGCGCAAAAGCCAAGCCGGGTTGAGGCGAAGCGCCTCAACCCGCCGTTATCTATCAACGCAAAGACGCTAGGGCGCAAAGAGTATTTGTGACGCCAGCGTGGTTGTTGTTATATGATTGCTATAATGATGGAACTATGCAATTATCGTACAACAATACGAACACGCTCCGCTGCGTATTTATATGGGAGGAATAAACTTGAGTGACAGCGTACACGCGAAATGGAAGGCGTATCGATTAGCGTTAATGCGGAGGTGGCTCAAAGATCCGCGCAACTACCCTGAGGAAAAAGAGATAATTCAGCGCCAAATAGATTGGTGCGTCAATGATGTTGCGCCATATGGGGAGTTGGTAGGCTGGGCGGGATGCGCAGAAAACGCGCCCGGTATGTTGGATACCCTGCGGAGCTTGCGCGAATCTTACTCGCGCTGGTTGGAACAGGCGCGTGAATACAACTATTCAGACATCGTCGAGTCGTACACTGCAGAGATTGAAGACATCGATATGCAGATATACGGCGTATCGCGCGTTGCCGCTATGGTGAAGCGAGGCGGCGCGCCGATGCTATGCGCCCACGCCGACGACTGCGAATAGCGGCGCCCACCCCCAACCTAGAACTGCCCTAGCCGCCCCTTATCGCATCATTCGGCGCTCATATCCCCGCCGTCCCCCGCATCCGTTCCCGCACGGCGTCCGGTATGCTGCGGATGCTGCGGCGCACGGCCGAATCGTTGCGCTTGGCGACGCTGACCGCCGCTTCCGCTATCAGCGCCACGCCGCCTAGGTAGTCGGATACGCTGATGTACTCCGAATCCACCCCGCCATCGCGGTCGGGTATGGTTGTGGTGGCGTTGTGCCAGTTGCCTAGCGGGAACGCCAAGCCGGTCACGCTGTATCCGAACACCGCAAACGCCGTCGCTTCGCACCCGCCGCCGCTCATAAGCTGCCGCTGACACCTAAACCCGCCGTCCCGCGCCGCTATGCCGTCCCGCGCCGCGATTAGCGCCTGCTCTGCGTCCGCGTCGAATGTGTACACCCTATCCCCCGTGCGTATGACCGGCCCCGCGCCCTGTTCCACGCCGGGTATAAGCGGGCTTGCCTCTATGGATACCACCAGCGCGTTCTTGGGCAGCGCGCCCGCTTCCGCCATAAGCCGCGCGCCGAACAGCCCGCCCTCTTCGGCGCGCGTGAACACGCCGTAGAAATCGGCCGCAGCGCCCGCCGCCGCAAGCCGCTCCAGCGCCGCCAAGATGCTGCCGCATCCGGCGAGGTCGTCCGCCGCGCGCATTCGAATGGCGTCGCCGTCGATGGTGAAATCCGGCAGGTCGAACACTACCGCCGTCGGCAAATCCAACCGCGCATCGGACTTCAGGCGCACGCGCGCAAGCCGCTTATCTGCGCCGTCGGGCATAGGCAGAAGTTCGGCGGGAATGCGGCTGCCGTCCGCGGTCAGCGCAAACGCCGGCGTGCGCTTTGTCATAGACGCAACGGGAACGCCGCCCAGCGCCTCCGCTATGTAGTATCTTTCGCCGCTATTCCCATCGTTATCGCCCGATTCAGCGCCGCCGTCCGGCGTATCGGCGCGAATGATTTCGTAGCCGGGGTGGTCCATATGCGCCACAAATGCGATTGGCGGATGCGGCTCTGCGTCGGCATCGGATGCGGCTTGCGGCTCGCCGTAGTGCGCGATGATGTTGCCGAAATCGTCGATGCGCCAGTCCACGCCATCGATCCGCTCAAGCAGCCCGATGATGTGCCGCGCCACCGCTGCCTCATGAAACGGCACGGCGGGGTGCGCCCCCAATCCCGCCAGTATGTCCAGCGCGCGCCGCTCTTGCTCGGTGTATTCGCTCACTTGCGCCTCCAATGCGTTGCGTATTCCCATCGGACAGGTTATCAGAGCGCCGAAATATCGGCAATCGACGGCAACGGCTTGCGGGAAACGGCGCAAAGACGCAAGCGCATAGCGAGCCAAAGGCGCTTCCTATAACCAACCCAATTTGTAATCAACCGAACTTGGGCAACTTAGGCAAGGTGATGATAGCGCGGTGATATAATCGTGTTCCATACGGCGCGATTAACGGCGCAATCAGGGAGGACTATAAACCTATGACTTCATCCGAACACACACCCGACGCCGTCCGATCCGCGCGCGTGGGACATATCGGGCAGGCGGAGCATCGCATTCTGGACGGGTTGAACGCCAATCAGCGCGCGGCGGTAACCGCCATAGACGGGCCGCTGCTCATAATCGCGGGGCCGGGCAGCGGCAAGACGCGCGTCATCACGCACCGCATCGCCTACATCGCGCGCGTGGTGGGCATCACGCCCTACCGCATCGCGGCAGTAACCTTCACCAACAAGGCGGCGCGCGAAATGCGCCAACGGCTTGCGTCGCTGCTTGGGCAGGCGTCGGAGCGGCTCACTACATCCACATTCCACGCATTTTGCGCGGGCGTGCTGCGGCGCGAAAGCGAACATATCGGCATAGACCGCGACTTTGCGATATACGATGACGCAGACCAGATGTCCCTGATGAAGCGCGTTCTCACTGAGCTTGAATACGACCCCAAGCGCTACCCGCCGCGCGCGATACTATCCGCCATATCGGGCGCAAAGAGCCAGCTTCTGGGCATCGAAGGGTTCGCGCAACGCTCCGCCAGTTACTGGGACGAAATCGTAGCGCGCGCCTATGAGCGCTACGACGACCTGCTGCGCCAAAGCTCAGCGGTGGACTTCGACGACCTGCTGCTGAAGACATTCCAACTCTTCGAGCGCCAACCCGATGTGGCTAGGAAGTATCAGGATCGTTTCGTTCATTTTATGATCGACGAGTTCCAAGATACCAATGTAGCCCAGTACGCCATAGCCAAGCAGCTTGCGGGCGTTCACCTGAACATCTGCGTGGTGGGCGATCCGGACCAGTCCATATACACTTGGCGCAACGCCGATATTCGCAACATCCTGAGCTTTCAGGACGATTATCCCAACGCCAAACTGATTGCGCTTGAGGAAAACTACCGCTCTACGCAGACCATCTTGGACGCGGCGCGCAGTCTCATTGCGTCCAACACGCAGCGGGTTGATAAGGATCTGTGGACGCGCAACGGACGGGGCGTTCCAATCGTCATTGCAGAGGGCTACAACGAAGAGGAAGAGGCGCAGTTCGTAGTCAAGGAAATCCAAAGTCTCGCGCGTAGCCCGCGCATCGCGCTTGGGGACATTGCGGTTATGTACCGCGTGAACGCCCAATCGCGCGCATTGGAAGAGGCTTGCCTGCGCTACGGAATGCCGTATCAGGTGGTCGGCGGGCAGAAGTTCTATCAGCGTCAAGAGGTCAAAGACATCACCGCCTACCTGCGCCTTATCGCCAACCCCAACGATGATGTGAGCCTTAACCGCGTCATCAACGTGCCGTCGCGCGGCATCGGGCAGCGCACGCTCGACCATCTGACGCGCACCGCGCGAGTGGCGGGCATATCGCAGTTCGCGGCGATAGAGGTGCTGGCAAACGGCGCTGCATCGTCGCCGCAATTCGGCGCTGCATCGTCGCCGCAATTCGGCGCGGCGGCATCGGGGGCAGGCTTGCTGAACAGCCCGTTCACGGCGCGCGCGCGGTCGGCGCTGACCGCATTCCACGCCCTCATCAAAGGCATAGCGGACGAGCGCCACAACCTCGATCTGACGGACATCATAGACCTTGTGCTAGAGCGCAGCGGCTACGGGCGCTGGATGAGCGAGCAGTCCGACCGCGGCGAAGAGCGCATGGACAACATCCACGAATTCCGCGAAGCGTCGCGCGGCTTTCTGTACTTGGGCAGAGATGAGGCGTTGACGGCGTTCTTGGAAAGTGTGAGCCTCGTCGCCGATGTGGACAACTTCGAGCAGAAAACGGACGCTATAACGCTCATCACGCTACATCAGGCGAAGGGGTTGGAGTTTCCCATCGTGTTCATGGTGGGAATGGAAGAAGGCTTGCTGCCGCACACGCGCTCAATGGACGACCCTACGCAGGTTGAGGAAGAGCGCCGCCTGTGCTATGTAGGCGTTACGCGCGCCAAAGAGCGGCTCTATCTGCTGCGCGCCTTTCGGCGGGGATTTCGCGGAGGCTCGGAGCCCGGAATGCCATCGCGCTTCTTGCTGGACATCCCGTCTGAGCTACTAGAAGCGCCGGCGCAACCCAAGCCCGCCACGCAGCGCAAATCGGCGGGCGCGGCCGGCTGGGCGAGCAGCACTTCTGCGAGCGGCGGACGTCGCCCCCCGACGCAAGCGCCGCCACAGATCGATGCGGTGAGGCGTGCGCCAACGCCGACTCATAACGACGTGGCAAGGCACACGCCGACGCACCCGCAGCCCGACGCCGGCGTTATGCGGCGTCAGCGCCTAGCGCCAATCCGCAGCGGCAGGGATGCGGCGCGCAAGCCGGGCGGCGTGGCGGCAAGGCGCGCTCAACCGTCATCGGCGCCGCTGACGACCGGCGACAAGGTGCGGCACAAGGCATTCGGCGAAGGCATCGTAACTGAGTGCAAGCCGTCGGCCGGCGGCGACTACGAAGTAACCGTTGCCTTCACCGACGGCGCCGGCATCAAGCGGCTGCTGTTAGGCTTTGCGCCGCTGGAGAAGATTCAATAGAGCGAATAACCAATATCGAAAGCGAAAGGCAGCGCCGATGCAGCGTAATTCGGACAGCGACAACAGAAACCGCCGCGACGATGGGCGTTTGCCCTTCATGCCGCCAAAGGGATGGAGCACCCACTATGTCATAGTGTTTTCGGCGCTTATGCTATTATATGGCATAGTGCTGCTTGTTACCTTGCCTGATGACTATATCGTCAGCGAGGACGCAAGCGGACTTCGCAACCTGGTCAACGACCTAAGTTCGGCTATGCCCTTTGTGGCATTCCTATCCTATCTGGCAACGGAGGCGATGAGAGCCATGGTGTTTTTCTCCGAAAAGGTCAAAGAAAGCAGAGATAGAGCAAGGGAAGCGATCAAGGCTGAAGGCCGGGTTGAGGGCCGGGCCGAAGGCATAACCCGGGGCAAGGCGGAAAGAGACGCGGCGTGGAGGGAATGGTTCGACGAGTTTGAGAAAGCGCGTCGCGAGAACCGCCCATTCCATACGCCGCCGCCTGATGCCGGAGATGACGACGAAGACTAGCGGCGCGCGCGCATTCACCCCTTTGCCCAATGGCACAATCCTGCTTGTTACCTTGCCTGAGGACTATGTCGTCAGCGAGGACGCAAGCGGATTTCGCAACCTGGCTAACGACCTGAGTTCGGCTATGCCCTTTGTGGCATTCCTATCATATCTGGCAACGGAGGCGATGAGAGCCATGGTGTTTTTCTCCGAAAAGGTCAAAGAAAGCAGAGACAGGGCAAGGGAAGCGATCAAGGCTGAAGGACGGGCTGAGGGCGAGGCCCGAGGCAGAGCCGAGGGCGAGGCCCGAGGCATAACCCGGGGCAAGGCGGAAAGAGACGCGGCGTGGCGGGAATGGTTCGACGAGTTTGAGAAAGCGCGTCGCGAGAACCGCCCATTCGACACGCCGCCGCCCGATGCCGAAGAGGACGACGAAGACTAGCGGCGCGCGCATTCACCCCCTTGCATAAATCTATTCGTCTCAATGCGCATCCAAATCGGCAAACCTAATGTCTGCTACTACCGTAGGAATTGGCAAGCCGGCTAGCGTAGAGTGTATTCGCATAAAGTCAAAGTCCGATGGATGAGGTTTAGCGCTATGAACGATGGAACTGCATACTCCGATGCCGACAACTCGACGGGATTTGCGCGGAGCGTCGTTCTGCCCGTGGGCGTGGCGGCGGTTGCGCTGACAATCGCGGTTGTGGGCGCGCTGCTGGTGCGCGGCGAAAGCGAAATTGACGGCGTGAACTTCTTTGTGGAGTCGATATCGGGGTTCGCCGCTCGAAGTTTGGGCGGTTGGGGCGTCATAGCGCCGCTGGGTTTCGCATTCGGCGCGGGCATAGCGGCGGCGTTCAACCCGTGCGGCTTCGCAATGCTGCCGGCGTATATGGGGCTGTATCTGGGCATCCACGACGAGCGGAATAACCCGTCTTTCGCAGGACAGATCGGCAAGGCGCTGCTCATCGGCGGCTCGGTAACGGCGGGCTTCGTGCTGCTGTTCGCCGCCGCCGGCGCGGTCATCGGGCTTGGCGCGCGCTCCGTGGTTGGCAGCATCCTGCCTTGGGTCGGGCTGGGCATCGGCGTGCTGCTGACGATTGCGGGCGCGTGGCTGCTGAGCGGCGGCAAGCTCTACACCGCGCTGGCGCAGCAGATGTCGGAACGCTTCGGCAACCCCGGCCAAACGAATGCGCGCGGCTACTTCATATTCGGGCTATCCTACGGGTTGGCGTCGCTAAGCTGCACGCTGCCCATATTCTTGGCGGTCATCGGCACATCGTTCTCTACCGCGACGATATGGACTTCATTCGCGCAGTTCGTGCTGTACGCGCTGGGAATGGGCGCGGTCATCATCGCGCTGACGCTGCTGATGGCGGTGTTCAAGGGCGCGGTGATAGGCGTGATGCGGCGCGCGATGCCCTACATACAGCCGATAGGCACCTGGCTGATGCTGATAGCGGGCACCTACATCGTGTTCTACTGGCTGACGATAGGGAATGTGCTGGGGTAATTGACCTACGCGATTAGGCGGCGCAGCCTTGCAACGGACAAGTGGTTTGATCTGCATTCGCATGCGCCTCATACCCGCCTAGGCGGGTTACATCAGGTCGGACGCGGTGAGTATGCCCAGCAGATGTTCATTGTGCTTTGGATGACGCACCAATATCGGCAACTCTGAGATAGGCGCTTTATTGCCCGATTTATCGGGGCAGACAACTTTACTAACCAAATCGTCAGGGCAAACAACCTGAGGCTTGGAAGCGCATATTCCCTTTTCTTTCGCGAGACATTCAAGTTTGTGGCTCAATCGCTTCTTTTCGTATTTGCCGGAGGGACGAAGGTAACGGGCAATATCCGCATCCGATACGACGAACCATTCGGCGGCGGCATCGAAGTATGGAATATGCGTGAATGAGTTTGCCAGCATCATCGTGCGAATGATGCTCAAGGGTTGCCAAAGTTCCGCCACAACTGGACTGGCTGCCATGTAGTCCTTTACTTTGTCTGCTTTCGCCGCGCACATCAGCGCATCCTCCACCATTAGACTGAGTTCTACGGCTCGCGGCGCGAAGTATCTTGAGCGCGCGCCTTTGTGAGCTGCGTTGTTTCGGGCCTGGCGCACTATGTCGTATAGTCTGCCAAAGTCGATTTGATACTGTGGACGGTCTTTGTCAGGATAATGTTTATCCACAAATTCCGTTACGCATTCCTGGTATTTTCCGAGATTTTGCTCCCCTGGGTTCTGTATCCCTGTGAGAACCTGCCCGAAATCTTCCAGCGCATAGAGAATATCCATGCAGTCCCGGTCTGACTTCTCAACGGCGGCGCGGGCATCCCGAAAGCGGTTGCGAAAGTAAATAGCCTTCTGCTTGTCTATCGTGTTGCGCATCTTGCCTAACCACATCCTCACAATGCGATTGTGTAAAGCAACCGGACTCCGATTTTTCACCCAACCGCTCACCGATGGAACGCTTGCGCCCACTACACGCCACCGCCTACGCTGACATGCTCGCGCCCTCAACGAGCATCTGAACCGACTGCCCGCTTGTCATGATCAGGGAAGTGAGGCTGCTCGGCATCTAATGTCGTGCATATACACCCTTGCGCGCGCCGTAACTCAACTCATAGATAGTAGTTTGAGCGCCATTATATCTAATGCCACTTAACATTGTGAATGCCAAAGAACTTTGCGCCCTTGCGTCCTTGCGTTAAATCCCGATAATAAGCCCAACTCAAACCGCTTTCGCCAAAGACTAGCGATTACGCGCATGGGATTGTAGAATATGCAGCTAAGATAATAATCGCAATGCCGTTGCGTCGCCCGCATACGTATGTGGACGCTGATGGATCGGCACTGCGCTGCATAACGCATAACAGGAGGCGTTGAATACAAAATGATGACTAAGCGCACACGAAACTTTGCGTTTATCGCCGCGGCGTGTCTTGCGCTGTTCGCTCTCGCGTGCGGCTCCGGACAGCCCGAACTTGGCGCGCCCGAAATCCCCGCCGCCCAGCCCACCACGCCGCCAGCCGCTCAGGAACCGGATCCGGCGCCTGCATTCAAGCAGTGGGACGCCCCCCCGCCAATGAACATCGACGAAGCCGCGGACTACCGAGCGGTCATTGAACTTGAAAAGGGCGGCGAAATCGTCATAGATCTGTTCGAAAAGCGCGCGCCCATGACCGTCAACAATTTCGTCTTTCTCGCCAACGAAGGCTTCTACGACGGCGTAACCTTCCATCGCGTATTGGAAGGCTTTATGGCGCAGACGGGCGATCCCGACGGCACAGGCGCGGGCGGACCCGGCTACCGCTTCGACAACGAATTCCATCCCGAACTGCGGCACGACGAAGCCGGCGTCTTGTCTATGGCAAACGCCGGACTGCGGAACGGCAACGGCACCAACGGCAGCCAGTTCTTCATCACATTCCGCGACACCAACTTCCTCGACGGCTACTACCCCGACGGTTCCCCCAAAGACTGCGCCGCCGACTCCTGCCATTCCGTATTCGGCAAAGTCATAGAGGGTATGGATGTGGTTATGGGCATCACACTGAGAGACCCCCAAAGAGCCACTTCCCCCGGCGACGCAATCCGCACAATCCGCATAGAGCAAAACTAACCCCACACCCTATAGCATCGGAGGCAGCGCAACCGATATGAAGTACGCATCCCCGCCGCCAATGGCGATTGACCAAAGCAAGAAGTACACCGCAACGATTGAAATGGCGAAGGGCGGCGAGATAACAATCCAACTCTTCGCCGCCGAAGTGCCCGTAACCGTCAACAATTTCGTCTTTTTGGCGCGCGAAGGCTACTACGACGGCGTAACCTTTCACCGCGTAATCCCCGGCTTTATGGCGCAGGGCGGCGATCCCGAGGGATCCGGCAGCGGCGGCCCCGGCTATCAGTTCGACGACGAGTTCCATCCCAGCCTGCGCCACGACTCGCCCGGCATCCTGTCTATGGCAAACGCCGGACAGCGCGGCGGACGCGGCACCAACGGCAGCCAATTCTTCATCACATTCGTCCCCACGCCCCACCTAGACGACCGCCATTCCGTATTCGGCAAGGTCGTCGACGGCATGGACGTCGTGAACGCCATCGCAGTCAGAGACCCCATGCGCCAGCGAACCCCCGGCGACGCAATGACCACCATACGCATCGCCGAGTCCGACTAACCCGCACCCGTCATCCGTCCGCGCCCATCCCTATAAGCGCAACGCAAAGAGGCGTTGGCAGGTGAGTATGCCAACGCCTCTTCCTAGTTTATGGCTTTATCCGCGCGCTAGTCGTCGCCCACGCCGGGCGCAACCGCCGGCTCGTCGCCCATCATGCCGTCATCAGGCTTAGGCGCGGCCACCGGCTCCGGGCTTGCCATAGGCGCAGTCAGCTGCAGGCTGAAAAGCTTGCCCTGCGTCCCAATCCAAGACAGATTGCCCGCGCGCGTCTGCTCGCCCTCGATCAGCGGCTTGTTGTTGATGCGTATGCTCGGCTCCGTCTGCCCGCTGCGTATGTCAACCTGCCCCTTGCCGAAGAAAAAGGACAGCCCACTCAGTTCTGGAATGCCAAGTTCCTCGCCGCGCACCAGGTTCTTGGACATCACAACCGTGAACGCGCTGCGCTGAAGCGTCGCCATATTGACCAGCAGATTGCCCCCGTCATCGTGCAGATAGCCGTATGGATTCGGGCGCGTTACGCCGTACACGATGTAGCCCACGCCCGCTATGATTAGCGCGCCCGCAAGCGCGGCCAGTCCGTATATCGCGAATGCAGGAATACCGCCCCCATCGTTTGCCGTCGGCGCTACAAGCGGCGGCGCAGCCACTGCAGGCGCAGGCGGCGGCGGCGCGGCGGCCGGCGGCGGCGCAACCGGCGCGGGCGGCTGTGGCGCGACTGCCGGCGGCGCAGGCGGTATGACCGACGACAGAACCTTCGAATCCGTGGTGAACGAGTAGTCCCGCGAGGCGTACTCCATATTAAGCCGCAGCACTAGCGTGTGACGCTCTTCCTCGACCGGCGTGAACATTATGTCGAACGCCGAAGCGTGTCCCGCGTTCAGAAGCTTCTGCGGAACAAGCTCCACAGCGCTCCCGTGTTCGGACGATACGCCCGCCGATATGCGGTCTATCGGTATCGCATATGACTGCCCCTCTATGTTCACCACCGCAGAGCCTATCTTAACCCGCTCGCCCGGCGTCAGATTCTCAGTCGACGTCAGGTTGAGGTCAACCGACGGGAACGCCTGCGCCGTTACCACCTTGCGCGTGGATATCGAGTGTTCGTACTGCGGCCAGTATAGCTCCAGCTCCACCTGATACTCGCCCGCCGCGCCCAACGGCGACAGCGTAGTGGAGTAGTAAGTGTCCCCCGATACGGCATCGCCCAGTTCGCCGTTATCGTTCAGCGCATGGCTGCTTGTCTTGCCGTCCGGATCGGTGACCGTAGCGCGCACCTCTATGTCGGACGCCGCCACCCGCCGCTCGCCGTCGGATATGAACGCCACCAAGTCAACGCGCTGATCGAACGGCACGGAGTCGAACGAAACGAAGTCTATGTTGAGCGTATGCTTGGGATAATGCCATGCCGATATGAAGCCCTCGCTGCCGAGCGCCTCCACCGTCCACTTGCCCGGATCCGGATCCGCCAGCGTCCACACCACCATATACGGCGTCTCGACCACGCTAGACAGCGCGCTGTCCGCCTCCACGCCCGACGGATTGAGCAGGCTCAGCGATCCCGTCGGCCCTTCCTTGAAGAACACCAGCGATGCCGTCGTAGTGCTTGGCGCAATGTTCAGCGTTGCCGTGAACACATCGTCCGCCGCAAGATCATCGCTGCCTATCTCGAACAGCGTCCCCCTTGCGTCCTGGCTCAGAATGCTGTCCGCAATCACCTTGAGTTCGTCGGGTGTCCCAAGCGGAAATCGGTCGCTGCCCGTGCCGTCGGACACCGCGCTCATAAAGCCGTCGGCGTACGCCGACGAACCCGGCAGCGCGATGCTGACGATCTGCCAGCCCTCGGCGTTGAATTCCCCGATGAGATGCTCCAGCGACGTCGACTCGGCAGGCGCATCGCCCTCAAGTTCGCCGCCCGACACCACATACAGCGTCGAGCCTTCATCCGCGCCCTGGAACTTCATCAGCTCATGCGCGTACGACAGGGATGCCGACAGATCCGTCGCCGGCGACGGCGCGGGGTTGCTCAGCCGCGCTAAGATCTCGCGGTAATCGCTGCGGTGTTCCACGCTGCCGGACACCGACGGCCCGATTGCCGCTTCGTCCCCGGCGGTGATAAAGCCAATTCGCTGACCTTCGCGGAACGTCGACATCAACCCCACGAATGACGCCGCAAGATCCCGGTTTTCCTGCGAGGCGCCCGTGGCGTGCCTGTCGATAAGCGCCATGTACAGCGGCTCTTTGGCGTCCGCGCTGACCGCCGCCTGTTGGCTTGCCGCCCACGAAAGTAATACTATGGCTATGAGAGTTGTCGCGAATGCAATTTTGCGCATCTTATACCTCCATACACATAGCCCAAAATTACCCAAGCAGCCGTATTAGCGTCAACGCAAAATCAGTCCAATTTTCAACTTAATTCAAAAAAAACATTAAACAAACGCCAATTTCTATGCGCCCATTCCGTCGACGCCAAACCCCTATCCCGCGCGCCGACGCGCTTGCGCCCGCCAATGCGCTCATCGCCTTGGCGCTGCTTCTGATATGCGCGCTCGCAGCCTGCAGCGCCGACGCGTCCGACGCGCCGACGCAGCCGAGCCTGCAATTCGTCAGGGGCCAGGTGTTGCATGTAGAGGCGCGCTCGCTGATTGAGCTGGAGGCGCTGGAAATACAGGACGACGACGGCGCAATCTGGCGCTTTGAGGGAAGGGGAAAGGCAATACCCGGCTTTGCGCCATCGCACCTGAACGAACACAAGATCCTAGGCTTGTCCGTAGAGGTGACGTACTACCGCGAGGGCGATACGCTTGTGCTGCACGCCATCACCGACTAGCGTCCGCCGCCCTCGCGTGCTGCTGACGGCGTATGCTGTACGCCACCCACGCCGTCCCGCCGCCCAGCGCCAATACCACAAGCGCCAGCACGAACACGCCCTCAAGCCCAGGCGCAGACGCCGCCTCTGCGATGTTGATCGGCGTAACCGCCTGCGTTTCGCCGTGCGCTTCCGTCTCGATCTTCACCCGTAGCGACCACTGCCCCGCGCTGCGAAAGATGATGTTGCCCTTATAGTGTATCGGCGTAGCCGGATCGTTGAGCGCAGGCGACTGATAGGTCGGTTCGCCATCCGGGTTATAGGCGACGATAAGCACCTTTGCGTTCTCGACCAGGCTCTGCGTTGCGGGGTCTAGGATAGTTACCGTGAAGTGAACCGTCCCCACCTTAGGCTTTTGCGGCTGCACCGCCACGATAACCTCATACGGATCGGCCGGCCCCTTGTACAGCTGCAGCGGCGCGTCAAATATGGACTCGCGCGGCGTCTGTCCCATAATGAACACGCTCAACAGCGCGAGCAGCAACATTCGGCAAATCAACCCGTCAACGCCTCCGTGCGTGGCTGATGTAGAGGCAAAGCGGCGCTACCAAATCAGCGCCCGAAAGAGATGCGGATGCGCCTTTGCGTCGACTAGGCGCGCAAAAGATCCCTTCCCATAAAAAGAGGAGCGTATGAAAGTGGTGGGCTCGCCAGGGATCGAACCTGGGACCAATCGGTTATGAGCCGACCGCTCTGCCGCTGAGCTACGAGCCCGTCCAACGCACATTCAGCCTAACGAATATATGCGCCCCCTGTCAAGCAATGCGCCCTATGGGTATTCTCACTCTTAAGTGGTATTGAGTTTGGCGCAGAAGACCAGTGCAATCAGATTCACCAGCATCTGCACGCTCTTTGCGCATCCCTTTGTCCAACGAAACAGTCTGTTCAACTTCCTGCGCAGCATCGAATTCAATCCCTCGCACCAGTTCGCCGCGCCGCATTTCCCAACCACATGCTTGTTGACCGGCAGCGCCTCATACACTCCGTAGGCGTCGGGCTCGTAGCGCTCCGCATCCGGCAGACGCATGACTGCGACTTCATCCCTACCGCTCACCTCAAAGTCTATCCACCTGCTCCCATCGCGCTTTTCCACCGCAGCTGTCCACACCCACAGGTCGTTGCGCTTTTCTACTTTTCTAGCGCCCCCATATGTCCACATTTCGTCAAACGCTATCGTTGACGCGGCGATTGTCCGTAACTCTGCCGCTCGCGCGCCTAGCGCGCATCAGTTCACGCGCAACTCCCCCCCTTTCCGAGCCAACGGCTCACCGTGGCAACGCTTGCGCCCACTACGCGCGCCGCCGCATTTGTACACTTGCCCGCCGCGTGTATGTCCGTCTTTGGGCATCCAATTGGAGCCGCAGCCGTCGACATCTGACATCGTGTCGATATGCCCGCTCACGTGCCACAACTTACCTCCTAAGCAGCTATTTGGATGCCACTATACCCTAAACACTGAAGAGCGAGAATACCGGCCGGCGTTACTATCTTAGTAGAGTAGATAACGCTCATCGGTTTGAGATTTATAGGAAGCCCTGCATTAGCGGATACTTAGTTGGTTATACACTCAATTGCGCTTTAATTTCGAGAACGCTTGAAGTTGATCGTGTATTCGGTTAGTTAGAGTATTCAGACGCTACGGCAAGTTGGATGGAATGTACTGAGAGTAGCATTGATGCGCTTCCCCTGGTTGCCTGCGGTTGCCTGCGCGAAGCCGTAGTCTAGCGCGCGCCGCCCGCTATCGCCTCACTCCAGCCCGCCGTTGCCTTCGTCAACATAGGTCGTCGCGCCCACCGATGATACGGCGATGCGCTGCCGATACACGCCTTCCGGCAGGCGGCGCTCGGCGCGGTGCGTGTGCGTCCGCCATTTCACGCTATCGGCGCCGTCGGCAAGCGCCTCGATCAGGATGCGCCCGTCCATCGCGGCGCCGCCGTCTATGCCAAGCAGGTGCAGGATTGTGGGCGCAATGTCTGTGTTGCCCGTGGGGCTTTGGATGCGCGCGCCGCTCCGAAAGCCGTTGCCGCGCGCTATCAGCACATTTCGCATTTCGTGGCGGCTCATAGAGCCGTGCTGCCCAAGCTCAGGCGCGCCGCCCGTGGAGAAGGCGTACCCGGCGTATCCCGCGGCGTTTGCGCGCGAATTCCAGCGAAAGGACATAGCAATATCGGGCGCGCGTTGCCCCTCAGCGCCTACCAGCGAGGCCGGCAGCGTCCCCGCGATAGCGCCCGCCGCATCGGACGCCACCAGCGCGCCGCACCAGCGCTGCCGCATAAGCCAAGCCGCAAGTTTGTCCGTCGTGGCAGCATCGCTATCGTGCGCGTAGAACAGCGCCGAGCCGCCGTTTGTGGCAATCGTTATGCCGCCCGCTTGATTGCCCGGCGGGAAGCCCGCAGCGCGCGCAAGCGCCTCAATGTCTATGACATCGTCTATCGTGGAGTAGCCGTGATCGGATACTACCAGCACATCGACATCCGCCGCCGCGCCGCTGTCCTCAAGCCACGCCAAGAGCCTGCCGAACTGCGCGTCCGCTTCGCGCAATGCGCGCAGACCGACGTCGGATCCGACGCCGTGCGCGTGCTGCGCGTGGTCCGGCTCCGAAAACCATACGCACGCCACCGCGGGCTTGCGCTCGCCAAGCACATACTCGGTCAGTATCGTTACGGCGTGTTCCAGTTTGGCGGCGTTGGTAACGCCATCCGTGGGCCATTCGCCGAAGCGCGCCGCAATATCGGCGTGCAGCGCATCGGGCAAGCAGAATTCGGGGTGTATCGTTGCGCCGCCGCCCCGCTCGGCGTTGGGGTTGTGTACATAGGCGTTGCCGCTTGTGCCGGTTCCGACCGCGATGTATTCGCGCCCACGCCGATGCAGCAGATCGGCGAGCGTGGGAGACAGCAGCGCCGACGTCTTGCGCGCCACCGCCGCAAGCGTGGGCTGCATCGCGGAGAAGGCGTTGTGCGGATGGTAGTCGCGCATCGCCACCACGTTCGCCGCCAAGCCGTGAGCGCCGGGATAGCGCCCGGTTGCGATGCTTGCAGCGTTGACGCGCGTAACGCTGGGATAGACGGCGTGATGATTGTCAAACGCAACGCCCTGCTCCGCAAACGCCGCAAGGTTGGGCGCAAGCGCCGGGCTTGCCTGCGCCGGCTGTAGTCCGTCAAACGCCACGATTAGTGCGGAGCGCATAGCGTATCGCATCCCCTTTGCATAGATATGGGTTTGTTGCGCCGCCGCCTAGTCGAACACCGTCGTTTGGCTTTCGGGATGCGTCAGCGATATGTGTGAAAAGTCTTCGCCGTCGACTGCGCCGTGCCAGTGCTTTTCGCCGGCGGGTATGAGCGCGGTATCGCCTTCGCCAATCTCGACCTGCTCGCTTTCGGTGGCGATGTAGCCCTTGCCGTCCAGCACGAATAGGATCTGGTCGCTGGTGTGAGTGTGGAACTTGTTCTTTGCGCCGTTGTAGAAGCTCACCTTGTTGAAGTTGAAATCGCCGCTCATCCCGCCGCCCACGATAGCCTCGCCCGTAACCTTGCCTCCGTAGAATATGGGCGCATCGCTGCGGTCTTCCGCCTCGTTCTGTCCGTTTCGGATAACTTGCATTGCGTTATTCTCCTGTGTCCCTTGTATCGCTATCCCGCTGTATATGGTTGAGTGAATGCAACGGCAACCCAGCCGCCGCAGCCTTATTGCGCCTTATTATACATTACTTGTCATATGGCGGGTTGTGGCTTAATATATGCGGGCTTGACGATAGCATCAAGCGATAATGCGATACGCAGGAGGGTGCGGAGAGCAGATATGAGAGCAGCGCGAATTAGCGGACCGAAGCAGTTTGAGATTATCGATATGGATGTGCCTGACCTGAAAGACGGGCAGTGCCTCATCAAGTTGGAAACGTGGTCGGTGTGCGGCAGCGACATACGCCACGCCTACGGCCCCGTTCACCCCGAAGAGGAGTACCCGATGCGGGCGGGCGGCCCCTGCCACGAATGCGCCGGCACGATTGTGGAAAGCCGCTCCGACAAGTTCAAGGTGGGGCAGCGGGTCATCGTCCTGCCCGGCAGGGACGGCCCCGGCGGGCTGGTGGAGTACATGAACGGCGATGAAGGGCGCATGGCGGCGCTGCCCGACCACGGCGACATCTCTAGCTGGGTGATGTGCCAGCCATCCGGCACGGTGCTATATTCCTGCCAGCAGATGGGGACGATTTTGGGCAAGGATGTGCTGGTGATGGGGCAAGGCTCCATCGGGTTGTCCTTCACCGCGATATGCGCCAGAGCGGGCGCGCGCAAGGTGATTGCCGCTGATCTGTTCGACTATCGGCTGGAGTTCTCAAAGCGCTTCGGCGCGACGCACACCGTCAACCCGTCCAAAGAGAACCTGGACGAAGCGGTGATGGAGCTCACCGGCGGCGCGGGCGTTGACATCAGCGTGGAGGCTGCGGGCTACGCCGATACGCTGGAGGCGTCGCTCAGGCTGGTTCGCAATCTGGGCAAGACGATCATATTCGGCATACAAGAGAACGCCGGCGAAGAGCGCGTGCCGCTGGACACATCGCTGTTCCTGCGAAAAGCGCCCACAATCATACCCACGCAGGGCGCTACCAGCGGCGACCCCATCACGCACATCGAGACGATGATCGACCTGAAAGAGCGCGGCTGGTGGGATCCGGGCGAGATGGCGACGCACATGTTGAAGTTCGAGGATGTGCAGCGCGCCTACGACATGTACGACCGCCGCGAGGACGAAGTCATCAAGTCGGTGATGACGCTGTAGCGCGCATCTGCACATCGACGTCGACATTCGGCGTCAACATCGCGGACGGGATATAAAGACGGGGATAACAATCAAGCGCGGGATAAACGGGATATGCGGCTCATAGGCCGGCCAATCCCGTTTATCTGCGTCGATTCAGCATCCCCGCCTAATCGACTTTCGGCTTCACCTGCCACACAATCAGCCGATGGTCGCTTGCCACTGGCAGGTTCAGTAGCATCTGCGATAGGGCGGGGTGTGACCAATTGCCAGCTTTGGCTTGCAATGTATCGATGTTAGGTATCGTGGTATTTGAGATTTCTTGCTCTTGCAAGTCGATAAGCCAATGGATTCGATTTCTTATGTACCGGAGCATTTCCCCATCGGTCAAGTACACCACAAGGCGTTGGACATTAGGGAAATCCCTTAGTCTTGCGAAATCGGCAAGCAACTCGCCGGCTTTCATAGTACGGGGCTGGTTGTGGGATCTGGGAATTTTGCGATGATATTTGAACTCAATGGCAATTTGCGGCGTGCCATTCTCATCCAGTATCATGGTATCTATCTTTTCGCGCGAATTCCCCGGACGGGGATACTCAAGCGCCATCCGCGCGACGTCAATCCCTGACTTGAAAAGCCCGTGAAAGACAAGATAGCGAAAGTTGTCCTCGCTGAACTGCGCTTGCATTTCCAACCGTCGCTCGATGAGTGGAATTGCCGTATCAACGGTTGCGTTTAGGGCGTTCATTGCCAATGCTCCAATGCTTTACTTCCCCGCTTCTTCATATTCATACTAGCGGGCGCTTGCGGCGGTGGATATGGGTACGCCCTGCCACAAGCGCTTCAGCTCTTCATCCGTGCAGCAGCGCTTGACGACCGCCGATTCGCCGTATGTATCGCCGTGAAAGTCCACGGATGGGGTGAAGTATGACGATGTATCGCCTAGCATCCACCTGGTCGCTAATGCCTTGTGCGGCAGCGGGACAACGGGCATGCGCGCCACAGAGCCGGGTGGCGGCGCTACGCCGTCTTTCAATGCGTGAATCGTTCCGCTTACGCCATATGCCCGCATGTACGCAGCGTAATCTTTATAGTAGCTTGCGTATGAACGTGGCGTAAATGTGTGGCATGGATGTTGCGGATGTACCCAACCGTTATTGGAGAATACGACGTACTCCGTTCCTACAACGAATAGTTTAACGACACGGTGACCGCCGAAAGTTGGGTAACGGATGATTATTCCTTCCTCGGAGTCTATTTCGTGAGTGTACGTGTCGATTAACTTGTAGTATGCCGTTTCTTGTGTCTCCCCCTTCAACACTTGGCTTATCTTGAACTCCACGATGTACGCCCTGTCGAAAACCCAGTGCCGTCCGTGCAGATAATATGGCAGGATGCCCTGTCTTAGGTCGGCTATGGGGCGGTGCGCCGTCCATTCAGGTCGAACTGAAACTGCTTCGCCCACAAAGATTGTGTCGTGCCTATCCACCAACTCTTCTAGCCGGGGTCTCGAGCAGGTATCGGCTTGCGCCGGGCGCGAGTGAAAGCCCGCGATGATGGCAAGCACCAACGCCGCTAGTATCGCAATGCCTACTCTAATCATAACGGCTTTTCCCTTTCTTTCCCGCGCGCCAAGCGGCCGCTTCGCCGCGCAGAATGGGCGGGACGCGGCTTTGGCTTGCAAGTCCCGTCCATTCTTGCCGATGCGCTGATGCGCGCGGGTTTGGGCGGCTAGTTGCCCGTCTCTTCGTGGTAGCGGGCGATGGTGGCGTCGGTGGGCGGGTAGTATTTGCCGGGCGCGACGTTCTCTCGCTCTATCAAGCCCTTGATGTACTCTTCGACGGCTTCGTGTTCTTCCACCCAGTCGATGACCTGTTCCACGATACGCTCCGGCACAACAACCACGCCGTCGTCATCGGCGACGATGAGGTCGCCCGGGCGCACCGCCACGCCGCCGCAGCCGATGGTGACGTTCGCCTCGAAGGGGTCGATTTCGTCTGCGCCGCCCATGGGCGTCCTGCCGCCGGCGAACACCTTTAGTCCGTAGTCCGCCACGATGTTCAGGTCGCGGATGGATGCGTCGGTAACCAAGCCCGCCGCGCCCTGCATCTTGAGCTGCAGGAGCTTGACATCCCCGCCGATAGCGGCGTACTTCTTGCCCATTCCGTCTATGACCAGCACATCGCCCGGCTCGCACGAGCCCATCGCTTGGTATTCCGGCGAGTCTGCGCCGCGGTGCGTCTCTGCGATGATGTCGGCGCGCGGCGGGATGAAGCGCAGCGTCTTCGCTCTGCCGACCAGCATTTCGCCGGGCGTAAAGGCGTGGACATCGCGCATAAAGCACGGCTCGTAGCCAAGCATGCGCACGGCGCTGTACACGGTAGCGCCCGCCACCTGCTTGTATCGCGCGATAATCTCCGGGGCAATCGGTCCGTCTGCCATAATAAACCTCGCTTCATATGCGGCGCTCGCGACGGCTTGCCGCAGCGCCGAGCGTCTGATGGATGCGCCGCAAGCGCGGCGGCGGGGGCAATTATAGCATTGGGGGGGATGGGGTGTCAGTTGTGGGGCATAATCTTGTTTCAGAGTGGTGTGAGCGCTAAAAAATAAACCAGACGTGTACTAGGTTGTGTTGGCAGAAATGTTAAACCATTGCCATGACACAACAAATGCTAACTCTATGCCAATGGTCAAAGATATACGCCCGCCCAATTTGCATGCCAAGTCCGAAGGCAAATGCAGAAAGTTTATTGAAGCCGGCGTATGGATGGCGCGTTTAGGCGCTCAATGGCGGCTGCTCCCGTCCGAATGCGGCAATTGGAACACGGTCTATTGCAGAGTGTCGCGCTGGGGCGACAAGGGCATATGGTAGCGCATGTTCTGCCGCTTCGCCGATGATGTGGACATGGAACATCTGATAATAGACAGTACGCTAATTCGGGCGCATCTAAGCGCGGCGGGAGCGGCGCATAAAAAAGGGAGCAAAGGCGCAGGGGCGCAAAAGGGGGCAAATCTATGGTTGACGCAGCGATTGTAGGTGTACGGCGCTTGCGCGTTTCTTGCTTATTGCGCGCATTCTTTCCCGCGCGACTGTCTCTCTTCTTTGAGCCAGGCGCTCACCGATGCAACGCTTGCGCCCACTAGACGCGCCGCCTCCGACATGCTGGCGCCCTCGATGAGCATCTGCACCGCTTGCCGCTTGACATGCTCAGGGAAATGCGGCCGCTCGGCGTCTGCCGTATATTTCCGATTGCAATCGCCGCATTTGTACACTTGCCGCCCGCGTGTGCGTCCGTCTTTGGGCATCCAATTGGAGCCGCAGTGTCGGCACCTGATGTCGGGCCGATATACCCTTGCGCGCGCCATAGATCGCCTCCTAGATAGTGGTTTGAATTCTATTGTTTTAACGCCACTCAACTTTGAGAATACATCTCTTATTCTTTCGCCCGTCCCCCTAGCGCGGCAGGCGGTATATCGCGGTGTCCCCGTTGGCGAATACACGCTGCAGCCGCCCGCCTAGTTCGCCGTCGAACTTGTCCATTCCGTCGGGGAAGTAGAGGCGCTCTAGTTGGCCGACGTACACATACTCTACGCCGTACTTTCGCAGCAGATCCAGCACTAGTTCGGGATCGGTGGCGTTGTATATCGTCTCTACGTCGGCGATGCGGCGCGGCACTTCTTCGCGGTAGGCGAAGCGCTGCTGCTCTTGGTGCCACTGCCAGCCGATGACGGCGGGCAAGCCGGTGTATATGGACACGCGCCCGCCCCAGCGGTATGTGGGCGTTACCGCTTCCAGAATTATCGGAGATCCCTCTACATTCGCCTTCAGCCATTGGATGCCTTCATAGTCCGACGCAAGGTCGATCATATCGCCGTAGTGTTCTCTGTATTGGGATTTTTCTATGAACGCCGCGCCGTTCAGCGTGAGCGGCGTGACATTGCCCTCAAAGCGGTCGCGCAGCCGGTCGCGCGTCCCCATCACAGGATAGATCGATGCGCAGAGTATCAGCGCCGCCAGCGCCGCCAGCCACGCTTTCTTGACGGATGTGATTTTGGAAAGCGCGCTGCGCCCCGAATGAAGCAGGCGCCATAGCATATACGCCGCCGCAATTCCAAGCAGCGCCCATACCTGCAGGTAGAACTTGAATATGCTGTTTAGCCTGTCTATATCGCCCTCTACGCGCCAGAAGTCAAGCCCGATGACTAGCGCCAATGCTATGAGCGCCAGCGCCGCCGCAAAGCCTAGCTGAGCGGCGTCCGGCTCGTCGGCGAACAGCGCGCGCGCCGCCGCCACGCCAAGCAGCAGGAAGAGCGCCGCCACAAACGGCACGGTGCTGCCAACTACGCCGGTGAACGCCGCCGTCAGCGCAAAGCCGAGCAGCAATGCGCCAAGCAGCAGCGCCATAACGCGGCCGACGTCGATGTTGACGCCCTGGCTGCCGCTCAGCGCGTCCTGTATATTGTCGAACCAACGGCGAAGCGTCCGTCCGAAGCTGCGCGCGCCGTCTGCGATCGAATCTATCGCAAACGAACCTATGATGAACACCGATACGCCCGATATGGCGAGGAACTGCCACAATACGGTTGTGTTAGTGGTGGGCTCTATGCTGTTGTAGAAGGTTTCGTATGCCAAGTGGTAGGGCAGGAACGCCGCATAGCCCACCGCCGCCGCGAACAGCGTCTTGACGCCCGCCTTGAATATCGGCGCAATCCCTAATCCGCCGTGCACTATGTACTCCGCAAGCAGCAGCGCCGCCGCGCCCACTATCAGGTAGGTGGGCAGATCCCAGGTGTTCAGCGCGCTCATTGAGACGATGGCTACGCCCAGCGCCGCAAGCCGAAGTATGTCGATGCTCCGCCGCCTCAGCATTGCATAGCGGTTTGCGCCGACGTCGAGTACACGTCGCTGCGCCGCCGCAAGCACAATCGCGAGCCCTAATCCGACAACAAGCAGCGTGAAGGGCAGCGCCATCAGATGGGCGTGCAGATCGGCGAACAGGAATGTGAAGAAGGGAAACTCGGTAATCTCATGCCCCGGCGGGTCGGGCGGCATCATCCGAGTGCTGCGCCAGAAGTCGAACTCGCTTGCGGGCTGCCCGGTCAGTACATCCCAGATACTGCCGCCTACCTGTATTGCGCCGTCTAGGTTGCCCAGCAGCGTTACGAATGCGGCGCCCGCTATGCCCGCAGTCACGGGGGACAGCAGCATTCGTTTTGCGCGCGCCAGACGGTCGGGCGGCGCTTCGATGGGATTGCCTGGCTCGCTGCTTGCGCGAGCAGCGGTTGCTTGGCGGGCGCTTGCGGTCAGGTTGTACACGATGGTGTACGCGCCGCCAAGCGTGAGCGCGAAAAAGGTGGGCACCGCCAGGTTGAACGCAATCGTGGGGTCGATGGCGGTTGCGCGGATTAGCAGCGCCGTCAGGAATTGGCCCCAGTAGTAGTAGTTGATGTAGCCGCCGCCGAACCACGGGTCGTATGGCGGCATAATGGCGGAGCGCAGCACGGCGTTGAGATAGGCGAAGTCCATCGGCTTTTCGCCGCCGCGGAAAGGATGCCAAAGGTCGGGGTTCGCCATCCGCACCAGTACAAACGCAAAGAACGCCGCCAGGAATATCAGCTCAGCCGTAAGCAGCATAGACCAGCGCCGCCGCACAAACCCGGCGATGTCCCGCGCGTTGGCGGCGAATATGCCGAGCGCAATCAGCGCCGCCAAGCCCAGCGCAAGCCCGATGGATGCGCGCGAAAACGGCATCCACTGCAGGCTTGCGAGCAGCCACACAACCAGTCCAATCAGCAGAATGCCCAGCGGTTTGGCGAATAGATAGCCCCTATCGGGCAGCGCGCGGAATATCACGAATGTCAGCGGCAGCGCCAGCAGTCCGATGAGTTCGACTATGCCAAGCCATCCCAACACGGGGATTCTATTCGTCCAATCGGGATAGATGATTTCGCGCCAGTCATCGCCGTTGCGCTGCGTTTCGGCGTCTTGCGGCGAATACACAAGCCCTATCTCAGGCGCTGCGTCGGGGGACGGATAGGGTTCGCCCGCCCCCGCCCCGTCGATCGCCGCAGCGCCTAGTTCGCCTATCTGCGCGGCGCGCTCGATTCGGCTGCGTATCTCGGCTGCGTCTAGGCGCTGCGTGTTCCGAAATATCATCACCTTGGGATGGTCATAGACGGAGAAGCTTTCGTCGGCGAAGCCTAGGTTCAGGGTTAGCGGCGCGGGGCTGCCGTTTGATGGCAGAAGCGGTTCGGGCAGCTTCGGGCGCTCGAATGTGTCATCCACAAGGCGCACGCCTAGAAGCTGCGGATAGGCGGTCTCTGCGTTCTCAAGCGTGTAGCCGAGTTCGCCCGCGAACAGCAGGCGGTAATACTGCGTGGTAACGGGATAGCGCTGCGGCAGGCGCGGTATTGTGCCATACAAGCGGTTGCTGAAGAACACAAGGTAATCGGCGCGCGAAAGCGTTTGCGCCACCAGCGCCGTCTTGCTGAGATTGTCGTCTTCGTAGAGCGGCAGGTCAAAATGACTGAAGCCGCCTTTCAGATTGGGCAGTCCCTCTTCCCAGTGTTCTTTGAGTATGAATGCGTCGTCTTGGGCGCTGCGGTTGAGCCATTCGGCGGCGCGCACGGCGGTATGCGTACTGCCGTATATGCCGCCGAGATAGGCGAGCGAATAGAGCGCCGCGCCGCCAATCACAAGCGCAATCAGCGCGCCCGCCACGGGCCGCAGCGTCCATCGGCGAGCCGCCGCGGCGTCCCATAGCGCGAACAGCATCCGCGCGCCGAACAGCGTCAGCAGCGGCGCTATCGGCAGCAGGTAGCGCATGAACTTCACATGGAACGCCCCGGTTATCAGGAAGTACGGCACGACCCAGCACAGCAGCAGCGCATCGAGCCGCGTTTTTTCGGAGCGCAGTGGCAGCGTGGCAATCAGCGCAAGCAGCGATATGCCGGCCGCCAACGCCAATGCGATGACGTTTTGCGAAAGCAGCAGAAGCGCTATCGGCAGTCCCCAGCCAATCGCCAGGTACGCCAGTCCGGCGCGCAGCGGCATGCCGCGCAGCGATACATACAGCAGTCCGCCCCATGCCACGATGCCCAGCGGAACGCCGTAGCCCCAAACCGCAAGCTGGCGGATGTGATACAGGTAGGGCGCGGTGTCTGCGTATTGGCGAGTATATGGATAGTCGCGAATGCCGCGCACCATCTCGGACTGCTCGCTCACATGGCGGTAGTATGTTTCCCAGTCCAAGAATGTGTACGGCTGCGCCACGATGAAGACCGCAACCGCAGCGCCGCCGCCCAGCGCAAGCGCGCGGATAGTGGTTCGCAGCCGCTCTTGATAGGATGCGCCCGACGGATTGCCCACGAATGCGAATAGATATATCAGATGGGCGACTATGAACGGCGCTACTATCGGAAGCTGGCTCGCTTTGGTGGCAAGCCCAAGCGCCACAAGCGCGCCCGCTATCGCCGAGTCCTGCGTCCTGCCGCTGCGCGCGACCCTGAGCATAAAGAACAGCGCGGCAATCGCAAGCAACGCCTGCAGCGTGTCCACCGCAAAGAAGTGGCTGAGCTGAATGTGGATGACCGCCAGCGCCGTCAGCGCCGCCGCAAGCAGGCCTGTGCGGCGGTCGAACGCCAGCGCTCCCACGCCGAACACGGCAAGCACGGTCGCAATATCGGCGGCGGCGGACAATGCGCGCGCCAACGGACGGATGTCGCCGCCACTGCCGAGCAGCGTATCATCAACCGCATGAATGATACGCAGCAAGTAAAGCGGGAAACTGCCATAGTTGAACCAGCGCGGATTCCAACTGCTGCGCTCGGCGTCAAACAGCGTCCCCAAATCGCCGAGCGATGGCGGCGAAAGCTCCAGCGTCTTGCCTAGGATCGCGCGCTCGTCGGGATGCGGCGTATGGCCGAAGCCGGCGTCCCAGCTCAAGCCGAACAGACGCAAGCCGATTGCAAGCGCAAGTATCAGGGCGAGCAGGATATGCCAAGCCGACGGGCGGCGAAGCTTATCCATAACGGACTTAGACGGCGGCGTATCGGATGCGGGGGCGGCGTTGTGAGGAGCGTCCATATGTACGGTGTATGGCGGCGGGATGGGCGTAACGGATGCGATTTATCGGATGCGCGCTATGTGCGCTTGCTACCGCTATTTTAGCACACTTCGCCACGCCGTTAGCCGTTAGTGTTATAATGCGCGCAAGATGATAACGAAACGGGTTAGAACGCTTGCAAGCGCGCTGCTGACGATTGTCGGGGCGGCGGCGTTGCTTGCGCCGCTTATGGGCGCTGCGCTGGACCACCATTTCGCGGAACGTCAGCCCGGCCACCTGCACATAGGCGCGCCGCGCGAACATAGCCATACGCACGCCTTTGAGCATGCGCATCACCTGCACCACGCCCACGCGGCCAACCGCTATGCGCGCGCCGCATCCGACGGCGCCGATGCGCCTATCGCGCTGTACAAGAGCGAAGGCAGCGCCGCGGCAACGCTTGCCGTATCGCCGTCGAATTTGGACGACGAGGCGCTGCGCCAATTTCGTCCCACATCGGTGTTCACGCTGCCGTCGATCAGCGACGGCGCTATGCGCCAGCGCGCGCTGCCTCCCCCGGACAAGCCGCCTGAGCATGCGCTCTGACATCCTGCGGTTTCCCCTCTATCCCGATATTCCCGAATTGCGCGAAAGTTCGAGCGCGGGCGCTTAGGCGTCCGCGCTTAGACGGCGCTTGCGAGGTTGTCCGTGTTGGCGTGTTATTGGCGCGGCATTGCGCTTATGAGCGTTTCGTTGTTGGCGGCGGCGCTGGCGGTCTGGTCTCAGATTGCGCCGCCCGCCGCACACGCTAACGGGCGCGTGGTGGAGTTTGACCGCCGCGCCGCCGGCCCATATGAGATAGCATTCGGCAAGATACCCGGCTCGCCCAGGGTGGGGGCGCTGTATCTGTCGATCATCGTTACGGACAGCGCGTCCAACACGCCGTCGATTGGCGCGAATGTGGTGGTAACCGCCATTGGGCCGGACGCCGCCGACGTTGAGATAGGCCCCATCACGGTTGCGCCCGACCCCGATGCGGCGAACTATCCGGGCTACTATGACACCACGGAGGCTATCATACTGGACAGGGTCGGCCTATGGCGCTTCAGCGTATCGGTGGACAGCGAATCGGGCGGCAAAGGCGTGGCGGAGTTCCCGGTCGAGGTAACCACGCCCAACCCGATTACCGGCATTCTGACGCTGGTGGCGCTGGTGGCGTTTGTGGGCGTGGTGGCTATGGCAATCCGAATGTATCTGAGGGAAAGACGCAGGAGCAGACCGGCCGGTTAGCCAAATCGCTTGACGGATATTCTATCCGGCTTGCCCGAAAGGGGGACGCTCTTGATTAAGAATATCGCTATCTTTGCGGCGGCGCTGATGCCGCTGCTTGCGGCGGGGACTGCGCTGGCGCACGAGCCGCGCGACATCCAAGACTACAACATGGTGGTGGGCTTTCTGCATGAGCCCGCCTTCGAGGGGCTGCTGAACGGCGTATCGCTGCGCGTTACCAAGCCTGCGCCCGCCGCCGACGCGCACACGCATGGGCAGGATACGCACGGCAGCGACGCGCACGCCGCTATGAGCCACGAACCGCTGGAGTCCGAAATACCGGTCATCTTCGCCATAGCCGCGGAGGTAGAGGACGGCGGCGGAGTCAATGTCCGCATTGGGACGCGGCGCTGGAACTGGGCGCCCCAAAATGTGAATGCGGCGCACGTCCCTGGTGAGGGACACGCGCATATCTATGTGAACGGCGAAAAGCTGAACCGCGTATATGGGCCGTACTATCACATACCTGGACTATCGCCCGGCGATCACGAAATTCGTGTCACGTTGAACGCCAACTCGCACAACCCCCTAACGCTGAACGGCGAACCAATCGAAGCCACTGCTACGGTAACGACGACGGCCGCCGCGCATGAACACGCATCACACGCCCACGACGCCGTAGAGGCGGACGCCGCAATGTCGATTGAGGTTGCGGCGCATCCAGATCCGCTGGGCGGCTACAACCTGCATGTAACGCCGACTGGCTTCGTCTTTCCGGACTGGAATGCGCCCGGGGGATTTATCCCCGGCGATGGATACGGACAGATTAGCGTCGACGGCGAACCGGTCAATCGCACCTACGGGGAGTGGTTCAAGCTTCCGGTGCTGCAGCCGGGGATGCGCACTATAGAGGTTGCGCTGTTCACCACTGACCATTCGCCCTACACTTGGCGGGGCGCTCCGGTGAAAGGCTCCGTCGTTGTGCATGTGGCGGAAGACGGAAGCGATCACGGCGGACATGCGCACGAAGCCGAACAAGCCGCCAACGCCTCCGCGCAATCGCACGGCGCTACGACGATAGGCGTAGAGGGATTGGAGAATACGCTCATAGTAGAGGTTACGCATGCGCCGTCGGGCGTGGCGCGCGCAATGACGCTGTACGCCGACGCGGATGACGCCGGCCACTACAAAGCCGATTTCATTCCCACCGCGTCGGGGCAGTATGTCTTTCACTTCATCGGCAGCATAGAGGGCTTTGCGGTTGACGAAAGATTCGAGTCGGGCGTTGGCACGTTCGACGATGTTCAGCCGGCGGTTGCGATTCAGTTCCCTGAGAGCGCGGCGTCTGCGCGCGAAATAGAGGCCGCGGTTCGGGGCGCGCAGGATGCGGCGCAGCAGGCGCAGTCCTCGGCGCTGATAGCCGAGGCGGCGGCGGCGCGCGCGCGCACGCTGGGCATCGGCGGCATTGCGCTGGGCGCTGTGGGCATCGTGTTCGGGGCAGTGGCGTCGGCCATTGCGCTGCGCCGCCGATCAAGCGCGAACTAGCGAATGCGAACTGCGGCGGCTAGGCGGGCGTTAGGTTCGCCGGGCAATCCCGTTGCCGCCGCGAATGGCCGACAGACTGCGTTCACTATGAAATTGCGCGATGGCTTGGACAAAGCAAGACTGATAGCGTTGGCGGCGACGGTTGCGGCGCTGATTGCGCTTGCGCCGCCGTTTCAGGGCGCAGCGTCGGCGCACGCCAACCTAGTGCGCTCGCAGCCCGCCGCCAACTCGGTCTTGGACGCATCCCCCAAGCGCGTCGCCATATGGTTCAGCGAAACGCTGGAAGCGCGCTTCAGCGAAATACAGGTATTGGACGGCACGGGCGCGCGGGTGGACGCCGGCGATAGCAGCGTTGACGCCAATGACGCTACGCTTATGTCCGTGGGACTGCCGCCGCTGCCCAACGGCGCCTACACAGTGGCATGGCGCAACCTGTCCACGGTGGACGGTCATCGACTGCGCGGCGTGTTCGTGTTTTCGGTGGGCGAACCCATATCGGCCGCCGCTGCGCTGCCCGATGCCGAGCCGCCGCTGCTGCAATCGCCTGAGGAACCCGCAATTCGCTGGCTTGCGCTGCTGGGCGCGCTGGCGCTGACGGGCAAATTGGCGTTCGAACTGCTGGTGTCTAACGGCGTGTACGCAGCCGCGGGAACGCGCTCGCCGCTGGGCAGACTGCGCGCCCGCATTGACTCGCGCTCGCGGCGACTGCTGTGGCTGGTTGCCGCAACATTGGCGGCAGCGTCCATAGCGCAGGTATTGACGCAGGCGGCGGCGCTATTTGAGACAACGCTTGCGGGGGCATTGGGCGCGCCCGTGATGGAGTTGCTGCTGCTGACGGATTGGGGGGCGCTGTGGCTATGGCGCATGGGACTGCTGGCGTTTGCGCTTGCGGCGCTTGTCTTGCCGGCGGTGGTTCGCTTTCGGCGGATGCGCCGCCAACGCCGCTTTGAGACCGCGCTGAGCTGGATTGCGCTTGCGGCATCGCTGGGCATACTGCTGACGCTGAGTCTCACAAGCCACGCCGCCGCCACGCCGCAGATAGCGCGCTTTGCGCTGCTCAACGATATGCTGCATCTGACCGCCGCCGCCGTATGGGTGGGCGGTCTGTTCCAACTGATAGCGGGGACGCCGCTGTTCATAAGGGGAATGCCCGAATCGGCGCGCCGCCTTGCGCTATCCCACCTAGTCAGGCGCTTCTCCGTATTGGCGGCGCTGAGCGTGGGGACGCTGATAGTAACGGGGGCGTATAGCGCTTGGGCGCAGGTAACGCTGCCCGCCGCGCTGGTTACGCCGTATGGCGCTGCGCTGCTTGCGAAACTGGCGCTCATCCTACCGCTGCTGCTGCTTGGCGCTGTGAACCTAATATGGGTGCGCCCTCGGCTCAGGGGCAGCGGCAGGGCGGCGCGCTGGCTGCGGCGCATCGTGGTGGGCGAGGCGGCGCTGGCGGCGCTGGTGATACTCGCCGTGGGATTTCTCACAAGCCTTGAGCCGGCGCGTCAGGCGGCGTCGCGGATGAGCATAGGTCAACCGAATGCGGCGGTGTTTTCGGACACGCTGGAAGGCGCTGAAGTTACGCTCACGATCGAGCCGGCGCGCGTAGGCGTGAACACTATCGCCGTAAGGCTTGCCGACGGATTGGGCGAACCGATTGCGGACGCCGCCGATGTGCGGGTGCGGTTGTCGTATCTTGAGGCGGACTTCGGTGAAGAGGCGGTGTCAGCGGTGAATGCGGGCAACGGCGAGTATGCGCTTGCGAACAGCCTGATTAGCATTGCGGGAATATGGCAAGCAGAACTGCTTGTGCAGCGCAACGATGCCTTTGACGGGCGCGCCGCATTCAGATTCGAGGCGTTGCCGGCCGGCGTGGGCGGCGCTCTGATTGCGCCCAACGCCGCCGATGCCGCGCTGTATATGGGCATAGGGCTTGCGCTGGTGGGCTTTCTGTTCCTTGCAACCGGCATACCGATGGGCGGCTGGTACAATCGCGGCGGCGCGGCGGTGATGGCGTGCGGCGCGGCGATATTCGTAGCGGGCGCGGCGCTGGCGGTAGGCGCTACGGGCGGCGATGCGGCGCAGACGGCGGGGCGCAATCCCGTACTGCCCACATCGGACTCGGTAGCGGCGGGCAAAGTGGTGTATGAGCGCTACTGCCTGAGCTGCCACGGCGAAGCGGGGCGAGGCGACGGGCCCGGCGGCGCAGGACTTGAGCCGCCGCCCGCCGACTTAGTCCTGCATGTGCCGCTGCACCCCGCCGCCGACCTATTCGGCTTCATCAGCGAAGGCATAGAAGGCACGGCAATGGCGGCACTGGGCGAGCGCCTCACGGATCAAGAGATATGGCACGCGGTCAACTACATACGGACGCTGGCAGAGGAATAGGGGTTGGGGACTTGCGCGTTTGCGTTGAGGGCGCATTCGCATTGGCGGCGGCGGTATGATAGTCGACTTTCGACCCCGCGGCGATGCAACTGGGTTGCGCTTGGCAATTGCGGGTGGCGGTGGGGTATGATCTATCAGTCAGAAGGTTAGTCGAAGCAACCTGCGGCAACTATGATCTCGACAAGTTTGAGTTGTAACATCCGTTGGCTTTCAGAGCGTCGCGCAAACGATGAGTGAAGTCTTGGCATTGCTGAAACGGACGCTGCGTTCCCAATTGTGGATATTCGTGGCGGCGGCGCTGATTGCCGTTGCCGCGTTTGCGCTGTTTGGCGGGACGGTGCACGCGCACGCATTCGGGCAGCGATACGATCTGCCGATACCGCTGAGCTACTTCCTGGCGGGCGCGGCGGCGGCGGTGGCGCTGTCTTTCGTCGTGATGGGAATGTTCATCAAGGGCGGCGATAGCGCATTCCGCTATCCGCGCTTGAACCTGCTTGTAACGCCGGCGCTGGGGCGCATTCTGACAAGCCGCATCCTGTTGTGGGCGCTGCGCATCGCATCCGTGGTGCTGCTGCTGCTAATCATCGCCGCCGCGCTGTTCGGCAGCGACAACCCGCTTGCGAACCTTTCGCCAACCTTCATATGGATAATCTGGTGGGTTGGAATGGGCTATATCGCGGCGCTGCTTGGCAACTTCTGGATGCTCATCAATCCGTGGAAGACGCTGTTCGAATGGGGGGAATGGCTCGCGCGTCGCATCCGTGGCGGGCAGTCCGACGGGCGCGGCGGCGGGATTGTCGCATACCCGCGCGGCTGGGATGTGATGCCGGCGCTGCTGGGCTTCTTCGCCTTCGTGTGGCTGGAAAATGTGTATCCGGGTTCGGTTGTACCGCGTTACCTCGCCGCGCTTGTGCTTGTCTATTCGCTGATAACGCTGGGGGGAATGGCGCTGTTCGGCAAGCATACTTGGCTGCGATACGGCGATTGCTTCTCAGTTCTGTTCGGCATATTCGCGCGCTTTTCGCCGACGGAGGTTCGCGTAATCGGCGGGAATTGCGACGACTGCGATATTTGCGCGGGCGAGCGCGACGACTATGCCGACGCCGACGAGTGCGTGGACTGCTACGCCTGCTTTGAGGCGGCAGGCGACGGCGAAGCAGGCGCGCGCAGGGAGTTCAACCTTAGGCCGTGGGCGGTCGGACTGATGCCCTCGCGCCGCGTATCGCTGATAATGACCGCATTCGTAGCGCTGACGCTTGCGGCGGTAACCTTCGACGGCTTGCAAGAGACGGCTAGTTGGGTGGCGGTACAGAAACTAGGCTTGCGGCTGTTCGGCGCGGGCGGCGTGAGCGTGGCGGACACGCTGGGCGTGGCGCTGACGCCGGCGCTGTTCTTTGCGGCGTACCTCGCGTTCTGCGTGGGCGTTAAGGCGCTGTCCAGCGAACAAGCGCCGCTTATGGAGGTGGCGCAGGCGTATGTGTTTTCGCTGGTTCCCATAGCCTTGGCGTACAATATGGCGCACTTCCTGTCGCTGCTGCTGGTTCAGGGGCAACTCATTATCCCGCTTGCGTCGGATCCGTTCGGCTTTGGATGGGACATATTCGGGACGGCGGGCTATCGCATAGACCCGACGGTGATAAGCGCAAAGGCGGCGTGGTTTCTGTCGGTGGGCGCAATCGTGGCGGGGCATATCGTATCGGTGTACATAGCGCACGCGATTTCGCTGCGGCGGACGGCGAACCGCGCGCTGGCGCTGCGGGGGCAGTATCCGATGCTGGCGCTGATGGTGTTCTACACTGCCGTAAGCCTGTGGATTATCGCGCAGCCCATCGTGAACTCATAGCGCGCGCGTATGCCCGTACCCCGTATAGTGTATGATGATGCCTGCGGGCGGGCTATCGCATCCGCGGGCTTGTGAGCGCATCCGGCTACGCGCGGCGTGTGGCATAATGGCATAATAACGACGTCCGCGGGCGCTCTTATATCTAGGCGCTTCATTTTTAGCGAAAACGATGCGACAATTCATAAGCAGCCTATGGAGCAGAATACCCCGCTCATACGCCATAGTTTTCCCAATCGTGAGCGTTATCTGCATCGCATTCGTATCTTGGTATGAAGTAACGCAGGTAACCGCCGATACGCCGGCCGAAACTATAATGGCAATACTTGAGCGCATGGACAAGGTAGCCGCAGCGGTGGCGCTGTTCTCCGTAACCATATTAGAAGGGGGAAGCATGGTACTCGCAAAGATACTCCGGGAAGAGGGGCGGGAAGAAGGCATTGAGATCGGACGATCGGAAGGACGTGAAGAAGGACGCGAAGAGGGCCGTGCCGAAGGCATTGAAATCGGACGCGCGGAGTCGCAAGCGGAGATTGCAGAACTGCAGGAACAGGTCAAGCGGCTTCAATCTGAGAACGGTAATTCAGATGAATAATCCTGCATAGCCCTAACCGAATGCTTTCCGTAACTATTCTTTGAGTGAAGGGGGAAGCATGGTGCTCGCAAAGATATTTCGCGAAGAGGGATATGCCGAAGGATATGCTGAGGGCATTGAAATCGGACGCGCAAAAGCGCGCGCAGAATCGCAAGCGAAGATTGCAGAACTAGAGGAGCAAGTCAAACGGCTTGAAGCTGCGAAAGGCAAGTGGCAAGAATAATCCGTCGATAAGTTTGAGTTGCCGCCGCATATGGACGCGATTAGGCAATCGCAAGCCGCTGCGCTACCCTGATGACAAGCACAAGCAGCGGATGCAGCAAGTCCCTCAGGCGCAGCGCCACGGCGGTCATCATAAACGCTATCAGCGCGCCGCCCGCTATGTCCGCCGGGTAGTGTACCCCCGCATACACCCGCGCGAAGCCGTATGCCACCGCCACCGCGAACAGCGCCGCGCCGATGCGCCGATTGACGCACCACACCGCCGCCGCGATGGCAAACGCCGCCGCCGCCGAATTCGACGGGAACGACGAGTCCGTTGGCTTGTACATCAGCAGCGTTATATCGGCAGGGTCAAGCCCCAGGAACGGGCGCGGGCGAAAGTAGATTGCGTTCAGCAGGAACACCGCTAGGTTGGCGAGCGCCATAGCGATTAGCGCGGTGAACATCCCTATCTGATAGCGCTGCCGCGTCGCCGCGTCGCCGCCTATGAGCCATAGCGCCGTCAGCGTCAGCGCTATCCCCACCGGCGCAAGATAATCGCTTGCCAGCCACCGCATCGCGCCGTCCACAAGCGGCGCATGCCCGGCAAGCCCGTTTATCCACAAGAACAGCGCTCTATCCGCGTCCGCCAACATCCTCACCCGCGCGCCAGCGCTTCAGGTTGTGCGCCAGCGCCCGAAAGTAGCAGACGCGCCGCAGCGCCCCCAGTCCGGCTTCGGTCGACGGGCTGCCGTCTCTCATACGCATATTGACCAGCGAGGACAGCGCCGCCGTCAGCGCTCCCGCCGCCGCTATTCCCAGAAAGAACACCAATGCCTGGTCGTTGGTGTCCAATCCGCCTTCGTAGTCGTTGATATTCCAATTGCTGTTGGTGAAGAACCATACGAAAGCGCCCACCGCCAGCGCAATGCCCAATACACGCGCCGCCAGCGGATGCTTAACTATCAGCAGCCCCTTCAGCCCGCCTATGGACGCCGCCGCCTGTATCACGCCTATGCCGGCGACGAACACCAGCATGAAATAGTCGGCGGCGAATGCGTATGAGGTAATCATAGCGCGCGGCGGGACGGACGGATGCGAGCGTCTATGCGCTCCGACGCCGTCCGCCTAATCCAACAACGGCTTGCCGCTCTCAAACCGCGCTACTCCAGCGCAATCCCCGTACACCAATCGATGTACTTAGGGTTGTTGCCGCTGATAATGCTCATATACATATCGCTTATGCGGCGCGTAACCGGACCTATGCCGCCGCTGCCGATGGCGCGCATATCCAGCTCGCCGACCGGCGTGACGTGCGCCGCCGTCCCCGTCAGGAATATCTCGTCCGCAAGGTAGAGCTCGCTGCGCCGTATCTGCCGCTCCACTATCTCCAAGCCCAACTCATCGGTGGCGATGCGAACCGCCGAATCGCGCGTGATGCCGGTCAGATTGTTGTCCGCCACCGGGGGCGTGTGTATCACCCCGTTGGACACCAGAAACAGGTTTTCGCCGCTGCCCTCCGACACATTGCCGTCCTGCGTCAGCATAATCGCTTCGTCGAAACCCGCCAGCGTCGCCTCCGTCTTGGCGAGAATGCTGTTCACATAATGCCCCGAAATCTTGACGCGCGGCGGAATGATGGTGTCGTCGATGCGCCGCCAAGAGGATGTGCAGCAACGGATTGCGCCCTCTACGTCGATGTAGCTTCCGAATGGAACCACCATTAGGGTGAAATCGCTGTCAAGCTCATGCAGCTTCAGGTTGGCTACCAGCTCCGCGCTCTTGTACGCCAGCGGGCGGATGTACAAGTCTTCCTTGTAGCCGCAGCGCCGCAGCAGGTCGACGGTGATGGCGCAGAGTTCGTCGACGTCGTAGGGGATGTTCATCATCATAATGTTGCATCCCTGCAGCAGGCGCTCATAGTGTTCGCGCATTCGGAACGCATAGAGCGTATCGTGTTCGGCGTTCCAGTTGCCGCGAATGCCCTCAAACACCGCCGTGCCGTAATGGAGGGCGTGCGTAGTTACGCTGACCCTCGCCTCCGATAGTGGGACTACGCTGCCGCGAAAGAAGGCGAGGGCTTGTGGCATTTGCGGTTCTCCTTAGTTAACGGATTGATAAGAGTTCAGCACATATTATAATCTGAATTATAGCCTGTAGCGCAAGTGGCTGCATTTTGGGCATTGTCATCATTCAGTAGTTCCACTTCATAAACGCATAAGTAGCAGCTTGAGCGCGATTATATCTAATGCGCCTTGCCTATGAGAATGCCTGCCGCGTTCAAGCCGCAGCCGCCAAAACGCCGCTAAAAACCCTTTGCATCCCACCGCCCCTTTGCGTTAAAATACATCCCGCCCTAAATCCATATCGTCTATAATCTGTGATATAATTCACGGCGCAACAACCTATTCGAGGGAAGACGAATGCCTATAATGCCGAATGCGCGAACATCTCAGCATATCTTTCTACCCCCCCCCCCCCCCCCCCCGCAATACCACTGCATCGCAAAGACATACGCGCGCGCAAACGCGGCAAGTCTTTGGATGCTGCTCGGCACACGCGGGTCGAACGCCCGCCAATGCGTTGGAATTCGCAATCTCGAAGCGAACCCCGGCGCGCGCGCCAAGCCCAAACACGCATTCTTATTACGCCCCTGACCGCGTAGCCCGCGAACCCTTTGAGGGCGCAGCGCTTTCTGCGTATTGCCGCGCTGGTTCGCCAACACAACCTACATAGTTCCAAACCGATAACCGATGCAAGGTGATAACCCGAATATGAGAAACGCAACTACCGCCACAACAACCCGCCGCGTCTCAACGCGGCTTGCGCTAAGCGTCCTGATAGCGCTTGCCGCTTTGCTGTCCCTCTTGGAAACCGTCCCCGCCCAAACCACCGTCGACTACGACCTCGACAACGACGGCTATATCGACGTATCCACCCACGCCCAACTCAACGCCATCCGCCACGACCTAGACGGCAACGGCGACGCTACCCACGCCGATTACGTCGCCGCTTTCCCCAACCGCGTTACCACTACAACGGGACGCATGGGCTGCCCGTCCGGGACATGCACCGGCTACGAACTTCTGAATAACATCGACCTAGACACCGACGGCGACGGCTCCGCCGACTCCGGCGATGCCTACTGGAACAGCGGCAACGGCTGGGATCCCATCGGAACTTATCATTCAACAAATACTGCAGTTCGGTTCAACGGCGATTTCAAGGGCAACGGCTACGTAGTTGAAAACCTGTTCATCAGCCGCACCTCCACAGACCACGTCGGGCTGTTCAGCGTCACTCACTCCACTTCCCGCATCGAATCGCTCGGCGTAACCGACGCCAATGTCACAGGCCAGCAATATACCGGCATCCTCGTGGGCACTAACTACGGCGAAGTCGTCGCCTGCTACACCAAAGGCGCGGTGACGGGCACATCAAGTGTGGGGGGATTAGTAGGCGACCACTTTGGAACTATCACCACCACCTACTCCACGGCATCCGTCAGTGGAACCAGGACTCTCGGCGGCTTGATAGGATATAGAAGCACCGGCGGCACAACGGCGAACTCATACTCCACCGGCGCCGTCGGCAGCGGCAGCGGCACCGGCGGTTTCCAAGGAGACTATGTAAGCGCGCACGGCGTAACCGCAAGCTACTACGACAATCAAACCAGCGGAAAGACCTCCAGCAACGGCGGCTCCGGGCAGTCCACCAGCAACCTCCAAACCCCCACCGGCTACACCGGCATCTACTCCACTTGGAACGCCAACATCGACGGCGTTACGGGCAACGACGACCCGTGGGATTTCGGCACAGGATCGCAGTACCCCGTTCTGAAGTACGGCGGGCATTCCCGCGTCGCGCAGGGACGGCCGGCGATTGACTACGACACCGACGGCGACAACTACATTGAGGTGTCCACCCACGCCCAACTAAACGCCATACGCTACGACCTCAGCGGCGACGGCAATCCCGAAAGCGGGCGCACCGCATGGAGAACCGCATTCCCCAGCGCCGCCGCCGACGCGGGCTGCGCCGCAACCTGCACCGGCTACGAACTCACCGGCAACATCGATATCGACACCAACGGCGACGGCTTGCATAGCTCCGCCGACGCCTACTGGAACAGCGGCGCGGGCTGGCTGGCAATTGGCGCTGACAGCGCCAACAACAGATACACGGGCGATTTCAAGGGCAACGGCTACGAAGTCCAAAACCTGTTCATCAACCGCACCGGCGCTGGCAACGGCTACCAAGGGCTGTTCGGAGGACTCGGCAGCACAGCGCGCGTAGAATCCGTCGGCGTAACAGACGCCAATATCACCGCACAGAATTATGTCGGCGCTCTAACCGGCGCCAACCGCGGCGGCGCAATCGTCGCCTGCTGGTCCACCGGCAGCGTTACATCATCCGCCGAGACCGCCGGCGGCCTGGTCGGATGGATGACCGGCACTATTACCTCAAGCTACTCCACCGCATCCGCTACCGGAACTGAACACGTCGGCGGACTGCTGGGAGCGGCCCAAGGCAGCTCCGCCACCGTAACCAACTCCTACGCCACTGGCGTGGTTACCCGCTCCGGCTCCGGATCGTCAACAGACATCGGCGGATTGATGGGCTCCGGCACCTCGAGCGCCGCCACCGCAAGCTACTACGACACCCAAACCACCGGCTGCGTATCCGGCGGAACCGCCGGCTGCACCACCAGCGCCGGCGGATCAGGCGTCACCGGCCAAACCACCAGCGCGCTCCAAACCCCCGTCGGCTACACCGGCATCTACTCCACCTGGGACGTCAACCTTGACGGCGTTACGGGCAACGACGACCCGTGGGCATTCGGCACAACATCCGCGTATCCCACGCTGAAATACGGCAAACCCACCGACTACGACTTGGACAACAACGGCTACATTGAGGTGAGAAATCTCGCGCAGTTCAACGCCATTCGCCACGACCTGGACGCTAACGGCGATCCCGCAAGCGGCGGCGCAACCGCCTACGCAACCGCATTCCCCAACCGCAGCATCTTCGCCGCATCGCGCATGGGTTGCCCGTCCGGCACATGCACGGGTTACGAACTGCTCGCCGACCTAAACTTCGACAGCGACAACGACGGCGATGTGGACGGCAGCGACCACGGAGGCGCCTACTGGGACAGCGGCGCGGGGTGGACGCCCATCGGCACAAGCTCCGCTAGATACACAGGCGATTTCAGAGGCAGCGGCTTCACCATCCAAAACCTGTTCATCAGCCGCAGCGCCACCGGCGATTACCAAGGCCTGTTCGGCGCAATCTCCGGCTCATCGCGCATAGAAGCCCTCGGCGTAACCAACGCCAATATCACCGCGAAGGACTATGTCGGCGTTCTAGCAGGCCACATTAACGGCGATGTCGTCGGCTGCTACACCACCGGCGCGATAACCGCCGGCAGCTATGTCGGCGGGTTGGTGGGCTACATGGGCGCATCCGGAACAAGCCCGTCCATCCATTCCAGCTACTCCTACGCTTCCGTCACCGCAAATTTCAACAAGGGCGGGCTTGTGGGGCGTCTCAACCTCGGCTCTATAACAAACTCCTACTCCACCGGCAGCGTTCCGGGATCCATATCCCTCGGCGGGCTGGTAGGAATTGTAACGGGGTTCAACGCCGGCAGCATCAGCGTAACCGGTAGCTACTGGGATACGCAGACCAGCGGAGTTGCCACCAGCCCCCGCGGCACGGGACAGACCACAACGGCGCTCCAAACCCCCACCGGCTACACCGGCATCTATTCCACCTGGAACGCCAACATCGACGGCAACTCCGGCAACGACAATCCGTGGGACTTCGGCACAGCATCGCAGTACCCGGTACTGCGGTACGGCGGACACGTCCTCTCCAAGCAGGGCAGGGGCGACTACGACGCGGACAACGACGGGCTCATCGATATAGCGAACCTCGCTCAGCTCAACGTCATCCGCCACGACCTGAACGGCGACGGCGCTCCTTCCGCCGGCGCCGGCGCAACCGCATACAACGCCGCCTTCCCCGGCCGCGACACCCGATCCGGCAGTCTGATGGGCTGCCTGGGGGCATGCGCGGGCTACGAACTCATCGCAAGCCTGGACTTCGACAGCGATGGCGACGGAGATGTGGACGCCAGCGACCACGGCGGCGCATATTGGAACAGCGGCGTAGGCTGGACGCCCCTCGGCGACGACGGCAGCAACAAATACGCAACCACCTTCAGAGGCAACGGCTACACCATCAACAACCTGTTCATCAACCGCCCCACCAGCAACAACAACAACCTAGGGCTGTTCACCTCCGTCGGCGAAACCGGGCGCATCGAATCGCTCGGCGTAACCAACGCCAGCATCAACGCAGGCACAACAACCGGAAATTATAACGGCATTCTAACCGGCAACAACTACGGCGAAATCGTCGCCTGCTACACCACCGGCTCGATAACCTCCAACAACTTTGTCGGCGGGCTGGCAGGCTTTCAGTCCTCCGGCGCCGGCATTAGCGCTGCAGCCACTATAACCAGTAGCTACTCCACCGCTTCCGTCACCGCACTGGCAACCGCGCCCAATGCAGGCGGGCTTGTGGGGCGCGTCTCTCAGGGCGCAGGATCGACCTCAACCATAATAAACTCATACTCCACAGGCGAGGTTAACGCTGCCGCAGGCGGCGGGCTGGTAGGCAGCAATAATAACGGCAGCGCCACCGCAAGCTACTGGGACACCATAACCAGCGGCCGCTCCAGCAGCGCGCTCGGCACGGGCAAAACCCCCCGCGAACTCCAAACCGTTACCGGCTACACCGGCATCTACTCCGCATGGAACGCCAACCTAGACGGGCAGTCAGGCAATGACGACCCCTGGGCATTCGGCAACAACATGCAGTACCCAATGCTGGACTACCAGGGCATGAGCGTCGTCCCGCAGGGCGGCCAGGCGATGGGCATCCCGGATAACTGGAACGCCCCCGTAGCGGGCGAGCGGCTCGGCGTCTGCCTAACGCCCTCCGACTTCCCCAACCGCGGCATCGTGTCCGGCCAAACCTATTACGAAGCATGGGCCTGGGAAAGGTCCACCAACGGCGCCACTTGGACGCCCATCAGCGGCGCGGGCGACGGAAACAACCCGCCAACCTACGAATACACGCCCGCGGCCGCCGATGTGGGCAACTTCATCCGCGCCAAAGTGAAGATGACCGACGGCGCCTTCGCAACCACCCGCGCGCTGGGCGGCCGCGTGGTCGAAGTGGACAACGACGGCGCAGTCCCCGGCGCGACCGCCGGCGCGGAAGTCCCATTCGTCAAGGGCCATGCCGCTCCGCAGGTGGGGACCCAAATCGCGGCGTCCGAACCCTTGCCCGACGGCGCGGTGGACTCGCGCGTCGGCTGGCAGCGCTGCCCCAACAACGACGCGACCTACTCCGACTGCGCGCACATCCCGCACGTCTGGTGGATCTACTACACGCCCACCGCCGACGATGTAGGCAACTACCTGCGAATGTATGTGTACTACGAAACTAGCGAGGGTGTGTGGACGCGCCGCGCCACGCCCTACACCACCGCCGTAGTGGCGGCGCAGTAAGCCCAACCGAAAACCAAACGCCACTGCGCCCTTGCGTTGAATCCCACCGACGCAGGGGCGCAGCGCCATCCCCTACCCCTTCAGCAGCCCGCGCATAAACGCCATCGCCGCCGCGCCGTCCACATCCACCGCCACATCCACGCTGCCGCCGCGCGCATAGTCCGCCCGTACCTCTCCCACGCGCTCGCCGGCCGTCTCCACGCTGGCGGATGCGGCGCGCGCGCTCATCAGCTCAGGGCGCAGCGTCGCCGCAATCGTCAGAGGGTCATGCAGGTTGAACTGCCGCTCCACTTGCGCCGTCTCGAACCAGTTGGCGAGTATCCGTCCCGCGAGCGCTTCGCCCGGCGTATCGCCGCCGAACCAGCCCTCTGCGCCGCGCGAAACCGCCGTCCGTCGGCACACATCCAGCCCAATCAGCGTAGTGGGAACGCCCGACGCGAACACCGCATTCGCCGCATGCGGATCGTCCCAGATGTTGAACTCGGCGTAGGGCGTTACATTGCCGGCGTCAGCGCCTTGCCCGCCCATCACCGGCACGCGCCTTATCGCAGACGCAACGCGCTCATCCCGCATCAGCGCCCGCGCGATGTTCGTCAGCGGCCCCAGCGCAATCACCGTCAGCTCGCCGTCCAACGCCAGCGCCGTTTCCACGATGAAGTCCACAGCGCCACCTGCCGCAGGCTCGATCCGCGGTTCGGGCAGGCTTACCGTAAGTCCCGCCGGCCCGTGAATGTGATACGCATGCTCAAACTCCCCCACAAACGGCGTTGACTCGCCCGCGTACACCGGTACATCCGTCCGCCCCATATACTCCAAGACCGCCAGCGCGTTGCGCGTGGTATCCGCCAGCGTGGCGTTGCCCTCGACCGTGGTCAAGCCCAGTATGTCCAGCTCCGGCGAATTCAGCGCCATTATCAGCGCCAGCGCATCGTCCGTCCCCGGATCGGTGTCTATGATAACCTTCATATCGCGCATCCTTATCGCTATCGCTAATCCGTATTCGGCGGCGGTTGCAAACGCCCGCCCGCAAACGCCGTCCACGCCTCGCGCGAGCTGTAGCGCGCCGCCAAGCCGTGTTCGCGCTCCAGTTTATCGGCGCTCACCGCCCACGGATAGCGTATGAAATCCAACCCGCACGACGGCGAACTGCTCTGCAGCCCAAGCCGCCAGCTCAAGCCCGTTAGCCCGTACAGAAGCGCCGACGGCAGACGCAGCAGCCTGCCGCCCGCAATCGCCGCCATTTCGCTGCGCCGTATGCCGCCGCGCCCGCCTATATTGTATATGCCCGCCACGCCGCCGAGCAGGCAATTCGCCATCACATCCGCCGCATCGTCTTCGTGCAGAAACTGCATCGGCGGATCATACCCCCTGACCGCAACCGAAAGCCGCCGCGCTAGGTTTTGCGCTATGAAATTGTCGGCGCGCGCTCCCAATATCGGGCAGGCGCGCAGGATACACACGCCTACATCGGGATGCCGCGCCGCGAAATCCGTCAAAAGCGATTCGGCTTCGACTTTGGCGTCGGAGTACGCGAAGCCGCTCAGCGGACGCAACGGCGAGGCTTCGGTCAGCAGCGGCGGGTTGTCCGGATGCGCCCCATAGACGGTTGCGCTGCTCAGATACAGCAGCCGCCGCGCGCCCGCATTGGCGCAGCCCTCAAGCGCATTCGCCAAGCCGTTTATGTTCACTTCCCTGACCGCGCGCTCATCGCGTCCCGTCTTGATTACGAAAGCGAGATGCGCCACCGCGTCTATGCGGCGCTCCGCGAACATCCCCTCTATCAGCGCGCGAATATCGTGTTGAACAAACGCAACCTTGTCCGAAAACTCCCCCGGCGGCGCGGCGCGAATATCGGTCGCAAGGATATGTTCCACGCCATCGCAGCGCTCCAGCCGACGGATGAGCAGCCGTCCCAGGTAGCCCGCCGCGCCAGTTACCGCCACGCGCATAGCGCCGCTCACAGCGCCTCGACCGTATCCGTGAAGTCGAAGCGCAGCGTCCCCAGTCCCGGAACCTCAAAGCCCATCTCTATCTTGTGAACGCCCGGCGTCAGCGTTACGCCGCTCACCCGCACGCCAATCGTCTTGTTCAGCGCAAGCGTGAAGGCGCTGTCTTTGCTGATTGCGCTAAACGGCGTAGCGGTTCCGTCAAGCATAAACGCCGCATCCTGCAGCGGGACTTCCACGCCGTCAATCACAATCGGCGTCATGCCTTGCGCGTATCCTGAACCCAGTCTGTTTTCAAGCCGAAACTCCACGCCGCTATCCGTATTTCGCAGACTGCCCTTTTGATACAACCTTCTCAGCAGAAACCCCGGCACGCTGACCATCTTGCCCAAACCTTCCTATTGATTATCTTTAGGTTATCTTGGCTATCCGTTTCGGCTATCCGTTCCCGGCGCATCGCCGCCTAGGCTTTGGCGGCGCATCCTGAACAGCGCGATTTCGGCATTCACCACGTCGGCCGGCAGCGGATTAGCGCCGCCCAGCAGCGTTGCATACACGAATACCTGCGCCGCCCGCTCCACAAGCGCGCACACGTCGAGCGCCTCTTTCAGATCCGCCCCCACGCCCACAGCGCCGTGATTGCGGATAAGCGCGGCGTTGCGCTCGCCCAGCGCCGCGCACACATTCGCCGCAAGCGCTTCGCTCGACGGAAAGGCGTATTCGGACACCCGCACAGCGCCGCCAAGCGCAAGCGCCGTCTCATCCAAGATAACCGGTATGTCCATTCCCGCAACAGCGGTGATTGTGGCAAATGTGGAGTGCGTGTGCATCACGGCGCCCACGTCGCTGCGCCGACGGTATATCGCAGCGTGCAGCAGCGCCTCGCTAGACGGCACGCCGTCGCCCTCGATCGGCTCTATGTCCATATCCGTTACCGGAATATCCTCGGCGCGCAATTTATCGTAGGCTACCCCTGAAGGCGTGATTGCCATAAGCGCCCTGCCTGCGCCGTCCGTTGGCAGGCGCGCGCTCACATTGCCGCTTGCGCCCAAAGTCAGCCCCTGCGCCGCCATCCGCTGCGCCGCCGCCGCAACCGCGCTGCGCCGTTCATGCCAGCGTATCGCCATATCCGTTTCACCTAGTTCAAGCATCACTCGACGATGCGCCGCCGTAGCCTATAGCGATAGTGATGCGTCTATCCCAGGCGTTCCCAAACCGCTTTGTTGACAAGGTTGTGCGGCATATCGCCCCGCGCGAATCTCAGAATGTCCGCCGTCATCATACGCGAATGGCGCTGTATGGTTTCAGCGGTTGCGCCGCCTATGTGCGGGCTAAGGATGGCGTTGTCCGATTTCAGCAGGGGGTTTTGCGGCGATATAGGATGCGACTCGAACACATCCACCGCAGCGCCCGCAATCAGTCCGGCTTGCAGCGCGTCCGCAAGCGCATTCGGCGCGAACACGCCCGCATCGGCGACGCTGACCAGATAGGCGTCCCGCCGCATCAGACGCAGCAGGCGCAAGTCCAGCATCCCCGCGGTTTCGTCCGTCAGCGGCAGATGAACGCTCATAAAATCCGACGATCTCAGCAGATCCTCAAGCGGCGCAAGCGTTACGCCCTGCGGCGGCGCATCAACATACGGGTCATACGCTTGGACGCTCATGCCCAGCGCGCCGCATATCGCCGCAAGCCGCCGCCCGATTGCGCCCAGCCCGATTGCGCCCAGCGTTCTGCCGCAGAGTTCCACGCCGCGAAACTCCAGATAAGCGCCCGCCGGGTTCTGCCACTGCCCGCCCTGTACATACCGATGCGCCTTTGGAACGCCGCGCGCCAACGCAAGCATAAGCGCAAGCGCATGTTCGGCAACCGCATTGGCGTTTCTGCCGGGCGCGTTGACCACCGCAATGCCCCGCGCGGTGGCGCTATCCACGTCGATATGGTTGACCGACGCGCGGCATACTCCTATGAAGCGCAGCCCCGGCGTCAGCGCCAGCGTCTCTTCGAACACGAAGTCCGATTCCACCACCAAGACCGATGCGCCTTCAGCGTTGACGCGCGCGGCTAATTCATACGGATCGTACAGACGGCGCGTGTCCGTCCAGCTCTCATACGCGACGCGCATCGTCCGTCTCAGTTCGAGAAGGCAGTCGTCGGTGAACGGGGCAAGCGCAAGCGCATTCATCGGCGGCTCACGCGCTAACGCCCACGCCGAATTCTGCCCGACGGCGTTAGCATCGGCGCAAGGCTCGCCGCCCATAGGCGTCCCATCAGCAAAACCTTTTCGGGCGCGCTCAAGCCAATGCGCGCTTGGAACACATCGTAGCCCGCGCGCTCAATCCTGTCCAGAATGCCGCGATAGGTGGCGTGCATCACCTTGGGGCAGGCGCGCGCGTCGGGCGATATGAGGGGAAAGAGCGGCTCGCTGCTCGCGAAGAAGTTGCGCGCGCGCGCCGTCTGATGCGCCATCAGCGCCCTGAATCCGTCGGTTATCGCGCCGCGCTTGAGCTCGGCTTCCGTGTAGTTGAAACGGCGCATATCGTCCTGCGGCAGGTATATGCGGTCGCGCTCCGCGTCCTCTTTCACATCGCGCAGTATGTTCGTCAGCTGCATCGCTATGCCCATATCAACCGCATATTCGCGCGCCGCCGGCTCATCGTAGCCGAATATCTCAACGCATATTAGCCCAACCGTCGACGCCACTTTGTAGCAGTATTCGTAGAGTTCGTTGAAATCGGCAAAGCGGTTCTTCACCAGATCCGTTTCAACGCCCTTCACTATCTCTTCGCAGTATTCGAGCGGGATGCCGTAAGCGCGGGTAGCGTGATGCAGCGCGCGGAATATCGGGGGGGCGTCGGGCGCAGCGCCGTCCGAATGCAAGCGTTGGCGGACAAGCGCGAGTTTGCGCCGCTTTTCTCTGAGGGGAAGATCGCCGTCCGCGATGTCGTCGCATATGCGGCAGAAGGCGTACACCGCATAGACGGCGCGCCGCTTGGCGTAGGGCAGCGTGCGAAAGGCGTAGTAGAAGTTGCGGGCGTTCTCTTTGGCGATGCGCTGGCAGTGGTCGTATGCCGACGCCGGTTCAGTTGCCACAACCGCACCTCGCTATCATCGGCCGGGCTGCGCGCTAAACGCCTATGACCTGCACCAGGATCTGCCTGAAATCCTTTTGGTCGTCCAGCTCCACCATGAATATGCGCTGAAACTCGCCCAGCGTGAGGTCGCCGTCAATCAGCGGGATGCTCTCGCTTGTGCCGAGCAGCAGATGCTGGCAGTGTGAATGCCCGTTGGGACATTCGTCTTCGTGCATATGCACGGTGCGCACCTCAAAATCGTTATGGCGGTAGTGCGTGTTGCGGGGCGCGAAGCGTTCTATGGCGCTCTTCATATCTTGCAGCAAGAGCGGTTCATTCTCTTGAATCACGATGCCCGCCGTGGTATGCGTAGAGAACACCACCGCAATGCCGTTGCGCACTTCCGATTTGGCGACCAGATCTTCCACTTCGTCGGTGATGTCTATGAACTCCGGCATGCTTGCGGCGCGAACATCCACCTCAAGCGTGAAGGCGCTGGCTTTTACCGAAGCCTCTTGCATTGCTTTCATTGGAACCCCTCATGCGCATACGCCAACCGATTATAGACGCATATTTGAGATTATCATATTGCTATCGGTTGTTTCAATCTTTTTACGGAGTTGGGTATTCTCACTTCAAAGCCAAGCGTTTGCCGTTTAGCATACTCGGGAAGCGCGTCTGCTCGGCGTCCGCTGTCTGCTTCTTTCTTGCAATCACGGCGTTTGTACACCTTATAGCCGCGTGTGTCCATGCTTGGGTATCCAATTGGAGCCTCGCGTCGGCATATGGCATCTCATGTCATATGCCCTTGCGCAATCTATAATTCGCCTTAGCAGACAGAATAGGCAGCAGTTTGGATGCCATTACACCCTATACTACTGATACCACTGAAAAGCGAGGATACCTGCGGCAAAGCGCATCGGAGCGCCTTTTAGCGCTTAACCGCCTGTGATAGACTAATGGCGGTAGGCGCTGCCTGCGGGCGGGCGCATACATCGCGCGCGGTTGGATGCGCGAAACTTATTCGGCATTGAAGAGGCGTCGGTGAACTGGCTAGATATAGTGCTGATAGGCATCTTGGCATTCGGTGCGCTGCGCGGGCTGCGAATTGGGCTTTTGGGCGCAATCGTGAATGTGGCGGCGCTGCTTGTGGGCTGGCTGTTCGCCGCTCAGATAGCCAACGCCGTCGCCGGACTGCTCGGCAATCTGGGCATCGTCAGCGGCTTTGTGGTGAGCGCGCTGTACTATGCGCTGATTATCCTGGCGGTGGTCGGCGCTATGCTGGCGTGGCGGGCGCTGCGCGGCCCGCTGGGCATCGCCACGCTGGGCTTGTCATCTACTGTGGACAAGATTGGCGGACTGGCGCTTGGGCTGCTCATAGGCGTTGTGCTATCGGCGGGGTTGCTGCTGGCGCTGGCGCGGCTCACATACAGCCTGCCGTCGGACGACGCCTTCCAAATGCTGGAGCGGGTTGATGTGAATGTTGGGATGGAAACCGCGCTGGTGGAATCCGTGGGCGCGCGGATTTTCGTGGGCGCGGTGGCCGAGCTTCCCGCAAGCGCCTTGGGGTTCGTGCCAAGCGCGTTTGCGGACTCGTTGGATATGCTGGAGAGACGGCTTTAGGCGCAAGCGCGTTACATCGGGACACTTCGAGGCGGGTAGGGCAATGTTGATAAACACGCCTGTATTGGTGCTGAACCAGAATTATCAACCTCTGAATGTTTGCAATGCGCGGCGGGCTATCATCCTGTTGGGGCGCGGCAAGGCTGAGACGCTCATCGACGGACGGGAACACATCTCCACGGTATCGCGGCGGGTGTCCATTCCATCGGTCATACGGCTCGTGTATATGGTGAAGCGCCCGATAGCGCGGCGGCGGCTTTCGCGGCGCGCCGTGTTCTACCGCGACGGCTTTCGCTGCCAATACTGCGGCAAGCAGTCCAAAGACTTGACGCTTGACCATATCCTGCCGCGCTCGCGCAAGGGCCCGCATGAGTGGGAGAATGTGGTGAGCGCCTGCATTCCTTGCAACCACCGCAAGGCGGGACAGACGCCGCGCGAAGCGAATATGCGGCTGCTCACAAAGCCCGCCGCGCCGCGCCCGAACCCCTACTACATATTCCACCATCGGCGCATCCTGGACGAATGGCGGCAGTTCATGCCTTGGCTTGACGGCGACGCCAACGGGCATTAGCGGCGCAAGCGGGCGGCGGGCTAGGCGCGCGCTACGGGATTGCGGCGGTCGCGGCAGTCATAGCAAAGAGGCATTGGAATGGGCGTGTTCAGCGTAGAGGTCGAGCTGCGAAACTGGCAGAACCGCTTTCTTGCAGTCGAAGAACGGGGCGAGGACGTGGTCTGCGATGCGGTTGTGGACACGGGGGCGTCGGATCTCTGCCTGCCCGTCGACATCGTGGAGCGGCTCAAGCTGACGCAGGTAGGGGAAACAAGGCTGTTGCTTGCGGACGGCGAATATCACAACTATCGGGTTATGGGCATCATAGAGGCGGCAGTTCAAGGGCGCATATGCCACCTTACGGCGGTCGAGATGCCGCAGGGCTGTCCGGTTCTGTTGGGGGCGTTCCCTCTTGAGGCTATGGATTGGCATATATCGCCCAAGGAAGGCAGGCTAATCCCCAACCCGATGTTTCCCGACGTAGATGGGCCGGTGCGGCTTGCGCTGCGTATGCGGGCGGCGGGCTAAGCGTATGGGCTAGGCATATCTAGGCGTACACAATGTGGTTGCGGCAGTTGTAATAATTGCAAGCGAAAGGGGCATTGGAATGGGCGTGTTCAGCGTGGAAGTCGAGTTGCGAAATTGGCAGAACCGCTTTCTTGCCGTCGAAGAGCAGGGCGAGGACGTGGTCTGCGATGCGATTGTGGATACGGGATCCACTGATCTTTGTCTGCCTGCCGATGTTGTGGAACAGCTGAAGTTGCTGGAACTGGGCGAGATGAATACGCAGCTCGCAGATGGCAGCGAACATACCTACCGCATCGTGGGAATTGTAGAGGTGGAAGTGCAGGGGCGAGTGTGTCAAGTGCGGGCGATCGAGATGCCGCGCGGCTCCGCGGTTTTGCTTGGGGCGGTTCCGTTGGAAGAGATGGACTGGCATGTCTATCCGAAAGAGGGCAGGCTGGGGCCTAATCCAAGGTTTCCGGATGCGGACGGGCCGGTTATCTATGCGCTGCGAATGCGGCCGGCGGGCTAGGCGTATGGGCTAGGCGTATCTAGGCGTACACAACGGGGTTGTAGCAGGCGATGCGGTGGCCGGGTTCGGCTTCGGCGAGCGGCGGGGCGGGCATTGTGCGGCACTGATTGGTCGCCTTGCCGCAGCGCTTCAGGAAGGGGCACTGGTCGGGCGGGTCGATCATCTTGGCGGGGGCGCCGCGAATGGGGTTTAGGGACTGCTGCCCGGTGTCCAAGCGCGGGATCGCCTTGAACAGCCCGGCGGTGTAGGGATGCAGCGGTTTTGCGAACAGCGCGCGGGTGTCGGTGTACTCCACGATTGCGCCGCCGTACATCACCGCGACGGTCTGCGCCATCTGCGCTATGACGCCGAGGTCGTGGGTGATGAGCATTATGGCGGAGTGATTGTGTTCGCGGAGTTGGGTGAGGCGGTGCAGGATTTCGGCTTGCAGGGTAACGTCTAGGTTTGAGGTGGGTTCGTCTGCGATAAGCACTTTGGGCTTGAGCGCCACGCCTATCGCCATCATAACGCGCTGCGCCATGCCGCCGCTGAGCTGGAAGGGATAGCGGTTGAGCATATTCTTGGCGTCCGGTATGCCCATCTGCGCCAGCAGGTCTATGGCAAGCGCGCGCGCCCTGCGCCTGCTCATATCGGTGTGTTCCAGCACAATCTCTTCCACCTGCTTGCCGATGGGGATGACCGGATTTAAGGCTGCGCCGGCGTCTTGGAATATGAGCGATATTTCTTTGCCGCGGATGTGTCGTATCTGTTCGGATGACATTGTGAGCAGTTCGCGCCCGTTGTATGCGATACTGCCCTGCACGATTTGGCCGGGGAAGGGGACGAGCTGCAGGACGGATAGCGCGGTTACGGTTTTGCCGGAGCCGCTTTCGCCTACCACGCCTAGTATGGAGTCTTCGTCGAGCGTGAGGGATACGCCGTTGACGGCTTTGTTCACGCCCTCTTTGGTGATGAAGTAGGTGTGAAGGTTTTGGATTTCGAGAAGATGGGCTGGCATGGGCTTGCTCTGATGCGCGGGTGTGCGGTATTGGATTAGAGCGGCTATGCGCGGGCGAGGCTGGGGACGCGGTCGGCGAGCGCCACGGGGCTGTGTCGGCCGGATTGGAGCGCGTCTATGAGGTCGTCTAGGGAACGAATGGGCTGATGGAAGCGGGTGGCGTATGTGCCGATTTGCTCGATGCTGTGGGCGTCGCTTGCGCCGGTGGCGGGCAGGTCGAAGCGGTCTGCGATGTCGGCGGCGAAGGCGTTCTCTTCGGGCTTGCCGCGTCCGTTGAATATCTCCACGGCGTCGGTGAGGGATAGCGCCTTGTTGGCGCAAGCGCGGTCGAGCATTTCGGCGTATGTCTGCTCGTCGGCGTGCGCCTGCTTGCGGTAGAAGCGGCGGTAGGGATGCGCCACAACGATAGCGCCGCCGGCTTCGTCGACGAGTTCTCTCACAAAGGACGCCTTGTGCATGCCGAAAATGTACTCTTGCAAGCCGTACACAAGCAGGTGTCCTTCTTCGGTGGTGACTTCGCAGCCGGGCAGCACAAGGTAGTCGTGCTTGCGCGCTAGGGCGTGGATGTCCTGCGGCGTCCAAAAGCGGTCGTGGTCGGTGATGCACACGCCGTCAAGTCCGATGAGTTTTGCCTTGCGGATGAGTTCTTCGGGAGTGAGGATGCTGTCGTCGGAGGTTGGGTAGGTGTGAGTATGAATGTCAATAATCAAAGGCAGTCCCCAAGCAAGCGGGCGAAACGGTCTGCGTAAGTTTGCCATTGCGGGCGCGCAAAGTCAAGGGCGTGGGGATACGCGGAGGCGCAAGGGGGACAAGTCTGAAGTATTCTCAATTTTGACGCGCCCGCCGAGTTCGCTCACAAGAGCGGCGAGGTTGAACGGAAACGCGGCTTCTATCCGCCAAGTTCTTGTTGCGCCGCGCGATGCTGACGCCGCATAAGCGCCGCAAGCCCCCGTAGCCTGCCAATATCCGCCATATCGCGCTACGCCTGCCTGCTGACATCCCTGAAGCGGTAGCCCACATTCCATATCGTCTCGATGAACGGCTGCTCGGCGTCCTCGATCTTGCTCCGCAGCCGCCGCACATGCACATCCACCGTCCGCGTCCCGCCGAAGTAATCGTAGCCCCAGATGTTGCTCAGCAGCGCCTCGCGCGAATACACCCGCCCCGGATTGGTAGCCAGCAGCCGCAGCAGTTCGTATTCTTTGAAGCGCAGATTCACCCGCTTGCCCCGCAGCGACACCTCATAAGTCGACGGGTTGATGACCAGACTGCCCGCCCGTATCACATCGTCTTGCTCATCCGTCTGCGTGCGCCGCAATGTCTGCTTCACGCGCGCCACCACTTCGTCGGCGTCCGGATCGGCGTCCGGCGGACACGCCACGAAATCGCTCACATCCGGCAACGCATCGAAGTCGACGAGCATATCGCGCGGCAGCAGCGCAATCACCGGCAGCTTCAGCCTATCGCACTCATCCACCGCCGACTTTGCGGCCGACTGCGACAGCGTTCTCATATCCACAAACGCAAGATGCGGCAGCGCCCCCGCGTCCAACGCGTCCATATCGGCGGCCCGCCTCATCAGCAGCGCATCGATGCCCTCATCGTCCAGCGCGGCAAGCCAATCCTCACGCAACGCGCTCTCATCTATCGGATACATTCTCGCCATTCGGACAAGCGCCTCCCGCGCAAATCCAACCGCGCGCGCAACCCCACGCGCCCCAAAATCCGTATGCAATATATGCCATCAAACCCCGCAAGTTCAAGCGCCCCCCCGCCGCCCGCCGTCCCGAGCGCCGAATTCCCCGCTACTCTCTCGGCAGTGGTATTGAGTGTATAACCCGCGAAGTATCCGTTAATTTTTAGTATAGGGCTTCCTAGAAAAATTCAAATTGATAAGCGCTGCAATTTGCTAATGCCAGACAACACCCCCCTTTGCGCCTCTGCGTCTGTGCGTTAAATTCTTTGTCAAATGCGCCCCTGCCATATAAAATATGAAGCGCGCTTCGCAGGTTCACGAATTCATAGACAAGCGAGCGCATTCACGCTGATACTCAGGAATGCGCCAACGGATGATCTCAGCAACATCGTCTTGGAAGCCCAGGATAGCCAGGATATGGTCTGAAATCCAAAACGCCGCAGCGCAGCGCCTGCTCTTCGTGTTGTTCGTATGCGGCCTGCTCGCATACGCCGCCGCCTTTGCGTGGCACATACTCACCACATTCGACTTAGTCAACATCTTACGCGATGTGAACACCGAGGATTCCTTCTACTACTTTCAGATAGCCTACAACTTAGCCCAGGGCAAGTTCTCCACCTTCGATGGCGGCATTACCCAAACCAACGGCTACCACCCTGTTTGGCTGCTGCTCATAACCCCCTTCTACTGGGTATTCGACAAAGAAACTGCGCTATTCGGCATCAAAGCGTTTGAAATTATGCTCGTCGCCGGCGGCGTAGCGCTCATCGCTTTGGCGGCGTGGCTGTCGCGCCTGACCTGGCTGCTGCTGTTCTCAGCGCTGCCGATGCTCTATCGCAAGCCACCCGAGTTGTTGCTGGGGTTGGAAGCGGCGGCGGCGATGTTCGCGCTGGCGCTGCTCATACTTGCCGTCTGCGTCTATATGCGCGATCCGCAGCGTTGGAAGTGGCATGTCGCCGCGATCGCATTCGCGCTGCCCTGGGTTCGGATAGAGTACATCGCCGTATCGCTTGCCGTAACCGCGGCGCTGTGCGCTATCGAGTGGTCGCGCTTGGAGCGGCGCTCGCTGCGCCTACCCGCATTGGCGGCCGTTAGAGATGCGTACATCCCTCCGATTGGCGCAATAGCGGGAATGTTAGCCTATTTCGCCTACAACCGACTGGTGTTCGGCGGTTTTGTGCCCGTGAGCGCCGCAACATGGCGGGAGTGGGCGCAAGATAGATGGGCTGGAGAAGGCGGATACAGCCTCATAGAAAGCTTACAAGGCGCGCTGCGGTATGATGTTTTCGACTATGAGCTTCTGTTTGCGTTGGAAATATGCGTTTATCTGTTGATAGCGTGGCGGCTTGCGCTGCGCTCCAACGAGCGGCGGGACTGGTTGCTGACGGCGTTTCTGGTAGGCATATTCGGCTTGGCGGCGGGACATATCGCCAAATTCGCGCAAGTCGTTCTCATCTCGCATCCCGATTATGGAGACAAGATATGGCATTTCGTCCCCGCCTATCTAATGACGGCGCTCATCATTCCCATAAGGCTCTATGTCGCAATCTGGCTCATACGCCGCGTCATCGCGCCCCGATGGCGCACAGCCGCCAATGTATTGGGCATAGCCATATTCATCATTGGCGCTGCGTTTCTGTTTGGGATATCCGGCTTCGCCGAGCCGTTCAGATGGGTGGAGCGTATGAGTGTATCAAGCCGACACGACTGGGCTATCACTTCCTACATGGGAGCGCAGGTTATGAACCGCGCGCTTCCCGAAGGCAGCGTAATCGGGTCGAGGGACTCCGACGTCATCGGCTATTTCTCCCGCTTTCCAGTGGTGAATCTGGACGGACTGGTGAACTCATACGAGTTCTTTAACATTGCCAATCACGACAGACGCGCGATTGGACTGAGCTGGCTTGCGATGGAAAATAATCGTAGCCTATCCGATACGCAAGTGGCGAAGACAATCCGGCGCTACGGCGTTACCCATTTCGCCAATATCCGATGGCGCGACCAATCCCCGAACAATGTGATATTCCAAGGCGTTCCGTTTGACTCTTGGGACGGTCAGCGCCAATTTAACATTTGGCCACATAATCCCCCCCCCCCCCCCCCGACAAACATGGGACAAAATAGATCATTCCTACTGGGTTTGGGATAATCTGAAACCCCACTTCGACTACTTATCGGACGGCGTTGGGGTTGTCTTGAACGGAAGAATGGTGCAGGCATTCGTCAAAGACTGCGCGCCGGACGAGTCTCTGGTATGGACTTGGCAAGAGCGAAAGCATGACAGAGCCGTCAGCCTGGAAATCAACCCCTACCGAAGCCGCGCGAGTATGTGCATCGACGCACGCGTGCTCCCCCGCGGTGTCCGTCAGTCCGCGCAAGTCAAGCTGATAAAGCCGTCGAACGCTTACTTCACTAACCTGCCGAACCTGCCGAAATCCCTAGAGCCAATCATACGCTCCGACTTCGATGTGTACATCGCCGACCGCAGCCTCATATACACGAAGCCGCAGTGCAGCGAAGCGGATGTGGCGGCGCGCTTCTTCGCAAGCATAATCCCAGTCGACGCCAATGACCTGCCCGCTTACACCAGAGAGAACGGCTACTACATCATAGACTTCGCATTCGACGAGTACGGCGCAATTGCCGCCGACGGGAAGTGTTGGGCAGAAGTGGCGCTGCCGAACTATCCCATCGCAGAGATACACGCCGGGCAGTATGTAGTAGTCGAAGACGATTACCATTATCTATGGGAAGGCAACGCTTATTCCCTTGGCTTGGGAATGGCTGCCGATTTTGAGAGTCTGGCAGACCGCGAACCAATCATTCGCTCCGACTTCGATGTGTATATTATTGGCGGCAACCTCATATACGCAAAATGGGAATGCAGCGAAGAGGACATTGACGCGAATTTCTTCACCAGCATATTGCCTCGTTATGGCGATGATAAGTCCGCTCGCGTCGGGCCGGCCGGTTATGAGGAGTCGGAATTTGAGTTCAGGCGATACGGCGCAATTGACGCCGACGGCAAGTGCTGGGCGGAGGTTGCGCTGCCGGACTACCCCATCGCAGAGATACACACGGGGCAGTATGAAGAAATGGCAGACGGCTACTATTATCTTTGGGAAGGCGCTTATCGCTTCGACGAGTAGCGGACAATCCCTATGTCTTATACCCCTTATGCCCCCTTTGCGCCTCTGCGTCTGTGCGTTAAATTCTTTGTCAAATGCGCCTCTGCCATATAAGATATGAAGCGCGCTTCGCAGGTTCCCGAATTCATAGACAAGCGAGCGCATTCGCGCTGATACTCAGGAATGCGCCAACGGATGATCTCAGCAGCATCAACTTGGAAGTACAGGATAGCCAAGATATGGTCTGAGAGCCAATCCGCCGCAAAGTGGCGTCTGCCGTTTGCGCTGTTCGTATGCGGCCTGCTCGCATACGGCGCCGCCTTTGCGTGGCACATGCTAACCGCATTCGACCTAGTCAACCTTATACGCGATGTCAACTTCGACGACTCATTCTACTACTTTCAGATAGCCTACAACTTAGCCCAGGGCAAGTTCTCTACCTTCGACGGCGGCATCACCCAAACCAACGGCTACCACCCCGTCTGGCTGCTGCTCATCACCCCCTTCTACTGGCTATTCGACAAAGAGACGGCGCTCTTCGGCATAAAGGCGTTTGAGATAATGCTCGTCGCCGGCGGCATGGCGCTCATCGCGCTTGCGGCGCGGCTGTCGCGCCTGGCGTGGCCGCTGCTGTTCGCCGCGCTGCCGATGCTCTATCGCAACCCTGTCGAGTTGCTGCTGGGGTTAGAAGCGGCGGCGGCGATGTTCACGCTGGCGCTGCTCATACTCGTCGTCTGCGTCTATATGCGCGACCCGCAGCGTTGGAAGTGGCATGTCGCCGCGATCGCATTCGCGCTGCCTTGGGTTCGGATAGAGTACATCGCCATATCGCTTGCCGTAACCGCAGCGCTGTGCGCTATCGAGTGGTCAAGGCAAGAGCGGCGCGCGCTGCGCCTATCCGAATTGGCGGCAATTCGGCGCACATACATTCCGCTAATCGGCGCAGTGGCGGGAATGCTGGTCTATTTCGCCTACAACGGTCTAGTGTTCGGCGGCTTCGTGCCCGTGAGCGCCGCAACCAAATTGGAGTGGTCGCAAGGCAAATGGGCGCGCGAAGGCGGCTACGATTTCATCCAAAACTTTGGGGATACGCTGCGGCTTGACGCCTTCGGCTACGAGCTTCTGATTGCGTTGGAGATATGCGCCTACCTGCTGCTGATATGGCGGCTTGCGCTGCGCTCCAACGAGCGGCGGGACTGGCTGCTGACGGCGTTCCTGGTGGGCATATTCGGCTTGGCGATAGGACATCTCGCCAAATTCGCCCAAATCGTCCTCACCTTACATCCATCCTATGCAAGCGAATTATGGTACTTCGTCCCCGCGTACCTAATGGCGGCGCTCATCATTCCAGTAAGGCTTTATATCGCAATCTATCTCATACGCCGCTTCCTAGCGCCGCGATGGCGCGCAACCGCCAATGCGTTGAGCGTAGGCGTTGTTGTTATCGGCGCGGCGGTTCTGCTTGTGAGAGCGGACTTCGCAGGTCCGTTCAGGTGGGTGGACGAACAGAGTGGGTATATCTACACAGAATTTGAGGTTGCTTCCTATATGGGCGCGCAGGTTATGAACCGCGCGCTAGCGGAAGGCAGCGTGATCGGGTCGTGGGACTCCGGCGTCATCGGCTACTTCTCCCGCTTTCCCGTGGTGAATCTGGACGGACTGGTGAACTCCTACGACTACCGCCCTACCCGACGGACTGACGGCATAAACTACTATCGCCGCTACGGAATCACCCATTTCGCTAATAAGCGCCGTTCCGAACTAACCCCGAACAATATGATATTTGAAAGCGCTCCGTATGATACTTCGTATGGTGAATACCAATTTCGACTCTGGCTCCCCCCTCCCCCATCGGAACATTGGTCCGAAATAGACCGTTCCCGGTGGATTTGGGAACGCCTAAATCCACACTTCGACTATTCGTCGGACGGCGTTGGGGTTGTCTTGGCGGGAAGGACGGCGCAGGCATTCGCCAAAGACTGCGCTCCGGACGAAACTCTAGTATGGACTTGGCAAGATCATAAGCATGAAAGATCCGTCAGACTGGCAATCAACCCATACCGAAGCAGCGCGAATATGTGCGTGGACGCGCGCGTACTCCCCCGCAACGCCCATCTGCCGGTGCAAGCCGATATGATAACGCCGCAGAATGCCTACTCCACCAACTTGCCGGACTCACTAGAACCACTGGACTCACTAGAGCCAATCATACGCTCCGACTTCGATGTGTACATCGTCGACCGCAGCCTCATTTACACAAAGCAGCAGTGCAGCCAAGCGGATGTGGCGGCGCGCTTCTTCGCAAGCGTATTCCCCGTCGACGCCAATAACCTGCCCGCTTACGCCAGAGAGAATGGCTACTACATCATTGACTTCAAATTCGACGAGTACGGCGCAATAGACGCCGACGGAAGCTGTTGGGCGGATGTGACGCTGCCGGGCTATCCCATAACAGAGATACACACAGGCCAGTATGCAGCGGCCGAAGACGGCTACCGTTATCTATGGGAGGGCAACGCTTATCCGATTGGCTTGGGAATGGATGCCGATTTTGAGAAGCTGGCGGATCGCGAGCCAATCATACGATCCGAATTCGATGCGCATATCATCGGCGGCAGCCTCATATACGCAAAAGAGCGGTGCAGCGAAGAGGACATTGAGGCGAAGTTCTTCGCCAGCGTATTCCCGCTTTACAGCGATGATATGTCCGCGAGCGTTGGGCAGGGCGGTTATGAACCGTTAGATTTTGACTTCAGGCGATACGGCGCAATCGCCGACGGGGGATGCTGGGCGAAGGCAACATTGCCGGACTACCCCATCGACAAGATACACACCGGGCAGTATATAGCGGCAGCGGACGGCTACCATTATCCTTGGGAAGCCGTTTATCATTTCCACGACTAGCGGAAAATTCGTATGTCTTATCCTCCACTTTGCGCCCCCGCGCCTTTGCGTTAAATTCTTTGCCAAACCCGCCCCGCGATATAAAATATGAAGCGCGCTTCACGAATTCGCAGACAAGCGATCCCTTTCGCGCCGCCACCGCTGATACGGAGAAGTTTTGTTAAGGTTTCTTTCCCGCTCCAAGCCTTCCAAGCATAACGAGGAAGAAGCCGCCGCATCAGCGCCGCAAGTGGATTCACAGCCGTCCGATGCGGCGGCGCCACGCCGCAAGTCCGTGTTCTACGGCTGGTGGATTGTGGGCGCAGGCTCCGTGAGCCAGGCATACACATCCGGCACATTCTGGCAGGGTTTCGGCGCATTCTTCGACCCCATCGTAGAGCAGTTCGGCTGGAGCCGCGCCTCCACCGCCGCCGCAATGTCCCTGCAGCGCACCGAATCGGGCGCTATCTCCCCTTTCGTGGGCTATTTCATCGACAAGTTCGGCCCCCGCAATGTGATGCTGTTCGGCACGGCGCTCACCGCCTTGGGATTCATCCTGCTGAGCATGATACAAAGCCAATGGCAGTTCTACGCCGCCTTTCTGGTGCTGACGCTGGGGCTTTCATTCGGCACATTCCTCGTAGTTACCACCACCGTCGCCAACTGGTTCGTGGCGCAGCGGTCGCGCGCGCTGTCCATCACCATGGCGGGCTCCGGCATCGGCGGCGTTCTGGTGCCGCTGATTGTATGGCTAATCGCAACCACGGACTGGCGCACCGGACTGGTGGTCATCGGCATCGGCTATCTGGCGGTGGGCATACCCGTGTCCCTCACGATGAAGAGCCGCCCCGAAGAGTACGGCATGCTGCCCGACGGCGCAGCGCAGCCCGCCGCCCAAGCCGATGCGTCAGGGACGGCCGCCAGGCGCAGATCCGCGCTCTTAAACGAAGTCAACTTCACCACGCGGCAGGCGCTCACAAGCCGCGTATTCTGGCAACTCGCTATGGCGATGGGCATATCCGGCCTGGTCATATCGGCGTCCATACACCAGATACCCGCCATCGCCAGTTTCGGCATGAGCCGCGAAATCGCGGGCGTGGCGATATTGGGCGTATCGCTGTTCAGCGTAGCCGGGCGCTTGGGCTGCGGCTTCGTCGGCGACCGCCTAGACAAGCGCCATGTGATAGCGGTCGCGCTGCTGTTTCAGTTCGTCGGCACGCTGATATTCGCCTTCAGCTCAGAGATATGGCACTTGGCGCTGTTCGTGATAACCTGGGGATTCGGCTTCGGCGCGTCCATACCGGTGCGCTTCGCGCTGATAGCAGACCTGTTCGGCAGGCAGCATTACGGCAGCATAATGGGATCGCTGATGACCACCAGCGCCGTGTTCGGCGTGATAGGCCCCGTGCTTGTAGGCTGGATATTCGACGTGCGCGGCAACTACCGCGAGCCTTTCGCGCTAATGGCGTTCAGCGTGCTTATCGCCGTCCCCATGATACTCATGCTCGGACGCCCGCGCGTCCAACCCCGCCGCCGATAGCGCCGCGGCCGTGCTATATCTTCACCACGCGGTTCACATAGATAGCCGGCGTATGAACGGCGTGTCCGTCCAGTTCGCCAACCTCAACCACTTCGTCCACCTCCATAATCGTGACGCGCGCCGCCGTCGCCATAACGCCGTTGAAGTTGCGCGATGTGCCGCGATAGACGATGTTGCCCAGCGTGTCCGCCTTGTGCGCCCGCAGCAGCGCGAAATCCGCCCGCAGCCCGTACTCCAACACATGCGGCTTGCCGTCGAACACGCGCGTCTCTTTGCCTGCCGCCAGCAGCGTGCCGGCGGCGGTGGGCGTGTAGAACGCCGCTATGCCCGCCCCGCCGCTGCGAATGCGCTCCGCAAGCGTCCCCTGCGGCACTAGCTCCAGATCCACCTTGCCCTCGCGATAGGCGCGCTCATACGACGTCGGGCGCGACGGCGAAGGCGACACCGGGAACGATGCCACCACCTTCCTAATCTGTTCGTTATCAACCAGAATGCCGATGTCTATCGGGCGGTCGCCGGGGATAGTGCCGAAGCCGATGACGCTTGCAAGCCCCGCCGTATTGCTGATAATCGTCAGATCCTTCGCGCCGTGGTCGCGCAGCGCCCGTATCAAGTTCTGCGGCGTGCCGCCCGGCCCCGCGAAGCCGTCTATCATCAGCGTCGCGCTGTCCGGAATGTCCGCCACCGCCGCATCGAACGATGCCGCAACCTTGTTTATCGCCATACGCCAAGCGCCTCCGTCAAGCAAATCCCGCCCGCCACAGCGCGGTAACAGGGCAAGCGCAACCCACGCCCGCAGCGCCGCCTATTATAGCCCATTGGCGCAAGCGCTGTCCCCCGCCGCGCTGCAAGATAAGAACGCCGCTAACCCAAATTCACCCTTGCATTTGTTCAAACTACCTGGTATCTTATTTAGATATAATCCGAAAACCTTTTGAATTGCCCACATAACTATTGTGCAGGTACGCTTCGAAGAGGCTTCGAACTATGAAACCCCAATCCCGCACAAGAACCGCCCTAAACGCGTTGCTATGGATGGCAGGCGCAATCGCGCTCTTAGCCGTTGCCTACGCCCTAACCTCATCCGACGGCGCAGTAGTGGCCCAAGAAGCCGTCCCCGCCCCCACGCCTCTCCCCGGCCCGCTCCCGCCATCCGGCGGCGCAGGCGGCGCCGTCGGCGGACAGACCACGCTGTTAAAGCCCGACAACTTCACAAACGTCGGCGGCGTCGGAAGCATAACCCTCGACTGGGACGAAGTCACAAACGCGGACGCCTACGAAGTATGGCAGTGGGACGGATATTTCCTCCCCCGAGGCAAATGGCGCAAACTGAACTTCAGTAGCGGCAGCCGCAATTTCACTGTCAACATCAACTTCAGCGACTCAAGCGCCGTTGTAAGCGGCCTCCAAGACGGCATAAAATACTCCCACGCCGTTAGAGCCAAGAGCGGCGCTAGCTACTCCCCCTACTCCGAAATCCAATCCACATTTGCGGGCGTGATTCCGAGCGTCCCCACAGGCTTCAAAAGCGCCCCCGGCATTGGAAGCATAAATCTTGACTGGGACGCTGTTGCGCACGCCACAGCCTACGAAGTGCAGCAGTGGAACGGGCATGCGTCCACTCTGGATTGGCAAAACATACCGCTCAAAGACGGCAGTTTCCCTATCGAATTCAGCGGCTCAAGCGCAAAAGTCCGCGGGCTTATAAAAGGCACAACCTACTCTCACAGGGTTAGAAGCGTGAACGGCGCTCTAAAATCCGAAGGATGGAGCGATTACGTCCACACAACAGCGCCCGCGCCGTTGCCCGATACCCCCACTCCAGAACCGCCTACCACGCCCACATATACGCCGACGCTCACAGCCACGGCAACGCATACAGCCACGCCTACGCCTACGCATACCCCGACGACCACTCATACGCCGTCCCCCACTCCCACGCCTTCCCCAAGACCGCCCATCCTTAGCGTCAACGCCGAAAACCCCTCGCTCAACCAACGAATTATCCTAAGCGTCGCCGCGCCTCCCGACAACGCTCACCACGGCAGTATCGTCTGGACTGCCTATGAGAAGTGCGTTGACAACAACGCCAATGACCCCGCCGCCTGCAATAACTGGCGTGGCATCTCATACTACCCTGGCGAAACCGGCGACTACAACCGCTACCACTACTGCCGCTATATGCCGGCGCACCTGGCGAATCCGCGCGAGCAGAGACATACGACAAACGATCCGAATGGCTTTAATCCCGCTGACTATCGGAGTATCTATCAGGACGTCTATGACGATCACTGCACCGACCTCAACAACGACCTCAACAACGGATTCGAGAGCTACGCCAATGCTGAATCCCGCTTCTATCGAGCGTATGTCTATTACGTTTCCAGTAGGGCTACCGGCCATGACCATAGTACGCGGGCGTATTCTACCAATCCGGTTAAAGTAACATGGAGCGTCGCAACGGCGACGCCGATAGTAACCCATACGCCCACGCCGACACCCACGCATACCGCCACGCCCACGCCGACACCCACCCCTACCCCTACCCCCACGCATACGGGAACGCCCACGCCCACACCCACGAATACGCCACCCTCACCCTAAGGGTACCTGGCGGCGCCGGCAGGTAGTAGCCCCCACCTGCCGTTCAACGCATAATCACCCCGCCCATGCAATGTTCGCGTATTGTGAAAATAAGACATAATCCAAAAAGAGAAGAGAGATGCGCCATGCGGTTTGCCACGCCTAAACTCGCCTTCTACTTCCTAACAACCATCGCAGCCGCGCTTCTGCTGCTCATCATGCTGCCGAACTCCGAGAACAACGCGCGCGCGCAGGTACACCCCTGCGACGTGGATCCCTCTATATGCGAGATTCCCACAAGTACGCCCACAAACACCCCCGTGGGGTGGCTCTCACCCACTCCCACAGCCACCCCCATACGCATCCCATTGACACTTAGCGCCATAGACCGCTCTTGCGGACTGCGCCCGAATGGCACAGCAGTGTGTTGGATGGGGAGACATACAGCCGATGTTCCGACGAATGAAACCTTCACAGCCATAAGCGCCTACGGCGGGGAGCATGCCTGCGGACTGCGCTCCAACGGCACAGCGGTGTGCTGGGGACGACGCGTCGGCTCGCCGCCGTCATCTAACACATTCACAGCCATAACCTCCGGCAACCAGTTCTCTTGCGGACTGCCCACCACAAGCAGCGCTCTTCCCGTGTGCTGGGGTCCTGGGGATGGCAAGAGGATGCCGGTTGGCGAAACCTTCAAAGACATAAGCGCCTATGGGGATAATGCCTGCGGACTGCGCACCCGCGACGGCGGCGCAGTGTGCGGGGGCGACATCTCAACCCTATTCTGGCCGAATCCCCTACCCGACGGCAGCTGGCCCGCAGACGGACTCCCTAGCAGCTCCGTATATACAGACGAACGCCCTGATGCCACCGGCGTAATTAGTTCGGCGAGGTTAGTTTCCCCGGCGTTTGAAAGGTTCAAAGACATAAGCGTCGGCCGTTATTTTGCTTGCGGACTGCGCGCCACAACCGGTGCTCCGGTGTGCTGGGGGAATCCCCGTTGGGAGCAGACGTCGCCGCCGTCGGGTGAAACCTTCACATCCATAACATCCGGCGCATATCATACCTGCGGACTGCGCGCTAACGGCACAGTAGCGTGCTGGGGGGCTGTAACAGACCCGCCCGACGCTGATGTGAATTATGGTAAGGGCATGAAGGTGGATTATGGTCAGACAAGGCCGCCCGCCGGCGAGACTTTCACTGCTATAAGCGCCGGCGGGAGTTATACCTGCGGACTGCGCGCTGACGGCACAGTAGCGTGCTGGGGGAGTCGAACAACGCTGCCGAAGGACATAGCAACGCCCACGGTTACGCCCACCGGCGTCTCAGCCACAGCAACGCCCACCCTGACGCCCACGCCCACCGGCACGAATACGCCCACGCCCACGCATACCCCCACAGTAACCGGCACGCCCCCCACCGCAACGCCCACGGCGACGGGCACGCCGCCCACGGCAACGCCCACCCTCACCCCCACAGTGGCGCGCGACGACAGCGGCGCGCCAATCACGCCAACTCCCACGGCAACCACAACCCGCGCAGACGTCCCCACGCCTACGCCCACCCGCACCGCAACCACGGTCACCACATCCGGAAACGCCAACGCCCGAATAAGCCAACTCGAAGGCCAAGTAGGGACGCTGCGAAACCAAGTGAACGCGCAGCGCGACCAAATAGAAGAGCAGGGAGGACTTATCAACTCACTGCGCGCGCTCATCGACAGGCTGACCGCCCGCCTAGACGCGCTCGACGGCGGCTCCGACGGCGCGCCCGCCCCAACCCACACCCCCACGCCGACGCTGACGAATACCCCCGTAACCGTGCTTGACGGCGCTCCCACGCCCACATCTACCACCATACCCACCGCAACCCCCACGCGCGTATCCAGGTCGACCCTAAACCCCGCCTGCATCGGCAGAATCGGCCTAGGCTGGCTCACCGGAACCTGGAACGCCGACTGCCAATCCACAAAGACGCCCCCAACCGCCAAAGAAGGAACCCGCTACGCCCGCTACTACGCCTTCACCCTAGACGCCCCCTCGCGCATAACCGTAACCGTCTCATCCACCGAAGTAAGAGACACCTACCTCTATCTGCTCCGAGGCAGCGGCAACGAAGGCGAAATCGTCAACCGCGGCGACTCCGAAATAGTCGAGCAGCTCGATACGGGAACCTACACCATCGAGGCAACCACCTACAACCTAGAAACCGCCGGCAACTTCACCCTAACAATGGACATATCAACCACCGGCGTCTCCGCCGCAGCCGGCGCCCCCCGCTAACCCACGCCCTATAACCCAAGCGCATCCCTTCGCCTCAATATAGACAGGGATGCGCTTGGAGCGTCCCCTTCCCCGCACAAGCCGCCGCCTACCCGCGCGCCGCCAAGCCCCTACGCCCGCGACCTGCGCGGCGGCGCAAACACCACCAGCAGCGTCAAATCCTCGCTGATCGAGTGAAAGCGGTGCGATACGCCCGCCCCCACAAACACTAGCGAACCCGCCCGCACAGCCCTATCATCATCGCCCACCCGCAGCCGTCCCGCGCCGCTGACCACATAGTAGATTTCGTCCTCAGTGTGCGGCTGCTGCGGATCCGCGTCCCCGGCCGGCAGCGCGTACAGCCCCAAACTCAGCGTGTCCGCCATAAAGAACTCATAGTAGCGCTCGCCCAACTGCCGCTGCGCCGCCATCAGATCTCCAATCTCGAAAATATCCATTTCGTCCCCTTGCGCTCTTTATCTTTCGCTACGCTTATCATAGACTACAAGGCATGAGCGATATAAGCGCGCGGCGCGCCAATCCCGCCGATACAGAGCGCATAGCCGCGTTTCAGCAGGCGATGGCGCTGGAAACCGAGGGCAAGCGAGTAGATATATGACCAACAATATGCCGCTTTTCATTGACGCTGCGATTCCCGCGGCCCTAAGCGCGGATCTGCATCGCCTGAACCCGTGGTGGGAAGGCAACCCCATGCGTGTGCAGCCCAAAACCCGCCGCCATTTGGTAACGCAAATGCGCCATAGATTGGATGCTGAGATAGCGCCGATTGTTGTAGTGCGGGGTCCCAGACAAGTGGGAAAGACAACCGCGCAATTCCAAATCATCGAAGACTTGCTTGCCGAAGGCGTTCCCCCTACAAGCATCCTGCGCGTGCAGTTCGACGAACTGGCTTCGCTGAAAGGCGTGACAGAGCCGATACTTTTCATATCCGACTGGTTTGAACGCAATGTAACGGCTGAACGCTTTAATGCGCTGGCTCAGAATGGCCAAAAAGCATACCTTTTCTTTGACGAAGTGCAGAACCTCAACGGATGGAGCGATCAACTCAAATCGCTTGTGGACAACGCGTCCGTGAAGGTCGTGGTTACCGGAAGCTCCGCCCTACGGATTGAGATGGGAAGGGACAGCCTCGCCGGGCGCATAAACACCATCGAAGCGGGCGTCCTTTCGCTGACCGAAATCGGTTCATTGCGCGATCTGTCCCCGCCAAAACCGTTTCTGCAAGACAACGGACTAAAGCCTATGCTAGACAAACAATTCTGGCAAGATTTGCGCGCATATGGACAGGAAAATGCAACCTTTCGGGAAGAAGCGTTTTCCCACTTTTCCGAAAGAGGCGGCTATCCCGTTGTTCACAATCTACAAAATGCTGAATGGTGGGAACTTGCCGACCACCTCAACGAGTCCGTAATCAAGCGCGTGATCCAGCACGACCTTCGCGTCGGAGAACGTGGACGACGAAGAGACGCCCAGCTGCTTGAAGAACTATTTCGGCTTGCCTGCCGATATGCCGGGCAAACCCCGAATGTTTCTACGCTCGCCGACGAAACCCGCCTAGCGCTTAACGCCAACATCAGCGGTCAGCGCGTAACCCACTACTTGAAGTTCCTCAGCGATACGCTTCTGCTACGATTGATTCCCCCGCTTGAAATAAGGCTCAAGAGACGGCGCGGCAGTTCTAAGATATGCTTGGTCGACCACGGGCTGCGGTCTAGTTGGCTTCAGGAACACATCCCGCTAACGCCCGAAACTTTGGCAAAATACCCTGAGCTCGCCGCCATCGCCGGCCATATCGCAGAGAGCGTTTTCGGTTCGGTTGCATCCACTATCTCAGGATTGGACATCGCGCATCTGCCTGATCGAGGCTTGGATCGCGAAGTGGATTTTGTGCTGACCGTCGGTTATCAACGCGTGCCTGTGGAAATCAAGTATCAGCGAAGGATACACGCGCTTCATGATACTACCGGACTCAGATCATTCGTCGAGAAATCCGTGAACAACGCTCCCTTTGGACTGCTAATCACGCAGGACGACTCCGCGATAGTCGACGACCCGCGAATCGTCAGCATGCCTCTTTCAACCTTTATGCTGCTCCGATAACACCGCCTATCCCCCTACCGCTCCCCCAGCGGATTGAATATCTCATACCCCTCGCGCGCGTTGGGCCCGATTAGGCTGAAGTCGTCGCCGCATAGCCAGACCAGGAAGTCGGCGTATGGCGGCGCAGGCGCGTCGCGCGGCGGAATGAGTATCGCGCTGCCGATGAAGTACGCCCGGTAGCACCCTTGCCGCGGCTCGTCCGGCACCGCGATCTTGCCGCTGAACGACCAGCTCGTCTCGCCCGTCTCCAACGCCGTAGTCCCCGATATGAACACCGAACCCGTTGCGCCGTCGAACCTGCCGCTGCCGTTGTCAATGCGCAGAAAGCGCTTCCAGTAGCCCGCTTCGCCGTTCTCCGACGGACACATAAACCCCAAGGTCTGCGACATAATCAGGCGGTTGCCTTCGCCCGCCGTCCAAACGAAGGTGTGCGGGCCGGGCGCCGCCGCGCTGCAGGCGCCGGACTGCGCAACCGCGCGCGAGCGGTCGTCCACAAAGTTGAATGCCACCACGCCCGCCGCGCTCAAGTCCGAACCGGCGGCGTTGAAATCACCGCGCAGTTCGCCCTTGCATATGCCCGTTTCGGCGCAGTCTTCGGGGTTGGTTACCTCATATGTGCCGCTTCCCCTGCCCGCAAAGGTGGATGTCCCGCCGTCGGCGCGCGCATCCAACGCCGCCAGCGCCACAAGCAGCAGCGCCAAAAGCACGGACGCCGGCAGAATTGCAATGCCGCCGCGCCGCGCTTTCAGAGTCATCCGGCTTACCCCTCTGCGTCTCTGCGCCCCTGCGTTGAACTTCATCCCGTTGCCCTAGCGCATTCCACAAGCGCCGCCGCTATGCCCGTGTAGCCCGACGGCGTCAGATCCAGCAAGCGCGCCTTATCGTCGGCCGGAATATCCAGCTCTGCTATGAAAGCGCGCAGATCCGCCTGCGTAATGCGCCGCCCGCGCGTGAACGCCTTGAGCCGCTCATAAGCGTCTTCGCCGCCCCGCTTTCGCATAACCGTCTGAACCGCCTCCGCCAGCACCTCCCATGCGTCGTCGAGTTCGGCGGCGAGCAGCGCGTCATCTACCGCCACTTGGCGCAAGCCGCGCAGTGCCGACCGCAGTCCCACAACGCCGTGTCCGATGGCGGGGCCAAGGTTTCGCAGCGCCGACGAATCGGTCAGATCGCGCTGCAGCCTCGACACCGGAAGCTTGGCCGCCAGATGATCCAGCAGCGCGCTGCTCACGCCGATGTTCGCTTCCGAATTCTCGAAGTTGATGGGGTTAACCTTGTGCGGCATTGTGGAAGACCCCACCTCTTCGGCAACCGGCTTTTGCCGAAAGACGCCTATGGATATGTACGCCCACATATCGCGGTCGAAGTCCAGCGTGATGGCGTTGAAGCGCATTAGGGCGTGAAATATCTCTGCTAGGTAGTCATGCGGCTCGATCTGCGTGGTGAGCGGGTTGTGCGTCAAACCCAGCCGCTCCACGAAGCGCCGCGCGATGCCCTGCCAATCGGCGTTGGGATATGCGATGGCGTGGGCGTTGTAGCTTCCCACTGCGCCGTTGAACTTGCCCAGATATTCGGCGCTTTGTATCTGACGCAGCTGCCGCCGCCAGCGATACACGAACACCGCCAGCTCCTTGCCCAGCGTGGTCGGCGACGCCGGCTGCCCGTGCGTGCGCGCAAGCAACGGCGTATCTGCCGTATCATCCGCCAGCGCCGCCACGCCGTCGACTAGCGCTTCGGCTTGCGGCAACCACTCTTCCCGCATTGCGCCCTTCAGCATCAGCGCATAGGCAAGGTTGTTGATGTCTTCCGATGTGCAGCAGAAGTGAACCCATTCGCATACATCCGCCAGCGTGGTTTCGGCGAGCCGCTCGCGTATGTAGTATTCCACCGCCTTGACATCGTGATTTGTGGCGCGCTCGATTTGCTTGACGCGCATCGCCGCGTCGTCGTCGAAATCGTCCGCCAGCGCTCGCAGCAGCGCCCGTTCCCCGCTAGTGAGCGCGCGCATATCCGCGATAGCGTCGCAGTCCGCCATCTCAAGCAGCCACTCAACCTCAACCTGAACCCGCCGCCTTATGAGCGCCCACTCCGACAGGTGATCCGCAAGCCCGCTAACCTGCGCGGCGTAGCGCCCGTCCAACGGCGTTATCGCTCTGAGTGTCATTCCCATTCCCTTTTGTTTGCGCTATTCGCCTATGCGCCCGCCGTATGCCCGCCGCTGATACGCACGCCGCACGCTGATTCAGCATAGACGGCATAGAGATTTCGACGCAAGCCAACCGCCGTTCTTGTGATGTGTAAAATGAGGTATAAACCAGTGCCGCAAGCCCGCCCGTCGATGTTCTTGTGAAGTGCAAACCCCGCAGCGCAAGCCCGCCCGCCGCCGTCATCAACCGCCGCCGATGCGGACGCCTACGCCCTGCGCCATCGCCCTATCATATGCCGCCTTGCCCGCCGCCACATCCCACATCGCCATCCCAAGCGATTTGAACAGCGTGATGTCGTCGGTGCTGCGTCTGCCCGGTTTTGCGCCGCCTACCACCTGCCAAAGTTCGCTGACCTGTTCCCAGAGCAGCAGTCCGCGCGATACCGGCATCAGCAGTTCGCCGCATTCAACTTTCGCCTGAGCTATGCTGTCCACCGCGATAATATCGGCGCGCCGAATAGTAGCGTCGTCCAACTCACTGGCGTATGCGTTTGCGCCGCCCACCGCGCAGATATGCGTCCCCGCGCGCAGCCAAGCGCCATCGAATACCGGCGTCCGAGAAGATGTAATCGTAATCAGAACGTCGACGTCCTCGACCGCTTGGCGTGGCGTATCTACTGCGCGCGCGTCTATGCCCAGCGCGCTTGCCATGCGCCGCGCAAACGCCCCTCGACGTTCGGCATTCGGGCTGAACACGCGCGCCGCCGTGATTGGCAACGCGCTGCAGATAGCCTCAAGTTGAGCGCCCGCCTGAAACCCGCTGCCCAGCATTCCCACAACCGAGGCGTCGGCACGCGCCATATGCCGGACGCTCACCGCGCTCGCCGCGCCCGTGCGTATGCGCCCCAGCGAGTTCGCCTGCATCACCGCAAGCAGCGCCCCCGTGTCCATATCGTAGAGCAGCACGAAGAAGCGATACACGCCGCCCGCCGCCGAATACGCCTTGAAGCCCACGACGCCTTGCGCATACAACGCCGCCTGCATCCCCGCCAGAAAGACGCCTTCCCCGGCAATGTCATGCGCGCGCGGCAGATTGACGGCATCCCCCGCCGCCTGCTCCCTAAGCGACGACTCTACTACCGGTATCGCATCCTCGACGCTCAGCAGGCGCTCCACATCGGCATCCGTGAGCCACAGCGGGTTGTCTTGGCGCATTGCGCGCGCCTCCTAACGACGTGGTCTCGGCGCAACTCGAGTTATGCCGCCCCGTTTCGAAGTCCAATCGAACTTGGCGTATAGCGTTGCGCGCAATCAGAATGCTGGACAACGCAACGTTCCGCCCCTGCGCGGCTACGGCGCAACGGCTATGAGCGCACGGCTATGACGCCCAGCCAACTGCGCGGCACATGCGTTATGTTCATCTCAGCGAAGGTCTGCCGCACGCCCGATTGCAGCGCCGCGCTCGCCTTGTCCAGCGGCACCCCCGGCAGCGTCCCCTCGATGAAGTCCTTGAACCCGCTAATGTCCAGCCAGCCCTCTATCGGCACCTGCACCGTGTCTATCTGCTGCTTAACGATGGTAAGCCCGTGACTCTCCAGCAGCTCGCGATACTGCTCAACCGTCAGCTGCTTGCGGGACTCCACCTTGTCCGCCTTGTTCGGGCGCAAGCCGTATTCACGCCGCAGCGTGCGGATGGACTTGAACATCCATTTGCGGTAATACTCAAGGCTTTCCGGCGGATGGCTGCCCTCAAAGAACGATGTGTTGAAGGCGAACTTGCCGCCGGGGTTCAGCGAACTGGATATGTCGGCGAGCAGCGCATCCTTGTCCGGGATGTAGTGTATGGCGTTGCAGAAGAACACGGCGTCCACCGATTCCTTGAGCGATCCGGAGAGTTGCTCCACTTGGCTATGCACGAATTGGATGGCGGAATCCCGCCGTCCCCGGAAGTTTTCCATCGCCTGCCTGATGGCGCTCGCCGAATGGTCAACGCCGATAACCACCGATTCGCAGGCGTTCTGCAGCCGCTCCGAAATCAGGCGCGTTACGCCGCCCGTGCCGCACGCCAAGTCCACGATGCGCCGGTCGTTGCCGATGTCTGCCATATCTACAAGGTGCGCGTTGAGCGTCTCATAGAAAGTATTCTGGGAGAACTTGGAGAACGAAAAGTCTTGTGATGCCATTTCAAGCCTCCTGCGCTGCCATTCGCCGCCCGACGCGCGCCTAGTATCCGACGGGCATATCGCCGCCCCTACATTATAGCGATATGCGCCCCGTTAGGCTACTAATGCCGCAATTATAGCGCCACGCCCGCGCAGCGCAAACCCGCCACCCTTTGCGCCCCTGCGCCTCTGCGTTGAAATCGCCCGGCATTCCTACCACGCAGCGCCGAACTCCACGCCGCTATTCGTCCCCAACCGCCTCGATCCGCAGCGTGTACTCGGCCGGCCGATATGTGCTGTGCGTCATAGGCGATACCACCACCACGGCGCGCTCGACGCGGCCGCCGAACCCTTCGATGCGCCATTCCCCCGTCTGCGCATCCCCGTCCGCCGTCAGCGCCGCCTTGCGAACCGCCGCCGTCCCGTCAGCGCCTATCTCTATTATTTGAACCGCGAAAATCTGCCGCAGCCTATTGTCTATGCGCCGAAATCCGTCGGCGCGCCATTCCCCGCCGCTCTCTGCGTCGTCCAAGTAGCCGATCTGCGGTATGCCGACGTCGTCGATAACCCAGCCGTCCAGGTTCACGCCTTCGTCCGTGATGTACTCGAAGCGCACGGTAACGCTGCCCTCGCCGGCGTATGCGGACAAGTCCATTCGCTCGCGCGCCCAACCGCCCTTGCCCGTAACGCCCGCCCCGAAGTTGTTGCCCAGCGGATTTGAGCGCGTGGTATGCTCGCCCTCAAGCAGCGTCCAGGTTGCGCCGCCGTCCGCCGATGCGCTCACATAGCCGTAGTCCCAATCCGTCTCGATATCCCGCCACATCCAAAACTCAAGCGTAGCATCATCCGTATCCGACAAGTCAAACTCGCGCTCCAGCAGCGTATCCACCGAATCGCCCGCCCCGCTCCAATAGCAGAACCGCCCGCTGCGGCAATCCGTGTTCACCTGCTTTACAAGCGCATTTCCCTCAAAGCTCACCAACGCATCGCCATCCTCAAACCGAATATCATAGTAGCGCGCCGACAACTGCGGCTGCGCGCGCGTCTCCACAATGCCCGCATCCACCGCATCCACCCGCAGCGCTTGCGTATCGAATTCGGCGTACCCATACTTGCCATCATCGGAGTCCAAGTAGTTGGCGATAACCCAATCCTCAAACACCTGCGCGAAAGCAGCCCCGAACTGCGCCAAGTATCGCTCAACGCCGTTCACGCCGTCCCGCTGTTCGCGCGCCAGCTCCGACAGCCCCCCATACCCGCCGTAATGCTGCGCGATGTACGCCGTGAACAGCGATGCGGCGCCGTAGTGCGGCGCCGTCTTGGACGGATCGTCGGGCCAAAAATTCAGCTGCGTCTCCGGCGCTCCCAGGAAATCCCGCGCAAAGCCGAGCCGATAGCCGGCGAGGTGCGCCGCCATCTCAGACATCCCTTCATTGACCCAAACATCCTCGCCCGCGTCCAAATGCCAATGAACGGCATGCTGAAACTCATGCGCCAGCACGCTCAGATAGGCATCGCCGCCGTAGCGCAAAACGCCCGTGTCCATATAGATCATCTCGCGCTGATTGCTGTACGGATGCGTAGCGCGCGGAAACTCATCGCTTGCGCCGAAGTAGCCCGCCGCCCCGTTAAGCGGCGCATTAAGCACCGTAAGCCGCGCATCGTTGTCAACGCCCGGCCGCCAAATATCCCCGATATTCCCCACGACTGCCGGCCGTATGCGCCGCTCAAACGCATCCGCCACAGCGCCTATCCGCTCATCCGAAACATCATCCGCCGCCGCCTCATCCACATACCAATAGGCGTTCTCAGTAACCGCCCGCAGCGTTGCTTGCACTTCATAGACGCGCTCCGCATAAAGATCGGTAACGAAAAACCGCTGCCGATGCCCCACGCCGCAGCAATCCGGGTCCGCGGGAATAGTGCGCTCCAGCGGTTCGCCGCCCGCCGCCGCCGTCCCCAGCCGCTGCGCTATGGCGAACAAATCGCGTGTAGGCAATTCGTCCCGCCCGCCGACGCCCTCAATATCCGAAGGCGCTACCGCCGCTTCGCTCACAGAGGGCGCGGCCGTCGCCGACGCGGCAGCCGTCGGCGTGCTGACAACCGGCGCAACCGTCGCCGAAACAACAGCCGTCGGCGCGCTGACGACAAGCGCAGGCGTATCTTGCGCGCACCCGCCAACCGCAACCCACAAAACCCAAACCAAGCCCACAGCGCCGGCAAAACTAACTCTCATACCATCCATTATACCCCCTTAAGGCATGGGATACGCCGCAATATCTAGGGTTCTGGGCGTCAAGCCTGAGACCATCTATCCCTAGATGAAAAGTCATTGTAAGCGTTAGGCGTGGCGTGGCGCGCAATTCGCGCTGGATATGGACGGCTGTGGTAGAAGACGCGCTGGGCAATCGGTGAAAGGGTTTTGAGGTGGGGGACAGGAGCGTCTGCCGTACACTGCTCGTTACAGGATCGACGCATATATGGGGTGTATGGCTGCTTGCCCGTAAACGAGCATACGGTAGGGGCAAGTGTGGTACGGTGAACGGGAATGAAGGGCAGTGCTCGGTATTGCGCGGGAAGTTGAACAGGCTTGTGCGCCGCACAAATGGCTGCTCCAAGACGGATGGGATGCTGAGATTGTCGATTGCGCTGGCGTGGCTGAGATTGGGTTGGATTCAACACGCCTGCACGCGTTAAGAATACCCACGTTAATATCCACTTGACGAATGCTTAAAATTAAGCGAATATATGGATAAGCGATAAAGGGCGTCAATCAAACAGGAGTTATGCCATGGCGACTAACGGCAATGGACACAACAAATCGGTAGTGGTGCTGCAACTTTCGGGCGGCAACGACGCCCTGAACACCGTCATTCCCTACAACGACGAGCGATACTACGACAACCGCCCCTTCGTCAACATCCCGCAAGACCAAGTCCTGGCGCTGGACGACAAGCTCGGCCTCAACCCCGCGCTCGCGCCCATCAAGTCGCTGTGGGACGACGGCAAAGTGGCGCTCATCAACGGCGTGGGCTATCCCAACCCCAACCGCTCGCACTTCCGCTCAATGGATGTCTGGCACACCGCCGAAAGCGAGCAGGTGGGCGACGAAGGCTGGCTCGGCCGCGCTATCCGCGAACTCGATCCCAAAGCCGATAATGTGCTAACCGGCGTCAACTTCGGCCGCGGCCTGCCCCGCGCGCTCTACGCCAAGGGCGTCCCCGTGGCATCCGTGGGCAACCTCGAAACCTACGGACTCTTCCCCGACATCAAGGACGAAGCCGCGCGCAACCTCGCGCTCGAAGCCTTCACCCAAATGTACGGCGGCTCCGGCAAGGACGTCATCGCTAACTTCATCTCCCAGACCGGCACGGACGCCCTCAAAGGCGCCGACACCCTGCGCGTCGCGCCCCGCCGGTACAGCTCAAGCGTAGAGTACGCCGACAACCCAATCGCCCAAAATATGAAGTCCATCGCGCAGGTGATGACCGCCGACCTCGGCACCCGCGTGTACTACACGCAGCACGGCAGCTTCGACACCCACGCATCCGAACTCACCAGCCATGCTAAGCTTTGGCAGGATGTCTCCGGCGCAGTCAGCGATTTCATGGACGATATGAGCGAACACGGCCGGGAAGACGACGTCGTAGTGCTGCTCTTCTCCGAATTCGGCAGGCGCATCCGCGACAACGGCGCCGGCACCGACCACGGATCGGGCGGCGTGGCATTCGTCATCGGCGGCGATGTCATCGGCGGCATGTACGGCGACTTCCCGTCCCTTGCCGACGACAAGCAGCTTGAGGGCGATCTGCACTTCAGCAACGACTTCCGCAGCACATACTCCACCATTGCGGAACGCTGGCTCGGCATCGACCCCGTCAGCGCCACCAACGGCAGCTACGAGCAGTTCGACTTCCTGTCCAAGTAGCGCCAACATCCGGGCGCTCCATCAGGCAGTCAGCGCCGCCAAACCGATAAACAAAGGGTATGCCCGCCGCCGCATTATACGGATAGCGGGCATACCCTAGTTTTGCGCCTATGTTGGCAGGTGTTGCCACAGGGCTACGAATCGGGCGTGGCGGTGGGATCGTTGACGCTGACGGGCGTGGTTGTAGCTTCGCCGGCGCCGGGGCCGCCCGGAACCTGGGGCGTCTCAACCGGAGCGGTCTCAGACACAACATGCACATTCTCGAATACGAACGGGCCTACGATATTGCCGGCGCCGCGGATATTCAGCGTCAATATGTCCCCCGACGAGAAGCGCTTGCGCTCTGCACTCTCGAACATTAAGCTTTGCTCATTGACCACCTGATTGAATGGAGCGAATTCCGTACTCATAAAAGCAACGTCATACACACTCCCGTCGCCATCGGTCAGAGTCGCATGCGCCGGTGAGGAAGCGACTATCCCTAGCATGCCGTACTCCGCGGCTCGGTTGAGCGGCTTCGTATCTACAATCACGCGCATCCCTTCAAAGCCTGAGAAGGTTTCAAACCTAAGGCTGGTTACGGCATATCGCTTGCTGCCCACTAACAGTTCAGGCTGAGGCGACAAATCGCCGTTTTCAGCCCTCGATGATAGGGGAATATCTACAGAGCCCGTCAGACTTGTGTCGGCGACTATGAACGAGCCCAGACTTATATCCACTGCCTCGCCAGGGGCAGGAATGGATGCGTCGAATTCGGATTCGGTAACGCCGTTCGAGTACCTTATTTCGGGCGAACCAACCGGAAGATAGTTTTTCAGCGGTATATTCGTTTGATAAGATTGCTTGACCTCTATCCCGTCGGCCGTGTCCTCTATCGCGGTCAATTCGACCGTGAATCCCCCGATTGTTTGGGTTAGGTTTATTGGCAGAGTTCGCTCAGGATAGGGCGTCGCCGTTGGCACAGTAGCCACCGCGCCTTGGGAGGCAGTCCCAATAATCCTGAACAAAACGAATGCCGCGACTGCGCATGCGCATGCGCTGACGAGCAGAACCATTTTGCCTTTGTTAGAGAATGCTTTTCGCATTGCTAACTCCTAGATAGATACGGATGTCATTAGCAAAGTCATAGATGCTATAACAGCATCATGGCTCATCGCCCGTTGCCGTCAGATAGGCGTTCAGCTTCGAGTCAAGCCGCTCTATGCGCTCCAAGTACAGTGCCGTAAGCTCCACTGGGGACACCTGCTTACTCGCTACAAGATCCGCTAGTTCGTATGCCGGCGCAAACGCCATGTTTTCGTCCATATCAACCATTCTCCATCGCCTTATCATCGCCTTATCGCTGGAATGCCTGGATGTTATAACCTGCCCTGCATCAGGTCAATCCAAGCGCCAAGCAATTGCGCCGTCGGCTTATGTTCACAAGACAGCCCGCTTAGCCGTTGCCCCGAACAATTCGCGCGGTTTTCTATCCAACGCTTTTGGGATAAACTATGCCAATATCCCAAGGCTTATTAGTGATATGGAAATTTATCGGCGGGCTTGCTGAACGGGGAATGCCGCACAAGACAGCGTTCAGCCCGCCCACGCCAAGCGAAACACGGAGCGCGCTTTGCAGCAGAACGCACGGCATACGCAAGACACGCAAGGGCAGGCGGCGGCGCAGGACGGCGCGCTGTCCCACATTCGCATCCTGGACTTCACGCACCATATCGCCGGCCCATACGCCACTAAGCTTATGGCGGACTACGGCGCGGATGTGGTCAAGATAGAGCGCCCCGGCGGCGGCGATCCCGCGCGCCGAATGCCCCCCTTCCCCGACGACGTCCCGCATCCCGAAAAGAGCGGCATGTTCCTGCATCTCAACACCAACAAGCGCAGCATAACCCTGAATCTCAAAGATCCGCAGGCGCGCGGCGTCATCATGCGGCTTGCGAAAGACGCCGATGCCGTCGTCGAGAGCTTCCGCCCCGGCCAAATGGCGCGTTTCGGCTTGGACTATCCAACCCTGCGCGCCGTCAATCCCAATCTTGTTATGACATCCATATCCAACTTTGGGCAGACCGGCCCATATCGCGACTTTCGCATATCCGACCTCATCATCTACGGCATGGGCGGCGAGATGTACTCCACCGGACTGGAAGACCGCGAGCCGCTCAAAATGGGCGAAAACCTCACGCTATACCAAGCCGGCGCTATCGCCGCAACCGCCACTATGGGCGCGCTGTTCGCCGACGTCGGCCAGCGCGTCGACGTATCGCTTATGGAAACGCAAATCGGCTCCATCGACCGCCGTATGAGCATGCTGCTGGCGTATCAGTACAACGGCGAAATCTCCAAGCGCAGCGCGGACGCAACCGCCGGCGGCTATCCCAACGGCGTCTATATCTGCCAAGACGGATACGCCCAAATCGCCGGCGGGCGCAATTACTTCGAGCGCGTGGTGGCTATGATGGGCGCGCCCGACGTCCTGCTCGAAGAGCGCTGGTACACCCCCGAAGCCCAGTACGATCCGGACTTGGAAGACGAGTTCAACGCCTACTTCATCCCTTGGTGCTTGGAGCGCACAAAGCAAGAGGTATGGCGCTTGGCGCAGGCGGCGAATGTGCTCAGCTCGCCCATCAACACCACACAAGACTTGGTGAGCGATGCCACCTTCCAGCAGCGCGGCGCATTCGCAACGATCGACCATCCCGCCGCCGGTGCGCTGCTATACCCCGGCCGCCCCTTCATTATGAGCGAATCCCCGTGGCGCGTCCGACGCCCTGCACCTCTGCTAGGGCAGCACACCGATGAGATACTCACTGAGCTAGGCTATGCCCCCGCCCAAATAGTGCAACTGAGACGCGATGGCGTAATCTAGCCACCACCCGCCCAATGCGCCAATGACTCGCCCGCCGCCCGCGCTTTCACCCGCCAACCTTGAACCCACAACCCAACCCTACATCACTGCTTACCACTCCATTTGAGGCGCGCTATGACAAAACTCCCGCTTGAAGGCATTCGCATTCTGGATATGACCGTCGTATGGGCTGGCACATACTGCGCCGCGTTGCTTGCCGATATGGGCGCTGAGGTCATTCGGCTGGAGTCCATCAAGCGCCTGCCGCCCATCACGCGCGGCTACATGCCCTATCCGCCCAAAGAGGTCATCGAAGGCTTGCCCGCATTCGTCGCCGGCATGCCCGGCCGCGAACCCGGCGCCCGCCCGTGGAACCGCTACCCGCTCTTCAACGCCCACGCCCGCAACAAGCTCGGCATAACCGTCGATCTGCTGCAGCCAAGCGGCCTGGACATATTCAAGCGCCTTGTAGCCGTCAGCGACGCATTCGTTGAAAACAACGTCACCGAAACACTGGACAAGCTCGGCATATCCTACGAAATGATGCGCGAGGTCAACCCCCGCATAATCATGCTGCGAATGCCCGCATACGGCAACAGCGGCGCATACCGCGACTACCGCTCGCTCGGCGTGCATATGGAGGGCGTCATAGGCCATACCATCACGCGCGGCTACGCCGATATGGATCCCTCATCCAACACCAATGTGTTCGCAGCGGACGCCGCCGGCGGCGCGCAGGGCGCTTTCGCTATGCTCGCCGCGCTCCACTACCGCAAACGTACTGGCAAAGGGCAACTCATAGAACTAGCGCAAGCCGAAAATATGATAGCCTACACCGGCCGCTTCTTTATGGACTACGCCATGAACGGGCGCAGCGCCGCAACACTGGGCAACCGCCACACCCACGCCGTACAAGGCTGCTATCCCTGCGCCGGCATTGACCGCTGGGTCAACATCACGCTATACGACGAGTCCGACTGGCGCGCCTTTCGCGACGCTATTGGTAGCCCCGAATGGACGACGCAGACGCAGTTCGCAACCCCTTCGCAACGCTATGCCAATCAGGACGCGCTAGACGCCCATATCGCCGAATGGACGCAGCAACGCGACCACTACGAAGTGATGCGTCTGCTGCAAGCCGCCGGCGTCGCCGCGGGCCCCGTTATGGATCAGCGCGACGCCTTCGCCGATCCGCACCTCAGCGCGCGCGGCATATTCGAAGAGGTGTATCACGAAGATGTGGGCGGTTCGCACCTCTATGTAGGCGCGCCCTTCAAGATGTCCGAAATGCCCGCCCGCATACGCCGCGGCCCCGTGCGATTGGGGCAGGACAACGAGTATGTGTACAAGCAAATCCTGGGCGTGAGCGATGCCGAGTACGCCGAGCTGGAGCGCGCCGGCCACATCGGCATGGACTTCCCGCGAGAGGCGTCCTAGCGCATGCCCGCCTACATCTACGCCGACGAATCCGGCAACTTCGACTTCAGCCCGCGCAACGGCGCAAGCCGCTTCTTCCTGCTCACAACCGTCGTCATAAACGACCATGCTATCGAGCCGGATCTGCTAGAACTCCGCCGCCAACTGGCGTGGGACGGCACGGAGTTAACTACGGGATTTCACGCAGCCAACGACAAGCGATTTGTACGCGCTAGGGTATTCGACATTCTGAGCAAACACGATTTCAGAATAGACGCTACCATCTTAGAAAAGCGCAAAGCCGAACCGCGGATACGCTCAACGGAAGCAGACTTTTACGGCTTCATTTGGTATCACCACTTGAAGCGTATCGCCGATGATATAACCTCGCGGCACAGCGATTTGTTAATCACGGCGGCTTCCATCGGCACTAACCCGATGAAGTCTAGCTTTAACTCTGCGATTAAAGCCGTGAACGATGAAGTTATGCCCGAAGCCGTTATCAAGACCGCTATGTGGCCCGCCGCGTCAGACCCTTGCCTGCAGGTCGCGGACTACTGCTCCTGGGCGATATTCAGGAAGTGGGAAAGATCCGACGCCCGCGCATATGAAATCATCGCGGACAAGATAGGCTTGGAGAACGATCTGTTCAGTAGCGGGAACACATTCTACTACTGACCAAATTCCCGCAAAAAAGGAGATGAGCCAGCTATCCAAGTAGCAAGACTTGGAAGAGGCCCCGGGCCTCTTATCGCCGGCTCGTTTAATGAACCCATTTTAGCACAACCACAGCGCTTGTCAAGCCGAACCGCCCACTATTTGCAAGCGCCGCCAGTATTCTCAACACGTGCAGGCATGTTAAATCCACCCCAACTTCAGCCACACTAACGCAACCGACAAATGTCAGCATTCCATCCGCCTTGGAGTAGACCTTTGTGCGACGCGCAAGCCTGTTCAACTTGCCGCGCAATACCGGGTGCAGTCCCTAGTTCCTGCTCACTGCGCCGCCCTTGCCCACCCTGTGTTTGTTCACAGGCAAGCAACCATACACCCCGTACGCGTCGATACTGTAACGCTCCGTGTCCGGCAACCGCTCTAGCAAGCGCAAGAAAATGGCTCGCTTCTGTCTCCCACCTCAAAGTCCTTCCACCGATTGCCCTGCGCATCTTACAGCGCGGCCATAGATTGGAGCGCTTTTTACCCAAGGAATAGACGGTCCGGGATTGACAAGAACGGATAGCGCTAGGCTTGGGCAAGGGGGGAATAGGCGCTTGACCGAACAATGAAGGCGATTTATTATTCATTGCGGTTGGCGGCGGCGGCAGGCGGCAAGCCGTGGTTCGGATGCGCGATATGGATTTAAGGCAGTACATACGGGACATCCCGGACTTTCCGAAGCGGGGGGTTCTATTTCGGGATATAACACCGCTGCTTGGGGACGCGTGCGCGCTGGGCTATGCCGTGGAACGGATGGCGGCGGCTTGCGAGCGTCTGCGGCCGGATGTGGTGGTGAGCGTTGAGGCGCGCGGCTTCTTGTTCGCCGCGCCGCTGGCGTGCCGTCTGGGCAAGCCGCTTGTGCCGGTGCGAAAGCGCGGCAAACTGCCGTATGAGACGCATAGCGCCGCCTATGAGTTGGAGTACGGGACGGATGCGCTTGAGATACATACGGATGCGATACGCCCGGGTCAGCGGGCAGTGATTGTGGATGACCTGCTGGCGACGGGCGGCACGGTGTCCGCCGCGGCGGCGCTTGCGCACGAGTGCGGCGGCGTGGTTGCGGGCTACGCGTTTCTGATCGAGCTGGCGGCGCTTGAGGGCAGGCAACGGCTGGGGGACGCTGAGATTGTGGCGCTGGTGAGATACCGCTAATCGGTTATGATAGGGCGGCTGCGCCGACGGCGCTAGCAAGACTAGCGCGGGCGCGCCGATTGAAGGCGATTCAGAGTCAGACGGATACAGATAAGGAAGGATGCTATGAGTACGGATGCGAATATGGAAGGGCTGATAGCGGATGTGAAGCAGGTGGTTGCGCGCGGGATAGCGTATGTTCAGGCGAATGCGGAGTCGGAGGTGAAGATAGACATATGGACGCCGCGCGAAACGCTGTGCCACTTCATCTATTGGCATAGGGCGATAGCGGAGGGGATGGAGAGCGCGGCGGTGGGCGGCGGTCCGCACCGCGTCTATGCGGCGGCGGATGAGATGAACGCGCGGTCGGTGGGACGCAAGTCCGGCTGGACCGTGGCGTATCTGGTGGAGGAAATGGAGGAGCTTCAGGAGCGGCTGACAACGGCGGCGCGCGGGCTTGCGGCCGCGGACGCGGCGGCGCTGGCGTTTCCGTCGGGCAAAGAGCTGTCCGCGTTGGACGCTATGCGGACGATAACGGCGCACTGGGAAGAGCATCTGGAAGAGATGGCGGCGGCGGACGCCGCTATGTCCGCGGCTGCGACGTCTGCGTAGAGAGTTTGACGCAGAGGCGCAAAGAAAAGAGGGATACTGTTGCTGCCCCCATCATAATCTTCTTCATTCTGACGGAAGGTTATGATGGGGGCGCAGAGTTTGATGATAAGGGGGTTTCGCTATGGACTTGGGAATTAAGGGCAGGGTTGCGTTGGTAACGGGCGGCAGCCGCGGATTGGGGCGGCATGCGGCGCTTTCGCTGGCGCGCGAAGGCGTGGATGTGGCGATATGCGGGCGCACGGAGTCGACGCTGCGCGATACCGTGGCCGAACTAGAGGCGCTGGGCGCGCGGGCGCTGGGCGTCGCGGCGGATGTATCGGACGCATCGGCGATGGACGCGCTGCATCGCGAGGTTGCGGCCGGACTGGGCGAGGTGGACATTCTGGTGAACAACGCCGGCGGTTCGCGGGCGCGCGAAGACATAGCGGATCTGGCGCTGGATGATTTCAGGGCGGCGTTCGACCTAAACCTGTTCGGCGGGTTTCAGCTTATGCGCGAGGTCATTCCGCATATGCGGCGGCAGCGTTGGGGGCGCATCATCAACATCGCGTCCATATACGGGCGCGAACACGGCGGCAACCTATCGTACATGTCGGCGAAGGCGGCGCTCATCGGGGCTACCAAGCACGCGGCGCTGAGCCTAGTCGCGGACGGCGTGATGGTGAACAGCATAGCGCCCGGCTCAATATCGCATCCGCAGGGAAGCTGGGAGCGCTTTCAGAACGACAACCCGCCCGAAGTGGTGGCGGACTTCATATCGCGCAACCTGCCCATGGGCAAGTTCGGATGGCCGGAGCCGGTGGGGGATCTGGTGGCGTTTCTGGCGTCGGAGCGCGCCGGGCTAATCACGGGCGCCTGCATCGTGGTGGACGGCGGGCAGGGGCATTCTATGATTTGACGCCGATGGGCGCGGGGGCGCAAAGGGGGATGTCCGGGTTGCTAGGTGAGCTGGCGCAGGCGTGGGTCGAAGCGGTCGCGAGTCCAGTCGCCTAGGAAGTTTAGGGACATTACCACTAGGAATATGCCGACGCCGGGGAATACGGTTTGCCACCAGGCGGTTGATACATATTCGCGCCCTTCGGAGATTAGCACGCCCCAAGCGGGCGTGGGCGGCGGAATGCCCGCGCCTAGGAAGCTGAGAGTGGCTTCGGCGAGTATCAGATTGCCGACGTTTAGGGTTGCGATGACGATGGCGGAGTTGATGACGCCGGGCAGGATGTGGAACAGGATGATGCGTATGGGGGATGCGCCGGCGATGCGCGCTAGGTCGACATAGTCCATCTGCTTGAGTTGTAGGGTTTGGGCGCGCACCACTCGCACGAACCCCACCCAGGACAGCACCGCGAGCAGGCAGAATACCACGATTAGGCTTGAGCCGAATATCAGCACGGCGAGCAACGCCACCATCAGGAAGGGCAGCGCCAGCCAGATGTCCACTATGCGGGTAACGATTTCGTCGAATACGCCGCCGATGTAGCCGCTTATCATTCCGATGCTTGTGCCTACTAAAAGCCCGACGACTAGGGATATGGCGGCGACGATGAGCGATATGCGGGAACCGACGATGATGCGGCTGAGTACGTCTCTGCCGACGTGGTCGGTTCCCAGCGGATGCTCCCACGAGCCGGTTTTGCACTTTGCGCCGGCGCAGACTTCGAAGCCCACGGGCGGGGTGTGCCTGTCGAGTATGCTGGTGATGACGATAGGGTCGTGCGGGGCTATCTGCGGGCCGAATATGCCCATAAAGATTAGCAGCGCAATGACGATGCCGGGTATGACGGGCCACTGACGGATGAAGTTCCAAACGCCGCTTATCTGCCTAATGACAGGGGGATGTGCAGTGGTAGTCAGTTCCATCGTTTTGGTTCCGCCTGTCTAAGAGTACCGGATGCGCGGGTCAATGACTGCGTAGAGGATGTCCGCCAGCAGCGCGAAGAATAGGTAGAAGAGGATGAAGGTGAAGACAGTTCCCTGCAGCAGCGGGAAGTCGTTGTCATAGACGGCGCGGTTCAGCGCGATCCAGCCGATGCCGGGCCAAGAGAATACGGTCTCCACTACCAGCGCGCCGTTGAGATAGCCCGCCATAAGCAGCAGCGCGGATGTGAGCGGCGGTATGAGCGCGTTTTTGAGGGCGTGCTTCCAGATGACTTCGACGCGTCCCACGCCCTTTGCGCGCGCGAGCTTGACGAACTCGGAGTCCAGCACTTCCAGCATAGCGGATCGGGTTAGGCGCATTATGCCGGCGGCGGCGGGCCAGCCCAGCACGATGCAGGGCAAGATGTAGTGCTTGATGCTGAGCCCCTCTTCGTCGCCGCGCGTGCCGGCGGGCAGCCATTGGAGCAGCACGGCGAATATGAGTATCGCCATTATGCCGGTCCAGAATTGGGGCAGCGCTTGTCCGAACAGCGCGAAGCCGCGGCTGAGATAGTCCCATACGCCGCCGCGCTGGGTGGCGGCGACCACGCCCAGCGGGACGCCCATTAGTATTGCGAAAAGCCAGCCCCCGATTGCGAGTTGGATGGTAGCGCCCATCTTGCTGAATATGATGTCGCGCACTTCCAGTTCTTGATGTATGGATGTGCCGAAATCGCCGCGCAGGATTTTGCCTAGCCATAAGAGGTATTGGACGGGCAGCGGGCGGTTGAAGCCCATCTTGTCGCCGAGCGCTATCCACTGCTCTTCGGACATTCCGTAGCCGGTGTCGGGGACGAAAAGTTCGCGCGGGTCGTGCGCTAGGCGCGTCATGCTGAATATGACGATGGTAGCGCCTAAAAGGGATATGACGATGAATATGAGGCGTCTGATGAGAAATCGTTGCATAGGGTTTTGCCTTTAGCGCTGACGCCGATAGCGATGCGCGGCGGTTGCGTCAGAGCGGTTGCTGCGGCAGCGCACAGGATCGGGGATGCGAAACCTATGCGCTGCCGAATGCGCCGTATGGCACTATGGCGGAGCTACTGCGCGGGGACGATGAACCAGGGTTCCGCCCCCGCCCAGTGCGCTTGCGTTGAGCGACCTACCCACTCCGACACCTTTTCGGGGTTGACGGCGTAGCCCTTGGGGACTTCAACCACGCCTGAGTAGAGGTGCCAGTAGATAGTCCAGTCCACGACGTCCATGTGCTGCTCGATGGCGGCGGCGCGGTCGGGCTCCAGCTTGGTCATGTTGTGCATATCTGCGAGGAAGCGGGACTCGAAGCCTGCGCCCCAGCCGGGCCGCGATAGGCTGGAGTCGACGAGCGGCAGGGGCCAGTGCGCGGGCCAGGTAGCGTCGTCCACTGCGCCGTTCTTGAGCGTGGGCCAAATTTGGGTGCGCTCCCGGAAGCGGGCGGACACGACGGAGCCGTAGTCTTCGTTCAGGATGGTGGTCTTGACGCCGATGGATTCCCATAGGCCGGATGTGAGATCGCCGATGTCGAATGAGACGTCGCCGATCTCTGCGCGGTATATGTTGGTGGATATTTCGAAGCGGACGCCGTCGGAGCCGCGCGGATAGCCGGCGATGTCAAGCAGTTCCTCAGCGAAAGAGGGTTGGAAGGGTATCTCCCAGGGCCAGGGATAGTTCGCCATCGGAGTTGCGACGTTGTATGAGGGATACATTTCGCTGTCCCCAAAGCCGTACTTTTCCATAATGGCGTCGGACTGAGTGTTGGTGATTTTGCGGTTGGGATCCCAGCCGCCGAAGTTGGGACCCATATATTCGGTGGGCATTCCAGCGCCATAGCCGTTGAGAATGCCTTCCACGATGCCTTCACGGTCGAGGGCATATGAGAGCGCCCAGCGGACTAGACGGGCTTGCTCCATATCGCTCATGCCTTCGGGGTTGTCGGTGTCTTCGTACTGGCAGGGCTTGCCCATTTCGCACCAGGGGTTGCCTATCCAGGGATAGTCGACGATGTTGGATGGGGCGTCCCAAGGCGCGGGATCTAGGACTTCGCCGGTGCGGGCGTGCGTCTGCTCCCAGAGGTTGCCGGACCACATATAAGAGGCGGTTATCCACTTGGGCTGCGGCACCATATAGCGAAAGCCTTCGGCTTCGACTTGGTCTGCGAACACGGGGTCGAGTTCTGCGATGTCGGCTTGCTGGGATTGGATCATAGCGATGCGGCTGGCGGTTTCGGGGACGTGAATGCGCGTGAAGCTGGCTATGTGCGAAGGATGCTTGTGGTGTTCGGGCAGCGCGCGCAACAAGGCACGGTTTTGGGGAACCCACTCTTCCACGATAAATGGGCCTGTGCCGACGAGGTTTTCCTTCATCCACTCTTTGCCCATAGTATCGTAGGCGTTCTTGCTATAGACGCCCGGGCCTTTGCCGTATTCGCTGATGGTGTCTTCAAGGTTGAACGCGCCGATGACAACGCCCTCGGCGGCGTCCATAACGAAGGTGTAGTCGTCGATGACTCGCGCTTCGCCGAAAGCGGCCGCTAGGTCGCCGCCGATGCGGAAGGTGGAGTTGACGTTGAAAGTAGGGTTGGCGTCGTTTAGGAACCAAACCCAGTCGTGGGCGGTCATTTCGCCGAAGTCTTCGGCGACGCCTACAGGCGAGTTGAAGGGTATGCCGCTCTTGAGCTTGAAGGTAACCGCTTTGAGGTCGGGCGCTATTGTGAACGATTCGGCGGTTTGCGGGGCCATAAGGTTATCGCCTTCGCGGACGAAGAGCGCTTCCGCAAGTCCAAGGCTGATGTTTATCCATTGGGGTCCGTAGGCGGCTTCGTTGGGAAAGCCGGCGAGCGGATCCACTTGGCTTGCCGCCATATTGATGTGCGCCGTCTGTCCGGTGGCTCTGCCGGGCGCCGCTCTGGTAACGGGCGCTTGCGGCGGCGCTACGATGGGTATCGCAGTGGGAGCCGCCATTGCGGGCGCCGCCGGGGCTGCCGCCTGCGGCGCTCTGGGCGCTTGCGGCGCGGGCGCGGCGGGCGCCATTGCGGGCGCGGGCGCGGCGGCGGGCTGCTGAGGGACGGAGGCGGGCGCTTGGGTTGTGGGAGCGGAACTGCACGCAATAGCAAGCGCGCCAATCGCCGCGACTATCATCATGCTTAGCCACTTGAACTTGGACATACTTCCCTCCAATCCTAGTTCACTCTATTCACTTGTGAAAGCGTATATATTCAAGGCGCAATGTAATTCATAGGTTGGGCAATGTCAACACTCAGTCTGTGGCTGGTATTCTTAGTGGTGAGTGGTATTGAGTTTGAGTTTGTCGCAGAAGGCTAGCGCAAGCAGATTCACCAGCATATCCACGCTCTTTGCGCAGCCCTTCGTCCGACGAACCAGCCTGTTCAACTTCCCGCGCAGCATCGAATGCAACCCTTCGCACCAGTTCACCGCCCCGTACTTCCCAACTACATGCTTGTTGACCGGCAGCGCCCCATACACTCCGTATGCGTCGGTCTCTTAGCGCTCCGCATCCGGCAGACGCTCCAACAACCGCAAGAAAGTGGACTCGTCCCTGCCGCCCACCTCAAAGTCCATCCACCTGCTGCCGTCGCGCTCTTCCACCACCGCCGTCCACACCCACAGGTCATTGCGCTTTTCACTAACCCTAGCGCCCAAGTATGTCCACATTTCGTCAAGCGCTATCGTTGACGCAACGATTGTCGATACTCTGCCGCTTGTGCGCCACGCGCTCATTGCGCGCATCCGTTCAAGCGCTATCGCCCCCTCTTTTGACCCAACCGCTCACCGATGCAGCGCTTGCGCCCACTACGCGCGCCGCCGCCGATATGCTCGCGCCCTCTATGCGCATCTTAACCGCCTGCCGCTTGACTTGCTCCGGGAAGCGCGGTTGCGCTGCGTCCGCCGTGTACTTCCGCTTGCAATCGCCGCGCTTGTACACTTGACGCCCGCGTGTGTGTCCGTCTTTGGGCATCCAATTGGAGCCGCAGTGTCGGCATCTGATGTCGTGTCTATATGACCGCTCGCGCGCCATAGATCGCCTCCTAGATAGTAGTGGTCTGAGCGCCATTATATCTAATACCACTCGATTTTGTGAATACCTCTGTGGCTTGACGCACGATGGCTTAACGCAAATTCGCAGAGGGGGCAAAGATGGATGACCCGCATCGTTTGGCGGCGATATTGCATCTATAAATATACATATGGGAAATGATCCAAGTGGAACGCCCTCATCCTAGCCTTCCCCTGAGATGGAAGGGATCTCTGGCGCGGGCGCAAGGAAGCGGTTTCGTGATAGTATGAGTAGCGCGCGCGGAACGGCGCATATGGGTTTTGGGCGTATCTGAGATGTTGATAGGCGGGATATGGCTGCGATAGAGAATGCGGACGGACAACAGGCGGCGGAGCTTCCGGGGTTCGGCGAGTATCTGAGGCGCAGGTTCAGTCTCAGGATGAGCGCGACGTCGACCAAGATCGGCGCGGCGACGGCGCTTTGGGAGTGGGCGGCGTATGGCGCGCTGCTGGTAACGGCGGCGGCTATGCGGCTGTGGGATCTGGGCAGCCGCGCGGTGCATCACGACGAAAGCCTGCACGCCTACTATTCGTGGAAGCTCGCGTCCGGGGACGGCTTCGCGCACGATCCCCTGATGCACGGGCCGCTGCAGTTCGAGGCTACGGCGGCGATATTCCTGTTGTTCGGGGACAGCGATTACACATCGCGGCTGCTGTATGCGCTGGCGGGCGTGGCGCTGGTGGCGCTGCCGTTTCTGTTTCGCGATAGGCTTGGCAGATTGGGCGCGCTGTTCACCTCGGTGATGCTGGCGTTTTCGCCGGCGATGCTGTACTTCAGCCGCTTTGCGCGCAACGATATACTGATGGCGGTCTGGGCGCTTGGGCTGGTCATCTGCATGTGGCGCTACATGGACGAAGGCAAGCATCGCTACATATACATAGCGGCGGTCTTGCTGGCGCTGGCGTTTGCGTCAAAGGAAACGGCGTATCTGCTAACGGCGCTGCTTGGGCTGTTCTTGGCGCTGCTTATAATCGCGCGCAACGCGTCGGCGGTTGTGGCGGCGGCGCAGATACGGATAGGCGAAACCACCACCGTCGCGGCGATTGGGCGGCTTGCGCGGGCGGTTCGCGCGCGGACGACGAGCTTCGCAGACGTGAGGGGGCCCGCGGCGTTCCTGCTGCTGCTGATAACGCTGACGCTGCCGTTGTGGTCGGCGGCTATTGGATTGTTCCAGGAAACGCCGCTGCTGAGCTGGTCGAATCTGACATTCGTGGCGGCCGAGGGCGGGACGGGGCCGATAGGCTCGCCCAGCGGCGGCGCGATACTGATTGCCGGGCTGCTGGTGGCGGCGCTGTTCGTGATTGCGGCGCTTGCGGGAATGCAGTGGAACTACGGCGTTTGGGTGATTGCGGCGCTTGCGTTCTACGCCGTGTTTGTGCTGACCTACTCCACATTCTTCAGCAACCTCGGCGGGATAAACACGGGTATGTGGCAGTCGCTGGGCTACTGGATAGTGCAGCAGGATGTAGCGCGCGGCAATCAGCCTTGGTATTACTACTTCGTCATCACGCCGTTGTACGAATTCCTGCCGCTCGCGCTGGCGATAGCGGCGGCGGTGTACTATCGGATTAAGCGGCAAGGCGACGCTTTCACGCTCTTCCTGTTCTACTGGGCGGGCATGACGGTGGCGCTGTTCACCATCGCAAGCGAAAAGATGCCGTGGCTGCTGGTCAACATAGCGCTGCCGATAATTGTGCTTGCAGGCAAGTTCATGGGGGATGTTGCGTCCAAGCTTGATTGGCGCAGTCTTGCATCCGGCGAAGGGCTTGCGCTGCGCCTGGGGGTTGTTGTGGGCGCGCCGATACTTGCGCTGGCGGCGTACAGACTGGCGCTGCTGGGAACGGGCGGCGATAGCGCAGCGCCGATGCTTGGGATTGCGCTGGCGGTGATAGTTGCGGCGCTGGTTGGCGGCGGCGTATGGGCGGCGCGGCGGTTGGGCAGCGCGCGGCTTTGGGGATACGCCGCAATTCCGATGGTGGCGCTGCTGCTGGTTCTGACGGCGCGCGCGGGCGTTATGGCGGCGTATCGCAACGGCGATGTGCCGGTCGAGATGCTGGTCTATACGCAGACATCGCCGGACATACCGCGTCTGCTCGCTGAGATAGAGCGCCCGGCGGCCGGCAGCGCGGACGGCTTGCAGATGCGCATCGACGACACTAGCGGCTTCACTTGGCCGTGGGCGTGGTATCTGCGCCATTCGGACAGGTATCGCGCCAACTTCAGCCCCTACGATGAGAACGAGACGCCCACTTCGCCGGTGATGCTGATTCATTCCAACAATCGGGATTCGGCGGACGAAATGCTGGCGGGGCAGTACACCGAGGCGGAGCGCGTGCGGCATCGGTGGTGGTTCCCGGAGCATACCTATCGCAGCGTAACGCCGTTTCGGTTCATTGCGGGCTTGTTTGACCGCGAGGCGTGGCGCAGCGTGGCGGACTACTGGCTGTTCCGCGAAGGCGTGCGCGATCTGATAGGCAGCGAGGATGCGTATGTCTATTTCAAGTCGGACTTCCCGCAGGATTTCGAGCCGATGGAATAGGCGGCGGCAGGCTTGGGATTAGACGGGCTAAACGCAAAGGCGCAGCGACGCAAAGAGAGCGAGATAGGAATGTCAGTGTCAGAAGCCAAGGAACGCAAGCCGACGGAATGCTGGGTGGATGTGCGCGGCTTGCGGATGCGCTACCTCGACTGGGGCGGCGATGGCGCGCCGATACTTGCGCTGCATGGGCTTGCGTCTTCGGCGCACTGGTATGACATCGTGGCGCCGCTGCTGCGCAACCGCTATCGGATTATCGCGCCCGACCAACGCGGACACGGCAAGACCACGCAGGCTACGGACGGCTACGGATGGCATTCGGTTGCGTCGGATGCGGTGGCGCTGCTGGATGCGGTAGGCATTGAGCGCGCGGCGGTATTCGGGCATTCGTGGGGCGGCAATGTGGCGGTGAGCGTGGCGGCGCATTTCCCGGAGCGAGTGAGCGCGCTTGTGATGATAGACGGCGGCTTCTTTAGCCCGCAGATGCTGCCGGGCGCTACATGGGAAGCGTTCAGTCAGCGGCTTGCGCCCCGCGATGTATCCGGCACGCGCGCCGAGTTCCTGGCGCGAATGCGCGGGCAGCTGGCGGTGTGCTGGAGCGCAGAGGTGGAACGGATTGTACAAACGATGGTATATGAGCGGAACGGGCGGATATATGACATTTTGCGCCCTGAGAATCAAGCGCAGGTGATACGCGCGATGTGGGACGACCCTGCGTCGGATATGTGGCCGCGGATAAGATGCCCGTCGCTGATACTGCCCGCCGGCCCGTCGGCGGAGCGCGCGAATACGGATTTCGCGCGGACGCGGCGGCGCATGGTGGAGCTTGCGGCGGCGGGCATCCCGGACTGCCGCGTGAATTGGATAGCGGACACCATCCACGACATTGGCTATCACAAGCCGCGCGAGCTTGCGGCGGCGATTGGGGGGTTTTTGGGGTAGATGCGCTTGGGGATAAGCGGCGTGTAATGCAAGGGGGTTAAACGCAGGGGCGCAAAGGGGGTGTAGGTTACCAGTTTTGTAGGATGTGATTTGCTATGGGGATGGCTACGCGAGCGCCGCTAGGGTTGCTGGCTGCGAAAATCAGGGCAAACATTGGCGAATTGTTAGAGTTGCGAAATATGCGACGAGTAGGTGCTACGCTGGCGAAAACGGATGCCAGGCGGTTACGGTAGGCATCTGCGATCTCGCTGCCGGGCATTCGTTCTTGTCCCCTCATGTTTTCAAACAGAGAGAGCTGCGGACTTGGTTGGTACAGGTTGCGCCAATACTCGCGTCCGCCGAAAATGCGGTCAAGTTGGGTTGCCAGCGCATCCGACGGTTCGTCGCGTCTTGGCATCATTCGGGCAATTGCCATCAGTGGGAATAGTATCCAGCAGTCCACTTGCTTCGTCCGCGCAAGTCTGTCGACGGTGTCCCACGAAACTTGAGTAGCGTATGGATCAAGAAACACCACCGCTCTATCATGGGAGGTAAGAGCGTCGCACAATCGCGGAATTGCAGTATTGGCGTCGTCCCTGCGAATCCTTATGTCGCGATTGGAATACTCCTGCTGCAAATCCGCCAACTTTTTGGCTTGCTCGGCATCCTTTTCTACAAACATTAGTCTGTCGAAAGGCTTGTCTTGTATTTGCAGCGCAATGCGCGGCGAACCGTCGCGCAACTCTTGAAAATCCGCATAGTCGGCGGAATCGTAGCCTGAGCGCGGTCTCCAAGAACCCTCGCCCGCAAAGGCGTCCAAGTATATTAGTTGAAAGGGTTGGTCTTTCAAGGCGGTGGTGTAGGCGTCCAAATATCGCCTGAGTATCTCAAGTTTTTGTTCTGTCCATGTTCCGCCGAATGATGCCATAATCCGTTACTCCGTATCAGGCATTTGCCGCCAGCGCTTGCCGTCTATTTGGGCGTGGTCGCCGCCGCGCTTGTTGTGTGCGCCGCCCAGCTGCTTTAGGAAGAATGCTACGCCGGCGTCGGAAGTCCGTTAAGCGGTCAGCTCCACAAGCGCATCCCCCACCCGCTTGTTGGCGTCATTGGCGGTCTGTTCGTCTTTCTCGAAGCCGATGAAGCCGCGCCCCTCCATTCGCGCCGCAACGCCGGCGGAGCCGGAGCCGGCGAATGGATCCAGCACGACGGCGCGCTCGCCGGCAGCGCAGAATATGCGTATCAGGTGGCGCAGCAAATCCACGGGCTTGACCGCCATGTTGCCGAAGCGCTTGCGCGGCTTGGGAACGGGTATGACCGTGCCGGGGAACTGGCCGGGCGATATTAGCGGGTTGGCGGTGTCTATCAGTCCGGCGCGGTGGCGCAGCCAGTTGTCCACGAATGTGCCCTCGCGCGGCAGCTGCGCCAATGCTATCAGCTCCATCTGCGGCTTGAGCTGCGGCGTCTTGCGCCCCTCCAAGTCCCGTATCATCCGCTCGCGCGCTTCCGGCGGCAGGTGGCGTTTGCGGCGGATGAAGTGTTCCTGCTTGAACGCCTTGGGCTGCCCTTCGTAGCGCCACGCCAGCATATCCCGTATCTCAAAGCCGGCGTCTTCCAGCGCCATTGCGGTGTGATGTATGAGGCGCGCCTGCGAAAAGCAGAGCGCGAAGCCGCCCGGCTTGAGCAGGCGCGCCCATTCGCCCGCTATCGGCAGCAGGAAGTTGTACAGGTTGCGCCCCTGCGCGCGGTCGAACTTCATGCCGGCCGGCAGTCCGCCGATGACGCCGGGCTTGACCCGGGAGCGCAGGCGCTGATGATCCCAATCGTCGTCCATTCCGTCTATGAAGTAGGGCGGATCTGTCAGCACAAGCGATACGCTGCCGTCCGCGAGCCGTTGCATCGCCGGGCGGCAGTCAGTCCATTGCACCCAATCGGCAGGGTTAGGGGCGGGCGTAGCGTCCGTTAGGGATAATGATGCCATAATCGTTACTCCGTATCGGGCATTTGCCGCCAGCGCTTGCCGTCTATTTGGGCGTGGTCGCCGCCGCGTTTGTTGTGTGCGCCGCCAAGCTGTTTTAGGAAGAATGCTACGCCGGCGTCAGCAGACTGATTGCGCAGCGCGCGCGCCCAGTCTAGGGACATGGGTCTTGCGCCGGGGCCGCTTTCGCCGCCGACGATTACCCACTGCAGCGCGCCTCTGTTCAACCACTCGGTCAAGTCGAGACGCTCCAGCAGCGGTTCGGCGGACACGAAGCGCACGGGGGCGGGCAGGCGTTCCAGCACGGTTAGCCTTGGGGCGTACTTTTGGCTTTCAACCGAAGTCCCTATCCAGATGTTGGGCGGCCAGCCGTCCGCGAACTGCGCTTCGGAGCTGCGCCACCAAGCGACGGCGCGTCCGGGGCGCTTTGTGAGTACCTGAAATATATGCCCGTACTTTGCGGAAGCGTCCCGCATTACCGAGAACATTTCAAGCGCATACTCAAAGGGAACTCTGGGATGGAACACGTCGGACATGCTGTTCACAAAGACATAGCGCGGCTTCTTCCAAGACAAGGGCGCGCGCAACCGCTCCGGCATAAGCATGACGTCGTTGGGCGCAGTCTGATAGCCGGCGACGCCCATCGCTTTTAGGCGCGGGTAGAGTTTGAACATGTAGCAGCGGTCGCAGCCCGGCGATACGCGCGTGCAGCCCGTTACGGGGTTCCATGTTGCGTCCGTCCATTCGATTGCAGACATAGCGCCGCTACTCCATCGCTGAAACGGCAGTCGACTTTGGCATAGTTGGATGCGCTACATATGTTCTATACACATTTGCGCCAAAAGTCAAGCCATTCGCTCTTATTGCCGCTCCCGTTGTTCGCTTGCCCATCCACTCTATCGCATATGCGGCCGGGTTGTATCAGGACGATGCTACGCCCATCAAAACCCCGCCCGCTTATCGCAGACATAGATGAACGGTTCGTTGTTGAGGAAGCGGCGCATGTTTTCGGTGAAGATGCGGCGGCGCCCTTCGTACATCTGCGGCGTGAGCGCGGATGCGTGCGGCGATAGTACTACATTGGGCAAGTCCCATAGCGCGCTTTGCGGCGGCAGCGGCTCAACCGCGGTGGCGTCTATGCCGGCGCCCGCCAATCGGCCGGACTGCAGGGCGTCCGCAAGCGCCTCTTCATCCACTATGCCGCCGCGCGATATGACTATCACATAGGCGGTCGGCTTGAGCAGCGCTATGCGGCGGCGGTCTATCAGCCCGCGCGATTCGGCGGTCAGCGGCGCGGTTACCACGAACCAATCGCAGACGCGCATAAGCTCGTCAAGCCTGTCCAATCCCCAGACCTCTTTGACATGCGGCGGCGGATCCACCGGGTTGACGTCCACGGCGTACACATCTATGTCGAAGCCATATGCGCGGCGGGCGACGGCTTTGCCGATGTCGCCGAGCGCGAGCAGTCCCATCGTAGAGCCGGCGAGTTCCACGAATGCGTGGGAATAGGCTGCGGTGTCCCAGCGCCGCAGCCGCTGATCCTCCGCCATCTGCCTGCCTTTATGCGCCAGCGATAGCATCATCCAAAGGACATGGTCTGCCATAGGGTTGGCGTGCGGGCCGCGCGCGTTTGTGAGAACCACATCGCTGTCGGCGAGCGCCGGAAGCTCCGCCATAATCTTGTCTATGCCGGTTCCGGGGCAGTGTATCCAGCGCAGCCGCTCCGCCGCTTCGATTACGGCGGTATCGGACGGCCAGCCGCATATCGCATCGACGTCTGGCGCTTGCGCGAGCTGCTCGGCGGCATCGATAGCCATCGTGAACTGCGCCTGCGGGAATTCGGCGCGCAGTCGGTCTATGAAGCCTTCCCCAAGATGGGCATCGGTTATCAGAACTTTCATATCGCATACTCTCTTTGCTTTGGGAAGTTTGACCCTTCCTAAATGGATTTCAAACTAATGAACGCCGATACTATCCTTGCTTGAGGAATTTTGCCCCATCCTAACCTTCATTTTATAGGGAAAGGGATATATCAAGCATTCGCCGCGCGCCGCAATGCGCTTCGGACTACGGCTATGCTTGCCATCATACACCCGTGCCGCGCCGAAAGCGTGAGCGCCGGTTACGGCGAAAGCCCCGCGCCTGCGGACAGGGCGAGGCTTTGCGTATGCGGCGCTATGGCGGATTGCGCTTGCGCCGCGGGCGTTGTGCGCGGCGGCTAGATTTGGCGGCGGTCGTCGGCGGGCGTGAATATGGAGCCTTCGGGGAACTTGGGATATGAGTCGCGCTTGGGGGCGAGCAGCCTGCCGCCGATGGCGTTCAGCGCGAATGCGCCGGCGACGCCGAGCGGTATGCCGATAAGAAAGCCCCTGCGCGAAATCCGCTTTCGGTCGTTGTTAGCCATTGCTTGGGACGCTCCTGTGTGTTTCGCTGTTAGGTTGTGTTCGTCTATGCAGAATAGAGCAGAGTAAGATAGGCGGGATGTCCGTTTCAACGGCGTTCATTATACGCAAGCGGACGGATGTTAGGCAAGCTGTTTGAGACGGCGATGCGTTTCATAGTTGCGGGGCAGACAATAGTTCAAATGCGGACGAAGGGCAGATCTAACGCGTTTGAATGTCGATATTTAACCGTTCATTCATATTTGCGCCCCTGCGTCTTTGCGTTGAAAATCTTAGGCACAGACCCTTTGCGCCCCTACGCCCCCTGCGTCAAAACCCTACGCAGACCGGCGCCCTTGCGCCAAGCCCGCCCATATCGCACGCCCACGCCCATCGTGATACAATACGCCCCATGAAATCCCTAGCGCTGACACTCGCCGTCCTGCCGCTGCTGCTCGCCGCGTGCCTCGAGTTCACTCCCAACATATCCAACGACTTCTCAGAAATCGAAGCCCGCGCCGTCTTCGAAGCCGAAGCCCGCCAAATGTGCGCCCACAAAAAAGCCCGCATCCCCGCCATCCTAACCGCCATAGCCGAAGCCCAAGCAACCCCCACCATCGACCATTGGATATTCGCCGTCGCCGATATGGAAGCCCAAGTATTCCCATCCGGCCTAATCACCGGCGACTACCACCGCCACATCCAAGAAGCCCTCTGCCGCCCATAACCCCGCGTCTTTGCGCCGCCGCATAGCCCCTAACCCAACCCCTTTGCGCCTTACCGCCTTTGCGTTAAAACCCTACGCAGACCGGCGCCCTTGCGCTAAGCCCCCGCCGCCATCGTAGGCCGCTTCACCGACAGCATCAGAAACGCCCCCAGCACATTCAGCAACCCGAAGAACGCAAACGGAATCAGATATGTCCCCGTGTAGTCAAACATAAACCCCGCGAACAGCGGCGCGAATATCATCGCTATGTTGTTCGGCATCTGCGACAACCCCATTATCGTGGCAAACGCCTTGCGCCCGAAATACTCCCCCCGTATCGCCGTCAGCAGCGGTATCCGCCCCCCGAAACCTATCCCGTACAACAGCGCGAATATCAGCGCCGTGAACACCTGCTCCGACACCGCGATTATCATTATCGCCACGCCCTGCAGCAGTATGAAAAAGAATATCAGCGGCGGCTTGGGCATCCTGTCCGCAAGCCAACCGGCGACGAACTGCGTGGGCAGCGCCAACAGCGTGTATATCAGCACCACCGTCCCCGCCCCGCTCAACGACATCCCCATATCCGTCAGCTTGGGCGCAAGATGCAGCGCCAGCGTTACTATGGACACGCTCGACGACATATGAACTATCGTTAGTATCCAAAAGGCGCGCGTCCGAAGCGCCTGCGCCGCCGTGAACTCCGGCTCTTCATCCAAACCGGCAGCGCCGCCGCCCTGCGCCTGTGCCTGCGCCCGCCCGCGCTGCCGCCTGCCCGCGGGCGGATCGCCGTCCGGCAGCAGCCCCATATCCTCAGGCTTGTCCCGCAGAACCGCATACACCGGCAGTATCAGCGCTATCAGAAACACCGCTATGCCGAAGGTTGTCCACCGAAACCCGTACATCTCTATGCCCAGCGCCAGCGCCGGCACCAGCAGCCCGCCCAAGTGTATCCCCGACATCGACGTCGCTATCGCCAACGACCGCTGCCGCGCGAACCAGTTGTTCATCAACGACATTATCGCCAGCCAGCCGCCAACCCCCGACCCTAGGCTAATCGTGATGAACGCTATGTAGAAATGCCACACGCCGCTCTCAATCGCGAATATGCCCAAGTCCCAGAACGCGCTATTCCCCACCTGCGAAAACAGCAGAAACCCAAACGCCATTAGGCAATAGCCGAACAGGATCATCCGCCGATTGCCCACCTTGTCGATGAGCCAACCCTCGGCGGGCCCTATCACCGCCCCCTGCGCCCTCGACAGCGAAAACGCCCCCGACAGCACGGTGCGGCTCCAGCCGAACTCCGTTTGCAGCGCCACAAGGAACGTCCCCAAACCTTGAAACACCGACACCGCCATCAGCGTCAGCAGTACAACGGCAATGCCCACCAGCCACCAGCCGTAGAACACGCCGCGCATTATGCCCACCGCATCGGCAGGCGTCCGAACCCTGTTGATTGCCCTAATTCGCATAGCGCAAGTGTACAGACACCCCGCCCCTATTCACAAGCCAAACGCGCGCCAAACCCGCGCGCATCCCGCTACCTGATATACTGCCCCGTGAGCGCAGACGCTCGCATCCCGCTTGTATCCGAAAGGCAGTCCGATATGAAAATAATCGACCTCAAAGTATGGGTAACGCAGCCCGAACCGCGCGGCCGCAGTTTCGTCTTTCTGCGAATAGACACCGACGAAGGCATAAGCGGCGTGGGCGAGGCAACCGGTTTGGGCGTTAGACAGAATTAGCCCCGCGCCGCAAGCGAACACGGGGAAGTAGAGACGCAAAGGGGTAAGGGTTGCGTTAGCGCAACGCCGCAAGCGGATGCTAGACGCTATCGAAGGGATAGCGAACCGCCGCGGCAGAGTGGCTAGCTCAGTGCCACCCTGCCGCGCTCGAGCCCGCGCTTAAGCCGCCCGTACTCTGAGCTAATCTCGGCGCCCAGAATGAGGATAAGCCCGCCCACATATGACCATATCAGTAGCACAATTACCGGCGACAGCGCTCCATAGACATTGGCGAAGCCCGCGAACCTGCTCAGATACAGGATGAACGCATACTCGGTTATCTCAAACAGCGCGGCGGCTACTAACGCCCCTGCCCATACATCCTTCCAGTATGTCTTGGCATTCGGCACATACTTGTAGAGCATCAGGAAGACTATGAAGATAAGCGCAAACGAGCCGGCGTACAGCATCGCAACGCTGCTGTTGCTCACCAAAACGCCCACAAGCGGTAGCCTTTCGGCCAGTCTTTCGGCAAAGACTACGAAAGTGTTGATGGTCATTGACGCCAAAAACAGCAGTCCGGTCATGAACGCCATCACGAGCTGGCGCGCCTTGCTCAGGTATATCGGCCTGTCGGCATGCACATCCCACGCCCGATTGATGGAGCGCGTGATGCCGCCGAATATCGCGCTGCCCGTCCAGAACAGCCCGATGAGCGCTAATACGCCAATCCCGCCGCGCGCGGCGATAATCGGCCGGATGCTATCCTCTATAAACTTTTGCGATTCCGGCAGAAAGCCCGACGCCCAGGTTATAATTAGTTCTTGAACCGTGGGGTCTTCCCAAAACAAAGACAGGACGGAAATCAGTCCAACAATCAACGGAAACATAGAGAGCAGCGTATAGTAGGATATAGCCGCCGCCATATGCGTGGCGTCATCCTCTATAAGCTCTTTCACCGTGCGCACGGCGAGCTTGATTAGGAACTTGTCCTGAAATCTGTCCACTATCGGATCCACATGCTCATGCGCGGTTGCGATATGCCGCCTGAGCACCGGGGAAGTTCTAATCATATTTGCCATTGCATTGGTCATTATGCTGCTCGGCTGCGATTATAACTATACGATATGAAATCGGCAATCGCTAATTGCCGAATATAAGGCATACAGACTGCTTGACAAGCAGGTTTGTGAAGTATAACACAATTTGTCAAGCATTCGCTACTATTGCTGACTCAAACCGCCATTCTTATCGCTTGCGGGTATAGTACGATTGATCCGAAATTGACGCCCAAGCCAAGCGCCTAAGCCGGGAGTCCCCCCGCTATGCCACAACCCAACTTCGCCAACCGCTCCCTATACCACGCCGATAACCTCGACGTACTGCGCGGCATGAACTCAGAATCCGTCCATCTCATCGCAACCGATCCGCCGTTCAACAAGAGCAAAGACTTTCACGCCACGCCGGACAGCCTTGCAAGCGGCGCCCGTTTCCAAGACCGATGGCGCTGGATCGAGGACGTCCACGACGACTGGCTCACCGAAATAGTGCGCGACTTCCCCGAAGTCTATGCCGTAATATCCACCACCCGCGAAACCTACGGCAGCGATATGGCGGCGTTCTTGGCGTTCTTAGGCATACGCCTGATTGAGATGCGCCGCGTTCTGCGCCACGACGGCAGCGTCTATTTGCACTGCGATCATACGGCGCACGCCTATTTGAAATTGCTGATGGACGCTATATTCGGCAAGCAGAGCTTTCGCAATGAGATTGTTTGGGCATACACCGGCCCGGGTTCCCCGAATATGCGCCAGTTCAGCCGAAAGCACGATACCGTTCTCTATTATTCAAAGGGCGATACTTGGACTTTCAACGCCGATGATGTTCGCATTCCCCACAAGACCCTAAACACGAACCGCGCGGGCAGAGTTATCGCAGACGCTATGACGCCGGAGGTGCGGGACGCTTATCTGAAAAAGGGAAAAGTCCCGGAATCTTGGTGGCCGAACTTTAGCCCCGTTGGGCGCATCAAGCGCGAGCGTACCGGCTATCCCGCGCAAAAGCCGCTTGCGCTGTATGAGCGCATCATCACGGCATCGTCCAACCCCGGCGACATCGTGCTAGACCCATTCGCCGGCTGCGCCACAACGCCAATCGCCGCCGAGCGCCTCGGCCGCCAATGGGTTGGCATCGAGATATGGGAAGGGGCGTACCAAACCGTGCTGCATCGCTTGCAAGCCGAAGGGTTAGCCGTCAAAGACGCCACTGCAGCGACCGCATCCAATCAAGCCAACCTGCTGACATTCGGCGATGTCCACTATCTCACAGCGCCGCCCAAGCGCACGGATTACGAAGACCCTATACCCTACTTCCAAACGCCCACCGCGCAAACGCGCAGAAGCTACCCGCCGCCCCGTCAGCAACATCAAAAGTTGCTGGATGACATCGGCTCATACTGCCAAGGCTGCGGCGCAAACTACGGCTTCGACCCGCGCGTCTTGGAGGTTGACCACATCCGCCCCAAGGCGGACGGCGGCTCCGACGCCTACGATAACTTGACGCTGCTATGCCCGCCATGCAACAAGGTCAAGCGCGACCGAATGACCTTGACCGGCTTGCAGCAAGACAACCGCAAGGAAGGCTATCTCAAGCCTGAAAACGAACCCAACCTTAGGCACGGCAACCCGAACCGACGACGCGCGGGCGGGCGACGGCGGGCAGCGACGCGTCGGGGGCGCTGACACGGATGGAATCAGGCTGGTCTAACGCTCCTACATATCTTGAAATCCCCTCAAACTTTGGCTTTCAGAGGTAACGCCGCTTGTCTCACATACGCTTGCAATGCGCCGATGCCGAATGCGCCGTCCCCTACTACTATATCTAATTCCACTCGACCTTGAGAACACAGAGAGAATGCCGATGCTTATAGACTGCCATGTTCATCTGGAATCGTACGCCGACGAAGAGATAGCGGATATACTGGCGCGCGGACGCGGCGTAGGCGTGGCATTCGTCATATCCGCCGGCACCACGCTGCCTTCCTCTGATCGCTCCATCGCGCTGTCCGCCAAGTTCGCCGACTACTTCTCCGGCGTGGGAATCCATCCTATGGACATTGAGCAGCCGTTCGACGATGCCGCATACGCCCATCTACGGCGGCTTGCGGCGTCCAACGAAAAGGTCATCGTCATCAGCGAAATCGGCTTGGACTTCTTAGAGAGCGCTCCGGACAGAGCGCTTCAGTACACGGCGTTTCGCGAGCAAATTCGGCTTGCGCGCGATCTAGGCTATCCCATCGTGTTCCACAGCCGCGAGTCGCACGATGAGGCGTTTCGGCTGCTGCGCGAAGAGCGCGCCTACGAAGTCGGCGGCGTGATGCACTACTTCCAAGGCAGCCTTGACGACGCCAAGCGCGCAATAGAGCTCGGCTTCTACATATCGCTTGCGCGCCCGCTGCTGCGTTACCCTGAATTGCAGGACGTCGCCGCTGCGCTGCCCTTGGACAGCATCGTCTTGGAAACCGACGCCGCGCCGCAGCCGTTCAAGGCAAAGCGCGAAAACTGGACGGAGCCCCGCCATACCCGCATAATCGCCGAGAAACTAGCCGAACTGCAGCGCAAGCCCGTCGAGGAAATCGAAGCCGCAACCTCGCGCAACATTCGCCGCATCTTGGGCGCGCGCTGGGATGTTGTGCGCAAGTATGTAGCGGTGGACAACGGGATAGATGACGGAGTATAGGTCAAGATGCGGCAGGGTCGGCCACTAGGATTATCAGAATGAAGTACGCCCCGCCTACTCCCGCAAACCAACTCAGTATGTTGCAGATTAGCGCCCGCACCCAATCAAACCCCTGCGTTTCGCGGATGGCTACCCACTGCGCGGGGAACAGCCACAAGAACGCAAGCGATATGAGATACACGCCTACGGTTGGTATGCCCGCAAAGACCGCCAGCGCTCCCGGCCCGAATGTCAAGCCGATGCTTCTGAGAAGATGGCGGAAGCTCGCATTCCCGCCCAGAAGCTTGGTTCCGACGATGTAGGCGATGCCCGCGCATACAACCCAGCCGACCAGGCGGGTTTGCACCGAAAGCACGATGATTAGCGGAAGCGGCGCATCTCTCAGCGGAAATGCGGTCTGTCCCTGAAATCCCAACCCCAGCGCCAACCCGGATAGCGCCACTATCCCCAGCGCGTAGAATATCTCTTGCGGCTCATCCGTCAGCTGCCGATACAGCGCTCCCCGCAGCAGCGCCGCCTGCAGCGCCCTAGTAAGCAATAGCCTGCCTCACAATCTTTCGCATTTGCGGCGCATAGACTTGCGCGCCACGCTGTCCCCGTCCGCGCAGCGCGAAACGGGCGCTAGTTCCCCTCAATGGCAATGGCGCTAGTTCATCTTAATTAAGACGCAAGTTAATCAAGACGCAAGCCAAAGCGATCCCAAAGCCGATGCGCGCTTTCGCAAATTGATGTATAATTCCCCGCATACAAGGCTATGCTTATTATAACCCTAAACTTATGAACGCAACCAATTTTCACCAACTCTACATATTCCATATGGTAGCAAGCCATAGGAGCTTCTCAAAGGCGGCGCAGGAGCTTTCCATAAGCCAGCCGGCGGTGTCCATACAAGTGCGCGATCTCGAGAACGCCCTGGGATGCTCGCTGCTGCTGCGACTGCGGCGCGGGCTCAGGCTTACCGAAACGGGGCAGGCGGTATTCGACTACACGCAGCGCATATTCGCGCTCGCCGACGAGATGCACCGCGTAGTCCAAGACATACAAGGGCTTGCGGCAGGCACGCTCACCATCGGCTCATCCACCACGCCCGGCGAATACATCCTGCCGTGGGTGATTGGCAAATTCCGCCAACTGCATCCAGGCATACAGGTTTCGCTTACCATCTACAACACGCAGACCGTCATAGACAGGATACACACCCACGAACTTGACATTGGAATGGCGGGTTCGCAAATCAACCTCAAAGGGCTTGTGTCTTTTCCCTATGTGAACGATGAGATTGCGCTTATCGTAGCGCCCGACCATCCCGCCGCGCGCAAGCCTGATATGGACATCCAAGATCTGCGCGAGTACGATTTCATTATGCGCGAGCAGGGTTCCGCCACGCGGCGCACAGCCGAAGAGTATCTGCAAGCGCGCGGCATATCGCCGACCGTAACGATGGAGCTGGGCAGCAACGAAGCCATCAAGCGCGCGGTAGCCGCCGGCGCCGGCCTAGGCGTGGTGTCCGCATTCTCAGTTACGCCCGACGCCGCGGCGGGCTTCATCAAGACGCTGAAGGTCAAGCGCTGGGACTGCCACAGACCGCTTTCGGTGTTCTACCGCGACGACCGCCACCTGTCCGCCGCGCAGAGCGCCTTCCTGCGCTTCCTGCAAACCGACAAGTCCACCTTAGGTTTGCGCCAATCCGCCCCGCCTGAGCGCGCATCCGGCGGCTAATCGGCGGGCGGCGGGCTTGCGCTTGGGTGAATGGACGGGCGTTTCTATCGCCGTTTAGCGCCGAATTGCGCTATAATTAGCGGCGCATTTATAGCGATAAACCGATTCAGAGGTGAAACCAAGATGCTGCTGCCACCCGATTCCAACCTAGCGCTCAAAGAGTGGGCGGTAGCCGTGAAAGCGCTTGCGGCGGGCAAGCAGATACTTATCCTGCGCAAGGGCGGCATTCACAAGGCGGACAAAGAGTTCCGCGTTGTACACCCTGAGTTTCTGCTCTATCCCACTTACGAACATCAGAATGCGGATCTGGTCAAAGCCGCCAATCACGCCGACCTGAAGCAGACCTTGCATGAAGACGATGTGCCCGGCCTAGTTACGCTCGGCTGCTGGTGCATCGTTACCGACAAGTTCCAGGTCAGCGAACAAACGGCGCTCGACCGCTTGGCGCAGCATCACATCTGGACTACGGACTACGCCAACAAGCGCCTGCGCTGGCGTCCCAAGCAGCCGCTCACGGTTGCGCTGCTGCGCGTCTATACGATGCAGCAACCGCAGGCGCTCCCCGTACTGCCGGACTACGGCGGCTGCAAATCGTGGGTGGAACTGGGACAGGACGTGCCGCTGGGCAATATGACGCCGGCGCTAGACGACGCGGCGTATGAGGCGCAGGCGGCCGCAATTCGCGGCGCGCTCAAAGCCGAACCGGCGCCCGCATAGCGCATTCCCCGCCGTTGCGCCGCCGCCAAACATCAGAAACTAGAGGCTACTCAAGTGAAATACCGACAACTTGGCAAAACCGATCTGACCATATCCGAAGTGGGCTTCGGCGTGTGGACTGTCGCAACTAATTGGTGGGGCAAGATTGAAGAGCCGCAAGGCATCGGATTGCTTAGGCGGGCGTTCGACCTGGGCGTCAACTTCTTCGACACCGGCGACACCTACGGAGAAGGCTACGGCGAACAAATCCTGGCAAAGGCGCTCAAAAAGCAGCGCCACGAAATCGTCATCGGCACCAAGTTCGGCTACGACTTCTATACGCACATCGTCCGCGAAGGACACAGAGAGCGCCCGCAAAAGTGGACGCCCGGCTTCGTCCGATACGCCTGCGAACAAAGCCTGCGCCGCCTCGACACCGACTACATCGACCTGTATCAGCTCCACAACCCCAAGATGGACGCCATCGAAAGCGACGAACTATTCGACACGCTTGACGATCTGGTCAAAGAAGGCAAAATCCTGAACTACGGCTTCGCCATCGGCCCCGACATCGGATGGGAAGAGGAAGGCGCGGCGGCTATGGAGTATCGGGACGCCCAAGAGATGCAGATAATCTACAGCATCTTGGAACAGCAGCCGGCGCGCGCGTGGTTCCCGGCGGCGAAAGAGCGCGACACGGGGTTGATTACCAGAGTGCCGCACGCATCCGGAATGCTGGACGGCACATACACCAAAGACACCGTGTTCGACGCAAGCGACCATCGCAGCCACCGCCGCCAGGAATGGCTAAGCGCATCGCTGGCGAAGATAGCCCACCTGGACTTCCTCACCGACAACCTAGACGCCACGATAGGGCAAATCGCCATCAAGTTCGCGCTGTCCGGCGATATGGTGGCGTCCGTGCTGCCCAACATCACGAATACGCCGCAGCTGGAAGAGTTCGCCGCCGCATCGGATACGGAAGACATCCCGCAAGAGTTCGTCGAGCGCGTCCTGGAACTCTACGACGAGAACTTCTACGCCGAGCCTGCGCCCGAACCCGCGGCGGATTAGCGGTTGCGCCTGCCGTTTGCGTCGACTATGCGCTTCATTTCGCCCTCTATCAGGCTGAAGTCCTTCTGCGGTATGAGATGCAGCGTTTCGAAGAACGCCAGCGGCCAAAGCTCAGGAACCCAGCGCTTGAGGTAGTCCATCCGCGGCGCAAGATACATCGCATCGATGTAGTCCGGCTCGCTCAGCAGAATATCGGGCTTGAGCCTCACGCGGTAGGGATAGCGCCTATCTTGCCGATTGGCGTCCCAAACCGAATTGCGGTCTTCAAAGTATTCGGACGCCACGCTCACGGCGGCAGTCCACTTGCGAAGCGGCCTCACATACAAAAGCATGCGGTCATTCGGTTGCATCCGCTGCGCGCGGCGGCGGTACTTTCTGCCCATCCCGAACATCCGAAACCCCTTGTTCTTGATGACCTCATACTCATCAAGCGTAGCCGCCACCATCCAATAGTTTCTGCCCATTAGCGCATATCTCCGTAGGCTAACGAATATCCCATCCCTATGTTACCATGCCCGCCGCGATAAATACCGCTTATGCCAGCGAGTTATCGGTAGATGCGCCGCCTTGCACGTATAAAGCGCATATAAAGAACGCGGCGCGCGGCTATCCGATGCGCCGCTTGCGCCGTAGTCAAGAGGGATCAGGGGACTCAGGGGAGTTCGCGCATAATTCTGTACATATGCAGAAAGAGTTTAGCGCCCTCTCTAGCGAACTCGATGCGCCCCACCGGGCGCGATGGGTCCACATGGTCGAAGAACGAAAACTCGGTGTAATAGACGCCGGCGTCGGGCGGCAGCGCATCCACAAGGCGGCGCGACTCTTCGGACGGCACAAGGCTATCCTCGCGGTCGTGCATCACAAGCAGTTTGGCGCGCAGTCTGTCGATGCCGCTGCTGGGCGATATGCGCCGCAGCGTGTCGCGCGCGTCCGACGGCAGCGCGTCCATAAGCCGCCGCGCCGTCTCGACGTCGGATGCGGTCAGAAGCTCATACACCGCCAGCGCCTCGTCCGAAATCCCGTCGGGCGCATCCCCGCCGTCCGCAAGCGCTTGGAGCAGCAGATCGCGCTCTGCGGCGTCGGGCAGCGTGTCAGCCAGGTGCAGCCGCGCAACCTCTACGCTGAGAGCGTCCGGCTGCCACACCCTAACGCCGCCGTCGTAGAAACGCTGCCGCGCGATAACCGCCGCCATCAGGTCCGCGGCGTCATAGTAGCCGCCAAACGAATTGAGTACGCTGACATTTTCGTTGATGCGCTCATCCTGCGCCGCCGCCATCAGAAACGATGCGCCCACGCAGAAGCCCGCCATCCCAACCCTATCGCCGTCAACCCTATCGTGCGTCCGCAGATGCTCAAAGGCGCGCACAAGGTCGTCGATCTCTTCGGCGGCAACGCGCTTCTGCGTCATATTGTCAGACCACGGCGCCATAACCACAACGCCCGTCCGAGCAAGCGCCTCAGCTAGGTTGATAACGCGCGCGTCATTGCGCCCCGCCGGATTGACGCCCAGGAAAAGCAGCACGGCGCTATGTTCGCCGCCGCCCGCGGGCAAGTACAGATCGGCGTCGCCGATGCCTCCGCTCAGCGGATAGGCGATGCGGATGCGCTCCGGCTCCGCGGCGAACCACTCCGCCGGCTTGACCGGAACGGCGGGCAGCACCTGCGCCACAAAGCCGAATGCGCGCGCCGCCGCCCTGCCCTGTGGCGTCGCCGCAATCACAAGCCCCACAATGCTTATCAGCAGCGCCAACGCAATCCATATCGCAATCAACGCCCTGAGTATCTTTCGCTTTCGGCTGATTTTTGACACATTTCGCTTCCGAATGCTATTCTTGCGCCGTCATTGTAAGCGCATTCCCGCGAACCAACGCCGCCTATGAGTTCCAAACCCGCCAACCCCAACCGCATCGGCGCCGTCATCGTCGCCGCCGGCGAAAGCCGTCGGATGAACGGCGTTGACAAGATATTCTACCCCCTGAACGGCAAGCCGCTAATCCGCTACTGCCTATCGGTTATCAACCGCCATCCGCAGGTGAGCGAAATCGCGCTAGTTGTGTCAGCGCGCAATGTAGCGCAGAGTGAGGCGCTGGTGTCCGCAAACGCCTTTCACAAGGTAACCGCCGTATGCGCCGGCGGCGCGCGTCGCCAAGATTCGGCGCTTATCGGCATCGAGCGGCTCGCCGACTGCGGCTTGATAGTGATTCACGACGGCGCTCGCCCATTCGTGGACGAAGCGCTGCTGAGCCGAGGCATCGCAGAGGCGATTCAATATAACGCCGCATGCGCCGCCGTTCCCGTCAAGGATACCATCAAATCGGTGGATTGCCATAACTTCGTCGCGCAAACGCTGCCGCGCCAAAGCCTTTGGGCGGCGCAAACGCCGCAGGCGTTCAAGCGCGCGCTGCTAGCGGAGGCGCACCGCAAGACGCATTCGGATGTCACCGACGACGCTTCTATGGTGGAGGCGCTGGGCTATCCCGTGCGCTTGTTTATGGGTTCGTACAACAATATCAAGGTTACCACGCCCGAAGACCTGACGCTGGCGCAGGCGATTATCGACGCCGGCGCAATCCCAAGTATCGGGCTTGCGATATGACTACGCGCTCCGGTATCGGCGTAGATGTACACCCGCTTGTCGAGGGGCGGCCGTTAGCGCTGGGCGGCGTGTGTATTCCCTTCGACAGAGGACTTGCGGGACACAGCGACGGCGACGGGTTGACGCACGCCATCATAGACGCCATGCTAGGGGCGGCGGCGCTGGGCGACATCGGCGCTCACTTCCCGCCCGGCGACGACAGGTACAAGGGCATCGCAAGCGTGGAGTTGCTGGCGCAAACCATAGCGCTGCTGAAGCGCCACCGTTGGCGTGTTGCATTCGTTGATGCTACAATACTTGCCGAGCGTCCAACCCTGAAGCCGCATATGGACAGCATACGCAGTTCGCTGGCGCAGGCGCTGGGGTTGCCGATAGACGGCGTGAGCGTCAAGGCTACCACCACCGACGGCTTGGGGTTCATTGGGCGCGGCGACGGCATCGGAAGTTTGGCGATAGCGACTATTGAACGAATAGAATGAAACTCTACAACACACTCTCCGGCAAAAAGGAGGAGTTCGCCGCTCCCAACGGCAAGGTCGGCATGTATGTGTGCGGCATAACGCCGTACGCCCCCTCCCACATCGGACACGCCATGATGTCTGTGGTCTTCGATGTGGTGAGGCGCTACCTCGAGTACAAGGGCTTCTCCATCACCCATATTCAGAACTTCACCGACGTTGACGACAAGATAATCCAAGCCGCCAACGACATCGGCATATCCACCACCGAACTGGCGGAAGCGAACATCAAGCAGTATCTTGAAGAGATGGACGCTCTCAATGTGCTGCGCGCGCATACCTACCCCAAGGCCACCACCGAAATCCCCGCCATCGTGGATATGATAAGCGCGCTGGAAAAGCGGGGCTACGCCTACGCCGTGAACGGCGATGTCTATTTTCGCGTCAACCGCAACGCCGACTACGGCAAGCTCAGCCGCCGTAGCGCCGAAGACCTGCTTTCGGGCGCGCGCGTGGATGTGGACGAAGCGAAGGAAGATCCGCGCGACTTTGCATTGTGGAAGAGCCAAAAGCCCGGCGAACCCGCATGGGACAGCCCTTGGGGCGCCGGCCGCCCCGGCTGGCATATCGAGTGCAGCGCAATGTCCATGCGCTACCTCAAAGACGGCTTGGACATTCACGGCGGCGGGCAGGATCTCATATTCCCGCACCACGAAAACGAAATAGCGCAAAGCGAATCAGCCAGCCAGCGGCAGCCATTCGCGCGCTACTGGCTGCACAACGGGTTGCTCAGCATAGACGAAGACAAGATGAGCAAGTCTATCGGCAATGTCATATCCGTTGGCGAAGCGCTGAATATGTTCTCCCCGGCGGCGCTGCGTCTGTTCTTCCTGAGTTCGCATTACCGCAATCCGCTTGTTTATAGCGAGCAGAACATAGCGGCGCAAGAGCGCGCCATCGAGCGCATCCGCAACGCCGCATCCGCCGAAGAGCGCAGCGCCGACGGCGAGCCGCTGGACGCCGCCCCCTACAAGAGAGATTTCATAGCGGCGATGGACGACGACCTGAACACGCCGCGCGCCTTGGCCGCCATATTCGACCTGTCCCGCCAAATCAACCGCGCGCGCGAAGACGGCAAGAGCGTATCGGCGGCGCAGCGGACTTTGCGCGATCTAGCGGGCGTGCTTGGCATCGACGTCGATGCGCCGCCAGACGACGCAAGCGGCGATATAGCGCCATTCGTGGATCTGCTGGTGCAGACACGCGCGGACTTGCGCGCCGCGCGCCAGTATGCGCTCGCCGACAAGATTCGGGACAACCTCGCGGCGCTGGGCGTAACGCTGGAAGACGGCGGCGGCGGTACGGAGTGGCGCATCAGAGGGCGTTAGCCGCCCGTTGCCCGGCCCCATGCGAGTGCGTTTGCTATGGGCAAAGGCGTTGCGCCAGCCCTGAGACGCATTCTGCGCTATGCTCAGCGACACGCTACCCCAAGCGTTTCATATGGCGGCGCTCTAACGGCTTAGGCGTTTATCCAAGAGGCGCCCTTATGCCCATCCTACTGCCCCGCCTGCCTCCGGCGCAACCGCTCAAGCTCTTCACGGAGCGCGCGCGCCTCAGCTTCGGCTGCTTGCCGCGCTTCCCGCTCTTCGCCGGCATGCGCCTCCGCCGTATCTGCGCGAGCCTCCGCCGTGTCTGCGCGTACCTCCGCCGTATCAGCGCGAGCCTCCGCCACTAGACGAGCAGCCCGCTCTACCACAACCCCCTCTATCGCCGTATCAGTCTCAGGATCCAATATGTCGAATCCATCGTCGGCGTCCCAATAGAAGCGCAATCCCAGAAGCTCGCTGTCGGATCTAACCGAACCGTCCGCTCTAATCTGAATATCATACGGCTCATAGGCGCCGTCGACAAGGTGCTCGCCCGTAATCGGCTGTCCGTACAACTCGCCGCCCGTGGGGTCGAGACGCCAGTATTCGGCTATCTCTAGGCTCTCATACAGATCGCGCTTGTGTCCCAGGTCGTTTGCCGCCGTGCTACGCGACGCCATCTCCATCACGAAGTCCGGAACTTTGCCCACCCGCCATACCCAGAAGTTCTCCATCTCTTCGATGCGCGCTGCGTCCACATCGAAGGCGATATAGCAATCGGGCGCGATGCGCTCATTGCCGTCCTTTTCGTTGTACATAACGAAACCGCCGCCGCCAACATACACATCGGGACGGTCAGCGAAGTATTCGTAGAGCAGGTAAGCGACGCGTATAAGAGGCTTTGCTTGCTGCATGCCGTCTTCCACCGGTTCGGGGTCTTCGTAGAAGATGTCGGGGAGGGTTCTGACGAGTGTCTGCGTTGTTGCCATACTATTGCCTCCGGCGTCCGATAGCGGCGTTTCGCTATGACTATGCCGTAGCGCGGGGTTGACCGACGGGGCGCCCGTCTTTAAGCGCGCGCAAGGCTACGGCGCAGGGTTACGATAGGAATTCGGGGAGCCTGGCGCTGACTATGGAGACCGCTATGAACACCACTACCATAACTATGGTGAACTGAAACAGCGTCCGCTCAATGCCTCTGCGGGTTCGGAAGGAGCTTTCCGCCGCGCCGAACAATCCTGATCCTTGTCCCCTTACCTGCACAAGGATGACCACTACAAGGATTACGGATATAGCAATCTGCAATATGTTAAGCCAGGCCATTGTGTCCCTTCTTGGCTTGCCGCCGTCTGCCGCGCGGCGGGCTAGTTCGTCCCCAGTCCGATTAGCGAGCGCAACCCGCTGCGTTTATGATACACGCTCATAATAGCGCGCGCTAGCCTTTCGGAGTCGTGGCGGACGGGATGAGCGGCGTCCGCAAGGTCGTGCGAATGCAGGCGCACGCCCCGCATCCGCTGCCAGTTGTAGCGCACGGGTTCGCCGTAGAACTCAGCGCCCAGGTCGCGCAATCGGTTGTTCACCACCACTTGATTCACGATGCCGGGGAAGGTATGGCGCGTAAGCGCATCGTAGTGGTCGAGCGCGGAGTAGCCTTCGGTTTCGCCCCGCTCCGTGGCGATGTTGGTAACGAACACCTTGCTTGCGGCCGATGCGCTTACGGCGCGCGCAATCCCGTCCACCATCAGGTTTGGCAGGATACTGGTGTACAGGCTGCCGGGGCCGATAACGATAATATCAGCGTCGCGCAACGCCTCAACCGCGGCGGGATGCGCCTCGGCGTCGGGCGGATCGATTAGCAGCCTGTCTATGCCGCTATCGGATTCGGCGACGCGCGATTCGCCGTGAATTAGCTTGCCGTTGGTCTGCTGCACGGACAGCCGCAGATTGTCCATAGTGGAGGGGATGATTCTGCCATGCACCGCAAGCACGCGGCTGGACTCCGCCAGCGCCTCGTCGAAGCTTTGGGTTACATCCGCCATCGCGGCGATGAACAGATTGCCGAAGCTGTGTCCCTTCAATCCGTCGCCGCGGTCGAAGCGGTACTGAAAAAGCTCAGTCAGTATAGGTTCGGCGTCGGACATAGCAACAAGGCAGTTGCGCAGATCGCCGGGCGGCAGTATGTCGAGTTCTTCGCGCAGCCGCCCTGAGCTGCCGCCGTCGTCGCCCACGGTGACTATGGCGGTGAGGTTGTCGGTGTACGCCTTCAGCCCGCGCAGCAACACCGATAGCCCGGTGCCGCCGCCAATCGCCACAATCTTGGGGCCTCTGCTCAATATATGGCGTGAGTATATGGTATTGGTGAGATGGTTTATGCCGGCGGACTGCATAAACATCGGACCGAAAGAGCGGTGAAAGCCGTAGAGCGCCAGAAGTATCGAACCGATGCCGACGACCATAAAGAAGAAGCCTTCCAGCTGCCCCGGCAGGAACTCCGGGGGCGTGATGTCGAACACTCTGCGCGCCACATACGACATCCCCACGGAACATATCGATACGCCCAGCGCGCCCAGCAGCGCCCAGCGCTTGAGCCCCACGCCCGGCATCATCATCATCAGGATAATCTGCCACAGCGCTGGCTTTCTGTATCCGTTGTGCGTATAATCGCCGCGGCTGCCGTTGGAGTGTCCGTTCATACGGATCGCCTCATCCCGTCCAGCTCAGACTTCAGCAACTGCATTGCGAGTTGAGGGTTGGCTTTGCCGCGCGTGATTTTCATCACCTGCCCCACTAGAAAGCGAACCGCCTGCTCTTTGCCGTCAAGGTATTCCGCCACCGGCTTGGGGTTGGCGGCGAGCGCTTCCGCCACCGCCGCGCCGAGCGCGTCTGCATCGCTAATCTGTACAAGCCCGCGCTCTTCCGCAATATCGGCGGGCGCTCTGCCGCTTGCGAACATCTCTTCAAACACGGTCTTTGCCATATTGCCGCTCAACTTATCGGCCGCCACCATATCCAGCAGCTCTACGAAATGCTGAGGCGCAATCCTGACGTCGTCGATATCGCCGTTGGTTTCGTTGAGCAGCCGCCCAAGTTCGCCCAGCATCCAGTTGCCCGCCTGCTTGGCGAACTGAGCGAGCGCATCGCCCGACGCTTGCTTCAGGCTCACCACCGCTTCGAAGTAGTCGGCGGTGGACTTGGTCAGCGTGAGCAGGGCGGCGTCATAGTCCGAGAGGGCGTACTGCGCCATGAAGCGGCGCTTGCGGGCGGCGGGCAGTTCGGGCAGCGCGCGGCGCACGGCGTCCACCAGTTCGGCGCTTATGACCATCGGCGGCAGATCCGGTTCGGGGAAATAGCGGTAGTCGTGGGCGTACTCTTTGGTGCGCTGCGAAAAGGTTGCGGCGGCGCTCTCGTCCCAGCCGCGCGTCTCTTGAACAATCGCTTCGCCCTCGCGCACGGCGCGCGCCTGGCGCTCCGCTTCGTAGGTCAGCGCTCTATGCACCGCGCGGAAGCTGTTCATATTCTTGATCTCGACCTTGGGCCCAAGCTCGTCAGCGCCCATCGGTCTGATGCTGATGTTGGCGTCGCAGCGAAAGTTGCCCTCTTCCATATTGGCGCCGCTGACGCCGATGTAGCGCAGAATGGACTGCAGATGCGTCAGGTAGCTTCGCGCTTCGTCGGGGCTTCGCATATCCGGCTCGCTGACAATCTCCATCAGCGGCGCGCCGGCGCGGTTGACGTCGAGCAGGCTGTAGCCTTCCCCAAATTCGTCGCTGCGATGGAAAAGCTTGGCGACGTCCTCTTCCAAGTGAACGCGGGTTACGCCAATCGTCTTTTCGCCGTTCTGCGTATCTATCGCAAGACTGCCGCCGAGCGCAAGCGGCTCATCGTACTGCGAAATCTGATAGCCCTTCATCAGGTCGGGGTAGGGGTAGTTCTTCCTGTCGAACTTGGTGAAGCCAGGAATATCGCAGCCGAGCGCAAGCCCCGTGCGAATGACATACTCCACCGCCTTCTTGTTGATAACGGGTATTGCGCCGGGCATGCCCATGCACACAGGGCAAACCGCCGTGTTGGGCGGCGCATCCTGATAGGCGGCGCTGCACGAACAGAACATCTTGCTTTCGGTCAGAAGCTGCGAATGCACCTCCAACCCTATGACGACTTCGTATTCGGCGGTCATATGCGACATCCTGATAGTCTGCGCCCGCAGTTTTGCGCCTATGTACGACGCAGGGACGCAAGGGCGTTTCCACGCGGGCAAGCCATTGCATCTTGCATATAATTTCTTCCGAATTAGTATAAGAAATAGTTGCCATAAACACAACCGAAAGTCCGGTGCGATATTCTCACTCTTAAGTGGTATTGAGTTTTAGCTTGTCGCAGAAGACCAAAGCAAGCAGATTCACCGGCATATCCACGCTCTTTGCGCAGCCCTTAAAATTGGGCGCTACCCAAAACTTGAATGCAGTCGGAATGTCTGGAAACTTCGGCTATTTCGTAGTAGAATGGATTGCAAGCCAACGTAGCTCAGTCGGCAGAGCAGCTGTTTCGTAAACAGCAGGTCGGTGGTTCGAGTCCACTCGTTGGCTCCACCAAGCCCTAACCGCGCGAACCCGCCGGGCGCATCAGCCTGGCGGGTTCGCCTTTTCCACGCATTTCAAAGACGCCGCAAACGCGCATCAGCCGACGCATCTATAAGCAAGCGATATGCGCTACTTGCGTATCGACGCGGTCATGCCCCAGCGCAGCCGCGGATCCGAGCCGCTGATCCGTATCTCAGCGGTGTAAGTTACCGATCCCTGCTTCTCTTCTCCGAAGCGGCTAATGCGCGTAACCGTGCCGGCCAATTCCAGATCAGGCAGCGCGTCGAAGCGCACTTGCACGCCACTGCCCTCAGCGAGATTGACCACGCTAAGTTCGTCTAGATCGGCGGTATGGAGCTCCCATTCCGATATGTCCGCAAGGCGCATAACCGGCTGCCGCGCCCCAACCTCTTCGCCCGCCTCGGCGCTCAACGCCACCACCGTGCCGCTAAACGGCGCGCGCAGTTCGGTATCCTGCAGCGCAAGCTCCGCCGCATCCAAATTCGTCGACGCAAGCGCAATCCGCGATTCGGCCGCCTCAAGCCGCGCGTCTCTGCGCGCCTCTGCCAACGGATCCCTGCCGCGCTCAAGCTTCTCTATCTGCCGCCGCAAATCCGCAAGTTCCTGCTCTGCCGCCGCAATCTCTGCGTCGTCCGGCAGCAGCGCCTCAAGCGCCGCTTCCGCCGCCTCAAGGTTCGCCTCCGCTTGCGCTACTTCCACAGGATCGGCGAAATCCAGCAACTCGGTCAGCGCGGCGTTGGCGGCGTCTATGTCAGAGCGGATGCGTGCGGCGTCAACATCTCGGCGGCCGTCCGGCACAAGCTCCAGCGCGCGATCAGCGTCCCGAACCGCCTTCTCAGACACCACCACGGCGTTCTCGGCGGCGGCGATTGAATTGGCGGCGTTTAGCTCTTGCGCCAGCAGCTCTTCCCTTGCGGCGGACAGCGCGTCCCACGTATCGTTATACTCCCGCTCCATGCACATTATGGCGCGCGGCAGTTTCACGCCCGCGCAGGTTTTGAATATCGCGCTTGGACCGGGATGCAGACGCAGCCAAGCGAAAATCTTCAGCTCGTCCCAGCGGGTAGCGGGATCGTCTATGAACCCGGAATCCCCAAGCGGCTGATTGTCGCGGTCGAATAGTTCCTCCAAGTCCACGCCCCAGCTGCCGAACAGCGTGTCCGGATCTTGCAAGAGCTCATCGTCCGTCAGATCGATGCCCAAATAGCGCTTGTGAACCATGCGCCACTCCACTACGGCGTCATCGTAGGCGTTCTGTACGATGCGCGCATCCTCAGCCGCCTGCAGCCGCGTTACATCCAGCTTACGCTTGGCGTTCAGCAGCAGCGCGTTAGCCACCGACACCGCCTCTTCGGCGTCGCTGCGAAGTTCGGCTTCATCGTCCGCATTGTCCAGCGCCGCCTGCAGGTCGAAGATAGCGAGCCGAAGTGCCGCTATTTTGGCGTCGCGCTTCGCAACGCGGGCGACGCTTTCGGGCGTCTGCGGGATGCCGGGCGCGCTTGCCACGCCCTTTGCGGCGAGAACAGCGTCTTGCGCTTGTTGCACTGCGGTTTCGGAGTCCGCAATCGCCTTTGCGAAATCCGCCTCTAGCACCGCGCCGTCCGCGCTCACCGATGCGCCCGCCGCGCGGTTTGCGCCCGAAATATGCAGGTAACGCTCCTCTGCTCGCTGCGCCGCAAGCCGCGCCTGCTCCAGCTTGCCCGGACGGGTTTCATCCTCAAGTTCGCGCTCTTCATCGATTACCGCCTGAAGCGCATCAAGGTCGGCTTGCGCGGCGTCCAACGCCGCCGCCGCTTTCTGAAGCGCCGCAACTGCGTCGGCGTCGTCCAACCGAACTAGAACCTGCCCCGCGCCAACGAGTTCGTTCTCATCCACCAAAACCTCGCTGACAACCCCCGCCTTAGGCATACTCAGATCGGCGCTGCGGACGGGCATAACCACGGCGTCCGCCCTCACCACGGGCGTAGCCACCGCCGCCGCTTGCGACGCCAAGCCGTCATCGGCGGCGTCATCGCGCAGGATGAAGAACAGCGCCGCCGCAATCACAATCGCAGCGACCACGAACACGCCCACAATTCCCGCAACTATTCTATTCAAGCCCCGCTCCTTATCATTGCCGTTCCCGCCTGTCCGCAGCAGACGCCGCTCACGCTTGCCCCATGAAAACCCACAAGATTGTATCAGACGCAATGCGCCTCTGCCATTTAACGCCATTGACGATTCTTAATCATCTTTACCCTAGCCTTTGCGCCCCCGCACCTTGCGCCAATCCCCACGCCAAACCTCAGACGCTCTGAAACAGATACACCCGGCTCTTATAAACCTCAAAGGCGATGCCGTTCAGCGCTTTCTGATTCGGCTGATCGACCGCAAGCCGACGCGCCAGCGCCTTGCCGCCGAACTCGCGGATGCAACGGCAGCGCTGCGCGAAGCCCGTCAGCGTGCCGCTCTCGCCGCCCAGCATAATGTAGTCGAGCTCGAACGGCGCAAAGATGGTTTGCGCCGTTTCGCAAGTCTTATCGTATAGTTCGCGCACCAGACGCTCGCGGCTGCGCTCGAACCGCCGCTGCGATTGCCCGCCCGCGCGGTGGCGGTTCTTCACATAGCGCGCGCTTGTCTTGGACGCCAGCAGCCGCTCGCCGCGCAGCACGCCTATTGCATACCGCCCAAGCCGCAGCAGTACCACTCCCACCATGAATTCGGCGTGCAACAGACGGCGCAGCGGCGCGGCGTCCATCCCGTCCCGCCGCGCATCGACGCTTAGAGGAAACGGCGGACACACCGCAATCGCCCGCCGCTCCCCCAGGAACAGCGCCAAGCCCGTGTCCGTCCGTCCCGCGGCGTCCATTGCCAGGCGCAGCGCCTCATCCTCAGTGCCGCCGCCCGCAGCCCTAGCGCCCCGTTTCGTCTTGACGAGCGCCGCCGCCTCAGCCGTCAAGTAGATAGTGCGGCAGACCCAATCAGCGCCCGCCGCTTCGTCCAGCAGACGCAGCAGGCGCGCCTTGCCGGTGCGGTGGCTTTCCACCAGCTCCAGCATCGCTATCTACCGCCCGTTTGCGGCGAAGTAATCGTAGCGCACCGCCGCCTTTCGCACGCAGTCGGCTATGTCTTCGGCGAGCATATAGCCTTCGTCCGTCAGTTTCTCGGCGGCTTGCCGAGTCTGCGCCATATAGTCTTCGCGCGATGCGTAGCGCTCTGCAATCGACGGACGCGGATCGCCGGCCGCCGCGCGCGCCGCGCTTGTGGGCGCGAATGGCAGTACCCAGCCGGCCAGTCCCCCAGTGATGCCGATGACCAGCCCCGGCGTTCCAATATCGGGATGGCGCAAGTTCCAACCGGTGTAGGTCGCAATCGGCGTGGTCAAGTCCGGCAGCCGAATCCCGCCCACTTCGTTGCAGTCGTCGTCCACATTGGACACCAGCGCCGGGAACTCTTCCCCCGCAATCGGCGGCAGCGTGGTCGTCCTGCCCAAGTGCGCCTCAGTCCCATAGTCCAGGCGCATAGCGCGCGTAACCCTTTCGGGAAACTCCACGCCGGGGATGCTGCGGAACTTGGCGGCAAGCGTGTGCGACTCCACCGCGCTGCCGTCCGATATGCGCGGGTGTCTGCTGGGCGGCGCAGGCTGTTCGCCGCTAACCCACTTGTCGAGGTTGTCCAAGATGGCGCGCAGCAGCGGGTTGTAGTCGATGATGTTGAACGGAAGCTGCCCGCGCACGCCGTCCGACGGGCGCACCCTAATCGGAGGGAACGAGCCCGATCCGTGCGGCGAGCCGGCGAGATGGTAGCGCCGCACATACTCGCTCTCTTCGGGCGCATCGCTCATATCCGCGAAGTTAGTGTGTATCAGCGCCGCATCGCCCCGCCAGTATTCGGCCGATGTGTTCACGAACATCATCTTGGGAAGCTGCCCGCGCTCGCTCAAGCGGTCGAGCAGCGAACCCGATTCGCCCGTAACCGGGTCGGACTGCTCCGTGTCGGCGAACGGGAAAAGTTCAGGTATGATGTAGCACACATCCTTGGACGGCTGCCCGAAGCGCAGGTTGAACTCGCCGCGCATCCCGCCGGCGACATGCGATATTATGCCGTCCAGCGCCATATTGCCGTCTTCGTCGGCGTTCAATCCCGTGTGAATGTACTGCCGCAGAAAGCGCCCGCTCTGCGACGCCCCGAATGCGTGCGCCCGCTCTATGCCGCCCGCGCACGGGTTGCCCTGATCCGCCGTAGCGTACTTCAGATACGCCACGATGTCCCGCATCGCCGCGAACCCCAAGCCCACTACCTTGCTGCCGCGCGTGGTATAGACGAGCTGATAGATGCGCCCCGGCTCAAAGCCGTCTTCCATATAGATATGGCACGGATCCGGCTCGCTCGACTCGTCTTCGAAGCGCATAAACCGCCACTTGTGGCGCGCAATCGGCGTGGCGGGTTCGTTGGGATGATCGCGCACCGTGAGCGTAGCGTCCGCCTCGTCGGGATCCACGGCGGGATGCGGCGCATGCTGCCTGTCCGCAAGCAGGAAGTAGTCGGTGAAGTGCGTCGCCTGAAATTGGCACATAATCCTGCCCGCAAGCGGCCGCCCGTCCGCGTCCAACGCGTCCGGCGCCTGAAGCCCGATGAGCCCCACGCCGCGCGGCACATCCGCCTGCCATCCGCCGAACAGAACCGAATAGCCGTGCCGCATCAGAAAGCCGTTGCCGGCGTGCAGCGGATCCAGCGGCATCGTAGGGCGGCCCGAATCGTTGAAGCGTCCCAACACCGTCTTGCGCCCGCGGTTGACCACATCGTAGAGCAGGCTGCCCCTGCCGCGCTCCATATGCAGCGGCTTGAGCAGCGTGAAGTCCGACGAAAACCAAACCCTGCCCTGCGAATCGCGCGGCGCAAGCTCAAGGTCGACTATGCCGGCGTTGTTGGGATGCAGCGGATCCACGGCGTAATGCGCCACGCCGTCAAGCTGCTCATACTGCCCCACATCGCCGAAAGACTCGCCCTCTGCATAGAGCGCGCGTCGGTTGATTTCCAGTTTAACTACTGCCATCTGCGTTAGACCTCCTGCAACTAGCCGATACGACTTGCTGTACTAGATTGATAGCGCAATAGCGCGCCGCATAGCGATGCGCCGCCGCTGCGCGCGGACTTAATTCGCGCTCGAAACGCGCTCCGCTGATTGTATCACCACGCCCGCCATTTGACATACCTAACCCTTGTAGCATAAAATCGTTGCAACTAGCGGACGCTTTCAAACAGCGCATACCGAAAGGCAAACTGATTCATAAGCCTCGAATTGCCGCATTCGCATTCGTTTTCCCACGAATACGCCAAGATATGCCAAGCCCCCGAACAATAACATCATCCGCGGCAAGCGCAAGCCGCCCGCCTGCATCCCGCCCCCAAAGCGGCGCGTCCCATAAAAGAGGCAGCAGATGACTCAGGACAACGGAGCGCCCCATATAGAAGTCAGAAACCTATGGAAGGTGTTCGGCAGCAAGCCTGAGCTTGTGTTTCAGCCGCAGTACGCCAACGCAAGCCGCGCCGAAATCCAGGATGAGCTGGGACTTGTCACCGGACTGCGCGATGTATCCTTCGACGTGGGCAAGGGGCAGATATTCGTGGTGATGGGCTTGTCCGGCAGCGGCAAGTCAACGCTTGTGCGCTGCCTCATTCGCCTCATCGAATCTACGCGCGGCGAGGTGTTCTTCGAAGGCGAAGACATACTGCAATACTCATCCGAGCGCCTCACCGAGTTCCGCCGCCAAAAGATAGCGATGGTGTTTCAGCATTACGGACTGCTGCCGCACCGCCGCGTGCTGGACAACGTGGCATACGGCTTGGAGATACGCGGCGTGGACAAATCGGAGCGCTACGAAGCGGCGCTGGGCGCAATCGAAACCGTGGGCTTGAAGGGCTGGGAAACCTACTTCCCGCGCGAAATGAGCGGCGGCATGCAGCAACGTGTTGGGCTTGCCAGAGCGCTCGCCGTCAACTCCGAAGTGCTGCTTATGGACGAACCCTTCAGCGGCCTCGACCCGCTCATACGCCGCGAAATGCAGGACGAACTCATATCGCTGCAAACCGAAATTCACAAGACCATCGTCTTCATCACCCACGACCTCAACGAAGCGCTCAAACTCGGCGACCGCATCGCCATTATGCGCGACGGCGAAATTGTGCAGAACGGCTCTCCCGAAGAGATAGTCACGCTGCCCGCCGACGACTATGTAACCTCTTTCGTGCAGGATGTATCGCGCGGACGGGTCATTCAGGCGAAGGCGATAATGCAAGAACCCGAAGTGGTGGTCAACGACTGGCAAGGCCCCCGCGCCGCGCTCCATGTGATGCGCACCAACGACGTGGACGCCGTGTTCGTGCTGGGACACGACCATATCCTCAAAGGCAGGCTTACCGAAGACCAAGCCGCCGGACTGGCGCGCCGCAAAGCCGAAACGCTCCGATCCGCGACGCTCGGCAATGTGATGACCGCAAATCTCGACGACTACATCGAAGACCTTATCCCGATGGCGGCTCAAACCGAGCATCCCATAGCCATCGTCAACGAAGACGGGCGGCTCATGGGCGAAGTCCACAGAGGCGCGCTGCTGACCGGAATGTCGGACGAATCCTCGGAGGCTTAAAATGGCGCAAGCTGAAAACGTAGGGTCATCCACAGACGCGGCGCAGGGCGTATCTATGTCCAACCTGCCGCGCATGTACTACTGGCTCATAGGCGGCGGCGTTGTAATCATCGTGCTGCTTGCAAGCCTGCTCATCTGGGGCCCCGGCATGGAATACCCCACCACCGTCTCTAGTTCGCAGGTCGCCACAACTGGCGGCAACACCATCACCATCGACAGATCGTTGCGCCAGGTTACCGGCGAATCCATAGACAACTGGGTTGACTGGCTCACCACCGAGGCGGACTGGCTCTTCGACGGCATCAGTGACGGCGTAACCTATGCGATTGTCTTCATTGAGAACGTCCTGAAGTGGATACCCTGGCCCGCCATTGTGGTAGGGCTTGCGCTGCTATCCTTTGCCGTGGGGCGCTGGACGCTGACGGGCATCACCGTAGTGGCGCTGCTGTTCATGGGATTTATGGGGCTATGGTCAAACACCATAGACACCTTGGCGCTGATGGTGATAGCGGTAATCGTATCCGTCGCCGTTGGGCTGCCGTTGGGCGTGCTGGGCGCGCGCAACCAAGTAATGGACAACATAATGCGCCCCGTGCTTGACGCTATGCAGACGATGCCTAGCTTCGTGTATCTGTTGCCGGGCATCCTGTTCTTCGGACTTGGCAAGCCCGCCGGCATATTCGCCACGCTCATATACGCCGTGCCGCCCGTAATCCGTCTGACCAACCTGGGCATACGCCAAGTTTCCCACGAAACCGTGGAAGCGGCGCGCTCATTCGGGGCATCGCCCTGGCAGGTGCTGACCAAAGTCCAAATCCCGATGGCGCTGCCCACCATAATGGCGGGCATCAACCAGACCACGATGATGGCGCTGGCGATGGTAACGATTGCCAGCATGGTGGCGGCCGGCGGCTTGGGCGATAACGTCTTGCGCGCGCTTCAAAAGAATCAAGCGGGCAACGGGCTAATATCCGGACTCGCAATCGTGTTCCTCGCCATCATCATTGACAGGCTAACCCAATCCATTGCCGCCAAGCGCCAAGAAGCGCTGAGCGCGGGATAAGACAGCATTAGCAGGAGGCGTCAAACTTTGACTTAGTGCAACCCCCACCGCGCTCGCGCTGCGAGCGCAAGCCGGATGAACCGCCGCGCGGCGGCATATCCGAATTAACGGACGCATACGACTAGACGAGAGACATCCAACTAGCAAGGAGGAGATTGATTTTGTTCACCAAAGGCAAGTTAGTGTCAGTTACGCTGATTATGGCGCTGGTAGCCATAGCGGCGTCCCTGGCGTGTTCCTCGCAGCCTGCGACGACCCAGATCGACGACGCCCAGGCGCAGCGGATAGCGGCCCAGGCGGCAGAGGCCGCCGCCGCCGCCGTGTCCGCCCAGGCTCAGCCACAGGTAACCGCCGAAGAGATACAGTCCATGGTTATGTCCTCCATGGAAGGCATGGCCGAATCCCAAGTATCCGCTGAAGACATTCAGGCGATGGTGGAAAGCGCGGTTAGCGACGCCGCATCCGAAGGCGCTAGCGCAGACGAAATCGCAGCGATGGTGGAAAGCGCCGTAATGGCCGCCACCGAAGACAGCGTAACCGCCGCCGATGTGGAATCCGCCATATCCTCAGCGGTTATGGAAGCGCAAGAGAGCGTAGATCTGGATGCGGTAATATCCGAGGCGCTTGAAGCGCGCGCTATGATGGAAGCGGAGCAGCTCCGCAACATCACCATCACATTCGGCGACCTCAACTGGGACAGCGCGCAGCTGCAGAACCGCATCGCCCAGTACATCGTCGAAAAAGGCTACGGCTACTCCACCGACACTAAGTTCGGCAGCACGCTGCCGCTGTTCCAAGGCTTGCAGAACGGCGACACCGATATTGCGATGGAAATCTGGCTGCCCAACCAGAATGAAACATGGGCCGCCGCCCGCGCGGAAGGCACAGTAGTATCCGTAGGCCGCAGCCTCGGCGACGACTGGCAGTCCGCTTTCGTCATCCCCAAGTACCTGCAAGAGCAGTATCCTGAGCTGGACAACGTGGAAGACCTGAAAGACGATCAGTACAAGGAGCTATTCCAAACCGCCGAAACCGGCGACAAGGCGCGCCTGGTGTCCTGCATCATCGGCTGGGCTTGCGAAGAAGTGAACGCCGCTCAGGTAACCGCATACGGGCTTGACGACCATGTCCAAATCGTCAATCCGGGCGACGGCGCCGCGCTGAACGCAGACCTCTACGGCGCCTATGAAAAGGAAGAGCCGTGGCTCGGCTATCAGTGGGGCACCAACGCCCCCGCGCTTGAGCTCGACCTCGTGCGCCTCGAAGAGCCGGCCTACTCCGACGAGTGCTGGCTCACCACTAAGGCATGCGCCTATCAGGACGCTACCATCCTCATCGCGGTCAACCCAGACCTGCTGGCAAGAGCCCCGGACGTCATTGCGATGCTCCGCAACTGGGACCTTGGCATTGACACCTACAAGGCGATAGCTCGCTGGCAGGCCGCAAACCCCGACGCCAAGGCTGAAGACACCGCCGTTTGGTGGCTCGACAGCAACCCCGACATCTGGGGCGGCTGGGTAACCGCTGACGCCAAAGCGGGCATCCAAGCGGCGCTCGACGCCCGCGAAACCGCCGACGGCTGGCCCGAAGAATAGCCCGCACAACACAGAGCGCGCCGCCCCACGCCTTCATCGGCGTAAAGGCGCGGCAATCTCACAGACTTAACGGCTAAAACACAAGGGAAGGCGTTCATTGCGGACGCCTTCCCTTCGCTTCTGCGGCAATGCGCGCCGCCGCCCAAACGCCCCTGCTCATCTGCGCTCAAACGATGCCGTCGGAGCAGACGATACGGATTACCTGCGATTCGGGCGCAACCGGTTCAGAGTCGTCGTCCGGCGGGTTGAGGCGGTAGCGCTCCCGCAGCGCATGCAGCCGCCTCACAAGCCCGTCGCCCTCAATTCCCATATTGCGTATTTCGGTCAGCGCGGTCTCTACTTGCTGCGGCACGTCCGCCAAGAAGATGCGACGCAGCGTGTCTATACGGCGCTGATCCACGCCCGCCGCCTGCTCCCGCGCAATGTTGAGCCGGCGGGATATGTAGCGGCGGTTGCGGCTATCGGGGCGTCTGCGCGGCGCGCTTGCGCGGCGGCTCAAGTCCGCTTGGAACGCCGCAAACGCCGCCATAACGCGCTCGTTGGTGTCTTCGGGCAGCGGCCGAGTAGGCTCATCCGGGGCGCATTCGGCGGCGGTTATGAGCTGAGCCGCGCTTATCGAGCGCGGGTTCAGATCGCCGCCCACGGCGTAGCAGCCCTTCACATCGCCCTGGCTCAGCAATACCAACGTCTCGCCCTGACGCGGTTCGTCGAAGGGCGAAGGCATCGCCGCCTGAATGGACGGAGACATCAGCGGCGGTTGAGCGCCGTCGACCGGCAGCGTAGCCTGCGAACCGTCCATAGCCGTCGGTTCGCCGCCGCCCGCCGCGCGTTGGCGCGGGGACGCCGAAAGCGCAGAGCGTATCCCGTCCGGCAGGTTGGCGATGATGTCCCACATATCCGGATCGCTGTTCTGTATGCGCTGCAGCAGCGATATGGCGCGCTGGTTCGCCGCCACTTCGTCCAAGCCGTCGTCCAAATCGGGCATGCGCTTGTCCGCATAGATGCTGTACATCGCATCGGCGTTCAGGCGCTCCGCCTCGGATAACAGCCTGCTGTCAAGCCCCACAAGGTCGTGAAACGATTGAATGCGGTTGTTGAGCCGTTCCGTGAGATCCAGTTCGGCATCAACTTCGATATCAGGCCACATGTTGTGCAGGTTGATTTCGGCGTGTTCCGTGCCGATGCGGTCTATGCGCCCAAAACGCTGGATCAGCCGCACCGGGTTCCAGTGCAGGTCGTAGTTGAGGATGCGGGCGCAGTCTTGCAAGTTCTGCCCTTCGGACACCACATCGGTTGCCAGAAATACGCGGATCTCAGGTTCGGCGGGCGCTGACGGCGGAGCGGGGTTCCAGGTCGGGGAAAAGCGGCTAAGTATGGAGTCGGCGTTGGCGGCGCTGCTTCCCGTTAGCCGCGCAATCGCGGGATCGGCATCGTTGGGGTTAAGCTCGCGGTATAGATACTCCACGGTGGTTTCGGCTTCGGAGAATATGAGAACTTTGCCGGACTTGACCTGCGGGTCTGCTAGGAACTGCTTCAGCGCTGTGAGCTTGTCGTCGTCTTGCGGCGGTATATCCTGCACGCGGCGATGCGCCTTGCTGAGTATATCGTGGTCGGCGTCAATGGCGGCAAGCCAGTCTGCCGTATTGAAATCGGCCGTGGAATGGACAAGCGCGGGGTTGCCGGCATTGGATTGGCGTCTGAGCCGCTCTTCCTGCTGCAGGATTTCCAGCGCATCGGCGGCGGCGAAGGACTCGCCCTGAAGCAGGCGTGTTGCCGTGCTGCCAATCGGCACATAGCCCTGTTCAAGCGCCTGCCTGAAGTTGCGGTTGCTGCGCATAAGCGAACTCAGCGTGGCGCGAAACGCCGCAATGCTGGACTCCAAGCGCTTGAACAGCAGCACTCCCATAAGCCGCGCAATCCGATTTCGGGCGCGGAACAGATCGCGAAATTCGGGCTTGTCCGCGGCTTCGGGCTTAATGAAGTCGGTTGCCCGATAGCGCGCCGCCGTATGAGAGCGCAGCAGCTTCTGTAGTTCGGTGAATTTGCCCGCCTTCTCATACACATTGTCCAATCGATAGTGAACATTGGAAAGCGTCGGATCAGGAAAACTTATAGGCTTGCCGTTGATGCTTGCGCTCTTGCCGTAGAGTTCGGCTATTTCGGCTATGTCCCTGCGGCGGCGGCGAATGAACACGTGCGTCAGAATGGCCGCTATATCGGCGTATGGCGCTGCGGGACTATCGGGCGCAACCGGGGGAACGCCAACTTGATGAGCCTTCCACTGCTGAAAGTCTTTCTCATAGTTCTCACATTCGGCGCGGTATCTGTGCCAGGTTTCGGCGCTGCGGAAGTAGTCCTCCAAGCCAAGCGGCTCTATGTTCAACCCGTGTTCGGTTTCGTGCAGGAACAGGCGCAGTTGGCGGTAGATGTCGCGCGGGCCCAAGTTCTGCGGCGTGGCGCTGAGCAGAACGACTTTGTGATCGCCCGCGTCCAAGTATCTTTGCAGTCCGACGGAACGCTTGTTGATGTTGCGAAAGTTGTGCGCCTCATCCACTAGCACAGGCCCGCGGTTGGGATACGCGTCCCCAAGTATGACGCCGCGCGCCACGCCTGCCGGTTCCGCATCCACATACCTGCCCAACTCTTCGTCGAACTGAGCGTCCGCCGGCGCCGCTATAAGGTTGTGGGACAACACTTCCGCGCCAAGCGCGAACTCTTCGTTGACGCGCTGCCACATCGGTTTCAGGCGGGCGGGACATAGGATAAGCGGAGGACCGTCGTGCGGGTAGCTCACGCGCAGTTGGCGCAGCAGTTCGGCGCCGATGTAGGTCTTGCCCAGCCCCACCACATCGCCGATATAGCAACCGCCGTGCTTCTCTATCATCCCTAACCCGCTGTTCACCGCGTCCATCTGAAAGTCGGCGAGCTGCGGAGCGCGCGGGGATTGAGGCAGGTCGGGACTGCCGCCCATATCGGCGTGGTAGAGTTCGTACAGCGCCTTGAGATAGACATGGTACGGCGGCGTTTTCGCCAGCGCCCAAGAGCGTCCAAGCTCAGTTATGAGTGGGTCTCCGATGTCGATCGATTCATCCCACAGCGCCTCGAACCAGTCGCGCAGCGCCGTCATTTCGGCGTCGCCGGTAACGCGCACATTCAGTTCGGTGTTGCCGCTAAAGCCCGCCAGCGTGAGATTGGACGAGCCGACGACCGCCGCGCCCGGCTCGGCGTGGCTATCGTACCAGCACAGGTATGCCTTGGCGTGGAGCGGGCTTTTGGGATATGAGCGCACCTGCACGCGGCCGACCGCCACCATATCTCGCAGCCGCGCAACCGCCGCTTGCCCCGCCCGCGATTGCGGCAGATTGGCGACGCCGTCCATTATGTTGGCTACCGCCCGCGGCGCTGTCTTATCGCGCTGACGGCGCGGCACGATGTCGTCGCGGCTCAGACGCGCTTGAATCGCCTGCGACTGCGGCAAGTCGCGCGCCACCTCTTCCACTACTTGGCGATCGCTGCGCCCGACGAGGATGCGAACTTTATCCAATCGCGCCAAATCGTCCGCGATTGCCTTGAATCCGTCCATAAAGAAGTAGCCGACCGCAATATCGGCGCGCGCCGAGCTGCCGAGCATCTCTTTGAGGCGAGTGAGCAGGTCGGGGTCGGTGTTGGCGTGGAGGATGTTCACGGGGTTATGTGATGAGGCGATTATAGCGGGAAGTGCGGTTATGTCCGTCTTCATTCACATTCGACGAGCTTGGCTGAAAATTATAGCCACTGCGAAACATTATAGCAATTGCGGGATACATTCGGTATTCTCAACACGTGCAGGCATGCTAAATCCAACCCAACTTCAGCCACACTAACGCAATCGACAGGGTCAGCATTCCATCCGTCTTGGAGTAGTAGTCCTTATGTGCGACGCGCAAGCCCGTTCAACTTGCCGCGCAATACCGAGTGCAATCCCACGTTCATGTTCACCCCGCCGCCCTTGCCTACTCTATGCTTGTTCACATGCAAGTAGCCATACACCCCGTAATGGTCTCGGGCTTGACACCCAGAACCCTAGATATTGTGGAGTATCCCATGCCTTCGATGCGTATGGCGATCGCTTGGCGCTTGATTGATTCGGAATAGTAGCTCTTCGGGGGTAAAGCGATGGAGACGCTCACCGAAGCGATAGTCCTGCTTGTCCGCGCGATAGTCTGGCTGTGGGCAGCCGGTTGGAGCCGCAGTGTGGGCATTGCGTATCATCGCGATAGGCTTTTTGCATCGTGGAACTCCTTGCTATTAGCATGATTTAGACATTAATTTCCACTCAATTATAGCAGTCCTGCATGTGATGAGAATACCGCGTCCTTGCGCCTCTGCGTTAAACCCCCCAGCGCACCCCAAGAACCTTGACACCCAACCCCACGCTGGTTAAGTTTGGGGCAGAGGTTACGCTATGAGCGCGCAAGGCTACATACTCGCCATCGACCAAGGCACCACCGGAACCACCGCTATGCTGATTGACCAAGCCGGCGGCGTGGTCTGGCAGGTCTCCAACGAAATTACGCAGATATACCCGCAGCCCGGCTGGGTCGAGCACGACCCTATCGAACTCTTCGATTCCTGCATCGACGCCGTGGACGAACTGCTCGAAGAGACCGAGATAAGCCCCCGTCAGATAGCCGCGCTCGGCATCGCCAATCAGCGCGAAACCGCGCTTGTATGGGAACGCAGTAGCGGCAAGCCCGTTCACAACGCGATCGTTTGGCAGTGCCGCCGCACAGCGCCCTTGTGCGAGCGCCTGAAAGCCGACGGACTCGAAGACGCCGTCAGAGAAAAGACCGGCTTGCCAATCGACGCCTACTTCTCGGCAACCAAGATACGCTGGCTGCTCGACGCAATCCCCGACGGCCAGCGCAGAGCCCACGCCGGCGAATTGGCATTCGGCACCGTTGATAGTTGGCTGCTCTGGAACCTGACCAACGGAACCCTGCACGCCACCGACGTCACCAACGCATCCCGCACGATGCTCTACAACATCAACGCGCTGGACTGGGATGCCGAACTGCTCGCCGAACTCAACATCCCCGCAAGCGTTATGCCCCAAGCAATGCCCTCAAGCGGCGTATTCGGCTACACCGGCGGCAACTTCTTTGGCGGGCAGGCTATCCCCATCGCGGGCGTGGCGGGCGACCAGCAGGCGGCGCTTTTCGGGCAGGCGTGCTTTGCGCCGGGAATGACCAAAAACACCTACGGCACCGGCAGTTTCGTGCTAATGAACACCGGCAACCGCCGCATATCGTCCGCCCACAACCTAATCTCAACAATAGCCTGGGGCATCGGCGACGAAATAACCTACGCCCTAGAAGGCAGCGTATTCTCAACCGGCGCAACCGTGCAATGGCTGCGCGACGGGCTTGGCATAATCCAAGACTCGGCGCAGGTAGAGACGCTCGCCGCAAGCGTCCCCAACAACGGCGGCGTCTATCTTGCGCCCGCTTTCACCGGCTTGGGCGCCCCCCACTGGGATATGTACGCGCGCGGCGCTATCGTGGGCATCACGCGCGGCGCCACCGCAGCCCACATTGCGCGCGCCGCCCTAGAATCCACCGCATACCAAAGCGCCGACGTCGTCTATGCTATGGTAAAAGACACCGAACTAATGCCGTCCGTGATGCGCGTGGACGGCGGCGGCAGCGCCAACAACCTTATGATGCAGTTCCAAGCCGATATGCTGGGCATGCTCGTTGAGCGCCCCGTCATAGCCGAAACCACCGCGCTCGGCGCCGCCTACCTCGCCGGACTTGCGATAGGCTTTTGGCAGGATGCCGCCGAAATTGCGACGCAGTGGAAATGCGATAGACGCTTTGCGCCAACAATGCCCCAACCCAACGCCGAAGCGCTCTATGCCGACTGGTTGCGCGCCGTAGAGCGCTCCAAGAATTGGGCAACCGACGCCTAATGCGCCTTTGACGATACACCTCGATATATCCGATACATTCACATAACGCTGCTGATACATCTCGATACATCCTGTAACGCTGCTGCATAGCTCCAGCTCTATCGAAAAAACTCAACTTCAGGAGAAAGCAATGCCCATAGTTCAAGCCGAAAGACTGCGAACCATAGCCGCCCAACTGCTGATTGGCGCAGGCGCAAGCGAACAGGAAGCCGCCATCGTGTCAACCCATTCGGTTGGCGCAAACCTCGCGGGACACGACTCGCACGGCATTATCCAAATCCCAACCTACATAGACCGCGTCAAGCGCGGCCACATTGCGCCCGGCGCCCCCTTCGACATCATCCGCGAAACCTCCACAACCACCGTCATCGACGGCAACTGGGGTTTCGGTTATGTAGTGTCAGAGCGCGCTATGAACATCACCATCGACAAGGCGAAACAACACGGCGTCGCCGCCGCGACCGTGTTCCGCCAAAGCCACGTCGGACGCGTCGCCGACTACCCCCTTATGGCGGCGAGCGCCGATATGATTGGCGTTATGACCGCCGACTCCGGCCGCTCCGCCAAGGGCGTTGTCCCTTTCGGCGGGCGCGAACCCCGGCTTGGCACAAACCCCATCTGCATCGCTATGCCAAGCGACCTTGACGGCCCGATGTTCATCGATATGGCTACCAGCGCCGTCGCCGCCGGCAAACTTGGCGTAGCCGTGGCGCGCGGCGCATCCGTCCCCGAAGGTTGGATTATAGACAAAGACGGCAACCCATCGACCGACCCCGCCGACCTGCGAAACGGCGGCGCGGTGCTGCCCCTAGGCGGCCCCGAAGGCCATAAAGGCTACGGCCTATCCGTGATGGTAGAGATACTATCCGGCATACTCACCGGCTTGGGTTTCGGACACGACCCGTCCGGCCGCCACAACGACGGCTGCTTTATGGCGGCGTTCAACGTGGACGCATTCCGTCCAATAGATCAGTTCAAGCAAGAGGTAACCGAATTCGCCCAATACCTGAAAAGCACGCCCACCGCTACAGGCTTTTCGGAAGTATTCTACCCCGGCGAACTCGAGTATCTCAAAGAGCGCCAACTGCTCCAAGACGGCATCGCCGTCGAAGACGCCACATGGGACGCCCTCAAGCACTTGGCGGCAGAGTACGGCTTGACCGCCGCCCTGCAGTTGGACAGCTAGCCTAATCGGACAACTAGCCCTAATCGCGCTTGCAATCCGTCTGCGCGCTGCCGTACAGCGCATTGAACAGAAGCTTGTAAGCGCCCCTCGCTTGCGCCCGAAAGTGCGGCCGAAATCCCATCAACACAACCTCGCCCTCGCCCAGCGGCACACTGGCGAGCGCCGCGCGGTTGTACAGCTTCTCCGGCCCTATCAGCAGCCCGCTAAACAGCGGATTGCGCAGCGGATACTTGCCCACAACACGCCCCCGCCGAATGTCAAACGCCGGACTGTCGTAAAACATCACCGCCGCAAGGCTTGGCATCCCGTAGGCAAGCGGATGCGTGGTGTCCAGCAACACGCCCAGCAGACTGCCCGGCGCATAAAAGCCGGAGCGCGGCAGATCCGCCACCACATCCCGAACCGGTAGCTCCAAGCGCCGTATCGCATAGCGCGCCGCCCCGTCCCAAGCAATCAGCGTCCCGCCCCCCTCCACGAACTCGCGCAGCTGTTCCAAGCCCGCCGCGCCAAGCCCCCCCGCATAGTCCGGGTGATAATACGCCCCGTGTCCCCTGTGAATATGATGCGCCCGCTGATGCGGCAAAACTATCGCATCCAAGCGCTCCCCCAAATCCCCCTCGCGCGCATCCCCGTCCGTCATCGATGTATATTCAAAGCCGTACTCTTCCAGCACAAACCGCGTCCAACCCTCTTCGATCGACGGAACATAACTCTTATAGACCCCAATGCGCGGCTTGCTCAGCGCATAGCGCAGCGTCTGCGGCGGCGACTCGACCGCGTTCAGCAGCAGCGCGTCATCCCCCTCGATCTCGTCGCCAACCCCGGCGGCGTCCCCCACCACGAAAGCCCCCCGCCGATACGCTGCGCCCTCAACCTCGATCGGATCCGCGCTGCGCCGCACCGTAGCCCCCGCCGCAAGCAGCCGGTTCACCACCCTCGCAGCCGCATTCGACTCCGGCGCAATAACATACGCGTTCGACTTGCGCGCAGCCGCCCCCTTCGACGATTTCGCATGAATCGCAAACGCCGCCGATCCCGCCTCTGCGTCCCCCAGCGGCCTAAGCTTCGCCGCGAACCGCCCCCCAATCGTGTAGGCGTTCACGCCCATCTGAATAGGCAAGCAGTGCGAAGTTACATCATACGGCTTCTTAGGCGGCCCGCCCTCATATGTTCGCAGTTCGGGATACTTGCGCTGCTCCATCAGCGTCTTGGCGTATGCCCAATACGGCTGCTCCCGCAGTATCACCCGCGAGCCCGCCGCGAACAACTCGCCGTCCGCCCTGAACGCCTCCACCGCTTCGTGTATCTCTACAAGCCCGGTTCGCAAAACCCCCAGCAGCTCGGCCGCCGCGTGCGCGTCATGCTGCTGAGGCGGAACCACAAACGCGTACGGCGCATCGTCCGCGTTCACCGCGTTCACCCCCACCCGATAGAAGTTGCGCGCAAGCGTTTCCCGCAGCCGCCCCGCATGCCGCAAGCACGCATACGCCGCCGCAAAATCATACTCCACGATGTCCCGCAGCCGCCACACGCCCCCGCGCCACGGCAGCGGATGATTCCAAGTTCGTTGCGTAGGCGTTTCCCCACGGTCCGACTGCAAATCCCGCTCCGCGATCTCGATCGGCGTGGCGATGCGCGCCCCCGCCGCCTCGCTCAGCAGCCGCAGCCCCCCGTGATAGTGCTGATATGTGCGGTTCGGGCTGTAAGCGTCATACACCGCGTTCACCGCCACGCCCGCCTTGCCCTGCGCCGTCATATCCGCCGCGATTGCCGTCCCCAGCATCGCTATCTCAGCCTGTATGATTGCGTTCACATTCGGCCCAACCGGATCCACAAACGGCGGCAATATCATTCGCGAGCCGTTATGACGCGTCTGGTGCATATCCAACAACACATGCGGATGCCACGCATTCAAGCAATGCTTTACCGCAAGCCGCGTCTCCCGCTGCGTGAACATAAACCAGTCCCGATTGTTATCGTGTCCCGTGTACTTTTGATACAAGAACGGCGGCATCACGCCCTCATACTCCGCCCCCAGCGTGCTCTCATACCACCGCTTGACCTTAATCAACCCGTCCGGGTTCATGCAGGGAATCAGCAGCAGGATTGCATCGTCCAAAACGCGCTTCACTTCGTCCGTGTCAGTGCTCGCCAGATGATGCGCCAGCGGCAGCGACATCTGCGTAGCCCCCACCTCCGTCGCGTGTATGCTGCACATCACCGCCACCACCGCCCGGCTCTGCGCTATCAGCCGCTCCGCCTCCGCGGCGTCCGCGATACCGCGCGGATCCGCCAACCACCGCTGTATCCGCTGATACTTGTCGAGATTTGCGATGTTGCTCGCCGATGATATGATTGTCAGCAGAAACGGATTGCCCTCCGTGCTTCTGCCAATCTCCAATGTCTTCACCCGCTCCGATGCGCGGTCTAGGCGCTCCAAGTACTCGACTATCTGCTCCCAGCCCGCCAGCCTGCGGTCTGCGCCAACCTCAAACCCAAGATGCTGCGCCGGCGTAGGCAGCGAACTATTCTCGCCAAAGGTCATACAAGCAATCCCATTTCTGCGCCGACTGCGATACACTGCGCATATCGGCTTATCGGCAAAAGTTCAGCGCTGCATAGCATATCATCAAATCGGAGTGAATTATGACGCAAAAACGCTACTGGCTTATGAAATCCGAACCCGGCGCATACTCTTTCGCCGACCTGATGAGCGAAGAAAACGCAACCGCCGAGTGGGACGGCGTGCGAAACTACCAGGCGCGCAACACTATGCGCGACGATATGAAAATCGGCGACGGCGTGCTGTTCTACCACTCCAACGCCAAGCCCAGCGCCGTCGTCGGAACCGCCGTCATCGCCCGCGAAGGCTACCCCGACCACACCGCCTGGGATCCCGCGTCCGAACACCCCGACCCCAAAAGCGCCCCCGACAACCCCATATGGTATATGGTGGACATCAAAGCCGTCGCCGAGTTCAAGCGCATTGTGCCGCTGCGCGAAATCAAGGCAACCCCCGGCTTGGAAAACATGGTGCTGGTCAAAAACTCCCGCCTATCCGTGCAGCCCGTCGCCCCCGAAGAGTGGGACATCGTAGTGAAGCTCGGCATGACCGACTAACCGCCCCCGCATACGCAAAGCGCCGCCGCAGCCCTTGACAACCCACGCCCCCAAGTTCAATAGTAAGCCCAACGGCAATACGCGCATCCAACCCATCATCACACAACCAAAGATGTGTTGATCAAACCCGCCGCCGTAAGCGCATACTCAAAGATACAAAAAATCCCGAAAGCCAATAGCCATAGGACGAAATTTATGGCGCACGCCCACCACCACCCGGAGCATCCCCGCGACATCCGTCAGCGCGGCGGCTTCATCATATCCGGACTCACCAGCGGACACGGCGTATTCCACTGGTTCACCCAAAGCCTAATCGCCATGTTGCCCGAAGTCCAAGCCGCATTCGGGCTGGGCGGCGTAGGCGTAGGCGGCATCACCGCCACCCGCGAGGTAGTATCCGGCCTGGTAACCCTGCCCGGCGGCGTAATCATCGACGCCCTCCGCAAGCATTGGGGCCTTGTGCTTGCCGTCTGTATGGCGCTATTCGGCATCGGCTGGCTAATCATCGGCTTTTCGCAGCATTACTACCTGCTGCTATTCGGAATGGCGGTAGTGGCGCTTGCGGCGTCCATATGGCACCTGCCCGCTATGGCGTCCCTATCCCACCACTTCGCCCGCCGCAAAGGAACCGCCCTCTCATTCCACGGCGTCGGCGGACAGATAGGCGATGCGCTTGCCCCGCCCGCCACCGGCGTCCTGCTAGGCTTTCTGGCTTGGCGTGAAATCATCAGCATCTACGCCGCGCTGCCCATATTCCTAGCCTTCCTAGTCTTTTGGGCATTCAGAAACATCGGCAGAACCCAAGACGCAGACGCCGCCGACGCCGACGGTAGCGGCAGCCAGTTCAGAGCCACAAGCCAAGTCCTGCGCAACCCTATCCTATGGATAGTCGCCTTCATAGGCGGCATACGCGGAATGGCGTTCATCGCGCTAATCACATTCCTGCCCATATTCCTAAACGACCTGGGAATGTCCGCGCTTGTGCGAAACCTGCATTTGGGCTTGCTAATGGCGGTTGGCATCGTATCCACGCCCGTAGTCGGCTACCTATCCGACCGATTCGGCAGAAAGATGGTGCTTATCCCCGGCCTATTGCTGCTCGCCGCGCTGTCGTTCCTGATCAGCGGCGCCGGCGTAGGCATAATGCTAATCATAATCATCGCGCTTATGGGGACGTTCCTATTCGGCGATCAGCCCATCCTGACCGCGCTCGCCCTGGATGTAGCCGGCGGCCGCGTTCCGACCACCGTGCTGGGCATACTTTCGTTCGAGCGATTCCTGCTCAGCGCCGCATCCCCGCTAATCGCCGGCAAACTCTACGACGACTACGGCGGCGCAGACACCACTTTCATCTACGTCGCCGCCCTATTCGCGCTAGGCGCAATAACCCTGCTATTCGTCCCCCTGCGTCCATCAAGTGCCGCGCCAAGCGATTAGGCGCTTTATAACCTATCTGCGCCCCTGCGTTAAAACCTGAGTGTGGAATTGCGCGCTAAGACGCCGCGTCCGGTAGCCATCCCCACGGACGCGGCCCCCAATCCGGCGAAAACACTTCGCCGCCCTTGACCGTCGCCACCGGCACAAGCGCCTTGTCCCCCCGCAGCGTATCGCCCTCCGTGTCGCGGAACAGCCAATCCCCCGTCTCTTCTTTCAGCACGCTAATGTCCGCCGCCCTGCCCACCGCCAGCGAACCCAGCGCATCCAGCATCCCCAGAGCGCTTGCGGGGTTCGCCGTCGCCATCCGTATCACATCCTCCAGCGAAAACCCCAGCGCCATAAACCGCGCCAGCATCTCCGTCAAGCTATGCACCGTGTCCCGCCGCCCCGGCGGCGTCATATCCGTGCTTATGCTCAGCGGACGCACGCCCTGATCCAGCGCCTGCCGCGCCACGCGAAAGCTGAAGTTCTGCCTGCCGTGCGCCGTATCCAAGAACACGCCGCGCTCTTGCGCCTCCAAAACCTCAGGGATGACCCTGCCGCCGCCGTCAATAATGCGCCCCGGATTGCCGCTGAACAGATGCGTTACGATGTCCCCGCGCTCCAGCAGCGGCAGCAGTTGGCGCGTCAGCGTCGGCCCGTCTTCGCCCGCCCCCGCGATAGAGCGGTCGCCGATATGAACCATCAGCCGCACGCCGCCCTCCACCGCGGCGCGCTTCGCCAGCTCCACCATCTCTATGCCCATTCGCCGCGCGCCCGGCCCAACCGCCCGAATCTTGACGCCCTGAATCAGCGGCTTGTTGGCGTTGATTACGCTGATAGTTTCGTCAAGGTCGATATCCTCGCGGCGCGCTGTATCCGGCTGGTAGCTCAGCCCCACGCGCGATATGTGCAGCATGCAGAATATGCGCGTCGCCGCCTGCGGCGCCACATAGCGCGGGAAGCCGCCGAATGTGTACGCCCCCGCGCTACCTGCATCGACTAGCGTTGTTACGCCGGAGCGCACGCCCGCAATGTCAGGGTTGATGCCGTTCTGATTCACGCCCTCATACACATGCGTATGCAGGTCGATCATGCCCGGCGCCACGATGCAGCCGCTCGCGTCGATGACCCGCCGCGCCGTGTCCGCGCCGATGTTGGGCGCAACCGCCGATATGACGCCGCCCGTTGCCGCGACATCCAGCTTCGCCCTGACATTCTGCGCCGGGTCTATAACCTCGCCGCCTTTGAGCAACAGATCCGCCATAGCGAAACCTCCAAGTTGTGAATGCTGTGTATCGTATGGAAACGCCCGCCATTCGCGCTATCCCAGGATTTCGCTCACATCAAGCAGCGCATCCGGCAGCAGCGCCGGCACTATCCGTTCCCCGCGTACATAGCGCCGCACAGCGCGATAGCCCGCCCCGACGGGATCGGACAGCCCGTCTATGTAATCCTCATCCAAGTTCACCAGCCATAGTTCGGGGATGCCCGCCTCTGCATACAGCGGCGTCTTCACATCCCGGTCATACTCGACCGTGCTGTGCGAAACCTCTACTATCAGCATCACATCATCCGGCCCCGGGTGAGCGTCCCGATAGGCATCGGCGCGCGGACGCAGCAGCGCAATATCCGGCTCCGGCTCGGAGCGCTCGCCCAAACGGACCGGGTTCTGAACTCGGACAATCACGCGCCGCCCAAGCATCTCCTTGAACAGATTGCTTAGGGTATCCACGCAAGCCGCGTGGTAGCTTCCGATAGGCGCCATCTGAACAATCTCCCCGTCTATGAGCTCCACGCGGTCACGCGGGCTCAGAATGCCCGCCTCCGCCATAAGGTAGTATTCCTTGACGCTGAACCGCCGCTTTGTGATTGCTGGCGTTGTCGACGCCGGCATCGTTGTCAGTGTCGCCATAGCATCCCCCCTTCATTGCGCATTGCGTTGAGTTCTGCGTATCTGAGATAGCCCTACTTGTCCCGTATCAGGTTGCCCCGCCGCAGGATTTCGCTCACATCCAGCAGCGCGTCCGGCAGCAGCGCAGGCGCTATGCGATCGCCGTGTACATACCGCCGCACAGCGCGATAGCCCGCCCCGTCAGGATCGGACAGCCCGTCTATGTAATCCTCATCCAGGTTCACAAGCCATAGTTCGGGGATGCCCGCCTCGGCGTACAGCGGCGTCTTCACATCCCGGTCATACTCGACCGTGCTGTGCGACACCTCTATTATCAGCATCACATCTTCCGGCCGCGGATGCGATTCTGTGTAGAAATCGGCGCGCGGACGCAGCAGCGCAATATCCGGTTCCGGCTCGGAGCGCTCGCTTAGATGGACAGGACTTTGCACGTTCACAAACGCCCTCTGCCCAAGCATCTGTGAAAAAGCAGTGCTTAGGTAAAGCACGCAACCCGCATGATAACTTCCCATTGCTGCCATCTGTACAATCTCCCCGTCTATGAGCTCCACGCGGTCACGCGGGCTCAGAATGCCTGCCTCCGCCATAAGGTAGTATTCCTTGACGCTGAACCGCCGCTTTGTGATTGTCGGCGTTGTCGGCGCCGGCATTGTTGTTAGTGTTGCCATATCATCCCCCCTTTGTTCCTGTTCCAACCTGCGTTGGATCTGCATCGAATCGTATGCGTCGAAATACGCTTGCGGCTATGTGCGCCGTATGGACTTAGTGCCCGTTTGCCCTGCGCCGTCTTCGATCGTGCTGAGCCCCAAAATATGCAAGCCCGTTATGTTGCCGCGCTCATCTACTTTCGCCATAACCCTGTCGTCGGTGGTCTCGACCATAAACCCGTCCTTGCCGTCGAATGTAACCGCCAAGAAATCGGACTGCGCGTCCCGCCAGACATTTACCTTGCGCTTTGCCATACCAACCTTCCCCGTTCTATTGCGTTTGATTGCGCCCGCCGAGCAAGCGGCGATAACCCGCGCATCGCAATCAAACGATACCACAACCCGCAGCCGTTATAGGCAACAGTGCCCCCCCCGAAAGCGCCACCCCCCTACCGAACCACCACCTCGACCCGCTGCGCCATATTGTTGCCCATGCCCTGCAGCGCCCACGGCTGCGCGGTGGGCTGCGTGTTGCCCGATTCGTCCGTGGCGCGCACGCGCAGGAAGCGCCGCCTCGGCTTGGCGTCCCAGCGATACGCCCAGTTGCGCCACGCGAACCGCCCCACCTGCGCGCCCATCTCGGCCGGCCGCCAGCTCAGCCCATCGTCTTCGCTCACCTCAACCTTGCTCACGCCAAGCCTGCCCGCCCACGCCTTGCCCGTCAGCGTTACTTCGCCCGCATCTATCAGCCGCGCGCGCGTCATAAAATCGGGCATGCCCGGCGGCAGCATCAGCGCCCGCACGCGCATCGTACTTACCGGCTCGCCAGGGTCGTCGGGCGCGTTCTTGTAGCGGTAGGTCTGCTCCATCTGATAGCCCTTGAACGGCTCCGCCACCGCCTCTATGCTGTCCAACCACTTGACGCTTGTCATCCCGTACCAGCCGGGAACCAGCAGCCGCAGCGGATAGCCGTGCTGCGGCTCCAGCGGCGCGCCGTTCATCTCATACGCCAGCAACGCCTCATCGCGCGCTATCTCGGCAAGCGTCAGACTGCGCTGATACAACTGCGCTTCGCCGCCCTGAACGCCCTCGTCCCGCCCCGTGAACACCACATCGGCGGCGGCGGGATCCACGCCCGCATCGTCCAGCACGCTCTTGAGCGGCGTCCCCGTCCATTCGGCCGTGCCAATCGCCTCTAGCAGCCACGGCTGACTCACCGGCCGCGGGTTAAGCCGCGCCCTGCCGTTGCCGGCGCACTCCATCGTTACCGGCATCGTAACGCGCGGACGCCGCTTGATGTCCTCTAGGCTGAGGCTAAGCGGGTTCGCCGCCATCCCGCCCACCTTAAGACGCCATTCTGCGGCGTCGATATATGGAATGTCGAAGTGTATCAACAAGTAGTGCATGCCCGTAGGCGTAATATCGTAGCGCAGCCCTTCCAACGGCATCCCCCGATTGCGAAACGCCAGCGCCAGCTCCTCTTCGTAATAAGCGCCGTCGTGGCGCAGTCCGCTGCCGTCCCCCACCGTCCGAAACAGCGATTTGAGGTCTTGTTGTGTCATAGCCCTCACCTGTATATGCGTGAATATGCAAGATACGCAAAGGGCGGCCCGCCGCTAAACGGAACCGCCCTTGCGTAAGTCGCGTTAGTGTATGCCGCCGATATTGGCGGCCGCTATCGCTCGATAGGCGCGCGCACGATGCTGCCGTACTCCGTCCACGAACCGTCGTAGTTCGTTACATTCTCCAATCCCAGCAGCTGCGTCAGCACGAACCAGGTGTGCGACGAGCGCTCCCCAATGCGGCAGTACGCAATCGTAGGCTTGGAGTTGTTCACCGCGCCGTAGATTTCGGCGAGTTCGTCCGCCGACTTGAAGCTGCCGTCCGCCGCCACCGCCGTCGCCCAAGGCACATTGGCGGCGCCGGGGATATGCCCGCCGCGCTGCGAGCCTTCCTGCGGCAATGCCGGCGGCGCAAGCAACTCGCCGCGATACTCTTCCGGCGAGCGCACATCCACCAGGAACGCGCTGCCGTCCGCCACCGCGCTCAGCACATCCTCGCGGAACGCGCGGATGCTGTTGTCCGCCTCCGACGCGGCGTACTCAGCGGCGGCGTGATTCGGCGCGTCGGTGGTCAGCGGACGTCCCTCCGCCTCCCACTTGGCGCGCCCGCCGTTCATCAGCCGAACATCGCCATGCCCGTATATCTTCAGCTGCCAGAACGCCCAAGCCGCAAACCAGTTGTTGTTATCGCCGTACAGGATGACCGTAGTATCGTTGCCGATGCCCGACGCGCCGAGCAGCGCTTCCATTTCGGACTTGGATATGATGTCGCGCGACAGCGTATCCTGAAGCTGCGACGACCAGTCCCAGCCAACCGCCCCCGCGATATGACCCTGTTCATACGCCGTAGCGTCCACATCCACTTCCACCAGCCGCACGCCCGCATCGCCGCCGCGCGCCGCCACCCAATCCGTGCTAACCAGCGTACTCGGATTCGCATATTCAGCCATAATTTAGACCTCCGTGCTTAAACCTTTTCGGACAATGCTATGTCCCGCCAAGTGTATCACCACGCCCGCGCAATAGTCCACAACGCCAATCGGATTGCGCCCTTGCGTTAACCCCCCTGTGCGTTACCCCCCGAAACCGAGTGTTGACATTGCCAAATCTATCAACTATATTGCGCCTTGAATGTATCCACTTTCACAAGCGAGTAAAGATCCAACTAGGATTGGAGGTAAAAATGACCAAATTCAAGTGGATAAGCTTGATAGTCGCGGCGCTTGGCGCGCTTGCTATCGCCTGCGGCGGCGCGGCCCCTGTGCAGCAGCCGGCCGCAGTGCCTCAGCAGCCCGCCGCGGCGCCAGCGCCCCAACAAGCGCCCGCCGCGCCCGCGCCACAAGCGCCCAGAGCGCCCGCCCCGGCGGCGCCGGCCGCGCCGGCGATGCAGGCAGTTCAGCCGCCGCCCGCCGCCGCTACGGCAGTTCCCGCCGCAACGGCCGCGCCGGTTGTGCGCCAGCCGGTTGCGCCGGAAGACAGGCCGGCCGGTACCCTAGTTACCGCTACGGTGAGCGTACATACGCCCAGCGGTTTCCCCACAGACTGCCTCTGGTGCTCCACTCTCACATATGTCAACAACCAAGAATCGCTGCTGAAGGCGGTTCGCACGGAAGGCGGCGCGCTTACCGCCGCTCCGTGGCTGGCGAAGGCGTGGGCAACCGCCCCCGATCTGTCGTACACCGACTTTGAGCTGAACCAAGGCGTTATGTTCCACAAGGGACACGGCGAAATGACAGCCAGGGACATCGAGTGGACATACAAGGCGCTTCTGCCTTCGTTCACATCCGAAGCGCGGCACGATACTTCGGGCAGCATCGACATAGCCGTCGGAGACCTTGAGCCGTTGGACGACTACAACCTCCGAATTACCTGGGACAGCTTCGCGGGACATACCCTAGCGCAGATAATGACCGACATCAGCGAAGGCACGGGCATATTCCCCCATGTCGATAGGGTGATGGAAGTCAACGGCTTCTCCACCGAAGAGGAAGCGCACGAATGGATGCGGACGAACATAGTCGGCACCGGACCGTTCGTTATGGACGGCTGGGTAGCGCAGAACGGCATGTTCATGAGCGCGGTCATCGACCACTGGGAAAAGACGCCGTTTGTGCAAGAAGTTCGCGCTATTGAGGTGCCTGAGCCCTCAGTGCGCCGCGCGCAGCTTGAGACGGGCGAAGCGCAAATCGCCGAGTTGGCCCTTAAGGACTGGCGGGCAATGCTGGACACGGGCGAATTCGCGCTTGCGCCTGAAGGCATCGCTAATGTGCATGCGTTCCCGTTTGGCGGCAACTTCTGGAGTACAAGCACGCGGTAACCGGCGATGTGCTGGACACCGTGCGCGACACCAGCCTGCCTTGGGTAGGCGATCCGTTTGAGGGCGGCGGCGAAGAGTTCAACCCGGACACGGCGTCTATGCAGAGTTCGCTGAAGGTGCGCCAAGCGTTGCGCATGGCGATTGACCGCGAAGCGCTCAACGACGTGATTCTGGGCGGACTGGGCAAGCCGGCTTATCTGGCGGGTCAAACCCTGAACGACCCGGTCATCCTGGAAAACGGCGCTGAATGGGAACTTCCCTACGACGTAGATGGCGCAAAAGCGTTGCTTGCTGATGCAGGCTACGGCGACGGATTCGAGGTTACCTTCTGGGCAGGGCTCAGCAACGAAGACGTGGAGCTTTCGGACGCAATCGCCGCCGACTGGCTCAACAACTTCAACATAACCGCGGTGCATGACCGCCGCACATACAGCACGATTAGGCCGGGCTTGTAACGCGCACATTCCCCGTGCTGCGAATGCACCCCTGCTGCGGCGGCCCTTCCACATGGCCGCTGGAGCAGATCTGGAGTAGCTACGGACGCAACGGCTACAACCACGGACTTGAAGTGCCGAAGGCTGCAGAAGTCAACAAGATAAAGAACGAAACCGCAGATCAAGAAGTGCTGTATCAAGTCAGCGTTGAGATGCGGCAATACTTCCACGAGTGGGCGCTTATGCCCGCTATCATAGAAGCGCCCTCAAACGCGCTCTACAATGTGAACGCCATAGACGGCGCGCTTTGGGCAGAAGGCATGCGCCCGATGCTCCAATTCCGAAACGGCGGCATCAGCGAGATCGAGTGGATCAAACTGAAGTAAAGCCGGCGCATATAAATCGGCGGATTGCCGGGGTTGCCGCATAAGCGTTGCGACCTCGGCAACCGCCGATAATACTTCAAACGGCGGGTGTTGCTATGGGTAACTTCATAATTCGCAGGTTCTTTACCTCGCTGTTAGCCCTCGTAGGGGCGACGCTCATCATATTCAGCGTTTCGCGCCTGCTGGGCGACCCGCGCGTCCTGCTGTTGCCTGACGACGCCTACGGCATAACCGAAGAGACGTGGGAAGAACTCTCGCGAAAACTCAACCTAGACAAGCCGATTCCTGTGCAGTACGCGCTGTGGGTATGGGACTTGATGCGCGGGGACTTGGGCAGGGATCTCACCGATAGGCACAAGATCGCCGACAAGATCCCAAGCAAGGTTGGGCCTACCCTACGGCTCGCCATATCATCCTGGATTTTGGCGACGCTCATAGGCATACCCCTGGGCGTGTTATCGGCGGTCAAGCGCGGGAGCGCCTCGGACTACATCGGGCGCACCTTTGCGTTATTGGGGCAGACGCTGCCCGTCTTTTGGATTGCGATACTGAGCATTCTGATATTCGCGGTGTGGCTGAACTGGCTGCCTAGCGGCACTATGGGCGAAGGCTTTTCGATCAAGCACTATGTATTGCCCACGGCGACGCTTGCGTGGTTCGCCGCCGCCGGCTATGTGCGGCTTGTGCGCTCTGCGATGCTTGAGGTGCTGGATTCGGAATTCATCAAGCTCGCAAGAGCCAAAGGCGTGCGCTACAACTCCGTTATCTGGAAGCACGCCTTCAAGAACGCATCCATTGCGCCGCTGACATACTCCGGCGTGCTGTTCGCCGGCTTCATCACCGGGTCGATTTCGGTGGAAGTGGTGTTCGCTTGGCCCGGGCTCGCGCGCTTTGCAGTCGAGGCGGTTTGGACTAACAACTTCACGGTGCTGGCGGTGATTACGCTGATGTTCACCGCGGCGTTCATACTGATGAACTTCCTGGTGGACATCCTATACGCCTTCATAGATCCTCGAATCCGCTACTCATAAGGAGATGTAGGGTATGGCGCAGGCATATACGCAGCGGATTTCGAGGTCAACCTTCCAAGCCGAACCGGATGGATAGGCAAGACGATCCAGTTCGTCAGAACTTGGCCAATACTGCCGATAGTCATTCTGGCGCTGATGACGCTTGTCGCGGTTTAGCTCCGCTTGTATCGCCGCACGACCCGCTATTCAGCACGCTGCGCAGCAGGAATGCTCCGCCGGTATGGTACGCAGACGGCACATGGACTTACATACTCGGCGGGATCATATCGGCGGGGATCTGCTTAGCCGCCTGTTCTACGGCGCGCGCATATCGCTGATGGTGATGGCGTTTGCGCTGATAGGCGGCACGATAATCGGCACGGCACTTGGGCTAATCGCAGGCTACTTCGGCGGTCTCATCGACGAAGTGATAATGCGCCTTGTGGACATATTCCTTGGGCTGCCTTTCGTGCTTGTGGCGATGGTGCTTGCGCTGGTGC
>CBDBDI010000002.1:0-24933 GCA_965203895.1 Dehalococcoidia bacterium | reverse complement strand
CGCGCTGAAGCCGCCCGGGCCCGCCGCAATGTAGATAGCCTCGATTTGGCTAACGCCGCTGCCCGCGCGCTTCAAGAGCGTCTTGATGGACGGCACAAGCTCGACCGAATGGTTGCGCTCAGAGCGCCATGTCAGCTCAGCCGCCAATTCGCCTTGACGGGACAAGCCGACCGAGGCAAATCTGGTGGATGTGTCGATAGCGAGTTCCATCAGCGCGCCTCGCCCGTATCCGTATGGGTTTGCGATTCGACCGGCGGCATATCGTCGGCAAGCGCGCCGCTAACCGCATCGAGCCGCCGCGCGTATTCGGGCGAGCCGGCCGTCACCGTCAGCGTCCGACTATCGCCGCCGGCGTCCGCGATGTTCACGCCGATATGCGCCGCCGGGAATGCGTCCAACGCCTTGTCCGCCCATTCCACTACGCACACGCCCTCGCCGAATATGTACTCGTCAAGCCCCAAGTCGATAATTTCGTCGAAGCTGTCAAGGCGGTAGAGATCCATATGATACAGCGTAAGCCGCGCTTGATACTCGCATATGAGAACGAAAGTTGGGCTGCGCGCGTACTCGTCGCCGCCCAAACCCCACAGGATGCCCTGCGTCAGACAGGTCTTGCCTGCGCCAAGTTCGCCCGTCAGCAGATATACATCTCCGGCGCGCGCGGTCTTGCCCAGCGCCCTGCCCACCGCTTGCGTTTGCTGCGGGCTGCGCGTGGTTACCGTCAATCCGTTGTGAGTATCGTAAGCCAAAGCGCTATCCGAAAATTGCAACAATCGCCGCAAAGCGGTGTATCATATGGCATATGGCAGGGCGTTCTTTCCTAATCCGTCTAATCAGTAAAAAAAGAAAGACTGAACGCCGCCGAATTCACCGAATAGGATAGCAGAACGGCGCGCGCGTTGGTAAGAGATTGCGCGCCGCCGCAAGGGGCGCAGACCGGCGTATTGGGATGCGTAACGCGGCATGGGGACGAAATGCGAGCGCTGATTGTAGCGGACACGCACAGCAACATTGAGGCGTTCCAAGCGGTTATTGCGGACGCCCAAGCGCGCGGCGGTTTCGATGAGATATGGTCACTGGGCGATCTAGTAGGCTACGGCCCCGATCCCGCCGCCTGCATCGATCTGCTGCGCGCTCACGAACACTACGCCGTCGCGGGCAATCACGATCTAGCGGTAATCGGCAGGATTTCGCTCGACAGGTTCAACCCCTACGCCGCCGCCGCCAATCGCTGGAACGCCGCCCAACTGACGCAAGAGCATACGGACTACATCGCGGACTTGCCGCTTACGCTGGAACTGGGCGAGTTCACGCTTGTTCACGGCAGCCCGCGCGATCCGGTGTGGGAGTATGTAGTCAGCGAGCAGGCGGCGGTGGCAAGCTTCACGCACATTGACACATATTGGTGCGCGCTGGGACATTCGCATATGCCCTTTGTGTGCGTCCCGACGCAGGACGGAGCGGCATTCCTGCAATTCCCCACGGACAGACCGATAGCCTTGGACGACGGCCGGCTAATTATCAACCCCGGATCCGTAGGGCAGCCGCGCGACGGCGATCCGCGCGCAAGCTACGCCATCTACGACGAGGATGCCGCCACAATCACGCACCGCCGCGTTGCGTATGACATTGCGGCGACGCAGCGAAAGATGACGCGCTACGGACTGCCGCAATATCTGATAGATCGCCTATCGGTGGGACGTTAGGCTTAATGGCGAGCGCCGCGGCCTTTTGGCATAGGCTTGCCATTTTGCAATCAAGATGCGGTTGCCTTGCGCCCGTCTATTCGTAGTCGTCGAAATCGTCATCGTCGTCGGGCGGCGTATTGCGCGCAAAGCCGGCGGCGGGTGATTGAGCGGTTCCTCTGCCGCCACCGCGCTGAGATCGGCGGCGCGGCAAGCCGGCTATGGCGTCTTTCATGCGCGCAAGATCGGCGGCGGCAAGGCTCACCACAAGCCCGACTATGCCGGCGTTTCGCAGCGCCTCCAGATCCGGAGCGGCAAGATCGGCCGGCGCAGTCAGCACGGATCGCCTGCGCACCAGCGCCCTGGCGGCTTGGATGTTCAGAAGCCTTTGCACCGTCAGCGGCAGCAAGCCGTCGGGGGGCGTGAACAGCGCGCCGTCTATGTCCAGCGTGCGGACGGCTTTGGCGGCATCCTCGCTGAAGTCCGGCGTCTCCGGGTCAAACGCAAGTATCTTGCCGATGTCGCCGTCGTTTAGCGCGGCGGCGGCGGTGTCTTCTGCGTCAAACACGATGAAATCGCAGCCGGCGTCTTTGAGCGCGCGGGCGTCTTCTGCGCTCACGCTACCCACCCTTGCGCCCCACAGCGCATTCTTGAGCGCATCGCTCACGCGCGCCACAGTGGCGGCATCCGATGCGTCCAAAGTCACCAGCACGGCGTCGGCGTGCGCCTCGGCGAGCGCGGGATTGTCCGCAAGTTCGGCCGCAGTGGCGCGCCCTATCAGCACAAGCGACGGGTTCGCCGCGCTCTGCCGCGATGCCGCGAAGCCGATCGCCTCAGATACCGATTGCGTTTTATCAAGCATTTCAATAAGTCTGCTCATCAAATACCTCTGAAAGATTTGTTAGGCGCATCGCCGCAATTCCCACTCAAGCAAGTCGGGTTGCGCCGTAGATCCGAGTTCTAGTGTATGTTTCACCATCGGTTCAAGTCAACGCACTTGATATTAGCGCCGCTCAGTATTACCCTTTGGCGCATCACACAACAAGTGGAGGCGGCGTTTTGAAGTTAATCCCAAAAGAGTTCGAAGGCTTTAACCGGGTTCTGACGGGCGTGGTTGTCCCACGCCCGATTGCGCTGGTGTCCACCGTTTCGCCCGAAGGCGCGGTCAACCTTGCGCCGTTTTCGTTCTTCAACGCAATAGCCTACGACCCGCCCACGCTTGTGCTGGGCATATCGCGCAGCGCCGGCTGGAAGGCGAAAGACACGCTTGCCAACATCGAGGCGACGGGCGAGTTCGTGGTGAATGTGGTAGTAGATGATATTGCGGCCGCGATGAACGCCACCGCCGCAGAATACCCCGCCGATGTGGACGAGTTCCAAGTGAGCGGCTTGACCGCCGTCCCGTCCGAAGTGGTGCGCCCGCCCGCAGTGGCCGAATCGCCCGTGAATATGGAATGCCGCCTCAATCAGGTAGTAGCAATCGGCGATGACCCGTCCGCGCATGCGCTGGTAATCGGCGAGATTGCGCTTATGAACATACGCGACGACATCATCAGCGGCCACCGCATTGACCACAGCCGCCTCAAGCCCGTAGGCAGGCTTGCGGGCAACATGTACTGCGACACATCCTCCGCCTACGAACTTGCGCGCCCCGTCTATCGCCCCGACGACTCCCAAAGCAAGCAAGCCAACGCTTAACGATGCTATGATGCGCCCAACAAACGGCTACACGCGGCATATGCGCGCGCCAACCGCCGCCCATTCACGCATCTAAGCGCAATGAACGCCAACCAAGAGCTAGGAACCGCAAATGCAGACAAAGCGATATGAAGGCAGTACGCTGCAATACCTCGCCATTGAGCCCGACGGCTACGATCCCGCGCGCAAGTATCCGATGATTATCCTGCTGCACGGCTTCGGCGCGCATATGGGCGATTTGGCGGGGCTTGCGCCTGCCATAGACGCCGCCGGGTATGTCTATATCTGCCCGAATGCGCCTATTCCCTTCCAAATCGGACCCGGCATGACCGGCTTCGGTTGGACGCCCCCGCGCGACGCGCGCAGCGCCGACGATATTGAGCGCGCCGCCGATATGCTCGCCGCGCTGGTGGACGACGCAACCGCGCAGTATCCTACCGAAACGGGGCAGATCATCCTGGGCGGCTTTTCGCAGGGCGGGATGATGACCTACCGTTGCGGCTTGCCCAATCCGCACATATTCAAAGGCTTGGCGGTGCTCAGCGGCGTCGCGCCCGACGTCGACGCGCTGCGCCAGCACCTGCCCGATGAGCGCGCGCAGCCCATATTCGTTGTACACGGCGCTGCGGATATGGTATTGCCCATAGACTCGGCGCGCGATGCGGTGGCGTTCCTGCGCGCAGAGGGCTACCAACCGCAGTACGCCGAATACCCTATGGCGCACGAAATCAGCCAACAGACGCTAACCGATCTTGCGTCCTGGATAAAAAGCGTCTTGCCACCCGCCCAAGCCGACGCATAAGCGCCAATTGGCGGGCAATGACGAGCAACAACTTTAGGGGGTATGAACCGCAAGCCCGCCATCCATAAGCCGACTGAATAAACTTAAACCGCAGATCAACCGCATACATCACTCACAACATACATATACAGCACACGCATAAGGAGAAGGGGATATGGCGCGAATCAGAAAGAACAACATCTTCGAGAAGAACCGGCAAGGCAAGAAGGGCTTGGGCTTGAGCCTCGTCTTCCCAAGTGCCGAAGCCATTGAGCTTGTGGGAATGCTGGGCGGCTTCGACTTCGTGAACCTTGACGGCGAACACGGGCTGTTCTCGCCCGAATCCATCGACGCAATGGTGCGCGTTGCCGACGGCTATGGACTGACCACCATCGCGCGCGTCCCCGACAAGTCCCCCAACGCAATCAACCTGTTCCTTGACCGCGGCGTGATGGGCGTGCTGGGCCCGCATGTAGAGACCGCCGATGAAGCGAAAGCGCTGGTGGACGCCTGCCGCTTCACGCCCGAAGGCGAGCGAAGCTGGGGCGGCGGCAGAGGCACTTTCTACAACGACAGCGGGCTGATTGACCAGCCGGGGCTAGACCGCAGCGAGTTTATGGAACTCACCAACAAAGAGATGCTGGTTATGGCGCAGCTGGAATCCGCCACCGCATTCGCCAACCTTGACGCCATACTGGCGGTGGACGGCATAGACTGCTTCGCATGGGGGACAAACGACCTCGCCCAATCTATGGGATACCCCGGCAAGCCCGAACATCCCGTTGTGCAGGAAGCGCAGGACAAGATAGGCGAGCGCATCCACGCCGCCGGCAAGAAGCTCTCATCCGACCTTCACACCGCCGTAGCGCTGAACGACCTCATCCTCAGCGGTTCGCGCGCCTTCCTAGCGGCGAACTAGCCCGGCCCTTATCGTATCGTACACCGCGAATCAACCGACCAACCGATGCGTCAGCGTCAGAGGGGAGAGCGCGAAATGACTACGATGAAAGCGGCATTCTTTGACGGCAAGGGCGCGATGACCCTAGCCGACTACCCCAAGCCGGAAGCGGGCGCGGGCGACGCCGTTGTGCGCGTGCGCGCCACCGGCATATGCGGATCAGATCTGCAGATGAAAGCCGACCAAACTGAAGCCGACGAATCCCCCGTCGGCCACGAAGTGGCGGGTGAAGTCATATCCATCGGCGACGGCGTAGAAGCCTCAATGCTGGGAAACCGCGTCGCCATAGAGACCATCGGACACGGGCGCGCATGCCTCAAATGCTGGTACTGCCGCACCGGGCAGTATAAGCAGTGCCTGGATATGGCGGCGCCCGAAGGCGGCGGATTCGCGGAGTACATCAAGCGAAAAGCCGCCGGCTGCTACGCCCTGCCCGACTGCCTCACTTGGGAAGAGGGCGCGCTGGTGGAGCCGTTTGCCGTATCGGTTCACGGCGTAAGGCGAGGGCGGCTTATCGGCGGCGAAACCGTGCTGGTGCTGGGCGCCGGCAACATCGGCTTGACAGCGGTAGCGGCGGCGCGCGCCTTGGGTGCCGGCGCCATATTCGTTACCGCGCGCCACGAACAGCAGGCGGCGCTGGCAAAGCGCTTGGGCGCAGACTACGCCTTCGCCCCCGACGACCCGGCGCTGACCGACGCTCTAGCCGACAGCACGCAAGGCTTGGGAGCTGACCTCACCGTGGAAACCGTCGGCGGTTGGAAGCCCGAACCCATCGAGCAGGCGATCCAACTCACCCGCGAACAGGGGCGCTTCGTAGTCATAGGCGGCTACCGCGCGCCCATCACTGTGGACTGGCTGCCGCCGATGCTCAAAGAGCAGACCATCATATTCTCATCCTGCTACGGCATCATCGACGGCAGGCACGACTACGAAGTAGCCATCGACCTAATGGCGTCCGGCAGGGTCGACCTCAAGCCGATGGTAACGCACATCTACTCGTTGGACGACATCCAAAAAGGCTTCGCCGCCGCCTACGACAAGACCACCGGCTCCGTGAAGGTGCAGATACATCAGGGGGCGTAGGGGCGCAGATCAGCGCGGGAGATAGCGGGCAAGCCGCGCGCTTTCATTTTGTCGGCTTGCCCGTCGCGGCGCGCGAAACCATCTACATCGGTGAGGATAGCGCGATGATTGGGGGCTTCCTTCCGGGCGCGATTTTCTGAGGAAATCAGCGTTTATTTCAGGTTCATTTCGGGATTTCGTACTTATATTTTGCATTTTGAGGCATTTCATTTCAAGTTCTGGAAGCCCCACGCGCATACGGAGCGCCCAAGCGCCTGCTGATGTCCACGATGAGCGAGCAGGGAAGCCCCACGCGCATACGGAGCGACTCCGCCGGCGCTTGCCCGGCGGCATCGCAGTCAAGGAAGCCCCACGCGCATACGGAGCGACTGAGATCGCGCATTTGCATAGACGGCTTATGCGGGGAAGTCCCACACGCGCATACGGAGCGCCCTTTTAGCGCCCCTCCGTCAATCCTGGGTCGATGGGAAGTCCCACGCGCATACGGAGCCGCCGTCCTTCGTAGCAGAAATCATCGACCAGCGAGAGGAAGTCCCACGCGCATACGGAGCCGCCCGTTGATGAATGCTCTTATTCCTGAGTATACCGGGAAGTCCCACGCGCATACGGAGCCGCCCCGGGCTATCTGCTAATCCCGTTCATGCTGGCAGGAAGTCCCACGCGCATACGGAGCCGCCCGCGCAGTCCATTGGACATGTGCTTATGGTGAAGGAAGTCCCACGCGCATACGGAGCCGCCCCCTTACGACCATAACGGCAGTTGTCTAGCGCGCAAATGCTGTGGTTTTCTGCGTCCTCGGAGGCCAACGCCATCCGAAATTTGTTTTACTTGCGGGACGCCGGGCGATGCTTCCCCGCCCGCCACGCCAAAGGCGCGGCGCAAGGCTAAGTTCTTGATGTTTTCTGCCGCGTTCACATCGCGGTCGTTCTCATGCCCACACTCGTCGCATACGAATGCGCGCTGGCTCAACTTCAGTTTCTTCTCGCGGACGACGCCGCATTGAGCGCAGGCTTGCGAAGTGTTGCGGGGGTTAACTGCCTCAAATACGATACCGGCTCTCTCAGCCTTGTATCGCATAAATGTTATCAGCCTTCCCCAGCTCTGCTCTGATATTGCCCGCGCCAAGCGATGGTTTTTCAGCAGGTTTGGTATCCGCAAATCCTCTACGGACAGCAAATCACCGCCGCTCGCCGCCACGCTTTTTATTATATCGGCGCTGACTTCGTGAGCCACGCCGATTTCGCGCTCTGTGATAGATTGCCACTCCTTTTGATGCAGGCGCTGCGTTTTGCCATAACTTTGGGAGTATTCGCGCCAAACGAACTTGAAACGAGGTTTCTCGTCCTTGCCGATAATGATCGCGCCGGTCTTTGGGTTGCGCATCATAACCCGCTCCGCGCGTCCGTCTTTTACAGCGCGCCGCCGCTGTCTGTCCATCTTGCGTTCTAACCGCCATAAACGGCGACGGTCTATGATGCGCTTGCCGTACATATATCCGTCGCTGGTAGTGGCTTGCTCTTTGACGCCCATATCCACCCCCACGCCGCTGACGGGGTTTTCGGGCGGGTCGGGATAGTTCACCTCATAAACGAGTTGAACATCCACGCGCTTGGGCTTGCGCGTGATGCGTATGGTGTAGGGTTGCCCTTCCGGAATATCCCGATGTGTTCGAAATAGTATGTTCGGCAAGCCTTTGATACGCAGGTAGTATCTGCCATCACGGTTGGAAGGCTTCAGGTAATTCTCATAGCCCGAATGCAGTTCAATGGTTCGGAAGCGCGATTTAGACTTGAAACGCGGCAGTCTAGCCTTTTTGCGAAGTTTGCGGTTGCGCCATACGGAACGCCAAGCCTTATCGAGACGCGTTAGGGTTCCTATATGTATCCGCCTCGCCTGATTAGCGAATTTCATGTCTGACTCGCGAAGAGCGGTGAGTTCCTTATTTTGCGAGTTAAACGACGGCCACGAATCTACGCCATCAGCAAGCCTGGCTTCCTTTACGCTCGACTTTACCAACTGGAGCGCATATCGACGCTCTTCGTTGGCGGCGTTGTACAGAAGGCGGTTCACTTCCAGCGCTTCGTCAAGCGCCTTGTGCGCCGCCTTTGTCAGACGCGCTTTGAATCTGTATGTCTCGAATGATTTCACGATAGAAATCGCCCTGTGAATGAACGCTTTTCTTTGCCTTTGGTTCATCCGATAAGAGCGGGCTAGACAATAATCGGGCCTGCTATGCGAAAGCGGGTTGATTGCGCGTAGGTGGTGGGTATGCGTCCGCGCTTCGCCCGCTATCCGCCGCTGATGAACTGCTGGAAGGGGCTGGCGGGTTGGGGCGAGGGGGTTATGGTGGTGGAGATGCCGAGCTGGCTTATCATCCATGCGTAGATGTCGGAGTTGAAGACGGCATAGACATCGTGTTCGCGGCGCTGTTCGTTTATCCAGCGCTCCAAGGCGCGCGTCTTGAGCGCATCGGCGTTGGCGGGGCTGAGTTCGCGCAGTTCGTCGATTTCGGACACCATGAACACAAAGGCTTGCTGGCGCTGGTCGCGGTTGGGGATGAGGTCGCTGAGCTTGCCCACCTCAAGGTTGGCGATGACGTCGTCGTAGTCTTCCAGCACGCCGACGGGCAGCCAGCCTATTTCGCCGCCGCGCCGCACAAGTTCCGGCTCTTCGCGCGAAAACTCGCGGGCAATCGCCTTGAACGCCTCGTGCAATACCTGCGGATCGGCGCTTGCCTTCACATAGTCTTTGTACTTGGTCTGCATGATGTCTATCTCATCGTCGTGGTTCACGGCGAGCCGATAGACATGGTACTGCTTGGTTACGCCGGGCAGGGCTTCACCGACATATTGGCGCACCTTTTCGCGCAACAGCGTGCGGCGCACTATTCGGCGATGCTCCGATTCGTCGATTTGCGACGAATTCAGGAAGCCGGCGTAGAGTTCTTTGAACTCGCGGGCGAGCTGATCCTGCGGCTTGCCCACCAGATTGGCGCCCGCTTGGAAGATGATAGTCGCCTGAATTTGGGCGTCCACCTCTTCATCGGAGACGGTGATGCCGAGGCTGGGGGCACTTTGCGCGATGATTTCGTTCTCTACGATGAGCTGCAGCGCTTGGAATATGTCCGTTCCGGTGTCGATGCGCTGGCCGGAGTCCTCTAGTAGGCGCTGGCGGATGCGCAGTATCTTGACCATATCGCCGCGCGTGTAGGTGACGTCGTTGACGCTGACCACGCGTTCTTGCGGGGGGCGCACGAAGATAATGACATAGCCAGCTATCAGGATGCCCACGATGACGATGAGCATAACGCCGATGACGCCGAATGCTAGACGGCGGCGGCGCTGAACCTGCTGTATTCGGGCGCTTTCACGCCGGCGGTCGGTGGGCGCATCCTCGGCGGCGTCTCTTCGCGGTTGTGTCGGTTGATTTGCCACTTGTCGGATCCGAAGTGTGTGAGCAGCGGCGGCGGGCGCTAGGCTGCGTAGCCGCCGCCGGGCATCTTGTGGTCGGGGCTGTACGGGATGAGCGCCAGCGCGCGGGCGCGTTTGATGGCGCGGGCAAGCATCCGCTGATGCTTGGAGCATACGCCCGTCTTGCGGCGCGCCTCCATCTTGTAGCGGTCGGATATGAAGCGGCGCAGCCTGGCGATGTCCTTGTAGTCGATGTACTCCACCTTGTCCACGCAGAAGGAGCATATCTTGCGGCGCGCATAGTAGCGCGGTCGGCCGCGGCGCGGCCGGAATCCCCCACCGCCACCGCCGCCTCGAAACGGCGGTCTGCCGCCCTGGCCGCCGGCGGGACGCGCGTCGCCGCCGGGCCGGGGCGCGGCCGGTGCGCGGACAGCTGCCGGCGCTGCGCCGGGCGCAGGAGTGGTAGGTCGCTCTGTAGTCATCGCATTACCTCTGTGCTAACCGCTATGTTCGTTTGCCGCTCATATCGTCCGATGAGCGGGCGTGAGTTTCGTTCAATATCGCATCGGGTTGTCGAGACTGCGCGCTTACGCCGTCGTTGGAATGCCTAGCTTGCGCGCTTATGCCGCCGCCGAATGCCGAATAGCGCGTGGCCGGCGCTTTGGGGCGTGGCTCGATTACCACGGCAGGCTGTCTTCGTCGGATGGATCGTCGGGGGGCGCATCGCCGCCGTAGCCGCCACTACCGCCATAGTCCCCACCGCTGGAATAGCCACCACCGCCGTATCCACTATCGTCAGAGTAGCCGCCGCTACCCCGCGGACCGCCACCGCCGTAACCTTCTCCTCCACCCTGACGACCGCCTAGAAATTTCACTTCCCTAGCGATAATCTCATTACGAAAGCGGGTTTGGCCGTCGTTACTGATCCATGAGCTGCTTTTCAACCTGCCCTCTACATAGACCCTCATCCCCTTCACTACGAACTGATTGCAGGTTTCAGCCAAACGGCTCCAGGCTACAACCCTGAACCATTCGGTTTCTTCTTTACGTTCGCCATCGCGTGTGGTGTACCGCTCATTAGTGGCAAGGCTGAACGATGTAACCGCGTTGCCGCCGGGTGTATAGCGCATTTCGGGATCGCTGCCGACATTGCCGATTGCCGTCATCTTGTTATACATTTTCTTGCAAATCCTGCCTCATCGCGCATCGTATAGATGCGGATACTGATTTTGTATCACGGGAACGGCCGATGCGTTACCTGAATGGACGCGCTTAAAGCCTGGTAACCAGATGCCTGATTACATCTTCGGAGGTGTTGAGGCTTCTGTCTAGCGCCAGCACGTCGTTGGCGTCCAGCGTGAACTTGGCGAGCACGTAGATGCCTTCCATGAACTTGTTGATGGGGTATGCGAGGCGCCGCAGTCCCCAGACTTCGTGTTCGCTGACGGCGCCGCCGCGTTCCGTGATGAACGCGCTCACGCGCTCTACGGCGGCGTTGACTTCGCCTTCGTTAGCCTCAGGCGTGAGGATGAATACAATTTCGTAATCGCGTAGTCGCTGAGCTACCAACCTATGCTCCTGTGCGCAATCTGTTTGGGCGCGCCACCATCAATGTCATAAACGGATGTATGGGATTATATCACGCGCGCGCAATCGGCGCTATCGTTTTGGGCGTTGGGGTATTCGTAAGGTTAAGTGGCATTGAGTTTGAGTTTGTCGCAAAAGACTAGCGCAAGCAGATTCACCAGCATCTCCACGCTCTTTGCGCATCCCTTTGTCCGACGCGCTAACCGATTCAACTTCCCGCGCAGCATCGAATGCAATCCATCGTTCCAGTTCACCGCCCCGCACTTTCCTACCACATGCTTGTTGACCGGCAGCGCTCCATACACTCCGTAAGCGTCGGTCTCGTAGCGCTCCGCATCCGACCTATCGCAAGCGCGCTGAACGCGGTGAACCAGTCGGCGCGGATGCTGAAGAGCGATACGCGGTCGTCAAGCGCTTCTTTGGCTTGCGCCTTTTCGTATATCTCGATCGCGGCGGGAATGAGATAGCCCACTACGAACAGGATAATGCCGATGATTGCGAGTGTTGGCATATTTCTCTCAGTTCAGTCCTGCCACAAGGCGAATTGCAGAGCGGCGCTAACGCCCGCAACTTCGTCCGCATTGCGTTATCGCATCGCGCCAGCGCAAGGGCGACGCATGCGTTTCAGCGTCGAGTGCCGCCCTTGCTTAACGGCCGCCTATTCCGCCGGCTGCGCTATCTTGGACTGCGCCGCCTTTTCGGGCGCATTCGCGGCTACTGCCGCCGGCCAATCGCCTTGGCGGGCGCGCGGGATGACGTGTTTGCCAAACATCTCGATGGATCTCATCACCTTGTCGTGCGGGATGGTTTCGGTCTGCATTATCATCAGCACTTGGTCGACGCCGATGTCTTCGTACATCTTGATGGCGCGCAGGCAGCTATCCGGATCGCCGGCGATTATGACGCCGCGGTCGGCGAGCGTGTCAGGGTCGAGCTCGGCTATGGCGGCTCTTGCGGCGCCGGGGCCGGAGTCCAGCGATATGCCCACTTCGGCCGCTTGCTCTTTGTGCGCCTCGTCGGACTGCCGCAGCCAGCGCCCAAAGTCCGCCTGCAGGTGGTCCGGCACGCCGCCCCAGTCTTCCAGAAGCTGCTCGTATGCGCCGATGCGTCCCGCGATGTAGGGCTTGTCCGGGCCGAAGAATGTCTTCATAGAATCGGCGGCAAGCGCGCGCGCCTCGGCGTTGTCGGCGCCGCAGTAGGCGTGTACATTGTTGCCCCAAAAGTTGGTGGCGAATGCGCCCACCGGCTCTGTGTTCTTCAGCGCGTCGCGATAGATGTTGACCTTGTCCCGCAGCACATCCACGGCGTAGGACGCAGAGGACAGCACGCCGATGCCCTTTTCGGCCGCCAAGCGGAAGCTGTCCTCCGAGGTGCAGGCGAGGTACATTCGCGGGTGGGGCTTTTGGTAGGTCTTGGGCAGCACGCGGCGCGGGGGAACATTCCAAAACTTGCCTTCCCACGAAAATTCGTCGGACTGCCAGATCTTGGGCAGCATCGATATGGATTCGCTCCACATATCGCGGGTGTCGCGCGGGTCGACGCCCAACCCAAGCTGCTCATAGGCGTTGGAGCGCCCGGTGCCGAACTCCACGCGCCCATCGGTGAGCTGATCGACCATCGCCACACGCTCGGCTATGCGGACGGGGTGGGCGTGCGGCAGGATTGACACGCCGAAGCCGATGCGGATGCGCTTGGTTATCCGACTCAGCGCCCCGAATATCACCTCAGGGCAGGGCGAGCCTGAGAAGCCGGTCAAGAAGTGATGCTCCACGAACCAGAGCGCGTCAAAGCCCACCTTATCGGCAAGCTCGCACTGCTCCAGCGTTTCCTTATAGAGCGTGTTCCAGTCAATCTCCGTCCCCTTGAAGGGGCGCTGCGTCTCATACAACAAGCCGAACTGCATATCGGTATCTCCTTTCGGGGCTGTTCAGGTTGGACTGCCGAAGTTCGCCGAATTATACTTGCAATCGGCGGCAAGGTAAAACACGGCTTTCAAGCGCAGATGCGCGCCTCATAGATATGCGCCTCTAGGCGGTGAAGATGGCGCGATTTTGGAAGGCGGGGTTGCGACTAATCGCTGCGATAAAGCGGCTTTTGCATGCGATGCGCGAATGGCGGCGGCATATTGCCAAAACGCCGATTTTGTATGCTATACTGCGATAAAGTTTGAGCATATACGCCATAGGTTACCAACCCATAAGCGCCGATGCGCCGCCAAGCGCGCGGCGACGTTACTCATTAAGGAGGCTACTATGGTTGTCAAGACTACGCAGGCGGTTGAACAGGTAGCGCATCTGATGCGGCGCGCCAGCTTTGGCGCAACGCGGGACGAACTCGATGCGCTTGAGGCGAAAGGCTATGATGCCGTCGTGGCGGAGCTGCTGAACCCCGCCGAAGAGGGCGCTATGCCCGACGACCTCATTCGGCGCTACCATCACGAACAGTCCGGGATGATGGGGCAGCAGAACCCGGGCGCCTACTGGCTCTACAAGATGATTTCCACCAAAGCGCCGCTGCAGGAAAAGATGGCGCTCTTCTGGCACACCGTATTCGCTACGGGCTACCCCAAAATCACGCAGGGCAAGGTCATCAACGACCAAATTCGGATGTTCCGCCGCTACGGAATGGGCAACTTCAAGACGCTGCTGGTGGAACTATCGCGCGATCCTGCTATGATTGTGTGGCTGGACAACCACGATAACCACAAGGGCGCAATCAACGAAAACTACGGGCGCGAACTGCTGGAGCTGTTCAGCATGGGCGTGGGCAACTACTCGGAGGAAGACATCAAAGAGGCGTCGCGCGCCTTTACCGGCTGGACGCTGGGCAACACCGAATATATGGCGCTGCGGGCGGAGCGTGACTCCATCTGGCCCTACGGCAGAATCGCTTGGCACTTCAGCTACAACCCTGCCGACCACGATGAGGGCGATAAGACCTTCTTGGGGCAGACGGGCAACTTCAACGGCGAAGACATCATAGACATCATCTGCGAGCAGGAAGCCACCGCGCGCTTCGTATCGCGGCATCTGTACGACTTCTTCGTGGCGGAAGAGCCGCCCGTGCCGCAGTGGCCGTACGCCGAACCGCGCGATCCGCAGGCGATCCAAACGCTGGTGGACGCCTACTTCGAGAGCGGCTATGAGATTTCGGCGATGCTTGAGGCGCTGTTCACATCCGACTTCTTCAAGTCGGACGAGAGCATCCGCTTCGTGCGCGTCAAGAGCCCGGCCGAACTTGTGGCAAGCACGCTGCGGCTCACCGGCGAGTTCGACCGGCCGCGCCGCGAGATACTCGACCGCGCGCTGCAAATGACATACATGGGGCAGCAGCTCATCAACCCGCCCAGCGTAGAGGGCTGGCATCAGGGCGTCGATTGGATCGACACTGGCACGCTTGTGGAGCGCCTCAACTTCGTTACGCAGCAACTCGGCGATGTTCACAAGCCCGGCGTCAGCGCGATGATCGAGCGCGTGGCGTCCGAAAGCCACGGCGCAATATCGCCCGCGCGCCTGGTTGACGCTTGCCTGGACGCTATGGGCGTGGTGGCGGTGTCCGATGATACGCGGGAAGCGCTCGAAAACTTTGCGGCGGGCGGCGGCGATCTGCAGGTGGACGCTGACGACGTCGGCGATGCGGCCGAGCAGCGCATCGCGCAGATGCTGCAGATGGTCGGGGCGTCGCACGAATTCCAACGGGCGTAATCGGCTATCGGTTCGTGGGCCGGGTCGGCTTGCCGCGCGTAGGTCTGCCTTGACTGAACGGGTAGGGTAGGGCGGCGTAACATACCGCCCGTCCCGCGAACCGCCGCATAATGCGCCAACTCCCCGGAGGTGTAACGATGACAACAACAATGCAGCGCGCAGAAATCCTGAAGTACAGCCACTCCATTGGGCTTTCCACGATGGAAGGGCGCGGCTTCTATTACCCCGTCGACACCGCCTTCGACGCAGAGGGCAAACTCTACACCGTGAGCCGCTCGCTTGACGGCGACAACCGCGGGCTTCGCGTCACCATATACGATATCGACAGCGAATACTACGGCACATTCGGGGAGTACGGCCACGCAGACGGGCAGTTCGTTTGGCCCACCGCGATTGCGCGCGACGAGCAGGGCAATACCTATGTAGCCTGCGAATACCTTAACCGCATCGTGCGCTTCAACGCCGCCGGAGATCCGCTGCCCGGCTGGGGCGCATTCGGCAGCGGCGAGGGCGAGCTGGACGGACCGTCCGGCATCGCCATTGACGCAGACGGCGATCTATTCGTGGTCGACCATCAGAATCACCGCGTTCAAAAGTTCACGCCCGACGGCCGCTTCTTGAGCGCATTTGGCTGCGAGGGCGACGGCGAGGGGCAGTTCAACCTGCCCTGGGGTATCGCCATAGACGCAGACGGCTACATCTACATCGCGGACTGGCGCAACGACCGCATTCAAAAGTTCACGGCGGACGGCGAATTCATCGCCGCATTCGGCGAACCCGGCCGCGCCGACGGGCAGTTCCACAGACCCGCGGCTGTGGACGTGGACGCGCGCGGCAATATCTACGTCGCCGACTGGGGCAATGAGCGCGTGCAGGTATTGGACACAAACGGCAATTTCCTGCAAAACATTCGCGGCGATGCCACCGACTCCAAGTGGGCGGACGCATTCCTCAGCATCAACCGCGAAGAAGCGGCGGCGCGCGCCAACTCCAACCTCGCGCCCCAAATCGAGTTCTTCAACGACGATCCGCATGAAGAATCATCGCACATCGAGAAGTTCTTCTGGGCGCCTACGTCGATTAAACTAGACGCTGACGGCAGGGTGTATGTTACCGAAAGCAACCGCCACCGCATTCAGATATACGCCCCTAATCGGTAGCGGCGCAATCCCCGCATTGCAATCTCTGCCCGTTACTAAGGGTGGGGATGGCGCAAAGCCGCAGCGCAGACAGCATGCGCCTTTTCGTCGGATTTAAGCAGTCTAATGCCAAGTAAGAAAGGACATAACTGACAATCACGCAGCATTCGGACACGCCCCTGCTGGTCATACCGCTTGGCGGGCTGGGCGAAATCGGACAAAATATGATGGCGCTGGAGTTCGGCGATGACATCATCGTCATAGACGCCGGGCTGCTGTTCCCCGAAGAGGATATGCCGGGCGTGAACCTCGGCGTGCCGGACATATCCTATCTTGTGGAGAACCGCGATAGAGTGCGCGCCATCCTCATCACGCACGGACACGAAGACCATATCGGCGCGCTGCCTTTCGTGCTGCCCGAACTCGACGTCCCAGTGTACGCCTCGCGCCTGACGCACGGGCTAATCACCGTCAAGCTTCGGGAGCGCGGCCGTCTAAGAGACGCGCGCCTGAACGTGGTCGAGCCGCATATGCCGTTCAACATCGGACGATTTCGCATCGAGTTCTTTCGCGTCTGCCACTCCATACCGGACGCGATGGGCATAGCGGTTACAACGCCCATCGGAACGGTCATACACACCGGTGATTTCAAGATCGATCACACGCCCGCCGACGGCCGCGCTATGGATCTCGCGGCAATCGCGCGGCTTGCGCCCGACGGCGCGCTGCTGCTCTGCTCCGACTCCACCTATGCCGAAGTGAAGGGCTACACCGAATCCGAGCAGGTGGTTGGGGCTTCCCTGGACAGGGTTATCGGCGAGGCGCAGGGGCGGGTAATGGTGGCGACATTCGCATCGCTCATATCGCGCATCCAGCAGGTCATAGACGCCGCCGCGCGCCACAACCGCAAGGTAACCGTGGTGGGGCGCAGCATGAGCAACAATGTCAAGATGGCTATCAATATGGGCTACCTCGACGCGCCGCCCGACGCCATCGTGTCAATGAACGAAGCGCGCCAGCTCCCGCATGAGCGCGTCATTATTATGGCGACCGGCAGCCAAGGCGAACCCACCTCCGCTTTGGTGCGCATCGCCAACGGTGAACACCGCGACGTCGAGATAGTTCCCGGCGATACCGTTGTCATATCCGCGTCGCCAATCCCCGGCAACGAAAAGGTGGTCGCCAAGACTATCGACAACCTGTTTCGGCAGGGCGCGAATGTGATATACAGCCGCATCGCAACCGTGCATGTACACGGACACGCCAGCCAAGAAGAGCTCAAGACGATGCTGCGCCTGGTCAACCCGCGCTTTTTCGTGCCGGTGCACGGCGAATATCGCCATCTGATAGCGCATGCCGCGTTGGCGCAGTCTATGGGATTGCCGTCGCAAAACACATTCGTGCTGGAGGACGGCGATGTGCTGGCGCTGACCGCCGATGAAGGCGTGGTGGTGGACAAGGTGGCGGCGGGCAGCGTGTTCGTGGATGGCAGAACGATGTGGGATATGGACAGCAGCGTGTTCAGCGAACGTCGGCGGCTTGCGCGCGAAGGCGTGGTGGTGGTCGCCGCCACCGTCAGCGCGCTCGATTGGGACGCGCTCGCGCCCCCGGAGATAGCCTCTTCCGGCTTTGTGGAATTGGACGAATCCCAAGAACTTTTTGAAAAAACTTCAAAAGAGGTTTTAAGAATACTAGAAGAAGCCGACCCCGACACCCTACGATTGGATGCGGTAAGGGTTAGGGTCAGGGATTCGATCTCCAAATTCCTACACAAAGAGACTGGCAAACGGCCTACGGTTCTCACGCTCATCGAGCGGATATAGGCTAAGTTTCGCCGCCGCGCCGACGTCATACGCAGAGCGGCGCCGCCCTAATAGCGCAGCGAGGACGCATGCGCCTGACTCCGCCCTTATGAAGCGCATTCAACGGCTTTCATTGAGCGAGGTCAGGCACATATGGCAAAGAGCAGTAGCATTCCGGCAGCGGCGGAGTCATCAGGCAACTCCTTCACGGCGATTTTCACAAGGTTCACTTGGTATGAGCTGCTTGCCATCCCCGTGGTAGCGGTGGGCGTGGCGGTGTACTTGTTCAGGGAAGAAATCGCCGCATCGTTCAACGCCGCGCACGAAGCCACCGCGCTTATGCTGGGCGCGGGCGTAGCGCCGCTGCTCTTGTGGATGTGCGCCGCGCTGGGGGCGCTCTTCTTCAAACCCGCCTGGTTCGTCCGCCACTATAAGATTTGGCTCGCGTCCGTGCCGTTGCTCGCGTTGGCATTCGGCGTCTTGTCGTTCTTCCGGCCGCTTGACGGCGCGCTGGCGTGGTTCACGCTGCAAGGCTATGTGTCCATGGGCGGCATGGTCGGCGAAACAATCGCCGGCGATACAACATTGCAGCAAATTCTGCGGCTTGGCGGGCTGGCGTTCATCGCGGTTGCGCTGCTATCGCCGGTGTTCATAGGCATTTTCGCTATGACGCTCGGCAGGCTGCTACTGTACGCCTACATCGGCTTGGTTCTTGTGTTCCAAGCCATCGGCGGCGTCTTCAAGCGCAAGCCCAAAGACACGCCCATGCTCGACGATACCGAAATCCAACCCGCCGCTATGCACAACAGCGTGTACTCCGAGCACGCCTTTGGCAGACTGGCAACCGAATCCGCGGCAAGCGGCGCATACGCATCGGGCGGCGTCGCCACACTGCCCCCCAAGAACGATGACCCCGATTATGAGGCGGACGATGATGCCACGCCATACGCCGCCGAAACAAACGGCTATCATATCGAGAATGTGGCAAGCGCAATAGCAACAGAGGATGCGCTCGAAGAGTACGCCGAACACGCCGTCGCCGAAGAGACGCCGCATACAAACGGCGTTGCCCAAGCCGATTACGATATAGCGGATATGACGGACAGCGCCTCCGAACCTGCCCCCATCGCCGACTTGACCGGCGACGCGACGGAGCCGGACGACGTCGACGGATACGACGACTACGAAGCTCAAGACGACGATGGCATCGCCGTCGGTATGAGCATCACGGACACCAATCTTGCGGCCGCGGCGGCCCCCGTCGCTGCCGTCGATAGCGATTCAAAGCCGTCCGGCTTGAAGACGATGCTGGGCAAGCGCGGCGAAAAATGGGCGAAGCCCTCTATCGAGATGCTGCAGGGCGTAGAAGACCGCGGCATTCCCGAAGATCAGATCAACGAAACCGCCGAAATCATACGGCAGACGCTCGCCGACCACGGCGTCGAAGTGCAAATCGGGAATATCAAGTACGGCCCAACCGTAACTATGTACGGGCTTATACCGGGTTGGACGCGCCGCTACAAGCAGGTCAGGCTTGAGGATGACGAAGGCAACCCTATCCTGGATGAGCGCGGCAAGCAGATTACCACCCGCCAGCAGCAGAAAACGCGCGTCAAGGTTGGCGCTATCCTGAGCCAAGAAAAGGATCTGTCTCTTGCGCTGAGAACGCCCAGTCTGCGCATCGAAACGCCGGTGATGGGCAAGGCGCAGGTGGGCATCGAAATACCCAACGAACAGCCCGCGCCGGTGACTTTGCGCTCCATTATGGAGACCGGCGAATACAAGAAGGTGCGCTCCAAGTCCGACCTGCCGGTGGCGCTTGGCAAGGGAACGGGCGGCGAAAATATCGCGCTCGACCTATCCAAGATGCCGCATCTGCTCATAGCGGGCGCAACCGGTTCGGGCAAGAGCGTGGCGCTGAACGCCATCGTGGCCGGCTTGCTGATGGAACGCTCGCCCGCCGAACTGCGCATGCTGCTCATCGATCCCAAGCGCGTGGAACTCACGCCCTACAACGGCGTGCCGCACCTGCTCTGCCCGGTCATAGTGGAAGTGGATGAAGTGGTGGGGATGCTCAAGGGCGTCATAAACGAAATGATGAACCGCTACCGCCAAATGGAAGATATTGGCGTGCGCAACATTGAGGCGTACAACGAGCGCAATCCGGATGAACCGATGCCGTTTTTGCTGGTGGTGGTGGACGAGCTCGCAGACCTGATGATGACCGCCGCCGCCGATGTGGAGCAATCGCTCTGCCGCTTGGCGCAGCTTGGGCGCGCCACCGGCATACACCTGATTTTGGCGACGCAGCGCCCCTCGGTAGATGTGGTTACCGGGCTTATCAAGGCGAACTTCCCTAGCCGCATCAGCTTCGGCGTTACATCGCACACCGATTCGCGCACCATCCTGGATGTCAACGGCGCTGAAAAGCTTCTGGGCAAGGGCGATATGCTCTATCTGCCGCGCGACGCCGCCCGCCCGTTGCGCGCTCAGGGCGCTTTCATATCCGACGAAGAGTTGGACAACATCATCAACTTCTGGCAGAACACGCCGCGCGCTTGGATGCAGGATGTCAGCTTGAGCGCGGTATCCGAGGATGATGGCGGCGAAGAGGATGAGGACGCCTCCAACTCCACGGATGCGCTGTTCGACAAGGCGGTTGAACTAGCGCGCACGCAGCGCAAGCTTTCTACATCGCTCTTGCAGCGGCGGTTGCGCGTAGGTTATCCCCGCGCCGCAAGGCTTATGGACGAACTAGAGGAAAACGGCATTGTAGGCCCAAGCGACGGTTCGCGCTCAAGGGATGTGCTATAATCTAGCCGAATGAACGGCTGACATCCCTGTTCAACCCTTCCCAACGGGGCGGCATTAGGCGCTGCCCCGTCCGCAGCCAAGCGTGTCAGCGTTGCCCTATGGATTGGGGAAGGCGGCGGCGGACGCGCGGCAGCCCGTAGATGGGCGGGAGCGTGGGCTTATGGTGCGCAACATATCCGACATCCTCAACACCGTAATCAGCGCCGGCAACGGGGGGGTTGAAGCGTCCGTGCGCGAAGTCTGCCTGGTATGCAGCCAGAACATGGCGCTATCGGATCTGTACGCAAGCCTGCGCGTCTGTCCCATCTGCCGCTTTCACTACAGCCTTACCGCGCGCGAGCGCATCGAATCGCTAGTCGATGCCGAGAGCTTCCGCGAAATCAACCGCTCGATTACATCGCTCGATCCGCTTTCGTTCTCTTCGCGCGGTTCGTACAAGCAGCGCATATTCAGCGATCAGCGCCGCACCGGGCTCACCGAAGCGGTGGTTACCGGCCGATGCGCCATAGGCGGCAACCCGCTGATGCTGATTGCGCTGGATTTCGGGTTTATGGGCGGCACGATGGGATGCGTGGTTGGCGAAAAGATCGCGCTTGCGCTGGAAGACGCCGCCAAACGCAATCTGCCGGTTATCGCGGTGATAACAAGCGGCGGCGCGCGCATCCAAGAGGGCGTGCTGTCCCTTATGCAGATGGCAAAGACTACTATCGCCGCCGTTCGACTCGCCGACAAGGGGTTGCCCTTCATCGTTGTGCTTGCCAATCCCGCAACCGGTCAGACATACGCAAGCTTCGCAAGCCTGGCGGACATCATCATCGCGGAGCCGGAAGCGATAATCGGCTTTTCGCCGGTGCGCGCGCTCAAAGAGTCCGGCAGCGAACCGCTACCCGATACATCGCAGACATCCGAAGTTCATATGCAGAACGGGCTGCTTGACGGCATAGTCGACCGCTCCAAGCTCCGCAACCTGCTGGCGGTTATCCTCGATCTGTTAGGGCAGCAGTATCGCCTGGTTTCGCGGGACAGAAAGCGCACGCCGCCGCTGGAGCCTCACCGCACGGACGCTTGGGATTCGGTTCGGCTTGCGCGCCACGAAGCGCGGCCGACGGCGTCCGACTACATAAAGCGCGCGCTGGACAATTTCGTTGAAATCCACGGCGATAGGGCAAGCGCGGACGATCCGTTGGTGATATGCGGCTTTGGGCAGATGGGCGGGCAGACGCTAATGGCGGTTGGGCAGGAACGGCGCATAGGCTCCAACAGGGGCATATCGCCTGAAGGCTTTCGCAAGGCGCAGCGCGCTTTCGGCATGGCGCACAAGTTCGGGCTGCCAATCGTAACGCTGATAGACACTTCGGGCCCAGATGTTAGCATTGAGGCGGAGGAACACGGGCTTGGCAGCGCGATTGCCAGCGCTATCGCCAACCTGAGCGGCGTGGATACGCCGTCCATCGCGGTGGTGATAGGCGAGGGCGGCAGCGAGGCGGCGCTTGCGTTTGGCGTGGCGGACAGGGTGCTGATGCTGGAGAACGCCATCTACTCCGTCATATCGCCGGAGGCGGCGGCAGAGCTCATCTATCAGGATGAAGCGCGCGCCGATGAGATAGCCGAATCGCTGAAGCTGACGGCGCACGACTGCCGCGAATACGGCATCGTGGATCTGCTTGTGCAGGAGCCGGCGGGCGGCGCACACGCCGATCCGGATGAGGCGGCGCGTCAACTCAAGCGGGCGCTGCTGCAAGAGCTTTCGGAGCTGCAAGCCAAGCCGCGCCGCAGTTTGTTGAAAGAGCGCTACAAGAAGTTTCGCAATATGGGCGAGTACAATTCGTACTTTCGCGCCGCCATCAACCGCGAGGCGAGCGCATTGCAGGGGTTCGTGTCCACGGGCGTGCGCCGCATTGCGCGCCGCCATCCGAATGCGGAACCGCCGCAGGCTGCCGTCAACGCAAACGGCGACGACTGAGCGGCAGGCGCTCCGTCGCTGCGTCAGCGCATCAGGCTTGCTTCGGCAAGCGCGCGGCGGATATCTTCGCGGGCTGCATTGTCGACTGCGGACAAGGGCGCGCGCGGGCGCATGCCATCGAATCCCAGAAGCGCCAGCGCCTCTTTCACGCCGGGCGTTCCGTGCTTGATTATGGTTCTGTCTAGGTTCGACGCAAGCGTCTGCAGCGCCCTTGCTTCGGCGAACCGTCCCTGTGTTCCAAGCGCCATAATGTCCATGCACAGGGCGGGCGCAATGTTGCCAAGCCACATGCAGGCGCCGTTTGCGCCCATAAGCGCGCCGTATGCGAGCAAGCCGCCGTTGCATATCCAAAAGCGGCGGTCGGACGGCACTTCAGCCCGAACATACGCCTCGAAGCGAATATCGTGGTCGGTGATGTAGCCGAACACGTTGTATTGAGCGCAGGCTGCGCCCAGCGTTTCGGGCGACGCGGCGGGTGTGCCGCCGAATGTCTGGTGAATGACGATGACGGGTATGGGAGAGCGTTGGGCAACCGCTTGGAAGTAGGCTGCGACGGCGTTGTCCGCAAGCGCTCTGGGGACGCGCACGCGTACCATATCGGCGCCGGCGCGGGCGTAGCGCTCGGCAAGGCGCAGCGTCTCGCGCGTGGATGGGTTGTCTATGCCCGCAATGGTGAAGCGCCGCCCGCCGTGCGCTTGGGCTGCAACACGCACAATCTCTATGCGCTCTTGTTCGCTCAGCGCCAGCTCCTCGCCGTTTGCGGTGGTCAGCACGAAGCCGCTCAAAGGCGTGTCCAGCCAGCGCTCTATGTTGCGGGCGAGCGCGTCCAAGTCAACGCTGTCGTCCGCGCTGAACGGCGTGGGCGTGGGCGCAACTACGATGGGATCGGCGGCGGGTATTGGCAAGGGCGGCGTCCCTGCGCTACTTGACGCCGACGGCGAGAGTTCCGCCGTGGGGGCTGCGGTTGGACTCGAAGGCGCTGATGGCGTCTTCCTGCGCTAGGGTAAGCCCGATGTCGTCCAAGCCGTTGAGCAGCAGGTAGCGGCGGAACGATTCTATCTCGAATGCCGCCGAAATCTCTTCGTCGGAATCCCAGACGCGCTGTCCGTCCAGGTCGACGTTGAGCGTATAGCCGGGCTTGGCTTCCGCCTTGTCTAGGATGCGGTTGACCACATCTTCGGGCAGGACAACGGGCAGCACGCCGTTTTGGAAGCAGTTGTTGAAGAAGATGTCGGCGAAGCTGGGCGCGATGATGCAACGAAAGCCGTAGTCTTGGAGCGCCCAGGGGGCGTGTTCGCGCGATGAGCCGGAGCCGAAGTTGCGCCCCGCTACGAGGATGGATGCGTCTTCGTAGCCGGGCTTGTTCAGGATGAAGTCGGATTTGGGCGAGCCGTCTTCGTTGAAGCGCCAGTCGTTGAACAGGAACTGCCCGAAGCCGGTGCGCTCGATGCGCTTGAGGAACTGCTTGGGGATAATCTGGTCGGTGTCAATGTTGACGCGGTTGATGGGGGCTACGATGCCGTTGTGCTTTACGAAGGGATCCATTGAAATTTCCATCCTTTGATGTGTAGGTTGCTGTGATAGGCAAGATGGCAAAAGCTAGTCCACAGACTAATTTTCGCCATCAAGCGATTTCCGTCCGAGGGCAGTCAGCCTATATCCACGGGGCTTATCCACAAGATCTTTGCTCTCAAGGTATTGGAGTGTTCCTTGCGCGATAGCTTGGTTCATAGAACCCCCAGAGTAAATGCCAGTTATATTACTAATGCACGCTTGCCCATGCTTATCGCCGCCTTCACAATTCCTAACATTGAAACATTCGCCTTTTTCGGCATCTACCAGAGCACTCAGAACCGCCTTCTCCAGAGCGTCCATCGCTTGTTTGCCTAGTTGCCTTGTGTGTGCGCTCATCGTGAGACCTCTCTTTGGTGTATTAGCGAAACACATCGGGGTGTTACTTAACTATACCTATGCCCGCCTGTCGCTGCAACTCGCGCACATAGGCGGTAATCGCGGCTACATCGTCTTGGGATAGGCCGGCGACGGGCGGCATATCGCCGAAGTCCCAGTGGTGCGCTAGTACGCCGTTGGCGACGGCGCTTTGGAACGCTAAGTCGGGGTGATGCCCAGGTTCGTAGAGGCGATGGACTAGCGGCGGGCCCGTCAATGTGCCGTCGGCTTGCGCGCCGTGGCATAGGGCGCAGTTGGCGGCGAACAGGTCTGCGCCGTTTGGCTGATCCTGCGAGCCGCACGCGACACTCAGCAGCGCCAACAAGGTCAGCGCTACAAACGCCCGCGGTATCACGCTA
>CBDBDI010000001.1:0-11741 GCA_965203895.1 Dehalococcoidia bacterium | reverse complement strand
GGCGATGATAATCGAGCTTCCACAGGTTGGCGAGTCCGTAACTGAGGGCACAATAACTCAGTGGCTAAAGCAGGTGGGCGACCGCGTAGAGAAGTACGACGTGATAGCCGAAGTTCTCACCGATAAGGTCAGTATGGAATTGCCCGCGCCGGCGACTGGCGTGCTGACCGAAATTCTCGTCGAAGAGGGGCAGACCGTCCCGATGGGCGCTCCCATCGCCGCGATACGAACTGAGAGCGAAGTCGAAATCGATTCGCAACCCGTCGCCCGCCAATCCGCCGTTGCGCTTGTCGAATCGCCGCAATCTGAGAGCATCGACCGCACCGGCGTATTGCTGAAAGACGTCGCGCCCGTCGGCCCCACCGGTTCGGGCGCGCTCGAAAGCGCCGCCGCATCGCAAGCCGCCGAACCGCCGCCCTCCGCCGGCAAGCGCCGCCGCTATTCGCCCGCCGTAACGCGCCTTGCCGAACAGCATGGCGTCGACCTGACGCAGGTAAGCGGCAGCGGCATAAACGGACGCATCACGCGCAAAGATGTGCTTGCGTTCATAGAGACCGCCGCGCAGCCGCAGGCAACGCCGATTGCCGCCGCGCCCGCAATATCGCCCGCCGTCGATACGCCCACGGCAATGCCAGCCGATGTCGATACAACCACAGTATCACCCGCCGCCGCGCAAACACAATCAGCGCCCGCCGGCAGCGCCGACGAAGAGCGCGTTCCGCTGTCCGCCGTGCGCCGTATGATTGCCGCCAATATGGTACGGAGCGCATCCGAAATACCGGCGGCATGGAGCATAACCGAAGTTGATGTGAGCGGGCTTGTGCGGCGGCGCGAAGCCGTCAAAGACGCCTTTCGTCAGCGCGAGGGCGTCAACATCACCTACCTTGCTTTTGTGGTGAAAGCCGTCGCGCAATCGCTGAAAGAGAACCCGCTGCTCAACTCATCGTGGGACGGCGATGCCATCCTGCTCAAAAAGCGCGTCAACATCGGCATAGCGGTCGCCGCCCCGGACGGACTGGTTGTGCCGGTCATTCGGGACGCCGATACGCTGAGCGTTGCGGGCATCGCAAAGCGCGTGGCGGACTTGACGCAGCGCGCGCGGCAGGGCAGGCTCAGCGTGGAAGATGTTCAATTCGGCACATTCACGCTGAACAACACCGGCGCGCTAGGATCCGTGGCGTCGCAGCCCATCATAAACCATCCGCAGGCGGCAATCCTGACCACTGAGGCGATAGTCAAGCGCCCCGTAGTGGTGGGCGACGCAATCGCCATCCGCTCGATGATGAACATATGCCTAACATTCGACCACCGCATAATGGACGGCGCGGAAGCGTCCGCATTCACCAACGCCGTCAAGCGCCGCTTAGATGCGATTGCGGACGATGCGGGGATATACTGACGGCGCGCTAAGCGAGACGCCGCTTAGCGCAAGGGAAATATCCAATTATGAATACGCCACAAACACCCAAGCCCGACGCCCACGCATTGGCGAAGCTGCTGTACTCCAAGTACGCCACCAATCCCCAAAAGTTCCGATCCGATATGCCGGACGTCGCTCAGATGCTTGACGCTATGAACCCGCCGCGACGCCTGCATAAGTCAACCTTTGGCTTGACCGAGCGGGAAGTGAAGCGTCACCAAGACGCGCTAACCGAAACGCTGGCAAAAGCAGCATCCGGGGATGCGACGGCGGATGAAGCCATAAAAGGCTTGGAGCGTTGCGCGTTTCTCATTAGGGATGATAGCCTGCCGTCGGAAGCGAACTACGAAACCTTGTCCAATCTGCTCAAGGCAGCTGTAGGCAAACGCCCCGCTTCTTTCAAGAAATCGGAGAAAATCGTGATTTCCGATGAGCGGCCGTCGCGCGAAGTCATAAGCGAAGTTTCATTGGTGAAAGGCGTCTCGCTTGGGCTAGATAGAGAGATGCGCCTCATATCCATTAGCGTTTCGCCTCACAAAGTCAAGCAGCGCCGTAAGATGCTCGCCTTTGTCGGCATAGGGCAGGATACAAAGACGGACGTCGCCCTGCGCCACGACGAATATCTGGCGAAGATAGATCCCCATGGCGCTTAACGAAAGAGTGGTTATAGACACCTCCGATTTCTATGCGCTTGTCTCCAGTGAGGACGCTTTTCACGAGAGTGCGCGAGATACATACGAATACCTGATAGACCATGAGCGAGAGCTTTGGACTACATCCTACGTCCTTGTGGAAACCATAGCCTTGATTCAGAACCGCTTGGGGTTCAGCGCCGTTTCAGACTTCATAAGCGGAATAGACGGGGTAGTAAGCGCCTTCTGGATTGAAAGCGTATTTCATAGCCGCGCGTGGAATCTCTTGATGGAAAATCAGGGCACGGGGCTGAGTTTCGTGGACTGGACGGTGGTGCTGGTGTCCAGAAATTTGGATGCTCAGATATTCACTTTCGATAGCGATTTTGCCAAGCACGCCCTCCCCGTACTGCCCCGTTAGCCGATTTCGCGCGGCGGCATATCTATGAGCGCCTGTCTATGAACACCTGTTGGGTAGCCACGCTTGGGCTTATGGAATATCGCGCCGCATACTGCTTGCAGCGACGGTTGCATAGCCAAGTTCTCGCGGGCGCGCTGCCCAACCTGTTGTTGCTGTTGGAGCATCCCAACGTCTATACGCTGGGGCGGCGCGGGCGGCAGTCCGACATCCTTGCGCCGCAATCCGCGCTCGACGCGCTTGGCGTACAAGTGGCGTTCACGGACAGGGGCGGCGAAACCACCTACCACGGCCCCGGTCAGCTGGTTGGCTATCCCATAATCGGGCTGCGCGGCCGGAGCGGCGGCGTGCGCGGGTATGTGCGCCAATTGCAGCAGACGCTTATACGCGCGCTTGCGGATTTCGGCATACGCGGCGAATGCGCGGGCAAGCCCATCGGCGTATGGGTAGGCGACGCTAAGGTAGCGGCGATAGGCGTGCGCGTGAGCCGTGGCGTTACGCTGCACGGCTTCGCGCTGAATGTATGCCCCGACTTGCGCTTCTTCGACTACATCGTGCCGTGCGGCATCCCGGACGGGCGCATTACCTCAATGGCGCGCGAACTTGGGCGAGACGTCGGCGTATCGGACGCGATGCGTGCGGTAACGCAGGCGTTTGGCAGCGAGTTCGGCATTACGACGGAATGCGTAGGCGCAGACGCGCTGCGTGATGCCGTCGGCGAGCCGCATATCGTCTAATTGCGCCGCCAAGCCTGCATCGTATAGATAATTCAGTGTGTAGGCACTGCCCGCATCCCGTCTAAGTATCACGCCGCATAAGGCTGAAGCTCTGCGCCGTCGGACCCTTGTTTGGCTGCGTGGCGAGGAACATAGCGAGCGGCAGCACATCCTCGGCTTCCTTCACCCATTCGCTGCCGATGGAGTTCACGCTGCGCTCTTCCTGCGCCCACGCCGCGGTTGCGCCGGGCGTGGCAACCGGACCGGGAACAAGTTCGTTGACGCTTATGTTGTGCTGCCACACCTCTTGCGCCAGCACGCGCGTAAGCATCCACAAGCCCGCCTTGGCGCAGGCGTAGGCGGATGAACCGATTTGCCCGTTGTGTCCGATGCCGGAGCCGATGGTGATGATCTTGCCGCCGCCGCGCCGTTTCAGATAGGGCAGCGCGCTCTTTGCGGTGTAGTATGCGCCCTTGAGGTTCAGGTCGATGGTCGCCGTCCACGCCTCTGCGTCGCCGTCTTCAATGCGGTGGCGTTCTAGGTTGCCGCCGGCGTTCACCACCACAATGTCTATGCCGCCGAACCGCTCCGCCGCCGCCCTGTACATCGCATCCACATCCGCCAATTGCGTTACATCGGCTTGCACTGCAAGAGCGCTGCCGCCGCCGATCTCTATCACTCGTGCCACTTCATCTATTTCAGACTTGGTGCGCGCAGAGCAGCACACCGATGCGCCCTCTGCCGCAAACCCCACGGCAATCGCCCTGCCGATGCCCCTGCCCGCGCCGGTTATCATAGCTACCTTGCCCGCTAGACGGGATGCTGTTTCGGCCATTTTGCCATCCTTCCAGTTGTGTTCCATCTAGGTTGTTCGCCTCATAGCGCAGAACGGGCGCAAGGCGAACGTTGACAGCGCATCGTCGGGTTGTTGCTACGCATCCAAGTATATGTCCGCCCTAATCTAGGCGTCAATCTGCATTCCCAACACGTGTAAGCGCGCTAAAATTAAGTTGAAATTGACGCATAAACTATGCTCATTAGCAATGGCGGCGGTTGGAAGGGCGGCGGCAAATGCGCTCTTGGAAGGCAGGTACGGGCGCAATACCGCCTGCCACGCAACTTGACTTTCATAACCACTGGCATATAATTGATTTACAATGATTTCTACCTTTCGTAAAGGAGAAAGAGATGCGGATATGCGATTTGCCACATTCAATTCTAAACCCTCGCTCTACTTCTTCACAGCCATCACAGCGGCAGCGCTTCTGCTGTTCATACTGCTATCTAACTCTGATAGCGCGCGTGCTCAGCAAGCCGGCGACCACGCCGCCACGCATACAAGCGCATCCGACGCAATAACTTTTCGCGCCATAAGCACAAGCAGGAATCACACCTGCGGACTGAGTAAAGACGGCTCGACGGTCTGTTGGGGGCAAGACAGATATGGCGAGACACAACCGCCGTCGGGTGAAACCTTCGCATCTATAGGCGCCGGCGGAGTGCATACCTGCGGGTTGCGCGCGGATGGCGCAGCTGTGTGCTGGGGGCATGGCGGACAAGGTCGGTTGTCTCCGCCATCGGGTACCTTCACATCCATAAGTGCCGGCTATGCTCACACCTGTGGACTACGCGCAGACGGCGCGGCGGCATGTTGGGGACTAGACAGACATGGACAGTCAACGCCGTCGTCGGGTGAAACCTTCATATCCATAAGTGCCGGCACGTCTCATACTTGCGGACTGCGCGCGAACGGCACGGCGATATGCTGGGGCGATGACTATGACGATCACTGGGCGCCGACGGGTGAAACCTTCGCATCCATAAACGCCAGCTGGTATCATACCTGCGGGTTGCGTAAGGACGGCACTGCGGTGTGCTGGGGAATGACTGGACACAGTGCATCAAGGCCGCCTGCCGATGAAACCTTCGCATCCGTAAGCGTGGGCTATGCTCATACTTGCGGACTGCGCGCAGACGGATCTGTGGTATGTTGGGGACGTAACAGATACGGTGAGTCAACGCCGCCTGCAAATGAAACCTTCGCATCCATAAACGCTGGCATGTATCATACCTGCGGATTGCGTGAGGATGGTGCTGTGGTATGCTGGGGCAGAAACAACCACAGTCAACTAACGCCGCCAACTGGCTACACGCCCACGCCCACGGCAACCCACACTGCCACGTCGACGCTTACCGCAACGCACACTCCGCCGCCCACGCTTACGCCCACTGCGACGAGCATTCCGGCCACCGCAACGCACACGCCCAAGCCAACGAGCGTTCCGGCCGCATCCGAACCTACGCCCACGCGCGCGGCAACACTCACGCCCACGCCCACCACAGCGCAGCAAGCGGCGCCTGAACCTACCCACACGCCTACGAACGTCCCGCCCACGCCGACGGCAACGCACGTTTCTGCCACAGATGAGCCTACGATTACGCCCACGCCAACCACAACCCGCGCAGACGCACCGACGCCCACGCCCATCATAGCGCAGGAAGCGCCGCCGCAACCTACTCACACGCCCACGGCAACGCCCATAGGCGATGAAAGAGCAGGCGTGTTTGGAGAACAAGCCGAAGCGCTGCTAGACCAGGCGGGAACGCTGCAAGAAACGGACACGATGCGGCGGCTCGTACAAACGCTGCAGGCGCTTATCAACGCTCTGAATAACAGATTAGCGGCGATCGACGACACATCCTCGACGCCCACGCCCACCGCCACGAATACGCCGGCGATAGTGTTGGAATATACCCCCACGCCGACGCATACGCCCGTAACCGCGCTTGACGGCGCTCCCACGCCCACGCCCACATCTACCACCATACCCACCGCAACCCCCACGCGCGCCTCTAGATCGACCCTAAACCCCGGCTGCATCGGCAGAATCGGCCTAGGCTGGCTCACCGGCGCCTGGAACGCCGACTGCCAGTCCACCAAAACGCCCCCAACCGCCAAAGAAGGAACCCGCTACGCCCGCTACTACGCCTTCACCCTAGACGCCCCCTCAAGGATAACCGTAACCGTCTCATCCACCGACGTCAGAGACACCTACCTCTACCTGCTCCGAGGCAGCGGCAACGAAGGCGAAATCGTCAACCGCGGCGACTCCGAAATAGTCGAGCAGCTCGACACGGGAACCTACACCATCGAAGCCACCACCTACAACCTGGAAACCGCCGGCAACTTCACCCTAACAATGGACATCTCAACCACCGGCGTCTCCGCCGCAGCCGGCGCCTCCCGCTAACGCAATATGACGCATCCCTTCTCACTGCAGTCCGCTGTGGGGGAAGGGATGCGTCATATTGGCGTCATATCGCGCCGCTCTGCCGCAGCGCTTGGATGGCGTCGTCGTCTAGGTTCAACAGCGATTGCAAGACTTCGCCGGTGTGTTCGCCGAGCAGCGGGGGCGGCTTGATCTGGACGTCGTTGGACGCTATCTTGATTGGGTTGCCGAGCGCAGTGTACCGCCCGCGCGCCGGGTCGTCGATATCCACCGTCATTTGGCGGGCGCGCAGGTGCGGGTCTTGCAGAACCTCGCAGGTGTCTTGCACCGCGCCGCAGGCTATGCCGAGTTCGCTGAGCTGCGCCATAATATCGTGCTTGGTTTTCGTCCGCGTCCAGCCGCCCACGATGCGATCCACATCGACGGCGTTCTCGCGGCGCGCTTCATCGGTGGCGTAGCGCGCATCGCCGATTAGCTCAGCGCGGCCGGCCACCGCCAAAATGGTGTCCCACGAATCGCCTGACAGCACAATCGCTATGTAGTCGTTAGCGCCGCCGGGATGGCACGGGAATATCATAGACGGGCCGCCCCAAAAGCGGTTGCCGCCGCGCGCTACGGGGGCGTTAGTATTGAAAGTGTCTATCATACGGATGCGCATAAGGTTGACCACTGCGTCCTGCATAGAGACTTCCACCATTTGGCTTTCGCCGCTGTTGTCGCGCTGACGCAGCGCCGCCAGCATCCCGATGGCGCAGTGCAGCCCCGTCCCCGAATCGCCTATGCCGGGCGCCACGAACAGCGGCCCGCCGTTCAGTTCACCGTTGGCGCTCATTGCGCCGCCCATCGCCTGCGCTATCTGCTCAAAACTTTTGATATGCGAATAAGGCCCGTATGCGCCAAAGCCCTTGATGGTGGCGTAGATTATGCGCGGGTTGGCGGCTTTGAGCGCGTCATAGCCCAACCCGAAAGCGTCCATACGGCCGGGGCCGTAGTTTTCCACCACAATGTCGGAGATTGCCGCAAGCCGCTTGAATATGCGGCGTCCGTCTTCGGATTTGAGATTGAGCGTAGCGCTGCGCTTGTTGGCGTTGAACACAAGGTAGTAGAAGCTATCGGCGTCCGAGTCGGGGGACGCCGCTTGTTCACGGCGCGTGCGGTCGCCCACGCCCGGCTGCTCTATCTTGATTACATCCGCGCCCAGCCACGCCAAAAGCTGCGTGCATGACGGGCCCGCCTGCACCTGCGTCAGATCCAGAATCCTCACGCCATCCAATGGACTACTCATCGCCATCCTCCTCTATATATTCCTCACTATAGCAGTCTTGGTGATAAACGTCGCCGTCTTCTGTGCGCTGCACGAACACGATGCCATCGTCCTGCGACAGGTAACGGCGGCGAAAGTCTTGGAATAGGCGCAGCCTTTCGGGTTGGAACGACGCGGGGTTCTCTGCGTCATCAAGCCAGGGATTGGGGAAGTAGAAACGCAGCAGCGTAGCGCCATCGCCGTCGGACAGGCGTACATAGAAGAGCTTGGGCATCGCTTCGTGTCCGTGGTGCGAGTTCTCTACGAACTGCGCGCCGCACACCCGCTCCAAGTCGAGATGGATATGCCAATCGCTCGCCTCGATGGTCGCCCACCTGCCGTCGAACTCCACTTCGGGCGCTTGCTGAAGGCTCATTTCGCTCACCGCGCCGCCGGAGTCGATGACCAGCATCATCCCATCGACGCGCAACAACTCGGATATGAGCCGATTGAGCGTATCCTGATTCATAGCGTCTCTCCAATTCCTATGGGTGGGGCGTCAAATCGTTGGGCGTGTTCTCTCTCTATAGCATAATGGTCAGGCGCATTATAGCGCTAACCGCAATAACGGCGGCGCAAGGGGCGGTGTCAGCGCATTGTTGTGAAACCGCGCGTCTTGCGGACGGGTTAATAGCGGCTTATCGCCCGCCATTCGTGATAAGATATTGCTATGCCATTATATTACGACAGGGAAACGCTGGCGTCCGTCGCCGGCAAGAGCGTCTTCGACTACGCCGACGCGCTGAGCGTGCGCGTGCCTACTTCGTGCGGCAGAACGGGCGAATGCCACGAGTGCATCGTGGAGATTCGGCGCGGCATGGATGCGCTCACGCCGCTGACGGACGCCGAAGGCTTTCTGCGCGGCGACTATCGGCTGGCGTGCCAGGCGCGCATCGTCGACGCGGCGGCGGACGTAGAGTTCGCCGTGCTGCGCCGCCAACCCCGCATCCTGACGCAATCCACCCGCCGCCATATCACGCCCGATCCGATCGCTAAACGCATCGGCGAAGGCGTGTTCTTCGGCGATGAGCGCATAGACGATTACCGCGGGCGGATATACGGCGCGGCGGTGGATGTAGGCACCACCACGGTTGCGCTCAACCTGCTCGACCTCGAGACGGGCGCAATTCTGGGGACGGCATCCTTTGAGAACCCGCAGCGTTTCGGCGGCAGCGATATTATGCACCGCATATCCTACGACGGCGGCGAATTCGCGGGCGAACTGCAGCAGGTGATGCTGTCCGCGCTCAACTTTGAGATAGGCGATATGTGCCGCCGCTTGGGGTTTCACCGCCGCCGCATATATGAGGTGGTGATAGTTGGCAACGCCACGATGCGCGATATATTCTTCGGCTTGGATGTACAGCCAATCGGCGAGCGCCCCTACAAGTCGGTAACCGAACTTGAGATGCTTGCGGGCAAGCGGCAGACCACCGCGCTGAATGTGAAGGCGCGCGATGTTGGACTGCGCGTGTTCCCCGCCGCCAATGTCTATGGCGGGCCGCTCATCGGCTCGCATGTGGGCGCAGACGTCGCCGCCGATCTGCTCGCCATCGCAATGGACGAACAAGACGATGTGGCGCTGCTGGTGGATGTTGGGACGAACACCGAGGTTGTGGTGGGCAACCGCCATCGGCTTATGGCGGCATCATGCCCCGCCGGCCCTGCGTTTGAGGGCGGCCAAGTGCGCTACGGAATGCCGGGCTACGACGGCGCCGTAGAAAGCGTTTCGCTTACCGCGGACGGCGTGGCGTACAAGACTATCGGCGGCGCCCCGCCTGAGGGCATATGCGGCTCCGGGCTTGTGGATCTGCTTGCCGAACTGCGGCGCTGCGGGATGATGAACGAATTGGGCGCATTCCGCAACGGGGACAGCGAGTTCCGCTTTGCGCCAGATGCGGGCTTATCGCTGTCCCGCGCGGACATCAGCGCGCTGGCGCAAGCGAAGTCCGCCAACTACTCCGGGCAGTACATTGCGCTGCGAAAGTACGGCGTACCCGTTGAGCGCGTATCCAAGATGTACCTGGCGGGCGGGTTCGCGAACTACATTGACGCCGCCAACGCCGTGAGCATCGGCTTTGTGGCGAATATGCCCATAGAGCGCATCGTCAAGGTGGGCAACGCATCCCTAGAAGGCGCAACGATTATGCTGCTTTCGGGTGAACTGCGCCGCCGAATGGAACGAATGGCGCGTGGCGTGGAGCATATCGAGCTTGAGACCACGCCCGATTTCTTCGACATATTCGTAGAAGGCTGCATGTTCAACCCCATGGGGGAAATCGTCTAGGCGCATAGGCGTATAATTTGGAATAGCAATAACTATGACTTTCGAGATGCGGGCCGGCTTTCGCGGCGGCGCAGCGCATTCTAGCGATGGGAGAAAGACAAAATGGCGTTCAAAGTGCTGGTTACCGACTATGTGTGGCCGTCTGTGGAGCCGGAGCGCGCCGTGCTTGCCAAGATAGGCACTGAGCTCGTGGTCGCGCCCGACGGCGAAGAGGATACGCTGGCGGCGCTGGCGGCGGACGTTGACGGCATCCTGACCTGTTTCGCGCAGGTTACGGACAAGGTTGTGCGCGCCGCCCAAAAGTGCATCGTCATTGGGCGCTACGGCGTGGGCGTGGACAACATCGCGGTGGACACCGCGACCGAACTGGGCATAGCGGTTACCTATGTCCCTGACTACTGCGTGGACGAAGTGTCGGACCATGTTATGGGACTGCTGCTTGACTGGAACAGGCGCATCACGCTCTTCGATAAGTCCGTCAAGGGTGCCGGCTGGGGCAGCGTGCCGCTCACGATGCGCATTATGCGGCTGCGCGGCAAAAAGCTGGGCATCGTGGGCTTCGGCCGCATAGGCAGAGCGGTATGCCAAAAGGCGCTGGCATTCGGCTTCGAAGCGCTGGCGTATGACCCATTCGTATCGGCGGAGCAAGCGGCAGAGGGCAGCGCGCGCCTTGTGGATATGGAAACGCTGCTGCGCGAATCGGACTTCATCACGCTGCACTCGCCGCTGACGCCCGAAACGCATAACCTCATCGGCAGCGCTGAGCTTGCGCTGATGAAATCGGACGCCTTCCTGATTAACTGCGCGCGCGGCCCGCTGATTGACGAAGACGCCCTCTACGCCGCGCTGCAATCCGGCGGCATCGGCGGCGCAGGCTTAGATGTGCTGGTGGACGCCCACCCGTCCCCGGATGCGCCGCTGCTGAAGCTGGACAATGTGCTTGTAACCCCGCATGTGGCGTTCTTCTCGCAAGAGGCGGTGCTGGAGCTGGAAGAGCGCGCCGCCGGGGAAGTCGCCGCCGTGCTGCAGGGCAGGATGCCCGATAACCTTGTGAACCGCGCCGTGCTTTCGCACAACAGCCCAAGGCACAGCCTCAGCGGTTGACGGATGCGCCGATTGGCGGGCTAATTCGGTTGTGAGCGGGCGCTGCGCTTGCTAGACTTACCAAGAGTGTTTTCGCTGCTGCGGCGCTGATAATGGAAAAAATGAAGCCGTATGCGCGTGCGAATCGCGCGTAGAGTATGGAGGCTAATAACACGATGGAAAGAAACACGATAGTCGGGTGGCTGCTGGGCGGCGCAGGCATAGTGATTGCGATTATTGCGCTGGCGCTTGCGGTTGGCGCGCGCGGCGGCGATTACGACGGCGCGGCAAACGCCGAAATGAGCGCCATGACGGCGACTATGGCGGCGCAGGACGCAAACATACAGGCGCTTGCCGATCAGGTGAGCAGCCTGCAGGCGGAACTGGCGGCGGCCGATTCCGGCATGGCCGAGATGCGCGCCGCAATTGATGAGATGGACGGCGGCGAAGCCCAAGATATGGATGCCGACGATATCGACGTCGCGGCGATGGTGGATGAGGCGCTGGGCGATTACAAAGACTACCGCGACGCGCTGGAAACGGCGCTGCAAGAGGCTATCGCCGCGCTTGAAGAGACGTCTGACGATGGCGACGAGCGCATTGATGTCGATGCAATGCTAGACGATGCGCTTGAAGGGGCGCTGAATGAACA